>OZ244794.1:0-3552915 GCA_965219915.1 Rhodothermales bacterium | reverse complement strand
CGCGCACCTATAACATTGCACCTGATGCGGCCCATGCCCTTCATATGCCGTCGCACATCTTTACTGCATTGGGAATGTGGCCTGAGGTAGCATCGGCCAATGAAGCGTCATTTGCTGCAAGCGATGCACGCATGCGACGAAAAGGATTGGGTGTGAATGCACGCTCTTTTCATGCTAGGCATTGGCTTGCTTACGCTTACTTACAACAGGGTCGCCATGCAGAAGCGGAGGGGTTGCTCAAAGACATGATCAGCGACGCTGAGGAAGGTGGTAGCAGGTTGGCACGTAGGCATTTGGTGTCTATGACGATTTCTTATTTGGTCGAAACGCAGCGGTGGGACTCGGAATATGCAAAAATTGAATTTGATCCTGAGGGACTGAGTCCCAACAGTATGGCGGACCTTCTATTTATAAGAGGCAGTGCGGCGCTGGCAAGTGGTGACGAGGAGAAGGCACGTAAGGCACTTAGCGAGCTGATGCATTTGGAGGGCGCAGAGGAAGGGGAATTGCTTCAGCACCAACTAAAGGCGCAACTCTTGGAATTGGAGGGCAATCTGGACGGTGCAATTGATTTACTCGAGACAGCAGCGGAAATGGAGGCGGCCAGACCGATGGAATTCGGTCCTCCCAAACCTGCAAAACCGACGTATGAACGCCTTGGCGAGTATTACCTGAAGGCTGGCAAGGGGGCGAAAGCAATGAAAGCATTCGAAACTTCTTTGGCAAGGGCACCGGGGCGGTCATTGTCCTTCATTGGTATGGTTGCTGCCGCAAAAATGAAGGGGGATAAAGACGCACACAAGGAGGCAACTGCCAGACTGAAGAAAAATTGGAAGAAGGCGGATCCCAGTGTTACTAAGACATTCCCCATTCCTGACTGAGATTGCCTTTTAATAGTTAGTTGGTGTTGTTCCAGCCAAAAAACAATGCGATGACGCTATTGAAGGCCAGTTCACAATGTGGCGTGGGTTCGGCCATGTGAGTGAAGCCTCAAGGATAGCATTTGTGATTATATCTGCAAGGTTACGGAGAGTTGTAGGAATAACCGCTGCTTCGGCCAACTGCTCATCTAGATCCCTCACGTGGCGCTGAGCAGGCCGTATAGCTCCCAAATTGTAAATTGAGTGGTAGCTCACTGCTTTGCATTAAATGCGTTTCCTGGACATACATAGGGCATGGTGTTGAGATCCTGGATTCAGTTATGTCTCTTGGCGGTGATGCTGTTTGCGATATTGCCGGGCACACAGGCCCAAATCAATGAGCCTCCCAAGCATGAATTCCGGGCAGCCTGGATCGCAACGGTTTATGGGTTGGATTGGCCGCGGCAGGGAGCAGGTGAATCTCAGCAGAAGAGGGACCTGCGACAGCTTCTGGATCATCTCCAAAATGCAGGGGTCAATGCGGTTATTTTCCAGGTGCGCTCGATCGGGGATGCCATGTACGAATCCAACTATGAGCCGTGGTCCCACTACCTAACGGGCAGGCAGGGAGAGGATCCCGGTTATGACCCTTTGGCGTTTGCCATTGAAGAGTCTCGTAGTCGAGGCATGGAGCTGCATGCATGGTTTAATCCTTATCGGGCCAACAACGGTTCATTATCAACACCGGCAAATAACCATGTTACGGTAACACATCCAGAGTGGACCTACACAGCTGGACCGCTTACACTGCTGGATCCAGGAAAAGAGGAGGTGCGCAATTACGTTGTATCCATCATTATGGATGTAGCACGTCGATACAAGATTGACGGGGTCCATTTTGACGACTATTTCTATCCGTATCCCCCCAATCAGATCACTACGCAGGACAGCCAGACATTCCAGACCGAGAGTCGAGGGTTCTCGAGCCTGTTTGAGTGGCGTCGGGATAATGTAAACCTTCTGATCGCACAGGTTGCCGACAGTTTACGCTTATTTGATCCTGCAATCAAGTTTGGGATAAGTCCGTTTGGTATTTGGAAGAATAACGTGCCGTCAGGAATTCGCGGGCTTGACGCTTACAGCGTAATCTACGCGGATGCCACGGCCTGGATCAGACAAAAGACTATTGATTACCTCGCGCCGCAATTGTATTGGCCCTTCGGAGGTGCCCAGGCCTATGAAAAACTGGCACCCTGGTGGGCGGACCAAATAGATGATCGACATTTATATCCGGGCCATGCACTTTATCGGACCGAAGCATCTTCGCCGATTAGTCCGATGGAAATCCCCAATCAGGTCGCTTTTAACCGGGATTATTTTGGAATTCAGGGGAGCATATTTTTTCGGGCACGCCATTTGCTCCCCGGTCGCGGGGGAAATTTTGCACGGATCATGCGGGATGGACTTTATCAATACCCTGCGCTTACGCCATCCATGGACTGGAAGGATCAGATTGCGCCGTCTGCTCCCCGTAACTTAGTTGTAACGCTCGACGGTGGAACATTCCGCCTGGCGTGGGATCCTCCTGACGAAGCTCCTGCACGCTATGCTGTATATCGCGTAACAAGCGAAATAGAGCCTGATGTTACGATGGCTGCTCAGGATGCGCGCAATTTGATTGCTATTACCGGAAGAACCGCGGTAACAGATCGCCCAAGTTCAGATATCGGAAAGCATTGGTATTTCGTGCAGTCTGTGAGCTCTAATTCTATTGAGAGTGGTCCGAGTGATCCTGTGCAAACAGGTCTGGGCTCGGAGCCGTCCCGGCTGGGTTTAAGTGTAGTGATATATCCTACTGTATTCAGTGAGCAGGCACAAGTTGAGTACGCGTTTGAGGAGCCCGGAACCGTTACTTTGCAGATAGTTGACGTGATAGGGCGCAGAGCCGTTACGCTTACTGAGGGTGAGTACCAGCAGGCTGGTCAGCATGCACTGACAATTAATGCAAGTGAGTATCCACTGGCGAACGGACTGTACTTGCTCGTTCTCCGCAAGGATTATCAGCGGGCCACGCGTGCGTTTAGGCTTGTCCGATAAAGAGTGTTCATTTGCAGATAAGCCGGTCATGTCCCCCGTCCCGACCGAATTATCAGACTCGTACAACGGGACCCTTTAGGCCTTAGGCAGTCTGGGGTGTCGTTTTTGGGGGGGTACTCTACTGTCTCAGGTTCAGCTGCAGATTCTCTGTTCGGATTGGGAAGATCGACAGCCTTGAAAAGTAGCAATTCCCCAAAACAACAACTGATCGCCGGTTGTCTCTCAAACGTTCAGTCGGCAGGTACTTGGTGGACGGTCCGCATCCGCCTCACAATTCGGTATATCCCGCTATTGTGGCAGCCGGTTAGCTTCCAATCAGTACGAAGGCGCCTCCAGCGAGCAGTCCACCGATGATTGGTCCCAAAACGGGAATCCAGGCGTAACCCCAGTCACTGTCCCGTTTACCGCTGATGGGGACCAGTGCGTGAATAATGCGTGGACTGAGGTCACGGGCAGGATTGATGGCGTATCCCGTTGTGCCTCCTAAAGTCAGCCCGATCGCCAGTACTACAGCTCCAACGGGAAGTGCATCCAAAGCGCCAAGCCCAACATCCGGTTTCACCATGTAAAGCACAGCGAACACCAGAACAAAGGTTGCAATGATTTCACTCAGAAGGTTTGAGACGTTGTTGCGGATAGCGGGGGCGGTGCAGAACACAGCCAATTTTGCGTCCGCGTCGTCGGTTGCTTCAAAGTGATCGCGGTAATGCAACCAGACCAGGAATGCTCCCAGCGCTCCTCCCAGAAATTGTGCTACAAGGTACAGGGGGACCGATGCCCATTCAAAACTTCCCGCAAGTGCAAGTCCAAGTGTGACCGCCGGGTTGATATGCGCACCGCTGTACTCGGCCACGATAAAAACAGCGATGAAGACGGCTGTGCCCCAGCCAAAATTGATCGTAATCCAACCGGCGCCACGCCCCTTGGTATCCTTGAGTATGACGTTTGCGACGACCGCATCTCCAAGAAGAAGCAGTATTGCGGTACCGATAAATTCACCCAGAAAAGGACTCATTGTTGATGCAGGCTTATGATATTGAGGTTACTGTTACTGATCCCAGCCTTTGGAGCGTTCGACAGCAGCGGCCCACGAATCCATCAGTGCAGATGCGTCTGAACGTGTTTTTCGAGGTTCAAAAATGTGCTCTGTTTGCCACAACTGGCTAAGATCATCAAACCCAGCCCATTGTCCCACTGCGATTCCTGCGAGGTAAGCAGCCCCTAGTGCGGTCGTTTCGCGAACAACAGGCCGGACTACTGGAACCCCCAGGATATCTGCCTGAAATTGCATTAGCAGGTTATTTGCCGTTGCTCCACCATCTACGCGCACTTCCTTGAGCCCCACACCGGCATCTGCCTCCATGGCTCTGATTACATCTGCGCTCTGGTATGCGATACTTTCGAGTGCTGCCCGGGCAATATGCGCTGCGTTGCTGCCACGGGTCAGCCCTACGATAGTGCCTCTTGCGTAGGGATCCCAATGTGGTGCCCCCAGTCCCGTAAAGGCCGGTACGATGGTTACTCCCCCATTATCCGGCACCTGTGATGCGAGTGCCTCCACTTCGGAGGATGAGGTAATAAGTCCAAGTTGGTCGCGCAGCCATTGGACGACTGCACCGCCTACAAAGACACTGCCCTCAAGCGCGTACTGCGTTTCGTTGTTCACTTTCCACGCGATGGTGGTGAGGAGTCTGTTTGTGGAAGGGATCGCACTTGTCCCTGTGTTCATAAGCAGAAAACAGCCTGTACCATAGGTATTTTTTACCATACCGGGCTTTGTACATACCTGTCCGAACAGGGCCGCCTGTTGATCACCGGCAACTCCGGCGATGGGGACCGGGGTGCCCAAGAGCGTTGTTTCTCCAATCACACCGCTTGATGGAACGACATCTGGCAGGATTTCCGGTGGCACATTAAGCAGCGTACAAAGCTCGTTGTCCCAGTCATGTGCGTGCATATTATAGAGCAGTGTACGGCTTGCATTCGAGACATCAGTGCAGTATTGTCTGCCGTTCGTCAGCTTCCAGATCAGCCATGTATCCACTGTACCGATGCACAGGCGGCCCGCTGCTGCAAGGTCCCGTGCGCCCGGAACATGGTCCAGAATCCATTTTATTTTTGTACCGGAAAAGTACGGGTCCAGTACTAGCCCAGTGCGCGACTGGAATAAATCTGCCTGTCCATCAGCGCGTAATTGGTCGCATTGACTGGCGGTGCGACGATCCTGCCACACAATAGCGTTATGGACCGGGTGACCGGAATCCCGATCCCACGCAATGGTGGTTTCGCGCTGGTTGGTGATTCCGATTGCCTTTATGTCTTGGGAGAGCAGTCCGCAGTTCTGCAAGACTTCGCGGGCCACCGACAGTTGGGAGTTCCAGATAGTATTTGGATCGTGTTCAACCCACCCTGGCTGAGGATAAATCTGTGGGAATTCCTGCTGCGCCATCCCTACGATGGAACCCTCTGCGTCGAAAATAATGGCGCGCGAACTTGTGGTTCCCTGATCAAGGGCGAGAATGTACGACATGCTTGGCGGAGTGTAAGCTCACACAAATATAATACTTTGATGCAACCAGGCGCAAATCTGATCGTACGTCAGTCCAGGGGGATCTCCCAATTATCGATATGGATATCGTAACTGTTATCACGGCAACCGCCTTGCTTCTTATAGCAATCGGTATTGGCCACAGGGGCAATGGCTCCTGGGTTATCCTAGCAGGTTTTGCTTTGGGTATTGGTGCAGTGATTGCGCGGCTCTGGTCAGGAGGAGGATTCATTCAGGTGATCATTGAATTGCTCAGGGATGGCGGTATCAGTCTGCTTCTGGCTGCGGCATATATGGGGTTCAGAAAACTGGCAGAAAGCGCACGCCCTTTTGTTATCCTGGGAGTGGCCTCTCTGGCATTGGCAGGGTTACTATTTGGGGCCAAACATCTTTGGCAATCATTTTGGCACCGAACAGAGCAATCTGTACTGGTTGAGTTGGGACCCGATGATTCAATCCTTGAGGTAGAGGATATCCTGGACCGTTTTGCAGAATCCTGGGAGCGTGCATTTCCTGAGCTTACACTTGCCGAGGATGTAGACCTGGCACAGGTTTATCTGATCAGCGTGTCTTCGCGTCGTGCTGAAGCCATGATGTCTGCTCTCAGAGCAGACACAGAGAATGTTGATCATGTGGAACTCAATGTGGAGATCAGTCTGTCTCTTCCGCCATCCGAAGGGATTGGGAATCGGTCGGGAAATACAGTTCTAGAGAATGATCCATATGTGGCTCAGCAGTGGGCTCTGGATGCTATTCAGGCGCACGAAGCCCATGCAGTGCTTGAGGATGCAAGCCCCGTACGCAAGGCTCGCGTTGCCATACTGGATACCGGGGTTGAATCTGATCACGAAGATCTGCAAGCGGTCTACGCTGAGGGGGTTACAAGGGATGAACATGGACATGGAACGCATTGTGCCGGTATTGCCGGTGCAACAACCAACAATGGTCTCGGAGTTGCGTCATTAAACTGGGAGGGTCGGTTTATCGAATTGTTGGGGTTCCAGGCCCTCGGAGATGCCGGCCGAGGCTCGCTGGAGCAAATAGCGCAGGCAATCATTGATGCTACGAGGGCCCAGGCGGATGTGATCTCCATGTCGCTAGGCAGTAAGTCTGATGTGCAGCCTCGTGTGTTGACGAATGCCGTGGAGTACGCAATCAACCGAGGGGTTATCGTGGCCGCTTCAGCGGGTAATGCCAACGAGGATGCGATTGATCATTTCCCATCCAATATTGATGGTGTGATTGCTGTCGCGGCGGTTGACAGAGACCTTGCAAAAGCTGGTTTTTCCAATACAGTCGGCAGCCTTTCCCGCCCGATTGCAGCACCAGGGGTTGACTTGCTGTCGTCCTTCCTCGAAGGAACATACAAGCCTATGAGCGGCACGTCTATGGCTACGCCTGTTGTGACGGGATTACTGGGGGTAATGAGATCCATGAACCCCGAGCTTACGACGGATGAGGCGTACTTGATTCTACATGAAACGGGAACGGAAGTACCTGATACACCGGAGGTAGGCCGCGTGATCAATGCCGCTTCCGCCCTTGAACGCAATATGCGTACTGCAGCGTTGTAGTCGGAGCTACTCTCGAATCTCCACAATCATTTCTATTTCCACTGCGATCCCAATTGGAAGGGAATTCATCCCAACGGCTGCCCGGGCATGCTTTCCGATTTCGGGGCCAAACACTTCTACGAGCAAATCCGAACAACCGTTAATCACGTTCGGCTGTTCGGTATAGTCTGGTGTTGCATTGACCATGCCATTCACTTTGACTATTCGTGTAACCCGACTCAAGTCACCGATCTCCCGTTTCAGTGTGGCTAGGAGGGCAATCCCCGTTTGTCTGGCAGCTGCATACCCCTCTAAAAGGTTAAGGTCTCTTCCCAGTTTCCCCGTAATGTATGTGCCATCAGGCAGGAGGGGTCCATGTCCAGCGAGAAAGACAAGATTGCCGGTCTGCACTGCCCCCACATAGTTAGCCACAGGATCAGGTGGGTCGGGCAGTTGAATCCCAAGTTCATCTAGGCGTTGTTCGGGGCTCAGCTCCTGGCTGTAAACCATCCCCGTGAGGAGAGTGAATAGAAGAATGAGAGGTAGTCTGGTACGCATGTCGGCGTCTGTCAATAATTTGGTGTCAGCGATGTTGAATGATAGCGATGGCCACATTTTCAAATATTGAACATCTTTTCAGATGAGTCATGTATGATGGGAGAACTGACTGCCCGGTGAGTATGATAAAGATTCCGTTGATTTCTGGAAGCAATTGGAGACTTCAAACAACGAACTGTTTTTCCTACTGGAGTCATCCACCTGTCAGTTAGGTTTTATCAAGTACAGCCTGGAATTTCTCGTCGGATATATTGCCGCCGCAAATGATCAATGCGATCCGCTTTTTGGTCAGGTTTTTCTTGTATCCCAGAAAGCAAGCAACTGCAACCCCAGCGGCTCCCTCAATTTTAATCCCATGCTCGTGATCGATGCGGCGCATGGCATCGGCAATCTCATCTTCCGTAGCCGTCAACCATTCGTCCACTAAATCCTTGCACAGCGGGAGGGTAATGGTGTCAGACTCAATTTGGCCGGCTGTGCCATCAGAGAGAGTAGGTTGTGTAGGTTGTTCTACGATGCGGCCAGCTTCTACAGATGCCTGCATTACGTTTGATCTTACGGGTGAGCACCCGATAATCTTGATAGCTGGAAGGTGGTTTTTCAGTATAAGCGCCAAACCGCTGATCAGGCCGCCGCCTCCCACAGAAACAAAGACATAATCCAGGGATCCTGCCTGGCGCAAAAGTTCAACCCCAACGGTCCCCTGACCTGCTATAACCTGCCAATCGTTGTACGGAGAGATAAACACGAGCCTTTCCTGCTCTGCTACACGCCGAGCCTCGCGTTCTGCGTCTATTCCGTCATCCCCACTAAGAACGAAGTCAGCAATGCCCTCGCTGAGCGCTTCACGTTTATGCTCTACTGTAGTGACAGGAATATAGATCGTTCCCTTTGCGCCAAAATCCTCAAGAACACGGGCAACCGCAAGGCCATGGTTACCGGTAGACGCCGCAATCAACGGGTGTCGTGGTTCATTCAGCGACAAGAGTTTGTTCAGGGCTCCTCTGTATTTAAAGGATCCGGTATGCTGTTCATTTTCGAGTTTGAGGAAGACGATTGCTCCGAAGTCTTTTCCGAGTTCTTTCGAGCGCAAGGCTTTGGTTTCAACTACTTCTCCTTTCAGTCTATTTGCCGCGTCCATTACGTATCGATATGCCCGCCAGTGAGTGACGCGGTAATCAGCGGGCACGTCAGCACGTTTGGCCATATAGGCTCTCCTCACAGGTTGGTCAAAACGCTCTATGGCATAGCGCAAAGCAGTGCGGGGCAGAGCTACGGTCGGGTCATCCAGGAATTCGGCAAGCACAGACTCATCGCGTTTACCAACCTCACGAAGCATCCAGCCGCAGGCCTTGTGGATCAAATCTTCCTGGTCATGTGCCAGTAAATCTGAAAGCGCGAGTGTATCGTTGTACTGGTCCCGTTTGATAAAATAGTAGGTAGAGATAATTGCGATGCGGCGCTCCCACAGGTTGTCACTTCGGGCGAGGGTATATAATGGTGTTCGCGGGCGCTTGAAGAGATAGGGTCCGAGGATCTTGTGTGCACTTGTATCAACCAGATCCCAGTTGTTAACAAAGCTGGTGTGTTCCAGATATGCGTTGTACACCCTATACTGATTACCGCGCTTGAAAGCGTGAACGAGGAGGCACAGGGCTACAAATCGGTCCTCGTGATAATCAGATCGCAAGAGTACGAGCATTTCATCAAGCGAAACCTTCTTCCAGTTCTGTGCGATCCTACGCAGTTCTGGCACCCGAATTCCACGAAAGATATCTCCCTCACCGTATTCTCCCGGGCCGGTTTTGAAGAAGCGTTGAGCATGTGCCGCTTTCACGGGATTCCCCATGCTCGCCAACAGTTCCTGAATATCCCTGGCAGTCATGCTGATGGAACACCTTGCACGTAAACGCGTGTCCCTCTGCTGCCCAACAATAATTCTTGTTTAAGCATGGCTGAGGAGCTTTTACGGCGTGCAGAAACGTACATACCGGAAGGTTACGACCCCAAACTCTACAAAATACGTCATTCGGCTGCGCATATTATGGCGCAGGCCGTAGTGGAGCGGTTTCCAGAAGCGAAGCCTACCATAGGACCGCCGATTGAGGATCGTTTCTACTACGACTTCGAGATGTCGTCTCCTCCGCATGAAGAGGATCTGTCTTGGATTGAGGATCGAATGCGGGCGATTATTAAAGAACGGCATCGTTTTGAGATCCGTGAGGTGGCACTGGACGAAGCACGTGCGCTTTTTTCGGACAATCCTTACAAGCTCGAACTGATTGAAGAGCTGGCGGCCCAAGATGGAGATACGCCTTTGACGGTCTATCAGCAGGGACCCTTTATTGATCTTTGCAGGGGACCGCATGTTCCCCACACCGGATACCTTAAACCCAATGGGATCAAGCTGTTGGGCATTGCGGGGGCTTATTGGCGGGGAGATTCAGATAGAACACAACTGATCCGCATCTATGGCACGGCGTGGAAGAATGGCATCCAGTTGCAAGAGTTTCTGGATCGTCTGGAGCAGGCTCGTGCCAGAGACCATCGGGTCCTGGGGAAGAGGTTGGAGTTGTTCATGTTCAGTGAAAAGGTCGGGCCGGGACTGCCGCTGTGGCTCCCAGCCGGAACCACGCTTCGGGAAACATTAGTGAATTTTTTACGCAAGGAACAACTCCGGCGAGGCTATGAGCCTGTGATCACCCCGCATATAGGGCACCTTGATCTCTACCGAACCAGCGGGCATTACCCGTATTACAGTGAGAGTCAATTTCCACCTATGCAGTCACATGGCGCGGACGGTTACCTGCTCAGACCCATGAACTGTCCGCATCATATTCAAATATATTCACACAAGCGGCGCAGCTATCGAGAGCTGCCTGTGAAGCTAGCCGAATTTGGACAGGTTTACCGATATGAGCAAACAGGCGAGCTTGGCGGCTTGACACGTGTACGCGGTTTTACCGTTGACGATGCGCATATATTTTGCCGGCACGATCAAGTTGAAGAGGAGATCTGGGACTCCGTAGATCTTGCACTGCAGGTATTAGGTGCATTGGATTTCAAGGATTACAGTGTGCAGTTATCTCTCCGTGATCCCAGTAATCATGAGAAGTACACGGGAGCAGTAGAGGTCTGGGAAGCTGCCGAGGAATCGATGCGAAAGGTCGTACATAAGATGAACCTGGATGTCCACGAGGAACTTGGGGAGGCAGCCTTTTACGGGCCGAAGATTGATTTTATGGTTCGGGATGCACTTGGGCGGCAATGGCAATTGGGTACGGTCCAACTGGATTACAACCTACCTGAGCGTTTTGACCTATGGTATACCGGAGCAGATGACGAACGCCATCGACCGGCCATGATTCATCGAGCGCCGTTTGGTTCAATGGAGCGGTTTATCGGTGTCTTGATTGAGCATTGTGCGGGGGCATTTCCTTTATGGCTGGCACCGGAGCAGGTGCGGGTGATGTCGATTTCTGAGCGTTTCGCGGATTATGCCGGAGAAGTGCATGCTAAGCTTCAGGAGGAGAGAATACGTACGACTTTGGATGTGCGCAGTGAGAAAATCGGTTATAAGATCCGGGATGCGGAGCTTTTGAAGGTGCCCTATATGGTTGTTCTTGGAGCTCGCGAAGCAGAGGGAAAGACGATCTCGGTGCGTGCTCGTTCCGGCGAAAACCTGGGTGGAATGACGTTGGATTCGTTTCTGGATTCAATTCAGAAAGATCTATCTCCAAACATGAGGAGAGGACTCGTCTGAGCTAATAGCGAAAGGGCTAGGGGGTGTGATATTCGTAGATTCCAGCGCAATGTTTCTCGGCGACACAAACTCCGTTCTATCAGAATTCCTCAACCCAGGCCTGCGAATTCAATTGAGTAATTTGGGGTAGTTCAGTTGCATGGGAAGAGGAACAGTTGCTGGCGGGGGCTTATTTCAGCCAACTGACGATTGACGATCAGGTACACACCGAAACGCTTGTGCAGACGTATTAATTGTATCCTTACGAAAAACTTCCAGAACCCCTATGAACCGCCTCCATGCGCAAGAATCAATGACGGATTCATTCACTAAATGGATTCCTTACGGTATGCATCATCTGTATTGGGGTTTGGGTGGGCAACCCCAATCCTTGAACCCCTAAATTTGACGAACCTCCACTAAAATGGCACGTCCTTTCCCGATAGGGCTTCGTGTAGCTCAAGCTGTACCTGCTTAGGAGGTTGATAAGAATGTTGTGAGTGGATACGAATATTGCTCATTTTGGCTGCATTAAAGTTATGAGTCGGTCTCCCAGAGCCTGCGGATGGGAACGGCAAACATTCCATCCCCAAAACTTGCACAAAGGTCTCCATCGTATAGCAGTGCGCCAAACGTGAATCTATCTCCATGAGCCGCCTTGATTTTGCGTAGTGCCTTGAAATCGGAACTAATGATCGAAGCTCCCGCCTTTATTTCAACACCGGCTAGTTTGGAGCCCCCTAGTTCAATGATCATGTCTGCTTCAACCCCGTAGCGGTCTCTAAAATGGTAGAACTTGTAAGGCTTACCTGATGAGCTGGCTTGTCTTCGCAATTCTTGAAAGACAAACGACTCTACGAGTTGGCCCAGAAGGTTACGGTCCATTTGTAAATCATTTGCATCAATATTCAATAGTGAACAAGCAAGACCAGTGTCGCCGATATGAATTTTGGGAGTCTTGATCATTCTTTTCATCCGGTTACTGTACCAGGGTGGAAGCCTCTTTATCAGGAAATGGCGCTCTAGTAGTGACAAGTAATGCCGAATCGTGTTGCGATTCATTTGCAATTTTGCTGCGGTGGAGGACACGTTGAATAGTTGTGCAGATAAGCTGGCTACCGCAGTGAGTAAACTGGGGAGCGATTCAGGAGAATGAACCTTTACCTGCCCAGAAATATCATTCTGAACCAAGCTGACGACGTAGCTATTGTACCAAGAAGAGCGTATTCTATCTACAGGGATGGCCAGCGCGGGGGGATAACCACCAGCCACAATTCGTTCTGCTAGATTGCTTCCCAGAGATTCGGATTGGCTCATTTGGAAATCTCCCGTAAACAGTCGCTCGAGAAAAGGGGTTGACTTCGTTTGTTCAATTTCCACTTGAGACAGCGGATGCAGGCGAACGATGAGCATGCGACCAGTGAGCGCATCCGTCAATTCTGGTAGAAAAAGGACATTGGTTGAGCCAGTCAGGATGAATTGACCATTTATTCGATGACGATCCACAGACAATTTGAGCAGTCGAAACAGTTCCGGGGCAAGTTGTATTTCGTCAAGTATGACGCGGTCTGGGAGCGCGTACATAAACCCCGTCGGGTCACTCTGCACTGCTGCCAGGGTTTTCAAATTGTCGAATGTGTAATAGGAATATCCAAGTCGGTCACCAATCAGTTTTGCCAGGGTTGTCTTGCCAGATTGTCGAGGGCCATGAATTAATACAACTGGCGAGTGCGGAATTAACTCAGCAAGAAGCTGTTCTGATTGTCGGGGGATGATTTGTTGTGTAGTCATTTGTAGTAGATGTTTAGCGAATCATTCGCCAGTAGCTGAATTACTTCTTTGTATTGATATTCTTGATAATGTTATCGGCAGATTGTCAAAATAACTTCGGCAGATTGTCAAAATAACTTCGGCAGATTGTCAATTAACTAACCCATGGATAATAGGTTCACAACAGAAATTCAGTGCTGAGTGCTGGTATTATTCTTGTAAAAGGCCCAGTATGCGTGGCGAAGGCTTATTGCAACCGAGTAATAGTCTTCGGCAGATTGTCAGAATAATTGTGGCAGATTGTCAAAATAGCTTCGGCAGATTGTCAATAAATTCTTTGGATGAACTGTAGAATAGTGGAAGAATGCACGGTGTCGTTCTCTTCCCAACATCGCATGCTTCAGGTCAATTCATCCAGGTTTCAATTAAATCAAGAGATTCAGATCGGGAACAACTTTGGAGGCCTCATCAAGTTGAGGCTCTAACGGGGAATCAAAGACTCCAATGTTTTTGGATTTCAGGGAGGCAAGGACGATATCGGTCTGCAGAGCCCGAACATGAACGGAGGAAAAACTCTCCTTATGGACCCGATTCGACAATTCTCTTTGTCGTTGCAAGTTTATGAGGTAGAAACCACTTACGCATAACTGTGGTCGCAGGTTAGTTGCCTGAGACAGGATCAGACTGCCTCAGATGCAACTTCTATGCTGTGAGCTTGACGTGACTATTGCACCAAGCTTTCAGGAATCTCGAAGCGAATGATTTGTGGTACCGGACTTTTGAAAATGACGTAAAGTTCACTGTTGTCTGCGGAGACAGCCATTGAGGATGGCGACCCAGATACGTTAAGACGCCCCATAGGCCTTCCTGTCCAGTCAAAAACTAGAAAGTAGGCCCCCCGCTCTTCACCCAAACTAGTCTCATCTCTTTTCTTGCCCGAATACAGAGCATAAATGAATTCCTCCGTTACGGCTACATCTATATAGCCTGACCGATTGTCAGGCTGCAGGGCTAGCATCTGTCCTCTAGGTGTTTCATCTGCGATATAGACCGGTTCAAAGAACTCAGGGCCGTTCACGATATGCGTGAGGGCGCCGGAATCATAGATGTCCAGCCTGTCAGCGTTATAGTATGCCGCAACCAAGCGCTCTGCATCAGGCGAAGTTCGTAGCGTCTGACGCCACGCATGGTTACGAATCGCCATGGAAACATTGTCCGCCCCGGGTGGGGCATTGCCAAAGGCGCCCTCAAATGCACCAATTGAGTCAAACATGGCCAAGCCGCCAACCGGATGCACCCCCCATCCCAAGATGCTGCCATCCGCCATTTGTGCAGAATTCAGCACGACGCCTCCACTGTTACCAAATCTCGTACTCCGAGGAGACAGAAGGCCAGTTGCCACAAGCGTGTCCAAATAAACGTACGTGAGGGATTGATGGATGATGTCCAATACCCACCCTTCGCTCTTCCCCGTCTTGACGTCAAGTCGCAAATGCCCGCTCACTTCCCCAGGTCCACTCCCAAAAGCGCCGGCTGATTTTAGCAAGTCACCGGAAAAGCGATCAAACACAAGAAGGGGTTTCTCCGCCTTATCGTCAACGACAAGGAGGCGATCTGAGCTTGCAACAACAATGTCGTCAGGGGATCCGAGGACATTGGGATCAACCAACGAACGGCCCTCTAGCGTGTAGGTCGCCACCGTATCCACGGTAAATTCCACACGCGTCACAGAATGCCCAGGGGGCTCGGCTGGCCCGCATCCCACCACACATGCCAACAGTGCAGCGTAGATGCCTGACCGTCTTATTACGGGCACGGATCACCACCTCTGGTTAAGGAAAAAGGCTAAAACCTGCTCTTGGAAATAAAATACAACGAGACCGTTGCATAAAACTATCGAGTTTTGTGCAACAGTCCCCCCTCACAGGTTTCCTGATAATATAGGAAGCTCCGGTATAGAATAACAGGTTCCATTCCTGGGCACTATGCACATTTTTTGTTACATTGTTCCGAGTGTTTTGCGGATTCATTTCACTGGGACGGGTTGCATGGCCTCCCACAAAAACCCGACCGTTCGTGCGCGAGTGCGACGACGGCCACTTTGGGAGGTCGGCGTTTGGTCAGCGAGCGGTACTGTTTGTACAACCGTTTCTGTGCTCGCTGACTGATTCCTACGACTCGAGTGCTGCAATCCTGCTGACGCGTCCGGAGGGATACGCTAACCCGCGGGGAGTAAATGTACTTCTAGGCTGCCCCGATCAGGGCTGTCCGCGCCTGCGGACTACCGGTCTTAGTAAGGCCTCCGTAGCGGGTCGTACTCCCCGATGAATGTTGCGAGGGAATCAGTCCCAGGTAGCCCATCAGTGCTGGGGCACTTTTGAACCGGCTGAAGTCTCTAATCTCACAGATCAGTTGCATCGCGGTCATCAATTCAATTCCCCGGAATCCTCGCAGAATTTGCGTCGATTCGCGAAACCTGGGCAATGCGAAGGTGGCTCGGATTTGCCGCTCTACCCCCCGGATCCGAGACTGGATGAAATCAATCTCCGCCAGATGGCCGCACAAACATGCTCATCATTGGGCTCACTCAACTCCACCTGGCTGACCCAAACCATGAACTTCTTCGTCCAGTAACCTCCCGAATTATAGACCTACCCGCGCGCACGCAAAAGATGAATCACACGCATTTTGGATCGGTGAAGATTCTGAATCAATCCAGTGCGACTGCGCACCAGACCCCGCGCGGATTCAAATTCCCGATCGGGAATGAAACACTCCGTCAACAGAGCACAGTTCACCCCAAGTTCCTTCAGATCCTTGTGCAATACATGGCCACCGGAAGACGCCTCTAGGTAGGGAGTTGCCTTTACAGAAAGTCTGGAATTACTTTCGTCAAGTGATATTGACCAGTGAGTGAAGCGGTCGTATTGATTTGCCCAGATGTGCTCAATTTTGAGCGCCCAGTCGAATGGCAAATTACTTGGACTGGGATTCCCAGGTCGGAAGATGCTCTAGTCGCTGGTGTAGTTTATCGAAACAGTTTGTGATTTCCTCCCGAATCTTATCCACTGCATCTTCAAGCGGAATGATCGCAAGATCCTCGCTTCGCCTCCGACCAAACTCTGCTCCCCCTCGGTTCAGTGAGCGGGAGCTGACAGTACACCTGAGCGGCATGCCGAGCAGATCGGCATCCGCGAATTTAACACCGGGACTCACCTCTCGATCATCGTAAATAACCTCTACGCCGGCTGCGAGCAACGCGGAGTAGAGTGCTTCAGCTTTCTCCTTTACTTCTCCAGAGCGTCCTAGAGATACCAGAACTACATGATACGGAGCAACCGAAATAGGCAGATCCATACCATAATCGTCGCTGTATTTTTCAGCAACGCAGGCTAGTGAACGTCCGACTCCAATGCCGTAGGATCCCATGACGATAGGGTGCTCCACGCCGCTTTCGTCAGTATAAGTAGCCCCCATGCTCGCACTGTACCGGGTTCCCAATTGGAAGATATTACCAACCTCTACGCCACGAACTACACGCAAAGGTTCACCATCAATCGGATCTGGTGCACCATCATAGGCAAGCGCAATTGGGGCGACAATATCGGCAGTAAAATCCCGGCCATAATTCGCTCCCGTGAAATGCCAGTCGTGCTCATTGGCCCCGACTACCAGATTCCCTGATTCAGGGATAAGGTCATCAACGACGGTGACCGCCTTAGTATGATCAATATCTCGCAGTGAGGCATAGCCTGGTACGCATCCTGCAGCGGCAATTTCTTCGGCCTCCGCAGGGCGCAGGGCTTGTGCTTCGACGGCGTACCGCAGTTGTAGTTCGTTTATTTCCATATCTCCGCGAACACAGGCGGCAACAAGCTTGGGCGGATTCTCTGCTCCAAAATCCCCCATATAGAATACCATCTTACCAGTCTGGCGTGTGGTGACCCCACAGAAATCGGCCACATTGGCAATAGTGGCTTGTCCAGGCGTATGGACGCGGATCAGTGGCTGAGGTGGACCAGAAGGTTCTGGAATCTTTCGAAAACTTGCTACATCCAAGTTGGACGCGTAACCGGATTCCTCACAAATAGCCAGAGAGTCTTCGCCAATCGGAGTGATGTACATGAATTCGTGGGCGATCTTTCCCCCCATCATTCCAGGATCACTCTGCACCGCGACCAGATTCAGACCAAGCCTTGCACCGATGCGGTGGTAGGCATCGTAGTGGGCTTCGTATTGAGACTGGAGTCCATTAAAATCTTTGTCCAGCGTGTAGGAGTCCTTCATGACAAACTCTCGCACGCGAATAAGCCCTCCCCTGGCTCGGGGCTCATCCCGGAATTTGGTTTGAATATGATAGACCATTTGCGGAAGTTGCCGGTAGGAGCGAATCTCTGATTTACATAGGGTGGTCACGACCTCTTCATGTGTCATGGCCAGGACGAGCTCCCGTCCCTTACGGTCCTGAAACCGCCCCATCTCGTCCCCGATCTCATACCAGCGCCCCGACTCCTGCCAGATTTCGGCTGGATGCACTACGGGCATACACATTTCCTGCCCGCTGATGGCATCCATTTCTTCGCGTAGGATCTGCTCGATTTTGCGTAAGGATCGATGGGCCAGAGGCAGATAAGAATAGAGGCCAGCGGCCAATTGTCGTACATACCCAGCACGTACAAGCATTTGGCTGGATGCGGAATCAGACTCTGAGGGTGCTTCACGCAGAGTTTGGCCGAAGAATTTTGACAAGCGCATGTTAGTCTAGTAATTGAAGCCCGTAAGAATACGGCGTAAACCGCATACGCATGCAATTCACGATGGTTGACGCAAATTTCTGTCCTACCCGAGCCCAAATCATCTTTTTCATGGCGCACTAAACCTGGCTCACGCTCACGTCACAATTTGTCTAGTCATTAGAGGTATCTCCATTTTCTGCGGCCGTCCGTTCGGCAGTTGCAAGTACAGCGTCAAAACCGCTTTCAGGCGGGCTATCAACTTAAATTCAGCAGGCTTATCTCGATCTGACTCGAATGATAACAGTGACAGAATGCAATTTCTCGGGTCATTTGCACAAATTTCGGCATCTTCGTGGAACCATATGCTCTGACCTTATTTATATTCAGTCTAAATAAGTATATTCACAGGGCCTGCTCTGATTCCGAATTATGTTACCTGCTCCATTGACGGCTTTTTGTGACGGATGTCCACTTAAGATATGTTCCGTGCACGGTTGTGCAGAGGAGCGGCTACGGGACATGGGTTTGCGGGAAGGAGCCCAAGTGGAGGTTATTCAGAATTCAGATAAGCTTATCGTGCGTCTGGCCGGTTGTCGGATTGGTTTACGGCGTGATGTGGCTGCCGATATATTTGCTACTCCCTTAGAATTATGACACTAAGGGATTTGCGCCCTGGTGAGTCGGGTACGATTCTAGGGTTTGAACCCAGTGCAGCTATAAACCGCCTGATGGAAATGGGTATGGTTCCTGGTTCACAGGTCCAGGTGGTTCGTTTGGCACCCTTCGGCGATCCGATTGATCTTAAGGTCCGCGATTATCATCTCTCAATCCGAAAATCCGAGGCTGCCCTTATTCGTATATCCAGGCATGAAGGGTAAGCCACAGGGTCTGACGTGACTTCTCAATTGCCCATGCGTGTCGCTCTGTGTGGTAACCCTAATGTGGGCAAGACCACGCTGTTTAATCAGCTGACCGGGCTGCGTCAGCGTGTAGCAAATTTTCCGGGGGTCACTGTTGAGCGCAAGGCAGGCACGCTGGCCGGTGCCCCGCATGTCGAGGTCGTTGATTTACCAGGCACATACAGCCTTACGCCACGATCTGTGGACGAGCGTATTGCCTACGAAGTTCTTGTTGGGCGTTTGGAGAAGGGGCCCGATGTCGTGGTATGTGTGCTGGACGCTGGTAACCTTGAGCGCAACCTGTATGTGGTGACCCAGGTGATTGATCTGGGTTTACCCGTGATCGTTGCGTTGAATATGATGGATGTGGCAGAGGAAAATGGGTTAGCAGTGGATGCAACTGCACTGGAGAATGATCTTGGAGTACCTGTAGTTCCCATTACGGCCTCGCGGGGAGAGGGGATTGATGAGTTGAAAAAATGTATTCTCAATCCGCCTGAGCCGGCGCAGGTGTATCGATGGCAGCTAATGGATGCCGTAGATGCCAAAATTCCGGCCTTAATCAAGCGATTGGCTGAAGAAGCACCGCACGTAAAACCAATGCATTTGAGAATGGAGGTTTTGCGCGCGCTAGCGGAGGAGGAAGCATTGGATGCCTGGCGGTTGGAAGCTCCAGAATTTGTGAACCGTATCGAAGCTCTGCAGGAGGAGTTTGCGAAGCGAGGGATTGCATGGAGGCATGCGGAAGTTAGTGGCCGATATGCCTGGATCGGGCCAATTGCTCAAAGGGCCTCGCGCCGTGTCAGCGGACCGGCTACGCTCAGCGACAGGATTGATGCAGTGTTCACACACCGGGTCGCAGGACCACTCTGCTTTTTGCTGATTCTGGTGTGCGTTTTTGAAGCGGTTTTTTCCTGGGCTATTCCCGCTATGGATTTGATTGAGGCAGGAGTTGCAGCATTGGCCGGAAGTGTTCGTTCAGCGTTGCCAGCGGGCTGGGTCACAGATCTTTTCACAGATGGCATCATCACCGGAGTCGGGAATGTTGTTGTATTCCTGCCACAGATACTGTTACTGTTTTTCTTCCTGGGCATAATGGAGGATAGCGGATATATGGCCCGGAGCGCTTTTATAATGGATCGTTTGATGAAGCGTGTGGGGCTTAGCGGAGGCTCTGTGCTGCCTCTTCTGAGCTCCTATGCCTGCGCCATTCCCGGCATAATGGCTGCCAGAACTTTAGATAATGAGCGTGATCGATTGATCACGATAATGGTGGCACCGCTTATGAGCTGTTCAGCACGCCTTCCGGTCTATACGCTTTTTATCGCCGCTTTCTTACCTACAGGTAAGCTTATGGGCGTATTCGGCTACCAGGGCTTGGCAATGTTTTCCATGTACATGATGGGGACCATCATGGCTTTTGTGGCTGCTGCTATCCTGAAGCGTCTAGTGTTTAAGGGACCGGCAAGTTACTTTGTGATGGAGCTGCCACCGTACAGGCGCCCGAGATTGCGCCAGCTGTTCTGGCGCATGTATCAGCGCTCCAAGGTATTTGCTGTTCGTGCAGGAAAAATTATTCTGGGCTGCAGTGTTGCTTTATGGTTCCTGGCAAGCTTTCCACGTTCAGAAATAAGTCCCGAGGCAACCCAGATTGAAGAACTGGCGATTCAGGAGCGGAATAGAGAATACGCTGCTGCACAGGCGCTGGCTCCGGGTAGAGATTTGACGGTTGCAACCGACTCGTTGTCGCTTGTAGACTCTACGCTGGCAAATGCACTAGACTTGACGGCAAGGGCAAATGCCAAATATACAGCTGCACTCGACAGCGCAAACATTATCCGACAGTCTACTCAGATCAGGGAAAGTGCCATAGGACATCTTGGGCGCATACTTGAGCCAGTCATGCAACCACTGGGTTTTGACTGGAAGATCAGTGCTGGTCTTGTGAGTGCTTTTGCCGCGCGTGAGGTCATTGTATCTACTCTGGGCATCATTTACAGCGTTGGAGACGCTGAGGGCGGGGTAGCTCTGCGTGATGCCCTGAAAGCAGACAAGTACCCGGACGGTCGGCCGGTTTTTACACCGCTGGTTGCGATGAGTCTACTCGTATTCTTCGTATTTGCGCTCCAGTGCATGAGTACACTGGCGATCGCGCGCCGGGAAACAAACACCTGGCGGTGGCCAATGGTCATGTGGCTCTACATGACGGTGCTGGCCTATCTGGCTTCTCTATTAGTGTACCAGGGCGGGTTACTCCTCGGTTTCTCGTAAATTGTGGGCCCAGAGGGACTTGAACCCCCGACCGACGGATTATGAGTCCGCTGCTCTAACCGACTGAGCTATGGGCCCGTAATGGAGCAAAACAAGCTGAATTTAGTTGCTAGTTATCATGGTTGTTGAGGCTTGTTGCGTAAAAATATGAGAACTGTTGCAATATTTGGTTTCATGAGCATGTTCCTGATCGTGTCCTGTCAGGACTCCGTGCCATTGGACAGCCAGGATACGCTGATTGACCTTACACACAGCTTTGATACAACAACCATCTATTGGCCTACGGCGGAAGGGTTCCAACTACACGAAGACGCCAAGGGATGGCAGGAAGGTGGATACTATTATGAGTCAAACTCGTTCGAGTCCTCTGAACATGGCGGCACGCATTTGGACGCTCCCGTTCATTTCGCCGAAGGCAAGTGGGCGAATCATGAAATCCCATTGGACCGACTTATTGGGGACGGTATTGTTGTGGATGTGAGTGACAAAGTGGCCGATAACGGAGATTACCAAATAAGCGTGTCTGATCTTCAGGAATGGGAAGCAGTAAATGGACAAATACCAGAGGATGCCATTGTGTTGTTAAAGACGGGCTTTGGTCGGTATTGGCCGAATCGGAATCAGTACCTGGGCACTGATTTACGGGGTGCGGAAGGCGTAAGTCAGCTACATTTTCCCGGGCTTGCACCAGAAGCCGCAAGATGGCTGCGCGATACGCGCAGTATTCGTGCAGTTGGGATTGATACTGCCAGTATTGACTATGGTCAGTCTAGCGACTATGTTAGCCATCAGGAGCTTTTTGCAGATAATATTCCAGTGTTTGAAAATGTAGCAAACCTGGAAGCGCTACCAGCCAACGGATTTACGATCGTGGCTTTACCTATGAAGATCTACGGAGGAAGTGGTGGTCCGCTCAGAATAATTGCCATGGTGCACAATTGATCGGTGAGCAGGAAACTAGACGAAATTGATGCCCGAATTCTAAACCTTCTGCAATCTGCAGGAAGGATGAAGCGCATTGACATTGCAGCGCGCGTTGGGCTGAGTGCGGCCAGCGTTAGTGATCGTATGCGCAAACTGCGGGAAAATGGGTTTCTTACCGGCTATCATGCAACTGTGGACGCCAAGTCCTTGGGGTTTGATATTACAGCCTTCATTCGCGTCTCTGTGAATACTTCGGAGAGCTATCAGTCTCTGATCGGACATATATGTAGTTGTGATGAGATACTGGAAGCCCATTCAATCACGGGAGAGGGTTCACACATTCTAAAAGTCAGAACACAAAACACAACGGAATTGGAGCGTTTGCTTGCGGGCATTCAAGCCTGGCCGGGTGTGACAGGCACGACAACCAGTATTGTTCTCAGCACATACAAAGAGTCTCGGCAACTACCTGTTTCGCCAGAAAAATAAGAATTGAATTGCATGTGATTGATGAACGGTAGACTGTATGCCTGAAGATCAGAAGGTGTCCCGAAGGTCCGTATCCAGTCAGCAAGATCACATACTGGTCACTCGCGCGCTTGAAGGGGATCAACGCGCGTATCTGGATCTTGTACAAAAATATCAAAAGGGGCTACATCTGCATATCAGGCGCACCATTGGCAGTGTTGAGGGGATTGAGGATCTCGTACACGAGGCTTTTATCAAGGCATTCAGGGCACTTCATACCTATTCGGCCAGTTACGCATTTTCGACCTGGCTGTACAAGATTGCATCAAACCATGCGATTGACTACAAGCGCAAGCGAAGATTGGCTACGACTTCGCTGGATAAGCCAACGTTAACCAAAGATGGTGAGGTTCGTCAGGAAGTTTCTGATACCACTTACCGTCCAGATCGCAAGATTGAGGACAGGCAACGCGCCAATATTATCCAGGAAGCCATTGATTCACTTCCGCCCAAGTATAACCGTGTGATTGTAATGCGGCATCAGGAGGAAAAATCCTATATAGAGATCGCCGAAGAATTGGATCTCCCTCTTGGCACGGTAAAGGCTCACATTTTTCGGGCTCGAAAGCTGTTGTATAAAAGCCTCCGAGATAAGCGCGACTCACTTTAAGATTTGTTTGGTGCCCCGTGCGACTCCCTTTGTTTTCACATTCATGAAGTCAGTATGATTAATCGGTACACTCATCCAGTCATGCGCACGCTCTGGAGTGAACAGCACCAGTTTGAGGTATGGCTTGAAGTGGAGTTGGCAGCCTGCGAAGCCTGGTCCAGGATCGGCGTGATCCCCCAAGAGGATGTCAAAAAACTTCGAAATAACGCGTCTTTTGACTTGCATCGTATTCACGAAATAGAGCAATCTACTCGACACGATGTAGTCGCTTTCACTCGCGCAGTCAGCGAAGGACTTGGACCGGAAAAGAAGTGGGTCCACTATGGTCTGACTTCAGCGGATATAGTGGATACGGCTTGGTCGGTACGACTTCTGGAAGCCAACAGACTAATAGAGGAAGCCATCAGGGCCTTGCTGGAGGTCCTGCATGACCGGGCGTTAGAACACCGATATACGATTATGATGGGCAGGACGCATGGTGTGCATGCGGAACCGACCACCTTCGGACTGAAACTTGCGCTTTATTACGCGGAAATGAGGCGCAACCTGGAGCGATTCAAGGCTTCGGTTGAAGGTGTGCGAACCGGAAAGTTGTCTGGTGCGGTTGGGACTTTTGCGCATACTCCGCCGGAAGTCGAGCGAATAACCTGCGAAATTCTCGGGCTGGAGCCGGAGCCGATTGCGACGCAGGTCATCCAGCGGGACCGCCATGCCCATCATGTGAATACGCTGGCACTCATCGGGGCCAGCCTCGAGAAGATGGCCGTAGAGATACGCCACTTGCAGCGCAGTGAAGTCCGTGAGGTCGAGGAGGCCTTTGGCAAGGGTCAGAAAGGATCCAGTGCCATGCCGCACAAACGGAATCCCGTAGGCAGTGAGAATATTACCGGATGCGCGCGGTTACTTCGCGGCTATATGGTCGCAGCCATGGAAAATGTGGCACTATGGCATGAAAGGGATATATCTCATTCCAGCGTTGAGCGTGTCATCCTGCCCGATGCAACGACGGTACTGCATTACGCATTAGTCAGGGTTACACGGATATTACGAAACCTAGTTGTGAATGCCGAACGTATGCGGAAAAATTTAGATGCGACGCATGGTCTGTACAACAGTCAACGGCTTATGCTTAGGTTGATAGACTGCGGATTGACGCGTGAGGAAGCTTACGATCTGGTCCAACCTTTAGCCATGCAAAGTTGGCAAAACGATCAGAGATTCCAGCCATTAGTGATGTCATCAGATGCGATAATGGAGCATATCTCGCCGGAGGAAGTGGAGAAACTATTCGATGCGACGTACCATACGAAGCATGTGGAGCTACTCCTGGCTCGCGCGGGGATTCGGGATCACACTTCTTGATTGATTTTGGTGCGGCTTGCCGGGAGAACAGCAAGTCTACCAAATCCTTCGTCCCTTGCACGAACGGCTTTGCTGCAATGGAACCGGAAATGAAGGGGGAATTGTTCCATGACGGGAATTCTCGGTGCAACGGTATGTTACAGATGGTAGTCCTGTTCACAATCGGGGGAGGGCGTGTTCGTTAAGCCGAGCATCTATTCGGCAAGGTATTTGCGTTTTTCGACCGTAATTACTCGGGTGCCGAATTCGGTGTTATGTATCGTAGGCGTGATTGGATCAAGGCAAGTCATCGCAATGATGTAGCAAAAACTCAAGTGTAGGGCTTGTGGCCGTAAGCGTGAGGATCTATGGGATTGTGGTAACTGAACGCATGATGCATTCAGGTTACCGCCCTCTGAGTGATTAGGAAAATCGAGGTGCGGAAAGCTTGCAACGGTTATCCAAGGTATAATTTTGATATTTTGTACATTAACCTAGTCTGGTTAATTCAACATTATCATGGCGGGTTACAGGATCATTCGCGGTCTGATTGTCGGTTTCGGGTTATGTTGTATTGCAGCTCAAGTTTTAGCACAGACGAGTGCAATAATTGGGAAGGTTATTGATGCCGAAACCGGGCAGCCACTGGTTGGTGCAAACATATTGTTGGTTGGAACGGGAGTGGGGAGTGCAACCGACGCTGAAGGGGACTTTGAGATTCTAAACCTTACCCCCGGGACGCATACCTTGCGAATCAGCTTTGTAGGCTATGCTGCTCAGGAGTCCGTAATTGAGCTGTCAGAGGGCGAAGAGTATGTGTGGAATGTCGGCATGGTTCCAGGCACGGATTTGAATCCTATCCAGGTAACTGCCGGGCGACATCAGGAAATGGTGCTGGATGCGCCCGCATCAATTGACATCGTAACCGTACGTGACATTCAGTTGGATGTCGCACCTTCGACGGTCAGGGCGTTGCGAAATGTTACCGGGGTAGATATGGTGCAAACCGGAATTGATCGCCATGAGGTTGCCTTACGGGGGTTCAATAATACGTTTTCAAGGGATACACATGTACTTACCGATTATCGGGACGCTGGTGCCGCCTCCATTGGCGTAAACCTGCACAGTGTCATGCCTGCTTTGGCGATTGATACTGAAAGGATAGAAGTTGTACGCGGACCGGGGTCGGCACTTTATGGTCCCGGTGTGGATTCGGGCGTGATCCACTACATCTCCAAAGATGCTTTCAGTTATCCGGGTGCGACAGTATCTGTGAGTGGGGGGCAGAGATCCATGCTTAACCTCCAGGGGCGTGTTGCAACTGTCTTCGGCAATAACCTTGGCGTTAAGGTGCTCGGTAGCTACGCGACGGCCGAGGATTTTGCGCTTACGGGTTGCGACTCTGCACTTATTGAGGCTGAGAGATTCAGTGAATGTGCCGATCCTGAGGATGCGGTTCAGTTATTTGTAGATGGCGCACGCGAGACCAGATACAAGAAAGTGGTGCTATCCGGTAACGTGGATTGGCGCATCGGCACTAAGACAATGCTGTCTCTTAACGGGGGCTTCGGTGGATTTAATGGAACAGTACTGACTGGCGTTGGCACGGTCCAAGGCGAGGACTTCATACATAGTTACGGGCAGATCCGCCTCTCCAGTGGTTCCTTTTTTGTGCAGGCCTATGTAAACTCAAACGATTCGGGCGGTTCGTACGTGTATGGTGGTGATCCGGTCGTAGAGTACTCAGAAGAATACACGATTCAGGCCCAGTATGCAAAGGATATTACCTCTCGCCAGCAGTTGATCGGAGGAGTTGATGTCACATTCGATCGCCCTGATTCTAGGGAGACCGTGCTCGGACGTAACGAATACATTGACAATATTGATGAATATGGTGCGTATTTGCAATCGAGCACGAAGATTTCTGATAAGCTGGATCTCATCCTAGCACTTCGTGGAGATTATAACAGTGTGGTGGAAAAGATTCAGGTGTCTCCGCGATTTGCGGTCGTAGTTAAGCCGTCCCCGACTTCAAGTTTTCGCGCGACATATAACCGTAGTTTTTCATCTCCGGATGCCACCGGATATTTTCTGGATTTGGTGGCGGCTTCACTTGGGGGACTTAACGTACGGGCACGTGGAGGAGCCAACTGGTTCACCTTCTCCAGGAATCCTGACTACCTGGAGCTGGGCGCCCCGTCTGCCCTTGTAGCGTCCAGCATGCTGCCTGGTATGGAGGGTGCACCCGTCCCGGTTGGAATTGACACCGGGGTGATATATGGCCTGATGTACGAAGGGCTGGCAGCCATTCCAGATTCGGAACTTGCAGATCTGCTCGCGGAAGCGGGACTCAGTATTCCCCCTCAATTGATCCCTCTCCTTAAAGAGGGGCTTAACCCAGCAGTAACGCCCATTCAGGGATTCAGTCCTGGTGTTTTGGGTATCCTGAACTTGAGCACACTTACACTCAAGACCGGACCTGAAGTGAATAACCTCCAGGATATACCGCCGATTGAGTCTACGGTCTCCCAGTCGTGGGAGATAGGATACAAGGGAGTCATCAGCGATAACGTGCTGCTTGCGGTTGATGGTTATTTCGCGAAGCGGAAAAATTTTACTGGTTCACTCCAGGTCAGGACGCCATTCGTACTCGTCCCCAATCTGCAACAGGATCTGATCCGGGATATCGCGGCTGGGCTTACGGCAAACGACCAGATAGCGGGTGCACTCGGATTGTTTGGTCTGACTCCTCAATTGGCTGCGGAAATGCTGGTCGAACTAGCCGGCAGCGATCTGCCCGACGGCGAGACACCAGTTGCGATTGTACAGGCCAACGAGAATAACAGGGGCGAGGGATATTTTCCCGAACTCATGCTCAGTTATCCCAATTTTGGAAACATCCAGTACTTTGGCATGGATGTTTCAATGCAGGTGATTGCTTCTGATGCGCTGACTCTTTTTGGGAATGCATCCTGGATTAGTGACGATTATTTTGATCACACCGAGGTTGGCGAAGACTCTGAGGACTTGGCATTGGCGCTCAATGCACCAGGGTTTAAAGTAAAATTGGGTGGGCAGTATCGACACAGTAGTGGATTCTCGGTCAATGCTTCTGGACGATTCACCGAAGGCTTTCCGATGATTTCGGGGCAATATGTGGGTCAAGTACAGAGCTACACCGTTATAGATGTTGGAGTAGGTTATGCCATCAACCAAACCGGGATCAGGGCAGATCTGGGAATCAGCAACCTGTTTGACAGCGACCATCGTGAATTTGTAGGTGCTCCAAGGCTTGGACGAATTGCCAATGCACGGCTCACCTATACAACAGACTGGGGTAACTAGCGCCGATCTTACGCCTTGCGCTCGTGCTGCCGCGTTCAGCCGTTAGGATGTATCCATTTGATTTTTTAAAATAAATACAACACGGGAATTGCGTAAATTTGACAAACGTACGGTAACCTCCACGCCGAATATCTTAACCACGAAGACATGACTACTCGAAGCTTTCTTTTTAGTATTACCTTTCTGGCGTTTGCCTTAGCATCACCCGGCTGGGCGTTTTCTCAGGATACTTCAGTTTCTGGAACGGTCTCGGATTCTGAAGATGGTATGCCTTTGGTAGGGGCGAGTGTGGTTCATGTTGAGTCTATGCAGGGTACGGCCACGGACGGGGGAGGGGAATATTCGCTCAGTGGTCTGCCTCCGGGCACAAACACGATTCGAGTGTCCTATACAGGATACAGGTCGGTTGAAACCGAGATAGAGATTTCTGAGGGGGAGGAATACATTTTGAATGTGGAGTTGGTGCCTGGTATTGATTTGGATCAGCTGCAAGTTACTGCCAGTAGGAGGCAGGAGAAGGTTTTGGATTCGCCGTCATCCACTGATGTAATCTTGGCTCAGGATCTTAGGGGTGTAGTCACCCCCACGGCCGTAGCTACACTGCGCAATGTTGTTGGGTTGGACTTTGCACAGACAGGAATAGACCGACACGAAGTGGTTCTCAGGGGCTTCAATAATGTCTTTTCAGGGGCTACGTATGTTTTGACTGACTATCGAGATGCGGGTTCGGCTTCGATAGGCGTGAATCTTCACAGCCTGATGCCCAATTTGATGGTGGACCTTGATCGTGTGGAGGTTGTACGTGGTCCCGGATCTGCACTTTATGGTGCGGGGGTTGATTCCGGCGTGATTCATTATATAACCAAGGACCCATTTACTCATCCCGGGGCCACAGTCGCCGTCAGCAGTGGCGAACGGTCGCACATGAATGTGCAGGCGCGCGCGGCAACTGTGATCGGAAGTCGTGTGGGTGTCAAGGTAACTGGATCATATTTTAAAGGAAATGACTTTGCCCTCGAATCCTGTGACCCGGCCCTTTTGCAGAGCCGTGCATTTGACCGGTGTCCAGACCCGGAAGATGCCGTGCAGATTTTCGTGGATGGTATTCGGGACACAGATTACAGCAAGTTCACGGTGTCGGGAAATGTGGAGTTTCGCATAGGAACCAGGACCAGGCTTTCGCTGAACGCCGGGACAGCCGCGATGAATGGAACGGTCCTGAGTGGTATAGGCACTATCCAAGGTGACGACTATCGCTATTCATTCGGCCAGGCGAGGATATCCAATGGTCCATTTTTTGCGCAGTTTTTCGTGAATGCAAACGATTCGAGGGATTCTTTTGTATATGGTGGCGATCCGGTTATTGAGCATTCCCGCGAGTACGTAGGACAGGCGCAGTACGATCTGCAAATTGGCTCCAGGCAGTCATTGATCCTAGGCGTTGATATGGAGCTCACCCGCCCAGATACAAAAGGCACGGTCTTGGGACGCAATGAAGACCATGACAACATAGACGAATACGGTGTGTATGGCCAATCAACCACTAGTATCGGCGACCGGATTGAGTTGACACTCGCCCTGCGCGGAGATTACAACAATGTTGTGGACAAAATCCAGGCGTCTCCTCGTGTTGGACTGGTAGTCAAGCCCAATCCAACCTCAAGTTTCCGTGTAACTTATAACCGCAGTTTTTCCTCTCCCACAGCCACAAGTAACTGGTTGGATTTGGTAGCGGCTTCTCTTGGAGGGATCAATGTACGCGGTCGTGGCGCTGCCACTGGATTCACATATCAACGGAATCCCGAGTTTCTGGCAATTGGAGCTCCGACGGATCTTGTTGCATCCAGTCTGCTGCCGGGGTTCGAGGGAGCCCCGGTTCCTGTGGGCATAGGCACGGGAGACGTTTATGCGCTCATGTATGCGTCCCTTGCGGCGATCCCAGATCAAGAACTTGCCGATCTGTTGGCGGCGGCCGGACTGAATGTACCCCTGCAATTGATTGCATCTCTCAAGCGCGGGCTGGGTCCAGAGAGCACCGTTGTTCAGGGTTTCAGTCCTGGAGTTTTGGGAGCGCTCAACCTTAGCACACTCAGTATAGATGTAGGCTTAACTGATCTGGAGGATGTTGGTCCCCTCAAGCAGACCATTTCCCAAACGTTTGAGGTAGGGTACAAAGGCATTCTGAATGAGAATTTGCTGTTTGCCGTAGATGCTTATTACGCGCAAAAGAGGAATTTTATAGGCGCGCTTCAAGTGCGTACACCACTCGTATTGGTACCGACTTTGACCCAGGACCTTGTTCGTGATATTTCTACCGGGATAGCAAACAACGATGCGCTGTCACTTGCACTCGGGCTATTCAACCTGACAGCGGAGCAGGCGGCTCAACTTCTGGTAGACTTGGCAGGTACTTCTTTACCTACTGCGAGCACCCCCATAGCAATAGTTCAGCCCAATGAGAACAATCCGGGGATAGGGCAGATCCCTGAGATCATGTTGGCATACCCGAATTTCGGGGATGTTGGATATTACGGTGTGGACGTTTCTCTTCAGGTGATTGCCTCACGTGCACTCACATTATTTGGAAATATGTCCTGGGTAAGCGATGATTTTTTCGATCACACGCAACTAAAAGAAGAGTCTGAGGACAAGGTACTGGCCCTGAACGCGCCGCCTCTCAAGTTAAAACTGGGCGGACAGTACCAGCATCGGAGTGGATTCAGTGTACATGCGTCGGGTCGATATATCAAGGGTTTCCGTATGATTTCCGGGCCATACAATGGTGATGTTGAGTCTTATTTCGTAGTAGATATGGGTGTTGGCTATGAGATCAATCATGCGTTGCGTGCTGACCTTGGCATCAATAATGCGACCAACAGCAATCACCGGGAGTTTGTCGGAGCTCCCAAACTTGGACGCCTTGCGAGTGTCCGTCTGACGTATACCACCGATTGGAGGTAGTGTAAGTTGCAAATATTTTGCAACTGCTTAGGCATTCATGCTACGCACGTCCTGCGGAAAGGTCGCGTTTGCCCGGTACAGGGCGACTGAGTAGCTGTGCTCAATTTACAGCGGCAGGATACGAAAATCAAAGAATAACAGCAATGGGTTGAGCTTGTGCGCTCCAAAAGAAGGACCGGATTAATTGCCCACCAGACGATCTGGTTAGCTCAGAATTTGACGTGGAGAGTACAAGAGGACACATGGATGTGACCCGCAGTGGTTTCTCAACGGCTCTGGTCTAGAGAGTAGGAACGCACATCACGCAATATTCCTGCAGTCTCTCTTGATGTCCATGAGCCAAGTGTTTCATACTTGGTCACAGATGCTTGTCGCGAATATGAGGTGCAAACCGGGAAGTACGAGCAATACTCGGATGCTAGACTATGGGAGATCCATGGATTGCGTCGCCATCGCCGAAGACAAAATCTTTCCGCGTGCGAAGAAAAGAATTCAACTGAAAGCCGGATGCGGAAAACCGCATGTCCGGTATGATGAGCAGGGAGTAGAAACGGACCTAAGGCACTATGAACGGGAAACAGACGGAGTAAAAACAAGGATTCCCGACTCGAAGGGCACTCGCCACCCCCTAATCTACATACGGGTATATTCGCACAAATTTGGACTCAATTAAGTACAAGCTCCAGTTGTCTGACCCCGGTCGCCCAGCGTGAGTACAAATCAAACTAGAGTTGGGTATTTGAGTTGTAGCCCGTTGCTAGCTTCACAGTTTAATCGTGCTGTGTAGTCGGGTATCGGTCCGTATATTACGGTTGCGTGTGCATGTCCTGATCCAGAAAGATATAACCAGGCGTTTCTGCAATGAGTGCTGAATTTATCGCGCTATTGATTATGCTGGGCCTGGCAACAGGTTTGGCGTTGACGTTACTGTTAGCTCAGCGGTTGCTTGGCCCTAGGAGGCCCAATCGAGTCAAAGTAGGTGCATATGAGAGTGGCATGGATCCAATCGGGACTGCTCATCAGAGGTTCTCCGTCAAGTTCTATCTGATTGCGATGGTATTTATTGTCTTTGACGTAGAGGTTGTGTTCCTTTACCCGTGGGCAGTCAGCCACAGGCATTTTCTGGAGGCGGGAATTGGTATGGGGGTGTTGGCGGTCGTAAGCATATTTATTTTGGTCCTTGCGGTAGGACTTCTATACGACATCAAAAAAGGCGGACTGGAGTTCGACTAACGAAACAGACCGCATCACTTCTCATAAAAAACGACGCTGGTTTTTTCCTATGGATTCCGCTACTGGATACTTGACAACCACTGTTGACGCTGTTGTCAACTGGGCGCGTTCAAACTCACTGATGCCAATGCCCATGGGCTTGGCCTGCTGTGCCATTGAAATGATGGCCTTCGGCGGTCCCAAGTACGATGTTGGCAGGTTCGGTAGTGAGGCAATGCGATTCTCCCCTCGTCAGGCCGACCTGATGATCGTGGCAGGATGGTGCAGTTACAAAATGGCACATGCGATACGACGCGTCTGGGATCAAATGGCCGATCCAAAGTGGTGTATAGCCATGGGAGCGTGCGCATCGAGTGGAGGAATGCATCGCTGCTATGGCGTTGTGCAAGGAATAGATAACTTTATGCCGGTTGATGTATATATCCCAGGGTGTCCGCCTCGGCCAGAAGCCGTTATTCATGCGTTAATGGATATTCAGGAAAAAGTTCGGAACGAGTATTCCATAGCAAAGGATTATGCAAGCGGCCAAAAAAAATCAGCTGTAGAGCCAATGAACCTGGAAATCCTCACGAGTGACGGCCGGACAACAGTGGGAGGTGTGTAGAGATAGTTGATGCCTGACTCACTCAACTTCCACTTTACGCCCGTAGATAAGGCTCGCCCAGACGAGGAGAATGTGCATGCGAAGGCGTCCACTGATGTTACAGATGTAATAAAAGCTATCCAGGAGAAGTTTCCGGAAGCAGTTACAGAGGTGGTCGTCTATGCGGGTGAGCAAACCGTATTTATTGCGGGTGAGTATTTTTTGGAGGTAAGCACGGCACTGAAAGAAGAGTTGGGATTTACCTACCTCGTGGATCTTGCCGGCGTGGATCGATTTCAGGAGGAAGCACCCCGCTATGAGGTTTATTACTGTTTCGTAAACCTTCAAAGAGGTAAACGCCTTCGAATAAAGGTGCGTGTAGAGGAAGATGATGCAGTTCTGCCCTCAATAACTGGCCTGTTCAAGGCAGCTGACTGGAATGAACGTGAGTGCTTTGATATGCTGGGCATTCGTTTTGAGGGCCATCCAGACCTTCGACGTATGTTCATGCCTGAGGATTTTGCATATCATCCCCAACGCAAGGAGTTTCCGCTTCTGGGTATTCCAGGATCACTCCCGCTCCCACCCCGGACGCCTGAGGGGGAGCTAACCATGGATCCTTTTGCAGCTGCCCGCAGCGGCAGTCCGGCTAAGAGCTATCAAGAGCCTGCAGAAAACGACGAAAACTGATGCCGGTCAAATCGTCATATCACGATCAGGAGAATATATTCTCGTTTTGGCCCAGGCATAACGAGACAATACTCAAACGACTTGAGAGCAAGGATGCTTGGTTGAGTACAAGGCGTGGCACCGAAGTTTCACGTGTGAAGGATGCACTCGAGCACGAAATGACGCTGAACATCGGGCCGCAGCACCCTGCTACACACGGTGTGCTCAGGTGCATGGTCAAGCTTGATGGTGAATTGATCGAAAAGTGTGTGCTTGACATCGGATACTTGCACCGCGGTATCGAAAAGCTCGCGGAAAGCAAGACGTACCAGGAGTTCATGCCTTATACCGACCGCATGGATTATCTGGCGCCCTACGCAAATAATGTGGCCTGGTGCATGGCAGTGGAGAAACTCGCGAACGTTGAGATTCCTGAGCGGGCGCAGTGGATCCGCATGATCATGTGTGAATTGGCTCGCATCTCTTCTCATTTGCTGTGGCTGGGAGTCGGGCTGATGGACGCGGGGGCAGTGAGTGTTTTTTTATGGACTTTTCAGGGCCGGGAAGATCTCTATAGCATCTTTGACGAGGTATCAGGAGCCCGCTTTACGGTTTCACACAGTCGAATTGGTGGGTTGGCAACAGATCTGAGTTCCAAGGCGATTGAAATGATCAGGGACTTTGCAATCCGTTACGAAGAGGTCATTAAAGGCTGGCAAAAGCTCCTCAACCGTAATCGCATCTGGATTGACCGAAACAAGGATGTTGGCACGGTCAGTGCGGATGAGGCAACTGCACTCGGACTGACAGGTCCCAATCTCCGCGGCAGTGGTGTTCCCTACGATATCCGCACTTTTGAACCCTACCTGAAGTACGACGAGGTAGATTTCATTATCCCACTCCGGGAGGAGGGGGATTGTCTAGCGAGATATCATATTCGTGTTGAAGAGATGCTGGAGAGCATCAAGATTATTCATCAATGTCTGGATCGATTGCCGGAAGGGCCGATCCGGGCAGACGATGCGAAAAAGACGTATCCGTCCAAGAACGAAGTATATTATTCGATGGAGGGTATGATACACGACTTCATGTACACGGAAACGGGGATAGCTCCGCCCGAAGGAGCTGCTGCGTATCATGCTATCGAATCTCCCAAAGGGGAATTAGGGTTCTACCTCGAAAGTGACGGAACCGGATGCCCCTGGCGTGCACGTATTAACGCACCATCCTTTACAAACCTGCAGGGCTTGGAATCCATGATGGAAGGTCATCCGGTGGCAGACATTGTAGTGCTAATCGGATCTATTGACCCGGTAATGGGTGAGGCTGACAAGTAGATGGCAGATTTTATTCGCAATCCCGTAGTGGCGCTGCCAGATTCCAATCCGGAAGCAGATTTTTCGGAGGAAGAGTTAGTTTTTACTCCAGAAGAAAAGGCGAAGATCGCCGAGTACGTAACCCAATACCCAACCGCGGATGGGGCAGTTATGTGGGTGCTCTGGCTTGCGCAGGAAAAATTTGGGTTTTTGCCTCCAGAGGTGATGCGACTGGTTGCCACCGAACTGTCGTTGCCCTATGCACAGGTCTACGGTGTGGCAACGTTCTATACGCAGTACTATAAGGAAAAGAAAGGCACTTACGTCCTGGATGTTTGCACCTGTTTTTCCTGCCAATTCTGCGGGGGCTACGACACTCTAGCTTATCTGGAAGAGAAGCTTGGTGTTATGAGGGGGCATACGACTCCTTGCGGTCGGTTCACATTGCGGGAGGCCGAGTGTTTGGGGGCCTGCGGTTCTGCGCCCATGATGCAGGTTTCCAATGGTCCATACGCGTACAATTTGACCCCGGAGAAGATTGACGCGCTAGTGGACGCCATGGAAGCAGGACAGCCGCTGCCATTTATATCCGTGACGTTGCCACAGGATGAAGATGAGATGGGTGGAAATAGACGGACTGATGCAGAAGCGGTAGAACGCTACGCAGTCCCTCCAGTGGCGAAGCGAACACAGTAATTCTGTCCAGAGTTTAGGACCAATGCTTGCAATTCTGGTTTTAGGTCGTCGAGTGATTAATGTTGACTATGCCACAAGGCTATGACAAAAGCAGGCGACTGGCAATCATATAAACGGGTACTTCTGCCGCCGGTTAAAGATTTACATCATCTGGATGTATATCGGGCGAGGGGCGGCTATGAAGCCCTAAGTGCAGTCCTGAGCGACTGGAAACCCGACGAGGTTACGGAAGAGGTCAAACGCAGTGGCCTTCGCGGCAGGGGCGGTGCGGGATTCCCTACCGGCCTGAAATGGAGCTTCATGCCGCCGGTCAAACCGGATGTGCCGCGGTTCCTATGCTGCAACGCAGACGAAAGCGAGCCCGGAACGTTCAAGGATAGGCAGCTAATGGAGTATAACCCTCACCTCATGTTTGAGGGTATCCTGATTGCAGGCTATGCAATGTCGCTCAAAGCATGCTACCTGTATGTTCGGGGAGAGTTTGCCAATTGGATTACACTCCTCCAGGATGAACTGTCAAAGGTATATGATGCGAAACTGGCAGGCAGCAACATATTGGGGACGGATTTCAGTATGGATATCATCATGCACAAGGGGGCAGGTGCCTATATATGTGGTGAGGAGACGAGTCTGATGGAGTCTCTTGAGGGCAAACGCGCCTATCCTCGCATCAAACCTCCTTTTCCTGCGCAATCCGGTATTTGGGGATATCCAACTACTATAAATAATGTTGAAACGCTAGCCTGTGCTCCAATCATCATTAGCCGTGGGGGGGACTGGTTTGCAGGAGTAGGTGCGAAAAAGCATCCCGGCCCCGTACTTTACGGAATTTCCGGCCACGTGAATCGTCCAGGTGTATATGAATATCCCACGGGGATGCTCATCACAGACTTACTCGATATTGCCGGCGGCATACGTGGCAACAAAAAGCTTAAGGCGCTTGTGCCAGGAGGGGCTTCTGTTCCGGTTTTACGGGCGGATATGATTGACGGCGTGACGATGGATGTAGAAAGTCTGCACGAAGCGGGCTCAATGATGGGGACTGCCGGAATGTTGTTTTTGGATGAAGACACCGATATGGTTGCCTTCTTGCGCCGTGTTGCTCGATTCTACCACCACGAGAGTTGTGGGCAATGTACTCCGTGCAGAGAGGGTACGGGATGGATGGAGAATTTGATCACTCGAATTGATGACGGAGAGGGGAATCTGCGGGATCTGGATCTACTTCTAGACCTCTGTGATCAAATGGAGGGGCGAACTGTTTGTGCATTGGCGGACGCGGCTGCATGGCCCGTACGTAACACAATTAAGCGTTTCCGGGGAGATTTTGAACGCCGATGTCGCCCATCTGCCTGGGCGGTGAATGCCTGAAAACATAGAACAATAACCACATGAAATACACATTGATCGGTATTTGCTTGCTGCTGATATCCTGCGGTGGATCGGAGCTGGCCAGCGATGAGATTTACGGTGAACAGCATGAGGGGGTGGATGTAATTCCCGTAGAAGCTGTGCTCGCAGAACCTCAGCATTATGCGGAAAACGAGATTGCCGTGGCCGGTACAGTGCACGAAGTTTGTCAGATGGACGGTTGCTGGTTGATGTTGCGAGGCTTGGATACGGGCAGGGGCCTACGTGTACATGCTGAGCAGACAGAATCCGGCGAGTACGCGTTTACAGTGCCAACTGATATCAGTGGCCGATATGCTGTGGCTGTGGGAACGCTAAAGATTCCAGATATGGAGGAAGAAGAACATTACCAAGAAGATGCTCCGGGTCAGGTTCCCGTGCTTTCCATGATTGCTGCTGGCGTCCGCATATCCCCGGAAGAATCCATTTAGGTTATCCATGCCAAAGGTTACTATAGATGGCGAGGAATACGCGTTTGAGGGGCAGCCGGGTTTGCTCCAGTTTTGTCTGGATCACGGCATAGAATTACCCCATTTCTGCTATCATCCGTCCATGTCTGTGCCGGCAAATTGTCGGCAATGCCTTGTGGATGTGGGAGCCCCAGTGCGTGACCGGGGGACGGGTGAGTTCCAGTTAGACGAGAACGGGGAGAAGGTCATTCGGTATTTTCCGAAACTGCAGACTAGTTGCAGTCATGTAATATCAGATGGGCAGGTTGTCCATACTGCGCGCACAAGCGAAAAGGTAGAGAGAGCACAGCGCGACACAATGGAGTTCCTGCTCATTAACCACCCGTTGGATTGCCCAATATGTGATCAGGCGGGGCATTGCCCCCTGCAGATTCAGGCCTATAAATATGGACCGGAAGGATCTCGCTTTGAGTTCCGTAAGGTTCACAAGCCCAAGAAAGTCAAACTAGGACCGAATGTTGTCCTGGATGCAGAGCGATGTATCAACTGTACACGATGCGTCCGCTTTACAGATGAGATTTCCCGGAGTGGCCAGCTAACGATCATTGAGCGTGGTGTCAAGAATTATCCGATTACACCGCCGGGCGTTTCGTTTGATGAACCCTACTCAATGAACGTAATCGATTTGTGTCCGGTTGGTGCGCTTACATCGGCAGATTTTCGGTTCCAGGCACGGATTTGGGAAATGGCCAGTACGCCATCCATTACCACGACGAATGCCAAGGGATCAAACTGTTTTCTATGGGTGCGCGACAATCTGGTGATGCGGATCACTCCGCGGCCGAACCCGGATGTAAACGAGTTCTGGATTCCAGACGAAGATCGCCTGACCTACAGATGGTTCAATGAGAACCGCCCCTGTGGTCCCGCTGCTTTGAATAAGTCGGGGGCATGTTCGTGGGATGAGGCAATCCAAGAGACCGCAGAAATACTGAGGAATACAGGCAAGGAAACACTATTCCTGGCTTCAGCACGTGCTACGGTTGAAGATAACTGGATGTTGATGCAGCTTGCGGAAGCTGCTGGTGGACAGATTGCCGGGTATATCCCCCACATTGAGCCGGGCCATGGCGATGGATGGTTGCGAACAGATGACCGGACCCCTAACAGTCAGGGATGCGAACGGTTAGGACTACGGCCTGTTGATATGGAGTTGTGGGGAGCGCGCGTTGATGCCGGGGAAGTGCAGGGGCTCTACGTGCTGGAGGATGATCCTGTTGCTGCAGGACTTTGCAGTGCGCAAGCATTGGAAAATGTACAGGTGATACTGCATTACTACAATACGACGAATCAAACTCTGCCCTCAGCCAATGTGGCCTTGCCGGCTGCAACGGTCGCGGAAACGATCGGTACATATGTCAATGAGGCCGGGCGAGCACAGCGTGTGGTGCCTGCGAAGGTCATTAAAGGGGTCAATCGTACACTCATGATGCAAATGGGGTTGAGCCGTGCCGACCAGCACGGTACACCCTTTGACCGCTGGCACAATGAGTCCCATTATGTGGACTGCAAGCCCAGTTGGGAAATCATTCCCCAAATAGCGCGGAATCTGGATATGGAGATTGCCGCACAAAGCCCCAAAACAATCATGCAGCACATCAGTGCGTCCATCCCTGCATTCGCCGGAGCAACTTACAAGGCAATGGGCCTAAGTGGTGTGACGCTTCCTCCCATTGAGATAGAGGTTGCCGGTTAAAGGTGATGAATCTATCGCCCGGTTTATTGGCCTTAGTGGCCTTCGGAATTATCAATTTTATGCTGATATCAGCATCCTGCCTGGTGTATGCCGAGCGGAAAGTGTCTGCATTCATTCAAAACAGGCCAGGTCCGAATCGGGTTGGTCCGGGCGGGTTTTTTCAGCCGTTTGCGGATGTATTCAAGCTCGTGTTCAAGGAGGATACGGTTCCCGAAGGTGCAAGCAGATTTGTGCATGCCTTGGCTCCGGTCATCATGGTCGTTATAGCCATGACAGTACCGGCACTGATTCCGTATGCACGCGGAGTTGTGATTGTGGACAGTGCTGTGGGCGCTCTCATCATCCTGGCGCTAACGAGTATTTCAGTATACGGGGTTACGCTTGCGGGCTGGAGTAGCAACAGCAAGTTTTCGCTTTTGGGTGGCTTGCGCTCAAGCGCGCAGATGATCTCCTATGAGTTGTCAATGGGGTTGGCTCTGGCAAGTGTGGTGGTCACAGCAGGATCCCTGAGTGTTGTGGAGATTGTAGAGAATCAGGCTGCAGGCGGAGCAATCTTGGGATGGAATGTCTTTCGCAACCCTGTTGGTGCGGTCATTTTTATTATAACGGCTTTTGCGGAGACGAACCGGGCTCCATTTGATCTACCGGAAGCTGAGCAGGAGTTGGTGGGTGGATACCATACCGAGTACAGTGGTATGAAATTTGGAATGTTTTTCCTGGCCGAGTACGTTAACTGGTTCGTAGCTTCCTTTGTGATTGCAACTTTTTTCTTTGGTGGCTACCTCATCCCGTTTGAACCACAGCTGCTTGCCGCTTTTCCTGGGCTAGAGGGTTCTGTCTGGCTCGGACTTATACAGGTTGGGAGTTTATTTCTTAAGGTTGGTTTCTTCGTATTTTTGTTCTTGTGGGTACGCTGGACATTACCTCGCTTTAAGTACAACCAGCTAATGCAGATTGGCTGGAAAGTGTTGTTGCCGGTTGCGCTTGTCAATGTGCTTTTGATGGCGCTCATAGTTGCTCTCTTTTCTGGTGTATAGTATGCTGATCGCAGCATCCATTCTATCCGCTGATTTTGCCAGATTGGAGGAACACGCGGCGGAAGCTGTGGCGGCCGGAGCGGACTGGTTACATATAGATGTGATGGATGGGCATTTTGTGCCGAATCTGACCTTTGGTCCATTAGCTGTTCGTGCGCTTCAATCACTAAAGGTAGAGACTGGAGTAACATTGGATACGCATCTAATGATCTCTGAGCCGGAGCGCTATCTGGAAGAATTTGCACAGGCAGGATCAGACATCATCACAGTTCACGTTGAAGCCTGCGTGGACGTGGGCGCTGCGCTCCACAAAATCCGTTCTCTAGGTTGTAGGCCAGGACTCACACTCAATCCAGACACACCGCTTAATCAACTGGAGCCTTGGCTGACGGAAATAGATGTGGCTATGATCATGTCAGTATATCCAGGGTTTGCTGGTCAGTACTATCTACCTGAGTCCAACGGACGCATACGGGAATTGAAGGAAATGCTGAGCCGGGCTTCCAGTAAGGCATTGCTGGAAGTGGACGGCGGGATCAAGCCGCACAACGTACACGAACCACGCCAGTGCGGTGCGGATGTCGTGGTCGCTGGCAGCGCCATTTTTGGCGGGTCAATACCTGATCGCATTGCGCAGCTGCGCAGCAACCAGCCCCTGTAGCTCAACAGGATAGAGCGACGGCCTCCTAAGCCGTATATCCGGGTTCGAGTCCTGGCGGGGGTACCAATTAATTATGCAGACTGCTTATATCGGCTTGGGATCAAATCTGGGAGACCGACTCGCACACTTACGCCAGGCAGTTGCCGGGTTGCAGCGTATAGCTGCTCTCGTTCGATGCTCGCCCGTATATGAAGGCTCAGCGCATACGCTCGTGCCCAATGAACTGTCGCCTGATTTTCTGAATGCAGTCGTCGAAGTACGGACAGACCTAAGCGGCATGGATTTGCTAGAGGCCTGCCAGAGAATTGAACGGGACGGCGCCCGCCACCGCCGAGTCCCCTACGCACCCAGGACAATTGACCTTGATATTCTTACATTTGGGGGACTTACATGCAGCACAGATCAACTTGTATTGCCGCATCCAAGGCTCCAAGATCGGCGATTTGTGCTACAGCCTTGGTATGATCTGGCACCTGAGACTTATATTCCAAGCCCAATAGATTCAACGGTTTCTGCCGTACTTGCCAGCTGCAGAGACACAGCCAATTTGGTCAGGACGACGTGGTTGCTTATTAAAAAAGAAAATGAAATCAGCTTATAAGGGCCATACGGACACCCTACCAGACAACCTTCGCTACGTGGCAATCGAGGGTGTTATTGGAGTTGGTAAGTCGCAACTTGCAAGCCTCCTCGCCAAGCGTTTTGAATTGCGACTTGTCCTGGAGGATTTTGAGGAAAATCCTTTTCTGTCCCGATTTTATCGCAATCCATCGCGTTGGGCCTTTCAGACACAGATTGCATTCCTGACTAGCCGGTATAGGCAGCTGTCGACCCTTCGTACACTAGATTTATTTCATACGGGGGTGGTTACCGATTACTCATTTGACAAGGATCAGATTTTTGCCCATATGTACCTCAGTGGCGAGGAAGTGTATCTGTACGACAAGTTGTACAGCCAAATGGAGAGGAGTATTCCAAAGCCAGATTTGATTATCTACATACAGTCCAGTCTTGAACGTTCTCTTGAACGAATTCGGGAGCGAGATCTTCCCTATGAACGCGGAATTGACATAGACTTGTTGAAGCGCCTGCGCGAGGCGTACATGGACTATTTTTTTCGATATACAAAAAGTCCGCTGCTAAACGTCAATGTTGAGCAGATGGATTTTGAGCAACGTCAGGAGGACTTGGACGAATTATCTCGAATCATTGTAGAAACAGATCACTACGGGATCACGTACTTTAATCCAAGCAAGCCGGAATTATTCAAGTGAGAATTATGGACTTGGGTGCCAGATAGTAAGCACATAGCCTGTGTTGGGTGGCCACGATTCCTAAAATTCGTCTTTTGGACTTGCTGGGGGCGTGCATAAGGTAGCTTTTGCGAATTTCCCCGGTGTTGCAGGGATACGACCCTCAAGTTCAGGCAAAACTCACTTCTGGCAGGTCACACGGCTTTCTAGCTGTTCGGTCTACTGGGTCAAACGGTTTGTTGGTTGGCAATTCGTGACGAAGACTTCGGGCTCAACGTTCAAAGCTCTTCGATACTGAATTGAATAATACACACGGTGTCGATTGGCAGAATGGGATGTGCCTTTTGTGTATTTGCGGGAACGGTGTTCACGGTTGCGGTATGGGGCAGTTCAGATTTTGGAATAGTTCAGTGTAATTTTTGGTGTCGAAGACCTCGCCATAGACACATTTGCCCGATAAATCCGTTTTTACCAGAACACAGTTGCAGGCGCAGGCGTTCAGGCCTAGGTAGAGGCAGTTTTGCGCCGAGTTAAGGCAGATGGAATAAACGAGAGGTACGAAACACAGATGTGTTCTTTAACACTGATCATCTAAATGAATTTCTTGTCTGGTATCCTATTTGCGGCGATTGGGTATTTTCTATTGAGGGCAGTCTGGCGGCTGTTCAAGGCAGTGGAGGCGGACAGGCCAACTCCCAAGCCTCCCCGGACTAAATCATCTCTCGAACCCGAGGACGAGTTTTTCGAGATCGAAGATGCTCACTGGCAAGATCTGCCTGGTGGTACTAGACCCCAAACGTGAAAGTGATTTTAGCGTTGCTCTCGACAGTAGCCCCATCTTTTCGTGCGGGCCGGTACAGGGATCGCATAGCTGCACTCACGGCGGCTTCTTCTAGTCCATGTCCAAGGGCATCAACGAGCGTGCGTGTATTGTCCTTTTCGTTCAGTAGGTAGCGCTCAACAATTTGTGGCGACTGCACGCGCCCTCGTTTATCTACCACAACGGCAACGACGATTTCTGCATGAATCTTGCGTCGCTCTGCAGATCTGGGATATTCAGGTGATACGAGGCGAATTAGTCTCGCTGCCTCGGTTGCAGCTATGCCGGTCGAGGGAGCTCCTTCGGGTTCCGTCGGCATGTCATCCAGTGACGGATCCGTGAGCGTCAGAGGATCCAGATCAAGCAGGATTTCCTCTTCCAGGATGGTGTCATCGGGAGCGATTACAGGGGGAAGGGGGGCAGGGGGCGGCGGAGCACGCCGCGTTTGGTTAGTAGAGACAATCTCCTCCATCTGAATGACTTCTGGGCTGGAGTAGATGATGTCAAGCGGTTTTGGTTCAGACGCAATGGGCCAGAGCTTTATACATAGCAGTATCAGCACCTGCGCCGCAATAATACTGGCAAACAGGCGCATCGAGTAAGAATCACCATCAAAGTGGCGCCGCATATCCAGAAAGTCTGTTGTGCACCTCGCAAATCTACTCCGTAGACGATAGCGTCAGTGCTGGTCAAGGATTATACCCCCAAAATCAAGATTTGATGGCTTGGTAACCTACATCGTCTCTGTTAGTACGGCATTCTGTATAGAGGATGTTTCATTGAGCTTTTCTCCGTGGGATCAATTTCTATACACGGCTACTGAGCATCCTCTTTTCGTACTGAGTTCGACGCTCTTGATGTTTCTCATGTACATGGTTATTAGGAAATGAACCAAAAAACGCTCCAACCACTCCTAAATTGAACCTGCCATTCCCAACCTCGCCGTGAAGGGTACAATCGCATTTGAGCAGATCAAACCATCCGGTTTTTGTGGGCCATTATCATCACTGTTACTAATTGAACCCTGTGGCACTATTCATTGCTGACCAATGGAGTGCTTGGAATTTCACTATCGTGCGTATCTTCACGTAATTTTCTTTTGCATACGGCAAATAGGCCTTCCCGAATTCCGATAGAACCTTTTGAGGGGTACATAAACCGAGATAAAATGGGTTTCGAACCACAATCCTCCAAGTTGGCGCTGGCCGACGGAACTGTAGTGGTGGGCACAGCCATCGGTGCCAGCGGAGAAAGCGGTGGCGAACTCTGCTTTAATACAAGCATGACAGGGTATCAGGAAATCCTTACTGATCCCTCCTATCATGGGCAGATCATGATGATGACCTATCCCCACATAGGCAATTATGGTGCTCACGACGACGATACGGAGGCGGCTAAGCCGATGGTTTCCGCATTGGTTGTGCGGGCCTTTTCGCGCGAATATTCCAATTTATTGGCGCAAGAGTCCTTGCACAACTATATGGTCAGACATGGCTTGGTTGGCATCACAGGTGTAGATACCCGCAAACTGGTTCTGCATATTCGGAAAAGTGGTGTCATGAACGCAGTGATTTCGTCCACAGACCTGGATGGTTCTTCACTAGTAGAAAAAGCACGGGCATGGCCTAGTATGGATGGACTGGAGCTGGCTTCCCGGGTAACCTGCAGCGAACCATACACCTTTTCGGATACAGTTGGTCCACGCATAGCGGTGTATGATTTTGGGGTCAAGACTAACATTCTGCGTACGTTTGCAGGCTTGGGATGTAGTGTAAAAGTTTTTCCCGGACAAACGTCGCTCAAGGACGCACTGGCCTGGTCACCCGATGGTTTGTTCTTTTCGAATGGCCCCGGGGATCCAAGAGTTATGCCGGAAGCGATCGGCTGTGTTCGGGAAGCAATGAGCACCGGCATACCGCTCTTTGGAATTTGCCTAGGGCACCAGCTTATGGCTCTAGCACAGGGATTGGGGGTGTTCAAGATGTATGTAGGCCACAGAGGTGCTAACCAACCTGTAAAGAATATGAAGACGGGAAGAGTGGAGGTTACCACGCAGAACCATGGGTTCTCGGTAGATCCGGGGTCCGTTTCCAGTGAGTTGGCGAACATCTCTCATGTAAACCTGAATGACCAGACAATAGAAGGTCTGCGTTTCGAAGGTTTTCAGGGATTCAGTGTTCAGTATCATCCAGAGGCATCTCCGGGGCCTCATGACAGTCGCTATTTATTTGAGGAATACTTGCAGATGTGTTCAAAATCAGATTCTGATTGATGCCACGGCGCACGGATATTCACAAGATTTTGCTGATCGGGTCGGGCCCCATAATTATTGGCCAAGCGTGTGAGTTTGACTACTCAGGTACGCAAGCCTGTAGGGCACTCCGCAACGAAGGGTACGAGGTCGTGCTCGTCAATTCTAACCCCGCTACGATCATGACCGACCCCATTACGGCGGATAGAATTTACTTGGAGGAGTTGACGGCGCCATCCATCCGCAGGATCGTGGAAAAGGAGCGTCCCGATGCCGTGCTGCCAACCATGGGAGGACAGACGGGTCTGAACTTGGCTGATGAGTTACAACGACAGGGATTCTGGGAGGCGCAGGGTGTGAAAGTGATTGGCGTAGACATAGATGCAATCCATATTACAGAGGATCGACAGCAGTTTCGCGATCTGATGGAACAGATTGGTGTGGATCAAGCGCGAAGCCAGGTGGCGAGGAGTCTATTGGAAGCGAAGGAGGTCATACAATCCCTTGGTGGTTTACCGGTGGTTATTCGGCCATCATTTACATTGGGCGGCGCAGGCGGTGGAATTATATGGAGCCCCAGGGAGTTGCAGAGAAAAGTTATGCGGGGACTTGAACTCTCCCCGGTCCATGAGGTCCTCGTGGAAGAATGTGTGTATGGATGGAAGGAATTTGAGTTGGAATTGCTGCGTGACAGTAATGAAAACGTGATCATAATCTGTACAATTGAAAACGTGGATCCCATGGGCGTCCATACGGGAGATTCGGTGACAGTAGCCCCCTCCCAGACGCTTACGGATAAGCAGTTCCAACATATGCGGGACACAGCTATTCGCATGATGAGGTCTATTGGAACCTTCGCTGGCGGCTGTAACGTGCAGTTTGGGATTAACCCGGTGGACGGACGCATGATTGCCATCGAAATTAACCCACGGGTCTCCCGTTCATCCGCTCTGGCGTCAAAAGCTACCGGATATCCAATTGCGAAAGTTGCTGCCAGACTCGCTGTTGGATATACTCTGGATGAGCTAAAAAACGACGTTACCGAAACTACGAGCGCCTGTTTTGAGCCGGCAATCGATTATGTGGTAACCAAGATTCCCCGTTGGAATTTCGAAAAATTTGAAGGTGTAGATGAGGAGCTGACTACGCAGATGAAAGCGGTTGGGGAAGTAATGTCCATTGGGAGAACTTTCACAGAAAGTCTGCAGAAAGCATGGCAGAGCTTGGAGATCGGTTACGCAGGGCTAGGGGCAGACCGAGACAATCCTACTCGCCCTGATGTGCGCGAGCGTCTGCGCAAGTCATACTGGGATCGGACTCTCCAGATCAGGAACGCATTTATGCATGGTGCTTCTATGGATGAAGTGTATGACATTACGCGCGTTGATCCTTGGTTCTTACAGCGGATAAGGATGCTTGTTGACCTGGAAAAAGCACTCCAAAGATTACGTCTACAAGATGTCACGCCAGAGCAAATGCTGGACCTCAAACAGCACGGCTATTCGGATGTCCAGATTGCGTGGCTCGTAGCGGACGAAGTGAGCGAAGAAGAGGTGCGTCAGTACCGTCTGTCCCAAAACGTGAGTCCCCAATTCCTCTTGGTTGATACATGTGCCGGAGAGTTTCCGGCGGCCACGCCATACTTCTACTCCTCCTACGAAAGTGCATCAGAGAGCCCGGTCTCCAACCGGGAGAAGGTCATCATTCTTGGCAGCGGACCCAACCGAATTGGCCAAGGGATTGAGTTCGATTATTCTTGCGTCCACGGAGTGCAGGCGGTCCAGGAAATGGGTTACGAGGCCATCATGATTAACTGTAACCCAGAAACCGTCTCGACGGATTTTGATATCGCGGATAAGCTTTACTTTGAACCTGTATTCTGGGAGCGTGTGCTGGATATCATTGAACACGAGAATCCCAAGGGCGTCATTGTTCAACTCGGTGGGCAGACTGCACTAAAGCTGGCAGGTAAGCTCTCTGAGCGGGGAATAAAAATATTTGGTACATCTTATGAGCTTATGGATCTGGCCGAGAACCGAGGAAAGTTTTCCGAGATTCTCAAAGAGCTTGACATCCCCTTTCCACCGTACGGCATGGCTCAGACGGTATACGAGGCGGTGCGCGTAGCCGAATCGATCGGATATCCAATTCTTGTGCGCCCCAGTTATGTTCTGGGGGGGCAGGGGATGAGAATTGCCATCAATAAAGAAGAGGTTGAGCGTTACGTAACCGATATCTACACGCTGCTGCCTGACAACGAGATTCTTCTTGATCTATTCTTAAACAATGGTATCGAGATTGATGTAGATGCTGTACGCGATGCTGATGGCGATGTATGGATTACCGGGATCATGCAGCATATTGAACCTGCGGGTGTGCACTCCGGTGATTCCACAGCGGTTCTACCACCGTATTCCCTGAGCGAATCAGTCATTGAAGACATTAAGAAATACGCCATAGCTATCGCCAATCGGTTGGAGGTGCTGGGACTAATGAATGTACAAATGGTTGTGCAGGGAGATAAGGTTTACGTGATTGAAGCCAATCCCCGTGCGTCGCGAACGGTTCCGTTCGTCGCGAAGGCAACGGGGATACCGGTGTCCCGAATTGCCAGCAAAGTTATTCTGGGAGCCAAACTCAAAGATTTCAGGGCCGAGGGCGCATTGGATTCCAGTTTGAAAGGATATGCAATCAAAGAACCCGTTTTCTCGTGGTCCAAATTCCCGGAAGTACGCAAGGAGCTTGGTCCAGAAATGAAATCCACGGGCGAGACCATTGTATTTGTGGATGCGCTCACGGACAGCCACTTCGAGCGTCCGTACGAAATGCGTAACCTCTACCTTTCCCGTTAGCAGATGGCTGGGCACAACAAGTGGTCAAAAGTTAAGCGACAGAAGGCGGTCACCGACAGCCGTCGTTCAAAGGCTTGGGCGGTGATCACGCGTGACATCATGGTAGCTGCCCGCGAGGGTGGTAAGGATCCAGATATGAATGCACGCCTCTCGCTCGCCATCCAGAAGGCCAAGGGTAAGAATATGCCCAAGGAAAACATCGAACGGGCAATTAAGCGCGGGTCTGGAGAAATTGAAGGGCAGGATTACAAGGAGTGCACATACGAAGGGTATAGTGCGCAAGGAGTGGCGGTAATGGTTGATGCACTGACGGACAATACTAATCGCACAGTTGCCGATGTGCGCAGTGTTTTCGCCAAGAGTGGGGGGCGTCTGGCTAAATCAGGCAGCGTCGCTTATCTCTTTGAGCGCAAAGGGTTGATCCAGGTCAATTCAGAGAACATTGATGAGCTGGAGCTATTGGAACTGGTAGCGGATAATGGTGCGGATGATATGGAAAAAGAAGAAGGGACATTCGTGATCATTACGCCTGTAGAAGCTTTTGAGACGGTTCAGGCCGGGATTGCTAATGCTGGAATAGGAATTGAGGAGGCGCGCCTTGTTCGCGTTCCGATCGCGGCTGTAAAAAAAGAGACTGACCAAGTGCGTCAGACCGAGACACTCGTGACAAGACTGGAAGATCTGCAGGATGTGCAGGAAGTGTTCACAAACCTCGAGATGTAATGAAAATATTGGGCATTGACCCCGGTTCGTTACAGACTGGTTATGGGATTATTGATGAGAATAATCGGGTTTATGGATTTGGGGCAGTGGCATTTTCTGGTGATCATATAGTACGTGTTCAAGCGATTTATCACGAAATAACCCGGCTGGTCAAAGAATTAAAACCCGATACTTGTGGCATCGAAATGCCCGTTTACGGCAGGAATCCCCAAGCCATGCTTAAGCTTGGCCGGGCCCAGGCCGCGGCAATGCTAGCCGTCTTGAACCAGGGAGTGTCGGTGGCTCAGTACACGCCCAAAATGGTTAAGCGATCTGTCACGGGCAACGGTAATGCCAGCAAACAGCAGGTAACCTATATGGTCAGCAGTTTACTGGAATTTGGCGAATTGAATCACGAGCTAACTCACGATGCCTCGGATGCCCTGGCAGTTGCTTTTTGTCATAAAGAGCGGGAGGTGACGGGGAAAAAATCGGGGGAGTCACATTACAACAACTGGGCTGCCTTCGTTCGGGCAAACCCGGACCGGGTGATCGGAAACTAGCGACAGACCCACTTCCAGAAGCTACGCTGAGTAGAGCACAAATCCATTGGGGTGCGTCGGTGGGAGAGGCTAATACCTACCCCGCGGAGAATCCAGATGACGTGGTCAAGAAGTACATTCTCGACTGCCCCGCTCAATAGCCTTCCATATTCGTGATTACTCACAATGAGGTGTCTGTTAGGGTATGGGGCAGGTGTATTGTCTCATTCTTGAACTCCTTACCGCACCAAAACCATCCGCCCAAGCTGAATCTGACCCAAGGCTTCCAGCCGGTAGACGTACGTGCCGCTTGGTAGACCCTCCTTCCTGAAAACCGCACGATGCTGCCCGGTATGCCGAAAGTCGTCGACCAGCGTAGCGATTTCCCGGCCCAGTAGGTCGTACACGCGCAGGCGCACATGCGTTTCAGTCGGCAATTCGAATCCAATGGTGGTGGCATCCGTGAACGGGTTCGGATACTGGAGCACGCGGATTTCACTACTCGGCAATTCCGGCGCGTCTTCCACGTTTGTACTCGTATACTCATAACGGGCCAGAAACGGCAACCGCCAGGAGTCTGAGCTCAGCGTGTCCTGTCCCAATATGTACGGGCGGTCAACTTCCCGTGTGTCCTCCATAAAGCCGACCACGTACAGCTCATCGGATTCACCCAGCGCCAGAGCATGCACCCGGCTGTTTTCGCCTACGCCGCGCACATGCAGCACCCGGACAAGCTGGCCGTTCGCATCATAGTGAAGCACAAATCCGGTACTCCACGAATGCAGGTCCGTCTTGTGCTCGTCGACGAATATTTGGCCTTCCACTTTAAGCCTGCGGCCGTCGTGATAGCCTGCCACGTAGACGTGGCCCCGGCGATCAATCACCAGATCGGTGATGTTCAAAGAGCCTCCGTCGTTTTCGATCTGCCGCGCCCAGACGATGGCGCCATCCGCGGAGTGTTTGGCCAGCACATTGAGATCGCCGCGCTGCCGATGAAACGTAGTGTCGCCGAATACGAAGGAGAATGGCTGCTCGGCCTGGCGGCCGCGGCTGTGCCAAAGGGCAGCAAAGCCGCCCATGTTATCGGAGACCAAGGTCCACGGACCGACATTTCCGGGCACGCCCAGTTCGGTTGTGGTCCGTACCCATTGCAGGCCCCCTTCGGCATCGAATGCTGCCACCGCTCTGGCATTCTCGGTAAACCGCACACTGTCGGGCTGCCCTTCGCCGAACACGGTACCCTTCCGGAATAATCCGCACACGTGGGCGTTGCCCAAATCGTCAACCGTGAAACAAGCGTTTATTTCCTCTCCGCGCGAGATTTGCTCGCGCCACTCTCCTTGGGATTTGGTGCCAGCGATGCGCTGCGCCCAGCGGAGTTCGCCGTCAGGCGTGTAGCTGACCAAGGCGACATGCTGGTCAAAAAGTTCTTCCGGTTCTCGCGGCAATAGCACCGTGGCGGGCGCCACACGCAACGTATCCAGGAATTTGCCAACAATGTACAGGTTGCCAGCGGCATCCAGGTCAATTCCCCGGATGAAACCGGCCGGATCGAACAGGTCAATGCTCTGCGCCGTCGAATCCCGCTGACCAAAAAACAGAGCGGCCAGCGAATCACTGTTCAGAGAGTAGATACCCGTCATTACGCCGCCTCTCTTGCCCCAGTCGCCGGTGTGGGTGGCAATTAAAACATCCAATCCTTCGATGGTGAACAGTCGGTCACCGTGGACTAATAATTCGTGCACATCTACGATATCTGACGTGGGCCTTCCAGCCACACCGTCGAGATTCATTGATTGTCGGCTCCATAGGAATTCCCCGCTGGCACTATAGCTGGCAAGAAATGCGAATGGATTCGAGTACATTGGCGTAACCCTTCCGGGCCAGTCGGTTCCGTTGTCAAGGCCGCCTACATAGATGTGGCCTTCCGGGCCCACGTCCATTCCAAGCGCTCTCCCGGTCGGCACGATCCACGTGGCGGGCTGAAAGCTTTGCGCCGACGCGCCGCCTGTGGCCAGCAGCGTGAGCAGAATGGCCTTAATCAATAATGTACGCTTCGTGAGTGGTATTAAACGGTGCATGACCTCTTTACTCAACCTGCACGGACCGCGATGCTTCGTGCAACTCACTTAAGCAGTGTCAAAATACGCGTGAAAGCTGCCTGGGGCGTTTTCATTCGAAGAACGTACATGCCGCTCGGAAGTTGCGAAGCATCGAATCTGGCCGTATATCTCCCCTCCAGTCGAACGGCATCTTCAAGCACAGCGACTCTGCGTCCCAACATGTCATAGACCATCAGCCGAACGTGGCCTTTGCGATGCAGGCTGTAGTCGATTGCCGTGGACGGGTTGAAGGGATTGGGATACGCGCCGATCAACTCTGTGGCCGTGGGTGGTTCCGCAACCGTGGGATCTTCTCCTTCAGCTTGCGCTGACGAATATACCGTGGAGCGCTTTGACTGGCTGTTGCCTGGCGCCTTGGGCGGATATTGCGTTTCAACCGAGTAGGTCCACAGGGTATCGGTACCGAAGACCTTGAATGCCGCTACCCGGAAGCGTGCCGGGTTTTCGGCTGTCAAACCGGTGCAGGCCAAATCGGATATTGTATAGCTCATGGCCGAGCCAGACGTATTCTCACCGAGCCTGGTAACCCGCGTCCAGCTATCGGTGCCTTTCTGTTCCACGACATAACCGGACTCCACACCGGAGTTGTCATTCCAGGCCACCTGAACGGCCCCCGCTTGACAAGAAGTTCCCAGCCCGGTGGGCATATTCGAACCATCTAACTGCCGTGCCACAAAGGCCGTTTCAATAACGGCATCTTCGCCTTCTGTCGCCATCTGGGCCAAAGCCGTACGTACGTCTCCCACAAACCTGTAATTCTCGGTAGAAGTCGCCAGGAGCGACGATATTAGGAGCTTACTTGCTCTTCCCGCAATGCGTCCGCTAATAGCCCAAAGCGCACCCGATATGGCCATCGAGTCCTCGTATTTCGTTAATTCTGTTCGGAGTTTATGCGTTGAGCAACTTGCCTTCCATTTGCAGGTCTGATTCAAATCCCTCCACACGATATTCGAGTCGCTCTTTGTTGCATCGTCATCGTCATGGGGCGCGGGGCCTCCGAAGACGGAATGACTGGTATAATCAGCCGCCAAAAAGTCTGGAATTGCCTCCGCTATCGCTCCGTAGTCGTCCTCGTTACTTTCTGCACTTTTCCCGTGCCGGGCATACAGCAAGTCATGCACGTATTCATGGAGAAGAATCTCGCTTGACTTTCCATATATGTATCCCAATTCAATGGTTGAGCCCCGGCGTACAGTCTCCCCTGGAAGAGAGGGTCGCTCGCCTGTGCGAGTATATGCGGTCCGTCTGGATAAGACCTTGATGAAGGATGTGCGATTGTCCAAAATACTGGCACCAAGCGTCCCTGACAGGTGCCGGTACATCGCATCTGTAAAATAGACGCCGTTGAGTCCGATCGCTGAGGCGCCGGCCTCGCCGTCCGCACCCCAGTCCCAATCCCAGTCCAGTTTTTCGGTCCCGTCGACTGCCATGGTGAAGCTCTGGCGCGACGCGCAGGTGCTAACCTCGCCGTCAGGGGACAAGAGAACCCGGTCCGTAGCGATTTCGAAGGTAATCGTATAGGTGCCGGCATCGGAAAAGTAGGCGGCGTAGTTGCCGTTTTCATCCGCGTAGCCCGTGCAGTTGAAGGAAGTGCCGTCGCTGCTTGCAACGGAAAACTTCGCATACGGGAACGACACCCCGTACGACTCATCAAAGTTTTTCTGTTTGACATCATTAGGTGTGGCCGACGTATTCAAGGTTATGGTACCTTCAATGCCGTGAGCGCCACTGGTCGGAATGCTGCTGCAGGCATTGGTCACAGACACGGCCGCGTTTTCCATGAACGGAAAGCGGCGCGGCTCAAATGCTTTTGCGAAAGGGGCTGGCACCGTACGGCCTGCTGAGGTGAATGCCGGAGAATCTGCTGCAGTATCCGTTACGCCGGCTCCGTTGCCGTATTCTTCCAGCACTTTTCCCGAATGTGCATCAATCAGGAACGTCTTGCTGAAAGGCGGATCGCGGTCGTAGTCGTAGACGCTGACTTCCCAAGCGAGACCGTAGGTATACGACGCTTCCAGTTCCACGGGCACGATGACCAGATCGGTCTTTACCCGCCCTTTCAGGTCCTGTAATCCAGCGGCGCCAAACGCGGCCTGTAGCGCGGCCGAGCTGCTGAGGCTGGGGGTTGTATTTGCTTCCACCTGGGGGAAGACGCTGGCCGACACGGCAACGAGCGTGCCGTCGTACAACACCGAAACCACGAGCTCCGCCATCCATACCCGGTAGTTTTTGTAAAGCTGCGGATACCGGACAAACCACATCCTGCCGTTTGTGAGGATCCATGGCTCACCCAGCTGCCTCGTGTCCAGCCCGAATACACCCTTGTGGGCGTCGACGAAGGCGTCCGCCTTTGTCTCGACTTCGGATTCGGTTGACAGATTCAGCGGAGAGCCGAGCGTAAAGTCCAACGAGTCGGTGTCAATGATCCAGGTCGGGGTGCCGTTGATTTCGTTGACGTAGGCGGCAAAGCGTTTGCCATCGTGCTCCAACAGCTGCGGGTAGCGGATTTCCTGTTGGGCATGGGCCTTCTGCGCGCCGCAAAGCAAGAGGCACAGTGTGAGCGCGATGCACGCGGATGCGTTCTGCGAGGTTCTGGTCGACATTAATTCAGTCGTTGAAGAAAAAATGACTATGTTTTGATAAGGTGATTGGGAGTGTGGGACGGGCGCATGACCATAAGCGCCCATCACGCCGCGAGGATCAGTTCGCGCCGGCTACATTGACGGTGAGCGTCTGCGACGCGGTGCCGTCGATATCCGTGGCACTCACGAGGACGTCAATGCTGCCCGATGTCGTACCAGGCGTCAATGTGAGCATGCTGCCCGACATATCCACGGATACGTAATCGGGAATGCGCTCCGCCTCGGTAGCCAGGCGTGCCGAGTACATCACCGCATCTCCGTCCAACTCCATGAAGAAGGGCGCCACGTCAAAGCGCACGGCCGATCCGACGGTGGTCAGCGTCTGGTCGGGTATGGAGCCGACGGGCGCCGGGGCGCTGCGCACGTTGACGGAATCGGGGTTCGATCGCTTCCCGGCCACCACCCTCACGACGAATTCGTCTCTCACCCGCCCACGGCCTGGATCGGTCGCCGTAACTATTACTGTGGCCACATCGACAAAGTCGGCCGTTACCGTCAGGAAATCACCGGTGATCTCGGCCGTAACCGCCGGTGTACCCCGCGTCCAGGACCCCGAGTCTTCCGCGCTTACCGAAAACGTCAGAGGGCCTCCTTCCGGATCCGAAAAACGCCCCGACAGACCCGTGTCAAATTCCTTGCCTCCGAGCGTCAGCTCGACGTCATCAATGGGTCTGGTGACCGTAGGGCTCTGATTCTGTGTCACGGTCACCTCGAATTCGATCGACTTTGATACCGCGCCCGATATCGCAGTTACCGTGACGTCAGCTGTTCCTGTGCCGACCGAAGTGACGGTCAGCGTGCCGTTAGATACGTTTGCCAAAGCGACGCTGCCTTCATCGGAAGAACCGGAGTAGCTGAGATCGTCCGAGCAGTTTGAGGCCGTAAAATGATTCCCGAGCGTGTAGGTCTCCTTGTAGCCGCCCGAGGCCAGGGAAAGGTCGGCAATGGCCGTTGTATCGATGGCACAGTCTTGTGTCACGGTTACATCAAACGCGGTGGAAATCCAAAGGCCGCCCGGGTCCGTCGCCGACACCGAGATTGTCGCCGTTCCTGGCTTGTCCACATCCTTGGGGGTCACCTTCAGCACGCCGTCCTCAATGCCGACCGACACCGTGTCGGGCTCCGACGTCTCCGCCTCATACGTAAGGTCCTCGGAATTGCCGTCCGGGTCACTGAAGTACTCCGAGAGCGTGTAGGACGCCATCGTGCCGCCCGCGGCCAGCGTCGCGTCGGGGATGACCACGTCCACGCTGGGCGAAACGTTGGGCGTGACCGTCACCACCAGGGTGTCCCTGGCTGCAAGTCCGACTGGATCCATGGCCATCACAAAGATGGAGTCCTTCGTTGTCTGCGACACCGCCCGCGTCGTGACTGTCAGCGTGCCGTAATAGGAAAAACCGCCCCTCACCGTGGCCGTGTCCGAGGACGCCTGCGAATACGTGAGCCGCCCGCCACGGAAGTGATCCGACAGCCGGTACGAGGTCGTGTAGCCGTGCGAGGCCAGCGTCGTGTCGCGTAACGGCGAGTGAATCGTCGGCGCCTTGTTCACGCCCTCCACCGTGACTGGTTTCTTCACCCGGGTCGCCCCGCAATTGTTGCGTGCCGTCAGGATGAGTTCAGCCCGGGCCCGGTCCTTGCCTGTAGGCAGACCGCCGCCCGTTATCGTCAGCCGAGAGTTGGAAAGCGATACGGTAAACGTGTCCCTTTCCGACGAGCTCGCGTCATATGTCAGCGCGCCGCCGCCGGTCTTCACGAAATGGTCCGACATGTCCAAGTCCCAGGTCATTACCTGGCGCGGGTTGACGATGAGCTTGGGCATCTCCGCCGCATCCGTCGCTGTCAAGCAACTGCTGACCGCCACTTCGATTGCATAGGATTCGCTGCCCCGCGTCACCGTCACCGTGGCCATGCCCGGTGTGGTGTTTCCGACATGGCCTGGAGCCAACGTCAACAGCGACCCGTTCAAGCTTGCCGCCACCGTGAGCGAGTCACTCGACGAAACCGTGAAGATCTGACTGCTCGTTGCCGACGTGAAATGACACGCCACATCCACCGTCACCGACGGTCCCGCCGCGTTCAGACCGATCGTGGGCCCCGACCCCGCCCCTTCCTCGCAGTCATTCGCTGTGCTGATGCCGGCCGAAAGCAGGCCCAGCGTTATTAAGACAACCCACCGCAAATACATCATAATATCCAAGCCTCTAACAAGAATTCCAAAAACTAAGACCGGGGGCAGATGACAAATAGAGCCCCCAGTAAACATCCCAGCAAAGATACTATTTCTTTGCATATTTCCAAGCATGTTGTCGTCAATTAGGTTCTTTATCTGTTATAAATTCGTTAATATGTATTATATTATGGTTAATTCGTAATAGGTTGTATGTTTGGGAGGGAGTTTTTCGAGAGGCTCGCTTTTATCTTTTCATGGGAAGCCTCGTGCAAAAATCCGAATCGGGGGGAATCTTCGCGCATTTATAAAGGCCTCTGGTTCTGATTGGTGAGTCTGGGTCGGATCGACGTGAATTCCAGCACCTCCTCCGCGAACCACGCTCCAAGGAAGTGGGCGCGCTTGGCGCAGATAAGGCGCGTTTCCGTGGCGCTGGCTGATAGTAACGCCTCGCGTGCAGCCTAGGAATCGTCCCGCGGTGCGAGGGATTGCGGCTCTTCCGGCGTTCGGGCCGATTTGACATTTATGTTGATGGCAAAACCCGACTGGGGTGCGGGATGTGCGGGTGAAGGGCAAGAAATTACATAAATCCGCTAACGAGTGGCACACGCGGAAGCGTTTTCTATGAAGACGGTTTGCTCACGGGCTCAACATACCAGTCATTCTTACTTGCTGTAAGAATTCATCTGGAGTGATCCAATTGACTTCCAACAGTATTCACGAAATCTTTTGGAATACACCTGAGGAACTATAATCTCACCTTGCTAAACGTGTCTCAACCAATATTGATGACGCGCCTTCTCACGCTTGATCTGATAACGGAGGTGTGGAGTGTAGTCTATCCAGCAAATCTATTCACTTCAATGGCTAGCGTTCCTTGAACCATACAATACTTGAAGATTCGTCGCGTCGCAGGCACTCCCATTGGGGCATCAGTTGTCACACCTGAAACGCCCCTGATTTCTTTTTTGGATGCTTTCATTTTCGATAGCTTCGGTTGTACCATGCTTAGGTATGCTTAGGACGCGAGAATCGCACGAATTCATGATTTGGTGGGTTTCCAGCCTGAACGGTGCCCTCATTTACGTGCGCGGGAGAGGCAGTGTGAAATGAGTCCACGGGTTAACTATCCCGCATGGGACCGGCCAGTAAAACGTTCGAGTGCTGTGCCTCACCGCACTTTCTTGGATGTGGGGGCGAGGTGGCCGAGGGGCTGAAGGCGCTCCCCTGCTATGGGAATAAGGGTTAACAACTCATCGTGGGTTCGAATCCCACCCTCTCTACCTTGACGAAGCCGGTATGTGTTGAGTAATTCGGTCTACTAACTAGAAATGATAGGCCACCTAAACCGCTCTATCTCAAATGCCGTCTCAAACTAGTTGGGGCGCGGGTGTAATTGGGCAGTCCACCACTTTGAGGATGTCAGCGGAGTAAATCGTGAGTTGCTCGGCGACGAGGTTCTCACACTGGTAGGTGGGCGAGTGAGGAAGATGGGAGCGCGTTGAACGGTCGGCTATCATGGCGGGAGAGAATGCCTGGATTTAGCGGATTTTTGCATGGGCCCGATATTAGTGATTTTTGTTGAACATTGAGGGAATACTTGCGTTAGCGCGCGTGTTTAGCAAATTATTATAGCCCAGTGAAGACTGAAAAAGACTGCGAGTATCCACTGGATCGGTTGCCAATTGTTCAAGCCTATCATTGGCAGAGCCGGTCCAAACCCTCCCTCAAAAAAGGAGAACTTGTCTATTATGGACCATATCCAACTTCGTACGGAATCGGTGAAGTGCAGCGTGTAACCAATAGCCTTGTTGCTGTAGATTTTCGCGGTACTGGCAGTGCCCGGGTACACGAAGATGTAATTCACGAGCACTACCTGATTCCACTGTCGGATGCTACCCGATAACGGCCCGTTTTCGTGTGGGCAAGTTGGGGGCTTGTTGCTGCGCGGTTATGGTGCGCCCGACAGCTACAATAGCTGTTGTTGATGGGCTCATTGGTCCTACAGGGAGTAACAAAGCGTTTCGGCAAGGTTACGGCCGCTCAGGATGTTTCGTTCGAGGCTAAGCCGGGACGAATTCTTGGTCTTTTAGGCCCCAACGGTGCGGGGAAAACCACGACAATCCGAATGATTGCCAATATCCTCACACCGGATATAGGCAGGATAACGCTTAATGGGCATGTAGTTGGGCCATGGAGCCAGGAACAGATGGGTTACCTGCCGGAAGAACGGGGGCTCTACAAGAAGGTCAAGATTAATGATCAGCTTCGGTACCTGGCCGCACTCAAGGGCGTCCATGCGCGAGAGTCGGTACCCAGAATAGCATACTGGGTGAAACGCTTGGGTTTGCAGCAATGGAGCACCCGCAAGGCGCAGGAGCTGTCCAAGGGGATGCAGCAAAAGGTACAGTTCATTGCTGCGGTACTATCCAATCCTCGTCTGATCATTTTAGATGAACCATTTAGTGGGTTGGACCCTGTCAACAGTGAACTTCTACGTGAAATTGTTGCTGAGCTAAAGGCTAATGGCCGGATCATTTTGTTCGCAAGTCACCGTATGGAGCAGGTAGAGCAACTGTGTGATGATATTTGCCTAATAGCCGATGGAAAACTTCTTTTGAAAGGAACTCTCCGTGATATAAAGCGAAGGTTTAAGTGTGACAAGTTAGCACTTGAATTCGATGGCGAGGCACCATTCCTGAACGCTATGGAGGAGAAAGGAGATCTGCATTTCCTGGAACGCAATGAAGACGGTTGTATCGTTCGTCTCGCGGAGCATTGTCATACCAGATCCCTGTTGGAGCGTTTGCTGGCAACCCCAGATCTTGAACTGTACCGTTTCGAGTTGCTCCAGCCGTCCCTGAACGAGATTTTTATTCGGACTGTGGAATCTCAATGATGAGTAGAAAGAGCCTGGTGGTGATGCAGAATGAGTTCATGCGACGCGTGACCTCAAAGACCTTTATCCTGACCACACTGTTGGGACCGGCATTGTTGATAGGTTTCTTTGCCATCGTAATTATGATTTCAATTTCTTCGGTGGAAGATTCTCTGGAGGAAATCAGTTCGCTTCGAATTGCCATGGTGGATGAAACCGGTGTGCTGAATGCCCGGATATTGGATCAGGATACAGGCGAACATGTCTTAGTCACGGCTGATCTCAGTTCTGCACATGAGGGGGTTCTGGATGGACTCTTTGACGCATACGTTCATATTCCACCAGAAGTGATCTCTGGAACCAGCCAGCCACTGCTTTATTCTTTGGAGGGAGGAGGGCTTGGTGTGCGCGGTACACTTGGAAACATAATAGACAGGGCACTGGAAGACCATTTACTGGCCGACCGCAATGTTTCTGCGGATGTCCGGTCCATATTTGATCGTGTGGTGAGGTTGGAATCGGTCAGGCTGACCGACGAAGGCGAAGAAGCAGGGGCTCCGGCTCGAGAGGGCTATGCAATAATTGGTATGGTATTGGGCATGGTCATGTACATGACTATGCTGATTTATGGGACGTTGATTTTGTACGGTGCGATGGAGGAGAGAACAACACGTGTCGTCGAAATCATTGTGTCATCTGTTCGTCCATTTGACCTGCTTATGGGCAAGGTACTGGGGATTGGTTTAATTGGCTTTGTGCAGATGGCAGTTTGGGTGTTGATGTTTCTGGGAGCCATGATATTTGCGGGGCCGATTATCGGGATGTTCGTTGACCCAGCTATCTATGACTTACCCGCAGCGGCAACCAATCAGGAAATACTGGCTGCGGCCAATATTTCTATGCCGCATATTTCGGTAGGGCTATTCATATGGTTCATTCTCTACTTTATCGGGGGCTACCTTCTTTATGGCGGGTTGTTTGCGACAGTAGGAACACTGGTTGATTCCCCGCAGGAATCACAGACCTTGCTGTTGCCGTTACTCATGCCTATGATCATCTCGATTGTCTTCATGTCGGTGGTGGTCGTGAATCCAGATGGCGGACTCGCGTTGGGGCTATCACTCATTCCCTTCACCTCGCCGGTCCCTATGATCGTCCGCCTGGCAGTTACGGACGTCCCAATATGGCAGCTTTTGTTGTCCTACGGATTACTGGTGTTGTCCTTTATGGGATCAATCTGGGTCAGCGCCCGGATCTATCGCGCGAGCATACTCATGTATGGTAAAAAGCCTTCTCTCAGAGTCATAGTGGGCTATCTTCGCCATGGTTGAAACGTATCTTGCCCGTGTACTCGGCCTCCATCCGAAGGAGCGTTTGCTTGTGTTCCAAGCCTCCGCTGTATCCCGTTAGTTGGCCGGTTGAACCAATCACACGATGGCAGGGAAGTATTATAGGAATAGGATTGGCACCGTTAGCGGTACCCACGGCGCGCGCAAGGTGCACATCTCCGAGTCTGCGAGCCAGTTCGCCATAAGAGCGGGTTTCTCCATAAGGGATGGTGTCCAGCTGTGCCCATACCCGCTTCTGAAATGCTGTTCCGCGCACATCAAGTTTCACCGAGAAACGCTCCAATTTGCCCGCGAAATAGGCACAGAGTTCCTTTACAGCCCTGTCAAATGGAGCACCGGCGGGCTCGCACTCTGAAATGGCACCAAACTGGACACGCATAAGACCATGCGAAGAGAACGTGAGTGTTAGGGGGCCGACAGGTGTTTCAGGGATTACGCCGCATTTGACGTGGGGCGGGACAATTGGCATGACTGGATCGTTCTAACAGGATCGGACTTTCGGAGCCGATATTACTCTTAATTGCAATGGAAGTTAATGTGCTTGAGACCGGCGATATGGTCCGTGTCCTTGAAATTAAGGCTACAGCGGCAGATCTGGAAACGGATGTACGGCTGGCGTTACGAAAACTGCAGTCAGCGACAGCCTTGCGGGGGTTTAGGCCGGGGCGTGTGCCAATCAAAATGATTCGGCGCATGAGGGGGGACGATGTGAAAAACGAAGTTGTAGACAACCTTACTAAGGAGGTTTTTGAGGATATGGTCAAGGGTAATGACGAGTATCAGCTCCTTGGAACGCCTCGGGAAATTAGAAGGGACTATGAATTGGATGAGGATTTATTGGTTCAGGTGGAGTTTAATGTAGTTCCGCAAGTGGAGCTTCAAGATGTTAGCGGACAAGTACTCGAAATTCCTGTTTCTGGTGAGATTACAGAGCGTGTTATCGATTTCTTTATAAGAAGAAGAATGTCCAGGCACTTGTCGAATAGGCCACTAGAGGAGGGAGAGAAAATCGGCGAGGTCGCTGGTGGGATGCTAGACCAGGTAGAATACAGTGTTACAGAGGTTGACAGCGTAACGGGATTGGTGCTGGTTGGAAGCGAAAGCAAAAAAGAGACTTTTGATTTTGGCGGTGCTGAGGGCTTGGATCCAGAGGCTGGCGATGTATATAGAACGGCCTTTACAGGGCGGGTTGTTGGAGATAAGGTGAACCTGAGCGAAACGGAAAACGAGGATCTACGATCAACTGATTCGGAGAAAAAATCATACTATCAGGCCGAAATTTTAGAAGCACTTCGGTTTGAATGTCCAGAAATCGATGACGGATGGGCGTCCATAGTCAGTGAGAAAGAAGTGAATACTGCCGAGGAGTTGCACGAATGGGCGCGGGAATATCTGTCGAATTTCTTTGAGGAGCATAGTAAGTACGTCTTAGACTTCCAGTTTATAAACCGCATGCAAGTGTTACATCCCTTTAACTTTTCCACATCTTTTGCAGAGGAGATGAGGGGGAATTTGCTGGGTAAGTGGGGGCATGATCCCAACGCTTTGGAGTATCTAAAAGATTATATGGCGCATCTACGATGGCTAATTCTACTTGAGGCAATTGAAGGGCAAATAGAACTGGAACCATCCGAAGAGGTAGACGCAATCCCAGATAATGAGACAAAACCGGAAGTCGATAGTGAGATTGAGGCGGGGTCTGAAGGGCTACGCAGTAATCCATTGACTGCACACTTACTAAAACAGTTTGAGGTCAGTGAGATTCCTGTTCCCGAGGAGGGAATGATGCACCTCGTAGCGAAGAACTTGTAAGGGAATTGGCGTTCAACAAATCAAGGCATATCTAAATGGTTAACGACTTTATAAAATTCTCCAAGAGCCTTCACTTGCCGGAGAGTATATATAGAAAGGGGTTGGGCGATCAACCCATAAGCAATTTAGTGCCTATGGTAGTTGAGCAAACCTCTCGTGGTGAGCGGGCTTATGATATATTCAGTCGGCTTCTGAAAGAGCGAATAATCATTATAGGTACGCCGATCAACGACATTGTGGCAAACTTGACGGTTGCCCAATTACTCTATCTGACCAGCGAGGATCCAGAACGTGACATAAACGTCTACATCAATTCGCCGGGTGGCATGGTGTATAGCGGGCTTGGCGTATATGATACGATCCAGTATGTATCCTGTCCGGTGGCAACGATTTGTGTGGGATTGGCGGCCTCATTGGGTTCGGTGCTTTTGGCAGCAGGAACTAAGGAGCACCGCGCGGCCCTGCCCAACTCACGCATCATGCTTCATCAGCCTCTGGGTGGGGCGCAGGGTCAGGCTTCTGATATCGAAATTCAGGCTCGGGAAATCTTGTGGTTGAAGCAACGCCTCTACGAAATCATGGCGAATCACACCGGACAAGACACTGAGACAATCGCAAAGGATGCGGATCGGGACTACTGGCTAAGCGCGGAGGAGGCCAAAGACTATGGCCTGATTGACAATGTGTTGACGCCTCAGGAGCTGCCAAACAACAAATAGGTTTTGTACCGCGTACGGGATTTGAACCCGTGTTACCGGCGTGAGAGGCCGGCGTCCTGGACCCCTAGACGAACGCGGCAGACGACATTTTACCACGATGCCCACCGCGGGTTGCGGGGTCGTGTGGGGGATGTTTTCGGAACCTGCCGTTTTCCGCGGGGGTTGCACTGTCAAGGCCAAAAATCATGTCTGTCGCAATATACTTGGACTACAATGCCACGACACCTGTTGATTCGCGTGTCGTGGAAAAGATGCTCCCCTACTTTACTGAACACTTCGGCAATCCGTCCAGTCAGGGACATATGTACGGGTGGGCTGCAAGCGCAGCTGTTGAACAGGCGCGCATGGAGGTTGCCAAATGTATACAGGCAGATCGGCCAAGCGAAATTACCTTCACAAGTGGTGCAACCGAAGGGGTCAATGCTGCACTGAAGGGGTTGGCTGAGGCGTGTACTCACAAAGGGCATCACATTGTTACGGTCAAGAGTGAGCACAGTGCAGTAGCGAGAGCCTGTCAGCATCTTGAACGGCTGGGTTGGAGGGTAACCTATTTGCCGGTTGATTCAGAAGGTATCCTGGAGTTAGACAGACTGGAGGACAGTCTAACGGATGACACGGTGCTGGTTAGTGTGATGTGGGCCAACAATGAGACGGGTGTTATTCAGCCGATACCCGAAATTGCCGGATTAGTACGTGCGCGTGGCATTCCCTTCATGACTGATGCGACGCAGGCGGTAGGAAAAATACCCGTATCGGCCGGACAGGTGGATATTTTGGTGTGCAGCGGACACAAAGTTTATGGCCCCAAAGGAGTGGGGGCAATGTTTGTGCGTGGTCGGGTGCGCTGTACTCCACTCATTGATGGTGGAGGACAAGAGAGGGGGCGCCGCAGCGGTACACACAATGTTCCAGGTATCGTCGGAATGGGAGAAGCGTTCCGGTTGGCCAGGTTGGAATGCGAACAGGATGGCGAGCGCCTAACCGCCCTTCGGGATGAATTGGAAAATTCACTGAAGCAATCCGGTTTAGAGGTCCGAGTTAATGGTGCGGGCGCTAACAGGCTTCCTCAGACGAGCAGTGTTTCGTTTCCGGAACTGGAAGTGGAACGATTGCTCATGTCCATCCGCGGATTAGCAGTCGGCACTGGCAGTGCCTGTGGGTCCGGCAGCCGTACACCCAGTAGAGTGCTCTCAGCAATGGGGATCCCGGCTGATGTAGCTCGTCGGACGTTGCGAATAAGTCTGGGACGTTACACGACCAAACAGGATATTGCACGCGCATCTGAATTATTAATCAAGGCGATGCATGAACTGTCTGCAAAAGCTGCTTGAGAAATATGGAGATCGTCAATCGTGTGGCTCAGAGCGGAATTGAAGTTTATGATCTGGAATTGCTTTGGGAGGATCATTCAATAAAAGAACTGGATTTGGCGTCCTTTCTGGACCATGGTATACTCTTGCGGGAAAAACCATTCCGGGCACAGGTAGCTGCCTATGACTGGCAGGAATTCGATGGAGTTCATGTTGCACTTTTTTGCAGCACGGAAGCGCTGGTGCCGATGTGGGCCTACATGTTAATTGCCTCACGTCTTGATCGTGCACGGACCGTTACAATGGGGCGTAAAGAGGATCTCGTACGAGAGCTGTTTGCAATGGCCTTAGCCAAAGAAGATTGGAGCAGATTCTCAGACAGGATAGTTGTAATCAAGGGTTGTGGATCAGGAATTGTTCCTGAGAGCGCCTATACCAGGGCGACGACAGAGTTACAGAAGGTGGCTCATAAGGTCATGTTTGGTGAACCCTGCTCAAGCGTACTCGTCTGGCGTCGACCCAAAAAGCGTGCAGAATAAATCTTCATGTATCGGCGGCCACATGTAGTGTCGGCCAGAAATAATCGAACCATCAATGGCATTTCAGACTCCGATTACAGTCTATCAGGCAATTCAGCGCATCGAGAATAAGCAGTATGTTCTCCCTGCAATTCAGCGAGAATTCGTTTGGTCAACGCTTAGGATTGAACGTCTCTTTGACAGTCTGATGCGCGACTATCCGATAGGATCATTCCTTTTCTGGGAAGTCGAGACCGATAGCATCAAGAAGTTTCAATTCTATGACTTCATGCTTGACTATCATCAGAAGAACAATCGACACGCAAAGAAATCCAGTGCAATCACAAAAGAATCCGTTACCGCCGTGCTTGATGGCCAGCAACGGCTTACTGCACTGTATATCGCGTTGGGAGGGACGTATGCCTACAAGCTCCCACGCCTTTGGTGGGACAATCCCAACGCGTTTCCGTCCCGGCAACTCTATCTTAACTTATTCCAATACGTGCGGGAGAACAATTATGGAATGAAATATGACTTCCGTTTCCTGACCAAAGAAGAAGCAAATAAACACGATGAATCGCAATTCTGGTACCCGGTCGGTAAAATCCTTACAGTTGGCAAAAACCCTATTGTTCTTTTCCAATACCTTGCGAAGCGTCTCAACAATATGACACCAGAGGATCTGAACGAGCCTTTGGATATTCTTGGCAAGCTCCACCAGTCTGTTCATTTCAAACCGGTCATTTCATTCTACCAAGAAACCAGTCAGGATATTGATCGGGTTCTGGATATATTCATCCGCACCAATAGCGGAGGGATGACGCTCAGTCATTCCGACATGCTGATGAGTATAGCAACCGCGCACTGGAAAGGAAACGCAAGAGATGACATCAATTCAGCAATTCAACGGATAAATGATCCCCAAGTCGGGGAGTTCGGATTCTCGCGAGATTTTCTTCTCAAGGCGGCACTATTGCTTGCAGGAGTCAAGAGTATTGCATTCAATGTCAGCAATTTTACGATTGAAAACATTGAACGCATCAATGGGAAGTGGGACGGCGTCACCGACTCTGTTTACTCTGCAGCGAGCCTTTTGCGAGAATATGGTTATTCACGGGCGACACTGACTGCTCACTATGCAGCTCTACCCGTCGCGTACTATTTCCATGCACATGGCCGTGGAGCCAAGTCAGACGAAGACAGGAAAGACATTCGTCAATGGATTACTCGATCCTTACTCAAGCGTCGCATGTGGACAGGCAGCCAAGACTCCCTGCTCACCCGGCTTAGAGATGTGATTGACGAATATGGCCATGATGGATTCCCATATGGGAAGATTGAGGAGATAATACTTCGGCGGGGCGGGAGTCTTACGTTTGAATCAGAGGAATTACAGGATCTGGTGGAGTCCAAGGATCGTGTTTTTGCCCTACTCTCCACGCTGTACACTTTTGTGGATTTGCAGCACAACCAATTCCACATAGACCACATATTCCCCAAGAGTCGATTCACCCCGATGCGTTTAAGGGAGGCCAAAGTTCCGGAAGATCAAATTCCGATATTCATGGACCGCGTAGATCGACTTCCGAATCTACAGTTGCTTCCTGGGAGGCCAAATCAGCAAAAGAGTGCACTACTTCCGTACGAGTGGCTTGAACGAATGGAAGATGATGACGCTGCTGAACATAGGAGATTGCACGATCTTGGCGAAGTGCCCAGTGATATCACAGGCTTTAACGTGTTTTACGAAGCCCGTCGTGAACGACTCCTCTCTAAAATGGAAAAGCATCTTGGCGCTAAATTTACTATTGGCCATGAACAAACAAATTGATGATTGCACCTAGACATACGTGCGAAGACGGATTCAGCGAACAATTACTCTGACACAAACCTCTCCATGTTCAGTCCGATCTCAAAGATTTGGCGACGTTTTGTTGCAAAGTCCGTCGCCATACTCTGTCCAAGGGCTCGTTTGAAAACTACGGTCCCCTTTCCAGTTAACACGCTAAGATTAAAAGGCCAGTCTGATCTAATGAATCGATTTGGCGTCCTAATTTACACATCTTACGTACGGACATGATGAGCTTGTAATTGACCTATGTTCAGCAGTAGTGTGTGAAGCCTCACCTAAATCTGGGACTGAAACACCAATGAAGAGTTTTTATTCTCAAAAAAAACTGCTTGGGAGGAAAACAGGTGGGTGATTTCGGACATGAAAATTGATCTCACTGGTAAGGTCGCTCTGGTTACGGGAGCGAGCCGTGGTATAGGAAAGGCAATTGCCACTGGGCTTGCCGAAGCGGGGGCCACGGTCGCAGTGCACTGCAACGAAAATGTCTTGCGGGCCGAAGCTGTTGCTCTCGAACTGGGTCAACGGGCATGTGTGTTTCAGGCTGACTTGGCGTCAGTGCAAGCCTGTGAGATGCTTGTGGCGAATGTGATATCAGACTATGGCCACATTGACATTCTGGTCAACAACGCGGGTATCGCGCGGTTTGTTGATGCAGCGGCACCTACGGGTACCTGGCTTCAGGCTTGGGAGCAAACCATGGCGGTTAATGCACGTGCCCCCGAGCTTCTGTGTCGCCTCGTGATCCAGCATTACCAGACCCGGGGGCAGGGTCGCATTATCAATATCGCATCACGTGCGGCTTTTCGTGGAGATACAGCGGAATACATGACCTATGCGGCTTCAAAGGGGGCGGTTGTTTCGCTTACGCGCAGTGTTGCTCGTGCATACGGCAAGGATGGGATTACAGCCTTTGTAGTGGCTCCTGGTTTCGTTCGTACAGACATGGCGCAAGATGCAATTGATTCGTATGGAGAGGCCTTTGTTGTGCAAGATCTTGCGCTTAATAGCCTGACTGAATCGGAGGATATTGCTCCAATCGTCGTGCTGTTGGCCAGTGGTTTGGCAGATCATGCGACGGGTACGTCAATTGACGTTAATGCCGGCAGCTATGTCCACTAGCATTGGTCAACGTGTGGGATGCTGGGAGTGATGGATTGGCGCTGTTGCTGTTCGGCACATTGGTATCAATATGGCCCCGGGATTTGCGTGACAGCGACGGCACTGGAAGGGCCCGGACAAAGTGAACATTCTCGCTGTTCTATTCCATGCCCGATCGGAAAGAATTCCTACTGATTTCGGACGAACTTCACGGGTGCGTAATTGCAGTGATCCGCCCCGAAGGATCAGGGCGGTCGTCATTTGGAACTGAAATAGCGCTGGTGGTCAATCTGGTAGATTTCGGTTTCAGGGCGCGGGATGGCTGACACGAGGCCGGACGATCGACGTGTTCGACCGGCTGTGTACTGGAAGCCGGGACCTGAGGTATATTCGTCACAGGCAAGACAAGGGTTAAGGTTTCCGTGTTCGTCAGTGGGAGGCTTAGTCATATTGTTTATGAGCACGTTCCACAGGCCATAGTACCTGACGCAGATCGCTGTACAGTGACGCCGAGTGTGCAGCACGTTATATGTCCAGGTCTCGGCGCAATGCTCCCCTAGTCCTACCTCTTCCATCAGGCACTCCCTTATATCGTCTGCCCTCAGTTGCTTTGCACATTTTCTCGCGGGGGTTAAGAGATCCGGATTCCGCAGATAAGCTGCAAGATTGTGAAGAGATGAGCAGGTGCCGCAGTGATGCCGGTGCGTAATGATATAGTTGTTCATTAGCGCGCTGTTCGGATCGGGAAACGTACGCAGTTGATACCTGATGCGGGTGGAGTCAGCAAAACCAACCGCACATACTTCAGTATTCGAGCTCAGCGAAGAGTACCATTGCAGAACCGGCTCTTGTCCGCGGAAGACAAACGTAGGGTTGGCCCCGGCCAGTTCATAACTCTGCGGATTGCCTGGTATCGGATACCGGAGCGAGTCGGGATGGATATAGTCCTCTTGGTAGGCCGGCTCGTACGGGCTGATGGTCAGAAATCCAATCTGATCTCGTGAACCGGAAGGATCAGAAAGATCCAGTTGATCGTGAATTTCGCTTCCATTGAGCAACAGGGTCCGTTGCAGTTTTTCAATCCACGCGCTATTCCCGGGAGCAGTCGCCACGACGGCGTGATGCTCAGTCAAAGGCTGGTCAACGCCGGAAACCCATGCCCGATAACTCGGGACAAGGTACACGGCAATCACAACTATGCAAATGCCGAGTAGGCCGCCCATGAAAGCGAGTGCGGTTCTCATGTACATGAACGCTGAAGAAATTCCTCGTGCATGCGATTCGGGGTTCAACCCAATGCAGGTCCGTTCATTGGGCAGTCCGGTCAGTCCTCTGCGTTTGCCCTTTCACGTCGGCGCTGTGCCAGGTAGCGCCGAAGTATATTGGCATCCCGGTTATGACTGCGTAGGTCTACGTTGAACGAATGGCCACCATCTGGGCTGGCCACAAAAAACATGTAGTCGTGTTCTTCTGCCTGTGCAGTTCTTATCAGGGATGATCGAGAAGGGTTTGTAATGGGACCTGGCGGAAGCCCTTGGTACAAGTATGTGTTGTAGGGGTGATCAATTTTGTAATCACGAAAAAACAGGCGACGTCTGCCGCCCTCAAGTTCAATCAGCGCATATTGTACTGTTGGATCGGCCTGCAGGGGCCAGTGCCTTCGCAGGCGATTCAAGTACACACCAGCCACGCGAGATTTTTCTTCGTTTACACGCGTTTCCCATTCAACGATTGCAGCCAAGCTTACCAGCTCATCGCGCGTAAGTCCAAGTGTGGTCGCGTTACTGGTTGCCTCTTTTTCATAAAACTGATCAAACTCCCGTTTAATACGTCGAACAACATCGGTTGCTTCGGTCAACCAGTAGAAGCTGTAAGTATCGGGTAACATGTAGCTGAATAAGTGCAGGGTATCTGTACCGAGCGAGGTTGCCAGCGCAGTATCACTGAGAGCAGCCATAAAATCTTCTGCGCCAAACGCCATGTTGGCAGCTGCTGAACGTGCAATCCTGTCGCGTCTGGATCCGGCGGGGATCCTCAGAGATACAGGGGTTTGCAGTCCCTTCCGCAAGGTTTGCAGTAGACTTAAGTTCGATTCTCCCGACGAAAAAACATAGTGTCCCGCCTTGATTTGATCCTTCCAGCCAGTTGCATGGGCTACCAGACGGAAGCTCCAGGAGTACTTGATCAGTTGCCGACTTTCAAGTGAGTCAACGACATTGACAAAAACGCTTCCCCGGGGAATATGCAATGCCCGATCGCCGTCAAAGGAAGGAGTATTTGGAGCCCAGATAAGCCAGCTCCCTCCTGCACCTAGCCCAAGGATAACCACAAAACTGAACACGAAAACTCGGTTTTTTCGCATAGCTACTGTTTTGTTCTCCGTTGATATTTTTGACGCTCCAGTGAACGCGTCTCATCAATTACACGTTCAAAGAGTCGTTGAATAGCGTCCGGCGGGAGTGGTCCGGGGTTGGCTCGAATGACATTTTCCAAGACTTCTTTTTCTCTGGCAGGATCGTAAACGGGGAGTCCGAGTTGCTGCTTGACATGTCCGATTTTATTCGCTACATGAGAGCGCTCGTTAAATATTTTCACCAATTCTTGGTCAAGCTTATCAATTTGTTCTCGGAGTGGGCCCAAATCTTCTTTGGACACAGCTTGAGATGGTGCAGGTTTCATGGTGTATATTTCAGGTACAGTTTATAAATTAAGCATGCAAGCCGTGCAACAAAACTGTGATCTCAAGGTATTGATTACGAGACACGCCTTAAACTCTCTTAACCGAAGATAGACTGTGTAATGCGTAGAAACTTGTTATTCATCGCTGCTCTGGCCTTTTTGGCATCGCCTGCTCAGTCCCAGTTCAGGGAAGCCGTTCCGGATGCATTCCCTCAGACCCGTGTGTATGATGTGTCGAATCGGGCTGGTGCACTCCTTAGCAAGATATTCAACCCGAGTGTTTTTCAAATGAGTTACAGTTTTGAGATGACTGCCGGGTCCTTTGGTGGCAATGGATATTCAATGGGCATGTACACAAATACGATGGCATGGCAATTCAGCCCCAAACTAGCCGCACGGATGGATGTTGCGGTTGCATACTCCCCACAGAACCAAATGGCTCAGGAATATGGCTTTGGGCGGCAGCGACCCCAGGTGTTTCTTCGTAATGCCGAAATCGGCTGGAAGCCATCCGAGAAAGTTCAGGTTCACTTCCAATTCAGGCAGAATCCATACGCATACCAAAATTTGATGGGTTATGGACCTTATGGATATAGTCGCCGCCATACTGGACTGTTTCGAAGGAATCCCTGGTATTAATGTCTCGTGAGCTCGGTGCGGATGAGTCGCCTGAAAGCTTTTTGCATTGATATAATTGCCGCCCTTGTTGGATTGGTGATTGTTGTTGGGATCGTGTCCACCTTTACGAACGTCCCATTCCTGAGGGATGCTGTCCTTTTCCCCGTCCAGGTAGCCTCTTCTGGCGAAATCTCTGATTACCCGGGCACTACCGATATGTATCAGGTAGAAGTCCGTAATGGCGTAGGTGTTAATGGTGTTGCTGAACGAATGCGGGGATACTTGAGATCGAAAGGGTACGATGTTGTAGGGGTGGGCAATCACAGATCATTTGATGTTGAGAAGACGATCATTGTCGATCGGATAGATAATTTGGCTATCGCACAGCAGGTGGCTGCATCTCTCGGGTTGCCGCAGGATCGTATTAGCAAAGATGTGCGTGATGAGTTTCATCTTGACGTTTCCATAATCATTGGTAAAGATTATGGAATGATTCCTCCATTCAGCGAAACAACAAATTCTTCTGATATTCCAGACTTGCATGACAGTAACTGAGCCATCATCGCTCATTCCCACACCAGAACTTGACAAACAACGTACAGGTTCAGTACCTGCGAAGGTTCTTGCACGAGAAGCTATAGTAGCAATACAGGAAAAAAAAGCTCATGACGTGGTCACTATGGATATGCGGGCGACTAGTGGTCTCGCAGACTATTTTGTATTGTGCTCAGCTACATCCGACCTTCAGGTCAAGGCCATCACAGAATCCGTTCAGACCCGGCTAAAACACGAATGTAATGAACTACCCTGGCATGTCGAAGGAGCGGAACATCGCCAGTGGGTTTTGCTTGATTACGTAGATCTTGTGGTGCACATATTCACACCCGAGAGGCGCGCGTTTTATGACCTTGAGCGGCTCTGGAGTGATGCTCCAACCGAGATAGTTGGTGACCACCCCGTTGCCATCCTTGATCCATGAGGGTATGCCTCACATTTTTTGTAGTTGCCTGCCTAGGGTTTTTTGCGGCATGCAGTGGACCTGCCGCCACAGACCCAGCAGATCCAGATATGAGCTTCGGCCATCGCTATGAGGGCCAGGCTCCTGATGGATATAATGCTGTTACGATCAGCGTACCTGAAGAAGAGTTGGAATTTGCCTACTTCCCTGCGACCTTTGATCACGTTATCGTACGTCCGGACCTTATGCAATTGCAAACCGATACAGTATTTGTAGAGGTTTTAGTGAAGGGCAGCCTTCCAGATGCATGTATGGAATTACATGCCTTTGACCAGGAAAGAACAGGGAATATGGTAACGGCAACCTTGCAAATGCGCAGACCACAGTCGCGCGTGTGCGCAAGCGTACGCAGACCCTACAGGCTCTACTTAATGTTGGAGGACGGTTTTGTACAGGGACACTACACGCTAAAACTCAATGATTCAGTTATACCATTCGAGGTGAAGTACACTGAGTCAGATTAATATTGAGATTCCTACTGATCAATCTCCTCACTGACGTCACATCTGGTGAGTAATGGCAGGAGTCGCTCTTCTTTGGCCAATCTGATAATTGAATTACAAATTTCAGACGCGTCCTTTGAGCTTTCGATTTCCTCAATAACGCTGGAGAAAACAAGCTCGGAGGCCTCAAACACCTCCTCCCACTCGCACGTTCGGCAGAGAACATAGGCTTGGTCCCCGGAAAAATAACTGGCCGAATATTTCTCCTTCATGCTGTCGGGATCATACAGCAAGACTTCTGCATATGAGAGGTCCTCTTCCGAAACATTCTGGAGCCACTGGTGGAGTAAACCAGTTGCAAATTCTTCCATTAAAGAATCTTTCATTTTCCTCAGACCATTGTTGGTTGGGGGAGTAGGTGCGTGCTAATGCCTTGTTGATCCAACAGATTCTCCAAGTGTTTGTACGCTGCCGCTCCGCTAAGCTCTTGGGACTGCATTCCAAACACTGCGTCGAAATGGTACGATATTGAACGTGCAACGGCGTTGGCATCGCAGGATTTTTCCAATTCCTTAGCCATTGAGGTAATCCCTCGGTCGGCGATGCCACAAGGAGTGATTCTGCTGAAGTATCGCAAGTCCGGATCAATATTCAAGGCGAGTCCATGCGTGGTCACCCAGCGGCTGACATGGATACCAAAGGCACAGATCTTTCGCTCAGAACCATCCTCTCCGACCCAAACCCCCGTTCTCTTGGGTACACGGAATCCAGTCAGGCCGAACTCTTGAAGGGAGCGAAGGACGATCTCCTCCAGGTCTCGCATGAATCGGTGCAGGTCGCGGTATAGTCGATCCAGGTCCAATAGGAAGTACGCTACCAGTTGACCTGGGCCGTGATAGGTCACATCCCCTCCACGATCAATGTAGACTACTTCCGCATCCCCCGGGGCGAGGAGATGCTGGTCGTCGCCACTTTTGCCCATGGTGAAGACAGGGGGGTGCTCAAGTAAAAGCATGACGTGGGGTAAGTACTCCCCGTTTCTTTTGGCTTGGATAAGGCGATCTTTGATCGCTTCCTGGAGCGCCCAGGCAGGCCGGTAGGCCACACGACCCAGGTGATAAACAAACGCCGTTTCTGGTCCAGACACTTTAGTGTGAGAAGTTCACGCGGAGGTTGAATCCGCCGTTAATCTTGGTATAGGGAAGTCGTCGACTGTCTCCGATAAAATCCTCGTACTCAACAAACAGATCAGCCGAAACGACATTGCTGAATTGATAGCCAATCTTGGGCTGTGCCTGTATCCTGGACGTACTGGTCAGTACGTCCACAAAAGGCTCATCCAGTGCACGCGCAATATCAAATTCTCGATCAACCGCTGCAAATTCCATTGCCCGGCGGATGTAAAAGCTGCGGTCATCGTTGGCGGATCTGGAAATTGTAATGGACATGTTGATTCGGTTGTTGAGTGTCCGGCGTAGGAACGGGAGCCTCATTCCGGTTTTGGCCCAGGATGCGGTAATTGAGATCTCGTTGGTCCGATTTTCGTTGACCACATTATTGGTCGTACTTAGGGAGTAAGAATTTGACTTATTCCACGCTACACTGGTCTGAATACTGCCCCTGAAAGAAAGATCTATCGCAATTAACGGCTGGAATCGTTCATTGAGCCGTGCTGCATCAATTTCCTCCGAGGGAATAGTAAAGGCGATAACAGGACCGGTTGCCAGGCGAAAGGCATCCAGTTGGCCGCCACGGAGATTGGATCTGAAGTCTGACGAAAAATCGGCGGTATAGCTATGGCGTAACGTGGCCGATTGCGCGATTCTTCGAATGATTGGCCACTTGGAGATTCCCGAGTATGTGACGTTCCAGCTCGGCAGTGGGAAGGGCATGCTGCCCCCAGCTCCAAGTGTAAGATAACTTGACCGAAAATCTTCGTACACGAGTCGATTTGTCAGGGCAGATGAGAAAAGTGTGTCGGGCAATATGCCGTCTGAGACACAGGCTTCTCCACAGTCTGCGCGGAACTGCTCCAGTTGTGCCACAAACAGATCGCTGTAGGAGGCGCCAAGCGCCCAGGCGGAAATGGAAATGTTACCGCTGCGGGTTGTATCTGCCCCGGGTTGCCCGTCGTCTAGGATTCGGTAGGTGAGATTCTCTCGGTCGCCGTTTTCCATTCTCCAGTTGAGTGAGATCCGTAGGCTGGATGACAGGTTGAGTGAGGTCTGGGCAGACCATCGATTCACATCATTGAGTGCATCGGTAACCTGTAGACGTTCGTTGAGGATACGGCCTTGTTCGGGTGAGATAGTACGATCAAGTCCCAGCCTGTATCTAAGTGAAGGCCCCTCACCGTCGAACACCGCATCGCGCAGTCTGTAGTTGACCTGTACGGTTCCATTTTCGTCCAGGCGGCCGATGTTATTGGCCGAAGTCTGGCGTGCTCCAGTATAGCTCACTGATAAATCCCGGACGCCTGTGATGGCGAGTAGCAATCGACGTGTGAGTGCTTTGGGGGTCAGGCCCGGGGGAAACTGGAATCTCCGTCCGCGTGTGGTGTCTTCTGTCACGGTTTGGGGCTCATCAAATGCCGGTATATCAATTGACGGCGTGTCGTCGGGATCGGCTAATTCTACATCAGGTACCTCTTGTGTGGTAGTAGTGTCGGCTATCTCGGCTCTTTGACGTTCTAATTCTCTTTCTCTGCGTCTCTGCTCACGACGCTCCCTTCGTTCAGTCTCTTTTTGTTGGCGGCGAGACTGCGCAGCAGCCTCGGCAGCGCGCTGCGAATTCTGGAGTCGCTGATAGAAGCCAAACTTTTCAAACAAATCCTGTGGGCGCAGGCTAAGACCTGCTCGGAGAGAAATGTTCGTGCTGATCCGAGCCCCGGTGTTGTTGCCTACTGATCCGTTTGACCAGCTAAAGTTTGCTGCGTAGGTCATATCCTGCACCTGCACCCAGGACAGGGCCCTGTAGCGCTGAAGGCGTGGGCGAAAGGATGCGTTTAGTTGGGAGCTATAAGATTCCGGGCGAACAGAGGGCCCACCTGGTACGCCGCCCCCGAGTGCCTGTCTGAACACCGGTCCAAATTTGCGATGCCGCAGACTGGTGAGTTCAAATGCGCTCGACCCGATCTGTGATTTATCAATTATTCCTTCTTCAAGCAGTGAGGCCAGAGATGTATCATCAAGTCGGGACTCTGCTCCAGTGGAATCGACAAGAATGACGGAGTAAAGTGTGTCTACCCCAATTGCATTCAGGCTCTGGTTCGTGCTTGAATTAATAGTCAGATTCAGGAACCCGAACGGGTTGTACTGGAATCCGAAGGTTCGGGAATGAGTGAACTGGTGCTGTGGGCGAACGGGGAATTGTACATCTAGGGGCAACTCAGAGCCACGCCGACGAACCGGGTCGGGGCGTTGCTTTGAAGAGCTGAATACACGATTCGCAGTCAAACTGTAATCCAAAGAAGTGGGCAGATAGTTGAGACCAATACCGCTTAACAGCTTCAGAACAGGTATCTCCTCCAGCCACGAAAACAGTCGCAACACGCGTGGGTTACGTACTTGTAGACGATAACTCAGTGAAGAATTCCACCGCCAGGAGTTTCGAAAGGACTGCGTGGGCGTGCGTCCTTCGGTATCTGCGTGTGAATAACTGAAAGCGAGTCCATCAACTGTATTGCGCAGCAATCGCGAACGTGATCCGCTCTTGTTAATTCGTGCAGTGTACGAGGACGCCCTGGAGAACGTCTGGGCCTCTACGCGAATCTGATCCTGACGAGCAGAAATCTCCTCACTGGTTAACATTGAATCCGCGGCGACTGCGGCTTGGAGGCTGCTCACGCGTATATCTCCACGGTTTGGATCAAATCGTGGAACACTGGAATTTTCCTTCACCTCTACGCTGACAGGCAAGGTCCATCCAAACTGTTCGGGAATGAATTTGTCCACATTCAATTGAGAGTTTACGGTCCAGTTTTGGATGTTAAGTTGTTCTCTGTCTGCCAGTGTACTCGAAAGTCCACCAAAACCATCCGATTGAATACGCATTGACAGCTTCACACGTGCAAGATCAGCTAACTTGACGTCCGCAGTTCCATAAGTTGCATAGCCCACTTCCTGGTCATACCCGGAAACCCGGAGTTCATTTACCCACATATTTGCGTCAATCACCGCCTGTTCTTCCCCGGAGGCGTTACGGATTCCGATCACGATGGTATTTATCCGGTTAAGGTTGGGTGTTCCGCGAATTCCAATTCGTGTGCCCGGTGGGGCAAACTCTGCTATGACAGACTGAAAGTTTCCGTGCTCATCGCTCCAGAATACCTCCGTGGGATTAAACCCGGCACCAGACTCGTCCTCGTAGGTGTCACGCAGGAATTTCATCTGGTTCAGTGAACTCAGAACGATGTTGACGGAGTTGAGGTCAATCATGGCCTGACCATCTGGATCAGGGTTGGGTTGATTGGTGCGCCACAGGTAATCGGCGCGTTCGTTTGTCCCATCGGGCAATTTGTACAGTGGACTGGGAGTAAGTGGTTGTTCATACTCGTAATAGTCCGAGCCTTCGTTTGCACCCAGTCGCATAAAAAACCTCACTGCTTCCCGGTCTTCAGCCTCGAGGGGTCTGCCGTCAATGGTCCCGTCAAGGTGTAGAAACATGCGCAGATTTCTGTATTTGAGAAAATTCTGAGGAGAGGTGTAGGTGCGGTAGACTGCAAGATGTCGGTCAGCACGAAGATTACTTGCACGAATAATCATGGCTTGTTCTCTAGCATCTACAATGCTGCCCGATTGTTGATCACGGATGCGGTTCCTGACCGCGCCTTTTGGGATCTCATAGTTGGGATTCTCCTCGTTGTTGATGCTCTCAATACTGATTCGTGCTCCGGTAAGCGGATCCTCAGGTGGAACAGGTTCACCGTCAATATCAGTTGCGTTGACCAAATCATTCGCTCGCCATTGACTTCCAACGAGCTCGAGTGTCGCAAATCGTAAGGTTATCGGGGAAGCATGTCCAGTAGTCCAAATGCGGATAGACTCCATGAGTGTGAAGTCCTGAATACTCCCCACACGTCTGGTGAAATTCTTAACTGGAATGCGTACCAGATACCATCCGGTCCCGCCGCCTCCCGGAGATTCGATTTCATTGATAACATAATCGTTAGTGTTCTCGGGCCGAGCAAGTTCATCCAGGGTTGCGAGATTCAACGGTACTTCATATTGAAAGTAGCTGTTATCGGTGTCAATGGCAGAGTTCAGGTTGATGTCCTCGGTATCGGGTATTCGAGAGTTTCCGCTGTTATCTCCGCCGCCGCCCAGTTTGTTCTGAGCATCAAAAGTATTCAGTTCATGTCCTGCAAAGAATCGGGAAAATCTTTCCTGTATAGTGGCCCCACCGGGATAAAATTGATTGTTGTTGAAAAAACTTTCGTTTAGAAAGTAATAGTAGTCGTCGGCAGACGGATCCAGTAGGGCTTTTGCCTTTTCCCGAGCCAGTACCTCGGGATATCTAACACTGACGGTATTATCCAGGGACGCAAGAAAGTCGGCAAAAACAAATTGTTCGGTGCCTGCACCGCCCTCCTGTTCAAATTTGTTGTTGGGAAATGAGGGTAGGCCGTCCAGTCCAACATCCTCGGTAATGCGTTCGCCTTCTTCAATAGGATTAATTTTTTGATTCTGTTGTCCAGTAGACAATCTGGCCAGACTACCTACCGATCCGACCTCGGACAGTGATAGGCCATCCTCGGTGTTGAGCTTGTTGTCGGGGATCACATCTTCACTAATGCGGCCAATATCAATGATCAGCTTTGCGTTTGGGTCTGTTTCTCCCTTCTCGGGAAACGGTCGCATCACAAATTCGACGAACTCAATATTCTTTGAAGTGAAGTCGGTATTCCCTTCTGTTAATCTTTGCGTAATGCCCCCCCAAGCCTCGCGAGGATTATCCAGGAAGCGTCCTAAGTCACGATTATAATTGTAGGGGCCCCGTCCGTGCGGCGTAAAATAGACGTCAAATGTTGTAAGGAAGCGGTCACTCTGCAGGGTTTCTCGGTTAGGGAACACCTGTTGAGGTGTGACAAGCCGCACTGCATCCTCGAGGTCTCCTTCGAATTGGTTCAGGGATGACGCATTAAGGGTATACCAACCCATGATTGATCGTCCCTCATTATGCAGGGGGATATCTACACCTCCCAGATCACTGTGCGTACCAATAATTGGCGCACTACTAAGCAGCCATGCGCCTTGGCGCGTCAGTGAAATCAAGTTCTCAAACCCTTCAAAGTCGTCTACATAGGAGACCCCTTGAGTCTCATCTGGAAAGAAATCGAGTCCGTTCTTACGAAGCTCACGCCTTTGGTCTTTAAAGGCATTGGTCAGTACGTGTCCCGGACGCAGTTGGGCAAATTCGCCGACCACTGTGATTGAACTCTCCTCTTTGGTTTGGATCAGGGGTAACCAGTCCACTGCCCTAGTAAGCCATCGAGGTTCGAGTTGCAGTCGTGTATCTGTGCCCCAAATCACATTGGAGACGGGCTCCTCTCCGACGCGGAATTTATCAGTGATGGATTTCTGGCTCAGCCGCATTAGGGTTCCGCCGGCAGTAAATTCTTCGCGCGGAGTGTACTCCAGCCTGGCACCGAGAAGAGTTTTCTGCTGGAGGTTGAAGAATGAGTTTTCCTCGTAATCAATTTCGATGTCGCGGCCGGCAGTCTGGTGTACAGGATTAATAATTGTAACCGTGCCCCCCAAATAATCCACGATGTAGTCTGCCCCCTCAACGAGTGTGTTGCCTCCCGAAGAAACGCGCACGGATCCTTCAACAAGGCCGGAATAAGCTCTCAGGTCGTAGAAGGAAGGGATACCGCCCTTGTAGGAACCTTCAATAGTGTAAATATTCTTGCCGGTGTTGCGAATAGCATTCAGTTTCTTTTGGGTATAGAGCTCCTTGAACACGTACAATTCCTTTGCTTGTGCGTTATCTTCGTCATTGAGTCCACTGGCATCAATCAGTGCTTCCATGCGCGCTCCGAAGGGCTCGAGGTATGGGAAAATCAAAAATCCATCGCCGGGGATAACCGAATAGTTGGGCAGGAAATCAAACAGATTATCCGGTTTTTGGGCACCATCTTCGTTGAGGCGGTCAAGTCCTAGTACCTGGATTAGCGTTTGCTGTCCTGTGACGCCCTGAATAGTCTGTGTGGCGGCTTGGCCGGGCGGCTCAAAGCTGATATCCAAAAGAAACTCGGTCGGTAAGAGCCCACGCTCAAGTTCATAGATGTTACGCATTTCCAGATACCACGCCGCTGGGTTCAGCTCATCTACTTCCCCCAGGTTCGCAGGCTGCTGGAGGTTAACCGGTTTGAGCAGCTTCAATACAAGACGTTCACCAACTTGGCTATTGTCTCCACCGCCGGTTTGACTGGAAAAATCACCTACCTGAATCTCTGTTCCTCCCGCGAGGTAGCGAAAGGACACTGCAAGGGCTTCGCTTTCCTGGATGGTCTGTCTGAGGGTAATGAAGCCCAGGCCCTCATCCAGATCATAGTCGCGCCCTATCTCAAGTTTTTTGAACTGTCCCACCTGGTAATCCACGGTAGTCAGGGGCTGCTCCATAGCAAAACTCTCAAGATAATCCTGAGGCACGGCAGATCCCAAGCGCAGTTCATTCTGCAGCTCCATAGCATCGTACTGATCCAGATTACTGTTCGGGTGAAGCTCGTCCGTATAACGGTTTGCCTCTGTTACGATTCGTGCAGGTTCACCCAGGTCTACGACTGCAATAACCTGCCGGACATTTTGCTCTTCCGGAGAGACCGGCGTTAATTTCCAGACTTCAAGATCCGTGATGTGTGAAAAGACCGCGTCCAGGATGATGTTGGGGGGATCGCTGAGTGCATCATTCCAGCGATTGCGGAAGTAGTAACTGAGGAAATAGTGCTTACGTTGATTATAGTCAGTTGGCTTGCGGCTGAATTCTGAAGTTTCGGCTCCACCGTCAAGTGAGAGACTATTTGATTGTCCCTTTTCCTGGCTAGCTACTGTTGTCAGCCGAAAGGCCCCCAACTGAAATTCAGTTTTTATGCCAAATAGGCTTTGTCCACCCCTGATCAATGTAGACGGTGTTTGCAGGAAAACGTTACCGGCTTCAATGCTCTGAATAATTTCATCCTCATAACCGGTATAGACCAGTTTCAGTTGGTTTTGATAATCAAAGTCTCGCTCAGTATCCCAGTCGACATTCACCTGCATCTTATCCCCGATTGTTCCGGTTACCCCTAGGCGCAAATTCATTTTGAATTCGGGGGACAACTGTGATCCCCGTCCTACAAGGACTTGTTGCGCATTCTTTTCGTAAACAAACGCTGGCCGGATATCTGCGCTGCCATTGACGCGCAGGTCTACTTCGTTTTTCCCAAAGATGGTCGTGAATCCACTTTGGCGTCCACCGGGTACAGAGATGGATAGCCCGAGGCCACGACGCTGTCGTTGCTCGAGACTAAGTTGACGCTCAACCAGGCTTCGCCAGTTTCGGTCAAGGGCAGCGGACAGTTTCTCATCCCGGTACTGTTCCCGGGTAAGCCGAATGGCATGCCTGACATCCTTTCCGGCCACCTGTTCTGTGATCGTGTAGAATGAACCAGTGGCGGAATCCAGTTCGACCTCATGCCGCCAGCCCGGAAACAGCCCGGGTCCGAGCGATCGCTGCACCCACCGGAATGTTGTGGCTGATCGCCCGGACGGTCTCAAGCTTGACAGATATCGCTTAGCACGTTCGTTGGTGTCAGGTGGCGCAAGCGAGTCGATGCGGGCCAGAAAGAGGCTGTCCAGGCCCAGGTTCAATGCCATAGTCCGGACGGAATCACGGCCCAGACGGAAGAGCATTGAGCGCAGCGAATCAATCTGATACAGGGTTACACTGTCCGTATCTGCGAGGGCGAAATCCGAGAATGTATCTTTTCGCCAATCTTCCTGCGCGACTGCATGCGCCAGTAGCATCCAGATCAGCACAGCCCCCCCAGTGTATACCACGAGTTGGCGCGCGGCGAAGAATCTGCGTCCGTTCGTTTGCATTCGGTCCTGCTGACGAGCGTCTATTTACTGTTTACTCGACCTTAAATCCTCAGTGCTCGTATCGGTAGTTGCAGATATGCAGGTCCTTTTTTTGTACGTTAAAGGCGGATGACGAATTAAACACGTGCAACGCAATGTTGAAAACCATGTTCAGACCATTGAAGGTGTTTTCTTGTAGCTCGATCCTTCTTACGGGCTTACTTATGGGTTGTGCACCTCCGCAGGAGGACGCAATTCGCGAAGTACTTCTGATGCAGCAAGACGCATGGAATGCAGGAGATATTGAGACGTTTATGCAGGGCTATCTGAATAGCGACAGTTTACGCTTTGCAGGATCAAGTGGGGAGATTCGGGGCTGGCAGTCAACGCTGGAGAGGTACCACCGCGTATATCCCGATCGTGCAGCGATGGGTACGCTAACGTTTGATCTTCGAGAAATTCGTATGCTTAGCGACAAACATGCCATGGTCTTTGGTGCTTATGCATTGGAGCGGGAAAATGATCAACCTACCGGGCTCTTCACACTGATTCTTGATTATACCGAAGGAGGATGGCGTATCGTTCATGACCATACTTCTGCGGACCAGATCCCTGATGATGTACACGATAGTGTCGAATGAGTTGTAACAATTCGCATTTACAGGATAAGACGGTGGTCATAACAGGCGCGGGCGGTCGATTAGGTCAGCGCCTGGTTGCACGTTTTGGAGAGATCGGAGCATGTGTGGTGTCTATTGGACGTGTGGATACTACACAATTAGCCCTGGACCTGACTAAGGAAGCCGAGGTCACAGATGCTTTTGCCCGTATCAAGAATCAGTATGGTCGTATTGATGTTTTGGTGCATGCGGTTGGGATGTGGAATGAGTGGCCTCTGCTGGACACTAGAGTGGAAGATTGGGAGCGCATGATGCGTGTGAATCTTACGTCCAGTTTTTTGTGCTTTCGAGAGGCAGCCCGACACATGCTCCCGGAAGGAGGGACACTAGTGGGCATATGTGCTCGTTCAGGCCTTGAAGCGGCTTTGGCGCGCGGAGGGGCTTATGCAGCAAGCAAAGCGGGGTTACTGCGCCTAGTTGAGGCGGTTGCGGCAGAATATCCTGAACTGCGCACGTACGCTCTAGCACCGTCAATCATTCGCTATGGCCAAAGCACAGGCAAAGGTGTTCATGCTGATGACCTGATTGAGCTTGCAATCCAGCTTTGCTCCGAATCTGCTGCTGCACTTAGTGGAACTGCACTGCAGGCCTATGGGGATCGGTAATTAACAGGTAAGTTCATATGACCGAATTGGACCAAAAATCTTCCGAATCATTTACTCATACGCTGATCCGCGTCTTTGCTGCTCAAGGCATAATAATGTTGGTTCTGTGGCTATTGCACGCAATCTACAACTAGGTCATGCATCCCATTAACTGGATCATTGTCGCGGCCTACCTCGCCTACGTCCTATGGGACGGGCTCCGTCGTTCCAGAGACACTGATCGCCTCAAAGGATATTTTCTGGCAAACCAGAGTCTTCCTTGGTGGGCCGTCGGACTTTCGGTTATGGCCACACAGCTCTCAGCCGTGACTATGATTGGTACCACAGGTCAAGGCGCGACCGATGGTATTCGTTTTATTCAGTTTTACTTTGGTCTGCCCTTGGCCATGGTGATCCTGGGGGTTACGCTGGTGCCGTTTTTACATCGCAGTGGAGTGTACACGGCGTACGAGTATTTGGAAAGGCGCTTTGGACCCGGGACAAGGTCGCTTACCAGTTTTCTTTTTTTGATGTCCCGCGGCTTGAGTTGCGGGACCATACTAGCCGCACCGGCTGTGGTTATGGCGGCAGTGTTTGGGTGGGATCTTACGCTAAGTGTAGCCGTGATTGGAATCCCTACGGTACTGTACACAATGTTTGGCGGTATTCAGGCAGTGGCATGGGCGGATGTGAAGCAAATGGTGCTGATAGTACTTTCTCTGGCAGCTGTCGTGGTTGTTCTTCTCGTCAAGATGCCAGTGAACCCTCACGATGCTCTTCAGATTGCCGGGGCTACCGGCAGGCTTCAAGTATTTGATTTTTCATTCACTCTTAACGAAACATACACATTCTGGTCTGGACTTCTTGGAGGAACGTTCTTGATGTTGTCCTATTTCGGGACAGACCAGAGTCAGGTGCAGCGGTACTTGGCGGCCCGTTCGGTTGTAGAGGCGCGACGATCTCTTCTGATGAGCGCCTACTGGAAAATTCCACTCCAGTCTCTCGTATTGCTCATTGGGGTTCTGGTATTTGTTTTCTATTTATTTCAGGCACCTCCCCTCCTGTACAATCCGGCGCATGAAGCTGCGGTGCGCAATCACGCGCCGCAGGAGTATGCCGAACTGGAAAGTCTATATGGCACAGAGTTTATGGCGCGAGCCGCGGCTGCCGAGGAGGTTGCTGCGGGCTTGCCAGGTGCAGCCGAGCGGCTGGAAGCACATGAGAGCAACGTAGGTAACTTGCGTAACGATGCACTTAATCTCGTACGCGAAGCTACCGGGGAGGAATCCGTCAGAGATGTGAACTATATCATGCCACGCTTCGCTTTGGATATTCTTCCCCTAGGATTGACCGGGCTATTTATCGCGGCGATAATGGCTGCTGCCATGTCCAGTATCTCTTCCGAACTCAATTCACTTTCTACGGCAACAGTAATTGATTTTTATCGGCGATGGATTCGCCCGAATGCTCCTGAGCGTCACATGCTCTGGGTCAGTAAGCTAGCCACAGGTTTCTGGGGGATTTTTGCATGTTTTGTGGCTACGTTTGCGGTGACACTGGGTTCTCTGATTGAGGTTGTGAACCGGTTTGGTTCTTTCTTCTATGGCTCAATCTTGGGAGTCTTTATTCTCGCGATGGTCCCTGCGGGACGTGGTGTGGGGGCCTTTTACGGACTGATCGCGGGGATGGGGGCTGTTGCAGCAGTCAATTTCTTGGCGCCGGAGGTCTCCTTTTTGTGGCACAATGTCGTTGGAGCTGTGACGGTATTTTCTGTTGGTATGCTTTTTTCATGGTTCCGACATAACGTTGCGCCCGGCAATAGCTCGGGATAATGTAGCTTCGTCCGCATAGGTGAGCGTGAGGCCAACAGGGATTCCCCGTGCAAGGCGCGTGATCTTTATCCCAAAGGGCTCCAGTAGCTGGGCTAAATAAAAAGCGGTCGTGTCTCCTTCCACGGTGGGACTTATCGCCAGGATTATTTCGGAAATCTCCGAGTCCGGTTTTCCAATGCGTTCAAGTAAGGAGCGGATATTCAAATCATCTGGACCAACCCCGTCCAGTGGTGAGATCACTCCGCCCAGTACATGATATGTACCACGATACTCGCCCGTCCGCTCAAGCGCTAGAATGTCCTCGGGATCCTGTACGACACAAATCATTTCTACGGCCCGTTTGCTGGAACTACATATGATGCAGATCTCCGTATCCGTTATGTTCCGGCAGATACTACAGGCGCGTACGCGTTCTTTAACCTCAATCAGTGCAGTTGCAAGTTGGGACACTTCTTTTTTCGGCATTTTGAGAACATGTGCGGCTAGACGCCTCGCACTCTTGCGGCCGATAGTGGGGAGCTTCGAGAACTGCTCAATCAGTATTTCCACCGATTCCGAGGCGAATTGCATTACTCAGAGTCCAAACTTGGAGAGGTCCATATTTTTCGGCAGAAAGTTTCCGGCCTGATCGCGGAGTTCGTTCTGTGCAGCTTCACCAACCTCTTCTAGGGCTTTGTTTACGCCTGCTATGATGAGGTCCTGCAGCATTTCTATATCCTCCGGATCAACGATATCGGGATCTAGCTCAACCTTGACAATGCGCTGGGATCCGGTGGCAGTCACCTTGATCATTCCGCCTCCGGCTTCTGAGGTGGCTGTGATCCGGCCGACCATTTCTTGTACACTGGCCATCTGTTTTTGCATTTCGGCCATTTTTTTGAAAATATTTGACATGATTGTATTGTTGCTTAGGGCGTGGGGTTATTTGCCAGGTGAAGGTCAAGGGCTTCGGTGAGCAGCCGTAGGCTGGGGAATTGCTTCTTCAGTTTTTCTATTTCGGCATTCCAATCGGGGTTCATTGAGGGAAAGAGCTCCGGTCTAACGACGAAATCAACTTCAAGGCCGTTAAGGACGGAAATTGTCTGCATTGATTTCTTAATGGCTTCCAGCATATTTGCATCTCTTGCAACGCCCCTGACAATATCGTTGGCAACTGCGACCTTCAGGGTACTGCCAGATGTGTTTATGGCACGAGAGTCCATCATGGTCTGGACGCCTTGCACATTGTTATATTTGGCCAGGACTGTCAGGACCTGCGACCAAGCCTCCTGGACGCCTGGCTGGGGAATTTGATCGGGCTGAGACTTTTCCTGCTGTGGTAGAACGGGAGAGTGGTATGTTTGCTCGGGGGTGTTTTTTTTTCGTCGATGGCGATCCAGGACGGATTCACCTCCAATGGCATGCGACCGTGGGGCGCTAGTATGTTGGGTGTCCGAAGTAGTGCCGGCATTGCGGGGAGACGGGGCGGTTTTAGTTCCGGAGGGGGGAGTGTGTCTGGGAGGAGGTGTGTTTTGTGTGGGCGCTGGCATCACAGTTGCGGTAACCGGCCGCTGCACAGGTGTTTGCTGCACCATACGCTCCAGACGGCGAATCTGTGCCAAGGCGTCTGAAAGATCGACGCTATCCCCCATTCGTACCATCTTGATCATAGCCAGCTCTACTGCCAGACGGGGAGACGTAGAAGTTGGCAGCCTGCTCTGGGTTTCATCTATGACCATTAGGATGCGGAGCAGCACGGTTTCGGTAAATGCCTTTGCGGCTTCTGCATACCGTGTACGCGTCCTTTTACTAACATCAATCAGGGCATCGGTCCCTAGCGTAACGGCAATCAACAGGTTACGTACATGTTCTGCCAGACCGTTGAAAAACTCCCTCACATCGTGTCCATCTGACATGATTCTTTCTGTGAGCCTGAGCATGGGACCAGCCGCCCGCTGTGCAATGTACCGTGTGGCCTCGAAATACAGTTCTACGTCCACCACTCGCAGTGCACTGGCCAAAGTGGAGTACTTCAGATTTGATCCACAGAGTGCGACAGCCTGATCAAATACGCTGAGTGCATCGCGTAGGGCACCATCTCCTTTGTTAGCAATGAGATGGAGCGCATCTTCATCCGCTGTGATCCCTTCACTTCTAGATATTCTACTCAGATGATCAACAATATCTTTTGTCGGAATACGCCGAAAATCAAACCGCTGGCAGCGGGACAGGATAGTTGGAAGTACTTTATGCGGCTCCGTGGTTGCAAAAATGAAGAGTACGTGTGGTGGAGGTTCCTCCAACGTTTTCAGCAGTGCATTAAAGGCCGCGGTGGTGAGCATATGTACTTCGTCAATGATATACACCTTGCGGCGGCCTCCTTGTGGTGGAACACGAACATTCTCGCGCAATTCGCGGATATCCTCCACGCGATTGTTGGAGGCTGCGTCAATCTCAAAGATATTCAGACTGCGCTGGGTTTCAAAGTCTTTACAGGAGTCACAATTCAGGCAGGGTTCGACTTCACCGTCGATCTTCTCCATGCAATTAATGGCCTTTGCCAGGATTCTGGCTGCAGTTGTTTTTCCAACACCGCGGGGACCGGTAAAGAGGTAAGCATGGGCGAGTCGCCCTAGTTTGAGAGCATTCACCAGCGTCTGGACAACATGTGACTGCGCCACCAAGTCCACAAAGATCTGTGGACGGTACTTACGAGCGGTAACTAAGTACTGCGATTCCGCCATGAACTGATTTGACTGCGTTATATATATACAGGGCAGACCTTCCCATAATGCAACAAAAGTGTTTCTAAGGGGTTCGGACGGGAATCGAGCCTTTTTGTGATGTTTACTGCGCTGGGAAAGTTGCTTCACGCAACGTAGTAGGCTTGTGTGTTTTACTTATTAAACAAGAATTGGGGTAAATTTCATGTCTCTAAGGGTTACCTGGAACAGCGAAGACGACACTAAGGCTGCGATTCTGGATGGCAGGATTGACAGCTCAAACACCGCTCTCTTTAAGCAATCAATCCTTGAGGGCACGACGGATGAAGATCGTGTACTTATCCTGGAGTTCAGCAAGGTAAACTTCATCAGCAGTGCAGGTTTGCGGGTTGTTCTCGAGCTGGCGAAAGCATTTAGGCCTCCCAAGTCCTTTTCTGTTTGTGGTTTGTCTTTTGCAGTACGGGAGGTTTTTGAGATCAGTGGATTTGATCAGATTGTAAGTGTCTACGGGACGCTGGAGGAGGCGCGGTCCAAGAGCTGAACTCTCCGGTTCACAACGGTACGCTCCGACGCACTCGTTGTTTAGTGCAGTGAGGGGCGGGAGAATTTGAAAAACACAAGCTATTGGTCATAGTCATGCCAGAGTCTGTTTCCAGTGCAATTTCGGCGCGGGATCGTGCTTCGGTTCTACATCCCTTTACGTCATTGGGTACGCACAAGCCCATGGTATTTACCCGCGGGGAGGGCGTGTGGGTATTTGATGAGCACGGGAATCGTTTTCTGGAGGGTGTGGCAGGTTTGTGGTCAGCTTCGCTCGGATTCAGTGAGAGTCGGCTAGCTGATGCAGCCTATCGGCAGTTCCAGGAACTGCCATTCATGCATATGTTTGCTTCGGCGAGCCATCCGCCTGGTGTTGCCTTGGCAGAGGAGCTACTTCGTATAGCTCCGGTACCTATGGCCAAGGTATTTTTTGCAAACTCTGGGTCGGAGGCAGTCGATTCAGCCGTGAAAATGATCTGGTTCTTCAACAACGCGCTGGGACGCGTTAAGAAGAAAAAAATTATTGCCCGCCGGGACGCGTACCATGGCTCACTGATTGCTTCTTCAAGCCTGACTGGACTACCAAAAAACCACAAACTATTCGATCTTCCGCTTCCAGGGTTTTTGCATACTGCCAAACCTCATTACTACCGGTACGCACATGAAGGCGAGTCAGAGGAGTCGTTTGGGGCCAGATTGGCTTCGGAGTTGGACGAGCTGATCATGCAGGAGGGGCCGGAGACGGTGGCGGCATTCTTTGCCGAACCAATCATGGGGGTGGGAGGCGTGATTGTTCCCCCAAAAGGTTATATCAAAGCGATTCAGCATGTTCTGAAAAAGCACGATGTATTATTGGTTGCCGATGAGGTAATATGCGGGTTCGGTCGGACCGGAAATATGTGGGGCAGTCAGACTGTCGGCATGGAGCCGGACATACTGGTAACAGCCAAGGCGCTTTCCGCTTCCTATTTACCGATTTCTGCGGTCATGGTCAATCAGAGAGTTTATGACGCGTTAGAGTCAGGGAGTGATAAGGTGGGTGTTTTTGCTCATGGGATGACTTATACGGGGCATCCGGTTTCTGCTGCAGTAGCCCTGGAGTGCCTGAAAATCTATAAAGAGAGGAATATTCTGGAGCATGTACGCACCGTCGGTGCCCAGCTTCATGAAGGATTGCGGGATCGTGTTGCCCCTCATCCACTTGTTGGGGAGGTACGTGGGAGAGGATTGGTGGCAGGTGTAGAACTCGTTGCAGATAAGCGCACACGTGAGCGGTTTCCGTCATCACTCGGAATGGGGACAAAACTTCGGGCGGAAGCAATAAACCGTGGTTTGATTCTCCGGGCAATGGGAGACACATTGGGGATTTCGCCGCCGCTTATTCTTACCGAAGATGAGGTGGAATTCCTGTTGACTGCGCTGTGTGAGGCATTGGATGCTACACAAGCCCACGTGCCTGCTTAGTCTCCCGAGCTCATACAGAAGCTTATGGGTACGCTTGATTTGTCAATATTTCCACGGATCAGATACTGACCGCAGTACCCTAGATTTTGTACAGTCTAGCATTCCTGAGCACGATTCAATCGCAAATCGTGGCGGGTGAAAGATTGGGGATCCCAACCGTACCTAGAAGAAACCCAGCACACTTGCATCTACGTAACCGCGTACCCCATTAGGCAAGCTAACCTCAGCACCGAGATCCGTTTCTTCAACGAACGATACCTTTATGCCTTCAGGAACCTCAACGTTTCCGGTTTCCGTGACGAGCGTTGTGGTTTCAAGGATGGCCGCGCCCTGTATAGAACTTCGCTCACCGGAAACCAGTACCGCGATCAAAAGAAGTAACAGGCCAACTCCCAGCGCTCCTGCGCGTGCACGCCTGTGCCAGTTGTTGCGCGTCTGTGACCAGATGTAGTGAGCGTACAACAGGCAGGCAATCAAGTAAAACCCCAGACCTGTGATTAGGAACCTCAGAGCACTGTATTGGCTGAACAAAGTGTACCACCAGGCCCGCCAGAATGGTGTAGGGAGCTCGGAGAAGGGATTCTGCACCTGTGCTTCGACAATCTGGATGTTATGAAGGAGTTGTGGATCATCTCCGAGCAAACGGCGCGCACGCTCATAATAGCGGACGGCTTCACCAATCTTATCTAGACGGAAGTATGCACTGGCAAGGTTATGGTACAGGGCACCGCTCGCAAATCCGGTTTCCAGAACAGCGTGGTACTGGCCAATTGCTTCTGCGTAGGACCCGGACTCAACTAGCCCGTTTGCTTCGTCAAAAAGACGAAGCGCATCCTCGAGTTGCTGTGCATTCGCAAACCCGACATATGCAATCAGAGCAAATAACAGAGTACCATGCCTCATGAGATTACAGATTCCAGTTCGCGGGCAATGGTGCTCAAAATTCGGCTACCCTGAGCGAAGTGCTCCTCCATTTGGGCGGTTGCAGGGGCGATGGGAGCAAAGCGGGCGGCATCACAAGTATCAAGGAATTTGATCAACTCCTGTTGTCTTTCGGTACGAATACCGGCCCTGTTTAATTGATCTGCTAGTTGTGCATGTGTGAGTCCACGCTCGTGTACATTCAGCCGATTGCCGACGAAACCCAGTACAGACTGTTCAAGCGCTGCATAGAATGCATCAGGATCTCCCTCTGTTAGACGCTTTCGTGCGGTCTTGAGATGTTTGCGGGCGAGAGGATGTGCACGTTGGTTCCTGGCCCACGCAGTATCCGTTGCAAGACGGGTTGTCCTCCGTCTCAGCACAGCGGTAACGCCTACACCGAGCACGGGAATCAGGAGTAGCAAATAGAACCATGTACCCCGGTGGATTGGGGTATGCGTAGCAGTTACCCAATTAGGATCTCGCTTAAGCACTGCAATATCATCAAAGGGAAAGCCCGAAGCCGTCACAGTTGTCGCCGAAGCTGCTGCGGCCGTGCCAGTAACGGTTATGGGATTGAGGTTGCTTGATCGCACGATATATTGTGCCAGTGATGGATCAAAGTAAACGAAGTTGACAGGAGGAATCTGGAAGGTGCCGTTAGAACGCGGAATCAGTAGCCAGGTGAAGGTCTTGTTTCCACTGATTAAGGTGTTGGTGCCCGTTTTCGAGATACTTACTTCGGGGTCGTAGGTCTCAAAAATGCCCGGGATCTCAGGTTTTGGGGCTTCAATCAATGCAATATTACCAGTCCCGTCAATCGTCAGCGTGAGTTGTAGTGCTTCACCGACCTCGAGTGTATTGCGGCTCAGGGCGGCATGGAGTGTGTATTGTCCGACAGCACCTGTAAACCCGTCGGGCGCACCAGGGGGCAGCGGGTTGGACGTGATATTTATCGCGGGCGAAGCTCGTTCAACCGTAGAATATCTTTGTGAAAATAAAGGACTGGTGAACGGGTCTGCATCCGGGGACTGAACCTCTGTAGAAATTTTGAGGGGATCAATAGTGAGCTCCCCTGCTCGTGTCGGGAATACGGCGATACGCCGGATTGAAATGACTTGATAGCGAATACCATTTTCCACGACCATATTAGGCGTGAGGGCCGTAGCGAGATCCAACTCTTCCCGCCAAAAGCCTTCGGCATCCCAGGAGTCTGCCTGGCGACTGTTACGAGGCATTGTACCCGGCCGGAAATACAGCTTATAATCAATCGCTATCTGCTCATTCAGGTAAACCTCACGATCGCTCTGGGTTGCGCGAATGAAGATGTCCTGTTCGGTCACTTCCGGTGGAGCATCAGGCGGATTATCGAACAAACTGAACCCACCGAAGAGGGATCTTCGTTGAGGGCTGGGTCGTTGTGCCTGTGGCACAACGGTTACGATAACCGGTGACGTATGGAAGGTGGAGTCACCAATCATTACGTTCGCCTCGAGGATGCGCGCACTGCCCTCCTTCTCGGGTCTATAGTGCCAGGTATAGCTTACACTCCTGGAGACGCGTCCATTGACAATGGACATGTTAGTACCCCTTGATGCATTTGGGGAAACCAGTGTCAGGCCCTCCGCAGCCGGTGGACTGGGATTGACGATATCACTGGCGCTTGTCCCGGAAATCTCTAGCGTATACGACACCGTTTCCTGTGCACCAATCGTAGGTGAGGAGACCAGACCGTTGACGGTTTGTGCCAACGAATAATGGGACAAATGCACAATACACGCACTGGCAAGGCCGATCAATAAGATTTTACGCAGCATCGGATATTACCAGTCTTTTGCAACGCGCCTCGGGCGTCCTTCCATTTTTTGTACTTCTCGCAAGAGTTCCTCTTCTTCGTTTTCGAGTGCTTCCAGGATACGTTCAGCCTGCTCGCGGGTCAAAGGTGTCTCGCGCTGCTGCTCTTGCTGCGGATCCTGTTCCTGTTGTTCTTCCTGCTGCTCTTGTTGAGACTGTTCCTCCTGCTCCTGAGGGCTTTCCTCCTGCTCTGTCTGATTCTCATCCTGTTCCTGATCGCTTTCGTTCGACTGATCATTTTGGTCTTGCTGCTGATCCTGATCTTGCTGCTGTTCCTGATCGTCACTTTCAGATTGCTGCTGATTCTGCTGCTCTTGCAGCTGTCGGCTTACAAACTCAAAATTGTACCTGGCATCTTCGTTCTCCGGGTCTGCCAACAAGGCCTTACGATAATGCTCAAGGGCCTGCTCTAACTGCTGGTTCCTAAAGGCATTGTTTCCTGCATTGTACGCGGGGGTAGTCCTGGCCTGGTCATAAGGTGCATATGCAAGCGCCTCCGAAAACGCATTTTGTGCTCGCTCAAAATCTCCGTTTTGATGAAGTGCGAGCCCCAGATTATTCTGAAGGCCGTAGTAAGTCTCGTCTATTTCCGGTGCAGATTCGTAGGATGAGAGACCCTCCTGATACGCAAAAGCGGCTCCTTCGTACTGGCCCTGCTGCAGAGAATCATTACCATTCCGACCATGCTTCTTGGCATTGCCCATCGGGATTATCTGGATACTAGCCAAGAGAATGCTTAATACGGTTGCTAAGGTCATATTGTCAGGTATTTTCCTGTGGGTTAGCCCGAGAGCTCCGGCGGACGGAAATAAGGCCGTCTACGCAAAGTAACAGCAGTGCAAATGCTAAGGGCCACTGGTACTTGAGATCGTAATCTTCAAACTGTTCCTCCGCCAGTGTAGCTTGATCCAACCGTTCGAGTGCAGGAATAACACTGGAAAGCGCACTGGATGTACGGCCGATCTGAAAATAGGCCCCATCTGAGCTGAGGGTCTTGAGGCTGGATTCTTCCAGCTTTGAGTGGATTATTTGCCCTTCAAGGTCTCGTCTGTACCCAGTACGTTGGTCGCTTGCTCCATATACGGGAATTGGAGCTCCCTCCACCTCACCAACGCCGGCTGCAAAAATCGTGATGCCTTCGTCGCGTGCCGCGGTCAGAATATCTTCCAGTTCAGCAACATGATTCTCACCGTCAGATACAATCAGCAGAGCTTTTGATCTTGTAGCCTCAGGATCAATACTAGGTAAAGGAGCATCAAAGGCCTGGATAGCCATCCGAAGTGCCTCACTAAAGTCTGTGCCAGGTGTAGGCAACAGGTCCGGATTAGCAACATCCAGGAATAGTCGCACAGCACTGTAGTCGGTGGTTAGCGGACACTGGATGAATGCGTCACCCGCAAAGATTACCAGCCCCACTCTATCGCCACGCAGCTCTCCCAGAAGTTTCTTGATTTCGTTGCGTGCTCGTCCCAAGCGGTTAGGTGCAACATCCTCTGCCAGCATTGACGCTGATACATCCAATGCAATCACCAGATCGATACCTTCTCGCTTCACTTCACGCAGTTGGGTACCCACTTGGGGGCCAACGAGCGAAATTGCCAGCAATCCAACCGCCGCTGCGATGATTGAGGCCTTGTAGCGTCGACGACGGCCGCTTACGCTTTGGGAGAGCCTGCGTACGAGTGGAATGTCACCAAAGCGCACCTGTAGTGTCCGTCGCCGCCAGGACGCGTACAGACTGAGCGCGATAACCAGGGGGACCGCCCAGAGAGTCCAAAAGTATGACTCATTAAGCCAAGCCATCAGGGAAAGCGACGGAGCAGGGTTGTTTTCAACAGAACCTCAATCAGGATCAGAAGCAGCCCAGGCCATAGATAACGTGCGTAACGTTCCTCATAGTCTGTATATATACGTGTTTCAATTTGGCTTTTCTCCAGATCGCCGATCTGGTCATAGATTTCGCGGAGTGCCCGCTCATTGGTAGCTCGAAAATACTGTCCTCCTGTCCCCTGTGCAATTGAACGCAACATGTCCTCATCAATTTCCACCGGGACCATTTGACGTTGTCTCCCACCAAAAGGGCGGTCAAAGACGAACGGTGCCTCTCCATAGGTGCCGACTCCGATCGCATAGACACGTACGCCGAGGGTTGCAGCAACCTCGGAAGCTGTTACTGGATCAATTTCGCCTCGGTTATTTTGTCCATCCGTAAGCAGAATGATAACTTTACTCTCCGCAGAGGTATCCTTAAGTCTATTGACAGCGGTGGCCAGTGCGGTACCAATCGCAGTGCCATCCTGGATGCTACCGACCTCGACTTCCTCCAGCATACTTTGCAGGAACGCATAATCCAGCGTGAGCGGAGCCTGTGTGTACGCTTTTGCCGCAAACACAATAAGCCCAACCCGGTCTGACATGCGCCCTGCGATAAACTCAGAAGCTACTGCACGAGCTGCCTCGAATCGATTTGGTCGAAAGTCTTCGGCTCGCATGCTTGTAGAGGTATCCAGAACCAGAACGATATCAACACCTTCCGCATAGCGCTCCTGTGTTACTTCGCGCACCTGGGGACGGGCAAGTGCAAGCACGCACAAGGCTAATGCTCCCATGCGCAGTAACGAGGGCAGCACGATGGCATAGACACGCGGACCGCGCGGTGCATCATGTGCGGCCCGCAAATTACTAAAGGTAAGGCCCGGGGTACCTCGCCTGCGGAACCATTGCCAGAGCCCGTAAAGCGGGACCAGAGTCAGCAGAAACAGCCACTGAGGTTGGGCAAACTCCATTACAGTCAGCTCACTTTAACAAAATCTTCTGCGGCCGCACGCTGGTCAAACTTAACTTCAACACGGTTGACAATCTTTACCGCTTCTTTCAGCACAGATCGCCCCTCATTTACAGCGGGAGTCACATCCGCAAATTTGACCAAGTCTGCAAGAGAAAGGACCTGATCCAGTTGTTCTGGAATACCGGAGGGCACTTGATGCTGCACGCTCGGGCCCACCAGAATCTGGACTAGTTCCCGAGTTGTACATTCAAGGGCTGGCATGTGTAATCGGTCCTCGATGTAAGTACGAAGTATGTCCGATAAGTCTACGTAAAACACTTCAACCTGCGCTCTTTTAGCGAGAGGAGCATTTTCAAGTGCGCGTAGGCGCTCCAATGCAACTTTTGCAGGGTCGGGGGGCGCACGCTCTTCGGGCTCACTGATGTAAAGAGATTTTGGATTTTTGTGTCGCCAGATCAGGTACCAGATCAATGCACCTGCAATCAGGACGCCAATTCCCAAAAGGACATATGGCCAATTTGGACGCCCAAATCCAACCGGTGGTGCCAACCCCCGGATATCCTCGGCATCCTGTGGAACTACGGATATCACAACCAACTCATGAGCCGGTGTTGTGGCTGTCACGTCACTATCTGGGAAACGGATGGTGAGTGGCGCCAAGCGGGCCGTGTCCAGGGCAAAGGTGGTTACCTCGTAAACGGCGCTGTCCAAACGTACATCAGAGTCCAATAGGCGTGTTCCGGCAGATATGAGTCTGACGGGAGTAATATCACCAAAAGCGGAATCCATGCTTGGGAATGACGGCATCTCATCAAACCCATGAATTGCCACAAGCGTGAGGGCAAAACGACCGCCCACAGTAACGCTGTCCTCAGAAAGATAGGCTTCCACACGTTGGGCCTGAAGTGTGCCAACCTCAGCAAAAAAGGTAGCCACTGCAGCAAGTGTAGCACACAAATACAATCTCCTCATCATGCAATCTGTGCACGCGCACGGAAGAACTTTGCCAATGGGTCAACGAAGTCTTCGCCACATTGGATTTCGACGTGGTCAACCCGGGCACGCCGGAAAAGTACTTTAAGTTGTGTGTTTCTGTCCAGAGAAGATTGGCGAAACGCATTCCGTACCACACGACTTCCCGTATCCAGCAGTTGTGCCCGATTGGTTTCTGGATCGAACAGAGTGACCAGTCCAAGGGAGGGGAGAGATTTTTCGCGGGGGTCCTGCAGCTGCACTGCAACGGTGTCATGTCGGCGAGAGACCATGCGCAGCGGTTTTTCAAAGCCTTCGTCCAGAAAGTCACTAACCAGTAGAACGATTGATCTCCGTCTAATTACGCGGAGGATATGATCCAAAGCCGCCTGGATAGACGTGCCCGAAGAGCAGGGCTCGTGCGCAAACAGGTCGCGTATCAGGCGTAGTACGTGCCGTCGTCCACTTTTGGGGGGCACAAAGAGTTCAACCTGATCAGAGAATAACAAAAGGCCAACCTTATCGTTGTTCTTAATGGCACTGAATCCCAAGATTGCGCAGATTTCCGCGGCGATCTCCCGTTTGAATTTGTCACGGCTGCCAAAATCACTGGAGCCCGAGATATCCACAACAAGCAGCAGCGTCTGTTCTCGCTCTTCCTCAAAAATCTTGACGAACGTGTCTCCTGTGCGTGCAGTCACATTCCAGTCAATCGTTCGAATATCGTCCCCAAACTGATAGGGGCGTACTTCCGAGAATTCAATGCCTCGACCCTTAAAGGCGGAGTGGTATTCTCCACCAAAAACGTTGTTAACCAAGCCTTTAGTACGAATTTCAATTCGCCGAATTTTGGCGAAGAGTTCACGTGGGATCATCGGAGGCCAAAATACACAGGGCGGATAAAAACGATTCTAGAGGAAAAATGTTGAATCGTGAGGTGGGGTACTGAAAGCTCTGGGAATCCTAGTGGGATCTATGACGTTTCACCCGCCGGATTGTAGTAACCAATATTTTTTCCTTGAGGAAATGAAAATACGTTTAATCCTTTGCGTCTCGCTATGTCAGCTGGCTTTCTCAGTACCCACTGAGAATCCGTCGTCTTGGTCAATTGATGCGGTACACTCTAACATTGGGTTCAAGGTACGTCACTTGGGGATCTCCAATGTTCGGGGGGAATTTCTCGATTATGATGCAGAAATCCTGATGGACGGTACTGATTTGAGTACCCTGACGGTCAGTGCTACGATTGAGACAGGCAGTGTTGACACCGGCAACGAGCGTCGGGACGGTCACTTGCGTTCGGATGACTTTTTTGGAGCTGAGGAATTTCCAAATATAACCTTCACCAGCACAGAAGTAACCAACATTGAAGGCAACAACTTTCATTTAGTTGGAGATCTCACGATCAGAGATGTTACCCAGTCGGTTGCATTGGAAAGTGAATTTCTGGGAACGACCAAGATGGGGGATTCCGAGCGCGCCGGATTTGAGGCACGCACGGTGATTAATCGTAAGGAATTCAATCTATCTTGGGATCAATTGACCGAGGCCGGAGGATTTATTGTTGGACACAATGTGGAGATCATTCTAGAACTGGAAGTCATAAAGGACTAATCCAAGAATTGATGCGTGTAGGCGTCATTGTTTTTCCGGGCTCAAACTGTGACCACGACGCTTACCACGTTGCACGGCATGTATTTGGTCTCGAAACCAGGTTTATCTGGCATAAGGAACGGGAATTACCTCCAGTTGACCTCGTTATTGTACCAGGCGGTTTTTCCTATGGGGATTACTTGCGGGCTGGAGCGGTCGCCCGATTTTCTTTAATTATGGACAGCGTCGTCCGCTTTGCAGAGCACGGCGGCCTTGTCTTGGGCATTTGCAACGGCTTTCAGGTTCTGTGTGAATGTGGGCTCTTGCCCGGTGCATTGCTTCGTAATGCGTCCGTTCGATTTGCCTGTACGTGGGTCCATCTACGAATAGATAACACAGACGTACCCTATACACGTAATGCTGAGTTGGGCCAGGTTTTACGTATTCCTATCGCTCATGGTGAGGGTAACTACTACGCGGAGGCATCCGAGTTGGTAGAGTTGGAGCGTAATGGACAGGTTGTGTTCCGGTATACGACACCGGCCGGTGAGGTCACACCGGATTCCAACCCCAATGGATCCGCCAACAACATAGCGGGCATAGTGAACAGGGCTGGAAACGTGCTCGGCATGATGCCTCACCCTGAGCGAGCTGCAGAAGAGGCTCTGGGCAGTCGGGACGGCGCGATGCTTTTCCGAAGCCTGCTACAAATCTAATCCATGGGGCTATTTGGACCAGATTCACCCGTGACGATATTGCTCCTCGTTGCTATTGTCATGGTAAGCGGTTTTGCGCTCTTTGCCGACCCGACGCTGATTGATCGTCTGGGATTTAGACCGACCCGAGTGTCAAAGGAGCCATACCGCTATATCACCGGTGGTTTTGTGCATGTTTCGCTCACGCATCTGGCCTTCAATGCGATTACACTGTACTTCTTCGGGCCAGCACTGGAGACACGAATGGGGAGCACGGATTATCTGATTTTGTATATGGGGTCGCTCTTGAGTGCACATGCCTTGACACATTTCCAGCATCGGGGCAGTAGCGGGTATAATGCGGTTGGGGCGAGTGGGGCCATAAGCGGTGTACTCTTTTGCTACGTATTGTTTGCTCCGTATGATCTGATCTATATTTTTGCAGCGCTGCCCGTCCCGGCGGTGCTTTTCGCATTCCTGTTTGTAGCTGGAAGCATTTATGCAATGAAAAGCGGGAGATCATTTGGGATTGCCCACGAGGCCCATCTGGGAGGCGCAATAGGTGGGTTGCTTCTGGCAGTTGCATTGGAACCGGGCATACTCCCCCGTTTTTTTGACCAGCTTTTCTAAGCGATGAATGATTGAGTTGGCGATAGATGCCATTTGATCAGACACGTAGTTGGCGGTTGGCTATACACATGGTCAATGTTCAAACTTGGTCATAACTCTCCTTGTCGTATATATCGGCTATGAGATCCATTGGTACTATTGGTGTTATTGTCCTGGCGATAGCAGGCTGCACCTCGGCTGTTGAGGAAGAACCTTTCTCGGCATGCGATTTTGACCGTAAGGTCACCGAACATCAGGTTATTGGCTTTTATCCTGGGTACAAGCACGACGTATTACCCATCTCCCAAATAAGGTGGGATATGCTTACGCGTGTGATCTATGCGTTTGCAATACCGCAAACTGACGGATCGATTAATGTCGCAGATCTTTCCCGATTGGACTCATTGGTTCAGGCTGCCCACGCAAATGGAGTTGAGGTCTATGTTTCGGTTGGCGGAGGTGCAGGTTCGTCAAATTATCCCGTTTTTGCCAAAAATGAAGGTGCTCGCGGAAATTTTGTTCGTACCGTCAGGCAGTACTTGGCTGAAAACTGCCTTGATGGGGTTGATGTTGACTGGGAAGAATGGAATAAAGATGATGCCAATATTCCGATAGCCTCGGAAAAGGCTGCCTTTGTGTCACTGATGAAAGAACTCCGAAGTGAGCTGGACAGCTGGGGAATATCACTTGATGTTTATCCCGGAGACTGGTTCGGCAGGCACTATGATGAAGTGTATCACCTGGTTGATTACGTGCATGTAATGGGATACGACTTTTCTGGACCATGGTCTGCTCCTGGTCCCCATTCTTCCTTCGATCAAGCCATCGGGACGGGGTCAGATGCTTCTGCAACCGGTCTGGCCTACTGGGTCAACTACCGTAAATGGCCCTCGGGCAAGATAATCCTTGGCCTGCCATTTTATGGAAGAGATTTTGATGTTAATGGAGGCAGAGGTATTGCATACCGTGACATTGCTGCACGGTATCCGCATGCTCCTGGTACGGACCGAGTCGAAAACATCTACTATAACGGTAGGCAGACGATTGCCGACAAGACGCAGTATGTAGTGGAGAATGGTTTCCCTGGTGTAATGATTTGGGAAATCTCACACGATACACATGATCCGGTGACGAGTCTACTACAGGTCATCAATGATACAGTAAGCCAGTAAGTGTCTTGCATGAGTTAAAGCAGTGAACAGTATAAGCCGACGACAAAAGAGTTCTGTGTACCTGCACCTATGATATTACTTGTTGCATTCCCTGCTACAACTCAGATATAATCCCCTTCCAATAAATTTGACCCGCATGAGGCTATTTGTTTCCAGGCGCGAGCGCTGGCTTTGGGCTTGTGCTGTGTTGGTCGTATCGGTAGTCTACCTGACGCTTGGTGTGGTGAGGGATCTGCTTCAGCCACTGGAAGCCAGCGGCTGGGGGCCGTGGCTGTTTCTGTCAGGTTGTTTTCTGGTTCTGGTTTTCGTTCTGACACAAGGCATGAGCACAATGCCGAGATGGTCGGAGATCGTCGCTGGAATGGCGATTGCGGCGGTCTATGGTTTCATACTCATGAGCATTGCAAAGCCGGAGGAACGGATGCATCTGATCATATATGGTATCATTGCCCTGCTAATTTATGCAGCGCTGCTGGAGAGATCCGCATCTGGTAGGAAAATTTTCGCTGGCCCATTGGTCGTCGTCGTGGTTACAACTGTTCTTGGTTTGATTGATGAATGCCTCCAACTAGCGCTGCCGGATCGCGTATTTGATGTCCGGGATATATTGTACGATGCGCTGGCAGCTGCCATGGCGGTGACGGCCAATGCGTCACTGCGCTGGGCAAGGGGACTATTCCGGTAGACCCCATGTGCTATACTCCCTTGCCGGCGTAGGGCAGCAGCAGACAAGGCTCGGATCTGGACGATCCTCAGCAACGATGTTATGACGTTGAGGCCGCTTTCTCAACGAGCGAGGTTTCAAGGATGGCATATTCTTTATCCACGTCCGCGTTGATGGAGCTTAGCAGGTTCTTGAGGACATGGTTGTTATCGAGAACCCAACTAGTCTCGCAGCTTTGGTAGCCGTAGCCCGGACCCCGTTCCATGGTCTCAAGAACAGGAAGTACATCAAGGGCGCGGCCATGATATTCTTTGCGAACTCCCATGAGGGGCATACGAACACTACGTATGCCAGCGAATTTTGTTAGAATCAGCAGTTTAATTAAGCCGAACGGCAATAATCGACCGTTTGGGAGTCGCTGAAGTGCCGGATTGATGTCGGGCAGACAAACCGTGAAGCCTACCGGATTGCTATCAAGCTCGACAAAAAAGCAAATCCTTGGATCTACGATAGCTTTCATGGCCTTTGCCAAGTGTACAAACTCGTTGTCTGTAATAGGGACAAACCCCCAATTGTCAGACCAAGCGTCATTGTATATCTCCCTTATCGTGGCCACTTCCTCGTCGAAGCGGGACATATCAAGCGTACGCACTGACACACCCGGATTACGGCGATAAATGATAGCAGCCCCACGTCGCATGCGGTCAATTGCCACGTGCTTGCGGTGAATGTAGTATGCCCATGTGGTCATGACACTAACAAGTCCCCAGCGCTCCAGGTAGTCCTTGTAGTATGGAGGGTTGTAGGTCATCATTATTGCGGGCACCCGGTCGAATCCGTCAACCAGCAGGCCAGCCGGATCATTCAAGGTTGGGTTAACCGGACCGCGCATAGTATTCAAACCCTGCTCTTGAAGCCAGACGGCAGCCCGATCCAGAAGTGCAGCAGCAGTTTCGTAGTGCTCTTCGGTTTCGAAGAACCCAAAAAAACCGGCCTCATCGTCGTGAGTTTTCAGATGCATTCCATTGACAATGCCAGCGATTCGCCCCACGACTTTTTCGTTCGCATCAAATGCCAGGAATAGCTGCATCCGCCCATGCTCAAAGAATGGGTTCTTGCGCGGGTTTAGGACCTCAAACTGATCCATGCGAAGCGGGGGTACCCAGAATAGGCTGCTCCGGTACAAGTCGTACGGAAATTGAACAAACCGTCGTAGGTCCCGCCGCGATTTGACCGGGCGAACCGTACATGAGTGCATGCCTGACATACTGCTATATCACAGGGCTGGCCAACACTCCGTGCTTGCGGCCTACGCGGCAGAATGCATCAAGGATGAAGTCCAAATCCTCATCAGTGTGCGTCGCCATGTAAGATGTACGCATGATTGTAAGGCCGCGAGGCACGGCACCGCGCCACGGTACGATCGGATTCACAAAGATGCCTGCCTCCAGCAGGTCAGTCCAGAATTGGAATGCGGTCATCATCTCGTTGCCAACTACGACGGGGATGATAGGAGCTTCACTGGTCCAGACATCAAAGCCGGCGTTACGAAAGCCCTCCCGCATATAGTTCGAAATCTGCCACAGGCGTTCAAGTCGCCAAGTTTCTTCCTGGAGAATTTCCAGACACTTGAGCACGGTTGCTACGGTGCTGGGTGGCATAGACGCACTGAAGATGTGCGCAGGTGCCATGTGTCGGATATACTCAATTACATCAAGATCTCCAGTTGCAAAACCACCCAGCGAAGAGAAGCTCTTTGAGAATGTTCCTGTGGTCAGAGGTACTTCTTTATTCAATCCAAAATAGGCCGCGGAGCCCCGTCCACCTGGGCCAATCACACCAACGGCATGGGCATCGTCCAGCATCAGAGCGGCGTCAAACTCGTTGGCAAGTTTGACTAGTTCGGGTATTGGAGCAATTCGCCCACTCATGGAGAACACACCATCGGTGACGATGAGTTTGTCAGATTCCGGCCTTTCAGCGTCGGCTTTCTCGAGAAGGCGACGCAAATGTGCCATATTAAAATGCTGGTAACGCCATGTGTCGGCTGCACTCACCTGGGTACCGGCCACAATGCAGGCATGGTTCTCTTTATCCGAGAAGATCAGATCGTTTTTGGACGTGATCCCTTGAATCACGCCCATATTCGTCATGTAACCCGTTGAAAACAGAACACACGCCTCTTTTTGCATAAACGCGGCCAGCCGAGCTTCAAGCTCAAGATGAATATCAAGAGTACCGTTCAAGAATCGACTGCCCGTGCAACCGGTCCCATATCGGGCAATTGCATCATTGGCGGCCTCCTTAACGCGTGGATCACTGGTTAATCCGAGATAATTATTTGATCCAGCCATGATGAGCTCCCGGCCGTCAATGAATGCCCTCGTCCCCTCACTGCGCGAAATTGCACGGAAATAGGGATAGAGGTTGGCCCTCTTTGCTTCATTGATCAAGGCCCCGGGTGCCATGAAGGCCCGTGTTTTCCCAAAAATAGCCGGCTCCGCTGGCAGTACTTCGTCCGGGTTAATCATATGGAGAGGAAATAGGCTTGGTCAAGGAATAGGTAATACACCTCAGCGTATGGCAATTGAGTCTAGATTTGGACGTCAAGTGGGGGCTGTCTGTGATTCAGGACGAAGGTGGGCCCAGGAAGTTGCAGATAGATGCAGTTCTTTTTCAATCAGGTCAATTGCCTCACTATTCCCCCGAACGTTCCATGAACGGTTCATGTTCGCCTTGGAATCAATATACGCATGAAATTGCGCCAGATCATCTGCGGATATATTTCGACCAATTACAGCTTGTCCCAAGGCCTCTCGCTCAAGAAAGATAGCATTAAGTGTTTGTTCAAAGATACCACGATTAGGTACGACCATCAGTGGTTTCCCCAAGTAAAGGGATTCACTTAGTAACGTGAACCCCGCTGTACATAGAACGCCCCTGCAATCGGCTAGATCTACCAGAAATTCTTCAACGCACGCAGGCTTAAAGGTTATGTTCGGGTAGTTGGAGGTGTTGCCGGGTTTGGGGAAGTTATAAACGATGTACCGACGACCGTCTGTACGCAAGTGCTCCAAGAGTGCATGACTTCCCTCCGGCTGGTTGTAGTAGACCAGGACATGCTCTCCTGCGGTTGGTTCAATCTGGACGATCTCGGAGCGAATGATAGGAGGAACAATGGTCGTTATTTCCGGACGTTTCACTTCGGGATAGAAGAAAGACGATAACAGGAGTCTGTTGGGTGTGCGTGGTGCGACGATATTAATCACTATACGTGCAAGATTGGCGTGATATTTGTGTCGGGTGGGGAGTGCATAGCAGGTCTCCGTGACAATTTGTTGATGATTGAGAGAGATCACCGGGAGATCCAGAAGATTGGCTGCTCGCCAGGAAAATGCCTCGAAATCCGTGATGACCATATCAGCCTTCCATTCGCTGATTTGATCGGCCAGTTTGCGTACAATTTGATCAAGGTTGCGGATTGATGGCCAATTCGCCAAGATAGTTGCCCGTGCCTGGATCGTATTGTTCCGTAGGACCGTTTGCAGTTGTCGTACAGGGATTACATTTTCTCCCTGGGCCTGCAAGATCTTCTGTGCTGCTCCGCCCCCACAAAATCGCACACGATGTCCGCGTCCACGCAGTCCCTCGGCTACAGCCATGCCCCGGGACGTATGACCGCGTCCCTGTCCACTAAGTGCGTATATAATGCGTGCCATACCACACACTGGTCAAAATTACCAAGTGATCGCAAGTCCGAGTTTTTCTGGCCCTCCCACTACTCGAACAGTCAGCGATTCGTCTACGTCAAACTCTGCTAAATGTGCACTTACGTATGCATCTAGGATCGTGAGTCCGTACCATGCGATTGTACCGAAGTACAACAGGTCTCTATTGCGTCGCAGGTTATCCCGGTTAGCACGGAACTGAGGCTCTAATCTGGCGCGACGTGCTGCGATCTCTTCTGGCATCAGGCTTGACTCGGGGTTCAGTCCTAGGTCGCGAATAAGCTCGGCATAGTCACTTGCATAGTGAGGGAATATAGGAATTCCGTCCTGATCGGTGCGTGCGGTATAAAGGTAGGCATGTCGGTAAAGCCGGTATCTTCTGTTAACCAAAAGAGCAGAACCGACAAGGGCGGCAATACCTACGTAAACAATGGGCACCTTATAGTACTCGCGGTTATATAGCTGTCCCCATCCGGGCACTATTGCACGCCGCAGGGCTTTGTTCGGGCTTGGATGGACAAATGCTGAATCCGTCATCAGAGGATCCAGCTGACCTTGAACAGATGATGGGATTACCAGCAGAAGGCACAGGCCAACGAGTGTGGAGACTCTCAGTGTGGGATGAACCATTCTACTGGACTGCGCCGGTGAGTAATTCGAGCACGCGCGAAAAATCTTCTTTGGAGTAGTAGTGGATTTCGATTTGGCCTCGATCCTGTGTTGATTCTTTTACGCGCACTTTTGTCCCCAAGAATTTACGCAGCTCGTTTTCGATATCAACTATATGGGGGTTGCGTAGGACAGGAGTTGTTTTTGGTTTACGAGTCTGATTTTGTTGGAGTTTTACACGTCTTTCTACTTCACGTACACTGAGGTCCTGGCGCTGAATCTCTTTAAAAAGATTTTGCTGGGTTTTCTCGTTTCGAAGGGCAAGTAGAGCGCGGGCGTGACCGGGGGTGAGGGCGTTTTCCCGAAGTCCGATCTGGATATTGGGTGGAAGATGCAGGAGGCGTAAAAAGTTTGCAATGGTTGAACGTTGTTTGCCAACCCTGCGGGCGACATCTTCCTGTGTCAGTTCGTATTCGTCAATGAGTCGCTGACAGCCGAGGGCAACATCAATCGGGTTGAGCTCTTCCCGTTGAACATTTTCAACCAGGGCCATTTCGAGCATTTGCTCCCCTTTTGCCGGTCGGATGTAGGCGGGAATTTTCTCTATCCCCGCCAGTTTGGCGGCTCTTAGTCGTCTTTCGCCACTGATAAGCTCAAATTCTCCATCATTTATTGCACGGACGGTGATTGGCTGAATTACTCCCAGTTGCCTGATGGACTGAGCAAGCGAATCAAGTGATTCAGGCTTAAAATCCTGTCGGGGCTGGTATGGATTAGGTTTGATCGCATTCAGGGGTAATGCGAATGTGCCACTGACCAATGTATGAGCATCCTCTTTGGAGCGGAGGAGTCCTTCATGGTCTAGCAGCGCACCTAATCCGCGTCCAAGCGCAGTCTTTTTTTCTGACATGTGCACACGGGAGGAGGATTTTTACATTTACTCCCCGCAATGTACCATTTGCTGGATCAGCTGTTCGATGTGGAAGAAAAGCGGGGAGTACCAGTACTAGAAAAAGTGGAAAGCTGGAGGATTTCTCTAGCGAGGGCGCGATAATTGCGGGCCCCGGTACTGGTCGCATCATGCATCACGACGGGCTTCCCGAAGCTAGGAGCTTCTGCGATGGTAACGTTCCGGTGTATGATGGTCCTAAATACCCGGTCACCAAAGTAACGTTTTACTTCGTCGCGGACACTACGGGAAAGCCGCAGGCGTTGATCATAGAGTGTCAGGAGCACACCTGCAATTTGTAAGTCAGGATTGAGACCGTTGCGAATTATTTTGATGGTATTAAGCAGTAACCCAAGTCCTTCAAGTGCAAAATATTCTACTTGTACGGGAATAATAACACTGTCGGCAGCAGTGAGCGAGTTGACGGTAAGGAGTCCAAGAGAAGGGGGACAGTCAATGATCACATAGTCATATTTCTTTGTGATCTCGCTCAGTGCATGCTTCAGAAGGCGTTCACGTCTTGTAACACTAATGAGCTCAACTTCTGCCCCGACGAGGTTTATGTTGGCTGGAAGTAGGTCCAGATTTGGAACTTCCGTACTGGTTACTACTTCGTCTGGTGTTGCCGTTCCAATGATGACCTCATACACCGAAGGCCCTGTGCTTTTGACATCGTGTCCAAGTCCTGAAGTTCCGTTACCCTGTGGATCCATGTCTACCAGCAGCGTCATACGCTCCTCTACAGCTAAGGAAGCTGCGAGGTTGATGGCAGTTGTAGTCTTACCAACACCGCCCTTTTGGTTGGCAATCGCTATTATCTGGCCCATGCCTAGAGTTCACTCACGTATGGTTTGGGGGCACACAAAGTTTATTTGTAATAGGGGATGAAAGCAGCTGCAAATCAGAACAGGGAGTAAATAAACGGTGCCAAAGCTGATCCTTGGGTCAAAACGATGAGAAGGCTCAACAGCAGCAGGAGGCCCACAATGGGCATGAGCCAATATTTCTTGCGTACCCGCAAGAATCGCATAAACTCAGTGATAATGTGAATCTTACTTTTCATACGAATGAGCTAACGCGCGAGCAGATACAAACCCCCGCGCGTTCTACGCGATAACTGAATGAAATGTCCAAATTGTAGGGGCGGGGTCAGGGCGAACAAAGTTCAATGCATTTTTGTTGTTAGAGGTGTGCAACACGTGTAATACGTTTGCGTACAGGCTAGAAAGTACTCCGGCAATATAGGATTTCCGCTTTGATTCATTTTTTCATCGAAATCTGGGAGGGGTTGAATATCGCTCTGCGCTCCCTCGTCTCAAATCGTCTGCGCAGCGGGTTAACGATGCTCGGTATTATCATCGGGATTGTGACCGTGACTGCGATGTTTACGATTATCAATGGTCTGGAAGGGGCGATGAATCGTTCCTTAGCCTTACTGGGCACTAACGCAATTTATGTTGAGAAGACGGGCTGGTTTGTTGAGGGAGATGAAAGACGACGGCAATGGTCTCGGCCGGACCTTCGCTCAGACTTGGCAGAACATATTCGCGATCGCTCTCAGTATGCAGTTGCAGTAGCTCCGCTGGTTGATACGAGTCGCCCAATCCGTTATCGCGATCGTGCCATGTATGGCGTACACATCCAAGGATCAACTCCCGAAATAGCAAGGGTAGATAATGTAGACCTTGTGGAAGGGCGCTGGTACAATGACCTGGATAACCTGGTTGGCCGCAACGTGGTGGTAATTGGAGACGCTGTGCGTGAGTCTCTTTTTCCAAATGAACGGGCGCTGGGGAAAACGATCCGTTTGGGTGGTAAGCGATTCGAGGTGATCGGGGTTTTGGAAAAACAGGGCAAGTTTTTTGGCATGTTCTCGTTCGATGAGCAGGCACAGATTCCACTCACAACTTTTGAGCGTCATTTTGGGCGCTTCAGGAGCGTAACGATCAAGGTTAACGCTGGGTCCGGGGAAACCGTCCCCTTACTTGAAGAGGAGTTGACGGGCATCATGCGTGCTGCTAGGGGACTTGATGCGTTGGAGGAGAATAATTTCGAAATCAACAAGACGGAGGCATTCCGTGAGCAATTGGCAACGATAAAAGCTGTAGTCTACGCGATTGGCATCTTCCTAACGGGGCTTGCTCTAGTGGTTGGTGGTATTGGGGTTATGAATATTATGTTTGTAACGGTGAAAGAGCGCACCAAAGAGATTGGTATTCGGAAGGCGGTGGGGGCCAGTAGACGTGCCGTGCTGGCACAGTTTCTCATCGAGTCAGTTTTGGTTTGTATTGCTGCCGGAGCTTGCGGGGTGGCGTTATCTCTAGGGATCACGGCCATTATCAATCAAATTATACCGGCGGTTCTGGCCACAGGCACGGTTCTCTTGGCGTTTGGAATTTGCGTGCTCGTAGGAGTATCCTTTGGTGTAGTACCTGCCTGGAACGCGGCCCGCCTGAACCCAATTGACGCATTACGTTACGGCTAATATGTTTAACCTGGAATTTGTGCGACTTGCTTGGGGGATCCTACGCAGCCATAAGCTGCGCTCCATGCTTACGCTATTGGGCATTGTAATTGGTGTATTTGCCATTATTGTAGCTGTAACTGCGGTTCAGGTCATAGAGACCAAGGTGGTTTCTACCGTCGAATCTTTCGGTGCAACTACGTTCACCATCTACAAGTCCGGTGGATTTAACCGTTCCGGTTCGCGATATCGGGCACGACCAAACATCACTTACGAACAAGTGCGCCAGTACGCGGAGCGTGCACAGTTGCCGTCTGCGGTGAGTCCAACCCTTGTAGCTGGAGATTCAGATGAAGCCCGGTATGGAGACCAGAAAACAGATCCCGTAGTGATACACTTAGGTGTTAATGAGCATTGGGTTGGCACGAACGGATTTGATGTTGCTCGTGGGCGCAATGTAACTGCATTGGATGTACGGTTAGGGCGAAATGTAGTGGTTATCGGACATGAACTTGATGATACGCTGTTCCCAAACATTAATTCGATCGGAAAAGAAATCATCGTTGACGGTAGGCGCTACCAAGTGATCGGTGTACTAGCCAAAAAAGGTGCAGTATTTGGGAACAGCATGGATCGTCTAGCACTGGCTCCCATTACCCGCATTATTCAAAGCTATAGCGCTGCATGGCGGGACATAGAGATTAAAGTGCAGACCCCGTCAATGGAGACAATAGATGAAGCGATTGAGGAAGCCATAGGTATTTTTCGGGTAATCCGCAATGTGCAGCCTGGCGAGGAAAATAATTTTGAGATTGAGAGTACAGAATCCTTTGTTGGGGGGATCACCAATTTTACAAACCAGGTCAAGGCGGGAGGAGCAGCCGTTGGCCTGATCACGCTCCTTTCCGCTGGTATAGGAGTCATGAATATTATGCTTGTTTCAGTGGCTGAGCGTACTCGCGAGATTGGTGTAAGAAAGGCTGTGGGTGCGCGAAGACGGGATGTGTTGAGTCAATTCTTGTACGAGGCGATCTTTCTATGTCAAATTGGTGGAATCATGGGTATCCTTGTTGGGGTTTTGGGCGGCAACATTCTCGGGTGGGTGTTTGATGCCTCGTTCGTCTTCCCTTGGACCTGGGCGATCGGTGCTGTAATTGGCGTCACCTTGATTGCGTTGGTTTTTGGAGTGTATCCGGCTTATAAGGCAGCAGGCCTGGATCCGATAGAATCGTTAAGGCACGAGTAATGAGCCAGAACCTCGCCAAAAAACAGGCAGGCGAGAATGCGGCACAATACGTCGAGTCCGGTATGACAGTCGGCCTTGGCACGGGTTCCACTACAGCGTTCGCAATAGCGGCTCTTGGGCGCAGAATTCGGGAAGAAGGTCTGTTGATCAAGGGAATACCAACTTCCAGTTCGGCTGAGCTTGAAGCACGTGCGCAGGGAGTACCAATTTGTACTTTTGATGATATTGAGGGAAGGCTGGATATTGCGGTTGACGGGGCCGACGAAGTCAGTCCTGTGCTTGACCTGATCAAGGGTAGGGGGGCTGCACATACACGCGAGAAGCTTGTTGCCAGTCAGGCGGACAGGTTTATCGTGCTGGTGGATACTTCTAAACTGGTAAAGCAACTGGGCACAAAGATGCCGGTGCCCATTGAGGTGATTCCCATGGCCGCACCGGTTGTGTTGCGGACACTTCAAGCTATGGGTGCGGCAGCAGCTTTGCGGTTGGGGCTCCGGAAGGACGGCCCGATTGTTTCTGATCAGGGTTTTTGGATAATTGATGCACAGTTTGGTCCGATCGGTGACCCAGCTGCCCTCAGTCGCACATTGCTGGAAATGCCAGGTGTGCTGGATCACGGTCTGTTTGTTGGACTGGCCACCGAAGTTATTGTCGGGACTGACTCCGGTGTAGAAGTTCTGGTCCGTAAACCGTAACGGTTCAGGTTTGAGGCTGATCGGTTTTGGTCGTATTTGATCGTGTCTGATGAACAATCAGATCAGCGAAAATACGAAGGTTAGGGAGGTTACTACATTGACAGGAACACCGTCTAACCGGCCCGGTGCAAAGCGTGCGAGTTGAATGGCCCGCAGCGCCTCTTCGTCACAGCCTGCTCCGAGGCTTTGCGTAACGGTGGGGCGGCGGACAGCTCCATTCACGTCAACAATGAAGGCCACTGTGACACGTCCCTCGAGATTAGCTCGGCGCGCACGGTCGGGATACTGAATTTCCTTAACCAGGGATTCTATGCTGCCGAGTAGGACGGGAACTTGGTCCAGGAAGTCATACAGATCTGGTGCATTGTTCTGTCCACGGAAGGAGACAGGCATAGTCATCTCGACACTGATTGGCTGTAATCCAACGCGACCAGGTTCAAAGCGTACGTGCTCAAGTGCTTTGACGGCTTTTTGCGTTAAGACATCATCCACGTGATGCACTGCGATGGGATTCACAATCTGTCCTGTTTCGTCTACCAGGAAGGACACGAAAACTTGTTTGTTGGCGGCTCCCTTATAAGCAGCATGCTGCAGGGGGCCAGCCGGGGAGTTTACCAACGTGGGGAGATCAATGATACCTGTATGCTCAGCGTACGAGGGGTCATTCAAGGCGGTTTGAGAACTTGTGCAGGCGGCAACATTAATGCTGATCAAAACACAGACTAGTGCGATGATTTTTGTCATGGTATCCTCCGTTTAGCCCCACGCTTGATGGGCAAGTTACAAGTTCAACACCATCAGTAATGTTCTTGTAACGTTTTCGTAACATTTTTGTTATACTTTGGCAAAATAGGCGAAATTCTTTTAAGAGTTCCAGAATTATGTCTGATAATGCTGGCATCGTTCACTCTGCTGCGGCTGCTCCACTGCCTTACTTTCGTGTTTCATCAATCGTCAAATAAGCCTGACTTGTCGGTCTGAAGTCGTCTCTCCTCACAGATATATGAATGGAAGTTCACTGATTGCATGAGTACTCAGATGCTCTGCTTCAATGAAGTGTGAAGTGTCGCTGACGAAAAACGTAAGTGGCGTTGGACAAAAGACACTAGTAAGTCGGGATAGGAATTCGCTAAAAGGGCGCGCGTATAAGCGCTGACTGGATCTTGGACGATGAGTGTGGGATTGAGGGGTCCCAATTTCCACGTGGTCATACCATCGAATCCTTCTAGCGGAGCGTGTTTAAAGACCCCAATCGGTATATCGATGATATGGGAAGGGTAAACACAAACGTGGACGCTCCATTCAGGTTTGCCGTCAGGGCATCTCAAAGACAAATGAGGTTACCGCACGCTTACTCTTCGATGCCACGACCAGTCGATGAATCTCGCCTTTCGCGGACGGACTGGGATGCGTCTCTGTAACAAAATACGGGCTCAGATAAGGGTAGTCATCAACATCAATATCCTCCCCTGCCCGTAATCAAAGTCAGCGATCCTCATCGTCACCAGAATACGAGCCCACCTCCGCAATGATCGTCGTATTCGGTAGCCCGTGCCAGTTTGGTAGCATTAGTGCCAGCGAGGTCCAGCCAAGGCCTGAGACGCCCTATCGCGTCTCAAAGTCGTCAATTACGCCCAGGCAAAGCATACAACTCCGGCAAGTCAAGGTTGAGTAGCAGAACCGGTTGGCACTCGAACACTTACCGCTGACCAAAAAGTAGGTCACGCTACGGAACACGGGCCCCGGCTGTTCGGTGAAACTGCGGGGCATCTTTTTGAAGGTCAGCGTAACTCAGCGCAGCTTAAATACGATCGGGGGGGACGTCATCGTCGGTACGGCGCGACCACTCTGGTGTCCGGGAATAAATTTCGCCTCCTCCATGATGACTCTGGTAGCCTCTTCGTCGAGTCCGGCACCAGCTCCACGGAGGACCTCGGCGTCACGGACATCGCCATTTTCATCCACGATGAACTGCACAATGACACGGCCTTCAACGTGGGCCTTTCGGGCGATTTCCGGGTACTTAACTTTGGCTTGGAGTCAACGAATGCCACCAATCAGCTCTGGCATTTGTTCAACGATTTCATAAATCTCCTGCTTCTCTGATGATTGTGATTGATCGGAGAGAGACTCGAACTCGTTGTCCAATTTAAATACGATCGGAATAGCCACTCTTACCGGTACGGGTTTACCGTCTTGGCGTCCGGGAGTAAATACTGCGTGTTCAGAGATGACTCTAACCGCCTCTTCGTCGAGTCCGGCACCAGCTCCACGAAGGATCTGGGCGTCACGTACATTGCCATTTTCATCCACGATGAACTGCACAATGACACGGCCTTCAACATGGGCCTTTCGGGCGATTTCCGGGTACTTAACTTTGGCTTGGAGTCCACGAACGCCGCCAATCAGCTCTGGCATTTGTTCGACGATTTCATAAACATCCTGCTTCTCTGATGGTTGTGATTCATCGGAGAGGGACTCGAGCTCATTAGGCAATTTAAACACGATTGGAATAGCAAGTCTTACTGATACGGGTTTACCATCTTGGCGTCCGGGAGTAAATACTGCGTGCTCAGAGATGACTCTGGTAGCCTCTTCATCGAGTCCGCCACCTACTCCACGGAGGACCTGAGCGTTACGCACGTTCCCAGTTTTATCCACGATGAACTGCACAATGACACGGCCTTCAACGCGGGCTTTTCGGGCGATTTCCGGGTATATCACCTTGCCCTGGAGTCCACGAATGCCGCCAATCAGCTCTGGCATTTGTTCGACGATTTCATAGACTTCCGAGTTGTTTTCTGATTCCGAATCCCACCTCGAAATCAGTAGAATGGATGAAACAAGGAGGAGTGCGACTATCAGACCTATTTGTACAGAGAATGGGCGGTTGCTTGGTAGGTCGTCTATGGAGGATTCTCGTGATGCCATGTGTAAGTTGGGTCCGGGTTAGTGAAGAGGGTTTACAGCAAATGCCGCAGACTGGCAATACCTGATACTGTGTGGTTAAGGAATCGGTTTGTGATGCTCACATTCAGTTGACGAGTACAGCATTTTCGGCTCCCGCCAACCACATTCAAACAATTATCGTGCCAGGGATTATTTCCCGCTGAACTGCAGTCGTTTCACAGATGTTGACTGCACCATTATCTCCCTATTGACCATCTTTGTTCCTGCCAAACCCCAAACAAGGAACCATGTTCTGGAAAACGCACCTGCAAACGGTTCCAATCATCCGAAGTCTGCTCCGGCCCAGTAAAAATACATTCTGTATTTTGGCCTCGGCATCATATTCCCTTTATGACTGCGTAAAATGAAAAACTCACACTTAGTTTTTTACACTCTCCGGCACCGGCACTGTGGAGTAATTTCTCTGAAAAATTAAAACCGTTCGTGGCCATCATTCCTAATGCGGCCAAAGTATGGGTTGGATCTTATCGATTTGGCGCAGCGTCCAGGGAACTCATACTGAATAACCGAGGCAATTACAAAAAGGTTACCAAAATTGGATTAGAAAAAGGATATTACGTCTCACGCTACATAGGACATGCCATTTAACTTTCTAGAGTAATTTTTAGTGACTTGATGTTGGTGGAGTCATTTTCCAGGAGTTTAGCCTACAAGTATTCATGATTCACCTATGAAGAAGTATTCAGAAAATCGGAATATCGCGTCCCTGAAAAAGGTCGCCATTGTAGGTGCAGGTATTTCAGGTTTAGGAGCGGCATGGGCATTGAGCAAGCAGCCTGACCAGTTCGATTTTCGAGTGTTTGAAGCGCAAGATCAGATCGGGGGCAATGCAATTACTGCAGATATGCCGCAAGATGACGGGACATCAATCCCATTTGACATCTCAGTTACGGCATGCATCCCCTCTGTATACCACCACATTCTCCTTTTTATGGAGCAACACGGGATTGAATTACTTGATACCAAATTCAGCTACAGTGTGGGGTATCATGGCGAAGTGTACGCTCACGACTTCGATTCCGAAATCAGTAGGCGGCTGGAACCGGAAATCAAGAAGTTCCAGAAGATCTTGAAACGCTTGCAATGGATCGGAAAACTAAACCGTACCAGATCCAAATTTCTCAATGCTCTCAATCCGTTTAACTACATCAGTATGAGGGTTATCCTCAATCTAGGCGGGTTTTCAGGTGATTTCAGATACAAGGTTCTGAAACCCATGTTCGTTAATTTTTTGATGGCGACGAACGTATTCGATATGCCTGCGTCAATGTTTTGCCGGTATCTGGAGTTCTTCAATATTGAGCGTGCAACTCCAATGCAGACGTGGGATCAGGGAACGCGACGTATCTACGAGAACATGGCCGAATCATTCATGGACAAGATATATTTGAACCGGCCTGTGCGAAAGGTATATCGTGAACCATCCGGTCTTATCGTAGAAGACCAGGCTGGAAATACGGAAAAGTTTGATGATGTAATCTTTGCCTGCAATGCAAATCAAACCCTGATGATCTTGGATCAACCGAGTTTCCTGGAACGCTACATTCTTTCCTCAATCCGATATGAAAGTGAGCTACATAACCACACAGTGATTCATTCGGACGCTTCTATTCTCCCGGATAACGATACAAAGCCGCTGACGACCCGGAGCAACTATATAGAGCAGTATGGTGCGAGGCCTGACAACTATGAAATCACCTACATTATGCACAATCAGCAGCCATGGGCTAGTCACTCAGACAAGCCCTGTCTGGTGACGTACAACGCAACCAGCAAGATCAACGAAGACCGGATTGTTAAAAAATGGTGGTTTCAGCACATCGTTCACGATGTGAAACATCTGGCTTTCCTGGTACCTCTGTTTGGCTTTATTCAGGGAAGAAAGCGTACGTGGCATTGTGGGGCCCATACTCTGATTAACAGCCAGGAAACCTGTTTTGTGACGGGACTAGCCGCAGCAAGACAAATCGGAGCCGAGTATCCGTTTCAGGATGCCGCAGCGCGCAGGTGGTTCAACTTTTACGGGCGGATGCTCTACGGTTGGCGGTTCAGGAAGGCAAGCTCCGACATTTCACAGCACCCCAGCACGGTTACATGAGTTTCAAGAGTTCCAATCAATCAGTGGATTAGCATGGTGCCATGTACTGTTCTCGAAACGCTTGAACAACGCCTACAAGCGCTTGGTGCTGTTGGTTCTTACGGTACCTCGCGCCATTTTTCCGGCTGTGGCTGACGTTATTGTGTGTGAGCGACTGCTGCTGTTAATTCTGGATTCATCCGCGTAAGATGTTGCATTCTCTCTCACTGAACTGGTAGCAATCGCACCTGCTATTTCCTGTCCGAGTTCTAGGCTGGCCAGGCAATTGCCGCACCATTAATCCCCTTCGCTCTCACCACGGGGACTTTACCAACAATCTCCGCCGGCATTCAGTTTCTATTTGCGTGTTTGTTGAAGCACAACAGGCTTGGACCGCAAATCGTTTCCTTCTTAGCCACGCTTCCATTTCCGATCCAGTTCCCGTACCGCGTCCCAGAGCAGGCTCGCATCTGCTGATCAAGGCACGCTGGACTTGCTCACCACCGAACGGTCTCAATATTCAAAGGGGCCCTCACTCCTACATTGAAGCGAAGACCCCTGCATCCCAAGGCCAAGTAGTCGACCTCCGGCAAAACTTATTAAATGGACTTGGAATGAATGCCAAGACACGCGACACTCAACCCTTATGTCATAAGGTCACGAAATCAACGCAACTTGAACATGATCGGGAGGGACGTCCTCACCGGTACGGCACGCCCGCGCTGACGCCCGGGAATAAACTCCGCCTCTTCCATGATGAGTCTAATAGCCTCCTGGTCGCATCCACCACCAATGCCACGAAGGATCGTGGGCTCACGCACATTGCCATTTTCGTCAACGATAAACTGAACAATTACGCGGCCTTCAACATTGGCCTTACGAGCGATCTCTGGATACTTCGCTTTGGCCTGGAGTCCGGCGATACCACCAATCAGTACTGGTTCATCCTCAACAATTTCGAAGAATTCTGGCTCTTCCTCGATCACTTCCTCGTCTGGCGGAGGAGGCGGAGGAGGTACGTTGATCGGAGCATCCAAGTCTAGCGAGGCATCAAGATCCAAGTCATCATCATCGAGGATCTCATCGTTTGGAACCTCTACGGGCACCGGTGGACGTGGTGGTGGAGGTGGTTTTTGGATTTGCTCAGTCTGCAAAATCTCTTCCATCTGGACAACCTCCTGCTCAATCTGCTCAATCTCCATAGCATCTCCGCGTTCCAGACTTGCATTGAATGCCAGAATCAGCAGAAGGAGTGAAGCGATCATGCCAACCTGTACGAAGAAACCATATGTCCTTTTCAGATCGGCCTTGGGGGATTTACGCAATGCCATGAGTATTTGTTTTTGGGTTACCGGATGCAGAATTTAAGACAAAAATCGAAAACATGTACCACATGATTCTCGTCAGTGAAGGAATCAAGCGCCATTATGTTTCCCTCAGTAACGAATTCAGCGCGTCAGAGATTCCATCAACCATATCTCCAGCAATCATCGTGCCGGGGTGGTTTCTTTCAGTGTATTGATCTGCAGTCTTTCCGCCAATGTGTGTAGCACAAACTGCTGCGGTTGATGGACTGCAGCCTTGGGCAAGCAAGCCGCCACATAAGCCCGACAAAACATCCCCCGTTCCGGCTGTGGCGAGTGCAGGATTTCCGGTACTGCATACCACGGCCCGCTCTGCGGTAAGTCCGATAATGCTGGGGAATCCTTTGAGTATCAGCGTACAGTTCCAGTTTGATGCCCATTCGCGCGCCAAATGAAGTCGGTCACGACTGAGGTCCTTGCTTTTGGTCATACGTTTGAATTCCCCAGCGTGAGGTGTGAGGATCCAGTTTCGTGGTTCACCTTGAATACTTAGGAGTTCGGTAGCAGTGACTAATGCATCAGCGTCCACAACAACAGGAACAGAGCATTCCCGCAACACGGCACGAATGAACTGCTGAGTATTGGGATTTCGGCCTAAGCCAGGGCCAATAACCAATGCATTCGCCTTGGCAAGCCACGGCTGAAGGGTATGCATTGCAGCCTCGGTTTTAATTCCACCGTCAGAGCTTTCACGTAAACCGATTGCCGGGATTTCGGTCATTGTCCCTGCTAGGATAGGCTGAATGCTTTTTGGCACAGCACAGGCGACATAACCTGCTCCGATGCGCGCAGCTGCGCGCGCAGATAGTACGGGAGCCCCCGATAACCCCGGAGATCCACCAATCACGAGAACCATCCCGGCACTGTACTTATGTGCCTGCGAATCCCGTCTGGGAATAGCGGAGGAGATCGCCTCATCGGTGGAAATCCAGTCCACTGGGCCCACTGCATCATAGGTCAGTAGTGACGGAGGAATACCGATGTGGACAACACTTACGTGGCCAGTGTATGCCGGTCCTTTTCCCAGGAAAAATCCCGGCTTATACGAATTAAATGTCAACGTTAAGTCCGCACGTACTGCCGTACCATGCGGCAACCCCAGATCGGCATCCAGTCCAGATGGGATATCCAAGGCAATCACGGGAGCATCTGTTGCATTCAATCGCTCAACCAGTTCAGCAGCCATGCCTTTCAATGGACGGTTGATCCCTATTCCGAATAGGGCATCGATGTGTAGGTCTGCTGTGCGGGGTCCTTCGTGAGTAGCAGGATTAAGCTGCAGCCGGTTCGAACGATCGGAAGATTGCAGCTTTTGGAGCAACTGCCAATGATTTTTTGCCTCGGGGCTGGCGGGAGGCTTCAAAGAAAAGACAGATACATGTGCCCCCCGGTTATACAGTATGCGTGCAACAACATAACCATCCCCCCCGTTGTTGCCACTGCCGCAGTACACAACTACCTTGCGTCCGGGCATTGGGCCGTAACTTTGCTCAATGATGAGCGCTGCACCCCGTCCCGCATTTTCCATTAATGTGAACGGAGGAATTCCAAATTCCTCAATGGTCAGATGATCAAGTACTTTCTGGCCGTCTGCGCACACGAGCGGAAGAAACCCCGCAAGCAGCGGGTCGGCATCAAGAACAGACTTGTTACCTGTTTGTAGTTCCATTTGATAGATCTACTGATCAGAGAATGATACAGAACCCACAGACAAGGTGCCGATACGGAGTGTATCTCCCAACACGGTATCCCAGCGCGGGCGGATCGTAACAGGTTCGGGCATCCAGGTGATGGGCTCGGCCGGCATGTAGGGACGGATCATGCCACCATCCCAGTTACCATTTCGATTACGATCAATGAAAGCACGCAAGCGATAGGTGTTTTGCGGAAGATCAACAAACGTGAATGCGCCAGTTGAATTTGGATGAGTAGTTGAAATCACCAGACCATTTGAATCCGTAAGTATAACTACGACACTGTCTCCAGGTGGAGTTGCAATACCACTAAAGCTTCCGAGTTCGCGAGGTCCCAGCCGTTTGAAGTATCGAATCCGGGTGCTGTCTGGATCCGACACGGCGATGCGATACACCTGTGCTGGGTCATCCAGAAATAGCAAATTATAACTCGTTCCATTGGAAGAGGGGCTTTCGAAGGTCACAGGCGTTCCGGTTGAATCCTGTACAGTCACCAGACTGTCCAGAATCGGAGGAGCAAGCGGCCGATTAAAGACAACCGTTGGTGTTTCCCAAGGCGCCAATTCATATGTATCTTCCGTACTGGTTGGCAGAAACCGTTCGAAACGAGGTTCAATTTGCTGCATGCGTGTACTTCCTGCGAAATGAAGGGTCTCTATAAATGCGGTATTGTCGCTAGAGTCCCGCACCGAAGCGTCTGGAAGAAGCGCATAGGAGCGTTCTTGCAGTGCATCAGTCATCAGATATACTACGCGCGTATCCGTGTCCAGTTGATAACTGGAATGCACTGCGACGGGTGTATTATCAACTGAATCTGTGATCGCCCAAGATTCTCCCGACAGATCAGACAGGAAGACACTTTCGCTATAGCGGACCTCAACAAGTCTGTTTGAAGTAGCGCGCACTCGTTCTATGACAGGTCGTACCGTGTCCACTTTTGTGTACACCCAGTCCAAAAATTGTTCAATTGTATCAGGAGTGGCTTTAATCAATGGGTTTGGCGGGACGGCAAACTGTTCGCCATCATCCGCTCTGAGGTTACGGTTGGCGTCCTTTAGTCCCAAGATGAAAAAATCAGACTCGCGTACATTTCTGAGTCCAAATTGCCCGTCAGAATCAGTTTGTGTTTGGTATGCTGGTATGCCATTTACTTCTTCACCGGGGTTGAATACAAGAACTGGTAGACCGGCGACGGGTTTGCCTTTTGTGGGATCAATCACGCGGCCATACAATCTCCCCTGGTCAATCACGGGCCCAGTGGCAAAAGCAAAGGACAGTGGACGGGTGAGTCGAACCCCCTGCCAGTCTCTAAATTCATCGCTGAGTGTAGCCACGTAAGTGGTAGAGTCTCGCAGTGGTTCGGTAAATTGTACAGTAACTGACCTTCTACGCCACCTCATACGCAAGCGGCCTTGAGGTGCTGGGGTGATGGATAGTGCACGTACAAAGGAAGCCTGGTTCACATACTCCGAAAAAGTCAATTTTAACTGGGTTGTCGGAGGTACATTAACTGATTCGTGCGCGGGGTCCACAGATACGAGTTGGGGTGGAGTCTCATCGCGTGGACCTCCTGTCGGAGGACGAGGCTCTGCGCAGCCGCAGACCAGAATCATTCCTGCGAGTACTATACTACGGGTCAACACGTTTGCTTCTCAGATTGAAAAACAGAAATGCAGCCAATCCTGTCGCTGCGGCCAATACGACGGGTTCCAGGTACCGGCGAATCCAGCTTTCCGGGGGGAGCTCTGCTTGAGTTTCCGGGTAGGCAGGTGACTCAAGCTGTTCAACAATGCCCTTCGGAATCCTGTCCGAGAAGGCTCGTTGGCAGGAGTCATGTACAAGGAACTCTCCGTCCTTTCCCAGGAATGAGTAACGCAGATCCAGTTCTGCCGAGCGGGAAATCGTTCTGCGGCCCGCTCGCGTGTAGGTAATGGTGGCCCTGGAAATTTCCCAGGAAAGTGAAAAGTAAGGCTTTGATGTTCTAAGAGAGTCGGTGGAATAGAGTTCAGTACCTTGCTGCTGCCAATGTTGAATCAGTGCACTCGTCAGGTAGGGGAGGTTTGAGGGAGGAACCAGAGTGAGGGAGTCTGCCGCGTGGGGGACATCTCCCAAACACTCAAGGCCCAAATTTTCGAATAGCTGTGCGTTTGTAGGCAACTCCTGTGCGGACGACACAAGTACAGGAATAAAGCTCCAGCAACCGGCAACCAGCAATCCGACGATTGTTTTCATCAATCAATGTTTACGCAATTCAGAAACTATATGTCGGGCTTCAGGGAGTATTAATTCTTCCATTGCCAACACAACGGCTTTAGGCGAGCCTGGAAGAGCAAAAACGACTAATCTACCGTATATCCCGGCAATCGCTCGGGAGAGCATGGCTTTACTGCCAACCTGTTGCCAGGAAAGCATGCGAAAAAGTTCGCCGAAGCCCGGCAAGGTTCTGTCCAGCAGTGCACTGACGGCTTCGTAAGTTTGATCTCTGCGGCTAATGCCCGTTCCACCACTTAGGCATAACACATCTGCTTCCCCGGATTGTGCACGAATGACCTCCTTTATTATGGTCGGTTCATCCGGTATGATTGATTGTGAGGTTATCTCGTGGCCATTTTCTGTGATCAGGTTTGCCATATGGAGGCCACTTATGTCTGTGGTTTTCTTTCGTGTGTCGCTGACTGTAATCAGTGCGAACCGTAATATGGTGGGAGCATAGGATTCGTGACAACTCATTGGTCCACAGCAGAATGTTCACCGAACCATCTCGGAGGGTCGTATCCGTGTTTTGCCCACGGATTGCATCGCATTAAGCGCCAAATTCCCAAAACTATCCCTTTAAGTATACCATACTGGTTAATGGCCTGAATGGCATAATTTGAGCATGAAGGTGTGTAGCGGCATGCATTGGGCAGATGCGGAGCCATCAACAACTGATAAGCCCGTATCGGCAATATGAATAACTTTCGCAGCATGCACGGGTATTAACTGTGATGTAGGGATTGCCTGTCCTACATCTCTTTTACATAAAGGTCCCCATTAGCAATGAAAATCCAAAAAATGGACAAACTTATAACCGCAAAGATGGCTGATGCGGTATTTACTAAAAATGGCCTTATAACAACCGTTGTTCAGGATGTAAGCACACATGAGGTATTAATGGTAGCTTACATGAATCGGGCTACATTGGTGCAAACGATAGAAACTGGTACCATGACGTACTGGAGTCGATCTCGGAAGTGCGTCTGGATCAAAGGTCAAACAAGCGGTCAGTTCCAAAGGGTAAGATCCATAAGATTAGATTGCGATGGAGACGCGCTGCTGTTTGAAGTGAAACAGGAAGGTAGTGGGGCATGTCATACTGGGGCTAGAACATGTTTCCACCGGAAACTGGAAGCATGAAACACGCCGATTGTTGGATATCCCAGGAGGTTTATATCAGGTGACAGCACTGGATGTCGGCATTTGCATGATATACGTGCGTCTACAGGACACGGTAGTTTGGTTGTTTATGTTGCGACAAGACAGGCAAATTACTACTATTTATCTTCCTACAACTTTCCAGCGGGATTCGGCCGATGAGCATGTGGACGCATATCGTGTTTTTTCTACTCACGGTCATATTGTTTGGCTGCATGACGGCCGATCAGCCGCTCGAACCTGACTGGATAGTTGATCAAGCGGATGTGTTGGAGGCAGAAGATGAGTATGCACTGATGAATATGTTATCGGCTTTTTACGACAGTTCATCGGTTGCACTAGTGGGAGTAACCGTGGAATCCTTGCAGCAGCAGTCAATAGAGGCGTACACAGAGGCTCTATATGCCTCTTGGGAACTGGGTGCACCAGAAACCAATAATGGCATTATTGTTCTCCTTGCCCCGATGGAGCGATTAGTTCATATTACTGTAGGTAACGGTATAGCATGGGAGCTGTCACCCCAGGTACTGGATTCGATCAAAATAGAGATGGCGACTTTTTTTGGTACGGGAGAGTATCGGGCGGGCCTTGAGTCGGGTTTCAGGTCGCTGATGACCCGGGCTGGTGCACTAACCTGGAATGTCGACTATACGAGTATCTCGGATGTGCAGGCAGATTCGTCGCGCAGTGTGGGGCGTATCCTCATGACGGACTGCGTCATTACGGGCTTTGAAGAGGACCTGGTGGTCGCCATGGACAACGAGGGCAATGAAATTCGATTAATTGTGTCCATGGATGTACCGATGCTGTCCGTGGAAGATGTAATAGGTTTTACGGGGCGCATTACGCAGACCACACCGCTACACGCACAGGTGCTGAACCTGAGTATAGATTTTCTCTTCTGAAAACTGGAAGCGCGGGGCAGGAGAAATACAATGGTTCTATCGGTTTTCGTGTAGATTGATTATTTGGATTTGATATGTATTTGGGTTGAATGTATCCAGAGGCGAAGAAGGAAGTTGGCGAAACTCATCTTGGCGAACATGCTGTCGTCATTTTGGAAGTATTGTGATTCAAGTATTTAATTGACTTGTTGCTGAATCCGCGGATCAGGATGCCTGCACTGGGATAGTTTATTGATGGAGACTTAAATACAGAGAACCAAGTTCTGACGAGAGTAATGAAGGATATGAAATATGCAAGTTTTTCATTATATTCAGAGTTTAGGCTCGCGGACTGGTAGCAGCCTCTGCGATTAATCATCAACCACAAGTACAACGTAATAATGGCAACAACAGAACAGCGTTTTCAATCTCTCTTGGAGCAGCACCTTGGCATTAGCGATCCAGATGCAATAAACTCCAGCGCCTCGGATCTCGGGATTAACTCGGTAGATGCCGTTTCTTTCCTGAAGGAAGTTTGTAAGGAGTTTAATGTTAACATCACACCCGAGGACGCTGTAAACCTCGGGAGCATGCGAGCGGTTGTCGATCATATCGAGGCCGGCGGCTAGTCTCGGTTTGTGTGTAGGTCTTATTGTTTAGGTTTCCCTTTGGTGGTTCACCAAAGGGCACGGGGGTTGTGTCACCTGGCTATGGTCAGGGATGTCAGACTACCTAACAGGTTGTCCGGTCGCTCGTGTGCTGTTCGTATTGTGTACAAGGAGCCAGGGAAGTGCGCGCTAGGTATCGCTCATTTGGATTCCTGGATTACTTTATCAATGACTGATGAAGCCATCACAGGAGCAGATGGCGGTTGAAGGCGGGAATTGGGTCGTACCCCAGCCGAACTCTGCCCACGAAGTGCGTATGCGTGACGATTCCCAGGTCGTTATCCGCCGCCACGGGAATCCAGCAGGCCCTCGCCTTGTTTTGAGCCATGGAAATGGTTTCGCGGTAGATCTGTACTATCCCTTTTGGTCGCTCTTTCTCGAGGACTTTGACGTTATAGTATACGATCTCAGAAATCACGGCTGGAATCCTGTTGGGGATGTGAAATACCACAATCTTCCGACATTTGCGCAGGATCTTGAGTTGATTTTGGATGCGGTTGACCTTCATTTTGGCAGTAAACCGCGAGTAGGGATTTACCACTCTTTGACAGCTCTTGTAGCTGTACAACCTCACATTAGACCGAATCTGTTCTCGGGTCTCGTTCTCTTTGATCCTCCCATCTGCAAGGGCGGTAGAGGTTATGCTGAATTTGAGGCAGCAGCAATTCGTAATGCCGGGTTGACCCGGATGCGTGCCAATAAGTTTCCAACCAAGGCGCATCTCGCAGAGATTATCCCTTACCTGCCGAGTTTTCAGTGGGTTCTTCCTGGGGTTTTTGAACTCTTGGCAGAAACCACATTACGCGAATCTGCAGATCACGACGGATTTGAACTGTGCTGTCCGCCCGAGTATGAGGCGCGGATACTGGAATTCGCGGGGAGCTTTGCAGTACTCGCAGACTTTGATCACATCCGTTGTCCAGTGAAGGTTCTCGGAGCTGACCCCACATTACCGTATTCTTATCTGCCAACGTTTGACCTTAGCTATATTGTTAAGGTGGACTATGATTTCTTACCCGAATCGACACATCTTCTTCAGCTCGAAAAGCCTGCCCAATGTGCGCAAGTCGTGGTTGAGTTTCTCAGAAAGTACAACCTCATGAAGCCTTGATTGAGGTGGAATAGATTTGTATTTCTGAGTGTAAGCTGCAACACAAGGACGGCATAATTCTCGTTGAATTGCCACTGCGGATAGTCCAGGTGATAACGATCTACAACATGTCCGACGCAGCTGTCGTTTTTGCACAGTATGGCCGGAAGCATGTTCTTCAGCGGTTAAGCGACCTTGGGGCGCTCTTGGTCAAGTGCGATTCTCCAACCGACTAGATACGACCCTGTGCGAGCATGCGTGAAATTGGAGACTCGGTCTAAAAACGGGTATTTTGTAAGTAGGCTATTTGGGCCATCGCCCCACGAAATCCATTATTATCCTCCCAAAATCGTGCGAGCAAAACCCTTGCCTTCAACCGCTGAAAATGCATTTGAAGAGCTCTGCTGATCTCTAATCTTGGGACATCCCCCCGTAAATTTGAGCACTGTACAGTCTCATAGCGGTGGTTGCGTTATCTTGCATTTAATCCAACACCAATAGCGTCTAGAGGTGGACAGAATGACTGTTCGCGTGAAAGCAACTTCCTCGGCTACTGCGTAGTAGATTTACTTGATCGTCCAGCAATCTGATTGGATGATTTTCAATGTTGATTAACTGAGTTTCTTGAGAGATGAATCAGGACAAAGCTCCCCTTGCAATTGTAGGAATGGCATGCAGGTTTCCAGGTGCCGCAAGTATCCAGGATTATTGGCGTTTGCTTGTTTCCGGCCAAAATTCTGTGATGGATATCCCGAAAGGGGCGGGAAATAGGCGCATTGACGTGATGTTCGCAGACATCCCAAATCTGCCTGATGCGTGTCGCTTCTGCTCATACCTCGATGATATTGAGCAGTTTGATCCGCAATTCTTTCGGATTTCACCGGTTGAGGCCAACTGGCTAGATCCACAGCAACGCATGATGGTGGAAACCAGCTGGCGGGCCCTTGAAGATGCAGGGATAGATCCACTTGGCCTGAAGGGTAGCCTTACAGGGGTATATACCGGGATCAGTAATTATGAGTACAGGATGCGGATTGTGGAATCCAATCATAAGCCTGTGGATGCGGCTTCCAGCCTCTACGCGATGTCTGGAACCAGTATGAGCGGTCCAAATGGGCGCGTATCTTTTTTTCTGGGTCTTCGGGGTCCATCAAAAGCGATAGATGCTGCATGTGCCTCGTCTCTGGTTGCAGTGAACGACGCGGTATCTGATCTGCAGCGGGGAAAGACTGATATGGCCATTGTTGGTGGAGTACAGAATATTTTAAGTGGCCATGTATTTAAGATTCGTGCTGATGCGGGAATACTCTCCCCGGACGGACAGTGTAAAGTGTTTGATGCATCGGCGAATGGTTATGTACGGGGCGAAGGATGCGGGGTTGTTGTACTGAAGCGTCTGCAGGAAGCCGAGGCAGATGGCGATAAAATCTGGGCAGTGATTAGGGGTTCGGCGGTAAATCATGGAGGAGACAGTGTGGGCATGACCGTTCCGCACATTCCTGCTCTTGAGCAGGTGATGGGCCAGGCACTCAGGGATGCGGGGGTCACCGCGGCGGAAGTGGATTACGTGGAAGCGCACGGCACAGGGACATCCGTAGGCGATCCTATTGAGCTAGAGGCAATGTCAACTGTTTATGGTCAGGGGCGAGCGCCGGATCGGCCGCTGCTCGTGGGATCAGTGAAGACCAATATTGGTCATCTTGAATCCGCTGCCGGTATTGCTGGCTTGATCAAAGCTGTACTTGTTCTGCAGCGTGGAGTCATTCCAAAGCATTTACATTTTCATAACCCCACGCCGGCCGTTGACTGGGATAAGATGAACCTGCGCGTGACTTCGGAGATGATGGATCTTCCGGCGGTCAATGGGAGACCGCGTATTGCGGGCATCAACTCTTTTGGAATATCTGGCACCAATTCCCACATCATATTGGAGGAATACCTTGCCAAGAATGGAACGTCAAATGACCAGAATCGGGTAATAAATGTACCCCAAACTGTGTCAGCGTCAGGGGAGCGTGAATCCCCATTGTCCGATGGAGAGGTTACTCCGCAGCGACAGGTACGACTACTTCCTCTATCTGGCAAATCCCCGGCCGCCTTGCAGTCAATCGCGGGGAATTATGAGCAGTGGCTGGATGAGCGCGGGCAAGAAGTTACACTGAATGGCTCCGCAGCAGCGCCATTATTCGCAGACATGGCGTGGACGGCGGCGATGGGGCGAAGTCATTTTGAGTATCGATCCGGCGTAGTTTTTCACGATGAGGTATCCCTGAGACAGAAGCTCACAGCGCTAGCTGATTCGGCTGAAAACATCCGTCCTCAAGCCGCAACCAAAATAGCGTTCGCTTATACCGGACAGGGAAGTCAGTGGACCGGTATGGGGCGCGCGATCTATGAATGCGAACCGGTTGCACGGGCGGTGTTTGATCGATGCGAAGCAGTATTCCAGGCCGAGCGAAAGCTCTCGCTGTTGGACGCTATTTTTGGACGTACCGATTGTGATTTAAGCAATACGGCGTGGGAGCAGCCAGCCCTTTACGCGTTGGAGTGTGCACTCACCGCCCTTTGGGCAAGTATAGGAGTTCAGCCCTCTGTGGTGATTGGACACAGTGTTGGGGAGTTGGCGGCTGCGCAGGCGGCAGGGGTATTCAGCTTAGAAGACGGGATGCGGTTTGCGATCACACGAGGTGCTCTGTTTGCAGAGACAGACCCTGGTGCCATGGCTGCTGTTTTTGCCCTCCCAGCGCAAGTAGCCTCCGCGGTTGAGGAGATAAACGCATCAACACCGGGTATTGGGTTGAGCGTTTCGGCGAATAACGGTACGCACCAGGTTGTTAGTGGCCCGATCCCCCGGATCCAGTCGATCATCGAACATTTTGAATCCGAGGGTATCCGAGTCAAACGTCTGAATACGTCCAAGGCGTTTCACAGTGCGATGATGGAGCCGGTCTTGGATACATTGGAAGCGTCTCTGAGTGAGATTGCGATCCAGGCTCCTTCGCTGAAAGTAGTGAGCAATTTAACAGGGGAAGTGGTGGGGTCCAGTCAGACTCTTGATGGTGCTTATTGGCGGCGGCATGGTCGCGAAGCGGTCGCGTTTGCATCGGGTGTTCAAACACTTTCGGAGCTCGGGGTTGATCTGATAATTGAAATTGGTCCGCGTCCGATTCTGACCAATATGGTGGCGCTGGCTTGGCCGGAGTCTCAGACGCCGCCGTCCATGATTTCAAGCCTCCAGGTGCCCTCCGGTGATATTCCGGAGGATGCGGCGACGAGTGATTTTCAACAGGCCGTTGCTCAGGCGTACCAAGCGGGACTGACCATTCAATTTGAGGGACTCTTTGCGGGCGAGGTTCGGCGGCGTATTCAGCTGCCGGGCTATCCCTTCCAGCGAGATCATTACTGGATTAAAGAGTCAAAGAGGCGCGGTTTCAGCGCAGGCGATCATCCCCTGTTGGGTTCACGACGAGATTTTGCGAGTGGTGAGGTGGCGTACGAAACCGAGGTATTCCGGTCAAGTCCGAATTGGTTGCAAGATCACCAGGTGTACGGCCGGGTCATTGCCCCTGGTGCACTCTATGGTGCCATGGCAGCCTCGGCATGTCTCACTGAAGGGAGCGGATTGGTGATCGTGGAAGATATGCAGTTGCATAACGCACTCGTGTTTCCAGAGCAAAAATCCAGTGATAGTGAGGACGATGATGGGCGGGAATTGCAGATTCTTATTGCTCCTGCAGAGGCCGAAAAGCCCCAACGCATACAGATATTCAGTCGGGGGGAGGGAGAGGATTGGGTGATGCATGTGGAGGGCAGCTTGTCTTCGGCTACCGCGATGCCGGAAGAAAGTGGTCAGGTTAATCTGGAAAATCTGAGGGCCGGGATGTCTACTGGAAGTGCTTCATCTTACTACCAGGCTAGGGCCGACACGGGAATTGACCTGAGATCCTCCTTCCGCACACTCAAGAGATTTTGGTACAAACCCGGAGAAGCAGTAGGGGAAGTGTCTTTCCCTGACACAATTGAAAGTAACGAGTTGGATATTCACCCTCTGATTCTGGATGGGTGTTTCCAGGTTGTGGCTGCCGCACGTAACCCGGGCGGAGTTGAAGGGGAGACGACTTATCTACCGTTTGGCTGGGATCGCCTCTGGTTATCAGGACGACTGCCGAACAATGTGGTTTGTCATGTCAGAATGAATGAGGTCTCAAAGGGGGCAAAAGAAAAATCAGGTTCCACCGCGGAGATAATGAGTGCCGAACTGCGCATTTATGACACGGATGGTACTCTGATTGGTGGATTGAGCGGGTATATTGTGAAGCGTGCGACCCGGGGAGCGTTGCTTTCTGCGGTCGAAGATATTGATGATCTTCTGTACGAGATTCTCTGGCGTGAAAGTCCTTTAGTTCCGGCAGTACTGTCGGCAGATTTTCTTCCTTCCCCGGGAACGGTTGCGGCGAATTCTGGGCTTCTGTCAGCGTATTTAAGCGAAGAAGGGGTTCAGCCCGAAGAGAGGAATGCTCTACTGGATGATCTTGAGCGGTGGTCTCGCTCGCGTGCGCTCGCAACCTTGGAGGAACTGGGATGGAAGCGCAAGCAAGGGGACATTATAGAATCGGAGGTTCTACGGAAACGATTGGGGGTCATTTCAGATCACGAGCGCGTCTTTCGTCGAATGCTCGAGATGCTGGCCAAGTCTGGAATTGTGGAGGAGATAGATGGCTCCTTTGTTGTCAGGATTGCATCTGGGGATGCATTGCCCGATGAAATGCCGGTAGATCTGGAAGAGTTTGCAGATGGGATGGCCGAGCGGTTTCCTCATGGCACAACCGAAGTCGGACTCTTTCGGCGTTGTGGAACTGCCTTGAGCGAAGTGCTTCGTGCTCAGAAGGATCCACTGACACTGCTTTTCAGTAGCGGAGATCCGACTCCAGGAGATCTGTACCTCAAAGCGCCGGTGGCTCGAGCGGCAAACCGTATTCTAAAAGAAACGGTATCTGCGCTTGTAAGCGAATTACCCGCCGAGCGCCACCTTAGGATCATTGAGGTTGGTGCGGGCACAGGCTCTGCCACTGCCGCCATCCTTCCCGAACTCCCAGAGGGGCGTTTTGACTATATGTATACCGATATTTCGGCGGGCTTCTTTGCGGAGGCGGAAGCACGATTTGGGGGTAAACCAATGGAGTACCGCCCGCTAAATATTGAAAATGATCCTGTAGCGCAGGGCTTTGAGATGCACAGCTACGATTTGCTGATTGCCTCCAATGTGATACATGCCACACGATATCTTCATGAGACGCTTGAGTACTGTCGGGATCTTCTCGCACCGTCCGGTCAATTGGTAGCGCTTGAGAACCTGAGTGGGCAGGGCTGGATGGATCTGACGTTCGGGCAACTGGACGGCTGGTGGCGGTTTGCCGATGACTACCGTCCTCACCATGCTTTGGCCAGTCCGGCAGTATGGCGGCGTGCACTTAGCGATGCAGGTTTTGGTGAGGTGGAGATCCTGGGAATTGAGGAAACTGATACAATCAGAAGACACGACAAGGGGGTGATCGTAGCCCAAGGTCCCACCGAAATACAGGAGCGTACCGGGATTTGGGTTCTGGTGGCCGATCACAATGGGACCGCCGAATGTCTTGCAGAAGACTTGGTCAGCAATAACCAGACAGTTGTACTCGTGGATGCTGGTATAGCAGACTCCAAGAATCCCGCCCTTGAATCGGAGGAACCTGGAAAGATCCAGGTCACCATCGACATTAGTTGCCGGGAATCGTGGGAAGAGTTGCTGCGAAGCGTTTCCAAAGATTTGCCGCTGAAGGGAGTTGTGCATCTTGGCGCCCTTGATGGCGCAGGTCCAAGTGCTTCAACCGATGAGATGGCGCAGGATACCAGGCGAATCGTGGAGAGTGCGCTGGTACTGGTACAGGCAGTAATAGACACCAACGTCTTACCGGACAAAGGCATCTGGTTTATTACTCGGGGTGCCCAAGTGCTGGAAAGGGAGTTCACAGGCCAGCTAGCTGGTGCGGCATTGTGGGGATTCGGTAAGGGTGTATCCCGGGAATTGACGCATCTGCAGACAAGAATGATTGACCTGGATCCAGCCGAAACTGCCGCAAAACCCGATCTGGTGACAGAGCTGCTCAACCCTGACCATGAAAATCATATTGCCTATCGTAACGGACGACGAAACGTAGCACGTCTGGCCAGAGAGAATGCTGGCTTGGAACGTCTCAGTTTTCCGGATGACGCTCCTTGGGTGCTGGCCCCAGATCCAGATGGCGTAATTGAAAACATCCACGTCAAGACGCTGTCTCATCGGGGATTGGAGCCGAAAGAAGTTCGTGTCGCAGTCAAGGCCGCCGGTCTTAATTTTTGGGACGTATTTCGTTCTCTCGCATTCATTCAAGAGGGAAATCTCGGCAGGGAGGTATGTGGAGATGTACTGGAGATAGGCTCTGAGGTGACAACTGTTTCGGTTGGTGATCACGTAGTTGGGCTGGGGTTTGGTGCATTCGCAGCGGAAATGGTAACACATGGAGAACTTGTAGCGCGTGCACCAGAGGGGTTCTCTGTATCGGAAATGGCTACGGTGCCGAGTGCTTTTGTTTCAGCTGCGCTGTCATATGAGTTCTCGGGCTTGGAGGCTGGTGATCGGGTGCTGATTCATGCCGGAGCGGGTGGTGTGGGTTTGGCAGCCATTCAGTTGGCTCAGGTCGCAGGGGCCGAAGTTTTTGCAACGGCAAGTGCCCCAAAGCAGAAATACCTGCGTTCGTTAGGGGTGGAGCATGTATTCAATAGCCGTGATACACTTTTCGGAGCAGAAATCCTTGATGCTACAGATGGTGAGGGAGTTGATGTAGTACTGAATAGTCTTACGAGCGAGGGTTTCATTGATGCGAGTCTGTCATGCCTTGTTCGGGGAGGTCGATTTGTAGAATTAGCAAGACGGGATATTCTGAGTGAAGAGGAGATGGCGGCCGTACGCCCAGATGTGAAGTATGCCATTCTTGAACTGGATGTACTCAAAAAAACGGACCCCGAGTGGGTTGGCCGGGTTCTCAGGAACTTACTGAAACAGTTTAGCGAAGGGAGTCTAACGCCCATTCGTCATAGCAGATGGCCGCTGGCCGAAGCAAGTGCTGCTCTGCAGTTCATGCGGTCTGCCCGCCATCTTGGCAAGATTGTAGTCACGACATCAGCCCTGGTTAGGGGGCAGTTAAGAGGGGATCGAACATATTTGGTTACTGGCGGTCTGGGAGGAATCGGGCTTGCTGTCGCAAACTGGTTGGCGGATCATGGAGCAGGCGCCATCGTGCTGAACGGGCGGCGCCCACCGGAAGGGGAGGCACAGGAGGTAGTTGATGCATTGCAAGCGCGTGGTGTTACCGTGCGAGTAGCTCTTGCAGATGTGACGGATCTCCCCGCGGTGGACAAAATGCTTGCGGATATACGGCAGGAATTGCCGCCCCTTGCCGGAGTAATCCATAGTGTAGGTGTATTATCAGATGGTGCTCTAGGAAATCAGACTTGGGATAGGTTTGAGCAGGTATTATGGCCCAAAGTAGTAGGTGCATGGCATTTGCATCGTGCTACTGCAGATTGTGATCTAGATTTGTTTGTTCTTTTTTCTAGTCGCGTAGGGGTCATGGGGAATCCGGGACAGGCAAATCACGCGACTGCGAATGCATTCTTGGATCAGCTTGCTGCGCATCGACGTGCGATTGGACTTCCAGGTCAGGCAATTGCCTGGGGGGCCTGGTCGGAAATTGGCGAAGCTGCGGAACGAAAGGAGAGTATTGAGGAGCGGAGGGCTGCACTTGGTGGCCGCTGGTTCACTCCGCAGCAGGGTATCAAGGCGCTTGATAAACTGGTGCGTGCAGATGTAACGCATTCTGTGGTCATGGCGATGGACTGGGAAGTTTTTCAGAAAGCTAGTGAGGATCGGCCGGCTATACTGGGTGATTTGCTTCAAGATACTTCTGAGGAAGAAGCCGATACGACAGTCTTTCTGGAAGATCCCATATCCCAGTTGCGCAGAATGCCGGCAGCGGAACACAAGGATCTGCTCATATCCTTCCTCCAGCAAGAGTTACAAGCAGTCTTGCGCTTGCCGAGTGCTCCCTCGTCTACTGTGGGATTTTTCGACTTAGGGATGGATTCATTGATGGCCGTTGAACTACGGAATCGGCTCAATCGCGCATTTGCTGACGAGTATGTTGCATCAAATACTGTGGTATTTGACTATCCGGACATCAACATGCTGGCGGAACACTTGGCCGACGAATTAGGATCACTCGGCCCTGCTCCCGCCCCGCTGCAGCTCGTTACACAACAGCAACCAGTTGTGCGGAACGAGGAGGACGGCATTGCAGTGATCGGAATGGCGTGTCGTTTTCCTGGCGCACCGGACATTGAGGCATTTTGGGAATTACTTGAATCCGGGGGCAATACCGTTTCGGATGGACGCAGTGATTCTGGTCCATGGGAGGGGGTAGCGGGGGATCCTGCTGCTGAGGATCCTATCCTGAGACGGGGATCATTTCTGGATGGGTTGGATCAGTTTGATGCAGGTTTCTTCAATATCCGTCCGATTGAGGCCCGCGGCATGGATCCGAGGCAGCGTATGCTCCTGGAGACCAGTTGGCAGGCCCTTGAAGATGCTGCAATGGATCCCGATTCCCTCAGGCACAGCCGAACGGGAACGTATATTGGCATGGCAGCCAGTGAATACCGTGATTTAATTTCGGGAAGCGATCAGGAGTACAACTATCTCGGCACTGCAGGAAGTGTCGCTATCGGACGTGTCGCTTTTCTGTTGGGGCTGATGGGACCAGCTGTGGCGGTGGATATGACCTGTGCATCTTCTTTGGCTGCTATTCATCAGGCAGCTTCCGATCTCAAATCTGGAGATGTGGATCTTGCTCTGACGGGAGGTGTCCATGTGGTTCTTTCTCCTGCGATCAACAGGTTTATGGCAGAGTACGGCATGCTATCGTCAAGCGGAAATTGCCGGACATTTGATGCAAGTGCAGATGGATTCGTTCGGGGAGAGGGCTGCGGCGTTGTAGTTCTTAAGCGACTAAGTGATGCCGTGTCCGATGGGGATCGAATATGGGGTGTCATCCGTGGTTCTGCATTGAATCAAAATGGTCCGAGTGCATCGCTTACGGTGCCGAGCGGTCAGGCACAGAAGCAGGTGCTGGAAGATGCGCTTCGTCGGGCTGGTATTCCGCCTTCTGAGGTTGACTTTCTGGAAGCACATGGAACTGGTTCCCAATTGGGAGATCCGATTGAAGTGAACTCAGTTGCTTCCGTATATGGTAGGGATCGTGAAGCAGATCGCCCGCTTTTACTTGGAACGGCAAAGACCAATATTGGGCATCTTGAGTCAGCGGCGGGAGTTGCGGGTCTCATTAAAGTGTTGTTAGCAATGGAGCGGAGAGTGATCCCGAAGCATTTGCATTTTGAGGAGCCGAATCCGCATGTGGAGTGGGATCAATTGCCGGTTAAAGTCACATCGGAGAAAATTGATTGGCCAAGCCGAGCTGACCGGCCACCGCGGGCGGGAGTCAGCGCTTTTGCAATTTCAGGGGCGAACGCCCACGTTGTGGTTGAGGGTTACAGTGTACCGGGCGATACGGAACTTCGTGTTCCAATAGGTTCGCCAGAATATATTGCTGTTCCCGATCTGAAGATGGGAGTAAACCTACCAGATCCTGTAGATGAAGATCAGCGGCGTATGAGGGTTCTGCCCCTATCTGCGAAATCAAACGAGGCACTACGAGCGTTGGCGGGAGGATACCTTTCCTGGTTGGATGAGCATTTCAAAAAGCCGTCCGAAAAGAAATCGGACGCGTTGTTATCAGATATGGCCTGGACGGCAGCAGTGGGAAGGAGTCACTTATCTCATCGTACCGGCATTACTTATGATGATGAACAGTCACTGCGGAATGGACTGATGAGCGTCGCTAGCACGAATGGAAGATTACCCGTGCCTGAAATAGCTCCAAAGGTGGCATTCGTCTTTAATGCAGAGGAGACTCTAGGACTTGAAATGGGAGAAGAATTGTATCGTAGCGAGCCAGTCGTGCGTGCAGTCCTCGATCGGTGTGATGAGCTACTTCAAGGAGAACTCGGAGGCTCCCTGCTGGATGTGATGTTTGGGCGTTCAAGTGATCTTTCGGACTCGGAGGTATGGCGGTCCCCAACCGTTTTTGCCCTCCAATGCGCCCAGGTTGCGCTATGGGAGAGTGTCGGGGTTTCTCCCGATGTGGTCTTTGGGATCAATACGGGCGAGCTAGCAGCTGCGTATGCAGCCGGTGTTTTGAAGCTAGAGGATGGACTGGTCCTCGCGGCGCGGTGCACTGAACTGATGGATGGAAATGTCAATAACGGGAACGCTCAAGCCATCCCGGCAGAGGTATCCTTCGCACCACCATCTACCCACATGATAAGTGGTGTGACTGGCCAACCGGTAAGCCCCGAGATATCTATGGATGCAGCGTATTGGACAAGGCAGGTGTGCTCACCCGTGGCATTTGACAAATGTGTTGCGACGATTGCGAAAATGGGGGTGACTGCTGTAGTTGAAGTTGGTCCTGACATGCTCTTGAAGTCAAAGATTCTTTCAGACTGGCCAAAGGTCGCGCAGCAGACTACGAATGGTGTACCGGTGCCGATTGTGCTTGCAAGCTTCAAGAGACCGCGAAATGGTTCAACCGACGAATCTATGGGGAGTAGTTTTTCCCAATCCATTGCAAGGTTGTATGAGGCAGGTCTCAAACTGAATTTTTCAGGACTGTTTGCCGGAGAAAAGAGGAGTCGAATCTCACTGCCCAGTTATCCATTCCAACGCGATCATTACTGGTTCAAGACTTAAGCTTCTCCGGTATCTTAGTAGCCTGTTGATAATGTGACCCAATTCGGGATCGTACCTTCAAAATTAATCATGGCCGCGGGGGCTCTCCATGTATCAGCTTGAGGATCAAGTATGGCCAAGTGCGCCCCAAGAGGTTCCTTGGTTCGGTAATCAGGCTAGTTCTGGACTTCAATATTTCTGATGGGAAATTCAGTGTATTTTTTTCTCCTGCCAGTGATGGAGTAGGCCGCTGTGAGGCAAAGGCGAAACCTCATCATTCAAAAAGTCGTTCGTAGCTGGTCACAGATATGCTTTACTTGAGTGTTGATCGTGCAGTCCTCAACAATGGGGAATGCCTTGTGGGTTCAGTTAATCTAAACTGCAAAGCATTAGGGCCAAACCAGACCTGGCATGATGGTCCACCACGGCCGGCTTGCGAATAATCAGTGATTGCTCTTAGAGGCACAAAACAATTTACCATGAATCGACGCGCATTTACCCGACTTACCGCTCAGGCCGCAGGCGCGGGTCTGTTTTCAGGAAACATCCTGATCAAACAGACTGAACCGGACGAGATCATTGGTCACGGTGACTACCGTTACCGCGTGCATAGGAATTGGGGGCAACAGGATCCAGGCCTCGTACCCGTAAATAACTGCCACGAAATGGTCCAGGATAGCGCGGGGCGTCTGATCATGATTGGAGATGAAACACGCAATAATGTATTGATCTATGACAGGTCGGGCAAGGTGCTTGATACGTGGGGCAATACGTATCCATACGGGCATGGCCTGACACTATGGAATGCTGGCGGAGAGGAATTCCTGTTCATCTGTGACAACGGCTTCGACGGAAACCCGCAAGTTGTCAAGACAACCCTGGATGGTCAGGTAGTCCTAAGGCTTCCACATCCGCATGAAGTAGGAGCATATGAGGAGTCTGACGCCTATCATCCAACGGAAACCGCAGTCGGACCGAATGGGGACATTTACGTTGCCGATGGTTATGGTTCACAATGGGTTCTCCAGTTTAATGCTGCGGGCGAATATATTCGAAAGTTTGGGGGCAGTGGGGATGAGGATCATCAGTTTCAAACAGTTCACGGTGTGTGCGTAGATCTGCGTGATCCGGGAAATCCATCTTTGATATGTACGAGTCGGGAGCACAATGCGTTTAAGCGGTTTTCTCTCAACGGAGATTATCTCTCTACGATCTTTCTGCCTGGTGCATATGTGTGCCGTGCGGTTATTCACGGAGAGATGCTGTACTCAGGCGTGTGCTGGTCAAGACTCCGCTACCTAAATCAGACGCCTGATTCTGGATTCGTAACGATTCTGGACAAGAACGATCGCGTGGTTTCGAATCCTGGTGGAACCCCGCCCGTCTATGAAAATGGGGTTCTCCAGCTCATGTTGCAGGATGAGCCCATTTTCAACCACTGCCACGATGTTTGCGTGGACACAGACGAAAACCTATATGTTTGTCAGTGGAACGCAGGCAAGACTTATCCCATCAAACTGGAGCGGATTTAGCACCCTTTGATGAATCGTACGTGCAGACTGCGTGCGTTGTTAGCTTCAAAGTGAGTCGCCGTTCCCGTGGTCATATCCGTCTCCATACGGATGACAGGCACGAACCAGGTGTCGCCCACAAAGACATGGTCAACTGTCTTTGTGAACGTGAGATTTTTGCCACGGGGGTCGCTTGCGACCAGTACAGTATCCTGAGCACTTACTGACCAGGAAACGCCAAGCTCTTCGCTTGTGTAGCATCCTTCATACCTAGACAGGCTCGTGTCCCCCGATGGGGACAGGCGTTCGGCATTTAGTCCCTGTGTAGATGCATTTGTGATTGAGCCCGAAGAGTCGCGTGTAAATGTGAGAGTCAGGTTGAGTGCTGGAATACGAAGAGAGTCCACACCAATTGGCTGAACAGGTACTGGTGGTGTGGGTGGCCAGTGAGCCGAAAGTGATTCCCCTCTGGAAATTAGCTGCAGAACGGCTGCTTTTCCGAAGTCATAAACTCCCTCGTAGTCGCTTAGTGGAAGTGAATCGTCTGCAGTGACAGGTGGTGGGATTGGCGGGGACATGAATGCATCCAGATAGTGCTCTGCGACGCGTTGTGCCATAGTCGGCGCGTTCATGATGGCCGAATTGCTGAGTACTATGGCGGTGAACTCATGATCGGGTATTCGCAGGATTACTGTCCGAAAACCAGCCCATCCGCCCGAATGCGAGATTGTTGTCAATCCCCTGTAAGTCCCTCTGACAAGCCCGAAGCCGTAGGAAATCTTAGATCCATCGTTTAGCTGTCCCTGCGAACTCATCATGGCATGTACCGCAGGGGATCCTAATTTCTGGTCTTCAAAGTTTTGTACCCATTTCAGGAGGTCCTCGGTCGTCGTGTGCAAAGAACTTGATCCGAGGGCCATGAGGCCGTTACCAATTTGTCGAATTCTACCGAATTGCGAGGTGTAGCTGATTACGCGCCCGGGTATAATCTCTTCGTGATCGTCCTGAAAATGCGTTCGTGTCATATCAAGCGGTGCAAATATTCTTTCCTCCGTGAAGGTTCGGAAGGATTGCCCGCTCAAACGTTCAATCAGCAGTGCGAGAACAGTGTAACCTGTATTGGAGTAACTATATTGCGTTCCGGGGACAAAATTCAACGTGCGCTGATTTTCGACAAATGCGGTGATTTCTTCCATGGAGATTACATCCTCCATGTTGCGTCCTGCCATCGCTAGCATTCCTGGCCAGTCTCGAAGCCCGCTCGTATGATGAAGGAGATGCCGAAGGGTGATTGTATGCCCAAAATCCGGCAGCTCTGGCATATGCGTTCGAATATCATCGTCAAGTGCAATCCTTCCTTCATCAACGAGAAGGGCAATAGCAAATGCACAGAATTGCTTTGATACCGATGCTACATCAAAAACGCTGGTAGACGTGATAGGTATACTGTGTTCAACGTTCGCCATGCCATATCCCTCGTGATGCAGGACTGCCCCACGGTAAAGTACTGCTACTGCAGCCCCCGGACTTTCATCGGTATCCCAAGCCCTAAAAAGCTTATCTACCTGTGCGTAGGCTGGAGTCTGAACAGCTAGAAAAAGACAGATTAGTACACGAATCATTGATTCAACTTTTTAAACCAAACCTCCTGAGTGCGACTGGATGAGGCGTTAAAACCGATTAGGCTGTCCCCTTCCTGTTTGAATTCAAGCGAACTCAGGTACCAGGCATCGCTGTAAAAAGAATTCAATCCAGTTCTTGACAGATTTGCTAACTTGCCTCGGCGAGAGTGCAATCGCAGTGTATCGGCTTCCAAGGTGATGTACAGTGTACTGCCAAGTTCCTCGCTGTAGTAAGTGCCTTCGTACGTATTCAGGTGTTTATCGTCGATAAATAAAGCGGCAATATTCATTGCCATTTCAGAGGGATTAAACTCTTCTAGATTACCGAGCACCACAATACCCAGATCGTACTCAGGGAAGCGACCAGCCCAGGCACGGAATCCGCGATGGGAGCCGCTGTGCCCTATGGATCGCGTGCCTCTGAATTGCCCGTGGGAGAGGCCAAACGCGTATGCAAGGGTGTCACCATTTGTGAGTACGCCGCGGGTGTGCGCCAGATTACGCGTTTTCTTTCCGCCGATCGTGCCGTGCTTCAGCGCGGTCAGCCATTTCCCGAGGTCCAGTGCAGTTGTATACAACCCGCTGGCACCGACGCTGGAGTAGTTCACACGCTGGGCTTTATAGCCATTGGGTGCAGTGATATAGCCGGATGCAACATTGGGGATCACTTCCCCCTGCTCTGATCTAAAACGGGATTGGGTCATTCCCAAGGGCAGGAACAGACTGTCACGCATCCAATCACTGAATGACTGTCCACTTACACGTTCAATAATCTCGGCCATCAATGTGTAACCGGAGTTGCTGTACAGGTATTCCGTTCCTGGATCAAAATTGAGCGCACGTTGACGATAGATCAGTCTCAGGATGTCGTCCTTCGTAATTACATCATCCATTCGGTACCCGGCAAGTGAGAGTAACCCAAATTCGTCACGCAGTCCGCTCGTGTGGTGCACCAGGTGCTGTGTAGTAATGGGGGGCGTGAATGTGTGCAGCTCGGGGATATAGTCTGTCACGGGGGCATCGAGTGAGATTTCACCATATGTTGCAAGGAGTGCTATGCCATATGCTGTAAACTGTTTGGACACACTCGCCACCATGAACACCGTTTCAGGGCTGACGGGGATTTGATACTCGAGGTTGGCTATACCGTAGCCTTTGGCAAAGTGGACGCTGTCTCCACGTATGATCACGACAGCTGCACCGGGAACATCGGGTTTATCCACAGAGGAGAACAGTGAGTCTACTTGGGTCTCCAGTGACTGACCGAGGGCAAGATGGCCGAAGGTCAGTAAGCATAGAATTAAAATCTTGCGTACCATTAGGGTTGTGGACAAAACTAAAATTTAACTCATGTTGATGAAGTCTCAAAACCTAGCTCAATGGACACGTAGCTTTCCCGGCCTGTTTCTGTGCACGATAATTTTTGCAGGTTCAGTTGCAGCTCAGGATCCGCTCAGAATAATTGCCTTTGGTGGGCACCCAGACGATTGCGAGGTGCGTGCCGCCGGAGTTGCCTCTATGTGGGCTGCAATGGGGCACAAGGTAAAGTTTGTCTCGGTTACGAATGGTGATATTGGTCATTATGCTATGGCAGGTGGTCCACTTGCACTTACCCGTAGGGCCGAGATTGAAGAATGTGGCAAGATACTGGGAATTGAGGAATCGATCATGCTGGACAATCATGATGGTGAACTCATGCCCACATTGGAAAATCGCAAAACAATTGCGAGACTAATACGCGAATGGCAAGCCGATATCGTGTTGGGACCGCGTTCAAACGATTACCATCCAGATCACCGGTACACGGCAATACTTGTTCAGGATGCTGCATTCATGGTCACAGTGCCATACTTTACGCCTACCGTCCCTCGTGTAGAAAAAAATCCTGTGTTCCTATATTACCACGACCGCTTCCAGCGGCCTTATCCATTTGAACCAGATATTATTGTAGATATCGGTCCAGTAGGTGATCAGAAGTATTCTTGTATGGCGGCACTCAGGAGTCAGTTTTCTGACTGGAATGCGTGGCTTGCGGGTTACCACGATGAGGTGCCTGAGGAAGAAGAAGCAAGGAAGGCTTGGATACGTGAACGCTTTCAGGCTAGGGATGCGCACGTAGCGGATAGTTACAGAGAACTGCTTATAGAGTATTACGGGACTGAACGTGGTAATGCAATCGAGTTTGCTGAAGCGTTTGAAGTTTCCGAATACGGTAGTCAGCCAACTCGGGAAGAGTTAAAAGCATTGTTTCCATTTTTTGATGAATAGTTGCTGACGGATTCAGTCTGTATCGTGCGTCACCGTTGGGCGTAGCATGAGTCCTGTTCATTGAGAATGAGGATTGAATGAACACTTCGTCAGTGCGATCAATGAAATTAGGGGGATTAGCGCAGTAGGTATTTCACTCCTGCAAATGCGGTGACCCGCCGTTTACCTGGTTCTCCTGGGCCCAGCTTTGGTGGAAAGCCATCGATTACGGGTAGCCATTCCCCGTTGCATTGTAGGGAATTGCACTGATGCGGGCAAATGCTAAACAAGTTTGAGTTGTCGCGCAGTATCAGTCTCATTACGGGGAATGCCCGCGCGAGGGTTCTGAGTGCTATCGGGACGTGAACAGACGCTCTGATCTTATTGGGAGTGGCAGTGTATCGTCAATTCGGTTAAGGGGGGCGCCCTCCCATTCCAATTTGGCATCACTCATCATTTCCCGCATTCCTGGTTTTCCCTGAGCTTTCAGGAATGAATCAAGCAGCGCGGGGCCGTCGGATTTTAGCAGAATCATTGCACCGTTCTGGCGCAAATACAAATCTCGGGTCACATTCCCATCACGATCCATTGCGCCATAGTATCCAAGTGTACCAGTAGCTTCGGGAACGGTAGCAAATAATCCAATCCATCCACGAACTGTTTTCCGCTCGTCGGAATCTTCGTCAAACATTTTGAGGGCAATAGCGAGTGCATCAATGTTCACGACGGTTTCCTGAGTGCTTTGCAAGCGCTGGCGGGCTGAGAGCCGGGCCAGCCCGTTGTCTCGCACGAATCCGCCCTTGTAGGGTCCCGCAGAATAGATTCCTGGTACTCGATCAAATACCGCAGCGTCAAGAAAGGAATACAAAGCATTATACAGGCCATTGTACAACGACGGTGGGATAGCTTCGCGCTCAAGCGTTAGCAGTGAATGAAAAAACTGGAAAGCACTACCATTCTTGGCGAGTGGGGTTTGAATTGTATGCACGCCCGTCGTCGAAGCTTGATGCTGTCCCATGTAGTTACGTTGTTCGGCGACCATGCTGTGCCATGAGGTTCGTCCAGCATTGGCGTCCGGTATCTGAGATGTACCACCGATGAGGTACGACAGTACGAAGGCCACACTCGCATAATAGCCGCCAAAAAGCAGGTCCATATATGTGGGACTGAGACCAAAGACACTTGCATCTGCATCAAACGGAAGAAACCCCTGCCCCTGTGCGAGAGCCTGATTGTAGCCGGTTTTTTGCTTCTCCAGAAAAGTCAGAGCCTTATCCGCGGTCGGTGTTCCATTGAATCGCTGCGCAGCCATTGCCACACGTGCAGCCAGAACAGCATTTTCCACGATCGAATACCGGGTTGTAGCTGGTGTGGCCGTGCCGTTTGCAAGTTGCAGGCGCGGGATCATGTTGCGGTAATTCCTTGGCGGCCGGTCGGATATCTGTGCCGCTAGTAACTGGGTTAGTAGGGCATCTACTTCGTCCACCCGCAACGGCTCGTCCACCAGGTGCTGAAGGCGATAAGCTATTGCTAGGGGATCAGTGTCACCAGAAGGTGAACCATCCTTGATTGCACGGAAAGGCAGTTTGGTTGCAGGGTCAATGCCTTGGTTGTAGTAACGCCTATTGAAAGAGATAAATTCATCCTCATTAATTTCGGGGCCGTCAAAAAGCGGCGCGGGTTCGTCTAATCCCAAATCTGAACAACCAGCTACGAGGGCGCTCCCACAGGCTGTGAGTTTCAGGAAACCACGTCTTGAAAGATGGCTTTTTGATTGCATTGGCCGTATCTGGCTCCAGAGCAACGAGATCAGTCACGGAAACTTGCGATAAGCAACTAAATGAAATCTAGTTGGCTGCCGTGTCTCGAATATCCAAGGAACATGCAGTAGGAGCTGTAGAGGTGACTTGTGTCAATTCCATTTCCAGGTTTATAGATGCAATTGCTATCCATCCGAACCACAGGAGGCATCACAGGATCAAAGATACAAGGTACGTCACTCGGGAATGCGCCCACATTCAATAGACTCTATTGGATAAGCGTTCACAATATTGATCTGAGTGAGGCCTATATTGGGCCGCAGGGGTAGTTCCGATGAGTGACAGTACTCGGGGCGAGCCCTACGGCTAAAGTTCTGACAATCAAACCAAGAGAACGTGCAGTTAAAAAATAAGACGATAATTATCACGGGCTCAGCAGGCGGTATAGGTCGAGCTATCGCGCTTGCTTGCGTCCAAGAAGGCGCGCAGGTGCTCTTAGTGGATCGTAATGAGGTTGGCTTGCATGAGACGTACGAGATGTTGGGGCCACCCAGTAGCGTGCATGTTGATGATCTTTTGGATACCGCATCTGCAAAACGCATTGTCAAGGCGGCTGTGGATCGTTTTGGCATGCTTCATGGGATTGTGAATAATGCAGCACTTTTGACAAGATCCAACATCGAAACCACTACTCCGGAGCTTCTTGCAAGAGTATTTAATGTAAACGCCAGGGCCCCTATGCTTCTGATCCAGGCGGGACTTAAGTACCTAACTGAAAGTAAGGGGAGTGTCCTCAATATCGGGTCTGTCAATGCGTACTGTGGAGAGCTACCGCTATTGGCCTATAGCATGTCCAAGGGTGCTTTGATGACATTGACGCGGAACTTGGGCGACAGCCTGCATGCGGAATACGGGATACGGGTGAACCAGATAAATCCCGGCTGGGTTCTGACCGACCATGAGTTCAAGATCAAGGTGACCGATGGATTGCCCGAAGACTGGCCGAGTCGAATACCGCGCAATACAGCTCCCTCTGGAGGATTGATTCCCCCTGAAACAATTGCTGCAGCTGCGGTCTTTTGGCTGAGTGATCATTCCCGTCCGATAAGTGGTACAGTTATGGATTTAGAACAATATCCTGTCATCGGACGGAACCCTGTCAAGGAGGTGGTATGATCCACTTTATGGTTCTCGGGATAACTAAGAGATGCATTTAGGTGCAGTGGTCTTTGAGACGGACCGATTATGCCACAGGGCATTTTAGCTGAGTCTTCAATCACATCCAGCGCTTGGATTATGCACCGGGTGGGGTTTCTTTTTTAGCGGGCGTGAAGTAGTACCAAGCCCCGTTAATTGTCCGTCTATTTCAGGTATATTTCGTTCGAGATAGATCCAGAAGTCTTCCTTTTATTTCCCACGCGCAAGGGTCCTGAACCGGTCTGGTATCAAAGTATAGGATGTCCTTGGCAAGTATTGAGATCAAGGCAAGCCGGCTTGTGAATAAGTCATTGTCAATTTGATCTGAATTTGCGGCGGCCGCCTTCTGCAATTAATCGTGACTCTGCTCTGACATCCAGCCGTGGTTTTGTCTGACATTCAGCCGAAATCTGATAATACTTCCAGAGAGAGCACTTTCTGACATCCATAAGGCATGTTTTGAGACTCATTCGAGATCTACTTTGACATTCAGCCAGTATTGAAACTGACATTCAGCCGATCAGTATATTGATTATTAGTCGAAGCATTTACCGACAACGGATTGCAGAATGATTAGGCGAGACCTAATTCCTCGAAACTTAAAGCCTCTTCTCATTGAAAAGATGGCGTACTCGCCGGTTAATCTGATCCATGGACCTCGTCAATGCGGAAAGACCACCTTAGCGCAATCCGTGGGGGAACCACTCGGATATTCGTATTTCACGTTTGATGATGTAGATACTCGAGCGGCCGCGCAATCTGACCCAATGGGCTTTGTAAGCGATTTGCCAGACCGTGCGATCCTTGACGAAATCCAACTCGTTCCAGAACTGATTCGCCCGATTAAATGGTCCGTAGATCGTCATAGAGTGCCTGGACGGTTCATCTTGACTGGTTCAACTAACGTGCTCCTTGTCCCCGATTTAGCTAACGCACTCACCGGCCGAATGGAGACCGTTCGTCTCCATCCCTTGTCCCAGCAAGAAATTGAACAGACCCAATCGCCTCCTTTCCTGCAACGACTGTTTGCAGGTAATTTTCAGACACGACGAGTTGAGCGTCTGTCAAGCAATCTTGCCGACCGAATCGTTGCCGGTGGGTACCCTGAGGCATTGAAATGTCCAACGGATCAGAGTCGTTATTCCTGGTATCGCAATTACGCCAATTCTCTCATCCAAAGGGATATACTGGATCTGTCCAAGATTCAATCGTCTGATTCAATACCCAGGTTACTCGCTACTGTGGCCAATTTATCCGGGCAACTCTTTAATGTTGCCTCTATTGCCTCGCAGTTCCAAATGAGCCGTAATACGATTAGGGATTACCTGATATTACTGGAGCGTCAGTTTCTGATCAAGCGGCTTCCACCGTGGTACAGCAATCGCATGAAGAGGATGGTGAAGAAACCGAAGATCCATATCAGCGACACAGGATTAGCATGTACGTTACTCCGAATGGAATCCGGCTCATTGTTAAAAAACCGAGGCATGTTTGGACAACTCCTAGAATCGTTTGTAATTCAAGAGTTGAGGCGACAGGGAAGTTATTCCGACCAGCCTTATGAATTCTACCATTATCGTGACAGAGATGGAATTGAAGTTGACCTCGTTATTGAGCTCGGTTCTTTTGAAATAGCCGGTGTTGAAGTCAAAGCCTCTGCCACCGTAACCAGTTCTGATTTCAAAGGGCTTCGTAAAATCAAGGCCGCCGAGGGTGACCGATTCAAGTTTGGCGCCTTGCTGTACGACGGAGAGATATGCGCAAGTTTCGGGGATCGTATGTACGCTGTCCCGATTCGCATGCTCTGGGAAAGTTCGAGGCAGAAGTAGGCATTCCAAGGTCAGAAACGAAGGTTAGGATAGATGATGGGGATCTTGGTAAAATCTCGCTCTTCGCTTTTTTGGGCTCCTACAGCGCTCAATAATTGTGGTAGAACCGTTTCCGTAGTTTTAACTGATCTTAACATTTTACTGAACGCGGAGTTGATTATGTCAGTTAATCAACCAGACGCGGCGTCCGGGACGTTGCTGTTGCGTTTTCTGCGGAAGTTCACGGAGAAAAAGGATTCGTCAGCTTCAGATACCCGCGCGCAGACGCAGGATAACATCGTGGTGGCAGATGAGGATTTGGAGAATGCGGTAGAGAAGTGTACAAAAGGCAGCAAGTGTTATCTCGGATGGGGTGATAGATCTTAAGAAAACCGCTGTGCATGACAGGCTGAGGCGTTGTGAGGGATTACGCGTAAAAGAAGCGGGCAGTTGTCAGACTCTGTTACCAAGTTCTGTTGACCAGTCGGACCAATTACTGATTGAAGCATGAAAGATGCAGAAAGTGATCTCACCGTTGCATTAATAAGTGAGATTTTCAGTTCAGAGCGTGAGTTGGTTGATTGTCTCGACCGCGCACATGACCAGGATGCGGCATTGGCGATTCTGCCGGAGCTACCATTCAATTTGTGGTCCCCAGCCACGAAGGCGGCAAGTGAAGAGGATGCAGAAGGGCCGGGAGGCTGGCGTACAGAAATGCTATGCGCTGCCGCCAATAAAGCGGGTATAGCAGTGCTGGGGGGCGTGATTCGCAAGGACAGTAATGGTCATCGGACGAATCTGGCGTTATTGTCAAATTCTAACGGCTGCATTATTGGTTCGTCAGCGAAACACGTCTTGCCGGATGAGGAAGGGTTTTGGGAGTGTGATCATTACCAGCCATCTACCGATCCTCCTCGCATAATTGAATTCAAGGGGATTAAGCTTGGTATTCAGATATGCTCAGATGCTAACCGTCCCACCGCAGGGCAGCTCCTTGCTGCACAAGGCGTGCAGGTAATCTTAGCACCTCGCGCGACCAGCCCCTCTTCATGGAATCGATGGCGGCTGGCTTACCAGGCAATGGCGTTGACCTGTTCGGCGTGGGTCGTATCAGTCGGGCGCCCCCGTCCAGAGTTTGGAGTGGACATTGGGGGGCCGTCATTGGTGGTCAACCCCATGGGCGAGGTTGTTTTGGAAACTACAGATCGTATTACTGTAACAACGCTGGATATGCACGCCGTAGAGGAGGCTCGTCGCTCATATCCAGGCTACCTTGCATGGGCCGCAAAAATGTATACGGCCGGATGGGCCGAAGTCCACGAGAATCACATTCAGCAGACAGTTACATGAAAACCAGGTATGTATTACTTGCACTCGTTCTAACGCTTCTACCCCGGACGCTCATCGCGCAGAGGGTGGAGATTATCAATTCACTGGATGCCCGAGCAGACGAGTACTTTCAAGTAGCGTATAAAATTTGGGAATGGGCCGAGCTAGGGTACCAGGAAGAGAAGAGCAGCGCACTTCTGAAAGATGTACTCGCACAGGAAGGGTTCTCAATTGAGTCAGGAGTGGTAGGCATTCCCACGGCTTTTGTAGCTGAGTACGGCAATGGAGCCCCGGTGATTGGCATACTTGCTGAGTTTGATGCATTGCCCGGATTATCACAGAAAGCAATCCCGGTTCGGGAGGCACGTACGAAAGACGGGGCGGGACATGCGTGTGGTCATCATTTATTCGGTGCAGCCTCGGTAGCGGCGGCTGTAGCCGTTAAGGACTGGTTAGTGGCCAGTGGCCAGAGCGGAACGGTCAGACTTTATGGCACACCCGCCGAAGAAGGGGGCGCCGGTAAAGTGTATATGGTTCGTGAGGGGTTGTTCAATGATGCGGATGCCGTGCTCCACTGGCATCCCGGTGACAGGAACGATGCCAGCCCGGCAACGACACTGGCAAATCGTTCAGCAAAATTCCGGTTCTACGGACGCTCTACACATGCTGCCGGCGCGCCCGAACGGGGCCGGAGCGCACTGGACGGAGTGGAAGCCATGAATATGATGGTCAACATGCTTCGTGAGCATGTACCCCAGGAAACACGTATCCACTATGTAATCACGCGCGGGGGACTGGCACCGAATGTTGTCCCGGACTATGCGGAGGTCTACTATTATGTTCGGCACCCACTCGCTCAGACATTGGAAGAAATTTTTCCGCGTGTCATCAAGGCAGCCGAAGGGGCAGCCTTGGGCACTGGTACAACCATGGACTTCGAAATCATTCACGGCCTACACAGCGTATTGCCCAATGATGCCTTGTCCCAGGCTGTACTGTCCAACTTGGAGTCTCTGGGGGGAGTCCAGTACGACGCAGAGGAACAGCGTTTTGCCGAAGAGATTCGAAAAACGCTGGATGCGACGTCAATCCCATTGGGGTCAGAATCCAAGGTTCAGCCGTTTCTGCCAAAGATCACCAAAGGATCAACGGACGTTGGAGATGTGAGCTATATGGCACCAACTGCGGGCTTTACAACGGCCACTTGGGTCCCTGGAACTGCAGCACACAGTTGGCAGGCTGTGGCCGCAGGAGGAATGAGTATTGGGAAGAAGGGACTTACTCTCGCTGCAAAAACCCTGGCACTGACTACGCTTGATCTGCTGCTGGATGAAGAATTGTTAATTTCAGCACGAAGGGAGTTTGAAGAGCGAAGGGGGCCAGACTTTGAATACCAGCCGTTACTTGGAGATAGAGATCCACCATTGGACTATCGGAAATAGTCTCAAGCCAGCTCATCGGACATGATAGGCAGACGCACAGGATTGGTCACTTTCTGTGTTGCGGTAGTTTTTTCCGAAAAACGCTTCCAAGGCTCTTTGTGAGTTTGAGCGCCCATAACGCGTCCCGAGCCAGGCCGCTAGGAGAGAGGCAAGAAATCCCCAGATAAATGGGTCAAGTTCGAGAGGGCGAACAGGGCTGGCATTGCCAAGGGTTACGAATCCAATGAGATACAGGAGCACATAAACGGCTATCCCAAAAACCATCGACATGAGAGCACCTGACTTATTGAAGCGGGGCCAGTACAGCCCGAGTCCCACAGGCGTCAGGAATGCAACGGCAAGCCCGCCTCCGGTAAATACGATCACGTATTGTAGGAATTGCGGTGGATAAAGAGCTCCAATTGTAGCCAGTAGTCCAACAAGCATCGTTGTGCCATAACTGAGACGTTTCAGTAGACGTTCGGTAGCCTCAGGCCGGATGGATTGCTGGTATACGTCACGGACTATACTTGATGTGATCATCAGCATGAAACTGTCTACCGTACTCATCGCGGCAGCAAACGGGGCGGCAATGAGAATCCCAGCCATCCATGGAATACCGGCTCCATCCGAAAGCAGATAGGCCATCACGGGCATAATCCTGTCAGGCGTATGATCCAGTCCAGGCGCAAGCAGGCGTGCACAACAAAAGATGATGATCAGCGGAAAGTAGATCAGCGAGAAATAAACTGCTAGAGAAGCGATGGCACGACGAAGTGTACGCGTGCCGGTGAAGGCCATCAGGCGTATCATGTTACCGGGCTGTCCAGTACCGGCAAGTGCCCAAAAAACAAAGAAAGACACGGCCACCCCGAGTGGCAGGAAGCCGTTAGGATCTGACGGGCTAGGGCCAGGCGGACGCATATAGGTCCCCGCTGTATTGTCTCCGCGGGCGTAGGGGATCAACTGGCCGATACGAGGCGTCGCGGGTAGGTAAGGGAGTTCGGTCTGCGTTATGCGTGCAATTTCCTGCGGTGTGACGATCTGTGTGATTTTAATGGATGCGGACTCGGTATCACCCGCAGGAATGAGCACTGCTTCGTTCGTGCGGAATAATCGCTCCTTGTCCATAAACCAAGTGTCCATATCAATCCTGATGCCTTCCGGTGGTGCCGGTGAGTCAACTACGAAAGATGCTGTTCCGAGGCGAGGGGGTTGCATTGAACTCATTTCCAGGGAGGCGTTACGTAGGCCGCCCACCTGTACAAGCGTAAATACCAGCATCAGGAGCACTCCAATGAGCATAACAAAGCCCTGGAGTACATCGGTCCAGACTACAGCTCTGAATCCTCCAAAGGTGGTGTAAGCGACAACCAGGACGGCAAACAGGAGTAGCCCAAGTACGTACTCGGGGCCTGTGCCGGTGGGTATCAAATTAGGCAGATCATTTTGAAGCCAAAGGGCTGCTTCCTGATAGAGTGGAGAATCCCCCAGTAACTGCTGCATGATCAATGCTGCAAGTGTAAACTGAGGCACAAGGAATACACAGAGCAGAACTGACAGCAGTATCGTACTCATGAGCGCCAGCGAGCGGCTTTCGAAACGTGCACGGAGGATGTCCGGTAGCGTGATTGCTCCTGTTCGACGGGAGACAATGCTCAGGCGTTTGCCCAGCAAGCCCATGCCGCAGAGGGGAAAGATCATGTAGCTGGCTATCCAAAGCGCCAGCGACCAGCCATGAGCGTAGATTAGAGACGGAAATCCCGCAAAAGATCCCGCAGATGCGCTGGTGGCTCCAAATGTCAGTGCGAGCGCGATGACGCCCAGTCCGCGGCTTCCGAGAAAATACTCGCTAACGAACGCACGTTTCTTAAAGGCATAGTTCGAAAGCACCGCCAGGCCAAGAACGATGGCGGTATAACAAAGAAAGGCAATTAGTGGGGCATTGGCATCGCTTCTCATTGTTCCCCATCCTTCATGTGAAATAGGGCGAACCAGAGGCTGTAGACTGTAGCAGCTAGCCAAGGCAGTACTATACCGAATACCACCCATGAAGGCATGCCCCACAGCAGTGTCACGTCGCCAGGTCTGTATGCAGAGATGGCACAGTAACCGATTGTCCAGACCAGGCATACGGCCCAGGCTACCAAAATATGCAGGGCTTCCCGGCGTGTACGTCGAAAAGCTGAGGGCATTATCGTCGGATCTCCAGAATGAGCTCGGTTTCAACAGCACTGCCCAACGGCAACTGCGCCACACCAACGGCAGAGCGTGCACCGATTCCAGCATCTCCAAAGACCTTTTTCAGAAGCTCAGATGCTCCGTTAATCACCAGGTGTTGATCCGTAAAGTCAGGTTCAGAGTTGACGAAGCCAGTCAGTCGGAGAACTCTGGCAATACGGTCCAGTGATCCCAGCGTCTGGCATGCCATGCGAAGGTTGTTTGCTCCACAGAGGGCCGCTGCCCGTTGTGCAGCGGAGAGGTCCAGATCTGATGGGACCTTGCCTGCAAACTGGAGCTGGCCCCGTGCTACCGGCACTGCGCCGGATACATATGCAATGTTGTCAATCACCGTAACCGGTTTATACAGGCCACCGGGAGCAGGCACATCATCAATCGGGTAGCCGAGCGATTCCAGACGTTCGATACGGTTAAGCATTGATTTGAGGTAAGCAGTTGCGAAAGAATTTAAGCCAGTTACTGTGAAAAATATTTATAATGTCGGCAGGAGCGTACCCACGTTCGAAAAGAAGTTTCTTCAGTAAGTGTAGATCAGAATAGCGGTCCAGTCCAGCAGGTGTCTGATCATAGCCAAATCCACCATCCAGATCGCTGCCGATGGCGACATGCCTAGAATTTCCGGCGAGTTCACAGATATGATCTATATGATCTACAGCGGCGCGCATATTTATGACGTTGCGATTGGTCTTGCCACGTACCCAGCCGGGATACAGCATCCATGCATCAAATGCAATGCCGATAACTGCATTTCTGGCAATCAATTCACGAATCTGCCCATCAGAGAGCTGTCGTTGTCCGGGGACTAAGGCCCGGCAGTTATGGTGGCTGGCCAGAATGGGTCCGCTGTAGTGATTCACAACTTCGGCCATCCCTTGGTCACTCAGATGCGTTACATCTAACGCAAAACTCAAGGACTCAAATTCGCGGAGCAACGCAAATCCCCGCGAGGTCAGTCCGCCGGTCGTGCCGGTACCGCAAGCGTATTGTCCCGCACCGTAATGTGTTAATCCTGCTGCACGGACGCCCATTTTGTGCCAGCGGTGCACATCATCAAGATCTAGGATGGGGTCACATCCCTCAAAGCTGACAATGAGTCCCAGCGTTTCTGGATTGCTCCAGTGCATATTCAAATCGTCAACAGTACGGAGGATACGTGCTCGCTGTGCTCGCTCGAGCCATTTATAGTATGCAAACTGCCCGTGCGCATGTGCATGTGCAATAGAGGGATGCGCATAGTCCAGATCACGTCTGAATGTAGCGAATGGAGGAGAGGGACCGCTGCGTGCCAGCAGCGTTGCTACACAGATGCGCAAATTTGCACGCGCGAGTTCATCCAGTGAAACGGTACAGTTACCGCGAAACGGGGCATCGTTATACTGTGAATCCACTGCACAGAGGTCATCTAGGGAGAGCGTCAGGTCCCGGTTAAAAGAGAGCGCATTCCATGCGAGGTCCAAATGTGCATCAAAGAGTGGAGTTACCGGCTCAGCCATCTCCCACATCTCCGACATAGAATCCCGCACGTCGGAGTAGTGCCAAGGGGGGCCGGAAGGACACCTCCTCAGTGTAACCACTTCCGAAGTATCCGAATCCGTTTTCTACGTTGGAAAACACCCCGGGCTCTACCAGAAAATCTTCGTCGAACACACCAACAGGTGAGACCCAATTGGCGTCTCCCACATGGACGGTAACATTCATTTCCCGCAGATCAATTATGTCTGGCGAGACGTCGTTATCCGCGTCGAACAACCTATAGATGTCCAGATAGTCTTCTCGAAGATCAATATTGAGCAGAAATCCTTCTGGTTCCGGCGTAGCACGGCCCGCGTAATTGAATACAATGGGTTTAAAGATCGGATCGCTTCCATTGGGTTGAAATCCAACCAGAATGTACTCAACATCAACACGCGGAAGCGTAGGCGGGGATCCTCTGATGAGCAGTGGCATGAAGGCCTCTCTAGGTCTTAGAGTATCCGGTTCAAGCAGAATCAGTTCGGTAGGCGGAGGTACAGTAGTGACCGCTTCTGATTTTGCACCATCGGATCGCTCAACAACAAGGTGATAGGTTTCTTCCGCCTCTGCTTCAAATGCAGACCAGTAAACATGGCGGTAATCTCCGTCATCCAGTTGTATCACGGAGTCACGCCATACCTGTATATCTCCGGTCTGCATATGTACGGTTCTCACCGTCGCATCAATGGGCTCGGGGCGGATCAGGGAGATGTTGTTTTTTATTTCGAAGATGCGAACAGCGTGTGTATCGGCTTTGGGGTTAATGATGCCGAAGACAGAAAAAGGGTAATCGATTTCCAGGCGTGTTTCTACGGTTTCAGAGCACGCAGAAAAGAGGAGCAGTACAGCTGTTGCCAGAACCAGACGTTTGCGCATATCAGTCGAAGTCAATTTTCAGCCCGGCAACGGGTACGATTGGTAACTGATAGTTACGTTCGGTAGTGAATAAGTCTAGTGCAAACAGGTTGCGCCTGTTATAAGCATTAATCACTCCGACCTGTGCGGTGAGGATAAATTTATCAAGGATAAACTCCCGTTCAAGTGATACGTCCAGTCTATGGTATGTTGGAAGTAATCCCTGAAAGGGTTGACCGTAGATCACGCGCTGATCATCTGGTGCCGTAAAAAGGTTCTGGACACCATCGAGTAGGATGAACCCGTCGAACCCGTACACATGATTAAAGGGACGTCCACTACCAAAATTCCACCGTACACTGACATCAACGCTGGATACACGCGTAGTTGCGACGATGTTTAGTTGGTGTCTGCGGTCATGCGGAGGACGAAAGTCTAGGTTTTCGCTTCCAAACCAAAGCTCTGCGGAGAGCTGTTTTGAAGTGTAGCGCACGCTGGAGAGGCCATAGTTGATATATCCATACAGTCTCGGTTGCCGAACTTCGGCCCGCAGCTCAATTCCCATAGCCCGGCCATCGGCCCGTTGCAGGCGAGATGTGAAGCGAGGGTAGGCAGTCCATTCGGCAATAAAGAGATCATCCAGTTGCTTGTAGTAGGTTTCTGCGGATAATTCAAGCCATGGAAAGGGGCTCACTCGGTAACCGGTCAGTGCATGAATTGAACGTGAGAGTTTTTCTGTTGGCGCACTGCGCCATGAAGTAAAGATATTAGTCGCATCTCTACGGTCATTGAGCCCGAAAATTTCCTGATGATACCAGCCGGCTCCCAGGCTCACCTCGTGCTCCCCACGCTGCCAGACAGCCCGGGCACGTGCTTCAAAATTATTGCGGTTTTCCTGTCCAGGGAATACCTCTGCAATTCCCGTTACTCGGGCTCTCAGTTCGGACGTGATGAAAAAATCCGGTTCAAGGTAGATACCAGCCTTGTGACGTCGGCTCACGCCAACCTCGAGATCCTGGAAAAGCCCACCCAAGTGGGCGGTTACCTGTGGCGCACGCCAGTATAATCCCCATTTCCATTGCGTTCGCTGATAAAAGCTGTTCATGTGGACAGCATACTGGAATCCCGAAATTCTCGACCAGCGCACCGGATCGTCGGCGGGTCCCTGATCAGTTTTGAGGTAGGAGTAGGAGAGTTGGATTTCGGCAACGAAGGGCAGTGCTCGTGGAAGAACGACATAGCGCAAACCAACTGCAGCGTTGCGCCAGCCCACTTCCTCAAGAATCCTGTCTGCTGATTCTAGGCCAATACTTCCCCGGTCATTCGTATAAATGGCACTGATTGAGAGCTGACTATTGGAACTGATCTGTCCATGCACCTTAAGGAAGGCATCCCCGAACGTGTAGGGCGTTTCTTGAGCGATATAGTGCTGAGCTATTTGTTTGACAACAGATTGGCGAGCAGAGGCCATAAAGGAAACCCTGTTGTAGATCAGGGGGCCCTCTATCTGTGCTGAGCTTACGAAGGGGGCGATAGATGCAGCCCCGGTATAGTTGCGTTTATCCCCGTTACGGGATCTAATGTCAATGACCGAAGAAATACGGCCTGTAAACGGGGCGCCGTATCCGGCTGTGTGAACATCTGCCTGGTGAATAATATCAGAGGAAAAAGCCGAATAGAACCCCAGAATATGGTAGGGCTGGTAGACGTACATGCCGTCTATCAGTGTCATGTTGTGCGAGGGTTCGCCTCCTCGGATATAGTATTGGCCGCCTCGATCGCCGAGCGTGACTACGCCGGGGAGTGTGGTCAGGAAACTGGCCAGATCGCCGGATACGTCTGGCGTTGGCAGCAGATCCATATCTTTTGGACTCACAGTTTGCAGCCCGGCAGTTATCCGGGCAGCTCCGGACTCTGATTCGGCTTCAACAATCGCCTCTTCCATCATTTCGGGGGAGGCTTGCAAGGCGATATTGAGGTTCAGTCTCTGCCCTGTCCGGAAGACTAGGGTATCTGACCATGCGGTGTACCCGACAAATGAAAAACGTAGCACATATGTGCCTGCCGGGATACGAGTAAGATTGTAGATCCCATCACCGTCGGTCGCACCGCCTCTCAGCCCCCCGGTGTCGCTCTCTAGAACGACATTCACGCCCACGAGGGGCTCCCGATCATCGGCATCGGTCACGAAGCCCCGAATACTTGCAGTTTGTCCAAGGGCTGTACCGGTCCATGCGGATAAAGTGAGCAGGAGCAGTACGTGTCGAATATTCACTGTTTAAGGGCCAGGTGGAAAGCCAATTGGGGTAGGGTTACTCCACGAAAAGATAATGGACAGAACGTTAGGTTGAGTAATACTGCGAACATAAAAAGATTGTTGTACTTTGACAGGGAGATTATAATCACTGGAATGTTACAATCACGTCGAGCATTTTTAGGAGCAATGGGTGGTGCTCTGGGGTTAGCAGGTTACCGTAAAGTGAGCGGAGGCTCACAAACTGATGTAAAGGACCAGATTGCAGTTCAGTTGTACTCGGTACGCGATCACATTCAATCTGAACATGATGCTGCAGATGTGTTCGGCAGGTTGTCTGCTATGGGATACCGTAATGTAGAGACCGCATTCTGGCCCGAGGACCTGAGTATTTCAAGTGCAAGTCAGTTGCTCCGTGAGGCGGGTCTAAAGGTCATATCTGCACATGTAGAGTTGCCTGTGGGGGATGAGCGAGAGGCAATGTTGAGGATTGCAGAGGCTTATGAGTGCACTCGTATGGTTTGGCATGGCTGGCCCATGGATGAGCGTTACCGCTCCGTGGAGGGAGTGGATGAACTGACTAAGCTGTATAACGAATGCCATGAGTTCGCAAGCCAGAACGGCCTAACGCTGTATTTGCACAATCATTGGTGGGAATTTGAACAGTTGCCCGACGGATCCCTGCCATATTATCGACTGCTTGAAGGATTGAGCCCAGACATTCTCTTCGAAATAGATACCTGGTGGGCATTGGTTGCCGGACTCAATCCGGCTACGGTATTAAAGGATTTTGGTCCTCGTGCACCGCTCCTGCACATCAAGGATGCTGCGGTTATTAATACCGAGGGCCCCATGGTAGCAATAGGCACAGGGCTTCAAGATTTTCCTGCGGTTCTATCCGCCGCTGCCGCAGACTACTGGATCGTTGAGTTTGACAGTTGCGAGACTGACATATTTGAGGCACTTGCTAGCAGCTACAAATATCTCGCGGAGCTCAGTTTGTGACCGCACCGGTACTCAGGTGGGATTAACTGTCGACAACACGGATGATGCCACGCATGGTGTTTGCGTGGCCGGGGAATGTACAGACGAAAACGTACTCGCCGGGCCTATCCGGGACACTAAAGACAATCGTATCTGAAACTCCCGGTTCAAGTAGCTTGGAATGCGCCAGGACAGCTTCGGAGTCAGGTACATATTGCATCTCATGGCCTTTTAAGCCCAGTTGCATTGCAGCCAAGGCAACCTCATCTGCCGCAGCGCTTTCGACGACCACAAGGTTATGTAGCATATCGTCGTCGTTGTTAAACGTAAGTGAGATGTTGCTTCCTGCAGCTACAGTGAACTCATCCGTGCTGAATTGCAGATTCGGTAACGTTCCCACGGACAGTGCCACAGTGGGCATGTTTTCAGAAGTCTGTGCGTTAGGATCTGGGGGTTGAGTATCATTTTCGCTGTCGGCGTCGGTCAGAAGTGATGCGCCCTCAGGTGTTCTGTTCACAGTATAGAACGCTTCAGGATGCAGCAATTGGAGTCCATCTTTTGAGCGTAACCCTGGAGCGGTTATCGAATGGATGTATCCTTCACGAAGGCCATTGAGTACCAAACGGACCTTCCGCCCATCCTCAGACACGACAGCGTTTCTGACCGTATGTGAAGCGATATTGATAGGTTCACTGCCGTAGGTGGAATGATATTTATACGTGAAGCTTTCTACGGAATAACTGGCTGCATTGCCGGCTGAAGTTTCGTCCACGGCTTGTGTCAGTGTGATCAGGAATCCGTCTGGCATGATGCGAACCTCTTGCATCTCAAACGGCATTTTACCCGTCCAAACGAGTCGTTGCAATGCATATGGTCTACCGCCTGTCGCAGCCCAGCCTCGACTGGTTTGACCGACCATCATTCCACCTTCTGGATCCCAGGCCATACGCAGTACGCCAGAAGCAAAGCCTTCCCGAAAGGCTATTGCCGCTCCCTGGTACACGCCTTGCACTTTTTCCAGATACACACGTGCGATCTTGCTATGCCCCTGATCGCCCACAAACAATTGTCCTTCAAAGGGTCCAAACCTGCCGGCTGTAGTATCGGGGAGGATATCTGATGTGGATATGCCCAAAATCGTATGTGGGAACCAGACGGCCGGTGGCTTTAGGGCGTCAATTTCCTTTGCAATTTCGAAGAGGGGCCTTCCAGTATCGGGTATATCTTCTGGCTTCAGGGACAATGGAGAGTCAGGTTCGTCCGTCCAGCGCAGTCCTGCAGGGTTGCCCACAAAGTCTCCAGTTTCCACATGTGTGATGTACCCGGAGCCAACCCAATCTCCTTGATTCTCTGCAAAGAACAGCTCCCCCTCCACATTCGTGCCCATACCGGCTGGCGAACGCATACCGGTGGCAATGGGCGTCATCTGACCATCCCCGTCAATTGACAGCATCCAGCCGCGCCACTTGGAGAGACTGGCGCCGTATCCGATCCATCCCAGGTTCAGTGCCACCACCATAGATCCGTCTTTTAGAATGAGCGGGCCGTACGAGTACTCGTGATAGTTGCCTTCCAACGGCCAGGCATACACCGTTTTGTAGTGGTCTGCGGTGGCATCTCCGTTGGTATCCACGAGGCGGGTCAATTCACCGCGCTGTGCAGTATAGAAAGCGCCGTTGTGCCAGGCCAATCCAAGAGCCTCGTGAAGACCGTATGCAAAACGCTGAAAATGGGGCGGTGAGGATCCGGCCATGACTGGATCATCAATTAGCCACACTTCACCCCGTCGTGTTGCAACCCCAAGTCGTCCGTCTGGAGTAAAGGACATGCCCCCGACTTCAAGTACGACATCCTGTGGGATGGGGACCGTATATATGTGGTAATAGTCTGATTCCTGAGGTACCTGCGTCAGCCCAGGCATGACAACAGTCAGGGAGAGGACAACTCCGAAGAAGCTTTGAGATATAATTCTCAGGGGTTTCATAAATAGGTCACCACACAATGAGATATTTAGCTGCTGCTTGATCGGCATCTTGATTCAAGGGGATCATAAGTGTCTGACTATTTTTAGTTGACAGGACAACTGCGTTTGCTGCCTCCTCGATGTACCAAGCGAATCCATCAATTGCATAACGATCATCACCGAGTGCGTCAATCTGGTCACTTACGGCTGCACGTACCCACACGGATGCATCTGTGGTACCGCTTAGGGTGACGGTGCGTGATAACCCAGTTCCATCACTGTGGGGGTGTATGTGATCCTCCAGACTCGCCTCTCCAAATGAATACGTGAACACGGGATGAGGACTGAGTCGATAGCCTGTGGATTTGAGTGCTTCGTCTGTGCTTATGCTGTACCCTGACGCTCCTGAGAAGGTTATCGTACTTCCGAGCGGAATTACAGTCTGGTCATGTCCGCGGTTATGCCACATTGACGCGGCATCAAGGAATGGTCCACGCCACGCGTATAGCAGTGCGCCATCGGCCAGATCAAGGCTGTAGTGCAAATTACCGGGGTTGCCAACACTGACAGCGTGGGTTCGTTTAGCTCCCTTGTGGACTACAAATCCGCGAAGAATCAGCGGAGCGTTGCTGGTTGCTACCGGAATGCGCGCCACTGGAGCAGGCCTCTGTGTGGGATAAAGCAGGGCTTGTACCGGTATAGTAGGCCCCTCTATGCTCAGTGTGACCGATGGAGGTCTCCAACCGACGGCTTTATGGTAGCTGAAAACTAATGGATGAACCCCTTGCTCCAGGTGTGTATCTGCATACACAATGGTTTTATTTTGCGCGTGTTTAAGGATATTTTGTCCCGATATTTTTAGCAGCGCCCCTCCAATCGGATGACCGCTCCAGTGAGGGTCTCCGGTGATCCAGCCTAGTGCGGCCCCAAATCTGTATATGCCACTTCGGGGGATGTGGAGGTTACCCTCATAGCGAATAGCAACGGGGCTTGTGGATGTGACAATGTGCTCCTGAAGTGTATTGGCAATTCCAGTTAGTGTTGGTGTTCCCAAGCCGTTCCATGTTACTTCTTCCAACGGTTCGTCATGATATTCATGGTAGGTTACATCGGTCACAGATGCCGATTCACTCCCGAAGGTGCGGTAGCTGATATTTCGAAACGCAACAGGCCCGTGATCTCCCTGGATCATGAGTGGGCCAGTGGGGGCTTCATCTTCAAAGCCTGCAGCGCGTGTGGGGCCCGAAACAGTTACGTTCTCCTGAATAACACTGCCATTGAGTGTAACCTGGGTGAATCGGGCGTGGCGTGTTTTGCGGCCGCTCGAGTCGAATTCAGGTGCTTCAAACACGATATGCAGTTTTTGCCACAGGCCTGGTGCACGACTGGCATTCAGGCGTGGTGGGCGCCCCTCGAATCCCTGTTGCCTGGATTCATCCCAACGCTGATAAATTCCGCCGACATCCCCGAAGGTGACCTGTGGGCGCTTCCAGCTGTCTAACAGTTGGACTTCATAGCGGCCTTGAAGGTAGATGCCCGAGTTGGATCCCTGGGGCATCATGAACTCAAGCTCAATCTCGATATCTCCGTGTGACCAGTTGGTGTAGAGATTGGCACGGGCTTCTTCGGATGGCTGATTAACGAGGACTCCTGTGCCGGATGAAATAACTAGGTGATGGCGGATATGTCGATCCGATTGCACGCCCCCGGCCAATTTCCAGTTTTCCCCTGGTTGATCAAAAGCGGACAGTGACTCCAGCGACATAGGCTGCAGAGGTAAGCGTGGTTGTGCATTTGCAGCAAAGCTGACCATTAACAGCGCGGCGAGGAAGAGGAAGGTGCGCATTAAATAAGGTCTAGATAGTTTTGGTGATAATTCCCAGGAGAGCCTCCTGTCAGATGAGTTGACGGTGTCATTTTACCCAAAGATCGGTAAATGAGTGTGTTCACCACCTCTGGATACATCCCGAAATACAACAAAGCTCAAATACTGAAAGGTGAATGATCCCGCTACGGTTTTATTTTTTCGATGCAAAGTGGCGGTATAGGAACCAGGTGACCGCGAAGGCAATGAGAAAGATGAACGCCGGAATTCCAATGCCCCAAAGAAAACTGAAATCGGCCTGTTGCAATACTCCCATTAGTTCTCACTCTGCTGGTGTTTGCGCCAGGCGCGGTACGCCAGTATTAGTCCAAGAAAGGACGCTGCGTACGCGATCGTCATGCCAATGACAGTAGCTAATGCCTGATTCATGATGAATTCTTTTTTGTTGCCTGCCAGCGAACCTTGGCTTCCAGCTCCTGCAAGTAGGTCTGTTGTTTGGTTTCGTACTCGTTGGAGATGGCCTTGAGTTTTGGATCGATCACAACGTGGACCAGAATGGTCAGCACGATACCGATAGCCAGCATGATGTACCCAGACACCTGTAGCAGAATCGAAAGTGCGGCCCCGAGGGTAACGAGCACATAGCATGCGGGAGACAGGATGATGGCGATCCAGTCTTCTTTTGTCCATTCATCGGCTTCATTTGCCGACCAGTTTCGACGAATCATGGGGCTTTTGGGTATGTGTCTGGTGGACGACTGGCTTGGTCTGCACCGGGGAGCGCCTCGCCATTAGACATGATCAGACCGCGTCGTTCTGCTTCGCGCCGAACGGGTCCCCACCAACCGATGGGGCGTGACATTACGTAGTAATGAACAAGGTGATCCATAGGTTCAGACTTTGTTAGCAACGTGACAGGGAAGTATACCATCGCGCCCAGGATCATAAGTAGCCAGAACTGCTGATAATCCAATAGATGGGGGATCAGGTTCAGTTCAGGCAGTATCCACACAACAAGCCAGCTGAATCCCAGATTGGCGATCCAGGAGGACAGGTATCCCCAGGCGTTGAAGCGCCACCACACAACCTGCAGGATGTTGGGTAGCCAGATACCGGCAGCCATGATCCAGAGTGCAAAGATGAGCCACGAAGTGAGGTCCTCCATAATGAGGCCGTAGAAGAAGGACCCCAGAAGTAATATTCCAGTGGATATCCGGCCGACTTGCACCAGACGCTTTTCGCTTGCCTTGGGATTGACGTAGTGCTGGTATAGGTCGCGTGTAGCGTACAGAGCACCGAGGTTGAGGTGAGACGAAATCGTTGACAGGTGAATAGCCAGGATGGCTGCAAAGAAAAAGCCCAGCATACCCGCAGGCAGGTAGTCGAATCCGAGTCGGAACCAGCCCATTTCGTATTCACTCTGGTCTGTGATAGCCGGGAAGAGCACAAAAAACGCTAGGATGGCGACGGCCCAGACAGAATTTCGAACGAGGCCAATGATGGTTCCCCACCAGATACTGTAGCTGGCATCACGTACAGTTTTTGCGGACTGTATGCGTTGGGCCTCCACATACCAGTCTATAGTAGTGCCCATCCCAAAGCCTCCCAAAAAGGCAATCATCATCATGGTGATGAACCAAGCGATCGGGAAGTCTCCGGACCACCACCCCGTAAAAGCAAACGGGTTAATACGATCAAGCTCTCCGAGCGCAGCCAGTTTATCCAGGATTCCCGTTGGGCCGCCGGCCATATGAATGCCCCATACAGAGACGATAATAATGACCAGGAAAGCGATCACGCCCTGTTGGAAGTCGGCCATTACGACCCCCCAGTATCCGGCTGCTAGCACATATATGGCGCACAGCAGGGAAAAAACTACCAGCCCGATCCAGGTTGGCCACGCAAACAGGTACTCGCATACACGTCCCATGGCGATACCAACCCAGCCCAGCACAAACATATTCATAAAGAATTGCCATCCGGCCATCCAGCCGCGTAGCAACTCGCTGCCGAGGCCGGTGAAGCGCACGACATTCCATTCGGCCTGTGTGTAGGCTAATGATCGTCGGAATATCCGCGTAGATACAAAAGCACTGATAGCAGCCCAGCCGCAGAAGAAGGTGTACCAGATGCCGGCCATCCCATTTTTGTAGATCACACCCGTGATCCACATGGGGGTGTCTGTGGCCGTGTGTGTGGCATATACACTACTAGCGGGTAGCCACCAGGGCAATCCTCGCCCTGCCAGAAAAAAATCAGACTCCGAACGTTTGCCCAGTCGATAGAAGAGGATGCCGCTCCCGAGCATCAGCAGGAGAAACAGTCCAACCCAAAACCAGTCCAGGAACGTGAATTCCGCCATAGAGAGTTATTTGGCTCAAGATGCGCCTTATTATAGGGCTTGCTACGTTAACTATTTCCGGAGGGCCAGTTGCGGAGAAGTTCCCAACAAAGCCATAGGGCTCGCGGAACATGGAAGCAGCCTTTGTATGGACCACCTTTGAAACGGTGAGTTACACGTCCCTCCCGGTCGCAGTAGCCATACCATTCGCCATGCTCTGGATCCACAAAATGGTCAAATGTGTATGCATCCACTTTTCGAAAGGCGGCGAGATCATCGAGAACCGACGTAAGCGAATAATTTAGCAGGTGTGCGTAAAGAGCTTCGCAATGAGGCCACCAGAGCTTCATGGACCACTCCAACTGGACTGGACTGAATCCCTCTGCATCCATAAAGTAATAAAGTCCACCGTGCTCTTGGTCCCACCCGAAATCTTGGGCGCTTCGAATCATGTTTCGGGACATTTCAATCATACCGGCGTGTTCAGCTTTCAATGCTGCCTGCTGCAGGAACCAGCCGGCCTCAATTGCGTGTCCGGGATTCATCAGGCGTCCATCGGGTCCATCCAGACGACTACCATCCGGGGCTACGGATTCGAAGACATGATTGCCATGTATATGCAATTGGATGCGCTTAAAGCAATCATTTATTTCGGATGAGCAGTCGGCATCAATCATGACCTCCTCGAGGAGGTTCAGCAGCATCATTGGCACAGCAAGCATTTGGGAAGGTGCCGAACCCGCCAAGGCTGGACGTCCAACCTTCGACCAGTCATAAGCCCAAGTCCAGATACGTTCAACCATAAGCCTGGCCTCGTCCACCTGTGCGGGGTAATCCATTGCACGGCCATGCTCAGACAGTGCCAATGCATAAAAGCACTCCGTAAATATTTTGCGCTGTTGATAGATGGGTTGGCCATCACCGGCAAGAGCAAAATATACGCGCCCGTCTGGGCGCAGGGCATGATTTCTGAGAAAATTCATGCCGCCGGTAGCCAGAGAAAGCCAGGATTTGCGTTGTTCAACGAGTCGATATAACTTGCTGAACATCCAGACCTGTCGTGCCAGCAGCCAGATATGTTTGGTGGTGTCATAGACCGTACCGTCACGGTCGAGATTGTTAAAGTAGCCCCCGTGGATCGGATCTGGGGAGTGCCTTTCCCAGAACGGAAGTACACGTTCAAAAAGCTCGTGCTCATATCGGGCCTGCAGGTCTATGCGTTCGTACTCATTCATAAAAATGGAGGGAAACGATAACTATGGGATGCCTAATTGGACAAGTAATTGCATTGGCATTGTGGGGTTCTCCATGACTTGGGAAGAGCCCATGAAGTGCCGAATTATTTTGTAATTTACATCAGGATGCACGATTTGCCTTTCTGTTTTGATCGCGTGAGCGCGCAAGTCTTCCGTGGCTGGGAGATAGAATTCATAAATGAGAACGGAAGAGAGTTCGTCCGCGTCCAACCTCAACCTATTCCCGCCCCGCGACCTTGGGCGGAGCCGAGATACCAACTCATCGACCATGAACAAGCAGGAGCGTCAGGATAGGGACCGTGCCATTTTCCGGGACCTCAGGGAGGGCATGACGCGGACCGATGTAGTTCGTAAGTACGGATTGCCGTGGGAGACCATAAGCCTGATCGCTAGAATGCAACGCGTGGACACAGCTATCCGAAGAAAGGAGCGCGACCAAGCCATCGTAAAGGACTTGCAGGAGGGCATGAAACGCACCGATGTGGTTCGGAAGTACAGATTGGCCTGGGAGACCATAAGCCTGATCGCTAGTACGCACCGCGCGGAAATGGCTGTCAGAAGAAAGGAGCGCAGGCAAGAGCGCGACCAAGCAATCGTACAGGACTTGCAGGAGGGCATGAAGAAGTCCGATGCGGTCCGGAAGTACGGACTGTCGTGGCAACGCATAACCCGAATCGCTATTGAGCAAGGCACGTACATGGCTAGCATAAGAAAGGAGCGCAGGCAAGAGCGCTACCAAGCCATCGTACAGGACCTGCAGGAGGGCATGGAGAAGACCGACGCGGTCCAGAAGTACGGACTGACGTGGCACCGCATAACCCAAATCGCAGTTGAGCAAGGCGTGGACATAGTTAGGATAAGAAAGGAGCGCAAGCAAGAGCGCGACCAAGCGATCGCACAGGACCTGCAGGAGGGCATGACATCAAAGGAAGCGGCCACAAAGTACAGACTGACACGAGCGTACATCTGCAAGATCGCCAGGAAGCACGGCGTGGGCAGGAAACGACTTTCGGCCCAGGAGCTTGAAGCCCGGGACCTGGCGGTTATGCAAGACTTAAAGGGGGGCATGAGCGCCCAGGATGCGGCTCGAAAGTACGAACGGACGCACATACACATATTAAAGATCGCCCGGAAACACGGCGTACGCCGGAGCGAACAGCAAGCCCGGGGCCGCCAGCTCAGGGACCTCGCCATAGCTCAGGACCTGCGGGAAGGCATGAGCGTCAAGGAGGTTATGGCCAAGTACGGATTGGGCAAGGGCAGCATATACCGGATTTCTAAGAAGCAGGGCCTGGGACCGAGACGACGGGGACGTCCACCTAATTCCACCCCCGCAGATCAGTCTTGACACGCTCTCTTAGACGGCGTAGATAGACGGGAGCGCAACCACTACGCACAAGATCCCCTGTGCTTCCAGTCGCGTTGTATACCAATCCATACATTGCTCTTTATAATAAGAGCATTCCTGTCCTGGACTTTCTGGAGCTACTTGGTCATCTTTGGCAGGACATGCACAATTCCCGCTTGCCCGGGGTCACAGTTGCGGTGCATTGTAGATGCACAATGCAATCGTCTTATTGTACAGATTCTTGCCGATGGCGATAGGGTATCCAGATGTGGAAGAATATGTGTAAGTTTACACTGGTATTTCCTTGGTGACTTGATAAGTGAACTAGTGTTGATGCAGTTCAACCAGCCGGGAATAGTCCTACTGAGCGATCTACTTTAGATCATTCATCCGTCCAATGATACATATAGGGGTCAACATGACTGATAGACGTAAATTCTTGCAAACTGCAGCAGTTGCTGCCACGGGGCTTTCGCTTGCTCCTGCCGCTGTTTCCAAGCCCAGCGTGCGCCGTCCGAATCCGATTGGTGTATCGACCTATTCGTTCTGGCGTTTCAACGGCCCGAAAGAGAACTATCCTATTGAAGACTGTATTGATCAGGCCGCGGAGATGGGATTCGATGGTATAGAGCTGCTTCACGTGCAGATGGCTTCTGAAGAGCCTGGATACTTACAGAGCCTAAAGCGCAGAGCCTTCGTTAATGGCCTGGATTTGATGGGATTCTCTACACACCAGGGATTTGTATCCCCGGAGGTGCGGGTGCGACAGCGCAATATTAACGATACTATTCGACAGATTGAGCTCTGCTACGAACTTGGAATTCCGACCATGCGCCTTAATACCGGGAGGTGGGGAACCTCGGCGTCCTTTACTGCGCTAATGGACAACCGCGGGATTGAGCCACCGTTGGAAGGTTACACAGATGAGGAGGCGTTCGGGTGGGTCATTGGATCTATTGAACGATTGATCCCCAAGGCTGAGCAGTGTGGTGTACTTCTTGGGCTTGAAAACCATTGGGGACTCGGACGTACGCCGGAGGGTGTTCTCAGAATTGTCGAGGCGATTGACTCTCCCTGGTTGAAGGTCACACTTGATACGGGCAATTTTTTGGAAGATCCATACGATAAGCTGGAAATGCTGGCGCCCCACACTGTTTTGATGCAAGCCAAGACCTACTATGGCGGTGGGACATGGTACACGCTGGACCTGGATTATCCGCGTATCGCGGATATCATGCGCCGGCACAACTACGCCGGATATGTATCGCTGGAGTTTGAAGGGAAGGAGAGTGAGCAGACCGCTATCCCTAAGAGCTTGGAGCTCTTACGCAATGCATTCAGCTGAGGCTGAATGCGTGCACTACAGTACACAAGTCCGTCAGAGGCTCGGTTGGTAGACGTACCGGATCCAGACTGTCCAGAGGAGGGTCTGTTGCTGCAGGTTGAAGTAAGCGGTATTTGTGGCAGTGATATTCATTTTTGGCAGGATCGGGTCATCGGATATCCAGCTTCTCCGGGGCATTCTGGACACGAATGCGTGGGCGTGGTACTGGAGGGTACAGGATTGACGCCAGGTACGCGTGTATTGGCCTTGGCACCTGATTATGACGGTTTCGCGGAGCTGCTACCCGCTTCGCGCGAGTCTGTTATCCAGATTCCTGATGGTTTAAGCCCCGAAAGGGCGGTATTTGGGCAGCAATTGGGAACAGTGATTTATTGCTGTCGCAAACTTCCCAATGTATTGGACGCAACGGTCGTTGTCGTCGGTCAGGGACCTGCGGGGCTGTTATTCTCCATGCTGCTGAATCGAATGGGGGCGCGTACAGTCATCGGCGTTGATGTGCAGGAATGCAGGCTCCAGATGGCTGCGAAAATAGGTGTGTCTACGGTTATCCATGCAAAGAAGGAGGAGGTGGTATCTGTAGTACGAGCGCATACTAAGGGGATGTTGGCGGACCTAGTGGTGGAGGCCGTAGGAACCGCGGAAACAATTAATCTGTGTACTCACCTAGTTCGCAAGCACGGGCACATTGCATTGTTCGGAGTACCGAAGACAGATGTTCTGCCACTCGATGTGGAAGCCCTGTTGCGCAAAAATGTACACATACATACCAGTGTGCTGGCGCAACACGAACCAGGGTTACGGTCATTCCGTCTTGCACTTGATATGATTGCTGCTGGACGGTTGGATCCATGGCCATTGGTGACGCACCGGTTGCCGTTCCATCAGATCGTAGAAGGGCTGATGGTAGCATCAACACCGAATAGTGGTGCGGTTAAGGTGCTCCTAGACTACTGACCTATGAGAGCGTCTCGTTTAGTCAGAGCATTCCGGGCATATCTGTTACCGGGGATCGTTTTTCAGTCGGTTCTCATCGGAGGCGCATACGCAACCGGCCGAGAAATTGTAGAGTATGGGGCGCAGTATGGAGCTGCTGGTGTGTGGTGCATTGTGGCATTGGGACTGGGATTTTCGGTGATGGCGGTACTTACGTTCGAGTTTGCCAGACGCCACCGCACGTATGACTATCGCAGTTTCATGCAATCGTTGGTGGGTCCATTATGGCCCCTGTTTGATGTCGTTTATGCGGTAATGGTATTGGTAACCGTCGCAGTTGTCATTGCAGCTTCGGTTAGTGTTGCCGAATCGGTATTGGGTCTTCCGGAAACACTGTCTATTGCTGTCGTAATTGTATTAGTGGTCGTTCTGGAAGTTGGAGGGCGACGTCAGATTGAGCGTTTTAAGACATTGGGTTCGGTGGTACTTTATGCCTCTTTTGCTGTATTTGCGGGGGTTGTATTGGCAGGTACATGGGAGAATGTTCAGCAGGTGTTTCAGTCTGCCCAGGAGGTAGAGGTTCCGCAGATCGGCGTGCCCGCGCTACTTTTTGTAGGGGTACTGTATGTCGGATACAATCTGGGGGCTATGCCAGCCACTTTGTTTGTGCTGGACGATCAGCACCGATTTCGGCACACATTGCTAGCCGGCATTGTGACCGGCATTATGGCCACCGTTCCCTTCGTTTTGACCTACTTGGCATTGATGGGGCATTACACCGCAGGTGACGTGCTATTGGCCGAAGTCCCTTGGCTTGAGATGCTGCCCGATAACCTGACTGCGGTGTACGCAGTGGTCATTCTCTGGACGCTTGTTGAAACGTCCACGGGCATGTTGCACGCCGTGATTCAGCGGGTTGACACACACTTGTACAGCGCTGGAAGGCGGCGACTGTCTCGTATGCACACAGGGCTGTTGACAGCGGCCATACTGGTAGCCGCCGTGGCGTGCTCCCGCTTTGGAATCATCGCGTTGGTATCCCGTGGGTACGGGACATTAGCGTACGGATTCCTTCTGCTATTCGCAGCTCCGCTGCTCTTTCGTCTGCTCACACGCCGCCTGTAGCAGAGTCTCCTCGCACAAGCATTGGGGAAGGATGCAGAAACCTAGAGCAGGTCCACGCTCTGGGCCTGGAACCCTTTGTTGCCACGGGTAACGTCAAATTCTACCCGTTGCCCTTCATCAAGTGATTTGTAGCCCTCCTTGTTGACTTCGGAGTAGTGCACAAATACATCTTTATCACCGTTGTCACGCTGAATAAAGCCATAACCTTTTTCAGCACTAAACCACTTTACGGTGCCCTGTTCGCGATCTTGCATAAATGATGGTGTCTTCCGACGTTTAAGATTTTGATTAAACGGTGTCAGTTTCTATCGGTTCTAGCCCGATCCAGAGGCTAAAATCCGTTCTGAGTCTACCCAGAAACAGGCCCTTATACGTAGGTTTTGCCAATGGGGTGCACAAAAAGTACATTTTTTTGTAGGTTTTGCAAATTATTTGTTCATGCGATGATTGAACTTTTGCGTCCTCGGAACTATGACGTGTGCATTATTGGCTCCGGTGCCGGTGGAGGGATGGCGGCCAAAGTGTTAACCGATGCGGGGGCCAAGGTTGTAATGCTAGAGGCGGGCCATTCCTGGTATGCTGAGTCGCATAGTGCAATGTTCAAGTGGAATTATGATTCTCCGAGACGTGGTAGAGCGATTCCGACCAAACATTTTGGGGAATTTGACGGCACAACGGGCGGATGGAGCATAGACGGTGAACCCTACACGCATGCCCAGGGTACTGAATGGGACTGGTTCAGGGCGCGCTGTCTTGGTGGGCGCACAAATCATTGGGGCAGGATCTCGTTGCGTTTCGGCCCGGACGACTTTAAGCGGCGCAGCATTGATGGTCTGGGGGATGATCGGCCAATTGGCTATGAGGATATCAGTCCATACTACGACAAGGTTGAGGATTTCGTTGGGGTTTTCGGTTCTGTGGAGGGCATCCGCAACGAGCCGGACGGGCATTTTTTGCCACCTCCGGAACCGCGTTGCTACGAGAAGCTACTGCAGAAAGCATGCGCGGGGATGAATATCCCGGTTATACCTTCCAGACTCTCCATTCTTACACGTCCCCACAACGGGCGGGCGGCGTGTCATTATTGTGGGCAGTGCGGACGCGGTTGTTCGACGAATTCGAATTTTTCTTCTCCTTCGGTAATGATCCGTCCCGCTGAGCAAACGAACAACCTGACGGTCATCACAAATGCCATGGCCCGTGAGATCCTGACGGATGAGAATGGGTTGGCCACCGGTGTATCTTACATCAACAAGGAGGATGGTCAGGAACAACAGGTACGAGCAAGTATCGTGGTAGTCGCGGCTAGTGCGTGTGAGTCGGCCAGGCTGTTGCTGAATTCACGCAGCACCCGCCACCCAAATGGTCTTGCGAATTCAAGCGACTGCGTTGGACGGTACGTGACCGATTCTACGGGTACCTCCGTGATGGGGGTTGTGCCTGAGTTATTAGGCAACCTTCCTCACAACGAAGATGGGGTAGGTGGAATGCATGTCTATGTGCCGTGGTGGCTGGAGGACGAAAAGCTTGATTTTGTAAGGGGGTATCACATTGAGCCCTGGGGAGGAAGGCAGATGCCGGCGTATGGATTTTTGGGAGGAATACAGCGGATGAATCATAAGAACGCTGATGGAACCCCACGTCTACGGGGCGGGGGCGGTTACGGGGCCCAGCTCAAAGAAGACTATCGGCGTCTGTACGGTGCGGTAGTAGGGCTTAGTGGTCGTGGAGAAATGATCGCACGTCGTGAGAATCGTTGTACGATTGATCCACATCAGGTTGATCAGTACGGAATACCTGTTCTGCGGTTTAACGTGACGTGGAGTGATCAGGAATATGCCCAAGTAAAGCATATGCAGGAGACCATGCGCAGTATCATCTACGCCATGGGCGGTGAGCCGACGGATACTATGCCCTCAAGGGAGGAGGGCTATGGGATTCTGCCACCTGGCCGGATCATTCACGAAGGGGGCACGACGCGCATGGGGCACGACCCCCGTACCAGCGTGCTCAACAAATGGTGTCAGGCACACGATGCCAAGAATGTTTTTGTAGCGGATGGCGGACCGCTTGTTTCGCAAGCCCACAAGAACATTACTTGGACCATACTCGCACTAGCCTGGCGCGCCAGTGAGTACATTGTCGAGGAACGCAAACGAGGAAACCTTTGATGGATCGACGTCAATCCATAAAGCTGATGGCATCCGCATCCCTTTTGTCGGGGATTCCTGTTACCGGTGTTCCGGTCGAGGGTACAGCCCCTCAGGAAGCAGAGACAGAAACAGAAACGGGGGCTACATTTTTCAACGAGCACGAAATAGCCACGATCACGGTACTGGCGGATATGATTATTCCCGCGGATGATCGTAGCGGCAGTGCTTCAGAAGCCGGAGTGATTGATTTCATTGATTTTAATGTGGGCGACCAGGAAGAACTCCAGGTACCCGTTCGGGGTGGTCTGGCGTGGCTGGATGCTTATTGTCGCAAGCAACACGGGACCTCATTTGTGAAATCAGATCTGCAACAGCGTAAGCAGATTCTTGACACGATTGCTTGGCCTTCCATGGCGTCACCGGAATTAAGTGCGGGAGTAGCCTTTTTCAACAGATTCAGGGACTTGGTAGCGTCCGGTTTCTGGTCAAGCAAGATGGGGGTGGACGATCTGCAATATTCTGGAAATGTTTATGTCCAGGAGTGGAAAGGTTGTCCCCAGGAGGTACTGGAGCACTTGGGTATTGCTGAGTAAGGTGAGATGATTTTCGGATCTTCAAAAAATATCTCCGTAGGCTTTTACCGGGGCATACTGCTGGACAGCCGTAACGGAGTTGGCTGCACGGACCCCGCGAATTAGCATCAGAAAAAAAGCAAGTTTGCCTCCATGCACCGGAGTGTCAGCAGGTCGGAGTCGTGCTCGGATGGAGCGATATCAATACCTCAAGAAAGATACCGTGGCATCGGCATCAGTTCATCTTACCCGTCCCGGTCAAGGCAGGGTTCCGGCGGCAACTGGCAATCAGGAGTGTTTCGTGGTGAAAGCGGACATGGACCCGCAGTGCGGTAACCAATGTTACGCAGAATAATCTCTGTTGGTATCCAGGAGGTTGAGACCGTGTAGCCACCTCCGAAGAAGCCATAGCCATTCTCCACATTCGAAAATGTGCCAGGCTCAATCAAGAGATTGGGGTCAAATGAGTCATTGGGAGGAGACCATTGTTCATCTGCTGCCAGGAATTGAAAGTAGATGCGGCGCAATGCAATGTGGTCCCGGGAGAGACAGCTGAGTTCAAACTGCTCCTGAACAATGGCGAAATCGTCACGCAAGTTAAGCTCGTAGCGCCAACCATTGGCAGTGGGTTCTTCTTTTCCCGAGTACGAGACTTCAACGGGCAGGCGTACCGCAGGTGGAGTGGCAGATCCAGGTGGCCACGGATTCGCTGGTGGTAGGGTGATCGCATCGTACGTGACGGTCACATTTACTAGGTTTGGCGGCTTGCCGTGGATCTGGATAGGAACGATGACGCGATTACGCTCATCGGTAAGCTCAACTTTAACGGGCGGAGGGATCGTTACTTCGGCGCTTGATTCAGCGCCATCGGACCGTCGAACTATGAGCCGGTATCGTTCTTCGTATCGGGCGCGGAATGCCGCCTCAAACACATGGCCTACGCTGCTGTCACTGTACGTGATCTCGCGGTCAATCCACGTATGTGATTCCCCTGTTGTCAGGTTGGTCGAGGTTACCGATGCATCAATGGGTCCGGCACGATCAACGCCCAGACGTTCCTCAATCGAAAATACACGAACCCGTTGCGTATCGGCATGCGCGTCCAGGTAACCCCAGATTGTGAAGGGTCGGTCTTCTCCGATGACCGGGTCAATCGGTTGATCACAACTGGTCAGGAACGACACAGCAAGCAGCAGCGCAGCAGTACAAAACAAATGAAGGCTACGCATTAAAATTCAAACTTTATGCCTGCAGTCGGGATGATCGGCAATTGGTTGTTACGCTCAGCCGTAAAGATGTCCAGCGAGAAAAGATTGCTTTTGTTGTAAACGTTGATCACGCCTGCCTGTATAGTGATGAATGAATCGTCACGGTATTGAAAAACGCGATCAACCGACAGGTCGAGGCGATGATAACTGGGCAGTATGCCCTCAAACGGTCGGTCGTAAATTACTCGGGCCAGACCTGGCTCGGTGGAAACATCTATAGGACCATCCAACAGCACAAAGCCATCAAAGCCCCGGATCTGACTGTAGGGCAGGCCGCTCCCGAAATTCCAGCGTGCGCTCACATCAAATTTTCTCCATGTGAAGCTCGCAAGTACATTTACCTGATGTCTGCGATCGTGCGGCGGTCGATATCTGACCTCGTTCGTGCCGAACCAGATGGGCAATGATTCCTGCATAGCATTGTATTCTACCGATGAGAGGCCGTAGTTGACAAAGCCATAGTAGCTGGTTCCACGAAGCTCCATTCTTAGATCTAGCCCTATTGCGCGTCCAGATGCTTCCTGCAGGCGAGTTGTGAACCGGGGAAAAGCAGTCCATTCTGACACAAATAAACTTGAAAAATCCTTGTAGAACAGTTCGGCAGACACATTCATTCCCGGACGCAGGGAGGTACTATACCCGAATAAAGCGTGAATTGAGTTGGGAAGACTCCCGGTCGGTGAACCGGTCCATGCCGTAAAAACATTGGTTGCATCCCTGCGGTCGTTCAAACCGACCATTTCCTGCCGGTAAAGCCCTCCAGCCAAACTGAACTGGTGTTCACCCAGCTCATAGAGTACACGTACACGCGGTTCAAAATGAAATCCCTGGTCTCCAAGGAATTCCGCAATAAGTCCGAAACGTCCCTTGAAGCTGGGGGTAAAGGTTATCTCTGGTTCAAAATATGCGCCAGTCGAGAGGATCCGATCACTGGTAAAGTCCAGATTCTGGAACAGTCCATCAAGGCTGGCATCCAGCCTTGGTGCCCGCAAATAAAAACCCCAGTCCACATTCGTGCGACGGCCATAGTTGGTTAGGTTCACCGTCAGGTTGAATCCCTCGATGTCACTGGAGCGCACCGGCTCATCGCGAGGCCCTCGCTCCATATTCAGGATTGACACGGAAAAGAGAACCTCCCCAAGCATTGGCAGGCTCGGCGGAGCAACTAGCCAACGTGCGCCGTAAGCGGTGTTGTTCCAGCGGATTTCATCACTCTCCTCGTTGACAGTGTCCAAGGTACCACGATCATAGGTATGTATGGCACTTATTGAGGCTTGGTGGCTGTCACTGATGATCCAGTGAACCTTACCGAAGAAATCTCCAAATGTATAGGGGACGGGCTGGCTGATGTAACTGGATGCGACGCGCTCAATCGTTGAGGCGCGCCCCGAAAATAAATACGACATGCGTCCCCGCTTAACCGGTCCTTCCAGTATTCCCATACTTACGAAGGGTGCCAAAGAAAATGTCCTGCGTGATTCCTGAAGGTTACCATTCCGCGTGTGCACATCAATGACAGAGGACATGCGACCAGAATATTTACTACTGAATGCTCCAGCATGAATGTCTGCATTTCGAAGTATGTCGGACGAGAAAGCCGAGTAGAAGCCGAGTATATGAAAAGGTTGATAGATATACATCCCATCTAGCAGCGAGAGATTATGGGAGGGCTCTCCGCCACGGATGAATACCTGTCCTCCGCGGTCCCCAATGGACACCACCCCAGGCATGGCGGAGAGATACGAGACCAAATCCCCCGAAACGTCCGGGGTAGGAACAAGGTCTACGTCCGCCGGTCGGACGGTCTGTACTCCAGCTGCGACCATAGCTCCTCCTTCACGTTCCCCCTCAACAACAAGCGCTTCCATCTCAACTCCGGGATTTAGCGCAATTGTAAGTCTAGCTGTCTGATCTTCAGCAAGATCAAGCGTATCGGTAAACGTCTCATATCCAATGAAGGAGGCCCGCAGGAACCAACGTCCCGGCTGCAGACGAACAACGATGAAGAACCCATCATCGTCAGCTATATCTCCGCGCAGATTCCCGGTAGCATCACGCAATGCCACGTTAACACCCTGGAGCGCCTGTCCATCTGATGCGTCAGTCACAAACCCCCGGACAGTCGCAGTTTGTGCCTCTATCCGAGGAACACCGAAGATGAATAACGCCAGACACAACAACAGCCAACACTTTGACACAGTGTTCATGGAAGTTCGCGACACACAAGATGTCCGCAAGATAGGAAATTCAAGTTTCATGCAGGCTACATGAAACCGAGTTCCAGTCTTGCCTCATCGCTCATCATGTCGATGGTGAAGGGGGGATCGAAAGTCAATTCGACATGGGCGTCGGTTACCCCTTCGGTAAGCATCACCACAGATTCCACTTGGCTGGGTAGACTGTCTGCGACTGGGCAGTTGGGGGTGGTCAATGTCATTGTAACGAATGCGCGGTCGTCCTCATCCAGTCGGACCTTGTAGATAAGCCCTAGATCGTACACGTTGACTGGAATTTCCGGGTCATAAACCTGCCGAATGGATGCGATGACCTCGTCGGCCAGTCCGGCGGTCTTGGCATTATCAATTACTTCGCAGTTCATGTAGTTTCGGCCAGTAAGGCTTCTTTCTGAATACGTTCAAGCATGCGATTCAATCCATTTTTTCGGCGGGCAGTGATTAGACTTGGCAGACCAACATCATGGATAAGCTCAACTAGATCAGTGTCAAGAATGCTCCGAGGCGGCTGGCCGTTTGTTAGACGGATCAGTAGTGCAATCATTCCGCGCGTAATCAATGCGTCACTGTCCGCCTCAAAATATATACGGCCATTACGTACCGTACTATGCAGCCAGACCATTGCCAGGCAGCCGTGAATCCGGTTAGCTTCTGTTTTGAGCGAAGTTTTCATTGATGGCAGATCTTCGCCGAGTTCAATCAAGTATTCTCTTCGTCCGTCAGCATCCTCGAACAATTCCATGTCTTCAAGTATGGCTGATTTTCGACTTTGAATAGTCTCCTCATTGGATGGAATATCATTCTTGCACGTGGGGGCGTCGACTGTCGTTGGCCCTGTGCGGATGCGAGACCCGGCGACAATCTCATTCAGTCGGGTCACGAGCGTGTCAATGTCTTGCTTGGTGTTATAAGCCCCGAGAGAGGCTCTGACAGTGCCAGAAATTCCCAGGTGCTCCATCAGTGGCATCGTGCAGTGATGGCCTGTGCGCACGGCGATGCCGGTTTGATCCAAAGCGTACCCCACATCGTAGGGGTGCTTATCCTCCAAAAGGAAACTAAGCACACCAACCTTCTCCGGACTCGTACCTACAATTCTAAGACCGGGCACAGTACTGACTTGTAAGTGAGCGTATTGCAGAAGCGATTTTTCTCTTGCTCGAAGAGACTCAATGCCGATGCTGTCCATGTAGTCAATTGCCGCAGCCATCCCAAGGACACCGGCAATGTTAGGAGTCCCTGCCTCAAACTTATGAGGAATATCTGCCCACGTGGAGGATGTGCGATGCACTTCTTCAATCATGTCTCCGCCGCCGTGCCAAGGAGGCAGTTCTTCCAGAATTGTTTCTCTGGCATAGAGGAAGCCGATTCCCGTTGGACCATATGCCTTATGACTGCTTGCACAATAAAAGTCACAGTCCAATGCTTCCATGTTCAGTGGCAGATGAGGGAAACCTTGTGCGCCATCAAGAAGAACTGCAATGCCCCTCGTGTGGGCCTCTTCAATGATCTGCTCCACAGGGTTGAGGGTCCCTAGACTGTTGGAAACATGTCCCAGGGTGACCAAGCGCGTTCGGTCATTTATCCGGTCAACAAATGCATCCAGGTCCAGCGTTCCATCCGGTAGCACGTCTGACACACGCAAGCGAGCCCCGCGTTTCTGAGCAAGCAATTGCCAGGGCACCAGATTGGAGTGATGCTCCATGACCGTGGTCAGGATTTCATCCCCTGGCCCGATTGCCTTGTCCCCAAAAGTGGAAGCAACAAGGTTGATCGCTTCGGTAGTTCCGCGAGTGAAGACAATAGAACGTTCACTTGGTGATCCAATAAATTTTGCCAGGCGTTGTCGAGAGGTCTCGTAACGTTCAGTGGCACGCTGACTCAAATAGTGTACACCACGGTGCACATTACTGTGTTCGTTGGTGTAGTAGTTCGCCAAACAGTCAATTACACATTGCGGTTTGAGCGAAGAAGCTGCGCTGTCCAGATAGACCAATGGATGCCCATACACTTCCTGGCGAAGAGTCGGAAAATCTTCCCGAATACGGGTGTCACTTATCGCAGTAAGGTCTGACATTGCGCGGAGAGCCCGCGTCAACGCAGCATGCGCTCCACATGGTCGTAGAGCACATTATGCAAGGCTGCAACGGGCACTTTTTCGATGATTTCGCCGGCGAATGAAGTCAGCATAAGGCGACGAGCTTCCTTCTCTCGAATACCACGCGAGCGAAGGTAAAATAACCCGTCCTTGTCTAACTGACCAGTAGTTGCTCCATGAGAGCACTTAACATCGTCAGCATAAATTTCTAGTGCTGGTTTAGAATACATACGTGCGGTATCCGAGAGCACAACACTTCGGTTAGTCTGGTAGGCATTCGTCAGCTGCGCATCCTGACGAACGAGAACTTTGCCGTTAAATACGCCGATCGCACGATCATCCAAAATACCTTTGTAGTACTCTGAGCTGAAACAGTTGGGTTTGGCGTGATCAACGAGCGTGTTGTTGTCCACATGGGAGTGTCCGCGTGCCACAAAAAGTCCATTAAGCAGACTTTCGCAGTTTTCTGCATCAGGTAGGATCGACAGATTATTGCGCACCAACTCTCCTCCAAACGTGAATACACCGCTGTGAAATTTGCTATTGGCATCCTGATAAACACTCAGGTTGGTTACACGGCTCATTTGCGGTATTCCAACTTGCAGATCCATGTAACCAACATTGGCACCACTGCCGACACGAATCTCAGTCACCGCGTTGATAAATAAGGAAACCGGATCCGCGAATTCGGTCGAATGAAGAATCTGCACAGAAGCCCCATCCGCTACATGAATCAGAGTTCTTGGCTGGAGGAGGGTCGGCTGATCATTCGAAACCACATGAATAATATGCACCGGCTTATCAAGTGAAACCTCGGGTGCAACAGTCACTACGACTCCGTCTTTTACAAAAGCAGTATTAAGTGCCGTGAAGGGCTCCTGAGCATAGTCTGCATAACTACCCAGGTGCGTCTGGACTATATCATGCTCAGCAACAGCGGAAAGGCTCTCAATCAAGACCCCCAACGGGAGTTCGTCAAGATTTGATTGTTCCGGTGCAAAGCAGCCATTGACAAGCACCACAACATATGCATCCAATGCTTCAATACCTTTGGCGGTGGCCTGCCCCTTGCCAGCCACTTGGTAAGGGCGGTTGATTACTGGTGTCACATTAGTGTACTTCCAGGACTCATTCTTCCGTCCAGGAAAGCCGGTCCGCACAAAGCGATCAATCGCCCTCCTTGAGAGGTCCGAAAGTGCATCTGCGGTACCGTTCAAGGACTGGTACTTCTCATAGGCCGCCAGAAAACGATCTTCTGCACGTTTGTCCATCAGTTTGGGCATACTCTCTTTGGCCGTCATACTGCTAATTCATCGTGAACCCAATCATATCCGTGTTTTTCGAGCTCGAGCGCAAGTTCTTTGCCCCCGGATCTGACAATACGTCCATCCACCATTACATGGACAAAGTCAGGCACGATATAATTGAGCAGACGTTGGTAGTGGGTGATCACCAGGAACGCACGCGTTGGTTTACGTAACTGGTTAACGCCGCGTGCAACGCTACGCAGCGCGTCAATGTCAAGCCCGGAATCGGTTTCATCTAGAACTGCCAGGGTAGGCTCAAGCATAGCCAACTGGAAGATTTCATTTCGCTTTTTCTCCCCGCCCGAGAATCCTTGGTTTACCGAGCGTTGTTTCAGGCGCGGATCCAGTCCAATCAAGGCGGCTTTTTCCCGGGCTAGGCGCAAGAGATCGGCGGCCCCGAGAGGAGCATGTCCCCGATGTTCGCGGATCGTATTGACGGCCTGCTTGAGAAAATTCATCATACTCACGCCTGGCAGCTCTACCGGATATTGGAAAGCGAGAAAGATTCCTTCGCGTGAGCGCTCGTCTACGTCCATATCCAAGAGATCTTCTCCCCGATAGTGAACGGAGCCGCCGTCAATTTCATAATCGTCTCGTCCTGCGAGAATGGCAGCCAGGGTGCTTTTTCCTGATCCGTTAGGGCCCATAATGGCGTGAACTTCGCCGGCATTCACTGAAAGATCAACCCCCTTCAGTATGGGCATATCTTCAACGGAAGCCTGTAGCCCCCGAATGTCTAAAATTCGTGTCATTTCTCGTGATATGAGAAGTACGATCCGCGCGTGATACTTATCCGACGGATCCTTCTAGTTCAATGGCAAGGAGTTTTCTAGCCTCGACGGCAAACTCCATGGGTAATTTGGTTAGAATCTCTTGGCAGAATCCGCTAACCAGGAGTTTAATTGCGTCCTGTTCGCTGATCCCCCGTTGTTGGCAGTAGAACATCTGATCTTCTCCCACCTTGCTGGTGGTTGCCTCATGTTCTACCTTGGCGGATGGATTGTGAATCTCCAGATAGGGGAAAGTGTGTGCACCGCACCGATCCCCCAATAGCATGGAATCACATTGCGCAAAATTGCGAGCGTTCTCAGCTCCCTTGTTGATCCGTACCAGTCCACGGTAGCTGTTATTTGAGCGACCGGCCGAAATACCTTTGGAGATAATAGTGCTCGATGTATTTCGTCCTAGGTGGAGCATCTTGGTTCCGGTGTCTGCCTGCTGCTGGCCTTTGGTGAAGGCCACTGAATAGAATTCTCCGGTTGAGTAATCTCCCTTCAGGATTACGCTGGGGTACTTCCACGTGATCGCAGATCCTGTTTCGAGTTGCGTCCATGAGATCTTGGATCCAGATCCTTCACAGATCCCCCGCTTAGTCACAAAATTAAATACTCCGCCCTTCCCTTCATTATCACCGGGGTACCAATTCTGGATAGTTGAATACTTAACCTCGGCATCTTTATGTGCGATAATCTCAACTACTGCAGCGTGAAGTTGATTTTCGTCCCGGCGCGGTGCGGTACAGCCCTCAAGATAGGATACGTATGAGCCTTCATCAGCAACGATCAATGTGCGTTCAAACTGCCCGGTGCCTGCCTCATTAATTCGAAAATAAGTAGATAGCTCCATCGGGCAGCGAACACCGGGAGGGATGTAACAGAACGATCCGTCACTGAATACAGCAGCGTTAAGGGCGGCGTAAAAGTTATCTGTGTAGGGCACAACGCTACCCATATACTTGCGCACCAGATCACCGTGGTTCTCTATGGCTTCGGTGAAAGAGCAAAATATGATGCCGAGATTGGCAAGTTCTTCCTTAAAGGTAGTCGCTACTGAGACGCTATCAACAACAGCGTCCACGGCTACACCAGCAAGTACTTTTTGCTCTTCAAGGGGAATACCCAGTGCTTCAAACGTTTGAAGAAGCTCGGGATCAACCTCATCCAGACTTTCGTAGCGCGGTTTACTTCCGGGTGCCGAATAGTAGCTAATCTCCTGAAAATCAATCTCAGGATACTGCAGGTGGGCCCAGCGCGGATACTTATCCTGGTCGGAGGCAAGTTTTTCCCAGTGTCTGAACGCACGCAGTCGATTTTCCAACATCCAGTCAGGATCTTGCTTTTTCGAAGAGATCAGTCGAATCACATCCTCGCTCAATCCTTTAGGGATGGTATCGGAGGCAATAGCTGTCGACCAGCCATGCTCGTAGTCACTTTCGGCTACTTCGTGCAGGTATTGAGTATCAGTGTTCATATTGGGTCAAGACAAATTTCGTGACACCTCGAAAAGGGTGTACGGATAAGTCGGTGAACGACAGAGAATAAACCTTCGTCGGTGTTCTTCGTTCCTATCCCTGGCCAGGAGGATGACAATTAAACTTCAGATTATATATGGTTCTGAGTATCACAGATCGGGCCCGTTCACAGCTACAGACGGTAGCTGTCCAGGAAAGTATTAACCTGGATAAGGCATATCTGCGCTTAGCGGTTGTTCAGGGTGGCTGTTCGGGGCTCACATATGATTTAGGCTGGGACACCGAAGTAAAGTATGGTGACGAACAACTTGATGTTAATGGCTTGTCAGTTGTGATAGATCGTCGCAGCAGGCTTTATCTGGATGGTGCAGAGTTGGACTTCACTGATGGGCTGGAGGGCAAAGGATTTCATTTTTCTAATCCGCAGGCATCAAGGACTTGCGCTTGCGGAGAATCGTTTGGGCTATAGTCCCCTTTCCGTATTCGTATCAAACGTCACGGTTCATGCTGCGTCGGTTGGGCTCACGGTGGAATTTCGGGCGCGAGCCAAGGTCTAATCTGACAGATCCATCGCATGATTGCTGAACGGTTCGTCCTCCATGGTCAGATCCTCTCTTTGAGAGTGCTTTGCTTTGTACTGCAGCCTTTATGTTGTTCTACTATTTAGGGCGGTCTGGTTGTATTGAGTGGCTTCAACAGCCGCGGTTTGGGTTTTTAGGTCTTAGTGGACGGGTAGCCAGCGTGCGCGCCCTAGTGCCGTCCGGCATCGCGTTTTCAAGCGTGCTTCAATGCTGATTGTGCGGGCGAGTCGGAGTGTTGCATCATTGGTACAGTTATTGCTGAAAATTTCGGACATAGCCGGTGATGACTGCAGTCGATTTTGGATTAGGATTTCCCGTCAGCACTGCTTACTATTATTCCACACTTTTCGGCTATGACCAAACAAACTTCGGCAACTCAAACGCAATGATCCGCATGCAACCAGTAATACCGTTCCGCTACCTGTTGCTCATTTTCATGGTGGCACTTTCTACCCAAGTTGCGACGGCGCAGGAAACTGTCGTGCGATACATTACTGACGACGATGGTCCACCAATTTCGGACATTGAGGGCTACATTCCCATTGGTCCTGATTCAGCAGTCGTGGCCGACAATACCGGGTCATTGTTCCTTCTCGTTTCTGATCGCAAGGTCCGAATTATAGGCCAACAGGCAGAGGGTCCGTGTGCACACACGGACGTGACCTCGTTTACCGTCGCCGGTGATACTGTCTTTGTACTTGATCGGCGGCTCGGAAGGATTACGGGCTACGAGATCAGTAGTGGCACCTGTTTGATGGAAGTCGGGGATCCGGAATTGAGCAGGATTAGCAGGCTCGGACGGGTAGGGGGCTGGTTTTACCTAGTGGCCACCGCTTATACGGCAACGACACCAGAGGACGAATCGCTGTTGTACCGAATGAGCGCATCCAGTAAGCTTGAGTCTCTTGCACTCACAAAATCATCAATAGCGGCTAACTTGATGCCTATGCCCGTGCGATTCGGGAACTCGTTGGTCTACATCAAGGAAGCAGACGGCATACTGTTTCTAGTCTTGCCCCAGACGCACAGGATTTGGAAGTTCAACACCCGGAACGGTGCCGTCTCCTTTATCGAACTGGAACACGACTCACCCAATTTTGGGCCGGTAAAGGATTTTACCCAGGCATCGAAGCTCCTTTCGGAAATAGAGATGGAATGGGATTTATTCCTGCTGGCTGATCACGTTGCTGTTTTCTCGACAGGGGCGGAAGGTCCAAGGTTGAGTCTGTATTCGTACGAGGGCGATCTGATGGCACGTGGCCCGGTTTCCGAAACTCCCATGTTTTCCAGCGGAAACAACCTGTACGCGTTGGTATCCACTGAGTCCGAATCGCAGCCGTACGAGATCCGTGTAGTTGAGCCGCCTCCGGCGAGGTGACTCTGTTCACAGCCTTCGCCACAATGGTTGGGGCGGACTACGTCTCAGTAGTATAACTGCACGTTATTTTCAGAGCGCGTAATGTACGAGAGTGTATCTACTCGCCGGCAGGCAGGTACTCGACCGGAATCGGTAGGCCGGGCCATTCCGGTTGCCAGAAAATGGTCATTATCCACCAGCGATCGTCTTTGTATAGCAGTTGGAAGCTGTTGATGCCCCGGGTAAAAGGCTCCGTTCCCTCCTCAAGCGAACGGTAAGACTCATATGTGCTGAATGCATGGACTAAGTTGCCAAAGTGCTGGGTTGAGCGGACGATTTCCAACTCGTAGAACGCGTCCTGGAGGAATGCCTCGCTCGTCCGCTCCATGAACTCCTTCGGCGTCCAGGAGATGTACGATGTAGCGCCCGCGGAATCGCGCACAATCGGGATCAGCCGTGTATCGGGAAGAAAAAGCGAGTGAAATCGATCCCAATCGATCTCCCGGCCAGCTGGACCGGAAATCACATCATAAACAGCCGTCAAGATGGCATCCACGGAACCCACATCGTCTGGATTGGCTTCTTGTGCTTGTGAAGCAGACTGCAGGGATAGCAGTAAAGCCGTGATCAGTAGAAATCTTCGCATAAGAAAAGCAATTTTGGATCTTATAGATGCCGTTGCATGACAGGTTCCTAGCCGGGACTTGTACTCCGGTACTAAACCATACCCTACTTGCCGTCATATCTATACAACGGATTAATGACCTTGTGGTTGTGAGACTCTATTCCAGCGAACCCGATCCATGTGGAAGTTGCGCACCCTAACGGTCGAGCATCATCCACAGATCAATATTGACCACTGGAGTTTGATCGGAGGTGACGCTGTACTGAAGTCCTCCGAGGCTGATGTCCAGTACTCCAGATGTTCCTTTAGGAGCGATTTCCCAAGGCCAACAAACTTTATGACCCGTGCTGTAAATGAATGTCAGGATTCAAGAGATGGAGGTTGTAGAACGCAACTATGTAGACTGAGAAATTGCTAAACGGAAAGGGGCTTCTTATCTTCCCACGTGGTCTACAGATAAAAACGGTCAAGTTTATGAGAGTTCGCCATTTCCTCTGTGTCTCGTCTCTTTTGCTGCTCATTGCAGTGCCAGACACATGTGTCTTGGCACAGCCTGCCGAGCCGGGACCTGTGCAAGACGGTTATCCAAAGAATTGGGGCATTGACATTTTACACTATGCCTTCGCATTGCAGCTTAGTGACACTACTGATACCATCACAGGGCAGGCCACTATAGAGGCGCGGTATTTGGCGCCTGGTCAGTCTACTTTGCGGCTTGATCTGATCAATCAGTCAGAGTCTCTGGGGGGTAATGGTATGACCGTCAAGCGCGTGCATATGGACGGTACTGATCTGGTATTTCGCCATGAACGTGATCAGATATTTATTGAGCTTGGGCGAGACGTGCCCGCGCAAGAGCGTATTGAGGTCACGGTTGAATATTATGGTGTTCCAGCTACGGGTCTAGAAATTGGATTGACTAAGCACGGCGACCGGTCCTTTTTTAGTGATAATTGGTCCTCACGTGCCAAAAACTGGCTACCAACCGTCGATCACCCTTATGATAAGGCTACGAACGAATTCATCATAACCGCTCCGAATCATTATCAAGTCATCTCAAACGGCCTGCTCCAGGAAGAGACCGACCTGGTGGATGGGATGCGGCTCACTCACTGGAAAAACAGTGTTCCGATCGCAACTTGGCTTTATGTACTTGGCGTAGCAGAATTTGCCGTTCAATATGTGGATGTGTTCGACGGCAAATCTATCCAAACTTGGGTGTACAAGCAGGATCGGGATGCCGGATTCTACGATTTTGCGGTCCCGACCAAGCAGGCGCTGGCATATTTCACCGACTTGATCGGTCCATTTTCCTACGAAAAGCTCGCCAACATCCAGTCAAATTCCGTAGGGGGTGGAATGGAGGCGGCATCGGCCATCTTCTACGGAGATCGCTCGGTGTCAGGTACCCGGGACAAGCGCTGGCAGCATGTAATCGTGCATGAGGTTGCCCACCAGTGGTTCGGTAATGCCGTTACCGAATATGAATGGAATGATCTCTGGTTAAGTGAAGGATTTGCCACTTACTACACACTGCTTTTTCGGGCGTATGCGTACGGAAGGGATGATTTTGTGATGGGGCTTAACAATGCCCGTGATCGTGTGTTTGCATACTATGAGGACGATTATGACTTCCGAATTATTCGCGAGCATTTGCCCGATCTGAACAATGTTTCCGGGAGTATGATTTATCAAAAAGCAGCCTGGGTGTTGCATATGCTTCGAGCACTGGTAGGCGAAGGAGCCTATAACCAGGGGGTCCGGAACTATTATGCCGCCTACAAGGACGGTAATGCCTCGACAGGCGATTTTCGCCGTCATATTGAAGAGGCTTCCGGCATGAAGCTGGGATGGTTCTTTGACCAGTGGTTGTATCAGGGCGGTGTAGTGCATCTGGACGGTTACTGGCAATATGATGAGGAATCAAACGAGCTTGAGATTTCTCTCCGGCAGACCCAACCCACCTACACTTTTCGCATCGCCCCTGCTATTGATATCGTTTATGACGATGGTTCCAAAGAGCGCCTAACACTTGAGCTTGACGGCAATCTGCCCGTGGAACACCGAAGTAAGGTCGTAAAGTCTGTGAAGGAAGTGATCCCGGATCCCGATACGGAATTACTTGCCAGATGGACATTCGTCCAGAGGTAACGAAGCAAACTTGGTGCTGGTAACTGGCCCTTTCCGTTACTTAGAGTACCTGATCGGCTTACAGGAAAAGGGCTAATTGCGAACCCAACGAATCCGATCCCCCTCTACGATTCCTCTTGTGTCAGTAAATCCGCCGGGGACCTCCAGTACGAATTGCGCTGGTTGTCCACCAACAATAGGCTCATCAGAAAAGGGCTTCGCGCGCTTAGCAATGTCCACGACCACTGAATCAGCAGAAATAAAGAGCAGATCCAGGGATAACGGTGTATTGCCCATCCAAAATTGCCGAGGCTCCTGCGTGTCAAACACGAACAGCATACCTGATTCAGGTGGGAATGATGTTCGCTGCATCATACCCCGCTCACGAAGGGAATCTGTGTCGGCGACTTCAATATCCAGAGAGAGGATAGGTTCGCCCGTGCGAAGAAAATCAAGCGTTCCGTCGACTCTGAATGGGATATCCGGTAGTGATGGGGTAGGTGTAGTCTCAGATGAATTCTGGCACGAGGCCGTCAAGAGAACCAGAAGCACCAGGAAAATGGAATATTTCATTCTCAATCACTCAATTTTTTCCATCGAACGCGTGTTGATGTGTCAATCCCAAAGTAGTCACTAAATCCCCCGCGCACTTCAACTACATATTGCGCAAGGTCAGTGGATCGAATGTGTTCACGTGAGAGCGGGGTAGTGCGTTTGGCAATATTCACAATTCCAGAGTCAGCTCCCACAAACATGATGTCAAGTGGAAGGGGTGTGTTTGCCATCCAAAAGCTCAATGAATCTGGCACCGGGAATATAAACAGCATCCCTTCACTGAGCGTGAGCTGACGCCTGTGCATCAGACCTCTTGCCCGAGCGGCATCGTCTTCTGCGAACTCAACCTCTATGGTACGGATTACCTGCCCGTCAGTATTGAGAAATTCAAGTTCTCCCCTTGCTAGTTCCTCCGGTTCGCTCGAGCACCCCTGCAACATAATTACAGCAATTGCAGTGATGAGGATTCGTTTCATGTGTTCGGGTAGAGGATTGCCAATCAAGTATTTCAACCGCATCATTGCTGACCGGTTCAGTCAGGCCATAATTGCGCGGTCAGGTTGTCGCATACATGCAGTCCCTGCGAGGTCATGCACATGTGCGTCCCTTGCTGAACGAGGAAACCCTGGGCTTTCATTTGTTGCAACGCCTCTTTTTTATGCGCGATAAGATCGAGGCCATATGTGGTTTTTAGATCATCCAGGTCAAGTCCCTCAGATGTACGGAGTGCCAGCATTACTCGCTCTCGGGCTAGGTCGTGCATTGAGAGCATCTCTTCGGTTACGGTAGGTGATTCTGCAATTGACACGGCGTCCAGGTATTTGCGCAAGCTGCGGACATTCTGCCACCTGAGGGCTTTGTCACTCTGCCACCAGAATGAGTGGGCACTTGGGCCAACCCCCAGATAGTTTGTGTGTTGCCAGTAGCGTGTATTATGCTTAGCACGGTGCCCCGGGAGGGCAAAGTTGGAGATCTCGTAGTGCTCATATCCCATGGATGTAAGTATATCCATGGCCTGCTGAAATTGATCTGCCGCGTGTTCGTCTGAGACCGGTTTGACAAATCCATTCGCTACCTGTTTATGCAAAGGTGTCCGGGGTTCAATAGTCAGGCTGTAGGTGGAAATGTGTGGAACCTGTGTTTCTATGGCACGATACAGGTTGTCTTGCCAGATTTTTGCAGATGCGCCCGGAATACCAAAAATTAAATCAAGTGACCAGCTGCTCAATCCAGCTGACTGAATCAGCTTGCATGCCAGGACTGCCTGATCTGAGTTGTGGCATCGGTTCATAAAACTTAAGTCGGAATTCCTGAAAGACTGAACTCCGAGGCTGATTCGGGTTATCCCGGCGTATATGAGTTCTTCAAGAGTCGGGGCATTAATGTCTTCCGGATTGGCTTCCAGTGTAATTTCGTCAACTTGGGATGTATCAAAAGATGCACGGATCTGTGCCAAAATATGGGTGATCGCCTGAGGGGGCAGAAGCGAAGGCGTGCCCCCGCCGAAGTATATGGTTGACAGCAGTGTATTGGGGAAAGTTCGGGCTGTCTGGGCTATCTCGAGGCAAAGAGCTTCAATAAATTCAGTTTGCCTACGTTGGGTCGTGACGAAGTAGAAATCACAGTAAGAGCAGCGCTGGGCACAGAAAGGAATATGCACATACAGGGACGCTTCTTGCTGATTTGCGGTCATGTACCTTCAAACCCGAATTAACCCGTGCAATGTACCATGTCCCTAAGTCAAATGTTTTGAAGGGTATCAGGCCCGGACGGATCTCAATTCTCATTCGCGTATCAGCCCGGTGAGCCACAGCAATGTACAATCAAGCCGAAGTGCATTTTAGCAAACCCAAGCAATACTTGGTACAGTCGTGGGGGCGACGAGGTGACGGGACACTAAACATCGGGGGATCATTCCCCAATGCTATTCCCCGTACCGTAAACAGTCTATAGAATGATGCCAACACGAACAGGGATCTGCATATCCACTGCCGAACGTGCTACAACCAGTGCGGGCGTTATCTCGAGATAGACCGAAGTGGCCTGGAGTCCGAATACCCAACCTATGCCGGCTTCAACAATTGGGCCTGACTCGTCTTTCTCGGTATCGCCGGCCAGCGGAAGATAAGCACCCAATCCAGCAACCAGGTACGGTGAGCGCGGAGCGGCTGTGTTCATCGTGACTATTAGCGAAATACTCGGGCTGATAAAATATGCAGCCCCGTCACGCCCCTGGAAGACGTAATTGACGAAGCTGGCCCCGGCGGAGATTGAGAGATCTTCGTTAATTGGAAAAGCGAGGCGGGTATCAAGGCCAAGACCAAACGGATTTGCACCTGTACTTCCCACAACACCCATACCCACGCCAACCCGGGGGCGAACTAGCTGTGAATATGAAGCGGGGACGATCAACAGCAGGACGGTCAGGCAAACAAGAATTCTGATGGAACCCAAACGCATAACGTGAAGCTGATTATGTGTAGCTAATTGGTTGTCACTGCTCAAACACAAGGCATCCGGCTTTGTTGCGAATGAACCAGCATTCTATCCATAGTGTACGAACGCGCGGCGGATCACGCGCCATATGGAGAGTCAACCCCGTTGGTCACTTGATTCCAATATCTTGCTCCGAACTGCACTGCAGTATAAGAATTAAGTTTAAGATGTGAGTTTCAGCGAAACATCACAACAGTTAGATTACCGTACATACCTTAACACATTTCTGATTCAAACGATGCCCCTGAATGTAGACGATGTACTTTATTTCGAGGACACATTAAGCGAAGAAGAATGCCTGATTCAACAATTGGCCAGACGATATGCACAGGAAAAACTTGAACCTCGTGCGCTAGAAGGTAATCAGGATGAGATTTTTCACACGGAAATTGCACGGGAGATGGGGGAGATTGGCCTGTTGGGAGCATTCATTCCTGAAGAATTTGGCGGGGCCGAAGTCAGCTATACAGCCTATGGGCTGGTAGCTCGTGAGCTGGAGCGTGTCGATTCAGGGTACCGTTCGTTCATGTCCGTACAGTCCTCGCTTGTTATGTTGCCGATCTGGAAATTTGGCACGGATGAGCAACGAAATACGTTTCTTCCGCGACTGGCAACGGGAGAGCTAATCGGGTGTTTTGGCTTAACCGAACCCAATCATGGATCTGATCCGGGTTCCATGGAAACCACCGCGCTTCGGGTATCTGGAGGCTGGAGACTGAACGGAGCAAAGATGTGGATCACTAATTCTCCTATTGCAGATCTGGCTGTAGTGTGGGCGAAAGCGAAGGAGTCGACCGATGATCCTGGTGTGATTCGTGGATTCATTATTGAGCGGGGAAGCAAAGGCTTAACGACACCGAAGACCGGGAATAAGATGAGTCTTCGGGCCTCACTCACGGGTGAGATTGTGATGCATGATGTATTCGTTCCTGATTCAAGGGTTTTTCCAGAGGTTAGTGGATTGCGTGGACCATTTACCTGCCTTAACAGTGCCCGTTACGGGATCGTGTGGGGAGCATGTGGGGCTGCAGAAAACTGTTTTCAAAGGGCGCGGCAATATGTCATGGAGCGACACCAGTTTGGTCACCCACTTGGGTCTATGCAACTGGTGCAGACGAAACTGGCCAATATGGTCACCAGCATTACACAGATGCAGCTATTGGCTTGGCGTCTGGGGAAACTGATGGATACGGGGCGGGCTATACCCGAAATGGTATCTATGGCCAAACGTAACAATTGCAACACCGCGCTGGATATTGCAAGAACTGCCCGCGATATGCTGGGAGGGAATGGAATCAGTGGAGAGTTTCGGGTGATTCATCACATGGTCAACCTGGAAAGCGTCAATACATATGAGGGGACCTATGACATACATGGTCTGATACTTGGCCGTGCGATCACAGGAGTTCAGGCCTTTGTCCCACTGGGGAATGATGTGTGATTGTGGTCAGGTCGCGACCTTCACCGGAAACACAATGTCGTGTTAGAACCGGTCAGAGACCTTCTAAGTTTAGCTGTTCTCCCGGCGCAGCATGCTTCTCCAGGCTTCAAAGGCGAGCCACCAGTCCAGTTGTCCGATGTAGCTGGTATCACCGCTGGCGAAGCTATCGGCCATAAGCTGTAGCTTCGTCTGATCGTATGCATCACAGTCTTTTACGGAGGCGCTGTGCAGCATGTCCAACAGGAACTCACGCAAATGGTTAATAAAATCCCGTGGGCGTGGATCACGATAGGCAAATCCCATCTTCTTTTTTGCCCGGGTATACGCGAGGGAGCTGACCGTTCCCAGGCCAAAAGGATATCGCGCGGTACCCTTTACCAGAGGCTGATGTGTCAGAGCGGAAGCATGTTTTTGAACAAGTTTTCGCAACAGACGTCCGTGCCAGCGGAGTCGGAGAGGAACCTGAAACAACGCCCTGAGAACCGAGGGCTGTGCGTACGGCATGAATGAAACACAAACGTTATCCAGGTAATTCTGCTCGTGCCCAAAGAAGTTTGGCAGGCGTGATTGAACACTGAGTAGGTCTGCTTTGTCAGCAGTGGTCATTGATGCGGGGAGGCGCTGCCAACAGGCACTGAACTCATCCTCGGCACCACCAGTCATGATTTTGTGCACATCCGGTGCAAAAAAATCTGCTTTTCCCGCAAGTATGCGGGGCAAGGTTGTCTGCGCTTTGCCCAGATTAAAGGCACGCCTGAACACGATTTGGTTCATGAGTTGTCGGCGGGCGATCTCACCGAATCCACCATCCAGAATGCCCAGACCTGATTTGTGCAATCTGCCGTAGGCAATCCGCTCGATAGTTGCGGAAGCGGGGGTAATTACTTGGGTCAATGCGACCCGTTCACGCAGCAGGTCAACACAATTTGCGATTTCCGGCAGTTGAATCGGGACATATTCATGCTCAACCTCAGCAATTCGGGCCAGGTCTGTTGATATCTGTACATCAGGATGGTCGGGAGGGCCCCAGACATGCGTGTTACGGAATTTGCCGAGCGCTAGCAATGCACGCGAGTCCAATCCTCCTGACAGCCCCAGACTCCATGGTTTCGGTCCACTTACTTGGAGTGCTTTTTGAAGGGCATGTCTATATCCTTCTCCGCTACGATCCAGTTGTGTGGTCTTGCAACTCCATGGTTGCAGGCTAACCTTCAAGCGTCCGTGCTCCACCACAGCACGTCCGCCAGCTCCGAGGCGGGTGGCTTTTTTTACCAGACTGGTAGTATCCAGTGAGTTTGCCAGGAGCCATTGTGCGCCAAATCTGGCATAGTCTATCTCCAGGGGGCCTGCGTACTGGACAAGCCAGTCAAGACGTGTACTGAAATACACTCCGTCTGTAGACTCAAGGAGGTGAACATTTCGTGTACCGGTGCTATCTGTGAACAGCTCAACTTTGCCGGGTTGCCAGCGCAGGACAACAAAATGGCCGTCTAGGTCTGCCAGATCAGATTCGGTCTGGGCCAAGAGGGCAGCCCAGTCCTTTTCTTGCAGGATGCGGTCATCACGAATTCCCACACCCGTAACGAAAAAGGCGCCTCCGCCCAGAAGTTTTCCACCAGAGCAGGTCTCAACAGGACCTCCTGCCTGAGCGTGCAGATTCGGTTCCCGAATGTTAAGCCGGGCCTGTTCATGCTGAATAGCCAGTTTTGCAGGTTTTGATGCACCCGCAAAACCTGTCAGCCAGCCCATGATCTCATGCCATATTTTCCAAGTGTGCCTGGGCTGCTGATAAGCGTGCAATAGGAACACGGAAAGGTGAACAGGAAACGTAATCCAGGCCTAGGCGATAACAGAACCCGACCGAGCTCGGCTCGCCCCCGTGCTCACCGCAGATGCCCACTTTCAGAGTTGAGTTGGCGCCTCTGCCGTGCTCGGTAGCCATTTGAACAAGTTGTCCGACCCCTTCCTGGTCAAGTGTCTGGAATGGATCATCACGCAGGATTTTTTGCTCCACATAGCCGGGCAGGAATTTACCGGCGTCATCCCGGCTGTATCCAAAGCACATTTGGGTCAGATCATTGGTACCGAAGGAGAAGAAGTCGGCGGCTTTTGCTATTTCTGCAGCAGTTAATGCAGCACGCGGAACCTCAATCATAGTGCCGATCAAGTATTCTACTCTGGTTTCAGTTTCCTCAAATACGGTTTCTGCGGTCCGCTGGATAAGATCTTTCTGGTTCACGAACTCCTGGACAGTTCCAATCAGAGGTACCATTATTTCCGGCTTTGGATCAACACCCTCTCCCTTGACTTCTACCGCGGCTTCAATGATGGCTCTTGCCTGCATAGCGGTGATCTCAGGGTAGGATATTCCGAGGCGACAGCCGCGGTGACCCAGCATAGGATTGAATTCGTGCAGTTCGGCGATTTTTGCCTCAATCTCAGCCAGCGAAACGCCCATGAGTTGCGCCATTTCTGATTTGCCGGCTTGATCATGTGGGAGGAACTCGTGCAGCGGTGGATCCAGCAAGCGGATTGTGATTGGCATTCCCGGCATCGCACGGAAGATTCCGGCAAAATCTTCTCTCTGGAAGGGAAGCAGCTTAGCGAGCGCAGACTCACGCGCCTGCTCGGACTTGGCCAGAATCATTTCTCTGACAGACAAAATGCGATTGCCCTCAAAGAACATGTGCTCCGTACGGCAGAGGCCAATGCCCTCTGCCCCGAACGTAATTGCTTTTGCGGCATCCTCAGGCGTATCGGCGTTGGTTCGCACACCCATGGGGCGGATCTCATCGGCCCATTCCATGAAGGTTGCAAAGTCCTCGCTCATCTGAGCGCTAACCAGTTCTTGTGCACCATGAATAACCTCTCCTGACGAGCCATTGATGCTGATCCAGTCTCCTTCCACTACTGTGGTGCCATTCGCAACGAAGGATTTGTCTGCATAGTTAATCACGACCTCTCCACAGCCTGCAACGCAGGGTTTGCCCCAGCCGCGTGCAACTACTGCCGCGTGACTTGTCATGCCTCCCCGGGAGGTCAGTATACCCTGCGCCGCATCCATACCCCCCACATCCTCTGGACTCGTTTCGATACGAACCAGGATGACTTTTTTGCCATCCTGTGCCCAGGCTTCGGCGTTGTCAGCACTAAACACCACCTGTCCAACTGCTGCTCCTGGAGAGGCTGGAAGTCCAGTTGCCATTACATCATCACGGTATGCGACTTCGTCCTTAAAACCAGGGTGCAACAATTGATCGAGGTGTCTTGGCTCGACGAGATTCCTTACAGCGTTTGCTTTGTCAGTGATCCCCTCTTTAACCAGGTCCACCGCAGTGCGCAAGGCTGCACGTCCTGTCCGTTTACCATCACGGGTTTGCAGGATAAATAGCGATCCGTCCTGGATCGTGAACTCTATATCCTGCATATTCTGGTAATGTTTTTCGAGATTCGTGGTCATTCGGACCAAATCCTCATGCGGCTGAGGAAATTCTTCGGCCATCTCCGAGATCGGCTTCGGTGTGCGAATTCCAGCCACTACATCTTCCCCCTGAGCGTTGACGAGAAACTCGCCATAGAGCTCTCTCTCCCCAGTGGCAGGATTGCGTGTAAAGCAAACACCGGTTCCACTGGTCTCACCCATATTGCCATAGACCATAACTTGCACATTGACAGCCGTGCCCAAAAGGCCTGTAATTTTGTTGATCTGGCGATATTTGCGGGCGCGTGGAATGTCCCACGAGTTAAAAACTGCGTTTATGGAATGCTTGAGTTGTACCTGCGGGTCAGTTGGGAATGCGTGACCGGCATGTGATTCGTACAGGTTCTTGAATGACTGCACCAGACGTTTCAGGTCATCCGCGTCCAACTCCAAATCCTCAGTTACCCCCTTGGCTTTCTTCATTGAGTCAATGGCCTCCTCAAAGTAGTGGTGATGTACGCCCATGACTACATCACCAAACATGTCAATAAACCGGCGGTATGCGTCATAGGCAAAGCGCTCATTTCCGCTTTCCCGTGCGAGTCCAGAAACAACCTCGTCGTTTAGCCCCAGATTGAGTACGGTGTCCATCATACCGGGCATTGATTGTGCAGCCCCGCTTCGAACAGAGACAAGGAGGGGTTTGTCTGGATCTCCAATTGTGCGTCCTAATGCATTCTCGAGGTGGTGTATGGCTTCTTGTATCTGGGCATCCAGCCCCTCGGGCCAGGAGTGATTGTCACTGTAGTAGCGACAGGCTTCGGTAGTTATCGTGAAGCCGGGGGGAACCGGTAGGCCAATGGCGCTCATTTCTGCCAGGTTGGCTCCCTTTCCGCCAAGTAAGGCTTTCATTTCTTTTGATCCTTCGGTGGCTCCGCCTCCGAAGCGGTACACGTATTGGGTGGACATTCCAAGCGTCAGATTGTATGTTAATTAGCGATTTGCGTACAGCGGGGTAATTTACTCCAAAACTTCGTACCTACCGCATAAGATTCAGTTGAAATTGATTACTTACTGAAATCGCTGAATGGTAGCGGGCGGTAAAGTTTTCCAAATCCTGAGACGCTTGGTTAGAGCTGTGGAGGACATTCTCACCGACTAAATTAGCTACGTCCGTAGACTATTAGCCCTACGCTTGTGAGAAAGCGCCTGTTTCGATGCGCATCCTTGCCGCCGAAACTTTTGATTATCCCTAGAGAAGAAGTCTCAGCGTCGCGGAACAGCCAGATCTAGCGCCATGGTCAATTGGAAAACAAACTCCATAAGCGTTGTTGTCGCGTGCGCTTTTGTTCTTGTTTTTTTGATCTTTTCAGTTGTCCTTATCAGTACCGCCAACGGTATGCTGATGCAGGGCCAGGTAGTAACGCTTACCGAAGCCTCACGGATTGGTGACGAAGCTGCCGGTGATACGATGCTGCTTGGCGGGGTCATTCAGGTTAGCCCGGACTCGGAGGGGAAAGTCTATGTAGTGGAGTCTTCATTCAGCGGAATTCATGTGTTTTCTGCTGTTGGCGATCATATAACATCTATCGGAAGATCGGGGGTAGGCCCTGGAGAGTTTCAGAATCCACCTCAGATTTATGTTGGTCGCAACGATACGCTTTATGCATTTGATTTTTGGCCGCGCCGTCTCTCCGTGTTCTCTCCAGAAAGCCACAAACTTGAGTACAGCCTTTCATTGGGGAGTTCAAATGATGCCTGCCCACCAACTTCGTTGCTGGGTGTGGAGCCAGAGGGGTATGTCCTGGTCTGCTCCGAGAGTGTAGCCTCACCGTCGGAAGCACACATGACACGGTATCATCGCGTTTATGTGCAGAACCGGGCCGGCCGGGTCGTTTCCGAGTCAATTGCTGTGCTACCAGTCCGCGAAGAGTTGGTACACACCACGCACGATACGATGCAATTCCACTCACTCAGATATGGCCGTTCACCACACTTGGTCTATGCACTTGGTGGATCTCTGTACTACGCGTGGAATGACGCTATTTCTATTCAAGTCGTTGGTCTGGATGGCACTCTTCAAAATGAAATCAAGGTTTCGCATGAGCCCGTTCAAGTAACACGCAAGGAGCGGGATGATGCATTGGCCTACTACAGTACTCTCGACCCCCCGTTCGATAATCTCGCGCGCGCGAGATTGCCCGCGACCAAACCGGCGTTTTCATATTTCCTCGTTGACGATCTTGAAAGGCTTTGGGTTAGCCTGAGCACGAGCGAAGATGCATCGGAGACTGAATGGTTGATTGTGGATCAACAGGGACAGGTCATCGCTTCGACCATGTTGTCTAGTCAGATGCGACCAATGAGAATACGGGGAAACCGTGTCTATGGAAGACTTATCGACTCCGATTCTCGTGTTCATATGGTGGTTGTTTGGGATATGGCCATACACTGAGCCGACTTGGTCCGAGTACGGTCAAAGTCGATTGTTTGACAATTAAGCCTCAACGCGGTGATCCTCGTCAATAATTGGTACGGACACCTCATCCCAATCTTACGGTTGCAGTGATGCAGAACCTCAATATTCAGTGTTCTGGTGCTGGATGATCCGGTTTACTAGATCATCCTTAGGCGTTGGTCCACGGCAGGCACCAACACACCAAACATCAGATGATATTGGAATTGTGATGGCCAGCACCCGGACACGACGTGCACCAAATTCGAAGTTAAAGATGTCCCAAGGTACACTCCGCGGTCAAATGATCCCGGTATAGTACCCGTTCCGGTAGCGTAATCCCGGCATTGTACTGCGCCTGCCGCTCGCGGCCATAGTCCGCTATTTGATTGCGCTGATTCGTGTTAGTGAGCGGGACATGCTTCTGTTCCGTACTGCGAGCACGAATCTCTAATGTATCATACCTACTGCCCATTAGGTTATAGCCACTGGTCATCCGCCGCTGCGTCATGATCACCAATGGAATGACCACCTAATTATTGCCCTTTGATGCAGATGAAACGATACAACTCAACAAAATCCCTCCGCTCGCTACATCCACGCGCAGTTAATCACCGGTCCTTGTCTGCGTAAATACTTTCGCGTTGTTCTTATATCCCACCGTGCAGTCCTTGAGTAAATCGTCCAGCATCCGCTCCTGCTGAACAACGTAGGGAAACAATGAATTTCTACTCACGATGAACAATGCTCGAGGCCACGAGAGATCGCCATGAGAACGCGCAAAGGCCCCCAGATCGTCCCAGAACGAACCAGAATCGCGAAAACGGGCAGTTGGGGTACAAGGTGTAAATGCGACTGGCGCCGCGTATGAGCGTCTCAGAGCGATTTCCGGCAAATTAGCCGCCGTTGTTGCTGAATAAAATGACGGCGGAGATGACGGCCGTAGCAAATCCAATCATCGAGATGAGCACATTGTATTTTGAATTCTGTGCATCCATCTTCGCCTCCTGTGACTCTCTCAGGCTGTCCATCCTTGCCTCCTGCGATTCTCTCTGCGACTTCAGCTCCGCACGAAGTCCTTCAAGGCCGGCTCTCAGTTCGGAACCAAACTGGGCAATTGTATTCTGTGAAGCGATATTGCTCATGCGTTCTGCAAGTTCGACTGCTTTGCGGTCTTTCAATCCAGCACCCTGAAGCAGTTCAACGATTCTAGTGAATTCCGGTGTTTCTTGTTTCTCTATTCCTGCGTTGGACAAGGTTCAAGTTCAATTGATCCTCCGCCGCCGTGGAGCCTACCGCCCAAAGTCAGCACCCCTTGCCCGATCGAATAAAGAATACCCATATTGCGTATATCCAGGAGTGGAACTTTATCGGAGCCTTGTAAGATCGGTCAATTATCCAGACGTTTCGCTCTTTCGTATTCATCGCGCGGTCTCAGTTTGATTGAGACAAAGCACAGGTATTTCGTCAGCCTAGTTTAAAAGCCAATCATCGAAAATCAAGTTTCAAGATCAAGCGAATTATTTTGCGATTTTTTCATCAAATCCGTCAACTGTGAAGAATTCATTCTGAGTCGCTCAATTCGACTCACGATGAATCAATACCGGGCAGATTCCTGCACGGAACAGCCTGCTGCCTATTGGCGCCCGAATCAACGCATTTCTTGGCTAATGCGCGAGTGTTGCACAGTTGCAGCAATACTCGCGACTCATTTTGAACTGATTTCAAGATTCGCAACACTGAGCACAAAGAAGCCTTCACCGTTCTTCCGGGCAAGGTATAGACGATTAGCCGTGTCAATCCACTGGATGCGGATGGACTCCATTACGCGAGCGTTTCCGTTTAACTCAGGGTTATCGAATTGCAGTTGGCCAAAGCCAACCAAGTCCCCATTCTGATTAAATAGTTCCGCTCGTGGCTCAAAATCCTGTTTCAGTGGGGTCCGAACAGGGAAATGAACGATCTCGCCTGTGCTCAGGATAGCCACACCGATACTCCGGCTGAGAATCCTCGCAATGTACGTCAAAGTTGGGCCTGATCTTATTATAGAACCCCTTCCAATGTCTTGGTTCTCCTCTATATCTTTCTGGCTGACGGGTATGAATGCCCTCGTGGGGACAGGCCCCCCTTTTAGCTTCTCCATAACCCACGTGTCATTTGACCGTGTGTATCGGTAAATGTACCCACCGTACACGGTAGGAGCCAAGATTATGGTGTCCGTCCCATTGGTTGCCACATTCATCGCGTCGGGCCAGGCGGAATACGCGTTCAGGAATGGATCGTCCAGGTCGTAGATATCATCCAATTGGGCAAAAGTCTCTAGTCGGTTCAAATCCATATCATATGTATGAAGAACCCTGTCGTCCTTGATACTCGGGCCTCCCTCAGGATTTGCAAAAAGCTTCACATACATGAGCACAAAGGAATTTTCAAGAGACAGGATTGGATTCGGCGTGACCATCCTCTCTTCTGCAATCGGCTTTGTTGTGAAGCTCTTGCCCATATCCGTGAAAATTGTGAAACGCCGGAAAATTCGGTCGGCCACAATTAGCCGGTCGTCGCCATCTACGTGCATGCCGAAGACTTCCCAAAATTCGCCTGGTCCTACGCCTCTTTTGCCGACCGTAGTTACATATCGGCCATTCGCGTCGAAAACCCGAATGTCCGCGCTTCTTGCATCTTTGACGTAGATGTTACCTTGCGAGTCCGTACGTACTATTTGGGGGTAATAAAAGAGGTGCTCGGATGGTGCCTCTTCGTCATCACCGATGATCAACTGCTCGTGCAGCGTAAAGGTCAACTTCTGAGCCTGCACGGTAGCCAGCAAGCTAGTCCCTATGACCAGTGTGACAAAGATTCGGCGCAAAGCACGGCTAGCATTCAAACGGTTCTGACGCATCGATTCTACCATGATTGCCATAGAAAGACATTAATCCGTTGATGCTCGATATCCTGTAGTTATCCGGTCAAACTGTCACGCGTCGTCGAGTCCCAGAGTGTACAGCATCACTAAATCAACATAACTATTTTGCACGAGATTGATTGATATTGGCCCACCTAAGATTGATCATGCCACACAAATAAGGATAGAGCCATAGGAACGTGGAGATGTCGATTCCTATAGACCGACGATTGATCCTTCGTGAAACGGCTGCAGTCGTTCCGCAGTCACAAAAAGGATCATAGACAATATCATCTTCGATACTGGAAGCCGTAATAATTCGTTCCATTAAAGCCTCGGGCTAGCGAACGTGCTTCTGAATGCCGCAAAACATCTCGCTGCATCTTTGGGATAGTCTACAGCTTTCCTACACGGCATCAAACTCATTTGATCTAAACTCCGTGATTCTGCAGGAACAGAACAGATTTAATTGGCAATTCCTATTCTGTTCTGATATTATCCTTGAATGCAAGGCAAAAAGAATGCAAGGAAAAGACGGGGTTCATCAAATCCGTCAACTGTGAAGAATTCATTCTGAGTCACTCAATTCGACTGGTTCGATTTCTCAAATTTATCAGCAAAATGCCTTTCTCGCAGATAAATCTCAAGGAGCCTCACATCTACTGCAGTCCTATTTTCCAAACTTGGCTTGCGGCCGTTACTTCCACATCCCATGGCTGGGGTGGATTGGGCACATAACGCGGGTCGTTGTCCCGGTCAAGGAAGTAATCCAATACACTCAGCAATTCCTCGTAGTTTCTAGTCCTGTCTTCAGTGTTGAGTTGGCCGATTAAGTTTTGTTTTTCGTCGGGATCGGTTTCCATGTCATAAAATCCTGTCGGGCTTTTGTTTGAGCCGATAATAAGTTTGTAGCGCAGATTACGCACTACCCTGTCCCGAAATACATATTGATTCTCAACACCTTGATCTGTCAAGCGAGCATTGTTGCCTCCCCCCATTCCAAGAATCCATTCACGTTGCGAATTAGTGGAATTCCCAAGCAAAACAGATTTAAAGGATTTTCCATCAATCACCTGTGTTTCGTTACCCACGCGCCATTGATCTCCCACGTTCACGTTAGCTAAATCAAGAAAAGTGGGGAAGAGATCCGTAAAGTCTATGAGTGCATTTGATTTGGCATTTGCTTCAATTGTCCCAGGCCAACTTGCTATGAAAGGCAAGCTAATTCCTGATTCTGAAGTAGAGCCCTTCCCTCCATCGATTTTCCTTCCATTCAAATGAGCCGACAAGCCTCTTGAAGTACCATTATCTGTCGTCCAAATTATGAGAGTATTTTCACGTATACCGAGTTTGACTAATTCATCTACAATCTCTCCGGTAATCAAATCAGTATATCTCACCATTGACGCATGCGCTTCAAGCGTGGTCGGAGGTGTCTCTGAGTCAAGTGGGGTCTTTTCATAGGGTCCGTGTGTAAGCACCATGGGGTAGTAGGCAAACATGGGCTCCTCCTTATTCGTACGCAGAAAATCAATGAGACACCTCTTAAAGATGTCTGGGCCATATTCTCCCGGATACAGTCTGCTACCTTCTCTGGTGAAAATATATGGGTCATTGTATCTGTTCTGAGAGGCTTCTGGATTTCCAGTTTCGTAGCCTGTCCACATGCAATAATCATCAAACCCCACCTTGGTGAGTGCATCAAGCTCCACTCTAAAGTCATCGATTTGCCATTTTCCCCCGATGAAGGTCTTGTATCCAGCCTTTTTCATTTCCAGGGGCAGGGACGGATTCAGAGACTCATCAAAGTGAGCGCCTCCGCCCCAACGGGGCACATCCCAATGATTCACCCAACCATGCCTAAAAGGATATTGACCGGTCAAGAGTGTCACACGTGAAGGTGTGCACTGAGGCGTCCCATAGACCGTATGGAATTGCATGCCGCTTTCAGACAGAGCGTCTATGTTGGGTGTGGAAATGTCTGTGGCACCGTAACTGCTAAGCCATTCTTTTCCCAAATCATCAATTAAAAAAAAGATGATGTTCGGCTTCTGATTTTGCAATTCTGGGTTTCCATCTCCTTCCATTGATGGTCTGCAAGAAGTCAATAGCAACACAATCAAGCAAGACCATGAGATTGCGGTTTTAAACATCGTCACTGATTATCCAAATGTCTTCTCCTGGGACAAAGATGAATGTCTCATTTCCGGTTTTACCAGAATACGTTGTTTACCAGAATACGATGTTTACCAATGAAATGGGGCTTTAGGGGAATAAGTTTTGCGGTAGTATTCCATCAGACTGCCTGGTTGGTCATCAATCTGAATACTATTTCTGTTGGTCTCTCCCAAAACTTTCTCCAGAAGATGCTTCGTTGGTGAAATCAAAATTTAGTCATTTCATGAAATCGCGGCTGGGTTGAACACGTGCTGTGGTCAGGCAGGAATTATCCTATATCTTGGCAGGAACAGTACTGGCTCCAATAGTTACTCAAAAGCTGAATTAATTACGCGGGTTTCTGTCCGGTTATCTAATCTTCGTAGTTTATCATTGGAACGTTGCATGCTTCCGCGCGTGAACTGCGCCGCAAATAAAGTTTTAATCTATGTCCAGTCTGGTAATTGTTGAGTCTCCCACCAAGGCTAGAACAATTGGGAGGTTTCTGCCGTCGTCCAAATATAGGATTATGGCTAGTTTGGGGCATGTCCGGGATTTGCCCAATGGAATAAGACAGGTTCCGGCCAAGTATAAGAAAGAGCCTTGGGCATCCATTGCAGTTCGGCTCGAAGACGGTAAGTTCAAACCGTTTTACATCATTCCGCCAGATAAACGCAAGGTCGTCAAAGAACTCAAGGATGCACTTACTGGTGCAGATAAACTCCTGATCGCAACGGACGAGGATCGTGAAGGTGAGGCCATTGGCTGGCATCTGATAGAGGTTTTGAAACCCAAAGTGCCGGTTCACCGAATGGTGTTTCACGAAATTACCAAAGAGGCCATCCAGAGAGCGCTCGAAAACACGCGGGCAATGGACCTGGACCTGGTAGAAGCTCAAGAGTCAAGAAGAGTACTTGATCGTCTGGTGGGCTACAAGATCTCCCCGGTTTTATGGCGTAAGATTGGCCGTGGAACGAGTGCAGGGCGCGTTCAGAGTGTAGCCGTTCGGCTGTTGGTCCTGCGAGAAAAGGAACGCATGGCATTCATTCCAGCCCAGTACTGGGATCTGGCGGCGACACTGCAGGCCGATACAGGACAATTCACTGCAGTCATGACACATCTTGGTGAACGCCGGCTGGCAATTGGACGTGATTTTGACGATAACACCGGCCAGCTCAAAGAGTCATTGAAGGATTCGGGGATACTGTTGTTGAGCAAGCAACAGGGTGAGCGCTTGGTTGCCCGCTTGCCATCGGCTCACTGGAGTGTTACAAGTGTTGAGCACAAGGTACGTACACGGAAACCTGCGGCTCCCTTCATCACCTCCTCACTACAGCAGGAAGCGAGCCGTAAGCTCAGATGGGTAGCAAAGAAAACAATGAGGGTGGCGCAGAGACTGTATGAGCGAGGATTCATCACCTACATGCGGACAGACTCGGTCACGCTCTCAAAGGAAGCTTTACAGGGTGTACGACACGTAATTCAGCGTAGGTATGGTGCAGAAAATCTTAGCAGACAGGTACGTAGGTACAAAAGCAAGGTGAGCAATGCTCAGGAAGCTCACGAAGCAATCCGGCCTGCTGGCCGAGATATGAAAATCGCCGCCGAGCTGAGGTTGAGCGGAGATGAATATAAGCTGTACGACCTCATATGGAAACGCACTGTAGCAAGTCAAATGGTGGATGCCCGGGTTCGAGATACACGTGTAATCTCCACTGCGACCCTGTCCGACTCAGAGCCGGTGCATTTTCGGGCCGCGGGAAGTGAAGTACTATTCAAGGGATTTCTGCAGGTTTATGCCGAGGGCACCGATGAATCGGAGGTTACGAAGAAGGATGCAGCCCAACGCTTACCCGCACTTCGTGAGCAACAGCCGTTGCGGTGCCTCAATATTGAATCGAAGAGCCACGAAACCAAGCCCCCGGCCCGTTACACAGAAGCATCCCTGATCAAGAAATTAGAAGAAAAAGGGATAGGTCGGCCAAGTACATACGCAACGATTATCAGTACAATTCAGGACAGAGGGAGCGCAATTTTATCCGGCAGGACGCTTGGTCCGACACTGCGTGCATTTGCTACGACCGCGTTGATGGAGGAACGATTTGATTCCTTTGTAGATATAGGCTTCACTGCCCAAATGGAAAAACGCCTCGACGAGATTGCGCAAGGTAAGGAGGATGGGCAGGCATTTCTCTACTCAATTGATCAGGGAAAGGAGGGAATTCAGAAACTTGTAGAAGACGCCCTCGATCAGGCAGACGCCCGTGAGATATCTACAATCACCTCTCCCAAGTGGAGTCAGTGTGTAGTCCGTGTTGGACGCTATGGACCCTATGTACAGGCTACTGTGGATGGGCGGGAAGTCCGCAGCGGGATCCCCGATAGTTTATTGCCTGCAGATCTTAACGAGGAGCAATTGCTATCACTTCTGACTGCTGCGCAAACACCAGCCGAGAGGTTGGGCGTTCATCCTGAAAGTGGAAAACCTATACTGCTTAAGAATGGCAAATATGGCGCTTATCTGGAAATTTCGGAACCTGAGGGATCCAAAACCAAGCCACAGAGAAAATCAATTCCCAAGCACATTAAAGTTGAAGATGTAGATCTGGAGCTTGCGTTGGACCTCCTGAGGTTTCCAATTACGCTGGGCAAAGATCCTGATTCCGGGGAGGTAGTCTACTTTGACAATGGGCGGTACGGCCCATTTGTTAAACGCGGAAAACTGAATGCTTCCATTAAAGGTAAGCGTGATTTGGGTCAAGTGACGCTGGAGGAGGCCATTAAGCTTCTTAATGAGAAAGCCACCCGACCGCGCACGGTAAGAAGGCGGAGAAGAAAGGCTTGATGAAGCCCCGTGTATGGATGCGTGGAGTTTTCAGAAGGCTGAGAGCTCAGCGATACAGGTATCAGCGTCAAGTTCAGGTCAATGTGAGCCGATCGGCCTTGGAGTCCAACCTGAAAGTATTCCAGAGGATATGTGGAAACGTAGCCGTAGCCCCTGTTCTTAAAAGCAATGCCTATGGTCACGGGTTAGTTCATGTAGCCCGAATACTTGACACGGAGGAATGTCCGTTCTTTGTAGTAGACGGGTACCATGAAGCATTGATTCTTCGGAATGAGGGCATCCGTACACCTCTCCTGGTTATGGGATTCACACCCTCGGAAAACATCCTGAGCAGCCGGTTGCATAATGTAGCCTTCATGGTGGGAGATTTGGAACAACTCAAAACTCTGGCAACCCATCACCAATCCCAATGCAGATTGCATCTTAAAGTTGATACCGGATTACATCGTCACGGCGTTGCACCTTCGGAATTTAATGAGGCATTGCACCTAATTACCAGTGCCCCTGGTTTGGAGTTGGAGGGCATCTGCTCCCATTTTGCGGATGCCTCGGGCAGCGACACCGCTTTCACCAAGACACAGCTTACCGGATGGAACAGGCTGGCTGAACCACATCGCGATCGTGTGCAGTACTTACATATCGCCAATACCGCCGGAACCACATGGACGCAGGGGGCTGTCGGGAATGTAGCAAGGGTGGGGCTCGGATTGTACGGATATGACACCCATCCATCTCGCAGTCTGTCTCTTAGACCAGCTTTGTCCGTCCAATCACGCCTCCGAAGTTTAAGGACGATTGATCCGGGAGAGACGGTCGGCTATGGACTCACCTGGCAGGCTTCTGAGGTCACTACACTGGCTTTGATACCAACAGGATATAACGCCTGTGTGGACCATCGATTGTCGAATAAGGGGGCATTCAGGATTGAAGGTGCAGTTTGTCCGATCGTTGGCCGTGTAAGTATGAATGCAACTATGATCAATATTGCACAGGCCCTCGATGCAAAACCCGGTCAGGTAGTCGAAATCATAGCATCAGATCCAGAGGCGGTTAATTCGGTGAGTAAAATTGCCAGCATTTGTGACACAACTCCGCATGTGATCCTTTCAGGGATCTCGCCGCTTCTGCGGCGGGTAATTGTAGAGTGACCGCTAGTGTCAGGGTAGCCGGATGATCGGTTTGGAAGTTTTTCCGACTGAAACTATATACATTCCCGCAGCCAGTGCGCTTGGGTACCAGCGAATATGGTTCTGCCCCTTTCTTGCAATAGAGGTGATCAGGCGTCCGCGGAGGTCAGTGATGAACAGTTGATCGGGTGCGTTGCTCGAGAGTGTGATGGTTACGGATTCTGTGAACGGGTTAGGGTACGCTTCCAGTTTGATAGGTTCGGGGGCTTCGTTGCGGGAGAGCACATTGTTTTTTGCGAAGATGCGCACTCCGACGCCGGGTTCAGTGATGGCGTACTGATCCTTCCAAGCCACCATGGCGTGGCCGAATGTGGCACCGCCCTGGAGATTGACGCGGCGCGAACCTGCACCCAATTCGTCAAGACGCAGGACCCATACGAAACCATTTTGTGCAGATGAGCTTGATGGGGCTCCAATAATGACATGATCTTCAGCCAGTGCGATACTGGTACCCGCATCTGTGGATGGTACAGGTGGAACCGGTGTGAACGAATAGGTCTGCTCCCAATCGGACATCCCCAGAGTATAGATGTAGGCAAGCGAGGCACCAGGTGCACCCACGACTGCGCGCATGTATTGGTCGTATGTTCCCAAGGCAACGCTTGAGCCGAATGCATGCTCATATCCGGCAGAACCGCCACGAAGTTCGGCTTGGAGTCGCCAGTCTGAGCCAGAAGTTCTTTCATAGATATAGGCAAGACCAGCTCTTTCCCCGCGCGGCTCGTAGGCCTGAGGTGCGCCCACCAGCAGGGTTTCCGAATCCATGGCAAGCGCATGTCCAAAGGCCTCACCGCCGGACTCTCCGTTAAGGGTCTGCATCCAGTTCCATTCATTCTGTGGGGACTGTATATAGAGGTCTATACGTCCGCGCCCAAATTGATCTGCTGGGCTGCTCACAGCCACAAAAATACCGTGCACGGCCACTGCACGCCCATAGCCATCTGTATCCTGTGTAACGAAGCTAAGGGGCTGGGGAAGCTGGTTATCACGAAGATCATAAAAGTAAGTTCTTCGGTTTCCAGGGGCACCAGCGACCAATAGATGGCCGTCCGCGGCCAGGCTGTAGCCTAAGCTGTCGTTCGCGGTGCCTTGTAACGTCAATGCAGGTGCCCAGCCTCCCTGTGGGTTTTGACGATAGGTCCAGATCATACCACTTCCACTCGCCGCGCTGGGATCACCAATTGATAGGGTCGAATCTCCCGCAGCTATTGAGTGTCCGAATGCTTGTGTCAGAGCTTCAATTCGGTGCTGTGCGGCGATACAAGGGCATTTCAGAATGATTAAACCAAGTGCAGCCAGTCCAATAGATCTGAGCATCAGCGTCCTATATCTGCATCTCCAAGTCGTAAGGTATACAGGATGTTGAGATAGCTTTCATAGCGTTCGTCGCTGATTCTTTCCTTCATATGTGCACGCTTCACAGCACAATCCGGTTCGTGATCGTGTGTGCAGGCAGGGAAACGGCATCTTGTGAGATGTGGCCTGAACTCCGGGAAGTGATGCGCAAGTTCCCATGGTTTAATGTCCAATAGACCAAATTCGCGTATGCCCGGTGTATCCATAACACTGCCACCAGTGATCAGTGAATGCAGTTCGGTATGCGCTGTGGTGTGACGTCCCTTACTTGTCTTGTTACTGATGGATTTTGTGGGAATATTTATCTCGGGATCAATAGCGTTAAGGAGCGAAGATTTACCAACGCCCGAAGGTCCCAATAGTACATTGACTTTGTCAGAAAAAAGATGGGCCAAGGTCTTCAGGTTTAGCTTTTCCTCCACACTGGTCAACACGACTGGGTAACCCAGCTGCCGGTAGTACTCATCCAGCTCTCTGATTGATACTGAGAGATCGGGTGCAGCCAGATCCATTTTGTTGATCACCACACCCCCAGGAATGTCCTGCGTTTCGCAGGCAACCAGCAGACGGTCAACCAGCCTCCAGTTCAGTGCGGGTTGTTGAGTTGCCTGAACGATCCAAATAAAATCAACATTTGCCACAAGAATTTGACGCTTCCTTACTTTACGTCCCGCAGCCCGGCGTTGCAGGCAGTTATATCGCTGATGGACCTGAGTGATTAATCCGGTTTTGTCATTATGAATCACGAGACCGACGCGATCACCTACGGCGATCGGCTGAGTACTGTTTTCGTGATCTAGACGCATTCGACCGCGAATGCGAGATGGGATCACTTTCCCCTTGACCGAGACATCAATCCAGGTTCCGGTGGAACGAATCACTGTGCCGGAGTGCATGAGCGTGAATGGTTAATCGCAACAGAGCGTCCGTGTACACGTATTACAGGGACGTGGGTAATTTACTTAAGTCGCACCGAAAATGAGCACGCAAAAGGAAGATAACCGCGACACGTTCGCCGAGGCGAAACGTGTTTTCGAACAGCTTGGCCTGGATCAAAAGGTCGAGTTCATAGCCACGCAGACCCTCAACACAGCCGTTGAAGCTGTAAATACATTTGTTGATTGTGTCTCCGAAGAGTGTTCTGAGTTTTTCAGTTCCCCAGCGTCATCGGCCGACGAAAAAGATCCTGCCGAATCCGAGACCACCTAGGAGGGGGAAGTCCCCTGGTGTGCACCATTACTCGGCGCAGGCGCTGTGAAGAATTCTCCGGGATGCCTGACTGCGGTAGTGTCTAGCGTCATGTCAAGTACCTGGCTCATACGTCGGACATAGTGGACGTTCAGCCCCTCCAGCGTTTCGGGTTTAATCTCTTTAATGTCCTTCTCATTTTTGGATGGCAGGAGGACATGTTTAATCCCCGCTCTTCTAGCGGCCAGAACCTTTTCCTTGATGCCCCCAACGGGTAACACGAGGCCGCGGAGTGTGATTTCACCGGTCATTGCCAGGTCGTGCTGGACTTTCCGCTGCGAATAGATCGATACGAGAGCGGAGAGTAATGCAACACCGGCGCTGGGGCCATCTTTTGAAACGGCACCAGCGGGAACATGTACGTGCACATCGTAATGCTTGAAGGCATGCTGCGGGATTTCCAGCTCATCAGCATGTGCCTTAATATAACTAAGGGCCGCTTTGGCGGACTCTTGCATAATGTCTCCTAGGCTACCGGTTAGAATCAGTTCGCCATTACCACGGGAGACGGAGGCCTCTACAAACAGGATGTCGCCGCCTGTTGGTGTCCAAGCAAGTCCGGTGGCAACGCCGGGGACTTCTGTTCGTTCGGCTATTTCACTGAAGAACTTGCGGGCCCCCAGATACGTCTCGATGTCATCTTTTGATACCGTCGACTCAGTGATTTCTTCGGCAGCTATTCTTTTTGCGACACCACGTGCCACGCTCCCAATCGTGCGTTCGAGGTTCCGGACTCCGGATTCACGGGTATATCCATCAATGATATAGTTTAGTGCTGCCTCATCAAGTGTGAGTTGTGTCTCGTCAAGGCCGTTACGCTCGATCTGGCGCGGGACCAGGTATCCTTGAGCGATTGCAAGTTTTTCCTCTTGGGTATATCCAGATATCTCGATGGTTTCCGTGCGATCTCTGAGTGGCGCAGGAATTGTATGCAGTGAATTCGCAGTCGTGATAAACAGCACCTTGGACAGGTCGTAATCCAGTTCCAGGTAGTGATCATTGAAGGCTTCGTTCTGCTCCGGGTCGAGCACCTCCAGTAATGCACTGGAAGGATCTCCTCTATGGATGTTCCCGATTTTATCAATTTCATCCAGCATGAACACTGGATTGGCAGAACCAGCTTTTTTAAGTCCCTGCAGTATGCGACCGGGCATTGCACCAATGTATGTACGTCGGTGACCGCGTATTTCCGCTTCATCGTGTACTCCTCCGAGGCTGACTCGGACGAATTTACGTTCCATGGCACGGGCAATGCTCCTACCTAGACTAGTTTTGCCAACTCCGGGCGGACCGTGAAAACACAGAATAGGAGCTTTCATATCTCCCTTGAGCTTGAGCACGGCTAAGTGCTCCAGAATGCGCTGCTTGACTTTTTCCAATCCGTGATGATCTTCCTCCAGTACCTGTTCAGCGTGCGCGATATCCAGTTGATCCTCAGTGTACTCAGTCCAGGGTAAGTCGAGAATCCAGTCTATGTAGTTACGATTAACCGCATAATCGGGCATAACAGGGTTCGAACGTTCAAGCTTTTTCATCTCCTTCTCGAACACACTCATGACATGTTCAGGAAGGTCTTTTTCCTTAGCCCGCTCGTGCAATTCCGCATGCTCATTGTCGCTTGATCCCTCCCCCAACTCATCCTGGATGGCCTTCATTTTCTGCCTGAGAAGAAATTCCCGTTGCTGCTTATCAACATCATCGCTCATACGCGACCGGATTTTCTCGGAAACTTTCAGAACCTCGATTTCTTTGGTCAGGTGTTTGATCAGCAATTCTGCACGATCTTTTAATGATGTAGTCTCAAGAAGTGCCTGTTTCTCCTGAACGCTGATTTGCAGTTGTGAGGCGATAAGGTTAATGAGCAAGGTCAGGGATTTGATTTTTTGTATGGCCTCAGCTGCTTCATTTGGAAGGTTTGGTGACAGGTCTACAATATCAATGGCCAAATTTGTTATTGAGTGTTTCAAGGCTTTTTTCTCTACATCGTTTGGTAGGTCTTCATATTCCTCAAGTGTCTCGATCTGTGCCTTGAAGTAGGGCGTTGACTGCGTGAATTCATTAACCTTGAATTGGGTCTCTCCTTGAATAATTATGTTTTTCCCCCCATCCGGCATCTTGGTCATCTTCAGTATCGTAGCCGCAGTACCTACGCTGTATAGATCTTCGGCCTCCGGGTTATCAATTTCGCGTTCCCGCTGAGAGATCACCCCAAAGAGGTTATTTTGATTGACGGTACTGCGTATTAGCTGTAGCGAAGCATCGCGCCCTACTGTGATCGGCAGTATGGCTCCCGGGAAGAGGACCGTATTGCGGAGAACCAGAATAGGCAGTATCTGAGGATCAGACGTTTTCATTTCTGTCTTAGAGATTGGTGGGGGATGATTTTCTAGTCAGATTGTATGAGGATAGCATTCAAGACCAGTAATTCATAATGGAATTTAAGGAGGCTCAGTAGAGAAACTGGCAAAAACTGCGCCAATCAGAATATTGGATGACAAAATGTCGCTTTGGCCATGATTGGTAACCATTTGTTTTAATTCCACGTTCAATACCGAGCAGACGAAGCTAAAATGTGGCACAATGATATCTTAAATACAATCGGCAACACCCCGGTTGTACAACTGAATCAATTGGCGGAAGGTCTGTCATGCAGGGTTTTGGTTAAACTGGAGAGCTTTAATCCTGGAGGGTCCGTTAAGGATCGGATTGGTGTTGCGATGATTTTGGCAGCGGAGAAGTCCGGTCAATTGAAGCCTAACGGCACACTGATTGAGGCTACAAGCGGGAATACTGGTGTGGGTATTGCACAGGCTGCAAGAGCGAGAGGCTACCGGTGTATCTTCGCGCTGACGGAGAAAGTGAGTCAGGAGAAACGGGACCTTCTCAGAGCCTTTGGGGCCGAATTGGTGATTTGTCCAACGGATGTCCCTCACGACGATCCGCGCTCTTATTACAGCGTAGCTGAGAAGATTGCCGCAGAAGAGCAGGGTGGCATTTACCTTAATCAGTATTTCAACGAAGCCAACGTGAATGCACATTACCAGACTACCGGTCCGGAAATTTGGCAGCAGACACAAGGGCAGATTACGCACTTCTTTGCGACGGCGAGTACGGGTGGCACAATCTCCGGAAGTGCAAGATACCTGAAGGAGCAAAATGCCAAGATCAGTGTAATTGGTATTGATCCCTGTGGGTCCACTTACTATAAGTATTTTCATGAGGGCATCATTGATCCTGACGAGATATACAGCCATCAGATTGAAGGTGCGGGCAAAGAGTACTTGGCCGGAAACATGCACATGGACCTCGTTGATGACTATATACGCGTGAGCGACAGGGACGCCATGCATATGGCACGGCGGTTAGTCAAAGAAGAGGCTATATTTGTAGGACCATCCAGTGGTCTTGCATTGGCTGGCGCACTTGAATGGCTCGAAAAACACGGTCAAGAACTTGCTCCAGATGCGCTGGCGTTGGTTCTGCTACCCGACTCGGGGATGAGATACATGAGCAAGACCTTCAATGATCGCTGGATGCAAGCCAACAACCTAAACTGATTCACAGAAAATCAAGCTATCATGGCAGAGGACACTAACGAAATTGATGATTTTGCCCAGCAGTCTGATCAAGAAAGCACGGATCTAAAGATTGAGTTGAGTGAAGCCGTTGCAGACGGTCAGTATGCCAATCTGGTCATGGTGGGACATTCATCGGAGGAGTTTGTACTGGATTTCATTCTTGTGATGCCGGGAATTCCAAGAGCCAAGGTCAAGAACCGGATAATTCTCACCCCACGGCATGCTAAACGGATGTTGCACGCGCTGGGGCAGAATATTGAGAAATTTGAGCACGCAAACGGAGAGATTCCGGGCAGTCCAGTGCCGGAGCATTTGTCCGTTCAATTTGGTGGTGGTCAGGTAGGGGAGGCATAACTACTTTCGAGTAGCGACTAACGCTACTATTGCACCGCACATGAACATGGCATGTGGAAGTATGGTAGCCAAGAGTGGGTTCAATTCCTCCGTGTATCCGAACGGTTCAATAAGTTTTTGTGCAGCGAGGTAGACAAACGCGATCAATAGCGCGATTCCAATTTGTACTGCTTGCCCTCCGCGTCTACGCCTACAGGCTAGTGGAAGCGCAATGAGCATGACAATCAGGTTTGCTATGGGGTAGGCGAACTTGGAGTAGTATCCAATCATGGCGCGACCTGTATCCCCCACTCCACTGCGCCGCAAGGCATCCACGTAACCAGTAGCGACGGGAATTGTCATTGACTCGATGTCCCTTTGTCTGCGGGCTAGATCCCGGGGAAATACGAGAAGAACTGTGTCCAGAGGAGCGACTATTTGACGGCTCTCATATCCATCGTTAAATGTTCGGATGACGGCATATGAAAAATGCCATAGAGAGTCCTTCCAAACCATTTGCTGACCATCCACGCGCTCCGTAAGCGTACCGTCAGTGCTGAATCGTTGCAACTGAACCCTGTGGGCTGTGTTGGTTCGACGGTCAAAGTATCCTACAGTAACTACACTGGTGGGGTCGTTGCGTCGATGAATTTCGCTAACATAGAGCTGTTGTGTCCTGGTATTTATATAGATCTCGTCGTAGGATAAGACGGTCTGGTTAGTGTTTGGTACAATCCATCCCCCTGCAAAAAACATGAGCACACTCACAAATACCCCAATCAGGCAATAGGGGACCATGAAGCGTTGCAGCGCTACGCCACTGGTCTGCAGTGCAACGATCTGGAATGACTGAGCCAGACGGCCAGTAGTGAAGATTGCAGCAAGAAAAAGTGCAAGGGGCGAAACCTGCCGGACAATGTCCGGGACAAAACTGGGGTAGTACTCGAAATAGATTTTCCGCATTGGAGCATTTCGATCCAAAAAATCATCGATGTACTCCAAATAGTGAAGTAACACAAAGAAAATGACCAGGACCAGGACCAGAAACACATACGTCCCCAATATTCGCCCCGTGATATGTCGATCCATAGTGGTCAAGATCATTCCGCGTTCACCTGGTAGGGTTTGAACAATTGGAGAACAAGTATGTACCTGTCCCCGTCATTATCGTTCTTAATTATATGAAGGTTCACGAATATCAGGCTAAGGAAATACTTGAAGAATATGGTGTGGCTATGCAGCCTGGTGAAGTTGCCTCCACGGTCGCCGAGGCGGTCGAGGTTGCCCAGGGCATGGTACCCGTTCACGGGGAGTTGTTTGTAGTCAAAGCCCAGATTCACGCGGGTGGACGTGGCAAGGGCGGTGGAGTAAAGCTGGCGCATGGCTTGGATGAGGTGGCGGACTTAGCCGAGAAAATACTTGGCATGAATTTGGTTACGCATCAAACCGGCTCAGAAGGACAACTGGTGCGCAAAGTTCTGATCGCTCCTGCCGTTGATATTGCAAAGGAGTACTATATAGGGGTAACCCTTGACCGGGCCCGCAGCCAACACGTAGTGATGGCCTCAACAGAAGGTGGTGTGGAAATAGAAAAAGTAGCTGCTGAAACACCAGACAAGATTCTCAAAGTGTGGGCGGACCAGGGACTTGGTTTGCAAGGATTTCTAGCCCGACAACTAGCCTACGGGCTCGGGTTTGAGGGCAAAACTGCAAGGCAGGCCACTAGCTTTATTACCTCACTCTTTGCTGCATACATGGGAGTCGACGCGTCCTTGGCTGAGATTAACCCGCTCGTACTTACCAAAGATGGTCGTGTGGTTGCGATTGATGCAAAGCTCAATTTGGATGATAATGCTTTGTATCGACACAGAGACCTGGCAGCACTCAGGGATTTGCACGAAGAGGATCCCTTGGAAGTTGAGGCGCACGCATCCAATTTGAACTATGTTAAGCTTGATGGAAATGTTGGATGTATGGTAAATGGGGCGGGGTTGGCTATGGCGACTATGGATATCATCAAACTAGCCGGGGGCAACCCTGCTAACTTCCTGGATGTCGGGGGTACTGCAAGTGCAGAAACCGTTGAGGCCGGATTCCGCATCATTCTGAAGGATTCAAACGTTCGCGCGGTGCTGGTGAATATATTTGGCGGTATTGTTCGCTGCGATCGGGTTGCCCGGGGCGTCGTAGAGGCTGCACGCAACGTTGGAATAAGCGTTCCGCTGATTGTGCGGCTACAGGGGACGAATGCTGTGGAAGGACAACGAGTATTGAACGAAAGCGGGATCGAACTTGAATCTGCTGTATTATTTGAGCAGGCAGCAGACAAGGTACGTTTGGCGTTGGCGGCATAGAAATGATGGTGTAGTATTTATGAAGGAATCGCAGACTATAGACACGGTTGAGATTAGGGAGGGCCTGGAAGATCTCACGCCCCAACTGATTCGCATTCTCTATCGTCGGGCCCCGCTGCATCGTCCGGTTTCAAACCCGGAGCGTCTATGGACCATGTTTGAGCGTGCATCTTTGGTACTCACAGCATGGAAAGGAACCCGTCTTTTGGGTATAGCCCGGGTCCTGACGGATGGAGTGATGTACAGTTATCTTTGCGATCTGGCTGTGGAGCCTGATGTTCAGGGTTTGGGTATAGGTAAGCAACTGATGAAAAGTGTGCAGGATCACTGTAAGGGCACGGAACTCGTGCTTAGAAGCACATTGGGCCGCTTTCACAAGCATGCGGGGTTAAAAGCGGTCGATGACGTATGGGCTGTCAAGTCAGGTTGAGGGCTTCACATGCCCTCTGAAGGTTCCCATACGTATCCCCACCAATCTCAGATCCCCCGAAATCTCCGGTTACGTTCTGCACGTGGTTGCTGGAAACGCAGAAATTCCGCCAAGCGCCCGCTCTTCACGTGCAAATTAAATCCCCATGACTGGTAAGCCCCGAATGGGATCCAACGAAAAGCCATGTTCCAGCACTCAAACTCCTTCGATATATTGAGCGTCGTGGTGACGATTTGTTTTCGCTCAAAGTCATAGCCTGTTTGGCCTCGAACACGCCAAGTTGGGGTTAAACTGAAATTGAAGCCCGTGTTTACAGTAGCCGAACGGCGGAGGACCAATTGAGGTCGAGTAATTTGATAGACAAAACTTAGGTTTAGTGACCAGTTTTCGAATCCCCCAGCCCCGCTGGTTTGAGAAAACTGATTGTTGATCCCTGCTCCGAAAGGGGGAACCGAATTGCCGAACTGGGGCATGCTTGAGGTGGCCGCAGGCATGTCCGTTGTACGGGTTCGCATGCGTCCACGCAATTGCATACTTCCGCGTACACTCAGTTGCGTCAGCCGGGCAATCGTCAGATCGCGAAGTGAGAACGCATACTCGTTCACCATGCGACGACCGTCAGGGCTCAGTTTGTAGGGTGAAAGGGTGGAGCTGAAATTAATGTTGAACTGGCCTAGAATATTGGTGCGGGCACTTATGCGTATGGGGGCCATTCTGAGCGAATCCGCCGCAAAATTATAGCTGCTGGACACGTTCAGCGTGAAGAGCCGAAGAACCTGACTCTGATCGGCCCCGGTTGAGTCTATGCTCACCCGTTTGGTTTCAAATGTGTTGTTGACCCCAAAATTGATCGCTTTCTGGACGCCATGCTGTACGCCCGTAACAATGTTGTAGCGGCGGGGGATCGGTCCAGCCGCCAACGTATCCACAACAGGAAGGCCAGCCTCATCTAGTAGAGGACGTGTGTATCCCCAAGTATTGCCAGAAAAATCCGGCCGATATGAAAACCCGATATTGGGTCGCAATGTGTGCCTTAACCCTTGGTATTGTCCAAGTCTGACAGGAAAGAGCCCGTAGATTGTCGTGTTGGCAGACGCTCCCGTATTGAACTGCCTTAGCGCAAAAAAACCTTGCTCTGTTTTTCTTTCGGTTGTACCGTCCGCCAAGAGCGTTTGGCGCTCAGAAGTGATGAACCAGTCTTCGGTGTAATTCGCGTTGGGCGATAAATTCAGACGAACCTGCCCTAATAGGGGTATCCGGCGGATTGCAAACGGAGCAGAGATAGGTATGCGGTGGGTGGCAGCAAAACGAATCCGACCGTCTCTCCTGCCAGTGGCAGACTGGTACTTATCTCCATCAAGCAACGCCTCGAACCATGAGTGATCAACCGGTCGCCCATCGGCTAACGTGTCGCCATTTGCAATCAACTCCTCGTCTGAGATTGGTCGAAATTCATATCTGTTGTTAACGCGTGACGATACACTGTACTGGAGTCGCTCGTACCAGCGCTGATTCTGCCCGCTGCTGTTTTCGCGCTTGAACGGGGCACTGGTTCCTTGAGAAAAAGAAAACTGTGGCAGAGACAAATTGACGCTACCGGTAGATATTACCTGTTGCTGTCGCATGCTCAAGGAAATGGATCTACTTCCGCGGAATGTACGATTGAATTGGACAGAGGAACCTATAGACTGTCTGACATTGTCGTCGTACTGATACGAAACTGTGCGCAAGTATGTGCTGGAAGTGAGATTCACGTTTGCACTCAGGCGTGACTTTGGCGAGAAGGTCTGGTTATGAGTCCACCGAAAACTCAGGTTGTTTCGCTTGACCAGATCTGGATCGTCACGCTCACCACTTCGCTCGTGAAGAAAATCGACGTTTAGATTTCCACTGAAACGGTCCCGCCGATTGTAACGAAAAGCCGGGTTAACCTGCCAGCTTCCCTTGGTCCAAAGACCAAATCGGATTTGTGCATCCATATAATTATTCATGGCAAAATACCACCCCCAATTGCGCAGGAAAAACCCCCGCTCATCTTCTCCATATTCGGGGGCTAGCAGCCCGCTTCTGCGCCCCTCTTGGTAGGGCAGAAAGCCAAAGGGAAGCCACACAGGCGTCGGGATATTAAAAATGAAGAGCTGAATGGGGCCGGTATAGACCCATTTCTGATCAACGACCTTCATTCTGCGGGCACGGAGTGAATAGGATGGGGTCTCATCCGGTCCGCAATTGCAGGTAGTGTAGAGGCCGTCTTTGATAAAGATCGTACTGTCCTCTCGTACTTTTGCTATTCCGGCTTGTATAAAGCCCTCTTCAAACTGCGTTCTTGCTTCCATTAAACGTCCACGGCGGGTAGCGATATTGTAAGCCAGTCGTGATCCACTTAACGTTTCGGTACCCTCGGAGTATACGGGTGCGCCGACGAAGCCCGAATCTGTGGCAAGCCCATGCGCAACAAGCTCGTCTTTGTCCAGGAGTAAGTTAATGGAGTGGGCGGTGAGCCGAATGCCCTCATAGGAAACGCTGGCATTACCGGTAAGTGTGCCAAAATCTCCCGACCCTGAGTCAAAATGCAGTACCAGGGAGTCCCGGGCGCTGAATTCTATCGGAGAAGTGGGTGAGCCAGCTTCCTGTGCCCAGGTAATCTGGGGAAAAAGCAGTAGACTAACAGCGACAAAGCGGAATAATTGTCCTAAAACAACCTCACCGTTTGCGGTTATTGTCATCAATCTGATCGAATACAAGACTGGCAGCACCAAGCATACCGGCCTCGTTTCCGAGCGTTTCCTGAACTACAACAACGCTTTCGCGCATGCCAGGTTTTATGTACGAAGCAATCACCTCTCGTACCGGCGTCAAAAGCAGGTCACCTGCGTTGGACACACCGCCGCCTATGACAATAGTGCGTATGTCAAGAAGGTTAATAACGCCCCCCAATACGCAGCCCAATTTTCGGCCGGCCCACCTGAGGATTTCGATGGCAGCGGGGTCCCCATTCATAGCTGCTCCAGCAATTGTGGCGGGCGTGAGATGCGACAGTCCCGGAGCTGTATGCAATGAACTCGTGAGGTGTTTTCCTAGAAACTCGCGTGCGTGACCGGTCAGGAACCGCTGCCCAAGGTATGCCTCAATAGCTCCATTTACACCGGTCATATCCGGTGGGCCATCATAATTGATGGACATATGCCCTATTTCTCCGGCTGCCCCGGTTTCACCTCGAAAGATTCGATTATTGAATACGATGGCGCCGCCGACACCAGTACCGAGCGTGATCATGATAAAATGATCATAGTTCCGTGCTGCCCCGTAGCGGCTGGATCCGAGGGCGGCCGCGTTGGCATCATTCTCAACAAAAATACTGAGGCGTTTACCTAAACGTTTTCTTAGGACTGATCTCAGGTCAACGATACCCCATCCGGGCATATTTGGCGGATGAATTAACGATTTTCTCTCGAGGTCAATTGTCCCAGGAGCACCGATTCCTATGCCGAGTATGCGATTTGCGCGTTTGAGGAAAGGTTTTACGGCCAGAGATATTTGATCCAGTACATGTTCTTTACCCTGTTCAGCTTCGGTGGGGACTGAATTCGTGTTAATCAGGCCGAATGCGTTATGGACCAAAGCGGCTTTAATGTTTGTCCCCCCCAGATCAATGCCGATCGCGTGCATTTAGATTATTCCTCTATTCGATAAACAGTTTCTCCATCGCGTCGCATACCATATTGTTCTCGCGCGATTTTTTCGATCGCCTCATCGCTAGGCGGGTTTTCAAGCAAAGACTGGAGCTCAGCAATATCGTTTCTCAACTGCATATTTTCCTCAACCAGCTTCTCATATTCCCGCTGCCAATCCGCCCGCCGGACCAGGCTGTAACTATCAAACCAAGTGAACCACAACAATCCCGCGAACAACAGACCGATAAGCAACAGACGCGTAAGGCGCCTTCCCATTGAAACATGTTGTGGTGCAGTTGTAGACGCCATGCGCAGTCCCTGTTAAATCTTAAAATCTCTTGTACCTGGGTAATATGCCGAAACTCCGAGCTCTTCCTCAATGCGGAGCAGCTGGTTGTATTTGGCAAGTCGATCACTACGACTGGCGGACCCGGTTTTTATTTGTCCGCTGTTTGTGGCCACGGCAAGGTCTGCAATTGTAGTGTCTTCGGTTTCGCCCGAACGGTGGCTGATTACAGCAGTAAAGCCAGACTTATGTGCCATTTCGATGGCGTCCAGAGTTTCCGTGAGCGTGCCGATCTGATTGAGCTTAATGAGTATGGAGTTAGCAGCCTGCTCTTGGATTCCACGTTGAAGACGTCCAGTGTTGGTTACAAACAGGTCATCTCCCACGAGTTGCACGCGATCTCCAATTGCTTTGGTGAGTAGCTGCCACCCTATCCAGTCGTTTTCATCAAGTCCGTCTTCGATGGAGACGATCGGGTATTGTTGTACCCAGTTACTCCATAACTCCACCATGTCCTCACTGGAGTACTTTGTACCAGGATTACTTTTCCAGAATACGTAGCTACCGTTTTCAAACATCTCGCTCACGGCTGGATCCAGTGCTATGAATACATCCGCGCCGGGTTCAAATCCCGCCTGTACTACGGCTTCCAGGATTACCTCCACAGCCTCTTCATTTGATTTCAGGTTGGGGGCAAAACCACCTTCGTCGCCAACCGCGGTGCTGTACCCTCTTCCAGCAAGTACTTTCTTGAGTCTATGAAAGATTTCTGTTCCTACACGAAGGGCTTCGGAAAAAGAAGTAGCACCGGCAGGCATAATCATAAACTCTTGCATGTCTACACGATTATCTGCGTGGCGGCCGCCATTGATAATATTCATCATAGGGACCGGCAGGGTGCAGGCATTCGTTCCTCCGATATAGCGGTAGAGGGGCAGGCCCACTGCGGCTGCGGCCGCTTTTGCAGTTGCAAGAGATACACCAAGGATTGCATTTGCTCCCAAACGTCCCTTGTTTGGCGTTCCATCCAGCTCAATGAGTGCTCGATCCAGTCCAACTTGATTATATATATCGTATCCTTGCAGGGCCGATGCAATTTCGTGATTTACGTGTTCGACCGCGTTGGAGACCCCCTTACCTAAGTAGCGAGAGGCATCTTCGTCGCGAAGTTCTACTGCTTCATGCTCACCTGTGGATGCTCCGCTAGGAACGGCAGCTCGTCCAAATGCCCCTCCCTCAGCGGTTACATCAACTTCCAGGGTAGGGTTGCCCCGGCTATCAAGGATTTGACGGGCTTTGACTGATTTAATGTTTGGCATATTCAGGAATACAGAGTGACGAGGCGTAAAAAAGACAGGGCCCCGACGTAACGACGGCGCACCAAACTAAGTTGGTCGCCGTGAGTGACAAAGTGCGGTAATGAATTATTCGTTGCTTACTTGATCCTACAGGATCCTCCTTCAAGGGAAAATACGTCTACGGGACCTTCAACGACGTTGACGAACCGTAGTTGTACCACTGATGGTCATGCCCCGACAAGTATAGCTCACCTGCGTACTTTCGCCTTGGTTCCAGCGCGTTACGTAAAAAATATCCTCGGCACTAGGGTAGGCGGTAGCCATTCGATTAACGCCGTCCTGATCACCAATACGAGAATACTCATCTGCAATCAGCCAGAAAACTGCGGCTTGCTCACGATCAGCCACGCCACAGCTTGCAACGGCAGTCGAATAAAGATTAGGAATAGCCACACGGGCCTGTCGGAAATCTGGGTCAGCTTCTGCTGCCAACCTGAAGTGGTCCCGCGCGTCGCGGAAGCTCTCCATATCCTGGTACGCTAAGCCGACATTGTAATAATCCTGCGCAACGATTTCTATATCTGGCAGGGACTGCATCTGTCCGAAGAGTTCGATGGCGCGTTCGTTGTCACCGTCTTCAACGTACATCCGGGTCAACAAACGCAAAGTTGCCGCACTTGGCTTCATGCTGAGAATTTTGTCTGCAAGCCCCAGCATTTCCTCACGATAAGCCTCTTGCTGGTACAGTCCAAAAAGTTGCGTAACCAGTTCGGCGTTATCGGGATCTGCTTCGTACTGCTCTTCTAGGAAGGCAATTTGCTCATCCGGGGGAATGACGGAAAAGTATTTATGGATCAAGCCCTCAATACTCTCTTCGCCTTCCCGTTTGTCTCTGAGTTCACGTAGGAAATCAAGTGCTCCTCCGATATCTCCTCCCTGATACATGTCCGAAACAATAACATCAAGGTAGTAGGGGTCAATGCGCTGCGGATCCATTTCATAAGCGCTTCGATATGCTGCGATCATATCGGGACGTAGATCGGCGAGCTCATTGATGTTGGTCTGGATAAATCGTCCCTTATTGCGGGTCCAAATGAAGGGGTCAAACTGTATGTCCAGTGGGGAGAGCACGGGGATCACTCGATCAAATTGCACAAGTGCAGAATCAAGCCACGCACGTTTTTTCGCGGGATCCTCTTCCTCATTGGCAAGCCCCTGAAAAGTCTCGATAGCGCGTCTGAAATTCACATCCGAGGTGCGCTTATAGCCGAGGGGTTCGTTATAGAGTAACCATACCAGATTAGGTACGGCATCACGGTAGTTTTGATTTTTCCAGTTCTCGTGGTAGAGAGTGTAATGGATTCTAATCTCTTGATCATTCTCGGCTGTTTGCGCCGAAACCGCAGATGTCAGCGGGACTGAGATGACGATAAAAAGAGCCAGCAGGCAAGAGTGGATGCGATACATGGGATCAGAGTTTCCTAACTAGGGAATTTAAGCAAGAACATGGAAGCAAATGACTTATCCGAGCCTTCGCTTGACGAACCAGCGTTCACCTACATTCAAAGTGGCAGATACGCCGATAAACCGGTCACGGATCAAGTCTTGATTAGTAGACCCTCGCGTACCGACCTCAAAGGTAATATCAACCCTGGTTCCGAAAAATAATGTAGGTAGACCAAATCCGCCTGTGATGGCAGTAACAGCAATATCCGTACCGTGGGTGGGACTTATATATAGGTTGTCCTGATAGAAACCGATACGATAGGCTATGCGGCGCAGATAAGATGCCTGTAATGCGGCTCCTGCGGGGATGAACTCTACGCCTCCTCCGTAACGCGTGCGATCACGCAGATTACTCGGCCTGAACCCCGTGAAGTATAGGCTGCTGGAAGCAGAGGACCAAGGTTCATGCCGGACTTCGGCGCTCAGTAGCCAGCGATTCTGATATCGTAGGGATAATCCCCCGCGCGTTCGAATCGGCACCTTTACGTTTCCCGTGATTGTATTCCCGAGTGTATCGAGGTCCAGGCTTTCTCCAAGGGTTAACGCCTGGGTTCCTTTCAGCGTTACCGGAAAGCTTCCGCTGGCAGCAATTGAGATCTCGTAGTCTTCGCCACTAAAGGATAGTGCAATTCCGGCGGACGAGGTTAATCCAGATAGGCGGGTGCTACGTACCAGCCTGGTATCGAGGAGGTCAGCGGAGTCAAATGTAGTACGTCGTTCCTCTTCGGCAATCCCAAATATGAGATCGGCAGATACGCCGAGCGAGGCCCATCGACTTATTCTCATTCCGAGACCGACCCTTGCCTGATGCAGCCCGCCGGAGCCCTCATGATGAATCTGGAAGGGCAGTTCTCCCTCCACGTCCGCGTCCAAGGTCCCTGTGGTTGATACTTCATAGTTGATCCGGCTGTAGGGTTCGTAGGAAGCTCCCAAACCGAGTCGTGTAGAAAGGATGGGCATTCCGATCTGGAGTGCATTGAAGTTTCCATTGATCAGGCGCTCAGCCTGTCCACGGGCATCCTGGGCATGTAATCGATTGAACTGCGCTCCGGCAGCAACACGCACCAGCGTCTGACGGCTCCACGTTGCAGGATTGCTGAAGTTCATATAGTCGTACGAGAAGAGTCCTACCCCCGCACCGCCGAGAGCTTGAGCCTGGCTGGAAGCGAATGAACTGAGTTCCCCAATTCCATATCCCGAATAAAACGAGCCATCATCCTGTCCCTGACCCTGAACATTACTTGTCAGAATCAGTGCTGTTAGGATAGCACATGAGGTGAACTTTCTCATGATTTCCCAGAGGAAACTAGCCGCCTATCAAAAATAATATGTGACGAAATGAATGTTGCACGTGGAGACAGATCTCCGGCGTTTATGCCGTATAGGAGAACTGTGTTCAAGCCGTTGTTAATCACGGGAGCACGCAATTCTAGGTAATCGTACTCCAACGTTCCCAAAAAAACACTTTGGAAGAAAACGCTGAGGTCTTGTCCTGAGAAGCGGTACTTACCTTCACCAGTCAGGTCGGCTTCGCCAACCAAGATTGCAGGCGCTTCCTGATCAGAGGTCACTGCAACCAGTTGCAGCCGGTGCAAGAGTGGACGCACAAAGTTTGGAGGCGTGTGTTGACTGGCAATCGTATCGGCACTGAAAGTGAGAACTGCACCGTTGATGGACCGGTCTGAGAAGTAAAACTCTAGATCAAAGTCAAGTGCGATTGCGGGACCTGTACCATCCTGGAACAGGACGAATTCATCTGGGGCAGCGGGTTCCGTCTTTCGGTCAAATTTTGTATATGTACTGCTTACAGTAAATGTCGTTGGTCCAGCTGTTGACGTTGCCACAAGTGTCGTGGAAGTGGAATTGAAACCGACTACCTGTTCGCTGCCGTTATCTATGAAAGCGAATCCGTAAAAGTCTGATCCAAAATTATCACTTCGAAGTAGGTTCTCGTTTGCATCAATCCATGAGGCTGGAAGATCAATCATGATGAGTGAGTCCCGCGTTATCACGTTTACGTTGATGATCTCAGGGCCGATTGTCAAGGCAGTGTTGGCTTTAAGTCCACTCTGGTCCCATTCAGCAAGAACTTGGTGCAGCGAAAACTGGAGTACGCCTGTTGTATCCCCAAAGTCATAATCGCGCACAAGTCTCAGTTGAACAGCACTTATAGCGTCAGATGGGGCTCCAGAAAACTCCCCGGCAAAATCCAAAAAACCGGACGCCTCAACCAGACCGGTTAGTGGATCGTCTGCAGCTCCGACGAGCACACGGGGCGCAGCCCCTGTAATGTCAACGAGCGACGACGGGGAAAACGACGTTGCTGGTAATGTTTGGGTATGGAGACTTCCGCTTTCTCCCAGCAAATTCAGCCCTACATCGGAGGTCGGATCCGTACAGGCTGCCAAAACGAGCAGCGAAAACAATAGATAACAGCAAATTGGGCGCATAAGAAGTCGGCACGGGCATTTGAAGAATATGCCCAAGAACGCGGTGACCGCACGAATTGGTACAGGGCACGGCCGAAAACCTGCAACTTTGGAGAGAACACGGATGTTCCCCCTAAACCGCTTCTACTCTCAGTAGGTTCTCGTACAGATCGCCTGCCTGTGCGATCATTTGCTCGGCCTCAGTACTGAACTTTACAGATGATTCAGAATTCTGCCCCAGGGAAGGCGGGTACGCAACGGAGTCGGAAAAATGCTTACCCAGATCAGTCATACTCATTCCAGAAAGGTCTCCGTTGAGGGAGAGCTTCATGTTTTTTACCAGCTTCTGAGAAACCGTTGCGTTGGCCTCAATATCATCCGGGGTATAAACAGTTCTTGCGGACTCAAACAGTGGGTCGTTCTTGTACTCGGTGGTTACGACGAGCGGTACAAAACCACTAATCCATCCGAGTGCATGAACGACATCCGGCTGCCACTGCATCTTGCGCACGATCTCGAGAACTGACCGTGCAAAAAAGAGTGCTCGAGTGGCATTATCCTCAAAAACATTCCCCAGTTTGTCTTGATGCAAACCTTTTCTTTTGAAGAAATTTTTGTTATCCACGAAATAAACCTGCCGGCGGGTTCCGGGGATTGCCGTTACTTTGACAGTCAGTGTTTCCGTTGAGCGCCCCATGTGCACTTTTGTGCGACGGAGGCGGATAACCTCGTGCAAGCCGTTTTTACGCTCGCTGATTGTTCCGTAGCGAGGCATCATAATCCTGGTTTCGAAGTTACCAAGTGCCTGGAGCCCTTCGGGTATGCATCTCGTCAAAGTCCCGACATCGCTTTCGTTGGTAAATGGATGAACTTCGCCAGTGACGAATAAGGCTTTGATTGGCTGATCCATAGATGCTTCTGTAGGCTTATCCTCTTAGGTCCACGTCCATACTACCGGCTGCGAAGACACGCAGTCGCGCCTATTGGGAAAGAGAAACGCAGGTAAATGCAAGTGTAATTTTATGTGTCACAGCAGGCCGTTGGCCTAAGATACGAAAAAAGCTCTTACTATCAAAACTTAGGAGGCGCATTGATAGGGCGTTTATCGCCGATTATTTAATTTTGGTCTGAAGTTGGTCAAATTGATTGGAGCAGGTTGGGCAGGGCTGGGTTAAACCCCGTTCGTGAATGAAGTCGCTAGCTTACCTCTATTTTCATGTCGATTTCTGTCGGTTCGTCTCGTGAGCACATTCCTGTGCACATTTTTGAAGATGCCGCTTCCGTTGCATATGAAGTAGCGCGCCACATTGGTGCACTCATTAGAGATCGGACTGCTCGAGGATTGAATACAGTTCTGGGGCTTCCTACTGGTACTACGCCTCTGGATGTATATAAGGAACTAATCCGGATGCACAAAGAGGAAGGCTTGGATTTCTCCAAGGTGATATCCTTCGCATTGTCTGAGTATTATCCGATTGAGCCAGACCGCTTACAGAGTTACCATCGTTTTCTGCGGGAGAACCTTCTGGACCACATCAACGCGCCCGAAGATCAGACTCATTCGTTACTTGGCAACCTGCCCTCAACTGAAGTAGACAACTGGTGCAGGTCGTACGAAGAGACTATTCGGGCTGCCGGAGGCTTAGACCTTGTTCTTCTTCGCATTGGTCGAAGTGGGCATATTGGCTTCAATGAGCCCGGTAGCTCCCGCAGTGATCGGACGCGAAAAGTAATCTTGGATTCGATCACGCGAAAGGACGCAGCCAGTCATTTCTTTGGTGATGAATACGTTCCCCGACAGGGTCTGACGGTCGGCGTCGGTACAATATTGGAATCCAAGGAGATCATCCTGATGGCGGCAGGCGAGGGTAAAGCACGCATCGTTCGTCGCGCAGTGGAAGAGCCAGTAAATGAAGAGGTGACAGCCTCATACTTACAGGAGCATCCCAGAAGTGCTGTATATCTGGATCGCGCGGCTGCGGGTGCACTTACCCGGGAACGAACTCCATGGTTGGTCTATGATGTGGAGTGGGATATGTCGATGGCCAAACGCGCGATTATCTGGTTGTCTGAGCGCGTAAATAAAGCCATACTCCAATTGGAAGAGGCAGATTTTCAGAATAACCGGCTACACAGTTTGGTCTATGCGTATCCTGAGATTGACGAGTTATGTCTGCGGGTATTTGATGATTTGCGACGCAGGATCTGTTACCGAAACCAGCTCCCTACTGATGAGCGCATTATTCTTTTCAGTCCACATCCAGATGATGACGTGATTTCTATGGGAGGGATGCTGGACAAGTTGGTCCGAAACCGGAATGAAGTCATTGTCGCGTACATGACGAACGGTTCAGTAGCGGTGTTTGATACGGATGTGTCACGTTATCTGGGGTTTGCAGAGATGTGTCTGGATCAACTGGGCATAAAGGGTAAGGCAGCGGAAAATTTTTGTGTGCGCAGGAAGGAATTGCTGGAGTTTCTGGAGAACAAGAGTTCTGGAACGGTGGATCTTCCTGCGGTACAGCACATCAAGGCCGCCATCCGCTACGCGGAGGCGGTTGCCGGGATTGAAGTAATGGGACTGAGCCGGAAGAATGCGCGGTTCATCGACCTGCCGTTCTATCAAACGGGGCGCATCAAGAAAAAACCGGTTGGCGAGGAGGATGAACGAATAATACTGGATCTCATGAAAGAACAGTCGCCAGCCCACATATTTGTAGCTGGAGATTTGTCAGACCCGCATGGCACCCATCGAATGTGCTACTTCGCGATACAGCGGGCTCTGAAGCGCTATAATCAGGAACGAGAGGGACAGGGGCCAAAAGTGTGGCTATACCGTGGCGCTTGGCAGGAGTGGGAAATACATCAGGCTGATGTATTCACGCCAATCTCACGAGCGGAAATGGCCCGCAAGATAGAGGCCATTTTCAAACACGAAAGCCAGAAGGACCGGGCAATGTTTCCCGGAGCTTACGATGATCGGGAGTTCTGGCAGCGGGCTCGTGACCGAAACACGGGGACGGCAGAGGCACTTAATCGACTCGGCTTACCCGAATTCTATGCAGCAGAAGCATTCGTGACCGGGTACAAGCTGTAGAGTCTGAGATTTACAAGTAGGAGGCGTAGCCTACGCATCCTTACCATCAGTGAGGCTGGCTAGATATTCTATATGTAATGCGCTCCGTGCACACTACTCCACAACAGGCTAGGTAGCAGAGATGGTCACAAATGACAATGGGATAGGCCGCGCTTTTCCAAATATCGCTGATGATATTCTTCTGCGCGATAGAAAGTGCACGCCAGTGCAATTTCTGTGACAATAGGGCGTGTGAGCCGTTTTTGAAACCGTGTCAGTGAGGCCTTTGCTTCTGCCTTTTGTGATTGGGAGTGGTAGAAAATGACAGATCTGTACTGCGCGCCCACATCAGGGCCTTGGCGGTTTAGGGTGGTCGGGTTGTGGTTGTTCCAGAAAATATCCAGAAGCTGTGCATAGGTTACCTGGGCCGGGTCAAATGTTACATTCACAACCTCGGCGTGCCCCGTCTGCTTTGAGCAAACCTCATGGTAGGTTGGGTTTTTTGTTTGCCCTCCTGAGTAACCCACAGCAGTTTCGGCTACCCCTGGGGTTTGCCGAAACACCTCTTCTACGCCCCAAAAACAGCCCGCACCAAATGTAGCCTTTTCCATTGATAAAGAAAATTGAGGGCAGATTGCAACGCTCAGGGGAAGATTTAGATTCTGTGCGAAAAAAACACTAACTTGGGTCGCTAACTGGTAGTCACACACAACGAATAGTCCTAAACATGTATAAGTCAATAACAACTCTGTTTCTCTTGGTGGTGATTGTGCTTCCTGTCCGTGCACAGGTCGGCGTTGGCGCTGCTGCGCCAGAAGGTGCCATGGTGCTTTTTGACGGAACCCGTGAGTCCCTGGATGAAAATTGGACGTACTGGGAAGGTCCCCGTTTCGCGGCTGAATTACCCATAAAATGGGAGATTGTGGATGATCCTGTGGACGAAGGGACAGTAGTAAGCAGCAAGGATCCCTCGGCAGCAGGTGGACTTTATGGCGCGGCAGACATTGTAACCAAGAAGAAATTTCGGGATTTCAGGATGCATGTAGAATTCCTGATCACCGAGACGGGGGGGAACAGTGGTGTTTACCTTCAGAATCGCTACGAAATCCAGGTGCTTGATGGAGATTCAACCAAGCACGGCATGGCGGCGGTTATTAACGAGAAAGAATCCCAGTACTGGCCGTACAACGGTACAGGGCAATGGAATTCTTATGATGCGGTGTTTCGTGCTGCGCGCTTTGAGGACGGTGAGCGTACTGAGAGGGCCATGGTCACTCTTTACTTCAATGGAGTAAAGGTGCACGAGAATGTGCCAATTGAAAAAGTATGGGGTGGTCCAAATTCGGGTATTGATGGAGGCAATGATGAGGGCCGTGGCATCACAGATGTGCCGGGCGGATTAAAGTTGCAGGCAGAAGGTCATGATGTGCGTTATCGCAACATTTGGATGCAGGAAATAGATCTTGTCGAACCTGACACAGATTTCTGATTTCGGGGAGACACATAGCGGGGATTGCTGCACTGCGTACGCTGGCGGTCGTACATTGGTGGCGTCGGGAGTCCTCCGCCAAAGTGTTCAAGGCGCAGAGGGCAATTGGTTGCTCCCAGGGAGATACCCGCTTAGCACGATGCAAGACAACACAAACCGCGCTGTCTTGTGATCTTGGAGGATCATACTAGCCCAGCAAAATTCAAAATCTTAGGCTACGACTACCTAATCTTCAACTTCCTGATCACACTACACCACACAAAAAATTGCGTTTCTTGCAACATACAGGGGGTAGAATCGGGTGGCACTCTAGATAGCGCAGGATTCCCACTTAGGGCGTAGCGTGTCCCGTCGCGGCGTATGGCGCAGATAGATTGCACTCGCCCTGTGAGTATTGCATAGCCAGCGAACCATCACGCCAGACAGACCTCCCAGCGAGGCGGGAGACTCCAAGTGTTTGTTCCGTCTATAATATTCTTTATCTGTTATATAATTGGCAATTTTGGTTATATTACTGTTAATAAATGATAGGTAGTGTATTCGGACCTAAGCATTGAAACACCACAATCGCTTTATCGGCCGGTGTACGGCACGAGACCCGGAGGCTTCTTTCAATCCAAAACGAAATGCGGACGAATGAATAAATCCAACGAAATGGACTCAGAGATCCAGGCGCTGCGCGAGCGCCTGTCCAGATTGAGCGCAGCGGTTCTGCGTGTCAACTCTAGCCTCGATCTCGATACGGTTCTGCGCGAAATCCTAGCAAGCACGCGTGACCTAGCCGGCGCCCGCTACGGCGTGATCACGAGCATTGATGAGACGGGGCAGCCGCAGGACTACGTCACCTCCGGCTTTAGGCCGGATGAAGAGCGGCAGTTGATGGAGTGGCCCCCCGGGTTGCGTTTCTTTGAGCACCTCCGCGATCTTCCGGGACCACTCAGGCTGACAGACCTGCCCACTTACATCCGCTCCGTCGGCTACGACCCGGCGCCGATTCTGCCGAAGACCTTCCAGGCGACCCCGATGCGTCACCGTGGCAAGCATGTGGGAACCTTCTTCCTCGGAAGGAAGCAGGGCGGTCATGAGTTTACCGATGAGGACGAGGAGGTTCTGGTACTGTTCGCCTCCCAGGCAGCGGCGGCTATCGCCAACGCCCGCACGCACCGTGACGAGCAGCGGGCGCGGTCCAGCCTGGAAGCCCTGGTCGATACCTCGCCAGTGGGCGTCACGGTCTTTGATGCGAAGACGGGCCAGCCGGTGTTATTCAACCGGGAGGCTAGGCGGATCTTCGAGGGACTGCGCATGCCCGGCCATGGCGTGGAGCAGCTGCTGGAGGTATTGACGTGCCGCTTCTCCGACGGGAGCGAAGTGGTCCTTGCGGAATATCCGATCAAACGAGTGATAGACGACGCTGTGACCATGCGCGCCGAAGAGGTCTTGCTCTCGGTTCCTGATGGCCGAAGAATCACGATGCTCATCAACAACACCCCGATCCAATCCGCCTCCGGCACGGTCGAGTCGATGATCGTCACCATGCAGGATCTGACGCCCTTCCAGGAACTGAACCGGTTGCGAGCGGAGTTTCTGGGTATGGTGAGCCACGAACTGCGTGCGCCGCTTGCCGCCATCAAGGGTTCGGCGGCGACCGTGCTGGGGAGTTCGCGGGTGCTGGACCGGACCGAGATGCAGCAGTTCTTCCAGATCATCGAAGGGCAGGCCGATCGAATGGTCAATCTGATCAGCGACCTGCTCGATGCGGGGCGCATTGACTCCGGCACGCTGTCGGTCGACTCCAGGCCGGTGCAGGTGTCTGAGCTAGTGGAGCAGGCTCGGGTCACATTCGTAAGTGGTGGCGGCAATCAGACCATCCGCATCGACCTTCCGCTGGACTTGCCCCGTGTAGTGGCCGACGAACAACGCATTGTTCAGGTGCTTAACAACCTCTTCTCCAACGCATCCGCGTATGCACCCGAGTCGTCGGTCATCCATGTCGATGCGGTGCGTGATGGGGTCTTCGTCGCGATTTCGGTAACGGACGAAGGCCAGGGTGTGTCGCCCGAGCAGTTGCCGTACCTGTTCCAGAAGTACACCGGGGGCGGGGGTCGACGGCAGGGCGTCGGCCTCGGTCTGGCCATCTGCAAGGGATTGGTAGAAGCCCACGGGGGCCGCATCCGAGCCGAGAACGCCGGACCCGGACAAGGAACCCGGTTTACCTTCACGATTCCTGTGGTCGAGGAGATTGAACATGGTGCGATGGAAATCCCGACGCATGGAGAGCGCACGGATCGACGGAAGCCGCTAGTGCTCGCAGTGGACGATGATCCTCAGTTTCTGGGGCATGTGCGGGCGACCCTCAACGACGCCGGGTTCAGTCTGCTTACCACAGGCAACCCGAATGAAGTGTCCGACTTGGTTGATGAACACGACCCCCATCTGGTCCTGCTGGACCTTCTGATGCCCGAGATGGACGGTATAGAGCTGATGCAACAGGTTCCGGCGCTGGCGGATCGGCCGGTCATCTTCCTGTCCGCATATGGCCGGGATGAAACGGTTGCAAGGGCCTTGGAGATGGGAGCCGTAGATTACATCGTCAAGCCGTTTTCGCCCACCGAACTGGTGGCCAGGATCCAGACCGCAATGCGCAAGAGCGACGTGTTCCCTGAAACGTTCCAGTCGGGAGCTCTTGTGATCAACTACGAAGAACGCCGGGTTACCGTGAGCGAAGTTCCGCTGGAACTCACCGCCATTGAGTACGACCTGCTTCGTGTCCTTTCGACCAATGCCGGTCGGGTAGTGACCTACGAAAACCTGTTGCGTACCGTGTGGCGATTGACCGGTCGCGAAGATAGGCGTCGGGTCCGGGCTTTCGTGAAAAAATTGCGTGACAAACTGGGCGATGATGCGGACAACCCAACGTACATCCTAACCGAGCCTCGGGTAGGCTACCGTATGCCTAGGCACGACGACTCGCCAGACGTCCCGGGTGGGCTTGGGAATGAGGACCCATAGAACTCTCAGCATACAGAGGGCAATGGGAGCTAGAGGTTCGGGAATTATGGGAAGTGGCATCAGGGCCGATTCAGACCTGATGCGCCAGACGGAGTGCGCTGGCTGTCAACTCATCGGCCATATGATACCGCTCGCGCAGCCGCGTGATTTCGGCATTTACCCGATCCAATCTTCGCAATAGTTTGGATCGGTCCGGACGGAATCGACGAGCACACGGGATCCACGGGTTCTATGGGGCTGGCGAATCCCTAAGCAGTTGGTGACGGGGTGGTGGAAGCCGCGATCTGCCAAATGCGGCTTGCGATCGCACAGCAGATCCGAGAAGCCAATAAGACCGTGGCCCCATCCCTATGGGGACAAAACATCATCGGAGATCGACGAATTGGAGGTCCCGGGGCGCGTGCCAGTGACCCCTTTTTCTCGGTAAATCGATGGAACGATATGAAAACTCTCCAGTCAATGCCAGGGGCTGGAACGATGGTATAAACTATCGCCCATAGTTGGAACCCTGCCATACGATACCAAGAAGGCTCTCCATGACCTGGAAGCGCCTATGAGGGGCGTTGTTTTGCAGAACGTCGCCTGCATCAGGCAGGAACGCCAACCATAGCGGGGAGTCGATCAGCGACAATTTCCGCGATATCCTTCACATCCGGGCCATCTACTGTCTTCGCTGCAGCGTCGCGAAGCATTGTCAGGCAGAAGGGGCATGCAGTAGCTACGGTACTGGCACCCGTAGCTGCTGCCTCAGCATAGCGCGTATCATTGATTCTTGGTACCGGTTCATCCATCCACATTTGTGCTCCTCCCGCACCGCAGCAAAATGATTCTTTTCGGTTACGTGGCATTTCAGTTATGACTGCCCCAGACTCTTCGAGAACCGATCGGGGAGCCTCGGTGATATCGTTCTGCCGTCCCAGATAACAGGGATCGTGCAAAGTGACATTCTCTTCAAGAACATCAGTCGGCAGGCGTCCGTCGTCTGCAAGTTCTGACAGAAGCTCCGTGTGGTGGATCACGGTATAGTGTCCGCCCAAAGCAGAATACTCATTGCCCAGAGTGTGCAGGCAATGAGGACAGGTGGTCATTATTCGGGGTGGATTCACTGAATTCAGTGTTGCGATATTGGTTGAGGCGAGTTCTGAGAACAGATATTCGTTGCCACTCCTGCGCGCTGAGTCTCCACTGCACCGTTCCTTGCTTCCCAGGACGGAGAAGCTAACCCCAGCGGCTTCAAGTACGCGCACCAGCGCACGGGCTGTTTTCTGCGCGCGTTGGTCATATGAAGGGGCGCATCCCAACCACCACAGAATTTCGGCATCAGGTAGTTGTTCAACTGTTGGGACGACCAGGCCATCTGCCCATTTCAGTCGGTCTCCAGCCCCCATGTTCCATGGATTGCCGTTTCGCTCCATGCCCTGGTAAACTGTTTCCAGTTCCTCAGGGTACTGATCTTCCATCAGAACCAATCCACGTCGAATCTCCAGGATATCAATCATCGGAGTGTTCGCTACGGGGCAAATCGCTGTACAGGCTCCGCAGGCGGTGCATGCCCACACAGCGGACTCGGTGATGGCATATTCGGTAAGCATCGCGTCGGGCGGTTTTCCCGAAGCCAGATCATGAAGGTTTTCGTTGATGAAGTAGCGTTTGTTGATCTCGAGAGCCGCAGGTGACAATTCCTTGCCTGTTTCGTATGCCGGGCAGACATCCTGGCATCGATTGCACATAATGCAGGCGAATGCGTCAGCAATACCCGATTGCGGAAGTTGTTCAAGTTTTAATGCACCAAAGACTTCAATATTTTCATTCGCAAAATCAATCGGGTCAAGTGCACCGGGCGATTTTCGCTCTATCTGTGTGGCGAAGTTGAAGCCGGACATGATAAAATGCACGTGCTTCGTGTACGGGAAATAGGGGGCAAAGGCCAAGATCAATCCTAGCGCCCCCCACCAGCATACGTGATGCCAGATCGTCAGCGTATCTGTCCCCAATCCTGCCCAGATTGGAGTAATTGCAGAGGCAATTGGTTGCCAGGGATCAGGCGAGTGCAGCTGAATGGCCACGGATTCACCCAGCACGCGGAACCCCACATGGCACATAATAAATATGCCGACGATCAGAGAATCACGTGATACCGTTTGGTTGAGGAAGGGGAGCCGGGAATTCTTGATTCGGAGGACATTCGCCCGCTGTGAGAGAACCTTACGTCCCGGATACACAAAGCGTCGCAGCAGGAGCCATGCCATGGCCAGCAGCACTGCTCCGCTGGCAAGATCAACCGCAAGGCGGTAGCCTTGACCAATCCAGTCTGGAAATTGGATCGGTTCGGCAACATAGCCACGGATCACATCAAAGACATTGACTAATAGGTACAGTACAAATCCCCATGCGAGTGCTGCATGTACGATACCGGTAATGCGGCGTGTTCCCCAGATAGGACGCATTACAATCCATGTACCGAGCGCTCGAATCGCACGTTGCCAGTCTGTTGAGAGAGAGGGCGCCTGGCCGTAACGTATAGTTCGAAACATGGCGGAAAAGCCCAAACCCGTGCCGTATGCAGTGAAGATCACCGCAAGGGCAAAGAGTGCTTTTTCCGTCAGGGTCAGCATGGACCCAGGTTAATCCAGTGTGTAGGATGCCGGATCAATATCTCTTTGAGCCCGCTCCATTACGGCTTGGTTGGCAGTAATCGCAACCGCGGCAGCTTCCAGTCCACGCTCCCAATTGGCCGCGGGAGGATATGGGCCAAAGGCATGGTTGTCCATGAATTCCTGCAGCGCATACCAGAGTGGTGTCTCTACGTTTGGATCGTCCTCGGTGGGGTCTACGTTCTGGGCGTCTAATTGGGTTGCGTTCGCGAGGAGCGCGATCCCTGTTTCCTTATAGAACCGGTCCGTTCGCGCGTACACTTCCCAACCAAGCATAGGAGCGTCAACCTCCTTGAACATCCAAGCCTTGCCCCGGTCGCGAAATAGAATAGTACTATCGGAGCCATAGTAGGCCTCATAGGCTTCATCAAAAGAGCTGGCCAGCGTTGCATCAAATATCATGTGCAGGCCACTGGGGAATTCGAAAATCGTCTGAATCGTGTCGGGAACTTCCCGACCATCATCCCAAGCCAAAATCTGGCCAAAACCATGAACGGAGGTTGGCAGTTCTCCAAGCACCCAGTAGGCTACGTCCATCTGGAGTAACGCGGCTTCGCCAATCAATCCTGTGGTCAAATTTGGATCCAGACGCCAGTTAAGTTCGCGAACGCGGTCGGCGCTTGGAGACGCCCGTCGCCAACTTTCTTTGGCGTGCCACTGCCCCCGTGCCATGGCAGGTTTGCCAATAGCACCACTACGCATAAACTGAAATACCGAGCGGTGCTGAGGGTTAGAGCGGTAAGTCTGACCAACCTGAAATATTTGCCCGGTTGCATCACGTGCGGCACGTGCAATCGCTTTGGCATCTTCGATGGAAGATGCCATAGGGGCTTCACAATACACATTTTTGCCCGCTTGAAGTGCATTCACTGCAATATCGCGATGCAGGTGCGTAGGTGTTGCAACAATAATGGCCTGAATATCAGGGTTGTCCAGGATCTCGCGGTAATCTTCGTGTCGGGTTGCCTCAGGCGCATCCCGCTGCGCACGGCGAAGCATTGGGCCATACGTATCACAAATAGCCGCAACCTGGGCGCCAGGTATACGAGCAAGTGTGGCCGTAATGTCACGGCCCTGGGGGCCATACCCGATAATTCCGCACTGAACGTCGTTGCGATTACCAGGCCATAATCTTGTTTTGATGTTGGCTGCGCGAACTAGGCCTGCTCCGCTGAGTGCAGCGCTGCCCATCAGGAATGCCCGTCTGCTGACTGTGTGCTTGCTCATTACTGATTGGTCGGGTGTGTTGAATGAAATTCCAAGGAAACAAGATCTGCCGCACCTGTATCGTCGTACACACACAGTGTACGCATACCATGAAATTTTTGTTGAACCTGTTTGCCTTCTTCTCGTCTCATGGCGAGTAGTGCAGTTGAAATGGCATCACAGATCATTGCAGAAGGATGCGCGACCGCGGATAACGTTGCACCTTGCACGGGATAACCTATTCGGGGGTCAATCACATGTCCCCATATCTTGCCGTCTTTTTGGAAGGCTTTACCCCTGGGGGCCGAAACCGACAAGGCTTCATCGCGGATTGATGTCGAGGTTAGTACTTTCGAATCATCCTCCGGATCGGATATGCCAATAGGCCAGCCGTCGGTTTTCCGCGGAGGCGTTCCGATGGCCATCATAGTACTTGTTCCTCCGTGTAACAGTGCGGAAGTTACGCCACACTCTCGCAAAACAATTCCGGCCTCTTCTATTGCATATCCTTTTCCGATCGCGCCAAGATCCAGCGCCATGCCTGGTTGCCTAAAGGCAACAGTTCGCTCTGCATCGTTAAACCTGACCTTGTCCATCCCAGTTTTAGTCAAGGCTTCTTCTCTTTCATGCTCCTCGGGCCAAGTGCCCCGACCACGAACAAACCCCCAACAACGCATGAGCGGGCCCACTGTCACATCAAAAGAACCATGCGTCTCGATATGGATTTCCGCGGCCTTCCTGAGTAGTGAGTACAGCCTGGGGGTTACTCGTACGGGTTCCTTTGATGCATTGGCGTTTAATTGGCTGATTTCACTGGTTGGGTCATAAAAGCTCAGTTGCTGTTCCAATCGTTTTATCTCTGCTAGAGCCTCTTCCCCCGCTCCACGCAACAGGACTGCATCGTCCCCGTGGAGCAGGAGCTCAAACCGTGTAGCCATGGCATTTAGTGCCATTCGAACGGTTTGCATGGCAACCTGCCGGACTGGAAGAAGCGGAGGGAGGAGGATAGATGGCCTATCGCTCACTCATGCCCTTCAGCTTATTTGGCTCAATGAGTTTCCGTGGCGTACGTGATTGGCTCCACCTTCTTGCCGCTGCCAGTATGCAGGGAGCGCTCTTCTTCGTTGAAGTAGAGCATCTCACCCATACGCTCACTCATTTCTGCCATTGAGATGATCGTCTGTGCACGGATGGCAACATCAATGTTTCCGTTCGTCTGGCCATCATCACGAATCGCCGTAAAGAAATCATGAATATGAGCCGGAACATCTGCGCCTGGCAGGAGATTTTCCATTTGCTCTCCGTCCACTAAATCAGCAAAAGGACGCTCCGGGCGAAGCTCTAAGCTCTCACCACTGAAGTACAGCGTGCCCTCGTTGCCCCGGATAACCTGTCCGAGTCCCTGCTCATTCACACTGCTGCCGGTAATGACCATACACAAACCACTCGGGAATTCGGTCAATAGTTGGCAGTTGTCCGTTACATCGCGGTCTTCCGCGCCCAGAATTGAATCACCAATTTTCTTGTTACCAACGGAACATACACGCTTCGGAAATTCAGGAGCACCTGTTGCGATCAGGAGCGGATGGATCCGGTGTGCCAATAGGTCTCCCAGAATGCCTGCACAGTACGGGTAGTACTTGCGCCAGCGATGATAGTGCTGTGCGTTGAAATCACGGGCGGACACTGGGCCGAGCCACTTTTCCCAGTTAATCGTTTTTCCGGGCTCCAGCTCCGGTTCTAGCCGATAGTAATTCCATTCGCCGATGGGTGTATTGCGGCAATAGGAATCTTGGGCAAGCACCAGTGGGCCGATGCGGCCTGCACGAATTAACTCGGCAGCTGCATGCCATTTGCCCTGTGTACAAAATTGTGATCCGATCTGGAACTTCTTTCCAGTTTCCTTAACCTTGTCGTAAATCTGGAACGCTTCGTCGAAATAGCGGGTCATTGGCTTTTCGCAGTAGACATGCTTTCCGGCGTCTAGTGCATCCAGAGCGATCTGTGTGTGCCAGTGGTCGACTGTACCAATGAATATGGCATCAATGTCCGGGTTATCCAGGATAGGACGATAGTCTTCATGGACTTCCACTGGTGCTTCACGGCCTGCCTCCTGACGGGCGGCTTCCAGTGCTGCGTGAGCCTGATCACGACGTTTGGAGAACAAGTCACAGGCCGCCGCACCAGCGGCATTAAGCTGTACGTTATGTCGTGGCCTGCCGTTGTTGGTTGGATTTGTAACGTTTAGGAGGTGTGCATTAAACCCCTGTCCACCTACACCAATAAACCCGCATACGACCGTATCGTTGGCTCCCAGAACTGCTCCAGTTGCTGGGGCTTTGGCGCGTCCGGTCTTTGCACCATGTATGCCAGCCATGACAGCGGCGGTGCCGGCAGCAGATTTTTTGAGGAAGTCGCGGCGGGAGTTTTGCTTATCTAGCATTAGTCTGAATGATTGAGTTGTGAACAACAAGTACGGAAGCGTTTCCGATGAAACTTGAACCGCTTTCATTGGGACAAGTAACCCCCCAATATAAGGAATACAATGAAATACGGCAATAAGTCCGATCACCAAGTACGCTGCATAGATGGTATAGGTTCAGGGTGGGCCCAGGAGTTCTATGGAGCAGTAAGTTTTGACGGGACAAGTGCGTAGGTACTTGGTTAAAATCGGGTATTCGATTTAGACGATCTCACAATGATTTTTGATTTGTGTTGTCCGCTCTGTTGAAACTTTTAAACTATTTTGACCTAAAATCTACTACACTAAGTCGTTTTGTTGTAATGCCTTCATTAAAACTCAAGCTCATCCTGCGCGTAGTTGTTCTGACTCTCGTACTTGTCGCACCAGTATATGCGCAGACTACGGAATACGTCGTTGCTCCAGAAAGTGAGATGCATGTGGATGGCACATCGAATCAGACGCCGGAATGGCGCGTCTACGCTACGCAGATTGACGGTACGTTGAGTATGAATGAGGAAGGACGCGTTGACTCCGTACGTCTGGTGATACCCTCCAAGATGATGAAAAGCAGAAAAAGTCCCATCATGGACCGTGGCATGCATGGAGCACTCAAGGCCAATCAGCACGCCGAGATCGTCTATGAACTCGTGTCTGTATCTGATTTCACGATGACGGGGGACAACACATTCACGCTCAATTCGACCGGCAATCTCACCATTGCAGACGTAACCAAAGAGATCGCGATTTCGATTGAGGGCATTGCACAGGAGAACGGTCGCGTTCATTTCACCGGGAGTCATTCGCTATTGATGAGTGAATACAACCTCAAGCCTCCCACGATGATGTTTGGTGCGTATCGGACGGGGGATGAGTTAACGGTGACGTTTGAGCTTATTGCCGCTCCAGCGGAATGAGCTCGGGTGACGAGCCCCCACAGTCCTCGCCAACGCGTAAGGCTTCAAGCTATACTCCATTCTGAGAATAGCCGATAAGCCTGTTCTATAATCCGAGAGTACATAAAACACACCTCAGTCAACGCGGTAGTCCTGAGGATAATGGATTGTACTCATTGGATGAATCGCTTGGGAACTTCTCCAGATACTCCAAGGCCTAACATTCACCTTGTTTCATACAAACCTACACACCCCTTCCAGCCCCGTTAGGTCGTGAATGGGGATGTCAAGCAGCCGGAGGAATCTTCTCCCTCCTCCCCATGGAGAATTTGAATGGGATGAGTGTTACGTCAGCAAATGCGCTACTCCCTTATCGGTGGTGCACCGGTTGCTTCGAGAGCACTGGTAAGTGCTGGGACGATGTCCTGTTCAAATGAGGCCAGTGAAGCCTCCAATTCTTCCAGCTGTGCGCTGCCAGTCTCTAGTGATTGCCTGTGCAGGTCGGTCGGACCATAAGTCGTTCGTAGGCCGCTTTGTCCAACAGACAGTCTAGACATCACGGTTGGTGCATCACGCTCACCTGGTGCGTCTTTTGCCTCGTAGCCGCTCAGATTCCGTCGGATGTTCAGGAGGGTTGTACGTGCAGCATGCAACTCTGTGGTCAAATCGGCTGAAGGATTCGGGGCACGCAAATGAGCAGTTTGCATGGCGTCCACAAGATCAATGTTCTCTGCAAGTGATCCTGACAGGAGGCTGGCACGCTGCATTAGCGAAGCGGCCCGGGCTCTGTATTCGGCGATTTCGCTGGGGTTACTGCCCGCAAGCGCAGGCGTACGCAGCAGTTCAACCTGGAATGCGACCGGGCCGGACAGGACAGATTCTACGCCTTCACGGACACGTACAAGCGTGGCAGTGTAGCTGCCGGGGGTAGCGAGATAGCCGCCCTGGCCAAATCCTCCACCGGAGGAACCCGGTGTAATTACGGCGTGGGAAGGGTACCTCAGATTCCAGGTGACCCGGTGCATACCCTTTGAGGTGCTTCCAGCAACCCGCCCGACAACCTGTTCAGATTCATCACGAACAATCACGAAGACCTTATCGGCAACTTCGTTGCGCTCGGCTTCAAGTGCATCCCATCCCGGGAAGGGGATATCATTTTCGCCGGCTTCATTCTCCCTTTCTTTACGAGCTTGTCTCAGTGTAGTCGGACTTTCGCGGAGGTAATAAGTAAATGTTGCTCCGAACGGTGGATTGGGAGCTGCGAAGTAGTCTGTACCCTGTGATCCCCCAGCAACATCGCGTTCAACATATAGCTTGGCAGTACGCGGTGCAAAAAGGTGTGCCTCATTGGCGAGCAATTCTGCGGTGACATGACGGAGCGGGGTGTAGTCATCAAGCACAAAGAAACCGCGACCGAAAGAGGCCCCTACAACATCGTTCTCCCGCCGCTGGATGGTAATGTCACGAAATGAGATCGTCGCATCAGATGCAACCTTAATCCATTCCATCCCGCCATCAACTGTAAAGTATATCCCGAATTCAGTCGCGGTGAAGAGCAGATTCGGATTTACATGGTCCTGCACAATACGCCAAATGAGTGTTCGATCAGGCAGATTACCGGTGATTGAGGTCCAGGATTGTCCGCGATCATTGCTCTTGACCAGATATGGAGATAAATCCCCGAATTTATGGTTGTCCAGTGCCGCATAGACGACATCAACGTTATGCAGGTCGGCGTAAAGGTTGTTAACAAACGCGGTTGCCGGAATGCCATCAATGTTGCCTACTTCTATCGTTCGCCATGTTCCGCCGTCGTCTTCAGTAACCTGGATCAGTCCATCGTCGGTTCCCGCGTACAGTAGACCGGCTTGAAGCGGGGATTCCGCGAGAGACGTGATTGTGTTGTAGACCGACATGGCATTGAAATCCCAGGGGTTATCGTAGCTCTGTACTCGTCCCATAATGGGAAGAGCAATACGCTCCTGGTCACGAGTCAAGTCACCAGAGATGGCAGTCCAGCTGTCGCCCCGGTTTGTTGATTTCCAGACACGGTAGGATGCAAAATAGAGCGTGGTTGGAGCGTGTGGACTAACAACAATCGGGGCATCCCAGTTGTAGCGCTCGTGTTTTTCACCGGGACCCGCCTGGGGTTGAATCAAGGTTTGCTCTCCCGTGATGAGATCAATACGGTTCATACGTCCCTGCTGTGCCTCAGCATAGATGATATCCGGGTTCCCAGGTTCGGTAGCGGATTGATGCCCGTCCGCACCGAGCGTCTTGAACCAGTCAGCATTGCGTATGCCATGGCGATTATCTGTGCGAGATGGTCCGCCGTGTGAACCATTATCCTGTGTACCGCCAAATATGCGATAGAATGGTTCTGAGTCATCAACAGCGACCTTGTAGTATTGGGTGATTGGCAGGTTGCTGATAAAACGCCAGGATTCCGTCCCGTCATAGGTTTCAAAAAGTCCGCCGTCTGTGCCCATGAGGATATAATCCGGATCATCAGCGCGGAATGCAATTGCATGGTTATCTGAGTGCTTATCGCCTTCGCTCATGCGATAAAATGTACGACCATGATCATGGGATACTTGCGTGCGAACATCCATAAGGTAGATGGTCCCTTCTCTGTGCGGCGAGGCGTAGAGTTCCTGATAGTAGTGGGGACCGGTTGCGCCGCTTACCGTATCTGACATCTTTCTCCAGGATGCTCCACGATCACTGGACATAAAGATGCCGCCCGTTGTTAGATCAAGCTCAATTGCAGCATAAATGATGTCAGGGTTCTGGGGTGATATTGCGAGCCCAATCTTACCCAGGTTTGATTTGGGTATCCCGCGCGTCAGTGCTGTCCATGTACGTCCTCCGTCAGTGCTTTTGTGCAGTCCACTACCGGGGCCACCTCCCATGTAAGCAGCCACATTTCGGTGACGCTGCCATGTAGCTGCATAGAGTACAGCGGGATCACGGGGATCAATCACCACATCCGTTACCCCCACCCATTCATCATCACCCAATGTTCGTTCCCATGATTCGCCGCCGTCAACACTCATGTAGAGTCCACGCTCGCCGCCGCTATTCCACAGGGGGCCCTGTGCGGCTACCCAGATCACATCGCCATTATCGGGATGGACAATGATACGGGAGATATGGTTTGACTCTTTGAGTCCCATATTTTTCCATGTCTTACCTCCGTCATCGCTGCGATAAATGCCATCACCGTAGGCTACATGGCGTCCACCCACATTTTCGCCGGTGCCGACCCAAACCGTGTGGGGATTACGGGGGGCAAGCGTAAGTGCTCCAATTGAATAGGAACCCTGGCCGTCAAACAAGGACTCCCATTTCGTGCCGGCATTGACGGTCTTCCATACGCCTCCGCTACCCACGGCGACGTACCACATGTTATCATCGTCGGGGTGCATAGCAATATCTGCAATGCGTCCGGAAGTGAAGGCAGGGCCCACATTTCTTAGCTTCAAAGCAGAAAAGTTAGTCTCGCTGATCAAGTTATCTTGCGCGGAAGCGGGCAATGCGATTAACAGCAAAAGGGCGGTGAGTACACGAAGGGCGTAGGTCATTTTTTTGTTTTGGTTTGCGTAAAGCCCGTTAAAGATAGGTTTTACTTTGTACAGGAGTGAAATTGCGCGCAGGTGAAAGATATGTCAGTTCGGGATTAAGCCAAATGATCTGGCGATAAAAACTGATCACAAGTTTATGATTAACCGGCAGCTAAAGTGTAAGGTAGGTATTCGAAATTAGTGTCTCGCAGAAGACAGCAGGTAAGGATACGAAAGCACTAGGCCTCCGCAACTGAACTATTGAGGTCCGTGTACTCGCACGAACTGATCTAATTACATCTAAGCAGTCAAGAATGTACCCGGGAATCTGACAGGTATTCTATCCGATCCCATTGGGACAAAGAGTTTTATAACGATGCCGAGTTCCCTGTGGTGACAATTCGATGTTACTTTGGTCGTTCGCGATCAAGTTCTCGTGTCCGTCAATCTGATACCAATTCGTATGAGCGCACTCATACAAAATGGAAATCTGGAGCGGGCCTGGATAGCGTGATTTCCCATTACTTTGTAGGTAGTGGCGCAGGATAAGCATGTGGCTACGGGAGGCGTCGGTGACTGAGGCAGGGTAGGCGTTCTCGAAGTTGGTCCTGATAAGTGAAGTTCACTTCACTGCTGATCACACACGCTCGGTCTGGGGCTTGCGCGAGTATCTGACCCCAGGGATCAATGATGACGGAGTGTCCAAAACTCTCACGTCCGGCATTGTGACGACCAAACTGGGCAGGAGCAACCACGTATGCAAGATTCTCAATAGCACGCGCCCGCAACAATTCCAGCCAGTGATATGCTCCAGTTCTCCATGTGAAGGCCGAGGGTACAAAGAGTACGCGTGCACCGCGTTTCACCAGCACCCGATATAGTTCTGGGAAGCGCAGATCGTAACAGATACTGAGTCCCATAGTGGCTCCGAAGGCATCAAAGGTCACAGGTTCCTTCCCCGGTGCGATGTAACGGGATTCTACAAACGAATGGGCCTCGTCCAACTGGATGTCGAACAGATGAATTTTATCATAGCGAGCGATAATTTGGCCCTCAGGTCCAAATACCAGGCATGTGTTGGTAACCCTATCCTTGGCCGCAAGCGGAACAGTACCCCCTACGATGTAGATGGAGTTTGAGCGGGCCAGTTCCCGCAGCATTTGAACCGCGGGTCCGTCCTCGAGATCTTCGACGGCCTGGATCTTATTGCCCTCCCGATCCAGATACGAAAAGTTCTCAGGAAGAGCCACGAGTTGAGCGCCGAGATGCACCGCCTTCTCAATTAACAGCTTCGCCTGTGCCAGGTTGGTATCAATGTTCTGGCCTGAGCAGAGCTGGATAGCCGCTATGTGTACGGGATTGTGCAGATTCATCATCGGAGAAAAGGGGGATTGGTAGCGTATCATTGAATATATCCAACCAAATACCTCCTCAAATTGATGCGCATACTGATTACAGCGTTATTCGCCGTTCTTTGCCTGTTTGGCTGCAATATGGAGCCGGAGTCGGCCTATAACGGCTCTGAAGCCGATAGGCTCACTGCTGATGCGGAGGCACGGCTCTCGGCCACGGAAGGAGGGCAGATGGTGCTCCGCGCAATTGAAGCACACGGGGGATTGGATGCCTGGCACAATGCGGAGACTAGCGCCTATATTTGGGGCTTCGCAGGAAGTATGCGGACCAGATTGGTAGCCAACAACCGCACTAGACAGATATACCACGACATTTTGGGCTTCGCAGATGAAGCGGTTCAAGGCAGTGCGCAGATGGCGTGGGATGGGTCAGAGGCCTGGGTTTATCCAGATTCGCTGATGGACATGGTGAATCCGAGATTTATGGCAACAACGGGGTACTACTTTCAATCCATTCCATTTGTCCTGGCAGACTCGGGGCTTCACTACGAGGTACTTGCTCCGGCGCTTCTGGATAGTGTAGAACATCAGATAGTACGGGTAACCTTTGGGGACGGTATAGGTGACGCATACGGCGACCACTACACGTTGTACGTTCACCCGGAGACGAATATGGTGAGCGCGCTCCGATACCGGTCAACCTTTGGTCGGGGGCGCCCGGCCATCGACGAGAATATGCGGGAAACTCTGCTTTACTACAAAGATTATGTAACGGTCGATGGTTTGACTACGCCGACCCGGTTTGAAGGGCATGGATTTTCCGAAGGTACTCGGGGAGACCAGTACTATAGTGCAGAATCCAGCGAGCACTCTTTTTCTGCACCATTTGATGCGACCCGTCTGGTGATGCCTGATGGGGGGCGCGTCCAGCCAATGCCGCCAGGAGACAGCGGGCAGTAGCTGGATACGCCCTTCAGGACGGACAAACGGAATAGTAAAAGTGTTCGCCATATGGCTGTCGCCATGTGATCTCTTACAAGGGTAGATTGATTTTGCCTCAATGCTGCTCATGAAGGGAACGGACCAGCCTTCCCGAATGCTACCAAATACAGTTGTGGCGAGGGTATTATTTTTCTGGCCTGTCTGTACCGCTTGTAGGGGTCGGGACACTTGTACAAGGCACTCCCTATGTTTGGGTGGCGGTTAATACGAGCAGTGGTTTCAAATAAAGTCCGACGAATGCAAATAACAATTCCGAGGAATTGCTTACTTCAGTCAAGTGCATTAACTTAACTGAATATCAACCAATCTTTGAATCATGGCAGTAGAAAGACAACTTAATAGGCGTGAATTTATCACCACTACCAGCGGGGCTGCTGCCGCGGCAGCTGTATTACCTCGGCGGGTTCTCGGGGGACCCGGGCGTGTTGCCCCCAGCGACAGAATAAATGTTGCACTCATCGGTTCTGGTACGCAGGCTCTACGCCAACTCATGAGTGACTGGCTGCCAAGAGAAGACCTGAGTCTTGTGGCGGTGTGCGACCCCAATACGGATTCAGACGATTATCGTGACTGGAGCCCACATGGTATACGCAATTCAGTTCGGCGATTCCTGAATAATCCCAACTGGGGATCTGAGACAGGTATTCGGGCTGGTCTCATGGCGGGCAAGGAATTGATTGAAGGGTACTATGCGAACGAGCGCGCGCAGGGTGACTGGAACGGATTAAAGCTCTACGCGGATTACAGGGAAATGCTGGCTGAATCGGAGGACATTGATGCTGTGATTGATATGACGCCAGAGCACCTTCATGGCGTGGTAAACATTGCAGGCATGAAAGCAGGCAAAGCAGTGATTTCTCACAAAGTGCTGGCCAATACGCTGCATGAGGTACATCATACGGTTCGCGTGGCGAAAGAAACCGGCGTGACCACGCATTTAATGGCCTGGAATAACGATCCAGGGCTCTACCAGTTGTGGGAATGGCTTGATCAGGGTATCATCGGAAAGGTAAAAGAAGTACATAACTGGTCGAATCGCCCAGTCTGGCCACAAGGTTGGATGGAGAATCCCAAGGAAGCGATGCCGATTCCCGAAGGTTTGGACTGGAGTCTGTGGCTGGGTTGTGTACCGGATAGACCCTACCACCTTGACTACACGCATGCACTGTTTCGGGGATGGTTTGAGTTCGGTAGCGGTTGCCTGGGGGATATGGGGCAGTACAGTCTGTGGAGGACGTATCGAATGCTGAATCCCGGTCCAGTGGTCAGTGTTCAGGCAAATGCCGCGACGGGTGCAGTTATTGTGGGGAATCAAAGCCAATGGCGTCGCTCAGAAGTGGCATTCCCGTCGGCAAGTACAGTGCATTTTGAGCACAAGGACCTAGACATCTTCTGGTATGATGGTGGGATGAAGCCGCGTGTACCGAACGGGTTACTTGCACCGGGTGAACGCCTCCCACGTGAAGGCGTGCTGTACATTGGAGAGTACGGCACAATCATGGGAAATAATTTTCTTGCGACTGATTTTCGCCTTTTGCCTGAGAGTCGAATGACCGCTCTGCAGGGGTCCATGCCTGCTGCTCGACCTGCAGGGGACGTGAAGGGTTCGGTAGACGAATACGTGGATGCAATTCGCGAAGGTAGGCAGAGCCGGGGCAGCTTCATTAACATCGCAGACCTGGCCGAGGCGACGTGTTTAGCCACGATTGCTTTACGCACCGGCGAGCACATTAGTTGGGATGCAGAAAACATGAAGGTGACGAGTGAGAATGTCCCCCACGAACTCATGACACGTGAGTATCGTGACGGTTGGGCGGTTTAGGCATGATCAACTGGCCGGGTTGCCAGCATTACTGCAGGATATTGATTTGGCGGAACCGTTTTCGGTGTACGGCAGGGATGTCGTCCTAAGCAGGAATATTTCTGCGGAGGGGTAGGATTAACAATTAGCGCCTGAGGATATACTCATTCGATATATTTTCAGACTCTGTTTCTCTTCCCGAGAGACCTTTGGAAATCCCCTCAATCCTGAAATCCAATGCCGGGAAAACCGTAAGGAAAATATCCTGGTTTCGGTTCGCCATAATTGCAGTAAGAATGGATGACTGTCGTGGTCACCATAGCCATATTAACCTGATCGGTCTATCATCTGGTTCACTCCGGCAATTTATCGGGGAGCGTGTGACAAGTTGTCATGATTCCCTAGCGTGGAATACTTTTGGAGCATCCTATTTCCAAGCACAACTATTGACAAAAAGTCAGTCCAAATACAATGAACCTAAATAACTATACCGTTAAAGCACAAGAGATTGTCCGGAAGGCGCTGGAAATAGCTGCGGAAAATAATCATCAGGGACTTGATCCGGCACATTTGCTGAAGGCGTTTCTGATGGATCTTAACAGCATTGGCGTCACCATAATGCAGCGTCTTAGCGTAGATTTGCAGGGCCTGCAAGACGAGGTGGATCAATTGCTCGAAAAGTTGCCGGTGGTCACAGGATCATCGGTAGAAGGGGGCTATTTGACAAGCGAAGCCAAGCGCACATTTGACAAGGCGCTGGAGGAGTCTCGGGCGCTAAAGGACCAGTTTGTGAGCAGTGAACACTTGCTTATCGCCTTAGCCGCGGCCAGTGGGCCCGTAAGTCAGGCGTTGGCGCGTCGCGGGGTGACCAAGCAGACAATACTGGGGGTTCTCAAGGACGTTCGGGGCAACCGGCGCGTTACTGATCAGCATGCTGAAGATCGTTACCGCGCACTGGAGCGCTTTACCCGCAATCTTAACGAACTGGCCTCGACAGGAAAGATTGACCCCGTAATTGGACGCGATGAAGAGATTCGACGTGTGCTGCAGATCCTTTCACGACGGACAAAAAATAATCCGGTACTTATCGGAGAAGCGGGCGTGGGTAAAACTGCGATTGCGGAGGGTATCGCAATTCGGATCGTGCAGGGGGATGTCCCGGAGGGCCTGAAATCCAGACGACTGCATGCGCTTGACATGGGGGCTTTGATTGCAGGCGCCAAGTATCGGGGAGAATTTGAGGATCGGCTTAAAGCCGTGGTCAAGGAGGTCACCGATGCCAATGGAGAAATTCTACTCTTCATTGACGAGATCCATACTCTGGTAGGTGCCGGAGCCGCCGAAGGCGCAATGGATGCCGCCAACATTCTCAAACCGGCCCTGGCAAAAGGTGACCTTCGTGCTATCGGCGCAACAACGCTCAACGAGTATCGAAAATATTTCGAGAAAGACAAAGCACTGGAGCGAAGATTTCAGACGGTTTTGGTGAGCGAGCCAGATCTGGACGACGCAATCTCTATTCTGCGAGGCATTCGTGAACGCTACGAAGTGCACCACGGGGTGCGTATTACGGATGCTGCAATCGTTGCTGCTGTCCAACTGAGCAATCGATACATCGGGGATCGGCATTTACCGGACAAAGCGATTGATCTGGTTGATGAAGCCATGGCTCGTCTGCGGACTGAGATAGACTCACTTCCAGAGGAACTGGACACGCTGGAGCGACAGATCAGACAGCTGGAGATCGAACGCGAGGCACTAAAGCGGGAGAACGACGCGGAAAAACTTGCGGTGCTTGAGGAGCAGCTGGCTAATCTGACAGAAGAGCGCAGTAGCCTGCGTGCGCGATGGGATGAAGAGAAACGCCTCATTGCAAAGATTCGTGAGGCGAAAGAGCAGATAGAAGAACTACGTATCAAGGATGAAGCACTCGTACGTGCAGGTCGCTATGAAGAAGTTGCCAAAATTCGTCACGGTACCATTCCTGAGCTTGAAAGCCGAATTCAGGACGCTCAGGCCAGGATCTCTGAGGTACAGGCAGGTGGTGCACTCCTGAAAGAAGAAGTGGATGCAGAGGATATTGCAGAGATTGTCTCGAAATGGACCGGTGTACCGGTTGCCCGGATGCTGGAGAGTGAACGAATCAAGCTGCTCCGGGCAGAGGATGAGCTCAGGCGTCGCGTAGTTGGTCAGGACGATGCCATTGAGGCTATTGCGGATGCCGTCCGTCGCGGACGGGCAGGTTTACAGGAGCAGGGGCGCCCGATTGGATCCTTTATTTTCCTAGGATCTACTGGTGTAGGTAAGACTGAACTGGCCAAGGCATTGGCCGAGTTCCTCTTCAACAGCGAGCAGGCTCTGGTACGTATTGATATGAGTGAATACCAGGAACGCCATACCGTAAGCAGATTGATCGGTGCACCTCCAGGGTATGTGGGGTATGAAGAAGGCGGGCAGCTGACGGAGAGGGTCCGGCGAAGACCCTACGCAGTGGTGCTGCTGGATGAAATCGAAAAAGCTCATCCCGAGGTATTTAACATCCTGCTTCAAGTACTGGATGAGGGTTGCCTGACTGACAATAAAGGGCGAACAACAGATTTCAAGAACACAATTGTGATCATGACCAGTAATCTGGGGAGCGATCTGATTCGTCGACGGATAGAGATGGAAGAGACACTGGATCGTCAGGCACTTCGGCGCGAAATCATGGATCTCCTTAAGATGAGCGTTCGCCCGGAATTCCTGAATCGTATTGACGACGTTGTGTTGTTCAACTCATTGGACAAAGACGTTATTCGTCAGATTGTGACGATCCAGTTTGCGCGTATTCAGCGGTTGGCACTACAGAGCCATGAAGTATCACTCACACTGACGGAGGGTGCCAGAGACTATCTGGCGGAGAAAGGTTTTGAACCGGCATTTGGCGCGCGTCCAGTCAAGCGTCTGCTTCAGAGTGAGATCGTTAACACGCTTGCAGAAGAAATCCTTTCAGGCTGGGTCTCTGCTGGTCAGACCGTTAACGTAGATGTGGCTTCGGATGGCAGTGGATTAGTGCTTGAAACCGAGTCGATGGTGACTACATAGGCGTTGGAATAACGGCATTTAGTGGGCAGGCCCTCTACAATAAGGCGAATATGTGCTATATTGGCGTATATTCCAGCGTCTGGTCACGGTTGGAATACCGGTTATTGGGTTGGAGGGCCATCGCTTATGTATTTAGGCAAACTTCTTGTTCAAGGTTTTAAGAGTTTTGCCTCCGCAACGGAGCTGTGTTTTGATCCGGGGATTACTGCCATTGTTGGTCCCAATGGCTGCGGGAAATCCAACATTGTTGATGCATTGCGTTGGGTAATTGGAGAGCAGCGGGCACGTGTGCTGCGATCTGATAGGATGGACAATATCATCTTCAACGGAACGGCAAAACGTCGTGCGGTAGGATTGGCCGAAGTTCAGTTGACGATCATGAATACTCGGGGAATACTGCCCGTGGAGTATTCCGAAGTGATGTTAGGACGTCGTCTGTATCGTTCCGGGGAGGCAGAGTACTTGCTTAACGGTGTGCCCTGCAGACTTCGGGATATTACTGACCTGTTTACAGATACCGGAATGGGTGCAGGGGCCTACTCGGTCATTGAACTGAAAATGATTGAGGAGATTCTCTCTGAGAGCACTCAGGATCGTCGCCGGCTGTTTGAGGAAGCCTCTGGGATCACGCGATACAAGAAACGTAGAGCGGATGCGCTGCGCAAGCTTGATAACATGGAATCTGATCTTGCGCGTGTTCGGGATCTGAAAGACGAGATTTCCGCGCGCGTACGCAGCCTCAAACGGCAGGCCACTATTGCTGAACGTTACTTGCGCTATAAGTCTGAGCTGAACAGTGCCCAGCTAACGCTCCTTCAGTTCGAGTATAGTTGGTTGGCTTTTGAAGAGGAGGACCTGGCAGAGGATGAAGCCAGGATAGCGGATCTTTGCATGGATCTAACCTCCAAGCTGCATGCCTACGATGCGCAACTTGAAGCCCTCAAAACCAGGTTTGTATCTGAGCAGCAGTCAGCAGAGGCCAACCGCCAGGAGTTGGTTAGACATGAACAACGGGTCGCGGAGCTGGAGGGAGAGATTCGATTAGGTCAGGCAAACCTAAAAATGATTGCACGCGATCTGGATAGATTGCTCCTGGAAGGAGAGACGGCGGCCTCTGAGTCCGCAGAGTTGTCCGATGATCGTGAGTCTGTAAGTTCGGCATTGTCTGCTGCAATGCCGCAGGCCGCCAAGGCCGCCCAGGACTTGGATGAAGCGATCTCCATAAGAGATACTGCACGTGAAAACCTGGGATTACTGGAGCGAGAAAGAAACTCTTTCCAGGGGACAACCAATGATCTCAGTCAGCAAAGGGCAGATATTCAGCGTCTAGTTGACCGGCTGCAAGGCCGCATTACCCATTTGAGGATAGAGGAAGACAGACTGAGCGCAGAGCAGGAGTCCGGGGGTGAAACAGATGCGGGGGCAGCAAAGGCGGTCGAAGCGGCCAATCACGCCCTTGAAGAAGCAAAACAGCATCTTGATGCTGCCAGATCCGAACAAACCGCAACCGAAACCGCGAATGAAGCGCTGGCAAGGAGGATAACACATGCAGAAGATGCTGTACGCCTGGCTGAAAAGCGCTTGGCTGCGAAGCTCGGAGAGGCAAAGATTCTGCGCGATCTCGTTGATGCCTATGAATTTTTCCCGGACGCGGTTCGGTACCTCTCAGCCCAGACTGAGGATATTGAGGTTACTGCGCTTGGGGATTTGATCACGTGTGAACCAAAATATCGGGCTGCCTTGGCAGGTGCGCTTGGGGCCTACGGAACCTGCATGATTGCAAAGACTGAGGCGGACGCGGAAGCGGCAGTTGAGCTGCTCCGCCTGGGGGATATGGGGCGTGCTTGTTTCATCGTTCTGGAGAATGTCCCGGACAGGCCTTTGGTTAAGGAAACCTCACCCGACGCTCTGCGGACGCTTGTTAGACTGCGTGAGGAGGATTGCGCGCCGATCGTCGACCTTTTGCTACAGGATGTTTTTCTGGCCGAATCCCTTGAGGAGGCGCGGGTGATGCTCAACAATGGAGGGGGTGCGAATGATCGGTACGTGACTTTGCAGGGGGAATGGATAGATGCGAGGGGGATGGTGTACGCAGGAGGGGATGAAGAGGGTGGGGTTTATTCATACTTGGTCCAGCGCGGCAATCTGCAGGAGGCCAGCGACGCGTGCGGTAAGCTTGAGGAGCAGGTTGAACAGGCAAAAAATCTGCTCGCGGAGATTCGAACTGCCCAGCGTCGACTGAAATTGAAAGAAGTTGTAGATCGGGCGCGCATAGCGGAAGCAAAGTATGCGGAGGCTAGTCGCACAGCCCAAAACTGTGTGCAAATACATGAGATCGCCTCCAATCGGCTCGGGGAACTCAAGCATCGGAAGTCGCAAGTTGAACAGGAGATTTTGGATTTGGAGTCGCAGGTTCAGTCCTATGTTGGTGAACTGCAAGAGTCTGATAAAAAACTTGCTGAGATACAAAAGAATCTCAAACTGGTTAACGACAAGATTGAATCCTCTGCGATGCAGCTAGAGGCGGCGCAGAATACTCACATCGGGGCGCAGGCTGTTGCCGTTAAAACAGCGTCCGAGTGTGACCGCCTGAAAGGTGATCTGAAGCGTCTCGAACAACATAGAGTGCGTCTGGATAAACGAGTAGAGCAGCAGCGCAGAGATCATGCCACATTGATGCGGGCGCAGAAGAGGGTCAGTGCACAGGTGCATGAACTAACACGCAAACGCGACGAGGAGCGTGCCCGTCGCAAAGACTTGGATAACCTGAGTGCACAGGATAAAACACGTGAGCACGAGTCTCGAGTTGAGCTGGAGCAGGTGAATGATCGTTTACGCAAAGGGCGCAGAGCCCTTCAGGAGGCAAAGCAGGAAGAGGCAGACGTTCGTGTGAAACGCAGTGCGTTGACAGCACGCTTGGAGGATATGGTTCATCGCGCAAGTGAAGAGTACGGCACCAAGCTTACTAAAATCTCAGAAAATACCGAGATTAACGAAGTTGCGCTCAGAGAAGAAATCAAGCAAAAAGAGCGCAAACTGCAATCGATGGGCAATGTTAATGCACTCGCCCTTGAAGAATATGAGAAAGAGAATGAGCGGCTCGAGTTTATTGAGACGCAGTTTTCGGACCTTGAGGAAGCTCAAAATACTTTGATTCGCACGATCAGAGAAATAAATCGTACGGCGTCAAAGCAGTTCATTGACACCTTTGTGTTAATACGAGAAAACTTTCGTGAGCTTTTCTGTGAGCTTTTTGGCGAAAAAGCCAAATGCGAACTTGACCTGACCGTGCCGGAGGATGTACTGGAATCGCCGATCGCTGTTACGGCCAGACCAAGCGGGAAACGCCCCGTCAGTATAGCACAGCTGTCAAGCGGAGAAAAAACGCTTACTGCAATTGCATTGCTGTTTGCAATTTATCTGGTCAAGCCAAGTCCGTTCTGCTTTCTTGATGAAGTAGACGCTCCTTTGGATGACGTTAACGTAGAGCACTTTATGCGCCTTATTCGCCGCTTCTCCTCGGATACTCAGTTTGTTCTGGTCACACACAACAAGCGGACAATGGAAATGGCCGATCGACTGTACGGCGTTACAATGCAGGAAGAGGGAGTTTCCAGCCTGGTGAGTGTGCGCTTCGAGGAAGCAATGGCTATGGCAGGATAGCGTCCACTTCTATCTCGACGAGGAACTCTGGTGCGATCAATCCAGAAACTTCCACCATTGTGGCTGCGGGCCGGATATCCTGGAAGACCTCACCATGGGCTTTGCCGACCTTGTCACCATTGGCAAGGATATCCACAACATACATCCGCGTACGCACAACATCAGTAAGAGAACTCCCCAGTTTTTGGAGGGCGTCAGCAATTATGGCAAAAATATGTCGGGCCTGTTCGTAGGCATCGCCTTTGCCCAAAACCTTTCCGTGTGATTCAGTTGCCGTAGTGCCCGATACATGAACATATCGGCCGACGCGAACAGCGCGCGTGTACCCGTACTGTGTCTCCCATACTGCCCCGCTGCTGACGGACCGTCGCTCAGAGTTCTTCATAGATCGGATAGTATCTGGTTAAAGTGAGGGCTTGGGAGGTCTGAGGACACACCAGATTCCAACGCTATACAGAAAACGGAAACCATGCTGCGATCAATCACACAAGCCGGAGTCGCGTGCGTTTCATCCCATTTGATCTGAGAAGAAAGCGTACGTGCATCACACTACACTCGAGCGGGGTGGCCATGGGTACCAGAGTGTACAGAAGAAGCTGAAATGAGCACAGTTTGGGAACAGTACCGTACACTCAGAGCGTGACGTATTTCACGAGCCTAGCGAGCTCCTCATCATCGACATACTTGCCGATCTCACGCTCAAACTGGGCAATGTTTTCGTAGGGGCGATACTCCTTAAACTCATGCAGCATTCTGCTTCCGACGCCTGGAATTGCAAGGATGTCTTCGTCGGAAGCGGAATTGACCTCAACGGGAATAAAAACTGTTTTCAGTATCTCCTCGGCAGCTTCTTCGCCAATCTCGGCAGCGAGGCTGGCAAACAGTTCTCCGAGTGAGGCGAACGGACGATGGGCGACTATGTGCGTAGCAACGGTATCGCCAGTCGCTTCGTGCAATGCTTGCTCGGCAGCCGTGTTGGCATCAAGAAATCCCTCCCGCAATGCGGAGCCCGCATCCGTAGGGGCAACATCACTGTCGGCCGAGGAATCATACGAATCCCGGTTCCCGCCACAGGCGGCAACCGACAACGCAAGAGCAAATAGCCCTACGCGTAAGAAATTCATTATTAATCAGACGATTTGCCCGGAGGCAGTGGTTACATCAAAGCAACTCGCCGGATGCTTCCTCACCTTCGTCCCCTCCCTCTTCACCGTGATCCTCCGCCCCTTCTTCACCTTCATCTGACATTTCGTGGTCCATATCATCCATGGCCTCAGTGGTGTCGCTGTCCATGGCATCATCCTCCATCATGGCATCATCGCCATCCATGGCAGCTTCTTCCTCCATGGCGTCGCCGGGAGCAGCCGCATCGTCGGTTGCGGCATCGTCAGCGCTGCCACCGCAGGCGGCAATCAACAAGGCAAGAGCGAAAAGGGCAATTTGAAAGAATTTCATCTTGAAACCGGTGGTTGAATAAGTGCTGTGATCAAGCCTAGAAGACCGATGTAAATCATCGAACCAGGCGCTAAGGCGGGCAATGCCCCCCTTAGGGATCTCCATAATAGAGAAAAAAAAGATAAGTTTTTATACATTTCGAGCTCAAATTCAAAATTTCCTTTCAAATGCAGAAATAATCCTGTTATTCCGGTCAAAATGCACAAGATCATGCTGATCCTAAACAGCTTTCGTATGCGTGGTCGGGGTGCGAAGAAATGGATCAGGGTAAGTGAGAGGCAGAGAGTCAAGATCACGATAGGAGCCCACTGCCAGGGATCCTCAAAATGACCAAGCAATCCTAGCTCAGTAACAGTGCCGACTAACGCAAGCACGAGTACGGCATGGCAGAGCTGGAATACAATCTTCAATCTCATTCGTGGCGCAGAGCTTCAATCGGATTCAGCGCCGCGGCTTTACGTGCCGGATAGAATCCGAAGAAGATGCCAACGCCCGCGGAAAATATCAGTGCAATCATGACCGTAGTCGGGGAAGTAACGGTGTTCCAGCCGGTCATCTGACTCAATATGGTTGAACCGGCGAATCCAATTCCAACCCCAATCGCTCCTCCTAGGACACTCATCACAATACTCTCAACAAGGAATTGCGTCAATACATCCCTTCCCCGTGCACCGATAGCCATGCGGATTCCGATTTCCCGGGTGCGTTCAGTAACAGATACGAGCATAATATTCATGATTCCAATGCCTCCGACCAAAAGTGAGATCGAAGCAATGGCGGCTAGTAGCAGGGTCATAACCTCCGTGGTACCTTGCGCGGCTTCCGCAAGATCATTCTGGTTTCGGACCGTGAAATCATCTTCAGCAAAGCCTGCCAAGCCATGTGATTCACGCATAATGGCCCGAATTTCCTCTTGTGCAGCAGCGATATCTCTTGACGAAGGCGTACTTGCCAAGATCTGAAATATTCTGCTCCATCCGCTGAGACGGGTTTGGACCGTCGTATAGGGTGCAAAAATTACGTCATCTTGGTCCGTACCGTTGGCGGTTTGCCCCTTGGCTTCAAGGACACCAACGACCTGAACCGGCACATTGCGTATCTGGACAGTTATTCCAACCGGATCTTCACCAGGAAACAGGTTTTCTGCCACGGTATGGCCCAATACTGCCACGCGTCGCATCTGGCGCAATTCGCTCTGATCAAAGAATCGGCCGTACTTGAGTTTCCAGTTACGAATAATCTGGTAATCTGTTGAAACACCGTTGATGGTTGTGCGCCAGTTACCTTGCCCCCCGATGACCTGTGTTCGGCTAAACACCACAGGTGAGACCGCGGATACGATCAAACTTTCCCGCTTGATCTTTTCAGCATCCTTTATAGTGAGGCGGTTATAGCTTTGTGCTCCCCGACTCACACCGCCTTGGCTGCTGGCCCCAGGGGTTACTACAATCATGTTGGTGCCCAAGGTGTTAATCTGGTCCTGAATCTGGGACTGTGCCCCCTGTCCAATGGCCACCATGACGATAACTGCTCCAACACCAATCACAATCCCCAACATCGTGAGAAGCGTGCGCATTTTGTTCTTCAGGATGCTCTGTGAGGCAACCTTTACTAGCGTGGAAGCTTTCATTATTCAGACGGATATCTGGAGTTCTGGGTATAGGTCGGTTTTTGCCGAACGACGGTTTTCAATGCGCTTGTCCAGTATGATTTTACCATCGCGCAACTCAATAATGCGCTCTGTGCAGTCAGCCACATCGGATTCGTGTGTAATCAGCAGGACGGTCATTCCCTGATCGTGAAGCTCTTGAAACAGGGAAAGTACCTCAACGGAGGTCTTGGTGTCCAGGTTACCGGTGGGCTCGTCGGCCAGTAGAATGGACGGATTAGTCACGAGTGCACGTGCGATGGCAACACGTTGTTGTTGTCCGCCTGAGAGTTCACTGGGTTCATGATCCATTCTGTCCCCGAGTCCAACACGTTCTAACGCCTCCTTGGCGGCTTTTCGGGCCGAGATTTTTCGACGGGATCGATCATAGAGGAGCGGTAGCTCAACATTTTCGAGCGCTGTAGTTCGCGCCAAAAGGTTAAAACCCTGAAAAACAAAGCCAATCTTGCGGTTGCGAATATCAGCCAATTTATTACGCGACAGTCCCTCCACATGCACGCCGTCAAGGAAGTAGGTACCGGAGGTTGGATAGTCCAGGCAGCCGATAATGTTCATTAAGGTTGATTTCCCGGAACCGGAAGCGCCAACGATGGCAATCATTTCGCCTCGGTTCACGACGAGATCAATACCTTGCAGGGCATGTACCTCGGTCTTGCCCATCGCGTACACCTTGGTGATTCCCTCTGTACGCATCACGAATTCCCGTTCCATACGCTAAAAGCCCCCTGGGCGCCAACGCCGCTCCTGACTCTGGAACGGGTTATTTGAGCCATTCTCTTCCTGCTGGGTTACTCCCGCGATGATTTCTGTGCCGGGCTGAAGTTGCGCGGTAGTAACTTCTGTCATTTGACCATCAGTGATTCCGATTTGCGCGGGGGCCACCATCAACTCGCCGTTTTCGGCCAGGTACCAAAGCATAGTGAAATTACTCTCTCCAAAGCCGCTTCCGCCTGCTCCCGGGCCGCCATTGCCGCCGCCGCTCCAGGAGCCGGCCTGCCTCGATCCGGTATTTTGCTGCGCACCTTCAACGCCTCTACCGGGACCTTCTGACGGGGCTTCCGCTTCTCTTTTGGCTCGAATTGTTTCAAACATTCGAGGAGTTGCACGAAAACGAAGCGCGGCATTGGGCACTTTGAGTACATTCGTTGCCGTTTCGATCAAAAAATCTACAGTGGCGGTCATGCCAGGCAGGAGAAGGCCATCGGGATTCTCAACATCTACGACCACGGTATAGTTGACCACATTTTCTTCAACCGTAGATTGCAATCGCACCTGGCGCACGATACCCGTAAAGGTTTCGTCCAGATACGCCTGCACGGTAAACCGGGCAACCTGTCCTTCTCGGATTTGTCCGATATCACTCTCATCCACAGACGCGAGAATTTCCATACGGGAAAGATCGTCTGCGATCAGGAACAATTGCGGTGCGGAGAAGCTGGCCGCAACAGTTTGACCTACATCAACATTCCGCTCAATTACTGTTCCAGAAATGGGGGCTATGATCGTAGCATAGCTCAGGTTTTGGCGTGCACGATCCAGGCTGATCTCTGCGCTTCGTGTTGTCGCTCTGGCGATATCTAGATCGTATTGTGCCTGAGCATAATCTACCTCAGTGACAAACTGCTGAGCGTAAAGGGGTTCCAGCCGTTCAAGTTCCCGTTCTGCTTGTCTGAGCTGTGCCTGATTACGTTCAAGGTTGGACTCAGCATCCCGAACGGCACTCCACAGGAGTGTTGTATCAATACGGGCAATGACTTGTCCTTGCGTTACGCGGTCATTGAAGTCCACATAAATACTGGCAATGATTCCTGATACCTGGGTGCCGACCTGAACAGTCGTCACGGCATCAAGTGCTCCCGTGCTTGCGACGACTGCCTCAATATCGCCCTGTTCCAGCGTAACGAAACGGTAGGGACTGATGGGTTCAGTGTTACCGCGACTGAAATACCACAAGGAGCCACCGGCGATCACGACGGCGGCTATAACTGCAAATAGTCTCATTAAGCAAGTGTGTACACTCTTTGGATGAAGGTTAAATTATTCTCTACTGCGTGGAGAACGACGGGAACGTGAGTTTCGGTCGGAGTGTCTGGACCGTCTCCGAGTCAATTTCTCTTCTACGCGTTCCCACTGCTCTTGACCGAGTATTCGCTGCAGGTCCGCGGCCAAAGCCTGACGGTACACAGCGAGGCTGTCGGACATATGTTGACGCTGTCTCATAAAACCTTGTTCAGCGCGGCGAATAGCCGTCATTAGTTCTTCTCGTTGTTCTTCGCTTTCAATCTCAACGATCTGCTCAATCTGTCGCATGAGTCCTCCTTGGACTCTAATCTCGGCAATGGCAGTGTTACGTCGGTGCTGCCAAGCACTTGTGCCGAGGATGCCGATCAGGATGCCGGCGATTAACGTGCATCCCAAGAGCACAATTGATTTGACTCGAGTACTCATGGAGTGGTTAGTGAAAATTCATCCAGATTCGCAGAATAGGCCGTGGTAAGCGTCAAGGGCTGCAGGCCGAAGACGATTTCTGTTGGTGTTGGCTCAACTTCATAATTCCGACTGACGAAGGTATTGTAAGATACAAAGCCCAAAATCAGGAGCATACTTGCAAGAGCAACGGGTCTGAAAGCGAGCCATAGCGTCTGCCAAAGTTGCTCTTCCGGCTGACTCAGAGCCTGGATCCGGTGCATAATCCTATCGGTTAGAAAGGGTCGCACACCGGATTCGGCACTCATCTTCGCAGTTTCACGAATGAGAGAGTGCAGGTGCAGGTTTTGGTCTTTTGGTGTGGAGGAGGGTCGTTGGTTCATATTAGTCCTCTTCTGCAAGTATGGGTCCCAGAATATCGCGCAAGCGGGCGGTTGCCCGACTGAGCCGGGACAGTACAGTGCCCTGAGGAATTCCCAGTATTTCAGCAGCTTCGGCAGTCGAGTATCCGTCAACCAGTCGAAGCACGACAACTGCACGATGATGGGGCTTAAGTTTTTTCATGGCCAGATTTACCAGTTCTGCCCGGTCAAATCGATCTGTTTCAGTATCGTGAAATCCTGGCTCCGGCAGCGTAACGGTTTCGTCATCCCTGCTGACGAACCGTAAGCGCATACGCTTGCGCCGACGCAGGGCATCAAGTGATGCATTAATCGCAATACGCGTGAGGTAGGTACTACATGCCGCATCTCCCCGAAACCGATCCAGTGTTTTGTAGAACCGGATAAATACTTCCTGCACCAGGTCATCAACATCTGCACTGGCACCGAGCATACCGGCGACGGTACGAGCCACCATTTGCTGGTGACGTTCCAACAGTTCGCGAAACGCATTCTGATCACCTCTGCGCGCACGATCAATTAATGTATCATCTGATGGAATATGGGTCACTTTCCCACGGCCTCAGCGTTGCTGTTATGGCTGCACAGATTGTATCAAAACCAGTCACAGCAATCTGGTTGCTGCAAAGAAAGTAAAGTAAGCATAACCGTGTGTTATTCCGACTGAGCGCAGTGGCCATCAAAATCCACGCTGACCGTTGCCGCGTCTCGGTCTTTGTCGCCGCGTGGACCTGGATTGTTCCTGCATAACTTCTCGGTATGTAGCCATTTGCTTCTCCGAAAGCAGAGCGGCAAGTGCGTTTTCTGTTTCCTTGTTGATTTCTTCCCGTTTGGCACGCATGGCCCGAAATTGTTCACGTCCTGCGCCCGGTTTGGGGCGTAGTGCTATTAGCGATTCTGTGCGGGCGGCGAGGATGGCGCGAACTGCTGGAACCTGTTCACTGGTGAGGTCAAGCTTCACAATCAGTGAATCGGTTACGGCTTCCAGCGTCTCCTGCAAATTACCGGACTGTCCGCCGAGGCCCCGTTGGGCAAGGGTGTTGGGAACTGCCAAGAGTCCAATAAGGAGTGTCAATAAAAGCGTATTACGCATTTTGGGTTATCAGTTTATTGAGTCTATATGACGTCTTTAGTGGGGGAATTATTCCTTAACTGTCAAGTGTTTTTGGACTGTTCTACCAGGAGGGTAAAATTTTTCAGTTATACCAGACGTGCAACCGATTACCTGCGCTGTCGTAATTTCTCCCTCCAACTTCTCCATTTACCACTGGTTCTTATGTCATATAGAGGCACAATTGGAATTCTTACTGGGGGCGGCGATGTGCCGGGACTGAATCCTGCGATTCGAGCGATTACTTTGCGTGCGCTGCGGGAAGGTTACAAGGTGCTTGGAGTCAAGCGGGGTTGGGCTGGGCTGGTCGAACTTGTCCAGAACAGCGAGTCTGACAATTCAAACAACGTAATTGAACTTGACGAGTCGACGGTCAATGTGGCGGCGCGCACAGGCGGCACGTTTCTTCACAGTTCCCGAACGCGGCCAAGTCATTTACCACAAAGTAATCTACCTACACACTTGCGGGATCGTTTTACTGACAACGTTAGTGACGTTACCTCGGCAGTTCTCTCAAACATTGAATATCTGGGTATCGATTATCTAGTTCCAATTGGAGGGGACGATACGCTCAGTTATGGTTATCGTCTGCACAAGGAAGGGGTTAAGGTTGTGGCGATCCCCAAAACCATGGATAATGATGTTCCGGGCACCGATTACTGTATTGGATTCGGTACTTGCGTAACCCGGACGATTGAGCTAGCCAATACGTTGCGTACTTCGGCAGGCTCACACGAGCGTTTTCTGGTCATTGAAGTATTTGGGCGCTATGCGGGGTATTCAGCGCTACTCCCCGCAATGGCGGGAGCAGCGGATCGCTGTGTCATTCCCGAGTTGGATTTTGATATAGATCAGTTAACCGAACTCATGGTGTATGATCGCAACAGAAACCCGAGCCGCTATTCTGTTGTGCTCATCTCTGAGGGAGCAAAGATTAAGGGGGATGATGCTATGTCCTTCCTTGGCTCTGAGAAGGATCAGTATGGGCACGCTAAACTGGGAGGTATAGGGCGTCGGGTTGGCGAGGAATTGAAGCGCCGTTCGCCCAAGTACAACAATGGTAGGCGGATCAATGTAGTCAATCAGCGGCTAGGCTATCTGGTTCGCTGTGGGGCTCCGGATGCGCTGGACTGCGTTGTGCCGATGGCTTATGGAAACCTGGCCTTGGATTTAATCCTGTCAGGCACATCGGGGCGCTTGGTCAATATCCGTAATGGTGTGTATGGAAGTATTTCAATGGAGGTGATCAACGGGCCTCACAAAGTGGTGGACGTGAACAAGTTTTACAACACCGAACGGCTTCGCCCCAACTTCAAGGATCTGCACGACGCGCCCCTCTTTATCATGAACTCCGATTGACGGGCGACTATTTCGGTTCTTCAAGACTAACCTAATCATGCATGTTGCATGACTGGGTGAGGTATGTGTCTTCTGGAATATATATCAGGACACATATTTTGGATACTAGAAGCCAGAATTTTTCCGATTAATTTCAAAAAGTTTTTATGGAAGCGCTTTCAAGGCCAAAAAAATTTTGTTTTTTAATTTATTTTTCTTAAAATAAAGCGGTTTTTCCGCATTTACTCCTTAATAACTTCAAAAAACAATGACGAGGAAGAAAATCTGCGTACTGACAGTTCTGGGCCTGCTGGTACCTTCAGTTTTTGCCCAGGAGGCGGATGCAATCAGTGGAGCTGATACATCGTGGTTACTTGTATCCACGGCACTTGTGCTCTTGATGACCCCCGCACTAGCCTTTTTCTATGGAGGTCTGGTGCGCTCCAAGAACGCACTCAACACGATGATGATGAGTTTTGTGGCGCTGGGCATCTCCGGTACACTTTGGGCTGTCGCAGGGTACTCCCTTGCTTTTGGTGTAGGAGGAGACTGGATTGGTGATTTCTCAATGGCCTTTCTGGCTGGTGTTGGGCTTGAACCGAGCGGTACGACTCCGCACTTGCTCTTCATGGGTTTTCAGGGGACATTCGCCATCATTACCGCTGCTCTGATATCTGGTGCAGTGGTGGAGAGAATGAAATTTGTCTCGTATGTGATCTTTATCGGTCTCTGGGGGCTTGCTGTGTACGCGCCCGTCTGTCACTGGGTGTGGGGCGGAGGCTGGCTCGGTGGGATGGGCGCGCTTGATTTTGCAGGTGGTGCTGTCGTACACGTCAATGCGGGGGTTGCAGCCCTGGTGGCAGCAAGAGTACTGGGGCCGCGAAAAGATTACGGACGTGAGGCGCTCCTGCCTCATAACGTGCCTTTTGTGCTGCTGGGTGCGGGTGTACTCTGGTTCGGATGGTTTGGGTTTAATGGTGGAAGTGCGCTTGCCGCCGACGGTATTGCAGCGCTGGCGTTGGTGAACACGCTACTTGCACCAGCTGCCGGAATATTCGCCTGGACACTGCTGGATCGATTCACCACAGGTAAAATCACGGCGGTGGGCATTGCAACAGCGATCGTCGTGGGACTAGTTGCGATTACCCCTGCTGCGGGTTTTGTCAGTCCCGGAGGAGCACTGGCATTGGGAGCGGTGGGGGTGATTCCGAGCTACTATCTCATCCGGTGGCGTACAAGAACCAGTTTTGATGATTCCCTAGATGTATTTGCTGCCCACGGTGTGGGTGGAATCATGGGGGCACTGCTGACTGGTGTACTGGCAACGACTGCGATCAACTCGGGGGGCGCAAATGGTCTATTGTTTGGCGGTGGTGGTACTCAACTGGGTATTCAGGCGTTGTCCGTTTTGGCAGTCGCGGTTTACAGCGGAGTGCTGACCTACTTGATTCTAAAGCTGGTTGGACTTATAACGAATCTGCGCGCTGATTCTTCAGACGAGGGCTTGGGTATGGACATTGTGGCACACGGAGAAGAGGCCTATGCAACTGGCGAAGGAGCAGTATTGCTCAACGAATCGGAGGCGCCGGAACGCGTCAATGGGCTAACCAAAAAAGACTAACAAAAAATGAAACTCGTAAAAGCAATAGTCCGGCCATCCAGACTGCCGGATGTACTTCGCGCACTGTATGCAGCAGATATCACTGGACTAACTGTTTCGCGTGTACGCGGCCACGGTGGTGAGGTTGAAGTCGTAGAAACTTATCGGGGCACAACCGTGAAAATGGAAATGCACGACAAGGTAATGATTGACATAGGTGTATCTGACACTTTTGTTGATATTGCAGTTGATGCGATCTGCGGTAGCGCAGCTACAGGCAGTGTAGGCGATGGCAAGATATTCGTCCTGCCCGTTGAGCGAGTTGTCCGCGTCCGTACAGGAGAGGAGGATGTCGCTGCAGTGACCCCTGTCCGCTAGACTGGGTAGTCCTGGTCATCTGTTATCAGACGGATGGCCAGGATATGCCCGTGATCCATTCAACCCCATGTGTGCTTGTGCGTACAAAACCCCGCGCCTTGCCGGTTATGTTCATGGATACCCTGTATTGGATCAGTCTCATTGTAGGTGGTGTCTTTGTGCTGCTATCGTTGCTTGGTGGAGGTGATACGGATGTGGATGCAGATACGGAAATGGATCTGGACACCGAGGCAGACCCGGGCGCTGGAGCAGGATGGATAGATCTGTTTTCGCTGCGTACAGTGTTTCTGTTTGCAGCTTTCTTTGGTCTTTGCGGAGCTCTGCTTCCGTTGGCAGATGTTACCGGGATTACCCGTCTAATTGCCTCTCTGGGGGTCGGTCTGACTGTTGGGGTAGGTGGCAATTTTATAATAAAACGGGTCGGGTATGCACATATTTCCAGCGAGGTCACCGCTTCAGACCTCGAGGGGCGTACTGGTGAGGTGATCATCCCCTTTGGCGAATCGGATAAGGGAAAAATAACTCTGGTCACGAAGGGGCAGCGTATGCAGTTTCAGGCGCGCGGATTTGAGGGATCAGAGGATGTGTTCGCCGAAGGTGAAGAGGTCGTTGTCATTCGAATGGAGGGAGCAGTTGCTGAAGTTGTAAAAACAACATGATCAACACGATGAGATACATGGAGGGAATCCATGTGCTGCACTCCCTGAAATATTCGTTCTGGGGTTGCTCATCTTTGAAGGTTGCGGAGAAAAACCGGCTGAAGATCAAATGCAAACCTAACGGCTTCTCGCGTGCATATTCCCCACGACCAATTATTCCTATTTCTTACTCATAAATACGCCAACAAATGGAGACCTTTGCATTTGCTGCCATCGTAGGCGGCTCAATTGTCGCTGCACTGCTTGTAATACTCGGGATTGTGCGGTCAAACCTCAAGATTTGTCAACCCAATGAGGTGCTCATCTTTAGTGGACGCAGACGGCGTTTGAGTGACGGTAGCAAAGTAGGGTACCGGTTCATAAAAGGCGGCCGTGGTTTTAGAATTCCCATTATTGAGCAGGTTGCTCGAATCCGCCTGAATACCATTCCGCTGGATTTGACGGTCCAGAACGCGTACTCAAAGGGAGGAATTCCATTGACTGTGCGGGCGATCGCCAACGTTAAGGTCGCCTCAAAAGAGTCTGAACTCGCGAACGCAGTGGAACGGTTGCTGGGTAAAGATCCCTACGAAATCCAGACGATTGCAAAAGAGACCCTGGAGGGAAATTTGCGCGGCGTGCTGGCGACTCTCACACCAGAGGAGGTCAATGAGGATCGGTTGAAATTTGCAAAGGAGTTGTTGTCTGAGGCGGACAATGATTTGAATGCTCTTGGTTTGCAGTTGGATACCATGAAGATCCAGAGCGTGGAGGATGATGCAGGCTACTTGGATGCAATTGGACGACAGCAGTCAGCGCACATTATTGCCGCAGCCCGTGTGGCCGAGGCAGAAAAACGTGAGGAGGCTAGGCTGGCAGAAACCGACGCAGACAAGAAGATTGAGCAGGCGGAAAATGACCTCCGCATCCTGAAGGCACAATTGTCTGCCAAGAGTACTGCCGAAGAAGCCCGGATTGATGTTGCCGGCGAAGTAGCGGCAGCCCAGGCTCGTCAAGAACTCGCCCTGGAAGAAATCAAGCTGGCAGAAAAAAGGCAGCGTGCAGAGATCATTGTTGCTGCAGAGGCCGAACGTCAGGCTAAAGAGGAGATTGCAAAGGGCAACGCAGCCAGAATATTTGAGGATGGCAATGCAGAAGTAGAGGTGCTGCGCCAAAAACTGGAACTATGGCAGGAAGCGGGATCGAACGCCGAGCGACTATTCCTGATTCAGATGCTGCCGGATATACTCAAGCAGGTAGTCCAGACCGTTGACAACCTCTCTATTGATAAGCTGACTGTGGTTGACAGTGGCAGTGGAAAAGGTGTGCCATCAGTTTTCAATCAGATCGCTGGATCCACCCCGGCATTACTGGAAAGCTTGAAAGCTTCAACCGGCATTGACATTGCCGGCATGTTAGGCAGTGTCTCTAATGATTCCAGAGAAAACGCGTAGATCCGCACAGCTGTCCTCCCGTGCCCGGTGTGGAGGAATCAGTCATTACATCTGAATAGAGGGCCGTAACTCAATCCTGAGGTCCTGAAGCAGTTGCGCCCGGCAACCAGCCCGTATCAAAATAGAAGCGCACTGGTGGTCGGGCGCAAAATTGATGGTCGGCGGCCTAACTTCCCGGCCACCGGTTTGTCAGTTCTCCGCTATGTTGCCATCAGGATCCAGTCTCACGACATCTCCATAGCCTAACTCCTGGACACCGGCCTCGATAACACTCAGGTCGCCCACAATCAACCAGATGAGGTCATCTGGTCGGAGTACCTCCTTGGCAGCCTCGGCGATCGTGTCTACATTCAGGGCACGCACTTGGTCAGGATAGGTGTCGTAGTAGTTTTCCGGCAAGTCGTACTGGACGAGCTGTTGTATGCTACTAGACACTGATCCATTGGTCTCCCAAAGTCCCGGCAGGGCAAGTGTCTGGCTCTCCTGTGCCTTGAGAACCTCGTCGGCGGTTGCAGGATTATCTCCCAGGATGCCTTCAAGCTCGCCCTTGATTTCCATCATGGACTCTACGGTCTTGTCCGTTTGGACAGGTGCGTAAACCAGGAATGGACGTTGTCCGCGTGCAGTCAGCAGCAAAGAGCTTGCACCGTAGGACCATCCTTTATCCTCACGCAGATTCATGTTGATCCGTGAAACAAAAGCACCTCCCAAGACCGTGTTCATGGTCTCTATACCGATATTGTTTGGCGTATTGCGCGGGGGGGCCAGATGACCGGCTAGAATGATAGACTGTTGGGCCTGAGGCCGATCCATCAGGTATATGCGGGAACCGCCTTCGGACGTTACTGAAGCGATGTTTTTTGAGGGCACTTCCGCGGACTTCCAGCTTCCCAGACGGGCCTCCAATAGGGGGACAAGTGTTTCCAGGTCTATGTCCCCGACTGCAATCAGCGTTGCGTTGTTGGGTTTGAACCAGGTATCATGGTAAACAAGGAGATCCTCGCGTGTCATATTGGTGACAGAGGCCTCCGTCCCGCTGCCTGTGAAGGGATTACTATAAGCGTGATCTGTACCGTAGTAGAGTGCTGGCATCACACGCAATGCCATTTGAACCGGATTCACCTTCTCCCTTTGGATTGCTGCCAGACGCTCCTGCTTCAAGCGGGCAAATTCTGATTCAGCGAAGGACGGATTCAGAATAACGTCTGCAAAGAGGTCCAGGCTTGCTTCCAGGTTTGCCTTCAGTGCTGTCAGGCTCACAGTAGAGCCATCCAGGCCGGCACCTGCTCCAAGGCTTGCACCAAGGTTCGCAAGACGATCATTTATTTCCAGAGCAGTAAGGCTGGTTGTGCCTTCATCCAACATTGACATGACCATACTTGCCGTGCCCGGGGCAATTCCCTGATCAGAGGCATAACCCGCATCCAGGACCAGCGTCAAGTCAAGTGCAGGCACGGTACTGCGCTTTGCATGGATGATTTCCAGTCCGTTACCGAGTTTTGTCCGACGAAACTCAGGGAACATCACCTCAGGTTCGTCGCCGGTTTCGGGCAGGGTTGAGCGATCAGACGGCTCTACTGTCGCGGATAATTCAGGGAAGGGATGTACTTCCAGTATGTACACACCATCCGAGAGCCATTCCTCGGCGGTTTGGCGCACACTCTCTGGGGTCGCAGCATCTTTGTCACGGAAAGACTTCAGATAAGCGTCAGGGCTGCCGCCATAGATCTCGGAGGAAGCCAAAATGTCTGATTTACCTCCAAAACCTCCGATGCGCTCCATACCATAAATAAAGCCTGCTTTTTCCTGTGTGATTATCCGGCGGAGCTCTTCTGGTGTGGGTCCATCCGAGAGGAATGCAGCTAATTCCTCATTTAGTGCTGCCTCGACATCCGCAAGTGCGACCCCCGGGCGCGCCGTTGCCTGGATAATGAACTGACTTCCTATGCTGCCTGAAGACACAGATGCACTGGCATTTGTAGCAATCTGATCAGTGTAAACCAGCCGCTTGTAGAACCGTGAATTCTTGCCGCTGGAAAGTACGCTGGATGCCAGATCCAAAAGGTGATAATCATTAGAATAGCGCTCGGGCACGTTCCAGACTTTATAGATGCGTGATTGTGGTACGCGATCCTCCATGATTTCGCGCTGTTCTCCTGTACGTTTGGCAACCCAGGTATCGAAATGAGATACAGGAGGACCAGGTGGAATATCTCCAAAGTATTTTTCAGTCAAGGCGCGGGCCTCGCTCACATTAATATCTCCCGCGATTGAGACGACTGCATTGTTTGGGCCGTAATAGGCCTTGAACCATTCCTGTACATCTTCCAGTTCAGCGGCGTTAAGATCATCCATAGAGCCGATGACTGTGTGGGCATAGGGATGCCCTTTGGGGTAGGTTGCGTTTGTAATGTGGTTGAATACCTGTCCGTATGGTGCGTTTTCGCCCTGGCGTTTTTCGTTCTGGACGACACCGCGCTGTTCGTCGAGTTTTGCCTGATCAATGGCTCCAAGAAGATGACCCATTCGGTCAGATTCCATCCACAACACCAGATCCACAGCATTCTTGGGCACGGTCTGGAAATAATTTGTACGATCCCTGTTGGTCGTGCCATTAAGGTCCGTCGCACCGATACGCTCTAGTACCTGGAAGTAGTCGTCGTTAAAGTTCTCTGAGCCGTTGAACATGAGATGCTCAAAAAGATGGGCGAAGCCACTGCGCCCCTCCGGCTCATTCTTTGATCCTACATGGTACCAAAGGTTCACAGCTACCAAGGGCGCTTTATTGTCTTCGTGAACGATGACGGTCAGACCGTTGTCCAACTGAAACTTCTCGTACGCAATTTCTGGAATTTGCATGGTGTCATGATCCTGTGCCCGAGTGCTTGACGCACACAGCAGCAGGGTTAAAAGGATTAGCAATTGTTTTTTCATGGCAAAGCTACGGTTTGTGTGTCAAAGTCGGAATATGCTAGCATAGGCTGTACGAATACCGCGGATTCCGGTTGCGAAAAATTCTCGCTTAAGATTAATGGGCTCGTGCGATGATGTTGCGTCGGAATGTTCCTTAACGCTGAACCGTGGCAACGAAAAGCGAGACCAGTTCTTGGACAACCTCCAGGTCGGCATTACCCATATTTATCATTGCGGCAACCACTACACCAGTATCTGGCTGGATAACGAGGAGAGAGGTGCCACCGATAGCTCCTCCCCTGTGGCTATAGTAGCGGCGATTATCTGCGCGCACCTCTACGTTCCAGCCGAAGGCGTATCCGGTAGGTTCACCCGTAATGGTCAGCTGTTCCGTAAACAGTAATTCTTTGGCTGCATCGTCAAGAAAAGTCGATGTTAAATGGCCTATCCCAAATTGAACCACATCAATAGGGGTGGACAAGAATCCACCGCCGGCCCACTTGTAGCTGTTATCTACAAAGGGTGCATTGAGTAACACACCATCCTCGTTACGGGTGTAGAAGCGTACCCGGTGCGCAATCAGCTTGTCTGGGTGATCGGCGACCGTGTTAAGCATTCCCAGGGGGAGAAAAACTTCCTGGCGCATGTGATCTAGAAAAGATGTTCCGGTAGCCCCCTCTATCACTGCACTGATCAGATTCCAGCCGTAGCTGGAGTATAGGAACTGCGTACCGGGTTCATGCACGAGCGTATCTGCAGCAAATATACCCAGGCCGTCACGGACTGTAGCATAGGGTACGGCGGATAGCATCTCCCCCGGTTGGTAGCTGCGAATTCCTCCGAGGTGTGCGCCTAGTTGGCGTGTTGTTACGGACCAGCGTTTTTGCGGGAAATCCGGCACATATTGCTGCACGCTGGCATCGACATCCAGTCGTCCCTGACTAAAGAGCTTAGCGGTTGCAGCGGCCGTTATGGGTTTCGAAATACTCGCAATCCTGAAGCGGCTATGTGGCCACATTGGCACGCGTTGTTCTAGATCAGCAAAGCCAACTGCATCCGACCAGATCAGTTGGCCCTCAGCTGCTACGGCTACGGCTATTCCTGGATACTTGTGCTTATGCCATGCTTCAAGGATCATTTTTTGTGCCGAATCAACAGCAGCTTGGTATTGCTCCGGAATTTGAGCATGCTGCGCACCTGCATATGGTGCAAGCACGAAGGATAGCACAAGCAGCAAATAATATCGAGGGAAGACCATATGCTTAGCAGGGCTTTCTGACAGCGAGCGCAGTACGCGGGTTTCGCGCTCTGTTCAAACAATGACCTTTATATTTGCGTAAAAATTTTCTCTAGGTTAAAGAAAAATATTGGATAATGTTGTGTGTCCGTAGTCAAATTATTTTAATCATTTTATTCATTGTTGCACTCGGATGCAGAGGGCCTCGTAATCCGCAACCAGGATCTGAGGCTTATAATAGCACGGTAAGCGCCTTTTATGCGGGGGTATCCGCGATGGAAGTGGGCGAAGACTTGCGCGCTTATGCCAAGTTAGAACTGGTCACGGAGCTTGCTCCTATGGAGCCTGCTGCGTGGGCAAACTTGGCCCTTATGGCAATGCGTCGCAATGAACTGGAAGTGGCACAAGGGCACTTAAGCCAGGCCTTAAGTCTGGATTCAACAATCAGTGGGGTCTTGCTTCTGGCAGCAGCTCATGCACGAATGCTTGGTGATGAAACTGCACAGGTACATTATCTCCATAAGGCGGTTGCAAGTGATCCCCTGAATGCTCGTGCACTTTATGACCTGGTTCATCTTCTACCAAATAGTTCGGATGAGATCGCGGCATTGATGGAACAACTGGATAGCGCTGTTCCCGGAAACACTTCGGTCTTGCTTAAGCGCCTGGAACAGTCAGTTACCCGGGGAACACTAGATATAGAACTTCTGAATGAGTTGGCCAGCCATCAATGGGGGCCGGACGTAAATGAACAGATTCAGGCCTTGCGCGAGGCGGTAGCTGAGACCGGTGATGCGGCCACGCAGTTGGCGTTTCTGCGCAATGTACTCCTCAGCGAACCACAGTACCGCCAGGATCTGGCCTCTGTGCGTGTACCCATTGAGCGTGTGGGAGACCCAATTACGCGCTTTATTCGTCTAGAAAGTCCCACTTCTTCTCCCGCGTCCCTGGATGATTCTCTGCAGTTTGTTGCTGATCAATCACTCATACCAACAGGTGAACCTCAGGAATGGATTGCGGCAATTGCGTTGGGCAATGACGCGCTACCAGCTATTTTCTATGCGGGGCTGGATTCCGTTAAAACGCTCCGCGAAGAGGCATGGAAAGCTCCGGGTATAAGTGGTCATGACGCAGGTATCGGGATAGACTTTGATTTTGATTTCCGTACGGACATCATTCTGGCGGGAGCTGATGGGATGCGCCTATTGCGCCAGGATTCACTTGAGCAGTTTGCTGATGTAACGGCCACCCTAGGCTTAGGTGCAGCAACTACGGATGCAGCGTACACGGGCGTCTGGGCTGCAGACATTGACCTGGAAGGTGATATTGATTTGCTCCTGAACACCGCCCAAAATGAACTATTGGCGCTACGCAACAATGGAGACGGCACCTTTGAGCGTGAGGATTGGTTCTCTGGCGTTTCCGGGGTTAAGGCATTTGCCTGGGCAGATTTTGATCAGGACGGCGACCCAGATGCTGGATTCGTGGATGCCGAGGGAAGTCTGGTGGTGATGCAGAATGAAAGACAGGGTCGATTCACCTCCATGCCAGTGCCAGTATCAACTGCGGAGTTCACTCCCTTGGATATCACAGTCTCTGATAGCAATAGTGATGGTAAGATTGAGCTTCTGGTTCTTGCAAATACCGGACAGGTATTACGAATCACGCTGGGGTATCAGGAAACAGTTGAAGTTTTGGCGCGGGTGGACTTGCAGACATCTAGCGCACAGATTTTGACAGGTGATCTGGACAACAACGGTGGGGTGGATCTGGTTGTAACGGAGGCGGCGCAGTCCCATATTCTGCTACAGGATCAGGACTATGGTTTCTATTCCAGCGGAGGTCCCGTAGACCTGGAAGCCTATGCGCTTAGTGCTACACGCTTTGCAGGTCGTCTAGACCTGATAGGATTGGATGCTGACCGTCAACCGAAACGATTTGGAGTCCTGACCACAAAAGGTTATCACTGGAAGCAGATCCAACCTCGTGCAGCGCAGGCGGTCGGGGATCAGCGCATCAACTCGTTTGGGATCGGTGGAGAGGTGGAGGTTCGCGCCGGATTACTGTACCAGAAGCAACCCATCACGCAGCCCATTGTGCACTTTGGTCTCGGAACGCAGTCGCTCGCAGATGTCGCACGAATCACTTGGCCAAATGGTTCGGTTCAGGCCGAGTTTGACATGCTCTCCGATGAAATTGTGAGTGCCACACAACGACTGAAAGGATCTTGCCCGTGGCTCTTTACGTGGGATGGAGATGAGATGACCTTTGTTACCGATTTTATCTGGCGTTCACCTCTGGGACTTAGAATCAATGCCCAAGAGACGGCCGGCATAATGACTACCGAAGATTGGGTCAAAATCAGGGGAGATCAACTTCAGCCGCGGGAGGGATATTACGATGTTCGGATTACAGCCGAGTTATGGGAGACGCATTTTTTCGATCACATATCGCTTATGGTTGTTGATCATCCCGTAGGCACAGAAGTTTTTGTTGATGAGCGATTTGCCTTTCCTCCACCAGAATTGAAAGTACATGTGACCGGTGAGTCGGTACCCATCATCGGCGCGTGGGACGACCACGGGAATGATGTACTGGAGCTCGTTGCAGTGCAGGACGAGAAGTATGCAGATTTCTTTGGAAGAGGGGACTACCAAGGGATAACGCGACACCATTATCTGGAGGTCGAAATAGGTGACGAAACTGCCGAGGACGCCTGGTTGATTGCAAGAGGATGGATTCGACCGACCGACAGCTCAATTAATGTGGCGATTAGCCAGGGACAGCATGCGGCTCCAAGTGGATTGCGGGTCGAAGCACAGCTACCTGACGGATCCTGGGAGATTGTTCATGCCAACCTTGGTTTTCCAAGTGGGAAGTCAAAAACTGTACTGATAGATCTGGTTCCGGCAGTAAGGGAGCTTGGTTCACGGCGCTTACGCCTGTATACGAACATGGAGATTTACTGGGATGTATTGTACACGGCAGAAAAATTGAGTGATTCTATTGGGCAGGTGACATCTCTGCTGCCTGCGGAGGCGGACCTCAGGTATCGCGGGTTTTCAGTGGTCAGTGAAGCGGATCGGTCTTCTCCCGAGTTACCCGAGTATGGTACGCTAAGTGGCACTGCCCAGGTATGGCGCGACTTGATCGGATATCACACTCGATTCGGTGATGTATTGCCGCTCCTGGAAAAAGTGGACGATCGTTATGTGATCATGAATGCAGCAGACGAAATACAATTGCGCTTCACTGAGATAAATCCGGTTGAGGCAGGCTGGCAGAGGGATTTTGTCCTTGTTGGTGACGGTTGGGTTAAGGATGGTGATTATAATACCACCTTTTCCACGACGTTAAGACCCCTGCCATCACACGGAGATGCTACGTATGATGAACCACCGGGGAGATTGCAGGCAGATCCGGTATATAAGCGTCATTCTTCAGACTGGCAGGAGTATCACACGCGGTATGTTGTCCCAGAGGGCTATTCCAGAGGACTCAGGTTTGAGAACGAGAATCAGTGATCTGATTGCTTAGCCTGATACGAGTTTTCCGGGGCTGGGGCAAGATCGCCGGATGCGGAAGTTAATGCGCGAAAAGTCTGCTATTGGGGCTCGCAGTATCGGATGTGTTTTCCAGAGAGAATATTCTATGCATGTTGACCGTACAGCAGCGTCGAACTGAAACGTGCCAGAGGTTTGGTCGCTGGGAAGACCTTAACCCGAAAAGCTTGAACAAAGTAGGCTTTCAAGCCGTGCACAAATCATGGGTGTGAAACCCTCAACCTGTCAGAGACCGATATCTCCTGGCAAACACTGGATTATCCCCTTGCATTTTTCTAAAGCGGATATACATCCCATGTGGAAAGTCATGGTCACCAGCTAAGTGAGATCTTCAGGATTCGTCCATCTCTTCCCAGAGCCCATCCCCTTGAGGATCCACCAAATCCAACGGTCCACAGATTCTCGTTAGAAAGTGTTGTCCATGATGCTCCCTGATTGCTTGTTATGGCCAAGCCCTCTGGCCCAACGGCAACCAGCGTGGGGACGGGAGCATTAGGCACGTAAACAGCCCCGTACACTGGTCCAGAAAAGGAAGGCCGGCCGGCTTGGGTCCAAGTAATGCCCCCGTCATCGGTCAGCGCAATGTTGTCTTCACGACTTGTCATGTCTGTAACATCTCCGCCCAATACTGCACCGGTTAGGAGGTCAAGAAATGCCACGGAGGTGATTCCTCGTACAGATCCCCCTGGAATGGGCGTATCGTGGTACGTCCAAGTCATGCCCCGGTCCGTTGTCTTGAGAACTCTAGCAGGCCCCGATTCGTGGGCACCCGTACCAATCCATGCCGTGCTGTCTCCCCCTGCATGCAAGCAGTGACCACTAGCCGCAAAACTTCCTTCTCCAGGTCGCGCAGGCGGCAACGCTTCGGGTGGTACGCGATGCCATGATTCCCCGCCGTCGCTCGTAGTAATGATATAGAATGTACCGTCGAAGGAATCACTAAAAGCCATCCCACTTTGTGCGTCCCAAAAATCAATACAGTCAAAAAATCCAGAAGACTCAGCATTCATAAACTGCAGTGTCCAGGATTTCCCTCCATCCGTGGTCTTATAGATCCTGGACTGATCTCCATTACCGATGCTAAGCAGGTAGGCCGTATTGTCATTTACAGCATGTACATCCCTAAACTGAAGCGTATCTGCCCCCGGTACTACGCCGATTTCCCAGTGCTCACCTCCATCAAGGGTGCGCCCGTAGGTACCGTTTGTTCCGCTTATCCAAACCACAGACTCGTCGACCGAGCTTATTCCAATGAAAAGCACCTCGACTCCAGACGCCTGCTTCTGGATCTCCACATTCGGCAGCTGAGCTGTTGCTGTCTCCAGTATTGACAGCGTGATAAGAACTGGCATCAATCTTAATAAGGCGGGGCGTACTCTCATAGTGTTGGGCGTGTAGATGACTCAAAAACTTCGGAACTAGGAAACTCGCCTCAAGATACATACTCCATCGCTACTGCTTAGAATACTGTCCAGCGGTATGCAATCCTTTAAAGATTGGCGATAGTCGCAGTACCCTACCGAAACATCACTTTCTACTGCCAGATCTCAACCTCGCCCAAAATCACTTAAAAAGCGAGCACTTCGACGATGCCATAGAGTGCCAGTAGGCAGGAAATCGCCCAGATTTCCCCTGAAAATCCCTATATCATCTTGAACTAGCTAATTCCCATTGTCCACCCAAATACCAGTTAGTCCAGAATAGGCAGACTATGGTCCTGTTATGCTATGATATCTATAAGATCTAGAATGATGTGCTACAAAATCTGGTTTGATTTGCGGTTTTATAGTTGAGTCAGGACTCGCAATAAAGCCATTCCATATCCTTTCCACCTCGGTGTAAACATCAAGAATTTTCGAAACCCAAACATTGGACTGGTGTAACATCTCCCAATTTGGCACTGACCTAAAGGGTTTTTTGTTCATGAACTGTTCAGCGTGTCGCATACTCGTATTGTTCGGTTTTCTCAGTCTGCTCCCCATTGGCTCACCACAGAAAGCGGGGCCAGTGCAAAATGCTGCGGTGCAGCCGGTTGTTATGGCTCAGCCGCTCAATCCTGAGGAAATGCGTGCAATGGCTGTGGCGTTTCTTGGTTCACTTGATGGTGAGCAGGTGTCCAAGTCTCAGTTTGAGTTCTCAGACATGGATGCCCGTACACGGTGGAGCAACCTGCCCAGTGTTTTTTATGAGCGTGGAGGGTTGCGTGCCGGAGACATGACCGTAACTCAGCGTCATCATCTTCATGACCTGATCAGGGCATCCACCAGCAGTCAGGGATACTTAAAAATAGCAGGTGTGATGTGGCTTGATGATGTGCTCAGTGAGGCGGCTTCGGAGCGTGGTGCTTCCGGTCGAATGACAGAGCTGATTGAGAGCTGGACGACCGAGAATTACTGGGTATCTATTTTCGGAAACCCTGAGACGGATGAGCAATGGGGTTGGCTTCTTACAGGGCATCACCTGTCTGCCAGCTTTACCGTAGTTGGGGATAATGTAGCGTTCACTCCTTTGTTTTTAGGTGCGGAACCGTATACCGTTGAAACAGGCCCGTACGCGGGTTGGCGGATCCTTTCCCACGAACGGGAACGAGGATTTAGGCTCATGCAAACACTCACCGATGAGCAGCGTGCTATAGCTGTACTGGGGAATGCTGTACCAAATGACATTTTCGAAGGTCCGGGACAGCGTAACAGACTTGAATCAATAGAGGGCATACAAGCATCTTCGTTGGACAAAACCCAACAGATTTTGATGTGGGAATTGATTGATGAGTATGTCCGCAATGCGGATCATCGCGCTGCAAATGCACAATTGGAGAAAATTCGCTCGGACGGCCTGGGAGCTTTACGGTTTGCATGGATCGGTCCAACAGAGCATATGGAGCGTCGATACTACTACCGGGTGCATGGTCCGTCCCTCCTGATTGAATATGTACGTGAACGAGGAGTTGGCGGAGATGAGAACGGGAGCAATCATATTCATACGATTGTCAGGGATCCCAGTAACGATTACGGAGAAGATTGGCTGGAAACCCACTATGAGGAGCATCATCGGTGATGCTGTTTTCCTCCTATCTTTTGACAAAAAACAATTTTAACCGATGCCCCTAACAGACTTGCGCGGACAGGCAAGGATACTGACAGGTAAAGACCTGGTTGCTCATCTGAATTCGTTTGAGCTAACTCCCAGGTTTTCAGCGGGTATCTGGTTTTTTTCACCGGCAGATTCAAGGTTTCATGCCAAGTACAAACCGGATGAATCAATTGAGGCCAGACTCGAGATCGCCGCATCTTTGAAAGATTACGGGCTGGATGCTTTGGAAGCTCATTATCCGAACGAGATCAATGAAGATAATCTTCCACTTTGGAAGGCCTTTACCAAGAGTACCGGCATCCGTTTGTTGACGGTCATTCCATTACTTTTTTACGATGCTGAATTCGAATTTGGCTCACTCTCAAACCCCGACGACAAGGTCCGCAAGATGGCGGTTGATCGAACGGCTCGCTCTTTGAGTCTGGCCAGGGAACTTGAGTGTGATTTTTCAGTCGTGTGGCCCGGAATCGATGGCTATGAGAATCCATTTGGGATGAATATGGCCCATATGCGTCAGCGATTTGCTGCGGGATTGGCGGAAGCAATGGACGCAGCCCCGGGTATGCGTATCGCCTTTGAACCCAAGCCTTATGAGCCCAGGGGTCGCATTCTTTACAGTCTGACTCCGGAGGGGGTGCTACTTGGGCAGCAGGTTGAGGCAATGTTGCAGCATGAGGAAAACCGGAGCCTACTCGCGGAAGGCCATAAACTGATCTGTATGAATCCCGAAATCGGGCACTTGCTTATGGGCTTTGAAGACACGGCATATGCCCTGAGCTGGCCCCTGTCGGAGGGACGTCTGGCGCATACGCATTGGAATAGTCAACCGCTGGGTAATTACGACCAGGACCTTAATGCGGGCCTGGTATCACCGGAGCAAATGGAGGCGGGGCTTTATGTGCTCAAAATGCACGGGTACAATGCCTGGTATGGTCTGGACATCAATCCAGAGCGCATGCCAGTGGATGTAGCGCTTAAGATTTCGATGGACGCTATACGTGCAGCGTGCGATCGTATCAACTCCCTCAATCACGAGCGGATTGTTGAAGCAGCCGAGGCTCCTGGTAAGCACAGGGGATTCCTGGAGGCGTATATGGTACGCGCGCGCGCCCCCAGGTCAACGGTTTTACCTCCTATCAGCGACACACTATCAACGCATGTTGCGTAACTTGTTGTGGTTACAGGGTGATTCGGATGTCGTTGAGTGTGATTGCTTTAGATATTCGCCCTGCGAAGTGGGACAAAATGGTCTTTTCGTGGTTATCCTCTAATGTCTGCAGAATACAGCGTATTCTGCGGCAGTGATTTTTACCGGGCCTGCCAGGGTTGCTTGTTGCGAATTCCTAATTTCTTGATCTCTCGATGTTGCCGTGTGCTGAACTTGGCCACGTTACGATTGGCTTAGAACATGAACGGGATTTGTCGTACAGGTAGATTACTACTGAAAACGCATATTTGGGGATAAATGCTGTATGAGTAGGACATGATACAGGGATATCACGAGATGCTGAAGAGCAAGCTGTTGAATTGAATTGGTATATTTTGTGCCGTAGTCTGAATATTGCAAGCTAACTCATGGAGAGCCTCCCCATAAGTACTGTTGCTGCCACGAAATCCGTGGAGTCACTCAACGAAGTCACCGTGCTTTTTGCAGGAGATTCGGGTGATGGTATGCAGTTAACCGGGTCTCAGTTTACGCTGGCAACTGCCTTTGCCCAGAATGATCTGGCAACCTTGCCAGATTTCCCGGCGGAAATCCGTGCACCTGCGGGCACGACTTACGGTGTGAGTGGTTTCCAGCTGCACTTCGGATCCGTGAATGTTCGGACGCCGGGGGATGAAGTTGACTTACTGGTTGCCATGAACCCGGCTGCGCTTAAGGTCAATCTAGGGCGCGTTCGACGGGGTGGGGCGATCATAGTTAACGTGAACGCCTTTAAACCTCACAGCTTAAGACTGGCAGGCTATAAAGAAGGCAATCCGCTGGAGGAGGGAGTCTTGAAGGACTATCGGGTCTTTGAGGTTGAGCTGTCTCGGATGACCGAGGAGGCACTCAAGGGCTTTGGGCTCGACAAGAAAGCTGTCGATCGTAGCAAGAATATGTTTGCGCTGGGATTGACACTTTGGCTTTACTCACGTCCACTGAAGCCTGCGATAGAGTGGTTGTCAAAGAAGTTTTCCAAACGACCCGAGCTCGCGAAAGCGAATATCCACCTACTGAAGAAGGGATACCATTTCGGTGAAACCACTGAAGATTTTGTTGTGCAGTATGAGGTTGCTCCGGCACGACTTTCGCCTGGTACATATCGGGCGATTCGCGGAGTGGAGGCCCTTGCTCTTGGATTGGTTGCCGCCAGCAGTAAGAGCGGCCTAGACCTTTTCTATGGCAGCTACCCAATCACGCCTGCCTCGGATCTGCTCCATCATCTGAGCAGATACAAAAATTTTGGCGTAAAGACTTTTCAGGCAGAAGATGAAATCGCGGCTATTGGCGCAGCCATTGGGGCCAGCTTCGGAGGGAATCTGGGGGTCTGCGCTACAAGTGGTCCAGGGTTGACATTGAAAGCGGAAAGCACCGGACTTGCGGTCATGATGGAGTTGCCCGTGGTGATTATAGGTGTGCAACGTGGGGGGCCCTCAACGGGGTTGCCAACCAAGACTGAGCAAAGCGACTTGCTTCAGGCCATGTATGGCCGCAATGGTGAGGCACCCTTGCCAGTACTTTCGGCTTCAACTCCGGGAGACTGTTTCTATGCGGCATATGAGGCCTGTGTGGTCGCGATTCGCCACATGACGCCGGTCATTTTGTTAGCGGACGGATATGTAGCCAACGGTGCTGAGCCTTGGCGTATTCCGTCGTCCAGCGAACTCGGAGGTTTTGATGTCAACTTCGCAGGAATGACGAATCGGAAGGTGGACGGTAAAGATGTGTTTCTTCCTTACGTGCGAGATCCAGGTACACTGGCTCGGCCTTGGGCAAAGCCGGGGACGCCAGGCCTAGAACATCGTTTGGGGGGTCTGGAGAAGCAACACGAGACAGGAGATGTTTCTTACGATCCAGAGAATCACGAATTCATGACGAATCTCCGGGCGAGCAAGGTTGAGCGGGTAGGACAGTTCATTGAACCCACAGAGGTGTACGGTCATGAGGAAGGAGATTTACTCATAGTTGGCTGGGGATCAACGGATGGAGTAATCAAGACCGCCGTGGATCGACTGCATAACCGTGGATTGAAAGTAGGTACGGTTCAGTTGAGATACATTAATCCGCTACCGTCAGATCTAGGTGCTATTCTGGGCCGCTTTGATGGCTATTTGGTGCCTGAAATGAATAAGGGACAACTTGTTCGCATTCTCCGGGACCGATTCCTACTACCGTTTGCCGCGCTTAACAAAATTCAGGGGCAACCTTTCAAGGCCAGTGAAATTGTTGAGGCTGCTATCAACCATTGCGAAGAGATCAATTAAATGGCGACGCTCCCTCCTTCCAGGAAACCTGTGCGACCTCCAGGTCGTGGACCGCGTAGAGCGGGCCCACCCAAGGCCCGGATAAGCCGCAAAGAGTATGCAAGTGATCAGGATGTACGGTGGTGTCCGGGTTGTGGAGACTACGCAATTCTTGCGAGTGTGCAGCGGTTAATGCCGCAGCTGGGAGTGAAGCGGGAAAATGTAGTGTTTGTGAGCGGTATTGGCTGCTCAAGCCGGTTTCCGTATTACATGAATACGTATGGGATGCATTCCATTCATGGACGCGCCCCCACGATTGCTACGGGGCTCAAAGCTTCGAGGCCGGACCTGGATGTTTGGGTGGTAACTGGAGACGGAGATGCATTGTCTATTGGAGGAAATCACTTGATTCACCTGCTGCGTCGGAATGTGAACCTGCAGCTCCTACTGTTCAATAATCAGATCTATGGGCTTACGAAGGGGCAGTTCAGTCCAACAAGTGAAATCGGTAAGGTAACCAAGAGTAGTCCATTTGGCTCAATTTCGCCCCCGTTCAACCCTATTTCGCTTACGCTCGGCGCTTCGGCATCATTTGTGGCGCGCACTGCCGACCGGGATACGAAGCACCTTACCATGGTGCTTAAGCGTGCACACACTCATCCAGGCAGCGCGTTTGTTGAGGTCTATCAGAACTGCAATATCTACAACGATGGCGCTTTTTTTGACTTTACCGAGAGAGCGACTAAGGCTGATCGGACGGTTTACCTGGAGCACGGAAAGCCTATGCTTTTTGCGAATGGCAAACAAGGTGTCAGGCTGGATGGATTCAAGACAAGTGTTTTCGATATTGAAGGAGGGGATTTCTCGGTGAACGATGCCATTGTTTACGACGAAACATCTTTGGAGCTTGCCGGGATCGTGAGCCGGATGTCGCAGCGACCGGATATGCCCAGACCGTTCGGGGTATTTTACTGTGAAGAACGCCCAACTTACGAACAGTTGCTGTGGGAACAGATTGCGGGAATCACGGAGAGACAGGGGCAGGGAGATCTAGATGCGTTGCTGTACGCGGCTGATACCTGGACCATCCAGTAGCCTCGTAGTGTGCTGTGAAACAGTCCAGATTTAAACTGGGGACTTCTTCCCTGACTGTAGCTGCTTTCGTAGGCCCCGGTACGGTTTTAACCTGTGCCACTGCGGGCATAGACTTCGGCTATGCGTTGGGTTGGGTACTATTGTTCTCTGTCGGGGCCACGTTTGTGCTACAATCATTCACGGCCGGAGCGGGGATTTGGTCTAGGCTCGGCATGGGGGAAGCTCTGCGCGTGTACACCGAGCGGTCACCAATCCAGTGGATAGTGAGCGCATTGGTAGTTCTGGGACTTTGGGCCGGTACTGCGGCATTCGAAACGGGTAATATCGCCGGTGCTGTGGCTGGAGTCAGCAGTCTCACAGGCGGCTTGCTTCCGCGAAGCGTATTAGTTTTGCTCATCGGTCTGTTTGCAGCGGCTGCGCTCTCGATGCAGCTGCAAATCGTAATAAAGCTGCTGGCAGTGCTAGTTGCACTTATGAGTGCAGTGTTTCTGGTCACGGTGATTCTTGCACCGGTAGATTGGCAGGCTGCACTGCAGGGGCTGATGATCCCTCGAATTCCTGACGGCAGTTTGGTTCGTACAATTGCGCTGGTAGGCACCACCGTTGTAACCTATAATCTGTTCTTGCACGGAAGTGCAGCCAAGAAGTATTGGGCCCACGAGGATCCCCAGTTAGCCTGGCGGCGTGAGCTTACCGGAATGGCCATTTTTTTGCCGCTTGGGGGGATAATTTCTGTGGCAATCCTTTTTGCCGGCGCAACTCTGGAGGTTGAAGCAGTGGAATCCGTAGCAGCCATTGCCCCGGTGATTCGTCCAGCTGCGGGGCCTTTTGCGGAGATACTTTTTGGGATGGGACTGTTTGCAGCCGGAATTACCTCAGCAGTGACTGCCCCTTTGGCAGCGGCCTGTGGCGTACGGGAAATTTTTGGATGGCCAGACGATGCAAAGCATCCAGGGTTTCGGGTTGTCTGGATATCTGTTCTGCTAACTGGAATGATGTTTGCGCTATTTGGGCGGAACCCTTTGGAAATTATTATTGCCGCCCAGGCGGCGAATGGATTACTTTTGCCGTTCATTGCCGTGTTTGTGCTGTTCCTGGCGGTGAGACAAAAAACCGTAGCGCTACCGCACTGGTACTTGGGGCTAGGAATCCTGGTGACACTGATATGCGCCGGGCTTGGTGGTCGAACGCTTATTTGGGTTTGGGGGCAACTGAGTTAAGGCGTATCTCCAAAAGCTTTATTCAGTTCGCGAATTCGGTTGCGCTCTACCCAGGTAGCCACGTGTATTGAGCCTTCATAAAGCAGGTACAGCGGTATGGCGGCTGCGAACATGGAGAAAGGGTCGGCCGGCGTGACGAGGGCACCAAGCACGAACACACCCAGAAACGCATACTTGCGAAAGGCACGCAGCCGCTCTGGTGTAGCAAGACCCAGCTTTGCAAGAAAATAGATTATTACAGGGAGTTCAAAGAGTATACCCGCGCCAAAAGCCCACCAGGTCACACTGCTGAAATAACGCGTGATGTCAAAGTCGTTCCGGATAGTGTCAGAAATACTGAAGTTGTTGAAAAAATTCAATGCTAATGGCGTGATCACTAAGTAGCCGAACAGGACGCCGATCACAAAAAAGATAGTTGCAAAGGCCGCAATGAATCGCATGCCGGCTTTTTCTCTTGGATAGAGACCAGGCTCAATAAATTTCCAGATGGAGTAAATGAGGAAGGGGGAACCGGCTACAAGTCCTACGGCCATAACAATACCCATGAGTGCGAAGAACTGGCCAGGCACTGTACGGTTTTGCAGATTTAAATCTTCGAAGTCTAATCCCAGAAGTTGGTATGTGATGAAGTCCGATTTTGCGGGGCCCATGAGGATTACATCAACCACCCAATTATGGAATATTGCCGCGACGATAGTCATGATGACTACGCCACTGATTCCCCTTATAATTGTCCAGCGTAGATCCTCTAGATGGTCAAGGAAGGACATTTCGCCACCTTCCGGCAACGTTTCATCGCGTGGCTCGGCAAGTGTTTGCGTACTTGCTGCCTGGACCCCAACGGGCGTTTCTGATTTGAGAATACGCCTAAAAGTTTTTCGCCAATCGAAAGCCATTCTCCTTAGGCATGTGTAGCCGAATCGGAACTTCCCGCATTTTCCTGACCCAGGGTTAATTCCATCAACGCATCAACCCACAACCCTTCTTGCTCAAGTGCCGTTCGGCCATCCCCCCATGCGAACTCGAAGATGGTCAGGTATCCCTCAACCGTAAATCCCTCTCTTCTAAGCTCTTTGAGGACACGCTTGGCAGTTCCTCCGCTGTTGAGCAGATCGTCAAGAATTACTACCGGAATCGTGGGATCCAGTGGTCCTTCAATCAGGCGGCGGCGTCCGTAGGGTTTGGGCTGAATTCTGACCAGTCCTCCCCGCAGGGGTGGTGAGCCGGATGCATTAATTGTTGCGCAGACCATGGCGCTGGCACCAATGCCGGAACCGGCGACTTGTCTGATTCCTGCCATGCGTAATCGGTTGGCAACCAGTCTGCCAATCTCACGGGACATTTTGCCATCCAGGAGCGGGAGACGCATATCAAGGAGCCACTCAACGAGTCTGCCTTCCGGGTCAAGAAGTGTTTCGCGACTACCCGACACCAAGGCCTTGTCATAAATCTTTTGGGACAGACCAGATTGGTGCAGATAGGGCCAATAATCTACCTTTTCTTGTGTCATCTGTAAGATCCGCCTAAAACACGCCCAGAGTATACCAAGCGTAAGATGCTCGGTTCAGCTACGAAATCGCAAGGATGCGTCAAGTCTGAACCGCTCAAAGGGCGGATTTTACACTTCTCGGCAACGAAGACCGGGCTCGTAGTCATCTGAGATAAGTCATGAATTATTGTGGGGTTTTGTAGAGCTAACCGCTACTCCCGGGCACCTTAGTTCTGTCATATATCAGGAATGTACACGCCAGTCATCTAGGCGATCACGAAATCATACAGTGGGTGAGCCGTGCAAAGCGACTGAACCTCCTTCCTGACTGTATGACGAACCGATTCGTCATTCGGTGCGCCCAACGCATGGTCAATCAGCGCAACCGTGTGTTCTATATCTGCTTCTTGAAAACCTCTCGTGGTGACCGCGGCGGTTCCGAGACGAATCCCACTGGTAACGAAGGGGCTTTTATCGTCAAAGGGGACCATGTTTTTATTGACCGTGATGTGTGCAGCCTGCAATACGCGCTCTGCTTCCTTGCCTGTGGTGTTCTTGCTTCGCAGGTCAACTAGAACAAGATGGTTGTCCGTTCCGCCGCTTACGACATCGTAGCCACGCGACAAAAAGGAGTTTGCCATTGCAACTGCATTGCGTTGCACCTGCCGCGAGTATACTTCAAATTCGGGTTGAAGCGCTTCCTCAAAGGCGACGGCCTTGGCTGCAATCACATGCACGAGCGGTCCCCCCTGCATACCGGGGAACACAGCTGAATCCAGCAGTTCGCTCATGTTGCGGACACGGCCGCTTTTCCGTGCGACTTTCCCAAATGGATTTTCAAAATCACGTCCGACAAGGATCATTCCGCCTCGTGGTCCGCGAAGCGTTTTGTGGGTTGTTGTTGTAACGATGTGAGCGTATGGCAGCGGGTCATTAAGCAGTCCCGCAGCAATCAGTCCGGCAGGGTGGGCCATATCCATCCACAGAAGTGCCCCCACTTCATTAGCAATATCACGAAAGGCCTCATAGTCGAAGTCACGCGAGTACGCGCTAGCCCCAATTGAGATGAGCTTTGGGCGCGTAGCTTTTGCTTTTTCCCGGACGCGGTTCATGTCAATGTGACCATCCTGTTCGACACCATAATAGGTTGCCTTGAACCATATTCCCGAGAAATTTACAGGACTTCCGTGGGTCAGATGACCGCCATGAGCAAGATCCAGGCCGAGAAATGTATCCCCGGGATTCAAGCAACTCAGGTACACCGCTGCGTTGGCGGATGCGCCGGAGTGTGGCTGAACGTTGACCCAGTCGCACTTAAAGAGCCGTTTGGCACGTTCACGAGCCAAATCTTCCGCGGTATCTGCGAAATCGCAGCCTCCGTAGTACCGTCGTCCAGGTAATCCTTCCGCATACTTATTGGTGAACACAGAGCCCATAGCCTGCATGACGCTTCGGGATACAAAGTTTTCCGAGGCAATCAGCTCCAGACCGTTGTTCTGTCGATCTACTTCACGTTCAATTGCGGCAAAGATTTTGGGATCCTGGGACGCGAGATGATTCATGTTAGTATTTAGTTATTTGGACTGGTCCCCGTTAGAGCGTACACCAGGATATTCGTCCCCATCTTCAGGGCAGGTTCCCGGACGTCCAGCGGGAGATCGTGCACTGATTCCGGCTCCCAGCCATCTCCCAGATCACTCTCGTAACTGTAGAATACACACAGACGTCCGTGCTGGTCAAACAGTCCAAATCCCTGAGGCGGTTTGCCATCATGTTCATGAATTTTTGGGAGACCGTTAGGGAATGAGAAGTGCGCGTGGTAAATTGGGTGATCAAACGGAAGTTCTACGAATTCCTGATCCGGGAATACGCGGGCCATTTCACGGCGGATGGCAAGGTCCAGGCCATAGTTGTCGTCAATGTGCAGGAAACCTCCGTGCTCAAGGTATTGTCGAAGCCGACTGATTTCCGGTTCCGTGAACACAGCGTTTCCATGTCCTGTCAGGTACAGATAGGGGAAGGTAAATAGCCGATCAGTCGATAGTTCGACGATATCCGGTCTGGGATTCACATTTACCAGCGTTTCGTTTCGGACGTAGGAAAGCAGTTCAGGTAGCGACTGTTCGTCGCTGTACCAATCTCCTCCGCCGCTATATTTTACACGTGCGATTGACAGGGCATACTCCTGCGCCACGCACGGAGTGGCAAGCATCAGACAGATAAAGAGCAGTGATCTCTTCACAGCAGATACAATCGTTTATCAGTGGCGGGTTGTACGAAGTACGAAAGAACTTGATTGTCCTGTATGAGATCGCATCTGTCCATCGTCACTTACTTTTTTCGTTAGCGACATTAAATGTTTCGCCGGAAGGAGCAAGGTTAATCTCACTGCAACGGGGTGGATCACATACAGCGGGATCCGTTAATAATTGAGTGAATGGTTGAACCGGAACTGCATCAGCGGTACAGTGGATGCCAAAATGATCTGAAGTCCCTCCGAAGGGTAGTAACTTGAATCATCACTGCTTTACCGCATATTTGACCGGGTGCCTTTCGGCTCCAGTCAGGACACAGCTCGCTGAATCTATCAATATCGAGCATACTTCTGAAGGGAGGCTACGCCACACTGAGATTCACCCACAAGCCTCGGCTGATGTAGTATTGTCGGCGATGCGGGGGTGTCCTGTAACCGGGTAAAGGGGATCACACCGGTCTACGGCCTTATTGATCATACTCGCCCGAACGTGATACAGGCAAAGCCTCATCCAATGCACCCTCAGCGTTGTATTTGGAGGGGCATTTCATGAGGATATGTTCGGCTTCAAATATTCCTCCATTCAGGTGTCCCTCCACGACGATTTTTTCGGCATCTTCAAAGCTCGCGGGCTTTGGGTCCCGGTAATGCACTTCGCGTACGGCCCCCTCGTTATCACGCAAATGGAATTTGAAAAGATTTTTTTCAGGGTCGTAGTGTGTAGTCTCGGACTGCACCCAGTAGCCTACGACATGAGCGCGCGTCCCGGATGCCTCAGCTTCAGCAAAATGCATATACACCCCCACCTGGTCTCCAAAACTGAACAGAAGTAGGGAGGCAAAGACGACCAAGGCAATAAGACTGATAATAGTGCGAGGTTTACGCATAGCTGAGTCCGGTTAACTAGGATCAATCGGTGGTTTTCCTTCACTACGCAGGGCTTTCACCGAGGATTCCAGTCGATCAATTTTTCGATCCGTAGCGTAAATGAAGACCGTGATTCCTATCCATATGATTAGTACAACGGCAAGAACGACTAATAGTTTGTCGTTGTCCAACATGACAGTCTCAAGGTCTCGGGCCGCCTGAATCAACAAGAGAATCACGCTCATTTTTAAAAGTGGTTGTCTTCCTTAATGCTCCGCAGCGTCATTACAGCACGGGCCAGTCTAACACGTTGAGTGTAGAGTAGCCAACCAACACCTATGAATCCAAGGACTGCGGGATAAAAGACTATTCGCATGATTGGATCCGTGATGTCGCTGAAGGCAGGGTTGCCTTCTGCGCCAGGATGCAGGCTCTCCAATTGACGCGGGAGCACATAGAGCAGGAAGGGTACGGTTGCAAAGGCAAATAAATTGTACACGGCAGCAATGCGAGCCCGCTTTCGGGGATCGTCCAGCGCACTCCTAAGTGCAAAATATGCGCAATATATCAGGACCTGAACAGCCGCCATTGTTTGCTTAGGGTCAAAATTCCACCATATGTTTGTGCCTTCATACCAGGTATAATGTGCCCAGACACTACCTGTGGCGAGGCCCAGTATGCCGAATGTTACTGCAATCAGCGCCGCGGTACGGGATCTGATGTCGCTAACAGGACTATTCGTTCGGAGGCACTGGATAGCATGTACGGCCGAAAGGGCCGTCAACGCCATCATGGTGAACCACATGGGCACATGGAAATACAGATTCCGGGCCGTATGCTCCAGCATAGCCACCTTCGGGATGTTCAGCCAAGTACCGCCAAAGGAAAATGCCCCCAACAATACGAGTGTCGTCCAGATGATAATTACAAGGCGTACGGTCTTGTACTTACGGGGCATTCGGGGGAAGACTCTTTAATCCTGCCAGACATAGTCGAACAACAAAACAGATGCGACGACCACCACGCCGGAGAAACTAGTTATGGTTAGTAAGGATCCAAGGGACGCAGTCCAACCTCCTTCGGTAAAAGATTGACCAACAAAACTATAGAATGTAGACTCAACAGCCGCGAGCAGTAGGGGGACCAGGAGCGGAAACATCAACACGGGTAAGAGTATCCCACTTCGTGTTGTTCTCGCAATTATGGCGGCTAACAGTGTCGTTGCCCCCGCGAGCCCCAACGTCCCAAGGACAAGTGTAAGTATAAATAAGCCCGGCAGAGCCACTTCAACGCCCAGCAGCAGCAGGAAAATGCATGCTGAAACGACATTTGCGCATAGGATCGTAAGAAAACTGTAGCACAGTTTTCCGACGTAGACCATGAGGGGCTGCGTATGTATCCGCAAAAAAAGTCTGGTCTTCTGCTCTTTCTCAGACAGGAATGCCCGTCCCAGGCCCAAGGCTGCTGTGAAGAAGATAACAATCCAGAGCAGCGCTGCTTCAGTTCTCGGTTCTAGGTCGCCTCTGCCGGCTGAAACCAGGATTAGAAACATCGTGTTGAGGACAAAAACAATCAGCGTACCTAGGACTGATTTGTTTCGCAACTCCAATTGGAGATCTTTCCGTAGCACTGCCAGAGCTCCGTTGGCCCAACTTGAGGATTTTTTGGAAGCCATCATGTTGCCCGGCGTGCAGCCAGCTCCTCGGCCGTAATCAATCCGGGTGGGCGGGGGATAAACACGGGGGATCCACTGGTCGGTGGGTCGAATTCACCGACAAAATCAATTTCAGTTTCCAGGTGGTAGCCGGTCTGCGCAGCCACCTCTTTCTGAATGTAGGCTACCAGTGCCTGAACATCTGCAGCGGTTCCTCCTCCCTGATTGACCATGATGTTAGCATGGCGATGCGTAACTACAATGCCGCCAAAACTGGCGCCCTTGAGTCCACACTCGTCAATCAGACGACCGGCTCCAATGCCCTGAATCTTCTTGAAGATAGACCCGACACTGGGTTCGGTATCCAATGGAGGGTGCCTCAGAGCACGCCAAGCAAGGTTTTCGGTCATAATCTTGCGTAAGTCCGCTTCACGCGCGGGCGTAAGCCGGAATGTCGCGCGCAGTACGATGTCATCTTTCCTATGCAGGATGGAATAGTCGTATCCAAACTCAAAGTAATCTACATCTACGCGCCGAAGGTCGTTTTCCTCAGTTATGAGATCTGCATGCTCCAAAACCTCCTCAATAAACATGGTTCGCTCGCGAGCCGGGGCCGGGGAAAGAAAGTGAAGGTTCTGCCAAAGTGCCCCGCCTACAGTTGAGGGGATGCCAACGTAATGTTCCAGGCCGGACAGTGACCTAGTGACAGATGCTTCAATCAGGTCAGGATACACAATAGCGCCGCTTTCCGCGGTCACTTGGTTACCGCGGAATTCAATGTTTTTAGCAGCATTACGGATAACAACACCGCGGAAACCTGCGTCTCCTACAACCACATTGGCCCCGTAACCTAACAGGAAGTAGGGTACGTCAAGTTCGCGCACGGTTTTGACTGCGTGCGCTAGTGCCTCAGCATTTTTAACCTCGACAAAGAGGTCTGCGGGGCCTCCCAGTTGCATCGTTGTGTACGGCGCCAGTACTACATTCTCGCGAATGGAGTCTTTACCAATAAGATTTTCAAGCGCTCGTTTCATACGCGATAACAAAATACTTGAACGGGCAAACTGCAACAAAGCAATTTGTTGATTGTACCCACGTCATGGGAATCGTCATCCCACTAAACTGTAAACTTATTACTTGCACAAGAAAATGAACAACCGACCTAATTTTTCGAACCCGACACGTTTATTGACCAGAGGGGCTATACTACTTGCCTTGATTCTGGTTGTTGGCGCGTTAGCCGCGGGTTGTATGACTACTACCATAGAAGCGGGACAGGCCGGAGTTCGGTTTTCTCGCATCACAGGCACAGACACCGAAAAGATGTATGGTGAGGGACTCCATCTTCATGTCCCGTGGGTGTTTGTGATCAAGTACGATGTTCGGGTACAGGAGAGACTGGAAAACATGGAGGCGCTCTCCAGGAATGGACTGTCCATTGGCACGGATATTTCCGTTCGTTGGAGGCCAGCATCGGAAACCCTACCGATGCTGCATAAGGTCTATGGGGTTGATTATTTCCGGAAGCTGATTGGACCAGAACTCCGCAGTGTAGTGCGTGAGGTGATTGGCCAGTTCACCCCCGAGGAACTCTACTCAACTCGAAGAACTGAATTGCAGGATCAGATTTTTTCACGTGTGAAGGAAAATGTAGAGGGTGAGGATGTCCTCGTCGAAGCCATCCTTATCAGGGATGTGCGGCTTCCTGAGCAAATCAAAGTAGCTATTGAGAATAAGCTGAAAGAGGAGCAGGAAGCCGAGCGTTACGAGTTTACCATACAGAAGGAACGCCTCGAGGCCGAACGCAAACGCATTGAGGCAGAAGGCGAAGCGGCCTACCAGCAGATCATCACTGCAAGCCTTTCGTCTCAGTTCCTGCGCTTCAAGGGCATTGAAGCCACGCAGCAACTGGCAAACTCCCCAAATTCCAAAACCGTAATTGTGGGCAGCGGCAGTGATGGATTGCCATTGATCCTGGGCGGCCAGTAGTACGCTGGGATGGCTGGAGCTGACACCTATACATACGGTACCTATTTGTTCACGCGCGCGCGATGCACGCTCGGGGAGCGTGGCGTTGTTGCTGTTTAGTGCGTAAATCCTTAACTTAGTAGGCCTACAGGTCATGTGAACAGGTCATGTGATCTGTCAGACCCCTTGTTCTCACATATCAAATCCACTCACAAAACATGGGAAGACTTATGAAAACGTTTTCTGTCGCAGCAGCGTTGTTAGGTGCGCTGCTTCTTCCGGGGATGGTGACCGCACAGAGTGTAATCTCTGGAACGGTTACCGATGAAACGGGTGAGCCGCTCATCGGCGCGAATGTGCTCATTCGGTCGTTAACCATAGGCGCGTCCACGGACCTGGACGGAAACTACACCTTCCAAGTGCCTGCAGCAAATCTCGGGCAGACACTGGAGTTGAGCGCTGTCTACATTGGTTTCACAGACCAGGTTCGAACCATCACGATCAGCGAGGGCATTATGACCGAAGATTTCGCCTTGGTTGCTGATCTGTTGCAACTGGACGAATTCGTAGTCACCGGTGTTGCCGAAGCTACACCCAGGAAGAAACTGGCCTTCACCGTGAGCCAGGTGAGCTCTGAGGAAATTACATTGGCGCCAGCGTCAAACCCTATTGCTTCAATCCAGGGTAAGGTTGCCGGTGTGGCCGTTCAGGCACGCAGCGGTTCGCCGGGGGATGGGATTTCCGTGCGCCTGCGGGGAGCCACGAGCATTACCGGGAGTAATCAGCCGCTCTACATTGTTGACGGAGTAGTTCTCGGGGCTAACCAGGTCGACATTGATGCGCTTGATATTGAAAATGTTGAGATCGTCAAGGGAGCAGCAGCCTCTTCACTATATGGGTCACGTGCCCAGAATGGTGTCATTAATATCACAACGCAGCGGGGCGGAGCCGTTCCCCTCAACCAGACCCGTGTTACGATTCGCAATGAATATGGTGTGAGTGGTGTGGTCAAGTCATTTCAGGCCAATACATCTCATGATCTCCGGGTAGACGGATCCGGGAATTTCCTGGATGATTCAGGAGCAAAAAACGAGTGTGCTACCTGTTTGAGCAATGGATATGGCCCGGGCACGCTCCAGGAAACGAATCCGCACGGTGCCGCCTTTTATGACAACCCGTATCAAGGCACGCTCTATAACGCGTTTGACCAGTTTTTTAATCCTGGGAATACATGGACCAACTATGTCGGCGTAAGCCAGAACAGCTCAAAGACCAATTTCCTGGCTTCGTTCACGAATGTTGTTGAGCAGGGGGCTATTCAGGGTCTATCAGGCCTCCAGCGCAGGAACGTCCGGGTAAACCTGGATCACCGGATTCGGCCTACCCTTACTCTTTCAACTTCAGGGTTCTATTCCCAGTCGAAGAATGATGCTGTAACTTCATCTTTGGCTTCAAATTCATTCATCAATCCGTTCTTTGGTTTGATGTTCACTAACCCGCTGGTCAACCTGTCAGCAGAGGATGAAGCTGGTGGGCTTAAAGTTCAGGCAGACCCATTGGCGGTAGAGGAAAATCCGCTATATGTGATTGAGAATGCTGACATGAATCAGGACCGATCGCGCATCCTTGGGAATTTCCGGGCCCGCTGGAGTCCGCTTGACTGGATGGACCTGGAAAGCAATTTCAGCTATGACCGTTCCGACAGGGATGAGCTGGAGTTTTACGACATTGGATTTGCAACTATTGACCCCTCCTCGGTAAATGATGGCCGCATTGAACGGCGTAATTCGGTCAGCGAAGCGATCAATTATGATATCACGGCTTCTTTCCGCAAGCGGTTCGGATCCTTCACCACCCGTGCTCAGCTCAAGGCGCAGGTGGAGGATTTTGAATCATTCTCGGAATTTGTCTTGGGGACAGATATTGTGACCCTGGGTATCTCGGACCTCTCCAATGTGGAGACTGAAGGCGAGAAAATATTTGGCAACGGCTCCTCAACAGTCCGGTCTGAAGGCTACTACGCAACGGCCGGGATGGATTATGCGGACAAGTATATTGTGGATGTATTCTTCCGTCGGGATGGTAGTTCATTGTTCGGTGCAGAAGAGCGTTGGCAGTCTTACTACCGTGGCAGTGCTGCATGGCGTGTCTCGGAAGAAGATTTTTGGCCGGCTAACAGTCCTGTAACCGAGTTGAAACTGCGTGCCTCAGTCGGAACAGCCGGCGGCCGCCCTAACTTCCAGGCGCAATATGAGACACTCTCACTCAGCAATGGTACGCTCTCGAAGTCGACCTTGGGTAATGCTTTCCTGAAGCCGGAATTGCAGACGGAAACAGAAATTGGATTGGACATGGGGGTTCTGGATCGGATATTCGTTGAGTTGGTGTATGCAGATACCAAAGTGGAGGATCTGCTTCTGCAAGTACCACTCGCGGGATACTTCGGGTTCAGTACACAGTGGCGGAATGCAGGTAATCTGGCCTCAAATACGGTAGAGGCTAGTGTGAGTGCGAATGTCTACAATTCTCGCGATATGGATTTTGAGGTCGGCGTCATCTTTGACCGAACGCATCAGGAGATCACCGAATTTCACTCCAATCCTTATCTAGGTGGACCGCGGGGCCTGTTCTTCTATCGGGAAGGCGAAATCCTGGGTTCAATGTACGGCAACAGGTTCATCACAGAACTCTCGGATTTGCCGACCGGCGTGGATGCAAGCTACTTTGATGTGAACGACGACGGCTACGTCGTAGCGGTTGGTCAGGGGAACAGCTATACAAGTGGTCCAGGTGCAGATGGCGTCTTGGGTGGGGAGGATGATCTATGGGGTACTAGGGTTTCTGCGGGCGACAACAGTTATCGCTGGGGAATCCCGATCAAGTACTACGACGAGGCCAATGAGACGGACCAGGTTCAGATCGCTGATGCTCTCCCAGATTTCAGCATTGGATTTAATTCTACGTTTCGGTACAAGGGATTAACTTTGTACATGCTGTGGGGCGCTCAAATTGGCGGTGATGTTTATAATTTCACAAAGCAGTGGAGCTATCGCGATGGTCGCAATACCGATCAGGACCAGGGGAGCAAGCAAGAAGACATGAAGAAGTCCACCACGTATTACGAAGTACTCTATGACGCTACTGCTAGGAACAGTCACTTTGTAGAAGATGCCACATACATCAAGCTCCGTGAGCTTTCGGTGGGATATACACTGAACCGACAGCAACTCTCACGCATCTTTGGGAATGTACTGCATTCCGTTTCAGCAAGTATCATCGGACGCAATCTGCTGACATTCTCCGATTACTCGGGGTTTGATCCCGAAGTAGGTTCCGGGTCGGATGCGACGTTATACCGTGTAGACGACTTCAATTATCCACCCTTTCGCACGATTCGGGCGAAGCTGGAATTCCAGTTTTAGTTTGGTGAGTGAACATGAAACTTGAAAACATAAATCAAATGAAGCGAATCGCTTTTTATACACTGCTCGGCATACTCTCGTTGAGTGCTGTCGGCTGCCAGGATTTGGCCGTTGAAAACAATAATGCTCCAGACCGGACGATCGCGTTTGCACAGCCCGGGGATGTCGTGAACCTGGTCAAAGGTACGTTTGCTAATTACTGGCTCGGCATCCAGAACTGCGGCAATGGTGCACTGTTCTTTTCGACATTGGCTGATGAGAACTCCTCATCTTGGGCCAACTGGGGAATGAGAGACATGTCAAGTGAGCCTCGCATAGCCTGGGATAACAGTTCAACCTATAGCCGTGCAGCTTCCACGAGGGAACCATGGTTTGACACCTACCGCGGTATCTCAAATGCAAACGACGCCTTGCAGGCTATCACGCGTGCTGAAGAAGAAGAAAGCGTAGAGAACAACATTTTCACACGCGAAGGTTATGACACGGCACGCCTGAAGGCCTTTGCAAAAATGAATCAGGGTCTCATGCATGGAACACTCTCCCTGATCTTTGATCAGGCATTCATTGTCGATGAGACGGTGGACCTGGAGAATGATGCGCTGGAACTGCGTCCTTACATGGAAGTGAACCAGGCGGCTATAGAGATGCTTGAGGGGGCGCGTGCAATTGCGCAGGCAGGCTCATTCTCGTTTACGGCGGCGGAAGACTGGATTTGGGGTTTGGATGTAACTTCGGGCGACATGGTTAAACTGATTAACTCGTTCATTGCGCGGTTAACCGTTCAGGTTGCACGTGATGAGTCTGAACGCGCAGCGGTAAACTGGAGTGAAGTAATCAGTCGCGTGGATGCCGGGATTACTGAAGATTTCTCGCCTATTGGTGATGACGACGGCACTACGGAATGGGATTGCCTTAAGTTCTACGGTCAAAACGGAACCACCTGGAGCAGAGCTGACTACCGCACGATTGGGCCGGCGGATGAGTCTGGCGGTTACAATGCATGGCTGGCGAAACCCCTGGGAGAACGCTTAGTCTTCGACATTGCCACAGCGGATCGCAGGATCGTTGGAGACGCCACCGACCTAACCGTCGATGGGTCCGACTTCCAGTATCAGGGGAACAATGGGCCATTCCCGGCTGCACGTGGTGTTTATCACTATTCATCGCATAATCATAAGCGTTATCAGTACTACAATCAGGGGAATGCCAATGGCGCAATGCCCCACATGATTATGGCAGAGATGGATATGTACAAAGCAGAGGCTCTTTTGCGTACAAATGGCAGTACATCCATGGTTGCTGACCTGATCAACAAAACCCGCGTGAGTCGGGGAATGCTTAATCCGGCTGCTGCTACGGATTCTCCCGGTTCGTCTACAGATGCGCAGAGTCACATGGATTCGGCCAGTTTGTGGGCGAAGCTGAAGCATGAACGGCGAATAGAGACGTTCCAGACCTGGGCCGGCTTGGCATATTATGACGACAGAGGACTGGGCGACCTAGTTACAGGTACCCCCATCCATTTCCCGGTGCCAGGCAGAGAACTGGAGACGCTGGGATTACAAAGCTATACGTTTGGCGGCGTTGGTGGTACCGGAGGTGCTCCGGTGGCCTATCTGCGGGACGATTATCTGAAGGATTCCGACAATGCCCGCCCCCGCTAAGCATATTTGATAATGAGCAAGGTCAGGGAGGTCAGTGCGTATGAAGCGCTGACCTCCCTGTGTGTATATTTGGATAATCATGACTAAATACGGGTAGATTTGATGTATCGTGTATCGATTTTGGCTTTGGGCATTGCATTATTCCTGGGGGCCTGCTCCGGTCCCGGTTCTGAGGGTGACCGTGCCCCCAGTAGTACGCTGAGGTTCAACCTAGGGACCTCAGCGCGGAATCATATCGTCACAACCGCTGAAAATGCGTTGCTGACACGGTACGGATATCGATTAGATCGACGCGTAGACACGGCTGAGGATGTACGCTTGGAGACATCGTGGAAGGAGGTTAATGCGCTTGAAGAGGAACAACTGGCCGGGTATGCCCAAGTGAGAGTGCGTGTTTTTGTCACGGCACGCCCCCGCAGCCGTGCAGGAGGCACAGGCAGTACATTTGCGGCACGTATGGTCGCCGAGTGTGAAGGACAGCTTGCAGTGGGTGGTAATTGGGTAGAAGTACCAATCATGTCCGGACGGGAAGCATACTTTGAAGAAATTGCCGAGTACCTTGAGAACGAGTTCAAGGGTGGCGTGATGTAGGCGGGGCGTTCTGGATGTTCAGATGGCCTGTGGATAGTACCCTGTGCTTCGTACTGGTTGGTGCGCTGGTCTTGGTCGGATGCGGTCGGGACCCTGAACGTACGTGGACGCCTTTCGATGGATATGAAGTACGTCCCCTGGTTTCCCCGATCGGGCAAGGTACAGGGTTCACGGAAGTATCCAGTTCCATTGCATTCAGCAACGCAATCAGCACCTCGGCTTTCGTAACCAACCGGCATGTTGTAAATGGATCGGGTGTGGCTACCGGTGATGTTGACGGAGACGGTCTGCCCGATGTTTTTCTGCCAGGTATGGAACATGGGAGTACGCTCTATCGCAACCACGGGGATTGGCAATTTGAAGATGTCACCCTTCTGGCTAATCTGGGGTTGGTGAACCCGCGTGCAACCGGAGCGGCGTTCGTTGATGTTGATGCTGACAGTGATCTTGATCTGTTTGTAACATCGCTCGGAAGCGGTGTACAATTATTCCTGAACGACGGAGCAGGTCAATTTTCGGATTATACCGCGCAGGCAAACCTTCCGCAGTCCGGCGGTGCAACCTCGGTTGCGCTGGCAGACATGGATCAGGATGGTGATCTGGATCTATATGCAGGCTTTTACAAGGAGGCTACAGTCAAAGATATCTGGCCGCCCAATGAAATCGCCTTCGAGCGTGTCGTGAAACAGGTCGCCGACTCGTTTGTGGTAAACGACTACTGGGCTGACGATTACAAACTCATACGCCAGGGCGATCGCCTGATGCGTGTAGAATTGGCAGAGCCGGATCGTGTATTCTTCAATGACGGGACAGGACACTTTACCGAAGTATCCTTTACGGAAGGACTTTTTCTGGACGAAGAAGGTCGTCCGCTGACAGAAACCCCGCGGGACTGGACGCTGGCGGTGCGGTTCCAGGACTTTAATGGAGATGGGTACCAGGATCTTTATGTATGCAATGATTTCGAAAGCCCTGATCATTTTTGGCTGGGCAGTGCAGGAGGTACTTTCAGGGCTATCTCTACACTGGCCTTGAGGAAAACCAGTCAGTCGACGATGTCCGTAGCCGCCACAGATATAGATGCGGATGGTGACGTGGATATATTTCTGGCGGACATGCTGAGTCAGGATTATGTACGTCGGCAAAAACAGCATTTTGTAATACCTCCTGAAGTCATCATGATGGGTGATATTCATGCACGTCCGCAGGAGATGCAGAACATGCTGCTGTTGAATCGTTCCGACACGACCTTTTCCGAGGTAGCACGCATGAGTGGCGTTGCCGCGACGGGCTGGACATGGAGCAGTGCATTCATTGATGTAGACCTGGATGGTCTGCAGGATTTGCTCCTCACTACGGGTCATGCATACGATGCAATGGATGCAGACGCACAAATCGCCGCTGGCTCTTCCCGACGCCCCTGGCGAGAGGTTTTGTTGGATTTTCCAGACCTGGATCTACCAAATATTGCGTTTCGCAATCTCGGTGATGCCCGGTTCGAGTGGGTTAAGGACGGTTGGGGGCTCGGAGTGGTCGCTGATGTGGCACATGGGATGGCCTTCGCAGACCTGGACGAAGACGGAGATCATGATGTCATCATAAATCGCCTGGACGCTCCCGTGGGGGTATTTCGTAACGATGCAGAAGGTGAACGAATTCTCGTTCGTCTTCAGGGGAATGCACCGAACTCGCAGGGAGTTGGCGCAATGGTGCAGGTTACAAGCGACAGCCTGCCTCCTCAGCGACAAGAAATTCTTGCGGGCGGGCATTACCTCTCCTCAAGCGACGCATCGCTCACATTTGCCTATGCTTCGGGTGCACGGATTGATGTGCATTGGGCAGACGGTGGCAACAGTGTCATTGAGGAAGTCCGGCCTAGCAACGAGTACAGAATCTTTCAGCCGCAAATCGAAGCAACCGAACCATCTGTTGTACAGGCCACAGAGACAATGTTTACAGCATTGAGCATAGGGTTGGAGCACAAGGAAACCAGTTATCCAGACTTTGACCGACAACCGCTTCTGCCACATAAGCTTAGCCAGAGGGGCCCAGCGCTGGCGGTCACAGACATGGGTGGCGGCTATGAGCATCTGATTCTGGGGGGAGGCAAGGGCGAGCCGCTTAGGTTAATTCTAAATGACGGCGGGCGATTCAAAACCGTTCGGACCTTCAGTGAGCCTTCTTCAGGAGATCACGGGGGAATAGTAGTAACCCCGAGTAGCGGTATGGTGCTGGCAGGAATGAGCAACTATGAACGCACGCCGGAGGATCCCGCAGAAGATTCGAAAATCACTCAGGTCTCAATGCAGGACGGCGGCGATACTTCATATACGTTCGGACCGGAGAGCCCCGGGCCACTCGCTTTGGGAGATTTTACGGGTGATGGTAGGCTCGAGCTCTTTGTAGGCGGTCATTTCATGCCTGGACAGTATCCGGTGAATGTGAGCAGTGCTATTTTTCGGCACGAAGGTGGAATGCTTGTACGAGATGACACGCTCAGTGCACCGTTCGAAAAACTGGGGCTCATTTCTGGGGCTGCTGCAGCTGATCTCAATGGTGATGGAACTACCGATTTAGCACTTGCGACGATGTGGGGGCCGGTACACGTATTTCACAACCGGGGGGGAGGGCGACTAGTACGGATGACTCGTGCTTTGGGATTAGGCGAGCTTACGGGATGGTGGAATGGTGTTGCACCCGCGGATTTTGACGGGGATGGAAAGATGGACTTGGTTGCTACCAATTGGGGAGAGAATCATCCATATGCCCAAGATGTACCGCTCCGTGCGTATTACGGAGACGTGGATAACAATGGCAGTCTGGATATACTGGAAGTGCAGCACGTCCCCGAATTGGATGCGTTTGGCTTGGTACGGGATTTTCGCACACTCACGCATGCTTTGCCGACGCTGCGGCAGCATATTCGGACCTACGAGGAATTTGCGACACGCTCGGCGATGGATATCTTTGCCCCTGTATTGAGCGAGTCTGATTATCACGAAGTCATGGAATGGCGGACAATGGTGTTCCTGAATCGGGAGTCTCACTACGAGGCGGTGCCGCTCGCCGATGAAGCCCAATCGTCGCCGGCTTTTGCGCCGGTACCGGGTGATTTCAATGGTGACGGGCGAACAGACTTGTTTCTGAGTCAAAACTTTTCTGCAGTGCCCTCAGGAAGCCCACGTTTGGACAGCGGCCTCGGGTTGCTAATGCTGTCGGACGAATCTCATCAGCTTGTTCCCCAGCCGGCGCAGGTATCAGGTATTTACATTTATGGTTCACAGCGGGCAGCGGTAAGGGCGGATTTCGATCGCGATGGTCGACTGGATCTTGCAGTTGCCCAGAATGCAGGACCGGTAGTGCACCTTCGGAATAGGACTGCCGCGATCGGGCTTCGTGTTGAGTTGCGGTTGTTTGGCGCAAATCTGGCCGCAGTCGGGGGGAACGTACGTGCGGAATACCACGATGGCAGCCTTGGACCCTCCGTGCCTGTAGTTGCTGGGAGCGGATATTGGTCACAGAGCAGTGCTGAAACTATTCTGGCTCCGCGTGACGAGATTGTGAATGTACATGTCAACTGGCCGGACGGTACGGCTACCGTTACAGCCGTGCCGGCTGGTGTACCGTCAATGCTAATCACACGGGAATAGTGTGATGTATGCAGGTTATCGAATATGGGCGATCGTGACCGTTATCACGATAACAGGCTGTACACATCCGTCAACCGACTGGACACAGGGAGATGGTTTTCGTTATCGGGAGTTAAGTGTGCAAGGTCGCTCGCGTACGGGTTTCACGGAGGTTGATTCGCGGCGATCCGGGATCGTGGCGGTTAATGCCGTGTCACAGGACGCGATAATAGCCAATCGGCACATGATGCACGGGTCCGGTATTGCAATTGGAGATGTGACAGGGGACGGACTCCCGGATGTTTACGTTGCCCGGTTATCGGCGCCTGACGTACTCTACCAGAATCTTGGTGATTGGAGGTTCGAGAATATTTCTGTCCGCGCGGGGCTGGACGGCGCGGCCAGTTCCACTGCCGGCGTGGTCATGGCTGATCTTGATGGTGATCAAGACTTGGATCTGCTCCTCACTATGCCGCTTGGTCCAGGGGCAGTATACCGCAATCTGGGAGGGGGCGAGTTTGAGCTCGTTCCCAACGCGTCAGGGCTCAATTCTTCGTACGCCAGCACAACTGCAGCCTTGGCCGATGTTGATCAAGACGGAGATCTGGATGCATACATTGCCCGCTACAAGCGCATTGCGCTGGCTGACAGTTTACCCCCTTCGGCCATCAGCTGGGACGCGGTTCTCGCGGAGGGGGAACAGGTTCCGAAAAAGGAATTCCAGGCACATTACAGGTTTACTCAAGTCGGAACCAAAGTCATACGCAGCGAGCTTGCAGAGCCGGACGGGCTTTACCTCAATGATGGTTCAGGTCATTTTACTCCAGTCCCGTGGACCAAGGGCGCTTTCCTGGATACCGCAGGAAACCCAATAACTTCAATCCCGAGGGATTGGGCACTTACGGCCAAATTCTATGATGTGACCGGGGATGGGATAGCAGATCTGTATGTTTGCAACGATTTTGATAGCCCCGATGCACTCTGGATCGGGCTTGGAAATGGTGCTTTTCGACATGCTCCCGATCATGCGTTACGCAAGACGAGTAACGCTACGATGTCGGTAGATTTTTCAGACGTGAACCGTGACGGAATTGTTGATTTTTTCATGACTGACATGTTGAGTCGTGATTATTCCCGGAGGCTTCGTCAGCGGAACACGCGTATTCCCTTGGAAGGTCCACCGGGCGATTTGTCGTTCCGTCCGCAGGAAATGCAAAATGCACTCATGGTTGGTCGTGGAGACACCACCTTTGCGGAATTAGCCTGGTTTGCACAAGTGGCTGCATCTGACTGGTCCTGGGCAACGAGCTTCATGGATGTTGATCTAGATGGCTGGGAGGACATTTTGATCACCACGGGGCATGTATATGATGTACAGGATCTCGATGCACAAGGGATAGAGCAGCGCCGCACGGCGTCCGCTCCCTCATGGCAGGCAGCCAGAAGGCTACTCCTGTATTTTCCGCCCCTCGCACTCGAAAATGTAGCGTTTCGTAACCGTGGAGATTTAACTTTTGAGGATATGCCTGGTGGATGGGGGTTGGGTGAAAGCGCCGATGTCGCGCATGGAATGGCATTGGGAGATCTAGATGGAGATGGAGATCTGGACATTGTTACAAACAGACTCAATGCGCCCCTAGGTGTTTATCGCAATACCGGGAAGGAGGATCGCTTGGCAGTTATGCTGGAAGGTGAGCCCCCCAACACGGGTGGAGTTGGGGCGGACATACGTGTAGATTGTGCGGGTTTACCGGAGCAGTCCAAGCAAATGTCTTTGGGCGGAGGTTATCTGTCATCCAATCAACTGATCGCAGTTTTTGCGATGGGATCTGCGCCATGCCGGATTGAAGTTTCATGGCCGATGGGGAAACATTCAAGTGTTAATGTTGATGCGGCAAACCGATTGTATGTGATTGAAGAATCGGGGGCAACGCATCCAACAGAGTTACAGTCGGATACCCCGATGGCACCTTTGTATACACTACATTCGCAGTCTGAGCCGCGGCCAGAGCAGGAGTTTGATGATTTCCAACTCCAGCCGCTACTGCCCTGGCGCCTAAGCCGGCGGGGACCGGCACTCGCTGCCGTAGATATTGATGGAGATGGCCGATTCGAGTTACTGGAAGGTGCAGGGCGGAGCCAGACCTTCAGACTTCAGGGCCGCCCCATCCTGGATCCACTGTCAGGTGATGCAACAGGCATGATTGCTCTTCCCGTCGGCCCTGGCCGTATACGCCTAATGGTGGGGGAGTCCGGCTACGAGCGCTTTCCAGACTCGTCCTGGGTTCATATTTACGATATCGCGCCGGATGGCAAAGAATTGCAGCACCAAAGGATTCCCTTTGGTCTAGGTGTTCCCGGACCGCTGTCAGTGGCAGATATCGATTTGGATGGGGATCTTGATCTTTTTGTCGGCGGACATTTCATTCCCGGAGCATATCCGAGAGCTACAAACAGTCATATATATTTAAACGAAAGAGGAGCTTACAGGCTTGGAGAATCATTGAGTGGATTAGGGGTTGTAAGCGGCAGTGTGTTCGGAGATATGAACGGAGACGGACGCGTGGATATAGTGCTTGCCACGGAATGGGGGCCGATTCGCATACTGATAAACGGAGAGCAGGGTTTCTCAGATCAGACTGAATCATTCGGTCTACAATCCTTCCAAGGCTTGTGGCGCGGTGTGTCAATCGGTGATTTTGACGGCGATCGCAGACTCGATATAGTTGCTACAAATGCCGGGTGGAATAGCCGTTATGATCGCAGCACAAAGGTGCGACTGCACTATGGCGATTTTGACGCTAACGGTACGACTGACATCTTAGAATCCCTTCTGGATCCGGACGTGAATAGTTATCGGCCATCACGTATGCTTGCTGATCTGATATCGGCAATCCCTCCAATACAGATGCGTGTCACTTCGCACCAGGACTTCAGCGCCGCGGGGGTTACGCAGCTTATGCCATCAACAATGGAGAATGCTGGGATCGTCGAATCGGATATCTATGCATCAAGCATCTTTCTTAACAGGGGAGATCATTTTGAGCACCGTCCATTGCCTGCCGAAGCACAATACAGCGCAGGGATCAGCCCTGTTGTGGTGGATGCGAATCTTGATGGGAACGAAGACGTCATTTTGTCTCAGAACTGGTTCGCTTACCCTTTGTCAACACCGAGGCAGGATGCCGGTCGGGGGCTCTTGCTTTTAGGCCATGGTGATGGCTCATTCACCTCGGAGCTTCAATCCGGTTTTGAAGTCTATGGAGAAGGGCGGGCAGTCTCTGTTGGAGATTTTGATGGAGACGGACAGGACGAAGTCGCATTTTCACAACATAGTGGCGCGACAATTGTGTACCGTAAAACGTCGTATAAGAAGGGCATTTCTGTTGAATTTGCTTCTCCCACGGATGCTATTGGGGCAATTCTTTGTGTAGTTTACTCAGATGGGAGTAGAGGACCGGCCCGCTTAGTAACTGGAGGAACGGGGTATTGGTCGCAGAATGCGACAACGACTACCCTTGGGTTCAGGGGCACTCCAGTTGGCGTTGAAGTGACCTGGCCCGGTGGTCGGCAACCGGTTACGGTGAAATTGGAGGCGGACAGTAGGGTGTTGCTGACAACGCAGTAGATTCATGTTGCGTCTTTTGACACTGGCCTTTTTGTTATTTGCTGCGTGCAGTTCAACCGAGCCCGAGGGCACGGCACAGATGGTCGCAGAGCTTGAAGCAATTGCCGTGGAAACAGACCAGAACCCCCGCCGGAATGCTCATGCAAATGTGGCACGCGCAGCCGCATTGGGCATGCAGATCGCTCCAACAGCGCTTCCCGATCGTATACAGTACAGCGCCTTACTCGGAACCGAATTGCTTCGCGCAGGGGATAGCGAAGCTGCAGTTGGAGTGTTTGAAGAGATTCTGCAATTGCTGGAGGCCTCCCCGGATGAGTTTGATCCGTCGTGGCGTTTGGCTACTATGGATCATTTGGCGCTCAGCCATCTGCGGATTGGAGAGCAAGAAAACTGCCTGGTGGATCACAGCTCCACCAGATGCCTGTTCCCGATCGGCTCCGCAGGCGTTCATACGCTGCCGCGTGGGTCAGAAATGGCCATACCGTGGTATGAAGAAATTCTTGAAGAGGATCCAAAGGATTTGAATGCTTTGTGGTTGCTGAACCTGGCTCACATGACGCTGGGTACGCATCCAGATAGTGTTGATGCCAAGTGGAGGATCCCAGTTGATAGGCTCCAGGAAGGGGCATCATTTTCAAGATTTGTGGATGTGGCTCCGCTCCTGAGTGTGAATGTTATGGGGCTGTCCGGTGGCGTCGTACTGGAAGATTTGTCCGGCGACGGGTGGCTTGATCTCATGATTTCCTCTTGGGGGCTGCGCGATCAGATTCGGTACTTTGAGAATAACGGAAACGGCAATTTTGAGGAGCGCACACATGCAGCCGGGTTGACCGGTTTGACAGGGGGGTTGAACCTGGTGCACGCGGACTACGACAATGATGGTGATCAGGATGTTTTTGTGCTGCGTGGAGCTTGGCTGAGCGAGGGTCACCCCAATTCGCTCCTGCGCAATAATGGTCATGGTGAATTTGTAGACGTCACCATGGAATCTGGATTGTATTCCCGTCATCCTACCCAGACAGCTGCGTGGAGTGACTTTGATCGTGATGGGGATCTGGATCTGTTCATCGGAAATGAGTCCAATCCACAAGCAGGGCGGCATCCTACCGAGTTATTTGTTAATCAGGGGAATGGGACTTTTGTGGAGTCCGCGCGTGAGTATGGAGTGTCGCTTATGGGCTATGTGAAGGCCGTGGTCTGGGGAGATTATGACAATGACGGATGGCCAGATCTGTTTGTCAGCAGGTATCTCGAATCAAACCTGCTTCTGCGTAATGAGAATGGAAAGGTGTTCACGGATGTAAGCAGTATTGCAGGTGTACAGGAACCAATAGACAGCTTCCCGGCGTGGTTCTGGGACTTTGATCAGGATGGCTGGCTGGACCTGTTTGTTTCCGGTTGGCGTGCCACTGCCGGTGATATAGCGGCCGAATATCTTGGATTGCCTGGTGGAGATGAGCGCCCCCGATTGTTTAGGAATCGGCAGGATGGTACTTTTGAAGACGTCACCGAAACGGCAGGACTGAATAAAGTTATGTACACTATGGGGTGTAACTTTGGAGATCTGGATGGAGACGGATGGCTGGATTTTTATGTGGGGACTGGTGATCCAGACCTAAGGGCGCTCATGCCTAACAGGATGTTCCGGAATGTTGGGGGCTCTCACTTTGAAGAAGTCACGGCCGCAGGAGGTTTTGGCCATCTGCAGAAAGGACATGGTGTAGCGTTCGGAGATATAAATCATGACGGAGCGCAGGATGTGTATCAGGTGATGGGGGGAGCCTTTGAGGGAGACCTCGCGCGCAATGTGCTCTTTGAGAATCCGGGGCATTCAAATGCTTGGGTTGTGCTTTCTCTAGAGGGAACAAGATCCAATCGAAGTGCCATCGGAGCACGTGTATCAATCGTTACAGATGCGGACACTCTGTATCGTACGGTCGGAACGGGTGCCAGTTTTGGGTCGTCACCACTACGTTTGGAAATTGGTCTCGGCAAGGCTACAGCAATTGAGTTAGTAACGATCGAATGGCCGGCTACCGGCGTAGTACAGGAGTTTGAGAACGTGCAGATGCGGCAACTGATTGGCATACGCGAAGAAACATCTACAATTGAGAAGGTACCCTTTAGGTCCGTACAACTGGGAGCCCGTGACACTTAGGCGAGGACTATGGTTATTGAGAGGTCTTCGGGACTGCACTTGGTACTCTGCTTAGCCGCTTGTCTGGTGACTATACGGACTGCTCATGCGCAGTCTACAGATCTGGAGGCCATAGCCGAGTCCGTAGCGCGATACGAGAGTGTTCTGGCAGCCGACCCCTCAGTGGATGATGGTTCCCAGATTATTGAGGTACAGCGGCTTCTTCCATTACTTCCTGAAACCGTTGCCCAGTTGGTATTGGTATCGGATTCTGTCCATTTAACTACAGACACCCGAGATGCCATTCTAGGCTGGTGGAGAACGCAGGATCCGCTACCCGCCTCTGAGGTTAATGAACGGATGATGGAGCACGTTCGGCGTGTAGAGTATGCGCTGGAGCACTACGTGTGTATTACGTGTCAGGTGGGTTACGATGCACGTGGAGAAATCTATGTTCGTTACGGCGCACCGGAGCGCATTACGCGGATTGTTTTTGATGATCCATTGCTTATTGACGCAATTTATCAACCAGGGGTTGCTGTGAGTCCCGGAGATTTTCCAGAAAATGAATTCTGGAGATATTTGAATATTGACCGCGATGCCTATTTCCTCTTTGTTCAAGATGGTAAGCCGTACCGACTCGGTGACACCTACGACCTATTGCCGATAGCACTTCGGTCTGGTCTGGGGCAGGGAGGGCGCGGACTGGTCAAATCCAGGATGGTACTTGCTGTTATGCGGTCCATATACAGGCAGCTAGCCTTAGAGCACTATCATTTTGGGTCTAGATTCAACGAAGTTGATAGATGGTTGGCCGCGCACGAGGGGCCAGGGCGCCTGCAGAGCCGCGACGTAACGGAAAACGCGAAGATAATTACAGGGGCTAATTTGCTGACCCAGGGTGAGCGTCCCGAAGCCATGGAGTTCGATCAGGACTTGGGCCAGCCTGCTCATATTTTTGCCCAAGGTATGATCACGAACGCACGAATTGAAGATGACCAGGCCGCCTACCAAAAGGAAATATTGCTGCCTCCGAGTACCTCAGATGTTCTGTCACCCTTGCGCGCACTGCCCTTAGGCATACGTTACGCAAGATTTCTGGAACCCGATGGCTCGACGACGACAGAGATCTACTGGCACCCTGAACCCGGTGGATTGATTGCTCCGGGGCATGCATTAGAGCCGGTATATTTGGTGCAGATTTACGCGGCGCAGGAAAGGGCTGATCATACTTTGCGGCAAAGCAGTTCGGATGCGATACGCATTCAGATTCCGGCATCTGATGAGTCGACAACGATTCCGGTACAGACAATTAAGGTGACCGGAGATAGCGGACTATATCACTTGGCTCTTCAATGGGATCAGTATGGGGTCAACGCTGAGGAATTGGGCCCTCGTTTGCAGGTTGCGTCCAGACGAATAGACTCACTTCGTTCGCTGGACGCGAGTGGTATTGCCTTGGAGACGAGTGATATAAAGCCCTTCGTCTACACCAAAAGCGGAGCTCTGGTGCCGTGGCCTCATGAGTGGGTTACTCCGGATATGAGGTTCGGACTGGAATTTGAAATCTATCATCTCACTTACGGTGCTCAAGATGCAACCTCATACACGGTGACTTACGAAGTTACGCCCGAGCGCCGGCGTACTTCGTCGACCAGTGTGGAGTATGAGGGACAGAGCCGGATGGAACGAATTGAGGTTGCTCTGGATATCGGCAGGAGGACAGGGAAGATTCGTATTAACGTTAGGGTCAGAGACGAGATATCAGGCCTGGAAGTGTCCAGGCTGCTTCATGTGGAGATGCTTTAATGATTGTAAGTCAAGTGGATTTTTTTCAGCAGGTATGGGATACGGTCGCCATCATTCCAGTTTCAAAGGTGACCACCTATGGGCATATTGCCGAATACTTGGGAAGCAGGAGTGCAGCGCGTACAGTTGGGTGGGCCCTCAAGGCGGCGAAGGGGTCGCATCTGCCATGTCATCGGGTTGTAAATCGATACGGTGCATTGACGGGGGCGAAGCAGTTTGGAGGGGTTGATGTTATGGAACACCTGCTCCGGAGGGAGGGCGTAACATTTGACGAAGATGGTTGTGTGATTCTCTCCCGCCACCTCTGGATTCCTGGCAGCAAGTAGACTCGTACATGTGACTTCGTCAATTAGGTGTACTGGTCAGAGAATAGCTCCACTCGACAGAAGCGTTGATACCTGAGGCGGGGGATCCTCACGAACAAGTCCATTACAATGACAAAAGTGCGGCCATCTAGCGATCAATGTGCGACTGAAGGACGGGTGCCAATACCTCCCAGACATTATCAGCGAGTATTCGCTGTCCGGCAGCAGTGGGGTGAATTCCGTCTGATTGATTGAGCTTAGCAATACCCCCAACCCCTTCAAGCAGAAAAGGGATCAGCACGGCTTCCGTCTCTTCCGTCACGGCAGGAAACACTGCGCTGAATTCTTCCTGGAATTGGGCCCCCAAGTTTGGAGGCATCTGCATTCCCGCGATAATGATGGTGGCTGCGGGGTTCGTTGCCCTGGTCTGATTGACGATTTGTATTAGGTTGCTTTTTGTAAGTGCAGGTAGAATTCCCCGGAGGCCGTCATTTCCACCCAAGGCTACAACCAGAATATCGGGCGGGTTACGCAGCTGCCAGCCCAGTCTTCGGAGACCTCCTGAAGAGGTATCTCCGCTCACCCCGGCGTTTACCATGATTACGGGCCACCCCAGCGAATCTACTCGTGTCTGAAGGAGTGCGGGGTAGGCTTCCTTTACGGACAGTCCATAGCCTGAAGTCAGACTGTTACCCAAAAAAACTACACGAACAGGGCTGACTGAATCCTGTGCGACCGCCACTCGTACATACGGCAGAACACAGAGAAGGCAAGCCGTGTATAGGAGTCGGGTTGGAAAAAAGTCAGTCAAGACCATGGGGTTATAATGCTTGAAGTTACAGGGCTTACCAAGACGTATCAAAGTGGGTCCCGATCACTAACAGTCCTAGATAATGTCACCTTTGCAATTGATGCAGGAGATACCTGTGCAGTAGTGGGGCCGTCCGGCAGTGGAAAAACCACATTACTTGGATTGTGTGCAGGCTTGGATTCGCCTTCTTCGGGCACCGTGAAGCTAGCAGGACAAGATTTGAGCCGGTGTTCCGAGGATGAGCGTGCAGAAATAAGGCGTAATGCGGTCGGATTCGTTTTTCAGACTTTCAGGTTGATCCCGACGCTTACGGCCCTACAGAATGTTATGGTTCCCCTGGAACTCAGTGGTCAGGGCGGCGCCCGCAAGCATGCGTTGGAATTACTCCATGAGGTTGGGCTGAAAGGACGAGAACATCACTATCCCGTGCAAATGAGTGGCGGAGAACAACAGCGGGTCGGACTGGCCCGGGCATTCATTAACCGCCCAGCGATCCTCTTCGCTGACGAACCAACGGGCAATCTCGATACCACGACAGGTATCAGGATCGAAGAACTGCTGCTTGATTTGAATCGTACGGCCGGGACAGCATTGGTAGTTGTAACACACGATCTCAGATTGGCGCATTTGTGCCATCGGGTTTTGGAGCTCGATGCCGGAAGGATTGTTCGGGACTATAACGGTGAGGTTGAAGTACCTGTGTTGACATGATCGGTACTTGGACTTTGCGCATGGCCTGGAGGGAAAGTCGGGGCAGTCGTCGTCGGCTATTGGTTTTCTTGTCTTCAATGGTGGTCGGTGTTGCACTTCTGGTTGCCATATCATCTACATCGGATAGCCTCCAGTACAGTGTAGATGAACAGGCACGAGCGCTTCTTGGCGCCGATATGCGGTTCTCACTCAATCGGCCGTTTTCTGACGTCACCAACGCAGCCATTGATACAATAGGCATTGAGCAGGCAGAGAGAATCTCGATAATGTCAGTAGCCTATTTTCCGGCGCAGGGCCAGGCACGTTTGTCAGGCATACACGCTGCTGAGGGGAATTATCCGTTTTACGGGTCACTCAAGACTGATCCAGAAGAGGCAGTCAGCCAGTTCCGAAATGGTTCAGGTGCCCTAGTTGATCAGGGGTTGATGCGAATGTTGGGGGTTGTGGTTGGAGACACTGTCCAGGTAGGAATACAAAAATATGCTATAGCGGGATCGCTTGTGGGCGCACCAGGGGAGTCGGAGATCAGCATGATCGTCATGCCCTCCATCTATGTTCCGCTGGAAACGCTGGACACCTCGTTACTCGGAGTTGGGGCAATGGCGAACTATGAAGTCTACGTCAAGCTTGCCCCTGACGAGGATTCTGAAGGCATACGTGATTCCATAGAGATGGCTATGAGTGAGGCAAGAAAGGACATCACTGAAACCCCAGATGAGGATGCTGAAGAGGTACGTGATTCCTTAGGCAGTTCTTCTTCCGAGTTTGAAGTAAATATTGAAACCACGGCAGAGCAGCGGGAAAACTGGGAAGAGGCACTGGAGTTTTTCAGCAAATTTCTGGGTTTGGCAGGGTTTGGAGCGCTGATACTTGGAGGACTTGGAGTTGGAGGGGCAATCAGAGCGCATGTTCGACGCTGTTTTAACAATATTGCAGTATTGCAGTGCTTGGGCGCGGGCAGTGAACGAGTTTTTGCTGTTTATTTCGTCCAGGCGTTCATCCTCGGGTGCATTGCCGGGGTGCTTGGATGTATCGGTGGGGCACTTTCACAAATGCTGATTCCGTATGCCCTGAGCTCCTTCCTGCCGTTTGAGATTGCATTTCGGATATCCTGGCCAAGCATGGCGATGGGATTCGGTGTGGGGCTAACGGTGACATTGATTTTTGCAATCCTACCTCTTCTGGATGTACGCGGTGTATCACCCCTTCGTGCACTCCGTTCTAGTATCGAGCCGCTCACTCCTGCGCGCGTACGATTACTTGCGTATTTATTAATCGTGGGTGGCTTGATTGTAACTGCTGCATTGCAGTCTGGCAGCTGGGCGGCGAGTGCCTATTATGCCTTGGCGATCACAGTTGCGCTGGGTGCACTCTTGCTGGTTGCTAAATTGTTGATGCTGCTCGCAAAACGTATTACAAGTCGTATACCATTCTATCCACTTCGTCAGGGACTGGCAAACCTTCATCGGCCGGGGAATCAAACTGTGTTGGTGATGATAGCACTGGGTCTAGGTACATTTATTGTCATGGTTTTGCTTATTAGCGAAACCATAATTACTGGTCAGATTGATAGGGTTGGTGGTGAGGGTCGGCCAGATATGATATTTTTTGATATCCAGGAAGATCAGTTAGCGGGGGTCACTGAGTTGATTGAGGAGCAGCGCTGGTCAATTGTTGACAGTTCTCCGATAGTTAACATGCGCCTGCATACAGTCGGCAATCGGACGGTAGAAGAAATTGTACAGGACTCCAGCCGTGATATAACGTGGCCGCTAGTTCGTGAGTACAGGTCCACTTATCGCGCACAGCTCACGGACGCTGAGGAACTTGTCAGCGGTACGTTTACGGGAGTACATAATCCGGATTCAGCTTTTGTCCAGATTTCAATAGAAGAAGATTTTGCGCGTAACGAATTGCTGGCGGAGATTGGAGATACGCTTATCTTTGATGTCCAGGGAATGCAGGTGCCCACCAGGGTTGCCAGTTTCCGAGAGGTGGATTGGGAGCAGATGCGGTCGAATTTTTTTGTTGTTTTTCCAACCAACGTTTTGGAAGAGGCACCGCAAACACACATAATCTCAAGTCGCAGGGGGGAAGGTACGACACCTGACTCGTTGCAGGGAGCCGTAGCAGCCTCTTATCCGAGTGTCACTGCGCTTAGTTTGGAGACTATCGTGAGGATTATTCGGGAAGTGCTTGATCGAATTGGTTTTGCAATTCAGTTTATGGCTTATTTTTGCTTTGCTGCCGGAATATTGGTGTTGATAGGCGCGCTCTTGATTGGACGTCTGCAACGAATTGAAGAGAGTGGGCTACTCAAGACTCTGGGAGGCAGCAGAACACAGTTGTTAATCATTGCACTCACGGAGTACTCCGTACTGGGCCTTCTCTCAAGTGCCACCGGTCTCATACTGTCTTTGGCAGCCGGATGGGTTCTGTCTGTGACAGCATTTGATATCCCATTGAGGATTTCTGGTCAGTCCATCTTGTTGGTTACTACTGTGGTGATTGCTTTAACCGTAACGGTTGGTTTCTTGAGCAGTAGGAGCATTTATGAGCAACCGACGCTCTCCGTATTGCGTGCAGAAGGTTGATTGGCAGTCAAGGTTGGCAATATGCATCAGATATCCGAAAGGCACAGTCAGGTTCACGAACGCATTGCCAAGGCCTGTCATCGCGCCGGGCGCGATGTTGGAGAGATAACGCTCATTGCTGTTACCAAGACCTGGCCTCCTGAAATTGTAGAAGCTGCATTGGAGGCTGGGCTGACGGATTTTGGAGAAAACAAAGTACAGGAACTGATTGCCAAGGCACCGCTTTTTCCAACAGCCAACTGGCACATGATCGGGCACCTGCAGCGCAACAAAGCACGTCAGGTTGTGGCGCATGCACGGGAGTTTCATGCATTGGATAGTTTGCGCCTGGCCAAGGCTCTTAACCGTCACGCTGAACTGGCGGAACGCGCATTGCCCTGTTTCGTGCAGGTGAATGTATCAGGAGAGGATTCCAAGTTCGGTCTGCGCCCGCCATTGGTTGACGAATTCATGGCTCGGTTGCGCGATCTCGAACATTTGCGACTGATTGGATTGATGACTTTGGCTTCCCCGAATGTACGCAAGGTACGAGAGGAATTTCGTCTGCTGCGGAGTATACGGTCCAGATATGTACATTTGGGCTGCCAGTACCTGTCGATGGGTATGAGTGGAGATTATGAAATCGCAATAGAGGAAGGGGCCACACATGTGCGTGTTGGTTCCGCGCTGTTCGGCCCCCGGCGATAATTAGTATTCAATTCAGTGAATTACATGGAGGCAAATATTCCAGATTCAGAAACACAGGTAGCCCGGGTAGATGCCGCAATAGCTGCTGTGCGCACGGTTACGGACTCTAAGTTCAGGATTGGCTTGATACTTGGTACTGGTCTGGGCAAATTGGCTGAAAGAATTGACGTTCAGCATACCATTCCGTATGATTCGATTCCGCATTTTCCGGTTTCTACGGTCGAGTCTCACCAAGGTCGTCTGCTTATCGGCACCCTGGAGGGGGTTTCTGTTATTTGTATGCAGGGACGGATGCATGTGTACGAAGGGTACAGTGCCAGAGAGGCCACTTTCCCCATCCGTGTGGTGGCAGGTTTAGGCATTGAATGCCTGCTTATAACCACTGCCTGTGGTGGTATGAATCCAGCATATCGCCGCGGCGATCTGATGCTACTTTCGGATCACATCAATTTGCAGGGAGTCAATCCGCTTGTTGGACCAAATGTTGATGCGTGGGGACCACGATTCCCAGATATGAGTGAACCATACGATGTAGCGCTGCGGGCTCGTGCGAAGCAGATTGCGGATGAGCACGCCATCAAGCTGCATGAGGGGGTATATGTGTCTGTATTAGGTCCCAACCTGGAAACAAAGGCGGAATACAGATTTTTGCGTGCGATAGGTGCGGATGTGGTAGGTATGTCTACAACGCCGGAAGTGACCGTCGCAAGACACATGGATTTGCGCGTGATGGCCATTGGTGTCATTACTGATGAATGCTTCCCGGATACGCTTCAGCCCGTTACACTTGAAGAAGTATTGGAAGCTGCAGGAATCGCAGAGCCAAAGCTTACCACAATCATGTCAGAAGTGGTTGTGTCTCTCGATGAAGATCAGTCGCGGTAAGTAGGAAGGATTAACCGTATCTCTCAGTCACGCACCGCTCGCATTCTCAGGTTTCGCGGGAGGCAGTAGAAGTATTGCTCCTTTGCCGCAAAAATCAAACAAGTGCAGATAGAGCAATCGCTGGCGCAACTCTCTAGTGCCAGTGATCTTCGGCGCAGGTATCCAACAAAAAGGCGGTCTGGAATGGGGCAGGCGCGCAGTCCTGTGGTCGAACAAGAACGTCAAAGATTCGTTCAGCGTGCTTGCTTTTAAGCTCTAAGGGCATGCAGCGTTTTGGGGAAATTCGGCGTATTGACGCCCAGATTATTGAGCAGCAAATCCGTGATTGGTGGAAGTCTGCGCGTATCTTCGAGAAAAGCGTCCAAGCGCGCACGGGAGCACCTACGTACACCTTTTATGAAGGACCACCCACTGCAAATGGACACCCGGGTATACATCATGTGATGGCCCGGACCATCAAGGATGTGTTCTGCAGGTACCATACAATGAAAGGATGCCTCGTTGAGCGTAGGGCGGGTTGGGACACGCATGGGTTGCCGGTTGAGATTGAAGTTGAGAAAGCGCTCAATCTCGATGGACGCGAAGATATTCTGCGCTACGGTTTGGCAAAGTTCAATCAGAAGTGCCGTGAGAGTGTGCTAGTTTATAAGGAGGAGTGGGACGAATTGACACGTCAAATGGGTTATTGGGTGGACCTAGATAATCCCTACGTGACATTCGAAACAAAATACATTGAAACCGAATGGTGGTTGATCAAGAAAATTTTCGAGAAGGGGCTCCTTTACAAAGGACACAAGATTCACTGGTACAGTCCGGGATCGGGTACGATTTTGAGCTCACATGAGGTGAGCCTGGGCTATAAAGAGATTCAAGATCCCAGTGTGACTGTCCGATTCAAATCGCTTGACCGGCCGGAAACGTACTTACTTGCCTGGACAACGACCCCTTGGACGCTCATCTCTAATACGGCTCTGGCAGTTGGGTCGGGCATAGAGTATGTCTCAGTTCGCTGCACGTCTCTTCCCGAGACAGAGTTCATCTTGGCCCGGGCCCGACTTGAGATGATACGTGATGATTATGAGATAACCGGGACGTTGAGCGGGGATGAACTCGTGGGGGAGCGATTCGAGCCGCTCTTCAGTTTCTTCAAAGATCAGAGCCATGATGCTTGGCGGATAGTCGCGGCCGATTTTGTGTCAACAGAAGATGGCACGGGAATCGTACATATAGCTCCAGCTTTTGGTGCAGACGACTACGCAGTCGGAAAACTTCATGGATTTCCAGTATTGAACCCCATTGATTTGCGGGGACATTTTCTTCCGGATATGCCTCTTGTGGGCGGGCTTTGGTTCAAGGAGGCCGATATACATATCATCCGGGATCTGCGAGGGCGTGGGCTCCTGCACCGTCACGACAGTTATGTGCATAACTATCCGCATGATTGGCGCAAGGGGACTCCGCTTATGAGTTACCCGGTGGAAAGTTGGTTCATCCGCACAACGGCAATTCGTGATCGGTTGGTGGAACTCAACGAGACTATCAGCTGGCAACCCAAATCTATTGGACAGGGGCGATTCGGAGAGTGGTTGTCCAACAATGTAGACTGGGCGCTCAGTCGTCAGCGTTTTTGGGGTACTCCACTTCCTGTATGGGTATCTGACCGTGATCCAGATGTCATTGAGGTGATAGGTTCTATTCAGGAGCTACGTGAACGGTGTGGGGATCAGCTGCCGGCCAGGGATGAGGATATTGACTTGCATCGTCCGTTTGTAGATGGGCTAACATGGATCGGTTCAGACGGAGGGACAATGCGTCGGGTACCTGAGACGATTGATGTGTGGTTTGATTCGGGAGCCATGCCATTTGCTCAATGGCATTACCCGTTTGAAAACAAAGCGGCGTTCGAGAGAAGTTTTCCTGCTGATTTCATTGCTGAGGGGGTAGACCAGACGCGAGGCTGGTTCTATACACTGCACGCTATAGCTGCCCTGGTTATGGACAATGTTTCATTCCGCAATTGTGTAGTGAATGGGTTGCTGTTGGATGCCAACGGCGAGAAAATGTCCAAGACCCGGGGCAATGCACCGGATCCTTTTGAGGTGATAAAAGAACACGGGGCAGACCGGGTAAGATGGTACATGATGAGCAATTCACCGCCCTGGGAGGATCTCAAGTTTAGTCTCACTGGGGTTAAGGAGGTGGAGCGGAAACTGTTCGGTACTCTGACCAATGTCTACAGTTTTTTTGCCACTTACGCCAACATTGATGGTTTTACGAGTGCAGAGGCAGCTCCTCCGATCGCTGAACGACCAGAACTGGACCGGTGGGTATTGAGTCGGCTGCAGTCAACAGTGGGATTTGTGGACGAAGCGCTAGCAGATTATCATCCCACGAGGGCAGCGCGCGCTGTTGAAGGCTTTGTAGAGGATCTGTCAAATTGGTATATCCGCAGGTCTAGAAGACGATTCTGGAGCGCAAAAGCTAAATCCCCTACCGAATCAGATACCGACAAATGGGCAGCATATCATACGGTGCTCACCTGTCTTGAGACGCTCACGCGTCTCATGGCTCCGATTGCTCCGCATTACAGTGAATGGTTGTTTCGGCAGCTTATCGTAAATACTAAGGGGGCAGTCGAGTCGGTTCATCTGGCAATATTTCCTGAAAAGGATGAGACCCTGGTAGATGCTTCATTGGAGACGCGAATGAAGCTGGCCCAGGTGGTTTCGTCAATCGTATTGGGATTGCGCAACCAGGCGAAACTGAATATTCGTCAACCGGTGGGTCGTGTTTTGGTGGTCGTGGACAACAAGCGTACGGAAGACATGGTTGCTCCGGTTGCGCCAATAATTCTGGACGAGGTGAATGCCAGAACCATAGAATATATTGATGCCTCCAATGACATTGTAAGGCGGAAGGCGCGTCCAATTTTTCGCCGGTTGGGTCGAAGAGCTGGACATCATATGCCCAAAGTAAAGAAAGCAATTTTAGCTTTGGAGGCAGAGGAGCTTGAGAAATATGCAGCAGGCGAATCATTAACGATCTCCGGAGATGGATTCGAACTTGACTTACAGCCGGAGGATATAGAGATTGTGACCGAGGGAATCAAAGGTTGGCTAGTGGGTCAGGAGGGGGGATATACCGTTGCAATGGATACGGTGATCACTGAAGAGTTGCTGCATGAAGGGTTGGTGCGTGAAAGTATTAACAGGCTCCAGAACCTCAGAAAAGCCGCAAAATTTAATGTTACAGACCGGATCCATGTCGAGTACAATGCTACTGACGATTTGTCCAGGGCGATAGAACGATTTGCGGAGCATGTAAGAAACGAAACATTGGCAGTTACGTTGGAGTCGGTCAAGTCTCCCACGGGAGAGCGTGTGGAACGATTCAGCATAGGTGAGGAGTTATTCACTGTCGGCGTGAGTCGCCTGATGTGAGGAGACCCTGTACAAAAGTAGAATGTTTTTACTATGAGTGTTCAAAAAGCAGCAAAATCAACATCGGAGAACGAAGACGGTAGCCGCCCAAAGACTCCCTTTGATGACAGTTTGTTGGCCCATTTCCGTGCGTTACTCCTTGATAAGCGTGGAAACGCGATTGAGGAGGTCAAACGAATGCAGGCCCAGATAAAAGACTCACGCGAGCAATCGGAGAGTGACTCAGCCTACAGCTTTCATATGGCGGATGCCGGAACCGATGCAATGGAGCGCGAAAAGTTGTACCTGATGCTGGCTCGTCAGCAAAAGTACATTGGTTACCTGGACCGTGCCCTTGAACGTATTGAGAATCGAACATACGGGGTATGTAGGGTGACAGGTAAACCCATATCGAAAGAGCGACTGGAGGCGGTTCCCCATACGGAGATCTCTATTGAGGCAAAACTAAAGCAAAATCGCTAGTCTGTCGTATGCGATTGTTTTGGATTGTCGCCGGAGTAATGGTGCTGGATCAGGCGACAAAGCTGATAGTGCGACTCAATATGGATATTGGTCGCCTCGGGGCGATCGATCTCTTGGGTGACTGGCTCAAGTTTACATACACCGAGAATCCTGGAATGGCTTTCGGGATTACTTTCGGTCCGGCGGGACTGATCACAATTTTTTCGCTCCTGGCCGCCGCTATGATAACGGTCTATATGTTCCGCGTACGCGCTGGTTATCTACCGTACACCGTCAGTCTGGCATGCATACTCGGCGGTGCTTTGGGCAATATCATTGACCGACTCTTCTACGGCATAGTGTTTGACTACGCGCCGTTTTTTCAGGGGCGGGTGGTTGATTTTATTCATTTTGATATTTGGCATGGTCGATTGCCTTCTTCTGTGCCCTTGGTCGGGGATGTGTATTTGTCGCTTTTTCCCATCTTTAATGTAGCAGATATTGGAATTGTAGGGGGAGTAATTGGTATTCTGGTTTTCCAGAAAAAATTTCTAGCTGGGGTGGCTGCTGAGAAGCCTTCGGAGGAATCCGTTAATCCTGAAGCTTTGGGTTCACCTATCCAGGACTCACGTCCTGTCACGGAATGAGTGTATAGGTGTGCACGACCAGGTTCCTCCCTGAGCAGGTTTGGGAAGAAGCCGCATTCCTGCTGGCGCTCTAGTCTGATTGTTTTGGGGATACGTAAATGGAAACTCCAGAGGAGTGACTGTTGGTTGGGAGTCGCTTTGTCGGTTTTTCAAGAAAGCGACAGAGGTTCCGTTGTGAATGCCTAGATCGAACCGTTACAGTTGGCTACAACATCGCCAATTCTTACTCGTCAAGCACTTTGTTGAGCTTAGCTTCGGCAATGTGAAACAGTTTCATGCGATAGTCTCGCAACATTATTTCCATGTCTGCATCAACGTCTCTTAGTCCGGCTGTAATTTCAGCGTGTGCCTGTTCAAGCTTTTCTGAGGGTATCGATGTTCCAGTGACATGCTCATGTTTCTGGATTATGTACTCAGCTATATCGCTGAACTTGTCTCGTATGAGTTTTATGTTAAAGGATTCATTGGAGCCTACACGATCGTCTACAGCATCTTTGTCCCCAGATGGTTGGCCTGGTTTACCGGTCGCGGCATCGTAGGAGTCAAAGATTTGAATAATCCTGAAGAGCCCACTAATCTCCATCAATTCCTGTATTGGATCGGGAAGTTCACATAAGCCAAATTGTCTGCCAGACAGTTCGTATTCGCGTGCTATAAGAAGCAGCTTGTGTAATCCTGCGCTGGATATAAAGGAGACCCCAGAAAAATCCAAGATTAGACTCGGTTCATCAGGTCTAGACCAAGTCTTTATTAGACCATCAAAGATGGAAGCATTGGTGGTGTCGATTCTGCCTCTAACGCTTCCGACAAGAGCACTATCCGTTCTATTCCAAGAGATTGATACTGACATGTGTAACTGAGAAGATTGAGACTAATGGTGTTGTGCACTAAAACATGCGTGATTCAGAGACGCTTCTACGAAGTTTTGCTGATAGGCCTATTCGTGCATTAACGCGTAGTTAATAGTACACCTGGCTTAGGGAATAGTCTCCGGAAGCACAGGAAGTGTTTCAGAATTATTGCAGTGGGAGCGTGTGATGAAGTAGTGGCTTGTAGCATCGTTCAGGTCAGGTAAGAGTACATCCCTCAAGGTAAGAATAGTTCATAATTCAGGTCAACTACTTTTGTCTCCACCAGTGAGCCTTCGTTTGTGTGCAATGATGCCAAGAATCACCGTTGCAATGCAGGCCCCCATCAAGACGAGCGCGATGGGGCGGTCAAAGAAGCTGAGTGGATCCCAATTGGATTTGATGGCACTCACCATGAAATGCTGCTCAAGGATTGGCCCCAATACCATACCCAAGACCACTTGCGCGAGCGGAAACCCTCCCCTACGTAGCATTAGAGCGACCACCCCCATCAATACCATAATGCCCACATCCAGGGGGTTGTGGTTTATCGCGTAGGCTCCCGTAACACACGCTGCAGCGATTATAGGTAAAAGCAGGCTAAAACGTAGGCGCAGCGCTGTGCCTGCTAAGCGGGCCGTTAGGAGCCCTACGGTGGGCAACAATAAGAGATTTGCAATCAGGAAGGTGCCAAAGAGTATCCAGATTAGGGGCATCTGTTCTTGAAACAGGAGTGGGCCAGGCGTCACTCCTTTCATCATAAAGACGCCCAGAACCATGGCTGTGACCGTGTCTCCGGGGAGCCCCAGCGAAAGTGCAGGAATCCAGGCACTTGCAACCGCGGCGTTGTTGCTGCTCACACCAGCCAGAACGACACGTTCCTCATTTTTCTGTCGTTTTGCAGTCAATTTTTCAAGGCTGCAGGCAACCCAGGCACCAATATCTGCACCTGCACCGGGCAGGAATCCTACAAAAATTCCAAATAACGAGGATCGTATCACTAGTTTGCGGGCCTTACGTATTAATTTCAGCGGGCCTGCGTAAAAATTACTGAGTGCTTTGCGATGGATAGAAGCATGTGCCGCCGGGGCAGATTTTGTACCAGCTCCCATGTGATACAATACTTCAGAGAATCCGAACAACCCGATCATTACGGCTATGTAGTCCAGTCCCCCGAGAAAAGCCGGGTTTCCAAAATGAAATCTGGGATAACCCAGCGTGGGATCGACCCCCACGGTTGAGAGCAGGAGTCCAATCAGGAGGCTGGCAAATCCCTTTAGCAGGTGACGTCCTGAAGCAAAGATGCCAGCAGTCAGACCCAAGACAGCAATCCAGAAGTACTCAAACGACGAAAACATGGCGGCCAAAGTGGCCAGAGCCAAGGCTCCACCGGCAAGAACCAGCGTGCCGAATATGCCACCGACTGACGATCCTAATGCACTGATTCCGAGCCCATATAGCACACCTCGCGATCGGCTAAGGCTATGAAGTTCGTCGGCATACGCCGCACTAGCTGGTGTTCCCGGAATTCGTGCAATCGCTGAACCAACATCGCCAGCGTATATGGCTACCGAAGAAATTGCAATAATCGCCGGAAGCGCGATGGAAGCGTCGAGAAAGAATGCCACCGGGATAAAAAGTGCAACAGCGAGTGTAGCGGTTAGTCCGGGTACTGCTCCGAAGAGTGCGCCATAAAGCGCGCCGACAATCAGTGCAAGGATGCTTTCCCAACTCACGAATGTCATTAGAGGGCCAGCAGTCCAGAAAAGAGCAGGTGTATCACGATCCCGGTGGCTGTAGAAGTAATCAGGACCGCTTTGATTCGAGCTCGCATGGCCACGCCACATACCAGGCAGGTCACACCAGCTGCAGCACCAATACTGGTCCAGGGATTGATCAGCAGAAAGAGGAGTGCACCTGAGAGTCCGCCCAAGATGCGCACAAAACCTTTGCCAGGCAGTCGTTGTGTAACGGAGTCAACTTCAGCAGATGGGCGCCAAAGCAGGCCGATTCCGGCCAGCGCCAGCAAGAATGCCAGCACATTCGGGAAAAGCCCCGGCCCAGGATAGCCCTCCGGGAGGGAGGGAAAACTACGGGTGCCTAACCATACGGCGGCAGCGAGGATCACAAATACTGCCCCAGGTATTCGCAAGTAGACACTGTTATAAGGCAAGTCCTGCCTCGTTCAAGAGTATGCCATTACGATCATCTTCTTCCCGGAGGAATGATTGAAGAGCGTCTCCGGTAAGATGCTGCAACCTGAATCCTGCACGTTCAAGGGGCACGCTGAATTCAGGTTGTCGGGAGGCATTCCAGACGGCTACACGCAGCAGCTCCAAGCGTGCGTTCGGCAAATTTGCTGGGGCGGCAAGAACCATCCAACCACCTTCGGAGGCGTAGTCAATCCCGAGTTCTTTGAGCGTGGGGACATCTGGGGCCACGGACAGTCGTTCGTTCGCCATCAGAGCAAGTGTTCGAACTCGGCCGGCCCGGCGCAGTGCATCGGATTCAGCAAGAGCGGCCGTTACAACATCCACTCCGCCTGCTAGCAACTCCTGCAGGGCAGGTGCTGCCCCCTGACTGGGGACCCACGGCATGGCAGACTGATCAAGGCCCACGGCTTCAAGAAATCCAATCCGGCACAAATCCCATATACCGCCAAGTGATGTACCACTAGCCGTTAAGGTTCCAGGGCTTTCCCTAAGCGCGGCAATGAGATCATGTATATCTTCCCAGGGAGCATCACTGCGCACCGTAATTGCGCTTGGGTTAACCGTAACCAGCGCAATCGGGGAGTAGTCTGTGTAGTCAAGGGGGGTAAGGCCGGTCCAGTGCATCATCGTAATTTCAACGGTGATGGCACCCAGCGTATAGCCATCCGGCTGGGCTTGACTAAGGGCATAATGTCCTACGATCCCGCCGCCACCGGTTCGATTGATCACATTCACAGGTTGCTCCAACTCATCCTGAAGCACGGCAGCCAAGGCGCGGGTAGCGGTATCAGTACCTCCCCCTGCCTTCCATGGCACGATAACGGTCAGCGGACGGGAAGGGTAGGCCTGCTCAACGTTAGTCTGACAGGCAGACAGAGTGACCAGTAACAGGCCGATAATCCAGACGATTCCTCGATCAACCACCACTCCAAGGCGGGGCCACACCATTTGAGCGTGCATAAGCGATCATCTGTCCCAGATGCTCATGGGTATGCCCGCCAATGATTGCCAAGGCTCCATAAACATTCAATTCCATCCCAAAGAGTTGAACAGATTCCCCTAAATCCGCGTCTCCCATGGTTTCCAGGAGTCCGCGCACATGATTTTGGGAAGCCATCAAACGCTCGAGGGCGGCTTCTTTGGTTTCGGATTTATTGGCTCCGTAGTCCGACGCGTGGCCTAATGCTGCGGCAATGCCAAAGTTGGCATCTGATACGTGATCCAGCACTTCGAGCACTGAACGGATTCCTTCCGCAGGGCGCCAGTCAAAAAGGTCTTCGGGAATGGCTTCTCCCAGAGAATGCAGTTTTTCAGATGCACCATCAAAATCGCCGGAAAAAGCAGTGAGATAAGCGCTATTATCATGCTCCTGTGCACTGGCTGGTAGAACTACGACAGCTGCAATTAGGAAAAGGGCAAATGCTTGTTTCATCAGGTAAGTAAGGTTTTAAATCTCGAAAGCGTTTACTACGGATAAAGGTCTACTCCGGTTCCTGTCTCCGCTGTTCCTCTACCATATTGGCCACATCTTCCAAGAGGGCTTTAGCATCATACAGGATACCGTCCTTGATAGTATACTCTACGCCTCCAACATTCTCAACCTCGCCGGTTTCATCGTTGAGCTTCATAGCGCCTGTTCCGTAAAGAACCTTAAAGTTCGCCAATGGATTTTCGTCTACAATTAGTAGATCTGCGCGCATGCCAGCACGGATGATTCCAAAGTCGATGGGCTTCTGGAGGGGTTTATAAATCTCCATTGCCCCATGCATGGTAGCAGCGCGAACAACTTCTAACGGATGGAATCCAGCCTCTTGCAGCATTTCAAGCTCTAGGATCGTTCCAAACCCAAAAAGTTGATAGATATAGCCGCTGTCACTGCCGACTGTAACCTTGCCTCCAAGATTTTTATATTCATTCAGGAACTGCATCCAGACCTGATAAAACCTCTTCCACGCCACCTCGTCATGAGTAGTCCAGTTGAAGAAATATGATCCATGATCAGTGCGGCTTGGCGTAAAGAATTCCCAGAGACTGCCTAGTGTATATATTTCGTGCCAGTCCGCATTTTTTGCTCTCATTACATCCCGTCCGGCCGAATAAATGTTCAGTGTGGGGTTGATATAGTAGTCCAGTTCCAGGAATTCATTCATGACAGCGTGCCATTGATCGCTGTTTGGAGTCACCAGCGACCACTGACGTGCAACCTGTCCGAAGCGCAACTGCTCGTCGTTATAGTCCATATCTACAGGCCAGGGTTGCACATCATGAGCGTCGTACAACGCCTCAAAGAGTCCGTAGAAATGGGTCATACTTCCGAGTCCAAGCCTGGCTGCGTCCAGGGCGTTCATTTGAGCTACGCCCATTTGTCCTAGGTGAGCTGTCGATCCGAGGTTGTGCTTGGCAGCTTCATCCAACAAGGCAGACATTATGTCTGGCGGATAGGAGCCGAGCTTAATGCCATCTACTCCAGAATCGGCTGCAAACCGTACCCATGCGCGTGCGGCTTCCGGGGTAGTGACAGGACCTTGATCCCAGCCGCTTCCCGGCCGATGGTAGCTTACCATGTGGGGAGCAGTGATTGCATTTTTTGCACTTCGCTCTTTTTCATTCAGTGACCACTCAAAGCCTCCGAAGGAAACTCCTCGCACTGTTGTGATTCCATGAGCGAGCCATAGCTTATAGATGTATTCCGCCTCAGGGGTCTTGGGAATTCCACCGGTATGGGCATGCAGGTCTACAATCCCGGGCATCACGTATTTCCCGTGCGCATCAATCTCAAATGTTGCCTCGCCGGGTCGGCGATTCTCATTGATGTCCACATGAGGCGCACCAACGCTGGTCACGCGCACGATGCGGTTTCCTTCAATCACTATGTCCATGGGACTGCGAGGGGGTGAGCCTGTCCCGTCAATCACGGTAGCTCCCCGGATGATGAGGCGCTCAAAGGGCCCCTCGCCCTCATCAGGACCGCGATCTGGCGCTGGCGCAACCTGCGCATAAGTGAGCAAGGGGAGCGACAAGGCTGCAAACAGCAGGATCACAATAATTTGTAGGTTCTTCATGTCAAATCTGTGAAAATGGCAGGGGACGAAGAATGAAATCCGTAATATTTGAAACGGTGTCAGCATAAGTGGGATCATCGCGCAGTGCGATCCATTCTGGATCAACAATGAACCTTGCCCATGCCGCATCTCGGTCAGACATACTTTCGAAACCCAGCATATAGGTCAAATTTGGCATTAAAGGTCCATAGAGTGTCTCGCCGAAGAATACTGGATCAAGCCCAGTCTTGTGGAAAATGGCAATCTCCCCACCTTCGTTGAACATGGCAATTTTTTTCTGTCCTGCGATAGTGCTGTGGCTCTCATAGATTCGCAGTTCGAATATTCTATCCGGTCCATTGGCGGGTTTTGCTATTTGCGGCATATCCACGAAAGCACGCATGAGTTGGTGCTCCCGTCGAACATAGGCTGGATTGTCAAGTGTGGCATTCAGGAAATCTGTCCCCAAGCGTTGGAATTCTGCATCATCCAGGAGCAATGTGCTGCTTCGCATGGCAGAGTCCATGCTTTGATGGGGGAGTATAACATAGAGAGATGGCTGGTTGGGTCCATACATTGGCGTAAATACACCTATTGGTCCGATGCCCAGTCTTCCGTATGCAGGTAATGCGACTTCCCGATAAAAATCGGCAACACGCGATTTACTGGCTCCTACGTTCGTGTGATACGTTATCAGTTCAAAATACTGTTGTTGTTTCCCGGAAATATCGGAGGGTACTAATGGTAGTGCTGCAGCCAAGGGGACGGTTGACATAAAAGAACGACGATGCATAGGCGTAAATGATGAATGAGCCTCAAAATAGCGATTTGTGGGCGTCAGAGTTTGGTTTAGTGGCCAAAAGAATATTTGATGCTGCGGTAGACAGCGTAAGCGCTCAAAGAATAATTGAGCAGGCGACTGATTTGCCCATTTTCGGTTCGTGTCGTGTTGTCGGTGCGGGCAAAGCTGCCATGACTATGGCAGCAGCGCTGGAGCAATGCTTCCCGAATGCTTCATTCGAAGGTGAGGTAGTTGTACCGCACGGATATTTAGATTCCTTTCCAAATCAATTGGCCCGTCCCAAGGCCATCAAAGTATCCGAAAGTGGACACCCCATTCCCAACATTAATAGTAAGCGCGCGGCGGAGCGTGCTCTGAGTGTCGCAAAGGATTGCAGGCGAGATGAAACACTCATCGTTTTACTCAGCGGTGGGGCTTCGGCGTTGTGGAGTGCTCCGATCAAAGGCCTATCTCTGCAGGATATCCGCGCGGTAAACCAGATGCTTTTGCAGAGCGGTGCGGATATTCATCAATTGAATACAATCCGCAAGCATCTATCTGCCATAAAGGGCGGGCGCCTTGCAGAAGCTGCGTGGCCAGGGCATGTGGTCACGTTGGCCGTCTCGGATGTTATCGGTGATGATAGTTCGGTAATTGGGAGTGGGCCCACGGTGGGTGATCCAACCACTTGGCAGGACGCTACAGATATAATCCAGAGATTGGATTTGCAACTATCAGCGGAGGTGCAGCAACATCTGCAGCTTGGAGTTGAAGGTAGTTTACCAGATACACCGAAGCCAAATGCGAAGCTTTTGAAGCGGTCTGTTTTTCGGCTATTGGTCTCTAATACTGACGCGTTAAAGGCGGCTGAAGCCGCCGCTCAGAATATGGGATACGAGGTTGTATCGGTATATCATGATGTATGTGGCGAAGCACGAAACGTGGGAACAGCCATGGCGCGACGTGTTTTGCGTCTAAAACCGGGTCAATGCATAATTTGGGGTGGTGAAACCACAGTTACCGTACGGGGCAATGGAAAGGGTGGACGCAACCAAGAATTAGCGCTGGCCGCAGCATGCATGCTTGAGGGGGCATCTTTGGATGCTGTACTGCTTTCTGGTGGTACGGATGGGATTGACGGTCCTACAGATGCCGCGGGGGGATGGGTTACCCCGGATACGGTTGCTATGGCATTGGCGGCCGGAGTAGATCCGCATGTGGCCCTCGAAGCAAATGATGCATATAACTGTCTCAGCGCCACGAATCAACTTCTAATCACTGGCCCGACACATACAAATGTTATGGATGTAGGCATAGGTCTTGTAGCATCATGAGCAACCGTTTGGCTTCCGAAAAGAGCCCATATCTTCTCCAGCACAAGGATAATCCGGTTGACTGGTGGCCTTGGGGGGATGCGGCTTTCGCAGCTGCCCGGGCAACTGATCGACCAATATTTCTCTCGATTGGGTATGCGACCTGTCATTGGTGCCATGTTATGGAGCACGAGTCGTTTGAGGACGCAGAAGTGGCCAAGTTGCTGAACGACACATTCATTAATATCAAGGTCGACCGTGAAGAGCGCCCAGACGTGGATAGCATCTATATGAGTGCCTGTCAGGTTGCCACCGGTCATGGCGGGTGGCCGCTCTCCATAATGATGACGCCGGATATGCGTCCATTTTTTGCAGCCACGTATATCCCTAGAACTGGACGCTATGGACAAAATGGTATGCTGCAGATCGTTCCGCATGTGGCAGAAATGTGGCAGACAGGTCGGTCTGAATTGGAAAATATCGCGGACAACTTTCTGGGTGCGTTGAAAAACGCTTCTACACTTGATCTTACGGGAGGGGAATTGTCTGCCAATGTCCTTGATGCAGCATTCACATACCATGAGCAACAATATGACTCGGTCAATGGTGGATTTGGTCATGCACCCAAGTTTCCATCGCCGGAACGTTTGAGATTCTTGCTGCGCTATTGGCATCGAACAGGAAATGCTCGTGCACTTCAGATGGTTGAGCATACGCTCCAGCAGATGCGTCGAGGGGGGATGTTTGATCAATTGGGTGGGGGTTTCCATCGCTACAGTACGGATTCAAAGTGGCGCTTGCCCCATTTCGAAAAGATGCTATATGATCAGGCGCTCCTAGCACTGGTCTACCTCGAGGCATTTCAGGCGACTGGACGTCCAGAGTATGAGCATACAGTTCGGAGTGTACTGGACTACGTTCGCCGCGAATTGCAGAATACCGAAGGCGCCTATTGTACGGGAGAGGATGCAGATTCTGAGGGAGTCGAAGGTAAATACTATGCCTGGAGTATAGATGAAGTGCATAGCGTGCTGGATCCAGCTGTGGCAAGGCTTGTCGTAGCCGCTTTCAACCTTACTGAAACGGGTAACTATATTGATGAAGCTACCCGAGATAGGACGGGTAACAACATCCTTTATCGTTCCCCGGGGGATGATCTTTCGGATAGTGTGCGTCTGCGCGCGGCCTCCAGGCAGTTATTCGATCTTCGCGCGCTGCGTGTACATCCGCTCCTTGACGATAAGGTGTTAACGGACTGGAATGGACTTATGATTGCTGCCCTGGCACGGTGTGGTACGGTATTGAACGATGTTGATTTGATTAGCCGCTCGGTAAAATGCGCACAGTTTATTGAGGCGCACATGGTACCGGAGCCAGGCAGGCTGCTGCATAGATGGCGTGAAGGAGAAGCCGCAATAGCCGGCATGCTGGATGATTATGCTTATATGATCACGGGACTCTTGGCACTTTATGAAGCTACCGGCGAAGAGAACTACTGTTCACGGGCGATGAGCCTCACGCAAACAGTGCTTGCTGACTTCAGAGATGAAGATGGGGGCTTTTATCTGACTGCACAGGACAGTGAGGAACTCTTGATGCGGCCCAGGCAATCTTTCGACAGCGCAATTCCGGCAGGCGGTGCTGTAATGATGATGAACCTGCTACGTTTGGGACGAATAACCGGTCAGACCGAACTGGAATCCGCTGGACACGATGCGATTGCCGCGCATTCGGCAGGACTGAGGCAGTACCCTGATGGCTTTAACGCAGCGTTGTCTGCATTGGACTATGCGTTAGGCCCCAGTACTGAGGTGATGGTTTCGGGGGACCGCAGTATCGCTGAAACACAGACGATGTTGTCGGCCCTGAGAGGAGTTTATGCTCCCAATGCTGTAATTCTTTCACGTCCGGTCTTTGGGGGCAGTAATGAACCGGCGATACATGTATGTCATGGAAGTACGTGCGATCTGCCGACCCGGGACACCGAAGCGGTAATAGCCCGACTACAGAACGCCACGAACTAAACGGTGACCAAGATGAATGATGTATTTATTCTGAGTGCCAGACGCTCTCCAATTGGTCGTTTTGGAGGGGCGTTCCGCTCGCTGAGTCCCGCGGAAATTGCAGCACCAATTCTTCGGTCAGCACTGGATCATTCCACAGTTCCAGACCTGTTACCCGATTTGATTTTGATGGGCCATGTACTGGGAGGTGGTCATGGTCAGCTTGTTCCCAGGCAGGCCGCAAAACTTGCAGGTATCCCAAACTCCGTTGATGCAGTTGGCATTGATATGGTATGTTCTTCTGGCATGATGAGCCTGATTGCGGGAGCAGCATTTATTCAGTCGGGTGCTTCGAATCTGATTCTGGCGGGAGGCGTGGAATCTATGTCGGATACGAGGTTTGCGCTTTCTAGCGAGGCCAGGTGGGGGTACAAGTATTTACCTGGACAGGGGGAGGCGGTGATGGATCTGTTGTACAGGGATGGATTATCGGATCCCACAAGCGGTGAAGCTATGGGAGTACAGGCGGAGCGCTTGGCACAAACGCTCCGCATGAGCCGCAGAGAGCTGGACGCAGTGGCGGCGGAATCTCATTCCCGCGCACACAGGGCGGCATTAAATGGTGAATTTAATGCCGAAATTACCCCAATCCCTACCAGGAAGGGCAGTCTGGAGCAGGATGAGGGGATTCGCCCGGGCACAACGGTAGAAACACTTGCCGATCTGCGTTCCGTTTTTGTGCAGGATGGATTGCTGACCGCAGGCAACAGCAGCCAAATAAGCGATGGCGCCGCGGCGCTTCTGCTTGCCAGCGGAAAGTTTGTGAGAGACTACGGTCTACGGCCGATAGCCCGTCTACACGGAAGTGCATGGGCTGCCGGAACATGGGACCGGTTTATAGAAGTTCCTGCCGAGGCAGCTCGACGCGCGTTAGAGGGGACTGGCATGCGCGTGGAGGATATGGATTTATATGAAAACAACGAAGCATTCGCTTTAAGCACGCTTCTTTTTGTTCGTGATCTTGGAATTGATCCTGGGGTACTAAACGTGAATGGTGGTGCCATTGCCTTGGGGCATCCAATCGGATGCTCAGGGGCCAGAATTGTTGTGACGCTCCTAAATGCCCTCAGGGCCCGCAGAAAATCACTCGGCCTTGCCGCTCTCTGTCACGGCACAGGCGGGGGAACAGCAATAGTGGTAGAATGCCTGTAGCATGCAACGCTCAATGCGCCCAGGGATGTATCTATTAGGGTAACGGGTGTGGTTTGACATTTGAGGATGCTCAATAATAGTTGATGGTGGGCTGTACAGTCATTTAATCTGCCGTGCTCCTACCGCAAGATTATGTTTAGTGTGCCAGATTTGGCTGCCAGGCCTTATCATCCTGGTTTAAGCGCAATCTTTAGTCGCATGCTATCTCAACCTGCCCCTTCTTTTTCTCGGGCGCGATATTTTGCGGGTCTTTGCTTTTATGAGTCGGTAACCCGTATTATAGGGCGGCAGGTCCGATTTGAATGGCTCCTTAACAAGCCACTTCCGGTGTCTGATAAATCGAGGAAGCCAATTCGGACTCAATTTTTAAACTTTTCCTGAGAATGGATGAGAACGAAAGAAATTATTAGGAATCTAGGAGGAGCGGGTTCTCTTTCTCACCTTTCAAACAATTGAGGGAAGGGGGTAAACCATGCCATGGAAGCTATCTAAAAGACTCAAGGATGCGTACCGGGGATCCAATATCGCCCGCCGTGTGCATGACTTTGAGGGTTGGATAGAGCGGGCGACGCCCGAAGCCGTTGATTCGGGCGATCACGACCATGCTCAATTAGTCAAGGACTACTATGATCTCTACAACGAGGTAATGGTATGGGGTTGGGGAGAATCCCTGCACTTCGCCCCCCTCGCGCCCCATGAGACCTTGGAGGACTCCAAAATCCGCCATCAGCGGTTGATGATCGATAAGCTGGACATGAAGCAGGGCATGACAGTGGTTGATGTTGGTTGTGGAATCGGCGGCCCAATGCGTCGTGTCGTCCGTGAGACCGGTGTTCGGGTTGTTGGAATTAACATCAACAAGATTCAGCTGGAAAAGGCGAAAAAGTTGAATGCCGAGGCTGGACTCGATCACATGGTCGATTACTTGGCGTGCAGTTTCATGGACATGAGCGTTATTGAAGACAGCACTTTCGACCGGGCCTATGCCATCGAGTCAACGTGCCATGCTCCAGATAAGCAAAGTGCGTTTGAAGAGATTTTCCGTGTACTGAAACCTGGAGCTCTGTTCTGGGGGCAAGAGATGTGCCTGACAGACAAGTTCGATCCGAATGACAGCCGACACCGGGACATTAAACGTGACCTCCAGCGCGGCATTGCACTAAAGGATATCGCCACATTCGGGGAAGTGAATCAAGCTCTCGAAGCGGCAGGGTTTCACATCGTTGAGGGGGTGGACCGTGGGGCGTGTCAAGGGGGGGAATCCACACCATGGTATCAACCCATGGAAAGTCGACATGGGATGTTGGGTAACGTCCTGTTCAGGCTTCCGCAGGGCCGCAGAGTGATGGTCGCAGGGTCAAAGCTGGCCGAGATGGTTGGGTTGTTTCCAAAGGGTTCCGCGGAAGTCTTCCGATTCATGGACTGGACGGCTGATGCCTATGTCGAGGGTGGTAAAACCGGTGTCTTCACACCTTTATACTGCTTTTTGGCTCGCAAACCCCATTAGCCCCGATTGTACCGTTTTTGCCGCGTGTGTGCCGTTACGACCAAGCGACAAGGTTGAAATGGAGGCGGAAGTGAAGAGGGTTCCCAATGATGTTATGCGCTGGGTATTGGATTCCTGATCCTGCGGATACAGAGTTTAACATTTTTTCTGGGAGCACAAGACGGAAATGGATTCATCTTGATTTCGCGGTCTCTAGGCAGCAGATCCAATTCAAAATGGTACGCGAGAAGCATGATATTTGCAACTATCAGAAGCTCCGTGTAGCGACGTCCAAGGCATGTATGTGTACCTAAGCCATATGGCATATAGGCCCCGGGCTGTCTGTGTTCGGCTCGTTCTGGCAAGTAACGGTCTATATCGAATTTATAAGGGTCTTTGAAAAGAGTGTCATCGTAATGAGTTGAAGTATGGCCCATGAGCAGTCGAGTTCTCGGCGGGATTTCGTAGCCTTCAATCACAAATCGATTCACGACTGCTCTTATTTGCCAGGGAATCACGGGATACATGCGGGTTGACTCCATAATGAGACGATGGGTAATATCTATGTTGCTGAGATTGAAATCTTCTCCTTTGGGCATGCGTCCGTTTCCGAAAAGATTCTCGGCTTCTTTGCAAACTCCCTCGTATACATCCGGGTTTTGAATCATACAACAGAGTGCAAAGGAGATTCCTGCGCCTACATAAATAGCTGCGACCATGCCCGCAGTAAGAGGGAAAGTCAAGTCCGTCTCGGACATAAACTGAGGATCGTTCCTGTGGAGCTCCAGAAATCCATCGGCAATATCAAGGGGCTGTCCTTTACGCTGTCCTGGCGTGTGTGATAGGAGGACACTCTCATTTAATTCATGCACCAGCTTTTCATAACGCTTCATCTTGGGCGTTTTCAGCATGAACCTGGGTAGCGCCTTAGTTACGTGCACGATAAGTGCACGATGCTCAAAGTCCAGTACTTCTTTGGAGAACTGTGTGCAGTCAGTGCTAATGACTAGAGGGCCGACCTGATCAGCCATGTACGCTCTAATTACGTCAATAATCGGAAGTGCGTCTCCCTCTTTCCATTTGCTCATTGATAATCTGCTGTGATGGTACAATTCCGGCAATCGATTTGCCAGTGCAGTACGGGAATAGTTTCCAGTCACCGCCTTGCGCATTCTGTAATGATCGGCACCGTCTGAGCCCGGCAGAGTTCTGGTAGAACCAAATGCGTGTTCGAAATCCCCGATGTATTCCTTAGAGCGCAAGTAAAATCGGGCATTCCTATTGATCCATTGGTTTGCTTCCGCCCCCATCACTGCATATAAGGGGAAGCCCTGCATTTTGCCTGGTAGTCTCACGACTGGTCCATACTGGTTGTAGACCCTATGGAGTCCTCTCGAAATATGCCCATCAAGAAAATCTCGTGGCCGCAAAATATCGCCAATTCGAACCTTAGGAATGGGTTTGGTTCTAATGGCTGCCCGCCTGGGTTGGAATGTACTGCTATCAACTGCCACAGCAACCTTTCGCCCCACAACATCCAGTTTGGAAACCAACTTGATTCTGTCCAAGACTTCTTCATAGTCCTCTTCTTCAAGCATGAGTTTGAAGCCCCCGAGTGTATGCACTAAGGCAATGAGAATCGCATCTCTCGGATCTGGAATATCGTTATGCAATATTATGTGCAGAATTCGTGTTTTTGCTTCTCTACGAACGGTCGAATCGCTAGATGGATATGCACCGGAACGGGAAATTGAGCGCGTGAGGCCGAAAAATCCTCCAAGTTCATGAACGAGAATATTCTTCTTTACCAAGCGATCAAATGAAGTCGTGATGATGTCATCAACCCGTTGGGCATTTCGCTCAATCCAGTACTGGGTATCCTGTACCTTCTCAGACTTCTCAATATCCTGGAGTGTTACATCAAGCAGTTCGTCTCCTGTTGGAGTGGAATCAACCAAGTAAAGTGATTCCAGATCTGTATCAATTCGCCCTCTGAGTGCGAGTTCGGCTATCATAGCTCCCGCCATAACACAGGCAAATTGCCAACCCGGGACTACTTCCAAGTAGCCGGTTTTCTCGTTTAACATGAGAAGAATCAGCTCTTCGGCAAAACTGATCTCAGATGACGTGACGTTTTCGCTCATCGTGATTCCCTGTAAAGATTGCAGGTAAGTGCTTCTTGTATACTATACTGGATTTCTAGTTGAGTGTTTTCGGGGCTCGCTCAATGCGACTAGATGACCGGGACGAGGGCAGTCCCCTACGTGTTCTTGTGCTGCGAAGATACACACATCGGAGTGATAATCATGATCAGAGAAAACCGCGAGGATATCCAAAACTCTCCAATCCAGATAGCTGCAGTATGTAGAATTCAATGAGAGGGTAAAATAGCTGTCAAAAACATTCTCCCGCCTAGCCATCAACCCTAATTTAACGAAACCGAATGATATGGCAGTTGCCCAAGTTGCTCCAGTTCTCGCAATTCTTTCGAACGTATATGGTATTCACTTGACTACTTTGGAACTGCCCAATAAGCGTCAGGATGCCTCAGCATTCAGAGCTTAGACGGGCAAGCGGACAATTTCTCTTCACGTCCAGTCATATTTCTAGGACAGCCCGACGGTGCATTTCTCCAGGAAGCATCCTAATATCTGCTCTTCGCGAATATCAGTTGATCCACATAAATCAATAAATCCGTCCTGACAATGTCCAAAGGGAGCTTCGCATGGGGCTTGCCCCAGATTTCCAATTCTATGCTCAATTCCAGATCGCGTGAAATAGAATAGATCAAAAAGGACGCCGCTATATCATTCGCGCGATTAGCCCTGTGAACCAGTTTTCGGAATCCATTGAAGAAGTCAAACGTAGTTTTACTCGCTGTTTTATGTAGAGCTGTTTTGTAAATTCTCGGGGTGACCGTAGCAGAAGTATGGGTTACAAGATTGCACACAACAATAGTGATCCCAGGTTAATCACGGTGTTCAGCACATATGTTGCAGGTTCAGCAGGTATATTCAATGGGATGTTTTCGGAATTCATCACAGGTATCATGAGCTCAATGTGGGCTCTGGGACAGGGTTCAGTTTATCAATGCCTGTAATCCAGCGCAGTTAATGATTGCACAACCGGGCGGCATCCGAAGATGAACGGCTCCCTCAAAAAGAAAACGATCCTTCACTGCAAGTATAGAAAGACTGAATATTTTACACGATCCAATGGGCAGACGACGTAGCTATTTGGTCGCTGGTATTATCCTTGTCGGGTGTTTTGCCTTAGCTGCCATTCTTGTTGCTAACAGGCCTGAAACCGCCCGCCAAGCGGTACCCTCGCGTGCCCCATTTGTTACTACCGATTCCGTTATGAGCGGAGAGGGGCCTATCCCGATATATGGGGGAGGCACCGTACGCCCGTATGCAGAAGTGGACGTGACTGCAGAAATCTCTGGCAGAGTCGTATGGGTGAATCCTGCCTTTCAAAGTGGAGGGCTGGTGTCCTCGGGTGAGGTTCTATTTCGGATTGATGATGCAAATTACTTAGGTAGAGTAGACCGGGCACGCGCCAATGTGGCCGCTCAAGAAGTTGAGCTGATGCGTGTGACGGCAGAATCTGATATTGCGAAGACACAGTTCGAGAAGTGGGAAAATGAAGGGAATATTGAGCAACCCAGCCCCTTGGCATTGTGGGAGCCCCAAATAGCAGCTGCCCAGGCCGCGCTGGACAGGGATCGGGCTGAACTTGCCGAAGCCGAATTACATCTTTCTAGAGTCACCATTTATAGTCCATTCGTGGCCGCGGTATTGAGCGAGTCTGTTGCGGTAGGACAGTTTGTATCGGCCGGCCAAAATGTAGGACGCTTATACAGTATCGACACCGTTGAGGTTGTGGTATCACTTCCAGACGAAAGTGCAGCACTTATTCCTGGACTCTGGGAATTAAGACCAAGCACTCAAAACGGGCGGATTTCCGCTCGTGTGATCTCGAAGTATGGCGAGCAGCATTATTCGTGGGCGGGTTATGTAGATCGTGCTGAGGCAGCACTGAATGAGCAGACGCGCACGATTGAGGTAGTCATTCGCGTGCCTCGTCCGTTCACGGCTGGATTAGCCTTAAGCATGGAAGATGCTACGCGGTCGAACAGTGCCCCACCTCTCTTAATCGGTAAGTTTGTCAATGTCGAGATTGACGGGATGGTCCCAGGCCAGTATTTCAAGGTACGGCGATCCGCTCTCAAACCGGACGCTGAGGTGTGGGTCGTAAGCAACGATGTACTGAACCGTGTTCCTGTACAAGTCTTGCAGCGCTCAGAGGATGAAATTTTCCTCACCGGCCCACTCGAAGGGGGACAACAAGTAGTTATAAGTGGAGTCCAGGCAGCCATTGACGGGATGGCAGTACGGACCCAATTGTAAGCGGATTACAGTCTGCTGAGACCATGCGATCCGGGCATTGCATCCATGACAAAGCGAAAAGGTATTCCCAAGGTGTGATTGACAATGCCCCCCGGCAATATGAGCATTCAGACTAAAATTGATCAAATCCTCCCTTTCGTGTTGTTTCCAGAATCTAGAATCGGAATGCGCTGATGAATCAGGAGGGCCCCTATTCGGGTGAGCCGGCAGGGCCAATCGCCTACATGGCGAGTAATCGGATTGCCCCCAACTTGTTGATGTTTGGCATCATCGCCTTGGGCCTCGTATCGCTTGGCGGTCTGCAGCGAGAGGGCTGGCCAGTGGTCCCCTTTAACATGATAGAGGTCTTCATGGTCTACCCAGGGGCTACACCTGAAGAGATCGAGGAATCTATCATTGTCAAGATTGAAGAGCAAGTTGAGACACTGGAGGATGTCAAGTCGATCAGATCACTTGCGGCTCCCGGGGTGGCATCCGTGCGAGTTCAGTGGAGAACTGGCACGAATCTTAGTGAGGCAATGGACGAGGTGCAGGCTGCAGTCGGACAAATTCAGTCTTTTCCGGCTTCGGCCGAGCGCCCCCAATTTTGGGAAATGGACAGCCGCACCAGCGTGATTCGACTGATGCTTTTTGGTGATGCCACCGAACAGGCACTGAAAGAGCTTGCCTATCAAGTTAGAAATGAATTAAAAACTCTGCCCAATGTATCCCTTGTCGAAATCAGCGGCACGAGGGATTATGAGATTTCAATAGAGGTATCACTCGTTACGTTACGGGCGCTTGGATTGACACTCGGAGACATTGCCCATGCTGTGCGGCAAAGCTCGCTAAATCTTTCTGCCGGGAGCATTGACACGAGGGAGTCCGAGGTCCGTGTACGGACTATTGGTCAGAATTACAATAAGCTTGATTTTGAGGAAATCGTCATTGTTGCCCAAACCGACGGCACGGTCTTGCGGCTTGGAGATGTTGCAACGATCCGGGACGGATTTCAGGAAACCAATACGATTGTCCGCCATCACGGCACGCCGGCAGTTTTCGTGGAAGTCTTTCGAGGAGAAGATGAGAATGTTAAAACGATTTCGGAGACAGTTAATGAGCATGTTCGGGATGTGATCCTGCCTTCGCTTCCCGATGGTATCGGGATCACCGTATGGAACGATGATTCTCCTGTTTATGCCGAGCGCGCAGGTCTTTTGGTTCGGAATGGTTTTCTGGGTCTCATCTTAGTATTCATTGCGTTGGCCCTCTTTCTTGAGATCCGGCTTGCAATATGGGTTATTTTTGGTCTGGTCACCTCTGGTGTGGGCGCCTTGGCGGTCATGCTTTGGCTTGATCTGCCGCTCAATGCTCAATCACTTTTTGCATTCGTCCTAGCAATCGGTATTATCGTGGACGATGCCATAGTTGTAGCCGAGCGAGTCTACACTCAGCGCATGACAGGACTCCCTGGACCGGTCGCTGCAATACGAGGAACGCGAAGAATCAAGACGGCATTAACCTTTGCAGTCCTCACTTCAATAGCGGCGTTCACCCCTCTACTCTTTATTCCGGGTGGTATTGGAGAAGTTTGGTTTGCTTTGCCAGCCATTATTATTGGCATGCTGGTGATTTCTCTCATTGAAGCACTATTCATTTTACCTGCGCATCTGTCCCACCTGCCAGGTCCAGAATGGTCGCCATCAAATATTGTGGATAAGTTCTTTTTTCGAATCCGAAGCTCTGTTAATCAAGGGCTGACCAGGTTCCTGGAGGGTCCGTTGAATCGTGCCCTTCGCTTTTCTACGGATTATCCCGCCATTATTATGTCGGGAACCATTGGTTTGTTTGTACTCTGTGTGTCGCTAGTTCCAGCGGGCGTGCTTCCAACCACACTTGTCGGGGTTGTAGAGGGCGATTTTGTCACTGCTATGCTTGAAATGCCGGAGGGAACACCCGCAGAGAGAACTCTAGAAGTTGCAATGGAACTGGAAGCCGCGGGCAGGCGCGTGATTGAACGTCTGGATCAGGAGAGGCCGGAAGGTGTGCCCTCCCTGCTGGCAGGGGTGGTCGTAGTGATAGGTCAAGGCCCTCGTGTAGAAGGCGGAGGACTTGATTCATCTCCTACCATGAATCCCCAGTCAAATGTCGCGGGTATTGAAATCAAGTTACTGAATGCACAGCAGCGGGATATGTCCACCATTACCATCATGCAGGCTTGGCGGGAAGAGGTGGGATTTTTGCCCTATGTCCGGGGAATTGCTTTCAGTGGAGATGTAATCAATCTGGGGAGTCCTGTGGAAGTCGTTCTATCTCACCCAAACCCAGAGCGTCTGATTATTGCTGCCGATTCAGTTGTGACTAACCTGTATAGTGTGGCCGGTGTCTTTGATATCCGATCGGACCATACTCCCGGTGTCAAGGAGATTCAACTGGAGCTGCGACCTGAATCACGAACACTAGGTCTCACCGTCGAAGATCTGGCACAACAGGTTCGGTCAGCTTTTTTTGGAGTGGAAACGGTAAGGCTGCAACGAGGCGAAGAAGAAGTTCGGGTTTATACGCGCCTGCCTGAGAGCGAGCGGGAAGCAATCACGGATGTCGAGGGATATTTGATTCAGACGCAATTAGGTGGTAAGGTACCGATCCATCAAGTCGCCACGATGAAGATGGGAACATCCCCGCCAGTCATTCGACGGAAAGATGGGCAACGAATTGTAACCGTGACGGCAGACGTGAATGATGAAATGATCTCTGGGTCGCAGGCCAATGATATTCTGGAAAACAGATTCCTCCCAGATATAATCGCTTCCGAGCCCGAACTAACATATTCCTTTGGAGGGGAACAGCAAGAACAATTGGAGTCCCTTGATGCACTCAACCGTGGATTTATCCTGGCAATGCTGGGGATATATGCGTTGCTAGCGATTCCCCTGCGCTCCTATCGTAAACCATTCCTGTTGATGGCCATCGTGCCCTTCGGCCTCATCGGTGTCATCCTTGGTCACATGATACTGGGGCTCCCACTCAGCGCTGTTTCATTCCTGGGCTTTTTCGGCCTTAGTGGGGTCGTTGTGAACGATACGTTAGTAATGCTTGATTCTATTGACCGGCGTATTCGAGACGGAAGTACGCAAAGGGCGGCAATTATTGAAGGAGCCAAGAGCCGCTTTCGACCCATTATGCTAACGTCAGTGACCACATTTCTGGCATTTGTACCGCTTATCCTAGAGCCTGCAATTCAAGCACAATTCCTGATTCCTTTTGCGGCATCATTGGGCGTTGGAATTATAATTACAACTGGAATCCTGATACTGCTATTACCCGCACTGATGGCTGCGTTCCTTCGCATCAATTCCAGTCGCATTGCTCGCGATACGCGGAATGCCTGATCCCGTACAAGCAGCTATAATGTGTGCATGCGTGGTGATCTGAATAAACCCTGGAGGCCGTGCTCAGCGACAAGTCACTTTCTGGAATCGTAGGAGCCGCATCCCACAGAATACCACTAAGGCAGCAGCACCGCCTTGCAGTTTCAGTGAAAGTCATTCGATAGACCCGTTTTCAACCGGGCAGATGCTAGATCGAGATTAAATGCCTATTCACCTGAAATGCGCGGATGAGCAGTTTCTTAGCGCCGGAGACTTCGCATTACCGCATCTCCATCAGACGTACGCACGCTAATCGTCGGTCCGCCACCATTGAGGTCGCCGGTAACTCTCGAGTCCTCGATATTGCCCGAGAAATTCGAGAAACTATCCATATCCACATCACCATCACTCGCTGTCACATCAAGTGTGGTCGAGATGTCGGCGGGTATTGCAACAAGCACATCGCCATCGCCAACGTACACGGATATTTCTCCTGGATCAACCAGTTCAAGTACTACATCTCCGTCACTGGAAATGACGGTAAGACTTCCTGTAACGTTGCTAACCTTGACGTCGCCATCCGAGGTTTGGACTTTCGCACGGGAAGACGTCATGTTGCCGATGTGCAGATCACCATCTGATGTCCTCGCTTCAAACTCACCAGATACAGTTTCGATTACTATGTCTCCATCGGAGGTTTGGGCACGAACGATATTTCCGATGAGTTCCCCGAGCATGAGATCTCCGTCGCTGGTTCTGATGGATATGGAGGGTCCTTGGAGCAGATCAGCAGCGATACTACCATCTGAAGTTCGGATCGCAATTTCTCCACCTGAGATTTGCCCGATATCTATGTCGCCATCACTGGTTCTGATTTGTGCCCCGGCGGTCAATTCCTCAATAGCCAAGTCGCCATCGGAGGTGCGGATACTCGAAGGCACATCAGTTGGCATGTTGATCATGACATGAATGCCTATCGCGTTGCGCCAATTGGAGGGTCCCCGGTAGTTCTTGTCTGGTTTCGAGACAACATGCAATGTTCCACCTTCGAGGGACACGCTGAAATTCTGTTTTTCATAGTACTCCATTGCTTTGTCACGGTCACGGCCGTCAACGGTGACATCGACAGTCACGCTGGATGCATCAGATGTGTTCACTGTCACATCAGCATCTACAACGCTGAGCGTGAGGTTGTCGACTTGGTTGGAAGAAAACTTTTCACTGATCGGAGTAAACTGATCCTGCGCAATGACTGGGGCGGCGATAAGCAATAGCACAGCAAAGGAGATGGGCTTCAGGTATGAGCGCATGGCGATATCTCAATTGGTTTCGGGGTATTTGACTGACTAGACTTGCCTACGTTCGCTGATGAACCAATGTTGCAGTTCGTGTTGTAAACACTAAAACCCCTAACGTATTTGGATGTGCTGTGCGTGCAGGCACAAGATCAGTCAATCAATCGTTCCATGGGGGATCTGACTTGATCCATCTTAATGGAAAAACGTCGCAGTATATCCCAAATCAGGAAGGAATTCCTGGAGTTCTTTGAGGAAAAGGGGCATACGATTGTCCCCAGTGCCTCTCTTGTACCCTTAGATGATCCGACGCTGCTGTTTATTAACTCGGGCATGGCCCAGTTCAAGGACATCTTTTTGGGGGAGGATTCACGGTCATACGTTCGAGCTGCAGATACCCAAAAATGCCTTCGAGTGTCTGGCAAGCACAACGATCTTGAAGAAGTGGGTCACGACACGTATCATCACACCTTCTTCGAAATGCTGGGTAACTGGAGCTTTGGTGACTACTTCAAGAAGGAGGCAATTGACCTGGCCTGGGAACTACTCGTGGAGCGGTGGGGGCTACCCGCGGATCGGCTTTATGCAACGGTTCACGCTGGGGATGCTGACCTGGGTTTACCTTCAGACGAAGAAGCCGCAGACTTGTGGAGGCGCTTTTTACCCAATGAACATGTTATGTATGGCAACTCCAAGGATAACTTCTGGATGATGGGAGAGACGGGGCCGTGCGGGCCTTGCTCAGAGATTCACATCGACCTTCGTTCAGAGGAGGAGCGTGAGCAGATACCCGGGAGCGAATGCGTGAACAAGGATCTCTCCACGGTGATTGAGTTGTGGAATTTGGTTTTCATTCAGTATGATGCGCAAGTAGATCATGGGCTTGTGCCCTTGGCGGAGCGCCATGTAGATACCGGTATGGGGCTCGAGCGCCTCGCGGCCATATTGCAGGGAAAGGTCAGTACCTATGATACGGATGCTTTCAGCGAGCTTCTAAACGAAGTGGCCCGACAAACGCCGATCGCCGGAATTCGAGGGTACGATGACATAGACCCCGCCCTGGACTCGGACAGTATCCGAATCGCTTTGCGGGTTATAGTGGATCATGTCCGTGCCATTGCAGTGGCCATTGCGGATGGAGTAACTCCGGGTAATGTGGGACGGGGGTATGTTATTCGCAGAATTTTGCGACGGGCAGTTCGTTACGGGTATACTACGCTTGATCTCAAGGAGCCATTTCTGTGTCGTCTAGTCCCGACAGTCATAAATTCACTTGGAGAAGTTTCCCCGAACCTGGGGGAGAAGTCGGCATTCGTCACCGAGAGTATTCGAGGAGAGGAACGGGCTTTCCTGCGAACCTTAGGGCGCGGCCTGAAACTGTTTGATTCCGTTTGTACGTACGTAGGCAAACTCTCTTCAAGTGATTGGGAAGACTGTATTGAGGGCTTACAGGAAGATGCGTTTATTCAGGATCTGTTGAGAAAAGCCTACGCGAATGATACCGATAGCTTACAGTCGTTCATTTCGATTGCCCGATTGGGCCGTCTACCTGGGGAGATTGCGTTTTTACTGCATGATACTTACGGGTTTCCGGTAGACCTTACGCAGTTAATGGCGCGTGAGCACGGTCACCATGTGGACATGCCCAGATTTGAAGAATTGATGGCTGAGCAGAAGCACCGTGCACGCAGTGCCAGTGCTCAGACGACATTGTCCGTCGGCCAGCCGGACGGAGTTATCAGAACCAAGGAACAGCAATCAAATGCAAAGAAGAAGTTTGTCGGTTATGAAGTGACAACACTAGAAGGTGCGCGTGTCATTGGGTCTGATGTAGATGCGGGGGTTATTGTACTGGACAGCACCCCATTCTATGCCGAAAGCGGGGGGCAGGTTGGAGATACGGGTATACTCGATTTTGATGGTGAGGTTATTCCTGTTGTTGATACTCAGGTATGGCAAGATCAGATTTTGCACAAGGTTGAACGTTTTCCGTCTAGCCTGGAGTGCGAGGTTACAGCTAGTGTGGATCAAGAGCGCCGGCAGCGCATTGCGAAACATCACACAGCAACACACCTGATGCACGCAGCGTTGAGAGAGACGCTTGGGCCTGGAGTAGAGCAAAAAGGTTCGCTCGTAGCAGAAGGGCATTTGCGGTTTGATTTCAGCCATTACGAACGAGTCAGTCCAGAAGATTTAAGGCGTGTTCAGGATCGGGTCAATGAGCAGGTGCAGCGAAATATTATTGCAGAAATCGAGGACAATGTGCCTTACAAGGAGGCACTGGCGCGCGGAGCTATGGCACTCTTTGGCGAGAAGTACGGCGATATCGTACGTATGGTCACGTTTGATCCGGGTTTTTCTGTGGAATTATGCGGGGGCACACATGTTGGCGCAACTGGTGAGATCGGGCTCTTTCTCCTTCAATCTGAAGGATCGGTTGCCGCAGGCATCCGTCGTGTAGAAGCCATCACGGGGGTTGATGCCGTTAATTTAGTTACTCAGGAGCGGGAAATGCTCACGCGTGCCAGGAGACAGTTCAAGGGCTCAAAGCGCCCCATCGAAGAATCTGTGGCAGAGCTTCTGGAAACGAACCGCTCTCTGCAGAAGGAACTGGAGCAGCTTCGCCACGCACGTCTTTTAGCTGAGGTAGACGGACTGCTGGATAATGTGTCCGTATTGAGTGGGGTCAATGTAGTCGCTGGGCGCATTGACGATACAGATATGGCGATGCTGAGGTCACTGGGGCAGGAGCTTCGCCGCCGGCTTGGCCCTTCAAGTGTGGGCGTCCTAGGTACGTGCGATCCTGGAGGACAAAAAGCTTATCTGGTGGCGGTTGTTACGGACGACCTGTTACCCAAAGGTGTAAAGGCGGGGGCTATTGTTAACCAATTGGCACGCCAGATTGGCGGTGGCGGGGGTGGTAAGCCAGACTTTGCAACCGCCGGGGGACGAGAGCCGGAAAAACTAGACGCGGTTCTTCGGAACATACAAGAATTGATCCACAATATGTTGCCTGCACCTGAGTTGGCGTAGTGGTATTCGGACGGGAATCGTGCCTCGATCTTATTCGATCCAAGAACAGAGGCCTCTAACGATTTTTAGGGGAATGGAAGTCCAAAGTCTCCAAGGTTGTGAGCAGTGATCCCAGGAGGTGCACGACTAATCATAACTGGGAACACGTGAAACTCACAACTTAACGAAGCTTGGAATAGATCTGTACTCTGTGTGATCTTGCCTACAGGTCAAACTCTAGGCATACGATGATCAGGGAAGCAGTACGAACAAACCACTTTTCCTGCTCGTTCACACGGAGCCGGAGGGGTGCCGGAGTGGTCGAACGGGGTGGTCTCGAAAACCATTGTAGGCATTGTCTACCGGGGGTTCGAATCCCTCCCCCTCCGCAGATGCGTTTTCGTGTGTTCGCTTCCTGCCTCATCCTGCTGGTTGCAGTCCCATCCGTCTCGGGCCAGTGGATTGCGTACGAGCCTGTAGTACGGCCGCTTGGGAGCCGCTATCAAGTGCACAGGACGCAACATTTCGAGATTATTTTTGAAGAGGGGGCAGCGGCCGAGGCTTGGGAAACCGGCGTAGTGCTGGAACGCATGCTGCCAGAAGCACAGGCACTTTCGGGGGAGGCCCGGACAATGTGGATGCCTGTGGTACTGAACAGCGCAAATGATCGGTCTAACGGGTATGTTCATACACATCCATTCCGTCAGGAGATTGAGATTCCTCATATCAAAGGCGGACGATTGGGGCCGAACCTTCCTTCCTGGATAGAGACAGTTGCAACGCATGAGCTTGTACACGCATCCCAGGGGCAAGCAGGTGGCCCCTGGGGGTTGGGTAAACTGGTTCATTGGTTTGCCCCAGACGCTGCGCGCACGTTCAATTTATCGCTTCCGCCAGGATTGAATGAGGGGGCGGCCGTCTATTTCGAGAGTCTTGGGGTTCACCGCGCAGGACGTTTAAATGATGCACGATTCCAGATGCAATATCGTGCCGCGATGGCCTCTGAACGCCCCTGGAGCTTGTCACAACTTTTTGAAGCTCCCCGCTACGCTTTCCACGGAAACCGTCACTACATCGGTGGGGCCAATTTTTTTGCTTGGCAGGCAGGGCGCGACGGAGGCGCTTTTTTCGAGAAGATGCGAACCCGGCGTTATCGGAATCCGATCCGATCAACAGGATTGGGCTTGCGTCGTGCAACAGGTCAGTCATTACGGGAATTGTCCGTTGAATTTAAGCAGGAAACGATCTCAACTATCCGCCAGGCTACAAAACCTGCAAACATACTTGCCGGACAAAAGGGGGTACTGCAACGGTGGCCCCAGTGGCTGAATGATTCGACACTCGTGGTGTATCGGCGGGGTCTGAGCGAAACTCCCGGGTTGTACGGACTCGATGCCGAAACTGGCCAATCTCAACTTATCCACGCTGTATTGCTGCCGGAGGATGCATGGTTCAGTGTGAAGGACAGTGTGTTTGTGTATGCCCGGTACGTTCCGGATAGATTTTCAACGCTGCGTTCAGTTGCAGATGTATTTGCATATGATCTGCGCCGAGGCAGCGAGACTCGTGTCACCAATGGAGCACGTTTGCACATGCCAGTACAAACTTCTGCCGGCGTTTGGGCACTCCAAAATGACGGGCAGCGTAATAAATGGGTCCAGATTGATGAGGACGGAAGTATTCGGACGATCCGGGGACGAAGTCAGGCCGACCTCGTACAGATCGCACACGCAGGGGATAAGACCGCGCTATTGGTTCGGCATGGCGGCACACAAGTAGTCTATTTGGCTGCGCCGGACGGCATGCTTACGCCCCTGATTGCTCTGGAAAGAGGGGCGGTGCGGGAGATTTCATGGAGTTCAGATGGGCACTATCTCCTGTTCACCGCGGACCGGGATGGCGTGACGGATGTCTATTGTTATGACTTGCAATCAGAACAAACCAGTCGGCTGACAGGAGTTTCGTATGGAGCATTGGATCCGCAGCTGTCTGCGGATGGACGAACGCTGATTTATGTCGACTATCAGCACGAGCGCTATGATGTAGTTGCAACAGTGTTCTCCCCGAGTGATGGGCAGCGTATATCGCTCATGCCAGCGGATCAACTGCCGGGCATTGTTGATAGATTACAAGTGCCGGATGATTTCACGTACCAGCCGTACAGATTAGGCGGAAGACTTTGGCCTCGGATGATTCTCCCGGTGGGTTTCTGGTCGTCCCAGGCCCCCGAAAGCAGGTTGGGGTTAAGAGGCGGACTTGCTGCGTACGGTAGTGATCCTCTTCGTCGTGTAACCTACTCCGCCGAGTTCACATTGCAGTCACAAAAAGCGTGGCAGCGTGCAGCGATAAGTACAGCTTTGGGTCCAGTTTTAGCTACATTCGAAGCATATAACGAACCCAGGGCGGTTATTGCCAGGATCGTGGCACAGGATCAATCAGTTCAGGACAGAACATATGGCGAGCAGTCAGTGGGAGCTGGTGTGAATTTCGCGCTGCCTCTCAGGTTCGAGTCTAATGTTCGCAACAGTTATGCAAGAATTTTTTCAGGTGTCCGTACTGAACGGACGAGATGGTTTAGTCTGGATGAAGGCCCTGTACCGTACCTTCTGGACACAGGCCGTTCACTTGCCGAGTGGAGTGACCGGACCACGGCTGATGCCGGCTTGTGGTTTGCAGCTGGGATCCAGAAAAACCCACGTGATATATGGCCTAACAGGGGAGCGACACTTGGGGTATATGGACGTGCAGATTTGCACAGAGACGATGCATCCCGGCGGGTTGGCATGTATCTGAGGTTCAGCCAGTATTGGTCTCCCTATCGGCGTTGGAATACTGGTACGATATTTGGAGCGTCTGTACTTGTTCAGAATGATGCAGGTGTATACAGCAATTCGTTGATTCTTCCTCGTGGAAGGGAGGCGTTCCTTGGCCATGGTATCCATGGCAAGGTTGATTTAGAGGTGCTGCAACCCGTATGGTATCCAGAAAATGGACTCCTGAGTATCCCTGTATACATCAATGCGGTCTACCTGCACGGATTTGCGGAATACATCCTTATGAGTGAAGATTACAGTGGCGGCTGGGCGGTTGGAATGGGTCTGGGAAGCCAGTTTCGCATCTTCCACTATCTGGATCTGGAGGTACGTATAGCAATCAATCCACTGGAGTTAAGCCAGCGCTATTTTACGCTCATGTAGTATTTGTCCGCCCAACGGGCCTTAGAAATGAACAAATTATATTAATTCATGTACTTTCGCGCCACTAGTTGTGCATGATATTTACACGAGCATGACTTTGCCACCGAGGAATACCGATTGCCGTGCGTCAGGCTTGATTATAAACCAGCCCTACGGTGTACTGGTACTGGTAGCTTGTGTGTTTTGAGAAGCGAATGATGCGATCTCTGTTGATTATTTGTATTCTGGCCGGTGCTGTGTCGGTTTCGATGGCACGTGAGTTCAGGTGTTCGGCACAGATTAACTACCGGAAGTTGGAAGGTTCGGGATTTGGATTCCTTGAAGATCTGGAGCGGCAGATAGAGGATTATATGAATAACAACAACTGGACCGACGATCAGTTTGAAGTGCATGAGTTGATTGAATGCTCTATGCAGATTGTATTTCAGGAGAGTTATACCCTCACATCATTCCGGGCCCAACTTGTTTTGACCAGCACGCGTCCGATTTATGGAACGATGGCAAAGACTCCCCTTTTGCAAATCAGTGACGACGCATGGGACTTTAGTTATGCGCAGGGTGCTCCGTTGGTGTTTGAGGTAGAACGGTTTGACCAACTGACCTCGGTTCTGGACTATTATGCTTACCTGATGTTGGGCTATGACTATGATAGCTTTAGTGAGTTTGGAGGTGAGGAGCATTTTCAGCAAGCGAAGCGGATTCAGCAGTTAGCTTCAAGCAGTAACGCCGCCGGATGGAGCACATTGGATATTGATGGGCGCGCACGTATCGTGGATCAGATGACAAATCCAAGGATGCGTCCACTTCGCGAAGTGTATTACCAGTATCATATTGGGGCGCTGGATTTGTTTGTCCTGAATCAGGAGTCTGCACGGATAAAAGTCCTGGAAGTGTTGCAGACTATGTCTGATCTATATGAAGATCAGGCTAGGCAGTACGTTTTCGACATCTTTTTTTCTACGAAGCACAAGGAGTTGGTTGGTATTTTTGAAGGTTCAAATGAGCAGGGGGATGCTTATGATCTACTCTCAGATGCAGACCCTGCTCGACTTTCGAGCTACAACGCATTACTGGAATAAGGCATAGAAGCATGAAACGGTCAATCTCACTGACACTGCTTGTGTTAGGCCTCGGGGCAGTCGTCGCAACCGGAGTTGTCCTGCAACCCACCAAGAATGATCTCCCGTCCATGGTTGTATACAAGTCCCCTACTTGTGGGTGCTGTGTCAAGTGGGTGGAGCATATGGAAAATGCCGGTATTGAGGTGGAGTCACGGGATATGAGAGATATGGGGGCGATCAAATCGCAGTTGGGCGTACCGCGTTCGGTAGGCTCATGTCATACGGCGGTAATAGATGGTTATATAGTTGAGGGTCATGTGCCGCCTGAGCATGTAGAACGTCTACTCGAAGAGCGACCGGATACACGTGGCATAGCGGTACCGGGAATGCCTATTGGATCACCGGGGATGGAGGGGCCTAATCCCGAGCCCTATGACGTTGTAACTTTCGACGAAAACGGATCTACGGGCATTTTTGCTCGTGTGGAGTTGTAGAGTATATGGCGATCCTCCCGATTCGTCTGTTGGGTGATCCAGTTCTCCGCCAACAAACCAGGGCAATTGAATCCGTCAACAATGAACTCAAACAACTCATTGGTGACATGATGGAGACGATGCATAACGCGGCGGGCGTAGGCCTGGCTGCTCCCCAGGTTGGATATCTGGAGCAGCTTTTTGTTGTGGATATTTCTCCGTTACTGGATGAAATACCGGAGGATTCAAGGGGGAATATTCCCAAGCAACCCATGATTTTCATCAATCCTGAAATAACGTGGGAGTCCGAGGAAGAGGAGGAATTTGAGGAGGGCTGTCTGTCAATACCGGACATTCGGGAAATTGTGGTTCGACCGGAATCTGTGGAGCTGAATTATCAGGACGAAAATATGCAAAGGCAGAAGCTCACAGTTGATGGTATCCTCGCCCGTGTAATACAGCATGAGTTTGATCATTTGGAAGGCTTGCTGTTCACAGATCACCTAAGTTCTTTTCGTCGTGGCATACTCAAGCGAAAATTGGAGGCGATCTCACAGGGAAAGACTGAAGCTACCTATCCGGTGCAGTCGTATAGCCGGCATCAAAAAACTTCATAACTCATATTTTCCACTTGCTTATGCGCGAGAACCTTTACTGTATCATGTTTTCGAAGGGTAGAATTTTAACCGGTCTGGCCGGTTTGGTGGTGTGGTGCGGGATTTCGTTACACGCACTGGCGCAGGGTGAACACGAAATCTCACTTATTCTACCTACTGAAAATACTGCCATCTTCGAGGACGGAGGTGGGCCGGAGTTTTATATGCATACATACCGTCAGGAGCGGCCTGGTGAACAGCCTGGTTGGACAGCTGGCAAGTATGGTTTCGTACGTAATGTGCGTCGCACGAGTGCGGGAGTGATCTACAGCCGTTTTCATGAAGGGATTGATATTCGCCCTATGCGTCGAACGAGGAGGGGGGATCCGCTAGATGAGATTGGAGCTATTGCAGAGGGCGAAGTGGTCTACGTCAATAACGGGACGGGTCGTTCCAATTATGGAAGATACATCGTGATCAAGCACCAATGGGGAGAGTCACCCTATTACAGCCTCTACGCTCACCTCGGCAGGGTTAGTGTAGAGGTCGGGGATTGGGTTGGTCAGGGGAGCGTGATAGGTGTGATGGGGTATTCGGGGCGGGGTGTAAATCGTTCACGGGCTCACTTGCACCTGGAGGTCAATCTGATGCTCAATGAATCCTTTAACGATTGGTATCATGACCATCTGAGGGATGCTGCGCCTAACTATCATGGGATATACAACGGCATCAATCTGACGGGATTAGATATTGCGCAGCTTTACCTGAAGCTGCAGGAAAACCCCGACTTAACCATGCCGGAGTTTTTACAGGAAACAGAAACTCCTTTTTTTGAAGTCAAGGTTCCCGTGGAAGCGGACGTCCCCAATATGCTTTGGCGCTATCCTTGGCTCTGTCCCGAACTTGAAGGCTGGCGACCTGATTATGGGACTCCATTCGAGATGGGGAACTCATGGAAGATCACCTTTGCCGCATCTGGCCTGCCAATAAGATTTGAGCCCTTGGATGAAGTGTTGGATGAACCCGAATTGAATGTACTGCAGCGTTCAAGTATTCCCTATCAGTACCTGACAAACGGCTTGGTACGTGGCCGAGGCAATGATTTCAGATTAACCACCAGCGGTCTACGCCGTATTGATTTGATCTCGCGCCCCAGCCCGAATCAGCGGGAGCTGGAATAGTAGCCTGATAGTCAGAAGCTGTCCCATATTTCTTGTGGCGGGAGAAGAAGGATTGTATTGGCACACCCGGGAAAGTAGAACACAGGTGTTGCCTGTGGGAAGGTGAAGCACATAGATCGTTGCAGTAATGAGCAACTGGTTCTTTGAGGGCACATTAAGACAAGAGGAAGCTTATTATTGCCACCGAACAACTAGATAATGCGGCAGTTTCGGTGGATTCTCCTGAACCATGTGATCTGGTGCCTGATCCTTGGGATTGGTCTGAGTAGTTCCAGATCACAAGCTCAATCAGCGACAGTAACAGGATCTGTTCTGGATTCGAAAAACCTAAATCCAGTTCCGGGTGCACTTGTGATACTGACAGGAACACTGCACGGGACCATAACAGGCTCGGATGGTCATTTCGAATTTGGGGCTGTTGATCTGGGCGAGTATACGCTGACTGTATCGGCCGAAGGATATACGGACCTGCAGCAACCAGTCAAGGTTGAGGGGGATGCACAGCTGGAGATACTGCTTATACCAGCGGTTAATGTTCTACCCGATAAGCATACACTTGTGAGCCTGGATGATGGGTTGCCTACCCGAATGCAGATGGGGGCCCTACCTCGTAGGTTTGATGCGTTGCTCCCGGAGTTCACGGTTCGCCAGCTGCCCATCGCAGCGAGATCTATGTATGTGGACGGCGTTAGATTGATTGATTCTGGCATGCCGCTCGCCGTGACTGCAAATTTAGAAGAGACAGAGGTCGTTCCGGGTCCCTATGTTTTAAGTCTTGGGGCAGATGCTTTGACCCATTTCCGAACAAGCGATCAACCGGTTGAAGGTGGGAATGTAGTTTATTCTTCAAGGGCACGGTGGATACACTCGGGAGCAACGGTTCGTCACAACTGGTCACGCGGTTACGGAGCAGTCAGTTGGATCTATGAAGGTGCGTCTGACTATATGGACGGACGTGGTGTACTGCAGCCCGCCGGTGCCTGGGATGGAGGGGTTGCGGCAAGAGTGATGAGCAGTATCGCTCCCGGTCATGTGCTCAATGGTGGAATCGGCTGGGGACGGTATGTTGGCCTTGGACATGACGAATTTGACAGACGAGAAGTAATGTTACGGTACAGATTCACCCGCAACACCACATTTCTGCAGGCAGTTACTGTCACGGGGTCTCTCCAGGAACTGGACGGTTCATCTGACGGTGTACAGCAGAGTATCTCGGCATCTGCGCGCCTAAGTCCACTTCCGAACCTGCGACTGTACATCGGTGCGGACTATTATAGGTTAAATTCGGTCGTGGAGGGCGGCTTGTTTGTCAGAGGGCTACATAGAATGTCACCTATCCTCATTGATGGGCAATTCAGATTCGACCACTACAATGGTAACTGGGGAGCTAATGCTTCTGCCACCTGGGAGGTTAGCAGCAATTGGCAGGTATTCACAGGCCTTGGGCGTGCCGTGTGGCAGTGGGCAGGCGGGACGATAATGCAGGCGGATGGAGGTGTACGGTGGAAAGGCTTTGATAAATCATTGCAATTCGTGACCTTTAAACGAAAAATTTCTGACCAAGGATCACATGGTGCAACCGCTGTCGCCCGAGGTTCATGGAGAAGAGTTGCTTTATCCGCAACTGCGATGGTTCTCGAAGATGGTACAGGCTGGTCAGGCTGGGGACGTAGCCTCGCTTCAGTGACGGGCCCATTTAATCTGTTCGTCCTTGGTGCAGAAGCCTATGGCTCACCCGTGCGTCCTGGTGATAACGGTTGGATGAGTGCAGATCTATGGATGGAGAGTATGGAAGTTCGAGGCGTGACTTTGCGGGCTGAGATACATAATCTGTTAAATAGCGCTCATACGTATCCGCTCAGCGATTTCGCCGAACCCGGGTGGTCGTTGCAAATTGGTTTGTTCTATCACGGTGAGTAAGAGAGGACGATTTCGCGGTCATTGGTCTTCAACCAAGGAGTCCGCTACACGCTGAGCCGTTTCCGTGAACGGCCGGAACGAACAGCCGAGTTCGTCAATGGCCCGTTTGTTCGAATACCGGTGATTCTTGTATATGTACTTTACGACAGATCTTCCTATGGGCAGTTTTTGACCGGTTGTGCGGCTCCATACATCTGTTAATATGCCACCCGCAACTGCAAGCTGGTACGGTAGCTGAATTCTCGGCGGTTTAGCATCCAGTACCTTGGCCAGAATGGAGAAAAGGGAATTCCAGCTAAGGTTTTCACTGCCCAGGATATAGCGTGCCCCCGTACGTCCACGCTCCAATGCAAGGAGATGTCCTGTTACGACATCGTCTATATCCACGACGTTTGTTCCACCGCCCGGATAAAACCATACCTTGCCGCCACGGATCATACGAGCATAATCGTGTGTGATATTTGGGGCTTTTCCCCTGCTGTGGTCCGGGCCGAATATCAAGCTTGGATTGACCATGACGGCGTCAAGTCCCTCAGCTACGCCACGCTGCACCTCAAATTCTGCCAGGTATTTGCTTCGTGCATAGGGCACCATTTGAGATCCATTCTGCCATTCAGAGTTTTCGTTGGCGACCGTGTGTTCACTTTTTCCAATAGCTGAAACGCTGGAGGTGTGTACCAGTCGCTGGACACCGCATTTTAGCGCAGCATTGACGACTGCGGCGGTGCCTTGGACATTCACGCGGTACAGCGATTTGGATCCAAACCGTACGTTGCCTGCCGCATGAAAGACAACTTGCACATCCTTCATCGCTTCGCACAATGCATCCATATCCGTGATGTCGCCTACGCTATGGTCTACTTCGTCCTTTGCCGTGCCTAGCATGTCGAGTCCGGAGGTTGCCCGTCTATAGATTCTGACCTGACATCCAGACTTCAAGAGGGTACGCACGAGTTGGCTGCCCAGAAAACCTGTTGCGCCCGTCACAAGTGAAGTCATAATTCAAACTCAACAAGAATTGCGTTAACTGTAACAGACTCACCCTCCTGGACATAAACCTGACTGATACGTCCTTCAGTGGGAGAGCGAAGTTCATTTTCCATTTTCATGGCTTCCAGTACGACAAGTCCCTGGCCAGGAACGACCCGGTCTCCAGGATTAACCAATACCTGCGTCACCAACCCCAGCATTGGGGCGCGCAACTCGGTCGTTGTTTTCTGGACTGTCTTTTGCTGTCCGTAACGATTAATCAGTTTTGAGCGTTCGCTGACAAAGTTGGCTACGAAAGGCTGTCCGTCGACGGTCAGCGTGATACATGTGTCTGTTTGGTCTGCTATATGGATCACATGGCTGCTGTTTCCTAGTAGTAGGCTGTACAATTTTGGTCCCAGTTCCACGAGAGACACGTCTGCCTCCCTGCCGCTAATAAAGAGTTTATCCTGTGATTGTGTCACGGGAATTCGCTCGCCCCCAACCTCAATAAGGAAGTTTTTGGTCATACGGATCAGGGTTGACACATTCGGTGACGAGCAAACATTGACCAGCTGGTGCAACGCAGCCTGTGTAACCTTGTTTATGCGGTCGTGCCTTTAGGTTAAGCAGCGCGCGAGGCATCTTCGGTAGATCTGTTCAGCTTTGTGCTAAATAAAATTATGGCAGGCCAGTGATTGTTCGCATTCAATGTTATGCCATTGTGCGCCCGGGCTGTCTTTATAGCTCAGCATTGATTCAGAGTGTACTAAATTTGATTGCCAGTCAAGACAGGCGTTAATGCGCTATTATCCAACCATAGGTGAGGACGAGCACAAGGAGTCAGATGTGGCTGCGATGTTTGACGCTATCGCACACCGCTATGATCTACTCAACCGTGTCTTGAGTTTTGGTTTAGACCGTAGATGGCGCAGGGCGGCTATCCGGCGGCTCGGTGAACAGAAAAATGGAAGAATTCTTGACGTAGCAACGGGGACAGGGGATGTTGCGCTTGCAACACTTCAACTGGAGCCCACGGAAGTCGTAGGGATCGACATTGCAGAGGTCATGCTAATGTCTGCACGGCAGAAAGCGGCCAGGAAATTCCCCGGAGCTCCACTTGTATTTATGCAGGGCTCAGCAGAGCGTCTTCCTTTTGAAACGGATAGCTTTGACGCTGCTGTTGTTGCCTTCGGTGTGCGAAACTTTTCCAACCTGGACGCGGGGCTGCGCTCAATAGGGCGGGTACTCAAACCCCAGGCTCCATTGGTGATTCTTGAGTTCGGTCGGCCTAATACCAAGCCTGTTCAAGCATGTTATGGAATGTATTCTCGGTTGATTCTTCCCAGAATTGGTCGTGTGCTCTCGGGCGTTACAGGCCCATACAAATACCTACCGGACTCCATAAAGGCCTTTCCGCACGGGCAGGAGTTCCTCGCCCGACTTGAAGAGTGTGGTTTCGTGGATACGTTCGCAGAGCCCCTCACCTTTGGAGTCGTATCACTTTATACTGGTTACGCGACCGGGGGTGATCACTCCGACTGACGAATAAATTTGATCAGTCGGACCTCGTTCATGTTCTCATGTGCCTTATACTCAACCTTATCCATCATTCGACGCATAATATCAACTCCAAGGCCGCCTGATCTGCGCTTGCGCGATAACTCTACCACGTTTGGACGTTGATAGCCCTCCCTATTGAAGGGCAGTCCGTGGTCACGGATTTTCACCACTACACGCTTCGATTCGATGGTCATGGTAATGGTCAGTTCGTGGTCTGGATTCTGCTGGTAGGCATGTTCGATGATATTGGCGCAGGCTTCGTCCACGGCCAAAGTGAGTGCATTTATATGTTTCTCAGTGAGCTTGGCTTGTCGCGCGTGCTGGGTCACAAATTTGCGCACCTCCCTCAAGCAGCGCGTTACGCTGGGAATAGTGAGGGTATGAATGCCGGACGCATAGGACATGGCCAATGCAACTATACGGGTTGAATTCCTTGGTTAAAGAGAGATAGTGCTTCTTCTTCGGTTTCGACGATGTGATAAATACGCGGGAAACCCAGCAAATCAAACACACCAAAAACCCTGGGCTTAAGTGCACATATTTTGATATCCCCGTTAAGAGCACGAATTTCCTCGATGTACGCCATAAAAACGCCAAGCCCCGCACTGGAGATATACTCAAGCCCATTTCCATCTACGATGAGGTGAATCTTCCCCTCATCAACGCATTTTTTAATTGCGGACTCAAGTTCGGGTGCAGTGTGTGCATCCAGCTCTCCGCATACGGTCAATATTGTAGCAGTGTCGGAGTCACGAAATGCGACAGAAAAATTACTCATAAGCGATTACGGTCAGTGATTGCGGTGCACCATAAACTTACGACAATGAGTTCTGTGCGGTACCGCTTGACGAGGCCTTGCGGCCATGCCATTTAATGATCAGTAGTGTAAGGTCATCACCATAGGGTTCATTCGTCCCAACGAATTCATCAACGGTTTGGCGAATAGCGTCGTGAACGCCTTGTGCATCTTCATTGTGCGCACCCTGAACCGTTTGCAATAGGCGGTCATAGCCAAATTCTTCCCCTTCAATATTTCGGCTCTCGATAACCCCGTCTGTGTACAGTACAAGCAGGTCGTCAGGTTTAAGCTGGATGTGTTCTACCTCTAGGACATCTCCGAAAAGTTCTCCTCGGTCTAGACCGATTCCCAAACCCTCAGAGTGCAGGAGTATTGCATTGCCATTGGCGTCTACAAGTACGGCAGGAGTATGGCCGGCACGTGCAAGTGAAACACGACCGGAATGGCTGTTCAGGACTCCGTAGACAGCGGTGACGAAAATATTTTTCTCCAGCGACTCCCCGAGTGCCCGATTTGTGTATCCCAAAAAGATATCGGGTGCAGATTCAATACGTGCAACCGCTTGAAAGATGCCCTGCATTTCCGCCATATAGAAGGCGGCTGAGGTACCCTTCCCTGAAACATCCGCCACAATGAAGGCCAATTCTCCCCTGTCTAGTTCCAGTATGTCGAAATAGTCACCACCGACCTCGCGAGCGGCAACACTGGATGCCGCCAAATTGAGATTGGGTAATTCAGGCATGCACTGAGGCAAGAGGCGTTGTTGTACATCGCGTGCAATGGCGAGCTCGTTTGCCAAGCGCTCTCGCTCAATCTTCGCTTCCAAGAGACGCGCATTTTCCAGCACAAGGGTTGCCTGTGAAGCAAAGACGCCAATTGTTTCTACGTCCTCCCTCTCGAAAGCGTGGACCACATCACGTGACGCAAACAACACCGCAAGTACTTCGGTGCGTGTTGAAAGGGGGATTGCGAGAAGGCTCTCGAATTCGCCGGACTTACTTTTTCTGGTTCGCGAATCAATGAGTGTGTCCTGGATTAACACGGGCTCACGTGTTTGTACGATCGAATTATGGATTGCGGTGACATCGCACAATTCATTTATGCGCTCACTTTCAATATTGCATGAAGCCACAATGTGTGGGGTTAGCGATCCAGACTCAAGGTTTTGCACCGTAAGCCATGCCGTATTTGCGTGTCCAGACTCGATCGGTGTAGAAACAGCCCAATCATGTAATTTCTCGGATTCTACCACTTCGCGCAGTAAGCCAGCAAGCGTTTGCATTGCAGCCATTTCGTCTGTACTCCTCCTGTAATCTCCTGTGGTTGGTAAATGGAAGATCAGGGATAGCACTGAGGTAAGTGCATAGATGAGTCCGAAAAGCAAGAAGAGTCCTGTCGCGGCATAAAGTGGGGCACTGTAGAATAGCAGAAAATCATAGGGCAGCGATAAGGTCGTACTCCCGAAAATTGCGTCAAAATTAATCGCAGCAGCTAATATCACGCAAACGAGCAATCCCACGATTAGGGCCCCCAGCCCAATCACGGCTCCTTTTTCTCCAAGCGACAGACGCACGATCCATGCTAGACGAATTGAATTCATCAGAATGAATACAATCGCCGTAATGGAAGATAAGAGGGAAAGGATGTCAAGAAGCTGTCCATACGGACCAAAATTGATTTCGAATTGGGTATGTAGATGTAATGGAATCATGAGCAGGCAAACAACCCCGATGAATATTAACATGAGGCGCCAGTTGCGCTCACTCCTTCGGGTGCGTCGAAAGCGAACCAAGAGACCAAGCCGATGGACTATAAAAAAACTTAGACCCGCCAAGGGCACACTCAAGAGGGCGCTCTTTACGTGTACGAGAGAGGCAGCTGGAGAACCATCTATAAATCCTCCCGGTATCTGAAATGCCAGAAATGCCGCAAATGAGCTGCCCAGAATAGCTAGAATTGTATGCCAGAAGGTCTGAATAGGGGTGGGACGAGAGTTACGGACCATGCGGGCAACGGCGATCCATAAACACAGAAAGCACAGGATCAGTGCTGCATGGTGAAATATTTTCTGGACTAGCGTTGAGGATTCATCCAATCCCCCAAGAAAAGCAAAGACAGTTGTGCCGATAAACAGCAAGGGAAACCCAATGAGCGGCAGCCAGCGCCAGAAGCGTTTGAATACTGAGCTGAGGGCCGTTTTGGAAAGAATGTTAGGCAAACTGCTTCAACCTTATACTACCAGAAGTACGCTAAATCTATTACCCTGAATGGGCTAGTTTTGTTACATTTCGCGGGGGCCTAGGGGGCAACTTTGCTACCCGGACATCCGCAGTAACGAAGGTGTCATTGCGAATAATAGTGAGAAAAAATGGGTTCATGGCGTCGATTGCAAGTTGTCGCGCTGTTGCTGCTAGGTTTTTTCGTAGTCGTAAGACTTTTTTCCGGTCCGCCTGCTCCACGTGGAGCAATTGTATTCACGAAGCTTGAAGTTCGTGAACTTAGGCATCAGAGTTTTCGAGTCTCAGAGCGCATCAAAGTTGTAATTAATGCGACTGGTTCAATTGACGAGCGTCGTTCAGGAGAGATGGGGGCTGGCTGTATATACTTGGGATTACACGCGACGATACTGGGGAGGCCATTTGGAAGATGGATAATTCCAATGCTGTACAGGAAGGTTCGCTCGCCCATGTAGTAGGGGATGAGCCTGTCCTGGATTAATACGGGTTCGCGTGTCTGTACGATCGTATTATGGATTGCGGTGACATCACACCATTCATTTATGCGCTCACTTTCAATATTACATGAAGCCACAATGTGGGGGGCCAGCGATCCAGACTCAAGGTTCTTTACCGTGAGCCAAGCCGTATTTGCGTGTCCAGACTCGATCGGTGTAGAAACCGCCCAATGATGTAGTTTCTCGGATTCAACCACTCCGCGTAGCAATCCAGCAAGCGTTTGCATGGCGGCCACTTAGTCTGTACTTCTCCTGTATTCTCCTGTAGTTGGCAAATGGAAGATCAGGGATAGCACTGAGGTCAGTGCATAGATGAGTCCGAAAAGCAGGAAGAGTACTGTCGCGACAGTAAGTGAGGAACTGTAGAATCGCAGAAAAGGACGGGGCAGTGAAAAGGTCGTGCTAACGAAAGATGCGTCAGGATTAACCACAGTAGCAAGTATCACGCAAACAAGCAATCCCACGGTTAGGGCCCCTAGCCCGATCGCAGCTCCTTTTTCCGTGAGCGACAAACCCACGATCCATGCCAGACGAATTGAATTCATCAGAATGAAGACAATCGCGCCAAGGAAAGATAAGATGAAAAGGATATAATAAAGATTACTAGACGAAATGAAATTGGGTGCAAATTGATGATTTTCGGGAATTGCGATCAGGAAGACAATCCCGATAAATAATAGCATAAGGCGCCAATTGCGCTCACTCCTTCGGGTGCGTCGAAAGCGAACCAAGAGACCAAGCCGATGGACTACAAAAAAACTTAGACCTGCCAAGAGCACACTCAAAAGGGCGCTCTTTACGTGGACGATGGAGGCAGCTGGAGTGGTATCTATAAAACCGCCCGGTATCTGTAATGCCAGAAATGCTGCAACCGAAATGCCCAGGATAGCCAGAATTGACTGCCAGAAGGTCTGAATAGGCGTAGGACGAGAGTTCTGGACCAGGCGGGCCACGGCAATCCATAAGCACAGAAAGCACAGGACCAGTGCTGCATGATGAGCTATTCTCTGGAATAGCGTAGAGGATTCATCCAATCCCCCAAGAAAAGCAAAGACAGTTGTGCCGATAAACAGCAGCGGAAACCCAATGAGTGGCAGCCAGCGCCAGAAGCGTTTGAATACTGAGAAGAGGGCCGTTTTGGAAAGAATGTTAGGCAAACTGCTTCAAGCTTATACTACCAGAAGGACGCTCATTCCATTACCCAGAATGGGCAAGTTTTGTTACATTTCGTGGGGTCCCAGGGGGCAACTTTGCTACTCGGACATCCGTAGTAACGAAGGTATCATTGCGAATAATAGTGAGAAAAAATGAGTTCACGGAGTCGATTGCAAGTCATCGTACTGTTGCTGTTAGGTTTTTTCGTAGTTGTAAGACTTTTTTCCGGTCCGCCTTCTCCACGTGGAGCAATTGTTTTCACGAAGCTTGACGTTCGTGAACTGAGGCAACAGAGTTTTCGAGTCTCAGAGCGCATCACAGTTGAAATTGATGCGACTGGTTCAATTGACGAGCGTCGTTCAGGAGAGATGGGCCTAGCTGCATATCCCTGGATTACACGTGACGATACTGGGGACGTTATTTGGAAGATGGATAATTCCAATGCTCTACAGGAAGGTTCGCTCGCTCATGTAAAAGGGGACCAGCTTGTTTTGGAAGCAGGTATATACACGCTAAATTTTGCGTCATACGGTCAGCTCCTGCAACGCTCAAGGGCCCCGTTCTGGGATGATAAACGAAAATGGCGTGTGATGATTCAAAGTTCAGAGAACGGGGATGCACTGCAACCCATAGCAGGCGTGTTAAGAATGGATTCGGGCGAGAAGATCTGGGAGGCTACGGCTATGGGGCGGAATGAAAAGAAAGAATACTATTTTGAGGTTTTGCGTCCGGCAGAGCTCGAGATTCAGGCTATGGGACAATTGAGCAGCGGTGATGGATTCCGCACGGTTGACTATTCAATGATTGAGGATGCGGTCTCTGGACAGGTGGTTTGGTATTTATCCAGAGATAATACAGAATGGGCCGGAGGGGCACAGGAAAACCGAGTCTATGAGGGTAAGGTCGGGATGCAGCCGGGGATATATCGGGCTTCTGTGGCTACGGATAGCCGTCATAACTACGGTAGTTGGGAAGCGAATCCTCCGTACGATCCCGATGGATGGGGAATAAATCTGAGTAGTCCTACCCGCGATCGGATTACCACGTTTGATCCGTGGATGCAGGACGAGCCGGTGATCGCTTTTATGCAAGTTGGTGATGACGCACGATGGGAGACTACCTTTATGATAAGCAGGACAACGCCCGTGATGCTGCATGCCATGGGAGAGATAACAGGGCCTAACAACGGATATGATTTTGCATGGTTAGAGCAGTTGGAGGACGACGGGGAGGCACGTACCGTATGGGAGATGACATACGAGAACTCAGTGCCTGCCGGTGGAGCTCAAAAAAACCGAAAAGCTGTTAAAGTTCTAATCCTGGAACCGGGGACTTATGTACTGCATTACGAATCAGACGGGTCCCACTCTTTTGAGCATTGGAACGCGCGCGCGCCAGATAATCAGGAACGATGGGGGGTAGCCCTGTTTGATATCCGGGAGGAAGGTTCGGAGATTACGATTATTGATTCATCGGCAAAAGCTCCTGCGCCAGTGCCGTAGCCAGTTCACTCTTTTGGTGGGTGAACATCCGCGCGATCTGATGATGATCCAGAGAGAGTTGATTCATAATTGTACCGATTAGATGGCGCGTAATGCAACCAATTCCATATGTCCAGTCGCTAGTTTAAACATTTCTCACCCTTTAGTTGCCCCGATCCCGGATTTCAATGGTAGATTTGGCCATGAGATCTATACCTGAGGCAAGACGTTACACGACTACTTGAAGAACTGTCCGATTCAACCATTTTGATTTGAGGCCTTGGCGTGCGGTTGGCAACTATTGACATCGGGACAAATTCGGCAAAACTCTTAATCTCGAAATCGGCTCCGGGGAATTCGCTCACGCCGCTCGAGGAGCAACAGCGTACAATCAGACTGGGGGAGGGAGTAGATGCAAACGGTGTTCTGTCAGAGGCTGCTGTAGAACGACTTATCGAGGCGTTGCAGGAGTTTCAGGGTATCGCGGGTAGGTGGGACGTAGAGCGAAGTATTGTGGTCGGTACCAGCGCTTCCAGGGATGCTGGGAAGACCCTGAGTCATATCGTTCGGGAGCGCACCGGACTGCACTACGAGATACTTTCTGGCGAAGAAGAGGCTGAGTCGAGTTTTATAGGTGCTATTGCTGGATTGCCCCGCGCTAACGGCAACCTCGTCACCTGTGACATTGGAGGAGGTTCAACAGAAATTGTCAGGGGTACTTCCCAGGGAGTGGTCCATAAGAGCTTAAGTCTGAATATTGGTTCCGTACGTATTACCGAACGGTTTTTTTCCTGTCAACCTCCCAAACCGAGCGAATTGGAAGCAGCCAAGAGATTTACTCGAAAGCTGTTTGCCGATTCAATTGCTCCACAGCAAGACAACTACAGTCTGGTGGGCACCTCGGACACACATCGACTCCTGCTGGATTTACATCACGCACTGGTTAGCGGCGAGATTCAAATAACGACGGGCCCGCTACGCGCACAGTGGGAACGTTTAAGGAAGACCGGAGAACATGCGCGAAAGCTCACGCTTCCCCAAGTGAGGGGTTGGGTGGAAATCTTGGTTCAGATGGAGGATTCTGACGTACTTGCTTTGAATCCTGGAAAACTCAGGGGGCGTTCGGATGTATTTCCAGCAGCCTGTTTGATTTGCTTTGAGCTCATGCATAGACTCGCCCAGAGGTCAATCACCATAAGCAAGTGGGGATTACGCCATGGTATTGGGTTGAAAATTCTGAGGGATGGTAACCTGTGGTAATGAACAGTCGGGGGAGCTGTTGTCGGTCTTGTGCAGATAGAACTGCACAATCAAGAGACTTTATAGTTGCACTGTGACTGGCCATACGGGCGGCGTGAGGTATTGTGTGGATGTCTAGGTTCACGGTCGACAAATGGGGACTAACCTGTATGGTTTCTCTGGTTATGAATACGGTGCAGTCGTTGCTTACAATGGGCCAGATACTTGTGAGTTGTGACGGCAAGCGACTCGAAATGCGGGCAGGTCATCATTTATTCAGTGGATGGTGGTTTAGTCTCCAATGAAAAGCATGGGCAATCAGGTTATCAAGCGCAAGGCAGTTTATCAGGCGCTCAGCAAGGTAAATGACCCGGATCGAGATCACGATATTATTCGGCTTGGTTTAGTACGGGATCTAACTGTGGATGGTCGCACAGTTGCGTTTAAATTGAACATTACCCAGCCTGGAACGGCGTTTTCCCGTGAAGTTGCGGGGCGATGCAAAGAGGTTATTCTGAACACGTTTGGACAGGATGTAGACGTTAACATTGATTTAATCCATTCAAAAGGAAGAGGGCATAAGATCAGGCTTGGAGCACGGCATATGATTGCGATTGCTTCGGGAAAGGGGGGTGTTGGCAAGAGCACTGTGGCTGTGAATTTGGCGGTGGCACTTGCAGCAGAGGGGTATCGGACAGGACTCGTGGATACGGATATCTATGGTCCAAGTATTCCGGTAATGTTCGGCTTGGAAGGTAGTAAGCCACGTGTCAATTCTCAGCGAAAGATTATTCCGTTGGTCAAACATGGCGTTCATGTGTTGTCTATGGGGCTGCTGGTTGATGATTCTCAGGCCGTAATCTGGCGTGGGCCTATGGTTTCCGGGGCTGTGCGGCAATTCCTCAATGACACTGAGTGGGGCGAGCTTGATTTTTTGCTTCTGGATTTGCCGCCCGGAACGGGAGATATCCAATTGACGATTGTTCAGACCGTCAAATTGGCCGGTGCTGTTATTGTCTCAACACCGCAGAAGGTCGCACTTGCGGATGCAAGAAAAGGATTGGTTATGTTTGAGAAAGTAAATGTGCCCGTGTTAGGTATCGTGGAGAATATGGCCTGGTTCAGCCCACCGGATTTACCCGACCGGAAATACTTCCTCTTTGGAGAGGGAGGGGCAGAATACCTTGCATCCGAAACCGGTGTACCTTTGTTAGGTAGGATTCCTTTGGAGGAATCCTTGCGTGTTTCGGGCGATGAGGGAGCGCCTATTGTTCTGGCGGACCCGGAAACTGCATCTGCTCGGGCTTTTCGCCAGGCTGCAGCCGGAGTTGCAGAGATGTTGTCGGTATCTAGTGTGGTGCCTGAAGTTCCTCCGCTAATTGAATATCAGTAGATTTAACTCTTTTAATGTCTGCATACCACCCAAACACTGATGCCGAGCTCCGTAAGCGGATTGAGGATGGACTTGACTCCATTCGACCATATCTGATAGCTGATGGCGGAGAGGTTCGTTTGCGTAGAATTACAGACGATATGGTTGTCGAACTTGAACTGCTTGGTGCATGTGGTTGCTGTCCTATGAGCAGTATGACGTTACGTGCGGGTATAGAGCAGGCACTCCAACATGCTGTGCCCCAGATTCTGAGGGTTGAGTCTGTATAGGGTGCAATAAAATGGTACCACCTTCTGAGTGCCGGAAACTTGATCCATAAGTTCATAAATTGGCCGTTAGGAGCCCTTTGCTTTCATCAGAGACGTATACATAGAAAAATGAATTACAAGCGTTTTTTCGCAGGTATCGCAGTTGCTGCTATCCTCTCTGGGTTCAGTTACTTTCCGGCCTCTGCACAAATGGAATTTCAATTCCAGTATGGCAGTCTGAAGAACCCGTTCTCGGGCCAGTCTCACGCAACTCGGATACTGACGTTTCAGCATGCAGGTGCCTGGAAGCTTGGAAGCAGTTTTTTCTTCATTGATTTTCTGGATGATGTAGAGCAAGACGGGTTCAATGACAAGGAGTTTTACGGCGAGTGGTATCCTACGCTTAGTTTAAGCAGCCTCTTTGGCACGAACATGAAGGTGGGGCCAATCCAGGACGTTTCTGTTGTTGTTGGTTTGAATTTCGATGGGGATGCGAATGTACTCAAGACCCTTCCAGGTCTGCGGCTTTCCTGGCAGATACCGGGATTCATTTTTGTGAACACCGATTTTACAGCCATGAGAGACCATAGCAACGAGCCACTTCGGACTACAAGCGGGTTCATGTTTGATGTCAGTTGGCTCAAGGTCATGAACATTGGGGGGCAGTCCTTCTCCTTCATGGGGCATGCTGAGTATATAGGTGCAGTGGATCAGACGGATTTTGGTACGAAGAGTGAGGCGTGGATATTGGCGCAGCCACAATTCGTTTGGGATGTGGGGAATGCCTTTGGGTCACCAAACTGGATTCACATTGGTGTGGAACTCCAGTATTGGAAAAACAAGTTGGGTGTTAAGGACCAGAATGAATTTCGGCCTGAGTTGTTGATTGTTTGGCGACTGTAGTTTGCTGATTTTCGACTGCAGGCGATGTTTGTCTCAGCCTGACTATGCCTGTCCAATTTGTGTATTCGTCCGAGTATTCTAAATTGACCTGCGTGCATTGATACTTGAAATTGCAGTGGGCAATGATATCTGGGAGAACTACGTGTGAAGCAAGTAAGCCGTATTTGTGAGTTGACTGGAGGTTCTATTAGGGGAATGGGGACGTAGTTTTGCGAAGATTGAGGCAGTACGTTGGCCTAAATCGGTTATGTTGCCCTGTGTGATGGGGCCAGTCGGGCTGCTCCATAGGGTTGCGTGGGTGCTTAAGTGCAGGTGCACTGGGGAAGTCGATGCACAAGAGGCGCGGCACGCTGGATTGGGGTTTAATGTGGTAAAGTACTCGCAAGAATTCCAGATAACCGTTCGGAAAGCCCATATACCCTGTTCAGGACGGCTATAAATCGTTTGCTGGCCAGTTGTCATTGGTTTGTTTCGCAGCACAGCTTTGGTTTTTTTGTATTATTTTGACGTGGCCTCTTTTTATCAAACCAAAACAATCTAGTGGTAATGGTACCAGAAACACAGTTTGTTCTTAATTCCTTCGCTTTCCTTATCTACGGCGCTCTCGTAATGTGGATGGCTGCGGGCTTTACGATGTTGGAATCTGGATCTGTCCGCACGAAGAATGCCTCTGTAATTTGCTTGAAAAACATTGGGCTCTATTCAATTGCAGGGTTGGCCTACTACATCATTGGGTACAACTTGATGTACACGGATGTATCGGGCTTTATTGGCAGCTTCAAGCTCTTCTTCAATGCTTCCCCGGAAGAGATCGCATTGCTTGGTGGAGATACGGGGGTGACACAGTCTGTTCTGGACTCTGGATATTCGCAGATGTCGGGATGGTTCTTTCAGATGGTGTTTGTGGCTACTGCGGCCTCAATCGTGTCCGGTGCACTTGCTGAGAGGATTCGATTGTGGGCTTTCTTCACATTCGTGATTGCCTTGACGGCTTTTATTTATCCCATCGTTGGTGCATGGACTTGGGGGGAAGGTTGGCTATTTGAGATGGGCTTTTCTGATTTTGCCGGTTCTACCATCGTGCATGGTACAGGAGGCTGGGCCGCACTTGCAGGAGCAATCATACTAGGGCCCCGGTTGGGTAAGTTCAGGAAAGACGGTTCCGTGAAAAATACTCCCCCCTCAAGTGTGCCGATTACTACTTTGGGTGTGTTCATCCTCTGGCTTGGCTGGTTTGGATTCAACGGTGGGTCTCAACTGGCATTGGGGGGAGCTTTGGATGTTACAGCTATGGCCGGCATCTTTGTCAATACCAATTTGGCGGGGGCAGCTGGTGCCTTGGCGGCAATTACCGTTTCGCGTATGATACTCGGGCGGTTTGATTTGTTTGCTGTACTCAATGGTGCATTGGCCGGATTGGTGGCCGTTACAGCAGCTCCCACGATGAACCATCATGGGATAGCGATCCTGATTGGCTTTGTAGGAGGCGTAGTCTGTTTACTGGCGATAAAACTACTTGATGTTCTCAAGATAGATGATGTTGTTGGTGCAGTCCCTGTCCATCTTTTTGCTGGGATATGGGGGACGATTGCTGTTGCCTTCACGGTAGACGGTACAAGTTTTGGGGTTCAGCTTTTGGGCATTCTTGCCATAGGAATTTTCGTGTTTGGTATTTCGCTTGGGTTATGGAAGCTGATTGATATCCTGCTGGGAACACGCGTTTCAGAATCTGTTGAGCGCCTTGGACAGGATGTTGCGGAACTAGGTGTTGAGGCCTACCCAGAATTTGTGTTGATGCCTGAAGATTATGACGATGAGGATTAGTCTCTTGTTTGCAAGAGAAGCTCACTCGTTCTGATTGGTTCCCACTTTGAGTGGTATGGGCGGCCTGCTGATCCAAGCGGCCGCCCATTTTATGTTATCTCAAGAGACGTTCCGCTGGGATCCTGTTGTTGCTGTTCAGCCGTGGGTCGGTCGGTGCGCTGTACTGTAGTTGAACCTCGAGCTGCTCAGCCATCAACTTGGAGCTGCATGCGGGCAGCGTGGCGAGGGGATTCAGAAACTGACCGTTTGAATCAACGAGTAGGTCTGGATTGATGAATGCTTACAATACAGATCCGGCGCCTATCACAACCAACTTAACTTCATCCAGGGCTGACACCTTGTCCACATAATGCGTTTAGAGCATTGAAGCGGCAGGGCGGAGTTGTATGCTTCCTCCACGAAATCTCTTGCTACAATTCCAATTGCCCTTGAACTCGAAAAAATAGGGTTTACCAGGAGTCAGGATCAGAGCTAAGGATACGTATTTCGAAAGCGGTTTGCGTGTCTGAGGATCAATGCCGTAGCATATTAGACCCCGCGCACGATGCTTCAAAATCACAGGGCACTGCTTACGATAGAATCAGATAGTATCAACGGCTGCGATGCGGTCTTTGACTACCGGTATGATGGTGTCGAAACCACTGATGCTGAAAATCTCTCGGATACTGTCACGCATTCCGCAGAGGATGAGATTCCCCTGAATGGCACGCACACCCTTAGCTCCGATTAGCAGAACACGCATTCCCGAACTGCTTATGAAGGATAACTTGCTAAAGTCTACAATAATGTTGGTTTCACCATCGTCAATCCAGTCTTTGAGTACACGCTCGAACACCGGCGCGTTGGAGCTATCAACACGCCCGACCGGGACCAATGTGAGTATATCTGATTCGCGCTCTTCAAGTACTTCAAGTTTGCTAGCCATTTTGCTGCTTCCCAGAATGGTTTTGATTAGGGTTATACTGATAGGTTAATGAGGATGTCCAATATAGTGAACCTTGTGTAACATTAGGACAAGTTATACTCCAAAGTCAACCGATTGAAGCCATCGACAAACTCATAGGAGAATGCATCGGCTTGACTCTTTACGAGATGTAGTCCAAGACCACCAATTGGACGAGAATCCAGCTCGCTTGTCGTATCCGGGTTCGTGTTTTTTGTCGGATCAAACTTGCCACCGTTGGACTGAACGACCACGATCACACGGCCGTCGTGTATGCTGAGACTGACGTCAATTTGGGGATCAACACCGTGCTCAAACTTACCATGAACAAGTGTGTTTGTCACGAGCTCTTCCAGAGCAAGGTTGATTATAAAATTAGTTCTCGGAGGGAGGTCATGTGCTTCTCCAAATGTCTCCACCATAGCCGAGAGATTGCGCAGCTCTGACACTCGAGCAGCTACCGTAACATTGAAATCACGGGTAATCATGTTGTTTTCGATTCAGATTGAAGGTTGCGGTAAAGAATTAAGCATGTGCGGTCATCCGCAGACGCAGTTCCGTAAGAGAACGTGGCAATATCATCCCAAACATAGTTCAGAAGGTTGTCTGGGTTTGACGTATCAGCATTGTCAAGTGCCTGCTCCAGACGATCCCTGCCGTAAATATCACCATTCAAATTGATCATGTCCGTCAATCCGTCGGTGTAGGAAAACAGGTACTCCCCAGGTTTCATTTGGATCGAATTCGTACCGTAGGGAATTCCATCCATTACCCCCATAGCGATCCCATTAGTTCGGGCAATTGTTGTACGTTTCCCTCCACTCAACAGGTACGGGGGCTCATGTCCCGCTAAGGTATATACGACTTCCCCGCTTTCCAGGTTTACTCTGGCAATGAATACGGTGACGAAGAGCCCCATTGGGTTTTGGTGACAGAGTCGATTATTTGCGCTCTCACAGATTTCAGCGATATCGCTACTCTCATTTGCGGCGAAACGGATAGCAGCCTGAGAAGCCGCCATGAAAAGTGCGGAAGCCACTCCTTTTCCTGATACATCGCCCACGACACAGATCACCGAGTTGCCGTCCTCGAAGAAATCAACGAAATCTCCCCCTACCTGTTGTGCGGGTTCCATCCGTGCGCAGATTGTATAGCTTCCAAGATCCGCGGTTCCCTCCCTTACCAGAGCAGCCTGCACAACTGTGGCCATTTCCAGGTCCTGATTGATGGCCTGTTGTGCGAGACGGAGCTCATCGTTTGCAGAGACGAGCTCAGCGGTGCGCTCAGATACGAGTGTTTCGAGTACTTCTTCACGATTGAAAACCTGAATGGTCATATCCTGAAAGACCCTTGCAAGGGCGCCAATCTCATCTGCCCGGTTCATCACGGAGCCGACCAACTCCTCATCCGGTTGCTCGCCGCTCTCGACAAAGCGTGCCGCCGTAGCAATTTTCTCAATGGGGCGCGTGAGCAGACGAGCCCCAAAGAAACTGGCTGCCGCTGTGAAAATCAACAGAAACAGTGAAATAAACAGGGTTTGCCGAATACCACTCCAGATTTCTTCGGCGGTATCGTCAAGGTTAATGAAGGCCAATATCGCACCGACTCGGTTTTCACCAAGTGAAATGGGTGAGGCAACCCAAATGCCGCGATGCTCAGAATTGACCAGCCCGAGTCGTGCGTAGCTGGCGGGATGACCGGTCGCGGACGCACGCTCGAGTAAGACTGCGGCGCTATCCGAACGATCATAGTAGGGCATACGCCAAGCAGATTCCATTTCGGTAATATCATCTGCTTCCGAGTACTGTGCAGCCGCAGCAATCTGATTGTCTGAATCATTAAACCAGAGTGCTTCCGGGTAGCCCTCGCGCACAAGTACATCCGCCTGCTCTTGATAAACCGTATTCAGAATACTAGCACTATTACCCCGAACCAATGGCAATCCGATCTGGACTATGTAGTCGCTTCCTGGACGTGCAACGGTTACATACTTGTATTGTGAAGAATCTCCGCGGTGGATTTTGGCTCCACTGTGATCGATCCAGTTTTCCGCCATCAATTGGTCCAGTTCGTCTTGATACAATACTGTAATGGGTCGTTCTCCGCCGGAAGAAGTGACAGAATGGAGTACTCTTCCGGTGCGATCAGCCACGATGATTTCGCCTATGGCGGTGTGGGTTATAATTCTACCAAAATCTTCCTCTATGCTTGTCACACCACGGCCTGCAGTATTTGAAGCTTCAATGTAATGGTCGAGAATTACTCCAACCACATGCATATTTGCGGCTAGATTCCCTTCAATTACGGAGGACACGTCTGCCGTTGAATCTGTATGTGTCTGGCTGAGCAACTCATTATCCCCGAAGACCAACTCGTTACCCACCTGTGTGATACGGTGATGGTCTACACCATTGGTGCCCACGTACTTGTACACATCCCGATCAACCTCACGGACCTGCGCGGGTTGCGTAACCACTGCAAATGAGTCGGGCGGGACATAGAGCAAAGAATAAAACTTGTATGCCTGCGGCTGTTCAATCGGGCTTTCCTTAAATGCGAAATAAACCAGTTCACCAGTCGAGTCACGAACGTTTGTTAGATAAGAATATGCTTCACGGTCTGTGATCCAGAATTCATCCAGAACAGTTTCCTCAGTGATGGAGGTCAGAATGTTGATCACCTGCGAGGTGTCGTAATCAGCTTCAGCGGCGACCTTAACCAAAAAAGCAGAGGCGAATGCCTGTGCAGTCATGGGTGCATTCAGTGAAGCATCTACGGTTCGGGCTACATTGGCAATGGAAATCTCCCCAATATCCGCATAGATATCGGCTATCTGGGTTGCAGTTTTTTCCGCGGTGTCTAGTGCCTGCTCACGCGCCCCGTTCATCCAATTACTAATCTGTGATACGGATACAGCCAGAATAGTGATCACCAACAGACCCACATTGGCAGCGAAGATTATGGTTGCCAAGCGTCGTCCTCTCGGTGCCTTGGGACGGTCCTGAGATCTATCCCCCGAATTATCGTATTGCAGATTATCTGTCATCGATTTTCTGGAATGTTATTACACAGGTCGTGGAGTTGCCCGAAATTCACCCGGGTAGCACAACCCGTACTGCAACGTGAATATACATATTATCACAGTCAGCATAGTTTTGTGGTATGCCTACTGTCGTTTACCGTCATTGCGAGGAACGCCATGAATCCGGCACCGACCTCCAAGGCTGATTCATCCGGAGAAAAATCAGCAGTATGAAGATCTGGCGATGGCCCTACCCCCAGCGTGTAAAATAATCCCTCGCATTGTTGCAGAAAATACGCAAAATCTTCGCTCGCCAGCCAAAGTGGTATGTCTTTGACTTGAGGCTTTCCCACGAAGCTAACTGCGGCGTTCATTGCAGTTTTTGTAAGTGTTGGATTATTTACGAGTATGGGATAACCTTTACGTATTTCAACTCGTGCCCTTGTACCGTGTGCTTGGGCCGTATGCTCTACAGTTTCACGTATACGCTCGTGAGCGGATTCTCGCCAATTTTCGCTCATTGCACGAAGAGTACCTTCCAACTGTACATTCGGTGGGATTACATTGGTTGCACCATCAGCGTTAATGCGTCCGATTGAGAGAACGGCAGGAATTTCAGGGGGTCTGTGTCGGCTTACGATGCCCTGAAGCGCAACAACTATATGGGCTGCGGCGAGCACGGGATCGCCACTCAATAGATGAGGTTTTGCAGCATGACCACCATCAGATGATATCTCGATATAGAGCTCATCTGAGCTTGCCATAAAGACTCCGGCCCGAAACCCGAGCGTGGAAGCCGGCAAGGCAGGCATTACGTGTTGGGCTATACAATAGGTTGGTGCAGGTACGTCCCCGTCAGGATCCAGTGCGCCCGCGTTGATCATGGACAGTGCGCCGCCGGGCAAGAGTTCTTCGGCGGGCTGAAAAACCAGTCGAATGTTGCCCGCGATCCTGTCTCGCAATTGGTGTAATATGGACGCGGCGCCCAACAGAGAAGCAGTATGCATGTCATGCCCACATGCGTGCATTACCCCTGCTTTTTTGGAGGCGAAAGGCAGGTTAGTTTCCTCTTGTATTGGCAATCCATCAAGATCTGCCCGCAGCAGCACAGTGGGTCCGGGTCTACTGCCTCGGATAGTCGCGATCACTCCGGTATCGGCGGCTGTAGTGTCACACTGGATTCCTATTCCCGTCAACTCTTTCTGCACCAGGGCAGAGGTAGCATGTTCTTCAAAGGCCAGTTCAGGGTTTTGGTGTATAGTCCGCCGCAGGCTGATTAGCCGGGGCAGGAGAGCATTGGCTGCGATCTTGATATCGCGGGCGATGTTGTTATGCATGAAGGACTCTAGTGCAGCGTCCGACGCTTGTTGAGATATGCTAACAGGGCTTTGTCGTAGGGTACGGCCGTATCCAGTTCAACGTAATCAATGGAATGCTCGAGGCACTGGCGCCGGAGATTTTCAGTGAGAGACTCCATTCGTTTCATGTAAGCCTCCCGGAGTTGGCCTGGGTGGAGAGACAGTTCATTGCCAGATTCCATGTCCCGTAGTACCATCGGACGGTCAGGAAGATTAAAAAGGCGCTCAGTAGTTCCTTCAAGTATGCGGAAGATAAGTACCTCGTGTCCTTTATGGCGCAGGCGTCTGAGGGCTCGGACTACTCGTTCCTGCGACTCGGCACCATCAATAAGATCCGAGATTATTACGATCAGCGACCGTCGGTGAACTATTTCCGCAACCCGGTGAAGAGCATGAGCTGTTCCGGTGTATGGTTCAGTGCTCGTAAATTTTGAGAATCGTTCGAGATGTAACAGGATCTCCCTCAAATAACGCATGGTACTGCGTGGTCTGAGCACAGCTCGTATTTCTGAATCAAAGGTCATGAGTCCGGTGGCATCCCTTTGCATCACCATGAGGAAATGCAATGCAGCTGCTAAATATGCGCCGTATTCAAGTTTGGATACTTGACCTGCGTAGCGATACTGCATTGATGCCGAGGTATCCAGAATGACATAGTGCCGCAAATTTGTTTCTTCTTCGTATTGTTTGATATAATAGCGGTCAGACTTTGCGTACACCTTCCAGTCTACATGCCTGAGATCATCTCCCGGGTTATATGGCCGATGTTCAGCGAACTCAACAGAGAATCCATGGTAAGGGCTCTTGTGTAGGCCGGTAATGAACCCCTCAACAACTAGGCGTGCACGCATCTCCATGTTTTTCAATCGGGAAACCGTGACGGGATCCAGATACTTGAGAGGACTTGTTGAACCGCGATTTACCATTTTGAAAATAGAATAAGCTCAAGGATACGTTTCAGTGCTTAGATTTGTACCATGAAACCTTCGGATATCATCAAGGCGCAGCTAATGGATGCGCAAGATATGGAGCGCACACTAGCCAGGCTGGCCAGACAGGTTATTGAGGAACTGCATCCGAACGATAGTTCGGCTGCGATCATTGGGATGCACCGGCGCGGTGTATATTTGGCGCGGCGACTGCAGACACTCATCAATGACTTTGAGAATATCGAGATACCTGTGGGGACGTTAGATGTAACCATGTACAGGGATGATTTGCACAGAATTTCCCGAAAAGTTCAAATTCGGAGCACAAACATCCCATTTGATGTCACCAATCGCCATCTGATTCTGGTTGATGATGTATTATGCACGGGTCGTACGGTACGTGCAGCAATGGATGCGGTTACAGATTTTGGCCGACCTGCCAGGATCCAATTCCTGACGCTCGTTGATCGGGGCCATTATGAATTGCCTATTCGGGCAGATATGGTCGGGCGCGTAGTGCCTACAATTCCCGGAGAAGAGGTACGGGTGCAGTTTAATGAAATTGATGACCGTGAAGGTGTATGGTTGGTTACTCGAGGATCTAGATAATGGAAGATGTAGCCCCAAAAGCTGAAACACGGATACTTCAACACAGGCATTTGCTGGGTTTATCCACGTACAGTGCGGATGAGATCCGGTTGATTCTGAGCACGGCCCGTGAGTTCCGTGAGGTGTTGGAACGCCCGATCAAGCGGGTTCCGACTTTGCTGGGCACTACGATTGCGAACTTGTTTTTTGAGCCATCCACACGCACACGTATATCATTTGAGCTTGCAGCCAAGCGGTTATCTGCTGACCTGATTAACTTCGGTGGATCAGGGTCAAGTCTATCCAAGGGAGAGAGTCTGCGTGATACGGTTCAAAATATTGAGGCGATGAAGGTAGACATGGTGGTCATCCGGCATAGCTCACCTGGTGCGGCCCACTTCCTTACAAGATGTATCGAGGCGCGGGTTATCAATGCCGGGGATGGAGCGCACGAGCATCCCACTCAGGCACTCTTGGATCTGCTGACGATTTCGGAGAGATACGAATCTTTCTCAGGCCTGCGGGTCTCCATAATCGGCGACATAGCGCACAGCCGGGTTGCCAGGTCAAATATCTTCGCGCTAACGACATTGGGGGCTGAGGTCACCGTGTGTGGTCCATCGACGCTTATGCCGCTACACACCGAAAGCTTGGGCGTACGTGTGGTGCATGATTTGGATGAAGCGCTTCATGGCTGTGATGTAGCCATAGCGTTGCGGATACAACGCGAAAGGCTTGGGGCAAGTCTGGTCCCGTCCATGCGTGAATACCATACGACTTATGGGCTCAATGGACGTCATATGGCTATGCATCCTGACATGATTGTACTGCATCCTGGTCCAGTGAACAGAGGAGTTGAACTGGATGACGAGGTGGCAGACCATGAACGTACAGCCATTCTTGATCAAGTCATCAACGGTGTGGCTGTACGGATGGCGGTAATTTACTTGCTTGCTCCCGGTGCCGACGAATAGGTTTTTTGTGCTTGGAGTGCCTGCTAGCCCTTGCAGGCTTCATTCTCCAGAATATTACGGGAGACTGTAATGACTTCGGGAGGACATCGATCGGAAAACTTGGCAAAGTTGTCGGAGAACAGAATAGAGAGTTGTCGTCCCGCCTGTTGGTAGGCGTCCAGATCGGACCAGGCCCGCTCCGTGAACAGGAGATCGTCGGGTACACCGGGGCATTTGGTTGGGATTTCCAAATCAAAAATAGGCTCGCGCACCGTGGGCACATTCAATAGGGCACCACTGTGGATAGCGTCAATGATGGCGCGCGTGTAGCGAAGTTTGATTCGCTGATTTCCGTCCCCGATGATTCCCGTGTTGACGAGCCAACTATTGACTTTATGGGTTCTCATTTTAGTTGCGAGCAGTTCAGCATACTTTGCTGGATGCCATACTAGGAACGCTGCACCAAAACATGCAGAAAATGTCGCCACCGGTTCATGCACACCGACTTCGGTTCCGGCAACTTTGGCCGTATAGCCGCTAATGAAGTGATACATAACCTGCTCAGGTGTGAGCCGTGATACCGGCGGCAAAAATCCAAACGCGTCAAAGGCTAAGAAAATGATGTTTGACGGGTGCTCCGCAACACATGGAATTTTGGCGTTCCGCATGTGCTCAATCGGGAAGCAGGCACGAGTATTCTCAGTCAGACTAATGTCGGTATAATCCACAGCATGCGTAACCGGATCTACGACAACATTTTCGAGGACAGAACCAAATCGGATGGCTTCAAGAATCTCGGGTTCACGTTCGGCGGACAGATCGATTACCTTCGCATAGCAGCCTCCTTCAATGTTGAAGATGCCATCATCTGACCAGCAGTGTTCGTCATCGCCAATCAGCCTACGGTTTGGATCTGCCGACAGCGTGGTTTTGCCGGTTCCAGAGAGTCCGAAAAAGAGAGAAACATCTCCGTCCGCTCCCTGATTCGCCGAACAGTGCATAGACAGGATACCCTTCTGCGGCATGACATAGTGCATAATCGTGAAGATCCCTTTTTTCATCTCCCCCGCATACTGGGTGCCTAGGATAACGATTTCCTGGTCTTCAAAGGAAATATCTATGCTAGTCTTTGAAGACATGTATGTAGTATGTCGATTAGCCGGAAACATACCGGCATTGTATACGACATAGTCGGGTTCGCCAAAATCTTCAAGCTCTTCATCGGTGAGTCGAATCAGCATATTGCGCATAAAGAGCGCATGGTAGGCGCGCTCGCATATAACACGGACCTTGATTCGGTAGCGTGGGTCCCAGCCTGCGTAACCGTCTACGACATAGAGGTGATCACACGTGTTCAGGTAATCGCGCGCACGCTCCCGGTTAATCTCGAATGTGTGCTGATCAATCGGCAGATTTACCGACCCCCACCAGATATCCTGAGAGCTTGAACGCATTTTAGCGATGCGTTTATCCCGGGGGCTGCGGCCGGTTTTTTCTCCACTTGTGATTGCGATGGCGCCACTGTTGGTAATCTTCGTTGCCGTCTCATTGCGAAGTGCATCTTCATAGAGGATAGCAGGCACCATATTTCTTCGGATGTCCCTGACCTCAATGCCACAAGAGGATAGATCAATTCCCATAATTCAAATGGCTTGCATATGGAGCGGGGCGTACGGAAGTAGTTGATCTCAGTTGCAGGTAATAATGGGATAGTTTAGGGACTATTGGGATGTATACAAAGCATGAATCTCCTTCTCGTACCGGGCGAACACATTTTTTCGCCGCACCTTCAAGGTTGGCGTTAGTTCTCCTCCGTCAATCGTGAATGGTTCCGTGATCAAATGAAATTTTTTCACTTGTTCATGTGGCGGGAGCGATTGATTCACTTGATCAATTATGTCCTGAACTTTTCCGCTCAGAACATCCTTGTCGGGGTCTGCCCCAAATGAGCTTTCCACGTAGGCTGCGTCTGCAACGATCAGCGCAGAGCAGAACTTGAATTCGGGACCAATAACCACAGCATGTTCGATCAGCGCATTCGAGGCAAGCGCCACTTCGATAGGCACAGGGGCAATGTACTTGCCGGTGGACAGTTTGAAGAGTTGTTTCTTGCGATCGGTGATGTATAAATGCCCATCCTTGTCGAGCTCACCAATATCACCAGTATGCAGCCATCCGTCTTCTGCAATTGTTTCGGCCGTAGATTCTGGATTGTTGTAGTATCCACGCATGATGTGAGGGCCTCGTGTCAAAATTTCACCGTCCTCGGCAATCTTGACTTCAACATCTCGAATAGCCCTGCCGACTGACCTTGGTCGCAACTGATCGCGTTCGTAGAGCGTAATGACCGGAGAGGTCTCGGTCAGGCCATATCCCTGACCACAGCAGATCCCAAGACCGTTGATAAAAGCTTGAACCTTTGGTGAAAGGGCGGCTCCACCACTGGTAAGCGCTTCCAGGTTTCCTCCAAAAGGTTCGGCACGTACCTTGCTGTACACGAGCTTGTCCGCTAGCTTGTCCAGCAAGGTAGGTTTGGGATTTTCCACGTCAAACTGTTCCGCACGCCCAAAAGCCCACCGGGCGATCATTCCAGGGATACCCTTTGTAGCTGCGGCTTTGGCCATCATGCCAGCATGAACCTTCTCGAGCAGTCGTGGCACAGTGGTCATGTGAGCAGGCTTCACATGAGCGAGATCCTGCAGGAGCTCATCTGTTGTCTCAATGAAATAAATCGGGCAGGACTTGGAAAGGTAAAAGAAGGTCGCAATGCGTTCCAGCGAGTGGGACATTGGAAGAAAAGATAACACGCGGGCAGGTACATCAAAAGGCAATCTTTCCGACACGGCAATCGCATTCGTAGTGAAGTTTGTATGCGTAAGCATGACGCCTTTTGGGTCTCCGGTCGTGCCGGATGTGTAGCACAGTGTAGCGAGATCCTCGCCGCTGACCGCGCTACTAGTTTGGTCCAGGAGGTCTGGTGTTTCGCTAAGCTGCGCCTCTCCGCGCTTGATCAGCTCGTCCATGGTGAGCATCCCCTCGGTGTATTGGCCGAAAAGCCCTACTGTCCACTGCATGTCTGGAAAAGACATCAGATCTGCCGGGCACCCGTCGTAAAGCTCCTTTGTCGAGACAACGTATCCGCACACTCCCGCATCGCGGACGATGTATGCGATTTGACCTTCAGGTTGGGTTGTATAGATAGGCACACTGGCGGCTCCGAGGCGCAACAATGCCTGATCAATAATGAGCCACTCGGTGCTGTTTTCTGCATGCAGGGCAACCCGATCCCCTCTTCGCACGCCCAAACTGTGGAAGCCCGCAGCACAAGCGTGCATGCGTGCCCGAAATGTATCGGCGTCTGTATCAGTCCAGACCCCACCCCGCTTGGTGGAGGCAACAACGCCTGGATTGTGATCTAAACCGAAATCAACAAGTTCACAAACAGTGGAGATAGAATTCATTGTGTCAGGATTTTGTCTGTATGTTCAGGATTCGCTTTAAGGAGGCACATCGTCTGATGTAACGCCTCATTGAAACACAGGACTATGTCTTAGATTACATGGGGTTCCTGTCAAAGAAGAATCCCCGGCAAGCTAATCGTTATATGGTCCGTACGGCGAAATTTACGCATATAGATGATGAAAGTGGTGTCCATATGGTGGATATCTCAGTAAAGGAGTCCTCTGAACGTTGCGCGTCAGCTGAAGGTACGGTACAGCTGGGGGCAGATGCATATTCTGCACTTGTCGAAGAGCGCGTAACCAAGGGGGATGTGCTCACAACAGCCCAGTTGGCAGGAATCATGGGGGCCAAGGAAACCGCCCGCCTCATTCCGCTGTGTCATCCGATAGCGCTTGAAGCAATAAACCTGACCTTTTCGCTCAATGCAGAGATGTATTCGATCACTGTCCGGGCTGAGGCGACTTCGGTCGGACGTACGGGTGTAGAGATGGAAGTTTTAACGGCAGTATCAATCGCCTCGTTGGCCATTTACGATATGTGCAAATCTATTTCGAAAGACATTCGTATCACGAACATTCACTTGGTGTCCAAGAAGGGCGGCGTGCACGGTGTTTACCATGCGCATGACAGTCACTGATATCACAAAACGATAAAAATGGATAGTTTATTCGGCTTTGGAAGTTTGCTCATCATCTTATTGATCCTGTTCGGGGTCATTATGCTGCTGTACTTTATACCGGTGCGTCTTTGGATCACTGCCATTTTCTCAGGTGTCCACCTGAAACTCTTCCGCGATCTGGTGGGAATGCGCTTGCGTCGTGTTCCACCGGACAGAATTGTAAAACCGCTCATTACTGCACACAAAGCCGGGATCCCTTCGGAGACGCCCAAACTTGAGGCACATTTCCTGGCCGGAGGGAATGTGCAGCAGGTAATAAATGCGCTCATTTCAGCAGACAAGGCAGACATTGACCTGCCGTTTGAGCGAGCTACAGCGATTGATCTTGCCGGGCGTGATGTATTTGAGGCTGTGCAGGTTTCAGTAAACCCAAAAGTCATTGAAACCCCACCCATCTCCGCAATTGCAAAGGACGGAATTCAGTTACGGGCCATCGCGCGTGTTACGGTGCGCGCCAATATCGAGCGGCTGGTAGGTGGCGCAGGTGAAGAAACAATTATTGCCCGTGTAGGCGAGGGGATTGTTTCTACGATCGGATCTTCAGACTCGCATGCCGCTGTGCTGGAAAATCCCGACATCATTTCCAAGACCGTGTTGGCTAAGGGGCTGGATTCGGGAACGGCGTTTGAAATCCTTTCGATTGATATTGCCGATGTTGATGTTGGAGAAAACATTGGTGCCAAGCTACAGACAGATCAGGCGGAGGCAGACTTACAGGTTGCACGCGCGAAGGCTGAAGAGCGGCGTGCAGCTGCAGTGGCACTGGAACAGGAGATGGTCGCCCGTGTGCAGGAAGCGCGCGCCCGTGTTGTAGAAGCGGAAGCACTGGTACCTGAGGCGATGGCAGATGCTTTCCGCAACGGTCAGTTGGGGGTTATGGATTACTATAACCTGCGCAACATTGAAGCAGATACAGATATGCGCTCTGCAATTGGGGGTACAGGTACTGGTTCAGGTGAGGATGACAGCAAGTAGTTAATTTATTGATCCTGTCTTTAGTGGATTTCCAGTAGTTCGGGAAGTTTATCACCTTCACGGCTGGAGATGCTCTTTCCCGTTTGAGTTGCTGGTGATGCGGCTTGTAGATGCTTCGCAGAAGCAGACGGCTTCATTGGCGAAGGTGACAGGTTCCAGCGGATCGGTAATCCTCCGTGTGTCTCGTAGAGAGGTTATGAGAGTATGACCGTCCAAATGTGATTTTGGGACACACTGACGCGTTGTGTATCAGACAATCCATGTTCAAATATCTGGGAATTGGATTTGAGCTCAATGCCGATCACAATGCAGCGTTAATTAGGGAAGTACTGAATGTCCCATAATGCGAAGATTCTCAAATAGTCGGGTAATCCTGCTTACACTCCAAGAGAGCTTAACGGAAGACACTGGTTAAACATTACAGAGGTGATTGAATCTTAGTTGAATTTACTCAAATGACAATACTGCCCTAATCTGGAGTTGCAAGTAGGTCGGGGCGGGAAAAGCCAGCATCGAAAAGTCAATGAACCCCTCAACATGGGAGAGGATGCCCGGGTTTGCAAGGATTCAACCTTCCTCGGTCACTTCAATTCTATCTCAACAGTCTCAAAACTAAACGGCCCAGCGGTTCCCCCAGCCATAAGCGCAATCCCGGTAGTGTAAAAATTATCCCGATAAACACCACAATTTCAGCAACGAAGCTGGACAAGCTGCGTCTTATCAAGTTCCGTGTACGTTTCATCAAGATATCCTGATCGAAAAACCGCCCGCACGGCGCAATCCAAGCGCAGCGACAATCAAGAAAATGAAGGTCTGTCCTGCGAGCACGATGACATGGAGAAGGATTGGCTGTCCACTATCCATTCCAACAACTTTGAGTGCGAGCTGGGCATGATGATAGGCGGGAAGCACCAGTGCCATATTCTGCATAAAATCACCAAAAACATAGATGGGGATCCACAGTCCAGAAAGCATGGACATCGGCAAGAAGATCAGATTAACTATGGCAACCGCAGATCGTCCCTTCACCCAAGCACCGATCGCAAGACCCAGCGTACAGAATGGGACCACACCTGCAAGCAATACTCCCGCAAGTGCAAACCACTGCCAACGATAGAGCGCCACCCCCGCCGTGTAAGCAGCGATGAAAAACAGGACTAATACGACCGTCGCACCGAAGATCAGCGCCGTGATAATCTTGGCGGAGAAGTATGCACCAACCGGCATGGGTGTCGTCTGCTTCAAAAGCAACACTCCTGTATCACGCTCAGTTGCGAGTCCAGCTCCAAAGTTAAATAGGGCCGGCCCCAAAATGCCAAAGACCCCATAAGTTGCCAACAAATAGGTCGGCATAGACATGGAGGTTCCGCCGAAATTCAGAATCACACCAAAGAATAGATAGAACACGAGCGGGAATGCCAGAACGGGGATGGAGAACAGGGGCTCGCGAAGTACGTCTATAAATTGGAAGTGCGCTTCCAAAAGATAGACCCGAATACGTCGATCTACGGTCATGGAGACTCTTTCGTAAGGGACAGAAACGCGTTTTCAAGATCAACGGCTTCAACTGTCAGATCCACCAAATCTTCGTCCCGGGCAAGTAGATCTCGGACCAGGTCCTCTGGAAGTGTCGTCTGAACCTCTAAATGACGGCCTATGATCTTCGCTTGAATCACGCCAGGGAGCTGTGTGATTTCGTCGGGAAGGGTGCTTGTGACACAGCGCACTAGGCGCCCCGCTGCGTGCGACTTGATCTCCGCCGGAGTGCCATCTGCGATCCTTTGACCATGATGGATAACAATTACACGATCAGCGAGCGCATCAACCTCGGCCAGGTTATGGGTTGAGAGGACGGCGGTGACTTCAAGGGTCCGGATTTCATCCCACAGCCGATGCCGTGCATCCACATCAAGTCCAGTAGTGGGCTCATCTAGAAACAGAAGTTCGGGATCACCTGCCAGTGCTAAGGCGAACATCACGCGTTGCTTCTGTCCGCCAGAGAGTTTCCCGAATCGGCGTTCAGAAAGATCCTCAAGTCCCGCCATACTAAGTAGTTTCGCGACGGCGAGTGGGGCGGGATAATAGCTGGAGAAAAGTTCAAGGTTTTCGCGCACTGTCAGATTTCCAGAAATCCCAGAAACTTGAAGCATTGCGCCCCGACGTTCCCGTACTTGCAGTGCCCCTGGATCTTGCCCGAACACACTGACTGAGCCTTGCTGGACACGCAAGTTTCCAAGAAGAAGGTTGATGGCAGTCGTCTTGCCGGCCCCATTAGGACCCAACACTCCCAATACCTCACCCTGACGAACCTCCAAATCAAGCCTGTCCAACGCGAGTATTGGTCCATAGTGGTAGGTAACGCTTGACAATCTCGCGAGGACCGATTCATCTGACTGTGTGAACTGGTTTTTCATTCAGGCACTATAAGATCATTATATAAATCATTATGGGACACTGTAGCGGCCTCCGAGTCATTAAGGCGTTTTTATCCGATCCTTATACCTTGCGACAAAACCAATACCGGGCCTAATGTTCAGTAACGATAATGGACGTACGTGGTTATGTGTTCGGAATATATTTCGGGATTGTTTCAAGATCGGAATCTTCGCACTAAAGAGTGCGCATCAGCGACGGAGTTATTTTATTGGAATCAAACTACACGATTCGTGAGAAGACATCTGTAACCTTCGGGTTGCTCAAGTATTTAATCTCCATCAAAATGATCTTATTAGTAGGACTATTCTAGGTTGGTTGATACGTGAACTCATGCTAATGCAGTTCAACCAGTCAGAGTATTCTCGCTATAAAATCTGAAAAACCAATTACAGTCACGCAGACGGCCATAAAGATTCGTTTAGAAGAAGACATAGCGTACCAGACGGACATCCTCCAAGAGGTCTCCCGAACCTTTGCATTGACCATTCCCCAGCTACCCGGTCCGCTGGGAGTCGTGGTGGGTAATGCCTACTTACTTTGTAGGATTTCTGACACTATTGAGGACGAAGAAGCGCTATCTCCATCGCAAAAACGTGAGTTTTCAGATCGCTGGATCGGTGTTGTTGAAGGCAGTAAAGACGCACATGAGTTTGCACAGGATCTTTCTGGTTTGCTTACGCTCTCAGCAACTCAGTACGAGCACGACCTTATCATCAATACCCCCCGAGTCACTAGAATTACACAGAGTTTTTCCACATCTCAGCAGCAAATTCTCCAGCGCTGTGTGAATATTATGGCAGATGGAATGGCCGTCTTTCAAGAAGGAGCTAACCTTAAAGGATTGAGTGACCTTGAGCAGTTCAATAGTTATTGTTACCATGTTGCGGGAGTTGTCGGCGAAATGCTGACCGAGCTGTTCTGTGACTACTCCCCAGAGATTGATGCAAGAAAAAAAGATCTCTTTGCTCTATCGTCCTCGTTTGGGCAAGGTCTCCAAATGACCAACATCCTCAAAGATTTATGGGAGGATCGCAACCGAGGCGCCTGCTGGCTGCCGCAGAGCATTTTTCTTGCCTACGACTTTGATCTCAGTTCGCTCTCCAAGCACCATACTGATCCTCGGTTTATTGAAGGGCTAAATGAACTTATTGCAATTGCTAGAGAGCACCTCAATAACGCCCTCCAGTATATCCTCCTGATCCCTCCTCACGAAACCGGAATCCGACGTTTCTGCCTGTGGGCACTCGGAATGGCTCTTCCGACCTTGCGCCGCATATACAAGAGGCCAACCTTCAAGAATGGTCAGGAAGCAAAAATTCCGCGCCGTACTGTCAAGGCTGTCGTCGTATCTACGAGTGCACTGGCACGTTCCGATATAGCCCTGAAGACGCTGTTTTATTTCCTCGGCCGCAACCTTCCCCGGCCTAACCTTTCCTCCATTAAATCGGGAAATTGAGGTTTCCCATTTGCGATCTCCAGGAGTCTAAGCAGCGACGGGAGATCCCTTAGATGTTGGATATGCTTACCCGTTTTTTGATTCACTGGATCGATCCTTGGCGACATGGCTTCCTCTGGGCAGTTGGGGCGTAAAGCACCACGTTCGTTCTATCCTGAATGACGAATATGGAAAGATCCTGAGAATTATTAATGCGGCGGATCGAGGTATCCGAGATATGCTTGACGCGTGACTGAGATCCGCATATGGAAGCTCAGATGATGGATGTCGATGCGGCCTTTGTTGCCCGGTAAAAAAACGGAGCCTACTTTGGGACGCTACCAATCGGGATTCTATACAAAATCCGTCATATTCAGGCTTTAGTCGAAGCAAGATCACGTACGGATTCGCAGGCAGTGCAGAACCCACGGCCATCATTCGCGTAAGTTGAATAAATTGGATCAATCGGTGCCCCGACGTAGCCGGGGGACGAGTTGCAACAATAGAGTTTTGTAAGAGACTCGAATACAATGCCACGGACATTCAAGATCCCGCAGTTTTATCGTAGCCCGATCATATCGGCGCTTAAAACCGCACGAATGGCGGCAGATCCGCGGAAGAAGGATACTTCCCCCTCACTTCTGGACTTTGGATCTGTCCATATATGGATTGCCAGAAGTTTTAGTTTTTGCTTTGGTGTGGAAAACGCCGTCGAAATTGCCTATCAGGCAATCGCGGACAATCCAGGTCGACGACTGTTCATGCTCTCGGAAATGATTCACAACCCGCATGTGAATAATGATCTGCGTCGCCGGGGTATGGAGTTCCTGCGCTCAACGATGGGGGAACAGCTCATCCCTTTCAGTACGCTTTCCCCTGAGGACATTGTTATTATACCCGCCTTTGGCACCACGCTGGAAATTCTTGAAGAGCTGGAAGACTTGGGCGTTGATGTGCGTAAATACGATACGACCTGTCCGTTTGTCGAAAAGGTCTGGCGTCGGAGTGCCCAGATAGGGGACAAGGGCTACACTGTGGTTATTCATGGTAAACGACTTCATGAGGAGTCACGGGCAACCTTTTCGCACGCCAAGGAGCATGCTCCGGTGGTCGTGGTACGGGATATTGCCGAGGCGCATGATTTGGCAAAGGTGATCCGTGGGGAGGAAGGGCGAGAATTTTTTTTTGACAGGTTTGCTGATCGTTACAGTAAAGGTTTTGATCCAGATCGAGATCTGGAGCGCATCGGTGTTGTGAACCAGACCACAATGTTGGTGAGGGAGACGCAGGCAGTTACGGTTGTTCTGCGGGAAGCCATTGTTGATCGGTATGGTGCAAAGGACCATTTTGTAGACACCAGCGATACGCTTTGTTACGCCACTCACGAAAATCAGGAAGCAGCAAAAGCGCTGCTGGATCGGCCACTGGATTTGGCGCTCGTCGTTGGGGGATATAACTCTTCTAACACAAGTCAGATAGTTTCTTTATGTAGTGAGGTGGTTCCCACTTACTTTATAGGGAGTGCCGATGATATTGCAGACAGGAACCGGATACATCATTATGACTATCCGGCCAAGGAAGTGCGCACAACCGTTAATTGGATGCCAACGAACCGTCCAGCATCTATCGCACTGACTTCGGGGGCATCCTGCCCGGAAATGTTAATGGATGAAGTGATTCGTAAAGTGGTGGCATTTTTCGAGGGCACATCTTCCTTTGAACAGGCGCTCGCGCCCTATCAGAATGCCACCGCTGCGGCGTAAGTCGAATGACGACGCGTGGTATTTGGATTTACATTGTTTTTCTCGCGTCCTGCGATGTCTTCAGTACGCGTACACCTGCACCGCCCGTGGGTGAGGCGGGCACGTGGCTGCAGCCTGTGGCTCCTGACCTCGTTGTTGATAATTTGCGCGCTGCCGTTGAAGAACTTAACGCTGCCAACTACCGACGCTCCATAGATCTGGAATTCATGTTCACCCCAACCGCTGCCGCACAGGCGCGTGATCCACAGCGTTGGGCAATTTGGGGACAGGCCCAAGAGAACAGCTATTTCACGACAGTCGCGGAAGCCGCCAAGGAGAACACGGGGCATTTTCTCCGTCTGGAAGATGTGACCACTGAATTGGGCGACACGACTTACACGTTGGAGGCCCATTATGTGCTGCTAATCAAGCACGGAAGTCGGCAGGTTGCCGACTCCCTGCAGGGAAGATTAATCTGGACCATTGCAAGGAATCCCGATGGTCTCTGGGCTCTTTCTTGGTGGAAGGACCAGAGCATTGGATCGGCAGATTCATGGAGTGATCTTAAAGCTGAGTTTGGCAACTAAGAGCATTCTTGTCACCGAATCTGTGGAATGTTCTGATTGAGTATCAGAGAATAGTCCTCAAGTGGCGTAAAGATCAAGCCAAATTCAGTAAGTGGTCCGTTTAGCTGGTCAGCAGTGAACCGCTTACAAGGAAGGCTTAGGTGGACTGAACAGGCACGTTGGGACAGAGTATCTACCTGCAGTGGGTACAGGGATTTAGGCGAGTTGTCGGTTTACCGGATACATAATGGTGCGACAGATGTCAAATGCATTGACGGTTAAAACCGGGACAATTGCCCAACGGCCTCGTTTGAAAAATGAATTTCATGGTCTCCCATGGAAATAATTTCCTGAGTTTTTGCAGTGATACGCCAAGTCTACATAGCCGGGATGGCAGTCATGGTTCTGCCGTTTTTGTTTGCCGCATGCAATCCGTTTGCGCCGGCAATTGGAGAGGGAGATCCTTTTGGTGACCTACTGGGCGACCCCAAGACCATTGAAGGCTACTTCGCTAATTTCAGGAACGCGTATGAACTCCGGGATCTCTCTCTGTATGAACCACTAATTGATTCATCCTTCGTGTTTATTTACACGGATTTTGATACAGGAATTGAGCGGGAGTGGGGGTTTGGGCAGGAGCTTGAAACAACCCGTAGAATGTTCGAGAGTGTTGTAGAAGTGCAGCTGCAGTGGAACCAGATGATTTCCAGGCAGGTATTCGAGGAAGGCAAACGGGCAGTTGCGGTGCGGAGCTTTAATCTTGCCATTGGCTTAAATAGTGGCGAGGTATTCAGGGGGGATGGTAACGTAAATTTCCTGCTTACGCGCGCGGATACAACCCGCGCCTGGCGGTTACTTCGCTGGCGTGATGAAAGTGAATTGTAGAAAAAAAATCAATTGCTAATGAATGATGCATTGGACTATGCAAGGGCGAATCAAGAGCATTTTGTAGGGGAGTTGATCGATCTGCTTCGTATCCCTTCAATCAGCACTGATCCGGCTTATTCGCAAAGTGTTGCGGATGCGGCTGGCTGGTTAACAGAGGCACTGCGGGATATCGGCGTAAAGGATGCTGCGGCTACTGAAACAGAAGGTCACCCGATTGTCACGGGTGAAATGCATGTTGACGCTGCACTTCCGACGGCCCTAGTCTATGGCCACTACGATGTCCAACCACCTGATCCGCTTGATCTATGGAACTCACCTCCCTTTGAGCCCATGATCAAGGATGGTTTGCTCTATGCACGTGGAGCCTGTGATGACAAAGGTCAGCTGTTGATGCATCTGAAGGCGCTGGAATGCTGGATGCGTACCATGGGCAAGCCGCCTGTAAATCTCAAGTTCATTCTAGAGGGCGAAGAAGAATCTGGATCTGCAAGCCTTTCAGACTTCATTAGGGACCACAAGGATGCTCTGGCTGCGGACATAGTTGTGATTTCGGATTCCAGCTTGTTTGCACCGGGAATTCCCTCTATCACTTATGGTCTACGGGGCATGGCTTATGTGGAAATCACTTTAACAGGACCGGACCGAGACCTTCACTCAGGTACATACGGAGGTGCCATTCACAACCCGATTAATGCACTCGCGGCTTTGATTGGTGAGATGCACGATGCGAATAGCAGGATTACGATTGACGGTTTTTACGATGATGTAAGATCACTTTCCGAAAGTGAGCGGAGTACCATGGCAGCATTGCCGTTCGATGCAGAGGCCTGGGCACTGGAAGTTGGCGTTGAGACTCCGCGTATGGAGGCAGGTTATTCAGAATTGGAGGCATCAACGGTACGTCCCACACTTGACTGTAACGGTATATGGGGTGGTTATACCGGGGATGGAGCGAAGACGGTATTGCCATCGAAGGCCAGTGCCAAGATATCCATGCGACTGGTACCTGATCAGGACCCTGAAGAGATAGCCGGACTAATCGAGGCATGGCTGCGTAAGCGCGTACCTGACTCCATGCAGTTACAGTTCAGGAGCCTACACGGGGCACAGCCGGTGCTGATAGACACCGGGAGTGCTGCAATGACGGCGGCATCGAGGGCATTGAATGATGTTTACGGCCGCGACCCCTATTTCACGCGCATTGGGGGCAGTATACCGGTAGTAGCTGACTTCAAGCATCTACTGGGATTGGACAGTGTGCTCATGGGTTTTGGATTGGATTCTGACGCGATTCATTCCCCGAACGAACATTTTGGACTTGATCGGTTCGCGCAGGGTATTGAGGCGATCGTGCGATTCCATGCCCATTATGCCTCGTGTGCAGGATCCGCTTAGGTCCAGTAACAGTAGAACGTTTTTGTTGCCCGGGTGGCGGAATTGGTAGACGCGACGGACTCAAAATCCGTTGGCCCCAAAGGCTGTGTGGGTTCGAGTCCCACCCCGGGTACCGAACTGCATTTTAAACAGCGCTAATCCTCGGCGGGTTGGCGCTTTTTGTTTTTGTTATGTCAACCCTACATCTACAAATCATTCATGTATAGCCGAGGCAAAGCGGCAGTGGCCCGTGCACGGAGCCAAGCCTTGGTAGGCGGTTGGCCCGGCTTCGGGGCTGAGCCCGTCCACTGGAGGCATCGAGGTCAAAGGTGAGGTACTTGTTCTCGGTATTCGCGATCTCAGAGGCTCTGCGGAGGTGCGTACGCGACACCAGCCCGCTCGGTGGTCTTCGCTGCGCGATAGCCGGAGGCGCGGAAAGCAGTGACTGGGTTGAGCGCGCCACCGCTACGCCCGCGGGCCTCGGCAACGAGGGGACGCACGTCCGTCTCGTAGGCCGCCTTGAGCACCTGTTCGGCCATCACTACATCGTTTGTATCCTGATAATGCGCCAGCGCCGCCCGGTCTACAAGGAGTGCCTTCGCGTAGGACTGCCGCAGGTTGTCCACTGTCATCAAGAGCGCCTCGATTGGATCCTTTAGGTTGTGGCTCTGATCAATCATGTAGGCCAGGGCGGCATTGAGCACGCCTGCCTCGGACGCGTCAACGAGCTCGTTAAAGACCAAAAAGAGCTGATATGGCTTGATTGAGCCCGCTGTAAGGTCGTCGTCGCCATACTTTGAGTCGTTGAAGTGGAAGCCGCCGAGCTTGCCCGCTGTCACGAGCCGTGCCACGACCAGTTCTATATTGGTGTTGGGCAGGTGATGGCCTAGATCAACCAGGCAGGAGGCCCGAGACCCAAGGTCCTGCGCAAGCATAAGAGACGAGCCCCAGTCTTGCACGACGGTAGCATAAAAAGCTGGCTCGAATGGTTTGTGCTCGGTAAAGAGCTGCCAGCTCTCCGGCAGCGCGGAGTAGATCTCGCGTAGGCACTCCAGGGTGCGTTCGAAGCTCTTCCGGAAGTGCATCTGGCCGGGATAGTTGGCTCCGTCGGCCAGCCAGACCGTGAGCGCCTCGGAGCCGAGTGCCCGGCCTACCTCAACAACGTGTACATTGTGAGCGATGGCCTGCGCACGCACGGCCGGGTCGGTGTGACAGAGCGAGCCGAACTTGTAGCTGTGTCCCTGGTGAACCTGATCCTGAAAAGTGTTTGAGTTGACCGCGTCAAAGCCTAGGCCCAGTGTGGTGGCATGGTCGCGTAGGGCGCCGGGGTCGTCGGGTTCATCCCACGGTAGATGGAGCGAGACACGGGGTGTGGCGTGCGTGAGTTGCTGGATCACGGCAATGTCGTCCATCTTTTCGAAGACATCGCGCGGCTCACCTGGTTCGGGGAAGCGCCCGAAGCGGGTGCCGCCGGTGCCCAGCGCCCAGGAGGGCACGGCTACTTCAAAGGCGGCCACGTGCGCGACGACAGCATTGAGGTCGATTCCTCGCCGTTGGAGCTGTTCCCCCAGGTGCTCAGTGTCACACCGGTGCGATTCCATCGTTGCTACGTTGCTCGTTGCGATCTGCTCTGGGTTCATCATTTTCAAATTTCGAGTTTAAGATTTTCCTGCTAGATTCGCTGCGACCAAGGACCATCCGATCCACCATCCGATTCGCAGCTTCCCGTCAAATCGAGATTGACGCAGGGGAGGATGGTGCTTTTCGCAAGATCAAACAGGAGCATCACGGGGTATCCAGAAGGGCGCCGTGACGAACCAAAGCACCGCGCCGAGAGCCATCATCGTCGCATGGGTAGTCCATGTAATGGTACCCGCGAAGACCAGAAAAGCCGGCACGACCGTCAGCCCGAGGCCGAGGAATGAAGCGAGTTTCAGGACAGTTTTCATATGTTTTCTTCGGTAAGGAAGTCCGTATTCGGCCAGGTGGCCAGTGGAGCCGGATTGCGCTGCTGCTGTATCAGACTTAGCCCGACGTAGAGGCCCGTGGCAATGAACCAGCCGGGGAGGCCCAGGAAGAAAATCTCCACGTTCCAGACGAGGTTAAGCAGCAGACAGGCCCCCAGCGTGAGGAGCCAAGCCAGTGCCGCCGGGAGGCTGAAGAGAATTTGCTTCCACTCCGCGTAGTCCTGCCGCAGGCCCAGCTTCGGCAACAGCCAGAAGTCGGCGAAGATTACGGCGCCCATTGGCATCAGCAGCAGGCCGTAAAGGGCCACGAAGTCCAATAATCGCATCATCAGCGCCGGGAAGAGTGCCGCCATTGTGGTGATCATTCCCACCGCGAGGGTCACCTTCCAGCGCTTCCAATTCGGCGTGATCGTCTGCATCGCCAGGCCCGCGCGATAGATCGTCGGGTTAGCCGTCGTCCAGCCGGCTAGGAGCACTGCTACTAAGCCCGCGACGCCTGCGCCCAAGTAAGCGATCGGGCCCGGTGCCACCTCGCTGGCGTTTTGCAGCGCGAGCGCCACCAGAATGCCCGAGGCGACCCAGGCGATGTAGTGGCCGAGGTACATGCCGAAGGCACTCGCGAAGCCGTAGTGCCACTTCTTCGCGTAGCGCAGGATGGTCATATCGGCCATGCCGATGTGCATGGCCATGTTGGCGAACCAGGCGAAGAACATCACATGCCAGAATGTGAAGTGGACGCGCCCCGACAGAGGCTCGCCGGTCCAGATCTTCTCGTTGGCTACCGTCCAGAAGTCGCTCATCGAGGTGACGCCGAGTTGTGGGAGGACGGCCACGCCGCAGGCAACGAAGACTAGAAACATCCAAGGGGCGGCGATCTTCGAGAAATAGGCAATCTTTTCGAAGCCCAGGATGGCCAGGATGGTCACAACCGACCCGACCAAGAGCACGGTCACAACCCAGCCGACACTGTTGGGATAGAGGTCGTCTAGGCCGGGCATGGTCATGTCGAACGGGATACCCACCGCCGTGGCCGCAACCGAGATCATCGAACCGGCCAGGAAACAAAACATGGCAGCGTTGACGAGGTTGTAGACGAAGAGCAAATTCGGCCCAGCGATCTTGCGGAGCTTCCAGTAGAGGTTGAGCCGCGTGCGCGTGGCGATGGGTGCGCAAATGAAGGCCCACGACAGAACTGCCAGCAAGTTACCCACGAGTAGGCCCAGGAACAGGTCCCCGGCGGCTACTCCGTGGGCGACGAACAGCGGTCCGATGACGAACTCCGTGCCGGCCACATGTTCGCCTGCGTAGAGGCCGATAAAGTTGCCGTGTCCCTGGAGGGCATCCTTGGATACAGGCTCGCGGTCGAACTCATTGATCGCGTCGAGCCGTTCAGTGAGTGATACGGGGGTCCTAGACGCCATAGAGAGACTCGGGTTTGTGTAATTGGGACGTGGTGTGGCCAGGCTTCACCCGGGAACGAGGATGGACCCCCGGCTTTGGATATTAGTATCGGAGAGCACTCCATTCTGATTGTGCGCTTGGATCCCCAGGAGCTCCACGGTATGCACAAGGAAGGCCATCTTAAGCATGCTGGGTATCATGAAGATAGGTGTATCATTGAAGTTAGTCGGATCCGGGTGCTATAACAGACCGGAGCGGATCGACCTTCGGCTGCACGTGCGCAATTAACACCAACTAAGGTCCGTAGTCGAAAATCTACCCAGCCAATCATTCTGACTGCTCGTTAATCATCTCGACGAGCTTGCCAATGAGATCATTGGGCACGGGCAAAGTAAGGTGATATTGAACGATTCTCCACGTGTCCTCTTCAAGAATCAAAGTCCCTGTACCACGGACATCTCCAAAATTTTCATTGTTGAGAATCTCGTCAAACCAGGCAGTCTGACCGTCCGGGGACACGTAAACGTAACGGGTTTTGGGCACGTAGGTCCAGCCGCGTCCTGCGCTGAAATGGGGTCTGGCATAATCCTGGAATTCAGACTTGGTCCAGCGTTCGGTAATGTCTGTCCCCAGAAAGATACTTTCTTCGGCAAGATGACCGAAGTATCGGTCGTAATCGGCTTCGGAAGCAGCAAGATGGAAATCGTCAAGCACAGATTCAATCTGGGATTGCGCCTGCACCCCCGAGGTTACGGCCAAGCCGACTAAAATGAGGAAAATGTGAGGTCGGGTCATTGCAATTGATCTTTCATGTTATCAGCAACCCGAAGTGCCTGGGCCGCAATGGTGAGTGCCGGGTTCATGGCCCCGGAGGATGGAAAAAAAGACGCGTCGACGACGCGAAGGTTATTTACTTCATGCACACGGCAATAAGGATCAAGCACGCTGTCACCCGGGTCCGTGCCCATGCGTAAGGTGCCGCACTGATGTGAATTCGTTTCAATCCCCATTTCCTGACTTAACAGGATCGGATACCCCGCGCGGCGTAGCATTCTGCGTGCCCTGCTTAACAGACGCCGGTGTGCGGTTAAATTGTTTGGTTTCCAGTGGATCCGTATCCTGCCGCTGGATGAAAGTGTAACGCGGTTGTCGGGATCGGGTAAGTCCTCGCTCATCACCCACCATTCAATGCTTCTGTTTGCCAGATAGCTCAACCACGAAAGAGGCAACCGCGGGCGCGCGGATTTCAACATGGATCCTTGCACTTTGCCTATCATCTGCAGGTTTCCCATGGGCCAGGGCCACGATGACTCTCCAAGGTACCAATCATTGATCGATAATGTTTTCTGGAAGGTGGTTCGATTCGTCTCCCATGGGCGTGCAGCAATCAGCGCACTGTTATTATGCGCCATGTAGTTGCAGCCTATCAATTCTGATTTGTCCGGTATTCCTTCGGAGCGAAGCAACAATGCAGCGGAGTTAACGGCACCGCAACTGAGCACATAGGTACCTGCTCTCACGGTTAGCTGTTGACCCTCCCGTTCCAATTCAAGCGAATGAACGGATCCGTTACGTACCACGATGTTGCGCGCTATGGAATTGGTCCATAAAGTTATGTTCGGGTGGTCGATAGCAGGGCGCACGACGCATACTTCAGCATCATGCTTTGCATGAACTCTACACGGGAAACCATCGCATGTATGGCAACGGAGGCATCGTCCGCCGAGATCAATTCCCAGGGGCAGGTGGAAGGGATGGAGTCCTTGTTTCTGCAGGGAGGTGGCTAGACTGGCGATCTGAGGTTCGTGCGGAACGGCCTTGTGAGGATAATCTGCAGTACGTGCGGGATCGGTAGGATCTTCTCCGGTATTCCCGCGCACGCCATACAATGTCTCGGCGCGGCAATAATAAGGTTCCAGCTCGTCGTAGGTGATTGGCCAGCTAGGACTCACTCCGCCCTCGTGCTCAAGAGCCCCAAAATCTTCTTCACGGAATCGGGGCAGCGCGGCGCCGTAAACCTTGGAGTTGCCTCCCACACAATAGTGAACTCCGGGCTTGAAAGAGTGACCATCCGCTGACTCCCAGGTTTCGTCCGGTTTGTAACGGTTATCGCCAAAAACAGCTTCAGGAATCCAGTTTTGGGCCTCCTGGGGTAAAAAATCTCCACGCTCAATCAGGAGGATGCGGGCACCGGTATTGCGCAGCCCCCAAGCTAGCGTGCCTCCGCCAATTCCAGTACCTACTATGACAATATCGGCAGTGGTCATGCTTTAATCGCGCCGGCTACCAGTCCCCGTACAAAGAATTTACCCAGTCCAATGTAGACCAAAGCCGTAGGCAGGGCAGCGATGACCGCGCCCGCCATAACTACATTCCAATCTACCGAGAAGGATCCAGAAAGATTGTTGAGTGCAATGGTAACTGGCTGGGCTTTCGGGTTCGGAACCACCGTGATTCCAAAGAGGAAGTCGTTCCAGATATTGGTGAACTGAAAAATAAGTGTGACCGCGAAAGCGGGCAGGGATAATGGCAGCATAACACGCCAGAAGGTCTCAATCATGCCGGCTCCGTCCACGGTCGCCGCCTCAATGATGGAGCCCGGAATATTGACGTAAAAATTTCGGAAGATGAGTGTGGTCACCGAGATACCGTACACTACATGCGTCAGCACCAGTCCAGGAAGTGTGCCATACACGTTGATCCACTGCAGGAAGCGGACCAGAGGCAGCAGGATGGCTTGGTAAGGGATAAAGAAGCCAAACAGGAGCAGAGCAAATAAAACCTCAGAGCCACGAAAACGCCATTTCGAAAAAACATAGCCATTCAGTGCACCGATGATTGAGGACAGCAATGCTGCGGGAATAACCATCACGAGGCTATTGCGCAGGTTTGGAGAAAGCATCGCCCAGGCCTCTGCAAAGCCGCCCAAAGAGGCGCTGCCCGGTAACTGCCACATCGTGGCCAGGCTCACGCTGGATGCATCTTTGAATCCATTGATAATCATCACATAAACAGGCAGCGCGTACAGAATGAGCGCGAACCCCAGAATGAACCACAGAATACCACGTCTCAGGCTCATGTCTCACGGCTCCTGAATGTGTGCACCAGGTAAGGCACAATGACCAGGCATGATGCAACCAGCATAACGATAGAAGCTGCAGCTCCAAGGTTGTACCGGGCGGCCTTGAACATCATTTCGAACACGAAAATCGCAGGGACATCCGTCGCAAAGCCCGGTCCAACCCCTGACATGGCAAAAACCAGATCAAAGATTTTTAGCGAAACATGCAAAAGGATGATCGCCGTCGAAATCGTGATCGGAGTAAGCATAGGAATGATCACGGACCGGTACATCCTGAATTCTCCCGCACCGTCGATACGAGCAGCGTCCCGCACCTGCTTGCTAATGCCCCCCAACCCTCCCAGGTACATAGCCATCACAAATCCAGATAACTGCCAGGTTGCGGCAATGGCTATGGGGATGAGCGCCACCGGAATCCCCCACTCAATCTGGAACGTCGCCCCGCCAGGCCAGGCATGGGCCAGAACCTGGTTGACGGAAAGAACCACTTCGGGATCAGTTGTCCAGCCTGGTGACAGTGGGCCCATTCCCGCCGACTCCAGTATCCGGTTGATCCCCAGAATGTCAAAGAAAAGGTTGATCCCGGTTTCTGGATTAAATATCCACCTCCAGACGACTCCCGTAACTATGAATGAGAGCGCATACGGGAACAGGAAGGCGCTTCGGAAGAAGCCTCTACCGGCCAACTGTCGGTCTAACAGGATTGCAAGCCCAAGTCCGGTGCCGACGGCTAGACCGATGAAAAGTACCGTGAATACGAGCGTATTCCTGAGATCTGCTTGGAAGCGTGGCATGGCCAGCATATCTGCGTAGGTTTCCCACAGCGGGTTACGCAGGGACAAATCAACAGCAAGCGTACGCCAATTGGTAAGCGAAAAAAAGAAGCTCGTCCCGATGAATCCGTAGACGAAGATGGCCGTCAATAGGAGGGAGGGCAGGAGAATGAGTAGCCCTTTATTACGGGCCAGCCAGTGCGGGTTGACCATCCTCTACTGACCAAAGCCTGCCGCACGCGCCTCACGGGCCAAAGTTTCGGCGAAGGCCTGAGGGTCACGCTGCACAACAAAATTCGTCAGTGCATCATTGAGCGCCTGCTGAAAAGCTGGAGGTGCAGCTGAACCGTGGATAACCGTAGGCACAGCCACGTCCTCGGCATACCTGTCCATTGACCACTGGAGGTAAGGGCCAAACCGGGACCGATCGCAGTCAGTTCGCGCACAGATGGAGCCCTTAATCAGATTGAAGTCTTCCTGAACCACGCGGTCCCCCATAGTCCGCAGCAGGTCAAGGGCTTCTGTGGGATTGGGGGCGTTTTTGGCTAGGGTAAAACCGTCAGTGACCAACAAGAAAGTTCCTTCGCTTCCAGGATGGGCGACCCAGCCAAAGTCAACATTTTCTTCCAGTCCGTTCTGGATTAATTCACCATAAACCCAGTCTCCCATGGAGTAGAAGGCGCAATCGCCGTCTCCCAATTTTTCAGCTGCCTGGTCCCATGAAAGAGCTGCATGGTCAGTATTCTGGTAGTCAAGCAATCGGCCATAGTTTTCTATGGCTGTCATCACGACTGGGTCCGTGAAGCTGACGGTTCCATTCCAAAGCCCTAAATATCGTTCGGGGCCGATAGTGCCCACGAGTGTATTTTCGAACATGATCCCCGTGGCCCAGATACCAGTATCCCCCATGCACATGGCCGGAATATTAACGCGTTGAAGTGATTCTGCAATACCAAGCAATTCTTCAAAGCTGAGCGAATCTCCAATAACAACTCCGTGCTCGGCGAGTAAGGGCTTGTTGTACCAAAGGGTATTACTGCGATGAAGGTTCAGGATGACTAGATAGGGTTCTCCGTCCCGGCTAACCATATCTATAAGAGCAGGGGAGAACAATTCGTACCACCCCTCGGCCTCGTAGAGCTCCCTGAGCGATGCGACATAGTCGGGGTTGACGTAATACTCCATCAATTCAGCGCCGTGGTGGGTTTGCCAGCTGTCGGGAGGATTGCCGCCCAGGAGTCTGGTTTGGAGTATTGGACGGGCAGCTGAGCCTCCACCTCCAGCGACTGAAGCGTTGATTAGGTCAACTTCCGGGTAGGCTACCTTGTATGCGTCAAGTACTGTTTCCAGCGCAGTGGCCTCACTGCCGGAGGTCCACCATGTGAAGACCTCTACCTGTTGTTCTGTGCCAGTTTGGTTGTTGGTGCCCTGGCAGGCAGCCAGGAGAAGTATGGGCAGGAACTTGAGGATACGCATTGCGCAAAAATTTAAAGCCACGAACCCGTGTGCTCGCCTATATGGAGTTGAACAGTTTTGAGCTCTGTAAATTCGTCGGTAGAAAACCGTCCTAACTCACGACCCAGCCCACTGTCTCCATAGCCACCAAAGGGCAGTTCTGGGTACCCATCCATAAAACAGTTGATCCATATGGTGCCTGCGCGAATCTTGCGGCTGACCTCAAATGCAGTATCAACATTGGAGGTCCATAAGCCAGCGCTAAGTCCATAGAGGGTATCGTTAGCGATCTGGATAGCTTCCTCTTTTGTTTTGAACGTCAATATTGACAGTACCGGTCCAAATATTTCTTCCCGCGCGATAGCCATCTCTGGCGTCACTCCGTCAAACACGGTAGGTTCAAAGAATCTTCCGGTGGGCGTTGGGATGTCGTGCCCACCGAGGCGCAGCCGAGAACCGCACGCTCTGCCGTTACCCACGTAGCTTCTGATCTTTTCAAGTTGTGGGATATTGATGATGGCTCCAACCTTGGTGGCAGGGTCAAGCGGGTCGCCAACGGGTATGGTACGTGCCATTTCAATCACACGTTCGGTGAATTCCTGGGCAATACGCTCGTCCAGCAGCAGTCGACTGCCGCTATTGCAACACTCTCCCATGTTGAAGTAGACGCCAAACACGACTGGATCCAGTGCAGCATCCAGATCTGCGTCGGCAAATATGATATGGGGGTTCTTCCCTCCGAGCTCAAGAGAGCAGCGTTTTAGATTCCTGCTCGCTGTGGCAGCCACTTGGCGTCCCACGGCAGTTGATCCCGTGAATGAGACTACATCAATATCAGGGTGCTCGGACAAGCGACTTCCTACCGATACTCCCAAACCAGTGACGACGTTGATCACGCCTCCCGGAACGCCAGCTTCATGTGCCAGCGCGGCCAATTGCAGCGTGGTGCCTGGCGTCAGCTCGCTAGGTTTAATCACAGCGGTACAGCCAACAGACAACGCGAATGGCAATTTCTGACTAATGATTAGCAGCGGAAAGTTCCACGGCGTAATCATGCCGACCACCCCTGCAGGTTCACGCAGTACCAATCCGAGTTTATTTTCACCCAGGCTGTTGTAAGCATCGCCAAAGGTGTGGCGGGCAAGCGTCGCTGCATAGCGCCACAGACCGGCTGCGGCATTCATTTCTGCTTTGGCCTGCGTAATAGGCTTTCCGCTCTCAAGCGTTTCCAGTCTGGCCAGATCATCGTTATGTGCATCAATCAGGTCCGCCGTGGCATTCAGGATGCTGGCACGCTCCTGTCCAGACATACGGGGCCACGGTCCGGCATCAAAGGCAGTGCGTGCCGCCTGCACCGCCTTATCAATATCCGAGGCGGTCCCGAGTGCGTAGTCCCCGACAGTAGTATCGTGTGCAGGGCTCACGGTTGTGAACCGATCCCCAATCTCTGAGCGAGTGTTCTTTCCTCCTATCCAGTGATGCACCATTAGCCTGGCTCTCTGATCATGGCAGCTCCTTTTTCACCAATCATAATGGAGGTTGCCTGTGTGTTTCCGCTGATTAGGCGGGGCATGATGGAGGCGTCAATCACGCGAAGTCCCTCAATCCCCCGTACACGAAGCTGTGTGTCTACTACGGCCTCGTCGTCGGTTCCCATCTTGCAGGACCCTACAGGATGATAATCGTTTTTAGCCCATTTTCGGATATACGCCCCAATTTCTTCCTCGCTCTGCACTTCCGGTCCAGGCAGGATCTCCTTATCAATGTATTGACGGAAAGAAGGCGCACCCAATATGCGCCGTCCCCATTTGAATCCTTCCATGGACACTCTAAGATCACTGGGGTCATCCAGGAAATTAGGATCAATTGCGGGATCATCAAACGGATCACTGCTGCGCAGTGTGATAGATCCAATACTGCGTGGACGCAGATTACAAGTATTGATGGTTAAGCCATGTCCCTTGATGGTCATGCGGCCATGGTCTACCACATATGCGGGCAGGCAGTGAATCTGTATATCAGGGGATCGGACTCCAGGGGAGCTCTTGAGGAAACAGCCAGCTTCACATACCGAGGCGGTCACCGGTCCGGTCTTGTACAGGAGATATTGAATACCATGCAGGATTGCCCTATTCCAGCGGTCGTGTCCGTTATAGCTGATGGGTTTACTGGAAGATGCAGCAAGGTACACATCCATGTGATCCTGGAAATTTCTTCCAACGCCCGGCAGGTCATGTTCTATGGTAATCCCAAGCGCTTTCAATTCATCTGCAGGCCCGACGCCTGACAACAACAGAATCTTTGGAGAGTTGACTGCTCCGCCGCTGAGAACTACCTCCCGCTCTGCAAGAGCCTGGACGCGTTTACCGTTCTGAATGTACTCAATTCCTGTGGCACGCCCGTTTGCAAGAAGTACGCGTGTTGCAACTGCCCGGGTTCGAATGGTAAGATTCGATTTGGGCGGGCGCAGAAACGCGGTTGCCGCACTTTCCCGGCGTACATTTCTCTGTGTGACCTGGTAATAGCTCACGCCAGACTGGCGAGCACCGTTCAAGTCGGGATTATAGGGGATACCGACCTCTTGTGCCGATCTGACGAACGCGCGCGTAAGCAGATTCGACTGAACCTGATCTGCAACATTTAGTGGACCACCTCGCCCATGGTACTCGTCCACAAAACGTTCGTTATTCTCGGACTTCTTGAAATACGGAAGCACATCTGTATACCCCCACCCATCGCAGCCCAGTTCACGCCACTCTTCGTAGTCCAGGCGATGTCCCCGGATGTAGATCATCGCGTTAATCGATGTACTGCCCCCCAGTGTGCGTCCTTGAGGATAGTGCATTTCACGGTTGTTCAAACGTTTCTGGGGTACGGTCTTGAAGCACCAGTTCACATTCTTGCCGGTGAGCTTGGCGAAGCCCGCAGGCAGGTGGATGAGCGGAGACCGATCAGGGGGGCCAGCCTCAAGCAACAGTACTCGAGTATGTTGATCTTCGGCAAGACGGTGAGCTACGACACATCCTGCGGCACCCGCCCCAACAATCACATAATCGAACGCACGCTGATGTAGCATAAATCAGGTTCCTTTGTAGTCAGGATTTCGGCGTTCGTAGAAGCTCTGGACACCTTCCTGACCATCATCTGTGTATGCGCTGAGAGCGCCTGCAATGGATTCAAGAGGGGCACGGTCGGCATCCAAGAGCTGTTTGGACATCTGTACAGCGATGGGAGCGTTGCTAGAGATGGTTGCTACCAACTCATCTGCTGCAATGGATAGCTGATCGGGTGAACACACCTTGGTCACGAGTCCCCAGGCGAGGGCAGTCTGTGCATCAACAGGATCCCCGGTGAGGATCATCATTTTGGCGCGGGCAATCCCAATTGTGGTCGCTAGTCGGGCGGTCCCGCCCCAACCAGGGACTGTCGCGATCGTAACCTCCGGCATTGCAAAGGAGGCCGTACTTGCCGCTATCCGGATATCGCAAGCCAGTGCAAGCTCTAGCCCGCCACCGAACGCATACCCGTTCATAAGCGCAATGACGGGTTGACGCAAGTTTGCAAGCCGCGAAAAAACTCGTTGTCCTTTGGGGATCCAGTCGTTCCACATCCCGAGAGCATCCAGCGCTCCCCATGCCTTGATGTCGGCGCCTGCACAAAACGCCTTATCTCCCGTTCCCGAAAGCGTAACGACCCGAACTTTCCTGCTGGATTCAACAGTGGCAAGGTGGGTCTCCAGAGTATCCAGCATAGCGGGGGTAAGGGCATTGCGTTTTGCTGGACGGTCAAGAGTCAGCTTCGCTACAGAGTCATAAATTTCAAGGTTGACATTACTCATTCTGACCGTGACAGTTGGAGATTCATTGGTGCGGGATCAAATAATCGTGGATCCATTACGCTAAGGGAGGGGCTGACTTTGAGCTTCAGGAGAGTCTGTGCCAGGACATCACGCTCGAGATCAATTCCTGGGGCGATCTCGGTCACGGTCAATCCTTCGGGCATTAGACGCAGCACACAGCGTTCGGTAATGTAGGTAACATGTTGTCTCAGTTGAAGAGCCCGACGTCCGCTGAAAGAAACATGTTCTACAGTCGGCACCAGCTTCTGGATTTTGCCTTCCCTGAGAATGTTCAGTTTGCCTCCTTCAATTTTTAGGTGCAACCCACCGGTTGTATATGTGCCGACAAACGTGAGATTGCGTGCACTGGCTGTGATGTCAATGAAGCCCCCCACGCCTGCGGTAACATGAGGACGGGCAGCAAGACGTGAGACATTGACGCATCCCTCGGCACCGATTTGCATGAAGGATAGCAGACTCTGGTCAAATCCGCCGCCGTGGAAATAAGTGAACTGATCAGGGGATGCAAGAATGGCCTGTGCACCGGAGGCACAGCCAAACTGAAAGTCCAGGAGGGGGATACCTCCGACCGCTCCCTGTTCAATGACCCAGGTCACGTCATCAGACAATCCTTCTTCCAACAGGATGCGGGGGACCTGTGCGGATACCCCAAAACCCAGATTGACCGCATCCCCCTGCTGCAATTCCATTGCGGCCCGACGCGCCATCGGTTTGTAGGGTCCCCAGGGCATGAGATCGTAGGTGACCCCATTGGGGCGCTCCTCGCCGCTGATTGCCGGATCGTAGCCGGTGTTAGTGGTTTGCATCTGATCCGGCGCAGTGACCACATAGTCTACTACGACGCCGGGGACTCTGACCTCCTGTGATTTTAGTGCTCCAGAATCCACAACGCGTTTAACCTGGGCAATCACAATGCCCCCATTGTTGTGAGCTGCAAGTGCCTGGTCATATATGCCGAGAAAGCCTCCTTCATGCTCAGTGGCAATATTGCCATGCCCGTCGGCGGTGGTTCCCCTGATGATTGCGACATCAACGGGTATCGATCGGAAGAATAGCCATTCATCACCGTCAAAAGTAACACGTTCAACGACATCTGGAGGGCTGCACTCATTCATCCGTGCACCGAGAAGTCGGGGATCAACAAACGTGTCCAGACCCACTTTGGTGAGTATTCCCGGTCTGTGCGCCGCAGCTTCACGATGCAAGTGGTACAGTACTCCACTGGGCAAGTTATAGGCCTCGACACGGTTTTCGCCGATCATTTGCCATATCCGGGGGGAGGGCATAGAGGAGGGTCCACTAGGCAGGGATCCGGCAACCACGCGTTTCAGCAGCCCATCATGGGCCAAGTGATCAATCCCGTCAATGCCATACATATCACCTGCTGCAATGGGATGAATCGTGGTCAGCCTGCGTGGGTGCCCTGTGCTGGCAAAGCGCTGGCCGATAGCAGACAACATGGCATCAGGACAGCCCAGACCGCTTGAAGAGCTCACGGTTACCGCCGCGTCATCTTTGATCTGTTTAGCAGCAAAGGTGGATGAGCAAAACTCAGGCATATGCTACTCTGACATGGGAGCCTGTCTGCGCTGCCTGTTCAACGGCCAAGGCAACCGCAAGCGAGCGAATGCCATCTTCAGCTGTTGCAGCCGGGGTTCCATTGCCCTGAACAGCATTATTGAAGCATTTTACTGCACGTTGGTAAAGATTGGTATGGGGTGGAAGCTCAATGTGCTCAATCTGATCACCGCGGCGGAGCGTGATGTTTCCAACCGGCTGCTGCGTCATGACATCTGTGGCAATCAAAGATCCGTTGGTGCCATGAACCTCAAGTCCGGTTCCAGCGTGACCAATTACAAATGAGTCATGGAATTGGGCCATGGTACCGTGGTTAAACTGCATGATACCCATTACCGTATCGGAGATTCCGTGCTCTCCGAGGCCCTGTGCCGAAGTTAATGCCGCCACGGATTCAACTTCATCATCCAAGATAAACCGAAGCGTATCTGTATCATGAACGGTTATGTCCAAGACCACTCCGGCTCCGGTTCCAGGGTCCTTGATCCGCCAAGTCTGTAAATGTGGAGGCAGCATAACGGCGTGGAACACCCGGACTGCGAGTGGCTGCCCGATAGCTCCGTTCTGGACAAGCTCGCGAAGTTTGCGATGCGTGACAGCATTGCGCAGATGGTGATTTGTCCCCATGACCACGCCAGCTGTTGTGCAGGTCTGCGCCATTTGCCGTGCGTCCGCAAGCGAGAGGGCAAGGGGTTTCTCGCAGAGAACATGTTTCTGGACAGCCGCAGCGGCCATTGTTTGCGGCTTATGGAGCTCATTGGTGGTCCCAATGTAAACCACGTCTATATCAGGGTCCGCCAGAAACGCAGAAAGATCGGTATAGGTGCGTGCTATACCGAACTGCGCTCTAAAATCTTGCCCGCGCTGCCGAGATCGGCTCAGAATGGCGGTTACCTGACTTTCGGGGTTTGCGTTAATGGCATTGATCATCCATTCTTTGGCGATCGTGCTCGCACCGATAATTCCCCAGTTGATAGACGACTTCACTCTCTTACTTGTGGTTGTGGTTGGGAACTCAATTGAATTTAACTAATCAGATTCAATCAGCGTATATGCGCAGGTCGATCGCAGGCCCGTGGGTACTGGATAAGTCTGTACTCTTCGTGGTATAACCACGGAGTTTATGGGGGCGGTCGATTGACTCACGGCTGTGATGATCTCCGACTAGCACATCGTAGGTGCCCGCATATATTGTCAGATAATCTGCGCAGTACCGCAGGATTTTTGTGAATCAATTGCCAAGTGATAGCCTTTAAATTGGCCGATGAATATAGCCGTATGCGTCAAGCAGACCGCGGATACCGAATCCCGACCAACATTGGCCCCTGATGGGTCCAGTGTTGGGGAAGAGGGCCTCGTCTGGATAATAAACCCCCATGACGAGTCTGCCATTGAGGTAGCGGTGCGTCTGCGTGATGAGCAGGAGGGTACAGTCACGCTTCTTGCCCTTGGACCGGATCGCGTAGAAAGCGCACTAAGGCAGGGCTTGGCTATGGGGGCGGATTTTGCAGTGCATCTCCAGTGTGATACCATGCCGGATGATCCCAAGATTGTCGCAGTTGCACTTGCAAATACGATAAGCACGCGTGATTTTGACCTGGTTCTGACGGGTGAGGTCGCCATTGATTCTGCAGGAGCTCAAGTCCCGCAACGGTTAGGGGTACTGCTGAGTTGGCCGAGCGTTACAGGAGTGGAAGAACTAAAAGTAACCTCAAATGGATTGACGGCCCGTCACCCTGTTGAGCAAGGTGACGAAATCCACAGATGCAATCTGCCGGCAATCGTCGGCATCAACCGCAGGATTGGGGAGCCGCGTTACCCATCCTTCAGGGGCATTATGAAGGCTAAGCGTAAACCCATAGAAAAAGAGACGGCTGCACTTGAGGTTGCGCAGCTACAGATTGCCTCGCTGGCTTTGCCTGAATCAAAGTCAGAAGGTAAAATCCTGGATTACAAAGATGGGGTTGCCGAGCAAGTCATAGCGCTCTTGCGTGAGGAAGCTAAAGTAATCTGAGCACAATGTTCAAAGTTCTGGTTATAGCGGAATCAAGCGGCGATCGCCTGAGCGTGTCTACGCTCGAAGTATGCAAGGCAGCGTCCGAACTTTCAGTGCGTTTGGATGGTCACTGGGGACTACTGGTTGATCACCGAGCCGCAAGCGCCGCAGGTGCGATTGCGCCGGAGATTACTGCCTATGATCTGCAGGGGATAGCGTATGCCGGACCTGAGATGTTGTCGAACATCGCGGGCCAGGTTGCAAAGGCGGCGGACATGGTCATCATGCCGGCCACATCAACAGGCAAGGATGTAATGGGGCGATTGGCACAGAAGCTGGATGCTCCATTGGCACAGGATTGTACGGGTTTTGAGGTGATAGCGGGTAACCCTGTATTCAAACGAGCATTGTACGGCGGGAAGGTGATCGCCCATGTCCAGCTGTCTGGAGAGTTGACCCTGGTCAGTTTTCGCCCAAGATCATTTGAACCAATCCTATTGTCGAATGAAGTTGTGGGAGCACACCTATGTAAGTTGCGCTTAACAGAGTTAATGGCTGCGGTCACACTTCAGGAAAAAGCTTCTAGTGAGCGTCCTGATGTGACGGAAGCGTCAATTGTAGTTAGTGGAGGTCGGGGTCTGCAAGGACCGGAGAACTGGCATGTACTGGAGGATCTACTGGATGCGCTGGGTCCAGATGCTGCCCTGGGCTGTTCACGTCCGGTGAGTGATGAGAATTGGCGTCCGCACAGCGAGCATGTAGGCCAGACAGGTCGTGCGGTTGCTCCCGATCTGTATATCGCAGTGGGGATTTCGGGGGCAACACAACATGTAGCTGGCATTGTCCGATCGAAGTGTATTCTTGCAATCAACAAGGATCCGGCGGCGCCGATATTCAAAGTTGCCGATTATGGCATCGTCGGAGATTTGTTTGAAGTCGTTCCGGCACTTGCAGCCGCCATTCGCGGTGGAAAATAGCCTGAGTTGTTGGCTGCGGAAGATTATAGACGAGCTGCGCGGGAAGCAATATGCGCGAAAAAGTGCGCCGTGCGAGATGGAGAAACGTCGAATCGGGTTCGATTCACCCCCGTAATCCAAGGGACGGACGTGGGCTGCGTCTGGCGTCGTGTTATGTGCGCACTGTATGTCTGGGGTGTGCGGATGTTACATAAGGGCCATGATGTAACGCGGGGAGCTACAAATGAAGGCCAATCGCAGGAAATGCCCTCCTTAGTCATATGTCCGGACAAAAAGGCAGCCTTTTTGAACATTAATGATAGCTGATGGGGGCAAAGTAAAACCCAAAAAATTCGAAATCCACCAGTTTTGGGTGTGCCACTTCCAAGCGGAATGTCCAACTCGATGTTGTACCTTGTGCTTTCTCGTATCACTAAACCCTTGGTGACGACCAGTACAATAACCGCAAACAACATGAAAGAACAGGCCCCCCAAAATCGAGAGATGGAGACTGCGCCATGTGAGGGTCACGACGACACAGACACTTGCACTTATGCCTATTGCATAAAGAAGGGAAGTGAGTGTTCGTTTTGGGGAGGGGAATGCTTTGCTAATGATGGTGGCTACTGTGACAAATGAGTGACCTAAGGGGTGTGGAAGCCCGGCAAGACTGGCGTCTGACAGGTGGACACAGAACTCTTGGACGTGGACTATTTGCTCTATGGAGCCTAGTCGCTTTGGTGGTTTGTGTGGGTGTCGCGAACGCACAGCCTGTTGAGCAGATTGAGTTGAAGCATTTCCGGTTCGTGAAGGCCATCACGCTTTCCGATCCAGAATCGGTTTCCTCAGAGCCCTTACTGATCGCCCAAGTAAAAAGCCTGGATGTAGCTCCAGATGGCCGGATGCTTGTAGTCGACCTGCGCGGCCTTCAGGCTTTTCTGTTTGGACCGGACGGCAAGCTTTTAGCGGTGCTGGACCCATCTGTTTGTCATCCAGGGTTTGAGGTGCGTCCTGTGAACGCCAAGTTCATCGGAAATCAGTCCATATTTCTGTCCAATGCCGGTCCCTGGGGATACCGCTTCACATCCGAAGGAGGCTGCCTGGGAAGCGTTGATCCAGATTTTATCCTAGCGGTCAACCCCAACGCTCTGGATACTGACGCGCAGGGCGGCCTTGTTGGCTTTCACATACACCCGGATAAACAGGTTGTCCGGCGCATGGACGCCAGTGGGAAGTTGCTCAAAGAGTATACGTTGCCTGCGAGTGACTACCCAAGAGCGACTAGAAGGATCGATATGGGGGGCTTGATCGCAGATAAGACCCACCATTTCTATGCGGGCCCGGTTGAGAAGCATATCCTGAAACTAACACCAGAAGGTACGGTGGTCGATCGAATCTCACACCGAACGTCCTGGTTTCGCGATGTTTCGCAGGACTTTTCTGATCGGAGCAATCCCGCGGCCATAATACAAGCGTCCGGCCGGCTGATGGCATCCCGCACACTTGTATACGGGCTATTTGAGTTGACCGATCAAACCATCATGATCCAGTACACTAACGGAGATCGGGGAGGCGGCTATCAGATTTTCACCAAGGCGGGACAGCTTGTTGCGCAGGAACTGGGGATCCGGGCGCGTTTCAAGTACGGTGCGTCCGGTCTTGTCTATCGTGTGGTCCAGCCAGAACTGGACGCTGAGGGCGAGTTGCCCAACCCTTTTATTGAGGTCTACCAATTTATCACACCCTAATGGAGAAGGAAGGAGAAGAATGCTGCGATCCAAGGGCTCCGGGAAACGAGGGGTCTTGCATGTTTTGTTGACAATCAGGACACCTTTGTTTGCTTGCATTCTCGGGTTGGCGTGCATCTCGGCATGTCAGCCCGAGGAAGTACGCTACCGTGTGATTGATTCGTCGGGCCTCGTGGAGGCTGAAGATCTCTTCACCCCTGTGGACACGGTCCGTTTTGATGCTTCGGTGCTCATTGGGACTATTCGTTTTGTGGATATATCGGGCAAAGGTGATTTTTTGCTGACAGACGACGTGATGAGAGCGTTGCATGTCTTTACGGCTTCTGGCGATCACATCCGCACATTCAAGGTCACGCAGTGCAATCCAGAAGACAATCTACGTCCTCGCTCTGCCAAATTTTTGGAAAATGGTAACATGATCGCAGTTACGTCTCGAGGGGTCTATACCTTCAACGCAGACGGGTCGTGCAAGGAGAGGTTGCCAACCCTAATTCGCGATAATGCCTCGTTTTGCGAACGGCAGGATACGGTCTACTTTATTAGTCCTTCTCGCCGACCATGGCCACAAATACACGCCTATTCCATTGAATCGGGAACGATTCGGAATTATGATCTCAGAGTGCCTCAGTTTCCAAGAACAACAGGTGTGAAAAGAGGCCTTAGGGGAAGACAGATCGCATGCTTTGAGCGCGGCATTTTCTACCGCTACGCAGAAGACAGCGACGGGGAACCTCTATTTTTGGACAACGATCCCGTAGTACATCGTCCAATGTTCTATCGTCCTCCCAAAAGGGATGCAACTAGCGGGAATATTATAGGCGATCTGAGGGATCTCCGAATGGAATTCACGTACTCGCATGGTCTCTTTGAATTGGATGATGATCACCGGCTGGTGACGTTTGAGTATCCTGCCGAAGCCAATATGAACATCGTAAATATGGATACTCAAACCAGTGTAAGTATCGCAACTGATTGGTGGATCATGCTAGCCAGGGACGGGTTGCTGTATGTCTATGGAGATAATGAGCTACTTTCATCGGGTGAGGTTGGCAACAAAACGCTTGAGGTTTGGCAATTTCACCCGTTTGACCTGTCGTCAACCGAAACCTCGAAGTAAAATCACTTGATATTTACAGGTAGTACAGAAGACGATGAAGCAGCGTGTGAGAGAGCAATAAAAAATAGAACCTATTTTTCGCTGGTTTTTCGCAAATTTTCCCATCGTTCCGATGTCAAACCCTGCGAAAAAGCCTGCCGACAAGTCGTCCGCGATCCCACCGCACCCGCGGCCCCCGCCTTTTGTTGACCATTTCGGAGCAAACACGGCTCTCCGAAATGGCCAAGCAGCGCGGCCGTCCCATGGCACGTTATGCCAGGGAACATGCGCTGGCGCACGCAGCTGGTCCTCCCACCACCTACGGGGCTGACGATGTGTAGTCCATCCGCAACGCCGGGAGTTGGCTAAACCGATTTGTGCATCGGATCAATTACACGGACGGCGAGCTCTATTCGGGGCATCTGGCTGGTCTATCCAGGGATCAACGGCAACTGTCAATACCTGCCCCGTCAAAAGGCGAAGCCGGGTCACCTACTCAATTGAGCAGTAGTCCAAGGAGTGCGCCACCTGCGACAAGCCAGACCGCATTTACCCTAAAGCGAAGGCTCGCTACTGCCGCAACCAGAAAGATCACCACGGGTGCCCAGCCGGTCAATACACTAATCCCTAATCGTATGGTCACGACCAGCATTAGTGCAACTGCACTGACGTTCACTGCATCCAGGAATGATCCCATGAGCATTGACCTCCGCAGTCTGGGGATGAGCGGATTCAGTATGCTGACAAAAACAAAGGACGGTAGGAAGATCGCTAAAGTAGCTATCACGCCGCCCTGCCAGCCCCCTAGGAAAACGCCAATAAATGTCGCGGTTGTGAGTACAGGTCCTGGGGTGAATTGACCGATAGCTACAGCGTCCAGCAGCTGCTGTTCGGTCAGCCAGCCATAGGTCTGTACCAGCCCTCCTTCCAGAAAGGCGATAAGGACATAACCACTTCCGTACAGTACCGCCCCAACCTTGAGGAAGAACCACCCCAGAGTCCAGATGCTGTACTCCACTTTCGGAGTTTGAAGGAATCCAACAATGAAAGGTAGGAGTCCAATGGCTGCCAGACGGCGACGCCACAGGTAGAGCCCCCCCAAACCGAGCAGCCCCCCACCCAGCATAGCAAGCACCTCATTGACCCCCAGTAGCAACGCTACAGAGACGACGGCACCGATAGGGACCAGTGCCCAGGCCTTGACGGCAGATTTACCTAAACGCCACAACGCCCCCAGGATGATTGCAAGCACAGCTGGCTTAATGCCGCGCAGGAATGGCTCGACCTCCGGCACTTCACCATACGTGGCGTATAGCCACCCGAGCACGCCAGTCATCAGCGCTGCGGGGAGGATGAAGCAGAGGCCCGCAACGACAAGCCCCCCAAACCCACGCTGTTCATAGCCGACATGCATGGCCATTTCCGTGGAGTTTGGTCCGGGGATCAGGTTGGTTGCCCCAACCAGATCCAGGAAGTGTTCCCGGGTAAGCCATTTGCGTCGGGTGACGACCTCGTCATCAATCATTGCGATAACTGCCGCAGGTCCTCCAAACCCGATAAAACCTAACTTCAGAAACAATCGTACCAGTTCACCCATCACGTGGCCTTGACTTGATGTCCAGAAAGATAGAGATCAAATACGACGATCAATGTGTCTTTTGTCAGCGTTCGGTCAACTGGCTTCGTAAACGTGACCATAGCGGTCGTTTTTCATATGCTGCGCTTCCGCCCGGGGCGTCATGCGTTACTCTGCGTGATGATGCAGGAACATCGCAGGCTTCCACTGCTGCACTGCGAGCATTACGCCATCTGGGAGGCGGATGGCGGATAACAGCGAACATACTGCTGATGGTCCCACGACCAGTCCGTGATGCAGTTTACCAGGTTATCGCCCGTAACCGGCGTCGAAGGATCACTGAGCGCGAAGCAACTCAAAATAGCGCTGAATAAGTGCCTGGTAGTCTTTTGTGTACCCGCTCTCAAGAGCATCCATGAGCGCGCGTCGCAGCTCGTCCTGGGTCAGGTTATTTTGCAGTTCCCCAGGGCTCACACGCTCAATATCGGTACCTCGGCGTCCTTCACGTCGTTCTTCTTCTCCCCGTTCCTGCAGACTTCGTGATGCATCCAGCAGTCTGGTCAAAATCTGCTGCTGGCGCTGACGCGTCGGGCGGTTTACCTGGCCGGTCTGTAATTCCTGAATGGATTCAGCCATCTGTTCTGCAATCCGTTCCAGATCACCGGCTAATTGGCTTGCCAGGTCGCGTTCCTTTGCAAGTTCGGTGAGTTGACGCCGCATTGCTTCCTGCTGGCCGGCGAGTTGCCGCAGGCGCTCCTGCATATCTGCGCTCATGCGCTCTCCCGGTGATTGTCCGAAAAATTCTTCGAGCGCCTGGTTCAACTGATCCTGTTGCATGGCCATTTCCTGGAGCTGCTGAATCATTTGCTCCATGGACATCGCTCCACCACTGCTGGAGGACGAAGCATCCATTAGCTGGTCCAGCAAATCACTCAACAGCAAGGCCAGGTTATTCAGGTTGGTCATTGCTTCGGCAGCACTGGATTCAGCCGCGAGCTTGTTGCTCTCCGTCAGCATTTCGATGGAAGTCTCCATGCTCATCAGCGCATTGCCGGCAAACTCTTGGACAGCCCGTGAAAGTTGGGGCAGGGTGCGTCCCAAAGACTGGATTGAGTCGGCAACAACTGTTCCCCCGATTGCCAAGACTGACTGTTCCCGTGCGAAATCGCGCAATAGGGGGCTGTCCCGGGTGGCATCTGCTATATTACGACGCAGGTCTTCCTGATCATAGGACAGTCGTAGAACATTGCTTAGGATCAGTCTAAGTGCAGCCATGTTGACTTGCATCTGCTGTCCCTGCATTCCAGTCTGGACGTTTTGCAGGTCAGACTGCAGTTGCTGCATACTCTGACTCATTTGCTGTTGCCCCTGGTTAGCCTGTTGCATCTGGCCAGCCTGCATTTGCTGGGCATTCTCCCGCATGCCTTTGGGCAACTCTTGTGCCTGCGTTTGTTCGTTGAGCTGCTCCATCTGCTGCACAGGGGCTCGCTGAAGTTCCCGCATGCGATCAGCAATTTCTTCCATCTTGGCTTCCAGGGCCGACATCTCTTCGGCAGCCTGCATTTGTTCCTCTGCGAGCTCCTCGGGCGTTTCCGTCGGAGTATCTTCTGCTGTCTGTTCTGCCAGGTTATCCTGCACTTCTTGAAGGTCCTCAGCGCGTCGCTCTGTTTCTTCCAGTTGTTGCTGCACTTGGAAATTTTTGAACAATTCGAGGGTCCGCTCTATTCGTTCTCTGAACATCTCCTCATTGAATTCAATTTTGTCCAGCGATTCCTGCATTAGGGCCGGATCAAATTCGGTAAGTGCTTCCTGCAGCTGCTCGAGCGCCTCCGCGAGCTCTGGGGAGCTGATTTCTTCGGTTACATTCTGCAGCTCTCGAAATAAATCCAGTAATTCGTCGCTGACCAGATTATGATTGTCCATCTGCTCACCCGCCTCCTCCATGTTCTGAGCCAGTTCATCTACACGGTTTTGCAGTTCCTCCTGCGCTTGGCGCAAGCTTTCAAGACTTTGCTGGTCGTCCCAGTCGGCATCCTGCTTCTCTCGAAGCTCGTCGCGCAGCTCTTCAAATTGTTCGCGTACATCTTCCGCTTCTTCCACGAGCGATTCAAGACCGGATTCTGTTTCATCCTGTGTGGACTCCAGCGCTTCGTATCGTTCAGCAATTGAGGGAAGGCGCAACAGTTGTGTGGCAGAGACACTTTTCTTGGGGCCATTGTAGCCGTCGTTGTCCCAGACAGTCACGAAGTAGCTGATCACATCGCCAGGTACAATATCCAGCCCAGTTGTCATTCCAAGGTCCCAGAGGTACTGAACCTCGGGGGCTCCCGGCAGCGACAGTATTATTTCCTGGAAGGTCTCCATAGTATCTCCAAATCGGCTGTCAGACAGTCGCCAGGAGAGCGCAAGCCGTGAAAAACCAAAATCATCCCGAACTCGAATATCAAGCGGAACCAACAGCGAAAAGTCCATATTCGTCTGAGGAGCCGGCGAAATCAGTTCCACAGAGGGGTATTGATCGATAAGGGGGGTAATTGAATAGGTAATCGGATCAAGATTCTGCACGCCGCTGGGGGACTCCAGAATGATGCGATACGTGGTTTCCTTATGGAGCGTGAAAGCTCCGGCCATGTCTTCAAGAACAATATCCTGGTTTGTGTTATCCATAGATAACCAGGCCGTAACATCAGGATCACTTGATCGAACGCGAATATTTGCTACGGTGCCTTGCAATGCCGTGATATTTCCGGTTCCAGGTGGTAGTTGTTCGGCGGGGAGTCCGGTGTAGGCAGGAGGGCGCAAACTTACGTGCAGGTCCCGAAGAATTGGGCGATCAATTACGGTCACATCGTACCAGGGCGACCTTACAGGACCAGCCACTGCGCGATATCTCAGGGGCAGGCGAAGGTTGTGTTCCTGGTGAAGGAACCGACCAGATGCGTCAGATCGGATGCTTTGCGAGCGAATACTACTTTCCCCAGGCACCCCTAGTTCAATTGTTACAATTTCCGGGAGGGTTTCGCCTGAGGCTGTGGCAATAATAGTTAAGGAGTCTCCTCTGGTAACTTCAATATTACCAGGGGTAACAGCCAACGCGAACGGTGCGGGGCGTTCGAAAGTTGTTCCAGGGGAGAACAGGCGTATCGAAGCGTCCCGGAATCCTTGGGGAGCTGCCAAGGTTAGCACGGCAATAAGCCCCAGCGGGATTGCTGCATATCGGCTCCAGATGATTGGCTGCCTCCAGTTCACTTTCTCAATGAGTGGGAGGTTGGACACGTCAGAGTTGAGTGCCTTTACTGCACTGTCTACCAGGGAACGCGGAGCCGCACTGGATTCGCCATTACAGAGCTCAAGCAGGCTGACCAGTTTGCTCTGCAGGTCAGGTTGATTTCTGGTTACACTATGTGCAATCGTTTTGTAGCGTGTGCGGCCAAGCCATCCTGTCATCCAGGGGCGAACTACAAACCAAGAGAGTAGCGCAATACCTGTGCCGATCCAGACCCAGAAAAGTGCACCGCGCCAGGGAGTAGGTAGCCATAGACGCATTTCTGCCGTAAGGAGTACAAGCAGCGTGCCCGTGACTGCAGTGATGAGCAGAATAAGCCCAACCGCGACTCGTTCTGTGATCAGTCGTCCCCAGCAAGTCTGTAGGCGGATCTGGACCCCGTGCAGAATACGTTTGGACTCTTCACTCATCGTGCCATGTGTACCGTTGATGATCACCAACGGTTTCATCGGTAATTAACGCTGGAGCAGCGCATTAAAGTAGTATTATTTGTACAGTGGTGCGACTATTCAATAACGTGTTTTAATTATGACTGATTGTGCAGCAATTATCCTTGGCGGTGGTACAGGCTCGCGATTATTTCCACTAACCTTGCTTCGTTCCAAGCCTGCTGTGCCGCTTGCAGGCAAGTATCGGCTCATTGACGTTCCGGTTTCAAACTGTATCAATTCGGGGATCAGCAAGATTTTTGTTTTAACCCAGTTCAACTCTGCCAGTCTGAATCGCCATTTGGCACACACATACAGGTTTGACGATTATCGGCGAGGTTTCGTAACGGTTTTGGCTGCAGAACAGACGCAGAAGTCCGCGAACTGGTTTCAGGGGACGGCTGATGCGGTTCGCCAGAGTATCCCTCATGTCGCGGTCTATCGGCATGAGCATATATTGATTCTATCGGGAGATCAGCTCTATTCGATGGACTACAGGAAACTCCTGGCTAGTCACGTCGACAGCGATGCTACTGTGACTGTCGCGACTATTCCGGTCACGGCGGAAGAGGCTCCTGCCTTCGGGATTCTCAAGACCGATGAAAATCAGCGGATCACGGAGTTTCACGAAAAACCGCAGGACCTGAATGGCAAAGAAAGCCCGGTCAGTGCGTCCATGAAAGCTGTGGGACGGGTATACCTGGCTTCCATGGGCATTTATGTATTCAATAGCGAGCTCCTCTTCAATATTCTTAACGAGGAACCGGACCACCATGATTTTGGGAAGCAAATTATTCCTCACGTAATCGAAAAAATGCGTGTGGTGAGTTATCCGTTCGAGGGTTACTGGAGTGATATTGGAACGATCCGGTCCTATTATGATGCCAGTTTAATGCTGGCCGACTCACAGCCTGGGTACAATCTATACAATCCAGCCATGCGCCTTTACACCCATGCGAGGATGCTTGCGCCGGCCAGGATTTCTGGAGCAAAACTGACCGACAGTCTGGTGTCCGAAGGATGCGCGATCGGCAAGAGTGAGGTCACCGGATCAGTGATTGGAATCCGTACACAAATTGGCGATCACACAACTATTCGCAATTCAGTTCTTCTGGGTGCAGACTACTATCCTTGGCACGGGACGGAAATTCGCGAACGTGTCGAGGGGCCGGAGCGGCCCGGCATCGGAGACCATTCGGTTATTGAGGGGGCGATCGTGGACAAAAATGTAGCCATTGGCAGCAGATGCATCATACGTAACACTGAAGGCGTACAAGAGCATGATGGTGAGGATTTATATATCCGTGACGGGGTCGTTGTGATCCCGAAGAACGTTACGATCCCGGACGAAACTGTAATTTGATGCAGCTGGTTACGAACAGGCGATGGACCATCTTTCTTTTTGCCGGATTGATTGCCTTGGCGGGATGCCGCACCTATGGAGGTACCGAAGACAAGATTGCTGAGAGTCTGACTGTAACAGTGGAGCAGATCGCAGCCGAGGCCTCTGCTATGGAAACGGAAGCTGCCAGGTTAGCTGAGGCCGCAGCTGCAGATCCCGCCTTGTCCGCTTTTAGCGACCGTATGCAGGTCATAGCCTCTGGGTATGCGGAGGTGGCACAGAGACAGAAGGAGCTGATCAACGAGGTGTTGGCGATTGAAGATAACGTGCTGACAAACTGGGTGGGACGGGGCCAATATGGAGTTTTGCATCGGGCATTCGGTGCACTAATCAGTGAAAGAGAATTGGCGCAGTCAAAGCGACAAACGCTCTCCAGAGACCTTGGAGTATACTTGGGCCTTGCACACACGGAGCAGGTGCCGGAAATAGGACGCTTACAGATCAGGCCACACCACTATAATCGGTCGCAGAGCCCTACAGATTTGAAGGACCTGTTGGCCGGCATAGAATCCGTGTCCGTTCCATAGTCCCGCCGCAGCAGGTCGTGTACCGATCGCACTGGACACATGATCCTGAAGGTAGCATATTGTTTGTTTGCAATAGTAGGTAGCTTGTATGTGGGGAGGACGGTGCAGGCGCAGGTACCGAACGACACGCTGACCCACTACGAATTGGGGGAGATTGTTGTCGGCCCACAGGGCAGGACGACTGTGGCTTCAGCGGTATCAACGACGCAGCGCGTCCGTCTGGCAGACATTGCACAGACAGACGCGGCCTCAATTGACTATGTTCTGCGGCTCGTTCCGGCCGCACATCTGCAGACAAACTCGCGTGGCGAGTCACTGATTTATCTGCGTGGGTCAGGTGAGCGGCAGGTGAGCGTATTCTTTGATGGGGCACTGCTCAACGTTCCATGGGATAATCGTATAGACTTGAGCCTGATTCCCTCAGAAGTTATAGGAGAAATCTCAATTGCCAAGGGGGTCCCTTCAGTGCTCTATGGGGCCAATGTCCTTGGCGGGGCCATCAATCTTACGTCCAGGCAGCTCAGCAACCAGGGGACGTTTACACAGTTGTCGGGAATTACCGGCTCGTATGGCTCGCAACAGGCCCGACTCACATGGCTTCGCCGCACAGAAAGATTCCAGTCCACGGTTTTTGCGGGCCTATCAGATCAGAATGGGATAGGGGTTCCTGATGAAGCAGATTTGCCGTACAGTCAACATTCCGATGTACGAACCAATACAGACCGTCGTATGCGGTCTGTATTTGGTCAGGTGGCCTACAATGTAGGCGATGGTGGTAGTATTGGTATTTCTCTTCTGAGCCTTGGCGGCAAGAAAGGCGTTGCGCCCGAAGGTCACTTGGATCCCGAGGTGTCCAGAGTGCGATTCTGGCGGTATCCGGAATGGGAGACCAATATGGCCATTGTCAGTGGACAGCTTCGTGTTCGGAATGGAACCTTACGCGGAGCTGCCTGGGTCAGCCGTTTTGGCCAGACGATTGCACAGTACTCGAATGCATCTTATCGCGAACAACTCAGCATCCAAATCGACCAGGATGATACGTATGGGGTACGTCTTGCCTACCTGCGCGATTTTTCAGGGAATGGGGTGCTTCGGACCGCCGTAAACTGGTTGTCGTCAAGCCATGAGCAACAGGATCTTGCAATCGGAGAGATCCCCCTTCTGAGACTCTTCTCACAGCGGGTTCTCAGTAATGGTATTGAATACACAAAAACGGGGCGCGTAAATGTTACAGTGGGTGCCAGTATGGATGTTTTTGCAACTCCAAAAACCGGTGACAAGCCGGGTCGTGGCCCACAAACAGGTATGGGCGTCACCTTGGGACTCTCTCATGACATCACTCCCGGTATAACGATCAGGGGAGTTGCCGGGCGTAAAGTTCGTTTTCCAACGATGCGTGAGCTGTTTGGGGAAGCGTTGGGGAGGTTTCTAGTGAACCCTGATCTCGTACCTGAATCTTCCTTATTGACAGAGGTTGCGGTACGCATTGAGCATGGTGAAACTACTGCAGAGGCGATCGCCTTCTTTAACCGGACCCACGACACGATTGGGCAGAGGATGGTGCTCTTGGATGGCGAAATGCGCCCCCGACGGCAGCGTGTAAATCTTGATGGCAGTCGGGTACTTGGGCTCGAGGCTACGCTGGTCTCCCGCATTTTGTCACGTGTGCTGGCAAGCTGCAGCATGACTATAATGCGTGCTCGGGCGGTTACCACCAATGGTACGGAGCCACTGGTGGAGAAACCGTCAGGGGTCGGAGGATGCAGGATTAGCTTTCGGTCTGCGGGTGGCTTTTCGGTGGCGCTGGAGGAGCAATTCACGGGCAAGGCGCACGGACTGTCGCAGGATAACGCATTCGTACCGCTTGAGCGCTCCAGGGTAACTAATATTCGTTTGGCCTGGCTCCTACTGTACAAACAATATTCGGCTGAGATTTTTGCACGGGGAAACAATATCACCGACGCAGTGACACTGCCACAGTTGGGTCTACCTGGGCCGGGGAGGGCTTTACACGGGGGCGTTCAAGTAACTTTTTGAGGGAGATAGCTGTGGGCTAAAGCCGGAGAGGTAAACATCGGTTTGACGGTTGCCCAGGCATCCCTGAACAGGGTGGATTCCCGGTAGGCATTCAGATGGGATTCAGAATCCCACTCGCTGTACGTTGTGATTACGTTTGAGAATTCAGCATCTACCCAGAGCTCAAGTTTTCTACAACCCTCTGCCTGTCGAATCTTTGGGGCGGTTACGGCAAAGAGATTGTAAAAAGAGCTGACGGCATCGGGTCGCAATGAGAGGCGCACAATCCGGATCAGCATTTTCAATGGTTCGTTTGGTTTATTGCGTCGCGCAGTTTGCGTGTAGCTTTGGCCGCCATCTGACCAAAATCCCTGTTCGGAGAGGCATATAGGATGCTGCGGCTGCTATTTACGAGAACGAGGCCTTTCGAGGTTGCTGCTCGTGCGGCTGCTTTTACGGATCCGCCCTGTGAACCTACGCCAGGGATCAGGAAGGGGATGGTCGGATGCTGATCGCGCAGCCGTTGAAGCTCCCGTGGCTTGGTTGCCCCCACCACGAATCCGATGGTACCAGATGATTTTTTCCCCCACGCGGCAGCTCGACTGGCGACATGTTCGTATAGCGGTTTCCCATCCGCGATCAGCGACTGGAATTCATCGCTACTTGGGTTGGATGTTCGTACCAGGACAAAGGTTGCCCGGTCGCGATACTCAAGGAATGGTTGTACTGCATCAAAACCCATATAAGGTGCAACCGTGCAGCCATCAGCCCCCAGCAAGTTGAAGATGCTGGAAGCATAGCTGCGGGCCGTATTGCCGATATCGCCACGTTTGGCATCCACAATGGATAGTGCATGGTTCGGGATCAGATCAATGGTGGAGGTTAGCGTGCTAAATCCACCGCTGCCCAGGTTTTCGTAGAAGGCCGCATTGAGCTTATAGGCACAGGAATAGGGAGCCGTAGCCTGTATAATTGCGCTGTTAAAAGCCAGGATAGCAGCTTCAGGCTTCGCGTATTTTTGGCGGAGGACGTCGGGGAGTTTGGCTATATCCGGATCCAATCCTACGCAAACCATGCTATCGCAGGCAGACTGGGCATTGCGCAAGCGTTCAGTAAAGTTAGACTCCATGCGTGCAAGAGGGATGCTGACAGGATGATTCCTAAATTAGCGTTTGCGCGGGAATTGGGGGTTGTTTGATTCAGTGTGTTTCGGTAGGGTCTAGCGGTATATTGCCCGATTGGTCTGGTGTTCATGCCTAGAGGTCCGCTAATCTTGGGGCTCGTCCCGGTGAAGTTACACAGTTTCTGCGAGCAGCTTCCGGTACTGGCGCAACTGCATGGTGGGGAGCGTTTACATTAGTGGCGCCAAGGAGCGTGAAATTGATACACTACAGGTTCATTGTTTCCAGGTGGGCATTGGTCTTCATGTGCTACAAGGTTCTAGCCCATCACCAATGTACGGGTTCCCTGTGACCTGAAACTAGATCCAAAGGTCTCACTAATGAATTGTACGAATGAGTTGCTGTCAGAATCTGATTGAGCATACACACTTGTTATGTGTACAACTAGTCTGTAAGGTCTCGTAATTGTTCAACGGGGGGTTTTGACTGAACCCCGAAAAAAACCAAGCTCATGTCAGTTGCCAGTGAAATTCTACAGGAACCGAAACTCAGTCTGGGTATCGAGGAGGAGTACCTCATCGTAGAGGAGGACACCGGAAAGCTTATTCGCGAAGTGCCGCCCTCAATGTTGCAAGATGCACAGGAAGCACTGGGCGGGCAGGTCTCGCAGGAATTCTTCCAATCTCAGATAGAAGTTGGAACACATGTTTGCGCAAATGTGCAAGAGGCACAGGAAGAGTTGATTCGATTACGCAGAACAGTCTATGATGTGGTGGAGCCGTACGGACTCGCGATTATCGCTGCATCTTCGCATCCGAATGCTTCGTACGTAACCCAGCGCCACACTCCCCGGGACCGCTATGAAATCCTAGCTCAGAACATGCAGGTTATAGCTCAGAGAATGGTCATCTGTGGAATGCACATACATGCGGGGATCGAGAACGACAATCTACGGATTGACATGATGAACCAGACCACTTATGTACTCCCACATCTGTTGGCATTGAGCTCGTCTTCACCTTACTGGGAAGGCCAGGATACGGGGCTTATGTCGTACCGAATTGCTGTCTGGAACGAAATTCCGCGCACAGGACTTCCAGAACACTTCGAGAGCTATGCAGAATTTGAGCGGCATGTAGATGTACTTGTTCATGCCGGTGTGATTGAGGACAGCACGAAGATCTGGTGGGATATTCGACCTAGCCACCGGTTCCCCACGCTAGAGATGCGGATGACCGACATCTGTACGCGAGTAGAGGATGCGATCTGCATCGCGGCGTTGTATCAGTGCTGGTTGCATATGCTGTGGCGCCTGCGCCGGGAAAACCAGCGTTGGCGCAGCTATGCTAACATGCTGTTGTACGAAAACCGCTGGCGTGCCCAGCGTTACGGGATTGATGGAGCACTGATTGATTTTGGGAGAGGGCTGACGATTCCTTACGCGGAGTTGCTTGAAGAACTATTGGAGTCAGTCATGCCGGATGCAGAAATCCTGGGCTGCGTGGAAGAAATCAAGCATGCGCGCACGATCCTGAAGCGGGGGACCAGCGCACACTGGCAGCGTAAAGCTTATAAAGAAGCAAAGCTGGAAGGAGCCACAACGGAGCAGGCCATCAAGGCAGTGGTGGACATGCTCATCCGGGAAACCATGCACGGAGTGTAGGAATCACTCTTCTGGACGAAAAACGGTGAACTGCGTCTTGTCCCTGGCCAGACTACCAAACAGACCGTGTGCACCATAAAGGGTCGGAATGGCATTGGGAATAACTCCAGGACCAAAAGTCCCTTCCCCTCCTTGCTGTAACTCGGCTGATCTGACAAAATCAGACAGATTACGATCCAGCGAATTCACGTAGACCACGTTGCGGCCATAGAAATTGACCCCTATCCACGGATATACTAACTCGATGGTGCCGTCTGGAAACCTGAGAAAATTGCCTTCTGTAATGATTGGAGATGCACTCAGCCTAAAGTCCTCTAGGGTGAGATCGGAATCGTTCTCCAAAAACCCAGCTGCGCTTGGCACCAGAAGATCCTCTCGTACATCAAAAGCTTCCGTTACCAGTGTGAAGCTGCTCTGGGTTTGATCACTACCACGACCCGGCGTCACAATGAGGGTCAGCTGTTCATCCGACAGATATGTTCCTGCCTCGGGCGAGGCACTCAGGATTTCCAAAACAGTCGGGACGTTGGTGGTTCCTGTGATCGTAGTCGCTACACCAGGCACAGTTACCCTCAAATCATAGCGCGCACCGGGCTGTATAATATGTTCGGGGCCAAGGTACTCGTACACTCCGGGTTTTTCAGTTGATGCTTCCAGCAGCAAACTCGTTGAGCCTGTACTGAGTACGACCTCAGCATTCGTAATTGCACGCCCCTCAAAATCACTGGACTGGTTTTCCGGTACAACCCGGCTCAAACGAGCTTGGGGGATCGGTTCGTTTGCGATGAGTGTGAGCTCAACTACAGTTTCATAGTCCAGTACACTGAAGTCTGCAGAATCACAGGCAGCCAGGAATAAGAGAAATCCGGCAAAGAGAATCTTTTTGCTCATCAGAAATCAAGCGTAAAGGACAAGTTGGGAAGAGGGATTGGTATTTGAGGAATGGTTGATCTAGAGAGCGTACCGTCATCTTCAACCTCGTTAAAGATGAACCAAGTATTGCTCCTCGCATAGATGTTGATGACCTGCATTTGCAGCGTGTAGTCCGCAAATCGCTTCAACGAACCAGTCCAGGTCACTCCCAGGTCAAGGCGATGATAGGCTGGTAATCTGGATTGATTAAGGCCCGGGGATACCAGCAGATCCGTTTGCTCAAGGCCATTCACAAAATCGAGATCATGGATGGTGTAGGAAGCTTCCGGGCGTGTATAGGCCTGTCCTGTGGCGAATGTAAATACAGCTCCCAATTCCCAACGTCGAGAGATTCGCCATTGGCCCACTACATTCAGGTCATGAAGTCGATCGTTACGCGGAACAAAAATTTGGGACTCTCCGAATAAATCCTGATTCAGCCTCGGATAAGCCCGGTTCGTGTGTGACAGGGTGTAGGCGATAAACCCGTTGATTCGGCCCTCCTGGCGTGACAGTTGTATTTCTGCACCGCGCGCCATCCCTTCGCCAAAGGCAAACAGTTCTGAATATTCCAGACCCGCCAGACCGGTACTGAACGGATCAAGCACAAATAGCTGTCGCATGGTCCTGTAGTAAACCTCCGTATCCAGGGTGATCCCGCTGGACAGGTTGGTCTTCAAGCCCAGAATGATTTGGTCGCCGTATGCAGGCTTGACCCCTTCACCGCTTGTCAGCCAAAAGTCAAATCCAGAGAAAACCTCATTGGTAATGAGGGTTAGGAACTGGTAGTACCTTCCGGCGCTAGCCTGAAGCCGTGTGCCCGACTCCAGTTGCCGTTCGATTGAAAACCGGGGGGCAAGCGTAAAATACCTTCCATAGCCGTAGTACGTACCCCTCAGGCCGGCAGAGATGGACCAGCTCTCCGTTGGGTGGTAAGTGTCCTGCAAATAGAAGGACGCATGTTCGACCCTATTCCGTGTGTGGAATACCTCTCGGTCATCAAAAAAATTCGTTAGCGGCGCATTGAATATACCGGTCCATATTCCACCGGACAGATCATGTTTCGGTCCTGGGTAGTATTCAAAATCCGCCCGGATCGAGGTTTCTGTCACGCGGTTAATCTGTTCAAAGTTGGTGCCGCTAAAAGTTGCACGCGGCATGGATTCATACCACGAGGTAGTCAATGTAACATTGGTGAAGAGCTGGTTGGACCACAGGTGTACCCAACTTCCGGCAACCGTGCGGTTACCGTAGCGCAGTTTGATCTCTATGCCTTCGGTAAAGGCGGAACGCAGGTAATCTGAACCCGCGTAGAAGGAGAAGGAAAGCTTGTCGTTCTGGGAAGCATCAAGGTTGACTTTTCCATTGAAATCGTAGAAGTAGAATGCGCGGGGAACGGCGTCGATGTCTTGTAGTGCTACGAGTATGGGCTCGAGGGTTGATCGTCTCACCGCAACCATCCATGAGCCGCGGGAATACGGTCCTTCGGCGAAAGCTCTGGAGGCCAGCAGGCCAACACTGATCTTTCCGTGTGTTTCGCGGCGGTTACCGTCCTTGTTTTGGACGTCCAGTACTGATCCTAGAACACCGCCATAGCTAGCAGGAAAACCTCCCTTGTAGAGTCGTACATCCTTGATCGCGTCTGTGTTGAACGTCGAGAAAAATCCAAAAACATGGCTCGGGTTATAGATTTTTGTTCGATCAAGAAGGATGAGTGTTTGCCCGGGATCACCCCCGCGGATATATAGGCCACTTGAATAATCGGAGGATTGTGCTACGCCGGGCAGCAGCTGAAGAGATCGAAATACATCGGGTTCAAACACCTGTGGCAGTTGCTGGATGGTGGCTACACTAATTTGGCCCACCCCGATTGAGCGCTGTTCTCCTTCTGTGATACGGTCCGCCGACACCTCGAGGACCTCCAAGAGTTCTTCGGCAGTTGCCAGCTCTATGTCAAGCCTGACTGATTCGCCCGCGGCAAGGACCACTTCGCGTGTGATCGTATCAAATCCTATGTAGGAGTATCGAATAGTGTACGTTCCAGGTTCAATCCCCGAAATAGCATAGTACCCTGACAGATTGCTGGTCGCTCCTCGAAGGGTTCCCTCCAGGATTACGTTTGCGGAGATCAGCGTTTCTCCGTTAGTGGCATCAGTAATGAATCCATCTATTGCGGCGAGCTCCTGACTAAGCGCGGAGGTGGCAGAGAGGCCGAATGCAAACAGGAGTATGACTATTGCATTAACCGAGAGGGTGTTCCGAGGGAGACGCATTGCAGTTAACTTCCTCACGGGGCGATTCGATTTAACTTAGATAGGGGACTAGGACTTCGGGCAGTTCGTACGAACGGTTTTCGGTTTGGTTATGCTCCAGCAAAGCTGCAACGACCCGGGGGAGTGCGAGTGCACTGCCATTAAGCGTGTGAACGAGTTGTGGTTTGCCGCCACGCTCTGGACGAAATCGGATATTCATTCGGCGTGCCTGATAGTCAGTAAAATTCGAGATAGAGGATACTTCCAGCCAACGCTCCTGCCCGGCGCTCCAAACTTCCAGGTCATACTGTTTGGTCTGGTTAAAGCCCAATTCGCCAGCGCACATTAGCAGGCGTCGATAGGGCAGGTTCAATGCTTTCAGCAGCGTTTCTGCATCACTGCGCATGTTTTCCAGAACCTCATAACTTTGTTTTGGGTGCGTAAGCTGCACGATCTCCACTTTATCGAACTGGTGTAAACGGTTGAGCCCACGCACGTGAGCGCCATAGGAACCCGCTTCCCGTCGCCAACAGGGGGTGTATGCACAGAGTTTGACAGGTAAGTCGGATTCAGACAGAATCTCGTCCCGAAAATAGTTTGTGAGCGGTACTTCGGCCGTGGGTACGGGATAGAGCCCATCCATAGCCACATGGTACATCTGTCCTTCCTTGTCGGGCAGTTGTCCGGTGCCGCGCGCGCTGGTTTCGTTCACGAGAAGTGGCGGACGAACCTCTCTGTACTTGCGAGTTGCGGCATCAAGGAAAAAATTGATCAGGGCCCTATGTAGTTTTGCGCCGGCATCCATATAGAATGGGAATCCTGCGCCAGCTACTTTCGCACCGCGTTCAAAGTCAATCAATCCGTGCCGTCTAGCGATTTCCCAGTGCGGCAAAGGATCAAACTCAAACGAGGGGATTTCACCATGTTGGTAGAGTGTAACATTATCTGCTTCGCTCAGTCCGTCTGGAACACTTTCATGCGGGAGGTTGGGGATTGTAAGTAGTAGTTCAGAAAGGGTTTGTTCTGCATTTGCTGCAGCCTCTCCAAGCTCTTTGATCTCTGTTTTGAGGCGTGACTGGCGTGCAATCAGGGCTTTTGCCGCCTCGCGCTTCCCCTCACGCATAAGGACGCCAATATTCCGGCTCTCCGCATTTGCTTCCTGTTGCTTGGACTGGAGGTGTGTCAGGGCCTCGCGGCGAACGCGATCCTGTTCTAACACACGGTCAACGAGATCCACCCCCGCCGGGATTCCGCGCCGAGTAAGAGCCTGGCGAACTTCTCGGGGGTTTGCTTGAATGAATTCAACACCAAGCATCTACCGGAGAATGTCCAGTCCTGGAAGACTTCTTGCGAAGCCGCAAGTGCGCTAATGCTGCCTTGAGAGATAGGGGACGGTAGTCGAGCTCAGTCTCCGCCTTTAGCGTAATGAGACCCGTATGTTTGGGGCGCCGCGCGGGTTGGTTTTCTGAGTTTTGCAAGACTGGCTTAATGAATTTTGGATCAAGGTCGAAAGCCTGTGCGATGGTAAGGGCAAAGTCGTACATATTGACAAATTCACGGCCGGACAGGTTATACACACCAGTCTTTTGGAAGTGTATGATGCGAAGAATTCCCAAAGCAAGATCGTGGGTGTATGAGGGCGTACGCCATTGGTCAGTATACGCTCCGATCCTCTTTCTATTCTGGAGGTTTTCGCAGACCCATTCAACAAAATCCAATCGTGGGAGTCCCTCCGCCGCACCATAGACTACATTCGTTCGCACAACAGTCCATTTGCCGACCCCCGCTGTACGTGCGGCATTTTCACCCGCAAGCTTTGCTTTCCCGTAAAAGTTCAGAGGTTCGGGGCGGTCGTCTTCCCGGTACGGTCCATTCTTGCCGTTAAACACAAAATCTGTAGATAACTGGATCAGGTGTGTGCCTCGACTGTGGCATGCTTTTGCAAGCAGTTCAACCGCTTGCGCATTCACACGCCAACACTCGTCACGGCTGGTTTCGCAGGCGTCAACTGCGGTCATTGCTGCACAGTTGATCACGAACTCCGGCGAGAAGTCAGTGAAGATTCGCTGGATATCATCTACCTGGCATACGTTAAGTGTCTCATAGTCGTATGGCGGCGCATCCCGGATGCGGGGCGCAGTTTCCCGGCCGGTGGCTAACAGCTTGTAGGAATCTCGTTCTCCGAGTTTCTGAACGAGCTCCTGGCCCAGCAGTCCGTCGGCCCCAGTAATCAAAATGCGCTCATTGGCCATCAATTTGGTGGTCGTGGTTTGACTAGAGATCTCTCCCGGAAATCGTCGCAATGAGATCGTCCTTCAAGTACACGGTGTCTGCAAGGGTAATCCTTCCTTTCAGGTGCAGGCGAAGTTCACGGCGCATAGCTGCTTTTTCGTAGCGCTCTTTCTCTAGCTCTGTTTCTGGATGTATTGATGGCACTGCGGTTGGGCGACCTTCATCGTCAAGTGCCACGAAGGTGAAGTATGCATGATTGCACTCGCGCCGCTCCTTTCGGTCCAGGTTTTCTGATTCCACAGAAAGTTCAACCTCAAGGGAGGTATTAAACGTTCGGTTCACCCAGGCCTCAATAATCACGACCTCACCCAAAAAAAGCGGGGAACGAAACTCCACCGAGTCAATCGCCATGGTTACGCATACCAGCCCCGCATGACGCATCGCGCAGATAGCGGCACATTTGTCCATCAGCGAAAGCAGCCGCCCGCCAAACATGGTACCATGGGCATTGGTATCGTTTGGCAGAACGATTTCGGACATCACACAGCGCGATGCACGCGGAGTTTTCGGCGGGTTCATAAACCTCAGGTCTTTTGTTTTTTCTTACGGGCCGCCGGGAATAGGATATTATTCAGGATAAGGCGATAGCCAGGCGAGTTCTGATGCAGACTCAGATCAGTTGGAGGATCTCCCACGTAGTGTTGATAGTCCTCGGGATCGTGGCCGGCATAGTAGGTAAAGGTACCCTGACCGAAAGATCCATGTAGGTATTTGACCTCACCACGTTGCGGTACTTCGGCGAGCACGACCACATTTGGTTTAATGAGATGCTTTCTGAACGCAGTGGTTTGTCCAACGAACCCTTTCACCGTTCCGACATGGTTCTGCGTTAGCATGGAGGGTACAGGATCCCATTTGGCGCTGAATTCAAATAGTGTAAAATAGTCCAGTGCTGGGTTTTGCAATTGCTGCGGGGGTGGTCCGGTATCAATATCGGAATGTTCATATTCAGCTGCGTTGAAGCTTGGGCGGAAGCCTTCAAAAGCGAAGGAGGCCGAATAGTCCAGCTCCTCCATGGCATTTGGATTGATGGGATCCCCGTCGTACTCAGATGGAACGATGTCGGTTGAGTGTGCAGCCAAGGCAATATCATACGTATCTGTGCCGGAGCACATGGCGAACAAAAAACCGCCCTCGCCGACGTACTGTTTGATAGTTTGCGCGACCAGCAGTTTCAGATGACTAACCTTTCGGTACCCATGGCGATGCGCGGCTAGTTCGGCATCGCGCTGCTGTTCTATGTACCAGGGCATATTCCGATATTGATAAAACTTGCCGTACTGTCCGGTAAAATCTTCGTGGTGAAGATGCAGCCAATCGTAGGAAGACAGTGCGCCGCCGAGGACATCGTCATCGTAAATCATATCGTACGGCACCTCGGCATATTCCAGCGCGAGGAGTACAGCGTCGTCCCAGGGCAGCGTTTGTTGCGGGGCATATACTGCAATACGCGGGGGCGTTTCCAGTCTCACGAGGCCTGTGTTTGCCCGGTCACTCTCCACTTCGGCGACAAGTCGGGCTGTTGCGGTCCCGGAAAGGGTTTCGTGTACAATCCCGCGGAGTGCAAGCTCGTTACGTAGTCCAGGGAATTCTGCGGTTAGAAAAGCACCACCGCGAAAGTTCAACAGCCAGTCGACGGGTTCTCCCCGCTGGAGTGCCCAGTATACTGCACCGTAGGCCTTCAGGTGATCTGACTGGTCGCTATCCATAGGGATGAGAACATCCTGCGCACTCGCAGGGTAAGCAAGTAACAGCAACAATATCGCAGCACTAAACACCTGCCGAGCGAAGTGCCCGTATGCGCTCACGTGCCTTGCTGACCAGGAGTGAACCCGGGTATTGTGTGAGCAGATCGGTGTATGCTTGCAGTGCACCTGCAGCATCCCCTTGAAAGGTTTCAAGAATTTCGGCATAGTAAAAAAGACTGCGATCTAGCAGCGGGCTTTCTGGGTGTATGAGCGGGAGTTCGCCAAACGCCATCATGGCTTCATCTGGACGGTTATCAATCAGCAGGGCCCGGGCACGTAGAAACCGGACATCATCTGCAATTGGATGTTGTCCCCATTGTGCCAGTATATCCTGAGCGGCAAGTGCGGTTGCAGCTGGTTTGTGCTGTCGGAAGAGCAGCAGGGCCTGTGCGTAGCTTGTGAGAGCGCTATTTGTGGAGTCGTTACCGGGGTCTTCCATAAGAACAACGCCCAGCTCAATTGCATCGTTGGCCGTCTCTTTGTCCATGTTGTCCCTAAGACTACCCAGGATAGATTGCGTCTCGGCAATATTTCCAGCGTAGAAGTGTGTCAGAGCCTCTTCAAATCGCGCTTGTGCCGCGAGTTCACCGTCCGCCTGCACGGCCAGACGCGCAAAGATGGTGCGAGCCTCATTCAGGTTGCCATTCGCCAATGCTAAACGCCCTAAATCAAATCGGGCCTGATGGCCAATGGAGGAATTCGCATATCGTGTGGCCAGATAGGATAACGTGCGTTCGGCTGCCTCCTGATCTCTGAACACGTCCTGGTGAAGGGCACCGATTCGCGCCATCACAACGGAAGTTTGTGGATGGTCGGGAAAGTCCTTCAGGAATGTCTCATAAGCTTCAAGTGCATGTTGGAACTGCTCGAGGTTATTATTTTTTTCAGCCTGTAAACGATACATGTCCGCCATACCTAGGCGTGCATCAATAGAAATGTCTACTCCGGGATACTCCTCAATTACTGCCTGGAATGCCCGGCCAGCAACTACAAAGGCACCGGCCTCTGCTGCACGTAAGGCAAACTGATAGATACCCTGTCCGCTGGCGTCGGCGTCTTCTTCAAGTACAAGAACTTCCTCAAATGCCTTCTCAAAACTCCCCGCCTGCTCGTAGAGCCACGCAAGAAGGTCTCGTAGTTGACGTAGATCGGGTTCAGATACGACACGCGCTTCCGTAATTCTAATGGCATCTTCAAGGGCGCCAGCCTGCTCCAGATCTCTTCCGAGTCGACTGCGTACGTAATTCAACTGTCGCTCGTTTATGGACAGAAGGTCCAGATACTCCTGTGTAGCGAGCTCGTGTTGTCCAGTAAGATTGTAAAGCTGTGCAAGTTCCGCCTGAAACAGGTTCGTATTGCCAATAGCCCGTCTGCCCTGCTTCAAGACGTCAATCGCTTGAAGAAGGAGGCGTACTTGGATCATGCTGGCATAGACGACGCGATAGACTGCTTCGGTATCAGGAGCGGATCGCAGGAGTGCAGTCCAGGCCTCCATCGCCGCAGGTTCATCTCCACCAAGGTAAAATAGCTGTGCGCGTTCCGCTTCAAGTTCTGGCTGCGCCGCAGAACTGCGCGCGAGCGCATCGTCTAACAGTGCCACTGCATCGTCATATCGTTTAACATCTACATAAGCTTCCTTGAGTTTGTCAAAGAAAATCTTACGTTCGGGTTGTTCAGCGTACAAATCACGCAGGATGGCAATGGCGCGCTCAAATTGCATGCCACGCAGGTAACCGAGGGCAAGTTGATAACGGGATGCGGCATTAGCGTCAAGTTGCTCTTCCTCGGTAGGAGGTGGTGTTCGGTTTACACGCTGCGGTTGGGCCAGTGCTAGATCGACAAACACAAAAACACACAGGCAGCAAACAGTAAGAAATCGCATTCGGGATAATGAGATCATACGGATTCACAGAATACTACGTTATATTCTGATTGATCACTCCATGCGGGTGAACTAGCCGAAATGAATATGGCCAGGCGCAGTATAAGTATTGTAGGAGCAACTGGGTCCATAGGGACGCAGTGTTTGGATATAGTCCAAAAACATACGGATAAGTTACGTGTGGTAGCTCTTGCCGCGAATCGGAATGTAGATCTGCTTATCAGACAGGCACGCATGTTACATCCAGATTTAGTTGCCATAGCGGACAGATCGTATACACAGGCACTTCGGAATGGACTTGAAGGGACCGGTATTCGAGTACTTGAGGGTGATGAGGGAGTATGTGCCTGTGCAACGCTTCCAGAGGCGGATATAGTACTTGGTGCTGCCTCGGGCATTGCAGGACTCAAGTCTGTTCTAGCCGCTCTGGAAGCTGGAAAGGTGTTGGCTTTGGCGAACAAAGAGACATTGGTAGCCGCCGGCGATCTTGCAATGCGGACAGCAAGGTTGAACGAGGCCAGAATTATACCGGTTGACAGTGAGCATGCAGGAGTGTTTCAGTGTTTAGAGGATAATACACGCTGTGTAGAGAAGATCATACTTACAGCGTCCGGGGGGCCATTCCGCAAGAGCGATCGTACAGCACTCAACAGTGTCACACCTAAGCAGGCCCTCAAGCACCCCAATTGGAACATGGGTGCCAAGGTGACGATCGATTCTGCCACCATGATGAATAAGGGCTTGGAGGTGATTGAAGCCTATTGGTTGTTCGGACTTCGTGAGGATCAGATAGAGGTAGTCGTGCATCCGCAATCGATTGTGCACGCAATGGTGTTGTTTGAGGACGGGTCACTCAAAGCACAACTCAGTATGCCAGACATGCGGCTACCTATTCAGTATGCACTCAGCTATCCAGATCGATGGTCACTCCCGGAGGGGCGTGTAGACTGGACTCGTCCACAATCCCTGACTTTCGCTCCCCCCGATTTGGAGAAATTTCCATGTTTGCGTTTGGCGCGAGAGGCACTGGATGCCGGAGGGAATGCTCCAACCATACTCAACGCGGCCAACGAGGCCGCAGTAGACCTATTCCTTAAGGAGCGGTTAGGCTTTATGGGCATACCATGGATGGTTGAGGAGGCACTCGGCAAGCTTGCGGGTCCTTCATGTAATACGTATGAAGAGATTCAACTGGTTGATCAGTCCGCACGACAATATGTATTTGAGGCGTCCAAAAGGAACACCTATGCTCCGTGAAGTATACCGTACGCTGATTATCATATTAGGTAGAATTTCCCCGTGAGTTTACTCTGGATCCTCCTGACGTTCATTCCGGCCCTGATGATTCTCGTGTTCGTGCACGAGTTGGGGCATTTCTGGGCAGCGCGTGCATTTGGTATGCGGGTCGACCGTTTTTCCATTGGATTCCCGCCCAACATCTTAAAAAAGCGCTTTGGCGAAACTGAATATGTCCTTGGCTTAACGCCACTCGGAGGTTATGTGAAGATTGCCGGTATGATTGATGAGAGTATGGACACGGATTTTAAGGACACAGCGCCGCAGCCGGACGAGTTCAGGTCCAAGCCGTTATGGCAGCGCATGATTGTGATCAGTGCTGGTGTGATCATGAATATGGTCCTTGCAGGCGTGATCTTTTTTTTCCTGACTTGGAGTTTTGGTGCCAGCCGCGTGGCCCATACCGAGGATGGATCGGTGTTCGTGATGGACAGTTCAGTTGCAGCGCTGGACATTGGTATTCAAACGGGGGATCGGCTATTAGCAATAGGGGGACATGAGTATGATCCAGGCGGAGATTTAATTCCACTTTCGGCGCTCCTGGTGGATGATCTCACGTTTGAAGTTGAACGCGAGGGACAACGCATTGCCCTTGATGGTCCGGGAAACATCATGACCCGGGTCCAGGAACTACAGGCGGGAGGACTCTTCGGCCTTGGTGTGTATACCTGGCCCAGCGTACTCGGATCTGTTGCGCCAGATATGCCGGCAGAAGCCGCAGGCCTGCAGGTCGGAGATCAAATCACGGCGATTAATGGGAGCCAAATCCGTTATTGGCCGGAACTCACCGACCATATTCGCAATTCTGGCGGAGAACCGCTTGAAGTCACATGGGTCCGCGACGATGGGCAGATCTCAGTGGAACATCAAGCGGCAGTCACACCGGTACTGAATACTGACAACTGCGATTATGTACTTGGGATTGGATTAGGACAAACACAGGTTGAATTCGGACCTCTCAATTCTGCCAGAATCGGAGTGTCTGATGTATGGAACAACACGCGAACAATCGCAGCCAGTTTGTGGCGAATAGTTGCTGGAAAAGAGAGCGTTCGGGAAAACCTAGGTGGGCCGGTAATGGTCGCAAATGTGATTGGACAGGCCGCAAGCAGTGGTCCCCGTCCGTTCTGGCATATTGTAGCAGTCCTATCTATAACGCTGGCCATCGTCAATATTTTACCAATCCCGGTACTGGATGGGGGACACTTGGTTTTTCTGTTTTATGAATTATTCGCCCGCAAGGAACCCCCGATCAAAGTACGAATGTTTTTGCAGCAGGCGGGCATGGTCCTGCTGCTGATTTTGATGGCTTTTCTGATCACAAACGACGTTATCCGTGCGTTCAACACCAGAGGGGAAGCCGATGTGGCAGAGCCTCCGCAGACCTGTGAGGTTGTGGAGACTGAGGTCGGAGAAGAATAGAGTTATTCGGATACAATTCCCGAATTCAGCTTGACCGCGGCACGGGTTTTGCAATAACGGATAGCTGAAGTCCGTTTTTGGACTGTCCCCCCGAAACAACATGCTCGATAGAGCAGTACCATGAGATTGCACCGACCGACGCCGTACATCTTCACAGTGCATCAAACCACTATGCGCATAGCTGTCTCACTGCTGACACTTGTCCTGTGCGTGGGCACAGTGGTGGCGCAGGGTCAGTCAGAATCCTTGCAGGGGGGCAACAGCCCTCTTGCAGGTCCTGATGAATTTGAGATTTTGGGAATCTCGGTTGAGGGCGTGGAGACCGAGAGTATGCGCACCTTTGCTCTCAGGACCAGTGGACTGGCTGTTGGACAGAAGATCACGCTACCCGGGGATCCTGCGATTTCAGATGCCATCCGCAGTATTTATAAGCTGCGGGTGTTTTCGGATGTGCGAATTGTTGAGGAGCGCAGGGCTGGGACCGGCATTTTTCTACTGATTCAGCTTACGGAAGAGCCACAACTGGCAGAATTCACTTTCTCTGGAATCAAGAAAAAGCATCGCCGTAAGCTTGAAGACGAGGTGCCTCTGTTCAAAGGAACCCGCGTTCGTCCAGCTGATCTGGAGCGTTCAAAGCAGATCATCAAGGAGTATTTCGGAGAAAAGGGATACATGCTCGCCGAAGTGACGGTGAACGAAACGCCTGGCCCTGAGAACACGGTGAACCTGGATTTTGAGGTCGATATAGGTGAGAAGGTTAGGATCAGAGAAGTTCTGGTTACCGGTAATAAGAATATCAGCGACCGAACAGTGCGCCGAAAACTCAAAAAAACGAAGGCCAGGAAAGGGATATTCTTTTGGCGTAAAGCGCGCTTTGATCGCATGCTCTACGAGGAAGACAAGGTTAACGTCGTCAATCACTTCAACTCGAAGGGATACTACGATGCCCGGGTAGTCCGGGACTCGGTCTGGCTTGACACCTCGGGTGAGAAGCCAGGTCTGGTGGTGTCTCTGGAGGTCCAAGAGGGCCCCCAATACCATGTACGCAGTATTGAGTGGGACGGGAATACCGTCTATCCCGATGAAGTACTTTCTGGAGCTTTGGGATTAACCCCTGGAGACGTTTACAATTCGGAGCGATTAGAGCAGAACCTGCATGGTAACAAGTCAAGCAGTGATGTTTCCAGTCTCTACATGAATCAAGGGTACATGCTATTTCGCGTGCAGCCGGAAGTTCGTGTCGTTGAGGGAGATTCGCTCGATCTGTACTATGACGTTTATGAGGGCGAAATTTTTAGTTTCGGGGAGATTTCAATCACTGGCAACGAAAAGACTAAAGAGCACGTTGTGCGTCGGGAGCTCTACACGATTCCTGGTCAGACGTATAGCCGGGAGATGGTGCAGGAAACGATCAGGCGTCTGTCTCAGCTGAATTATTTTGATCAGGAAAAACTCGGCGCAGGTCCTTCAATCGACCTGGATCAGGAAGAAAAGGAGGTTAACCTTACCTACAATCTCGAGGAGATCGGCAGTGATCAGCTGGAGCTCAGCGGCACCTACGGAAGGTTTGGTGTGATCCTGATGCTGCGTTTCGGTTTCAACAATTTTAGTGCACAGGACATCTTCAAGGGCAGGGCTTGGCGGCCTTTGCCTTCGGGGGATGGCCAGCAATTGTCGGTTAGTCTACAGACCAGTGGTCGACAGTACCAGAGCTATTCACTGGGGTTCACAGAGCCTTGGCTGAGAGGGCGGCCAACCCCGGTGGGGTTTCAGGTATCGCACTCCCGATTTACGAGCAACTTTGGTGGCTACTACGGATATGGCTACTATGGTTACGGTTCTGACTTTGACCGTGATAACAACACCGGGTTCACGAACACATCAGCGCGCGTTTTTTATGAGCAGCGGCTTCAATGGCCGGATGACAAGTTCAGTGCCAGTACATCGCTCGGCTATCAGTTTTATTTCAACAGGGACTATACTTACGCGCTTCCGTCTGGTCAAAGTCAACAGATTACGGTTCGCCAGGCACTCACAAGGAGTTCGGTGGATCATCCGATCTTCCCGACGGCGGGATCCACATTTCTGCTCTCAGCAGAGTTGGCATTACCCATTTATGATTTTATCCAGTACCATAAGTGGAGGTTTTCCACGAGCTGGAATATTCCTATTCTGCGGAAGTTAACCACAAGTTTTTCTGCGGACTTTGGCTATATCGGCTCGGTTACGGGGAAGGATGTCCTGTTTGAACGTTACATCGTCGGTGGATCACCGTTTGATGTGCAAGGGTATCGGAATAATTTTGGAAAGGATATAATCTATATGCGTGGGTACCCATCCCGAGTACTTGGTCCCCGGAGGAATGGTGAGGCTGTTGGTGGCCGCGTGTTGAACAAGTTCACTTCAGAGCTCAGGGTTTTAGCGATCCAGACTCCACAGATAACGGCTGCACCGTATCTATTTATGGATGCGGCAAATACGTGGGATCAGATAGAGAGCTACAATCCGAGGCAGTTTTATCGCTCCGCAGGTGTAGGAGCACGTCTGTTTCTGCCAATACTGGGCATGCTCGAAGTCGCGTACGGTTACAATTTTGACCAATTCACACCTATCAGGGGTCAGGAGTCGGAGCATGATGGCTCCAACAGGTGGTTTTTCCAGTTTACGCTTGGACAAGGATTCAACTAGCATACCCGGATGAAAAAGTTTTTTGGCCTGGGGGTGGTCTTGATATTGATGTGCTCCCCCGCATTGGCGCAGCACAAGATTGCCTATATTGACTCAGACAAGATTTACCAGAATTATCCGGAGTTTACCACCGCGCAGCAGTCCTTGGACCGACTTGCTCAGCAGTGGGAGCAGGATCTCGCTGAGCGTCAGTCGGCCCTGGATGAAATGTTCGAAGAGTATCAGGCGCGGGAATTGCTCTATACGTCGGAATCTCGTCAGGAAAGACAGAACGAGATTATTGCTGCGGAAGAAGAGCTTGAACGAATGCGGATGCAGTATTTTGGACCAGAAGGTCAGTTATTTCATCAGCAGGAACAAATTCTGCGTCCGATTCAGGAAAGAGTATTGGCGGTTATTCAGGAGATTGCCGAAGCCGAGGGATACGACTATGTATTTGATCGTAACGGCGACTTTGTTTTTCTTTATGCCAACGAAAGTCTCGACATCACGGACCTAGTCCTGGAGGAGTTGGGCGTTGACATTACACGTATCATCGGGCAATAGCCCGTGATAAATATTTCAATTCAATTATTCTCATGCGACTTTATTCGCTTAAACGCAGCGCGGGTATTCTCGCAGCTGTGTTGTTACTTGGTTTTGTAGCTGCTGCTCAGGCGCAACAGCTGCCCCCATTGCGCATCGGGTACACGGATCACGAGGTTCTAATATCCAATATGCCCCAAACCCGTACGATACAGGAGGAATTGCAGGCCGAAGTGGAAAGTGGTCAGCGGATTCTTCAAAGCATGCAGGAGGACTATGCGGGAAAACTAGAGCGGTATCAGACACAGCGGAGTTTGTTATCAGAGGAAGCCCGGCAGAGGCGTGAGGAGGAGCTGTTATCGCTTCAGCAAGAACTCCAGGAAAAAGCTTCGGAGTTAGAACAGGAGCTTGTGCAGCGCGAGATAGACTTGTTCAGTCCGATTTACGAGCGTGTGGATGAGGCAATCAGAACGGTTGCAACCGAGCGGGGGCTTGATTTGGTTTTGCGCACCCAGGCAGGACCGGCACAGCCTATTTTACTTTACGCAAACGAAGATCGGATCGTAGACATCACGTTAGATGTTGCGCGTGAGCTTGGAATTGATGTTGATGCCGCGACGCAGTCAGCCTCAGATAACTAGAGCACACGAACCAGGCAGCTTCTAGTAGACGGGCCAAAGTTCGTCGGTGCCAATGGAAGGTGTAAGGCGAGTCACGACACAGACGCTCCGGCAGATGAAGACCGCCGGTACGCCGATTGCGATGCTGACGGCCTATGACTACACCATGGCTCGGATCCTGGATCGCGCGGGCATAGATGCCATTCTGGTAGGGGATTCTGCTTCCAATGTTATTGCAGGGCACGAAACGACCCTGCCAATAACGCTGGAGCAAATGGTCTATCATGCTCAGTGTGTGGTTCGGGGTGTAACGCGGGCACTTGTGATTGTGGATCTACCCTTTGGTACCTATCAAGGTAACAGCAAGGAAGCCTTGGTCTCCTCCATTCGTGTTATGAAGGAGACGGGAGCACATGCGATCAAGTTAGAGGGAGGTACGGCTGTTCTTCCTGCAGTGGAGCGCATACTGCAGGCGGGTATCCCGGTCATGGGCCATTTAGGTCTCACTCCTCAGAGTATATATAAATTCGGCACATATAAGGTGAGGGCCCAGGACAAAGAAGAATCGGATCAGTTGCGGAAAGATGCACTGGAACTCGAGAGGGCCGGTTGCTTCGCGATCGTGCTCGAGAAGATTCCTACGCAACTGTCTGCAGAGGTCTCTGAGTCACTTGCTATTCCTACGATTGGTATTGGCGCAGGTAATGTTTGTGATGGTCAGGTACTGGTGATTCACGATGCGTTAGGGCTGACCACTGACTTTCATCCACGGTTTGTAAGACATTATGCCAAATTGTCTGAACTAACTTCACAAGCCGTTAAGGATTATGTTACGGACGTACGAACTCGTGATTTTCCAACAGCAGAAGAGAGCTACTGGGTAGATGGTAGATCTTGATAAGGGCACAGGCAGTGACAGACAATTTCGCCGACGCCCGCTGATTCTGGTTACGAACGATGACGGTATTACGTCTCCAGGGATTCGAGAGCTCACGAGGACTCTAGTCAAACTGGGAGATGTTGTGGTAATAGCTCCCGCAGGTGAGCAAAGTGCAGTTGCGCACTCAATCACGCTTGATGATCCGATTCGGGCCAAGAACTGGAGATTCGGCGAGGATCTGGATCATGTGCGCGCTTTAGCCATAGACGGCACACCTTGCGACTGTATTAAACTGGCATTACATCAGTTGCTTCATCGTCTACCGGACCTGGTTGTAAGTGGGATTAACAGGGGGTCAAATACAGCGATCAATGTTATATACTCCGGCACGATTAGTGCGGCGACCGAATCGTCGATATATGGCATTGATTCAATCGCTGTAAGTCTAGACTCGAAGGAACCAGATGCTGATTATCGTCCGGCTGCCAAGTACGCTGGTATGATAGCACAGAAAGTGCTCAGAAGTCAACTGCCTAGGGGGGTTCTTCTCAGCGTAAATGTACCTATGATCCCAGAGGACGAAATCAAGGGGATCGTAGTGACTCGTCAGGCTAGATCAAGGTGGCAAGAGGGGTTTCTTGAGCGTATAGATCCAGCTAACAGGGCCTATTACTGGTATCGTGGAACGCTGAACATATTGGATGAGGGCGCAGATACGGACATACACGTCCTGGAGAATGGCTATGTTTCGATCACACCATTGCAGCATGACCGTACCGCTTACGGGTGTCTTGAGGTATTGAGCACTTGGAGTTGGAAGGATGGTCAACTAAGTAGTGATTAGCTTGCATTTAGACGCACGCAGGGTGACAAAAATCGCAGAGATGGAGTCCGTTATTGCGAATATAAGGAGGCCTACATCTTGACTCCCCCCAGAAGTTCCAAGATCTGGGATTTCAGCGTTTCTTTCTTCTTGGGACTTCCGTGCATCAGTGAGGTTGTTTGGTATATGGCAAAAAGCGGATTTTCAATTAACTACAATTGACCCCGCTTCGCGGCGATTTCTTCAGCAGTCTGACAGGCAGCCTGACCCTAACATAGAAATGGTCGGGAAAGGGATTGGTAATTTGGTCGTCGGATTGTTTGGCGTTTTGCTGGGCGCAGGACCTGCCATGACCGCATCGCGTGTCTAATGACCGAGTTGTCCGTACGATTGAGATGGGATGCAATTGGCCAGGGAATGCGTGGGTCCTCCGTCAATTGTGGCTCACGGTACATTGATTGAGTGATTATCCCTATTGGCATGCAGAACAATTGTGTGTGATTGCTGTAGCACCGAAATGCGTTTTCCGTTACCATGACCATGAAGTTCGGGCTGGTTTGGGCCGCAGTGTGCGGCATGCTCATCTGCAGCTCGTCAACATATGGGCAGACGGACGATCCCAGTCCGTTTAGTGAAGCCGCTTTAGTGGGTGAATTCGAATGGATCACACCGGGTACCCGGTTTACGGTGGGGGTGACACTGAAGTTGGACGATGATTGGCATAGCTACTGGATCAATCCGGGGGATGTAGGCGAGCCTATCACACTCACATGGGATTTACCTGTGGGATTTAGTGCAGGTCCAATCCAGTGGCCATATCCAGAAAAAATTGATGCGGAGCCGCTGCGATCGTACGGGTACTCAAATGCTGTAACCTTTTTGGTTACGATCACGCCGCCTGACGAGTTACCCGAATCCCCAGTAACGCTTTCCGCGACAGCCGACTGGTTGATCTGCAAAGATGTTTGTCTCTTTGCGCAAGAGAATGTTTCCCTATCGTTTCCTGTACGAGAAGCCGTGCCTACACCCGGGCTGTATTTTGAGGAAATTGCGGCGGCACGCGCCAAATTGCCTGTCCGGGATCCGGCCTGGACTATCGAGGCTAGTCATTATTCAAATTCCTTCGCTTTGCGTGTCTCGCCTCCAACAGACGCGGCCCCAGACCTGCAAGGAGCATATTTCTTCCCCGCCCACCTTATGCTACTCGAGCACGCGGTGGATCAGCCTATGAGTCTAGACGGCGATGCTTTCGTATTTGCGCTCCAGCAGTCTGAATACGCAACAGAGTTGCCTGACAGATTGCAAGGGGTCTTGGTTGCAGGTGAGGGGCAGTATTTCGACGCAGCACGGACAGTGAGGGCGCTTGATATTGATGTGCCACTGCGAACGGAGGCTGATCAAGATACCAGGAGCACGCTGCCCATTCTGATTTTGTTTGCGCTGATCGGGGGGTTGCTGTTAAATCTGATGCCCTGCGTATTCCCGGTGCTGTCCATCAAACTGCTGAGCTTTGCGCAGCACAATAAACTTGATAGTGCAACCCGCACATGGCACGGCGTAGCATTCGCTGCGGGTGTTGTTGTTTCATTCCTGGTGTTGGCTGGGCTGCTATTTGCGCTGCGCGCCGCCGGCAGCCAAATTGGTTGGGGTTTTCAACTTCAATCGCCGCTTTTTGTAGCCGGCATGGCATTTTTGTTTTTGGCCATTGGCCTTAACCTGTTCGGGGTATTCGAAATTCGGGGCTTCACCTTTACGGGCTTAACCCAATCTAGTAATTCGCGCTCGCTGACGCGGTCTTGTCTGGATGGCGCATTGGCCACGCTGGTTGCAACACCGTGCACCGCACCGTTCATGGGTGCGGCTCTTGGTGCGGCCGTAGTGCTTCCGACTGCTCAGGCTTTGGTAATCTTTGTCGCCCTTGGATTAGGTATGGCAGCGCCGTATGTGATTTTGTCCACGTTTCCGGTGCTATTTGACAGACTCCCGCGACCGGGGCCGTGGATGGAGACGCTCAAGCATGTGCTGGCTTTTCCGATGCTGGGCACGACCGTTTGGTTGGCGTGGGTGTTCGGCAACCAGGCAGGCGTCAACGGACTCAGTCTATTGCTGTTGGGGCTGCTTCTGTTCGCAGTTGCTGCGTGGATAGTGGGGCGTTGGCCATCTGTGCAGGTTACCTCATCCGTGCAGGTCGTTACGCGTGGCATAGCCCTAGTCATAATGTGCATGGGGATATGGTCCGCTTATCAGGGTGCTCAGCAGCAAAACATGTCACATGCTGACGCGACCTCAGATGGTCTATGGTCCATCTATTCGACAGAACAGGTTCAGCAGCTCAGCCGCGAAAGACGCCCGGTGTTTGTGGATTTTACCGCCGCATGGTGCCTAACCTGCCAAGTGAACAAGAAAACTACACTTTCCAGCAGCACGCTATTGTCCGCCTTCGCCCAAAAAGATGTTGTATTGATGCGGGCTGACTGGACTAGCCGTAATGCAGAAATCACACGTGCCTTGGAGTATCATGGGCGCAGTGGCGTGCCGCTGTATGTGCTTTACCTTGGAAACAACGATCCCCCTGTGTTGTTACCTGAGGTGCTTACGGAGTCCATTGTCATGGACGCGTTAGCCGTGCTTCCAAATCGTGCTGAATCAATTCAAACAACAATTTCAACGGACACATGAAAGAGTTTCACGCCTCCGCTTATCTCAGTGTGCTGCTTCTCGTGCTGGTTTCCATCGGTATAAAGCAGCAAGGTTCTTCTGACGAAGCCGAAATCGGCGAGCCAGCTCCTGTATTCACGCTTCCGGGCACCGACGGCGAGTCGTACGACCTGGAAAGCTTGCAGGGTGAGTTTGTTGTTTTGGAGTGGCTCAATTTCGGCTGCCCATACGTTGAGCGTCACTACCGAACCGGCAACATGCCGGCGCTTCAGAAGGAGTTTACCGCGAAAGGCGTCAAATGGCTGTCTATTGTGTCGTCCGCTCCGGGCACGCAGGGATACTATGAATCCGACGAAATGAACGCAGAAAATGAAAAGATGGGTGGCATGCAGTCCGCCATTTTGCTGGATCCAGAAGGTGATGTCGGCAAGATGTACGGGGCGATAACCACCCCTCACATGTACATCATCGACAAGGAGGGTGTCTTGATCTACAAAGGCGGCATTGACGACCAGCCGCGTGCCAGTTATGAGAAGACCAAGTTGGCCAACAACTATGTCCGTGCGGCATTGGAAGAGGCCATGAACGGCGATGAAGTATCCTCGCCGATCTCCCGACCTTACGGCTGCTCTGTGAAATACAAGAAATAGGGCCAAGCACGCGCTCGTTGGAGCCAGCCAGCATAAGTCTGCGCACCGCCACCGAAGAGATGCGCAGAGACTGCGCAATCTTTTGCTCACGGTATAGATCTTCTTAACAGTAACGGCGGAGGTATTGAGAGTCCGGCATGGTAATCGTACTCTTGGCATCGGAAGATGGGGATGTACATTCAGGAATAATGAAAAAGCACTCGCATTTCATTAAATCCGAATAGGTGGGAAGTTTTACTTGAGTATATCTACCGCATTAAGTGGGTTTTGACCACGCCGGTGTCTGGCCAAAATCCACATTTCCACCGCTGATAATTACCCCCACATTCTTGCGGTCTGCAGAAATAACGCCACTCAGTAGAGCAGCCACGCCCAGTGCTCCGGTTGGTTCAACAACAAGTTTCATGCGCTTCCACAGAAACTGCATGGCGCCCATGATGGCATCTTCCGTAACGACAACAATATCGTAGGCAAGGGCGCGTATGATCGGAAAGGTCAGTGCCCCGAGTGACGGTGTGCGTGCACCGTCTGCAATTGTTTGCGGATTGTGAACGGTATGTAGCGTACCACTCTTGAAACTGAGGGCGGCATCATTCGCCGTGGCCGGCTCCACTCCGATGACACGAATGCTAGGTCGAATTGCATGAGCAGCAATTGTCGTACCGGATAATAGTCCACCTCCGCCACAGGGTACCAGAAGTAATTCGATTTCTGGTTGAGATTGCAGTAATTCCAATGCTGCTGTTCCTTGGCCAGCTATAATGTGGGGGTGGTCATATGGAGGAATGATCGGTAGCTCGCGCTCGGTAGCCAGCTTCTGTGCGAGCATTTCGCGGGTAACTTCGCTTCGATCATAGGGAATAATATTTGCCCCATAAGCTTCGGTGGCTTCACGCTTCACTTCTGGAGCATCCCGGGGCATAATGATGGTTGGCTGGATATCCAGGAGTGATCCTGCAAGTGCGACTGCCTGAGCATGATTGCCCGAGGAAAAGGTTAGAACTTCCCGGGTTGCCTTTGGAATCCGACTCAATGCATTGTAAGCTCCCCGAAACTTAAACGCACCGGTACGCTGAAAACTTTCGCATTTGCAGTAAACACGCGCGTTCGCACGCATGTCCAGTGTACGCGAAGTGAGAACAGGCGTATTATTCGCTACGCCCTGGAGTAAACCGGCTGCCGCACGGATATCTTCAAATCCTACGGCGAAGGATACACTCACGGCAGATCGTCATCGTTCTCTGAGGGCCGCCGTTCGATGCCGTCTACGGGATCGCGTTCAATACGCACCGTCACTTCTGTCACAAGTGCGGCGATCGCCCCAATCGCAGCGAGGTATGGCATGGCCAGGACCGCTGCGGCAGAACCGCCCAGGCCGAGATACAGGGGGAATTCTGCCAACGTTCGCCCGTCCTTGATGATTGTGATTCTTCTAGCTTTACCCTCCTTGGCTAGCTCTTTTACTTTGTCCACCAATTGCGATCCCTCTAACTTAATTTCTTCAAACCGTTCTCCTACGCGGTCTCCTATATTGCGTGTATTCATGGAGTATGTGGATAATTATTCAAGGCTTCTTCACTGGATACGCAATGCCTTACCTACTGTTGCAGTACACAGTTGGCAGGGATTGTCAGACATTCTTGAATAACGATGGCAGTAGGCCAGTGGTCAAGTCTGGATTATAGGAAATCTAGAACTGATTGGGTATATTTCTGTTGTGATTCCATGTGCAACCGGAGCGTGCTATTCATGACCTCAGGGAAAGAATAAATGATTGTCAGAGGACCTATTTTTTCTAGCGCCCCCTGTTCCTCTCCAAACACATTTGGCGGGGCGTTTGAACACTTCTTCGCAGGTGGGGATCAGGATCGGTGCGAGGGCCTGGGGTTACGGCGCTTCTTGGACTGTGATCCGACGAAGTATCCCCCAAGGCATGCACTTTGTCCAAGATGAGGAACCAGTTGGGTTTAGAGATCCTATCATTTTTATTAGTTCAGCAAAATATGGCCATACTTGATCTTCGAACTGATAAAAAGATATCCTTCGCAGGCATGAGTGATTCTAGAGACACAATCACTGAGAGGGTCCTCCATCAACCGACCGCCGAGATTTATCCAGACAAAACAAGGTGTTAGAATGCGATTAGCTAGTCGAGATACTCCCGAAGTGACAATTATTGCCAGTGGGGATCTGCGTCTCTCTGCCAACCAGACCTGCTGGCCGGAGCAGGAAAGCGTTGAGGCTGCAGTGGCGAGGGCCATTCGATCAAGCGGATATGATGTCGTGCGGGGGCATCCGGTAGACGTGAACAAGGGACATGGTTTCATAGACAGCCAGAAGTATGGACGTGAGGTTTTCCAGGGGATTCATCCTGAGAGCCCGATCGTGGTCGTGTTTGCTGCCTGGCAGTATTCCCATCATGTATTGGCGGGGTTGATGCGGCATAAGGGTCCAATTCTCACGGTTGCCAATTGGAGCGGTACGTGGCCGGGCCTGGTGGGGATGTTGAATTTAAATGGATCGCTCGCCAAGGCCGGTGTACCATACGATACGCTTTGGAGCGAGGATTTTACGGATGATTATTTCAGAAGACAGCTTTCGCGCTGGCTTTCCGGGAAGAATGTGATGGAGGAAAAATCTTATGCGGTGCCTTTTGAGCAAGTGGATGAGTCAAGGTTTGGTAGCGCCCGTGTGGAAGGGGAGCATATTGCCAGGAAAATCAAAGACCGTATATCCATTATGGGGGTTTTTGATGAGGGGTGCATGGGGATGTATAATGCGATCATTCCTGACCATTTGCTAAATAAGGTGGGGATGTTTAAAGAGCGCCTAAGCCAGAGTGCGCTTTATTACGAATCCCTTCAAGTGACCGACGAAGAAGCAGCATCCTGCCTTGCGTGGGTTCAGGAGCGGGGTATGACTTTCAATTTCGGGACGGATGAAGCGACTGAGCTTACGGAAGCTCAGGTTATGCAGCAACTCAAAACGTACATCGCCGCCCTCCGAATTGCTGATGATTTTGGCTGTGATACGATTGGTATTCAGTATCAGCAAGGCTTGAAAGACCTCCTTCCAGCATCAGACTTGGTGGAAGGGTTGCTCAACAATACGGAGCGTCCACCAGTTATGAGCCGTGATGGAAGCCGAGAACTCTATGCCGGTCAGGCTCTCGTCCATTTCAATGAAGTGGATGAATGTGCTGGACTGGATGCATATATAACTTCAATCATATGGCGGTCGCTCGGATATCCCCCGGAAACCACATTGCATGATGTCCGATGGGGTGACCAGTACGAAAACTCATTTGTCTGGGTATTTCAGATTTCCGGGGCGGCCCCTCCAGCCCATTTTATTGACGGTTACGGTGGTACAACAAGTGAGCGGCAGCCGCCAATGTATTTCCCTCTGGGGGGAGGGACGGTCAAGGGGATAAGCAAGCCCGGCCAAATCGTCTGGAGTCGCATTTTCGTGGAGGATGGCAGACTAAAAGCGGACCTTGGACTTGGAGACGTGCTTTCGTTGCCGGATGAAGAAACCGAGCGGCGCTGGCAGTCCACGACACATCAGTGGCCAATCATGCATGCAATAATTCAGGGGGTATCTCGAAGGGAGTTTATGGCACGGCACAAAGCAAACCACATCCAGGTTGTATATGTACCCGATTCAGGCAATTCAGAGGAGGCGTTGATTACAAAGGCAACTGCTTTTGCAGAGTTGGGTATAGAAACGTTCCTTTGTGGAAAGGAGTGGACATAAGTGTTCAGCGCATTTGTCATTGAAACCCAATTGCCAGGCCACTCCCTGCCATCATGCAGATCAACATAGGTCAATTGATCCACTCGATGTCCCGTCAGCGCAGCGGGGTTCATCAATAGCTGTTCAGCCCCTGACAGTTTTCCCGTGTCCAGGATCTTTGCCACGGCCGCGAGAGGTACAGACGTACTTATCAAGTATTGGAGCTTTGTCCGAACGCGCAAAGGGATGGTCGGGCGCCTTTAAAAACAGCTCGTTGTTGGGCTGCGAAATCGCTCAGGATTGTTGAGAAACTGCGTGAAAACAGCCTCTTCCTGGATAGCCAGGAGGCAGCTCCGTGATATTTACTCAACAAGACTCTATGGACGCTGCAGACGCAATCCGGCAGACATGAACGCATTCTAACCAGAACTTCGGTCGGGTCGCCAGGGGATCCACCCCGTCCCTTGATGCCCGAAATCGAAACAACCCGGATGAAGACATTCTGAAAGAATCTCCGCTGATTCCACAATCCGTGGGCCAGGGCGGTTAAAATACTGATTGCCGTCCGTGACATAGACTCGCCCATTCTGTACAGCGGGGAGGATTTTCCATTGTGGGCTGAACGTGAGCGATTTCATCTCGCGTAGAGAACGGTCAATATCAAAGCCACAAGGCATGATGGCAATCACTTCTGGCTCGGACGCAGCAAGCTCGTCCAGCGAAAGATATTCTGAGTGTTTCCCTGACTTACTGAGAAGGTTGACACCACCGGCGTAATCTACAAGTTCGGGAACCCAGTTGGCAGCGATCATCAGCGGCTCCGTCCACTCAATACAGGCTATCGTAGGCCAGTGAGGTATTTGTTGCGTTCTGATACGTAATGATTCAAGTCGGTTCTGAAGATTTGACACAAGTTCTCCACCGCTGTCTGAATCTCCCAAGGCATCGGCTACGCTTTGGATGTCTCTCCAGATATCACTGAGCGACATTGGCTCGAGTGAAACAATTGCAGGCGCCGAACTCACTAACTCACATACTGCCTTTTCCACGTCACTTAGGCTCACAGCACATACGTCACACTGGGTTTGCGTGATGATGACACTGGGCGAGATTTCATCTAACTGTTTGGAGTCTACATTGTAAACAGACAAGCCGTCCTTCACAATCGTTCGTACTTGGTCGTCGATTTCAGCACTGGATGAATTCGTCAGGATCTTTGAAGATGAGCATACTGGGATATTCCCAATCGTCCGTGGGTAGTCACATTCATGAGATCTGCCAACGAGGCTTGATTCAAACCCTAAAGCACATACGATTTCCGTGGCACTTGCAATAAGAGATACAATGCGATGATTAATCATGCTTGGTTTTCAAATGGGGGATCGTTAGCTATCCGGTATTTTATGAATGAGGCATGAACTGATCATTCCTGAAGCTGTTGCGCCTCTAGTTCAATAAACATGTCCATATTGGTTCAATCAGCGCAGTGGGGAGCTCACCGGGGTTACCGATCCTGGTATGCAAACAAGATGGAAGGAGTAGCATCATGAGGAGCCCTGACGGTATTCGGACTGCGCGACAACCGAATTCTTGTGAGGGGCCGGCCAGGCCAAGGATCACGAAGAACGAGTTTTGATATAATTCCTAAAACATCACTGTCCGGAACAGGCAGGAAATGGCTGATAGTCGTCGAATTGTACTGGTTGGACCGATGTACCCTTACCGGGGAGGTATCGCACATCTGTCTGAAACCATGGCTGCATGTCTTCTGGAACGTGGACATAGGGTTCACGCTGTCACCTTTACGCGCCAGTATCCGTCGCTGTTGTTTCCAGGTCGGACGCAATACGAAACTGGAACGAAAGTAGAGCGCGCAGTAGATGCGGAGCGGCTGATTGATGCCATCAATCCGTTTTCCTGGTGGAGAGCAGCTGGACGCATCCAAGAGTTGGGAGCTGACGTGGTCATTTTTCGCTATTGGATTCCATTTTTTGCCCCCGTATTCGGTACCATCGCAAGGATTCTTGCACGAAAAAATATTCAATCAATCGTTGTTGTTGATAATGCGCTTCCACACGAGCGAAGGCCGGGTGACGTGGTGTTAGGTCGTTATTTTTTCGGGGCGATGCAAGGATGCGTTGCAATGTCTTCGGCGGTGGATAGAGACCTTGATCAGTTGAAGGTTAGTTGCTCACGTGCCCTCGCGCCACACCCGGTATATGATAGTTTCGGCAAACCCTCAGACCGTGTTAGGGCACGCGAAAAAATGGGACTGGCCAAGGATTTGCCGGTGATTCTTTTCTTCGGTTTTGTACGTCGGTACAAGGGCTTGCATGTGCTCTTGGACAGCATGCCGGCAGTTCGGGATGCACTGCCGGATGTCCGCCTGTTGGTCGCAGGAGAATTCTATGACGATGAAGAACCCTACCAAAAGAAGGTGAAATCGCTTGATCTTCAGAATCAGGTAAAGCTGGTCAACCAATACATTCCCAAAGATGAAGTAGCTGATTACTTTGCTGCTGCTGATGTTGTGGTTCAGCCTTACTTGTCTGCAACCCAGAGTGGCGTTGCCCAAGTTGCATATCAGTTTGAAGTTCCGATTATTACTACGGATGTTGGTGGCCTCGCCGAAATCGTACCCCACGAGGAGGCCGGACTCATTGTGCCTCCCGACGATGCTGCCGCATTGGCCAGTGCCATCGTGCGGTATTTTGCGGATGATATGCAGGCTAGTCTGACGGCAGGGGTTCGACGGCAAAAACAGTCCTTGGGATGGGATCAGTTGTTGGATGCTATTGAATCGCTAATGTAGCCCATGAACGCACTTGCATGCGGAAGTCACAGCGAGAAAGGGTACAGCTACATTGCTCTCGTTATGTTTTTGGCGGGTTGTCTGTCGCTGAACAACGTGGAAGTGCCCCCGGTAGGGTCACCGGAAGCCCCGTCGTGGCAACCGATAAATGTGATTGAAGATGCCCGTCAGTTGGCGCTGTTAGGTGAATCCGGGATTCCAGAAGATGTAGGAGATTACTTGACGGCTCAAATGGCGGGGTTACAACCTGCATTCGGGGACTCGTTCACAATCACATTACAAGAGCCCAGGCGCGTGATCTATGATGTGTCTTTTGGTGATGTGAAAAGTCCAGGCAATATGTATTGGGCTGATCCTCATTCAGCATCAGGCGACTACACCGCAACGACACTGGTTTCCGGCGAGACCAGTGTGTTCCATGAAGGAATGGCTATAGTGTTGCCAGCGGCGCGGCTAACATCAGACCGCATTCATAGCCTATCGGGGCGTGGCGCGCGTGCCATATTCGCGGTCGGTGATATAACCAGACGATTGGCAACCGCAGACAGTACGGGTATGCTGCTCCTTCATGTGACACCAGAAGTCCTGACCAAAGTAGCGGGAATGGATGCGGACAGTATTGCTGAGCTTTCATCGGACGCGCAGTATACGCTTCCCAACGCGATAGATGTTGGGGTACAGGCGCGTACGTATGAATCCACTTTAAATGTGTTAGGATTCATCGCTGGCCAAGACCCGCATTATGCATCCCAGCTGAACGTCGTCGTAATTGATCCCGGTTCCATACAGGTGTTTTCCGAGGCAAATAGCTCTCAATGGATTCCTGAGGCGATTCTCCTGGAGCTCGCTCGAAAGTACGCCATGGGAAGCGCGCACCGTGCATTTCCAAAACGGGCTATACTGGTTGCTGTAGGCACAGGAGCAAGTCTACATGCAGTACTTGCGCGCCCAATATGGCTACGGCAAAATATCACTGCAATACTGTCGCTGGGGAAAAAGGGGGACAGTTATATCCGTATAGAGAACGATGATATTGCTCTCAGGGGGTATTCTTTCCCATACATTAATGAACCAGAGGCGATGGAAGTCTACATCACATCGGTATTGGATGAGATCCACGATGTATTGCTAGAGCTTGACGGTTTGCCGCTGAACCACGAATTCAGTGGGGACGACAACTAACCCTCAGCCGCGGGCATATTGGAGATTGCAGTGGTTTGGCAATACATCGCTCAGCACTTGCGCGGCCCCGCTTGTGTCTGTGAGTCAGGGCGCTACAGTTTCAAGATTTGTGCACTGATAATGTTTTCGGCCCCGAGTTCGTCCGTGGTGATGCCGTAGAGCATTCCGTTCCGCACAATCGGTACTGGGTTTGATTCTAACGAGAACGAAAGCCGAATCGCCCCCAGAAACCGCCCATCGACATCAAACAGATCAAAGAGATAACCTTCATCTTCGGGGGACTCGGTTAGTCGTCTCACCCAAAGATTGCCTTCGTCGTCACAAAAAAAGGAAGACGTGACAGGTTTTGTATCCGGGATCTTTGACCAGTCGATCTTTCCCCCTTGACGAGTAAACCAACTTAGGTTCTCGCCGACCTCCTCCAGGTCTGCGGGGGTCACCGGAATCGGATCATGGTCAAGTGATACTCTTCGAAGCGTTTCACCACTGGCTGTAATCTCGGCTAGCTCATACTTGTCGGTAAGAAGCGTCCAGAAATGGCCGCTCGAAGAAAATCGCCAAACAAAAGATCCCCGAAACGGAATGCTCGTCGCCATCATGCCACCGCCATCAGTAACTAATTCGAATTGCTCATGCGGCTCAGCTCTTTCGGGAATCGGTATCGTATCAAGCGGAATGAAGTCTTGATCGAAGCGGGCCAGTGCAAGATCGTAATCGTCCATTACCTCAACTACCACCGCGGCGTTGTAACGGCCAAGGGGATCCATACCGCCTGGATAGGGACGGTAATCCCAGCCCGTGCTACCGATACGTGCCCCTTTCAAGTAGTTTCCGGTTGAGTCCAGGAAAGTGAGCCGCCCCTTCTGCATTTCCATAACCCAGACCTGGCCGTTTGCGCTCAGGTCAAGCGCGTTCGCTCGCTCAAATTCCCCTGGTCCAGTGCCTTCGCCTCCGACCGTGTGGACCAAAATTCCGTCCGAGTTGAAGACATGAATCGCTTGTGTTTGGCCATCGAGTGCGTAGATCCACCCCTGCGCATCTACATCAAACGAGCTGATTCTCCCTAACAGAAGCGCATCATCGCCTGTATCACTTCCAATCCTAACTTCTTCTACGACCTGCCAAGCTTCCTCCGGTGACCAAACCGCCTCGCCTGTATTTCGGACTATGATTTCGCCGGAAGCAAGCGTATCAATGGTGCCGGACCAGATTTCGCCAGAATCGGAGTCGGTTGACCTGCAGCCGGTGCTGAGCAGTGTTATGGTCAAAGCAAAAGTGCAGAGTACGGAGGGGATAGTAGCGCGAGGCATGCTGGCTGTTGTGAGTGAGTGGGGCAGGAGGTGTTTTCGGTAACGGTTTTCACCGTTTTGTTATTGCCTTCGAGAACGGCAACCATTTTGTCTGCGCCCTTAAAGCTTTCCCAGGATACGATGTTTCCCAATGATGTAGGGTTGGGGACAAATGAAATGCAGTCAGCGGGGATTACTTGTCTTCTGCTTCGGTTCTGCGAGGCCGAAATTTCTACAGTGGCTTGAAGTTGAGACGTTCAGTCAGGAGCTACAGTAGACTGAGCGGATGAGGATACGGCTAGAAGAGAACGCCAAGCATGATCGCCCAGCCCTGATTAGTCAGTACGGAGTCGCCGGTTTCCGAATGGGGCTTGGTAACATCGTTGCGGCCTCGAAAAGATCGGGCCTCAATAGTGAAGCGCTGACTAGCCAGATACAGATCTAGGCCTGCCCCGAACATGAGGCCATAATCAAAAGTCTCAATTGATTCGTCTTCCTCAATAAAGATTTGCCCATCTGTGGTAGACTCCGCAATAATTACTGATTCCAAGGCAAACAAAGCCGCTCCACCGAGAAAAATCCGCGGTCTTACAATTCCCGAAGATTCAAATCGGTATTGTCCCAAGATTGGAAATGTGAGATAAGATGATCTGCTGGTCAGTATCCCCGGGAAGTCATTGTACTGCACCCGGGTTTTTGCGCCCATCCGATAGTAGAGCACCTCACCAACTGCACTGAGTCCTCTAACAATTCTCAGTTCAGCAGCTCCACCTCCTACGAGACCCGCAACATTCTCCCATGTTGTCGGGCCGGAGGCGAGGTCACCGGAAAACGTGGTTTGAGTCATGCCAAGCTTCATCACTCCCGTAATGCGTTGCGCATTCGAGGGGGCAACGAGCAACAGTGCTACGGACAGCAACAGCAGCAATTTGAGATTCTGCATAGAAACGAAATATCTCAATAAGAGGGGGCCAAATGAATATTCACAAAGATAACAAGGGATTTGCTGCGCAGCGTAATGGGCTAGTGGCCTTAGCCTAATGAATGGGGAGGAGACCAGGATTGGTCGTACGAGCGCGCTGCGTCCGTGTGCAGTTCTGCGGCATTCACACATCCCCACAATATACCGGGACCGTATTGTAGTGCGTGATTTCGTAACCGTGTTCAGCGCGCATCGAAAATGATACATGATTTTGGCCCGCATCCATAGCGCTAATTGAGTACATTCAGCGCTGTTCAATATCTCTCTTTGCGGAGAATTGGAGACATTCCAACGCTCCTGGTAGCTCATTTTGGTTGTCCGCATTGAGAGGACGAGCAGAGCAAGCTTCTCCTGATACTCCTTGTCCCCTCGCGCGTGAACATACCCTTAGGCTCGGGCGGAATTATGGAACAGGGAGCAGGGGCTACCGTACGCCTGTGGGTATTAATGCAAGGTTGATGGCTATATCAAGGGAGGAGGTTCGTCATATCGCCAAGTTGGCTCGACTGGAATTCACTGAGGCCGAGGAGGAGACCCTGGCTGAGGACATGAGTCGCATACTTGACTATATGGACATGCTCAATGAGTTGGATACTTCGGAAGTTGAACCCATGACGCATGTACTGGATCTTGCTCATGTCGTGCGCACGGACTCCGTCAATAAGCGTATCAGTCAAGAAGGCGCCCTCAAGAATGCGCCGGATACGGATGGAGAGTATTTCAGAGTACCAAAGGTCATTGGATAGCGTCCGTCTATGGCCAGATTAAAAGCGACGCGTTATCCCCAGGGACCACGTTCCTGGTGGGCGATGCAGCCCCCTCTTTTCCAACACACTGTCTGTGCGGTCGCGTTGCTGATGGTAGCCATGTATTTCTGCTGGCCAACCCTTTTCAGTGGCAGGAGCTTGGTTGGAGGCGATATTGTTCAGTGGAGGGCCGCTGCCCAAAGCATGTTTGAATACCGTCAGGAAACCGGTGAAGAGCCGCTGTGGGCCGCAAACCTGTTTGCAGGTATGCCAGGGTATAATGTTTCTCCGCCCGCACTAGTCCCCCAAATTGACGAAATCCCTCGTGCGATCCGGCGAATATCATGGCCCTTTTCGCATGTGATTTTCATGCTGATGGGGACCTACATATTTGTCTGGTACCTGCTCCGCGATACGCTGAGCTCACTGTTAGCGGCCTGTGTATACGGAATGACGACCTATTTGCCCGTCATACTCGTGGCTGGACATAATACCAAATTCGTCGCGCTGGCTTTTGCTCCGTGGCTGCTCCTGGCGTTTATCCATGGAATGCGAAAACCAAGCCTGATGGCTGGCTTGTTGTTTGCTGTTGCACTGGCGGCGAACCTGCGTGCAGGGCACGTACAGATTACGTACTACGTCACCTTTATAGCTCTTGTCTGGTGGACTGTACTCGCCATAGAGGCGTGGCGACAAAAGAAACTGCCTCCGTTCCTGAAGTCGACAGGATTGCTGGCTATGGGGTCAGTGCTGGCGCTCCTCATGGTGGCTGAGCATTACTGGCCCACGATTGAGTATAAGGAATACAGTATAAGGGGCATGTCCTCTGGTGGGGAAGCAGGCGGATTAACCTGGGACTATGCAATGCGATGGAGTCAAAGTCCGGGGGAACTGTTAACGCTACTAGTGGCAGATGCTTTTGGTGGAGGCTCATCTTCATATTATTGGGGGAGCAAACCGTTTACTGGTGGCCCCCACTATGCAGGTAGTATAGCCTTGCTCCTTGGTATCTTGGCCGTATGGCGCATCCGTTCACGCCTAGCAATATCGCTGGGGATTGCCGGTGGTCTGATGACACTTTTTTCTCTGGGGCACCACTTCGGAGTGTTGAATCGTGCCATGTTCAATTATTTTCCTCTGTATGATGCCTTCCGTGTTCCCGAAACTTGGCTGATTGCAGTGGTTTTGGTGCTGGCGGTTCTTTCAGCTCTTGGGCTCTCCTATATTGTGCGGCGTGAAGTATCTGTCGCCGCCGAACGCACAAAATGGAATGCCATCTATATCATATTTGGTGTGACTGGAGGGGTATTAATGCTCCTGCTGGCAACCGGGGGTTCGTTATTTGATTTCCAGCGTGAGGGAGAGCGTCAGCAAGTGATAACATATGTAGCTCAATCCGCGCAGCGAAGTCCAACTGATCCTCAGGTGGTTGCGGCCGCAGAGCAGCTTTTATCCGAACAACTTGTAGGTCCACGTAAAGATGCTTTTATGGCAGATTTGAGGCGCTCATTACTATTTGTAGTCCTGACAAGCATAGCATTAGTTGCTGTCCGTCGCGGAAAATTGTCAAGTTGGGTATTTCAGGGGCTCCTTGTACTTTTAGTGGTTCTTGATTTAGGGGGCGTAGCACGCAGATACCTGGATACTGAGCATCTCAGCATCTCTAAGAATCCTGCTCAACGCATAACAACGATGGATGTAGATGAGTATGTACTTGAACAGGAGGGGCAGTTCCGCGTGTTGTCACTCGAAAGTCTGGATCAGACCGGGTTGGGGCGTCCATCATTCCATCACGAGTCACTTGGAGGCTATAGCGCAGTGAAATTGCGTTTATATCAGGATTTCCTGGATAATATTCTCATGGATCCTAATACCTCCACGCCGAATGAGAATGCTCTCGACATGATGAATGTTCGATACATCCTGTCACAGGCGCCTGTCAGCGGGACCTCAAGTGCGTTTTATGGTTCGGAGTCCGGTTTTAGTGTCTACGAAAACCTAGATGTGCTTCCACGGGCCTACCTTGTCGGGCAAACAGAGATCATCGAAGAGCCAAGTGAAACGATGTATCGCATCCAGGAACTCGATTTCGATCCTTCAGTGACCGCTATACTGCCCTCACCGATTGAAGAAGCAGTGACTCCCATTGATTCGTCCAGTACTGTAATCGTAAATACACTCAGTCATGGTCCTCGACGAATTACCTATGAAGTGGAAACGGACGCGCCACGCCTGCTGGTTATCAGCGAAGTCTATTACCCGGCCGGCTGGACTGCCACGCTTAACGGAGAAAGTGTACCTATCCATAGAGCGAACTACCTTTTGCGCGCGGTTGCCATTCCTGCCGGAATACACACCCTAGAAATGAGCTTTGATCCTGCAAGCCAAATCTGGGGTAAAAGAATTAGCACGATTTCTACGATTTTCGTTTACGGATTAACATTGATTTTTCTCGGGTTTGGTGGTTATGGATATTTTCGGAGGACTAGAGGGTAATTGGCGGCCATAAACCAAGTGTGCGCATCAGTCTTGGGTTGCTTCTTGAGAGGTCGGTATCGGGGCGGATGCTATTGATCAACTACTTTCTAGGGGTAGTATGATGGCCTGCAATGTCGGTTCTGGGGAGGCCGCCTTGACCTCTCTCTCGCAGCATTCGTGATCGAAACCTGAGAAACGCATAAAATGGTTGTTATGAGAGCGGTACCTGAACACGGCAAGGCTGAATCAAAGAAGCCATATCGGATACTGATGATTCTGGATCAACCGTTTCCCCCGGATATCCGTGTTGAGAATGAGGCATGTGCCTTGGCGAAGGCGGGTTTTGAAGTCATACTGCTGATTCTTGCTCCTGATACTAGAGCGCCCATTGAAGACTATCAGGGGTACACCGTCGTACGTCGGCATGTGCCCGCAAAAGTCCGGAACTGGATGCGAGGATTTGCGGGCACGATTCCCTTTCTGTCTTGGTACATTGAGCGGCAAATTCAACAACTGCGAAAGCAGTACAGCTTTGATGTCATTCACGCACACGACCTGTACATGTGCGGTGGCGCACTAAGGGCAGGCAAACGCCTGGGCATTCCGGTGGTAGCTGACCTACACGAAGTATGGACTGCCGCTCTGGCACAATATTCATGGAGTACCCGGTTTCCGGGCAAGCTGTTCATCAGTCTTCGTAGGTGGAAAGCACTGGAGAAAAAATGGACTGACAGTGCCGAGGGCGTTATTGTCACTGCCGATACGATGCGGGACCACTACATTGAGCTGGGCTGCCCCGAAAAGAAAGTAACCGTTCTTCCAAATACTATTAATATTGAAGTCTTCGACCGGTACCCTGTGAAAAAAGACATTATTGAATCCCATAAGTCTGAGTACACGCTGGTTTATACGGGGGGGATTAATTTACATCGAGGCCTGGATTTTCTGTTGGAGACTATGCCGTTGGTCCTTAAACATTGTCCGGCACGGCTGGTCCTTGTTGGGGATGGTCGGATTCGACCGGAATTGGAACAGCAGGCAGAATTGCTAGGAATCACTGATCATGTGGCATTTGAGGGTTGGCGGCCTCAGGAGGAAATCAAGAGCTATATACTAGCTAGTGACGTCTGTCTGATTCCCCAGATTAAGTGCGAACATACCGATAAGACGGTTACACATAAGCTATTTCACTACATGTACCTCCAACGTCCGCTAATCACGACCAACTGCGACTATATGCAGCAAGTTGTAGAAGTCACGGACTGTGGGGCAGTGGTACCTTATGGGAATCACGAGGCTTTTGCTTCGTGTCTGATTGAACTTTACAAGAATCCTGCCCGCCGCAAGCAGATGGCCACAAATGGTCACCAGGCAGTGCTGGAACGTTTCAATTGGGACCACTCTGTGCGTTCATTGGTAGAGATGTATCGTAATATGGCGGATAAGATCGATATAAATCGCTGATATGATTCAGTGACATGTTTTTTGGAGTAACGCACATCCAATTAGTTGATCAGCGACCGTAGTATGCCAAGCGTATTAAAACGGTTATGGCTCCGGGTCCGAGGAGCAATTTTCGAGGATCCATCAACTTTTGACGAGTCTGCGAGGCCGTCAGGAGTTCGGCGGCGGGCACTTTTTTTCAGCCTGATAGCTTCAATTATTATATGGCTGCTGCTTAGCCTCTCAGAGAACTATTACATAGCTGTTGAATATGTAACCTGTGCGTCGCAGCAACAGGCATACTCTTCTTCTTGTGTTGAGGGGCTCGATGCAGATTCGGCGTTGGCTCAACCTTTGCCCAAGAGCATTCGCACCACCCTGCATGGCCCAGGTAGGAGTCTGTTGGTAGAGCGTTTCCAGGCGCGTTTTTGGAGTAATCCAATTGTCTTTGATGCGTCGGTCCCTGAACTGGAAACACAGTTTCTCCTTCGGCTACCGGAAGAGATAACAATAGAAAGCATTGCTCCAGAGCGCATAAACCTGCAAAAGGAGGCAAGAATGGAACGTATACTCCCCATTGAGTCACGCGTGATATTTGTGCCCCAATCACCGTACTTCTTGACAGGGGAGGTACAAATTGATCCCGACACTGTCCGTGTCATTGGCGCGGCATCTGTCGTGAGTCAACTGGAAGTATGGCCAACAGACTCAGATACCGTTGAGGGTGTAAGCGATACGGTACACTATTCCGTAAACCTACTTGATTCATTAGCTGGCCTCGTTAACCTGTCCATTAGGAATACGACAGTTTCACAGCTTGCATCACAGTATACAGAGGGTCAAAAAGAGCATATCAGAGTCAAGATAGAAGGCCTCCTTGACGGGAACAATACGGTCCAACTTGATCCAGAGTTTGTGACGATCACGTATCAGGTACCATTGTCAATGTTCTCCGAGGCACAGCAATCCCAATTCATTCAGGCCACGGTATCGTACGATCAGATATTTGCTGATACAACCGGGCATGTCAAACCGATTGCCCAATATCCACCTGATTTGATGTTGCGCCAGGTGACGATCTCTCCCGAGCGACTCCAATATTTCATTAACATTGGAGCGCAGTGATTTTCGTTTCTGTAGGGCAACAACGGTCTAATGTCGGGGTTGAAGGCCGCAGGTTCTTGAGCGACTGCGTACATGGCGTGGCCACTGTGGCCGAAAAACACGGTTATATACCGGGATACCCCACAGGGTATCCTTACTGAGTCCGGTGTTTGGTATAGAACCACGGTCGCTCTTCTCAACGAATACGCGGCTGAAGTTTTTGAACGCGAGCCGATTGAGATACATCTGGCGCGAGCCGATACGTGGATTCGATCCCCGCACACATTGTCCGCATGGCTGCTAGCATTGGGTTTAATCTACTATGCTCCGTGGCAGGTCGCTGTAGTCGCGCTGATTTTTTTTACAGCGTGGCAGATATTTGCGCCGGCACTGGTGAATCGTGGGATATCGCCCCTTTTGCGGGTGTTGGATGCAGTGTTGATGCAGGCGATACTTTATGCTGCAACAATGTCAATTCTTGCTATGACCGGTCAATTCCCGGCTGTGGCTGTGGGGCTGATCGGATTTGTATGTTTGCGGTGGGGCGTATTGACATTCTTGACGCGACCGCTAATAATTCGGTGCTGGAAAGCAATGTATCAACTTCCAGTTCCGGACCAAATTTTGAGAGCTTTTATTGTTCGCAGTGCATTGCGTTACGGTGTTAATCTTGCCAATTTCGCGGACATTGAGCAGAAAATCGTCCAACATGTACTTAAGAAGAAGGCACCTCGAGGGAGGAAGAATTTATGATAAATGGTGTTAGTATTGACGCGACAAGTGAACTGCAGGCTAAGGTCCGAAGCCTTCTGGAACATCCAGACACGTCTTTCAAAGCAAGAATAGCTACGGCTTCCGTTGAATTTGAAGGGGTATCTCCTCTTAGATGGTTGGCGAACTATCCACGGGAGGCACGTCTCTACTGGTCAGATAGGGATTATGGTATGGAGGTTGCCGCGATTGGAGAGGCAGATTGCCAGTATTCCCCCTCTGCTGCTGACTTGAAGGGATTACGCAGTGGACTTGGATCGATGCTCTCAGGTTGTGAGCATGGGGTCAGGTACTATGGAGGCATTCGCTTTGATCTTTGCCAACCGTATGAAGTGCAGTGGGATTCGTTTGGTGCATGGCGGTTCGTTTTGCCAAGATTTGAAGTTCGCAAAGATTCTAAGGGCACGATGCTTCGCTGTAACATCGTGCTGCCTGATGACCGTGCCCAGATGAACCTGATCCTTGATCAGATTGAGGCACTCCGGGTGCCTGCTCAAGGATTCAAACAACTCCCGAAGCCCATCAGGCACCGTTTCTGTCCAGATACCCAAAGATGGGAGTCCATTGTTAACTGGGTGCTTCGCGCGGTTCAAACCTCTTCTTTGGACAAAGTAGTTCTAGCACGAGAAACCACGGTTGATTTTCCGGCTCCACCGGAGCCGATAACGATTCTGCAGCAGCTTCAGGGTAATTCTCCAAGCTGTTTCCATTTTCTGTTCGAACCGATTCCAGGGAAGGCATTTTTAGGTGCATCTCCCGAGCGACTATTCAGGCGGGAGGGGCGCTCGGTGGAGAGTGAGGCAGTCGCAGGTACACGCCCGCGTGGACACTCCGATTTGGAGGATGAGCAGATGATTGATGAGCTCTTTGGGAGCGCAAAAGAGCAGCGGGAGCATGAGTTTGTCCGCATCAGCCTACAGGAGGAGATTGCACGATTGGCCGCCTATGTGACGATGGATGTCCAGCCCTCAATCATGCGGTTAACCTCCGAGATACATCTGGTTTCGCGGCTGCGTGCGATTCTGCGCCAGGAGTATACGAGCCTGGATGTGCTGGAGGCCCTGCATCCATCCCCCGCAGTCGGGGGGTACCCCTCTGACTTGGCCCTAGAGGTTATCCGCGAGCGGGAGCCATTTGATCGTGGCTGGTATGCAGGTCCGGTAGGCTGGATAGGAGTAAATGAAGCTGAATTCGCCGCTGGAATACGATCCGGTCTTGTGTCGGGGTCAGTAATGCGCCTTTATTCAGGTGCAGGGATTGTCCGAGGATCGACTCCCTCGGATGAATGGGATGAGATTGGACACAAGATCAGCGGACTGGCAAAGGTGTTGGATCTCTATGCTTCTTCGGTCCAGGCGGACTTTCAATACGCATGATCCAGAGCAATGCGCATCGTGCACATCTGATCATCGCAGAACTAGTACGCTGCGGAGTTGATGAATTTATAATTTCTCCTGGATTCAGAAGTGCACCTCTTGCGTTGGCAGCGATCAGTCATCCGGGCACGCATTGCACGGTTCATTTTGATGAACGCGGCAGTGCATTTTTTGCACTTGGATACGGCAGGGCAACCCGGAAGCCATGTGTTTGGATCACCACTTCAGGTACAGCAGCGGCAAATGGTCTACCGGCTGTAGTCGAAGCCAGTATGGAGAGCGTGCCAATGATCTGCCTTACGGCCGACCGTCCTGCCGAGCTTCGCGATACCGGAGCCAACCAGACTATTGATCAAGTCCATCTGTTCGGGCGTTATCCGAGGTGGTTTGTGGATTTGCCAGCAGCAGTCTCAGGGCAGGATGGGGCATATATAAGGACCACCATTGATCATGCAGTGCATTGGGCCTGTGCCGGGCCCGTACATCTTAACTGTATGTTCAGAGAGCCTCTTTTGGAAGAAGATCGGGTAGAAAAATCAATCCCGGCGATGCCCTGGTCGGAGGAGGAACGTCAGCAAACACGGTACATGAGTGCAGCAGGGGGTGTGGTTGCGCCGAGTCAAAGATTAGTGCAGAATATTTGTGAAGCTCACCGAGGCCTTATCGTTGTCGGAAGTTTACAGAGTCCTGAGGAGGGCAAAGCCATTCATGCCCTGGCTAAGCATCTAGGGTGGCCGTTAATGGCAGATATAAGTGCACCAGTGCCCCCGGTAGACAACATGGTAACCTTCTTTGACTTAATTGTGCGCTGCAAAAGGTTTACATGTGAGCATTCCCCGGATGTAGTATTGCATTTTGGAGGGCCTCTGGTTTCCAAGAAATTACAGCAGTTTTTGTCACATGCGCGTACCAAAACTTATGTATTGATCGCGCCATCGTCAGACAGGATTGATCCACATCACGTACTAACGGATCGGATTCAGTCGAAAATTACCGGGTTCTGTAGGTATTTGCTGGGAGAGGTACCCCAGGATAAATCTTGTGCTGCCTGGACTGAGACGTGGATGCGTGCAGACACCTTAGCTCGGCGTACTCTAGTCTCACTAATTGACCATAAGCTCTCTGAACCATCTGTAGCGTGGATGCTGTCCAGGCTAGCTGACCATACAAATTGGATTTTTGGTGCAAGCAGCATGCCGATTCGGGACTTGCAGTCTTTCCTGGAAAGAGACGCCAGCCCACGCGTTTTTGCTAATCGTGGTGCAAGTGGAATCGACGGCACGCTTGCCACGGCAGCAGGGATTGCTCGAGGGCAGTCTGGGTCGGGGACCGTACTGTTGGGAGATTTAGCCATGTTGCACGACCTGAACTCACTGGCACTTCTCAAAGATTGCGATATTACCATTGTAGTTATCAACAACAATGGCGGCGGCATTTTCAATATGCTTCCTATTGCTCTTGAGCAGGAACCGTTCGAAGTGGTACTGGGGACTCCTCACGGCATGGACTTCCGGTTTGCTGCAGAGCAATTTCAGATACCGTACACATTGGCTGACTCATGCACCCGATTTCAGGAATCCTGGCAGGCTGCGGCTGCTTTCCCAGGATCAAACCTGATTGAGGTCAAAACAGACCGCAGGGAAAACGCAGATCTGCACGAAACCATCTACAGGCGCGTAAGCGAGGCTATTGAAACTGAACTTCTCACATAATTGAACTATTGCTATGTCTAAAAAGAAGCATCACTTTACTTATCGACCTACGGTTAAGGGGCCAATTGTATGGCAGGATGAAGGCAAATACACGGATATCCTGTACCAGACGGGCGTTCCCGAAACCGATACGGCAGGCATTGCCAAGGTAACGATCAACCGTCCGCAGGTCCGCAATGCTTTCCGCCCATTAACAGTAACTGAAATGCAGGATGCATTCGCCAAGGCGCGTGATGATTCTTCTATTGGAGTGATTGTGCTGACTGGGGCGGGGCCGGATGCTTTTTGTTCTGGGGGGGATCAGCGCATTCGCGGAGATCATGGATATACCGAGAAAGGCACAGGTACCCAACGCCTGAATGTCCTTGACTTGCAAAGGCAGATTAGAACTTGCCCCAAGCCGGTAATTGCAATGGTTGCGGGATGGGCTGTTGGAGGTGGACACGTGCTGCACGTTATCTGCGATCTCACTATCGCGGCCGACAATGCTAAATTCATGCAAACCGGTCCAAAGGTCGGTTCTTTCGACGGAGGCTACGGAGCGAGTTATCTTGCCCGTCATGTGGGTCAGAAAAAAGCACGGGAAATCTGGTTCTTGTGCAGACCTTATGATGCCTCCGAAGCTCTACAGATGGGACTCGTAAACACTGTTGTTGAACTGAACGACTTGGAACGCACGACAGTGCAGTGGTGCAGGGAAATTCTTCAGAATTCAAATATTGCAATACGGATGCTTAAGGCCGGGTTCAATGCAGACTGTGATGGTCAGGCCGGTTTGCAGGAGTTGGCCGGGCATGCAACGATGCTGTTCTATATGACCGAGGAGGGGCAGGAGGGTAGGAATGCGTACTTGGCCAGGCGTCCACCAGACTTTGACAGAGAGGGCTACAAGCCATGAGCAAGAACTCAATCAGTGTTTGGCTATTAGCTGCCCGACCCAAGACGTTACCCGTTGCAATCGCCCCAATTCTCGTAGGCTCAGCGATGGCATGGGCGAACGATGGGTTTAGCCTTAGCGCAATGCTGGTTGCAATGATTTGTGCATTACTGATTACGATTGGGACAAATTTTTGTAATGACTATGCTGATTTTGCACGGGGTGCTGACACTGCTAATCGCAAAGGACCTACGAGAGTCACGCAAGCCGGACTGATTTCTCCCAAGCAAATCAGGATGGCCACTTTTGTGGTATTTATACTTGCTACGATCCTTGGAATGTACCTTGTTTACCGCGCCGGTTGGATTGTACTCCTCATTGGCTTGGTTTCGATCGCTGCGGGGATACTCTATACAGCCGGGCCATGGCCGTTCGGATACAAGGGACTGGGTGATCTATTTGTTCTGGTGTTTTTTGGGCCTGTGGCCGTTGGCGGGACATACTATGTCCAAGCGCTCGATATAACACCACATGTGATTATAGTAGGTGCTGCTCCCGGTTTGCTAGCAACCGCAGTTTTGCTGGTTAACAATATCCGGGATATAGAGGAAGATCGCAGTGCGGGCAAGATGACGACGGTGGTTCGGTTCGGTCGCAAGTTCGGTATTGGTATGTGGGTTGCCTGTATGGTTATCGCAGCGCTCCTACCTCTGGAGTTTGTTCGTTTCACCGGTGAACATATATGGTCCGGGCTCACAGTACTGATCTTGATTCCGGCCATAGGTATACTGCACGGCTTGGTCACAATAAAAGATGCTACCCGTTTGAACCCGCTCCTTGGCCAAACGGCGTTACTACTGCTCGCACACAGCGTGATTTTTGCGCTGACATGGGTTTTATGACGAACATTTTACGGAGAACAAATTCTACGAACCATGTCACAGGCATCCGGGACGCTTGAGAGGAGATTCGAAAACACATTACGGTTTATTCATGGTGTAACTCCGCCACCAGCACGTATTCTTGACCTTGGTGCTCCAAATGAGCTTGGGCGGAGGATGGAGGGTGCAGGGTACCAGGTTAGTAATACAGAGGGCGACCTGGAGGAGGCCACGGGTGAGATTGGAGCTGACGTGGATATTGTAACTGCTTTTGAGATCTTGGAGCATCTGGTGACGCCATACAATGTACTTCGCGCTATTCAAGCTCCTCGTCTTGTTGCGACGGTACCGCTGCGTTTATGGTTTGCTCCTGCATACTGCAATCCGGACGATCCGTGGGATCGGCATTTTCATGAGTTTGAGGCTTGGCAGTTTGACTGGTTACTGGAGCATTCTGGATGGCGGATAGTGCGCACTGAACAATGGGTCAGCTACGGTGCACTGACTGGTTTCCGTCCGCTGCTGCGTCGCTTTACACCCCGCTACTACGCAGTTGAGGCGGTTCGTCAATAGAAGGGTCCGTGTTGTGGGAGTATCCCCAAGAGGTTTCTTTTACGGTAACGGGAACCGTACCTCCCCAGGCAGGAGCAACCTCTTGCTGAGCTGCCTAGAAGGCGCGTTATGCTTTCGCATTCCAGACGCGATGCAATATTGATCGATCTAGATCGTGGGTTTCTGTGGATCCCTCTGGTTGCAGCCTGGGACCACTCAATTGGAGTGGGATCCTAAACACATCACGCTCAAATACCTTGTGCGTATCCAATCCATGTATTTCATGCGGGAGCATTCTGGCCAATTCAATCAGGCCAAGCATTCCCACACCACATTCATAGGAGGAACTGATGATGCATCGTGAATTGTCTTGTACGGCTTGTTCTAAATGTGCGAGGGTCGTGTAGATCCCCCCGGCCAGTGTCGGTTTTAGCACGTGAACATCGGCGACCTGATGGTATTTTTCAGCGTCCTGTTCTCGAAGGGTTTCATCCAGTGCGATTGGAATATTGCAGCCTCGGGCGAACTCCATAAGCTCGGTCTTATCTTTTAAGGGCTCTTCAAGGTAGTCCAGTCTCAACTTATTGGTGGCTCGAATGAATTCTTTCGCCGTTTTTATTGACCAGGAACGGTTCGCATCAACACGCACTTCAAGTTCCGGGTATTTTCCGCAAATCGTGTGCACCGTGTTCAAATCTTCCTCAAGGGATAGTCGTCCAAGTTTAAGCTTCACAGCCCGATAATCTGAGCTGACAAGACTGTGCGCGATGTGGACTTGTTGATCTTTCTGATGCCCGATCAAGCCACAACACGCTACGGCTGATGCTTCCTGCGGGGACGGTTTTCTCGTTGCTGTGTCAAGATTCCTGAGGGCAAGTTCAAATCCAAATCGAACTGAGGGGGGAATCTTTATTGCGCTCAGATCCAAAGTGCGTAGTGGGGACTCCAGGATTTCTCTGGCAAACTCCTCGGCCCATGCTTGCGCCTCTATTATTGATTCTGCGCTGAACCCAGGCAAGGGTGCAATATCTCCCCAGCCTGAGTAATCGCCATGACCCAGACGCACCAGTAGACCACTTCGGTGTGTACGGGATTGCCCGTCCCAGGCAATGGGAGAAGTCAGCCGCAGTTGGTACCGATAGATATTGGCTGAATCAACAACGGTCATGTTTCAGATCTTTGAGGTCGATGGTACAGTCTATAGTCGGACTGAAACTTACCACTGTTTAGAGGAGGTCATCTAGGGGTTCTTTGGAGTAGCCGAATGCACGTATTCGCCCGAAAATCCCCACAGACTTATCCAGCCATGTCCTGTCCCAATTTACGCCCCACTCTAAGGTGTCTGATAGGTTGTTTCAAAACCTGAATGCACGCACAATCCGTTTCGATCAGCATGATTGTCTTGAAATAAATCCATATGGGCATTGAGCCTTGATTTGCTTCCATGCTAAGGCACTGCAAAGATAACTGGTCGCAACCAGTTAGTATTTCTGAGCATCCCGGCCATTTGACGGGATACTACCTCGAATGTTGTGGATAGAACCACAAATTATATTGTCGTCAACCGCAATAAGTTTTGTCGTTGAACATATATTTTTCAGTAGAATAGCAAATAAAATCCTGAATCCAAGAATGCAATACAGTTCATTCTCACCAACCCTGATTATACGCGCAAGCTTGTCGAACACGCGAACCTCACTGATTATATGACCATGAAGATCCATCAATCATTCGCTCTCGCGACGTTATTGCTCGTCCTAGTTCTACTCTTCTGCACCGATCGGATACTGGCTCAAAACGTCCCGGAGGTCGTCCCCAAAGTGGTGGTGGTTCAATTCGAAGCTGGGGTCTCTCTTCCTGGCAAAACAGCCACAACCGGTTTACAGGTCTTTGATCGGAAGGCGGCTGCCTACGGGGTGCACACTATTGAGCGCGTGTATCCGTTTCTGGATCAGGTGGATCCGACTCCCAAGACGCGACGCAATCTTCTGGCGCTTCGCCGCACTTACTACGTGCGCTACAGTGCCGATGTGACCCCCGAACGAGTTTCCATAGATCTGTCCTACGCTCCTGGCATCGTCTACGCCGAACCAGTTTCCGTAAATCGTATCCCGGGGCCAGTCCGCTGGGAACGCATCGATCCGAATGATCCCGGATTCAACAACCAGCCGGAACTTGAGTTGATGCGGTTGCCAGAGGCGTGGGATGTGGTCAAGGGTGAAGATAGATCGCCGCGGGTCGTCATTGCGGTGGTCGACGGTGGCGGTGAATGGCGCCACGACGATCTTCTGGCGAATGTATGGACGAATACGGATGAAATTCCAGGCAACGGGGTTGATGATGATAACAATGGATTCATTGATGACATTCATGGCGTGAATTTTGTCAACGGCGACGACACGGATAACGATCCGACAGGGCTGCCAGAGACGCCCGGTAGTGCTCTTCACGGCACGGCCGTTGCAGGATCGGCCAGTGCAGTGACCGACAACAATGTTGGGGTGGCCGGGGCAGCCTGGAATGCAGAGATTATGCACATCAACGCCGGATGCGAAGGGGGCGATAATCTCATTTGCTATGGCTACGAGGGCATCCTTTATGCGGCCATGAGCGGGGCAGACATCATCAATGCGAGTTGGAGTAGTGTGATAGCAGACGACCAACTAGTGAGGGTTGCTGAACAGACGCTTGACCTGGCAACCGACATGGGAGCCCTTGTCGTGGCGTCGGCTAGCAATGACAATGTCGACAACGACATCGTACGAATCTACCCGGCCCGTTTTCCACGGGTGCTATCGGTGGGCGCAACGGAGAAGGCCACGCGCAGGCGGGCGGGATTTTCGAACTACGGGAGGCTGGTGAACGTGTTTGCTCCTGGTATGGGCATCCTGACCACTGGGTCCGGCAATGGATATGTGTCGATCAGCGGGACTTCTTTTTCGTCTCCGCTGACGGCAGGCGTGGCGGCATTGGTGAAGACGCGGTTTCCCGCCATGGATCCGGACGCGCTGCGGGAACATATTCGGTTGACGAGCGAGAACATCGACATGGAGAATCCCGGTTTTGCCGGTCAGTTGGGCAAGGGGCTGGTAAATGCGCTGGCGGCCGTTCAGTCACCGACCTTTCCCGCCGTGCGCCTGAAACACTGGAGTTGGACGGACCAGGACGGCGATCGTCAGATTGTCTCTGGCGACGTGGTGACTGTCACGGCAACGGTGGTCAATTACCTTTCTGATGCCCGCGGACTGAGCGTGGGGCTAGTGGGCGCAGATCCGTACTCGTTTCTCGACATGACGACGGCGGACGTGGAAGTCGGCTTTCTGGCCGGCGGGGATTCGATTGAGGTGGAGTTTGAATTCAGGGTGGCTGCGGATGCGCCCGATAATCAGCGGGTGCGCCTTTACACGCGCATTCGGGACGGCGTGTTTGAGGATGGAGCAGACCAGCTTTCGTTCCGGGTCAACCTGTCACTTGAGGCGGTTCACCGGGGCCTGACTGCATTTTATACGGCGACGGACGGAGACAATTGGATACATAATGACAACTGGGACATCAGGAGGGTGCCAAGTGAGGAGGAGTTGTCTACATGGATTGGTGTCAATCTTAGTGAGGGACTTGTGGTCGGGTTGGTTATGGGGACGAACAATCTCAGAGGGACATTGCCGCCCGAACTTGAGAACTTGCAGAGTCTGCTAACTCTTGCTTTACTTGAGAACGAGGGTCTGACCGGGCCGATCCCGCCCCAACTTGGGAACCTCGATAATCTGCGGCGGCTAGTGCTGCTAAGAAATTCTCTCATTGGGCCGATCCCGCCCGAACTTGGGAACTTGGAGAAACTACAGATCCTGTGGCTGGAGAGTAATTCCCTTTCGGGTACGATCCCGCCCGAACTTGGCAGCCTTGAACAACTGCAGTGGCTGCGTCTCTACGACAATTCTCTTTCGGGGTCGATCCCACCCGAACTCGGGAACCTCGAACGACTGCAGAAGCTGAGCCTGTGGGGTAATTCTCTTTCGGGATCAATCCCGCCCGAACTCGGGAACCTTGAACAATTGCGGGTGCTGAATCTGGATATCAATTCCCTTTCCGGGTCAATTCCGCCCGAACTCGGGACCCTCGAACGACTGCAGGAGCTGAGCCTGTGGGGCAATTCCCTTTCCGGGTCGATCCCGCCCGAACTCGGAAACCTCAAACAACTGCGGGAACTGAGGCTGTATAACAACTCCCTTTCCGGGTCAATCCCGCCCGAACTTGGCAGCCTTGAACAACTGCGGCTCCTGCGCCTAAACGACAATCCCCTTTCCGGGTCGATCCCACCCCAACTCGGGAACCTTAAACAACTGCGGGCGCTGTATCTCTACGACAATTCCCTTTCCGGGCCGATCCCGTCCGAACTCGGGGACCTCGAACGACTGCAGGAGTTGAGCGTGTTTGGCAATTCCCTTTCCGGGCCGATCCCACCCAAACTCGGAAACCTTGAAGAATTGCGGGCGCTGTATCTCCACGACAATGCCCTTTCCGGGCCGATCCCGCCCGAACTCGGAAAATTATCGCGGGTTAAGCAGCTAACTCTATATGGGAATGCCCTCACAGGCAGGCTTCCAAGGAGCTTGATGCAATTGGATAGTCTTGAGGTATTTTACTTCGGCGGCCAAAACCTTTGTGCCCCTGCCGACGACGAGTTTCAGATGTGGCTGAACCGTATCCCAAATCAATCGGGATCAACATGTACAGCAATGCACTTTTCCGCTAGTGTCTCTGATCAATCGTTCCCACGTACGCTGCCCATTACTCCTCTGATCCTGCCAGAAGCCCAAGGAGGTGTTTCACCTGTTACTTACGCGCTGGCTCCAACGCCCCCCGTTGGGCTCGCATACGACTCATCGACTCGCACGATCAGCGGAACGCCGACGATGGTGACCTCAAGCCCGATACCTTATACCTTCAAGGCGACAGATTCTACTGGGCAGATGGATAGTTTGCTGTTCAGTATTGAGGTGTTCAGCCCAGTCGCGTCGCAGCAGGAGGAGCTGCCGGAATCGTTCACAGTCCATGGAAACTACCCCAACCCTTTCCAGAAATCCACACACTTGGTCGTTGACCTTCCCTGGTCCGCCACCCTGAATGTGGAGGTATTTGATGTGACGGGACGGCGCGTTCATTCTCCGCCTCCGGTTGATATGACTGCTGGCTGGGGCCGGAGCATCCGACTTGAAGGCGCGGCACTTTCCTCGGGCCTTTACGTCTATCAGATTCGGGCAAGCTCGCCGGTAGGAATTCACAGACAAATAGGCCGCTTTCTGCGCGTGCGGTAGTGAATGCGCCGGTGCGGAAACTGCTTCAAAAGGGTCCAACAGGATGCATACAGGGAATCCATGGCCGACCATCATTCCTAAATCTCGTGGGTCTTAGAAGCCCCGGTATCTCGCCGAATCATTACGACAGAAACTCTTTTTCTGCTGACCTAATGAATGTCAAGCAAGGTGCCTTGTGATGGCATTTAATCCACGGTTTTCTAACCAGCGTATCCCGTTTTTGCAAGGAGTGGACGATGGCCTGCTGCTCTCGTCACAGCATGGCTCATTATCTGTCTAATCCGTGCGTACAGATCTGTCTAGTCGTAGCTGGAGTAATCCGTCGTAATAAGTAAACAATCTGCTGTTTCTATCCTCATTCGTATGGAATTATTAATTTTGGATGAGTCAGAATTAATTGTTTTTATGCGAGATCTGATGAATGAGTATGCGCTGGGCCAAGATGGTTTCGTACTTTTTAAATTGACGTCTAATTGCAAACTAGCGATTAGGCCACAGGCGTGTGCGCCTACACGGTAGGCGCGTACGGGTTACCGACCGCTGTGATCCAGAAGTAAACCCGGGGAACTGCACACCGTTTACCGAGGGAAATAATTTGCCTTCCTAATGTAAAATATTCGCGCCATATAGGCGGCGTGCAACTTCTGGCTCACTCGCTGGGTCACCTTTCTCCGGCTTGCCTGACGTAGGGCTTGCCGAAAAAACAATTGACTTATCATCTCACAAAGTCCAGCAAGTAAGCCTGAATGTAGCGCAGATCAAGAGCCGACCAAGGCTAGGCTATTTGCTCCTGCGTCATTGTTTTCTATTGAAAACCCGCTGTGGGGGGCCTCGGCCAAGGTGGCTGGCTACATGGTCCGCAATCGCATATCAAGGGTGGGCATTTGCTTGGAACCCGGCCGGCAGGCAGTGGAGGTACTGTTGGGTTGTGTGTATGCCGGAGCGTCGGCATGTATACTGAGCATGCGCTGGCCCGGAGCCGCGGTGAACCAGGCGCTTGGACAATTGGGGATCGAATATGCGTTTACCACACGTACAGAACTGGAGGTTGAGTGCCTGGATCCTGCTGTATGCTACGATGAGAGGCCGCATATAGCCGACGTCAGTTCCTATGAAGGTGTAGCCACGATAGTCTATACATCAGGTTCTTCAGCAACTCCCAAAGCTGTGGCACACAGTCTGGAGAATCACATAACCAGTGCACAAAGTGCGTGTGCGGCGCTGGAATTGGGGAGTAGCGACCGGTGGCTATTGAGCCTTCCACTCTGGCATGTCTCAGGGATCAGCATTGTCTTTCGCTGTTCCATAGCCGGTGCAACGATCGTCATCCCCGATCCTGGGATGTCTCTCATGGAGACGCTGTCCAGCGATCAGATCACCCATGTCTCCGTGGTTCCTACTCAGCTGATACGGGTCCTGGAGCAAGCCCAGAGGCCTCCGAGGCACTTACGCGCAATCATTGTGGGAGGAGGACCCCTGCCTCAAGGAGTCCTTAAAACGGCTGTGAACAAAGGGTGGCCGATCCGCACGACGTATGGGATGACGGAAACGAGCTCGATGGTCACACTAAGCCAAAAAAATCCATCTCCTGGTTCTTCCGGGCATGCACTGCAGGGACATGAAATCAAGATTGCAGGGGAGGGCGAGATATTGGTACGCAGCTCCGCCACTTGCCTCGGATACCTGAATGACGACACGATTGTGAATATTGCAGATGATGATGGATGGCTGCACACAGGGGACCTGGGACGACTCGACGAAAACGGGGAACTCTATGTTCTGGGACGTAAGGATAACGTGTTTATTTCAGGCGGGGAAAATATAAGTCCAGAAGAAATCGAACACACTCTTTGCGGTGTTTACGGAGTGCAAAAAGTTGTCGTAGTACCAGTGCCTGATCCAGAGTTCGGCCAGCGTCCAGTAGCATTTATTAAGGGGAGCGCCAAACCTAAGGACTTAGAAAGGGCTCTCAATCGTGAGCTTCCCAGATTCAAGATCCCCAAATACTATCCGTGGCCGGACAGCGCCGGGTCTCACTCGCTCAAACCCGACCGAAAATTATTCACCGAACTGGCAGTCCGGCTTCTGGAAAGCCACTGACTGTATGATAATCTAACTGAAAGGGTATATCTTGAGAATGTATACAGGGTGCCCAAGTGTACTGCCGGAATCTCATCTACGAGACACGTTGCTCGGATAACCAAAACTGTAACCGGACAACCAATTCGATTCTCTCGCAGACACTCAATTCAGCTTCCAAATTCATTTCCCAAGTCTCCTTGTCGATCCGTCATTATCTTTCGTTACATGTGCTTCATCAAACGCTTCCTACCTGCTAAACTGACACAATTTCCAAACGCAAACGCGCCGAAGTCACCATGGAATTCTGAGACGGAAACTCCCGACAGGCAAGGAATATCATGCCCGGCCTATCAAGTTAAGATATGTGCAGCATGTTAACGATTTGCAGCAATACGCACGCCAGGCGGTTGGCAGTTCTGCTGTTGTTGATCCTGTTGGTCGTCCAGCAGGCTTGGTCTCAGGATCGGGAACAGCGTAGGTATACACTCCTACAGCAGCGCATAGCAGAGCGTTCTGTTGCAGCAAAGATGAAGCTCTCTAGTGCAAAAGTACCCGCCACGGAAGCAGATTCTCTGGTTCTGGTCACACTATACAACTTTTCCTCAGGTTCTTCCTGGTTTGATAATACCGGATGGCTACAGGCGCCGGTATCTCAGTGGTATGGAATTACGCTCAACAGTAGTGGTCGTGTGACATCTATTGACCTTAGTGATAATGGGTTGTCCGGTCTGCTCCCCACACCTCTGGGTACGCTTGAAGAACTTGAAGAACTGGATCTGTCCAACAATGATCTGAGCTTTTCTATCCCCGCTTCACTGGCCAAACTGACGGTACTGAGAGAGCTAATCCTGTGGCGTAACAAGCTATCCGGCGCTATTCCACCAGAACTGGGGCAAATGCCGGCCCTGGAAAAGTTGTCGCTCTTCCTGAATCAGTTGACCGGTCCAATACCACCTGAGCTGGGCGATATTTCTACACTCAAGAGGTTGTACTTGGACTTTAATCAACTGGAGGGCGCGATACCTGCTGAACTGGCGAATATCACCGGGCTGGTCGAACTGTTCGTGGATGGAAACAATTTTACAGGCGAGCTCCCGTTGGAACTGACAACATTTCCATCGCTGGTTTCGCTGTTCGCGGGCTTTAATCAGCTGACAGGGACGGTTCCAATTGAATTGGCTTCAATGCCCACTTTGGAGAACCTGTCACTGGAGGGCAACCAGCTCACTGGCACGATTCCATCTGAATTAACCCAAGGACCGGGATTGACAAAAATCTACCTGGCCAATAACCGTCTCACAGGTGAGATCCCGGAGGGCTTTGGCAGTATGTTTTTTCTTACTACGCTGGATCTGGAAGGAAATCAGCTGACGGGTTCACCGCCCCCGGATTTGGGAAGTAGTTCACATTTGCGCCTGTTGAACCTGTCGAACAATCAACTCGCGGGGGAGGTTACCCGGTTGCCTAGATCATTGGATGAGCTGTATCTACGAGGGAATCAGCTCACGGGCGATTTTGCGTCAATTATCGGACCGCTTACCTGGTTGCGCAAGATAGATATAAGGGGGAATGCTTTCACAGGTACACTCGAAAGCATGTACGGTCACCAGAGGCTGGTTGAGGTTCGGCTGAGTGACAACAAGTTGACTGGATCATTTATGCCACATCGCAGAGCAATGTACTATCTCGAGATATTGGATCTCGCCAAGAATGAGTTTGATGAAATGACAGACCTCACGGAGTGGGCATTCCTGGACACCGTGGATGTCTCGGAAAACCGACTGGGTTTTCGAGACTTAGTCCCGAGTGCGGGCCTGGCGGGTAACGGTTTTTTTGTCTATGCACCACAAGATTCATTACCTACACAGGTCCATCGTACCGGTTCAGAGGTCGTTTTCAGTGTGACGGATTCAGCGGACGGGAACGAGTATAGATGGTTTCGGAATGGAGAAGTGATCAGTGGCGCGGACTCGATATCAATTCGGGTTGATGCAAATGAATCTGTAGCCAAATATTACTGCGAGGTAACTAACGATGCGCTGCCCAACCTCACACTAGTCAGTACGGTAAAGATGACGGACGCTAGACCGACACGCTCAACCCCGGTTCCGGAAGGGAGGGTACAAATAGCAGTCGGCAAAAATTTTCCGAATCCGTTTGGAACTAGCACTACGATCCCGTTTTCACTAGTTGAACCTGGTCCTGTTCGTGTAGTCGTATATGATATTTCCGGTCGTGAAGTTCTGGCTTCGACGGAGGAATTGTTCAGTGCAGGTGAGCATGTTGTACGGCTGGATGCTGCCAGACTATCGCAGGGAGTATACACCTATGTGATCAGTGCCGGGACCGTACAAATTGGGCACAGTATGGTCGTCATTAGGTAGACGAAGTAGTAGGCAAGACCACTCTGGGTCCACTGCGTATAAAACCCAAAGCCATTTTCTGCTCGTACCACCTTCAGCCATGTTGTCTAGGCGCTCATTTTTGCAACTCTCCGGTTCGGGACTTATGGCTGTACTCCACACAGACAGTGAATGGGAGGCAGATATAGCGATTATTGGAGGCGGTACGGGAGGATGTGCGGCTGCGTTGGCTGCGCTGCGAATGAATCAGCGTGTAGTTCTTACGGAGGAGACAGAATGGATTGGCGGGCAATTCACGCAGCAGGGAGTTCCGCCGGATGAGCACCAGTGGATTGAGTTTCAGGGAGCAACAGACCGTTATCGGGCGTTCAGAGCAGGTGTACGTGATCACTATCGAGGATTGTATCCTCTGCTGGATCCCACAGTGGAGCTACTGAATCCGGGTACCTGCGGGGTGTCCAGACTTTGCCATGAACCGCGGGCAGCACTTGCGGTGTTGACCGACTGGTTTGCTCCTTACCTCAGTACAGGGCAGCTGAGAATAATGCTGAATGTACGACCATTCTCTGCAGAGGTTAGCGGGGATCGTATTCAGGTTGTCCAACTATCGCCCTCTGGTACTGTAGTCAGAGCAAAGTATTTCCTTGATGCAACAGAAGATGGGGTGCTGCTGGATTTATCAAGGACAGAGCATGTCATGGGGGCCGAACCGGATACAGGAGAATTACATGCTTCGCCTCGTCCGGGGCCTCAAAACATGCAGGCCCCCACGTGGTGTTTTGCAATGGATTATCGACCAGGGGAAGATCATACGATTGAGCCCCCTGAATCCTACACGTACTGGCGGGACTATGTACCGCCAATTGATCCGCCATGGCCCGGGAAACTGCTGAGCCTGACTTATAGCCACCCAATAACCCTCGAGCCAAGAGCAGCTTCGTTCGATCCTCGGCCGGAAGCAGTCACCGAGAACTTCAATCTATGGACCTACCGCAGGCTAATTGATCCAGGGTTGTTCGTTCCTGGCGCTTATGCAGGAGGAATTTCGCTTGTAAACTGGCCGCAAAACGATTATATGAACGGGAACCTGTTTGCAGATTCCGACAGCGCTTTGCATCGGCAGGCAGCACGTGAGCTGAGTTTTTCACTCTTCTACTGGCTTCAGACTGAGGTACCTCGGGAGGACGGTGGCCAGGGTTGGCCAGGACTAAGGTTGCGCGGGGATATAATGGGCACTGAAGATGGACTCGCAAAAGCTCCTTATCTGCGCGAGTCCAGGCGTATTATGTCAATGTTCACGGTAACCGAAAACCATGTAGGTACGGAAGCCCGAAAAGGCGCCGAGCGCGCGGAGCACTTTGAAGATTCGGTTGGAGTTGGCAGCTATCGCATAGATCTGCATCCGTCCACCGGCGGAGACAACTACATTGATGTTGCGTCTTTACCCTTTGAGATTCCCCTCGGTGCGCTGATCCCCATTCGGACAGAAAACCTGTTGCCAGCGGCAAAAAACATCGGAGTAACCCATATCACTGGTGGGTGTTATCGATTGCATCCTGTTGAGTGGAATATTGGTGAAGCCGCAGGTGCACTTGCCGCATGGTGTATCGCCAGAAACGTATCACCGAGAGGCGTGCGCGCTAGGCATCTGAGAGAATTTCAGGATGTTTTGGCGGGGCAGGGGGTTCAGTTACGTTGGCCGGAATCCATCTACTAGACCCATGGCACGTCCTCGCAAGCGCTACTTAAGGTTGCCCAAGCGACAGCGACGGTTGGTTGCGGTGCTGTTGGGCGGTTTTGCTGTTCTTTTGGTGAACAGCCTGCTCCTATATCTGATGGAGGGATCCACGGCGTTCCTCTACATGAGTAATGTGCTTCTTCATATAGGTCTGGGCACGTTATTCGTCTTGCCCTCCGCGGTTTTTATATCGCTGCACCTAGCCAAAATGCCGCTTCGCCGCAACTGGAGAGCAACTTTTGCGGGAGCATTCACGGGGGCATCACTCGTCGCACTACTCTCCTCTGGGTTCGGTCTCGTATTTCTGGGTTCAACCTGGGCGGGGAGTATGCTGTTGTATGTACATCTGATCTCTGTAGTGACTGCAATGGGTGGTTTTGTAGTCCATGTGTCCATGAAAGAGGGGGTACGGTACCGCTTCCTGGAGTGGGGACAGGCCTTTCGTTCAGGAGGACTTCACGTTTGGCGACATCCACTTTCGCTGACACTGGCTGCTGGTCTCGCGGTTACTTTGCTTGTAGGCCTAGTGCCTTGGCTTCAGGGGAGTGGGTCAATTTATTTGGAAGGTTCCGAAGAAAATCCTTTGTCGGCATCACAGGCTATACTAGCGCATGATGGGTATCTGAGCGATGATGATCTGGATAGATCGGAATCCTGTGGTCAGGAAGGATGCCACCCGGATGTTGTGTCTCAGTGGGAAGGCTCAGCCCACCGTCTATCCTCGTTCAACAACCCCTATTACCGTAAGAGTGTCGAGGCATTGGTGGAGCGTGGGGGCAACGATCCTGGACGTTGGTGTGCATCCTGCCACGATCCACTGGTGTTATTCACCGGACGGTTCACGGATGAGCAGTTATTGGATTTTGAGCATCCTACCTCCGTCGCAGGTATCACATGTCTGTCCTGTCATGCAATTGACGCTTTGAGGGATGTTAAGGGCAACGGTCGGTATGTGATCTCAATGCCGGATGAGTATCCATTCGCCCGTGCTGATGATAATACCCGTCGATGGATTCATAACACGCTTGTCCGCGCAAAGCCGGGCCCGCACAGGGAGGCCATGTTAACCCCGGTCCAACGGACGATGGAATTCTGCGGCACTTGTCACAAAGTAGGCTTGCCACCGGAGGTCAATAATTATCGATGGAAGCGTGGACAGAATGAATACGATGCTTGGCAGAGCAGCGGCACGAGCGGAAATACTGTACGTTCATTTTATCTTCCAGAAACCCCTTTATCTTGTGTTGACTGTCATATGCCGCGTGTGGTCTCCGATGATCAGGGAGGCACGGGGGGATTCATTCGCAGTCATACCTTTGCCGCCGCCAATACTGCACTGCCAGTTCTCAACGGATACTCCGAGCAGCTCCGCGAAGCACGGGAATCTCTGCAGTCGTCTGCGTCCGTTGACATTTTTGTTGTGACGGTAAATGGTCAGACCTACGGTCCTGACGAGATCATGCCCTCCCTAGATCCCGGGAATGAGATTGAGGTCAGTGTCGTTGTCCGTAATCGGAAAGTTGGGCATTTACTGCCCGGCGGGACAAACGACTCCAACGAAATGTGGCTAGAGTTTGCCGCAAGAGACGCATCGGGTGCAGAGGTATTGATCTCGGGTCATCTGGATGATGCAGGCAGGGTTGATTCAACTGCACATTTCTGGGGGGCAGTGCAGGTGGATCGCGCAAGCAATCTCATTAGTCGACGCAATGCGCAGGACTGGATCGCTACGGTATATGCAAATATGATCGGACCAGGGACTGCACACACGGTGCATTACCGCTTCCAAGTGCCCCAAGGTACAAGGATCAGCGAACTGTCCGCTCGACTGTATCACCGCAAGTTCAAGTGGTACTTCCACAACTGGACGTTTCGCGGGCAGGTCGCTCCTGGAGAGCCGGACTCGCTGGCACGGAAAGAGGTTGATCTGCGAAGATGGGAGTTAGCCCCTGGTGAGGTTCCGGAGATCCCCATAACGCTGATGGCCTCCGCAAAACGGTCAGAAAGTGAGCAGACCGATACCACTTATGCCCTCTGGGAGCGGTGGAATGACTTTGGGATTGGTCTTTTTCTGGAAGGAGACACGCGAGGCGCGCTTGAAGCATTCGGTCAGGTTTCAGTGATTGCCCCGGGCAGTCCGGAAGGACCAATCAACCGTGCCCGTGTACATCTTGCTGAGGGCAGTCTAGAAGAGGCAGAGTCTGAGCTGATCGAGGCCGAGAAAAGGCAACCCAGATATACCAAGACGGCTTATTTCCGTGGTGAAGTATTGAATGGATATGGTTATTACGACGATGCGATCGCCGAGTGGATGTATGTGTTCGAGACCTATCCCGCAGACCGTGTACTGTTGCTTTCTATTGGTCGGATGCATTACCTGATGGGGCGATACGAGGTGGCTCTGCAGTGGATGGACCGCGTCCTTGAGATAGATCCTGAGGACCTTGGGGCCTTGTATAATCGCATGCTAACGCTTGGGGCGCTGGAGCGTACAGAAGAACTTCAGGAGGCGCAAAGGCTGTATGAATTCCATAAAGAGGATGAAACGGCACTTGCGGTAACCGGTCCCTATAAGCGACGCCATCCGTCAGACAATCTGGAGGCGCAGCCGATCCACGAGCACGTGCTGTACAGAGTAAAGCGTTAGGTTTGCTGGGGAGCAGCAAACTCGTCGTACTGTTCACGTCGGATATCTATTCCGCATTGGCTGAGTTTCTTTTCCAGTTGCTCATAGCCTCGATCCAGGTGGTAGATTCGCCCAACGTGCGTAGTTCCCTGTGCGATCATCCCCGCAAGTACCAGCGATACGCTTGCACGCAGATCGGTACTCATTACTCGTGCTCCGCTGAGCTGAGAGCCGCCAAAGACAGTTACCTGATTGCCGGCAACGTCAGCCCGGAGTCCCAAGCGGGCCAATTCCGGGATGTGATTGAAGCGATCACCATAAACTTGGTCGGTAACGGTAGCCGTTCCATTTGCGCAGGCCAGGAGTACGGTCCACTGGGCCTGTAGATCTGTGGGGAAGCCTGGATAGATGGCGGTCTCAATAGAGACCGGTATGATTGACTCAGGGGGAGTTACAATCACTTCGTTTTCTGCGATCGTGCAACCGGCTCCGGTTTCCTTAAATGCCTCGATGAACCGCTCCCCAAGGTGATCCGGGCGGGCATGCATTAATCTTACGGGCTCCCCGGGAACCCCTGCGATTGCGGCAGCAATCATAAACGTTCCCAATTCTATGCGGTCCGGGCAGTTGCTGAAGTTGACTGGATGAAGTTCCTGAACTCCCTCAATTTCAATTGTGCGTGTTCCGATGCCTTCTAGCCGTGCTCCCATGGCCGAGAGCATTTCGCAGAATACGACCACATCTGGTTCAATTGCAGCATTCTCGATTCGGGTACCGCCGCGTCCCAAACTGGCGGCTAGCAATAAATTGATGGTGGCGCCTACGCTCGATGGTTCAAGTTTGTAGCTTCCGCCGGGCACTCCCCCGTGGGGTGCCCGTGCCAAAACGTATCCTTCCTCCAGATCAATCTGTGCTCCCAATGCTGTGAGTCCTTCAAGGTGGAGGTTAACGGGCCGGGGTCCCCAGGCACATCCGCCCGGTAGGGAGACACGTGCACGTCCACAGCGGCCAAGGAGTGCTCCCAACATATAAAAGGAAGCACGCATTTTCTTTACGAGTTCATAGGGCGCCTCCGGGAATCCTACCCGGGTTGCGTCGATTTGCAACCCAGTATCCTTGCGTGTAACCGCTGCACCAGTAATACGGAGTACATGCGAAAATGTAGTGATATCGCGCAGTTTGGGAATGCGGGCCAGTTGTGTGACACCTTGGGTCAGAACAGCGGCAGCCATCAGTGATAGTGCTGCATTCTTGGATGCACTTATGGCTAACGTACCGCGAAGTGGATGGCCTCCTTTAATTACAAGTTTCTCCATGAGTAATCATTGTTCACCGGCAAAGATAATAGCTGCAGATATTTTCCTGTTAACCGATGTGGTTTATATGCTGCGGCACGCTTTCGCCACTAATCAGGTTGTTCACTACTCCGTAGTAAACACCCGAATTGGGGCGGTTGAGGAGAGTTTCCCTCGGGGTAGCTGTGTATCCCAGGTTTACTTTTTTATTAACGTGTGGTTTATAGCCGGGGATAGCCATATTGCAGATTACGGTGGCATTGGTCACCGTTCTCAATGAAGCTGCTCATTCATTTGGGAGCTGTTTCGGGATTTGTGCGGATCGTTGGCCTGTGAGTTAAGCTGCCAGTCTTGCATAGTAGATTATAGCGACAGGAGGTTGGCCGGTCCCAAAATGCAAACATCATGTAATCTACTACAAGAACCATGTAATATTTACGCGTGGGCGGTGGAAACGTAATCTTTCTTGGTGGGTGCGAATCCCACTCAACAACTGTCATTTCAGTTGGTAGCGACCAGAACGATTTATGGAAGTAACGACATGGGTTGATCGTTTTAGGGGTTCAACGAAGGATATGAGGACAGAATTTCAGCAAACAAATCCACTACAGTGTCGAACTTGCGCTTGAGTCGCCAGAAGACCCGGTCACCGCGGAGCCCTCGTAGTTCCGAACAGCGGGCTGCATGTATCTGAAATTGCAGACGTGATTTATGACGGCTGGATTTTGGGCCGTAGCTCAACCAAGTAACGAGGGACGAAACTTTGCTGTGTGATAGTCGCTCCATGGATCCGGTCAATCCGATAACTGTGAGGTTCCCCGTCGGTAACCCCAACGGCATGAAGTACAATATTACCATCTTTTGTACGACGCAGTGAGTATGGCTCAATACGATCAGTGGACTGTCCGTATTGAATGTCAACGCACAGATAGTTCACGCCCGCAAAACGGATAGCCTCCAGGGATATATGCGTGCCAAGATTGATCGGCAAGTTCATTGTAGGTACTCTGATTACCTCTTCACCTGCTGCCATTTGATCTACCGCAGGCAACGAGGGGAGGGTGCCGGTTTCAAGCCAATCAAAAAACTCAGGCAACGCGTTGAAATAAGTCTCAAATGGAGGGAGTTTTTGAACTTGATGGCTTAGCATCGCTGTCCAGGGATGTTCGAGACTCTTCCTTTTTTCCTGTACATCAACGAGTGTTGGAACGGGACGATCACGGTGAGCGGATTTTTTTCGAATTAAATCATTTAGAATGGAATGATTGGGCTGCTCCTCATCGTTCCGGAGGAGATTGATGGCATCGTAAAGGTCGCGTGGCTTAGCACGATGTCCTAAAGCGCAGATTTTTTCGGCAAAAGCCTCTTCGGGAGCATAGCATCGGACAGAGATTCCCTTCTGTGGGTCATCACTGTACGCATGACGGATAGTGCGTTCAATCGGTGGCACCACAACAATCTCGTCAAATGTCAGGTCAATCTTGAGACGTGGAAGTGAGCGGAATCCCACGCTGGGACTAATGGGACCCCGATACCCTACTTTGGCCTGACAAGATTCTGAACCACGAGGATTTGTAAAAATTTCAAAGCTTAGTAGTCTTTCTGGAATCTCTAGACCAACCTGCTCAAAAATCCACTCACTAATTTCGCTAAACGTTTCAATAAGGAAGTCACGGTTGAGATGAGACGGCCTTATAATCGTGAAATCAAGATCTTCGGAGAACCGACAGGTATCGAAATAGCATTTCCTGATGCAGGTTCCCCCCTTGAAGATCCAATTACTCTGAAGAGCGACGTGGTGGTAGATGCCAGCTAATACCCAACCGAGTAGGTAGTCTTTCTCAACAATATGAGGCCTCAAACCGTGCACGAGTGCAACATGCTTGATCTCTTTTTTAGTAACCATCTCTTCCGTCTTGGAAATCTATCTCAGGAACCCAGAGGCGCCATCTTGTCACCAGGCGGGGACAAGGCAAGGTAGGAATAAGTTTTGCATTGCCTTTTGTCATTCTTTGCCGACAAGTGTCAATGAGATAGTTGCAGTCTGAATGATGCTCTGCCAGAAAGCCTAAGCGTTTGAAGACGGCCCCATTGCCAAGACGCTCTGCATAGGAAATCAGCATTTTATCCTTCCTGTGGTCATGACGTATGTATTCTGCAAAGCAGTCGATCACATGCTCTATCCCACCCCCGAATGCGGGATCGTCTAAAAGGTCTAAAATAGTTCGAGGAACATCCGAGATTGCGGTCTTGATACTGTGGAACCACATTGTTTCAAGACCAAAAATTTTATCTGGATGGATATGTTTTATGGTATATGGCAAACCAAGTATTTTCTGATACTTTGATCGCACTGGACGTCCCGTGACCACGACCGTGTCGCGAAAAATCTGTTCTGTAAGCCCCCAATATTCGGTAGCTGTTCGACCACCGATATAAGCTGGGTCAAATAGTGCTGGTACGATCATCTCAGGATGATCCAGTACCGATCCAACGCCAATCAAGTCAAGACTAACCGCTGTATAGATTCCTGGACCAACGCGCTCAATCCATCCCTGACTGACCCATCTAGAGAGCAGCTTGGAAGCGGTGGAACGGTTGACGTTGAGCGATTCCTCAACATCGCTAATGCGAACAAACTCGCCAGTACTTCGCAATACAGTGGCCAGTCTAATGCGGCCTTTGGGTAGATTTTGACGTCTATTCATATCGCAATCAGTATAATATGATTACATAAATTCGCAAAAAATGAGACTTTTTTATAATCCGGTATACTAACTGAGTAGGTTCTTGATCCGTTTGTGTACCGCAGCCAAGGGAAGATCGGTTTCCTGAACAAGATCATTTGGGCAACGTGAACACGAATCATAATCGACCGCTCCCTGGACCAGTACACGAACCTCTTCAATGTCTGGTGTAAATTGCTTTGACGCTGAACGACAGTTCGTTTGAAAAGCCGTTCTCGTGTCGTCGATCTTTACTATCGAGCTCCACACAGATAGCAACTCCTAATCAAGAACAAAACATTCGGTCAAAAGACCCGCCGAAAAGTAATCCGCCAGCTTCCTCGTATCGCGCCGGTCCGTTTTGATTTGATCCACACCGGGCCGGGAATAGAACCTGGTGCAATGATGGCGCAATCAATACCCAGTGCAGTAACCGCTTCGAAGAGGATCATGCTGCAAAAAGGCGTCTCGTAGCAACAACGGAAATCACCTTACTTCGACCGCGTTGATTTCAAAAATCGGGAGATACTTTGCGGCTTTTATGAGGAGAACTCGTGCGCATCAAAGTAACGCCACAGGTACTCATCATTAACGCACGCCGCAATCGTGTCACGGTGAACATCAAATCCAGCCATGTAACGCGTCCGAGAAGACGGGCGGGTTGAGGCAGCATGGCAATTCCCTAATTAAAGGTTATGTCCAGCACCGGGATGATAAGCCCCGGCTGCAAAACCGACCACGCTATCATATCTTGCGCATGATCTATTGGGCGGGTTAACCCAAATGCCAAGACCGAAACTGATTAATGCCAGACGCTAACATTTAACCAGCCACTTGAACCAAAACGGTACTGCAGTGGTGAAATAGTCCTTCAAGGTTATGCGGTCGTAACTCAGGTTTGACCAAGGTATATCCTCCCATCGGATGGAGGGACGAAGCACTATGATCGTTGAGCGCGACAACAATCAATCCTATTCTCGATCAGTTTACATGGATCATGCGTCCACGACGCCGTTGGATCCTGCTGTTGTGGAAGCCATGCTGCCGTACATGAGGGGTGATTTTGGGAACGCGTCCTCTGTACATCGCTTGGGCAGAGCTGCTCGTGGGGCAATTGAAGGCAGTCGAGAGCGGATAGCAGGTATTCTGAACGCAAACCCTGAAGAGATTATTTTTACGAGTGGGGCAACAGAGGCGAATAATCTTGCGCTGAATGCATTAAGCTCAGATAGTCATCTGGTAACCTCAACAGTTGAACACAAAGCGGTATTGGAGCCAGCACAGGCTCTGGAGTCGTGTGCGGTACGAGTTACATATCTCGCACCGGATCACAATCTTGGGGCTCCGAACACAGATCAGATTGCCGAGGCGATAGAAGAAGATACCTACCAGGTTTCGATCATGTATGTGAACAACGAAACTGGTGCAGTTGCCCCCATTAAAGAAATCGCATCAATTTGTCGTAAGCGTGGTGTGGTTCTGCACACAGATGCAGTTCAGGCGGCTGCATGGATGCCGTTGGACGTTGAGGACCTTGGTGTAGATATGATGTCGCTTTCCGCACACAAAATGTACGGCCCCAAGGGAGTCGGTATCCTTTATGTCAGAAGCGGAGTGGAGCTGTCTCCGCAGGTCCTCGGTGGTTCACAGGAGAGGGGACGGCGCGGGGGAACAGAAAACGTAGCAGCCGCGGTCGGCATGGCAGCCGCCATGGCTCGTGCGGCAAATGGCCGGGATGCGGAGGCTGCCCGCGTGCAGGCGCTTCGAAAGGAACTGGAGCGACAGCTCCAGGATCGTATCGGAGATCAATTGGTGATCAATACTCCACCCAATGCTGCACCACATATCCTGAGTACGGCATTCAGACCGGTCGCTGGCAGTCCGCTTGATGGTGAAATGTTGCTGCTGAACATGGACCTTGAAGGTATCAGCGCATCTGCGGGTTCGGCATGCTCCAGTGGAGCCATCACGCCCAGTCATGTGCTGCTAGGCCTCGGGTTACCTGAGCAGACCGCCCGCGCATCGCTCAGACTTTCCCTTGGCCGCTCGACAACACCTGAGGACATTGCTCTGACGGCAGACCGTATAGTTAAAATTGTTCAAAGGATGCGTCAGCAGCGTGTTGGATGAAGGACCGCGCACTGATTGTATTTGCCCGCTCGCCTGTAGCGGGTCAAGTAAAGTCCAGACTAACTCAACTCCTTTCGTCACAGGAAGCTGCGGATCTATATCGTGCTTTTCTTGTGGATAGTCTTGCTCAGTATGCATCACTAGAGGTAGATGTTCGCCTCTATATGGCCGACGAGGGTGATCCTGGTGTTCATCTGTATGGTGCGCAATTAAGAAAGCAGTGCGGCAATGGGTTGGGTGAGCGCATGGAACATGCTTTCAGTGAAACGGCCGCCGAGGGATACAATCAAATGGTTATTATCGGGACAGACCACCCCACACTACCGACAGAGTTTATCATGGAAGCATATGAGGCACTGTCAGATGTGCCAGCTGTATGTATTGGTCCCGCATCAGATGGGGGATACTACCTTCTGGGGATGTCCCCGCTAATTAGCGGTCTTTTCGACGGAATTGTTTACAGTAAGCCCAATGTTTTCAGTCTGACCCTGGGGCGTGCTCATGAATCGGGGGCAACGGTTACGAAGTTACCAGTCTGGTACGATGTAGACACACCTGAAGACCTGAGGCGTCTGGTTTCCGAAAATACAGTGTTACCTCCGGCTACGATGAAGGTGATGAGGATGCTGAGCGCCAGATATGGTCTGTGACCTCCATTTTCGGAGGATGCTTCTGGATTGGTCTATTAAGATGTTTTGGGCGTAAGACTGGCTGACTAAAATTTTGGGCTCTTGAACAGCACAGATAGGCAATCCGTAAAGGTTTACGGTCCTGCATCGTTATCGAATCTAGGACCGGGGTTTGATACTCTGGGGTTATGCCTCAAGGGGATCGGAGATATTATTGAAGCGCGATTTACATCGGGGCAGGAGATCACGATTACGTCATCTGCCCCCATTCCCTTAGTTGCAAGCGAAAATACAGCAGGTCGGGCGGCGCATCTCGTAATGACGAAGGCTGCCGATAAGCGGGGCCTCCATCTATCCATAAAAAAAGGGATTCCATTAGGTTCGGGGATCGGTGGATCCGCGGCGAGTGCGTCAGCTGGTGCCTGGGCGGCGAATCTTCTTCTGGGTACTCCGTTCAGTAAACAGGAATTGGCTCACGCGGTCCTCGAGGCGGAACGGTTGGCCAGTGGGGGTACGCTTCACGGAGATAATGCATTGCCCTCCTTATTTGGGGGCCTGGTACTCACTTCTCCGGCGAAACCGTTGGACTATCGCTGCATTCAGCTAGCAGTTCCCTTGCACTTGGCAGTCGTAATGCCGAAACGCTCAATCTTGACGGCAGATGCCAGGACAATCCTGCCCTCAGCAGTGCCCAGAATCGACGCGGTACACAATGCCAGCGATTTGGCATTTATGCTACATGCATTTATGACTGGAGACTGGGAGGCCGTATCGCCCTATATGATGCGTGATCGGGTTGTAGAGCCTTCACGGGCGAGTCTCGTTCCCTGCTATCATGTGGTCCGAGAGGCAGCAATGGATGCAGGAGCCTATGGCGCAGCACTGACGGGCTCGGGACCGGCAATGTTCGCAATCGCAAGGGATTCCTTCTCGGTCTCGAAGGTATGCGACGCAATGGTCAGGGCGGCGGGAGAGGGGGCGCGCGGAATCGTCACCGAAGCAGATGTACACGGCGTTCGCCAGTGTGGTTAATATTATGCGGTATGTGAGTACGCGCGAGCAAGCACAGACGGTCACTTTTGCGACAGCATTACTGCGCGGTCTGGCACCGGACGGAGGACTGTATGTTCCACAAGATTTTCCCACGGTAAGTCCCGGCGCGTGGGAAGAATCGACGGATTTTGGTACGATGGCGACAAACGTACTGACTCCGTGGTTGGGGGACGAGATCCCGAGGACTGAACTCAGCTCAATACTCAGGAGTGCACTTAATTTTCCTGTGCCACTGGTTCGAGTGGGAAATGCGTGGGTACTTGAGTTATTCCACGGCCCAACGTTATCATTCAAGGATTTTGGTGCGCGTACGATGGCACGTCTTATGAATCGCTTTGTCAATGGTGAGCCCCTGACAATTTTGGTGGCTACTTCTGGTGATACGGGAAGTGCTGTGGCGGACGGGTTCAGCGGACTCCCCAATCTGCGGGTTGCGGTGCTCTATCCGAATGGCCAGGTCAGCTCCATACAAGAGCGGCAGCTTATTGTACGGCGTGAGGGTGTGAGGGCGTTCGCAGTTGATGGGACCTTTGATGATTGTCAGGCTATGGTCAAATCCCTTCTAGTTTCGCCCGGTCAGTTACGCCTCTCAGCAGCAAATTCAATAAATGTAGGTCGACTTTTACCGCAGATGCTCTACTACTACTGGGCATTTGCTTCGGGTGGATGGAAGTTTGCTGATGTATGCGTTCCGTGTGGTAATCTGGGTAATCTGACTGCAGGCGTGTTGGCACACCTCTGTGGCCTTCCTGTTCGCGGCTTTATTGCTGCCCACAACGCCAATGATGGGTACCCCCGGTATCTCGCGGGAGAACAGGATGCCTTCGGCGCGTCAATCCGGACGCTGTCCAATGCTATGGATGTTGGACGGCCCAGTAATTTTGAACGACTCAGGTTTATGCTCTCGGATGATCGAATGCGTCAAATGATTCGAGGCAGCTCATGGTCTGACGGGCAGACACTGGCTTCAATTCGGCGAGTTTATGAAGAAACGGGTTACATTGCCGATCCGCACACGGCCGTCGGGCTTGCTGCAGCCCGAGATGCTCCCGACCCGGCAATCGTACTGGCTACCGCTCATCCGGCAAAATTTCCTGATACGATCCAGCGGGCGCTCGGGAGCGCACCGGAGGAAGCCTCGGGATTAACTTCACTGTACGAGATGCCCGTCCGGGTTCAATCAATTGAGGCAAATCCGTACATTCTTCGTTCAGAACTGGAAAATTGGGATTGATCAGATGACGCCTTTTCCTCCTTCAGATTGGCCGAGAGAGGAATTGCGGCAGGCGGCAGGCGTGCTTTGGGACTGGCACCGGGCTGCGCAGATTGAGGTTCCCCCGAGAGTGCTCCGGGAGAAGGCATACGCCGTGTGCAGGCAATTTGATTTACCGGTTCATCTGGTTGATGCGCAACTGGCTGAACGTGGTGCCCCGACCATTGAAACCGCAGAAGATCTTTTTAGCTATACGGATGCCACGGCAGGTTCGCATGCATTACTCCTGGCGAAACTTGCAGGCTATACTTCAAATTGGATTGAGGATCCAGTCAAACAGTTTGCGCGAGCAATCTTTCTGACACGATCGGTCTGCTTACTCAAGGAGGATATTGAAGCAGGGCGGTGTTTCATTCCTGCCGATATCCTTGTAAAGGGGAACGTGACCACGGTAGATCTTGTTCGGCACACTTCAAGTCGGGCTATCCAGTCAATTCTGTGGAAACAGGTGGTACGGGCACGTGATGCATATGCGTCATGTAAAACGCTAAACACTGATCTCAAAGGTTGGAGCAGGCGACGATTCCGGGTTTATTGGACCGGAGGGTTGCATATCTTAGGCTATGTCGAATCACGTGGGTTTAATGTCTGGTCCAGGCCGATAAAGCCCACTATTGTACGTCGGACGAAGATATATTGGCAAGTTTATTTCGGTAAGGCAGGTCGATGACAACATATAAAGATGCAGGCGTTGATATTGATGCAGCGGATAAAGCGTTTGCCCGCTTGAAGCCACTGATCCAATCTACCTTTACTCCTGGTGTAGTCAGGGACGTTGGGGCATTCGGTGCATTTTACCAACTTGATCACTCACGATGGGAGCAGCCCACCCTGGTTTCTTCCATAGACGGAGTGGGCACCAAGGTCAAAGTCGCCATGGTTGCCGGGGTGCACGATACAGTTGGGGAAGATCTGGTTAACCACTGTATAAACGATATTGCAGTGTGCGGGGCTGAGCCCCTGTTTTTTCTCGACTATTTTGCAACTGGAAAACTGACTTTTGATGTCGTAGGGGATATAATGGCAGGTCTGGTACGGGCGTGCAAGAATGCAGGAATAGCCCTGATTGGTGGGGAAACTGCCGAAATGCCGGATCTTTATATCCGCGGGGATTACGACTTGGCCGGGACTATTATCGGGGTTGTTGAGCGGAACGGAATCATTGATGGAAGCAGCGTGCAAAGAGGGGACATACTCTGGGGGATTGCCTCTACAGGACTGCACACAAATGGATATTCGCTTGCTCGCAGGGTTCTATTGGGCAGCCTTTCGGGATTCGTTCCAGGACAGAAGTTCGAACAATTGGGAGGCGACACGATAGAAGAGGCATTATTACGCATACACAAGTGTTATCTACCGCTGATTCGAGACCTCAAGGAGCATGTGCATGCCTTTGCTCATGTTACCGGAGGGGGGATTGAAGGAAATACGCAGCGTGTAATCCCAGAGGGACTTCGCATAAAGGTGAACTATAATCAATGGGATCGTCCGCCGATTTTCAATCTGATCCAGGAGCATGGAGTGGTGCCGGAAGAGGATATGCGGGCCACTTTTAACCTGGGTATCGGACTGGTGGTTATCGCTCCACCTTCGGCAGAACAGGACATATTTCGAATTGCTGCAATGCATAATGAAAGCCCCGTTGCTATTGGTTCGGTATACTAGTCTGGAAACCCCTCCGGTAGTCCATAGTAACGGCGGCAATACTCATCACCAGCAAACATTTACTCTATGGCTTCCATCGCTCTAATACTGGTTCTGAGCTACTTGGCTGGATCAATTCCCGGAAGTGTGTGGATGGGACAGCTATTGTATGGCGTTGATGTACGCAAGCATGGGAGTCTTAATGCGGGAGCGACCAATGTTTTCCGGGTGCTGGGATGGAAAGCTGGCGTGTTATCAACCATTGTGGATCTAGGCAAGGGCTTGTTGGCTGCGGGGGTTATTGCCTCGATTCGCATTGACGAATTGCCTTCAGGTTTCGCCTTTTGGCAGGTAGAGTCGGTAGTACGCCTCTTGGCTGGAATTGCTGCTATCGTGGGACATATGTTGCCGGTCTGGGCTCGTTTTCGAGGCGGAAAGGGGGTGAATACTGCAGCAGGAGTTTTATTTGCAATCACGCCAAAAACCATGTGGATCGTTATCGGGGTTTTTGCATTGGTGTTGTACATTTCCCGGTATGTTTCGCTGGCCAGTATCGTCGCAGCTATAATGTTTCCGGCCACGATTGCGATACGGATGTTTGTCTTTGATATTGAGGCGCTGGATCGGAGCCTGTTGCTATTTGGGGGTATATTTGCATTGGCTATTCTTTATGCGCACCGCAGCAATATTCGACGATTAATAGCCGGTACGGAAAACAAGGTTAAGAATTTTCGTTTGGCGCATGGTATGCGTGGACGTGGTGAGCTTTAGCCATCGCTGAGACACATGTCGTCCAGGATATCAGTTTTTGGAGCCGGTAGCTGGGGAACTGCACTTTCGATCAGTCTGGCTGAGCATGGGCATTCGGTTATGCTCTGGGCACGGCGACCGGACGTAGCCAATACCATAGTCCGGGAGCGTCGCAATCCCGGGTATCTTTCCGAAGCCGTCGTTCCAGAATCAGTGGTTATTACTGATAACCTGAGAGTAGCTGCGCGGGAGTCCGACCTCTGGGTGATAGCGACACCATCGCACGCTGTGCGTACGTTGGCAACAGATTTACGGGCGTATTGCGACAAGGGGAAAACGGTGGTGTCGGTTGCCAAAGGGATTGAGAATAAGACCGAACTGACCACGACTGCTGTACTTGCGGACGTGCTTACACCACCGGTTCCCAAAAGTGATCTCGTTGCGCTGTACGGTCCCAGTCATGCCGAGGAGGTCGCGGCGGGACAACCTACGGCCTTGGTTGCTGCAGCAACTAACCTGGATAAGGCCGAAGCCGTTCGTACGATCTTTATGACTGAGCGCCTCCGCGTCTATGTCAATGACGACGTGCGGGGGGTAGAGATTGGTGGAAGTGTGAAAAATATTATGGCTATTGCCTCCGGCATTAGCGACGGTGTGGGCTACGGAGATAACGCCAGGGCTGCACTGATTACTCGGGGGATTGTCGAGATCCAGCGACTGGGTAGTGTACTTGGGGCCAAGCCACAGACACTGACAGGGCTGACCGGACTAGGGGACCTTGTGGTGACCTGTACGAGTCGGCACAGCCGTAACCGTCGTTTGGGAGAAGCAATTGGGCGTGGAGCGACACTTGATGAGATCACGAAATCAACAAGTATGGTTGCTGAAGGAGTGCGAACAACGAAAGCGGTATACCATATGGCTAAGCGCCTCGGTATAGAAATGCCGATCACCGAAGCCGTTTATGCCATTCTTTTTGGGCGTAAACAGCCGGCAGATGCAGTACGGGAACTGATGACACGTTCAGCAAAACAGGAGGAGTTTCTGTTGGTATAGGTGTTGGAAGGAGCGAGTGTGACGACGTAGGCTCCAGAGCTAATTCGGAGGGGCCTGTTAGATGTGGGTATTTATCGCGAATGCAGGAAGGGATTTTTGCCGGGCTGATGCGCAAAGTGAGCACCCCCAAGGATAAAAGTACCATGAGCAGGGGCGACTTGAAGCAATTGGTAGCAAAAGGAGAAGGCCTGCGACTCGAATTCAAACATCGTCTACCGGAGCCTGAGCGAGTAGTGCGAGAGGTGACTGCTTTGGCAAACACTTGTGGGGGGTACCTGCTTATAGGTATCGCTGATGACGGAAAGATTAGGGGAGTTAAGGATCCAGAAGAAGAGATCTACGCCCTTAACAGTGCGCTTAATCAGTATTGCTTTCCAGAGGTCGCTGTCGAACTTGAACGTGTGAAGGTAAGTCGAACCCGCACGGTAGTAATGGTAAAGACCTCTGTTAGTCCGATGCGCCCCCATTACGTTCGAAGTCCCAACAGTCGGAATCAGTATGTCTTTGTCAGGTTTGAAGATATGTGCATTGAGGCCAGTCGTGAAGCGCGTAAGTTGATGTACAGCTCACCCGATGCCGAGAATGTTCTGATTAAGCTTGGAGCAAAAGAACGATTATTGTTGAAACAGCTTGAGCAGGTAGGCGGGGTAACTGTTAACGGATTTGCCAAATATGCGAAAATTCATCCAGGGAGAGCGTCCCGGATTATCGTAAGAATGGCTCGGGCTAAGATTCTTGTTCATCATATTGATCTAGAAGAAGATTATTTCACCGCTGGCGCAGCTTTGCTTCGGGAGTCCGCTTAATTTCTATACCGGTAAAAGTCCGCACGGTTTTGTAGTTTTCTGACATGTGGAATTGTGGCCCTCTTCTAAAGATGATGGTCCAAATCTTATTTGGTGAAGTACAGCGTCGGGAGGTTTTTCTGGCGGTCAGTTAGAAACAAAACTCGGTTGATCCTGTTCGACGCCGCACAATGAGACCAGAGTCACTAAATTTGATCTTCTCATTACAGTTTCAAAGGGGCTTGAAAGTTAATTTACTGTTGGGTAAATTGCCCCTGTGGTTTCCCTAGAATCAGACTAGCACTTCAGATGAAACACATTTTTACAGTTTTTTGTGCTCTAACCTTTTTGTCCCTGCAGGTGGCCGTGGCACAGGTGCAGGTGCAGGGTACAGTGACGGATGCTGAGACAGAACAACCCTTCCCCGGTGTGCAGATAAACGTAAAGGGTACGCTTATCGGTACGACGACTGATGTGAATGGCGGGTTTTCGCTTTCGGTTCCAGAGGTTGGGAATACGCTCGTATTCCGCTTTGTAGGATATAGCACTCAGGAACATCTGGTCACGGATGGAATGACTGAGTTGGATGTACGCCTTTTCGAAAGTATCCTGGGGCTAGAGGAAGTCGTCGTCGTTGGATCACGGCGTTTGCCACGGCTTGTTAAGGATTCCGCCGTACCGGTTGATGTATTTGGGCCACGCGATTTGGCTTCGCAGGCAAGTACGGATATTGATGATATACTTCGTACTCAGGTACCCTCCTACAACGTGCAGCGCTACGGAATAGATGATGAGGCTACGCTGGTCAGGCCGATTACTCTTCGGGGGCTTTCTCCGGATAATGTTGTCGTGCTGGTCAATGGCAAGCGACGTCACCGTTCGGCGTCAATGGCGCTTCTTGCCAGTTCACTCAATACGGGTTCACAGGGCGCGGATATGAACATGATTCCGAGTATTGCGCTGGGACGGGTTGAGGTACTTCGGGATGGCGCGACTGCACAGTACGGCGCTGACGCAGTTGCTGGCGTGTTTAACATGCAGTTGCGCGAAAATTCCAGAGGCGTTCATGTACGGATGCAGGGGGGACAGTACAGTGAGGGAGATGGAACCAATTTCCTGGCAGCTGCCAATGTTGGACTTCCATTGACAAGTAATGGTTTCTTGAACCTGAGCTTTGAATACCGCGACGCAGCCCCGACAGTCAGAAGTGGCCTGAGGCGTGACGAAGGACTTCTCCTAGAGAGGGGCTATCCAGGCGGCTCAACAAATACACCAGATTTCGGCAGAGACGACCCTCCTGCACAGATTTGGGGGAGCCCGGATGTTAGCAACTCCCTGGTCGGATTCCTGAATGCGGGCATTGATGTGGGCAGTAACATGCGTATATATGCGTTTGGTGGTTATGGACAGCGGAAATCCGAAGGAGGCTTTTATTTTCGGGCTCCAGGGACCGGCAGTGCGAGATCCAGCGTATTTCGTTTCGGCTCTGGCGACAGTGCCGTTCGGGCCGTAGCTGACTTGAACGAAAATGATGATATAGTTTGTAGCGATGTCGTGCCCGGTCTGGATTCTGATTTCAGCGCTGTGCAGAGTTTTATATCCCAGTACAGTGGGCAATGCTACCTGTTTAACCAGGATTTCCCCGGAGGCTTCACTCCACGCTTTGGTGCCGATATTTACGATTTGAGCGCGACCGCAGGTATCAGCGGGGGAGCGGACGATGGTTTTCGTTGGGATCTCAGCTTCGGGTATGGCAATAGCGACATAGACTATTTCATCTACAACACGGTCAATGCCTCATTGGGGCCGGATAGCCCCACGTCGTTTGATCCCAGGGGCTATGAGCAGACGGAAATGACAGTTTCTGCAAGCGGGTCACTGCCCGTGGAAATTGATGCGTTTGCCACTCCGCTCAATGTCGCCGTGGGCCTTGAATGGCGCCGTGAGGAATTCGCCACCATTCCGGGTGACCCTGCTTCATACGAGGTTGGGCAATACGGAGTACAAGGATTCAGTGTTGGTTCCAACGGCTATCAGGGCTTGAACCCCAAGTTTTCCGGCACATGGGATCGCCCCAACTTCGCCGCTTATGTTGATTTCGAGACTGATGTGACTGAGCGTTGGGTATTGGGTCTTGCCGGTCGTTATGAGAACTATTATAATGATTTCGGTAGCACGTTGACCGGTAAGTTTGCGGCCCTATATAGAGCCACTGACCGTATACGTTTACGTGGTACGGCATCTACGGGCTTCCGCGCTCCCACGCCTGGTCAGGCGAACCTGTGGGCCCTGCAAACTGCCCTGGCAGGTACAGGGGACCAACTCGTTGAAACCGGACAGCTTCCGCCGACACACCCAATTTCCGCTGCTTTGGGGGCAGAGGAACTCACAGAGGAGACCGCACGCAGCTTCACATTGGGAACCGTCATGGATATTTCGCAAGATCTGACGCTTACCGTGGACTACTTCGATATCACGTTGATGGACAGGATTTCACTGACTGGTAATATTCCTCTGACTGATACGATGCGGGACATCATGGATGAGGCAAATCTGCTGGGTGGAGTTGAGAATCTGAGAGAGATAAAATTCTTCTCCAATGACTTTGACACGCGAACACGCGGAATTGACTTCCTCTTGGCGTACGATGTGGAGGATGAGGAGGGTAACGCGACCCAGGCTACGATTGCATGGAACTGGACAGCGCAGCGCCTCGTGTCTTTCTCTGCGCCTCGCCAGATCAGTGATTTTCTGGGAACGCAGTTGAGTACTCCGTTCACGCTTTCGCTACTTACGCCACGGCGGCAGATTGAGATTGAGGCGGTGAACCCGGAGCATCGCATTGTGATGATGGGACGGCATGTGCGCGGGGCACTTCATGGTATGGCGCGACTAAGTTACTATGATGGCTGGTCTGCCTGTCGGAACAATAGTAATTCTTGTGTAGATGGCAACGACATGAGTCTATTGGACGACTACGATGGAGCAATCATCGCGGATCTCCAAGTAGGCTACAGCCTGTTTGATGGCTACCAGATTTCCTTGGGGATCGATAACCTCTTTAACACATTCCCGGATGCGCACTCGGACGAGACCCTCAGCCAGGGTAATATTCGACCAGAGAGCACGCCGTGGGACTACAATGGACGGGCCTACGTTCTTCGCTTGGTAGCAGACCTGTTTTAGTTAGTTAATTAAACCGTAAAAAGCAAAAGCCTCGGGACGCTGTGTCTCGGGGCTTTTGTTGTTATGTCCGGTCAGCAATTCGATACGACTGGTGCGTTGTCTCTGCTTCAGAGATTGACAAAGGGCGAGGGATGGATCGCAGGCGAGATCTATGAGCTTATCGAAATCAACAACACCATTTCAGGATAAACGTGTGTACCAAACGAGGCGTGGGCAAATAACTTGGTGTAAGCCACTGTGGCCCCTCAGCGCCACTGCTTTAGGTCAACGGTGGTTCAGTCGGTAATACCACTAATCGGATCAAAACCATCAAAATCCGGTATTGAGAATTCCATAGCAGTGGGCCTTTCGGGCACCATAACTTCTATCCAGAAGGGCTTGGTCTGTACCCCGGAGATTTCAGAAATTGAATCCTTCACGATTAAAGACGTAGAGTCTGCTATTTGCATTGCCCATTACAATGTCGGCCGAACTCCTTATTCTCACCACCGGCGGTACAATTGATAAGGTGTACTTTGACAATAAGAGTGATTATCAGGTAGGGAATCCTCAAATCACAGAGATCCTTCAGCATGTCGGGGTTTCCGTTCCCTATGTTGTCAAAACACTTTTGGCAAAGGACAGTCTGGAATTGACTGTACAGGACAGAAATTGCATTCGTGACGAGGTACACCAGGCTAGACAGCGGTGCATATTGATCACGCACGGCACTGACACCATGATCACGACCGCCCGACATATCCAACCTGTTAGGAATAAGACGGTGGTTTTAGTTGGTGCTTTGATGCCGGCCAGGTTCAAGTCTTCCGATGCAGAATTCAACATCGGGTTTGCACTTGCTGCGGCGCAAATACTGCCAGATGGTGTGTATTTGGCCATGAACGGTCGGATCTTTAATCCAGAAGAGGTTCAGAAAAATTTTGCGGCAAACAGGTTTGAATCTGTGTAGTACACGGTGGGCTGATAGCTAGTCTGACATGTACGTGCCTGTACGTCCGTGATGGCTCAAAGTAAATTCGATCCAAGGTTGGTTAGACGTGCACAGGACGGCGACGGGCTGGCCAGAGAAGTGCTTCTGCGCCGATTGGCCCAGGTCTTTAAGAACTACTTCCGAGCTAAAGTCGGGAATCAGGCTATAGTAGACGACTTGATGCAGTGTGCACTCATACGAGTACATTCGGGTCTCTCTGCCTTGAAGCATCCCGATCGGTTCAAGGCCTTTGCTATGAAAGCTGCATTGTTTGAGTTGCACGATTATTATCGGGGGCGCCATTCGCCCAAGGAGCAAACGTACGACACTCAGATTCTTTCTGAAAAGGCCGAGGCCGCCAGCGACAGGTTTGCGAGTACTCTTGATATCGAGCGAGTGTTATCTGTACTCACCCCCCATGCTAGACGGATCCTGGAACTTCGCGAATACGGGTACAAATACAAAGAAATAGCCAATATTCTCGGTACTACCGAAACGGCTGTCAAGATGCAGGTGAAACGTGCCTTTGAGAAAATGAGAAAAGTATTTGCAGATGAATAGGTTACCTTTTTTCTGTTGCCTGCGTCATATAGTCGATGTACGATTCTGGAATGGAACAATTCGATAAAATAGACGCGATTCTTCACGAGGGTGGCCTGACACTGGAGGAGCGCCAAGCGTTTATAGAGGAGTTGGAGAGCGATCCCGACTTGGCGCGCTCCTATGCGGGCTGGCAGCAGATTTGTGCACATCTACGTGGTAGATTGCCGGAGATGCACCTATTTGTGCTGTATTCACTGGTGAGCGGTGGACATGCCGGAGAACTCAGTGAGGATGAATCGGAAGAGATCAGGGCCAACTGGGGTGCTGTGGACAGAGTGGTTGAGTCGCATCCAGGTTTAGCTGAGGCTGCGATTCAGATTGAACAGGATCGACAGGATTTCCTTGAATGTTGGGCTCAAGTGGATCGTCCCCCGCGAAAACTACCGTCCTGGTCTTACCGGATTGCTGCGGTGATTGCTATTCTTGCGGTCTGTTTTGTGGCTGTATTGACACTCCGAGACAGTGATACTGCATTACAGACTATTGCGGCTGCGTCAGGCGAGTATGAGCGCGTAGAGCTTCCAGATGGCTCGGTTGCTCACCTGAATGGTCCAGCGACAATCCGATTTGATGAGCGGGATTTCGTACGCAGCGTAGCGTTTACTGGTCAGGCGTTCTTCGATATTGTGCATCAATCCGATCAGTTCACAGTGCAGACGGACGAGGCATTTATTCACGTCCTCGGCACACGTTTTGGTGTCCGAACACAGCAAGGCGCTACTCACGTTGTACTGGAAAGCGGTCAGGTGGAAGTGGCTTCGAACGCGCAAGGGTTGCCAACCGTCATGCTTGAACCCGGGCAGATGACCAAGGTTACCGATGGCGCCCCACCCGAACCGTCCTCTCAAGTCGAGTTGGAGAGTGCATTGAGTTGGACCGGGTTTATTTTTCTTCGACAAACTCCGCTGAGCAGAGCAGCGACGTTGCTTTCTGAAAGCCGAAATGTTCGTGTTGAGGTGGATCCATCGTTGGTAAATGAAACCGTCACAGGCACATTTGCCCCGGATGCAGAGATAGAGGAAATTCTGAATGCACTGGCCCTTGCACTTGGAACCGCGGTTCATACAGAGGGGGGTGTCTTTCGGATTGCTCCGTAAGCTCACCATTGGAACCGAGTGAAGAATATCGTGTAACGCGCACATCAGATGTGCGCGATCCTCCAGAATCAGTCCCTACGAAAGTACTGTGCAGTCCTGTGTTTGGCTGTTGCTATCGTGTGGGTAATCCCGTCATCAACCGTCCGCGCGCAGGTTATCGAAATAGACATCGTCTCTGAAGCGCTCCAGAGGGTGCTGGACACATTCACGGTGACACAGCGCATTGATCTTGTATACGCAGAACGCCTGGTTGAGGGGCGTATAGTTACGTGCAATTATGCAGGTACCGACATTGAGCGCGCTCTGGCATGCATCCTCGATAATCAGAATCTTCAAGCTGTTCGGGTGAGACGGAGGCAATATGTACTCGTAGATACAAGCAGTGACTCCATCCCCAATTCAACTGAAGATAGGGTTCGCATGGGCGCATTGCGGGGTTTTGTCACGGATGCCACATCTCAAGAGATACTGCCTGGCGCCCATGTGTACCTGCCCGAACTTTCCATTGGTACAATAAGCAACGAGGGTGGATATTTCGCGATGCCTGCTCTGCCGGTCGGTCAATATCTGGTAAGTGCTTCTTTTCTCGGATATGCCTCTCTGGACACGCTGATTACGATTTCTAAGGAATCGGTCATGTTGGCCCTTGAGCGCGGGGCGGTTGAATCAGAGACCGTTGTGGTTACTTCAGATCGTCGAGATCCTTACGAGGTTTCTCCGGGCGTACGGGAGATCCCGGTTGACCTGATCAGCGGATTCCCGGGGCTTCCTGGAGAAGCAGATCTTCTGCAATCCTTGCATTGGCTTCCCAGTGTGCAGAGGGTGCGCACGAATCAGGGAGGCCTTGTCGTTCGGGGCGGTGAGCCGGACCAAATTCAGTATCTGATTGATGGGGCTCCAATATATCATATGTGGCACGTGGGCGGATTATTGTCAATTTACCAGCCTGAGGTCTTCAAGGATGTTCGTCTGTATCGGGGCAGTTTTCCTGCAGAATATGGAGGACGTCTTTCTGCTGTGCTGGATGCCGAACTAAAGGATGGTACGCAGGAGGGCATAACAGGGTTGGTGGGGGTGGGGTTGTTTAGCGCCCGTCTTTTTGTCGAGGGGCCTATTGGAAATGAAGTCTCGTTTATGATGTCCGGGCGCCGCTCTTATCTGGATCGCATTATCGGACGCAAGCACCCGGTTGACGACGGTGTGACCCGGGATACGCTGCGTACGGGGATCTATCTGTATGATGTAAGTGCGAAACTGGCTTGGCGTCCATCACTGCAACACAGATTGACTCTGGGCGTCTATGGCAGCGCAGATGATTTGGATATTCGCTTGCCGATTAACATATCACGCATTGGTGAATCTGGATCAATTCTTCCATTGGCGAGCTGGTTGCGTCCCTCCAGTCTGATAGTCGAATTTGATACGCGCTGGAGTAACCGTCTGGTGAGTGCGCGTTACCATTATTTGTATGCTGACCGATTTTTTTTGAGCGCAACAGCATACGCAACCTCATATCGTGCACACGAGCGCATATTCCTTCGACCGGTAGCAACTTCGTCAATCAGTTCAAAATATGCCGTAGATATACTTGATATGGGCGTTAAGTTAGACCTGGATTATTATTTGTCGTTAACGCATCACATTCAGGCAGGGGCTTCCATTGTCCAGCGGAGCTTCTCGAGCGAGTTGGGAGCACTTATTCTGCAGACTAATTCAATTTCCGAGAGTACCGACGAAGAGAGCAGGTTAGACAATACTGAACTAGTGCTCCATATACAGGATACATGGAAGCCGACACGAAGACTGCAGGTTCAACCGGGGTTACGAGTCAGCCGACTCCTTGGCGGTAATGACCTGAGGCTCAGTCCTCGTCTTGGCATCCGCTATGCTCTTGATCGAGTTATTTTACGTGCAGCCGCCGGAGTCAATGTTCAATACCTGCACCAGGTTCGCGACCGTTATTCGGTTCTTTACGATTTAATTGCTTACCGGTGGGTGCCTGCGAGTCGTTCAGTTAAACCCTCGCAGAGCTATCATGGATCTGTTAGTGGCGACCTGTCTCTCGGCACGAATCTTACAGCCGGTATTGCTATGTACGTCCAGAGAACAGACGGTTTATTGCTTCCACGGGATGAGGAACAGACCAAGGATGGACTGCGGGGGCCGGGGATTTCGCTTGCGGCCATTTTGGGTCAGTATACTAGAGGGGAGGCACTGGCATATGGCTTGGAGGGCAGCCTGCAGTATGAACGAGGTGCGAATATGGTCTGGGTCAGTTATGCCGCAGGGCGATCACGTAGTCGTGCCCCCTTACTCGGGGAGAAAAATCTTCGCCCCACCCGCTATGATGTGCCGCAGCGGCTCGAAGTCGTCCTGCAGCGCAACACGCGGAGCTGGACATACGGATTAACGGGACAATGGCGCAGTGGTTACCCGATAACTGTTCCCGAAGCTCGCTATGCCGTGGGTGATCCGCTCTCCGAGAAGCCCCGGGGATTTCTGTATTTCCCCAAGATCAACAACGGCCGCCTACCTCCCTATGTTAACTATGGGTTGCAGGGGGCCTACAGGTTTAATGCAGGTTTCGTGTCTATGCAGGTCAGTCTAGAAATTAACAATATTACGTTCCGTCGCAATATTGTCAGGCAAACGTATACGTTCGAAATTCCCGAGCCGGTCTCTGTGATGTCCACTTATGGTATGCCCGCTTATCCGCTTCTTGAACTCGTTGCTCGGTTTTAGCATATGAAGTTCCGGTATGCAATATTAGTGATCTTTTTTCTGATGGGCTGCGAAGCGGTCCATCCCGAGGATACTTCACTCCTTGTTGTGGAATCTTACGTTGCAGCAGGACAGCCGCTACCGCCGTTAACATTGAGAAGAACGGCACCTTTGGAGGCGAAGTACGACTTGGACCAGTCGACAGCCGCCACCGGTGCGCGTGTAGAGTTTATGCTGCAGGGTTCCCTTATTCCATACACCATGCAAGGCGCAGGAACCTATGCTCCGCTGGAACCAATCACCGCGATCCCTGGTGCAGAATTGGACTTAAAAGTGTACTGGGGTGATCATGTGATTACCGCGAATAGCAGGGTTCCACCACCCGTTTCTCTCGATAGTGTAAGTATTGAAGTTTCCGAAACACCGATACCTGGACTTATATTGGATTCCGTGTTTGTCGACCCGCTCCTTGTGGACTCTCTAGGACTGCGTGCATTAGGGGCGAATGCGCGTGAAGGATTGGTCTATTTGGTGGAGGCAACATTGTATTGGACCGACAACACCGAAAGGGGCAGCGATGACTGGTGGATGCGGACGCAGCTTCTTCCGCGTTTGGGGCAGAGTCCCCGCCTGAGCAATTTTTTCCTAAGTCCAGAGGCATTGCAGCGGGAGACGTCTGTACCATTCGTCAACGCTGAGCAGCGTTCATGGTCAGGGGCCTACGCAGTCCAGGTGCCTAGCTCAAGTAACCAGCTGCCTGCGCACGGGTTGCGCATCAGCATTGTTCGAGGTACATCGGCTTATGCACAGTTCGTTTCCGGCAGTTCCAATCCTGGGGAGGCCGAGCCGCCCTCAAACGTAACAGGGGCGCTGGGAATTTTCACGGGATTAGCAATTGACACACTTACGATTGAGGTTCAGTGATGGCCAGTGATCGCGATCCCTTGGTCAAACCCGGTAAAATAACAGCACTGAAACAGCAGGTTGGAAATTCTGCCCGAACATCGGTTTTCATTGACGGAGAATTTGCGTTTGGCGTCCACGCGGATCTGGCTGTACGTGAAGGATTATATATCGGTCAACAACTCAGAGAATCGGACTTGCAAACTTTACTGTGCAGTGAAAAGATCTTGCGGGGCCGCTCTGCGGCGTTGCGGTATCTTTCTTATGCTCCGAGGACCGAGCACCAAGTGCGTCAACGTTTAACCCGTAATGGATTGACCAAAGACGAACTGAATGATATAATAGCCGATCTCTATGAGCTTGGTTATATCGACGACCGCAGGTATGCAATGGAGTATGCCGAGGCGCGGTTCAAGAACAAAGGATATGGGCCTGGCAGGATCCGCCGTGAACTTACCGAGGATGGAGTCTCTAGTGATTATGTTACAGAGGCGGTCGCAGCGGCTGCGAGTTCAGATATGTACAGCATGAGTGCTAGAAAAATAGCGGAAAAATTCAGGGATAGGGTAGAAGGCACGTTACCAGAGCGAAAGAAAAAGTTGGCAGACTACCTTATCCGACGCGGTTATGGGTATACATTGTCGAAAGAAATAGCCCTAGAGGTGCTGAGCCAAAGGTGAATTCAACGCAGTCTGGGCTTGAATCTGCGAGTCGTCGACTTCTTGGTTGTCTGGGAGGCAGGCAACCTTCGGTTGCAATCGTATTGGGGTCCGGCCTGGGTGTACAGTTGGATAACAATTACTGGGAGATGCCTGCCTCGGATATTCCGGGGTTCGTACTCCCCACGGTGGATGGACATATTGGACGTGTGACGGCTGGTACCTTGGGCCAGCGTGATGTTCTGTTAATTCAGGGGCGTGTTCACTGCTACGAGGGAATTCCTGAAAAGAATGTTGCCTTCCAAGTTCATTTAGTCCGAGAATTGGGTATCAGTAACATAGTTTTGGTGAGTGCAGCAGGCGGAATACGGGATGATCTGGATCCAGGGAGCATGATGCTCGTTGAAGATCATCTATGTGCGCAACCGTTGCAGGCGAATGCTGAGCGGGAGGCTGTGTACGATGCAGGCTGGAGGCGACGTGTGATTGCGGCTTCTGACGGATTGCGGGTATCGAGCGGGGTATTTGTATGGACAATTGGGCCGAGCTACGAAACCCCGGCAGAGATAGTTGCTTTTGAACGTAGAGGCGGCAACGCCGTTGGAATGAGTCTAGTGCCAGAGGCGCTGTGGGCGTCCGCTTTGGGTATGCGTGTATTTGCAGTAGCAATCATCACCAACAAAGCCTCTGGGTTAAGCAATAGAAAATTGGGGCATGCAGAAGTGCTTCGTGCTGCATTAAATGCACAGGCTAATTTGACGAAGTTGTTGGTCCACGCTGTGGCTCAATCTCCCAAGTTGCATGTTTAGCAAAAAAACACGATTATATAACAGCGAAAGCGGATCCAGCGATGAACGACGATTATAAAGACGACAAAGGACATTGGGATGAGGTGCAGCCGCGCCGTAATAAAGAGTCCAGGTACCGCGATGAGGTTTTTTCGAAACGGGTCCGGGCAGGGCGGCGTACTTACTTTTTCGATGTTAAAACAACTCGATCTGGCGAGGACTATTTCATAGTCATCACGGAGAGCAAGCGTGTTGGTGACCATCATGAAAAGCACAAGATCTTCGTCTACAAGGAAGATTTTGCCAAGTTTATCAAGGGGTTGTACGCGGCAATGGAGCATGTACGAACAGAGCGGTTGCCGGATTACGAGTTCTATGGCTATCCGACACTTGAATCCCCACCGCGGGACGACGATCAGTAGCCTGAGATCCGGGCCATGATCCCCTTGATTGCGGCGGAGGATTGGAAGCGGAAGCCGGTTAGTCTTCACCTGGAGGTAGAGAAGGTCGTTTCCGGTATAGTCAGGAATGTTTCCGAGTACGGGGATCGTGCTCTGTTCAGGTATACTCGCGAGCTCGACGGTGTGCAGTTATCCACAATCCGTGTGCCTGCTTCGAAACTGGAGGCGGCGTGGGTGGATTCAAAACCATCATGGAGGCGTGTTTTTCAGGCTGCAGCAGATAACATACGTCGATATCATCTGAGACAGCAGCGGGAATCCTGGTATGTGGATGATGGGGATGATGTGCGTCTGGGGCAGCGTATTTTACCAGTAGACCGTGCGGGTTTGTATGTCCCGGGTGGCACCGCTGCCTACCCATCCAGCGTTTTGATGACGGCAATCCCCGCTCAAGTAGCAGGCGTAGGGAGTATACATCTTACGAGTCCACCCGGGCCATCTGGATTGCCTCACCCAGAAATCATGGCCGCTGCATACATGTTGGATATAAAGAATGTGTATGCCGTTGGAGGTGCGCAGGCTATCGCAGCACTCGCGTTTGGAACCGAGTCTATCCCCCGTGTGGACAAGATTGTGGGGCCGGGCAATGCGTATGTTACAGCGGCCAAAAAACTCGTTTTTGGTCACGTAAGTATTGACAGTCTCGCCGGGCCCAGTGAGTTGGTTGTCCTGGCCGATCAAACCGGTAGGACCGACTGGATCGCCTATGATCTCATTGCGCAGGCTGAACATGATCCCGGGGCATCAGCAATACTGGTTACGTCAGAGGTGGCGGTTGCAGAAGCGGTCTGCAAAGCGTTACAGGATTTTTCGGTCGACCTTCCTCGTGCGGATATTGTATCTGTTGCTTTACGTGAACATGGCGCAGCGATTGTAACGGCTTCTATGGGTAAAGCCATTGACATGGTTAACAGAATTGCCCCGGAACATCTGGAGCTTATGGTTGCAGATCCATGGGGTATGCTGGAGCGCGTTCACAATGCGGGTGCGGTATTTATGGGTTCTTGGTCTCCCGAGGTGGTTGGGGATTACTATGCGGGGCCTAATCACGTCCTGCCAACGGGTGGGACTGCCAGATTTGCATCCGCCTTGGGGGTTGATGATTTTGTAAAGCGGCAAAGTGTAATTAAATACAGTCAGCAGCGATTGGAACGTACGGCCAGTGATATTGCCCTGATGGCTCGAAGTGAAGGACTAGAGGGACATGCGCGTAGCGCTGAGTCTAGGATCAGGACAAATGAGTAAGTTAGGTGAAGTACTCGCCAGGGTTCGACCGGAAGTTCGCGAACAACATCCCTACAAGGTTGGTGTACCGACCGGAGATATTTCGGTTAAGCTGAACCAGAACGAAAGTCCTTTTGATTTGCCCGAAGCGTTGAAGGACGCTGTATTTGCGGGCTGGAAGGAGATTGCCTTTAATCGCTACCCATCGGAACAACCGTACGATCTTGCGGAATTGATCGCGTCCAACGTTGGCTGGGATCCAGAAGGAATAATTATCGGCAACGGTTCCAACGAATTGACGTATTCCTTGGGTCTGACCTTTATCGCGACTCGCACCAGCGTGGTATTGCCGCGTCCAATGTTTTCGTTTTATGAGCGGGTCGTCCATATTTTCGGAGGCGAAGTGATTTCTGTCGCACCTCTACAAAGCCTCGGATTTGATACGGAGGGTATTCTTACAGCTATCGAGAAGACTGGCCCTTCCATGGTAGTTATAACTTCTCCCAATAATCCTACAGGCCTGGTGGTTCCTCTCGCAGAGCTAAGAGCAATTGCGGATGCCACAGCGGGTCTCGTGTTGATTGATGAAGCATATATAGAGTTTGCAGACGAACCGAGTATGCTTAGTCTGCTGAGTCATTATCCTAATGTGATTCTGCTAAGAACTTTTTCCAAGGCGTTCGGCCTGGCGGGTTCGCGGTTGGGTTACTTGGTCGGTCATCCGGCCCTCATGGGTGAAATCATGAAGATTCGACCCCCTTTCATGATTGACCGATTCACTGCCTATGTGACCAAACTGCTTCTTGATCATTCACAGTTGATCCAGGATCGTCTGGAGTTAATTCGCTCAGGTACAAAAGGATTGATTGATGCGTTGAAGGAAATAGAGGGTATGCGGGTGCTCGCGGGGCAGGCGAATTTTGTTACTTTTCGGCCTCCATGCGACGGGCAAAAATTATTTAGCGCGTTGGCTGATAGGGGAGTTCTGGTGCGCAATATGAGCGGATATCCAGAGCTTAGAGGTTTTTTGCGTGTGAGTGCGGGTGCACCAGCTGAGAACAGGAGATTCCTAAAAGCGTTGACTGACGCAATGTTGTAGGTTCTACATCCGTTCGGTAATGTACCATAAGCATCATAATGAATAGGGAAATGGTTGCCGTTGAGGTCGTGGGATTGTCGACCAGCCCAGCTAGTGGCGGGGCATTCATATTGGTATTGGGGGAGATGGATGGTCCTCGGAGATTACCGATAGTTGTTGGGGAAAATGAAGCTACCGCGATTATCCTCGGTATCGAAAATCGAACTTCGCCGCGACCCATGTCACATGACCTTTTTTGCAGCCTGATACAGCAAGCTGGAATGCAAGTAGAGGATATTGTGATTGATGGGTTGAAAGATGGTACATTCTATGCAAAGATCCGCTTCGTCCAAGATGGAAACTATGATCAGTTGGACTCACGTCCCAGTGATGCTGTTGCCATAGCTGTGCGATTAGATGTAGACATTTTTGTAGCGGAGACCGTGCTTGAGGAAGCCGGTATCCCGATAGGAGAGCCAGAATTGCCGGCGTACGAAGAGGAAACCCAGGAGAGAGTATCTCCAACTAAACAATTAGAGCAGCAACTGGCGCGCGCGATTGAAAAAGAAGACTATGAAGAAGCTGCCCGTTTGCGAGATGCTCTTGCCCGAATCAAAGAGCCCGAGTAGTGCTCCAGAACTCCTGCCAACGACTACCAGGTCAAGATGATACAAGAGTCAATTCCCTATTCGGGAACGAAGGGAGTGTCTCGGCTTTTTGCGACATATGTCACGGATTACGACCGATTGGCCCCATATTATACCGGAGACTGGCGCGAAGATAGGAGCTACGAGGCAGTTGCCCAGAGCCTGACGGCCAGCCCTATCGACCGGACCGTATTGGTAGATGTGCTGGAAGAGCAAAACCTGGGCTGGAATAATGGCCGTCTTGCGTCACAACTACGTGATCCGCGCTCAATGGCCGTGGTAACCGGTCAGCAGGTTGGTATATTCGGTGGCCCACTATACACGCTCTACAAAGCACTGACGACCATGCGGTTGGCGGAGCGTCTGTCGCGAAAACTCTCGCGTCCGGTCATACCGGTCTTCTGGATAGAGGGAGCTGATCATGATCTTGATGAAGTCAAAGGTGTCGCCGTTCCTGGAAAACAGATATGGTACGAGGGCTATAAACAGCCCGAGACGGGCAACCTTGGAAGTGTTGGAGATCTTGTTTTCGGGAAGGATATTGATCGGGTGGTCGCTGAGCTTCGTGAGGCATTACCAGACACATCGTTTAGGGACGACATATTTGCCACTCACTACGCCGCCTATGGTCAAGGGGTGACGTTTGCAGATGCGTTTGCACACACACTGTCCTCCTTGTTAGGTAGTGGTTCGATGGTTTTTATGAACCCGGAAGACTGTCGACTCAAACAGTTGGTGGCTCCTTTGCTGAGACGCGAGTTGAGTGAGTACACTGCAACGCATGCTGCACTGAAGGCAACCAGTAAAGAACTTGAAGAGGATTACCATGCTCAGGTTCATGTTAATCCAGGGAATGTATTTGTGTTGGGTAATTCAGGGCGAGAGGCACTAGACCCGACAGGTAGGGGCTACAGAGCGCGGTTTTCCGGAAATATGATTCCACTTGACGGGATTGCGGACATTCCTCCTTGCAGTCTTAGTCCTAATGTCGTAATGCGGCCGCTTGTACAGGACTCGCTGCTCCCGACAGTAGCCTATGTAGCTGGCCCAGGTGAGATTGCTTATTTCGCCCAGTTCAAGTCATTGTACACTTGGGCGAAGCGCCCAATGCCTGTCATTTTTCCACGGGCGAGCCTGACGATAATCGAACCACGTGTGGAAAAGCTCATGCAGCGCCACGAGCTGGAGGTCGATGAGCTACGGCATCAGACCTCTGAACTCATGCGCAGGCGTGTACTTGAGGGGACAGAACTCGAACGTGCATTTGAGAGAGCCGCAATCGTACTTGACGCGGGTGTGGAGGGGTTGAGACCAGCTGTAACGGACGTAGACGCCACCTTACGTCCTACGGTGGAGGCGATGCGGGCTCAGTGGGGCAAGGAGTTGTCCAAACTGCAACGGCGTGCAGAGCGTGCAGAGAAGCGTCGTCATGAACAGACGCGGGCGCAGATTGAATATTGTAAACAGGCGCTGTATCCTAACGGGAGTTTCCAGGAGCGCGTATTGCCTGCACTCTATTATCTGGTTAAGTATGGTGAGGGTTTTCTAGATCAAGTGCGTTCGGGGCTGGATATCGAGTTGACCTCACAGCACCAGCTGCTGACATTATCATAAGAAGGGGGCAGTTTATATGCGGTAAAACATCAGGCAGATCGATAACATGCAGGACATGGAGCGGTGTTGAGATAGAATTCTACTAATCGGTTTGTTGATGTGCCAGCGATTCATATCGGATCTCGTAAGGGGGGAGAGTAACTAATATTCAGATCATTAATTCTGGCGCGGAACTTCTGATCCTGATGGCGCTCAGCGGTAGGAGTTCAGTCGTGTTGAGGCCCACCCACTCCGGTCCGATTCGCCAGCCCGAACTTCCAATGGGCGACGTAAAGTGTGTCTGCGGTACTTGGGATTTGAGTTAGTGTTTGTGTACGCCCGACAGAATTGGACACAGTTAAACGCCGTAGAATAGATTGACTATTGTTCCCGAATTTGGTACACAACCAGAAGATTCTCCTCTTCGTCATCTATTGCATAAGCCCGCCCATGTCGAATAACACGCAGGTTCGTGTGTTTGGGGAGTCGAATTTCGCCCTTTATTTGACTTTTTTGATCAAGGATGAGCCAGCGTGCGGTATCGGCTGCTGACGGCGAAGTAGTTTTTATCCAGATGCGTTCGAGATCGTCAACGACAAACGTCTCAAATGCGGGTTTAGTCGCGGGCAGATCGGCCGCAAGAATCACGTCATAAGACCAGTCAAAAAATCCATCAGATACTCCCTCGGCAAAGAGTTTTATCTCTTGGCGAGTCAGAGGAACAGGTGCGAGGGAGTGTCTGACAGTATCGTGCTTGGTTCCATCCGGCGAAACGACCGCGATGTCTATAGATTCCGTCCAACCCGCAAACAGGTTTCCTTTTGGCCCCATACGCAGAACAGTCTCACGCCCGATGGGGAAAGGCATTCTGTATGCGAATACTCTTCCATCGTTTGCATCACTCAACCAGTCCTCAGCCAGAATAGAATGTACAGGAGGATGTATAATTTCCCTCGCCCAAGTGACTAGCATAACGTGCATACGTCGTTCCCGTGAAGGACTACCGGCTCGTATGGGCCGACCGTACGTAAATAGATAACCCGTATCAAGAGTGCCGACTAAAGAGTAGGACTTCCCAAGCGAGTCATCATAGGAGACTGCAATACTATAGGCCAGTTCTAGACCCTCCGGTTCATATACCGACAGATACCCTAAGTTGTAGTCGAAGATGTATAGCGTATCGGCTGAACCTATATGAATAGATGACAGTCTATAGAAGGCACCAGGACCGCTGCCTTCCCGGCCAATTGTTTTGATTAGACCTCCATCTGTATCAAGAACATAGACTATGGGATCTTGTTGCTCTCCTATGAAAATCCGGCCAGATCCGTCAACAGCTACGAGCTTTCCAATGCTGCCGAATAAAATCGTGTCCCCCCTGGATTCGTCACCAAGTCGAAACAGTTCGGTGAGTCCGAATCCATACGATATAGAATCCTCAGTTCCTCCCGTATTGTCAGTCGCACAGGATGGCAGAAAGGAGATAGTAAGAATTAAGCAGGCTAGCACTTTGCAATACTCCCAAGCAGAGAGGTATCTGGGGCGTTTATAGGATTCCATCTCTAACTGATATAATTGACAGCCCCTGAATATATGACTCATTTCATGATTTAAGTAGAAGCTCCAAACTATTTTTCAGCTGCTAATTAGGATTACGCACCCGCTGAGTTTTGATACTGCTGTTGGTTTCTAACGAACCCCGCGATTTGGGAACTTTGCAAGAGGCACTTCCACAATAGTCACAACTCATAATCTTCTCGGATGGAGTGCATCGTTGCGCTAGTCGATAGAATAACTCCCTGTACTCGTTTCCCTGGGTGTATCTCTGCACCTATTAGAAATAAGCCGTGCACATCTTTACTTCGGCTGTGAGGACGAAACCAAGCAGTCAGCGTGATACTTGGCTCAATGCCAAAGGCATTCCCCAGATTAGAATTAAATTGAGATTCAAAGTCATTCGGGGTAAAGTCGTGTTGGACTTCAAACGAAGTTAACGGATCCTCCGGTCTCCATTTCTCACGGGTACTAGTCTCACGATCAGTCATCGAGTACGTGGTAAGATTCTAGTCTGCACAGGAAGCGATATTTGGCAAGAGGTAAGTACATAGATGCCTCTCACAGACTGGAGGTACCCTAGCCGATTCACTTCCGGTTGGTACATGCAGGTACATACTGAAATCATCAGGTAGGATTTTTCGGTCGAAAATATCTTGCACAAAGCCTTTGTAGCACGATCTAAGGATATTGGTTTGATGAGACAGTTGCGGATCTTTTCGTCGTACTCCGGGGTAGAGCAAAAGGCAATTCATTGACCGATGAATGTAATTTAGCTGGGAGTTTGTCCAGCGTCTACATGTAACATGATCTAGCAGCTTGCTGTATGTGTGCTCCACATCAGCATTACTGACCGGAATGTCTGTGGGGAGTGACTATGTGGTGCTTTTGTCAATCACCTGGATCACCGTTACTTTGGAGCGAAGTGCTCTTCCCTCAGATGCAGCCCATTGCAGGCACCTTCGGACCAGTGAAGAGGGTCAAGCTTATGGCTTGCATTGCAATTGAAGGCATAAGACTTGGAATCACAACTGCCTTAAGTAGGTCAGCTTGATAATCGCCTGTTGCTGCGTGGCGAAGTGTTCCGGATCAGCACGACGGGTGGTAGTGTTGACGAAATAGCGGTTGTCGTTGAAGACGAGGTAGAGGTACGACAGCGGGCGAAATTCGTAGCTGAATCGCACATTCCAGTTCGCCTGCTCAGCAACCGTGTTGTATTGGTAGAACGCGTTGAACTGCAATCGAGGATTGAGCGCCAGACGAAGCTCTGGTCCGAACAGATGCGAAACTTTCTCCTCCTCATTGATGCCGAGGCCTGCCACGCGGTTATATTCATAGGCCGCGCTCAGGGCCATGCGCGGTGACGGAGCCAACCGAGCGGAGAGTTCCAGATTGGTCAGCGTTCCGTCAAAAAAATCGCCTACAGTTAGTTCAATTGACCCCGAATACCTGCGTGATAGGTCAGACTGCACTTCGGCGTTGTAGCGTAGGTAATGATATCTGCCAGACGCAAGTTCAACGCCGAGGGGTCGAAAGAAGGCAACATCGTCGGCGTCTAATTCCTGCCAGTTAGGCTGGATTTGAATCGAGATCTCAGCTCCGTTTTGAAACTCCACGTTCAGTGGCGTCACACTCAGCCAGCCTTCCTGAAACTGCCCGTCCGAAAGTCGATGATAGATGTAAGACATAAACCCCGGCTGGAACCGGCGCACAAAGTCTGGCTTCCATGCGGGGCGCAGATCGATGATGCCTGCCGGGCTTGTCACGATCAGGTCACGACGTGCGACGAAACCGACGCCGGGATTGTAGTTCTCTGAGATAATGGCATGCAAAAATCCAATGTAACCCCAGTTGGCATCGTTAGCGAGCCAAGCATACGTTGAGAAGCCCTCGCCGCCCATGCGCTGCGTCCACGAAGCCGAGCCCATCCACCGAAGCGTCAGGGTCCGTGTAAAGCGAAACTGTCCGTCCACTGTACCCACGGCATTGAGCACCGAAGGCATGCCGGCAAAGCCTTCGTCGTGGCGCAACGTCGCGAGTGCACCAATACGATTGGTGCTGCCAACGTTCTGGATGAATCTCCCAACGGCCATATGGCTGGTTGGCGTCTGGTCATTCCTCCGCTGGCGAACAACCATCCCGCCGAAACTGCGACTTGCTGTCCGTGAGACTAACCGCAACCCTGCGTCAATAGGTACTGGTTGTCCGGCGTTGTCCAGCCCGATGCGTCGGCTGAAAAAGGGGAGTGCCGTCTCGGTCGATCCTGTACGGAACAGGTTCGCGTTTTCGAGAAAGAAAGCACGCTTCTCTGGGAAGAATACTGAAAACCGGGTAAGGTTAACAACCTGCCGGTCGGCGTCAACCTGGGCAAAGTCGGTATTGACAGTCAGGTCAAGGACTGTGCTGGGTGTCATGGCCCACTTCAAGTCTCCGCCGATCTCGGGTTCAACGCTATCGAAGAGATCGTCTCGGCTTCCGGTGCGGTCGTCGCGCATGACCAGATAGGGCTGTACACGCAGGTTAGTCGAAGGCGGGGGTGGCTCGATGCCTTCGAGCACGCCTGCGTAGTCCATCCGGTAGGGCGAGTAAGCACGCGGCCAAAGCGACCAGCCCGTGATCTCATTGTGGCGACGGATGTTGCGCACAAAATTAATGCCCCATTGCGTCGCTGCCGTTGCTTCTGGATACCGCAGTGTGTACCAAGGAATGACCATTTCCACGACCCAGCCCTGATCCGTCAATGTTGTACGAACATCCCAGACGGCGTCCCAGTCACGGTTATAGATGTTGCCATCGATGACCTGGATGTCACGCTGCCCTCCGGCGGGATTCGCCTGAAAGACGATGGCACTCCGCCCATCGCGGAATGGATCAAAGCTGATACCGAAAAGATCGTTTTGAAAGTAGTCGAAGTCGCGGCGGAGGTCACGTACGCGGACGCCGGCTGTACCGGCAGTATCGTAACAGATCGCACCGACATAGAGATTCTTATCATCGTAAAGGATGCGGACCTCCGTGTCGAAAGTAGCCGAGTTGCCCTGCTGTGGCTCGATTTGGCGGAAGCCTCGAGCAGGCACTGCCTGTTGCCAGTCCGTCTCACTCAGATTACCATCGAGTTGTATCCCGGCCTGTACCCGTGCCGCCCGAACCGTCGGCGGGATGTCTGGTGTTGGGATTACCTCCTGGGCTTGTGCCGATCCGGCGATAATGAGGGCCAGAGCTAACACTAGGAGTCGTTGCGAGCAAGCTGGCTTACGAAAACCACCTGCGGCTACGCGACTAGGATTCGCAACCATAGTGAGACGCTACCACAGTTTAGTATACAAAATCTAGTATACAACTTTATGATCACACTTACAGCCTACTCAGCATATTTTTCCTTGCCAAAAGGATGCATGGCATTGTTGTCTCCCGTCAACAGGGGTTGTCTCCTTGTGTAGAGCGGAACTATGGCGTGTGCCCAACCGGCTCAGGAGGTTGTGGTTGGAGGTGGTGTGTGGAGGACCATCCGCAGCATGTAGCGACCCATTTCGCCCGGAATTGTGGCTTACTCAGTTGGAAAATGCATTCCCACGCGGCGACGGCGAATTTCTGATCCACTACATCCCCGAGTACTTCGCGTACTTCGCAGCACTGGAGAGATATGCACGAAACTGATCTATTCAAACGGGTCGTCGATTCACTGTGAACGTAGCGAATCCAGTGCAGTCATCAGTGCAGAAGCAATCTCTGGCCGGTCCTCGTATTGGTTCACTGTCTCTGCTGGATCAACATCCAAGTTATACAATTGGCGAGGAGGGTCACCAGCAAGAGTATCAACCCTAGTAAAGCCGCCAGACCCTTGTCCATCAATGAGTTTCCAGGGGCCGCGTCTGAGAGCAAGCATTCCGTGGACTGATTGATGAACTGCTTCCCTACGAGTCCCGTTACCGCCCATGAAGACAGGTAGCAGACTAAAGCTATCTTCCCCCCGAATTTCGCTACCTACGATATCTGCCATTGTAGAAAAAAGGTCAGTATGTACCGTGAGTTGATCAGTTGCGGAACCTGGTGCCACCACTCCGGGCCATTGCGCAATCAATGGGATGCGATGGCCACCCTCGTGGATATCTGCCTTCATTCCCCGCCAATTGGAATTGGCTCGATGCTGAAAGCGCTCAATGAAGTCCTGTGGCCAGTAGGCACCATTATCACTCGTGATGAGCAGGAGCGTGTTTTCTGATTGATTGCTTTCGCTCAGGGCAGCAGCGATTTGTCCGATGGCATCATCCACCATTACTACAAAGTCACCGTACTCACCTGCCTCACTTGTACCAATGAAGTCTTCAGTGGGTAACCATGGCGTGTGTGGTGCAGCCAATGGTACATAAAGGAAGAATGGGGCGTCTGTAGCAGCTTGTGCGCGAATATAACTGGATGCTCGTCGGGCAATCTCGGGTAAAACATCCGTATGGTCAAAATCGGTTGCGATGGCCCCCGATCTCCAGAAGTTCCCGGTGCAACAGCCGATGGGATTTTCGGCATGCTCTGTAGGGTACGCAGTAACTTGTTCATTCTCAACCCAGACATAAGGTGCCATGTCAAGCGAAGCAGGGATACCAAAGAAATAATCAAACCCCAATGAGCGTGGACCGGGCACGAGCGGTTCGTAATAGTTGGTAGGCGAGACACTTCCAAGGCCCAGATGCCATTTGCCAATAGCCGCCGTATGGTATCCGGCTTCTGACATTATATCGGCTATTGTGGTTCTGCTTGTATCAGCAATCAGTGGGGAGTAGCCATTGGTGACACCGGAGGTCAATGATGGGAGTCTCCACGCATAGCGTCCCATCAGCAATGCATATCGTGTAGGTGTACAAACCGCAGAAGGCGAGTGTGCATCTGTAAAGCGCATTCCCTGCGAGGCAATCGAATCCATGTGTGGTGTGGGAATACGGGAATCGACATTGTAACTGCCAAGATCACCATATCCCATATCGTCCGCCAAAATGATTACTACATTCGGAGAAGTGGGGCGATTGCAGCCCACAAAAAGGGCAATAAAGGTTAGGAGGATAATATTGCGAAACACAGGACCAATTTTTCAGGTGAGGAACGATACAATCGGCGAAACAGCCTTTCTGCCGCCTTGAAGTTACGAAATGGAATACGTAATGGGAAAGCATGTAGTAGCTGGTTATGATGGAATTCGAATTCGGATGACTGGAGCCAGCTGGATGTGCCGCACAACGACTGCTGAATTGCACTATGTCACATATTTAAGCAAAATCGTTTCTTTTGGAAGAGAAAATAGGCATCTAAATCACTAACTTGCGTGGTTTCCATCTGATAATATGAGACAGCACATCGCTTCATAGCTGGTTTTTCCATGCCGGATCCGTACGTACGATCTGAACAAACTATTAAAGCTCCCCCGAGGAGTTTCCGTACGCGGTTGCGCTTTTTGGGTCCAGGGTTCATTCTCTCCGCTTCGATAGTAGGCAGCGGAGAGCTTATAGCAACCACCCGCTTGGGTGCCGAAGCTGGGTGGGTAACGCTTTGGGTAATACTCGTGAGTTGTCTCGTGAAGGTTGCTGTGCAGCTCGAATTCGGACGTCACACCATCTTCTACGGGGAAACGACAATGAAAGCACTGAGCCGTATGCCAGGTCCTCGCATTCGGCGCACTCACTGGTCAATCTGGACATGGATGCTGCTTATGGTCGTCAAGCTATTGCAGGTCGGGGGCATCGTGGGAGGAACAGCACTTGTATTGCATCTAGTGTTGCCCCAGGTCCCTTTATGGGTGTGGTGTTATGGGACAGCATTCGTAGTCTCGCTGATCATTTACAGGGGGCATTATAAGCCCATCGAAAGCATTTCTGTGATAATGATCGGCCTTTTTACGCTCCTCACACTAGCATCCGTGGTTGCGGTGCAATTCACGGATTTCAGGTTTAGTGCGATCGATCTGGCAAGTGGATTCCTCTTTGAGCTTCCCCCAGAACTGGTACTGATTGTCATTGGAGCGTTTGGAATCACCGGCGTAGGTGGTGACGAAATCATGGGGTACAACTACTGGCTTCTTGAAAAAGGGTACGCAGCCTGGACCGGACCCAAACAGAATACCAGAGCATGGACTGAAAGGGCGAATGGCTGGGTGCGCGTAATGACGATAGATGCACTCCTATCTATGGTAGTGTACACGCTCATGACCGCTGCATTCTATATACTGGGAGTGGCCATCCTACATCAGCAGGGTCTTCTGCCCGAGGGCATGGAACTGGTGACGACGCTTTCCCAAATGTACACACAGAGTCTGGGTTCCTGGGCGGGGACAATGTTTCTCGTCGGGGCTTTTGTCGTATTATTTTCAACGCTATTTGGTGCACTGGCGCTTTGGACGCGGTTATTCTCGGATGCATTTTCACAGGTGGGTTGGCTTGACTACTTGAACCCGGTTCAGCGCCATCGCGCGATAGCACTTGTAGCCTGGATTGTTCCAATACTGTGGGCGACTCTATTCCTGCTGGTAAAGCTCCCCACGCTGATGGTTATCATTGGGGGCGTCGCAGGAACGGGGATACTTGTTATTGTGGTGGCCGCGGTGATACACTTCCGTTGCTGGCGGACTCCGCCTGAGCTACGTCCCTCCAAGCTCTATGATGTTTGGCTCTGGGTGAGTATACTGGTCGTTGCCGGTGTGGCCGTGTATAGCACCATCCAAGTGCTGCAGTAGCACTAATCCTGAATGATCTGGAGGTGCGGGAATGGGATTTCGATATTAGCCTGACGCAGCCCCTCTCGAATGGCTTCGGTGTAGTAGTAGATAATCTGGCGCTCCTCTTTCGGATTGGCAACATAAACCCAGAGTGCCATATCTACGCTACTGTCATTCATGGCAGTCACCACGACACTCGGAGTTGGATCTTCCATGAGACGAGGATCGTCTTCTGTGAGTGCGAGGACTACTGTACGGGCCTGTTGTGGATGCTCCTTGTAAGCGATTGAGAAAGGGATCTCAATTCGAAGTGCCCCTGCAATCGTGTGATTGAGGATTCGCTCGTTAGCCATCTGTTGGTTTGGCACCACCAGGACCTCGTTCTTTGGAGTTCGAAGGCGTGTTGTGCGTAAGGTTATCCGCTCAACCACACAGTAGATGTCGTTTACAATCAGGGTATCGCCAATTCGGAAGGCTTTATCGGTCAGGATATTTACTCCTGAGAGGATATTTTCAACGGTGTCTCGGGCTGCAAAGCCAAAGGCGATTCCTGCTACACCAATACCGGCAATCAGTGCTGCGAGGTTAATTCCAAGGGTCTGCAAGAAAGTTATACCAATCAAAATCAGGGAGAGGAGTCTGAAACCCTGCATGAGCAGCGATTGCAGACCGGGCTGGACAACATTGCTATTTCGCAGGAGCCGGCGCAGCAAACTATAAAGGCCGCGATAGCCCGCATAAAGGATCGCCAATACTACGAATGCAGCTACAATCTTAGGCCAAAGATCCCCAATGGCAATTGCTAAATCCAACGTCATCTTACTCCAGGCTTCCGAAAATTGACCGTCGGCAATCAGGAGTCCTGCGTCTACGAGATCCTGGGTAAAATTCGTCGTATCCGGCGAGCTGACCACCTGTACGGAGTCGCTTGCGCTTAGCGTCGTATCGGCTACCTGCGTGGTGTCCTGGGTTTGTAAGTTTGCAAGAGCAACTTGCATCAGCCAAGCAATTCTGCAGCGGTCATCGTGTTCTTCAGGAGCATGGCGATGGTCATGGGCCCTACACCACCTGGAACTGGAGTAATGTAGCCAGCCAATTCTTTAGCCGCGTTGTAGTCCACGTCACCAGTAAGATAATATCCTCTTTTACGTGTAGAGTCTTCAACCCTGTTGATTCCCACGTCAATAATTGCTGCCCCTGGCTTGATCATGTCGGCGGACACAAAATGGGTACGGCCAATGGCAGCCACCAGGATGTCGGCCTTTCGGCAAATTTCGGGGAGATTTTTTGTCCTGCTGTGGCAAACGGTAACCGTTGAATTGTATTGTTTGCGCAGTAGCAGGCTTGCCAGCGGGCGACCGACTAAGTTCGATCGCCCGAGAATCACGGCATGCTGTCCTTCCGTAGGAATGTTCGAGCGGAGCAGCAGTTCTACAATTCCGGCTGGCGTGCACGGCACAAAGCCTTGAGAACCAGTGACTAGCCGACCGGCGTTCACGGTATGCAGACCGTCCACATCTTTGTCCGGGTTCAGAGCAGCAATGATTCGTGACGAATCGAGGTGATCAGGCAGTGGTAACTGTACCAGTATTCCACTCACATGAGGGCTGTCATTTAAGTCCTGTATAACGGAGAGCAGGGCCTTTTCGGATATGCTCGCGTCAAACTTTAACGTGTCGCCCGCAATTCCGACGTCCTGACTCGCCTTGATCTTTCCCCGCACGTACGAAGCTGACGCGGGGTTATTGCCAACCAGTATCACCGCGAGATAGGGGGGAGTATGTCCATCAGAGGTCCATCCTGCTACATCTTCTCGCACCTCGCTTCGTACTTCGGCGGCGATGGCCTTCCCGTCAATTATTTTAGCCACGGTGAATATAGTTTGTTGGTGGAGGATACCTTTATTGAACGCTGAAGGTCCAAGATGGTAACAATTTGGAGGCTACGTTTCAGCATAGCTATGTGCCGACTCTTCTGTTTGTTGCTATTTGCGGTATGTTCGGCTCTGCCCGCGGTTTCGCAGGTTTTGCGTGGGTTTGTTACGGAGGTCATTAGCGGCGAGCCCTTGGAGGGCGTGAACGTTGTCTTGTATGGAGAGGGGGAAATCTCGTTTGGTGCCGCAACGGACAGTGACGGATTCTATCTGTTACCACGCCTGACACCGGGAAGATATGTTCTACGCACCTCATATGTAGGATACGTCACGTACGTCGATTCCTTGGATATTGGGCCGGGCCAGGAGATACATCAGTTGGACATTGTATTGGAAGAAGATGAATTAGTGTTACAGCAGTTGACAATCGTCGACAATGCAGGCGGAAGTACGACTTTGCTGAGCGCAGGCACCGAACGCATTACTCCCGCTGCAATTGAACGTGTTCCGATGCCTGAGATTACAGCTGATCTGTCAGCCTATCTGTCTACATTGCCCGGCGTTGTACTTGTGGGGGATCAGGGAGGGCAGTTCTATGTTCGGGGGGGTGAGCCAACACAGAACCTGGTGTTGCTCGATGGAATGCTGATCTACCAACCTTTTCATATTCTCAGCTACTACACGGCTTTCCCATCGGAAGTATTGCGGAGTGTGGACTTACACGCAGGCGGGTTCGGTCCGCAGTTTGGAGGAAGGATTTCCAGCGTAGTGGATGCTTGGAGCCGCAATGGCAATAGCAGCCAGTTCGCCGCCTCTGGTTCGGTATCCCCATTTCTTGTGGGCACCCACGTAGAAGGGCCAATTGTGCCGGGTGGGCGTTTCACGATGATTGCTTCCGCGCGGCAGTCAGTTGTAGAAGATGCTGCGGCAAATGTGATTGGGCAGGATATCCCATTGCTCTTCCACGACCTGTTTGCAAAGATTCACGGAAGACCCAACCAACATGGCCGCGTTTCATTCAGTGCGATCAAAACCTATGATCGCGGACGTGTAGGAGGGACGAGAGGCATTGGTGCTCCGGACGAAGTGCGGTGGTGGAATGACGCTGTGGGTGGACGCTATCTGTTCTTGCCGGGCAATCTGCCGGTCTTGGCAGAGTTTCTGATGTCATGGTCGGGTCACACCATGCAATTGGGCCCAAGCGAAGATCTGATCAGGACTTCAAGCACCAGTCGGATCAACATGGAAGCGAATGTTACTCACTACTCTCATAGAGGTGATCTGCATTGGGGGCTTTTTGCACGTTCGTTGACACTTAAGAGTGAACTGGGCGGGCTTTATCAGGATCTTGACCTAAAAACCGAGTACGTAACCGAGGCAGGCATCTACGCTGCTCCCGAATTCAAATTCACCTCCGGCACATCTATTTCGCCTGGATTGAGGATTCATCATTTTCCCAGCAAGAGCCGCTTGCTGTTTGAACCTCGGCTGCGTGCAAAAACTGTCTTGGGCAATAATGAACTCAGCGCGGCAGCAGGGCTGTACCATCAGGAACTTGTTGGTATAAATGATCGAAGAGATGCAGCCAGCGTGTTTACGGCATGGACCGCCGTACCAGTGGGAGATATCCCGCGGGCTCTGCATGTTATATTGGGATACAGGAGGGTGCTTGCTGAGGGGGTGACTGTTGTGACGGATGCGTACTACAAACGCATGAGCAATTTGTATATCGCCGAATGGACTGCTCGTCCGCGTCTGACTACGAAGCTCCAGCAGGCAGACGGGCGTGTACTGGGGCTTGATCTGCGCTTGGAGTATTCGCGTGCCCCCTATTACGCCTATATCAACTATGGCTTGGCTTCCACGGAGTATGAAGCCATGCAATCTGAACTGGTTCATTGGTTTAACGAGGTTTTCTACAAATTCCGCCCTGCACATGACCGGCGGCATCAGATAAATGCGATGTTTTCAACAAGTATCTACGGATTTGATGTTTCGCTTCGATGGCAGTTTGGGTCGGGGCGTCCGTTTAATCGGGCCTATGGATTCGATGGGTTTCTGCTCATGGATGGTTCCGTTGATGTATTTACCGAGGCGGGCGAGCGACGTGTGATCTATGAGCGTCCATTTAACGGGGTTTTGCCGGCCTATCATCGGCTGGATGCTTCCGTAAATCGCGCGTTCCAGGTAGGTTTCTCACGGGTAACACTTCAAGCAAGCGTGATCAATGTGTACGATCGTGCCAATGTATTCTATCTGGATGTTTTTACACTTGAGCGGTCTGACCAGTTACCGCTCATTCCATCTGTCGGGATAAAGGTTGATTTGCCATGATTCGATTCTGGCTTCTGGTATCGGCCCTGGTACTTGGTGCCTGTGACGAAAGCGTAGATGTTGTACTGGGCACCGAACGTGCATACACCGTGTATGGGCATTTGAGCGTGCGTTCAGATACCCAGGCTGTGCGGGTATACGCGATCGACCAGACAATTGATGTTGTACGACCAAATCAGCTCGATGCAAGCGTTACCTCCAGGAATCTGCATACCGGGGAAGTCCATACATGGAGGGATTCAGTTATTCAATTTGGCCGGCATAATTTTGGGCATGTATTCTGGGCACGTTTTCGCCCGGACTTTGAAGAGCGTCATCGGCTGGAATTGGTGCGTTCGGATGGTGCAATGTCTGCGGTTGAGGTCCAGATGCCTCCCGAATCAATCCCAGAGCTAGTGAATCCAAGGATCACGCCCGGTTTTGTACATCTACCGATTCTATGGCAGAATGCCCCCAGATTGAACAACATTCGTGTTCGCTATCATACCAACAGGGGGACATTTACGTTTGAGTATCCGAACGATCAAGTGCGTAGTGAGCGCGGGCAGATTGCCACAGTACTCGTTTATGCGGATGTTCGCGAGGTATTCCGTGAGATCTTTCGTGCTACTGGGTCTACCAGTGATGCAAGGCTCAAAGCAATTGAGCAGATCGTGCTTGTTTCCAGTGGAGATTGGATACCTCCGGGAAATGTATTCTCGCACGACGTGCTCATTGAACCGGGTACATTTTCCAATGTGGAGAATGGTTTTGGGTATGTAGGAGCGGGTTACGAAGCTTCCTTCTATTACGAAGTTTCCGACTCCGTCGCAGTGGCGGCTGGTTTTTCCGTTCGCTGATTCAGCCGTCGCTTAAGTACTAGCAAAGTAACGTCATCATTGAGCGCTCTTTCTGCCCTCCAGGCGAGCCCGGCCTTTCGGAGATGGACAATAACTTCACTGGGGGAGCGGTTGCCTGCTTCGGCAAAGATTCGTCTTATTCGGTCAAGCTGAAGCATGTCTCCGCATGGGCTCAAAAGCTCAAGTAGTCCGTCACTCATAAACAGTACCGTATCCCCGGGTTCAACGTGTATGGTAAACTCTTCGTACGGGAACTCTGTGAAGCTTCCCAGAGGCATGCCTTTAAGGACAACGTCTTCAATTGTTTGCGTTGCTGCCCGGAATACTAGAACGGGCGGCATCCCTGCTACGATAAGCCGCAGCACCCCCTTTTCATAGCGGGCGAGCGTGAGGTGCATATACGTGTTACGCAGGTTCAGGCTCTTAAGAGTTTCTGACATGCGCCGAACAATTGTGCGCAGATTTGATTCGGTAGACAGGACTTTGAAGAGTGCTTTGGTTGCAGCAACCATCATGCCGGCAGTGGTACCATGGCCGGTTGCATCTCCGACTGCGATGGTGAGTTTGTCGTCTTCGCAAAGAGAAAAATCGTAATAGTCACCGCTAACTTCGGTGGCTGTTTTCAGGAATGCATCAATCTCCAAATCGGGATGAGAAGGAATCTTTGCAGCGAGCATTTCCTGCTGCGCCTGACGTGCAGTATTCAGCTCATTGGACTTACGTTGGTATTCGGCGTTTATTTCGGATGGAAGACTCCCATCTTTGATAAATTTATCCGGGCCTTCCTGATTGTAGCGTAGAACGATATCTCTGACCCATTCCTCACTGTACCCGGTAATTTTAACGATGTCCTTGATGGTCTTGCGTTGGTTCTTCAAATAAATAATTTGCCAATGGGTCCGCTCGGTGGCACCTGTTGTTCGGCGGTATCTGTCGAATATTTCCCGACGAGACAAATGCTTCTGTAAGGGGATCCTTGCTTTTGATGTTGGTGAAATAGGTGTATCTACCATTGATGTAGTAATTTCAATTAGCCTCCCTATACACAAAGCCTGTGCTTTATACTGAATAGAGTTTAGATAAATGTCATTTAATGAATATTACGATCCGGCCAGGCAACTAGTACTGCGACCAGTGAGGCTCCGGCCGAAGTTTTCATGATGAACGCGTCTTCCAGACACTGTTGTGAGGTTATCAAGGTCAGGAGATGGAAGTGCTAAGTTGGCTGCAGAATAGGTTAATGTCCGTCGGCCTTAGCGATCATCAGATCATCCAGAAGGCGAGGGGAGCAATAGCAAAGGAACGGGCATCCTCGACTCATGCTCATACGCAAGTGCATGGACGAAGACAGTACCCGCCCGGTTCCATCGCAGGTTCTGTGATCGCGTTTGCCACACCTCAGGAGTACCCCGTTTGGTGGCAAATTGCCAACAGCCGCGTCTCCTTCAGCCAATGAATCACCGCATCACTCCGGTGCTTGTAGAGAACTCGGAGTTTATTCTCTGGAGCTCAAGGACTGAGAGAAAATCCGAAGATGAGGTATGTTTTTTCAGTCGTCGGATTCATGATGTAGGCAGCGGACAGAGGTAGCGAAAATTGTTCTGTGATTTGTAGATCTTTGCTGGCAGAAAGCCCCATGTTCACCAGAGAAGTGCTTTCTACACCGTAAAAACCACTCATACCCGCAACGACGCCAAGCGTGAGCCCCAGCTCTACATCTCCTATACTGAACGGGAGCGCCCCTTCGAGATAGAGGGAATTGTCCGGATCATTATGGACCATAAAGGCTGCTGCGAGAGTCACGGGGAAGGATTCCGGGAGCGTAAGCGCACCCATGATTTCGATCCAATGTGCTCCTTCACCGTCACCGTCAAAATTAAGCCAGTCGCTGTCGGTAGGGAAATAGTAGTCTGTGACTGTTAGTGCCAGACTGGTGGTACTCCCAAGGTTGAAGCCATAAGTGGCGTACAGGTCATGCTCATTTGCTCCGGCGCCATCGGCGCTGATGGAATATGATCCCCAAGTTCCGAGTTCAAAACTTCCCGCGGTGAAGGCGAGGCCTGGCTGGACGCTGAAGGAATCCCCAAAATCGTATCCACGCCATACGTAGCGGTTATAGAAATCTGCTCCGAACCCAATTGATTGGGCGTTGGTTAGCAATGGCGTTGAAACCAGGAGTACCAGCATCATGAATGTGCGTAAGAAAAAGTGCTTAGTCATCATGCAAAGGGATAGGTTTGTTGAAGAGGTAACAAGTAGTTCTACAAGAAGAGTCTAACTTTCCGTACAAACTAAAAAATACAGAGTGATCCGCTCTTTTGCCACAGTAACACAGGCGAGACCAGCAATAGACTAAATATCTGTAAGTTTTTCAGCCCAAGATGAACTCCATTTTTAATCATACCTAAAATAATAAGAAAAAGTTTCATTAAAACAAAATATTTTAAGGAAAAAGGGCTATTTTAACAAAATAAATTTAAATAAGAAACAAATTGTCTATAACTACGATATTATTGCATTCCGAAAAGGAGTGTAGATTTAGTAAATGAAGCCGGTTGGGGCGAATCCGGCATTTTCAGTTCGAGAGAACTGCAATCGGCGGATTCGGGCTCTGGAAGGCAGGGATAGCGAGATTGATTCAGATGCAGAGTTTAGGACAGATGACGAAACAGCAAGGGTTATACGATCCCTCATTTGAGCATGATGCGTGTGGAGTTGGACTCTATTGTCGTATAGACGGGACGCCATCACATGGTGTTGTGGAAAATGGACTCGAGATACTCTTGGAACTGGATCACAGGGGAGCATGCGGCTGTGACGAAACAACAGGGGATGGCGCGGGGATTCTGGTACAATTACCCCATGCATTCTTTGACTATGAAGTTTCTTCGCTGCCAGCGCCAGGTGACTACGGCGTGGGGATGGTGTTTATCCCGCCCCGTCATGAAAAAATCTGTAAACAGCTGGTTGAAAATATCCTGGAAGCAGAGGGAGCGAGGTTCATCGCCTGGCGACGGGTCCCAACTGAATCAACGTCTTTGGGACCAGGTGCAAAAATAACCGAGCCGGCAATATGGCAGTGCTTTGTTCAGCGCCACAGGGACATTGCCCTTGATGCGTTTGAACGGCAGCTTTATGTTATTCGGAAAGTATTTCAACAGAGTGTTCTTGAACGTAGACTTCATGGATGCTATTTCGCGAGCTTATCCGCAAAAACCATTGTCTATAAGGGTATGCTCATGCCAGAACAGCTTCCGGCCTACTATCCGGATCTGAGCTCCAGGCGATTTAAGAGTGCATTGGCCATGGTGCATTCCAGGTTCAGCACGAACACCTTTCCGGAGTGGTCGCTGGCACAGCCGTTCCGTTTTCTTTGCCACAATGGAGAGATCAATACGCTCCGGGGTAACATCAATCAGATGCATGCCGCCGAGGTGATGTTCAGGAGTGAGCGTTTTGGTGAGGATACACGCAAACTCGTTCCAATCATTCGTGAGGGGGGGAGTGACTCAATGGCACTCGACAATGTCCTGGAACTGCTCTACTATACTGGCCGCTCACTCCCCCATTCAATGATGATGCTCATCCCGGAAGCATGGGAGCATAATGAGATCATGCCTGATGATAAAAGGGCGTTTTATCAGTATCACAGTAACCTGATGGAGCCATGGGATGGACCGGCGACCATTCCATTCACAGATGGTCGATATGCGGGAGCGCTACTGGATCGTAATGGATTGCGCCCTTCACGCTACAATATATCCAAGGACGGTTATGTCGTCCTAGCATCAGAAACCGGCGTTGGCGGTATTCCCGAGTCAAACGTACTGCGGAAAGGCCGACTCAAGCCTGGACGCATGTTTCTCGTTGACCTGGAGGAAAAGCGCGTGATTGAGGATGAAGAAATCAAAGCCCGCATCTGTTCACGTGCGCCATATCGTGTGTGGTTGAATGACCATCAGCGAACGCTTGCTTCGCTTCCTCCCGCGGAACCGAAGCCGACGGAAGGTTCATTGCTCCTCAGGCAACAAATGTTTGGGTACACGCTTGAGGACCTGCGTCTGCTAATGGCTCCCATGGGAGAAAAGGGTAAAGAACCCTTGGGCGCCATGGGTAATGATACCCCGCTTGCGGTACTGTCCGATCGGCCGAGACTGCTCTACGATTATTTCAAACAGCTTTTTGCTCAGGTTACGAACCCTCCGCTGGACGCGATCCGTGAATTGATGGTAACCTCACTGGCACTGAACCTGGGATCCAGTGGTAATCTCTTTACGGAAGGACCTTGGCATTGTGAAAAATTACGGTTGCATCAGCCAATACTTACCGAAGCGGATCTGGCTTCAATTGAAACCGGGATTGCGGGTGTTGCCACACTTAATATGTGTTTCCAACCGGGTGAACTGTCGATGGCACTTGAGCGCCTTCAGGAGGAAGCCAGGCGATCCATCAGTCACGGTTGTAGTCTGATTGTACTCTCCGACCGCGATGCCGGAAAAGATCAATTGCCCATACCAGCATTGCTGGCCACGGGAGCAGTACACCATTATCTAATCGAAAAGGGGTTGCGACTCCGATGTGGTCTGATTGTAGATAGTGGAGAACCGCGTGAGGTGCACCACTTCGCAATGCTGATCGGTTATGGTGCAGAAGCAATTTGTCCATACGTAGCGTTATCCAGCGTACGCCGGATGGCTCTCCAAGGTCAACTTGGAGAAATTTCTGCAGCAGATGCGGAAGAGTACTACATCAAGGCCATCGGACAGGGGTTGCTGAAAGTCATGTCCAAAATGGGCATTTCGACACTGCAGAGTTATCGTGGTGCACAGATATTTGAGGCTATTGGGTTGAGTTCACAGGTGATTGAAGAGTACTTCTGCCGAACGCCGTCACGGATCGGAGGCATTGGACTGAAAGAGATCACCAAAGAAGTTGTTATGCGGCATGAGTGTGCATATCCAGATAAACAGGTCTCTGGGGTGTACCCTCTGGATGTGGGTGGGCAGTATCAGTGGCGCCGGGGAGGTGAGCGTCATGCGTTCAGTCCAACGGCGATTGCCAATATGCAGGAAGCCGCAAGAACGAAGTCTCATAAGTCCTACAAGGCGTTTGCAGATGAGATTGATCGCGGTGCGGTAAACACCTTAAGGGGGCTGTTGTCCTTCAATTACACCAAGGCAAACCCGGTGGACATAGATGAGGTTGTGCCATGGACCGAGATCGTTAAGTCCTTTAAGACCGGGGCTATGTCCAATGGGTCAATCAGTGGAGAAACGCATGAAGCCTTGGCCATTGCAATGAACTCCATCGGCGGCAAAAGCAATACCGGGGAAGGAGGGGAAGGTCCTGAGCGATACGGGAAAAACAATTCGCGTCGAAGTCGAATCAAGCAAGTAGCTTCCGGGAGATTTGGAGTGACGATTGAATACCTGGAGAGCGCCGACGAGATTCAAATTAAGATGGCCCAGGGGGCCAAGCCGGGAGAAGGCGGTCAGCTACCGGGCAAGAAGGTTTATCCCTGGATTGCAAAGCTGCGGCATTCCACACCATATGTGGGACTGATCTCCCCACCGCCACATCATGACATTTACTCCATAGAGGACTTGGCGCAGTTGATCCATGATCTCAAGAATGCGAATCCACGCGCCCGGATCAGTGTCAAGCTCGTTTCAGAAGTGGGGGTAGGGACGGTTGCAGCGGGCGTCGCCAAAGGTAAAGCGGATATCGTGCTAATTAGCGGAACGGATGGAGGTACAGGCGCATCACCGCAAACATCCATCATGCATGCGGGGTTGCCCTGGGAGCTTGGCCTTTCAGAAACGCATCAAACACTCGTAAGCCACGGATTGCGCTCGCGTATCATCATTGAGTGTGATGGTCAAATGAAGACCGGCAGAGATGTTGCAGTCGCAGCACTCCTGGGTGCAGACGAATTCGGTTTTGCGACCGCCCCCTTGGTGGCTCTCGGCTGCATAATGATGCGTAAATGTCACCTGAATACTTGCCCCGTGGGAATTGCCACGCAGGATCCTGAGCTGCGCAAGAAGTTTCGTGGTCAACCGGAGCACGTTGTGAACTATCTGCATTTTGTCGCAGAAGATTTGCGAAAAATAATGGCACGGCTGGGAGTCCGTACGCTCGCGGAGATGCGCGGACGTGTCGATCTACTGAAACCGCGACGAAATATCAAGCACTGGAAAGCGCGTCACTTGGACCTGTCACGGATTCTGGTCCGCCCTGAGGTACCGGAGGAGTTCAAAGCCTTTGCAGCCACCCAACAGGATCACGGACTGGAAGGGGCTTTGGACCACACGCTGATTGCTTTGGCCAAGCCTACCCTGCAGAAACGAGAGCCGGTGGTTGCTGATATTCAGATCAGGAATATCAACCGGACTGTAGGCACTATGCTAAGTAATGCGATCACGCAACGTTTTCGTACAGCGCCTTTGCCGGATGATACGGTGACCTTCAACTGTATCGGTTCCGCTGGGCAAAGCTTTGCCGCCTTCGCCTGCAAGGGCATTACATTCAATATTCAGGGGGATGCGAACGATTACTTTGGGAAGGGTCTCTCGGGGGCTAAGTTGACAATTATGCCGCCCCCTGAGGCGACTTATGTACCTCACAAGAATGTTACAGTAGGTAATGTGGCACTCTATGGTGCTACTAGCGGTGAGGTGTACATACGAGGGGGGGCCGGTGAACGTTTTTGTGTGAGAAACAGCGGGGTTCGTGCGGTGGTTGAGGCTGTGGGGGATCATGGTTGTGAGTACATGACTGGTGGGCGCGTCGTCGTTCTCGGAGAAACCGGTCGGAATTTTGCTGCTGGAATGAGTGGAGGGATTGCTTATGTGATTGATGCCACACAAGAATTCAGGAGGGGGCGCTGCAATATGGAATCGGTTGAATTACTGTCTGTAGAGGATGAGAAAGACATTGCGGAGTTGCGGGCTATGATTGAGAACCACTTTGAGTACACCGGGAGTCGGGCAGCAAAGTGGATTCTGGAGAACTGGGAGAAAGCACTGACGGAGTTTATCCAGGTAATGCCAATTGAGTATCGCAATGCGCTAAGACGTCTGGCCAGCGAGTCAGAGCAGTTAGCTGTTGCTGCGTGACACCATGGCCAAGATTACCGGGTTTATTGAGTACCAGCGCGAGCTCCCCGACCAGCGTCCTGTTGAAGAACGCGTGACGGATTGGCGTGAAGTGTATACGCCATTTAGTGAGGACCGTCTGCGCTGCCAGGCTGCCCGTTGTATGGATTGCGGGACGCCGTTCTGCCAGACAGGTTGTCCGCTAGGGAATGTGATCCCTGACTGGAACGATCTCACTTATCAGGGAAATTGGCGCATGGCCTATGAGCGGCTAAACGCAACAAACAACTTCCCCGAGTTCACTGGACGGATCTGTCCTGCCCCCTGTGAGTCGGCCTGTGTATTGGGGATAAATGATGATCCAGTTACGATTGAGCAAATTGAGAAAGAGATCATCGAATATGCATTTCGGTCAGGATGGGTTAAGCCGGAGCAGCCGGTGAAAAGAACAGGAAAAAAAGTTGCTGTAATAGGATCAGGTCCAGCAGGACTGGCCGCAGCGGATCAACTCAACCGCGCAGGACATCGTGTGACAGTATTGGAACGCGATGATCGGATTGGTGGATTGTTGCGATATGGGATTCCAGATTTTAAGCTGGAAAAATGGGTGCTTGAACGTCGGCTTGATGTGATGAAGAAGAATGGTATACAGTTTATCACACATGCGGATGTGGGTAACACGTACACTTGTTCACGTCTACGCAGCTTTGATGCTATTGTCATATGTACAGGAGCTACTCGGCCACGTGATTTGCCGGTCCGTGGACGCAAACTGAAGGACATTCATTTTGCGTTCGACTATCTGCGTCAGCAAAACAAGATTAACGCAGGAGATGATCTAGTCCGTGAGGGCATTGACCATATCAACGCAATGGGCAAGGATGTCATTGTAATTGGAGGAGGAGACACGGGCAGTGACTGTGTCGGTACTGCCAATCGACAGGGAGCACGTTCAATCACCCAGTTTGAACTTCTACCGATGCCCCCAGGTGAACGACCAGAACACCAGCCGTGGCCCTATTATCCGATGGTGTTACGGACCAGTTCCTCGCACGAGGAGGGGGCAGACCGTCACTGGAGTATAATGACAAAGGCATTCAAGGGAAGAAATGGCCATGTAGAAAGTCTACAGACAGTCAGTGTAGAACTTCAGGGTCGAAAGGTCATCGAGATTGAGGGTACAACGAGGCAGTGGCCGGCTGACCTCGTACTTTTAGCCATCGGCTATACCGGTCCTGAGGGTGCAAGTATGGCAGAAGCATTAGGGCTGAAGCTGGATAAGAGGAGCAATTTCAAGACAGGCAGCGACTACCAGACGAATGTGCCCGGTATTTTTGCAGCAGGAGATGCACGCCGTGGGCAGTCCCTGATAGTGTGGGCTATCAGTGAAGGGCGGGAGGCCGCTCGGCACGCAGACGCGTATCTATCGGGATTTATTGCGCTGCCGACAAAAGGGGACGGAGATCTGCCACGGAGATGAATACAAAGTTTTTTTACAGAAACGGCACAAGTGTTGAACTTTTCCAAATTAAGCCGTATAATAGTCCCAGTTGACACGATATTCGTGCCGTCTCATCAAGAAGGGTGGAGGGTTCAGGCCCTGTGAAACCCTGGCAACCCCCGCAAGGTTTGGACGCCTTGCGTGAAAGGTGCCACTTCCTGCCTCGTGTTATGCGGGGACAGATGAGCGGGGGGAATGATTCGATTTTGTAATCGACTCTGATCCAATCCCTTCCGTCCATCCTACCTGGGAAGGGATCTTTCGTGGGAGAGCCTGAATGCTTTTTGATGAGGGTCGATGTTGTGCCATTCATCAACACTAACAAAAGCAGAGGTTAACTCATGTCACAGAACGGTCATTCGCTTCACTTTGAAACACTTCAGGTCCATGCGGGGCAGGAACCGGATCCAACCACCAATTCTCGAGCAGTACCGGTTTATGCTACAACCTCGTACGTCTTCAATGACTCGGATCATGGAGCAGATCTTTTCGCGCTAAAGGAATTCGGAAACATCTACACGCGGATCATGAATCCGACGAATGATGTTTTCGAAAAGCGTATTGCGGCGCTTGAGGGGGGGCTCGCAGCTCTGGCTACTTCCAGTGGACAGGCAGCCCAGTTCCTTGCGCTTGCAACGCTGGCAGAGTCCGGCGACAACATCGTCTCATCCAGTTATCTGTACGGTGGGACCTACAACCAATTCAAGATCACGCTACCGAGACTGGGAATCAGTGTTCGGTTTGCGGATGGCGACAAGCCCCGATCCATTGAGGCCTTGATTGATGAGCGGACTAAGGCGATCTACCTCGAAACGATCGGAAACCCTCGCTTTAATGTGCCGGATTTTGAAGCAATCGCCAAGATTGCCAAAAGCTATGGTGTTCCCTTGGTCGTTGATAACACTTTTGGCGCAGCAGGTTATCTATGCCGTCCAATTGATCATGGTGCCGATATTGTAGTGGCCAGTGCCACCAAATGGATAGGGGGGCACGGTAATACTATTGGCGGCGTGATCGTTGATGCCGGTACCTTCTCATGGGATAACGGGCGCTTCCCAAGCTTCACTGAACCTTCCCCTGCGTATCATGGCCTGAGCTTTTGGGATGTTTTCGGTCCTCGTGGGGTTCTGGGGGCAAACCTCGCTTTCATCATCCGCGCCCGCGTAGAAGGACTGCGTGATCTGGGGCCGTGCCAGAATCCGTTCGGCTCCTTCTTGTTGCTCCAGGGGTTGGAAACCCTGTCGCTACGCGTACAGCGCAGTTGTGATAATGCTCTGGAGCTGGCACGCTGGTTACTCGCGCGACCAGAGGTATCCTGGGTTAGTTATCCAGGACTGGAGACGCATCCGTACCATGAGAGTGCGCGGCAATACCTGAGAAACGGCTTCGGCCCTGTGCTTTCATTTGGCGTCGAGGGTGGTTTGGAGGCTGGTCAGGCGTTTGTCAATAGTACAAAGTTGGCCAGTCATCTGGCTAATGTCGGCGACGCCAAAACGCTCGTGATTCATCCTGCTTCCACGACACACCAGCAATTGGCGCGCGAGGAACAGGTGTCTGCAGGGGTTACCGAAGATCTGATTCGTGTCTCGGTGGGTATTGAGCATATTGACGACATTAAGTCTGATTTTTCTCAGGCCCTGAGCTCTGTTGGTGCAGAAGCTATAGCATAACGATTTTTTGACGGGCTGCGCACCTGAGTGCGCTCGGGTGCGCAGCCTGGTAGATTCAATGCCAAGAATATTGACCATACCAAAATTGGAACTGTCCAACGGTGCAGTTTTAAGTGATGTCCCGGTGGGTTACGAGCGCTGGGGCGAGCTTAATGAGGCAAGAGACAATGTGATCATTGTTGGGCATTCACTGACGAGCACCCCGGATGCCCGTTCGTGGTGGTCGGGTTGCATTGGTCCAGGTAAGGCGCTTGATACGGATAAGTACTTTGTCATATGCGCCAATGTGATCGGATCTCCTTATGGGACATTGTCCCCGATTTCAATCAATCCAGATACTGGCAAGAGCTACGGTAATATGCTTCCCCAGGCAACGGTGCGAGATACGGTAAGGCTGCACAAGGAATTGTTGGATAGGCTGGGTGTGCAAAGTATTGCGTTTGCTATCGGAGGAAGTATGGGAGGGATGCAGGCGCTTGAGTGGGCATACTATGGGACCGATTATGTACGCGGAGTCGTACCCATTGCAGTTGGTGGACGTCACTCGTCGTGGTGCATCGCCTGGAGCGAGGCACAACGACAGGCCATTTATGCAGATCCCAAGTGGGAAGGGGGCAATTATGCGTCGCACAATCCTCCTAGAGATGGATTGGCCGCTGCGCGAATGATGGCCATGGTATCGTACCGATCGCTGGCTTCTTTTGAGGGCAGGTTTGGACGTAACCAGAATGGATCAAACTCCTTTGAGGTTGAAGCTTGGCTCCGGCATCATGGCGATAATATTGTCAGTCGGTTTGATCCGGCCTGTTATGTTTATCTGACGTACATGATGGATACACATGATGTGTCGCAGGGGCGAGGGACCTACGAAGCAGTACTTTCAACTATTCTCCAGCCTACACTGGCCATTGGTGTTCGCTCGGATGTTCTTTACTTACTGGAAGAGTCAGAAGAACTTGTCGAATACATTCCAAATTCAGAGTTGGCGATTATGGAGGGCCCGCATGGTCATGATACTTTCCTTCTTTATCAGGAGGAGTTAAACCAGATAGTCCTAGAGTGGCGTCAGCGTGAGATTGATCCGTTAATTGGCTCGGTTAATGAAAAAAAGGGCGTGCTTAGTGCGTGTGGGTGATATGCACTATGCGTTTGGCGAATAGTGTCACTTGGGATCCACTGCCCGTTAGTGCTGTATCCTTGTCCTTCAGCACAAGCTCACACCTTGAATTCATAACAGAGACGGGAATCCAGACATCGAACCAGTCTGATCATAGATGTCCGGTGACACCGGTTTTTCAGAGCCAATTGATACCAATCAAGTTTTTCTTCTGATCGAATACCCTGTACTATGGGGGCTTCCGTTCGAAAGGTACATGGATTCAGACACTAAATATAGTGACAGGGTATTGTGTGCTTTTTCATGTCAAGTGACACAATTGTGATCAGTGATCGTAGCATGCCCGCCTGTATAATGTTGGCACGGATTAAACAATGACAAAGCTCAGAGCGGGAATCCTTGGAGCTACAGGTGCTGTTGGGCAGAAATTTGTTGAGCTGCTTGAGGGTCATCCCTGGTTCGAAATCACAGACTTGGCTGCGTCTAACAGATCGGCTGGATATCAATACAGCGAGGCCGTCAACTGGATTGGCAGTGCACCTATACCAGACGTCATCGCCTCAATGGAGGTGGCGTCATTGAATACCGATCTATCATGTGATTTTGTGTTCTCGGGATTGCCCGCCTCTTTGGCTGATCGTGCAGAACCCAGATTAGCTGGCGAAGGGTATCCGGTGATCTCCAATGCAAAAAGCTTCAGGATGCATAAGGATGTGCCCCTTTTGATCCCCGAAGTCAATCCAGATCATATTGCATTGATAAAAAACCAGGATTGGGGACAAGGAGGGTACATTGTCACCAATCCCAATTGCTCCACGGTTGGCCTGACGTGCGCACTCAAACCACTTCATGAGGCATTTGGCTTGGAGGCCGTTCAGGTCACGACGATGCAGGCCCTTTCCGGCGCGGGGCACCCAGGCGTGCCGTCCCTGGATGCGCTCGCCAATGTTGTGCCTTTTATTGGTGGAGAAGAGGATAAGCTGGTAAACGAGCCGAATAAACTCTTGGGTAGATTGGTTGATGGCGTGATTCAATCCGAGGGTATTGCGATTAGTGCGCAGTGCAACCGTGTTCCAGTTCTCGAGGGACACCTGGAGTGTGTTTCAGTCAAACTGGGATCGCGTGCAAATTCGGACGAGGTGCGTGAAGCATTTGAATCCTTTGTAAGCCCAATTCGAGACTTGGAACTTCCTAGCGAACCTGACCGATTTCTGCGTGTGTTTGAGGATGAGCGATTTCCACAGCCGCGGCGTCATTCAGAGCTTGGGGGTGGCATGACCGTTAGTATTGGCAGGATTCGTCCCTGCCAAGTTCTTGACCACAAGTTTGTAGTTCTCTCTCACAATACGGTCCGTGGAGCCGCAGGCGGCGCTATTCTCAATGCGGAATTACTCCTCAAGAAGGGGTTTTTGCAGCCGCGGAAGGGTTGAGTGTAAAGCTGTGGCCGGAACAGCTGAAGGATTATAGCAGTACTACCTGATTGAATTCTTGCCGCGGGAATAGCTCAGTTGGTAGAGCATCTGCTTGCCATGCAGAAGGTCGCGAGTTCGAGTCTCGTTTCCCGCTCAAAACACTCCTCGGCGCATACGCTTTCTCTGGTCTTTGATTTCGCCGGCACAAATTCTCTCATTGCCGTTCCGTAAAGTTATTCCGGCCTCGACTTTTCTTGGAGCAATTATTTTGCTGGCATGCGTTCCTGTTTCCTGCACATACCAGGATGCTTCCAAGATTCCGGCACAGCTTCCGCCGGGTCCTTCTCAGGAAAGCTGGAATGTTACAACTGTAATCTCACAGGCAGATTCAAATGCGGACACCAGCCGTACCAGGGTGGTCATTGCCGCAGACTATGTAGAATGGGTAAAGGAGGAAGACAACTTTGTTCAGCTTCTGCAGGGAATAGAAAACAAGGTTGAGGTTGAAATCTACGACTCCTCAGGGGCGCTTTCCGCCACGCTTGAAGCGAATCGTGTATCTTACTACGACTTAGAAATGCGCTTTGTCGCTGAGGGGGAGGTAGTCATACAAACGAGCGATAATCGGACCCTTGTGTCCGAGTGGATTGAATGGAAGGAGGATGATCGGCTGCTTCGTACAGATCGATTCGTTCAGATTACTACACCTGATGAAGTGGTTTCGGGTACGGGCCTTGAGGCTTCAGAGGACCTGTCGTCCTACCGGATTGGTGAGTTTAGGGCCGAAGTTGTGATTGACTCATGATTGAACGTCCCCCCTATCTTCACCACATCGGTTGTTTCGGGGTCCAAATCTCTTGATTGAGGTTTCCGGTTCCAATTTTTCGTAGAAATCTTCCCGACAGAGGAAATTAGTGGTCAGTGTCACTGATTTTCGCTTCAATCGGCGTCATTATTTAGGGTTTTGTCGGAGTATGCATCTGCCCATGAATTACTTTGAATTCCACGGAATTTTTCCGGATATTGTTCAAGTGTCTCCCGGTTAGTTCATATGGCTTGATTAAGGAGATGGTTCGCATCACAAACGTGAGCCCATAAGCCACTGCCCTCTACCGTCCCGGAGAGAATGGCAACACATTTTGTCACCGGTTTGTATTCACTGACCGGCAATAAACTTCTGAAGCTTCATCCGTCCAGCCCCTTTGCATGCCAGGTAGCTATCGTAACGTAGTGCGCATTTCTAGGTTGGCACGGTTGTATTCTCTGGTTCCATTTCTGTGCCTCCTTCTACCTGGTTTAGTTTTCGCGCAGGTATCCGAAAGTGCGTCGTCCAAGGAGGTCGACCTTGAGGGAGTAAGAGGGTGGGAGGAGCATATGAAGGCAATGAGAGCAGCCCGTTATCGGGATGACATGATCCAGGACGATCATTTCTGGCGAAAGTCAGAAGCACATGGGCTCGTTTATGACGGATTACGCTCAGACTTGCTTGTGGCGGGAATTCCCGTGGTGAAGCCGGTCGCACATGTGAGCGTGAACATTTGTGATCGGACGCCAGCTGTAATGGAAGCGATTTTGAGCAAGATCCCGGAAACAAACAATTGTTCCGAAGTTACGAGCACGCAACTGGCGGCCATCGCGGGGGAACTAAATTTAAGTTCCCGAGATATTTTGAGTCTAGAGGCAGGAGATTTTGATGGCCTGATTTCGCTGCGTAGGCTTTGGTTGGGCGGCAATGCTCTGGTCACGCTCCCCGACGGCGTTTTTGATCAACTTACCTCGTTGATTTGGCTTCATTTGCCCGGCAATGCGTTGGTCACGCTCCCCGACAGTATCTTCGATCAACTGACTTCGTTGACTTGGCTTAATTTGCGCAGCAATGCTCTGGTTACGCTCCCCAGCGGCATCTTTGATCAACTGAGCTCGCTGACTTGGCTCGATATGTGGGGCAATGCCCTGGCCATGCTCCCCGCCAATATCTTTGATCATCTGACCTCGTTGACTTGGATTGATTTGGATGACAATGATCTGGTCACGCTCCCCGACGGCATCTTTGATCAACTGGCCTCACTGACGGACCTGGGTTTGTCCCGCAATGATCTGGTTGCGCTCCCCGACGACGTCTTTGATCGACTGACCTCGCTGAATAGGCTTAATTTGGGCGGCAATGCTCTAGTCACGCTTCCTGACGACATTTTTGATCAACTGAGCTCACTAACTACGCTTTGGTGGTACGAAAATGATCTGGTCACGCTCCCCGACGGCATCTTTGATCAACTGAGCTCGCTGACTGTGCTTAATTTGGGCGGCAATAATCTGACCGAGCTCCCCGACGGTATCTTTGATCAACTCACGTCGCTGATTGGGCTTAGTTTGTGGGGCAATGCTTTGATCACGCTTCCCGATGGCATCTTTGACGAACTGACCTTACTGACCGGTCTTAGTTTGTCCCGCAATGACTTGGTTGCGCTCCCTGACGGCATCTTTGATCAACTGACCTCGCTGACTACGCTTTGGTTGTACGAGAACGCTCTGGTCGCACTCCCCGATAGCGTCTTTGATCAACTGACCTCGCTGACTACGCTTTCGTTGTCCGACATTGCTCTGGTTACGCTACCCGACGGCATCTTTGATCAACTGACCTCACTGACTAGGCTTGATTTGTCCCGCAATGGTCTGGTCACGCTCCCCAACGACATCTTTGATCAACTGACCGAGATGAATTCGCTTTATTTGGACTTTAATGATCTGGTCACGCTCCCGGACGGCATCTTTGAGGACCTCACAAGCATGCACCTGCGTCCTGAAGATAGCTATCTCCTTGTCGATGGTTTATCTCTGGGAGCTAACCCGGGCGCCCCGTTCAAGCCGGTTGTCAATGCAGGGGCAGATCTGACGGTACAGCCGGGGGCTGCCGTATTGTTATCGGGCAGTGTCTCGGGGCCCTGGGGTGGTTTTGTGCGGTGGGACTGGGCTCAGGTAGACGGTCCTGATTCAGAAACGCCCCTGTCCGCGGCGCTGCCCTTGACGGGCGGCGACACGGCCATGCCCAGCTTTACCGCGCCCATGGCGGAAGGAGAACTTTACTTCAAGGTGGTAGCGGTTCCAGGACATCAGGGAAAGCCGAACGAGGACTATGGGCACGCGTACTCAGACCCCGACTGGATTACGGTAACGGTTTCGTCTACACCGACAAACGCATCGGAGGCACCCGTGGTGGTCGACTTTGCTTTGCTTGGGAATTACCCCAATCCGTTCAACTCGTCCACGGCTATTTTGCTGGATGTACCGCAGGTGGCCACGATTTCTGTGGACGTGTTCAATGTGCTGGGCCAGCGGGTTCACCGGGAGGAGTTTCCGGCGGTGGCAGCTGGTTCGTCAAGATCACTTCCTCTGGAGGTGGCCCATCTGTCCTCCGGCGCGTACGTCTACCAGATCACGGCGCGAACAGGGAGGGCGGTTCATCGCGCAGGTGGGCGCATGGCGCTCATCAAATAGACCCTACTCACGATAATCAAATGTCTTTGGCTTTCGCTACTAGTGCACCCAAGTGCAAGCCTCTATAAGTCGTCTCCGGCGGCCCCTGCTCGTCAAACCAGACGTGCGGTTTTCTCGTATCCGGATTGCAGTTTGACGCATGACTTCGCCCATTGATATTCTTTGGTCATGTGCATAATGCATCGCAATCCATAGCTGACCCGATCTATTCATTTAAGCTGGCGGCAGTCGATTATTCAATAAATCGTAGAATCTTTGGAGAATATCGTACCTTCATGGAGTCTACAAGGGGGTAAGTTCAGTCATGAGGTGTATTGCGCTGTGGCTGCTGGTTGTACTGCTAATGCCGAAAGGCAATCATTACGGCTACGAAAGAGTTTTTTTCATCCACGCGGATACTGATTCTGTCGTCGTGGAGGGGGATCTGCTTAGAGGTCAACAAGAAGGGGACGAGTTTGTGCAGTACGTCAATGGGAACGTACAGGTGACCCTTGAAAGTACGAAGGTGACCGCAGATCGGGCCATCCGAAACGTAACCAGGCGTACAAGTACCTTTACGGGGAATGTAGTATTGGTTGATGATGGGGATTCGCTTAGAGCAGACTCACTGCACTATGAAGAAGAGTTGGAAATAGGCTATGCTGTAGGCAATGTCCGGTTATCCGATGGAGAAGTCGTTGCAATGGCCCCCATGGGTACTCATTACGTTGAAGAGCGGCGTGCGGTGTTCCCACAAGGGCTTTTGCTAGAGGACTCCATCTCCGTTCTGACAGCAGAAGCCGGAGTCTACCAAATTGAGGACAAGGTCGCTAACCTCACGGGTAATGTCAAAATGGAATCTGAGAACGCGGAACTAACTTCTGATTCACTTACCCATTACAGAGAGTTTGCGATAACGCTCGCTCGGGGATCAGTATTGTATTTGACCGTATCAGGAGAAGATTCAACCTGGATTGCAGGTGAACGGGTCGAAAGAAATGCAAATGACTCACTAAGCATTGTTCGTGGCAATCCACTCCTGGTACATTTCGAACGTGATTCACTCTCAGTGGATACGCTCATAATCGGGGCAGGGGCTTTTCGTATACAGGAGAGCAAGAATGGATTCAGTCTTGCCGCGATGCGTGATGTTCGTGTCTGGAAAACCTCCTTTGCGGCCCTTGCAGACTCGGTAGTCTATGATCGACTAGAGAATGAGCAACATGAATTTGGCTGGTTTTATGGCGAGCCGCTCATATGGACGGATGATACTCAACTCTCTGGTGACACGGTTGGCGTAGTTACGACAGAAGGGACCCTAGATTCTTTGTTTATTCGTGGGAATGCTTTTGTCGCCGAGGAGGACAGCTTGACGAAGCGGATTAATCAGGGGCGCGGAAAAGGTCTTGTTGGCACATTCCGGGGTGATTCTATACGCGTTTTCAGGATCGGACCGAATGCAGAGGCGATTTATTTCAAAAACAGTGAAGATGGTGAGTTTGATTGGGCGGTGGAAGCATCAGGAGATGAAATCTACATGCAATTTGGGAGAGATTCTCGTAGTACTACAGGGTTCTACTCAGATGTGCAGGGCAAACTATACCCAGATGAATCTGCCTTGCCCGACACTCTCGTGCTTGATGGTTTGAGATGGGAACCGATCCTCAAACCCATGCGCGAACGGCTTCTGAGCAATCCTCTAGTGAGCACATTGCGATGGACTCGCTAAAACTTCGAACAGAAGGATTGACCAAACGCTTCAAGAGGCGCACGGTCGTCGATGATGTTTCACTCGAGGTACAGCGCGGTGAGGTTGTCGGCCTGCTAGGTCCAAATGGCGCTGGTAAGTCAACATCATTTCACATGATCGTGGGTCTGGAGCGTCCCAACCGAGGACAAATCTATCTGGGCGACATGGACATTACAACTCTGCCGATGTACAGGCGGGCCCGTCTCGGATTGGGTTATCTCGCACAGGAGACGAGTGTGTTTCAGAAACTGACGGTAGAGCAAAATCTTCAGGCGGTACTGGAGTTTCAAAAACTGCCCAAGCCAAAGCGATCTGAACGTGTAGACAGATTGATTGCCCAGTTTGGTTTGGATACTGTAAGAAAATCTAAAGCCTATACGCTCTCTGGTGGAGAGCGTCGCCGAACTGAGATTGCTCGCTCAATGGCACTTGAACCCAATTTTTTCTTATTGGATGAACCGTTTGCTGGGGTAGATCCGATCACGGTCGAGTATATACAGAATATTGTGCGTCAGTTGGCAGATTTGGATATAGGAGTGCTGATCACCGATCATAATGTCCACGAAACACTGGCTATTACTGATCGGGCCTATCTGCTTTTTGACGGCAGGATAATGAAGTCCGGAACAGCAGAGCAATTGGCCTCTGATCCCGAGGTACGCAAGCACTATCTCGGCGAAAAATTTACGCTTGAGCGCTATCGCTGAACGCGCGGGAAGTGCTGAAGTAAAAAACTCAAGATGCAATCTTGGTGAGATTATGGTTGTTATTATGAAACGCGATGCCTCGCAAGAGGAGATCGAGGCTGTCATTGCGAATTTGAGCGCGTTTGGATTTAACGTTCACCGTTCCAGTGGAGTTAACCAGACCGTTCTGGGGGCGATTGGAGTCAAGCCGGGATTTGATCATCGCATTATTCGGGGTCTTAAAGGTGTTGCAGATGTGAAGCGTGTAACTGAAGCCTACAAGCTAGCAAGCCGCGCAGGACGTAATGCGTCGACGATCGTTGATGTAGGGGGGTTGCGTATTGGTGGACGCTCAATCACCGTAATGGCCGGACCTTGCAGTGTAGAAAGCGAAGAACAGATAAAGGCAACAACAGCACATGTTGCTTCCCATGGAGCGTCACTGTTCCGTGGAAATATTCTCAAACCGCGTACATCCTTTTATGAGTTTTATGGAGTGGAAGAGGGTAGACTCGAATCAATCCGTGAGGCGGCCGACAAGGGTGATTTGAAGGTTGCGATCGAGGTTACGGATGTTGCGCGCTTGGGTATGATGTCGGAATATGCGGATATCCTGCAGGTGGGGGCGCGTAATATGCAGAATTTTGAGTTGCTGCGTGCGCTTGGAACGTCAAATAAACCAATCCTTCTCGAGCGTGGCCTGTCTGCCACAATAGAGGAATGGCTAATGTCGGCGGAGTATGTTATGAGGTGTGGAAATACGCAGATCATTTTGTGCGAACGTGGTGTTCGTACATTTGAGTCAGCAACGCGCTATACACTAGATTTATCAGCGGTATCCGTTGTTAAAGCCAAGAGCCATCTGCCTGTATTAGTGGATCCGTGCAGGAGTACAGGCATGCGGAATTACATTATCCCCTTGGCTCGGGCAGCGGTTGCGGCGGGTGCCGATGGGATAGTGGTAGATGTTCATCATGATCCGGCTAACGCATCCGGTGCCGGGTTAAGCGCGCTTAATTTTGATCAGTTCGCTGAATTGATCGTCCAGATACGGGATGTTGCTAAAGCGGTCGGTCGTAGTTTAAGAATGGACGGGGAGACCAACAGGGTTCATTGATAGTCATTTTGCGCCATATTCCGTAGTGCATGGGTTTCGTGGGTAATTCAGCAGCCCGATGAATGGATGATTGATTTTGAAAAACGAAAAGAGATAAAAGAGCGCTTCCAGTCGCTCACGGATCTTATTGCAGACCCAGAAACGGCGGCTGATCCCAAGCAGATGGCTACTCTGGGACCTGAGCACAGGGAGCTTTCGGAGGTTGTACAGGCAATCCAGAAGTACGAGACCACACTCTCGGAGGTGGAGGAGATGCAGAAGCTGATCAGTTCGGAGACGGACGCGGAGTTGGTGGCACTGGCGCGTGAGGAATTGGATGTGCTGACATCCAGGCTCCCAAGAATGGAGGCGGCCCTGCATCGGGCCCTTATCCCAAAGGATCCCACCGATGCGCGGGACGCGATCGTAGAAATTCGCGCGGGCACTGGCGGCGATGAGGCTGCGCTTTTTGCAGCCGATCTATTCAGGCTGTATGAACGCTATGCCGCCAGCAAGGGATGGAATATCTCAATTATGAACAGTTCTGGAGGTGTTCTGGGCGGATTCAAAGAGGTCGTGTTTGGTGTGAGCGGGAAAAATGTTTTTGGCAATCTCAAATATGAAAATGGCGTTCACCGCGTTCAGAGGGTGCCACAAACCGAGTCCAGCGGGAGAGTACACACGTCGGCTGCGAGTGTAGCTGTATTGCCGGAAGCAACAGATGTCGAGGTCAAGATTGAACCCAATCACCTGAAGATTGATGTCTATCGTTCCAGTGGTCCTGGTGGGCAGAGCGTTAACACGACAGATTCTGCGGTTCGGATTACGCACATACCAACCGGACTGGTAGTTACATGTCAGGACGAGAAGAGTCAACACAAGAACAAGGACAAGGCAATGCGTGTTCTTCGTTCACGTTTATACGAGCAGAAGCTTAATGAGGTTAATGCGGAGCGTGATGCTGTCCGCAGAAAAGCAGTTGGATCAGGAGATCGATCCGTCAAGATTCGGACTTATAATTTCCCGCAGGATCGTGTGACCGATCACCGTTTGGAGGGGAGCCAAAAGAACCATCCTTTACGCAAAGTGATTGAAGGCGAGCTCCATGAGCTGGTTGATGCTTTGCGGGCAACCGATCATGTGGATCGTATGGCGAATGCCTAACGGAACCCCCTTATCAATCAGGCATAAAAACGCTTCTTGCCCTGCTCCTGCGAGACACAGGGGCATGACCAATCAATAACCAAGTCATTCCGTAGGGATAAGTATGACAATGAATCGGAAGATGTACGAACTGACGTACATCCTAACCTCGGTGCTCACGAGCGAACAGACTGCCGAGGTTGTTGTTCGGGTGAACGAGATCATCGAAAGCGCCGGAGGCTCAATCAGCGAGGTAGAGGAATGGGGAGCACGCAAGCTTGCGTACCCCGTGGACAAGAAAAAGAATGGTTACTATGTGAACCTCTATTTTGAGGGTCCAGGTACGTTGATTCCACGCATTGAACGCGCACTTACCATTGACGACAATGTTCTGCGCTCATTGATTCTGGCGATGGACAAGAGCATGGTGGCTCATTTCCATACGCGCACGGCAGGCAGGCAGGGTGTAGCTGAAAATCAAGTGAACGCCGAGACAACTGCGGCTGGATCGCCTCGGAAGTATATTGATTACAAGGACACTGACTACCTGAGACGCTTTGTCAACGAGCAAGGTAAGATGCTTCCCAGGCGAGTCCTGGATGTTCCTGCAAAAAAACAGCGTGCGATCGCTCGGGCGATTAAGCGTGCAAGGCATCTTGCATTGATGCCATACGTTGCTGATTCGGTGCGCTAGGCACAAATTGTAACGACCTTAAAGATTGTATTCAATGAAGGTAATACTCTTAAACGACGTCAAGAACCTCGGTAGCGAAGGAGATGTCGTAAGTGTAAAGAACGGGTATGGGCGCAACTGGCTCATTCCTCAGGGACTGGCACAAATGGCTACTCCCGGTGTCGTCAGAGCGCTGGAGGATCAGATGCGTCAGCAGGCGAGGCGCCGCGCCCAGGAGCGCAATAATGCGGAAGAGATTCGGAATCAATTGGAGAATGTGGTAGTCAAGGTCGAAGCAAAGGTGGGTGCGGAGAACCGAATTTTTGGTACAATCACGCCCCAGCAGGTTGCCCTCGGATTGGCCCTGCAAGGCTTCAACATTGATCGCCGTACCATTACCCTTAATGAGGACATCAAGGTCCTTGGTGAATATAAAGCGACGGTCAAGTTACACACGGAAATACATGCTGAACTCAGTGTGCATGTGGTTCCGACTGGTAGCCTATCCTAGACAGGCCGCCTCGTTCTTGATCCTGCTTGTGTGGTCACTGGTAACTGTCGGTGACCTGACGGCTCAGTCTACCGTATCGTGGCTGACCCGGGCGGAATATCACGGTGAGCGTGCACGAGTAGTTTTCGAAGGCAACCTGCCTCCGAATGAACCGGAAGGCGGAGCATGGCGAATGTATGCGCTGGACTCTCCCCCGCCTAGCCGAGCACTGAACGTGCAATTCGAATCCATTCCTATCGGTCTGACCGCATTAGATTCACTGAATCAGGTTGAGGTGCAGTCCGGGTTTGATCCCTTTTTCGACAAGGTTGTTACGTATTTCGTGGGACGGGCGCTTATTTGGGTTGACTACGCGGTAGGGCCGGGTTTTTCTGGGGGTGGGATCCAGGGCACGGTCGGGTTCATGATCTGCAACAATCGAATCTGTTATCCTCCGGACTCCCATGAGTTTTCGGCAGTTTTCACCGAATCATCAGCCCCGTTGAGGAGCGAACCCATTGCGACGGGTGCTCCGATAGAATTGACTGGTTCGGTTGAATTACTCAACGTGGAGGACCTACCTGCTTCCGACATGGAGTCAAGCGACTCCTCTGGGTTGTTCGGGTTTTTGCTTTTGGCTATCGGGGCAGGTTTTGGAGCGCTGCTGATGCCGTGTGTCTATCCTATGATTCCGCTCACGGTCTCATACTTCACACATCATGCTCAGGGGACGCCGTTACGCATGGCCTTACTATATGGTGTCGCCATCGTTGTCACCTTTACAGGCCTAGGCGTTGCTCTTTCCATTCTTGTGGGTAGTGCAGGTACTCAAATCGTGGCTGCAAATCCCTGGGTTAACCTCATTATAGCAACGGCTTTTCTGCTTTTTGGATTATCGTTACTGGGTTTGTTCAACATTAAGCTGCCGTCTACGCTGGTGAACTGGTTTGATCGCAAAGGGAGGGAGCGTCAGGACTATGTTGGTGTATTCTTCATGGGGCTGGCACTCACGCTCGTTTCATTCACATGCACCGTACCGTTTGTAGGTCTATTACTTCCTAGTATTGCCTCGGGGAGTTGGTTTTACGGAGTACTGGGGATGGGCACATTCAGTATAACCTTCGCGCTTCCATTCGTGGCATTTGCATGTTTCCCTAGAGCATTGAAGGCCCTCCCCGGAAGTGGGGGCTGGATGCGAGAGGTTGCGATCATTTTCGGATTTGTTGAAATTGCAGCTGCAGTCAAATTTTTCTCCAATGCCGATCTGGTTTGGGGCCTTGGTTTGATTGACAGGTCGTTGGCGATAGCATTCTGGGTAGTACTAGCTGCTTTGGCAGGGCTCTATCTGATTGGACACTTGCGGTTGTCGCTCGACACCGCGAGTACACGTATTGGTGCAGGACGACTGTTGTTCGGGGTTCTGTTGTTGGGGCTGGCAGTCTATATGTTGCCTGGTCTGTTTGGTGGGCGACTAGGGCGGCTGGATGCATATTTGCCGCCGCGCGGGCCGGACGAGTTTGTATTAGGTTCATTTGAAAGTGGGGTTCGGCAAGAGTGGATTACAGATGACCTGCCCAGTGCATTTTCGGAAGCAACCTTACGTGATCAACCACTATTTATTGACTTTTCAGGCTACACCTGCACGAACTGTAGGGAGATGGAAGTAAATGTGTTTGAGCGTGGAGAGGTAAGTAAGCTGTTGGCGAGTGATTTTGTATTGAGCCGGCTCTACACGGATGGTCCAGAGGGGCGAGAATTTCAAACCTTTCAGGAGAATCTGACCGGTACCCGCGCACTTCCCACATATGCTATCGTAGATGGACGGAGGCCAGAGATGCCATTAGTACGCTTGAGTGGTGTGGTATCTGCCGATAGGTTTGAAGCCTTCCTGCGTCAAGGATTAACAGAATATTCGGATTGAACTGTAAGCGATTAATTGCTTGGAATCAGAGTTAAGGGCATATTTTCCTGCCGGTTGTTAGGCACCTGTATTAAATAAAATGGAGTTTTTCTGGTATGACTATGAAACTTGGGGGAAGGATGTGCGCCGAGATCGCATCGTACAGTTTGGTGGGGTGAGAACGGATGAAGAACTGGTTGAGCTTGCGCCTCCAGTTCAGTTAAAGTGTAAGCCGGGGCTAGATTGTCCTATTGGACCGGGTGCGGTCAGTGTTCATGGGATAATGCCGATGCAAGCACACAGAGAGGGATTACCGGAAAGTGAATTTGCCAGATTAATTCATGCTGAATTGAGCAAGAGAGGTACGTGCAATGTGGCATACAACGGCATGGGCTTCGATCATGAGATGACCAGGATGCTGTTCTATCGTAACCTGCGGGATCCGTATGCCTGGGCGTGGAAACATGGAAACACGTATTGGGACACACTGGAGCTAATGCGGGCAGCATTTCTTTTGAGACCTGAAGCACTTAAGCGCTGGCCGAAAAAGAGTAGCGGGAAGCCATCCTTTCAACTAGAATTTCTGTCGGAAGCAAACCTGGATAGTCGGTCGTCGGAATTATCTCACGATGCGGTGGCAGATGTAGCGCACATGCTAGCCATCGCGAGACTAGTACGTGAACGGGCTCCTGATCTATGGGAGTATGCGTTGGGCTTACGATTCAAGAAGACAGTGCTGGATATCATGAGCACAACTGAACCAGTACTTCATGTAGTCGGGCAAATTGATACGAGCCGACATTGCGCGACCTTACTGACTCCTCTGGATTATCGAAATGGTAACAGTGCCTACGGTTTTGATTTGTCGAATGACCCCAGACCTCTACTGAAACCATTTGAACAGTGGACGCCGGAGGACAGGCGCAAGGCCTGGCGTTCTATTCGGTCGTTCAAGTGTAATCAATCTCCGTTTATATGTGAGTGGTCAAACGTGCCAGATTTGCTTTCACCGGGATTGTCTGTCGACGATATTTTGGCAAAGATGCAACTGAGTGAAACCGAAATACAAGCGCACCACGAGGTGCTTCAAGAGTACGCTGCCCGTGAGCCGCAACATGCGCTTCATCGGTTTCTCGAATTCGAGGCAGCTGAAAAAAGACTTCGGTATTCCCGACCGCTGGATCCAGATGAGGCGATATACGATGGCTTCTTTTCTGGTGAGGATGAACTGCTCATGTATCAAGTACTGCAGGAGGGCCCAAATTTTGATTGGCGTACGGTCCGATCAAATGATCGACGCGTTGAGCCGCTGATTTTCAGATACATCGCAAGAAATTTCCCAGAGGTCTTGGATGAAGCCGGAAAGAAGCGGTGGGAAGATTATTGTCGAGCACGGCAATTGGAGCAGGGGGAACGACGTCAGGTAACCTTGGACCAGGTATTCAGCTACGAATTAAGGGATAGAATGGAACCCATGGGGAATCTAAACGAGGCTCAAATACAAGAATTGACGAGGTGGCAGGATCGGGTCAGGGTGGTTTTGATGCCAGAAAACTATGAATCATAGTGGGGCTAACAAAATTTCCCATAGAAACTGAATCTTGTTGTATTTCTGATTGGTTTCTGTGTCTGAAGGTATCCTTCCGAGGGGAATTCCACGGGTTACTTTGGCGATGGACTTGTTGACGCGATGGTTAGGATGATTAATGAGCGGTGGAGTCCCGTGTTCTACTCGAGATGAATGACTTGCGTCCCCTCGGTTAGCACCTCTGACTTGGTGCGTTAATTCGTTGTGCGGATAGAGTCGGAAAAGCCCACTGCACAAGCCCGCAAATGGGAGCGCGAGTCAGGGAACATCTAGTTTACGCCAGTGGCAACTCACATCCGGCAGGTATTCGCTACTCGCTGCGCTTGCGTTGCAGCGCCTATGGGTAGTACGTGCTCCACAGCATTGCCTCCACAACACCTTGTCGGCATCGGCTGCGTGCTAAGGCAACTCAGCACGTATTTCCGCACCACAGCCAAGTCCGCAGCGGCAGCGGTACCATCGTAAGAGCGATCAAAGACGGACTGCATGTGAAGCAGTACTGGGGCAAATTCCTACCGGCTGCTATCGCCTATCTTTCGATTCAGCGCCCAAATGGTGAAGGTCAATTATTAGATAGGTCATTGCACAGGGTTCCAACCTGCCGGTCGTTAATTCCGGTTCCAAACATATGGCGATACAATTCGTAATTGACGCTGACGTGCGCATTCTGAACCAAAGTGGGAAGCAGAGGTTGGGTCGATCGCTTCTGCGCCCGTATCCGGCAAATTCCAAGTTCCGACTCATGAACCGACTAGTCTGTGGCAAACTAATCTTGATGTGTCTATTGCCTTCATATCTGCTTCAGGCTTATGCCTATGGCACGCAGTCAGGAGAGATAGTAGCATGGCATCCAACACCCGAGAACCTCCCGGAGGTGACCGATCCGCAATTCATATTGCATGAGGTACCAGGGCTGACCTTCATTGACGAGCAAAGTCACGAGAAGATCACGATTGGCGTGGAAGATGGAGAATTCCATGAGATGTTCGGCTTCGTCAGTGATCTGGCAGTACCGGGTGACGGAACCGTGCTTGTCTTGGACCGCGTTAACAGCGAAGTACGCGTCTTCGACTATGGCGGAATCCTGCTCGCGACTTTTGGCAGGCTGGGAGGAGGTCCCGGAGAGTTCCGGAAAGAGCCGAGCCTAATTTCCATTGCTGATCAGGGGAAATCGGTTTTCGTGCTGGAGCAATTCGGGAGAACCGCTTCGGTGTTTGATCGCCTAAATCTGTCCACGTTTGCACCGAAACTGAATTCTGCCCCAGGCGTGCTATCCTTCAGTGGTTGCGCAATGAACGGGCACTATTGGGTCTATGGGTTCGATTTCGCCAAGGAGGGCGTGCTTCACAAATTTGATTACGACGGCCAGCACGTTGCCACGTTTGCAGAGCGTTACAAGGCAGAAAGTGAGAGAGCATCTTCCCGTTTGTCATTCTATGGTGCCGTGGCCTGCAGTGAAGCCCACGGCATCGTTGCCCTGAATAGGGTATGGGCACCCGTCATAACGGGATATAGGGATAATGGTGAGATCGCGTGGCATGTGAAGTTTGCTGATATTGAGGTCAATTATATTCCTGAGCATGAGGATGGTAAACTGGGTCTTTCGCATCCATTCGAACTTGGTCAGCGCCGGTTTGATTACTTGTTCACCGATTCGGCGGGCGACTTCTACGTGCAGTACACAATATTTGCAGGGCATGGTCGTGATCGCAGGTCAGACCGTGGCCCTTTGTTCAAGGTAGATGCCGCGACAGGACTGGGGACGTACCTAGGCACTTCGCCGACATTATCCGGTTATGACGCCGGCTATGGATTCTCGGTATTCAATCACCCATTCCCGCATGTGGTAATATATAGGCCTAGAGACGGAACCAACCACGACGGACAATCTCATCGCAGATAAGACGATCATCTGCCGGATCGCGAATGGTATGGTCGAAGTCGGAGAGGACTATGTTGCGGCGGCAGGTTTGCTGTAGTATGCATCGCGGGAAAAAGAGATCTGGGAGAAGCTGCTGCACAGCGCGCGACCGGCTTATAGAAACGTTATTCTCATGGCTTTGAGAACAGTCACGAATGCAGGAATGCAGAATGTCATGGTAACAGAAACTATCCAGGACGAGTCCGTGGAGCCGGGCGTCCGTGCGGCATATCTTTCCGGTTTGTTCGCACGCCGGCTTCGCACGTGGCAGATGCAATAGACGGGTGGCTCAGGTGCCAGAACTTGGTCATTGTTTCCTGCGTGCTGCTACATTCCATCATAATTTGCACTGGCAAATTCTCTCCTGATTCAAAGAATTTTCACGAGGCTATCTTAGCCGGACTATCCCCAGAATTCCTTTGTTAAGGTACGGGCCTTTTTTCCGACTTCTCCCATGCTATCGAAGCCGCTCCCAGCACAACGTTGTAGGTGGCTATATCGGAAACCTCAATCAGGATATCTTCTCCGCGAGGATATCGGAAAGTATGTCGATTAACATGCTTACGCACATCGTCCAGAAAATAGGGTGCAGCTGAAGCCGCACCGCCACTCAGGATGATAATTTCTGGCGCGTACATGTGAACCACACTGACTAGGAACCAGGACAGTTCAGTTTGCCAGGTTTTTAACGCATCCAGGCACAGGGCGTCGTTCTGGGCAACCCCATCGATCACGGCCGCAAAATCTACGCCGTGAGGGTCGTCGAAATAGCGCTCATTTAAGACGGAGGGCAGTCCGCGGATCAACCCGTCCCGAGCAATGACGGCCAGGGCCGTTGCAGAGCAAAGGATATTGGCAGTTCCGCGGGCACGTGTAATACAGAGCCGGTCACTGCCGGATTGTTGAACGATATGACTCGCTTGTGTACCAAACTGAAAATGAGGATCACGCAGTATCTGCCCATCAAGCATAATACCTGAGCCAACGCCCGTCCCCAATGTGATCGAGGCAGCCCATTGATAACCTTGCGCTTTCCCGTAGCAAGCTTCGGCCACAATCGACAGACGGCCATCGTTATCAGCAAATACGGGCAGCTTCAAGGTGTTGCAGATATTAGGTACGATCGGGTATCCTTCCAAGCGAAGTTTTCCCGGAAGAAGGATGACGCCTTTTGTTGGATCTACTGCTCCCGGAAACCCAAGCCCAACTCCAAGAGGAGCATATCCTGTATCGGACTGAATTCGGGAAATTTCTTCAATCACAGCCGCCTCTAGGGCCTCAGCTGTCAATGCAAACCCCGATGAACGTGCACGCTCCGCCATGAGTGTACCATCCCGCAGCACGGCCCCCGCCTTTATGCGCGTGCCGCCAACATCCACTCCGATCACATATTCAGTCATTCAGCGAACAGATGAGAGAGGCTTTTTCTGTAGGCTTCGTAAAAATCTTCAAGCTGTTCCTCCGCAGTCGTATCTCCAATGAACTGGTGACTGGGCAGAACGACCGGTTTGTGACCGCGCTGGAGCAGACGTTCTGCAACAGAAACACGCAGCATGTTTATCAGCATTCCTCCTGTCACAGTGGATACGGGCCCTGTGCGCCATTCAAGGCCGTCAAGCTCAATAATGCAGTCGCCGGGTGGACAATGGTTATCCAGCACGATGTCTGCCACATCAATGAGCTTTAGCCCTGTGGAGTGGGAAGCGCTGGTTGCTTCGCAATGCTCCTTTGACACGACACCAATTACGGGCATGCCCAGCTCTTTTGCACCGAGAGCCATTTCCACGATCAGCGGCCGAACACCACTCGTGGAAATGATTATAAAAGCGTCATGTGGACCAAACCGGAAGCTTCGGAGAATCTCATCCGCGTACCCGCCAATTTTTTCGAGATAAAGCGGGCCACGTAAGCCATTAGGTCCTACAATTGCAGCATGGTTCGAGAGTGCCTGTTCAACGAGTGCATAAAAGCCGACAAATCCTCCCTGCCTAGGAGTCATCTCTTCGCACATCATGCGGGAATGGCCGGATCCAAAACAGAAAATGAGGCCGCCTTTGTTGATTCGTTCTGCACACAACTCGGCGGCGGTTTCAATTTTCTCACGTTGCGTTTTCCAGAGCCTTTGCAGACGCTCAATGGTCAACTGAAAGTAATCAGAGGCTGCTGCCATGTACGCAAAAGCAATCAGATTCCGACATCGCGAATGGACAGCACCCATGATTCCGGCGGTAGATCAATAAGCTTGGTCTTAAGATCGAGGGCTTCACTAATTGTAGGCGCTTGACCAACGGCAACCCGATGATTCGTACTATCGCTGCTCCTGAGAATGCCGACCGGAATATCGGGGTAGATATTTCGATAGCGCTCGGCCACTTCCAATGCCGTAGACTCTTCAGGAAATGAGGCCACTATGAGTGTATAGCCACCCGCTTCATGATCCAACGTGAGCGTCTCCTGACCCGTTTCTGTCTCAGGATCGGGACCAGTGGGAGGTTCCTGATCTACGCTGTCTTCAACGGCCACAGTCGTCTGTGAGTCAGCCGAGGCAGAGTCAGGGATGACTGGCGTGGAGATCTCGGCTGTTTCCTCGGCAGGCCCGTCCGATTCATTGCTGTCTTGAGTAATGAAGTAAACTCCGGCTGCGACAATAACCATCGCCGCGGCTGCCCAAGGCCATCTTTGACGGCGTTGAACGGGCTGAGGTGCGATTTTGTCTTCAACAGTGATGGAGGAGAGTCCGGAATAAATCCCGGATACAGCGGCAGCTAATTCAGGCTCGGCTGTAAACTGGAGACCATCATCAGGACGCGTGAATGTACCTAGTTCAGGGATGCGGACCGGTACCTGTGATACAATTTCGGTTACGAGTAAAGTCAGGACCTCAGAAGCCCTTTCATCAGCAACTTCCAACTTGGCAGCGAGCGACGGAACCAGCGTAGGGCTTGATTCTATTGCGGGGTTTTCTTCGAAAGAAATGCGTCGGTTGGTCGGATGCACTACGAACTTTCCATCATCCAAGAGTTCGTGCGCACTTGGAATAGATTCAACTTTCAGTGTGCCGAGACCTGGAATATCTGCACGATCGTGTTGGAGTAATAGCTCACGTACAATCGCGGTAAATTCTGTAAGTACCTTTTCACTAGTCACGTCAGCAGCAACCAATAATTTCGTTAAATCTATGAAAGTAAGGCAAAATAAAGCTTTCGGTGTTTGATTGACTGAGTAGGATCTCCACAGGCTTCGTAAATTGGGTCGCTGAGCAGATATTATGGAATTAAAGCATTACCGATTTGAATGAGTGTATTGGTGGTTGGCACGTTGGCTTTGGACTACATTGAAACGCCTTGGGATAAGACAGATAAGATCCTTGGTGGGAGTGCTACATACATTTCGGTTGCAGCCCGGCTGTTCACAGAGCCGGTAGGTATGGTTGCTGTTGTTGGTAGAGATTTTCCGGAAGAACATAAGCAATTATTGATGTCGAAAGGTATAGATCTTTCGGGTTTGCAAGAACTCAGTGATCAGGATACTTTCGCATGGGGAGGGCGGTACCACGATGATATCAATGTGAGAGATACACTCTTTACACATCTCAATGCACTTGCTGGATTTGATCCAGTGGTGCCGGATGTTTATCAGAATAGTAAGGTTGTGTGCCTTGGCAATCTTTCACCGGATATCCAAGCCTCAACCCTGAATCAGTTGAATACCAGAGGATTCATAGCATGCGATACAATGAATTACTGGATCACGAATACACCAGAGGCTCTAAGAGAAATACTGGCACAAATTGATTGCTTGCTGATCAATGACGAGGAGGCCTATCAAATGACTGGCGAGCACAATCTGATTCTTTCTGCACGTAAAATCTTAACATTAGGCCCACGCATTCTCGTAATAAAGAAAGGTGAACATGGTGCTATGCTGTTTACTGACGAGCAGATCTTCACCGTCCCCGGATTTCCACTTGACAAAGTAAGCGATCCCACAGGGGCAGGGGATTCGTTTCTGGGAGCTTTTGCTGGCAGCCTAGCGTGTGAACCCCACATTGGTCTGGATGCGCTCAAGCGCGCGGTGATTTACGGGGCCAGTGTGGCTTCTTTTTGTGTCGAGACTCTTGGTCCATTCCAACTGGTAAAAACACCTCCGGCGGCTGTTGAGGAACGAGCCAGACAGTATCGAGGGTTGACGGAATGGCCGGCATCTCATGAAAGACAGGAGGCTTGATGCGCGTAGTCGCTTTGTTTTTGTTGATGGCCGCCTGTTCTTCGGCAGAGCAGCTCGAAGTAACTTTGGAGGGAGAGAGTGCACAGCGACTGTTGCGATTTTACTTTGGCAGCTATACGAGTGAAGATCCCTTTGAAACTGGCTTGCTAAATGAGCGAGGGGGCAGATTTTATGTTGATTTGGCTGTACTTCGAGCACACGGGCCGGAATTAGCTCAGGAACTTAATGCCATGGCATCAGGTGGGGTCGTGAGCCCAGACAGCCTGCGGACCGCAGTACAAATGACGTACTACCATGCACGTAACCTACCGGAAAAACTATCAGAATTCAGTGATCGGTGGGTCATTGATAACGCAATCACATTCGAAGTGCATGGCCCGGTCACTAACTACTTGCGGCGAATCACTTTATCAGAATCCGCATTGCAAAGTGCTATCTGGAATTACTATGAGAACGGAGAAAAAATCCGTTATGCAGTAGGAACGGCTATTAAGGCTGAACACCTAAGAGGTGCAAGCGTCGTCGAAACAACGGCAATGGTTCGGCGATCCGATGGGTTTTGGGATTTTGCTACGTACGACAGTACAGGAGCTCTTACCTCCCATACGTTGCCCAATGATCGTGCACTGGCTTCGCCGACGCAGTGTGCGGGATGTCATTTTGGCAATAAAGGTTTTGAACCCGAACAAAGCTGGCCGCTGGAGCCGGCCAATGCTCCAGGTGACGTCCGAAAGTGGTACACTGGACCGCGAGACACAGCTGTCGCTGAGTTCTTCAGCGAGCATTCTCGGAGAAGCGATACATTGTTGGGTCTGTATGCGACGGCTTACGTTTCTAATCTTCGAGCACAGCGCACGGCAGGTACATTAGACTCTTCCGCTATCGCATTACTGAATCATTTGGGCTTGTAGGCACATGCATACGATTAGGTTGATGAATGCTGTATTCTTTGCCCACCACGGTGTGAGCTCCGAGGAGCAGCAGATTGGAGGTAGATATGAGGTGGATGTGAGTGTAAACTTTAACTTTGAAGCGGCCGCCGAGGAGGACGCTCTGGGTCAAACCGTGAACTACGAGTATGTTTACAGTATAGTGGAACACGTATTTACGGGAACAAGATTTCGGTTAATTGAACGGTTGGCCTACATGATTGCCCATCAGGTTTGGGAATTGTCGACTCAAATAGAGTATGTTGAAGTTGCAGTTCGAAAAAGAAACCCCTCTGTGGGTGGAGCGGTGGACTGTGCCGAGGTGATTTACCGGAAAAGTGCACAAGACCTTAGAACTCAATCAGATCGCTGAAGTGTTTTTTCAGCAGTGTATACAGCCTCCGAATCGGAAGACCGACCACATTGTAAAAATCTCCGTTGATCCGTTTTACAAACATAGCCCCCATGTCGTCCTGGATCCCATACCCTCCTGCTTTGTCCAACGGGGAGCCAGTTTTGATGTAGTTCGAAATTTCAGTTTCACTCAAACGTCCGAAGGTAACCTCGGTAGACTCCACATCGGCAACTTTTCGATCCGAATCCGCGTGAATCAGAGCTATTCCAGTATACACAGTATGGGTAGACGCACTCAGTTGGCGAAGCATTGCGGCAGCCTCAACGGTTCCACTAGGTTTACCGAGAATGAGTCCCCGGTATGCTACGACCGTATCTGCACCGAGGACGAGCGCACTAGGTTTCCTGCCCACTACGGACGAAGCTTTTTTAAGCGCCAGACTCTCGACCAATCTTCTAGGCCCGTGGATAGGTTCAGCAGTTTCATCCACATTGGCCGGGATACAAAAAAAGGATATTCCCATTTGACGAAGAAGTTTTCGCCTTCGTGGAGACTGGGATGCCAGAACAAAATCAGTATTAATACGCATGGGTTGAATGCCAAGCTAGATTTAACGTTTTCGGTTCGGCATATGTCCAAGTGATACCCAAAAAGAGTACAATTGATTAATGGAAGTCATTACTATCGGTAATCATAAGGGAGGTACTGGTAAGACAGCAACCTCGTTACATATCGGGGCCGTATTGGGATTAATTGGATACAAGACACTCCTTATTGATCTTGATCCGCAAGGATTCCTGACACGAATGATGGGTGTGGATACGAATAGTGTGGTGGATACGTCTCTTCGCCTATTTGATGTTGATACTAGCCTGGCCCAGCTGGAGACCGTCCCACTTCCCTCGTTTCATTTACTCCCCTCTTCTGAGGGTATGCGTACGCGTGAGAAGAAGTTAACCAGCACGATTGATCTGTTTTTGGTTAAGGAGGCGCTCCGTGGCCAGGATACTTATGACGTAATTATTTTGGATACGGCCGCTGCTCTATCAAGCTACGTCCTGAATGCTCTTGTGGCAGCAGATACATTGATGATTCCCGTCACGCCTGAGCTTCAGTCCGTTCATGGTGCGGAGCAAACTTGGCAGTCGGCGCGTGCAGTCCAGGGTAGATTGAATCCGGGTCTGAAGAGATTGATGTTCCTGCTGACTAATGTACATGGCCGCAAGAAGGTGCATCGTCAGTATGCCAATTATATGCGGAAGGAGCATGGGAGGCTTGTAATGGACACCGTAGTCCGCACTTGTGCATCGGTTGCGGTTGAATGCCATGGTGGAAAGACGGTATTTGACAATAATATGAATTCCCGTGGGGCGAAAGACTACTCAGCCGTCGTGGATGAATTGATCAGGAATGAGGTTGTCCCTGTATTTGAGACTAAAATGGACTCTGAGGAATAGGAGACGATTCGTCTCAGTGGATGAGGCGATCCAGGAATGAAACGGTATTTGATGGGATCAAACGCTAACAGGAAGGTATTGCCGAACTTTGCGCTGCATGCGATTGTGACTGCTGCGCTACTTTGGGGACTGCATTATGCACCCAGTGGTATTGCACCCTTGGTTAATCTGCTTGACCCTGTACGTGGGTTGTATCACAATGCACGTATCGCGGAGCACGCTGCGCATGACGAAGTTGTGATTCCCACACTTTCCGGTCCGGTGACTGTGGAGCGGGATGAACGGGGGGTTCCCCATATTTTCGCCAAAGAAGACAGGGATGCTATCCTAGCACTAGGGTATGTGACTGCACAGGATCGGCTTTTTCAGATGGATTTCATTAGTCGTGTTGCAGCAGGGCGGCTTTCCGAAATCTTCGGTCCGGCCTCACTAGATGCGGATAGATTTCTGCGCTCTCTCGGGATGAATGGAGCAGCCAAACAGATCATGGCTGCATTTGCTGAAGAGGGAGGCCTTGATTACGAAATAATGACCTGGTATGCCGAAGGCGTGAACGCGTATCTGAGTGAGCTATCCTACGCCGAATGGCCGCTGGAATTCAAACTCTTTGATTACGCCCCTGAGCCGTATACGCCTATGCATACTGTACTCCTGATGCAATATTTCAATTATGACCTCTCATTTAATTCTGAGGAGACGGCATACGGGCTTGCCAGAGAGCGTTTGGGGGCTGATGAATACGCCAAGTTGTACCCGCGCCATGCGACGCGTTACAAGCCAATCATTCCAGCAGAAATCGAAGAATCGGCAGTCTCCGTGAATTCGGATGAATCACCGGTGCACTCTTCGGATGCATTGGTCTTAATGACCAATGTGCACCAGACGTTAAGGAAACATGGTTTGGAAGGCTATCAGCCCTCCAAGGGGTCAAACAATTGGGCAGTTACTGGTGATCGTTCTGTGACTGGCTCAGCCATACTTGCCGGTGACATGCATCTGGCGCTCTCGCTCCCCTCAATATGGTATGAAGTACATCTCGTAACGCCCTCTATGAATACTTATGGCGTGTTGGCACCGGGGGCGCCCCTGCCGATTGAAGCTTTCAATGATCATGTGGCCTGGGCATATACAAACTCAGGCCTAGATGCAATTGATCACTACCTCCTGCAACTAAACGACGATCAAAGCAGATACCGGTTTGATGGGGAATGGCGGTCCCTGAAGATGCAGCCGGATACGATTTACATAAAAAATGCTACTCCTGTTATAGATACTCTGGTATTGTCGGATATTGGTCCAGTCATTATGGATTCAACCGCGGCTGTCGCTATACGATGGATTGCACATGAGAAGAATAACGGAATGACTGCACTTTGGGAAATGAATCGTGCTGAAAACGCAGCCCAGTTTGATGGCGCCCTAAGGCACTGGCATTCGCCAGCTATGAATGTACTTTATGCCGATACCACTGGCGAAATTGGGATTCGCGTCGCAGGAAAATTACCGATCCGCGCTTCGGGAGATGGGGTGGGGCTTCTTGATGGTAGCACGAGTGGTTCAGCGTGGGTGGGCCAAGTTCCATTTGAGGAGATGCCACATGCTACAAACCCTGTACGCGGATATCTCACTTCAACGAATCAACAGCCAACGACAGCAGACTATCCTTATTATGTAGATCACAACTGGCAGCCGGCGTATCGCTCACTACGTATTGACGCGTTGCTTGCTGGCAGGGACCGGCATACGGTTGAGAATATGAAGGAGTACCAAGCGGATTTTCATGTTGGCCAATATGATGCTTTTGTACCTCTATTGGACTCAGTGCGTGCACTGACGCCAGCAGGTGACGCGGTTAGGACTGCACTCACTGACTGGGATGGTATGGCAGTCGGAGAGACGCCGGGGCCGCTTGCATTGCATGAGTATCTAGAGGCCCTAAAACGGCTGACATGGGATGAATCGCATTTCCTGGGTATCCCTTACCCCACTGAAACGGTACTGGTGACACTTCTGGAGGCGGGTTCTCCATGGCTTGATATTCAGAGCACGACTGAAGTCGAAGATGCGCCGATGCTTATGGCTCTGGCACTTGAAGAAGCAGCAGATGTGCTTAAAGTCCAGTATGGCGATGATTGGAGCTGGAGTACGCATCATCAGGTGATTTTTAGGCATCTCACACAAAATGAGGCGTTGAGTGTGCTGTGGCGTGGTCCATACAGTTACCCCGGGTACGACGAAACTCTAGGACCAGGAGATGGGATAACGGTTACACACAGTGCAAGTTGGCGGGTGATAGTGGACTTCGAAACCGATCCTCCCAGCGGCGTCGGTATATACGCAGGTGGGCAAAATGGTAATCCAATGAGTCGTTACTATGATCTTCACATACCGGCTTTTCTAAATTACGACTACTATCCACTGCATAAACCTAGGGAGGCCGGAGAGTTGGCAACTGTTTCAGCTCTGCTCCGGTTACGAAACTCAGAATGAGGGCGGCAGATTAGATACATTGTCGCATCAAATCGTGCAATAATCATGTCAATCAAACAATTCCAAGCCGAATGAGCAGTCACAAACAGCGTTTTACATCTAGATGGGGAATGCTCATCACCGTTTTGGGTATGGCAATTGGGACGGGTAACATCTGGCGATTTCCCCGAATTGCTGCTACAAACAGTGGTGATGATGGAACAGGGGCCTTTCTTGTTGCTTGGGTTGTATTTCTGTTTTTGTGGAGTGTGCCGCTCATTATAGCGGAGTATGCATTGGGTCGAAAGGGTCGGTTAGGTGTAGTCGGGACTTTCACCAAACTTGCAGGTGACCGGTTCAGTTGGATGGGCGCCTTCTGTGTATTTGTCGCAGCTGCAATCCTCTTCTACTATACCGTAGTTGCCGGCTGGTGCTTTTATTATTTCGGTAGAATGGTATTTGTAGGACCCGATCTCACTTATGAGGCCGCACAGGGAGCATGGGATGGGTTCCAGAGCAGTTATTTTCCAGTGTTTTTCCACGCACTCGCGCTCGGATTGGGAGCCTGGGCGGTATGGAAGGGGGTTAGAAGGATTGAGCGCGTAAACAAGATATTGGTGCCGACGCTACTGGTTATTGTACTGATCGCTTTGGTTCGGACACTTTTCTTGGATGGCGCAGGCGAGGGTATAAGATTCCTGTTCACTCCAGAATGGTCTACACTTAGTCGACCGCGGATCTGGCTTGAAGCGCTAACACAAAATGCTTGGGACACCGGGGCAGGTTGGGGCCTAGTGCTCACCTATGGGGCCTATATGCAGAGTCGGCATGGTGTTGTTCAAAATGCATTCATAACTGGTATAGGCAATAATACAGTATCGATACTTGCGGCCATCATTGTTTTTGGAACCGTATTTGCCATTCTCGGGCAGGAAATGTCTCGCCCGGAAGTGCTGGAGGTCATGAAAACCAGTGGCCCTGCAGCGACCGGGCTAACGTTTATTTGGATGCCTCAATTATTCGCAAAAATGCCGGCAGGTAATTTGTTTGCGATGCTATTCTTCCTCGGCCTTTCCTGTGCAGCACTCAGTTCACTGATTTCGATGATTGAGATGGTCGTGCGGTCGGTGACAGATCTTGGTGTCTCGCGGCCGTATGCGATTATTGGCGTTGCGTTGGTGAGTTTGGTGCTGGGTATCCCGTCTGCCATGAATCTGGGCTTCTTTGAGAACCAGGACTTTGTCTGGGGTTTGGCGCTTATAATTTCCGGGGCCTTCATGGCGATCCTTGTCATTCGACAGGGAGTACGCTCATTCCGGGAGAACGAGATTGATGGCGCGGTGGGGGATTGGAATGCAGGGCGGCCATGGGATGCAATACTGAACTATGTCGTTCCTCTACTGGCCGTAATGTTGTTGGGTTGGTGGTTGTGGTTATCAGCGACAGTTTATGCTCCAGAAACCTGGTACGACCCTACGGATCCATTCAGTTTGATGACCTGCCTGGTGCAGTGGGGCACGGTAATTGCGGTACTCCTGATGTTGAATCGTTGGATGGCTGGACGCGTCCGCTCATTCAATCAGGCATGATTTATGCACGGATAATGTTGTACAACCACAAATGAGTCAATTATGGTTCGATCAATAATTATTGTGATGCTGTTTCTGTTTCCGCATGTAGCCGCAGCACAGATTTCGATTGGTAGTACGTTGCCGGATTTGCCGCTTGAAAGTATGCAGGGCGGATCGGCTTTGACTACGCACGCACTGATGGGCGCCCAGGGTACTGTATTCGTATTCTGGAGTAATGACTGCAACTGGACGAGTCAGTATGAGGAGCGTGTAGAAGAATTGGCTACCACGGGAGTTGAGGTAATCCTTGTGAATAGCAATGATCCTGAGGTATTTCCCAAGGAGTCCGAGGCAGGCAAGCAATACAGTCTGACTTACGTACGGGATCCGCAAGCTGGATTGGCCCGGGCATTGGGGGCAGAGCGAACACCACATGTGTTTGCATTTGACGACAAAAACACGCTGGTTTATGTCGGAGGTATCGACGACGCTCCTGCAGATCCTCAGGTAGCCCAGGCACATTGGCTCCGGGATGTCGTCCAGCAACTCGCTGGTGGTCAGGAGGTGAATATTTCCTCCACCAAACCTTTTGGATGTCGGATTAAACTGCCGTGACTACTGCGGAAATAGAAGTTCAGTTCACTGACTTGTGTAGTACAAGCGGTACGTCGTTCGCGGTTATGGAACGTGTACTGGAGGCCTATCAGCGGCAGCATTGTCCGGTTTATCAACGTTTTGGATACAAGTATTTGCCCGTGGCAGCTTTCAAGCATGCCGAGGTTACCACGTTTCCACCTGCAGAAGCCGAATGTGTGTTTGAGAGCAGTGCAACCGGGAGCTCATTGCGGAGTCGTCATTTTGTGCGGCGAATGGCCGTTTACGAAGCTTCCGTATGTGCAACTTTCAAAGCCGTTTTTGGAGAGGGTCCCTTCCAAGTCTTGGCCCATTTGCCGGGATATGCGCCTGCGTCATCGCTGGTTTGCATGATGAAAATCCTCATGCGGAGATATGGGACCGAAGAAAGCCAGTTTTTTTTGGGTAGTAGGTTACCCGACATTACAGATAATAGTGCACCAATACTGCTCTTTGGCGCCGCATTCGGTCTTCTGGATTTGGCCGATGCGGGACCTCGGCATCTGCCTAATGATGCACGCATCATTGAGACTGGCGGCATGAAAACACACCGGCGTACAATAACCCGTAACGAGCTACACGAGCGCCTGGCGGCAGGATTTGGAATTGATGAGCAGCGGGTTTGGAGTGAGTATGGTATGTGTGAACTAATGAGCCAGGCTTATGCGCAGGGAGATTCGATTTATAGATCACCGCCGTGGATGCGTGTTCAGATAGTTGATCCAGAGGCCCCGGACCGCGTAATGCCTGATGGAAAGCCGGGGCTATTGGCAATTACTGACTTGGCGAATATCTATACTGTGTCCAGTATTCTCACGGAGGATTTGGGGGTTAGCCGTGGAGGGGGATTTGAAGTTTTGGGTCGATTTCCCGGAAGCGCAATGAGGGGGTGTAATTTATTGTTGGAAACTAGCTAACCCAGAGACGTAGGGATTTTTCGCCAAGCGCGTTTTTACGGAACACCTTATGAATGACGACTGGGAATGGCAGCTGTACACGTTTGTCTACGTTCCAGTCAATCGAAATGCCTATCGCCGAGAATGTGGTATCTCTCGATAATGACTCCTGCCGTGACGGAAGCTTTGCACGGCCAATCAATGCAGGCACATCCGGTCCGTTTGCGAACGCGAAGGTAGACGATCCCACGGATACGATTATATTTTCATCTTCGCTGACAGGTGCCTACGAAGGCAAATATCCCTTCGCACTGACTCTGTTCATAATCCTGTATTCCACAGGAAGGATTGCCGTGGTTGGAATTCTTCCCACAATAAATGCACCCAAAAAACTAAGAGAGCAACGAAGAACAACTCCGTTTGTACAGTGTCTTCTTCATCGAAGAAACAACAGATCTCGCTTAAAAACCCCAATCACAGGAAAAGGTTGATGCCGTACTGCATACACATAGTTTTCGTTCAAACTTACTATTCGAGGAGGGTGGGCCGGGTGCCGAAGCTGTCCAAGTTCAAAAGTTCCAAGGTAATGCTGTCCCAAATATGTTCCTTGTCCAGACTCTGCGGGGATCGAAAAATAATGTCGTACGTAATCTGCCGCTCCCTTCTCTTCAGGACCAATAGTTGAATACGAGATTATGAAAGAATTACGTACGGGGTCCGCAGTCAGGTATAGAAAAGAACTCTCACCAGGTGACTGGGGCGGATAACGAAGAGAAGGTCGTCCTCGGTTTCTGCCCTCCCGCTTATAATTCTGAGCATGATCTCCAAACTTGACCTGCCATCGAAGCGAACCCACGTCATCATAGGCCTTGAGGATCGGAACAGTTTGATTGGCATATAGCACGGTGTCGTATGTCTCACTGCATACCAGACTGCCGTCATCCGATATTATGGACTTAATAAAGGGGACATCCGACAAATAAGGCTGGCCGAAAGACAGAATATATTCACCTTCATGTGTAACCTTGTGTATGACAAGGTCCAAATTCTCTGAATATCCGTGAAGGTACAGATGGTCCCTTATCACGCAGATATCAGTGGCAAAAAACTCATGGGGCATTGAGAACATGTCCAGGAGCTCGTAATCATTGTCCCGTTTCTGGAAAATCTGAATCCTGGTGCCAGACTGATCTGCCACAAAAAACTTGGAAGCATCACTCGTGATTGCAACTGCTTCCAGGTAGCTGAATTCACCGGGAGCTACGCCGGGCGATCCAACTACCTGTTTTGGAGTCCCCTCTTGATCATAAACACGTACTTCTTTGAACTCACCATCCATGTACAAGAATGTATTACCACCCGCGACAACATCTAAAATGGTTCCAAGCATCTCATGATGTTCACCCTCATAGGCTCCTACAGAGAAAACTTCTGCTTCGGAAAAGTTCTCCACATCTACCAGTTTTATCTGGGCTCCAGAAGTATCTTCCCGCAAAACATACCGCGTGTCGGTGATCACGGGGATGTTTTCTCCTGTGGGATGGAGTCGTCCCACAACCACATTGTCCTTTTGATTGCTGCTACAAGAAGAAAACACTAAAAGTATTGCCAAGACGAAGGTGGTGGCGCACACCATACGCCACGAGCATCTGGCTTGACGTGGAGCTGATGGAAAAAAACACGAGGCGATAACTCCAGAAAACAACCTAATTACCATTATTCATCACTACCCCATTCATATGTTTCGAATTCACGGAGCCCCCAACACCAGCTAAGTACTGTATCACATCCGGTTTCATCGTCGGGAGCACTGTGGAGGAAGAAGCTGTATGGCCGGGCTTACGAATTGACATGTACGGTGTTACGTTCCGTTTCTATTGTCACATTGATAGTAATGGCAACTGTAGCAGCTCTACATAGGTACCTAGTGACCGCTAGGGCAATGATCAAGCAATCCATATTGTGAATCGAGATAATCCTTCCTTCATTATTGGGCAAATTCGAAAGTTCGAAGGCGATGAGTGCATATTCCGACCAGGTAGGCCACTCACTCCTAGCAATGCGTCAGTATGGAGACGTCCGGGTGTTCAAATTCAATTTGGATATAAGTCTGTGCCAACCAGAATTTCAGTTGGGCGGACCATCTACTGTGACCGAATGCGACACCCCGGCCATGTAACGACCTCTCGGAATGAAGATCTTGCCTAGTTGTGGGAACGTGCTAAAGACATTCCCTGATCGCTGCCGGATATCCCGAACTACTCAAGAAAAACCCTGGCTTAACAACAAAACCCTCCCGGTACAGCTCTCGAAACGACCATAAGCTTCACGCGCGAAAAAACCGCGGAAGGGCGGGCACACGTGCCGCAATAGTAGCGTGCTACATCAAGTCGTATTTTGACTTAGAGGACGCATTGCATCAACGGTACGTCTAGGGGCTTACCGACGGCTGCGGCCCGTGGTCTGATATCCTTCTAAAAGTGCAGTCAGGGAGTCGACGATCGCCGGATGGTCAAGGTAACGGTTTTGCTCTTCAGCAGGATCGGTAGACAAGTCATACAGCTGTCCGACGGGTTCACCTGGTTCGGGCGTTATGCGACGGGGGATGGTGAAGCCTCCCGATCCTCGTCCGAGGATCAACTTCCAAGAGTTCTGACGCACCGCGAACATGCCGGAAAGTGAGTGTTGGATCATCGCATCGCGCGTGCCGGTTCCTGTTCCTGTCAGCACGGAAAGGAAATCATAGCTGTCTTCCGCGGACGCGTGCGGCAGATCCGCTCCCAACAATGTGGCAAAGGTCGCCATGAGATCGGTAAGGGAGACCAATTGATCGCTGGTGCTGCCCGGCTCCGCGTGTCCCGGCCACCGCACCAGGAACGGCACCCGGTGACCACCTTCCCAAATATCCGCTTTTTGGCCGCGCCATGGGCCATTGGCATCGTGTCCGAAGGTTGTACGGTCGTTGACAGGCCAATGCGCGCCGTTGTCGCTAGTAAAGATGAGCAGAGTCTCACGATCTAAGTCGTCAATGGCCTGGAGTATGTTGCCCACAGCATGGTCCACTTGGGCAACAAAGTCTCCGTAGTAACCGGCGCCGCTCGTCCCCCGGAAATCGTCTGCAGGAAGCCATGGCGTGTGTGGAGCGCTCAGGGGCACGTACAGAAAAAGTGGACCGCTGGCCGCATGGTCCTGTATGAATGCAACCGCTTTTTCTGTCGTTTTCGGCAACACATCTGCATGCCGGAACCCCGGTGCAATGTTGCCAGCACGCCAGAATCCTCCTCCACCCCGCCGTCTATGGGCGCTTCGCTCAATCCATTCAGTGGGCAGGGCTTCCAAGCCTGTATTTATGACGAAAACATAAGGCGCAAAATCCAGCGAGGACGGAATACCGAAGAAGTAATCGAATCCGATTGCGTTTGGTCCTGGAACAAGTGGGAGATCGTAGTGGGTAGAGTCACGGGAGCCCAATCCTAGGTGCCATTTGCCCGTGGCGCCCGTGGTATATCCATGCTCCTTGAAGAGTTTCGGTAACGTAAATCGTGTAGTGTCAATGAGATTCGGCGAGTATCCTTGCAATACTCCGCGCTTGAGATGTGTCCGCCAGGCGTATCTGCCCGTTAGCAGGCCATAACGCGTTGGTGTACAGACAGCAGAGGGTGAGTGCGCATCGGTAAAGCGCATGCCCTCGTCCGCAATACGATTCAGGTTCGGCGTCGGAATCTTGGATGCTGGGTTGTAGCGCTCAATATCGCCATAACCCAAGTCATCGGCCAAAATCACGACGACGTTTGGTGGTTTGGGAGCTGTCTGGCAAGCACAAAGCAGGCAGAACAGAACGAGAAGGAGGTACGAACGCATGCTATTGGTCAAGTGGCGGCGTGCACGGAAGGACGTTTCGCGGTGTTTCCTTAGCAAGAACTGGGGCTCCATTCAACGTGAGGTCTGGAATTGGGATTCGCTCATTTGGGTCGTTTGAATCGATACGAAAGTTCCAAGTAATACAATATCGTGTATCTCCAGATGCATAATGGATGGAACGATATTCTCCCGGATCCGTGGAGATAAGCCTCCAGAGTTCTGTACATCGCGTCCGTCTGACTGAAATACAGTCACGAATCCGTCCATCCTTGGTCGGATTGGGATTATCCGAGCAGCATTCACCGGTGTCAAAAAACGCGCAGTAGGTATGCTGTATGGTAGGAAAGGATGCTCTTTGCCAAGCGCTTGGACCAGTCTACACTAAATTGACGATTACGCATTTACTCTCGCATGGAAAGAAGGGTTGGAGCTAACCCTAGAGGTCCAGACCACTCAGGAATACGGTGATCATTGTACAAACGTGTCCTCTGCAGATCCAGAGCGAAGAATACGTCATCAAGTGAGGGAGCGGATTCCTTCAGTGCGGGCAACCGGGCCCTTGCCTCTAAAAGAAACCGTTCACTTGTTGCCTGTTCCCTGTAGTATGCTTCGTCCCACCAGGTCATGATGCGGTCCTGAGCTTCCCTGATGGTGATGACGTCGGGCAAATGATCTTTCTTTCTGAGATTTGACGTCCTGTTGGCGGGCATTAAATTCCAGAGATCATCACACGGCCACGCTGCCCAAGGGAGACAGTGGTCAATGTGCATACTCTTCGCGTCCAGCTTGTTACCGGTCCATACGCAATAGATCGATTGGGTACGCAGCAGCTTCAGGGCACGGCTACGAACCTCCCCTTGATTGCGCTCGGGTTCATAGGGCCGCATCAGACGTCTTAATTCCAATTCGTTCAATAGTCTGTCCTGTCTATCCGCATATCCGCGCATCAGTCTGATCCATTCCTCAACCAGAGCGGGTTCAATCCATATGCTATATCGTTGAAGAGCACGCCAGAGATGCGCAGGGACAGTCATTTCACCAAATTCCGAAAAGTAGTCCTCATTCAGTATGATGGAGCGACCGACCTTGAAGCGCCTCTTCGTCACCCTAAAAATCGGTTGTCCATCAGGATAGTAGAGGTACCGCACAGGCATTTTTTCGATGGTTGCGGCGGCATGTCGGAGCGAGCTTGTCAAGGTTTCCCCGCGATCCGCGTACAATGACGCCCCCGGTCGGAGTCGGACAGTTTCCTGTGGGTTTGGGATGAGTTTGTCAAGTGCATTATTTGCAAATCCGATGTATTGACCGCCAAACCTGTTTCGCGGATTCTGTGGCATATCTGCGTTCAATAAAGGGAGGTAAAGCTGGACCCAGGAAAGAGCTACCGCTCCCAAGGGGATCGTCACCTGATCGGATCCAGATTCACGGGCCAAACCGGGCGAGATGCTGGCCACTCTGCACAGGGACCGCAGCAGCGCGAGCTTGTAGGTTGAAGACTTGTCGTCAAGCAATACGATTCGCCGAATTAGGGGTAATGCGCCAGTGCCATCGTCAGGCAATCGGATGATCATCTGGTGCCATTCCACGTCAAGTCGTCCAAGGAAATCGCCTGATTTTTGGGTTAATTCTACGTAGGCTCCGTGTCCCTGCGCGAGTTGTTCGATTTCTGGTACGGAAACAGGGTACATCCCTCGGTGCCTCTCGCACGGTGTGCGGAACGAGATTGCAATGACGCCCCGAGGCTTCAGGAGTGCGATCAGCTTCCGAAAGCTGCGTTTCCGTTCAGTCTCAGGAATGAACATCCAGACAGCGTTCAGAAGAATCAGATCGAATGACAAACCGGACAGGCTGGTCTGTTTGATGGCGGGCAGTCGGTCTGCAACTAATGTAAAGGCGGATCTGGAATGGAATCGCTCGGCCTCCCTGCGCATCTCGCTTGATGGTTCCACTGCAAACACTTGATGTCCCATTGACGCAAGCCAAGCAGCATCCCGGCCGCTACCGGCACCAACATCCAAAATGCTAGCGGGCTCTCGGGGAATATAGGGCTCAAGCCAGGCATTGATCTGTCGAGGATCAATGGACTCATAACTGGCCGCTCGCTGTGCGATGTCAGATTCCATGAATATCGAGCCCCCACTTTGGGTTATGGTTCTGTCCCGGCCTTTGTTGCTCGACTATTTCCTGCGGAAACAAGCGATGTGATATTGCGGATCAGGCTCATTCCCTTGCTTTCTTGATACTTACACATAGGGTGCGAACACGTTCGGTCAGAATTGAGAGTTGAATACAGGAATTGTTCTGCATAATAAATGAATCAGTAACTGCAGAGACCTCTTTCGGCTTGCAACCAGTTTATCAAGACTGTGATACACTGGACGGAATCCCGAATCTGACTTCGTCGTGGTAGGCTTGGCCAATCGCTATCTAACACCTGGCCAGGTAACCACATGGGTATGAAATCGCCCCTCTGTAAATCGAAGCGTGTCAACATATGGATACATATCCTTTGGTTGTTTGTTAACGACAGTCAAGGCGAAAGTACCTTGAATCGTGCATTTGGAAGGGTCGTAGGCGTCGATTGAAATGAATGACTCCTCAGATATGTCAAGGTAATAGCCTAATCCAACGACGTCATAACCATGAACATGAGCTTCGAAATAACGACGTTGTGACTCGCTTACTCCACGCAATGGCAGGGGATAGGTTCCTAGGCGTGGGGGGATATCTTTGAAATACAGGGATTCAGAAAAATCTGGAAATGGAATTGGGTAGCCGAGACGTACATCATAGACAGACATGAAGAAGTCCATCGTCGGTTCTCCTTCATAGCCCGTTTGGGCAAAGAGTGCACCTCTCCGGGGGAATACGATCCAGGGTTCGCCGTTACGCAATGCTGACATCTCGCCGAAGTAAAGGTCGTCACCTTGCTCTAGTTCGTTGACACAAAAAAGTCGACCATCATCTTGCAGGGGATCGCAAGAAGTGAAAACAAACGTGCCGAGCCATAAAACAAACAACGGTGCCCTCATGTGCATTGTCTAATGAAGTAAAGGAACGGCCTAGAGTCGCTACCTAATAGCAATTTTGCTTTACTTTAGCAAAGTAATCTGATCGGATGCAACGAATGGACCAGCCTGTTAGCTGCGATGGTATTCCCCGCTGGGACGGAATCCCGAATCTGACTTCGTCGTGGTACGCTCGGCAAATCACTATCTAGCATCTTACCAGGTAATCACATGGGTATGAAACCGCCCCTCTGTAAATCGAAGCGTGTCAGCATACGGATACATATCCTTTGGTTGTGTATTAACGACAGTCAACGCGAAAGTACCTTGAATCGTGCACTCGGAAGGGTCATAAGCGTCAATTGAAATGAACGCCCCCTCAGATACGTCAAGATAATAGAGTAATCCAACGAGGTCAGGACCATGTACCCTAGCATGGAAGTAAGGGTCTTGTGACTCACTTACTCCCGGCTGTGGCAGTGGGAAGGTCCCTAGGCGTCGGGGGATATCTTCAAAAAACAGGGCTTCGATAAAATCTGGCCATGGAGATGGGTGTTCATAACGCGGATCAAAGACTGACAGAAAGATGCTCATTGTCGCTTTTCGTTCATATTTCGTGAAGGCACCAAGTGCACCTCTCCGGGGGAATGCGATCCAGGGTTCGCCGTTGCGCAATGCTGACATCTCGCCGAGATAAGGGTCTTTACCGTGCTCTATTTCGTTGACACAATAGAACCCCTCATCATCTTGCAGCGGATCGCATGAAGTGAAAACAAACGTGCCGACCAACAAAACAATCAACCGCGCCCTCATGTGCATAGTCTATTAAAGTCAGGAGACGGTCTAGAGCCGTTACCCAATTGCAAATTTGCTTTACTTCAACAGAGTAATCTGATCGGATGCAACGAACGGACCAGCCTGTAACCTGTAGAGATATTCCCCACTGGGCAGGTGCGAAGCGTCAAATAAAATACTGTGGTAGCCGGCGTCCTGATATCCATCGACGAGACGAGCCACTTGCCGCCCCCAGATATCGTACACCACCAGTTTCACCTCAGCACCTTTGGGGATGCTATACGTGATGGACGTTGAAGGATTGAATGGGTTGGGATAAGCTTCACCCAACAGATACGCCTCCGGTTGCTGCCCCTGCTCCACGAGAAGTTTTTCTCCTGGGTCAGCTTTATTTGAGTCACAGTTGGGCGAGCCGTCTATGTTTTCAACATACTCGAAGTCGATTTTCTTTTGGACTCCGGAGGTGACCGTCAGTTTCGCATATAAATCCAGGCTTGGAGGCATGTAAGTTGAATAACTTGAGCCTGAGCCGGCATAGCCGTACGAGATGCCGTTGTTGCTAGTATCCCAGCGATATGAATACGAGCCCGTCCCGCCTGAAACACTTGAAGAATAGCTAAGGGGATCGCCGGAGCATGCCCCATTGGTCGTTCCCATAATCACTGCACTAAGAAGGGTCCCTTGGCGAAAGTCAGCCATTGTGGAGGCCTTGTCTATGAGCTTCTGTACCACGTAGTAATTCGTTGTTCCCGTTACATATCCATTGACGCTAATGTTGGGATTTGAGAAATTCTGAATCGGATTTCCTGTTTGTCCAAAATTGTGCATAATGGTCCAGCGATAGTTACCTCCACCTATACTCCACCCATATCCGTGAGCACTCCCGGCTGTATCGTCACACCCGGGTCTACGATAAACCGAGCATTGCTGATGACGCCCCCCTTGAAGGTGACCCAGTTCATGTGCAAGCGCGAAGTATTCTGTAGCTTTATCCGCCTCCACGATTGCATACGCACTGTCTTCTTCAGCCTCAATTTTTCGGGCAACACCGTATACCCGTTCATGACCGTAATCACCATCTGTAAACAGTATGACCGCATCCGCCCAGAAGCTATCTCTTTTGTTGATGGCCTCTGTATCAAGCACTAGTCTATCTGCATCCTTCCAGGGATATTCACCCTCCTTAAAACCAATTCTGATCGTACCTATGAGATCAATGGTTAATTGACTGCTGGTGATTCCGCTGTTTGAATAGGCCGTTGATGCCTCACTTATGGCAAGTGTAGCGGTTCCCTCTATATTCCCTACGGCATCATCCGCCTTGTCAGTGTAAAGCACCAACACTTCAATATTTTTGTTGCTACCGTTGGTCTTGCGAACATTGGTTCGAAAGGATTTTTTCCCAAGCCCCGGCCCTCCGGGTGGCGTGTCGTCTCCATCTGGAATCCGGGTCATATCTACGGTGATCAAAGCATGCATGCCCTCCCCTAACGGCTCAATTTTGTACCATTGGTTTCCCAACTCAATGATTCCTGTGAATTTCCCTTGGAGATTCACCAGGGCCACGCGGCCGTTTCCCGAAAACAGTCTCCCATGCAAGATGTAGTGATCAGGAGAATAATACATGACGTGGGTTGGCTCCGCGCTGAATTCCGCCAGTTGACAAGGTATGTTTATCGGGAGCGAGCGATTACGAAGAGCGGGAAGCAGGTCACCGATGTGTACAGGATCAACTAGTGCCGATGTCAACTGTTGTACGAACGAACAGTACTTTTCCAGCTGTTCTGTATTCAGTATTCTGTCTTGCTCAGAAGGAGATATGAAAAGCCTGTATTGAGCCATTCAATTGGTACTTGGAAGAATGCATGACACTACGAGCGCCAGTACCATAAACCGTTCATGTGGAAAGCCAGATCTCATCATTTTCGTCACCTACCTGTGAATGGAATTGGGAAGACTCGCGCGTACGCGCATACAGAAAAGCCTCCGGCAAAAGCCGAATTCAATAATCAGGGCGGCCCTTCAGCATTTATGCACTTAAAAGGCGACATTAAATTGATTTGAAACTTTTCAATTTTATTTGTAGGTCTGCCCTGTGTGTGACGGATTGTCATCCCATGAGACCGGTTGTTTGGTTTTTATACGAGTTGATGGACCCACTGCACGTACCATGTGAATACTGTATAACCAGCGATCCATCACACCGCAATATACAGGCCCTCTCTATAAGGTAGTAATGACCATAGTGACTTGCTGGTCACTTATGTTCATTATCTATTATATTATGGGAAGAACTAGTCATATTACCGTTAATTTTGGTTTTTGGAATCAGGAGGCCGGCGCAGTGCTCTTTGGTTCCTGTTGCATTTCCATTACTTTCACTTTGGCCCTCAGTCAGGTTCCTTTAAGTCATTTCCAGCCTCTAGCTAGTCCAATCGGACGTGCGCGTGAACGTATCCGGCTCCGCCGTAGGGTCGTACTCCCGTACATGACGACATTGCTGTCGTAGCTGTTAAATCCGTGCGACACACATTTCCAATTCTGTGTGTGGTATGTGGTTGATTCTTACAGTTTATCCTCGGATGGGGCCTTCGCTGCAGTCACTCCGCAGGTCTCCCCTTGTTAGTAACTTTCGTAGCTACTATGCCCACGTCTGACTCCTCTATCCCATACATTGCAGGCTTCAGTGTCTACCTTGCACGATCCAGACTTGGGATTCTGGACGGAAATAGAAGGTTATGTAGCCGGGGGCGGGACTCCCTACCAAATAAGCCCCGGCGTCGGCGGAAGTGGGGAAAATGGTCAGGAATTGCCTCTTATATGCAGTGAAATCCGTTCGAAAAAAACGAAAATGCAGACACTTTAGGAAGAATTATCCCCCAAAACACAATCTGCTGAACTAGGAACAGTTAGTGGGAGCTCCTGTACTACATGGGACTTTCGTGCCGATGCTGATGCAGAATCTTCGCTGTATTGAGTAATGTACTGAGAAACAAATATGACACCTGGTTAGCTTTTCCTAAAACTCGCCAGCTGGTGCTGGATGTTTGTTTTAGAACGGTCGGGGTTTTCCCTTCAAATACTTAATTGTCGTATACCGCAGTCCATGTATCGCTTCCTGTTTTCCGTGTTTTTCCTGATTGTGTCTATGGGGCTATCTGCGTGCGATGTAATGGAGACTTCTCCCGAAGACTCAAACCTACTGATTGGAGTTGCCATTCCTCAAACCGGAATAGGGGGAGTGATTGGGCAATCAGTTACTAGCGGAATCCATCTGGCAATTCAGGAACTTGAGACCCTATCCAATTTGAATATTGCCCTCGCATTCATAGATACAAGAGCCACCGTCATGGGGACGGAGAATGCATACCGACAATTCATCGGTATGGAGAATCTACCGGTGATAATTGGGCCTTTAACCTCTACGAATACCGAAGCGATCATTCCTGTGCTCAATGAGAATGATATCATTTCGCTTGGACCGACTTCATCCAAGCAAGGTCTTTCAGCCCAAAGTGAGAATCTTTTTCGTTTATCACTGACGAATGATCGGATCGTTCCGACCGGAATTCGCACTTCTAAGGCGAACCTTGACTTCAAGAATGTTGCTACCTTATACAATTCTGGCGATGCTTTTTCGGTAGCCAGTAACGAATCAATTGTAGATGAATTGCAGTCGTACAATGATATAACCGTTGTGATCCAGGCATCTTATTTCGCTCAAGAAGGAACTCTTCTCAGTGAGGCTGATGTTAGTTCTCAATTGGATAACATTCTTTCAACTACACCTCCTGTGGATGCAATTTTTTTGTCTGGATTGTCGCCAGATCATGATGTGATTCTGCCTTCTGCACATCGCAAAGGAAATTCTGCATCATTTATCATTCCCCTTCTTTCTATCGCTTCGGTTCGCACGATTAATTCACGGGAGCCTGGTGCTGCCGAAGGTGCTGTAACCTTTGGCATATGGCTATCCAGCTCCCCCAATTCCCTTAGCAAAGCCTTTGTGGAGAGCTACATGGATAATTTTGGTACAATTCCAGATGACTGGGCGACAAGGGGGTATGCGGCTACTTCACTTTTAGTTGAAGCATTTCGGCGATCTCCTGCATACGATTATAATTCGGTCAGGAATTCTCTCGCTGACATTAGAGATTTTCCGACCATCCTGGGATCTTTCTCTTTTGATCACCATGGGGATGCAGTTTATGATCCCGTGGTAGCTGTAGTGCGGAACAATGATTTTTCAGCATGGCCCGCTGTTAGCAAGTGATGACGATAATCCATCGTTAAACTACTCTCTCAGGCTATTCATCTTCTTCAATGTACATATGCGGTTCTGCCGCGAATATTATGGGATAATTTCAGCATTGGTTCAGACTGCTCGCGCATGGAAGTCTCCGACATACGAGCAGTTGAGAAGCAACGTTGTGAAAAAAACACTTACGGCCCCCAATACATTTACTGAAGAGGCGATTGAGTTTGCGATCGATCAGCAAATGGATGGGGTTACCGAGGCTGCGCTGAGTGACTGGATTGGGTATCGAAAAATCAAAGGAGGGTGCAGAGTTGGGGTAATTAATGCGGGCAATGTTCCATTAGTCGGATTACAGGACTTGCTCGCAGTACTTGTTTGTGGTCACTCCTATGTCGGTGTATTGTCCAGCAAGTCTCCGCATTTGCTTCCTGCATTCGTCAATACCTTGCTTGACCAAGGGGCTGATATAAATGCTGAATTCGTGGATCAGGATGAGATGTGGGGCAAAGCGGATGCTGTCATAGCAACTGGTAGCAATGAGGCTATTGCACAGATCAAGGTTCTTGCAAGCAGGCAGGGATTGACACCTGATAAGTGTTTGTTTCGTGGTAACCGGTACGGAATTGCAATCCTGAATGGTTTAGAGTTGGAAAACGACTTGGATGGGCTTGCATTGGACGTGTTATTACATGAGGGTATGGGATGCCGTAACGTAGCATTGATTATGGTACCGGCAGGTCTCGAGCCGGACGACTGTCTCAAACATTTTGCTGAAATGCGTGGAGTTTTCCCTGCGCATCCTTCAACATCGGGCAGGCTTTCGATGCAGCAGGCCTATCTGGCCGCAACAGGTCAGCCGCACGCATATGGAGACGGACTGGAATTTCTTCTCAGTAAGGGCGCTCCCGAGATTCAAGCCCCCGGACACGTACGCTGGGTAGAGTATAGAGATCAGGATGAGGTGGTACGGGTCATAGAAGCACTGCGCGACGAGATTCAATGTATTGTAGCTCACTCGGAGTTACGCGAGCAATTGCCAAGCTCTTGGGACGTTGGATCATTTGGCAGCACACAGACACCTACGTTGGCTTGGCGGCCGGACGAACGAGATACGATTGAGTTTTTGTGTGGTCTTTAGCAGGAACATGCACAGGACAGATTACGTTCCTGTCGGTCTAGGCAGTGTCCCTGAGTCCAAGACATGGTCAATAAGAGCGTAGAAAAAAGTAGAGCGGAGCGTATTGCGTTGCACTACAAGGGGTTTATTAGTAGCTTGCAATCTTGGCTGGAGTTAAGGATAGAGCTTGCAGGGCACCAATATCTGGAACAAATCCTGCAAAATAAGCGGGTCGTCTTTGTCGTACTCTTTACTGGACTGTCGGTCGTCCTTGCTGTTACCTTTTTGTCGGTTGCAGCAGCACTAGGATTGGGGGCTTTACTGGGAAACACGGCATGGGGCTTCGCATCAATAGGTGTAGTGATGGCTGCTCTGGCATGGTTACTAGGAAGGTCTTTGACACGGTCAAAAGAGAATGAGGCTACATTGGTAGACGAATTAACAGATAAAGAAAATGGAAGAGACGACACAGAACAGAACAAGTAGCGACGTTCGAGAAGCATTGAGTGAGAACGAGCGTCGCATGGAACAGCATTTGGGTGCACTACGTCACGAGTTGACGGATGTAGTGACTCCGGTTAAAGAGATTATTATGCGGCACCCTATCGGTAGCACATGTGCGATTATGGGTCTAGGTGTGGCGCTGGGATATTTAATGGGAAGCGAGCGGCGTTCAGCTGGATCCGGTAGTGGCAGGACTCTCCTGGAAGCAGCATTAGTTCCCGTCGTTGAAGCGGTGACGAAGCAATTGGAAGAGAGGATAGCGCCGGAGAAGGAGGCGGAAGAATAGACCATATGGATCATAACCAAGACTAATGGAAGACACGAAGCAAACCAAGAAAAGTGATGACGTACGCGAAGCATTGCGCGAGCGCATGCGTCAAATGGAGCAGCATATGGGTGCACTCCGTCGCGAGTTAACAGGCGCAGTATCTCCTGTCAAGGAAGTAATTACACGACACCCTGTCGGAAGTGCGTGCACAGTTCTCGGGGTGGGGGTCGCATTGGGGTATTTAATTGCCAGTGGACGGCGCTCAGATGAATCGGATCAGTCTGAGATCCTGGATGCAGCATTAGCGCCTGTTATTCAAGCAGTAATGGAGCATTTGGATCAGGGGGAACAGTTGGGAGAAGCTGTACAGAGGAATGTCGTGACCAGGAACGACGGAGTTCCGCAGAGAACTGAGAGCACGCTTACTCAGTTGGTCCAGATGCTGGCTCCCGTAGTTGTTGAGATGGGGATTAGAGCATTGAATACGGAGAGCAAAGAAAAAGAGGGTTGATGTCTGTGCGGGACCATCGACTTGTATTCTTTGGCCCCCCAGGTGCGGGTAAAGGTACTCAGGCACGCCGGTTGACTTCCAGGTTCGGTTTCGCACATATTTCCACAGGGGTGATACTCCGAAAAATCATACGGGCAGACACTCCGTTGGGTCAAGAGGCGGCAGGGTACATCAACGATGGAAATCTCGTCCCGGATCGGATTGTCCGCATACTGGCAGAAGATGCCATGCTGGATGCGAATTTCAGTGGCTTTATTCTGGATGGCTATCCCCGGACGCTCCAGCAGGCTGAATGGTTGCAGGAGTTCCTGCAATCTCAGGGTATGTCACTGACGACAGTCATTAACTTTGTTCTAAGTGACGAAGATGTAGTATCGCGCTTATCACAGAGGCGCATTCATCGCCTCACCGGCGAGAATTTTCATTTATCGAATAAGCCTCCGCCGCCGGAGGAGGCGGAATTCATGATTACACGTCCAGACGATCAGCCGGAGACCATTAAACAGCGTTTGAAGACCTACTATCGCGACACGCACCCGCTGGTTGAGTACTATCGTTCCCGCGATTTACTCCGGCCTATAGATGCCTCAGGAGCATTTACCGCAGTGTATTCGCAAATCTGTGAAGTGCTACAATTATCTTAGTTCTTGGCGAACTGAGTTATAACGGTATGCAGCGTCAAGAGGATCTGGAAATAATACTTGAGGAACTTCGCCTTGCAGTGGAGTCAGGCCTTTCGGAATTGGTTCGGGATCGCGGTCCAGGCGAGCTGTATGATTCTGTGCGATACGTCTTGTCTGGTGGGGGCAAGCGCCTCCGGCCGCTACTGCTCCTTCTTTCAGCTGACGTTTTTGGAGCCGATCTTCGGGAAGCAAGACCACTGGCACTGGCGGTGGAATTAGCCCATAATTTCTCGCTCGTCCATGATGATATCATGGATCATGCCGATACACGTCGAGGACGCAATACGGTGCATGTACTCTGGGATCCAGACACCGCAATCTTATGCGGGGATGTTCTGTTGGCGCTTGCCAACGAAAGCGTGTGTAAGGCAAGTTCAGACAAGAGTGCACAGCTGATTCAGGTATTTAGCGAGGCGATTAGAGGGCTCTGTGAGGGACAGGCACTGGATATGGCAATTGAGACAAAGCAGGATTTGAAAACGTCGGATTACTTGCAGATGATTGATGGCAAAACTGGCGCACTGCTTTCCAGTTCACTTGAGATGGGAGGAATCTTTGGGGGCGCAGATTCTCATGCACGATTGGCTTTGAGAGCGGCAGGTAAATCGATCGGGCGTGCATTTCAGATCCAGGATGATCTACTGGATTTAGTAGCGGATAGTCAGCATTGGGGGAAGGTACAGGGAGGCGACCTGATTGAGGGTAAACGAACTTATTTACTATTGAAAGCCTGCGAACGTGCGACCGGTGAAGACCTGGCTTTTTTTGATAGGATACGCCCGGGTTCAGGCCTTGATAAAAAGGAGATTCCAAAAGCCCGCGAGCGAATGGAGGAGCTTGGTGTATTTGATGCTGCTCGCGCGAGTGTCCGTGCTTACACATGTGCCGCATTGGCGCAAATTTATTTACTTCCGGGTGACACGTCGCAGCTTCACGCACTGATTGATCGAATGGCAGCCCGTGTTCACTGAATTTTTTGCTGTGGCGGAGCAGCAAAAAACAGATTGAACTCGTAGTACGGGCGGCTTCAGACAAGATGGTAATACCGAGTATAAAGTCAATATCCAAGGCAGATAGTGCCTATTTAGGTGATTGGCGCAGGAGCGAAGTTAATCAGGGTCTGGATATAGTTGCGACGAAGGTAGTGGAACAGGGTTCAAACCTAGATGGAAAGACGTATGAGTAGCCGCCAATAAAGCATCAGACAATGGAATCTAGATCAAGTCGTGGAGTACGGGAAATTGCAGGCAAGGTTGTTAAGGCAGGAAACCAAGTCAAACAAGGAGCCCAAGTGGCCGCAGATAAGGCGTTGGACGCCGGGAATCAAGTCAAACGTGGCGTACAGGTCGCTACAGAAAAGATGGTGGATGCGGGCAGTGGAGCCAAGCATGGTGTACTGGCTGCAGCAGATAAAACCGTTGGTATAGGTCAGGATGTGAAACTCACTTCAAAGGTTGCCGCAGACAAGGTCATCAACACAGGAAGTAGGGCTGCTCGTGGTGCGCAGGGTACTCTAGTCAAAGTGGCAGATGCTGGTAAGGAAAAACTACTTGATGCCAAGACTTTTGCAGATGAGCACTGGGAAAAATTTACGACCGAAGTTGAGGATGCGTCCCAACGATATGCCGATATGGTGTCCGAGGCATTGGTGGTCACAAACTGCAAACTCAAGGAATCGGTCACGGCTGTAGATCCAGACGGAACAGTACGTAACAGGGCTAAAAAGGCAGCTGTAGCCGCTGGTGCTGCAACTGCTTCTGCCTACAACCAAATACTGGCGGCATCACCTGCTTTTGGTGAATTGCCTATGGCTCTTAAAGTGAAGTTTGCTGCCGCTGGGTTGACAGATTCGTGGCGTATAATGCCACTTGCGGAGAGCTTTTATGAGTCCTCTGTCTTCCAGGTAATCAGAAATCTTGGAAAAGATGCCGTCGTGGAATTCCTGGACGGCAAGCATGCCAGTCACATAAAATCTGTGTACAACTACCCTGAGCTGGCTATTGAGAACAGCAACATCATTTGGGAAGCTGCTTGGAAAAACCTTTCGCGAGGCAGCAGGGACATGACAGGTATCGAACTCGCGAAGGCAAATGCAGCCAATATTATTGATGCTGCTGGCATCGTTACTGGGCAGACCTTGCAGATTGCAGCGAAAGCAGGATGCATTGGTATCCTGACTTCGACAGGTACGGGCTGACTCGGGGGTCGTGAATGGCCATTTTTGGCCATTTTCGGGTGATTTCGGGCCATTTTAGGGGTGTTTTGGGCCATTTTGGCCCTAATTTCCGACATCCAGTTTTGTAGTGTTCAGTTTATTTTGTGATTTGCATAATTGAGCCGCGTGCCGTATATTAACGGTACCATGTTCGTACGCAAACTCAAACGCAAGACCACCCAAAACATTGCCGTCCAGATCGTGCGCAATGACCGCACGAAAGACGGCAAAGTACGGCAGAAGATCGTGCGCCATATGGGCACGGCCCCCGAAGGCCCCGCACTGGAGGCCCTCCTGCACATCGCGGAACAGGAACGTCTGCGGATAGAAGAGCGTGTGCAGCCCACCTTGTTTCCATCGGAGCATAGTGCCAATGCCGTACTGGAGGCCCGACACCGTAAGCAGTCCAAGCAGCCCATCCCGTTGGCGGACATCCGCAAGCTGGAGGAAGTCAAGCGGGTCTGCGTGGGCTTTCATGAGGTTTTTGGGGCCTTGTATGCACGTATGGGTTTAGATCGGTTGTTTTCCACACGGCATGCGATGGCCGCGCGTCTGTTCAGGCAGGCGGTTTTGTTGCGTTTGGCGGCCCCAGGGGACAGTAAGCTGGCTCATGCGCGGCAGTTGTCAAAGGAGGATGGCGTGGAAGTGCCGGTACACAAGTTTTACCGCATGATGGATGCGGTGGATGATCGGCGCATTGCGCGGTTGCAGTCTATTGTGGCCCGGGAAGTGACGGACTTGCTCGGGGGGAAGCTGGATGTGCTGTTTTTTGATGTCACCACGCTGTCGTTTGCCTCGGACAAGTCGGACGAACTCCGCAAGAAGGGATACAGTAAAGATGGTAAGCACAACCGTGTGCAGGTGGTATTGGCTCTGATGCAGACCCGAGACGGATTGCCGGTAGGCTATGAGCTATTTGAAGGCAATACCGCGGATGTGAAGACGCTGGAGCCAGCGATCGCGTCGTTGAAAGCGCGTTTTGCGCTGGACCGTGTGGTATTTGTAGCGGATGCCGGGATGCTGAGTGCGGACAATGTGGCCTTACTGCACAGTCTGGGTCATGACTATGTGGTTGCGGCCCGTTTGCGCTCGATGAAGGCGGAAGAATTGCGCAAGGTTACCGGCGCGCATTCGTGGCAGGAAACATCGGATGGGCGGAAGGTTACCGAAGTGAGCATTGGGGGCCGTCGGCTCATTTTGCGGTATTGTCCGAAGCGTGCGGCCAAGGACGCACACGAGCGGGAGCAAGCGATAAAGAAAGCCCGTAAGCGTTTGGCGTCCGGGGTCAAGGGATCTGGCCGGAACGGTCGTTACCTGAAAGTTAAACGGGGTGCGGTGAAGCTGAATGCGGCGGCCATTGAAAGGGATCGTCAATTGGAGGGCCTGCATGGGGTATGGACGAGTCTCAAGGCGTCATCCGGTCAGCAAGTGTATGCGCAGTACGGGGGATTATGGCAGATTGAGGAGGGCTTTCGGGTATTGAAGCACACGTTGGCGATTCGTCCGGTGTTTCACTGGACTGAGCGCCGGGTCCGCGCGCACATTGCCATTTGCTTTGCCGCCTTTGCGATGCTGCGCATTCTGCGTCGCATCTACAACACGCGGCATGGCGCCGAGGCGCCCATCAGTGAGGGCCAGATTCTGGCTCAATTGCGCGAAGTAGAGGTGTCCGTGGTACGGGACAACACCACCAAGCGTCATTTTGCGATTCCGTCGGCGGCCAACAGTACAAAAATTCGGCTCTACAAAGCGCTGGGGTTGACGATTCAGCGGCAGACCGTACCCGTGGAGAAAGACCCGTAACCCGCGCCTCAAGTGGTTGCTTAACGTCTGGAATTCAGACCGCAAAAAACGGCCTGATAGACCGTCTTTGTAGTGTTCAAATTGTCCGGGACACCCCAAAAAACAATCCTATGCCCCTGGTAATGGGGCTCTTTTAACTTTCAGAGAGTTGTAACCTGTCGAAGTCAGGAATGCAGCCAATATTATTGATGCTGCTGGCATCGTTACTGGGCAGACCTTGCAGATTGCAGCGAAAGCAGGATGCATTGGTATGGCTCTTGAAGGGGTCGTGAGTTTGGGAGAGAACATGATTTATGTCTACGCCGGAGAACGTACTGCAAAGGAGGCTGCTATTGATGTATCAAGAAATATGGTCCAAAAGGGAGGACTTTCTGCTGTGAGTGGAATTGTCGTATCCGTGGCCATCGCATTTGGAGCAGGCCCAGCACTTGCATCCATGGCACCGGTCCTGGTTACGATCGGGGGAACTGTCTACTTGCTTGGGGCCGTACATCGGATAGCAGGAGCATATCAAGCGGTGAATTCCGGGGCGGTGATTACGGCTGAAACGTAAATCGAACCGGATAACCTAAACAGTTTGATTTACCCGCTTATTCCCATTCTTCCTTTGTAACCTCGGCAACGGGGGACCAAATTACACGTCCCTAGCAGTATACAGGAGACTCCCTGGGAACGGGGTGAAATGTCGTCTCCAGAATACTGTTTCTCACATTCTCTTCACGACCTCAAGGAGAAATATCACAGGCCTAGTCGCGATCTTGTAACAGGACCGACCCACTAATTCGCCAGATCAAATCAATCTCACCATAGAGATGATCAAGGGGGTTTTTTCTGATGGGGGTTAATTGGAAAATCGGACTAATCGATGTCTGTGCTTCTTTTTCTGAATTTCGAAATTGCCCTGTTCAATCAGGCACAATTTAGATCTCAGGCAGTATTCAGGCCAAAATGGAGTTCTTGGACGGGTATACGTTCTCCTGTGTAGATATCATCGTACCTAACAGTTGAAAAACATATCTGGAAAAATGACCAAAGAATCGCTCGAACGGATTGACGTTGAGGACATGTATGAGGCCGTTCGAAGCTTTCCTGATTTGCTCAGGGAAGGTCGCAGGCGTGCACTTAAGGCTGAAACCCGTGGTTGGCCTGGCACTGGTATAAATGGGGTGGTTGTTGCTGGAATGGGTGGCAGTGCTATTGGTGGAGACATTCTATCGGCGCTGGCAGCGAATCACGCGACTGTTCCGATTGCGGTGTCACGTAGTTATTCACTGCCAGCCTGGGTCGGACCAGATACAGCCGTGGTGACCTCGAGTTACTCGGGCAACACAGAGGAGACACTTGCGGCCTTTGATGACGCCTGTGCGCGGGGAGCCAGAGTATTGGCTATTTCGACTGGCGGAGAACTTGCGGCTAAGGCCAAAGAAAAGGATATTCCACTGGTTCACCTGCCGGTTGGGATTCAGCCGCGTGCGGCGCTGCCACACTCATTGTCGGCACTGCTAACGGTCACTGAATCGCTCCAACTCACTGATGTCAAGCCTGACCACTGGGCGGAGGCCGCCTCTGTTACGGATGCACAATCGGAGGTGATGGCAAAGATAACTGACCCGAAGAATCCTGCAGTTTTGCTGGCAAGAGCATTACATGGCTATTTCCCAGTCATATACAGCAGTGAGCAGTTTGCTGCTGCGAACACTAGGTGGCGTAATCAAATACACGAGAATGCAAAAAGCCTGGCGGTTGGAAACCTGCTTCCAGAAATGAACCACAATGAGGTCATGGGATGGGCACGGTTCCAGCCTGAGTTGAAGCAGCTTGCCGTTATTGTTCTTCGGGATATAGACGATCATGCTCGCACCCAGCGCAGGATGGATGTAACCCGATCACTCCTGGAGCCGCATGCGCAGAGTTGGCACGAAATTTGGAGTGAGGGTAGAAGTCTACTGGCCCGCCTGCTTTCAATCATGTATGTCAGTGATTGGGTGAGCTTATACCTCGCAATAATGAATAACACAGATCCATCTCCTGTGGGATTGATCTCGCGCCTGAAGGCGGCACTAATTGAGAGATAGGCCGTTCGCGGGGAACGGTATACATGTAATAGCGTTGCGCATACGAACCGCCATTGCTCATGCGCCATACAGTTGCTGCATGGGGCTTGTTCGCTGTATTGGGATTGGCTGTATTGCCGGCATCGGCACAGTACAACTTTCATTTTGGGCGTAACAAGATCCAGTACGAGAATTTCGACTGGAACGTGCTCAAGACCGAGCACTTCGACGTGTATTTCTATCCAGAAATGCAGGAGCTGGCGGAGCATGGCGCTGCTTTCGCAGAAGAGGCCTACGCCGAGCTGCAGAACCGATTCAATTTTTCGGTCACCCGGCGTGTACCCATCGTCTTTTACTCGTCAAATTTGCATTTCAAGCAGACCAACATCTTCGATGGGTTTATTCCCGATGGCGTTGGTGGGTTTTATGAGTTTCTCAAGGGACGGGTTGTAATTCCTGCCAACGGCAACCTCCATCGGTTCAGACGTGTCGTTCGTCACGAAATGGTGCATGTCTTCACCATGCACAAGCTAGCCCGCGTGTACAGGGACTATCGTATTCCGATTGATCGGTACCTGCCGTTATGGTTTACCGAAGGCATAGCGGAGTACTGGTCGGGGCCACAGGATTACCAACATGAGATGATCATGCGGGACGCGATCTACTCGAACTACCTGGTACCACTGGAGAATATTTACAGGATTAGAGGCACCTACGTGATGTACAAGGAGGGGGAGGCGCTGTGTCGTTACATTGCGGAGAAGTACGGCGAGGATAAGCTGTTGCAGTTGATTGAGAATGCCTGGATCAACCGGGATTTCCGCAAGGTCATGGAGCACACTTTGCAGGAGTCATTAAGTGATATCGCCAGTGGATGGCAGGAATGGTTACGCGAAACCTACTACACTCGTATGGATGCAGCCGAGAGCCCTACATTAATTACCGAAGGAATCTCCGTGAGGGGGTTCAACTCAAAGCCGGTTTTTTACCAGATGCAGGATGGCCAGCGGCGGATCTTGTTTACCGGTAATCACGGCGGCTACAGTAATGTCTTCTACGTTGATGTTGATTCAATGTATGTTCCGCTTGATAAACCTCGCGTTCTAATTCGTGGTGAGCGCAATAGCCAGTTTGAGTCATTTCATCTTTTAGAAAGCCGAATGGGGGTCTCGAAGGATGGTCGGCTAGCGTTTGTTACCAAGAGCGGAGAGGCAGACGTTATTCATACCTACGATTTAGAGTCCGGGGAAAATGGTCGTATGTTTGGTTTCGATGGGATCATTGCTCTGTACTCTCCGACATGGAGCCCCGATGGATTGCGTATAGCCTTCGTCGCTATAGGTGAGAGTGGCTTTATTGACTTGTATGTTTACGACACGGAGCATGATCGTCTGGAGCGGTTAACAGATGACAGCTATGACGAACGAGATCCGGCCTGGAGCCCGGATGGACGCTTTCTTGTTTTTTCTTCAGATCGCACTTCAAAGGGCTTTGATGATGCCTACAATCTATTCACGTACGAACTGGAAACGGGCGCCATAGACTACGTGACCTTTGGTACGCAGCACGATTTCTCGCCGAACTGGAGTCCTGACGGGAGTCAGATTGTATACACGAGTACCCGGAAGGACAGCACAGGGCGCTATGGTGCTCAGGATGTTTATGTAATTGATGCGGCACTGCGCCCCCCTGTTATTGCTTCCACCGGTTTGGGGACTCGCGAAGGAGAAGGCCCAGAACCCAGTGTACGCTGGAAAAAACGTCTAACGCAACTAACCACCGCAGCGTACGATCCGGTTTGGACGCGTGATGGACAGATGGTTTTTTCAACCTTTGAGAACTACCGATTCACCGTACGTAGTCTGGGAGGTTTGGATACGCTTTTGAACCAACCTGTATCGGAGCAGCCCGAACATCTGGCAGTGGCGTCTGGTGGGACCTGGGAGTTTCCGCGCATCGATGCCGACGCTGCAACTGATCGCCTGCAGTATCGACGACGCTATGGATTGGATATTGCACAAGGGCAGATATCAAGCAGCGCGGTCTGGGGGACGAGCGGTGCGGCTGTTCTCGCCTTTTCCGATCTCATGGGTAACGACCGGTTTTTCGTAACTCTGTACAGCACGAGTCAGTACACGGGAGATTTTCTGAGGGGGCTCAACGTGAATATTTCCAGGCTTCATCTCAACCGTCGGGCGAATTTTGGTTATGGGGTTTATCGTTATGGCGGATTGAGGTACGACTTGACAGATCCAGATGCTCCCACGGAGTTTCCACGTTTCTGGGAGGAAGTGTGGGGTGGATTTGGAGCCGTGAGCTATCCGCTCTCCATGTTTCGACGCGTAGAAGTTGCGACTTCCTTGAGTTGGGATGACAAACAGATTCCACAGAGGCGGATTGATCGTCAGGCGTTGCTATTAACGAATCAGATCAGTCTGGTCCACGATAATGCTTTGTTTGGCGCCAATGGTCCAATGGTTGGTTGGCGTGGAAGAATTTCGGCGGCTTATACAACAGACCTACTGTACTCCAACGTGAATTACATCACACTTGAGGCAGACTTTCGGCATTACCTGAGATTAAGCCGCAGGGTGACATTTGCATCCCGCGCACTGGGTCGCATGAACCATGGCCGGGAAGCCCGACTATGGTTTATGGGTGGAAGTTGGGATTTGCGAGGGTATCCATTATTCGATGTACGGGGAAAGAAGGCTTGGTTCACATCCCACGAGTTACGGTTCCCGCTGGTTGATAACCCATCAGTCTATGTTCCACCTTTGGCCATTATCGGAATTGTCAACTTACGTGGCGCACTATTTTTTGATGCTGCGCACACCTGGAATGACAAATACGATCAACGGATTTATCAGATTTATGCCGGAGAAACACTGGGAGCCGCAGGCTTCGGTTTTCGTCTCAACCTGTTCGGTGGGCTGGTTCTTCGGTATGACTTAGGTTACCGCTTCCGTGATGAATTCAAGTCACGGGATCCATCTCTTTTCCGTCAATTCTTCTTCGGTTTCGATTTTTAGGGGCTCAGTTTTCTTAGTGCTGCTGTGCACCGGATGCAGCGGGCTGACAATGGACATTCGCCCGTTGCCCAAGGTGGAGTTTGGGCCGGTTCCGCCCTTGGAAATTGCCTGGACCTATAACGCCCGGGCCGGATTTGGCCCGGATGCCCCACTACTGTTTGAAAACATTGTTTTGGTTGCTACCAGGCAGGGTGAGCTTCATGTAATTGATCTGGCCACGGGTAAGCGTGGGGGAACGAAACGATTTGGAGACGCAGTCAATGGGTCCCCGGCCGTGATAGGTAGGACGATTGTAGTACCGATTGCACTGGGGCGTCGAGCCCTCGCAGCTTATGATCTTGACGCCTCGGATATACGCTGGCGTGCCCGCGGAGCTTCTGTCCATACAGGTGTTGCATCAGTTGTGAATGGCGGTGTTTTTGTCAACATTGCCGGCGAAGTTCAGCGCTTTGATGTGGCGAGTGGTACAATAGTTTGGATGCACCAATTACCGGAGGGCATGCGTGTTCATGCAAAACCGCTTGTTTATGATGGGTTAGTGATTGTTGCGGGAGATAATGGGATGGTCAGGGCATTATCTCTTGATGACGGTACGCTGCGATGGTCAACTGAGATTAACCTACCGATTTATGCTGCCCCAGTTGCACATAACAATATTTTGGTTGTATCTACCACACATGGATCTTTGTTGTCTATGAATCTGGACACGGGCGAGACTGTTTGGAGCGCAGAACTAGAGGATGAAACAGTTCACTTTTCGTCACCAGCCTTAGACGATGAATTTGTGATTGCCGGGGCTTCAGATGGAGTACTGCGGGCCTTCAATATTGATACAGGGAGCATTGAATGGATCGTACAATGTCCTGATGCATTAGTAGCCCAGCCACTGATCGTAGGGGGGACAGTGTATGTCGGTAGTATGGGTAGTTGGTTTTATGCGTTTGATCGCGCCAGCGGAGAGTTGCTCCAGGAAATTGAACTTAGAGGGCGCGTGAAGAGTGCGATTGGGCTGGCTTCCGAGGGGCTAATAGTTCTAACGGAGCCTCGTTACGTTGTTCGCCTTAGCCCCGTAGAAACTGATGATGAAGTCTAGTAGTCGATTGGTTATGGTGTTATGGGGCGGACTGTTTGCCGCCCTTCCAGGCATCAGCGTGGCGCAGCCCCAGGTCCTAGTCCATATCGAAACCAATGATGTTAGTGCGGCGGTATACGCTGATTCCCTGTACCTAGGATTAGCGAGCGGCAGCCCGTACTGGGTAGATCATGATACCGATGTTATTCGGCTTTCAACACTTCGAGCGGCGGCCTGGAGTGTGTCTCCACTGCGTGAGAACTTGATCGCAACGCCAGGGGATACCGTACTGGTCACGCTAAACTTTCCAATGTATCATCGCATCGAATCTCATCCCTTTGGGGCCGAAGCATGGCTTCAGGAGGGTTCTGAGCGTACACTATTGGGGCGGACTCCCGTGGTATTTGCGTCTCCCGGCATTCAAGACGGGATGTTCCATATCGAAATGGAAGGCTATGCTCCGGGTGCAGTTGCACCTAGACACGATCTGTGGAATCGTTATGAGGTCTCACTCGTAGCGTTGGGTCAAATGGGGGATGCAGCGGGATTTACCCATAGTGTGAGACGTGGTCGAGTCTGGATTGATTGGAGTGCAGCTGCTCTGGCTATGGTAGCAGGTGCGGTAGCCGTGCACTATAAGTTTCGGGCAGACAGGATCAATGATGATTACTTAGCAACAGGTGATCCGTCGTTGCGTCCGCGTGTAGCCAGACTGGATGATCGTTCTGGAATTGCTTTGGGAGTAATGCAGGTTGGCCTGGTTACACTAGCCGTACGGTTTGCCTTTAAGTGATTAATCGTTAATTTCCGTAACCTCTTTGGTGTCCCATCGTACGGGCTAGTATGAGTTGGCTTGATATTGTAATTCTCTTAGTGCTGGGCGTAGGTTTGCTGGTAGGCGCCAGGCGCGGATTCGTACGCCAAGTGTTTGGGCTGGTTGGTTTGCTGATCGCGATCGCATTGGGATATTCCTTCATGGAAGGAGTCGGAGGGTGGCTGGAAAACAGAGTAGGCCTACCAGTAGAATATTCTCCACTTGCAGGTTTCGGCCTAGTGTTCCTGGGTGCTCAGTTGTTTTTCATGATTATTTCACGCGGAGTTGACAGGTTCATAAGGAATATTGTGTTTATCGGTACGATAAATAGGATTTTGGGGGGTGCTTTTGGTGTAGTTACGGCTTGCCTGGCACTTAGCTTGGTATTATACGTGTTGGCTTCCGTTGGATTGCCGCCGAGTGAAGTTCGTGGAGATTCAGCGCTATACGAGGTCGTGTATCAGTTTTTCCCCCAGACCTGGAGTTTGGCGACTGCTCAGTTCCCGGAGTTGGCAGAGTTGTCCGAACGATTCAACACCGGGTTATAGCCGGGGACGGAATCTCGCTCTAAGCGACATGACCATCTTCGTTTTCCTTGCGTTCATCACTGCGAGGAGAGTCAATCAGAGCCCCGATCCCACTTCACTTGTTCTTGCGGGGGAGCGCTCCCGTGTCCTGAGGGGCTGTGCGCGGAATTTACTTACTACCAAGGAATGGCAGGGATGAGGTTCTGTCATGAATCTCGGGGACTGGATCGGTCGCTTCAGGAGCAGAGCCCACAGCAGCAGAACAAAATGTTATGGGTATGTATTTGTTTGGTAAGATTTCTGAACTGATAGAATCAATCTTCCCAATTATGGGATTCTTTTTAGCTAGGCGACATAATCTGAGATACTCCGCCATAGGATTAGGATTATTGGTTTGTGCTGTCACAATAGCGGATGTGGGGGCTCAGGGTATTGATCGTTTTGGGTTCACGAGGTACCTGATGGGCACGGAAGCAAAGATTGTCCTCTACGCGGCCGATTCAACAGAAGCGGCTGGTGCTGCTGGGCAAGCATTCGATCGTATTAACGAACTCAACGAGCAACTGAGCGACTATTTAATTGACAGTGAAGTCAGCAGATTATCCAAGACCCGTGGCCAACCCATTACCGTTGGAGAGAATCTATGGAATGTACTTTTCACGGGGCAGAAGATTGCTCGGGCATCGGAGGGAAGCTTTGACGTGACCGTAGGGCCCCTCACATTATTGTGGCGTAAAGCGATGCGCCGAGCAACATTACCGGATGCCATTGAAATTACTAATGCTATGGCTGCGGTGGGGTACCGGTTTGTAGAGTTGGATGCAAGTAGTCGCACGGTTCAATTGAACGGGGAAAATATGCGGCTTGACCTTGGAGGAATTGCCAAGGGATATGCAGCTGATGAGGCACTGAAAACTATTATGGAAGCAGATTTTGCGAGTGCCGCTGTTGATATAGGAGGAGATATAGCACTGGGGAACGCTCCTCCTGGTTCAGATGGATGGTCTGTAGGGGTCTTTGACTTGAACACAGAAAACGAATTGGAAACAGAAACACTGACTCTAGAGAATTGTGGTATCGCAGTCTCCGGCGATACGTACCGATACTTGGAGTATGATGGGATAAAGTATTCTCACATAATTAATCCCCGTACCGGATATGGCGTAGTGCATGAGCGAAGGGTTGCCGTGATTGCTCCAAGTGCAATGATCGCAGACGCATGGGCATCTGCATACAGTGTCATGGCATGGGAATCGGCCACTTCGGATGCAAATGGTCGGGAGAATCTGAGCACGAGGTTTGTAGAGCGCAGGGAATCGGGCTTACTGGAGGTGAGTACGGGGAAGTTTCTGCGCGATTGAAGTTTGAATGCAGAATAACAGGTATATTCCAGAGGATTAAACTTTGAATTCACATGCAAGAGAATGAAATTACAAGGCGTGACTTTGCCAAGGTCACGGCTGCAGGCACACTTGGCCTAATGGTCTCGGGAAATTTCGCGTACGCTGGTGCAAGGAATACGCTGCGTGTGGGTGTAATTGGTTGTGGCGGGCGTGGTACCGGTGCGGCGAGAGATGCTGTTGTATCCAGTGAGGGTGTGGAGATAGTCGCCATGGGCGATCTATTTGAAGATCGACTGGATGCTTCCAGGCAGGCGCTGGAGCAAGAGATTGGAGATGCATTTAAAGTGGATGACCGGAAGGCGTTTGTTGGTTTTGACGCCTATCAGCGCGTGATTGACAGCGATGTGGACATGGTGATACTCGCTGCACCGCCTGGATTCAGGCCTGCACATTTCGCGGCTGCTGTGGATGCAGGCAAGCATGTGTTCATGGAAAAGCCGGTCAGCGTAGATGTAGCCGGAGCAATGGAGATAATGGCGGCGGGGGAGATTGCCACGCAGAAGGGTTTATCGGTTGTTGCGGGAACATTGTATCGGCGACAGCCGAGTTTTGTGGAGGCGATCAAACGGATCCATGGGGGCATGATTGGAGAGATAGTGGGTGCGCAGGAATACTACATGACTGGCCCAATCTGGCTGCGCGAGCGCAAAAGCGGGATGAGCGATATGGAATGGCAGTGTCGCAACTGGTACTACTTCACCTGGTTGAGTGGAGATCACATTGTGGAGCAGTTTGTGCACAATATTGATGTAATCAACTGGGTATTCCAGGGGCATCCAGACAGCGCCATTGCCATGGGAGGGCGAATCGTGAGAACCAGCCCAGAGTACGGCCACATATATGACCACTTCAGCGTGGAGTATGTCTACCCTGGAGACGTGCTTGTCGAAGCCAAATGCAGGCAGTTCCATGGTGCAACCAACAGGGTAACTAACCGAATAGTTGGCACCGAGGGTGTAGCCGAGTTGCATCCACGTCATTCAGTTTTGAAATCCCACGACGGGAGTACACTCTACGAGATGCCTGAACCGGGAGGCAACGGGTATGTCCAGGAGCATGCGGATCTGATTGCATCAATCCGGGAAGGTAAGCCGATCAATGAGGCAGCTCAGATAGCGAAAAGCACGCTCACAGCTGTATTGGGACGTGAGAGTGCCTATACGGGCCAACAGTTGAGTTGGGACGAGCTTGTGGCATCAGGCCTCGATCTTGTGCCAAAAACGCTTGCTTTCGGGCAGCTTGCAGTTGAAGAAGTAGCAATGCCGGGCATCACAAAACTTTCGCGCTCATCTTCTACTTCAGCTCAAAATATGTAGGTGATACCGATGGAACGAAGGGATTTTCTGTTTACCAGTGCATTAGGCGCAGCGGGACTGGCTTTTTCGGGGCGCGTTTTCGCACGCTCCCGCATTTCCGTCCGAAAGGCGATTAAGTTCGGGATGATCCAGGAGCCAGAGCTTTCCATTGCCGAGAAATTCCAGCTACTCAAGGACCTGGGGTTCGATGGAGTAGAGATGGATAGCCCGAATGACTTGGACAACGATGAAATAATAGCCGCGCGGGACGCTACGGGATTGCCGATCCACGGTGTAGTCGATTCGGTTCACTGGCGGCAAACTCTTTCACATCCTGATGCGGCCGTTAGGGAAGCAGGCGTGAATGGATTGAAGACGGCAATCCAGGATGCACATACTTATGGAGCCTCAACGGTCCTTCTTGTGCCAGCGGTGGTTAACAAACAGGTGTCTTACGCAGATGCTTATTCACGGTCGCAATCGGAAATCCGCAAGGTACTTCCCATGGCGGCTGAGCATGGTATCAAGATTGCATTTGAAAATGTTTGGAATAAATTTCTTCTCAGTCCACTAGAGTGCGCAAGATATGTGGATGAGTTCGAGAGTGATTCAGTGGGCTGGTATTTCGATGTTGGTAATGTTGTCACCTACGGCTGGCCAGAGCATTGGATTCGTGCACTAGGTCATCGCATATTGAAGTTGGATATCAAGGAGTTCAGTCGGTCAAAAGCTGATTCGGAGGGGCCATATGCTGGCTTTGGAGTGCCTTTGGGGGAAGGTGATTGTGATTGGCCAGCTGTTAATGAGGCCCTTTCAGAAATCGGTTATCAGGGATGGGCCACTGCCGAGGTATCAGGGGGCGACAGATCATACCTTGAAGGATTAGCTGCCCGCATGGATAGTATTCTGCCTACGGGCTAGATTCCGATCCGTCAGAAATAACAAAAAATGCGACGTAGAAACTTTATTGAAACCGGTCTGGTCGGACTTGCAGGCGTCGGTCTGCTAGGAACTAGTTCGAAACTTCCTCTGCGAGGGAGAGTGAATCATAGTGTATGCAAATGGTGCTACCCGGATCATTCAGTTGAGGAGCTCGCACAGGCAGCTGCGACAATAGGACTAAAGTCTGTGGAACTGCTTGAACCTGATGAATGGCCGATTCTTGAGAAGTATGGATTGATTTGTGCCATGCCCTTTGGACCGGGAATAGAGGGCAAGGATCGCCTGACTGATGGGTTCAATGAGCCGTCCAATCATGAGTGGCTGGTGCCGCTGTATAAGGAACGGATCAAAGAGGTTGCTGAAGCCGGTTATGATCGTGTGATTTGTTTTTCGGGCAACAGGCGGGGAATGGAGGATACCACGGGGCTTGAGAACTGCATTACAGGTCTCAAAGGTATTATTCCGGCGGCAGAAGAATATGGGGTCACGGTATGTATGGAGCTATTGAACAGTAAGGTCAGCCATCCAGATTACATGTGTGATCGAACAGCGTGGGGGGTTGAGCTATGTAAACAGGTTGGTTCTGAGCGCTTCAAATTACTCTACGACATTTACCACATGCAGATCATGGAGGGTGATGTCATTCGCACTATTCGCGACAATCATCAGTACATAGCTCATTATCATACTGGCGGTAACCCTGGACGTAATGAAATTGATGAATCACAGGAACTGAATTATTCTGCTATCATGCGTGCGATTGTGGAAACAGGCTATGAAGGGTTTGTTGGTCAGGAGTTCATTCCAACCAGAACCCCCCTGGTATCTCTGCGTGAAGCTGTTCGCATCTGTGACGTTTAGATTTTGCTGTTCCGACTTACCAATCTTACAATACCATGAAGAATATGACTCGTCGAGAATTTATGCCTTCTGCTGCCCTCATGACCGCGGCTGCTAGTTTAGGTTGTGCTCCATTAGCAACGGAGGCTGAAAATGGAGTGCAGGATGCTTTCTCGATGCACTATGCGCCACATTTTGGCATGTTTAAGAACAGTGCTGGTGATGATTTGGTTGATCAGTTGAATTTTGCAGCGGATCAAGGCTTCACGGCCTGGGAGGACAATGGTATGAAGGGACGAAATACAGATACCCAGGAGCGAATTGCGAGGACCATGTCTGATCGCAATATGCGGATGGGGGTCTTTGTGGCACATCAGATCCACTGGCGCGAGCCCAATCTTGCCAGTGGTGATGCGGACCTCAGGGCGCAATTCTTGAGCGACATTGAGGATTCTGTCGAGGTAGCGAAGCGCGTCAATGCGACTTGGATGACTGTGGTACCCGGCTTTGTGGATCTAAGGCTTGATATGGGCTACCAAACTGCTAATGTTGTGGAGAGTCTGCGGCGTGCCTGTGACATCTTGGAGCCGCATGGTTTAGTAATGGTACTGGAACCACTCAACCCGCACAATCATCCCGGGCTTTTTCTGACGAAAATTCCCCAAGCCTATTCAATTTGCCGTTCTGTGGACAGTCCCGCCTGCAAGATACTGAATGACCTGTATCATCAGCAGATCACAGAAGGCAATCTGATTCCAAATATTGATGGTGCCTGGGATGAAATCGGATACTTCCAGATTGGAGATAATCCGGGCCGCAAGGAGCCGACAACTGGCGAGATCAACTACGCGAATGTTTTTGCCCACATCCGAAAAAAAGGTTTTGAGGGCATATTAGGGATGGAGCACGGCAACATGCATCCCGGCAAGGAGGGGGAGGCTGCGTTGATTGAGGCGTATCGGAGTGTAGACGGAGGCGGCGGTTGATATTGGGTTTTTGCGGCAGATAGGCGACTTTGTTGTCCGGGTGACGGATCATTGCACTGCCTTGTGCGACCAGAGCTGTCCCGAAATCCAACGATACAGGTATGCCATGATGATTGGGTACAGGCGGTACTAATGCAGTCATGTGAATGCGGGGATTGAGGCAACGCTGCCGTTAAGCATAGATCATTGCTATTCGTCAGGAAGTAAGCGTCATTCTTGTATATCATTTGGTAGTTCTTAGGCAGACAGGTCAGTACATAGGGTTACATTATTTATTCAACTATTTCGGTGATATGGGATTATCAGCTTTTCTATTTGCATTTGTTTTGCAAATATCACCTGCTTCGGCTTCTTCCGATGCACCCGCTCCGGTGCGTATTGGCGTGGCGGGACTTGTGCATGGGCATGTAGGCTGGATACTAGGCCGTGAATACCATGGGGATATTGAGATCGTTGGGATTGCAGAGGCCGACCGGGCTTTGGCTGAGCGTCATGCCGCCCGGTTCGGATTTGATATGGGATTGGTTTATCCGACAGTGGAAGAGATGATTGAGGCGACCAAACCGGAAGCTTTGACGGTGTTTTCCAACATATACGACCATTTAGCCATAACGGCAGCGGCTGCTGCCCGCGGCGTTCATGTGATGGTTGAAAAGCCGCTGGCAATCTCGCTGGACCATGCGGAGCGGATGAAAATAGTCGCAGATTCTGCGGGGATTCACCTACTGACCAACTACGAAACCACTTGGTACCCAAGTGTCCATTACGCAAAGGAGGTGCTACCGTCACTTGGAGATTTAAGAAAGATGGTCGTACGTGACGGACACCCAGGTCCAATTGAGATTGGGGTAGGCGAGGAGTTTTCGTCCTGGCTTCTGACGGAAGAAAAGAACGGAGGAGGTGCGATCACAGATTTTGGATGTTATGGTGCCAACTTGATCACCTGGTTTATGGACGGTCAGCGACCGGAGAGTGTGACAGCAGTAACGCAGATATTCAAGCCGGAAGCTCCCTATGGTCAGGTTGATGATGAGGCAACGATCATCGTAACCTATCCGTCTGCACAAGGGATTATCCAGGCATCCTGGAATTGGCCGTTCAACCGGAAGGATATGGATGTGTACGGAACGGAGGGATTTATTTACACCTCGAATGCGACCGAGGGCATGGTTGGGTTGCCGGACACCCAGTCGAGACCTTTTGTGGCACCTGCCAGAGCTGCTCCTCACAATGATCCCTTTGCCTTTCTGGCGTCCGTCGTGCGTGGCAATACGGATCCAGAGGGAAGCCTTTCATCGCTCCCGATCAACATAGTAGCAGTGGAAATTTTGGATGCGGCTGTTCGATCTGCCAAGTCAGGGAAAACAGTGTGGTTCGATCAGTAATCATAGACGCGCGGCATCCGCTCTCGCTTCAAAAAGTGAAGGACCAATATGGATTTTCAAATGACTAAATCTGATCTTGTGACGGAGGTATCTCAAGCAATTGGGCCAAGAATTACCAAGTTAGAATGTGGCATGTTGTGGACACCCTGATCTCCTCCATTATGGAAGCGCTCCAACAAAATGATTCAATCGAAATCCGGGGACTTGGAACCTTAAAGGTCTGTGATCACAAGGCATGAATGCGGCAGAATCCATACAGGTGAAACTGTAGTTATTCCGGTTCGCCGCGCGCCAGTTTTTACACCTTCAGGGTTTTCCCGCAGCCGCGCGGATCAACGTAACACCAAGGTTTGTAGGCACTGGTTTTGAAAAGCCTGTCGCTGCCGATAGAATAAGATGTTGGAGGACTCGGGGCGGTGGTTTTCGCGCGGTGTTACGAATTAGCGTGATCTCTATGTACTGAAGGTTGGGGACTGACTTGAGGATCAATGGCGTAATTCCGTGCTGACTGGTCCAAAAGTTACCTGGAATCCGGTAAGCGATGTGTTCTCCGAAGCCCGAATAATTCATCCTTGCAACGTGGGCACAGCACGCTTGGTCACCTCATGAATATCGCAAGATCTCGGATGTGGGCGTCGGAGGTTGCCTGAGTGAATGAAATACTTTTGGGTCAAGGTTGGCTAGAAACTCTCCCCAAAAACCAAGTTATTATAAATTAACAGTAATTTAACTAATATTATCCATATATTAATAAATAAAGAATATACGTGCTGAAACAATACTTGGAGAGTTATTATATTAACAAAAGTGTCTGTTTGGTGAGTCACTAGTGTAGCGTCCTCGAGCTTGTCGCGTTGTATTGCAGTCCATTTATCAAATCGGGAGGTAGTTGTATGAGTAGTCAGGTAGTGCATTGACGGGTTGATGAACGAGAACAATATTGACTTCCGTTCTTTCTTTCGTGCTGCCTTTTCTGGGACTGAGCCATTTGATTGGCAGAAGAAGCTAGCCAATGGTCCATGGCCTGAAGTTCTCATTGCCCCGACTGGGTCGGGAAAGACGGCCGGAGTTACTTTGGGGTGGATGTTTCAGAGACTACAACGTCCCAAGCAAACGCCGAGAAGACTTGTTTGGTGCCTACCAATGCGTGCGTTGGTAGATCAGACAAAGGAGTTGATTGAGTCATGGTTACAGTGCATGGACCAAGCTGCAATTGTGACAAATGGGCTTCTCCCAACCCAAGAGGATGTGCATGTACTGAAAGGAGGCAAATCATCCAGAGGCTGGCTGTATAATCCTGAGCGGGCAGCCATTATCGTTGGCACCCAAGACATGTTGTTGAGTCGCGCTCTCATGCGCGGTTATGCGTCAGCCCCCACACTGTGGCCCGTGGAGTTTGGCCTACTGCATCGAGATGTACAGTGGGTTTTCGATGAAGTGCAGCTAATGGGAACTGGTCAGGCTACTTCTGCGCAACTTGAGGCGTTTCGCCGTGAGGATTTGAGAAGCGAGGAGAGCGTGGTTCCTGCCTACCCAACTCGCAGTCTATGGGTATCTGCTACGCTTGAACCGGAATGGCTTGCCACGGTGGATTTCCAGGCTCCTTCAAAAGTTCTGCGAATAAATCCGGGGAGGGAGACCGATACGAGGATACGAAAATTGGTCCGTGCTCCCAAATACTTATTGAAGTCCCCCGTAATTCCCGAATCTGGTGTCGCAAAGCATGAGAAGGCTTACATCAATCAACTTACGTCCGCTGTTCTGGAGGCTCACCGCTCCGGTCATATGACGTTGGTGATTGTCAATCAGGTAATGCGAGCACAGGGACTATATCAGAGCATATGCAAGATTCTATCAGAGAAAAGCAGCGGGCCCGAGGTCGTTCTGCTTCACTCACGATTCCGCCCTACGGAACGAGAACGTGAACTGCAAAGGGTTCTAGGCGATACTCTTTCGTCTGATTTGATAGTCGTTGCAACCCAGGCTGTGGAAGCTGGCATTGATATTTCTGCGGCGGTCATGTTCTCAGAACTCGCACCCTGGGCTTCAATGGTGCAGCGGTTCGGACGGGCAAATCGGAAAGCAGAGGTTGATGGCGGAGCTAGGGTCTACTGGATTGATCTCTTAGGCTTTCCTGAATCAGACTCCTCAAAAGCATCCAAAATTTCGGCTAGCCTTGCACTACCCTACGAGGTACACGAATTGGAGGATGCCCGGAAAAAGTTGTTGGCCTTGCGGAATGTAGCGTCAGTATACCTCCCTCGTATTGATCCAATTGATACGCATGTGTGTGTGGTGCGTCGAAATGATCTTGATGATTTATTTGACACCGACGCTGATTTGAATGGCTTCCACGTTGACATTTCTACGTATGTACGCAGCTCCAGAGACACAGATGTCCAAGTGTTTTGGCGTCGAGAGCCCATTTCCTGGGAAGAGGTTCCCAAGGCCGGCGCGCTGGAATTATGTGCTGCGCCAATTGGTCTGGCCACGAAATGGATTCAGGACGGCAAGAAAGCCAATAAAAAGCCGGTTTTCTTTATACGCGATCTGCAGTCAAGGCAGTGCTCTGGTCAAGTCCGAGATAGCCCTCCGGGTTGGGAAGAGCTGAAATCTGAACCATGGCCGGGTCTGACCATTTTGGCCTATTCGCACGCCGGCGGGTACAGTGAGCAGTTGGGCTTCACTGGTAAACGAGTGGATATTCCGGTCGCTGTAAATTCGAGCAACTCGGTCGAAGCGAATGGATCATTTGTGGATGTATCTGACGGACATGATGATGATACGGAGAGCGAGTTGGGCTGTCATGTGCTGCTCAAAGATCATTTGGACCACGTAACGGAGGAGGTTGAGGAGCTATCCGATAAGTTAGGCGTGAGCGACACAACGAAACGGCTGTTGGTTCGGGCTGCATGTTGGCATGACTTGGGTAAGGCGCATGAAACTTTTCAATCGACCATGCGGCGAGGACTGAATGGAGGTGAGCCCCCGAAGGACCTCTTCCTTGCCAAGACTGCTAAGTCAAATTTGCGCCATGAACGTGCCTATTTCCGCCATGAGTTGGCCTCTGCGCTCGCTCTTCTGGCTCACGAGAAGTGGTCACGAGATGCTGACCTTTTGGCATTTCTTGTAGCAGCGCATCACGGCAAAGTAAGGATGAATATGCGAGCCCTTCCACGAGAACAACCGAAAAATACAGAGGTCGAGAGATTTGCAAGAGGAGTTTGGGAAGGTGACAAACTACCTGAGCTAGAATTAGGGTACAGCGAGTTCTGGCCAGGTGGGAGTCTGACGCTTTCTGTAATGGAGCTAGGACATAACGAATTGTCAAAGGAAAGCTGGACCGAGCGTACCCGGGACCTCCTCCAGAAATTCGGTCCGTTCAGACTGGCATATCTGGAGGCACTGTTGAGGATCGCTGACTGGCGTGCATCAAGGGAGGAAGAAAGGGGTGGATATGGCTAATCAAATAATGCTGGACGGCTGCTCGCCCATCCCGGTTGCCTCATATCTGAAGTCATTGGGCGTACTGAGGTTGCTGTCAAGTACAACAAATTCGGTAACAGGCCAAGCGCTGGACGCTAATGTGAGGGGCTGGTGGAAAGGCATGCGATTCTGTCTGCTTACGAGTCTGGATCACGAAGACATACTCAATTTTTTTCTTCACCACTATGCTCCAAGCCCAATAATTGCTCCTTGGAGTGGAGGCAGTGGGTTTTATCTGAAGGATGCGAAAGCTGGAATAAAGCACTTGGAGTCGGCAGAGGTTCATCCACGATTTAAGACCTATTCAGATTCAGTGAATATCGCACGAGGTATTCTGCAGGGTCTCGATCTTAATGAGAAGCCACAAAAAGAGACCAAAGTTAGGCTTATTGAGATGTTGCGTGCGAGGCTTCCTATGTCAGCATTACCGTGGCTAGACGCCTCCCTTGTCCTGTCTGGGGAAAAATTGAGATTCCCACCGGTATTGGGGACCGGTGGAAATGATGGCCGCCTTGAATTTGCCAACAATCTAATGCAGCGCTTGTTTTCGGATAAGGACGGCCTATTCCAAGCATCTAACGGTGCTCCGCGCTCTCATAGCGCCCTGTTATTGGAGAATTCTCTTTTCAATGCCCCAGCGTTACACCTTTCAGATGCTAAAGTTGGGCAGTTTTCGCCTAGTGCAGCGGGCGGACCGAACGCTGGGACTGGATTTGAAGGTGAGTCGGTAATCAATTCGTGGGATTATGTCTTTATGCTTGAAGGCGCGTCAACATTTGCGTCTGTTTTCTCACGCAGACATCAGAACAATGTCCAAGGAATGGCGAGTTTTCCATTTACAGTTCATGCTTCTAGTGCCGGTTGGGGCGGCATTGAGTATGCTGACGAAGCAGAAGCTAGAGCTGAATTCTGGGCTCCGCTGTGGCCTCGTCCTGCGAGATATACCGAGATAAAAGCCCTGTTTGGTGAAGGGCGTATCGTTGCACAGGACCGAATTGCCAGAGATGGTTTTGATTTTGCGCGTGCAATTTCAACGTTGGGTATAAGCCGGGGGTTTTCTGCATTTCAGCGTTTCGGCTATTTCAAGCGTGCAGGCAAGACTTATTATGCAGTTGCCATTGGGCGCCGACACGCTGAACCATCACCTGGCGCGAAGCTCATATCAGACTTGGATCGTGGTGGATGGTTGCGGTATGTCCGCCAATATGGCCGTAACGCCGATCAGGCAGGGTCCATTCGCCATTCGGTTAAGAATTTGGAAGAAGCTCTGTTTGAGCTTCTTGCGCCGGATTTGTCGCGTTCTGCGGTCAGCGGCGCAATGGTGGCTATTGGTCAATTGGGGCTTAGGTTGGGTACTGCTCAGACTAACAAAAAGAATCCGGTTCCTGCGCCACCGCCGTTACTGTCCAGTCATTGGGTTCGAGAAGCGGATGATGGCAGTCCAGAATTTCGAATTGCGGCCGCATTAGCCGGGTTGGGAATTAGCCGGCAGGACTTGGGTGCGGAGTCTGAAAGTCAGATCCTCCCTAGGGTTCCCGAGTGTCCACCTCCCATGGCAGCACACCTAACTCGGCTGACAAACTCAAGAAGAGGTAAGGCACAGTTCGAGGCTATAACTTTTTTCCGCGGCCAACGCTTGCGAGCATCGCGTCAATGGGCCCAGGATGCCCATGCACAAACAGCAGTCTGGGGACACGGAGGACTGATATCCAACATGATAGCTGTGCTTGAGCGTCGACTCGTGGAAGCCCTAATCAGGGAATTGACTGACAAACCGTTCGGCAGTGCGAGTTTTGCCCAAATAGGCGATGTAGCAGCTTTCTTAGGAGGTGATTTTAACGACGAGCGCTGTAGTGACTTGTTGGCTGGTCTGGTTTGGGCAAAGCCCCTAAGGTTTCTTGGAATTAGGGATGGCGAGTTAAGGGTTCCGTTTGCCTATGCGGCTCTCAAGCCGATTTTTGCTACGAATCAGATGCTGGTTCGTCTAGGCGTAATACCTTCAGGGGCCACAGTTCCAGTACCGCCTGGATTGGTCGCACAGCTCCGCGCGGGCGGAAGGAGCCTTGATGGTAGAGTCATTAATCGTGCCGTATTAAGCGCGATTGAACGGACTAGATCTTCTGGGATTCCCTCTCCGTTTGATCCAATCCGATCGGGTGCAGGCGCCTATGCACAGAAATGCGGTCGGTTTGGAGTTGGAGTTCGCCCCGACCGCCTTGCAGCTAGTCTATTGATTCCAATCTTTGACTCGGGCATGAAGAGCCTCTTGCGGCAAGCGTATCCGGGAGTCCTCACCGAGACACAAAAGACAAAAATTAGCTTAATCCAAAATGAACATTGATCTTTCTGCACTTGATAATGAGCCACGTCTGCTGATTGAGGCGAGTCTGCGACCTATTCAAGGCTCCCGTTTTCAGCCAGCGGGATTTCCAAATCTGGGACCTTCCGTATACGAATCGCCCGATGGAGACGGGCAAATAGTCCTTGTGGAAAGCGCTCAGTCGATGGCAAACCGACTTGAGTCCGTGTGCTGGGATGACGTGCGCAACAATTGGGTAGAGCCGTTGCGGGGCCTCCCCTTTGTAAAAGTACAGGACAAGGAAGGTAATCCACTCACGAACTCTCTTATTGAGGCGCACCGACTAAACTCACCGTACATTCTTGAGGGCAAGGATAAGAGCGTCTTCAATTTGCTCAAGGCAAGGCTAGCAAATCTTGAAGAGGGCCGCGTGAATCCGAGGGATCTGGCCAAGGTACTGCTGGAAGTAGATGTTAATGCATTGTTACATGGCATCTTTCTGGCAAAGGGAGACCTCGCTGGCGGGCGACTGCGTCTGCCAAGGGCGTTGTCGGCTTTTGTTGAGGCGAAGAATGCTCAGCGTGCAGTCAGCGGTGGAGTAAAGAATGACACCGTGAACCCTAAAGGGGACACGAAGAAAGGTTTTGGTAATGTCCCATTTTCACGAGATGAGTGGACCGCAAGTCAAATCATTGCATATTTCAATCTAGATATTCTCCAAATCAGGGCCTACGGACTGGGAGACCAAGTGGAGAGGCTAGTTGTCCTTCTAGCCCTCTTTAAGATCCAAAAATTGCTCAATGGGGGATTGCGTTTTCGTACCGCATGTGATCTTGATCTTATCAGTTTGGATGTGACGCGGCCAATGGGTTTTGAAGTGCCGGAGCTGCGAGCGATAGAGGATGAACTTCCGGGGTTGATCAACGAGGTCGGAAATTCTGGTGCTTTCGGACAGACCCGTGTGCGGTCAGTAGTGTACGAGAAATAACCTCAATGTTTGGACTCTCGTTTCGCTTTTTGTCAGGACGCTACCATGCGACTCCCTGGGGGCGTAATGTTAACGAGGCGGATGTGGCTTGGCCGCCTGAACCCTGGCGAATCGTAAGGGCATTAATCGCAAGCTATTGGCGGAAGGCGGATTGGTATCGTTGGAGCAAAGACGATCTGACCAACCTAGTGCATGCCTTGGCTGAGGATCTTCCAGTATTCAACCTGCCGCAGGGATGTATACATGCACACACGCGCCACTATATGCCTATCAGGAAGGGCAAATCGGAATCAAGAACTCTGGTTTTCGACGCATTCTTGCACATTCCCAGCGGAGAGAGTATCAATGTCATCTGGAAGGATGTGAAGCTAGATGACCGGCTGATGTCACTTGCGGAAGATCTGGCATCTTCGATTGGGTACCTTGGAAGGATTGAGAGTTGGACAGAGTGCAGTGTATTAAAATATTGGGACGGGCGAGAGAATTGTGGCCCCGTGGAAATGGGTTTCACCGGCGAAGAGGTGAGTCTGTTGGTTCCGCGCTCTGCAGAATCGTATCAAGTTACGCGGAATCAACTGTTAGCTCAGGAGAGACAGCGATTACGATTGGATGCAAGCCGGATGAATTCTGAAAGAGTGTTGCAGTCCAAGATTGAGAAAGTATTCTACACGAAAGACGAGGTAGACACACTTCCTGCTTGTTTCTTGGATGCACTTTCTTTGGAGAATACCGACCTGCGGAGACTTAAGTGGCACAAGCCTCCTGCAGCATTGGATGTAATTTATGCTCGTGACCCCAGTACCACTCCCAAGGTAGTCCCGCAAGGCATATCACGAGGCAAGAAGTTCAAGAAGGTGTCAGAGCAAGCTACAGTTGCGCGGTTTGTGCTGGCTGGCCGACCGCGTCCTAGAATAGAAGACGCGGTCAAAATAGGCGAAATTATGCGTGCAGCGGCTATGTCTCAGTTCGGATGGCATGAGGATGAGCTTAGTGGCAAGCGAACACCGTTAGCCCCGTGGCAGATTTCAGGGCGCCGTGGAGGGCGTTATCCCATAAACGATCCTTCGCACCCTCATGCGTTCTGGTTACCTGAGGACGCAGATCGGGATGGATTGATAGACCACATTATTGTCTCGGTGTCCAGCGGGATGGACCCTAACATTCAATCACGGCTTGAACGAATTACCCGGATATGGCTTACATCCCGGCGAGCTTCTCGCGATATTGGAGAAGGTAATGAGGGGGAAGAATGGAGGCTTGAACTGGAAGGGTGCGGGCAGCCACAGGACTTTGCTGGAAGTTCACCCCTGCTGGGTAAGTCCAAGCACTGGCGAAGCGTAACCCCGTTCTTGAGTGCAGGACATTTAAAGAAGAATGGATATCCAGGTGAGGTTTTGAGGATATTTAAGCGCCAAGGGATGGAGACCGATGGTGTCAAGGTGACGGAGTTAAGAGATATCAGTGTTGGTTCGAATAAAAGACACGCGCTACATTTTCATCGATTCCGTTCCCGAGGACGGGTGCCGCAGCCCGACTCGTCAGGTACGTTCCTAGAGATTGAGTTTCCCTATACTGTTCAGGGTCCCTTAGCGATTGGCTTTGCTAGCCACTTCGGTTTGGGCACCTTTGGCGCAATATAGGCTTTGTGACTTCTTTGACGTAGTGAAATCCGATGCGACAAGATTGTCAGGCTGGTCGGATCAGTCTTATGAGCCAATTAGGGATGGCTTTGGCTCAATATGCGTTAACTGGTACGTGATTCAACGCTCATTCATTGTTTTCAGTTCTTTTTGCGTTCAATCCAGAGCAAGTGGCGACAACAATGAATGTCAAATTTATGTAAGTACCATTATGGCATCGTTGTGTAAACTGGGAGAGCGGGCACGAGCGATTTGTTGTTTCTCTCGTCCAAGTATTGGCCTCATCAGGCCAAATGACTTTGTGTTCGCTAGGAAGGCGTGTTCGCTAAAGCCTGCCGGTTGGAAGACATTGATTACTGCAATTGAGCGGCGTCTGGAGCATGTAACAACACATCCATTTTTCGGCTACAGAGTTTCAACGAGAAGACTTATTGAGGTACAGTGTCGGTTGCTATTCCGTCATTTTCAGGGAGAGATTGCCGAATATTCCCACTACTTACCACGTTAGGCAGGGATGGCAAAAGAGCGCTTGTATTTCGTTACATATGACATCTCAGACTCAAAGCCTTGGCGTAAGGCATTCCGACTGCTGAAAGGATTTGGGCACCAGATGCAGCTTTCTGTTTTTCAATGCCGGCTCACAGCCAGGCGGAGATCCGAGATGATGACGGGCTTAGAATGCGAAATAATTATTGCTGAGAATCATGTTCTCATGATAGATGTGGGTCCAACTGGCAGAGTAGAATTAAAGATCGAGAGTCTTGGGAAGCCTCATGAAGCTCCTAAACGCCACGCCACGGTCGTGTAATAAGCCGCGCCGCTACAACCGCGACTGCTCGGGCAGTGCAAAAAGGGCCATCAGCTCTCGCACAGGGCTAAATAATGCTGTTGCAGTGAGTTAGCTCTTGGCTTACGACGATGTAAGGACAGAGACGTCATTTGTTCAACATTAACGTCCTACTGCTCGCAGATTCACTGTCAACTTGTTGTGCCCCAAAGACTTATGACAGGAGCTACTTCCCGGGCTGAAAGGCCTGGTCCTCTTTGAAGCGCAGATACGCTGGTCTTAGGTGCTACTGGCTTAGGCCATTTCCGCGGTTGAGTGGTCTGGGCCCCTTTGAAGAATTTCTTCGTATGTTATAGGTGTGATAAGGTACAGAATTTCCCGGGCTGAAAGGCTTGGGCCTCATTGAAGCAGTAGCACAGCTTCCTCCAACGCTAACCGAAGTGAAGTTTCCCAGACTGAAATGCCTGGGCCTCTTTGAAGTTGGTCAAGGTTAGCGATTAACTACGATGGCGAGATAAATTCCCGGGCTGAACGGCCTGGGCCTCTTTGAAGCCATATATTAAGTATGAGCAATTAATTTACAGACCTTAATTCCCGGGCTGATAGGCTTGGGCCTCTTTGAAGCATTCTTTTGGTGGCTGGCTCGATCGACTATTTCGCCTATTTCCCGGGCTGAAAGGCTCGGGCCTCTTTGAAGCGACATCAATGCCTCCCTCTCGAAAACTGATAATGATCATTTCCCGGGCTGAAAAGCCTGGGCCTCTTTGAAACCTAGCGAAGAGCGATGTCGTGCGCGTGGCCGGAATCCTGATTTCCCGGGCTAGAACCTGGGCGTCTTTGAAGTGCGAATTCGTCTATCATGTGCAGGACGCGGTACTTGGATTTCCCGGGATGAAGGACCAACCGAATTCTCAACCACGGATTTGAGAAGGTGTTCGGTGCCAAATGATTTTGCAGTCGTAGGAACCCAAAGAATTATTGTGGGGGTTCTGTTCATTAATCTAACTGACGCTAGTTCATAGCGCTTTAAAATGGTAAATCCAGGATAAACCGTCAGTGTCCACTCGAGCAGTTAGAATAGTCGATGGTAGCGGCTCTCATCACCTATGGTTGCGCAGTGCACTGTCCAGCGTTAGGTACGCGCCTGCTGCCAAAAATACATAGTACCCTAGCACGCGCCAGATAAGGGCAGCGGGGGAGACCAAGGCTTGAGGCAGTAGTGGTCCAACGAGTAATGCGAATAATCCTTCTGCACCGCCAGCTCCCCCTGGGGTAGGTACAACAAGCGCGCCGAGCATCGTTACAATTGAACGCAAACCCGCGAGGATATAGTCGATCTCGGGGGCCGTAGCTGCTACAATGAGCACTACAAGTGCATAACGGCTCGCCCAGGCCAATAGAGTCAACCCAAAACCGTTCAAAAAAAACACCAGGCGCTGGGATCGAAGGATGGTTGCACGTTCTTGTAGGTCCCGTAGGATTGAATCAGCTTTGCTGCCGAATCGCCTGAGCCCAGGCAACATAAAGACCCGTCGAACCACCCATGACAATACCTCTGGCTTCTTCAGTGCACCGTAGGCGAAAACGATGACCCATGCCAGGTACCCTAGAAAATAGGTGATTAATGTGAGCATACCAATATTCCCCAAGGAGTCAGGGATAACGTCAATCGAAGTTATGCTCAGCAGGACGACCACAATGGCGCAGGCAAACCATATCTGATCCAGGAGCATAGCAAACAACATAATTGCAGAAGAATCCCCCAGGGAGACTCGTGAATCTTTAGCAATGTAGGCAGGAACGATTGGACCTCCTCCAATTGAAGAGGGCGTGATACAGGAAAAGAAATCCCACGCCAGTTGTGCTCGGAGTGCAGCGCTGAATTTCAAAAACCCCTTTGCAATGTAATGGAGGCGCCATGCTCCGAATATCACGCGCAAACCAACAACGAATGGCGCCAACGCCAATAGCCCCCAGCGGGTTTGTCCAAGTAGTGGTAACGTGTCGGGTTCAACTGTGAATAATGCGATCGCTGCCAGAACAGCGAGGCTGAGCACAATTGGAACCCAAATCTGGATACTGTTTTTTTGCAAATCAGATTCTATTGAGGTTATGATACATCATGTCTTGCTATAGTCAGAGTGAAATAGTGCGCTGTATGATTGCCATCCTCACCCCCTTGCAGGCGGTCAATGATAAGATTGACGGATGTCGCCGTTACTTGTTGCGAGGAAGCCCCCGTCTTTGTGTACAAGGATGAGGGAAGTATAGCAATTTGGAAGTTATGTCTAATCTGCGTGCGATGCGAGATGATCACAGCAATGTATTGTTTGCGGTCAGCACTAACAGGCCAATTTTGCGTATCACTCGGTCAGGTCGGGATAAGCCATTGTCCACGAAAGATAGTAAGCATCTTTCATTACATGCTTCATTGAACCGATTGCAGGGATGTCGGCGCAGGTAGTCAGACATATCGGTACCGTAATTCAGCAAAGGAGATTTTATGCGAATTGATCCAGTAAAGTCAGAAGAGGAGCGTGGCGGATGTGTGAGCCAAGATCAGAAAATACTTTCAGGTGGTGGGACAAGCGTTGTATCAGAATTCAAAGGAGCGCCGGCTCGATCTGCAGATGCTCAGTTCGGAATTGTCGTGAGCCGGTTCAACAAATCAATCACACTGGATTTACTGAACGGCTGTCTGGAAACGCTGTCTTCATATGATGTCACCAATATTAACATTGTATGGTGTCCGGGGGCATTTGAGTTGCCGCTTGCAGTTGAGCGTATGATCAATGCCAACCGGTATGATGCCGTCATCGCTTTGGGGGCTGTGATTCGGGGAGAAACGTATCATTTTGAGGCAATAAGCAATGCGGCAATCAATGGGTTGCAAGAGGTGGCACTGAGGACGGGCGTTCCAGTAGCGCTCGGAGTCATCACCACCGAAACTCTTGAACAGGCAAGGAATCGTTCGACGCCCGGTCCAAACCATAAGGGAAAAGAAGCAGCGTTAGCTGCTCTGGAAATGAGCGATCTATTACGGAAAATTCCCCATAACCGCACGGATGCCCCTCGATGATGAGTCCATTTAAGTGCATTGGTGCACTTTTTTGTGTTCTTGTGCTTGCCCAGTTGGCTCACGCTCAGAATTCCCGCTCTTGGACAGCCCATACCAGCTTTCGTGAGGTTACGGGGCTTTCAACCGCAGATGGTGGAGTAATCTGGGTAGCTTCAACAGGCGGAGTATTCAGTTATGATCCAGGCAACGGTGAGATCAATCGTTACACTGCTGCCGAGGGTTTGTATGACATAAATGTGCAGGCCCTTGCCTGGGATACAAAGCGGCAAGTGCTTTGGGTTGGTTATGTGAATGGCGTATTTGACCGACTTGATGTTTCTACGGGCGAGGTAATCTCTTTTTTCGACATATATCGTAGCGAGCGATTCCCGACAAAGACAATCAACGCCATGGAGGTGCTGGGGGATAGCTTGCTTATTGCAACGGGATTTGGACTAGTTGTATTTGATCCTGTAGACAACGAAGTTCGAGATACTTACAGTAGACTAGGGACATTTACAGCTGCTACGGCCGTCAATGATGTTGCTGTAAACACTATTCCCAGTGGAGAACGGGGTTTGTGGCTAGGCACCGATGCGGGCGTAGCATTTGCATCACTTTCGGGGCAAAGCCTACAGGATCCAAGTTCGTGGACTTCAGAACGGAGCTTCTTTCCAAATACCAAGGTTACACATCTCGTTTACCAGCATGATCGTTTATACGTTGGCACAATCGCCGGATTGGGTAAACGAACGGCAAATGGTATGTATGAGCGTGTAGGCACCAATACTCGCCCTATCCTGGATCTGGACATACTGGATGATCAGGTACTTGCGGTAACACAGTTCCGCTTACGTGCATATGATATCAATGGCGTGGAGTCAATTCCGGTCAGCGGGTACGAAGATTTACAATCAGTCGGGGTTGATGCTTCGGGGAATGTATGGCTCGGGGATGCCGATAGTGGACTGAGTCACTATATCAGGGCAGGAAGTGCTACATCACTTGATCTTGTCAGCCGAGAGCTATACCCCGCGGGTCCATTTGATTCTCCCTTTGGAGATCTAGTTATCAGCCCCGATGGCAATCTTTGGGCGGCCGCCCAACTGGGTGTTCCGAGATCTGGCTTCTATCGTATGAAGTCTGGGAATGACTGGACGAACTTTACGGGACGCTTCGTAGAGGAATTAAGTGGGAGAGGCAGCTATTGGCGTGTGCATGTAGACGGCCAAGGCAATGCCTGGGCAGCTTCTCGCGGTGCCGGCTTGGCTCAGGTATCACCTGAGGATATTGTTACTGTTTACGATCAGTCTAATTCGACTTTGCTTCCTGCTGCCGGAACGCAGAGTTATATCATTGTAGGTGGAGTTGCAAGTGAGCAGGACGGAACGTTGTGGGTTACCAATACTATCTCACCCTACCCGTTACATGTACGTTCGGCAGACGGAACATGGTCTAGACTATTGCCGCCCCAATGTAGTGGTACGTCCCAAACGACTGCGTTGGGAGATATCATTGTAGATTCAAACGGGATAAAATGGATCGTTCTTCTGGATCAAGGTAACCTGATGATAACGAGGGGGGTGCTTGTGCTGGATACGAATGACACGCCAGAGGACGGATCGGACGATGTATGCACGTACTATTCTGAACCGGGTTCAAATGGAGTTGGGTTTCCGGGCTCTCAGATTTCTTCATTGACCGAAGATCTGTCCGGTAGGATTTGGGTCGGCACAAATGAGGGTCCTGCGTACTTCCGAAGCACCGCCTTTTCGGCAAGTGATCCTTCCATAGCCGCAGTTTGGCCCATTTGGCAGGATCGAACATTAGGGTCCTATGTGTTGAATGGTCTGGCAGTGAATGATATCGCGGTTGATCCGTCGAATAGGTTATGGATGGCTACACCTGAGGGTGCGTACCTACTTTCAGAGGGGGTAGGGTTTGAGTTGGTTGAGCATCACAGAGCCGACAACTCCCCGCTTTTTTCTGATGTCGTGATCACTGCAGCTGTTGAAGCGTTAACTGGACGAGTTTTCTTGGGTACAGACAAAGGATTGGTTAGTTTATTGGGTGACGCGATACAGCCTGCCGAAGAGGCGCAGGACCTGTTTGTGTATCCGAATCCGGCTGAAATCCACGGGCAGGCAGAAGTTCAAATTTACATTGAGGGCTTGGTTGCGGAGACAGAAATATCAATAGTTGCTGTGCACGGTGAACTTATTCGGCGGATGCAGGCCCGTGGAGGGCGCATCAGTTGGGATGGTCGCGACCAGAATGGCCAACTGGTTCCTTCCGGTATGTATTTGATTGTTGCTCAGGGCAGAAATGATGAGGGAAATGCATACGGCAAGGTTGCGATCATTCGTTAGCCCATTTAGTTATTATCCGTCATTCTTGTGTAAATTTCGGGCTGGACAAAAACGGTGACCGTAGCTCAGGCGGTTAGAGCGCCAGGTTGTGGCCCTGGAGGTCGGGGGTTCAAGTCCCCTCGGTCACCCCATTATCGATATCTGCCGCGTTCGTCTAGGGGTTAGGACGCCGGCCTTTCACGCCGGTAACACGGGTTCAAATCCCGTACGCGGTACCCTTGCAAGAGTTATGCAACGTACTGCTACTGTCAGTGCAAGAGGTAGGGCTATAGCCGGTGAAGTCTGTGGCCACCACGCCGAGCCCAGTGCGAACCCCACGGCACTGGCGGCGGCGCACCACCAGTAAATGGTCACAAAGGAACGACGGGAGAGGAAGAGCGGGACAATGTGCAGCGGCCATGCCCACATAATGTGCAGATTTGGTCGCGTGATTGCGTGCAGAGATACAAGCCAGAAGAAGGCAACCAAGAGTCCTATAAGGGTTACTGTGGAGAGGAATACTAGATCAAATATGCGTTGACGGGGTTCGAGAAAATCACGCAGAAAGTAGCCAAACGCCACAACGAAGATAAGCCAGGCAATGCCAGTCGGAAGAGACATTGAATGCCGAGTCTGGGGAGTCACGGGGTTGCCATAGAGCGTATCAGACGCCAGAACCAATGGAGCGCCAGTTGCGGTTTGTGCATTTTGCAGCAATGCTTGCAACTCAATTGGCAGGAAGGCTAGATCTCTTTGTGATGCATAACGATCTACGGGGAGTCCCATAGCAAGATTGATAGCCATATCCAGATCCGGGCGTGCATGTACGTAGGGCCTGACCAGACTACGAAACGTCACGCCCGTTGAAATCGAATCGGCCAGAGGGGCTTGTAAAGTGTACTCCAGTGCATCACGAATCCGTGTAGCACAATTGTCATAGAGAAAGTCGTACCGATATGTACTGTTTTCTGGAAGGGCATTGGTGGACAGGTACTGATAGAGCGTCTGTATTTCAGTCGGCGTGAGATTCAAATGCTGCTCGACAACGCCACGCTTTTCTGAAAACCAGGAGTATTCAACCCGGGCGGTCGAGTTTTCCAGGGACAATCGATAGTCTAGTTTTCCATATGCAAAGCGGGCAATGAACCACAATGGGTTCCCGAAGTCGAAGGTGCCGTAGTTGTATGAGATATCAATCCCGGTCACCGGATCCCAGATTCTAATTGCACTGTGTCCCCAGAGAGAGTAAACGGCCTCTCCGGGATAGATGGTGAATACCGATACACGCGCCGAGTCCGATATCTGAGCACGGGTGGGCATGTTCAGTGTGAGCGAGATCAGGCTCAATAGTGTGAACAGGGCCAGTATCCTAAGAGTTAACCGCATGTCGCTCAGGAGGTCAATGGAAATAGGCAGAAAGAAGCGTGCTCAAATCATACTTGACGCGCTCGCAAAAGTAATTCCACGTCCAGAGAGTGAGCTCAATTTCTCGGGAGAGTATGAGCTCATAGTCGCTGTTATTCTTTCCGCACAGTGCACGGATGCACGTGTTAACCTAGTCGCGCCGTCGCTGTTCAAAATATGGCCTACATTTGAAGCGCTTTCCCGAGCTGCCCCAGAGGATGTAGCCGGTATAATTGCATCCATCTCATATCCCAACAATAAAGCCAGGCATTTGGTGGGTATGGCTCGCAAGGTAATGTCGGATCATGATGGCCAGCTCCCAAGGAGCCAGATTGGTCTGATGAAATTACCAGGCGTTGGAAGAAAAACAGCACAAGTAGTTTCGTCTGTCGCATTTGATGACCAAGATGCCCTGCCTGTGGATACGCATGTCTTCCGGGTTGCCAATCGGACTGGGCTAGTGCGTCAGGCAGACACTCCATTAAAAGTTGAGCAAGGTCTTAAACGAGTGATACCTCGGGGAAAGTGGGGACTGGCACATCACCTCCTGATCTTGCATGGCAGGTACACCTGTACAGCACGTAATCCTGATTGCCGGGAGTGCGTGGTAGCGGATGTTTGCGCATACTATGAGGCGGTCCAACGTCTCCCAAAGCCCATTGCAGGATTGGATCCGGCAAAGGGTGCCTACTTCTGTGCAACCCGGCGTTATTACTTTGATGAGCCCGCTTCACGTACCGACCGCGCAGGAATTGTTCAGCTAAGCTGTCCGAAGTGCGATTCAATGAACGTGTATGTCTCCAAGACGGGACGTACATCAAAAGTGGTACGTGATTACCGTATCGATAAACCAAGTCGGAAAACAAGCAAGGATGCCCAATAAACATATCCTGATCATCCTGGATGGCTACGGTATAGCTGTGAATCCGGCGGTAAGTGCCATACACAAGGCAAAAAAGCCATTTTTGGACAGTTTGTTTGCCATGTACCCCCATGGAACGCTCGAGGCATCGGGGAGACCGGTTGGACTCCCACCCGGACAAATGGGCAATAGCGAGGTGGGGCATATGAACCTAGGTGCCGGACGCATAGTGAATCAGGAGATCACGCGCATTGATTTAGCCATTGAGGATAGTTCAATCTTTGGGAATAAAGTACTGATCAGCGCCGCACAGCATGCATGCAATACGCAGCTGCATTTGATGGGGTTATTTTCTGATGGTGGAGTTCACAGTCATTTGAATCATCTCATAGCGCTCTGCCAATTGGCGCAGCGAGAGGGTCTTTCCCGTGAACAGGTTTGCGTACATGCTTTCACCGACGGCAGAGACGCTGATCCACACGGCGGTATTCGTTACGTACGGGAGTTTGAGCGGCGGGCCGGGCATTTGGCGCGAATCGTCACCGTTGTTGGTCGTTACGATGCAATGGACCGGGATCGGCGATGGGCGCGTACACGGAAGGCCTATCGCATGCTTACCAAGGGAGAGGGGCAGTTTTCTGCGAGTGCTGCGGAAGCTCTTGAGGCCAGTTACACGGCCGGTGTAACGGACGAATTTGTCGAACCACATGTCATTGAACAGGCCCATATCAGTGATGGAGACGCAGTCGTATTTTTCAACTTCAGGGCCGATCGGGGTCGTCAGTTGGTCAATGCATTTACGCAGAGACCTACGGATGCCGAATTTGAAGTAGAGGCTTTTGAGCAACTTTATTTTGCCACACTCACACCCTACGACAAGAAATTTGGCCTGCCGGTCGCTTTTGACAAGCTGGATCTTGCAGACACTTTGGGCGAAGTTGTATCCAGGGCGGGTCTGCGTCAGTTACGGGTGGCAGAGACTGAAAAGTATCCGCATGTGACTTATTTCTTTAGTGGTGGGCGGGAAAAACTATTTGAGGGGGAGGAGCGTCTTCTAGTCGCTTCGCCGAAGGTAGCCACCTATGACCTACAGCCCGAGATGAGTGCACCAGAAGTTGCTAAGCGCTGCGCAGAAGCATTGGGACAGGAAAAGTTTGATTTTATATGTCTGAACTTCGCCAATCCCGACATGGTAGGTCATACCGGCGTATTTGAGGCAGCGGTAAAGGCAGTGGAGGCTGTTGATGAGGCAGCCCGTATGGTAGTTGAGGCTGCACGCGCAGCCAACTACGGTATCAGTATTATTGCTGACCACGGGAATGCTGACTGCATGCGCAATGAGGATGGCTCACCCCACACGGCCCACACCACCGCACTCGTACCTCATCTGATCATCAGAGATGGGTTTCTCGGTCCTATACGACCGGGTAAACTTGGGGATATAGCGCCTACGATCTTGAGCCTTATGGGCTTGCCGATACCAGAAACTATGACAGGGAATGTACTGGTGGAAGTTTGACACGGACTGGATTCCAGGATTCCCACACAGGTTAAGTTGGCGGACGGGTTATGGGTTCTTGCTGGAGTATTTGATCTACCATAGCACGGCAGGTGCGGGAATTGGTTCAGGTGGTACATCAGGATGCACGGTTGTGGCGTCAGGTAAGGGAATATCAGTGGGTTGCCGCGGCGGGTTAGCAGGAACTCCAGATGATTATAACTTTCCGCAATGCGCAGGTGGAGGTACGTGATATGGATGCTGCATTAAAGCGGTCGATCGAGTCCTAGTGTGTGGATATTGATCGTGCGCGGACGGATCAGCCGCATTCCATTGGCCAACTTCTCCCTTGTCAGCGAGAAATCTACCAGATCAGTTGCAGCCTTCCGCGGTGGATCTCCCGTCCAGATCCTGATAGCTCACTTTCTCAGGCCAATTCCAAGGGCTCACAATGGCCCAGTTTAAGGGAAGTAACACGATCGCTATGAGGCTCAGCGCCCCAAACCAGCAAGGAGCCTGAACTCAATCTTGTTCTGGCAAATCACAAGCTAAATGTATTTCATCGCCATAGTCATCGTAAGACACGAGTGTAGCCATCAGCGTTGGTATAGCCAGTTTCATCATCGTCGTACACATCTACACCGTCACAGACATCGATCAGATCTGTCACACAGATTGCAAATGTGATTTTATTGGCGTCTGTCTTTACCCAACGGTAAATTGTGACGGCGGCGGCGTTGCCAGGACCAAGTGGACGCAACCCGGAAAACCCGAGTCTGAAGGTATCGCAGTCAGAAATAATGCGCCAGTGTATATCATCGGACCAGGTGCCATGGTCACCTTGTAGGGTTAAATGTAGAATAGCATCTGATTACCGGGACAGCTGCACAATATCCCTGCAAGTCCACTGATTCCATCAGAGTGAGAAGCCCTTCGTTGCCGTTTGGTGAGTCGGTGTATCGTGGTTCATCCACAGAGTAGTTGCAGCCCGCAGCCACCACAATTATGAGAGGCAGAAGGACAAGAAAGATGTGGTTCAGGAGGATAGCTTATAAGTTCTTGAGATACTCACCGTAGGAATCATTTGGAGATTTGGATTCAAGTATTATGGTCTGAGTGATTTTGGTACGATGAAGAAATAAAAATATTCTCGCAGAACGTGGGCAACCTTTTTCAGCTTCGTGAAGCGAGTACAGTGACAAAGGCAGTGGAGTACCATCGGGATGTTTCGGAGGAGTACATAGCGTACAGTTGCTTACTGATCGACGCAGGCCCACCACAGAACCACGTGAACTCGCCCATCTTGAAACCTTTACTCATGGTAGTTGTTTTAGTGTTAAATATATCACGGTGATATATTTATTAATCTCACAATCATCAGAGCATTTATAACCATGGAACATGAACAAAAATTGCAACCGGACCGTATTCGAGCGATTCGCAAAAAGCTCGGTCTCACACAAATGGAAGCTGGCAAGCTTGTAGGAGGCGGTCCACACGCATTCACAAGATATGAGGCTGGGGCTTTGAAGCCAAGCACCGCCATGATCAACCTATTGCTCATCTTGGATGAAAACCCTCATGCGCTTCGAGTTCTGGGAGGAAGCGATAGTCATCCTGTGAGTGGTTGGATGCCTTCTCCGTTCGAAGTGGAAGCCGGTAACATCGCTTTACTGAGTCCTCTTGCTTTCACCGGTCTTGTTAGACGACTTCTCCTTGCAGAGGCCGGGGCGAACGATCTTCCCCAGAGGCACATTCATGTTGCCAGCAGCATCAATGTTCGGGACGGCGGTGAGGATGGACGAATCTCTTGGCGAGGCGGTCCCGAGTACACTCAATTCCTTCCATCCCGTCTCTGCCAATTTCAACTCAAGTCGGGAGGGATAAGCCCAGTCGATGCAGGCAAAGAAGTCATTGCCTCAACGGACGAGGTTAAGAACCTGGTTCGGTTGGTTCTTGAGGATGATGGTCATTATATCATGCTTTGTAGCCATCCTTACAACCAGCAGTTAATCGATGAACGTCAACGTAAAATCTGTGATGCTCTGGAGGAAGCCGGATGCCCGGTTCCAAATGACCGTGTCATATTTAGGGGAGGTGATCAAATCGCCGAGTGGGTGAATACTTATCCATCAGTTGCTCTTTGGGTTAGGGAAAAAGTAGGACTGGGGACGCTCGGCGGCTTTGTTACTTGGAAACACTGGTATGGCCGAAGTGAGCATTCGGTTTCTTGGGTAGAAGATCCCCGTCTTTCCGACTTAGGCGCAAGGCTTCGGCGCACGGTGTCCGAGCCTAGAGGCGTTCTTCGGGTGGTTGGGTTGTCGGGCATCGGTAAATCCCGGCTCTGCCTTGAAGCTCTAGGAAGACTTGGCAAAGACGAAATTGCAGGCCGAACGCTTGAGAACTTTGTGATGTATGCGGTACAGTCTGAAGTAGGTGCGGAAGCAATTTATCCTGTCGTTAAGAAACTAGCGATTTCGGGGGGGCGCGCCATTGTGATTGTGGACGATTGCGACCCGGAAGCACATAGGATTTTGTTTGGAATGGCGAGTCGGGCAAACAGCCGCCTCTCATTGATTACCATTGACAATGAAATACCCGAGAAAATTGATACTAATACCATCAAGATCAATGAGGCCCAGACGGCCGTGATGGAATCCATCGTCAAGAATCTCCCGGTAGCTTTGAATAGCTTAGATCAGGATCGCCTTGCACGATTGTCGGAGGGATTCCCTAAAGTTGCGATCCGAATCGCTAGAGAATATGACATGGGGCAGCACCTTATTGATCCGGTTGATGGCGATCTAATAAACAGATTCGTCTGCGGTCGTAGTTCGGTAGAAAAAGAGTTATTGCTCAAGTCAGCCCAACTGCTCGCGGCGTTTGGAACAGTACGAATAGAGTCTGCAGAAAAAGGGTACCCTGCTGAAAAAAACGAACCCTCATCTGAAGATCATCTCTATAAAATCGCAAAACTTGGTCGCCAACTGACCCGGGAGGAGCTGTACGTACAAACCCAACGACTTGTGGGAAAAGGCATAGTCAAGCGTAGAGGGGGGCTTGGGACGATTGAACCACCCCCCTGTGCCATCAGACTCGCGGAACGGCAGTGGACGGATTGGGATCAAAAGAAGTGGGAACTGGTGCTAACTGGAGACATCGGCCACGACCTAAATGTCTCCGCGGCCCGGCGCCTCGCAGAACTGAATACTACGGAGATAGCCAATAGGGTGGTGGATTATGTGTGCCGGCAGGATGGACCCTTCGACGAAGCCAATGGCATTGAGACTCCAGGTTGTGCGGAAGTGCTGTCGGCCCTTGCCGAGATTAAGCCAGATATTGTCGCGGAATGCATTGATCGTTCACTAAACCGGTTGGACGATCTGCGTAAGCTAGGAGAGAATGTGCATAGTATTCTTGTTCGAATGTTGAGTAAGATTGCTTTCCACTCAGGAACCTTCAAGGTCGGTGCTCGGCTTCTACTGCGATTGGAGGATTCAAAACAGCCGTTTTGGATGTCAGATGCTTCACAGCTCTTTGCGAAACTTTTCTCCCCAGTGCTTGGAGGTACCGAAGCAAATGGCGAAACTCGACTCTCGTTTCTAGATGAGATGATTTATGAGTGCAGTAAAACGAACGATATAGATCAACTAAAATATATCGTTGATGCTCTGGACGAAGGCAGCATGATGATGGACAAGTATTTCCGCACGGTAGGGCCAGAGATTCAGGGTTCCCGAAGAGCATTAGATTCATGGCTTCCAACTTCGAGGCAGGAAAGGTACGAATATAACATGAGATGTGCGAAGCGTATTGGAGAACTTGCAAAGCGAGACGACGAAGTGGGAGAGAAAGCTCGTTTATGTTTTGGCAGGTCAATTCCATCTCTGATTCGTAGCGGGTTTATTGAGGAGGTGGAGAAAGTGATCCCCAAGGTTATTCGTGAGGGCCATCCTTGGACGATGGCGCTTCGACAATTGAAGGTTATCCTTGTCTCTAAGTTCATGCGAATTGATGACGAGACGTCCAGTCGGGTTAAGGCTCTGATCAACGAACTTGCGCCAACCGGCCTTCGGGAACGAGTTCGGCTTCAAGTCACGGAATCTCCAATGCCTGAATTAGGGGATGAGAAATGGTCGGTGGAGAAGGACTTCAAGCGCCGTCGTGCCACTGCCCAAGAATTGGCGGGCGAGCTACTGCAGGATTCATTAACCCTCAAAGAAATCCTGCCCGAAATAAGCAGAGGAAGACAATTTTTAGCTGATGAGCTCGGGAATGCCCTTGCGGAGTGCGCACCGTCACCTCTCAAATGGCTGGAACCAATTGTTCAAGCCATAAAAGGTGTACCTGCGTCCAACCGGAGTTATGATTTGCTCACGGGATTCATTGCGGGCCTCCCAGAGAAATTCCACGATGAGGTTGAAGAATTCAAGACGAGGGCGCTTAAATCGCTCGAGCTTGCACCGGCTGTTCCCATGATTTGCGGACGAGCCGGTCTCACGCCGAAGGACATTGACCGCGCTATAGACGCTCTGAACCGAGGTACTCTGTCGCCATGGGATCTGCACCACTGGACCTATATCGGAGTGTTCAAAAAAGTTGAGCCTACCAAGATCTCGTTACTGCTTGATACGCTGATGAAAAACTATGGCATCCCTGCCTTTGCATTCACAGTTACCATCTTGGGTCAGATTCTTGATGATGAAGATAATGAGAACGGGAAGTACAGGACCGGAACACGTATTTTCAAATTAGCAGGTTTCCGACCTCAACTCCTAAAGGTGGTTCAGAATGCCGGTTGTTGGAGTAAGACGGATTTCAAGCCCCCAACGAAGGAACAACGACTAGCAATTCAACCGGACATAGTAGAATACCACTTCGAAAAGATTTTTTCGAGGATCTTGGCAAAGGGTAGCAAGGATTCTGATGCTCGCAAAACGGCTTTAGAACTTGCAAGAACTCTTGTTCACGGAGATCATCATGACTTGTTTTATCCGGCGAAAGCCGGGCCGTCGTCGGTGCTTAGCAGAATGCTAACTGATTTCCCAGAGATTGTTTGGCCAATTGTCGGAGGTGCCATTTTGGAGAACCCTCGGTTCGCTAATCAAATGAGGTATCTTCTTGGGCAACTATACACACTTAAGCGTGATTTCAATCCACCGATCCTAGATGTTCACGTAGACATATTGTTCGCTTGGTGTTATGCCAATCCAGATGGTGCTCCTTCATTTATGGCTCAGTGTGCTCCATTCTTCTCCAAAGATGACGACGAAACGGATAGTGCAAGTCTCCATCCTGTTATGTCTCGGCTTCTGGACGAGTTCGGTGACCGTGACGACGTACTCAAGGCCTTGGGGAGCCACATCCATCCCTACCATTGGATTGATTCCTGTGTTGGCCATTATGCCCGCCTAGGGATAATTTTCCAACAACTTACTAAGACTCACTCAAACCCTAGAGTGCGGCAGTGGGCGGAGAAGATGAGTAGACAAGTTGGGCAATCTTTCAAGCGCGAGACGACACGAGACGAGGAGAGAAAGGCGGGGCGGCGCTGGATTGGTTGATGTTGCGGGAATCGGGGAATTCCCCACCAAATATGCAAGTCAAAATCAGCAAAACTGGAAAAAAAGTTGGATTGGATCGATTCTTGGTTACCAGGTCATTTGAACTGGGATTGATTTGGCCACTCTCCGTCGTTTCCTATTTCACATCCAGCGATTTTCGAAATTATGAGTGTGTTGGTTGTGTTGCCGCAGTTAAACTTTTCGCTTTGATGACGGGCACCGTGTCTGGGAAGCTGGCAAAGGGGAGCTATTTCCATTGCCACGCTTACCTGCTGATCTGTGGCTTCTTGTGACTTGAGACGAGGCTACTGGTGCCTGATTCCTCTGTTTCGGAGTCAATGACGGTTTAGATTCAGAGTGAGAAGTTCGCGCAGGACCGCATCTTCCGTGATATTGGCGGGCCAGCCGTAGGCGGCAGCCACGAAGTTGTCAAGTTGGGTGTGCGCGTCAATGAGCCACTGTGGTCGTGTGTTGTAGAGATTGGTCAGGGTTTTTTTCTTGAGCTTGGTTTTGGCCTCTTTGTCTCGTGCCACAGGGCGCCTTGGATATCCACATACTGGCTCGTCTACCCAATTAACCCATTCAGGCGGGTTGAGCCAGCGGTCTCGAAGTTCGACGAGCCTTCGCGCTGCCGATGCAATGGCTTGCGCATGCGGATTCGTGCGGAAGTTACTGGCTGATATGTCGGGCGAGAGGCCGTCCGGGAAGGGGAAGGTTTCGAACGTCGTGGTGGGAGTGTAACGGGGATCGTTGCCTTTGCCAAGCCAAGTCCCCATGCGTAGCGACCAGATCTCATGGAACCGGCTGTGTAGAATGCCGAATGTGGTGTCATCGTCCCTCGCGATGGCAATCAGAGCATTGCTGGGACAGACTAGAATGTTAAGCCAAACAAACACACGATGCTTTGACGTGCATGGTGTGGCAATATAGCGCGAAAGCACGTTGAGGGCATTCCACATGTTTGGTCTTGGTCTATGGTGCAACCACCATTCAGGACGTCGCCCTGCTACACGTTGTTTTTCTCTTATTGGTCGAACATGCATCTTGGTATACTGGAAGGGAGCTTCGTACAGAGCAGCTTCCCGCTTCGTCATACTGAAGCCGAAGTCAATGATCCATCTGTCAGCTGGGCGTCCAGTGATAGCCCTACCATTCGTCCACGGCTTGAGCACATCCGAGTTGGGCCGTCCGTTAGGATTCGCGGGCTCCTGAAGCCACTTTCTGGCGAGGTCTCCTGGAATGTCAAATGGACCGCCCTTGATATCTCCCATGAAGGCTACATCCGTATTCTGCACAAGGGGCTGTGCCTTCGTCAGATCAACGCCAGTGCCGCCACGACGTGCTGTTAGATCCGTGTAGATATCGTCCACCGCCTTGCCATCAAGTCGGCGTTCAATTGTAAGGTCATCGTTAAACCGTGAGAAGCATACCAATGAGACGCGCACGGCCGCGCCATCAACCACCCACGGTTCGTCACTCCATGCGTTGAAAATCCGCTTTTCTCCGGTTGCCTTTTGCAATGCCCGGCGATTCGCTCCGCCACGAATGGAGTTGGTTGCAACCAGCCCCGCGCGCTTTGAGGCCATCGAATCCAGGTGTTCTCCAGCCTTCAAGAACCAATAGCAAACTAGATCAGCCTCATGTGGTACCCGATTCTTATAGACCTTGAATAACGTTGACACGTAATCTTCCCCAAGATTGGCGATGAGCAATTTGCCGCCCAAAAATGGCGGGTTACCGATGATTACATCTGCATCGGGCCATTCTGCTTCTCTTCCTTTCGGGGTCAGAAGCGCATCGCGACATTCAATCGTCTCCAACGCACCAAGAATGGGCTCTTGGTAGCCCGTGAAACCGTTTCGGCGCATCCATTGGATTTCTCCTATCCACACGGATACGCGCGCTAGTTCGGCCGCGTACGTGTTCAACTCGATCCCTTTCACGTTGGCGGGACCGACCATAGGAAAGGCACGTGGAAGTCCTAGAGCTTCAGCTTCCAGCTGTACTCGGTGCTCCAGATCGTGCATCGTGTGGAGCGCGAGGTATAGAAAGTTGCCTGAGCCGCAGGCGGGGTCAAGAACGGTAAAATTCCTTAGACGTTCGAGAAACGAATTAAGCTTATTCTTAGCCTGTTTGCGGTGCCGAGTTTCCACACTTCCTTCCGATACGCGGGCACGTTCGAGACTGTCGGCAATCCGAGCCTTCTCAGTCTTCCACTCGGCCAGCCACGGTTGAACGATAACCGGATCGATAATCCGCATGATTTTATCCCTATCGGTATAGTGTGCCCCAAGTTGAGATCGTTTGTCTGGATCGAGGCCTCGCTCAAATAGCGTACCCAAAATGGAGGGGTCGATGTTTGACCAATCAAGCTTAGACGCATTCAGAGCTATCCTGATTTGGTCGAGATCCATAGGGAGTGCGAAATCGTTCTCGAAAAGCCCACCGTTAAACCAGTTCACAGCCTCAAAGCCGACCCGCCCGCCAGTAGACATAGCTCGAAAAAGGTCGCCTGCGAGCGCAGCGAACTCATCGGGTCGGTGACGAGCATTTTCAAGCATGCGGGTGAACATGTTGTTCGGGAGCAGTCCCACATCCTCAGCGAACATGCAGAAGACAAGGCGATTTACGAAGTGCGCTACATCCTTGGGTTCGTGCCCTTGATCTCGAAGCGACTGCGCAAGTCGCGCAAAGGTCTTCGCAGCACGTTCCGTGAGTGTCTGTCGGGTTTCGCTTGGGCGTAGACGTTCAGGGTCCGACATCGCCCACTTGAGCTTGTCCCGTACGGCACTATCAACAAGCTCTTCCAACCCGAACTCGTGCGTTTCACTCACTGAATTCGTCCAGTTGGTCCGGATCCGAAACCGGTGCATGTCCGAGACGATCAGTAGCGGGGGGTTCTCCAGAGCCAATGCGTATTGCCTAAGTTGGTCGAAAGCAATGTCAAGATTTGCGTGTTTGCCCTTGTATTCCCAGGCAAAGCAGCGTCGCTTCCAAACGTCTGCCCATCCCTCCCCGCCCGAGTCCTTGCGCGCTCCTCGCTCGAAGCAGTAATGGTCTCCCTTGGAGTCAATCTCAGCAGGCGTAGGTTCACCAAGCAGCCGGCATAAGTCAATGAAGTGCTCTTGTGCTGCGGAACGCTCTTTTAACTCAGATGCACGCCATTTAGCGATGAACGCATTGGGGCTCAAATCGGGATTCTTCATTTGATAAGATTCTACTGTCTGCCCTCTCAACTTCTATTTAGTAGGGTATATATCGATTGCTTGCGGGAAATCCTGGCGATGACACAAGGCATTCATTGCTCATTCTATGTCCAAAAACAGAAAGTCTATCAGACCGTTGAAAGCCGGCACAACAGAAACAATTGGGTCGGAATATAGCCCCCCGCTTGGTGGTAGGTTTCAGCAGAATTCGTAGGATCGATGCTAACCTCAACATTCAGTCATACTCCACGAAATCGAGCGGGAAGCGTGCGATAGGAGTTGCATGCAGTTTGACCGCCTCTTCCAGTAGACGTGCCTCAGTTCGAAGTTGTGCTTCAATCGGAGATTCGAAGAATGACCGGATACTTATCATAAATAGGTCCAGATACCGGTCCATTAAGGTCCTGGGTCTAGGTAATCGTCGAATTCGGTATTGATCTTTTTCCAGACCGGCCATCCCAGCTGCGATTTCTATTGCGTCATCCAAATCGCCCAGCTGGTCAACCAACCCTTCATTCAGCGCAGCTTCTCCAGTCCAAATGCGCCCTTGACCTATGGCATCCACGGCATCCACTGTCATATCGCGGCTTTGTGCGACACGTTCGAGAAATTTTGTGTAGATCTGACCCAGGGAACGTTCGAACAGTGCACGTTCGGCGTCACGCAGAGGTCTCATCCCGGAAAACATGTCGGCAAAATCGCTAGTGGACACATGATCGTAAGTAATCCCCAACTTGGTATCCATCATCCGTCCAATACTGAGGTGCATCCCGAAAACTCCAATAGAGCCAGTCAGGGTATGTGGAGAAGCTAAAATCGTATCTCCTGCCGTTGCAAGCCAGTATCCGCCGGAAGCTGCCATGTCTCCCATAGAGACAACGACCGGTTTCTCAGTCGACGTTTCCTTTACCGCTTGCCACATGGCCTCGCTCGCGGTTGCGCTACCGCCAGGAGAATCTATACGCAGCACGACAGCTTTCACGTCATCGTTCTCCCGGAATGATCTCATGGATTTTTCGAACGTGGTTGCTCCCAAAAAACCATTGCGGTCACTGCTGTTACCGCTAATGATAGTACCAGAAGCAACCATAACGCCAATTGCATCGCTGTGACTGGATGATCCACTTGAACTCGATGAAGAATAGGTGGAAAGGCTGGTTGTTCGCAGACTTCCATCAATTTCAATCCATTTCTTGAGGCGTGTCCTTACGTTCTCTTCGCTCAGCAGTCCATCTAGGAGGTCAGCTTCAAGTGCGTCATCGGTAGTCAGTATTGTACCTGTCTGAATGAGATTCAGCACATGCTCTTCACTCATACCGCGGGCTTCGGCCGTAGTGCCGGTCAGGAGCTGACTCCAGTTTTCCAGTATTGCCACCAATTGCTCTCGATTTTCTCTGGACAGATCTTCACGTGTATAGGGTTCGACAGCACCCTTAAAAGTACCGACGCGAAGAACAGTGGGCTCAATGTTCAATTTTTCAAGGAGCCCTTTGTAAAAAAGTACGCTCAGGGACAGACCGTTAAATTCGAAAAAGGCCCCAGGAGCGGCATAGACACTGTCGGCAGCTGTTGCCAGAAAATAGTCGGATTCACGCATAGCCATATCGCCGGATGTAGATGCAATAACCGGCTTGCCGCTTTCCTTGAATTCAAGAAGGGATTGCCTGATTTCGGCGAGGGTTGGCCATCCTGCAATCACTCCCTGTGGCTTTAGCCAGACCGCTTTAATTCGGTCGTCACTAGCTGCTTTGTCAAGTGCGCTCGATATTTGGGCCAAACTCGTTGGCTGTGGTAAATCAAACAGTTCGTAGGTTGGATCAGATATTCCGTATTCTTCTATTGGACCGGATAACCGAAGTGTCAGTACGGACTCCGATGCAACGGGGGCTTGAACTGTAGAGAAGGACGAGGCGATAAATGCCGTAGCGATAAGGGCGCAGATAAAAATAATCAATCCAATGGCTATTAGTGAGCCGAGGACGCTTGCAACCATGGTTGAGAAAAAACGCATGTACCAATAACAGTCTGAAATCTGGAGAGGTCGAATTCTTGGGTACGCTATAGATTATCTACTGTTGCGCTGCGATGGAAACCGCATGTGACACGGCTGGTATCCAATGTATTCAGTGCGGTCAAAATGGCAGTTTTTGGCAAATTAATGCAGTCCTGTCTTGTGGCAAGGAGTTTGTAGTTATCAATCTCGTGAAAAAGCCTGTATATACATATAACAAGGAGCTCCCATTTCAACTGACAGAAAGGGAGCGTACCATCCTCCACTTGGTTGTCCGCAGTTTTATTGACACAGCCGGGCCAGTGGGATCGCGCAAATTGGTCAAGCGCTCATCCCTTGATCTCAGTCCCGCGACCGTTCGAAATACGCTGTGTGATCTGGAAGAGCAGGGGTATCTCAAGCATCCGTATAGATCTGCCGGACGTATGCCAACCGAGCGCGGGTATCGTGCATTCGTGAACGAGTTGATGGATACTCCCGAACTGTCCGCAGCGGAGCGGAAACTGTTGAAAAAAAGGATGGACAGGCTTATAGGAGATGCTGATGCGCTCTTTCGAGAGACCTCCCGTCTTCTGAGCCGCATGACCAATCTCTTGGGCGTAGTGCTCAGTCCGAAAATTTCGACAGGGGTGCTGGAACGACTAGAAGTTGTCCAGTTGTCGGGGTCAAATATAATGATCGTAATCAGCGTACGTAGTCGACTGGTTAAGACCATTATCTACGAAACCACACTTGAGATCCGTCGCAACGACCTTGACCGCATTGTCGCTATTCTTAACGAGCGTTTGGCAGGCCTTCGGCTTGACGTAATTCGACGTGACTATGCCTCGCGAACGAGAGATCTGGACAATGATCCCACGGGAATAGTACAACTGATTCTGAACGAGTCGGCGGTTCTGTTCAGCGACTCTGTTGAAGGTCGGCTAACACATGCAGGGACCTCCGGGTTACTCACACAGCCTGAATTTCAGGGGACAACCGAAGTTCGGCAGTTGATTCAACTCATTGAAGATGAAGGGTATGTAGTACAGCTTTTCGAGCAGGCCCCAAACCAGCTTCGGGGTACGGGCAATCGCGTGTCCGTCAGTATCGGTAGCGAAATAGAAGACGAGAGTGACTATTCAATCGTGACGGCTCAATACAATGTAGGAGAAAGCGTAGGGACAGTCGGATTACTTGGTCCCATGCGCATGGACTATGGTCGTGCAATTTCACTTGTCGAGGGCATGGCTTCATTACTTAACAGATCAACGATCACAGCTTCAAGAAAATAGAACAGAGAACAACAATGACTGAGCAGTTTTCGGAGGAAAAGGATGAATCCCTTGATCAGGAGTCACCCTCCCAGGTGAGCGAAGAGGAGGCTCCACAGGAGGAGCCGGCCGATCCGCTGGCAGAGTGCACGGAGGCGTTGTCTGCGGAAAAGGATCAACGTCTCAGACTAGCAGCCGAATTCGCCAACTATCGTCGCCGGATGGAAAACCAGCGTGTTGAGTGGCCGGCGCGTGCACGGGCAACCGTGATCAAGCCACTGCTCCCGATCCTGGATGATTTGGAGCGATCGCTGGATGCCGCTGCACAGATTGAATCGGAGGATGCCGCGTTCCTGTCACTGCAATCCGGCGTTAGCTTGGTGTACAAGAATTTTGTTGCCGAACTGGAGAAGTTTGGCCTCGAGCGGATCGAGGCTACCGGTGCGCCATTTGATGAGCACTTGCATGAAGCTGTGGGACAGGCACCTGCCGCTGAAGGTTCAGCGAGTGGCACGGTACTGCACGAGAGTCTGGCGGGATACCGCTTGAAGGATCGGGTACTCAGGCACGCGCAGGTTATTGTAGCCTTTACACCCGAACCTGCGCCATCAGTGGAAGCGGATGCACAATGAGTGATTACTACAAAGTCTTGGGAGTGGAGCGGGATGCATCCGCGGACGAGATTAAAAGAGCCTACCGGAAGAAGGCACTCCAGAATCATCCGGATCGCAATCCAGGTGATAAGGCAGCCGAGTCCCGTTTTAAGGAGGCGGCAGTCGCCTATGAGGTGCTGAGCGATTCAGAGAAACGGTCCATCTATGATCGCTACGGCGAAGCAGGCCTGCGTGGCTCTGGAGGAGGACAGCAGACAGGTTTCAGTGACATTAACGATATTTTCAGTGCTTTCAGTGATGTTTTTGGAGGGGGAAGAGGAAGTGGAATGTTTGGTGATTTCTTTGGGGGAGGAGCGCAGCGAACTCGGGAAAAAGGGCGACCGGGAGCCACGATGCGCCGAAAACTGCCGCTGACACTGGAGGAAATTGCAACAGGTGTAGAAAAGCAGATCAAGATCCGCCGATTGGCATCATGCGGAGAATGTGAGGGCAGTGGGGCCAGGGGAGGTCCCAGCCAACTGAATAATTGTAGTACCTGTAATGGCACAGGAGAGGAGCGGCGTGTACGGCAGACTGCTCTGGGACAATTTGTCAGTGTGTCGGAATGTAGCAGATGCGACGGCGAGGGTCAAACAATCGAGGACAAGTGTCCAGAATGTCGGGGACAAGGGCGGAAGGAGGCGCAGTCAACCATCAAGATCAACGTGCCGGCGGGTGTGGAAGACGGAATGACTATAAATCTGCGAGGTCAGGGGCATGCTGGAATCCGTGGAGGAAGGGCCGGAGACCTCCGGATTGAAGTTCGGGAAAAGGCGCATGATCACTTCATTCGCAGGGGCAGTGATCTGATCTATAACCTGGAAATTTCTTTCCCTGATGCAGCCTTGGGAGCAGATATTGAAGTCCCCACACTCACCGGGCGGGCAAGCGTAACCATTGATCCGGGGACGCAATCTGGCAAAGTCTTACGTATGCGGGGAAAAGGACTTGGGCAACTTCAAAGTTCACGGATAGGGGATCAGCTGATTCGAGTCCATGTGTGGACCCCACAGAACCTTTCTGATTCCGATAAAGATTTGCTCGAGAAGCTTAGAGAATCTGGCGCATCGAATACGCCAACGCAAGGTAAAGGCAAATCTTTTTTCTCAAAGGTTAAAGATGCCTTTGTGTGAGTCGAGTGTTTAGATTGAGCGGAAACAGGAGAGAATACCCGCGAACTCGGCTAGACACACCAAAGACCAGGTTAATCAACGATCGCCAGCAAAAGCCGAAATGGGAATATATTTGTGTTGGTGTTCGTTAACCTTGGCTGTTTGCACCAAGCCTTGAATATAGTTGATTGTATGGCGGCATATCCTTTTCAGAAAATTGAAAGTCACTGGCAGAACTATTGGGAGTCGAAGAAGACATTTCGTACTCCTAATGAGGTCGACGTTTCCAAGCCAAAGTACTACGTTCTGGACATGTTTCCGTACCCGAGTGGATCCGGTTTACATGTTGGGCATCCCGAGGGCTACACGGCGACAGACATTGTCGCACGGTATAAGCGGATGTGCGGGTTCAATGTGTTGCATCCAATTGGGTGGGATGCGTTTGGCCTGCCGGCTGAACAGTACGCTCTGCGGACCGGTACACATCCACGTATTACAACAGAACAAAACATTGCCCGTTTCCGGAAGCAGCTCAAATCCCTAGGGCTCTCGTATGACTGGGACCGGGAGGTGGATACAACTGACCCGGCATATTTCAAGTGGACGCAATGGATCTTTTTGAAGCTGTTTGAGCGTGGGCTTGCGTATGAAGCCGAGGTACCTGTCTGGTGGTGTGAGGAACTGGGCACCACATTGGCCAATGAGGAGGTCATTGATGGCAGGAGCGACATCGGTGGACATCCCTGTGAACGGCGAATGCTGCGGCAGTGGGTATTGCGCATTACACACTACGCCGAACGACTGCTGGAAGGACTAGATCATATGGATTGGCCCACCAGCACGAAGGAAATGCAGCGCAACTGGATTGGGCGGAGCGAAGGGGCAGACATAGATTTTCCGATATATGGCGATAAATCGTCCAGCATTCGCGTGTATACCACTCGACCGGACACAATTTTCGGGGCGACCTACATGGTACTTGCTCCTGAGCACCCTCTTGTGGAGCAAATTTCAACAAGGGACCAACTTGATGAGGTCAGAAAATATCAAGAATTGGCGTCCCGCAAAAGCGATCTGGAACGAACTGAGTTGCAGAAGGATAAGTCTGGTGTTTTTACAGGGGCATATGCCGTAAACCCCGTAACGAAAGAATCTATCCCGGTCTGGATTGCCGATTATGTGTTGATATCCTACGGGACCGGAGCTATCATGGCAGTTCCTGGGCAGGATGAACGAGACTGGGCATTCGCCGCACGGTATGATCTACCGATTCGTCGTACCGTAAAGCCACCTCCAGGTTTTACTGGATTGGCTTATACAGGAGATGGCCCAGCCATCAACAGTGACTTTCTGGACGGCCTGAATGTTGAGGATGCCAAAGCGAGAATACTGGACTGGTTAGAAGAGCATGAACTGGGACAGCGAAAGGTCAACTATAAGTTACGAGACTGGCTGTTTTCCAGACAAAGGTATTGGGGAGAGCCGATTCCGATTGTATTTGAAGATGAAAAAGTACGTTCATTGTCCGAGAAAGCGTTACCAATTGCATTGCCAGAACTTGCTGAATTCAAGCCAAGCGGAACACCTGAAGGTCCACTTGCTTTGGCTTCGGAATGGTTGAACATTACGGATCCAGATACCGGTATATCGGGGAGAAGGGAAACCAATACAATGCCGCAATGGGCAGGATCCTGTTGGTATTTCCTGCGCTACATTGATCCGAATAACACAGAACGTCTCGTTGATCCAGAGCTCGAGAAGTATTGGATGCCCGTGGACCTGTATGTTGGCGGATCTGAACACGCGGTGCTTCACCTACTATATGCCCGGTTCTGGCATATGGTGCTCTACGATGCTGGAGTGGTTTCAACGCCGGAGCCTTTTGCCAAACTTGTTCACCAGGGTATGATACTGGGGGAGCTTGAATATACTGCTTGGCGCAACAGTATGACCGGCGACTGGGTCAGTGCAGAGAGTGTGAATGCAGGCAAAGAAATCTCTTCTGGTGCGAGCGTGGAATCTGTCCGTGTTGACGAGGAGTCTGTGATCAAGGATGGTGAGGCCTTCGTATTGAAATCAGCACCGGATATTCGACTTGATGTGCGTGCCTTCAAGATGAGCAAGAGTCGAGGCAACGTGGTTAACCCTGATACAATCATTAGTCAGTACGGGGCAGATGCTTTCCGGCTTTATGAGATGTTCATGGGGCCTCTAGAACAGGTAAAGCCTTGGAGCACGCGAGGGGTTCACGGGACTTTCCGGTTCCTTGACCGCGTATGGCGTCTGATCACGACCAAGCCTCTCACCGAGGAAGCACCAAGCCGAACACAGTTGAGGGTACTGCATCAAACGATTGATCGTGTAACACGAGACATTGAAGCCCTTCGAATGAACACGGCCATTGCGGCTCTTATGGAGCTGGTCAATGCTGCCTTCAAGTGGCATGTTATTCCTAGGAGGATTGCAGAACCACTGATTCTCTTACTCTCGCCGTTTGCGCCACATATTGCAGAAGAGCTCTGGTCCTGGATTGGGCACGAGGGGTCGCTGGCCTATGTTGCGTGGCCGGTATTGAATGACGACTATCTCGTTGAAGATAGTATACCTTTGCCCGTGCAGGTCAACGGAAAGGTGAGGGCGACGATTCATGTTGCTCCAAATGCAGACCAACGAGATGTGATCGAAGCCGCAGTACGCGAGCCAAATGTGAGGCGGTTTCTGGGAGGCAAGCCTCCATATCGGGAGATTTATGTGAAGGGTCGTATAGTTAACCTGGTAGCTGCCAAGTGATGGCGGAAACACTTGACATACTGGCGATTGCCGCCCATCCAGATGATGTCGAATTAGCCGCTGGCGGGACACTGGCACTGTGCGTCAGGCAAGGACTGCAGGTTGGGGCCCTGGATCTGACCCGTGGAGAGCTTGGTACACGTGGGACGCCCGAATTACGTGCCAAAGAGACTGCCGCAGCAACCGCAGTTCTTGGGCTCTCAGCGCGTGAAAATCTTGGACTCCCGGATGGCAACATAACGGCCTCAGGTTTGGGGGGCGTGATTGAAGTGTTGCGGAAGTGGCGCCCACGTATAGTCATGACACATCCTGAGGATTGTCGGCACCCTGATCACAATGCTACGCATACCCTTGTACGAGATGCGTGCTATTATGCGGGGCTGAAAAAAATGAAGACAAGTACAGGAACGGGTGTGGCACCCTGGAGGCCCAAGCACGTACTGTACTTCGCCGAAGTGAAGCATTTTAAGCCAACCTTCATTGTGGATGTCACGAGCACATGGGAGCAGCGAATGCAGGCGCTCAGGTGTTATGGATCCCAGGTACATAGTCCAGTCTATAAGGAGGCAAGTGAGGAGCCCAAAACCTTCATCTCAAATGCAGGCTTCTCAGAATGGATTGAAGCACGTGCTCGCACGTATGGCCATCTCATTGGCTGCACGTATGGAGAGCCTTTCCAGTACAACGGCATGCTGGGGACCACTAATCTTGATATGTTTCTCAACATGGAAGCACCTTTTCGGTAGCATAGTGGGCGAACATTCAATATCCTTTTGGGCACAACAATCAGATACGTGTTATATTCGCGTTGACAGTGCCGAAGTAATCGTTTATTATGGCAGATACGACAGATTTCAGGAACGGCTTTACCATGCGATTGGATGGTGAACTGTGGCAGATCGTGAAATTTCAGCATGTGAAGCCGGGCAAGGGCGGAGCTTTTGTTCGAACAACGTTGAAGAATATTCGGACAGGTCGTGTCGTAGACAAGACGTTTCGGGCGGGAGAGAAGGTACAGCAGGCACGGATAGAGCGTCGCGAGCATCAGTTTTTGTACGAGGATGCGATGGGGATGCACTTTATGAATATGGAGGACTACAGCCAGTTTGCTCTGACCGCAGAGAGCGTGGCTAAACGCGAATTCCTCAAGGAAGGAGGAATGATTGATATTCTGTTTCATGCTGAAACCGAAGCTCCGCTCCTGGCTGAGTTGCCAAAGAGTGTGGAGCTGAGGATTGTGCAGTCCGATCCCGGGGTCAGGGGGGATACCGCGACCGGGGCCACAAAGCCGGCAAAGCTGGAGAGTGGCGCAACAATCAATGTTCCGCTGTTTATTTCCGAAGGGGACCTTGTTCGGGTCAACACGGATACTGGGGCCTATATCACGCGGGTTGCGGAGTAACGATTCTGTTAATTTGAGTTAACCAAAAAGTCACGTGCCAAAATTCTTTTCCAAAGCTTGGTCCAAGAGCGATTTTGATCGTATTCGGGAATTGATCTCAATGGCAGCTGAGAGTGGTGCAGCGGAAGTTGAAATCGAAGCCGATGGCGTTCGTGTTCTGGTTCGGCAGTACGTTTCACCGACCATTCAGGAAGGGGCACCGGCTCCTATTCCGGTGACTGTTCAGGCTGGACCGAGCACGACTGCCGTTATCAAGGAAAAAGGAGCCGATTCTCCAGAGGTTGAGTCTCCACCACATTCCGAGAACGAGTCTACGAATGGTACGCCGGTACTTGCGCCAACGCCGGGTACATTTTATGCGAAACCGTCGCCTGATTCAGAACCTTTTGTTCAGGTTGGGGACAGCGTGAGCAAAGGGCAGACCGTTTGCATTATTGAGGCCATGAAGCTGATGAACGAAGTGGAATCCGAGGTTGCAGGAACGGTGACACAAATCCTTGTAGGCGATGGCGATCCAGTTGAGTATGATCAACCATTGCTGCTTATTGAGTCCCCATAATTGGGCGCACCCGGTATGAAGAAAGTCCTGATTGCAAACAGAGGAGAAATTGCCCTCCGGGTGATTCGTGCCTGCAAAGAATTAGGAATCAAATCCGTAGCGGTGTACTCCAAAGCTGACGTGGACGCACTCCACGTGTATTATGCTGATGAAGCGGTGTGCATTGGCCTGGCACCGTCCTCTGAGAGTTATCTCAAACCGGATCGAATCATAGCAGCCGCCGAAGTTACCGACTCGGACGCGATACATCCCGGATACGGATTCCTCGCAGAAAACGCCGTGTTCAGTGCGATCTGTGCGGATCATGGTATAAAGTTCATAGGTCCATCGCCGGAGACAATTGCCGTGATGGGTGATAAGAGTCGTGCCAAGGATCAGATGAAGGCTGCCGGCGTTCCTGTGGTGCCCGGTTCCGATGGGGTCGTACCATCGCTTGATCATGGCAGGGCGCTTGCCAAGTCTATGGGATATCCGATCATGATTAAGGCCAGTGCAGGTGGAGGAGGTCGAGGGATGCGAGCGGTCATGGATGCGGACGATTTTGAGCGTCAGTTCCATGCAGCTCAGGCAGAGGCAGAAGGGGCATTTGGTAATCCTGATGTCTACCTAGAAAAGTTGATCCAAAAACCCAGACATATCGAAATTCAGGTCATGGGGGATGGGCGCGGAACCGCGCTGCATTACGGTGAACGGGAATGTTCTGTGCAGCGACGCCATCAGAAACTACTCGAGGAAGCTCCTTCGGTAGCGGTTGACAGCGATCTTCGTGCACGCATGGGTGCTGCGGCTATTGCGGGGGCCGAGGCCGTCAATTATGAAGGCGCAGGTACGGTTGAGTTCTTACTTGATGCAGACCAGAACTTCTATTTCATGGAGATGAATACCCGGATACAGGTGGAGCATCCGGTAACTGAAGAAGTAACGGGTCAGGATCTAGTCGAGCAGCAGATCCTCGTGGCGATGGGGGAGCAGCTTCCCAATGAGGATGTTAAAATGGATGGTCATGCAATTGAGTGTCGCATCAATGCGGAGGATCCTTCGAAAAACTTTCGACCTGCTCCAGGAAAGATTAAGGAGTTCCATCAACCCGGAGGTCCTGGAGTCCGCGTAGATACGCACGTCTATAACGGATATACAATTCCACCACACTATGATTCCATGATTGCCAAGCTCATCACGCATGGGCCTACCCGGGAACGGGCTATTCGTCGCATGTTGCGAGCCTTGGATGAATTTGTGCTGGAAGGTATTCCCACAACGATCCCGTTCCACAAAGAATTGTTACAGCATCCTGCGTTCATTAGCGGAGAAATTGATACGCATTTTGTAGAGCGGCAAATGCTACCGCAGGACTAATTGATTCCCGTAAACCACCAGTCATGAATTTTCCAGAAGATCTAAAGTATACCGAAGAACACGAGTGGGTACGCATACATGAAGATGGTACTACCGCAACGATTGGTATCACTGATTACGCCCAGGGTGAATTGGGAGACATTGTGTTTGTAGAGCTGGAACCTGAAGGAGAAGCCTTTGAGCAGGGAGAAGTGTTTGGTTCTGTAGAGGCGGTCAAGGCCGTTTCCGAACTTTATCTTCCCGTAGACGGGGTTGTTGAGCGACATAACCCAGCGCTTGAAGCTAGCCCGGAATTGGTGAACAGTGATCCCTTTGGCGAGGGTTGGATGATAGAGCTTCGTGTATCAGATCCAGAGCAACTGGAAGATTTATTATCCGCCGAAGAATATGCCGATCAAGTCGCATAGGCAATTCCAGTATGGATGAGCGGATAGTTATTCTGGATTTCGGGGCCCAGTATACCCAATTAATCGCTCGCAGAATACGCGAAGCAGGTGTATTCTCAGAGATTCTTCCCTGTACTGCATCGGTTGAGAATTTTGCAACTGCACGAGGGATTGTACTTTCCGGGGGCCCAAGCTCAGTCTATGAACCAGGTGCACCACAACTGGACCCAGCACTTCTTCAGCTTCAGCGGGAGGATGGTTCCCCCATGCCTTTGCTGGGGATCTGTTACGGACTGCAGGCCTTGGTCCATTCCGTTGGTGGCGTAGTGGAGGCTGCTGAACATCGGGAATTTGGGCGCGCATCGCTCAATATTCGCCGGGATGATAAGCTGCTTGCGGGTATTGAAAACGGTTCACAGGTCTGGATGAGTCACGGAGACTTGCCCACGCATGCTCCCCTTGACTATGAGATTATAGCAGATACGACAAGTGCAGTTATTGCTGGACTACGCCACAAAACGCTACCACATTACGGCGTGCAGTTTCATCCAGAGGTCGTGCACACGGAAGGCGGGCAGCGCATCTTTGAGAACTTTGTGGGGGAAATCTGTGGTTGCCGTTGTGACTGGTCTCCCGCCTCCTTTATGACACAGAAGATTGCAGAGATACGCGAATTGGTCGGGATGGACCACGTTATCCTGGGACTATCTGGAGGAGTAGATTCATCTGTTGCTGCCCGGTTGATTCACGAGGCAATTGGTGACCAGCTCACCTGTATTTTTGTGAATAACGGGCTATTACGCCACGGCGAATGGGGAAGTGTGCAGAATACTTTCCGCGATCATTTTAAGATTCGCCTGGAAGCAATTGATGCGAGTGAGCGGTTTCTGACTCGCCTGGAGGGGATCACGGATCCAGAGCGCAAACGTGTTGTGATCGGTAATACGTTTGTACATGTATTTGAGGAAGCAACATCGGCCTTAACCTCTGCGCTGGGCACCAAACCGAAATTTTTGGCGCAGGGTACGCTGTATCCTGATGTAATTGAAAGCATCTCTTTCAAGGGCCCCAGTGTAACCATAAAAACACACCACAATGTTGGTGGATTGCCGGAAGATCATCCATTTGAAATATTAGAGCCCTTTCGGGAGTTATTTAAGGACGAAGTTCGAGAGATTGGCAGACTATTGGCCTTACCGGAGGAGATCATTGGCCGACACCCGTTTCCTGGTCCGGGGCTTGCTGTGCGAATCCTTGGACCGGTTTGTGAAAGGAGTTTGCATCTTGTGAGGGAAGCTGACCGAATATTTATTGAAGAATTGCATGCGCAGGACTATTATAATGATGTGTGGCAGGCTTTCGCCGTTCTGTTACCGGTTCAGAGTGTGGGGGTAATGGGAGATGAGCGAACGTATGAACAAGTATGTGGGCTCAGAGCAGTAACCAGCAAAGATGGAATGACTGCAGACTGGGCCAAGTTGCCGCTGGAATTCCTTGGATATGTAGCTAACCGGATCGTCAACGAAGTTCGGGGTATTAACCGCATCGTGTATGACATCAGTTCAAAACCCCCAGCTACCATCGAGTGGGAGTAGCATGCAGACGAGCATCCGTTTTTCATTGATCTGTACTTTGCTCATATTGGGAGCGGGGGTATGTGCTGCCCGGGCGCTCCCCAGGCAGTCAGTGGAGGTTGAAGAGGCTTTTGCCGCCGCTTTAGGTGCCTATGAGGCAGAGGATTACGCGGGTGCTTTTTTTGGTTTCAGAGATGTGTATGAGCGGGATCCTGTGCATACCAAAACGACAGCAGCACATTTGATGGCGGGCAAGGCGCTCTATCGTCATGGCGATCACCAGGCGGCTATCGATCTTTTACAGGAATTCATTCGTGAATATTCTAGTAGTCGTTACCGCGAAGAAGCTGAACGTGTTATCGCGGCAGCCCGGATCGGCCAGGAGCATAGTCGAGTAAACGACAGCGCAATTAACCTCGGCTTGGCGCTGCCTCTTTCGCGTGATGAGCTGCCGCTCACCAGGTCTATATTCAATGGTGTACGGCTTGCAGTTGAGAATTACAATTCGCGCCACGAGCCGAAGATACGGATCGTATTTAGGGATACAAAGAACTCCGAGGCCGGTGCCAGGTCAGCGGCTAATGCTCTAGTGAACGAAGGTGCATCTGCGATCATTGGTCCGCTGTTCAGTGACCAAGTTCACTCCGCCGCCCGTACGGTGGAACAGCAGCAGACAGTGATGATAGCTCCGCTGGCTACCGATGGCCAGATTACGCGGGGGCGCAGATACGTTTTTCAGGTCAATGCTACATTAGCTGAGCGCGGGCGCTATACGGCCCGCCAGGCCGTTGACTACCTGAAACTGCGGGACATTGGCATTATGGTAGAAGCGGATAATCCTATGAGTGAGGAAATGGCCCGGGGATTTGAAGAAGAACTTGCTGCCCGCGACCTCACGCCAACGTTTATTTATCAGGTAGGGCCTGATTCAGATTGGATAAGATCACCGAACGTGATCAGTTCAGATTCACTTAGGGCGGTAGAGGGGATTTATTTGGCGATCCATCGCGATAATGAATTGGACGCCTCTAGGTTGGTAGGAAGAACAGTTATTAATTTTAGGCGGAGAGGGGTGCGCCCGATCATACTTGGCTCATTGGCTTGGCCCTCCCTTGATCTGAATAACTATAACCTGTCAATGCCGATATACTATACGGATGTCTACTACGTTAATGATCTGAGCAGGAGTGTACGGAACTTTGTTCAGAAGTATGAGGTGGCTAACGGAGGCGCTGCGCCTGATCGGCTTGCATACGTAGGCTACGATGTTGCAAATATGATACTGGAAAATCTTGACGAGGGAGATATATCGCGGGAGCGTCTGCTGGGTGCGTCGCTGTATGAAGGTTTAAGTATACAGATCCAATTTGGAGACAATCAGCGTAACACAGAGTTCTATTTTTTTAGACATACTCCCAACGGTCCGCAGCGGGTTCGCTGATAAGGAACAGTGTGATCCCGTTACGGTAACTGCACAATGATTCTACTGTGATGTGCGTTTGCTTCCTAGCATTAAGCAGCGTGCATGTTATTCGATTTCTGTATGAAAAACCAAGTAATTGTTCTTGTTCTGTTTGTAGCCGGGTGTGCAGGATCAGGGCGTCTCAGCTATGATTCTCCCAATGAGGCATATACGAAAGGGTTAGAGCACTACGAAGCTGGCCGCTATAGTCGGGCGGCCCAGTACTTCAACGGCGTTTCTGAATTTGGACGTGCGCATGAGTGGGCTCCGGATGCACAACTGTACTTGGCTCGTTCTCATCGCCAGAACAGGGATTACATTCTTGCAGCCAGTGAGTACACTCGATTCACGGAGCTTTTCAGGGCCGACCCGCGTGTTCCGGATGCTGAGTTTGAGCGGGCCATGACCTTCTTTGAGCGCTCCCCGCAAATTGAACTGGATCAAACGAGTACACGGAGGGGGATCGAGGTTTTCAATTTATACATTCAGCGCTATTCCAGTCATGATTCCGTAGATGTTGCGATTCAGCGCGTTGGGGAGTTGCGTCAGAAGTTGGCCGACAAGCAATTTCACGCTGCTAGGCTTTATGAGCGACGAGGCCTTTACCAAGCGGCAGCATTGTCTTATGAGTTGGTATTTGACAAGTACCCGGATACTCCCTTGGCAGATGACGCCTTACTGGGAGCCATGAGGTCGTACATTGAGTTCAGTGCACAGAGTATCACACAGCGCCAGCCGGAGCGATTACAGAAAGCGATTGATAATTATCAGCGTCTAGTGGACCTTTTTCCTGAGAGTGAACTGATTAGTGTAGCCAGCGAGCTCAATGAGCAGGCGGAACAAGATCTTGATGCATTGATCGACAACGACGCAGCACTATAGCGTATTGGGCGCTTTTACAGATAGATGAACGTGGGCATTTTTGGCGGAAGCTTTGATCCACCGCACAGCGCCCATTTGAGGATTGCCGAGTTTGCGCGATCGAATTTCGGGCTGGAGTTGATTTTATGGGTGCCTGCATACGATCCACCGCATAAATCCCAGAAACAACTTACACACTATCAAGACCGTCTGGGAATGGTGCGGGCTGCCATTGCAGATCACGGACACTTTCGGGTTTCTAATATAGAGTCGACCATTGAGCGTCCGACCTATACCATACGAATGCTTGATGCGTTGAGGGAACGATACCCCGATGCAGATTTTTACCTGATTCTAGGGAGTGACAGCCTGAAGCAGTTCCACACTTGGATGCGGCCGGATGTTATCGCCAGGAGGGTACAGATTCTGGTTTATCCTCGCGTAGGGTACCTTGTTGGAGAAACAGACTTGCCAGAATATTTACATGGGCGTGTTCAATTCATGGAGGCGCCAGAAATTGAAATCAGTGCAGAGCATATTCGCAGTAGATTTTCCGGAGGGCAGCCTGTACGTCATTTGGTTTCGGACGATGTACATTCCTACATTGCCAAACATCGCTTGTACGGAGGGTGTAATAACTGCAAGGAGAGCAACACCTAAATTGCCCCTAGGTCATGGGCTTTCTGGATTTTTTCACGGGTAACCAACCACCTCTCATCATAGACGCCCTGGATGATGTTAAGGTTATGTTGGACACGGGTCGCGATTTATTTGCTGCCTCAAGTGGGCGACTCCTGGAAAACGAAATCTTGGACACAGATCTTTCCGCTCAGGAAGCAGTGATTCGTAAGCGTGAGCAGTCTGTGCGTCGGGCTGTATTGGAACACTTGAATATTGACCCGAAGCGAGAGCTGGTGCTCTGTGTCAAACTGCTAACGGTTGCACAGGAGGCCGAGCGTATAGGGTATTTGGGACGGACGATGGAGAAGACAGCTACATTGGCCACCGCTCCCCGCGTTGGCGCTATTGTGGACGAAATTCGTGAGCTCCGTACGCGTACGCTGGGTCAGTTTAATGCCGTGAGGGACTGCTTTATTGAGGGAGACATAAATAAGGCGGCCCTTGCTCAGAAGGAGCAGGAAGCCATTGCTGAGGTTCTTCACGAAGTTCTTGCCCGTCTGGCTGAATCCGAGCTGTCTGCAAACCAAGCCGTCGTATGTACGGTTGGCGCGTATTCGATAGGGCGTGTAGGTGAGCATCTGGCAAGCATTGCCCGCTGTGTTACGGAACCGCTTCACCGCATACGACCTGTATCATAGGAGTATTTTTGAAGCGCTAGACTGCGATGTCAATCTTTAGCGCTACATTCTCACAACTCAGAACACACAAAGCAAGTTTTCATGGCAATTACGTATTCACAAATGATAGACCTTGGAGCGCCAGCTCCAGATTTTGATTTGCCTGTCAGTAATCCTGAGACAGTTGGCAGTGAAACACTAAACCTTGAGCGCGCATCGAATGGGAAGCCAATCGCAATTGTCTTCATGTGCAATCATTGTCCGTTTGTTGTTCACATTGAAAATGCTTTGGTGAATGCCGCACGGGTCTGCAGTGAGAGAGGAGTAAACCTTGTCGGTATCAGCAGCAATGATGCTTCGCAGTATCCTCAGGATTCATTCGAGGCAATGGGCCAACGTGCACATCATAAGAAGTATCCATTTCCTTACCTGTATGATGAGTCTCAGTCTGTGGCTAAGGCTTATAGTGCGGAGTGCACGCCTGATATTTTTCTGTATGATGAGACTCTACGCCTGGCTTATCGGGGAAGGTTTGACGAAAGCCGCCCGGGTATTGGTCAAGCGACGGGTGAAGAGTTTCTGCAGGCAGTGGATGAGCTTCTGACCCTTGGTGTCGTGACTATGCCGCAGCGCCCATCTATGGGCTGTAACATAAAATGGAAGTAGCAAATGCCAACAGACTGGGTCGTCCTTTTACCGCCGATTGTGGCGATTGGGTTGGCACTCTGGACGAGACAGGTGTTCTTGTCTCTGGTTGTCGGGCTATGGGTGGGGACAACCATATTGGCGGGTGGTAATGTGATTCAAGGCCTGATTGGAATGGCCGATGTGGTGGTGGCGGTATTTGCCGAACCATCAAACACCAAGATTGTGCTGTTCAGCTTGCTGGTTGGGGGCCTAATTGCGCTGGTTCAGGTGTCTGGTGGGGTGGCTGCTTTCGTGCACTTTGTTCAGAAAGCAGGCTTGGCCAAAACACGCCGCGGTGTAGAATTGCTCGCCTGGTTCACGGGTCTATTAATCTTCGTGGAATCCAGCATCACGTCTCTGATTGTAGGCACGCTCAGCCGGCCGTTTTTTGATGGACTAAAACTTCCAAGGGAGAAGCTGGCCTATTATTGTGATGCGACCAGCGCCCCAGTCTGCATGGCCATTCCACTCAATGGCTGGGGTGCATTTGTGCTTGGGTTATTGATTACGCAAGGGTATGAAGGCAATGCCGTGAGTACGCTGTTCAGTGCGCTACTATTCAACTTTTTCTGCCTCTTTGCCATAGTGTTTGCTTTAGGTCTCGCGTTAACGGGATGGGGGTTTGGCCCAATGCGTGCAGCTGAGTGCAGGGCAGCCACCACGGGGCAGTTAATCCGCCCTGGATCCAGCCCAATGATAGCCGATGAGGTGACTGGCTTGGAACCCATTAAACCGGACATTGGGCGAGTGTATGATTTTCTGGTTCCGGTATTTGTGATGATCGGCATGATCTTCGTCAGCCTGTACGTGACAGGCAATGGGAATCTTATGGATGGCAGTGGTTCGACGGCGGTACTATGGGCTGTGGGTACGGCCATCTTTGTTGCGATGCTTGTCTACATGCTACCACGACAGGGTCAACCGCTTCTGATGCCAGACAAGTCCACAAATTATGTTATCAAGGGCGCATCAGGCCTGGTTGGTGTTGTTGGGTTACTTGTGCTTGCGTTTGCGCTTGGTGAGGTTTCGCGCAGCCTGGAAATGGGGCCCTATGTTGTATCGGTTTTGGGCGAAGACATATGGACCTGGTGGTTGCCTGCGCTCGTCTTTGCCATAGGCTGTGTTGTGTCCTTCACGCTGGGGTCGTCCTGGACTACTTTTGCGATCCTGATTCCACTGGCGCTACCACTGGCGGAGGGCCTGGATATTTCTGTGCCGCTTATGCTTGGTGCAGTGCTTTCGGGGGGCGTGTATGGTGATCACGCATCGCCGCTCTCGGATACATCCATCATATCTTCGATGGCTTCCGCATGTGACCATGTGGACCATGTGAATACGCAACTGCCTTACTCTGCGCTGGTTGCTGTGATTTCTTTCTGTGCGTTTCTGGTCGCGGGCTTTTTAGTCTAAAACAGACACCGCATGGGGGACCTGCAAGGAGCACGTGAGGGTCGGTGGACATCTGGCGATAAAAATATCATCGGTTCGGGGCATCTCGAATTGAATCAAGTGTTCAGCGACAGACATATTTTGGCGGCGACGCCAAAATTACTTACAGAAGGAGGAGCGTGTGCATCGAGTTAGATTCGAGTTACCAAACTACGACTGAAACCTATCAAATACCTTGATCAACTTTGTGCCCTCAGGTTGGCAGACTGGAACGAGTATAGAAACATCAACTTGAATCCACGCCCAGCCGGTTATAATTGCCAAGATTCAACTAACTCTATTACCACGCCTACAGTTAGGTGTGCACTATCTTGCCTTTATTATTCAAAACATGGCTGACTGCATGCGTTTTCAGCGGTTTAGTGCCTGTTGGGGCCTCCCCGCGCCATTCCTCGACTGTACTCGTTCGTTGACCGAATATCCGGGCAACATCAATTTATGATATCTTGGGTTAGGTGATTGAAGTTGATAGGAATAATCGCTATACCGCCGCAGCGGTTACCTCTAACCAATACATTCGAAGCAGATGCGCAATTCAAGGATTTACCTTATTGGATTCCTTCTAGTTTTTCTCTGTACCGCAGGATGTTCTGGAGTACATGGGCCAATTCCTACTCTTGGGGATAATGGGCGGGGACGATTGATGACGACATATACAATTAAGCTCACTGATGAGGATGCTTCAATTGTCTCGACTGAGGCGCGGACTACATTATGCGTTCTTCCAGGGAATGCAAGCGAAGCGGTTCATAGAGAATATGAGGCTTGTATCGCGGAGGCTGAGTGTGGGGATTGGGAAGAATATCAAGATGATGGGACCGGCAATACCGCGATGGTATGCTTACATCAAGATAAGCAAGCTAATGCATGTATTCTTGGGGAGAATGCAGGTGTAGCCGAGCAGATTGAATTCGCGGATTGTCTCAGGAAAATTAAATGTGAGAATTGGAGAAGGCATAGGGATATTGACAATGGCACTACCATCATGTTATGCCAAGATAAATAGTTAGCGTACAGCCTTGTAGGATTCTGTTCCAAATCGGTCATTTTGGGCGATCATTTACTAAACCGCGACTCTTGATCGGTTGGCCTGTCTGGGCGGGTAGAGCAGACGAGGAGTCCCACTGACCGGCCCCGGCAAAGCGCACCGCACGGGACTGACACTACTGGACATTATGCGGCTGTTGCCGGACGAAGCGGCGAACAAGTGGTACAAGGTGATCTTCTGGCTAGACGGTCGGTGTACCCTGCCTGCGAAGGTACCAAGAAATGCGTGGATCCACCGTCAAGCTGGGCAGTACGACTTTGCACTGTTCAATAGCCGCTTTAGTGAGACCTGTCAATGACGCGGCTTTTACCCCCATTGAATCCAACATTCCTTCTGGTCATGATCATTCGTTGCCCCATTCGATTTCTTTTTTGCCTGGTGGTTCTTATGCTGTGGGCCCAGTTCGCCACACCGGCGGTCGCCCAGTTTGAGAAGCGCTTATTTCATCCGAGACCTGAGAGCATTCCAGAAGCAACTGATCCCAGCCTTGTTATTGATCTGAGTGATCTGGAGAAATGGGATGAGCTCCCGCCATTTATTGACACCACAGGTTTCAGGACCGTCGTTTTTGGACGCGAAGAGGGAGAGGACTACGAGATGCTCAGTTTTGTCGCAGACATTGCTACCGACGGCGAGGGCACGATCTTCATACTGGATGCGTATCCGGGGACGAACGCACCCTCCAATACCAAGACGGTCCACGTAATTGACACGGACGCAAACTACCTGGGCAGTTTCGGGCGGGCAGGAGAAGGACCGGGCGAATTCAGATATCCCAGGTTTCTGATGGTAGCCGACGAGGGCAACACCGTGTTCGTGGCCGGTTCAGACCGACAGGTAGTTGTCTTCAAGCGGACAGAAAGCGGTACTTTCGAATTTGACACGAATCTGCGAACGAGGACTGGGGCAAGTGCAGCGTGTTTGATGCGGGGTAACTTCTACGTGGTGCGTTACGAACCATCAAGCGGCAATGTTATCCACAAGTACACAATGGACGGGGACTACGTAACAGGATTTGGGACACCGTACGAATACGATAATCCAAGCGTTGTTCGTTACATATCGGACGGTGCATGGCTTTCGTGCAACGAGGATCACGGAGTTGTAGCAATTTCGAACTACTCTATTCCTGTGATACGGGCGTATAACGAGGAAGGTGATCAGCTTTGGGTTGTTCGTGTCGAGGGTATACGCACTAGTACAGAGATTACAGAGAGTGGACGCAGTACGACTTTTCATGGTCGTGCCCGAAGTGAGAAGGGACACGGGTTCCTCTCGATCTCGGAGGCGTTCGGTGACGGATGGCTCTATCTTACCGCCTCAGTGGTATTGGGTGACGATCGTAGACGCGTTTTGACCTTTAGGATTGATCCTGAGACAGGAGCGTACACGCATGTAGGAAGCGGCGGAATGCATACCATAACCGAGGCCGACCTGATGGTGTCGAGAATGTCTGCAGAAAATGAAGACGGTTTTAGGATACCGCAAGTAGTGATCAAGTCAAAATAGGAAGACTCGTAGCGGCACTAGAATGTCTGCCCTTTACAAACTGGCCGATCATTTCAAGCACAATTGCGGCGGAGCCCGATCCGGTCAGCGGACGAAATACGGCCGTCGATACAGTCTTTTAGATTCTTGGTCCGAATAGGTTATCTCGATCCCACAATCCTGGTTTCACCGGTCGCGGTTGCGCTTAGCAGGGTACATTCGTCATGGTCATGTTCGCCCGCGCGTCGCGATCGACTCTACGCGCTCAAAGTAACCGTACTTGCTACGTGTCTTAATGCACTTTCTGGATCATGCGCATCTGGACGTTTAACTGGATTGCTTCACTAAACACGTGCTGCCGCAGACGACGCGTCTCCCCAGCAAGTGGTCCCTTCATGTGCGTGCAACAGGCATGAATGCCGCTTCGGCAGCGTGATCAAACGTCTATTCCTCCAAGTGCACTTGTCGTTATTCGGCAATATCCCACACTACGACGACAGTATCGTCATCGTTCAGGGTCCCATACGCTTTTCCGCCGCGAATTGTATCCAATCCGACGCCTGTTGGCAGCGTTGTCCTTGCTACGACGCTGCCGCTTTCAGCCTCAACCACAATCCATTCGGATTCCAGAGCACCCTCCGGCCAGCTAAGCCGAAACCACAACTGGCCCCGGTCATCCGGTATCATGGCATTAAACGCAGGTTTAGTATCAGGCATGTCTTGGCGAAGCTCTTCTTGCCAGTTATCGGGGTAACTGGCTGCTCGGGCGCTCTTTTCTTCTGATGTTACCGGTACACTCACGTGGGAAACAGCAAATTCGTTCGCCGTGCTTCCATTGATCGCCAACGCTCTGATACTGATTTCATCGGTCCATCCGTGGTAAATGAGGCCGTCCGAACCCAGGGCCAGAAGCGATTTCCGCCCAAACTGACGCGGAAACGGAATAGAAAAGCCGTCGTCAGAAATTGTCGTCACTTGCATGGAAGGGGTAAGCACCAAGGAATCACGTAAGAATTGACCCCTTTGGTTGCCAAACCTAAGTGTAACTCCAAAGCTTTGCCATATAAGCCCCTATAACCTCCCTAAATTGATCACCCTCCCAAGTAGTAGGCTAATCCTCCATCCTCATGTACAAACGCCATTTGACGCGATCTTGGCGTATCTAGCCCTTTACATCATCTCTAATACCAAATACGTGCTTCATGAACCGGCGCATGAGGCTATTGGCTTCCGGTGTTTCCTGTAGTGTTTCAATAAGTTCGTCCACCGGCATGCCGGCAATTTTCTCCGTGTACTGAGGGTAAGCACGCAGTCGTTGTTTCAACAGGGGCACTTTGAGTTCAGAATGAAACTGTGTGCAGTAGAGTGGGGCATCCTGCATGCGGAAAGCGTGATTTTCAACGAGGGGAGTGCCGGCCAGTCGAACAGCGCCCTCAGGGAGGCGAACAACAGTATCCTGATGCCCGACGTGGGCTAGGAACGGGGTTCCTAATTCACCGAAGATGGGATCCTTCTTTCCCTCCTCTGTCAATAGGAGTTCTAGCGTGCCCAGTTCTGCCAGTTGCGGATCAGTTATGACCAGCCCGCCGAGAGCGGCAGCCATAGCCTGAAAACCCCAGCAGGATGCAAATATCGGTTTACGTTTTGCATAGAGCGAGTACATCGCGTCCAGCGCTTGCTCTAACCAAGGTCCCCCCTCCGGGACAGAGTAATCGCCAGCTCCACCGATCACCACTAGATCTGCGCTGCGAAGCATCTCGGGAGACGGCGGATCATTGATCAAATCGGCGGCAGAAATCTGCTCTGGTGAACAGTTCAGCGCATCAGTAAACGCGGTCACCTCACTGATGCGCATCGGGTCATCAAGTTTGCGTATTTGCAGGAGGAGGATCTTGAGAGTAGACATTGCGGCTGTTAATACCAGATCAGTTAAACTTGCTTGAAGGCTCTCGTGCTCCCTATAAAGCTCTGGATCTGCAATTGCATTGATCTATCAGGAAGGTCAATCGGAATCAGGGATTATCGCTTGATTACTGTTCAAAAACCAAAGAAGGCGCTTCATTACATCAACCTAAGACTGGGTCCGTGATGGGAGTGCGTATCCTCACTTTCTGATATATCGTGCGAATGTGGACCTCCATGGCGGCTTTCGTGAAAAATGACATGCAATAAAGAACCAGCCACAAATGCTTGAAAGTAGCTGCTCCCTACAAATTCATTAGCCAATGCGCCAGAAAGAATGAATCCCGTAGCAGTCGTCGCCAATAGTCCTGCAATGCCGACCATAGCGATGCCTGTACCATAGCGAGGCCGCAAAATCCACCAGATCATAACCCCTACGGCGATGCGGTGGATCGCTATGGGAAGTGTGTTGATTGGCTGATCCGTGTTCAGGCTTGCACCTTCTAAAAGGGCATGCACGAAAAATCCAAGCAATCCCGCAATGATTGATAGTGTTCCGGTTTTTTTTGCAATACCGTGGGAGGCATGATTGATTAATATGGGCATCAGAAGCCCCATTGCCATGGCTCCAATGAGCGTTACGATGCTGACCGGCTCCCAACCGTGATGCGAAATCTCATGTCCGAATACCTGTATCAGCACTAACAGAGGCACCACCACATACATAATCCGGTCAAAGGCACGCGTAAGCTTGGGCTGGTCATGTAGTACCGGGTATAGAAATGCTCCTGCTACGGGTGCAATAAGAGCGTAAAGAAGGGGGACCATCTAGTATTCAAGCGAATAAACACGAAATATACTAGCCATCTGGCTATTTTGGTAATCAAATGGGCTGTTCAAGTATAACCAAGTCGTGCATTCAACTGGTCCTGGCAGCAGCGTTTATGGATGGGTATGAGTCAGAGAAGACGGTAGACTGACTTGGTTGTGATTGGAGCAGCAAATAGAATGCTCAAGAATAAGCGGATGGTCCAAATCGGGGGACGCCTTTCATCACGAGTTTGGACAAGCGCAGTGCCAGTGCATGTTGATTCTAAGCCGTAAGGCGCTATCTGGTTTGATCATCCAGAGATTATATTTCCAAGGGGGAATATTCTGTGCCAACCGCGATAATATGTGTCCTCTAAGATTATACTTTGATCGGGGTTGATCTCTGTTAGAGCCTATCGAGACATGGTATGGGAGTTTATGTCCAATAGCCCACACAAAGAATGAATATAAGGACCATGTTTCGGGAGGTTGAAGATATGTTGGACCAGGCAAATGTCCCATTTCCCCGACGCACGGCAGTTTGGATTTTCTGCGATATAATTGAATGTAGTCCAACACAATTGATTAGCCGCGAGGGTGACCGGCTAGAGCAGAATCAAATCTTCAGAATACGGGAGGCAGCCCAACGCTGCACTGCTCATGAACCTGTGCAATACGTGTTAGGATACACGGAATTTTGCGGACTACATCTACGCATCTCTCCAGCAGTCCTAATTCCACGGCCGGAAACGGAGCAAATGGTTGAGATTACACTCGAAGCCATTGGGCCGGCCAGCAAATTAAAGGTGTTGGACGTAGGTACCGGCAGTGGTTGCATTGCATTGAGCATAAAGCACGCTTTGCCAACAGCGCAGGTAACAGCCTGTGATATCAGTGCCTCAGCACTTCGGATCGCCAGAGAGAATGCCAAGAAAAATGGGCTTGAAATCAGGCTCGCCACAGCAGATTTACTGAGCGGTGATTTTTTGGATAAAGTTGGTACGGGATACGACCTAGTTATTGCTAATCCTCCTTACATACCGGATAGCGAACGTTCACAACTGCCCCGGATGGTGCGGGATTACGAGCCGGGAATCGCTCTGTTCTGTGGTGAAGATTCCCTTGCTTATTACGAGGCTATAGCTGATAAACTTGGGAGTGGCCTACTCCGACATGGGGGAATGCTTGTGCTGGAAACGCACGCTGATTATGCAGGACCTGTTGGTATGCTGTTGCAGAAAAAAAACGGTGTTTCACAGGTTCAGATCAGGTCGGATTTGGCTGGATTATCTAGATTCGTGCTCGCAACATATTCTGAAGAAAACTATTCGGTCGGCGGTAGGACGCAGACCATAGCAACTTGAACTCATGAAGATCGCGCTTATTCAATGCTCAGCATCCAATGAAGTGGAAATCAACCTGGCCAAGGGGCTGGAATCCCTGGAGGTTGCTGCACAGGCAGGGGCAAATCTGGTTGTTTACCCAGAGCTTGCATTTACCCCGTTCTATCCCCAACACAGGAAGGTACGTTACCCCGAGTGCAATGGAAATAAATTGCCACCATTATCGCTTGCCGAAGAGATCCCCGGCCGTACAACGGACGCTTTCAGCGCAGCGGCCAAAAGACTGGGAGTGGTTGTGGTTCTCAATCTGTACGCACGGGAGGGCAATGCCGCTTTTGACGCTTCGCCAGTGATTGATGCGGACGGTACGCTCTTGGGCGTAACAAGAATGATGCATATCACGCAGTATGAGGGATTCTATGAGCAGGACTACTACACAACTGCGGGTAACCGGGCTCCGGTGTACAATACTGCTGCAGGTCGGATTGGTGTAGCTATTTGCTACGACCGACATTTTGGAGAATATCTGCGTGCCCTGGCTCTGCAGCGTGCGGATGTGGTGGTTGTCCCCCAGGCAGGGGCACTTGATGAGTGGCCAGAGGGTTTATTTGAAGCGGAATTGAGGGTGGGAGCATTCCAGAATGGCTACTACATGGCCCTCGCCAATCGGGTAGGGCAGGAAGACATCCTGACCTTTGGCGGAGGATCCTTTGTGGTTGATCCAGAAGGTAGCGTCGTGGCCCAAGCCCCCACGACATCCGAGGCGATTCTTTATGCGGACCTGGATATGACGCGCTGCGAAGAATCCCACGCCCGGCAATTATTTCTTAAGCATCGCCGCCCAGATATCTACTGGGGTGGAGCGGTTTGTTTTCAGAGCTGCGAAAACTCGGAGAATGCCGTGTGTTGCCAAGCTCCTGTAGCCACGTAACGCAGGGCAACGCTAAAATCATCCTTTGCCCAATACCCCGGACATCTCGTGATATAGCTGCCATCGCTCCCCAGGAACACGGTAGTAGGCGTGCCAGCGGCTCCCAGGTGGTATCCTAGCTCCATGGATGAAAGGTTTTGTCCCCAGAAGTCATGGCGGGTTTTGGCATCGTCAATATTTAGCCGTCCATATGCAAAGTTGTCCTGAACGTAGGCAACAAGAGCGGCGTCCGTATAGACTTCCTGCTGCATTTTTTGACACCATCCGCACCACGGTGCATAAATGTCAATAAGGATGGGCTTGCCCGTCTTGGCAGCGGTTGCAACGGCTTCATCAAAGGTGGGCCAACTCATTGGAGCTGACAACAATTCAGGTACGGGCGTGGTGGTCTCCGTTACATCGTTCCGGGTGCATCCGAAGATCAGTAATACCACAAGTAGAAATGTGCGATGCAACATCATCCGTTCAGGAGCGGGAGATAGGCGGCAGTAAACCGCTCAGATTCTGCAGTAAAGTTAAAAACTTTTTGGACATCAGGTGTATTCGCAACCCATGTCTTGCGTAGTTCGATGTCACTGACAGCGCGGTTGAAGGCAGCTGCCAGAGCTTTTGAGTTACCGGCAGGCACTACGCAGCCTACATTGAAACGTTGTATGATCTGTGATATTTCAGGGAGATCGCTGGCAATGACCGGTACGCCGGCTGCTAGATATTCAAAAAGTTTGTTGGGTAGTGCATATCTGTGGTTCAGGCAACAATCTTCCAGGAATGTCAGCCCGAGGTCGGCCGACGCTGTAACTGAAAGCAGTTTTTCGGGTGGTACAGGATCAATAAATCGGACTTTAGATTGCAACCCAAGGGTTTCAACCAATTGTTCTGTATCTGACCGCATAGGTCCATGTCCCATGAACACCAGAATAGCGTTGTCTGTATGGAGCATTGCCTCAACCATCATTGTTGCTCCCCGGTGTTTCTGCAGATTACCCTGATGGAGAATAATCGTGACGTTTGGAGGCAACGCAAGTCGATCACGCAGGGAGCGCGCAGTGATTGCTGCCTGTGGCGCAGGGATATTGCGCATCAGGCAGATGTTTTGGACATTGTACTTTTCCTGTAAATGACGGGCAATGCTTTCGCTAACTGTGTAGACGCAATTGGCACGATGAATGTGCAAGTGTTGTATAACCTCCCAAGTTGAACGGACCCACGGACGACGGGTAGCTGAGGGAAGGTGAGTATAAAGTTCGCGTGCATCAAAGACCAGCCGGGCATGGTGGCGGTCTGCAGCCTGGCGCATTGCAGGCAGGGTATAAAGATCACTTGCGTGGTAAACCTTAGACTTTACGTGTTTCAGCGCCGACTTGAATTGTCGATGATTACGCCAGAAAAACCTGGGACCAGACCCAGTTGGTTTGGGGAGGCTCATGAGGGTTACGCCCTTGATGTCCATCTTGGTCGCTCTCCCAGGGGGTCTAAGCCCCAATACCAGAATCTTGAGTCCCAGTTCGGAGAGCAAGCGCAACTGTCGGAGTGCGCGCGAATTAACCCTTGGGTTCCCGGTCAGGGCAAACGCAATGTCCACCGAGTGATCCACAAAACTGCTCAAGTCCGTATGTTCGCGTGACTGCATGGGAAGCGCAGTGCAATGTTCGTGGCTATTGAAATTCGATTATAAACTATAAGCAGAATATAGGTAGCGATGAGAGTCTGGTTACGTCTTGTGTGCGCCTTGATCTTGACCATAATTGGCAGTATTCATACGAGTATTGGAGCATTATTGCGTCCTAGCGATGAGCGCCTAGCTTACAGGATGAAACGTCAGGGTATGGCAGGTCGCCGGTTCTGCCGTGTGCTGAATATACATGTGAAGGCATCCAGCGACGCAAGATTGGCGCCAGGTGTGTTGAGAGTAAGCAATCATCTGACGGCACTTGATCCAGTATTCCTTGCATCCAAACTGGATGTCTGTTTTGCGGGCAAGGCTGAGATTACCCGCTGGCCGATAGTCGGGTGGATCTGCCGTACGTATGCCATGCTGTTGGTTGATCGATCCCGTATGGGAAAAGCCAGAGCGTTTGCCTCCCAGGTCCAGACCCGCCTCATGGAACGCGGTTCGGTTATGGTGTTCCCTGAAGGCACGACGGGCGACGGTAGGACACTTTTGCCATTCAAGACGGGTGCCTTCGAAAGCATTAGAGACTGGGATGAGGGGCGAGTACAACCAATATTTGTAAATGTGATTGGTCTGAACGGGCGTGCCATGCAGGGCAGCGAAGGACGGGAAAAAGTTTCGCATGTACACCATAGTTCGTTTATTGGGCATGTAATCTATCTGGCGGGATTCAGACGATTGGATATAGAGTTGCGGATCGGTCCATTTATTGAAACCCAGGGCATGGATCGTAAAGAAATCTCGAAAGTGGTCAGAGAGGCTATCCTGGCACTTGCCGAAACAATACCTGCGGCGCATAGTAGCGGGCACTATGCAGGACACTGAAAAATATCGGTTTGAATCTAGGCGCAAGCAATTAAGGCTCCTGATCGGAATTGGGCTGGTCAGTGCAGGGTTATTGGCGGGAATACTCATCATGTTACTGGCATATCCTCCAGTACCCCGAGGCTCCCAATTGGCGGAGATCCGTCTCGTAGAGCGGGCAGATCCAGATGAGGAAGCAATGGAGTCGGAGATGTCGGGCTTTCCTGTGCCCGGTAGTGCATTCCGGGATGTAGCCCGCCGTACAGTCCAGTCTGTCGTTTCCATCAACGTCGAATCCAGCTGGTCTTCACGTTTTTGGCCTTCTTCCGGTTCCGATTCGCAGATGTTTCCTGAAAATGAAGGTAGTGGAGTTGTTATTACCCCGCAAGGACACATTGTAACCAGCTATCATCTAGTAGAGGATGCGGGTAAACTGCAGGTAAAGTTTGCGGATAAGCGAGAGTACGAGGCCTATACGGTGGGCGTAGATCCGTCTACGGACTTGGCCGTGATTCAGATTGTCCTTCGCCCAGGAGAACGTGTTGAGCCAACTATGATTGGAGACTCAGAAACTGTGCAGCCGGGGGACTGGGTTTTAGCGGTAGGTAATCCATTGCAACTCAATTCGACCGTTACAGCGGGGATTGTAAGTGCCCTAGGTCGTTCAATGAACATCATTGACGAGAGTTTTGGGATAGAAACGTTTATTCAGACGGATGCGGCCATCAACCCTGGTAGTTCTGGTGGAGCACTCGTCAATATCAACGGCGAACTCATTGGCATTAATACAGCGATTGCGACGGATAGTGGATTCTATGAGGGTTACGGTTTCGCGATTCCAGTCAATCTAATGATTCGTGTTGCCAGTGATCTGATTGAGTTTGGGGAATTTCGGCGGGGCTACATGGGGGTTGTACCCGACAATGTGCATGCAAGACTGGCCCAGATATTGGGAATGGCAGAAATTCAGGGTGTGTTTATTGAGCAGATTTATGGAGGGAGTGCAGCAGAAATCGCTGGATTGCAGCCCGGAGATGTGATCGTTGCAGTCAATGGGTACCCGGTCAATGAACCCAATGAACTGCAAAGTACGATTATACTGCATCGTCCAGATTCCAATGTAGAGATTGCCTATTGGCGCGATGGTCAGGTTGATACCCTACAGCTGACATTGCTCGGACGAGATAACCCAAAGGTAGCCTCCTGGTTGGCTGAAATGGGATATTATTCCCGTAGAGAGGTTAGCACAGCCAGATATTTAGATCAGTGGGGTCTTGTATTGCGGGACAAATGGGGGGAGGAAGATGAGAGACAGTTCGGGAATTTTGAGGGTGTAATTATACAGCGCGTGATGCGTCCCGAGGAGACAGAGCATCTGCAGGCAAATGTTCTTGTGGAACGCATCAATGGAAAGGCGGTCAACTCGGTCCAACAGGCGATTAGAGAGCTCAATAGTGCAGATGAGAACGTGAGACTCTCCATTCGTGATAAGTGGAACGTTCCGCGGGTAGTGGATATGAGCGAGCTTAAGGAGTAACGGGCATCGGATGCTGCGATACTTGACAGCTGGCGAATCTCATGGCGAGGCGCTGGTGGGAATTGTTGAAGGGATGCCAGCCGGCGTTCCGCTTACCGCGAAAGATATCAACCGCCACTTGGCGCGGCGTTGGTTGGGGTTTGGTCGGGGTGGACGTGCCAAGTTTGAGCGTGACAAAATCCACATTTATTCGGGGGTACGTTTTTCGAAAACAATTGCCGGCCCAATAGGTCTGCGACTGGACAATGCGGCCTACAGGAAGGACAAAAGCGGATGGCCGGCGGTGATGTCCGTTGATGGTGAAGGAGAGGACATCGAACGGGTGACCCTACCACGGCCGGGCCATGCGGATTTGGTCGGTGCGCAAAAGTATGGTTTCAATGACCTTCGACCAGTGATTGATCGTGCAAGTGCGCGGGAGACCGCCATGCGTGTAGCCTGTTGTTCAATTGCACGCCAATTACTCAAACAGTTTGGGATTGAGGTCGGCAGTCACGTTATTCAAATTGGTGAAGTAGGATGGGATCACGAAGCCGACTGGCGTGAGAGGCGGGAAGAACTCATTGTTGAGGGGGCAGAGAGTATCAATGGTGTGGCGGATCAGAGTGAGGTGCGCATGCTTGACGATGAACTCAGCCGTGCGTGTGTAGATCACATCAAACGGATCAAGAAATCGGGAGATTCTCTAGGCGGAGTTTACGAAGTTGTGGTCACGGGAGTACCGCCTGGCCTGGGATCCTATGTTCACTGGGATCGGCGGTTGACTGGACAATTGGCTCAGGCGATTCTCTCCATACAGGCACAGAAAGGTGTTGAGATTGGTGACGGAACAGCGAATATCCGTCGTCCAGGTTCCCAAGTACACGATGAGATATTCCGGGATGATGAGGCCGTATTTCGACGGAGATCTAATCGTGCGGGCGGACTAGAAGGCGGCATGACAAATGGGATGCCGATTATTGTCCGGGGCTACATGAAGCCAATTCCCACGCTCATCAAACCACTGGAAACCGCAGATATGATAACTGGGGAGGCGCAACCTACACGCTATGAGCGGAGTGATGTGACCAGTGTGCCGGCCGCTTCAACGGTAGCTGAAGCAACCGTAGCCTGGGTGATAGCGAATGCGTTCCTCGAAAGATACGGTGCGGATAGCCTTGAAGAAATGGTAGTACGCTTTTCCGCCACCTCCCGGTTATAGCTTGTCAAACAGCTACTATCATATAAATGAGCGATACGAGAGGCCGCGCGGCGGCCTATGATCCAAAGGCGACCGAAGCTCGCTGGTATGAATACTGGGAGTCAAACGGTTTCTTTCGGGCTGATCGTGCAAGTGGGCACTCTCCCCACACGATTATGATGCCTCCTCCAAATGTGACAGGAGCGCTGCACATGGGGCATGCACTTCAGGATACGATCCAGGATGCACTGACACGTATGCGCCGGATGCAGGGTAGGGAGGCGCTGTGGATGCCTGGCAAAGATCATGCGGGCATCGCGACGCAGAATGTTGTGGAGCGCACATTGAAGGAAGCAGAGGGCAGGAATCGGTTCGATTTAGGCCGTGAGGCCTTCGTTGAGAGGGTTTGGGAATGGGTGAGTGAATATGGTGATCGAATCCTGCAACAAAAACGCCGCTTGGGGGACTCATGTGACTGGGAACGAGAACGATTCACCATGGATCCTGGGTATGTGAGGGCTGTGCAGCATGTTTTTGTGAAACTCTACGAAGCTGACCTCATCTATCGTGGGTACTATCTCGTGAACTGGTGTCCAGTAGATCAGACCGCTCTTTCCGATGAGGAAGTGGACAATGTCGAACAAGATGGCCATCTGTGGTATATCCGATACCCAGCAGAGGACGGGACTGGTCACATCACGGTAGCAACGACCCGACCGGAAACCATGTTGGGTGATGTGGCGGTAGCCGTTAATTCTAAGGATGACCGCTACACAGAATTGGTGGGTAAACGAGTCAGATTACCGCTTACCCAGCGCCAGATTCCAGTTATTGCTGACGACTATGTGCAACAGGAATTTGGGACGGGAGCGCTCAAGATTACCCCTGGCCATGACAAGAATGATTTTGAAGTTGGAAAGCGCCATGGACTGCAAGCTTTGAGTATCATTGCAGAAGATGGGACGCTGAATGAGCAGGCAGGCAAGTATGCGGGCATTGAGCGCTTTGAGGCACGAAAGATCATCGTCAAAGACCTGGAGGCGGAGGGACTTCTCGAGAAAGTTGAACCATACAGGAGTACGGTGCCGGTTTCGCAACGCTCCAAGGCGATCGTTGAACCGCTATTATCCCGTCAATGGTTTGTTCGCATGAAGCCGCTTGCGGAGCCGGCGATCACCGCGGTCAGGGATGGCACTGTAAAATTTTACCCGAAGCGCTGGGAAAACGAGTATTTCCGCTGGCTAGAAGAGATCCGCGACTGGTGTATCAGTCGGCAGCTATGGTGGGGGCATCGCATTCCGGTCTGGTATCACACGGATTCGAGCGGAGCAGCTGATGAATCCCGCGGGTTTGTAGTGGCGGTAGAGCAGCCCGAACCGGGCATGATACAGGACGAAGATGTATTGGATACGTGGTTTTCGTCCTGGCTCTTCCCCTTTGCTACACTTGGATGGCCGAGCGAGGACGCTGATGCGCAGGCTGATCTCAAATACTTCCATCCAACAAATGTGCTGGTTTCCGGCTACGACATCCTGTTCTTCTGGATTGCTCGCATGATCATGGCCTCGCTCTATTTTATGGGAGAGGTGCCCTACCGGGATATTTTTATTACCGGCATGATCAAGGACAAACTTGGTCGGTGGATGTCTAAGAGCCTCGGCAATGGGATTGATCCGCTGGAATTGATTGAGCAGTATGGCGCAGACGCGGTGCGATTCTATCTCACGATCTTATGCGCTCAGGGTCAGGATATCCGTCTGGATCCTGCAGGTTTTGAAATGGGACGAAACTTCTCCAACAAAATCTGGAATGCGTTCAATGTGTTCGGTCGATTTATCCAGCGGGACAAAAACTATCGGCGCACAAGATCTTTCGAAGAGCTTGAGTTAGTTGAGCGCTGGATGCTCACACGGCTTGCAGAATGTATTGAGGACGTGGAGGATGCATTGACCAAGTACAGGTTGAACGAAGCTGCAAACCTGCTATACACCACTTTTCGTAACGATTACTGTGACTGGTATCTGGAGTTGGTCAAGCCGCGGCGTGATTTGGCCATGTCAGAGGAGCGCGTAGCTCTCTCCATCGAAATCTATGAGCAGTTGATCCAGTTACTCCACCCGTTTATGCCCTTCATTACGGAGGAGCTGTGGCATCGCCTCCGCCCCCGTGAAGACGGAGAAGCATGCATGGTATCCAACTGGCCGACTGCAACGAATGAGCGTGATACAGCGGGTGCGAAACAGTTTGAGTTCCTGAAGGAAACAGTGACTGCAATTAGACATCTGCGTAGCAAGTACAGTGTAGCTCCGACCAAAGGCATAGAGGTCACGCTGAGTTTATCTGAGGAACAATCAGAACTGGCTGACAAGATGCTGGCATGTGAGGGGTATTTCGAGAAGCTTGCACGCGTGACGCACTTGCGTGTCGGGATTAACGTCCCCAAACCGCCGCAGTGTGCCTCCACCGTTGTAGGGGCTGCGCTGATTTATGTCCAGGGTCTGGTTGATCCGGCAGAGGAGCGGCAGCGGCTTGGCAAGAGCCTAGTCCAGCGAGAAGCCTTTCTTCTTCGGGTGCAGAAGAAGTTGCAGAACGAGAAGTTTATCAACCGTGCACCAGCTAATGTAGTCGAACGCGAGCGTCAGAAAGAACAGGACGCCAAGGCTGAAATCGAACAGCTGAAAACCAGCCTTGCAGCGTGGATGGAAGCGTGACATATATTCTTGGTATTAGTTGCTGGTACCATGATTCCGCCGCCTGCCTGCTAAGAGATGGCATCATCGTTGCAGCTGCACAGGAAGAACGCTTTACGAGAGTCAAGCACGACGCATCACTGCCCGTTAATGCAATAGCCTGGTGTCTCAGCCATGCAGGTATCACGGCCGAGGACTTGAGTATCGTATCCTACTATGACAAGCCGTTCCTGAAGTTTGAGAGGCTTCTGGAGACGTACCTCTCCGGTGTGCCGCAGGGAATCCCCTCCTTCATCAAAGCAATGCCGGTATGGCTAAAGCGAAGCCTTTGGATTCCAGATATTCTACGGAAGGAGATCGGCTTTCGCGGTACGTTACTGTTCTGCGAACATCACGAGAGTCATGCAGCCAGCGCTTTTTTCCCGTCGCCGTTTGATCGGGCGGCAATTATTACGACAGATGGTGTGGGGGAGTGGGCAACTACTTCTTTGGGGGTAGGGAACCGGTCCGGGATCGTGCTCAAAGAAGAAATTTATTTTCCGCACTCGCTGGGATTATTATACAGCACTTTCACGGGGTATTGCGGTTTTCGAGTCAACTCCGGTGAGTACAAGCTTATGGGGTTGGCCCCGTACGGTAAGCCCAGATATGTACAAACGATTCTGGACGAGCTTATTGACCTGAAGGAGGATGGTTCTTATCGATTGAACCTTCGCTATTTCTCTTTTCCCTGGGGTCTTCGGATGTATTCCCGCGCTTTCGAGGATCTCTTCGGCGGCCGGGCGCGCAGCCCGGAATCCTCAATCACACGCAGAGAGCTTGATCTCGCGCGATCTATTCAGGTGGTTACAGAGGAAGTTGTTCGCCGAATGGCCCGGCGCGCTGCAAGGGAGTCAGGAGAGCGTAAGCTTTGTATGGCCGGCGGCGTAGCGCTGAATTGTGTTGCCAACGGCAAACTCGTGCGATCGGGGCTATTTGAAGAAATATGGATTCAGCCAGCCGCAGGTGACGCGGGCGGTGCACTTGGAGCGGCATTGATGGCCTGGCATGACTATGCCCAAGCCCCTCGCGAAATGTGTGTACCGGATGCGATGAAGGGTGCCAAACTTGGTCCCTCATACGATGCAGACGACATTCGTGCTGCATTGGAAACAGATTCGATCCCCTATGAGGAGCTCAGTGAGGAAGCGCTGTGTAGGCGTACAGCTGAGTCCTTGGCCGATCAGAAGGTGATTGGCTGGTTTCAAGGACGAATGGAGTATGGTCCGCGTGCGCTGGGTAATCGTAGTATTCTCGCCGATCCACGGCAACTCCGTATGCAGAGGCATGTGAACCAATCCATTAAGTTTAGAGAGAGTTTTCGTCCGTTCGCGCCGGCTGTGCTGGCCGAAAAGGTATCCGATTGGTTTGATATGACTCATGAGAGTCCATACATGCTGTTAACTGCGCAAGTGCGGGACGCACATATCCAAGGGGAGGGTTTGGAGCGGCAATGGAACATAGAATCGCCGATAGCGGCGGTGACACATGTGGATGGCTCTGCCCGTGTCCAGACTGTAAGTGAGCAGGAGAATCTTCTTTTTTACAGGTTGCTGCAGAAGTTTGAAGCTTTGACCGGATGTCCGGTGCTGGTTAACACAAGCTTCAATGTCCGCGGAGAGCCCATTGTCTGTTCACCCGAAGACGCGATAGGGTGTTTTCAGGCTACGCACATGGATATCCTGGTAATTGGACCGTTTTGGGTCAATAAAAAAGTTATAGATTGAATTGCAGTAGTAAGACTGCAATAATTCGGAATATCTAGAGAATTCAATATCTACTGGAAGCCTCGGCATGTCCCTGTAGAATAGATTGATTGCCGTCCCTCCCTTAAGTGGCATGGACGATGCCTTTCTGATAGTCGGCAACACATCCATCAATAGTCGAATCTAGTCAAAATACTTAGAAGATGCTGTCATCTTCGTAGGAAGTATCTAGGAGGAACTTAGGGACGGAGATGTGATAGGTTGAATGGAATACCCCACCTTTAACAAGCGCACGCGGCCCGCTTCCGAGATCAATCTGTTTGGGCTCCAAGAATGCCAACCAGTCGTGTTTATGGCGCTCGGCGAAAACGAAAAACAGTCGCCGAACTTTAACACTGCGGCAGGCCAACAAAAGTCTCATCAGCAGCTGTGGACGCAGTCTTATCAAATTTTCGAAGATCAGATCGACATGTTCAAAATCTGAATTCCCACGCAATTCAGCAACCAATTCAAGGATTGCACGCTCCGGGCAGGATACCCTAATGGGCCAATTCCAAACCCCAACGGTCCAGTTTATTTCTTTGGATGGGGGGGTGCTGTCAACAATTCCAACGGGATCGCCACCGAATAGCGTGGGTCTGTGCAAAACGACTTGATCCGTTGTTGGTATGCGCTTAAGCCAAGAAGGCGCGTTGCCGTAGAAATGAACAGGCTGTGATTTTCCCATCATTACATAATGAGTATGACCGGCAAAATCCAGAGCGCTGGCGCCACCTAGATGGACATCCCAGTCCATTAGTTGTTGAAGCGACACAAGGACTGCTTGCCACGACAGTTTATGGCGATTCGCGACACTTTCCGGTAATGGGCGACGATACACACCGTGGATGATACGCTCAATCCATCCATGATTGAGGTAATGATGTATAGACTTTGAGTCAATTCCTCGAGCCCGCAACCATTTCGTATCTACAATGAACCCTAGTGGGAGGTCATTGAGGAGAGGTTTTAATTTAGGTTCTCTACTATTCTCCTTAACCATCGATTACTTAAAACCCAAATTTGCAGGAATGTATTAACGATTACTCAAAAAGACGTCTATTATCCATTAAAATAATAATAATTCAAAATTGATTGCATTCGTTCCAGATGATGCTTGGGTGCAAAGCCCCGAGATTCTCTCTGTGCAATGATTTAGGTGCTTCGGGTGCAAGGACAATTTATATCAGCCGGCCACGGTCTAAATCTGTGTTTTTGCAACGGTCTTGAGCATCTTAATTGGCAGGATGGGGCCCCCTGACTTTACAACCGCAGTATCTTTCCGTGCGAGAATCTCATATGGAATTGAGTGTGGACACTATGCGAAAGTCAACAAGCTTTTCTAACGAATAGAAGCGCAGTATCAGAAGTCCACTCGAACTCTGTCAATTAAGTTACTCAACCGCGTCGTTATCTCAGGATAGTGTACAGCAAGGTTGTTGAATTCCCCGATATCGGTATGCAGGTTGTACAGCTCAATCCAGGTTCGTCCGGGTTCAACAAAACGCAGGAATTTCCAGTCATCCTGGCGGATTGCTTGCACAAAATGCCCACCCCTACGATTATCAAACTCCCAGTAAAAATATTCATGCCGGGTCACCGGTCCGTTGTCGAGCAGCAGGTATCGCATCGAAATCCCATACTCCCCACGGATGGTCACTAACAACGCCCGCCGGTATGATCCCGGGTCCCCCGGCAATTGCAGGTACCGGGATACCGCCCTCATATAGATTACGTTTGAGCCCGCGCAGAGGACCGTTGATGCAGACGACATTCGTGCTGCATTGGAATCAGCTTCTGTCCGCTATGAAGAGCTCAGTGAGGAAACGCTTTGCAGGCGAACCGCTGAGTCCTTGGCTGACCAGAAAGTGGTTGGCTGGTTTCAAGGACGAATGGAGTATGGTCCGCGTGCGCTAGGTAATCGAAGTATTCTTGCCGATCCGCGGCAACTCCGTATGCAGAGGCATGTGAACCAATCCATTAAGTTCAGAGAGAGTTTTCGTCCGTTCGCGCCGGCTGTGCTGGCCGAAAAGGTATCCGATTGGTTTGACATGACTCATGAGAGTCCCTACATGCTATTGACTGCTCAGGTGCGGGACGCACATGTTCATGGGGAGGGTTTGGAACGGCAACGGAATATAGAATCGCCGATAGCGGCGGTGACACATGTGGATGGCTCTGCCCGTGTTCAGACTGTAAGTGAGCAGGAGAATCTTCTTTTTTACAGGTTGCTGCAGAAGTTTGAAGCTTTGACCGGATGTCCGGTGCTGGTTACCACGAGCTTCAATGTCCGCGGAGAGCCCATTGTCTGTTCGCCGGAAGACGCGATAAGATGTTTTCAGGATACGCACATGGATATTTTGGTAGCTGGTCCGTTTTGGGTGAATAAAAGTGATCTAGCTTAAATCACCGTGGAGGATTAAGGCTATGATAATCAGGGATGTTAATGAGACCGACGCCAGGTATCATCAGGGTATCAGGCGAAGCCTGGCAGAGTGCTCCCAGTTTCTATGAATAGTTTTGGGGGAGCTTCTGGTACTTCCGCGAATATTGTGGATTGGCGTTTAACTTCCTGTGGAAGAATTCAATTCCGCTTCGGAAGTTTTCGAACATTCGATATCCTCTTCCGATGGTTTTGACTTCCTAGATCTTGCCACTAATTTGCGCAGCTCTTGCGTTGGATTGTTCATGGCAAAGTGCACAACAAACCCCTCCATAGTGTCATTCAAATATCTCGGCAATCTCCGTGACCTCCTTAATGGCTGCATCTTTCACGCTCTCAATCCAGAGCTTGAAATACTGCTTCGCACTGGTGAACGAGTCACTTTGGAAGCTGTGAAGCAGTACAGAATCCAGAACTTCTCCCATGAAATTCCTATTTTCAATGGAGCTGGAAGTTAATTATTCCATACGGATTGAGGTGAAACTATTCAGAATAGTAAAATGCCCTCATCCACTTCTACGGTTATCCGCAAAAGTTGCCTGTTTGCCGGGATAGCTGCGCTCATCGTTACGTTGGTCTTCCTTTGGACTAGCTCGCGCACGCCCACCGGGTTGGAGTCTGAGGGCTCATGGACCATGGATGGTCCCCCTGACGAAGTTCCTGGTTACGAAAATCCGGATCAATTTTTTGAATATCATGCGGCGATCCGCCGGGTCGAAGGCGGCCCCGGCTATCCTCCGAATTATCGGATGGAAGCATTCCAGATGGCTCAGGCCGCACGGAAACGTCCGGGTACGAAGCTGGCCTGGGTGGAGCGTGGTCCGGGTAATGTAGCAGGTCGTACCAGGGCCGTGCTCGTTGACCCTGACGATCCGGCTCACCGAACCTGGTACGCTGGTTCGGTGAGCGGAGGATTATGGAAGACCACAGACGCTGGCGCCTCCTGGCAATCGCTGACCGACCATCTGCCAAACCTGGCGGTGACCGCTCTGGCCATGCCAGCATCGAATCCCGACATCATCTATATGGGAACGGGAGAAGGCTTTTGGAATGGTGATGCGGTCTCGGGTGCAGGCATCTTTAAGTCACGGAATCGGGGTCGGACTTGGGCACAACTGGAGGAGACCGCTTCCGATCCGGCATTTCGGTGGGTCAATCGGCTCGCCGTGAACCCGGAGGATGCCAATACTATTCTGGCAGCCACAAACAGTGGGATCTATAAATCAACGGACGGTGGAAATACCTGGGACCGCACGTACCGGCCCGAAAATATCACACTCCGAGTTCAGGATCTCAAAGCGAGCCCCGCCGATTTCAATGTTCAGTTTGCAACGGTTAATAGTCACGCCATATTGAGGTCAACCAACGGCGGAAGTACCTGGCACGTATCGCTGGACGACTTTTTTTTTGATGTCCAGCGAATAGAGTTGGCCATGTCATCCTCTTTCCCGGGAACGGTTTATGCATCAGCAGAAAGACGCAGTCAGTCTCACTTGTATCGGACGCTCAACAACGGTGACTCCTGGGACTTCATCGTGGATTCACAGGGAGTTGGTGCGGCCAATTGGCTCGGCGGTCAGGGTTGGTACGACCAGACCTTGGCCATACACCCCTACGACCTGAACAAGGTGTTTCTGGGCGGTATACAATTCTGGGAAGCGACGGTAACTGGTCCTGTTGTCGTGCAGTACTTATCAAACTACGAACTGATCAATACGAACTCCTTCCTCAGGCAACTCTATTGGAGCCAGGCCAATTATTTTGGTAATCGTCTATTGTCTGGGGACGCTTGGCATGAAGTACCGGACGTGACGCCGGAAGACTTCGTTTCAATTGAAGTGCGCTTCGGACCAGGAAAGCGCCAGAGCGCACATCGGTTTTCGGTGGCCCAGACAGGTGATCCGGAAATTGGACACGGCAGATCTTTTTTGCTCTACTTCTATGAGGATTATGCAGAGGTTCCATTTGAAGTGTGGGATACTGACCACAATACCCAACTGATGGTCTCTTTCCGGGATGATAAAGATAACGGCGTATTTGATCTTGATTACATCAGCAGTGCTGGGTACAGGGAACATATCTTTATCCACGGCTATCCTTACAGCGATTCCGGCGCAGATGAACGCATCGCGAAAGATGGTGGTGTTGTGAACAAGATGCTGTATCTGCTGAGGTTCACATTACCACCTGGTGAAACGTGGAATCCAGCGAATCTTCCCGAGTCTCTCGTGCGCCTCACGGCTGATTCCCTTGAAGCACAAACGCGAGAAACGATGCGGGTTGCGTCGGTGAATCGGGACGTACATGTGGACCATCACAATATTCATGTCATTCCAGTCAATCAAACGCGGAACAGGTTCAAAGTTTTGAGTGCGAATGATGGTGGCGTCTTCTTCTCGGAAGATAGTGGCGAAAATTTCACCGGGGCCACCGGATATAACACGACACAGTTTTACGGTTTAGCCAAAAAGCCTGGCGAAAACGTTTATATCGGGGGTACGCAGGACAACGGGACATGGCTTTCCGATATGGATCCACAACATAACCATGAGTGGGAACATGTTCTAGGGGGTGACGGCTTTGATACGGTGTGGCATTCCAAAGATGAGCGGCTGGTTTTAGCTACTTTGCAGTACAATGGGATTGCCCGATCAACGGATGGTGGAAGGAGTTTTGATCGTGTTCAGACTCCGGATGATGACGGTCCTTTCTTTAGCGTTCTAGCAAATTCACAAGATGTACCGGATCGGGTTTTCGCGGTCGGTGGTCAAGGTGTATGGAGGTCGGAGGATTTCGGGGAGACCTGGGACATTGTCCCGATTCCAGTAGAACAATGGGGCAGGGGGTATCATAAAGTTCGCGTTTCCCTGGCGAATGCGAATATTGTCTGGGCAGGCCGAGGAATGAGTGACAATTCCTCCGCAGTGGTGGTTTCTGTGGATGGAGGACAGACGTTTGTCCCCACGACAATTCCAGGAATAGCACCCCTAACAAATATTTCGGGGATCGCCACACATCCTGATCAGGACAGCACAGCATACATCCTGTTTTCTCGTTTCAACCGGGCAAAGATCCTGCATACGACTGATTTGGGACGAACCTGGCAGGATCTTTCTGGATTTGCCAATTCGGGCCGTAGAAGCAGCACGAACGGCTTTCCTGACGTAGCAGTTTATGATTTGCTCGTCATGCCGCACGATCCGAATATTCTATGGGCCGGAACAGAAATCGGACTCTTCGAATCTATTGATGCCGGTCAGACCTGGGAATATACCGACAACGGCTTGCCAGCGGTTTCAATCTGGCAGATGAGACTGGTGGACAATCAGATCATTCTTGCCACGCATGGCAGAGGCATCTGGACGTTTGACCTGCCGCGCCCCGAGGCCAATTCCGGGTACGGGCCGGCCCTCGGAACCGACTTCATTTTCTTTTCCAGCGGTACGAATACACGGATAGATGCCTTTGATGGAAGTCTCGTTCCTGATCCCCTGGAGAGTGGAGCACAGGAGACCGTACTCCATTACGAATTCGGCCGTTATCAATCCTTCCAGTTTTCCCGTACCCTCGGTGTTGATCTGACCTCTAACCAGAATCGTGGTGATTATCTTCATCTGCGGCTCTTGGTGGATCCAAGCGCACCGAGCCGGGATAAGGGAAGCCCCGCCCTGGTCCTGGAAGACAAAACGGATGACCGTCGAACCGAAGACGGGAGTGCAGATTTGCCGTTTCGGGCCACATGGCGGATACCGGAAGACCTACGCGATGGTCAGTGGCATCAGCTGGCGATCCCACTCCCTCCAGGAACATGGCGGGAGTTGGAATATGCTCGATTACGGGGGATATTGAATGGGTTGGCACCGCATTGGTATTATACAGGTGCGATGACCGCCGCAGGACTGCGGGTAGCGACCGATGGGGAAGGACCGGGAACGAGTGAAGCGCCACAGTTGTGGAAAGAGTTTGAGTGGGGTAATGTACAGGCGATCGGCATCGCCTGGGAAAGTGAGGGGGGTGGCAGCGTGTGGGTAGACGATGTTTACATTGGCAAACCGGGCCTGAACCTTTCCATTGCGGATGCTCCAGTTATGGCAATGATTGGCGTGACTGGGAGTCCATCTTTGATGGGGAATGTCATTTCCTGGAATTCTACATTGTCGTTCGGAGGCTATAAGATCTACACAAGCACGGAACCGATTACGGACGTTGCTGCGGACGAGGTCTTTTTGCTGCAATACCTGCCCTCCAAGGTTGTCGAAGGGACGGAAGTGCTGCACCGCTGGGAAGTGCCGCATATTTCTTTCATACCGCTGGAGGTCCATTATGCCGTGACCTCCCTAAGCACCTATGGTGTGGAAAATCCAGCTATTTCAGCCAGTTCCGTATCTATCATCAATCCGAACCTGCCCGTTAGCCCTGTGATCGTTGAACTGACGGAAGTGGAAGCAGATTTGCTTAGAGCTAGCCTGCAAAAGGGCACTGCTTCGAAGGAGGGATTCCCGGAGTGGCTTGCGCCTTTCCGGATAGATGAGTTGCACAGCAGTCCGGGAGAGAGCGGGACGCTACCCCCGAATGATGAGGAGTTGTCTGGAATCTTTTGGATCGGACAGAGTCCTCGCAACGAGCTCTTCGTGTATGCCGAAGTGAAGGACGATACCGTTCGGATAGCTGGAAAGGACGTGTTCCCGGAAGATATGTGGCAATATGACAGCATTGAGCTTGGATGGGGCAACTACGATGTCCGTGAAGTGAACGGGGGATCATTTCTTACCGGTTCGCCGCACAAGGTCTTGAAGCGGGGGCCTTATGCAGACTACCATTTCCGTATTGCGGCGGGGCACGATGTGGGGGCAGCCATCTATTTGAATGCCGGAACGGGAACGTATGTCCCCGTCTCCCGAGGTGGCGCAGCCTATGAAGTCATTCAGGATGTCTCAGGTAGGGAGTCTGGATGGAAAATGCTTGCGTTGATCCCATTGGATGCGATCCAGAATGCAGCGACGCAGGACATCGTGCTTCCACCGATCTCAGGCACGGACCTCAGACTGGTTCCAATGAACCTGGCTCTGAACGATGCAGACAAAACCGGAACAAGAGACAACCAGATTCAATGGTCTGTCAAGCACAATGCGGATGCACGCTGGTGGCATTCACCGGTACAGTGGCCTGTTGTCGCCATGGTTGGACGCCTCGCATGGAGGGGCATTGCCGGCGAGTTAGCAGAAATTCCGGCAACATTCTCGCTCAGCCAAAATTATCCCAATCCATTCAACCCGTCCACAACGATTGAATTTTCACTGGCTTCCGAGGAACCGGTTACCCTCACCGTCTTTGATGCCTTGGGGCGGAAGGTCATGGTGCTGCTGGACCGAAAAACCATGCCGCAAGGCAGACATGTGGTTCCGTTTGAGGCGCAAGGACTTGCCAGCGGCATTTATTTCTATCAACTTAAAGCTGGCAACGCCTATTCTGCAAGCAAACAAATGACATTGGTGAAGTGATAGCGTTATACCGCGACCAACATGACCATAGAATGATGGCAGACAGACTCGGGATGATGTATAACAGTTGAAGATTGGATTCGAGGGATGCATGCTAGGTAAAGATTCCGTTGATTGCTCTATATTTTGGCGAAACCTAGGTTTAATCATTCCACGCTAATTGCGGTGGACCGAACTTTTTTTATAGTAAATCTGAGATTTAGCTGGGATCATCTCGGTCGAAGATGTTTGCTATATCGACGGAACATTACCGGTCATTTGCAGAAAAGGAGTAGCTGTCTAGGGTATACGGATCCTGCAGCTGTGCCTTACTTGGTTCAACGTTTTGGAGGCAGTTGGGCCCTGCGGAAAAATCTCAATCTTTTCTGAGGATTGGCTGCTGCAGTGTCATAGATCCATACGAACCTTGTCTATCAGGCTACTCAATCTCATCGTTATCTCTGGATAGTGTGCGGCAAGGTTATTGAATTCCCCAATATCTGTACGCAGGTTGTACAGTTCAATCCAGGTTCGTTCGGGTTCAACAAAACGCAGGAATTTCCAATCATCCTGGCGGATTGCTTGCACATAATGTCCACCCCAACGGTTATCGAATTCCCAGTAAAAATACTCATGCTGGGTCACCGGTCCGTCATTGAGCAGTAGGTTTCGCATCGAAAGCCCATTCGTGAGGGGTGAGGGTACGTCCGCAAAGTCAGCGAGAGTCGCAGGGAAATCCCAGACTCCCCAGGGATGTTCACTCACGATGCCTCCAGGTATGATCCCGGGTCCCCAGGCAATTGCAGGAACCCGGATACCGCCCTCATAAAGATCACGTTTGAGTCCCCGCAGAGGACCGTTACTTTCAAAGAAACCTGGATCAGCGCCCCCTTCAACATGAGGACCATTGTCACTGGTGAATAACACGATCGTGTTATCGCTCAGTCCGAGATTGCGGAGATGATCCAGTATCTGGCCAACATCTCGGTCAAGTCTAGAAACCATCCCCGCAAATGCTGCATGGGGTTGCTCTTGTCCACGATAGGTACCAATGACGCCGCAGCAGGGAAACGGTTTTTCTGGCATTAGGAGGCTGCGACCGGTGCTATCCTGATAGGGCCTCATGGATTCTTGCGGCACCAGAAGCTCTGCATGCACCAGCGGATAGGGGAGATATAACAGGAATGGACGATCCTTGTGACGTGTAATGAAGTCCAGGCCCGCTTCCGTAAACAGATCCGGTGTATACTGCGTGGTATCAACAGGCACTCGTTCTGTTTTGCCGTCCTGAATTCCGAACAGGTGGTCCGTATAGTATGAGTGTGCATGGACATGTCCCAGGTATCCCAGAAATTCATCAAACCCCTGCCGGTTTGGTGCACCGTTTTCCGGTGTTCCAAATCCCCATTTGCCGAAGATGCCTGTGGCGTAATCCGCTTCCTTGAGTATCTCAGCCACGGTTATGTCTGATTCCTGGAGCCCGGGACCGGCGTTGGAGCGTGTGCGTGAATGTGCCATGTCCACACCAGTCAGGAGGGCAATGCGGGATGGTGCACAGACCGTATGTCCGGCGTAAAAACTCGTGAATCTCATGCCCTCTGCGGCCATTTGGTCAAGACTAGGCGTGCGAATTTTCTTCTGACCATAGGCTCCCAAATCGCCGTAACCAAGATCATCTGCCAAGATCACAATAAAGTTTGGAGGCCGATCAGATGCTGTTAGTTTTGAGATTTCCTCAGAATGGGATGTGCGGATCACGGTACTTGATTGATAGAGAGCATCAACCGGTTGGTAACCGGGTAGTTGTATGCTCAGTATCAGGAACGAGGTTACCGAGAGCGCAACAGTTAGTGGACGCTTCATGATGTTGTGGAGCAAAAGCACGGTAGGTTTTAAAGCAGGTACAAGATACTCGCGGAGTAACTGGTATGCTATCTTCTGTCGTTGGGACAATTCGATGTCTGCCAGCAGATAGCTTCATTGTCCCACTACGCCGCCGCAAGTACCCGCCCAGGCGGGAAGAACGGTGGAATCGTCGCTGACAGTAATAAATCTCCAAGCCAAACGACAGGGATAGGTTAATCGGGTGTGACCTTCGCTGTCTGCAGCTCGATCCAAGCTAGGATACCGCCATCCAGGCTTACTGCGTGATGATATCCGGCGTTGTGAAGTAGCTGTACGGCATGTCTGGATCGAAGACCTGTTTGGCAATGAACGACAATGCGCTCGCTGGGGGTTGCTTCGATTTCTGATAGTCGGTCCGGGAGGGATTCAACCGGGATTAGCTGGTCGGCTCCCATGCTGACGACAGCTGCCTCATCGGTTCTCCGGACGTCAAGAAGAAAGAACGGCGTGCAGCTTTCCTTGAGTATGCTCAACTCTGCTGCACTGATATGAGGTGCGGTTCCGCAAAAGTCCTCGTAGTCGATAAGTGTCTTGATTGTTGGAGATTTTCCACAGAGGTGACAGTCATCGTCTTTAGGGAGGGTCAGTGTTTTCCATTCTGAATCTAGAGCGTTGATCAGTGTCATACGTCTAATGAGAGGCCGACCGATGTTGAGAAGCAGTTTCAGAACTTCGTTTGCCTGAAGCACCCCTATTACTCCCGGAAGTACGCCGAGTACGCCACTTTCTGCGCAGGTAGGTACGAGTCCGGCCGGGGGTGGATTGGGATGGAGGCAACGGTAGCATGGGCCATCGGAGTGACACAATACAGTCACCTGTCCTTCAAATTGATAGACACTACCGTACACGTTGGGGATCCCCAGTAGTACGCAGGCGTCATTGACGAGGTAGCGTGTGGCAAAATTATCCGAGCAATCAGCAACGATCTGGTATCCTTGAAGGATATCCATTGCGCTATCTCTTTCCAGACGGACGTTGTGCCGGGTTATTCTGGTGTGAGGATTACGGGCTTTCAGGGCAGCAAGGGCCGAATCAAGTTTGGAGGCCTCCAGGAATTCGTCTGTGTGTAGGATTTGCCGATGGAGGTTGCTTTTTTTCACGACATCGAAATCAACCAACCCTAGATGTCCGACCCCCGCAGCAGCAAGATAGAGGGACAACGATGATCCCAGCCCACCTACACCAACGACCAGAACAGAAGCGGTCTTGAGTTTTTCCTGCCCGGCAATCCCCATCTTTTCCAAAGCGATTTGTCGCGCATATCGCAGACGTTCAGACTGGTTAAGCTTAGCAGACATAAATCTATTGATAGTCCGAGCCGGAGGAGTGTACAATAGAAACCTTCCGAGCATGAACGCAAGTGCAAGACGGTTTGCTCAGAAAAGAGATGCATGCACCTCCTGCGCGTTATGTGTACCGAAGATCAATTTAGTGAGACTGTTCGTAAGTTCATGAAAAATGTGAATATATATGCAATAAGGCCGTTTTCAGGCTTGATTCATAAGATTTTCTGTGATTACATATATGGGTGATACTCCCCGGAAATTCGGGCTAGGTAAAGACTTTTGTGCGTGCGAACGAAGGCCTGATGAAAATGACGAACGCTGTGATCCTATTCCAGACGCAGCCTTCCCCATCAATAGACCAACTGCAAACAATGTCTGGCAGGATACCGAGCCGTCCTGTCTCAATTAGAAAAGAAGATTGTCCGTTCCCTGTACTGGCTCTAATGTTATGCATCTGCATCAAACGGACGAGTTCAACCGGCTATAATTGTAGCTTCATTCTATTCCGAGGACGTGAGTGCCCCAATTCTAGGTCAGTGTACGATTAACGGTTGTGTCATATGCCAGTCATTGGTGACGAGCCGCAGAAAATATATTCCTCCTGATAGCTTCCCCGTGGCCAATTGTAGACTGTGGGAACCGGTTGCTTGGGCTGCATCCAGTACACTGATCACCTCACGTCCAAGAAGGTCATGGACTGACAACCGGACCTGACTCGCTTTTGAAAGCACGTATTCGATCGTGGTGAATGCCTCTGCGGGATTCGGAAAGTGTGTAAGGGTCGCCGGGATCTCTGAACTTGGGGCACGTACTGTCTCCAATACTGTAGCCGTGGCATCCCATAACCAGAGGCCTCCTTCTCCAGCCGATGCGATGAGTCGTTCATTCCCGGAAATAGCTATGGAGAAAACAATGCCCTTGTGATCCAGCTGATCTATTTCCTGCCCTGTGGCCACATCCCACATACGGATCGTACCGTCATACGCCCCAGAAATTAGTTGTGCACCGTCCTGTGAAAATACCACGGAACTAACGGAACCGGTATGCCCTTCAAAGCGTCGGACTTCCTGCCCCGTGGCTATATCCCATAGATGAATCGGACCCTTCCATGATGTAGAGGCTAGCTGCGTGCCGTCTGGTGAAAATACTACGGAAAGAACTCCATCTGTATGCCCTTCAAGGCGCCGTAGCTCCTGCCCGGTGGCTATATCCCAAAGACGAATTGTTCTGTCATCTGACCCAGAAGCCAGCTGCGCGCCGTTCGGGGAAAATACTACGGAATAGACCGAATCTCCATGCCTTCCAATGAGTCGCACTACCTGTCCCGTGGCCACATTCCACAGACGGATCGTATGGTCATATGATCCAGAGGCCAGTTGCGTGCCGTCCGGCGAAAATGCTACGGTACGAACCCTATCTCTATGCCCTGCAAAGTGCCACAGTACCTGCCCCGTGGCTAGATCCCACAGACGGATTGTTCTGTCATCTGAGCCAGAGGCCAGCTGCGTGCCGTCCGGTGAAAATACAACGGACCTTACCCTGGCCTTATGCCTTTCAAATCGCCGCACTTCTTGCCCCGTGGCTGAATCCCAGAGATGGATCCTACCGTCCGGTGAGCCAGAGGCCAGCTGCTTGCCATCCGGTGAAAATACAACGGAATAAACCCAACCTGCTCGCCCTCCAAAGTATCGCATTTCCTGTCCCGTGGCCACATCCCACAAACGAACACTCCTGTCAGTGCCCCCAGAAGCCAACTGCGTGCCGTCCGGTGAAAATACTACCGAACGAGCACCTGGATGATATAAGGTATCATACCAATCCTGTCCCGTGGCTACATCAAACAGACGGAAATCAATGCCCCCCATAGAGGCCAGTAGCGTGCCGTCCGGTGAAAATACTACAGAACGAATAGCATCGAGATGCTCAGCAAAGCGCCGCACTACCTGTCCCGTGGCTACATCCCACAGATAGAGATTCCGTCGGTTTCCCCCAGACGCCAGCTGCTTGCCGTCCGGTGAAAATGCTACAGAATTAACCTGACCTGCAATCCTTACAAAGCTCCGCACGTTCTGCCCCGTGGCCACATCCCACAGACTGATCGTACCGTCCGCTGATCCAGAGGCCAGCTGCTTACCGTCCGGTGAAAATGCCACGGAATAAAACGCATATATAGACCCTTCAAAGCGCCGCGCTTCCTGCCCCGTGGCGACATCCCACAGACGGATCGTAGAGTCCCATCCCGCAGAAGCCAATTGCTTGCCATCCGGTGAAAATGCCACGGAAGGAACCTCCATAGTATGCCCTTCGAAGCGTCGTAATTCCTGCCCCGTAGCCACATCCCACAGACGGATTGTATGGTCAAGTGATCCAGAAGCCAACTGCGTGCCGTCTGGTGAAAATACTACGGAACGAACAGTACCTGTATGTCCTTCAAAGCGCCGTACTTCCTGGCCAGTGGCCAGATCCCACAGACGGATTGTTTTGTCTTCTGAGCCAGAGGCCAACTGCGTGCCGTCCGGTGAAAATGCTACGGAATAAACCACCGAAGTGTGTCCTGCCTCTCCAATCGTCCAAATCGGCTGTCCCACAGCGGATGCTGACAGCGCAAACGTCAGCACAGCGACTCCGAATCTCATATTCATGGTTCAAGAATATTGGAAAAAGGCGCTTGAGTTTTAGAGAAGGATGCTCCAGGGGGCATAATTAATTTTTGCGAAGAGTTTGGGCCTGATCCGACCCGACTAGCCGACAAAGGATAGCGGGATCCTGTGATTGGCCTGCATTAAAGGGTCCCGCTACAGCAACTGCATCAATAAAATGTTGACCGAAGCTCATCTGTACGGTCGGTGTTTGAAATGACTAGGCACGCAACCAACCACAAATTGAAACGGCATAGATCTAACAGATTGTGATGGCTTTGTACGACAGTCTTCTAATATGAAAATATCATCTCAGCCGAAAAATGGAACGAATGCCCACGGATAAGGGTTGCCTTAGCCGGAAAAACAATACAACAATGAAAAAAACCACTTATGTACTCACTCTAGGATTGATGCTGTTAGCCTGTATATACTCTCCAGCAGCGCAGGCGCAATCGGAGGAGATGGATGAAGTTAGGGCGGTAATCGACCGTCTGTTTGACGGAATGCGTGCGGGAGACAGTACGATGGTGCGGAGTGTGATGCACGAATCCGCTCTGATGGGCCGTGCAACCGACCAAGGCTTCAGGGTTGGTCCACCCGATCAGTTCGTACGTGCGGTCGGTACACCACATGATCAGGTATGGGATGAGCGGATTTGGGATGTCCATATCTCGATTGATGGCCGACTGGCTTCCGCCTGGATGGAGTTCGCATTCTTTCTTGGCGAAAACATGAGTCACTGCGGCGTGAACTCAATGCAGCTCTATCGGACTGACGAGGGATGGAAAATCGTCTACTTGGCAGATACTAACCGTCCACCAACCTGTGAGCCGCCAACAGACGGATCATAGCAGTCAGTCGTAGGCTTCCTTACTGGCGCACATATCCACTGGTACGGGGTAGACGCCCGTGAAGCATGCGTCACAATAGCCGTGTGGACTGTCGTGGGCGGCGCGCACTGCTTTTTTCAGGCCCGCTACCGTGAGATAGGCAAGGGAGTCAACGCCGAGCCATTCTCCGATAGCCGTTACGTCGTCAAACTTACTTGAAAGCAACTCTTGCTTACTGGGGAAGTCCATGCCATAGAAGCAGGGGTTCATGACCGTCGGTGAGGCCACACGGAAGTGAACCTCCTTGGCGCCGGCTTCCTTGATCATCTTTACAAGGAGCCTGGCCGTTGTGCCGCGCACGATTGAGTCGTCAACCACCACGACAATACGGTCTTTCAGCAGGCCGTCAACTGTATTGAACTTGCATCGAACACGCATTTCGCGGCTATCCTGCCCCGGTGCGATGAATGTTCGGCCAACGTAGTGGTTACGGATCAGCCCGATGTCATATTTGCAGCGATATCCGAGTTTCTGGCATTCGCTTACGTAGCCAAGTGTGGCGGTGTTAGAAGAGTCAGGAACCGATATCACCAGAGGGGCTTTCTCTTCTGCTTGAACGCGCGGCACAGGAGCATCGTGTGCCAGCTGTTTGCCAAACTTGCGACGCACCTTATCCACCATCTCCCCATAAATACGTGAGTCTGGTCGGGAGAAGTAGATGTACTCGAAGATGCATTGACTTACACCGTGACGGCTGTTCAGGCGCTCACTATGGAAGCGCCCAGTCTTGCAGGCTTCCGTGTCAATGGTGATAACCTCTCCTGGATCAATATCGCGTATATACTCGGCGCCGATCATATCGAAGGCACAGGTTTCACTGGCGACGCAATAGGTCATCGTGCCGTCTTCGCTTGAATTGCGAAGTCGGCCCAGTGCAAGGGGGCGAAATCCATTCGGATCCCGAACGGCAATCAGGCTGTCGTCTGTGAGCAGGGCCAGCGCGTATCCACCTTCCACCTGTGTGAGGGCGTCAAGAATCTGATCAATCTGTCTGGTGCGGCGGCTTTGTGCAATCAGGTGCAGGATGAGTTCCGTATCAGACGTTGATTGAAACAGTGTGCCTCGCTCGCTGAACGAAGCCCTAAGCTCGGTAACGTTGGAAAGATTTCCATTGTGAGCTATCGCAAGATTACCTCCACGGTACTGAACATGGAGGGGCTGGATATTGGCGCGTTTGATAGCGGACCCGCTCGTAGAGTACCTTGTGTGGCCAATGGCTGATGAGCCGCTCAGCGGGTCTTTAAATAGCGCAGGATTGTCGAAGACATCCAGGACGAGCCCGAAATCTCGCACAGCAGACATGACACGACGCTGTCGGCCGTGGTCAAAGGAAGATGTGACGATCCCACAAGACTCCTGTCCCCTGTGTTGGAGGGCATGCAGACCGAAGTAGGTAAGTCGAGCAGCTTCCGGGGAATTAAAAATTCCAAAGACGCCGCAATGGTCACGTATACTGTCCATGCGCCTCAGGCTGCACGGGATAGTCGATGGGTTGTTAAATTCAGCGACTGTGTCGTGGTTTCAGTTATTACCGAATTATCCGTTTGACTCTTTGGGAGCAGCGCGAATCCGAATGTGCACCATACGAATCCGGTTGTTTTCCACTTCATCTACGGAGATTTCCATGCGGTCATGCACGGTGGTATAACCTGGCTCGGGAATATCTCCGGCCAAGTGAAATATAAGGCCGCCCAACGTTTCAAATTCATAAGTATCGGTTGGCAGCGAGATGTTGGCCGCCACATTAAGGTCATCCAGGTTTATTCGGGCATCAACCTTGTACTGGCGATTACCCAGGGGAATGATGAGTGTATCTCTGACTTCGTCATGCTCATCCTCCATTTCCCCAACGACTTCCTCCAGGACATCATCTAGGGTTACGAGTCCTGCGGTGCCGCCATATTCATCTACCACGATGGCCAGATGAGTTTTACGATGTTGAAAATCCTGGAGAAGGTCATCCAGTTTTCGGCCGAGCGGCACAAATATAGGTGGTCTCATAAGATGAGTCCAATCAATCGTAGCATCAGGCTGATTCACGTATGGAAGCAAGTCCTTGGCATAGACAACACCCTGGATGTTGTCCAGGTGGTCCTTATAGAGTGGCAGTCGTGAATGTCCACAGATACGAATTAATTCCAGGGCCTCTTCCAGGGAGGCGGTAATAGGCAGTGCCGAGATATCCAGGCGATTCACCATAATGGCACGAACCGTAGTATCTCCAAAGTCAAGCAGTGACTGAATCCAGCCATGCTCATCTTCTTCCAATGATCCATGGTCTTTGCCGATCTCAGCCATGACTCGCAGATCGTCAGTGGAAAGTAAATCTGACTTCTCATCCCCATTCCAGTTGTGATAAATCCCATGTATGCGAGTGGTCATGCGTGCAAGGAGTGTAGTGACCGGATACAGAGGCCATGAGACTATTTTGAGGATCCCTGCTACACGACGGCTGTAGGTTAGAGCATATCTGGAGGCAATCAGCTTAGGGGTAATTTCAGAGAAAATGAGCAACGTAAAGGTTAGTGCGACGACCTCCAGTGCAAAAACAAATTCCGGTCTTAGTCCCATAGATTCTGCCACGCGTTCGGTCACCAATGCTGCGAGGATTGCGGCCGAGACATTGATGAGCGTATTGAGCAGCAGAATAGTGACTAGGAGGCGGCGCGGATTATCGAGAAGGGAAAGTACGCGTCGACTCCGGTGATCTCCACTCGCAGTGAGTGTCTCACGGTCGGTCGCGCGGAGTGAGAAGAGTGCAACCTCAGCACCGGATACAACTGCGCTGGCCAATAGCAGCAGCAGAAAGACAATAATCTCGATCGGTGATACCGATGCACTGTGAGACTGTACCAACAGGTCCAGTGCAGCTATAGGAGAACCTTCAGGGGGTGCCAAACTGTGGATCGTTCTGGTGCATATGGATCAGTCTTGACCATGCCATGGTCTGGTATGGCTTAGAAATATTGTCCGGTTACTAATATGAATATTAGGACAGTAAGTACAGCCAATGGGCAAATAACTTTGATCAGGAATCCTACCACAGGGCCCCCTGGGATTGGAAACGTGCGATCGCCCCCGTCCTCGAGGGCCGCAAGCAGTTTAGGTACACCCCATACCCATCCAACCGCGACGCAAATCAGGAATGCCCCTAGGCTCAGGGAGTAATTTCCCCAGATGTTATTGTTTAGGGTAAGGAAGTCAAGTCCAAATGGGAGAATCCCGTCCTCTCCGCCTGAGAGCGCCGATACTGCGCCGAATGCAAGGGCTGACGGTACAGCCAATGCAAAGCAGATTCCGCTGACAAAGGTGGCGGCCCGGTTACGGGTCCATCCTTTCTCATCCACGAAGTACGCAACAACCACTTCTAGTAGGCTGACAGTGGAGGTGAGCGCGGCGATAGCCAGCAATGAGAAAAACGCTGTGGCAAACACAGTCCCCAAGGGCATCTGATTGAAGATGGTAGGTAGTATCACGAACACGAGGCCTGGTCCAGCACTGGGATCGGCATTCGCGAAGAAAAGAGCGGGAAAAATGATAAGACCTGCCAGTATGGCTATGCCAGTATCCGCGATTGCAACATAGATACCCGACTGCCAAAGGTTTTCCCGTTTAGACATATAGGATCCGAAAGTGATCATAGCGCCCATGCCTAAACTTAGACTAAACAATGCTTGTCCAAGCGCTCCCATAACAACATTCAAGCTAAGTTTAGACCAGTCCGGCGTAAAGAGATAGGTGAGCCCATCAATACCTCCGGGCAGGGTCACTGCCCGAATGGCCAATAGGATCAGCAGAACAAAGAGTGCGGGCATTAATAGAGTGGCCGCACGTTCAATGCCCTTGGATACGCCTCTTCGTACGACAATCAGCGTAAGCAGGAGAAACAGGCCGCAGAGCAGAATGGGCCAGAAAGGATCTGCTACAAATTCCGTGAAGATGGCACCACTCGTGTCGCCATCGTGTGCCTGCGATAATTCGCCAGACACAGCTTTACCGAGATACCCTACTGTCCATCCGGCGATAACCGAATAAAATGCAAGGATTCCCGCACCGGTGACGACACCAAGTCCACCCACGTACGGCCAGAATTTACCAGGGATCAGTGCCTTAAATGCACCCACCGGATTACGTTGAGAAGCACGCCCCAGAGAGAGTTCAGCCAATAGCACTGGTAGTCCGATTGCCAGAACGAAAATCAGATACATAAGGACGAAAAGCCCTCCACCGCCTTCGGCCACGGAGTACGGAAAACGCCAGATATTTCCGAGTCCAATAGCACTTCCTGCGGCAGCCAGAATAAAGCCGAGCCGGCCACTCCACTGTCCGCGACCATTAACTGATCCCATGGGTCCAAAGTTTAATTGATTAGTTGTGACAGATCATCTCGATGTACATGCGAGAGGATAGGGGAATTTAGTGCAAAGGGACAATATTGTTGTGTCACTTAATCGATGCGAACGTCCCGCAATACGGTCAGATATCCAGAGTTACGGGATTCATCTATAGAGAGATCCAGCGACACGCTGACACAGACAAAGGATTTCGGGAGCACAGGGTAGATCAATTAGTCGCAGATTCTCGATCTAGAAAGGTAGATCATCCTCTGGGACAATGGTCGTAGAAGGCGAACCGCCGGGCGATGCGGGGGATCCACCTGGTGGTTGTGCGGGAGGAGGTTGTTGCACGGGAGCGGGCGGTGGTTGTGGAGCTCCACCCACTTGGGGTTGTGTATACCCACCTTGCTGGCCGTGACCTCCACCTGGTTGCTGACCGTACGCACCCGATGGTGCCGGTTGTCCATAATTTCCTTCCTCCTCCATTGGAAAAACAGTCCTTGCATTTATTTCGGTTACCCACTTTGTTTCTCCCTGCTGATTCTCGTAGGAGCGATTTTGAATTCTTCCCTCCACAAAAATACGCGTGTTGGTACGCGCTCGATTAGCTATATCTTCACCCCTCTTCCCCCAAACCACCACTGTGTGTGATGCTCTACTTTCTCCGGGGTCACCATCCCGGTTCACATAGCTTTCCGTAGTTACCACACGTAATTGGCAAATGGCTGTACCGCTGTTTAAATGGCGAAGCTCGGGATCCCGACTCAGTCGCCCGATCAGAACTACCTTGTTAATGCTTATATCCTGCAGGTTCATGGACAATTGTGTTTTGGTCTTAGATTGTAACTTCTACGCTTTAACGGCAGAAACGTCTCACAACAAGATAGGGTGCAGCGCTTTCTAGATAGGTTCAAAAGATCATCATTTCGAATGCAATCAGACATATTTGACGAAGAGTACACAGAAGCCAATGATTCCGCACCGCATTGGACAGTTTTTGTGAATATTGTCCGCCAGCTCAGGACGCAGTGCCCTTGGGACCGTAAGCAGACCCATGCCTCCTTGCGCCATTTGCTGATTGAAGAGACGTACGAAGCCATTGAGGCGCTTGATGCGGGGGATATGCAGGAGCTGCGTACGGAGTTGGGGGATCTGCTGTTGCAGGTTGTCTTGCACAGCGTGATTGCGGAAGAAACCCAGCAGTTTGACCTTGCTGGTGTAGTGTCTGCGGTTGCTGACAAGATGGTTCGACGCCACCCACATGTTTTCGGGGACCGCGCCGTGTCGGGAGTTGAGGAAGTACTCCAGAACTGGGAATCACTCAAGGCAAGTGAACGGCAGGGTGCATCAGTGTTAAGCGGTGTACCGGCCGGTTTGCCGGCACTCCTATGTGCCTATCGAATGCAGGAGAAAGCTGCCAGTGTCGGGTTTGACTTCCCAGACCAGGAAAGCACCTGGGCTAAGGTTGAGGAAGAAATTCAGGAATTCAGGGCAGCAATATCGGAAACTGAGCGCGAAAATGAGTTCGGTGATCTGCTTTTTGCGCTGGTCAACTATGCGAGAAAGAATCGCATCAACCCCGAGGATGCACTTCGCAGTACAAATCGTCGATTCCGTGAACGCCTTGGATACGTGGAAGCACAAGTTCCCGACATGAAGTCTGCCGACCTAGAAGAGCTAGACGTTCACTGGGAAAAATCAAAAGACGTACGCGAAGACTAGGAAAACGGTCCAGGGTATGCTCTTCGCCCACGAGTCAAATCCCCTGATTTGACCCTTACCGGGTGCTTCCCTAGATGATTTCTACGGCTTGGACCTGTGGATCCAAGCATGAGGAGGAGTTATTGGCCGTTATGCTTTTCCAGGCCGGGGTTACGGTTTAGAAACTCCTCGTAAAGTCGGGTATGTCGACTTTCCATCGGAACCTGGAATCCCGCAATAAACACATGGAGAATCGTTGTGGAAGTTTCGAAGGGATCTCCATCTGCCACGAAGAAAGTAGCTTCCTTGCCTACTTCAAGCGAGCCCAATCTGTCATCAACCCCAAAAATTTCAGCTGGATTGATTGTCACTGCACGGAGTGCCGCTTCTACAGGCAGGCCGTACGCAGCGGCAAAGCCGGCATGATAGGGCAGGTTACGCGCGTTGGCCGTATCGTTCGAGCGGATGGCAATCTTGACCCCTGCTTCATGCATAAGGGCTGCATTCTTATAGGCCTTGTCAAAGCGATCACTTGACCGTGTTGGAATACTGAGGACTGGTCCGACTAGGCACGGGACCCCGGCCTCGGCGATTTTGTCTGCAACACGCCAGCCTTCGGCCAATCCACTGAAGATCACATTCTTCATATTCCGGGCCTTTATCCAGTCAAGAGCAGCAAGGATATCTTTTGCAGTATTCACCTGGATAATAAGGGATTGTTCTCCACGGACAACACCCTTTAGAGCTTCCATAGACGGAACGTATTCGGGTCTGCGCCCGTCTTCTGGATGTGCCTGGTAAGTAGAGTCAATACGGTGATGTAACTCAGCGCTGTCCCAGGTGTCATTGAGCTTCTTGATAGCTTCGGTAGCCGCCTTTTGGACATCCTCCTCCGAACGAGAATCAAACTGTCCTCTACGCCCAGTTGAGGGAAATTGTAAAACTACTCCCTCAAACCCGGCATACATTTGCTGGGGGGTGTACCCATGAAGATTTATCAGGGCGGCTTGTCCAGGTAGCATACCGCCGGATGGTACGGTAAGCACCGTGGTGACTCCATTGACTCTAGTAACCGGGATAGCTACGCCATTTGGGTTCACAGCAGTTAGGGCTTTCATTTGAGGAGAAAGGTCTCCGAGCTCCGAGGCGTCGCGGGTTTCCGATAAGGATCCCACTTCCACAAGCCCCATCTGTGTGCCTGAGTCAATCATACCGGGATAGACGGTCAAGCCTGCCAGATCAATAACCTGTGCATCTTCCGGTACATCAACGTCTGTGCCAAGCTGGACAATGATCCCATTCTCAACGACAATCGTGCCATTTTCAACGGTGCCTTGGGTAACTGTAACGATACGCACATTGGTCAATGCTGTGATCGTATCAACAACTTCACTGTTAGGCGGCGTGATCAATAAGACTGCGCTGATCAGCAGGGAATACAAGTAGTTCATCGTTAGTTGCTTTCCAGGAAGTCGTAAAGATCCAGTGACCCTTCGTGCAGACACCGATGATTATCGTCATGGGAGTGCAACACTACTGTCTCTATCGGGCTTTCGGGGTCAACGCTCAAACGCATATCATCGGCATCCTTTTCAATGTCAAAGTATACAATTCCGTCCACGATTGTTTTTTGGTTGACCGCATAAATCGAAAGTGGGTGACGGTCAAAGATTGCGAGATCTCCCTCTTTACCTACTTCAATAGAGCCGATTCGATCAGAGATACCGAGTTGTTTCGCAGGATTCATGGTGATAAGAGACAGGGCTTCGGTATCTGAGAGACCACCGTATTTCTGTGATTTAGCCGCTTCATGATACAGGTGTCGGTTGAGTTCACCTGAGTCTGAGTTTATGGACGTAAGAACACCATTGCGTGTGAGAATAGCAGCGTTGTAGGCGGTCGAATAGTAGACTTCAAATTTGTAGGCCCACCAGTCGGCGAAGATAGACGCACTAGCACCGAACTCTGCAAGCTCCGGCGCGATCTTGAAACCCTCATTCACATGCTGAAGCGTGATATGTTCTACCCCGAAGTCCTCCAGTACATCAAGCAACATGAGGATCTCGTCTGCGCGATAGGAGTGGCAGTGAATAAGGATATCGCCAGTCAGAATATCACTCATCACTTCCAGCTGACTGTTGTATTCGGGCGAGACCGCACGCGGGTTCGATCTTGCTTCTTCTTCATACTGTGCCCAGGCTTCCTGGTAGCGCTTCGCTTTTGCAAAGGTCTCCCGCAGTACATATTCGACTCCCATACGTGATGCGGGGCGTTTATTACTGCCTCGTCCATGAACACGCGTGGGATTTTCGCCAAGTGCAAACTTGATCGTACGTGGGGCACCCGCCATTCGTAGTTCATCAGGGTCTATGAGTCCCCATCGGTGTTTGATGGTCTCATTCTGTCCACCAATCACATTGGCGGATCCATGCATCAAATGGGAGGAGGTTACTCCTCCCGCCAGAGCGCGGTAAATGGAAATGCTGTAGGGATTGAGCACATCACCAACCGATACCTGGGCGGTGACGGGTGCCGAAGATTCATTTACATTGCTAATGCCGATATGCGAGTGTGCGTCAATGATTCCCGGCATTACGTACATGCCTGTTGCATCAATCACGGAGACACCCTCTGGTGTGCCCAGGTTTTCGCCCACCTCTGCGATGATGCCATTCTGGATAAGCACATCGGTGTTTTCCAGCGTCCCATTGGTTACCGTGATTACTGTGCCGCCGCGAACAAGTACATCTCCGGTTGGCACCTGCGCCAGACAATTGCCACCAAAGACAAATACTGCACTCAGAAAAAGAGTTGTGAACCTCATCGTACTATTAATTGTGATGTTGATTAGACATTTCCGGATCAGATGTTCGCGTACCGGATACAGTTGCGACCCCAAGCCCTGGTACATCAAAGGACCCACTCAAGGATTCGCTATCCAGGATCAGTGAAGATTCAACAGTACCTACACCGGGTGCATCAAATGAGAAGGTCAGCTCGTTGCCACTCAGAACAATGTATTCAACGGGAACCGCTCCTGGTTGAATCTCAACGGTCAGGCTACCGGACCAGCTATCTGCAGATCCCTCAATCGTGAGTGTTCCACCTATATCGCCATCGGGTGTAGAGATAGTGAGGCTCCATGTTCCTGCGGGGTTCACATCAGCATCGGGATCTCCGCCGGAGCTTTTCCTTGGTGGTTCGATCTCATACTTTCGGCCATCCACAAAGACGTATCGAATTTCTCCCTTTTCATCGAAGATTGAGCCCTTTGTTACCACGAGGTTTCCAAGTTTCCCTTCTTCAACGGTTCCCATACTTGAGGTAAGCCCGAGTATTTGAGCGGGCGTTGTGGTGAGGGCTGCAAGGGCAGCATCTTCGGACAGACCTTCCTTGATCATTTTTCGCACATTTCCCAACAGCTCTCCCGGCTTGACGCTTCCGCTTGAAAAGCCAAAGGTCAGTCCCTCGGATTCGAGCAAACGGGCATTGCCGACATGTGCTTTATAGGCAATTTCTCGTCGGGCTTCCAGATTTTCCTTTTCTGCTACAACATCAGCCAAAGAGCTTACGCGAAAGTCAGCATCGTAATCTGGCGCTTCAATCTGGGGCAATTCCACAGCAGCGTCAGTGAGTGCAACTTCTGTAGTATCCGGTGACTGTTCCTCCTTACTGTCCTCGGGCTCTTTTGGCAGTTCCAGTGTCAGCAGGAGGGGCAGGTTTGCCGATTTCAGTTTATCAACAGCATCAAAGCTTTGCGTTAACCCGGTGAGCACCATTGGAAAGCCCAATTCCTGCTGGACAGCAAGTACGCGATGCACATCCAATACACTCTCAGTATTAAAGAAGACGGGTCTATCACCATCCAGAACCGGAAACATTGCGTAGAGCACCGGATCGTACTGTGGTCGTTCCAGGCCGGCCGGATTGTCGGCATACAGCTGTTCGATTCTCTGGCGTCGTGCTGCCTCCCGGTATAACTGGCGGAGTTTAGCGAGGACTGCCATGTCTGTGCCGGGGTACATCCTGCGTGCCCCGGCAAGCTGTGCATACAGGGCAGTTTCTCCACGATAGACCATCTCATTGGCATTGTCGCCCGCTAGCAGAATGATTGCCCCAACTCCAGGGAGCATACGTCCTCTCGGGACAACGTGCGCAGCCGTGAATCCTGCTTCCCGCATGGCCGTGATGCGCTTATCTTCTGGATCAAGCAGATTTCGCACATCCTGCTGTGGTTGAATCCCGGCCTGTTCAGGCGGCGGAAACGCGGGGTCGTCAGGCCGCTCCCGGTTAGGTTGCTCTTTGGGTTCAGGAATACCAGTGTGGGACAGCCCATCAATAAAACCAGCATAGACCGTAAAGGAGTCAGCGGGTATTTCTAGGGCGTCAAAAGGTATAGCTGCATCTTGGGCAATGGTGGTGATCAGGCCATCCCGAATGATCACGTGGGTTCGTTCCTGGATTTGTCCAGGCGCCTGAACTACGCGGGCATTGGTTAGCGCAATCGTGCGGGTTACGTCCGGGATGGACTCCCCGCTGTTTACCTGAGCCCTTACGGATGTACCAAGCAGTATGGCACACGAAAGGACAACAACTATGGTTCGACGATGAATACGCATGATTTTTGAACTGACAAGTACGGAGCCTCCGCTATACACATTTGGGTTTTATAAACAATGCTGCCCGTCAAGATACGGAATTTCGTGACTGGATAAGGCTGTAGGTGTACACCGTCCCCGATGCTCTCTACTACCCCCAGATCGGCCCTTTCGGATAGCGCTTTCCGTTCAGTTGCTTCCCAATGAAGGTGGACCGCACGAAGTACCGATAGGTTACTACGATCAGGCCGATTGCCGTAACCGAGACCAACGCGAGCTTGACAATCCCCGGAAGCGGCACGTTCGTCAGAAGAATGGGCAGCAGCATAACAATTGGCACATGGACGATGTAGATCCAGTACGAGGCGTCTGCCATGTACCGCCAGCGCGGGCTTGGTTTGTCCATGTAGCGCTGGAACAGTCCGATCAGGCTGTAGGCCATGAACCACATGGAAAGTGAGAGGAAGGCGACCGTCCCCAGATGGTAGATCTCCGACGTCCCCGTGCAGACCCTGTCGGCACCGGCGTGACAGCCGGCATCAGCGAAGAACCGGTACACGAAGAAGCACGCGATTCCAGAGGCGAGAAAGATCCATGCCGGGCGCTTGAAGCGTTCCAAAGTTTCTCGGCGGCAGAACAGCAACCAGCCGAATGCGAAGAACAGCCCCCATAGTGCTAGCAGGCGCAGGGGCGGGAACAGGTTGCCGGAGTAGTCAATTTCCCAAGACCGCATCTGGTACAATATGGCACCCCCTACCACGGCCAACACAACGATGCCTCCACGGTGCACTAGGTGTTCAAAGAGTTTAATCACCCGCGACCGTATACTCTCCGGGATGCGGGCAGCGAGCAACAGCAAACCGCTCGCGACCACGCAAAGGATCATCAGATGGTATAGGAACCAGAGGTGCATGAGTATATAACGCGGCGCACGGTCCGAAGCCAACTCGGCTACGTTGTGGGTATAACTTAGCGGGATTGGGCTCAACTCGGAGACGAATATCAGGCAGAAGTACATCGTGACCCCCATCACAGGCCAGGCCACTAGCAGCGGCACTCCGATTCGGCTCCATCGATGGCTCAGGAACCCCCGGATGCCGCGCCTTTGGACTAGGTACGCGGCGAAGAACCCCGCGATTGCGAAGAATACCGGCACCTGGAACACCCGGATGAAAACAATCACCCAATGAGCGAGGATGTCTGCATGAACATCCTTGTACGGCCACCACTCGAATACGGTCGGCTCGTAGCTCATCGCAGCGTGCCGCACTACTCCGAGCATCATCATGGACGCACGCAGCCTGTCAAGGGAGTGGTACCTCGGAAGGCTTATCTGAGGCCGGACTCTGGTCATGAACCTCTATCCCCCGTCGTCGCGACGTCGTGTACCCGTCGGCGCAGGACGCGGATTTTAAAACGGACTGGCTGCATAGTAGGGATCGACCTCAGGCGGAGAGTATAGTCGGGCGCGAGCGGCTCCAGGACGCACTCCCTCAGTATTGTGGCCATCATTAGGCTGAGCTGGACCGGGACGAGACCACTGCCAAGACACCGGTGGTTGCCGGCCCCGAAGGGAACGTAGGCGTCGCGCTGCCGGTGTTCACCACGCTCCGGTGTATACCGATCGATGTCAAAGCGCTCCGGGTCGGGAAAATACTCTTCGAGCGTATGGCCGACCGCCGTACCGATCATGACCTGCGTACCTGCAGGTATCCTGTGACCCGCGAACGCAAACGAGTTGGCGACCGTCCGCAGCACGGCGGGCGAGACAGGGTGGAGCCGCAGGGTCTCCATCGCGACGCGGCGCGAAATATCGAGCCCCTGCAGACCCTCGGAACTCACACGACCCTGATCGAACAGAGCGTCCGACTCGGCAGTCATGCGCTGCATTAGTTGAGGCCGCTTAAGCACGTTGTAAATCATGAATGCACATGTGCTTGCCGTGGTGTCAAGTCCGACCATGTAGGGTGCGAGTACCGTCAGGGGCAGGTTAGTCTCCGGAAGAAGCTGGGGGTCGACTTCGCGCAGCTCAAGCATCAGGTCGATGAAGTCCGGCGTCATTCCGCGCGAACCCGCTTTGCGCTTGTAGGCGAGGACCTCCTGGGCCAGTTCGCGACCACGTTTCCGGGCACGGCGGAATCGCGGGAGTCTCATGATGTACGGAACCGTCGCGGCGCTAAGGAGCATCCCGCCAAGAAGGGTGGACAGGTCACGGGTGTAGCCCTGCGGCGAATAATCCGCCATCATAAGGCCCATCTGCTCGGCAATCACATTCTGGAATTCTGGAAACACCTCAAACGGCTCTCCCACCGGCCACTTGCCAATCTCGTTGCGGGTGATGTCCACGACCTCTTGTGTTCGGTCCTTGATGACCCGGCCGGCGTATCCCCGGGCCTGCGCCTTTCTCGTAGTGACGTGATCAATCCCGTCCATAGTCAGGATCGAACGCGACGCATCCATTGAATTGTGGAAGTTCGCCATGGGCTCGAGCGACCGGAAAACGGTTTTTCCGTGCGAGGCCAGGAAATTGACAGCTTCCGGCCCTGCCATGCACACGAACCGGCGTCCAGGAGCGCGTATCTTGAATACTGGACCCTCTTTGCGATACTGGCGAGCAAGGAAGCTTACCAATCCCTTCCGCATGGCTAGGCCGTTGCCCAACAGGGGAAGCCCCGGCACCACCGGGATCTGTTTCGGGCGCCGGAGCTCCGGCACAGTTTTATCGGGCACATCCAGATCCTCAATAGCCAGGCACATCACTCTGCCGATCAAGTCGAGTCTCTTCATCAGATCGATGCGGTCCTGAACCTGTGCCCGCTCCTCCGACGTCATCATGGTGCGGAACACGCCACAGGCATTCGCGAGCGCAATGATCGCGACATCGCGTGGGTGGGGAAGATCGTCGCTGAACAAGATCCGCATGATCCGCAGCCTTACTTCCTCGACCTGCTGGCCACCCGCGATGGGGTAGCGCCGGGACCAAGATACCGAGGGAGTCAACGATAGTAGCCCATGTGCTTCGGACCTGAAGATGCCTTGTTTGATCAGGCGAGTCAGCGCAGCTTCGCGAACTAGGTGTGCCCGCCGTGCCGTACGTTCGAGCCAGTGGCCCGTGTCATACGTTTCATCTGCACCAGCGATGTCGGCCAGCGTCGGATCCAAGATGTCGTCGCCGAGGGGAGTTGAGTCTACTAGGACTAGCTGCTTGGGATCAGTATCGATACGGTCCTCAAAGGCGAGGTCCATCAGCACCGCTCCAGAGAGTGCCAAGGCGAAAGAACGCTCCGGTAGGCCGGGGGCCAGTTCCCCCCGGGCTTCGTCCAAAAGCAGAATCAGGACCTCTTCTGCAAATCTCAGCATGAGGGTTGGGTAATGTGCCAAAGTTGGCTCATTTTGGACGATCACAACCAGTTTAAGGTGGATTCAAACAGGTCTCACAACAGCTCCCCATCCTAGTATGGGAGGACGTTCGTCGGCTAGAGTTACCAAGGCACTAATTGTAGTGCCTTTTGAACATTCCAAGACCAAAAACCGGGTGACACCCTACCATCTATGCAAGTAAGAAGTAGCATAATTAGATTGATTTCAATTTATTTGTGGATCTGCCCGTTACACGACGGATTGGTTTTCCATGAGGCCGATAGACGTGGTTTATTATCCGAGATATTGGCCAAAGTGCACTCGCTTTGTGAATTTTGTTCAGCCAGCCGTCACAGCGGACAGGGACTTTCGTTAAGATAATAACGCTTCCGGTATTATTTCAGAAATCGAGTTTTTTATCTATTACAAAGTGGGAATTACTTGCATAATATGAGCCCCTTGCAAAAATCATTATTGCAAGGGGCTCACAACAAATCAATAGGGGATTTATACAGACTACGTTAAACGACCTGCATTTTCAACTCGTTTGCACGTCGGACAATTTTTGTGCGGTCCATGGATCTGTACATCTCGGGGAGAGATTTTTTGCTTGTACTCTCCAGGATAGCCACCAGGGTCTGTAATTCCTTCTCTTTACTGTTTGCGGGCGGCACAAAATCTTCGACAACAGAAGCCATGATTTCCGCGGTAACTGCACTGGGGTCCCCGCTGGTTGCCGCAGCATGGAACTTTGCACGTGTTAACAGTGCCTCCATATCCGCACCACTGTAGATTGTATTTCCATTCAGCAGGGCGGGAGGGATATCTTTTTCTGGGATACTGATGCCTGTTCTGCGCATCATGACATGAAGAAGCTCGAGCCGATCCTCTGGCGTAGAGGGATAAAAGAGTGCAATATGCTCCTCTGCACGACCTTGTCGTTTGAGGTCTATTGGCATTAGGTCCGGTCGTGCAGTGATCAGGAAGAAAATAATCCGTCCACGGTGTTCCGGCTTGCTCATGAAGGATGCAATCTGACCGAAAACACGTTTGGATACACCTGAGTCGCCCTCCGCGCTACGATTGCCCAGTGCAGCATCAGCTTCATCAATCATTACCGCCACGGGTGGCATGGCCTCAAGAAGATGTAATATCCGCTCCAGGTTCCCCTCGGTCTGTCCTTGCCACTGAGAGCGGAAATTCTTCAGCTTGACCATAGGGATACCAATCTCATTGGCAAAACATGTGATCAGAAATGTTTTTCCGGTGCCGACCGGTCCGCTGACCAGATACCCCATAGGCATCACATCGTGTATTCCGTGACGCAATGCATGGGCTGCGGAACGCAAGTGAGTTTTGGCCTCCGAATGTCCGGCGACGTCATCTAGCCCATTGTCAGATTCCACAAATTCCAGCATCCCAAATGCCGCCTCCTCAATCAGGGATTTCTTGAGCGTTGACATATGATTGAAGCTGAGATGCGTTTTGTTTTCCAGCGTATCCGCCAGCATGGTGCGTAACTGCGTGTATCCAAGACCGGGAGTTTGCTGTGCCAATACTTCACAACTAAGATCAGAATGTTGGTCAAAGAGCGTTTCACGACCCTTGATTGACCACTGGGTAAAGGCGAGGCGATCTTCCTCGTATGGCAGTGGGATATCTATTTCGGCGGTCCAGGGGCTTTGCACATGCTGCTGGTTGAGGTCATTCAGATTTTCTGCAATCAGGCAAACAGTAAAATCGTGCCGCAGGAACAGTGGATCATGAGCCCAGCGCTGTAGACTGATCAAGGCGCTGCGATCCTCGGCCGAGTACATTGACGCCTCAGCCATGGGGATGATCGTTTCTGCATAGTCAATGATGCAGGCAATCCTTTTTCCTGAGCGCAAGCGCAGGCGGAAGTAATTATCCAAAAGGGGAAGTACCTGAGAAGGAGCTCGCGGGCGTTTACCGGCGTACTCAGTCCCAAATGCACTGTCGTATCCGGTCAAGGCGCGGTTAAAATCCTTTTGTGCCTCTTGGTGATCCAAGAAATGAATCCCTGCTGCGCGGTCGTAGAACACCACGATATCTCTCGCGGCAAATAATTCCTTCGCCAAGAAGTGCGTTAGACCTATATAGGTTATCTGATCTGAACCAGGTTTCTCGTATCGAACGAGGTCCCGGACATTGCCGTGAAGAACAAACTGGGATAGTGTTTTGGTGAAATACTTCCTTGCAAGCGTCTGGGCCCACCGTGGGAGGTGCGACGTGTGCTGGTCGAGGTCTGAATTATGTCGTGTCTGCATTTCACACTCTTATGCGTCTAAGGCCTTGGTACGGTTCCCGGTGGTCTAGGATACACAATAGCCCGGCCTTTCGATTGTTACATGATCCACTGTCAAAAGCGTTCAACACTTGAAACGAGTTCAGTGTATCCAATAGACCGTCCAATATCAAAGATTCTCGCGGATCCGTTCTGTCTGTGGGCTAAGATAACATCAAGGGCTATCTCAATCCTCGTATAACATCTTGCGCTACCCTTAACTGAACCAGAAGGATTCAGCAATGGTCGCATCGAAATCGCTAAATTAAGGGAACCCAAGTCCAATCACTCCGGAACAATTAAACGTAACTCTTGCATAGCGTGAGATGGTGTCGAAAGCAGATACATCAGTGACGACACCCGTGCCGAGCCAGGGTAATTTGGGCCCCACGGCGCACCTGTCTTTTGATCGCGCAAGGCCAAGCGTGGCCAGTCCCGCTGTTGCCGGCACAGGAGCCTTTACCCACTACGAGATAGACAGCCGTTTTCGTGACGAAATGTTTCGCAGTAATGGGACGTTGCGGACGGCAACGGAGCAATTAGGCACGGCACTAAACAACGCCACGTCCGAGCAGCTGATCCAGCTTCAGGATGGTGTTCGGCGACGATTCCTTCACGAGGGGATCACCTTCACCGTCATCGGCAAAAAAGAAGCTGCCGAACAGATTATCCCTATTGACTGTGTGCCGCGGGTTATAACTGCTTCTGAATGGGACCATATTGATCAGGGGCTTCGACAGCGCTTGCACGCACTCAACCTGTTCCTGAAAGATATCTACCATGAAGGGTGGTCGTTGCGCGACGGTATCGTACCTCATGATCTCGTCTTAGGATGTCCTCAGTATCGCATGGAGATGCTGGGCACAAAGGTCCCTCATGATGCTTATGTGTCCGTTTGCGGCACCGATATAGTCCGTACCTACGATGGATTTGCCGTCCTCGAGGACAATCTCCGTGTGCCTTCTGGAGTCTCGTACATGCTCGCCTGCCGTGCTGCGATAAAGCAGGCAATGCCACGATTGTATCGGGCACATAATGTGCGGGAGGTCCTTCCATATCCAGAGCAACTTTACTCCCAACTAGCCTCGCTCGTGACTTGGACACAGACACCGCGGGTAGCAGTACTGACTCCCGGCCGGTACAACTCAGCATACTACGAACATGCCTTTCTCGCGGGTGAGATGGGCGCCGAGCTCGTTGAAGGACGCGACTTGGTTGTACATGACGGATTGGTATTCATGCGAACCGTCACGGGGCTTAAGAGAATTGATGTGATTTACCGACGCGTGGACGATGACTTTCTGGATCCGGTAACTTTTCGTAGTGATTCTCTTTTAGGAGTACCGGGCCTATTCCATGCATACAGGGCGGGCAACGTTGTAATTGCCAATGCTCCTGGTACGGGGGTAGCTGATGATAAGGCGCTTTATGCCTATGTACCCGACCTCATTAGGTATTTTCTTTCCGAAGAGCCAATTCTTGCCAATGTAGAGACCTACCTCTGCAGGACCACTGAGGGGTTAACTTATACATTAGAAAATCTTGACAAACTAGTTGTGAAGGAGGTCGGGGGATCCGGGGGATACGGGATGTTGGTCGGACCGCATGCATCGGCAAAGGAGATAGGGGATTTTGCCGAAACTCTGCGAGCCAACCCTGCGAATTTCATTTCTCAGCCGACGCTCGCACTTTCCCGTGCAGCGTGTTTTACCGACGGAAAGCTGGAGCCGCGTCATGTGGATGTCCGTCCCTTTGTGCTACAAGGAAAAGAAGATACCTGGATAGCACCTGGGGGGCTCTGCCGCGTTGCTCTTCGCCGTGGAAGCCTAGTTGTTAACTCGAGTCAGGGCGGAGGCTGCAAGGACTTGTGGGTGATTAACGAGGAGAAAAGGAATGAATGATGCTGGCTAGAGCCGCTGCGGATTTTTACTGGATGGGTCGATATTTCGAGCGTGCTGAGCACACGGCGCGCCTGCTAGACTATCATCTTGCACGCTTAGTTGATACGCCGGCTGACGTGCTGGCACACGGCTGGCAGGCCTTGTACGCAGCGCTCGGACAACCGCCTCCCGTATCTATCACAGTTGCCGACGATGCTGAGGCCTTTTTGGTTGCCGATGCCTTTGCGCTTGCTGCTTACCTGATTGAGGACCCTGCAAACCCGAATGCTATCATCCAGAGTTGGATCAATGCACGCGATAATGCCAAGCAACTTCGTCCTTGGCTGCCGGTCCGGGTTTGGACATGTCTCAATGACGGCTTTTTCTGGCTTCGGGATTGCGACTTTGCAGAGTATTGGGCTCGGGGGCCCAACAGTTTGCCGGCAGGGGTCATAGACCGACTTCGGCTTTTGTCCGGCGTCATTGAAGCCAGGATGTCTAGAGATGATGCGTGGCGGTTCCTTGTTTTGGGCCGTTTTGTCGAACGGCTGCAGAGTCAGACAGCCCTGTTGCAGGCATGGTCTCGTCTCTCAGATGGAAGTTTTCAAATGTGGACAGGGCTACTAGGCGTGTGTGCTGCTTACGAGGCATACTGCCGAATGTACTCAATGGTGATTCAGCCTATACATGCACGGGCATTCCTGCTATCCAATCCTGAGATTCCATATTCCCTCAGTTTCGCGATCCGGCGCGTTCAGACATTGCTGTCGGGTATAGATCCGGCAGGTGGGCGGTATCCGCTAAGAGCGCCGCACCGCCACGCATTGCACTTAGCCGCCGCAATCGAGACCGACCTGCTGGCACCCACCAAGGATGCGGAAACAGGGGATTTCTTGTCAGAGTTTGCTCAGGAATGCCGTGTGCTGCACAACATCATCATCGCCGAATACGTGGATTATCCCTTGGAGCGGGGACTACCGTCATGACTGCCCGTTATACAATACGCCACGAGTTGAAATTCACGTACGAGAGTGCAGCGACCAGGTCGGTGATCACGCTTTTTCTTGCACCTGCCCGTAATCTCAACCAATTGGTTCGCAGCTTTTCGCTCGGTACTGATCCCGGGGGAGCTATCTTCTCTTTTACCGGCTCTTATGGTAACCGGGGGCACTTTTTTGACCGGCCCAGTCCACATCAAGAACTCAATATCCGCGCGGTCTCCGAGGTTGACGTTGTTAGCCAACCTCCGCTGGCCGAATCTCTAGGCGCCCTAAGCTGGGCTACGCTTGAAACTGCCATATGTACCCCACAACAGTGGATGATGCTCCAGCCCAGTCACTTCGCACGACCCTCGTCCGCTATGCTGAGGCGTTTTATGAATAAATTCGGGATAGAGAAAGGCAGCACTCCCTTGAACAGCATCCGAGGCCTGAAAGCTGCGCTGCGTGCAGCCTTCGTCTATGCGCCTGGGAGCACCTCAGCGCAGTCGCCGATAGATCATATACTTGAAAGTGGTCGGGGCGTGTGCCAGGACTATACTCATGTGATGATTTCAATATTGCGGAGTTGGGGCATTCCCTCACGCTACGTATCTGGATACCTTGGATCCGACAGCAATGCTGTCGGACGCAATGAGAGTCACGCGTGGGTTGAGTGCTGGCTGCCGGACGCAGGATGGTTTGGTGTGGATCCCGTCAATGATGATGATTGCGATGAGCGTCATATCCGGGTCGCAATTGGGAGGGATTATGGCGATGTCCCTCCAGTACGTGGCGTATTCAATGGCGCCTTAAACTCCAAGCTTTCCACCCATGTGGAAGTGGTTCGGCAGGAATTGAATTGACTCGTTTCCTCGCCGCTCTTGCTAAATCGGTGTGTGGGATCAAACTATGGGTGTTCCGCAGTCACGCCCGCCTGCGGTATAGTTGTCTGATATTGTAGTTGAAGTAGCAGCGCTGCATGGCCGTATGGGTCCGTGCGCACATGTTGCTGCAGGCACCTAGTGAGCCATCACGGGGTATCCAATTCGGAATGGCAGTTCCTGACGTGGTAGTTGAAGTAGTTACGAACCAAGTCTTCCTCGGACATACCTGCGCAGATCTAAGCATAGCGCATGACCAGTTGTGTTCATCTAGTGGACTCAATCGGATACCTTGATAATTCTGTATCTCCTCCTATGCATGCTTCGCATGGCTTGACTGCTGCGGCTCCTCTGTACTTAGCGGACATGTAAGCTTTTTCGGCGTACGCTGATCCATTAAAACGATTTTGGTTATATCATTTTGAATGTTGCTTCGATATAACCCAAGGATATACGGATGCCCCAAATTACATTGGACTTTTAGCTGCACAAGGACGACGAATCCACGATCAATCCTTCCGTCGCCCAAAAACTCCTTCCCACAGGGTACGTGGTTTGAGGCTCGCAACAACCTTTTCAGTAGCGGTTTCAATGTTTTTGTGAATCAACTCTTGCCCGTTACCGACCCGTTTGATGTTCTGGCCCATCAATTCAAGTTTTTCATTGCGGACCGCTGAATCAATCTTTTGTTGTTCAATAGCACGATCAGTCGCGGCATCAATATTTTTGTGAATCAACTCTTGCCCGTCTCCGATCCGTTTGATGCTCTGAGGGATCATGTCAAGCCTTTCATTGTGGGTCGCTGCATCAATCTTTTGCTGTTCAATAATCCGGTTGGTGGCGGCATCAATATTTTTTCGAATCAATTCTTGCACGTCGCCAATACTTTTGTTCTCTTGGCGGATCAGATCAAGCTTTTCATGGATGGCTGCTGAATCAGTCTCCTGGAGCATTGCAGTTATTTCTTTAAGTGCAAACACAGCATCTACAAACTCTTCAACGGCACTCTTTACATCCAGAGAAAGATTTGTAACAGCCGAACAGGTCTCGTGGAGCTCTTTGTTCGCATTGTCAATTGAGTCCTGAATCTTTTGATGACTCTCAAGCCTATTGACAAGACTAGCAGCACGGTCTTCAGTTTGCTGCAGTCGCTGAGCGATCTTTTTCAATAGAGCCTGATTGTTGGTTGATGTTTCCTTTATCATGGTAGGGTTAGATTAGGTTTACTGCGTCGTGAGTCCCATGTTAGTGAAATATTTTCAAGGTCTTGACTTGTTGAATTCCAGATATCTTCAAGCTGCTCAATGACTTGTCCAAGGCGATAACAAAGGAGGATCGCTTTTACCTCTGGAATATCGCTTTGGGCACCTTGTTCGTGTGCGATTTTTTCTGCAAAGTTGACCGTAGAATCGTCTCTATTCTCGGCTACATCAAGAAGGGCCATCGTGAGACTGGTCTCAATCTGGTATAGTTTGTCCTTTGTTACGGAAGAATCATCTCGAATCAGGTTGAATAATCTTTGAATCACATTCGCAATGTGTTCAGTTGTGACATCATATTTTTCGATTCCGACCTTTATTGCCCGAGATATCTCCATGGAGGCCACATTCCAATAGTAATCTGCAGTCATCGTCTCAGCTACTCCACGAACAAATAACAACCCGGGATGATCAGCTGAGGACTCAAGGGCACGGATGCACAGGCCTCGAAGTTCTCCAGCTTCAATTGGATTTTGAATTTTGTCGATGAGGTTGATCCATTCATGGAGGTCAACCTGTTCGCGCTGTAGAAGCTCATCAATTTTTTCGTAACCGATTTCCTCTTGGAGATAGTCTAGTAGCCGCCTGCGCACGTCAGAATCAGACTTAGATTGCCTCGCAAGGAGAATCGATTCCTGTATAGCCCGCCGCCTAGCACGCTCAATTTCATCGTAGGTAAACTCAATGAGGATCTTCGCCAAATCAATTATTGCCCGGTTGTGGATCTCTGGATCTATCAAATCAACTTTCCGACGAGTTGATCTGAGTTTCCCAGGCGCAATATTTCGCACATAGTCGAGAAACTTCCCCTGAAATTTTTGAAAATCAAATCTATTTGTAGTGACCAAAAACTCTTTCTTTCCCCAATCCACGGTGTAATCCTTAATGAATCCCAGTTTATATAGGCGGTATATTGACTTTTCCTTACGAGCCTTATTCTTATCCGAGAACGGAATCGAAATTGGGATAAATGGAACCCTTGGAATAATGGCAGCGACCAGCTTTTTAATATCCTCGAGTTCGGCTGTAATACCCTTAAAGCCCTCTAAGTGAAAATAAAGCGCCCGAGTGATGTCGTCTCTGGCGTCAAACGAACGGGCAATCTCATTATGCCGTTTCCTGAGATTCTCTATATCTAAGTCAGGATCTAACAATCGGTCCGATCGCTCACGGTTGATCTCCCCAAGAATGAGTATTGAAACTGCCTCTTTTCTATCCCTACCTGCGCGCCCGGCTTCTTGATAGTATTGTTCGAGAGAACTTGGAATGCCGTAATGAATTGTGTAGCGGATATTTGGTTTATCAATTCCCATTCCATATGCCTTGGTAGCAACAAGTATGGGGGATTGGTTTTGCTTGAAGCTGCGAGCGTTCTCACGCTTACACATATCCCAATCAGACCTAGACCCCAAAAACGAGCGTGGTGATCCGCCGGAGTAATATGTCACTTCCGTAGGAATTAACCCCACAACCAGCTCTAGAATCTTGTCAACTTCCCAAAGAGTAGGCACGAATATGATTCCAGAATTTGTGTTTCTCCTCCTGGGTTTGTAGAAATCCGCCAAGGGAATTCCGAAATCAAGGGGTTGTCTTTGTAACTCTCTTTTCAGTCGCGCGTCAGATAGACCTGGGGATGTTCTGATGACCTTGAACTTGATTTCCGGCCTGTCAAACGAGTCAGGGCGGATCAACGAGTTTGAACGATTCTTATCAATTTCCAGATCATTGATCATATCCCTAAGCACTGCGCGCGAGGCGGTCCCGGTCAGAGCCAAGAGGGGGGGACCAGAATCTCCATCAAAGGATGAAAGGTTCCTGAGCGAGTTAGCAAGACTTAGGTAGGCGGGTCGAAAATCATGTCCCCATTCGGAAACGCAGTGGGCTTCATCAATGACTGCTAGATTGATGGGGTTGTCCTCAGCCAGTGAGTGAAGACTAGAACGAAATGGCTTAGTTTGGAGGCGCTCCGGTGATATTAGGACATAGTGATAGTGCCCTTTCTCAATTAGCCGGAATTTACGGTCTTGGTCTTCCTTATTGGTAGAGAAAATGGCAATTGCCCGATCAATTCCGTAGGACTGAAGTCCTTCAACTTGATCTTCCATCAACGCGATTAGCGGGTCAACAACCAGTGTAATGCCCGGCATGAGCAGGCCAGCCAGTTGGTAAATGATACTCTTCCCTCCTCCAGTGGGAAGAAGGATGATCGTATCAATTTTTCTGAGCGCATTCACTAACCCCTGTAATTGTCCTTCTCGAAACTCACGCTTCCTGAAAACATGACGTAAAAATAGCCGAAGCGCCAGATGAGTTCGGGATCCTGATTGATCGTTTAGTGCATCAGCGCTATAGGATCCATCGAGAGTTGGTTTCGGGGAAGAAATAAGGTCAACGGGAAGATAGGCAGAACGGATTACATAGTCGAAATCACTGTTGCTACATATTTTGTGAAAAGGGCCACGATTTACCTCAATAGAAACACTGAAGAAATCGTTCTCTTCACCGACTGTCTCTGCATTATCATGATTCGGAGGTATATCAGGCAGATTGATCACTCTGCCGTCAAATAGCAGCCTGATGGAACAGGATGAAGGCGAGACTTGGATGCCATAGATCACCTCAATAGCTTCAAGCATCTCCAATAAATCCAGAATACCGGCCTCCAAGGGTTGGGTCGCATTGTTGATCACGATTTCCCAATGTTTGCCGGGACGCAACCAGCCTCGCCACAGTGCCCCAACGATTGCATACTGGACCTTAGCCGCAGTGGTGCAACTTTTGGCCAGTGATGCAACTTGTTGGTTTGCTTCCAACGACTTCGTTTTCGTGAAGAGGCCATGTAGTCGTTGATGGATCTTATCTAGGGAAGGTCCCGACTCTGCCTCTAGTTCTCTGGTAGAAACCCGAATGATCTCAATGCCAACAGATTGCAGTAATTGATCTCGCCTCTCGTCTATATGTGGCTCATCGTCGTGTTGAGAGCCGTCAATCTCAATTGCAATTGGTGGAGTACATGGATGGGAAAACAAGAAGTCAATCCGTCGAGAATCGCCGCTTGAACTCATCCTTCCCCTCGACTCCAGGAGTGGTCCAAAACGCACTTGTGGTATAAACCATTGGCCAGCTGAGCCCCCTAGTTCTCTCGGAACCCAGTCGTTTAGGAATTTAGCCTCAGCTTCGCTCCCAAGCACACAGTCAGGGCGATTAGCGTGAAATTCAAATGCAGGATCAAGTACGAAGTCATCCCGGTCAATAGCCAGCTGAACAATACTCTTGAGGTCAACAACTTCATCTGATTCCCAGCCAATTTCGGGATCATCGTCGTCCAGTTCTCTCATCAAGCCGGACAATTCGTGAACTCTCAGGGCTTGACGTTCAAACCCAAGCGTTGGTAAGGATGTATTACCCCGAATGAGGATTTTCTCCAGAATTACCGCAGCGAATCTTGCTTCTTTACATTTGAGAGCATCGCGGTTTCGTTTTATTAGAAATGCCGTCTGAGAGAAAACTTTTCTGAAACAATCCTCTAGGTCTTTATCAGTAGTGCCTGATGACAGAGTATCAATCAAAATAGAGGGAATTGCGCCGACTGTGGAATACTCTGCGAAGTAGAATTCTCTGTCCCCAAACTCGGTCCATTCAATTGGTAGTGAAGAATTGTGAGGCCAATTATCGATTCCTCGTTTCTCTTCACCCATTTAGGAAACTCTGATTAATCGGGGCAGTTTCGCATTCATCTGAGCCTCTTGCAAATTTCCAAAATCTAAAACCAGGGGCAGATCACAGACAGAGCCCCCATAAGCCTCACAGCAAATATAGTAACTCTTCAAGTATTTGTTTCATCAATTAGGTTCTTTATCTGTTACACAATCGGTAATGTGGGTAAATTATTGTTAATTTGTGATAGGTTGTATTTTTGGGGTAGCGTTTTGCTAGAGCCTCATCTTACTGGACCACAGAGATTGATTACCGAGCCATGAGACAGGATTCATTTGAGGACGCGAGTTACTGGAATCGAACCAAGAAGACTAGGAAGCAGCGTTTCCTGGCCCAGATGGACACGGTTCTTCCTTGGGAAGCGATGCTGGACTTGATCCGGCCGTTTTACTACAAGGGAGGCAAGGGGCGTCCGCCGATGCAGTTGGATACGATGCTGCGCATCTATTTTTTGCAGCAGTGGTATGGGTATTCGGATCCGGCCATGGAGGATGCGTTGTACGACAACATGGCGGTGCGCATTTTCGCCCGTGTGGACGCTGGCCACGCTCCGGATGAGACGACCATTTGCAAGTTTCGCCATTTATTGGAGCAGCACGGCTTGACGCGGCGGCTGTTTGAGTTGAGTCGGGATATGTTGGAAGAGCGTGGTCTGCTTGTGAAGACGGGGTCGATCGTGGATGCGACCATCATCTCGGCGCCCTCGTCAACGAAGAACCGAGCGAAGCAGCGCGATCCCGAGATGAAGTCGACGAAGAAGGGCAACAAGTGGTATTTCGGTATGAAGACGCATATCGGGACCGATACGCACGGTCTGGTGCATAGTGTGGCGGTAACGCCTGCGAACGCACACGACGAGACCCTGATGGACGAATGTTTGCACGGCCAGGAGCAGGTGATCTACGGCGACAAGGCCTACGTGAGCGCGCAGCGGAAGGCGGAGGCGGAAGCGCAGGGCGTGGAATGGCGTGTATTGCGCAAGGCAACCAGAAAGCGAAAGCTCAACTGTGCGGACCAGTCCTTCAACAAGAAGAGCAACCGGACCCGGGCCAGGGTTGAGCACACTTTTGGGGTGATCAAGCATCTTTGGGGCTATCGAAGGACGCGCTACCGCGGCTTGGGCAAGAACGCGGCACAGGTCTACACGCTGGCCGCCCTGGCCAACTTTTACTTGGCCCGTGATTCACTGCTGACTGCCGCGATCGCGGAATAGCTCTGCCCGGACGGCACCAACGGCGCGTCTGGCGCCTTCAAAATGTATGTAGCGGTGCGCAAATAGAACGCCTGTAGCCTGACCACAGCCTCCGTGGCCGCATTTCATGTCCGATCATGTCTCCTCTACCACCAAAAGGCTATTGATCAGAGCTTCCTTTACATTATTCATTTATCTTGACACCAAATGACCACCTTTGTACGGTACTCGCAGATTTCCGTGTTGTGCCTCTTCCGCACATAATGATTGTAGTCCAGACAGATGCTACCACATTCCGTTCAACAGGAAACTGGATACACTGAAGAGCTAGCACGGATCTCAGTAATTTGAACTGCATGATCCTGCTTGAAATCCGGCACTTCCCGAGAAAACTGACACCCCCAAAGTTCAGTCATATCTTGAATACGTGCCCACATCGTTGATGAGTCGTGTCAGACATCAGATCCGGGTGCAAAATATACAAGAAAAATGATATAGTGCCTTATCTGCCCCACTTGAGTAATCCTATGCCCTGACGGCAGACCCTCAGAGAATGATGGCGCCAGGAAACTTTTGGTACTTGTAATAAACTTGTAGATAAGAAATGAAACCCTGCTCAACAGTCGTCTCTCTACAGCTGAACTTGTGCCGATAGAATCCGAAGAGCAAGATTACGGCAGTACTCCAGCGGGATACGCAGTTGTAAACTATCCGCTAGATTTCACGCTTGCGGTATTGCATCGGCAATGGAAATAGGAGAAAATCCATCCTTTCCAATGGCGGTTTGTGTGGAGCATACTCCAGGCTAGGAGGAGCCTTCAGGACTGCCTTTGCAATCTATCGATAGAAAGCGTGTCATGGTCTCGAATAGGGAATCGGCCGTCGTGGCCGCCGGCTCGCGCGGTCATTTGTGTTAATTGTTCACACAATGCGATGCAATTTTCAATAGAGTTCTGTAGATCCTCATACGAATTCGTTTTACACTCCTAGGCGATGGTTACAGACTTGTCAAGGTAGACATCCTGAATTGCATTCAGGATATTGATACCATCTTTCATCGGACGCTGGAAGGCCTTGCGCCCGGAGATCAGGCCCATCCCGCCAGCTCGCTTGTTGATAACAGCAGTCTTGACTGCTTGCTGCAAGTCGTTCGAACCTGAAGCACCGCCAGAATTGATTAGTCCGCAACGTCCCATATAGCAGTTGGCAACCTGATATCTGGTCAGGTCAATTGGATGGTCGCTCGCTAGTTGCGTGTAAATACGCTCATCAAACTTGCCATAACTGGAGTCACCATAATTCAAGGCACGATAACCTCCATTCGACGTGGGCTGCTTTTGTTTTATGATATCCGCTTCTATGGTTACACCCAGATGATTAGCCTGTCCGGTGAGATCCGCGGAAGCCTCGTGGTTGACGCCGTTAACCTTGAATGCACTGTTACGCACGTAGCACCACAGGATCGTTAGCATGCCAAGCTCATGCGCAAGGGCGAACGCTTCTGAAACTTCCTGTAGCTGCCGATTGGAGTTTTCGGAGCCAAAATAGATGGTTGCTCCTACACCAACGCAACCCATATCCCAAGCGTTCTGAATACTCGCAAAGGGTACCTGATCGTGTGAGTTGGGATAGCTCAACAATTCGTTGTGATTGAACTTCAAGATGAAGGGGATCTTGTGCGCGTACTTACGTGCGATGGATCCCAATACACCATAGGTAGATGCAACTCCATTACATCCCCCCTCAATAGCCAGACGGACGATATTCTCGGGGTCAAAGTAAATGGGGTTCTTAGCAAAGGAAGCGCCGGCAGAGTGCTCAATTCCCTGGTCGACAGGGAGAATGGAGACGTAGCCTGTTCCAGAGAGTCGGCCCGAACCGAAAAGTGTCTGGAGTGAACGGAGTACACGAGGGGTTCGATCAGATGCTGCCCAAACATCATCCACAAAGTTTGGGCCCGGCAAATACAGATTTTCCTGTGGGATCGTCTCGCACTTATGTGTCAAGAGATTTTCTGCAGAATCTTCGAGTATAGCAGCGGTATCGGTGCTCAGAACTTCAGCCATTGTTGTACTTGTAGGTTAGGTTGTGAAAACTAAAGGTCCCAATAATTTGGGGAGATCTGGGCGTTCAACGACTATTCGAAGGGAAAGGTTACTCAATTCCGTCGTTTTTTCTGTAATCGTAGTTCATTGGGAACATCCCCAGGATTGGTTATCCAGTTTACTAGGTTGCGGCCGATGTGTGCGCCAAACAACAATCCTTGTGATCCAAGTCCAGTCAGGACCCACACATTTCCAGACAGTGGGCCAACCATCGGTAACCGGGTTCCGGGGACTCCGACTCTAATCCCTGCTGCTGTATCAAGTATATCCGCTGTCTCTACGCTAGGTACCATTTGCTGTGTTAGCGCGAGAATGTTCTTAGATCCCACTTCTGTAGGTTGATCATTCTGAAAGGAATGCTCGTAAGTGGTCCCGAGAATTAGTGTGTCACCCAGAGGAACCACATATCCATGTCCGCTCACAGGAATGGAGTGTGAAAAAGACTCTGGAGTGAGTACGCGAACGATTTGGCCTTTGATGCAATGTAGATTCAATGCAGAGAGTGCAGGAAAGGACTTGTAACCTGCCCCGAGTGCAAGGACTAGTTTCGAGGCACGAAGGGAAGGTCCTGATTTGAGGGCAACGGTAACGCCAGATCCGGTATCTTCCCAACCAACAAGATCGGAAGCCAGGACAGTACAGCGAGACGCTATCGTCCCGCGGGTGTACTCCAGCATTCTAGGCGTATCAACTACTCCACCAGTGGTGATTGCAGCACCAAAAGGGGCGGACACATACGGAAAGCGGGAATGTGCCTCATCTGGCGGTAGCCAAGTGAATGAGTCAGCATGCTCCTGAACCAATGAACGCAGTTTTAAGGACTGTGCCTCGTCCAAGGCCGTTCGCAAAATACCACATGGGTCATAAGTATCACTTGCATCAGCGTGTGCAAGCGTGTCCAGTAGGTCTTTGTACGCAAGGTCAGCATGCCAGCACGGGGTAACGCGCCGTCCGGCAAACGGGTTAATCAGCCCCGCCGCAACAGTGGACGCAGCTGGCGCAGTGCCCGACAAAAGCAATACCCGGTTGGAAGAGGAGAACCACAAAGCCGCACACACACCGCCTAGTCCAGCACCGGCAACAACTACATCGAAACTAGGTTTTCCCACAATTCTGGAACAGCTTTGAGTGAACAGGGTAGCACGATCTGCTGTAGCGTGCCCGTAGCTCAGCTGGATAGAGCGTCTGACTACGGATCAGAAGGTCGGGGGTTCGAATCCTCCCGGGCATACATTCGGTGGATACGGAATGTCCACAAGCAATTGCACGCATTGTTAGCGGGTAACCCTGCCGGAGGCATCTCCAGAGAGCAGTTTTTCAACCTCAGCCACGCTCACCAGATTGAAATCCCCGGGTATAGTGTGTTTGAGACATGAAGCGGCCACGGCAAAATTCAACGCTTTTTGATTGTCCCCATCAAAGGAAAGGAGCCCGTAGATTAAGCCGCCCACGAACGAGTCTCCCCCTCCCACTCGGTCAACCATGTGCGTGATATCGTATTCGGGCCCGTACAATAGTCTTGATCCATCCCACAGGACACCGGACCAGGCATTGTGCGAGGCACTGATAGAGCTGCGCAGCGTAATGATAGCCCGTTGGCAACGTGGAAATCGTTCCATGAGCTGCCGGCCGACCGATTCGTAGGCGGAAGCATCCAGGTGGCCGCTCTTTACTTCAACCCCCTCAGGATGAATACCAAAGACCTTGTGGGCATCCTCCTCATTACCTACGATAACATCGCATGAAGCTACCAGATCGGGCATTACTTCTGTGGCGGTCTTTCCCCACTTCCATAAATTAGCGCGATAATTTAGATCAACGGAGACGGTCACGTTGTGACGGCTTGCTGCTGCAAGGGCTTCCTCTACGGCCAGTGCTGCCCCTTCAGAAACCGCCGGCGTGATTCCAGTCCAGTGAAACCAACCTGCTCCTGCAAAGACATCATCCCAGTTGATCATTCCCGGTTCTATAGAGGCGATGCCCGAGTATGCGCGGTCATAAACAACCTTGCTTGCACGTGCAGATGCGCCGGTTTCCAGGAAGTAGATTCCCAAGCGCTCGCCTCCGCGCTGGATAAATTGTGTTCCGATACCGAGTGCACGGACAGCTTGCACCGCGCTGGTGCCCAACTCGTTCGAGGGCACGCGTGAGACGAACTGAACGGGGATCCCAAATCCGGCCAGTGAAGCCGCTACATTTGCTTCGGCCCCGCCATAGCGCACGTCAAATGAGGAGGCCTGTACGAATCGCTGGAACCCGGGCGGAGAAAGCCGCAGCATGATTTCGCCGAATGTGACGCAGTGTTTCATTTATGACCTAATCTTGTTTTGATAATGACATACATCTACGTTTACCATCATGGCGAAGGGCTTTGTGCCACCCAGGCCGGAATAGTTCCAACGTCAATCCCAAATACCCAGAGTATAATAGAATATGCACAAATGGTAATCAGTAAAAGAAAAGCAAAGTTGAGCAAAAAGCCTGCCCGTGCCATTTCGAAGACAGTCACGCGCCCACTGCCATAAACGATAGCATTGGGGGGCGTAGCAACCGGTAGCATGAATGCACAACTGGCTCCAAGGGCGGCAGGCACCGCCAGAAGCAGGGGACTCTCCCCAACTGCTAGGGCAAGAGCAGCAAGCACCGGAAGGAACGTAGCTGTGGTAGCGGTATTGCTGGTGATCTCTGTAAGAAAAACAATGACACCCGTTGTGACAAGGACAATGAGGATCGTAGGATACTGTTGAAGTGGTTGGAGTGATTCGCCGAGCCACGCGGCAAGACCACTACTGGAAACGGCACCCGCGAGGCTTAGGCCGCCTCCAATCAGGATGAGTGCTCCCCATGGGAGCTTTTTGGCGGTATCCCAATCCTGTGCGAAGACGCCGCGCTTGAAATCCACCGGGATTACAAATAGTGATAGTCCTCCGATCATCGCGATATTGGCATCGGTCAGCCCGGGGATTATAGGAGCAAGTAATGGACGTGTGATCCAGAGCAGTGCGGTAATGGTGAACACCACAGCTACGATTTTCTCGCCCTTCTTCATAGGGCCGAGATTTTGTTTTTCCTTTGCGATGATTGATTTACTTCCAATCAGATCCTCTTTGTCAAATTTGTAGAGCAGTCGGGTAATCGCAAAGAATACCAAGGGCACACCAACTATTACAACCGGTACACCAACCGAGAGCCATTTAATAAATGTTATGGTGTATCCGTACTCACTTTCGAAGAATGCACTGATAAACGCGTTTGGAATTGTGCCGATGAGGGTACCCATTCCTCCTATGTTGGCCGCATAAGCAACGCCTAGGAGTAGAGCAACTGCAAAATGGTGCTTGAAGCGCTCTACAGTTCCCTCCGTATCGGCCAGCGTGATTACAGATAGTGCAACGGGCAGCATCATCAGGGTCGTTGCGGTATTGCTGACCCACATGCTAAGTCCCGCGGTTGCTGTCATGAACCCGGCGATCAGGGCCCGTGGCCCCGTACCCGCACGGGAAATAATCCAGATTGCGATCCGACGGTGCAAATCCCATCGCATCATTCCCAGTGCGATGATGAAGCCTCCCATAAAGAGAAATATGATGGGATGTGCATAGGGCGCTGCGGTTTCTTGCATGGTATTCACGCCCATGATTGGAAACAGAATGAGCGGTAGAAGGGAGGTAGCCGGAATTGGGATGGATTCAGCAATCCACCATGTGGCCATCAAAAGGGCTGCGCCTGCTGTGTACCAGGCTTCTAGTTCCAGTCCGTTCGGGGGAGGAAGCGCAAGCACCGCCAACAGCCAAAGTGGACCCAGGAACAGGCCCACGCGTTGTCGTAATCCGTATGGTGGTGCTATCTTCATGATTGAACAAAACTAATGCATTACAAACAGTTATCGTTACTCGGTGCTTATGACATCTGCCCCCTGTATTCTCGGACTTGATGTATCCACGACGGCCTCAAAAGCCGTTTGTATAGACGCTAAGGGTAGCGTACTTGGACAATATTCGACGGCTCATACGCTATCAAGCCCTCGTCCACTGTGGCGAGAACAGTCCCCTGAGGAATGGTGGAAAGCAATGTGCAAGAGTATTCAAGGTGTTTTGGAGTTGCCATCGGTGGATGCAAAAGCTGTGCAGGCGATTGGGCTAACTGGACAGATGCATGGGTTGGTGATCCTCGATTCAGATGGCAAGGTTGTCCGACCGGCTATGTTGTGGAATGATGGAAGAGCTGGGGCGCAGTGCGAAGCCATCCGGGTACAGGTCGGACTTGAGCGCCTGGTCGCGATCACAGGCAACGATGCATTTACCGGGTTCACAGCCCCCAAGCTCTTGTGGGTTCGTGATCATGAGCCGGAAAACTTCGACAGGATCGCCCAGGTCTTATTGCCAAAGGACTACATCCGCTGGCAGTTGAGCGGTAACTTTGCTGCTGACAAGGCAGGTGCAGGTGGGACTCTGATGCTGGATTTAGCATCGCGTACCTGGGCCTCGGATTTACTTAACGAACTGAATATTCCAGAAGAATGGCTCCCGCCTACATACGAGGGCACTACAGCCACGGGTACGGTGAGTCGTGCCTGCGCGTTGGAAACTGGGCTCCCAGAAGGAGTGCCTATATACGCAGGAGGCGGAGATCAGGCAGCGCAAGCAGTTGGGGTAGGGGCCATACATCCCAGTACCTGGGCGGTTACGCTGGGAACCTCAGGGGTTGTGTTTGCGCCATGCGATCATCCACGCATAGACTCGCTTGGGCGAGCGCATGCATTCCCGCATGCGCTTCCAGGGACCTGGCACATGATGGGGGTCATGTTGAGTGCAGCAGGCAGTCTCGAGTGGTATCGAGATATATTTGCGGGCGACGTTTCTTATGACGAACTACTTTCGGAGGCGGCAGACGTCGAACCTGGCAGCGAGGGATTATTCTTTTCGCCGTACCTCAGTGGTGAGCGTACCCCACACGCTGATCCACTCGTTCGAGGCAGTTTTATCGGACTCACCTCTCGTCATGGCCGGGGCCATCTCACAAGGGCTGTCCTGGAAGGCGTTGCTTATGGTTTGAGAGATAATCTTCTCCTACTCCGTGCCTCGGGGCTGCCTGCACCCGAGAGGATCAGAATCTCCGGCGGAGGTGCCAAGAGTACATTGTGGAGACAGATACTGGCAGATATAATGGGATTTCCTCTGAATGTTGTTGAGGTAACCGAAGGTGCGGCGATGGGCGCCGCACTGCTTGCAGGAACCGGGAGTGGTACGTGGTCTTCTGTGCAGGAAGCGTGCGATGCAATAGTTTGTACGCGTGAGCTGTCCGAGCCGGGGACGTATGAATCAAGGTATACGGATTTGCATGAACAGTTTAGGGGGTTGTATCCAAGGTTGAAGGACTTTTACCATTCTTAGTCGGTTACTTGTACTTGCTGTCGTGGCGATAGCGAATGCCCATTGATCCGAGCGGAGCGTTAGCGCGTGTATCAATGCTAATTGGATCCGGACCACGCTCCTTAAAAAGAAAATAGGCTGCGCCGGCTACCATGGCGCCGTTATCCATACACAGATCGTTACGTGGCGTAAAGATTTGATACCCGTGATCGTCAGCAGCGTGTTTAAGCGCCGTTCGCAGGGGGGAGTTAAGGGCTACTCCCCCAGCCAGAGTAATCTGCCGCAACTGATGTTCGTCGGCCATCCGCATGGTTTTTGAGACAAGAAGGTCCACGACAGCCTGTTGGAAGCTGGCGCAGAGGTCAGCCTTGTTCAGATTGGGATCTTTGTCAATTGCTGCAATTACTGCAGTCTTGAGGCCACTGAAGCTGAACTCACCATCTTTTCGGTTGATAAGTGGCCGGGGGAAATTGTAGGCTTCGGGATCGCCTTTCTCGGCCAGTTTTTCAATGGATGCGCCTCCCGGATGACCTAATCCGAGATGCCTCGCGACCTTGTCGAATACTTCACCTGCGGCGTCATCACGCGTGTGACCGAGCAGTTCATAGGTACCATGGGAGACTACTTTCAGCAGAAGGGTGTGACCTCCCGCGACCGTGAGGCAGAGAAACGGAAACTTGAGCACGTTGGAGCGTCCCATCAAGTTGGAATAGATATGCCCTTCCAGGTGATGGATGCCGATCAAAGGAATGTTGCAGGCCAGTGCAATTGATTTCGCAGCTGAAACCCCAACGACAAGAGCAAGGAGAAGACCTTGATGGTGTGAAACAGCGACTGCATCAAGGTCCTCAAATGAGACACCAGCTTCCTCCAATGCGGACTCTAGGATAAAATTGATCTTGGCGGTGTGTTCCCGTGCTGCAATAACAGGTACGACACCCCCAAATCGGTCATGAGCTTCGTGTTGTGACGCAATAACATTTGACAACACCTCATGTCCATCACGCACCACAGCTGCGCCAGTATCATCACAGGAAGTATCTATACCAAGGATCAGCATTGAATTCCGTTAACTGCTTGCACCATGCTCTGCAAAGGCAGGCTGCAGGTAGGCCGGTTTGAGTACCTTGATAGCATCTCCTTCCATGAAGAGGGATTGATTGACAGTGGAGATCAATGACTCAGGCAATAGGCGTGCCACGGAATGGTACCTGTGGTCTCCGCATAACTGGTTCTCGAACGTATTGCCATACTCTAGGATTGCGACCGCGCTGGTATCGGTCCGAATTTGACTGGAAACTGCATCCAGTGGAGCCACAGCCATTGCCGGTTGTTCGTCCTGTGCCGAACACGTAAAGTGTATGTAATAGCATTGCCCCCGCCCCGCAGTCATGAGGGCCCAGACAGGCCTTGAATGGCCAGCGACCAACGCATCCAGCGCACGAATCGGTGAGAGGGGTATTTCCAATACCTGTGCGAGTGTCTTTGCAGCTGTAACCCCAATGTTGAGGCCAGTCCACGAACCGGGCCCTACGACGACGGCGATGCGATCCAGGTCTGAGGGTTCAATATGCAAACAGGAAAGAGAGGACTGTATTTGCTCATGCAAATGTTCAGCAGGGCGTCCTTGGAGAATGGAGGCGGTAGTCAGGCCGGTCTCTGTTGCAACCAGAACCGTCGTGAACGGACCTGATGTATCAATTATCAATGTTCGCATATTCGGACAGTTTCTTGAGCAACTGTGCGTAGATGGAAGAGGGAGAAGACACCTCAATACGTCGCATATTTTCCTCGGGCTCCTTTGAAATCACAACGCGCAGGAACTCCGGTGCAAAGTTCTCTATAAACCCTGATGCCCACTCGGCAACTACGATATTTCGCGGTCCCGAGAACGCCTCCTCAAACAGCATGAAGTCGTCCATCGTAAGGCTTGAGAGTCTATAAAAATCAATGTGTGTGAGTTTTTGCCGACCGATTGTGTACGTTTGAATCAGATTATAAGCAGGGCTGGTTATGTGGGTATCTGCAGGGACACCAAGCCCGTGGGCTAGCCCCTGCACGAAGCAGGTCTTGCCTGTCCCCAAGGTCCCATCCAGACCAACGACAGCATCGTCGGGCAATCGTGCGCCAATCCACTCACCCAAAGTATGGGTTTCTTTGGGGTCGAAAGTTAGAAGAGTAACCAGCCGTACAGAATTCTGAGCAACTGTCCAACGCTGATAGTTTTGTGCGGTTGCCAGTTCGGTTAGAGAGATTGCGTTAACTGGCGTATCTTAGCGGGTAACCATTACGAATGCATATATAGATGAAGTGGAATTGGATTATCGCGTTATTGATATTTGCCGCTTGCCAGACAGAGGTTGAATCCCCTGCGGAGTCTACTCAGGCGGAGGCTTACATGCCGTCTACATCTGCGGAAGGGGCAGCAGTCTACATCATCGCACCGGAGGATGGGTCTGTTGTACAGAGCGGTGCGGTTACGGTCAAGTTTGGACTATCTGGGATGGGGGTAGCACCGGCAGGAATAGAATTTGACAACTCGGGGCATCATCACCTTTTGGTTAATGCGGAAGAGTTACCGCCCATGGATATGCCCATCCCTACGGACTCTGTACATCTCCACTTTGGCCTTGGTCAGACGGAAACCACATTGGACCTCGGCCCGGGTACGTACACACTTCAACTGGTTTTGGGGGATTATGCACACATACCACACGATCCTCCTGTAGTGTCAGACCCGGTTACAATAACGGTTGAGTAGCATTACAATCGGTTGCTCTGCCAGACTGGAGCATATTTTTGCGGATTCTGTACTCAGCACTAAATGCTCGTCCGGGCGAGGTTTGATATTTTTGCCTCGAATATCCGGTCGTTAACCGTGTTGACGGGTCTATTTGTTGAACCGGACGATTGAGACACTTCAAAAGGCATGGCACGGAGTATGCACCGTATTCTAACGGGAGGAACCGTTTTATGGCTGCGTCGTGATCTCCGACTGCGGGATCAGCCTGCATGGAGGGCGGCACTTGAAGAAGGTGGTCCTGTTTGGCCGGTTTTTATTCTTGATTCGCTCATTGAAGAGACCTACGGAGCAGCACCTAAGTGGAGATTGGGAGAAAGCTTGCGGTCACTGGCTAGTAGTCTCAGGAAGCATAATAGCCGGCTGCTGCTTCGACGCGGAGATCCGTTGAAGATCTTGAAGTCCTTGATTGCGGAGACTGGAGCGCGGCGCGTTGTGTGGTCCAGACTCTACGATCCTATGTCAATTGACAGGGACAAGGAAATAAAATCGGAACTGGATGACCAGGGTATTGAGGTCCTAGATGTCAACTCCAGTCTGTTATTTGAGCCCTGGACGGTTCAGACGCAGCAGGGGCGGTTCTACAGTGTCTTCACTCCTTTTTGGAAAGCAGTGGAGCAAAGGGATATCGAACAGCCATTAGGCTCCCCAAGTGATCTTTCTCCGCCTGACAATTGGCCCGCGAGCGAAAAGCTTTCTGATTGGCGCCTTGGTGCTGAAATGGATCGTGGGGCGGCTATTGTTTCCCGCTATGCAAAGGTGGGAGAGCATGCGGCCAGTGAGCGGCTTGATCGATTCATTGTACACGCGATTGGATGCTACAAATCCGAGAGAGACTATCTGGGACTGGATTCAACTTCAGAACTGTCAGAAAATCTGACCTACGGAGAAATATCACCACACAGGCTCTGGAATGCTGCGAAAAATGCCATGGAGGGCGAACGCACCGCAGAGGTCTCCTATTTTCTGCGAGAGATTGCATGGAGAGAATTCGCATATCACCTTCTCTATCATACCCCGCACATCATCGAAAAGAACTGGCGTTCCGAATGGGACAAATTTCCGTGGCGGAATGATAATGAGGATGCAGAAGCCTGGCGGCGCGGGATGACGGGCATTGAGATTGTAGATGCCGGTATGCGTGAAATGTATACGACTGGGACCATGCATAATCGGGCCCGTATGTTAGTGGCCAGTTTTTTAACTAAACATCTGATGACCGGGTGGTGGGTTGGAGAGGCATGGTTCCGCGAGTGTTTGATTGACTGGGATATTGCATCCAATGCTATGGGATGGCAGTGGGTTGCCGGTTCGGGTCCTGATGCTGCTCCTTACTTCAGAATCTTCAATCCTAGGCTTCAGGCCGAGAAGTTTGATGCTGACAGGCGGTACAGGGATAGATTTCTTGCCGAGAGTCGCAGACCGCCTCATCCGAATGCATTGGATTATTTTGAAGCTGTACCCAAATCGTGGGCCCTGACTCCAGATCAAGAATACCCTCGCCCAATTATTGACCTGAGTACTGGGAGGCAGCGGGCACTAGAAGCTTACAAGGGGTACAGGAGTGGTTAACAATTGCTGGTCCCACTGGCATGGCAGACTATCCAAGTAAAGCTGACTCAGACTTGATCTTGTCGTCGGTATTCCCGGTAGCGGCGGGATACACCACTCATCACAATTACTGCTATTATGAGGAAGGGTCCGATTGTTAATTCAGGAGAAGAAGCCATTTCTGAGCTCACCAGCATAACCAAACCCAATCCAGCCGCCATGGCGTAATAGAGCTTGGATTTTGGGGAACTCCTTTGCGTCCATAAATCACGGCCACCATGCCAAGCGAGAGCACCCAGAAGGAGAATAAAAATCAGGACCAGTAACGCAATTTGCATTTGTTTTACCTACCGTGTGCAGTTGGAATGTGTTTTATTTGATGAATGTTCCCCCAGTATCCATAACGAGAATCAGGGTCCCTGAAAAAAAGCGTGACGCAGTTGTTTCATTTCCGCGACGCTAAAGGTCTCATTGGGTAGGGCCGCACTGGGCAGCGAATCTGACTGAGACCAGTTTCTAATGCGTGAGTGTGTAGAAGATGAAGTTGATAGCCATCTGGAAGCTCACTGTCGAGGCAGATCCTAAGTTGCGGCCGCCGGGCCATTCCCATCCATCACCAATGTCCTGGTTGTAGCAAATGACGATTGCGGGCCGACCTGCATCATCAAATACGGCATAGTAGATGTCATCTTCCGGGGAGAAGCGCGTCTCGCCCCATCGCCAGTTGCCGCCATTCTTTGTTGAAATTGCGGCATCCGGGTCGACATCGTAGTAGATCTGCCAGATTGGATGATCGGCGGTTAATTCTACCGGTTCACGATCTGGGTAAACCCGCTTGATGTTGTCGTACATGTTATTCCACTGCGGTCCAACATATCCGCGGCCATAGTCATGGAAATCATCAATAATGAGAAATCCACCTCGATCAAGATAGCGGCGCAGGTTGGCCACTTCTTCTTCGTTGGTGCGCCAATATCCAGGTTCAGTCAAGTACAGCACAGCGTACTCGAAGATCCGGTCGTCTGTCAGTGCGACGACGACCGGCGGCCCCTCCAGTCGAAGCCCGGTTGTCCGACTGATTGCTTCATGCAGGTTGTATTCTGCAGTTGGATAGTCTGTGGCCCACGCATTGCTTCTATATCCCGGATGACTTTCGTACCAGACTCTTGCAAATTGGAAGCCCGAATCCTGTCCACTTGCCTGTATCAGCGAGGTTGTGCTCAGCAGCAGGGCTGATGATACAGTCAGGATCCGGTTGAACATATTCCCCGCGGTGTTTACTGCTAACGTGTTGATGCACTCATAACCTTTGGGAAGACCTCCACAAATCTAGTCATCTCCTCCTCATTCCCAATACTGAGGCGACACCAGTCGAGGTACGGGGGGAATGGACGTCCAACCAGAATTCCCTGGGAGGCCATCGATCTTTGGAATTCCTCGATTCCTCGGCCAAGATGGAAGAATACGAAGTTTGTATGTGACTCAATAACTTCATGTCCCCAGCCGCGAAGCGCAGCTGTGATCTGGTTGCGACCGGCCTCAAGTTGTGTCTTACTGTAATGCAAAAAGCGTTCGTCATTAAGAGAGGCAATTGCAGCCCGTAGTCCCAGAATATTAACAGCCATGGGAGTACGATGTGTACGAAGTCGCTCCGCGATATCGGGGCGTGCAATTGCGTACCCCACACGCAGTCCGGCCAAGCCGTACACTTTCGAGAATGTTCTCGAGACAATGACATTTGCACCTGCCTTTACGAGGGGCACCGCAGTGCTGTATCTGGGGTGATTAACCAGTTCGTAATAGGCTTCATCAACCAGAATTGTGCTACGTTTGGAGACTTCTAAACAAAAGTCATTCAGCTCCTCCTTGTCGCAGATACTACCCGTTGGGTTATTGGGGTTGCACACAAAAACCAGTTTCACATCCTTGGTTGTCCGCATGTCCATGGCGGACAGGTCAAGGCTTTTGTCGGACTTAAGCGGCACACGATGCACACGTGCTTGAATGGACTTCGCCGATGTCTCCATACCCTCGTAGGTCGGATAGCCCGTAACGACCTCCCCGCCACTGAGTCCAAATGCCAGCGCCGCCATGCGAAGGACTTCGGTAGATCCAGCTCCAAGGACTACATGTTCAGGCCTCAGCCCCTCGCGAGCTGCAATCATAGCTTCCAGGTTCTGAGCGACAGCGGATCCTGCGTACAGATTGGTTTCGTTCAAGGCGTCAACCACGGCCGTACGTGCGGACTGTGCAGGTGCATACGGGTTTTCATTGCTGTGTAGACGAATCGGGTCATCGCTCCTGCGCGTTGCAAAACTAGGTATGAACGGTAGTGCTGCACCAACAGCACTGAGGCGGAGCCATTCGCGGCGGCTGATAGACATTTTGGATTGGGATATTGGTGGTCTACAATCTACGAATAGCCGTTTTCATATGGTACCTGCCAGAGTGTGCCACAAAAGCACACAGAGGCAAGTCTAGAAAAAACTTGAATAAATGCATTTTACTGTGTAAGGAGTGGGGTCAAGGAGTGTTCGACAACAATTTGAGTCGGGGCAGAAGGAGTTTTTAAGAGCCTCTAGTGCAAAGCTCGATCAAGTAATTGTCGGTCAAGCTTGTTATCAATTTCATAGGGAAAACGCTGAAAGAACACATCACGCGAAATCTCCCATGGATCACCGTCATCAGATTGAAGACTCGCGGCCGTGCCCCACCAATTTTCACCTTGGGCCGAGAGACGGAACGCCATACAGTTGGCCAGAAACCCGACATCTACTTTATTCTCGGTTGCAACCCTTGGGACAACACGTTTCAGTTTTCCAATTGAGCCATTCGCCGCTTCAAAACATTCTTGTAGTAGAGCGTCAGCCTTTCCATTTAGAGCAACCGCAGCAGCAAATTCGTTGGCAGCCGATTCTTCCTCAGAATTCCGATGTTCCGCTGTTGTTTTGTCCACCTCAATCACCTCAAGTGTATCGTTTTCCGGCATTTGGCTCGCGTGATACAACTCATGTAACAAGTCGAACTGCCACCGTGCCTCATACGGTGAAGATTGTTTCAACACAATGACGTTCCGATGTTCATATCGCCAGCAGGCCCCGTGAAATCTGCCAGAGTCATGTAGCGGTAAGACGGCGACACCGAAATCCCACGCGGTGTGTAAGATGTGCAAAAGGTTAATGCTGCCGTACTTATTAAGTATACATTTTCGCAACGTATCTGCATCGGGGGGTACTGCCGAGTTGGGGAGAGACGCTGCTCCTTTCAGGACGAGTACAGCAAGAAAATTGGCATAAGCTGCGTACAGATCAGCCGATTCTCTCTTGCGTCGCGGGGGCATTTTATATCGTGCTTCGGCTGAGGCGAAACGAGGTGCCTCAAGTGTGTCTGAACCGAAAATGCTGTCGTTGGTCCAGCCATAGATACGATTCAGAATTACAGCAGTTCTAGCGGCAAGTGCAATGCTTTCGTCCTTCTCCGAAATTTCTCCGGCAGCACGCGCTGCATCTTCAGACGTGAGCAAACGATCAAGTACGAACTTTTTTTCTAGTCCGGCAGCTCGAAGCTTCTTAAGTAGATCCTGGAAGTTTCCAGAATCCACAGGGAGAAAAATATCATTCCTTATGCGGAGTTCAAGAGCATTTGCTACTTCACGCAGGCGGTCATAACTGGCAGACGCATAACGTGTGGCTTCATAGCGCTGGATTTGCTGTTCCTTCAAGCCCATGCGGCGAGCCAGAGCCTTCTGGCTCAAGCCACTGGCAATTCGAGCCCTGATGAGACCATCACCTAACTCGTCAAATGAGTTGGCGCTGAGTACTGATGAACTTTTTGACTTGAGAAGCTCATATTCAGTCAGTTCTGCCACAAGATCTGATAGCTGACTTTCTATCGCCTCGCGCTCTGCTTGAATCTGACGAGGATGGATATCCGAACGGTTGGGTCGACTGGAAGCGAGGCGGTCAATAGCTTCACGGAATTGGTCGGCCTTCTTGCGTGTTATCCTGTATTGTCGCTCATTTGTGATCATGGGAGTGTCGCAAGGTCAATTTGGACGATGCCTTTTGGAATATTGTTACGGTCAGTCTTGAAAAAATCCTCGTATAAGACTCCGGGAGCTGCAAATGCTCCCGATGGGAATAGCTCACCCAAGTATTTTGACTTCATCGCGGACCGAGAGCGACTGAAATCAAGCAGTACCGGATCCACGAGACGAACATCAACTCCCGTTGTATACCGAGCCCCGTCATAGTCCTCGGGCAGCTCCTTATTCGACACGAAGCTTCCGTTGAGCAGCACAGAGCGACATCCCGCACGCGACAGGTTTCGCAGAGCTGCAAGCAACCCCACGAGGAGACGAGATCTGTGTCCATTAAAGCCGAGATAACGGGAGATGTCCGCCCAAGTCATCAAGTGCGTTCCTGGTGGTAAATAGCCTGTTTCTGGATCAAAGTTTGGTAGCATTATACAAATTAACCCAACAATATTGTTGGGTTAATTTTCCAGAAAGTAATTTACATTACAAAACTCGTAGACCAAGAAGTAAAGTTTTGGCATCGTTTATGCGGCTGGTACTATGGCTTTCAGTCAAGCCTAGTGACACTGATTGACGCATTTGTGTGGTCCGTTATCTCCGGGAGTTCGGAAAACGTACAAAGAGCAAGAAGGTCACCAGATTTACACAAGATTCTGTGTCCATCATCGTTCCATTTTGAGTCGAAAGTTGGAATTCCGAACGGCTATTTCCAATCAGAAATATCAACTCACAATGAAACAATGCCGTATTTAATTCCCAATATTTAGTATTACGCCGGATTTGCTTCAACTATTCAAAAGGGAATGTCAAGCATTGATTATTCTTGTCAGGCGAAAAAATGGTGATAAAAGTTGCCGCGGCGTATGCGGCAATGTGTGAGTCAAGCGCACAGAAATATCTTCGTTCGAAGAAGTTACCGAGCGAAGTCAAACGTTCTCCGATGCCAAGCCGATGCGAGGATTCATTTCGAGGGTATGGCAACAGTGTATCGGTTTTATGGAAGCAGATCCGACGCTAGATGCACGGCCCCGCTTGAATACATGATTGACAAGTGGTCGGATCAATTCAAGCCGGGTTAGTTGCATACCTCCCAACGTCGGTTACGGGATCGGAGGCTACAGTGTCGAAAGGAAGTTTTTTGAATAAGAGTACCGTCCAGGGGAACGGGCCCAATTGGACTTGACGTGCATGAATTATCTGTGGGCTACAATCCAGGGTGCGTTTTAATCGCATTTGTTGTACCCTTTTGTCCTGTTCTATTCCAGTTGGCCGTCCGTGATGGTCCGAGGAGCGAAGAGTTTCGTGGAGTTGCAGGCAGGATTCCAAACAGCAGTGCATGAGCTTGGTTGGGTGCCTCGGGTGCATCAGATGGATTCGATTAGCTGTGCGCCAAACTATCGTCTTCAGCAGTCCACCCAGGCATCCTTTTGCTCACTCTGGAAGCATGCGTCTATTACATGCATGTTACACATAGCGTCAGATATGGGGGTAAGCAGGGGTTCGCCATCAATCGTAGCTGCAGCGAAGTGATCACACTGCTCTGTATACTGATCTGCCGGGCCGATATCTTGGATGCTGTGCTCATTGCCATTCTGGTACTCCACACGCACGGTTTCGTCTGGTGGTGCATTGAAAGGTGTGTATAAGGTGATTTGACCGCGGCTACCGACCAGGTTGACGCGCTGGTAGCGCTGCATTTGTGTCGCACACATGACAGTAGCACTTCCTTGTGGGAAATCCATAAGGATCGTGGTAGAGGTGTCTGTTCCGAATTCGGGATGCCGTGCCATGCGTGCGCAAACTCGCCGTGGTTCGTCTTCAAATAACCAGCGAGCAACGGAGATTCCATAACAGCCAATATCCATCAAGGCACCTCCTCCAAACGCCAACTTGTTCCGAATATTGCCTGGGTCTTTGTTGTCATAGGAAAAATGTACATGGATGCTTTGAAGATCTCCGATACTCTTGGAGCGAATGAGATGGCGTGTACGCTTCCACTGAGGATGGTATCGATACATGAATGCCTCCGAAACCAATTGCTTTGGATATTGCCGGGACATACGCCGGAGTTTTGCTACCTCCATCTCATTCATCCCCAGGGGTTTTTCGCAGAGTACATGTTTCCCTGCTTCCAAGGCAAGGGAGGCCCATTCAACATGCAGGTGATTGGGTAACGGGATATAGATGGCATCAATTTCTCTCAGATTAACCAGATCCTCATATGAGGCACAGACAACTGGGATTTGATGCATTTGCGCAACTTGGCGTGCCACAGCAACATCTCTAGAGGCAATGGCCGTTACTGCGCCACGTTGACTCTTCTGAATGGCGGGTATGACCTTTTGCCGAGCTATGCGCGCACTCGACAGTATTCCCCACTGGAGTTTTTTGCTATTCATTTTTCGATTTACGTCTCGGTTGCAGCAAGTTTTTCCTAATTCCTCCTCGGACCAGAGTGCTTCACGTTTAATTCCTATTGCCTGATCTGACGCTCCTTTGTACCCAGCTCCTTGGGAAGGGAGTCAATCTCGGTTCGCAGGTATGCCATAGCTTCATCGACCACGTCAGTCGCTTTGTCCAGATTGTGCCGATCTCCGATATGCCGTGTACCTAATTGAACGGCAGAAATAATTGGCGGGTCACTGATTTGCACCCAATGAGAAACGTACACTTTGATTTGCTCCGCGAAAATCTGTCGGGATTCGCCGTAGCAAAAAACAGGGAGCCTACCTAAAATTCATCTCGCTCACGCGCTTGGAACTTATTATGTGGTATTAATGTCTCATCCCGTTGCCATTGCGAGTATCCTCGTATTGGGTGATGATTGCTGCGATGCGAACCCATCCACTATTTCCTGTATTACTAAGCCTGAGCCTACTACTCAGTGCTGTGGGCCCCTTGCTATGGACAAACTGCTCTCAAGGTGATCTGAACTCGCCCCCGCATGCGAATCATCATTCCGCAGGAATGCATTCCCATACTTCCACGCACGGACAGGATCTCCCCTGTCCACCCGACCACAATTCCACACCCGCGGAGCCTGCGCCTTGTCCGCAGCACGCTGTAGCTTGCTGTGCATTTCAAGCCGTGACTGTCGCTAAGATGGCAACGGTACTGTTTGAATCTTCTCGAACCCCATCGGGTGAACAGATCTTATCCAGCCTTCCCGATCCCTTATCTGAAGTGGGCTCCAGGGCAAGTTTATTTAGGCAGGTCTCTGCACTACGATGTTCTGCCTGCCTTCCTTCCTCAGATAGGCAGGCTATTCACAGCACGTTTCTGATCTGATAGGCTTCTGGTTGCGCCTGTGTCACGGGGTGTAGGTTCGCTACACCGCCGTGTTGATGCACAATTAGATCTATTGCTCAGGAAGTCATGAAGTTAATCCAATTCGCTGGCGCAATCTGCGTCTGCCTACTACTACTCTTATCGCCAATCCAAGTCCGTGGCCAGGATCCACCTGATGCACGGCCCGACACATTGCTCCACCTTGGAGATCTCTTGTCAGAAGTACGAATACATAATCCGATGTTGCAAGCGTCACACCTGGAGGCACAGGCACTCGCTTTGCGGAGAGGGCAGATATCCGCGCTCCCGGATCCATCTTTGACAATTGCCTATCGGCCTGTGCCCATCCTTACGGCGCGCGGTACCATACGTAGCCAGTGGAGCATAGAGCAAGAAATCCCCTATCCCGGCAAACTGGGACTTCAGGGTTCCATCGCAGATCTAACTGCGGAAATTAAACGCTTTGCAACCGCAAACCTTGAAGAAGACCTGCTTCTCCAGGTTAAGCATTCCTACATTGAACTCTATCGCATCCAACAGCAGGAATTACGTATCCATGCCTTCAAGGACAGACTCCAAAACTTTGAAGAAGCCGCAGCAACACGGTATGAAGTGGGTGCCGGTGTTCAACAGGCGATTCTGAAAACGCAACTTGAGAAGAATTCCCTGTCCCGATTGCAACTTGAGCTTTCCATAGAACGACGTACGGCGACTGAGACGTTGTCCCGCTTGCTTAATCGTCCTGTATCCTCCGAATCCAGAGTCGCTGTAAGTGTTGAGGCCCCATCCTATGTTGAATTCGATGCTATCGCTCTACTTGAAGGTGCGCTCAATCAACGTCCCGAGGTCAATGCGCTGGGTACGGCAGCAAAACGTGCTGACAAAGAAATTGAATTGGCACGCAAGCAGTTCAAGCCGAATTTCCGGTTCGGCATAATTTACTTCGATGTCGGCCGAGCTGATGTGCCATCCACGGCTTCGGGCCGCGATGCCCTCGGAATCAATGCGACGATAAGTTTACCCCTTCAGCGCAACCGATTGCGGGCTCAGTTGGAAGAAGCCCGCGTCCGTCGCAGCCAAGTCCATGCCCGCCAGGAATCCATCTCTACCTCCATAGCGACTCAAGTTGCGGACCTGATGCATCAATTGCGCGGAGAAGCTCGACAGCTGGAGCTCTTTGAGGAAGCCTTGATCCCTCAGGCTGAAACTGCACTACAAGCTACCCTCAACTCTTACACGACGGGACGCACCGATTTCCTGGACCTACTTGATTCGGAACGCACGCTATTCTCACTAGGCATGAGTTACGACAATACGCTTGCCCGCTACCTCCGGGCGACTGCCGCACTTGAGCGGGCTCTCGGTGTGGACTCTATCGCCGATCTGATCACTCACTAGATGTCCATACCAGCATCCGTATTACCCCAAAAGCCATGAATTTGCAAAAAAATTTCAAGCAGATATGGATTCTTCTGCTTCTCGTACTTATTCTCGTTGGTGGCTTTTTCCTCGGCCGCATTTCGATAGACGAAGGAGTAACGGAATCTCAAGAATCACCTCCACCTGCCCAGAGACAGGTTCTTTATTGGCAGGCCCCCATGGATCCGGAGGAGATCTACGACCGCCCGGGCAAGTCGAAGATGGGAATGGACCTGGTTCCCGTCTACGCGGACGAGGACCGAACGGAGTCTGACAGTACCGTATCCATTGACCCTGCTGTGGTGCAGAATATGGGGGTCCGAACGGGACATGTGCAGCGATTGGATTTTACGCGCACTATCCGTACCGTCGGCGAGGTTCAGTACGATGAAGAACGGCTCTATGTAGTCAATACAAAGGTCTCTGGATGGATCGAAAACCTTCATGTCCATTTCGTGGGAGACCAAGTCCAAGCGGGAGATCCGATCCTTGAGATCTATTCACCGGAATTGGTCGCGACGCAGCAAGAATACGTACTGGCGCTGAAAAACTTTCAACTGGTCTCCCAGAGCACCGTGGCCTCAGTTGTAGAAGATGCTGAGAAACTACTGGCGTCAGCCCGTACGCGTCTTGAATACTGGGACATTCCTGCATCAGAGATCGAGCACTTGGCACAAACTGGCGAAGTCAGGAAAACGATTATACTCACAGCTCCGGCAACAGGAATCGTTGTAGAAAGAAATGCAATTGAAGGTGCATATGTTGATGTCGGAGAAGATCTGTTTAGGATCGCAGATTTGCGGACGGTTTGGGTGCATGCCAGCTTCTATGACAATGAAGTGCCGTGGATCAGTGATGGGCAGCCAGTCGAAATGGAATTGTCCTATCTGCCAGGCAAGACCTATGCCGGCAGGGTATCCTATGTGTACCCTTATCTGAGAGAAAGGGCCCGTGATGTCCACGTTCGTCTGATCTTTTCCAACCCAGATCTGGACCTGAAACCGGGCATGTATGCCAATGTGCAGCTCCAAGGCAAAGTCATTCCTGATGCGGTCGTCGTGCCATCCGAGGCCGTAATTCGATCTGGGGCACGCGCTATAGTATTTATTGTCCATGGTGAGGGTCGATTTGAGCCCCGCGAAGTCTCGCTTGGCGAAGAAGGTGGGCCCGACAACAACTATATCCGAGTCCTGCGAGGGCTGCAGGGAAGTGAGGAGATTGTAACCTCCGCCCAGTTCATGTTAGACAGCGAGAGCCGCTTGCAGGAAGCAATTCGAAAGATGCTTCAAGGACAGTCAGCTCCAGTAGATGAGGAAGCGAGGGAACCTTCCAGGATGACCGAACCAGGAGAGCATTTGCATCACTGAGATGGGGCATAGTGGATAATTCGTCAAACCTGAACAGGCAATCCTGGACGCTCAACCAAGATCATCATGTTAGAAAGAATCATTGAGGGATCGGTAAAAAACCGCTTTCTGGTCGTCCTGCTAACCCTTTTGATCGGATCTGCCGGTGTGTACGCATTGTTTCGGACACCAGTAGATGCTATCCCTGATCTGAGTGACATTCAGGTCATTGTGCATGCCGACTATCCGGGACAAGCTCCGCAAGTCGTTGAAGATCAGGTTACTTATCCCCTGACGACAGCCATGCTAGCTGTCCCGTTCGCAAAGGTCGTACGTGGCTATTCTCAGTTTGGCTCGTCATTCGTCTACATAATTTTTGAAGACGGAACCGACCCGTACTGGGCCCGAAGCCGCGTATTGGAGCAGCTGAACTATGTGGCAGGCCGACTGCCAAATGGCGTAACGCCTGCATTGGGGCCGGACGCTACTGGTGTGGGGTGGGTATTTGAATACGTACTTACCAGCGACAACCGTCACGATCTACAGCAGCTGCGCTCCATTCAGGACTGGTTTCTTCGCTACGAACTGATGAGTGTAGCGGGCGTGGCCGAGGTAGCGTCCATTGGCGGCTACGTGAAGCAGTACCAGGTAGAGGTTGATCCCAACAAGCTCATTGCTTACAACGTGCCGTTGTCCAGAGTTCGCATGGCTCTGCAGCGAAGTAACAGCGATGTGGGTGGTCGCCTGATTGAGATGGGCGAAACCGAATTTATGGTACGTGGCCTGGGGTACATCCAATCTATTGAGGATGTGGAGAATACACCCGTCGGGGTGGACGAGAATGGCACTCCGATACTCATCCGTAACATCGCTCATGTACACCTGGGTCCCGAACTGCGGCGCGGATTAATTGACTGGAACGGTGAGGGGGAAACCGTAGGCGGTATTGTCGTGATGCAGTATGGAGAAAACGCGCTGAAGACAATTGACGCCGTAAAGGAAAAATTGGAAGAATTAAAACGGGGATTACCGGAAGGGATCACAATCCAGACCGCCTACGACCGCAGTAGCCTGATCAAACGAGCGATCACCAACCTCAAAGAAAAGCTGTTGGAAGAAAGCATTATTGTCGCGTTAGTGATCATGCTGTTCCTGCTGCATGTCCGAAGCGCCTTTGTAGTTATCATCACCCTGCCTCTGGGCATTCTTATTGCATTTTTCGTCATGCAAATTCAGGGCCTGAATGCCAATATTATGTCACTCAGTGGGATTGCGATAGCTATCGGGGCCATGGTGGATGCTGCTATCGTGATGGTAGAAAATGCCCACAAGCATCTTGAGCGTCACAAAGGCAAGAAAGATCACTGGCGCATTGTTGTGGAAGCGACTAAGGAGGTTGGGCCGGCACTTTTCTATTCGCTTTTAATAATCACGCTTTCTTTTCTGCCTGTTTTCACGCTGCAGGCGCAGGAGGGCCGGCTTTTTAAACCCCTAGCTTTTACGAAGACATATGTGATGGCTGCTTCGGCCCTATTGTCCATCACGATTGTCCCTGTCTTGATGGGATATTTTGTTCGTGGCAAAATCCTGCCCGAAAAGAAGAATCCACTTAGCCGCTTGTTGATCGGGGCTTACCGCCCTGTGATTCAGGGTGTCCTTCGTTTCAAGTGGCTGACGATTGCGGCCGCGCTAGTGATACTCGGAGCCACGATCTACCCGCTTGGAAAACTCGGCAGTGAATTCATGCCGCCCTTGAATGAAGGGGATCTTCTCTACATGCCTACAACAGATCCCGGTATCAGCATTACCAAGGCCAAAGAAATTCTGCAGCAGACCGACAAGATCATCAAGAGTTTTCCCGAGGTTGAACACGTCATGGGCAAGGCCGGGCGGGCCGAAACTGCGACCGATCCGGCCCCGCTATCGATGCTTGAGACCACCATTACACTAAAACCGGAGCATGAATGGCGCGACGGCATGACGATGGACCAGCTCATTCGTGAACTTGACGGTGCAATCAACTTTCCCGGTTTGACAAACGCATGGACGATGCCCATCAAGACTCGCATTGACATGCTCTCAACCGGAATCAAAACCCCCGTGGGCATCAAGCTCATGGGGCCGGACTTGATGGTACTTTCAAATCTCAGCCAACAGGTCGCAGCCGTGGTGCAGACAATTCCTGGTACGCTGAGCGCGTTCCCGGATAAAGCTGTTGGGGGCAACTTTATTGATTATAAGATCAACCGAGAAGAGGCTGCTCGATACGGGCTCACCGTGGGTGATGTACAGGATGTGATTATGTCGGCCATCGGGGGGATGAACATTACGCAGACCGTTGAGGGCTTGGAGCGATACCCGGTCAACGTTCGCTACAGTCGGGAACTGCGTGACAATTTGCCAGCGCTGAACCGAGTTCTGATTCCAACGCCTACAGGAGCCCAGATTCCCCTTAGTTATGTGGCTGATTTCAATATTGTGAAGGGGCCGCCAGTGATCAAGAGCGAGAATGCGCGCAAGACATCCTGGGTTTACGTTGATATTCGTGATACAGACGTGGGCACGTATGTGACCCGTGCCCGTGCGGCCATCAATGAGCAGGTGATCCTTCCCGAGGGATACAGCATTGTCTGGAGTGGTCAATATGAGTATATCGAACGTGCCCGACAGCGCCTTCAATTGGTCGTGCCCATCACCCTGCTTGTCATCTTCATGCTGCTTTACTTGAATTTTAGAAGTGTCACTGAAAGTCTGATCGTGATGTTGTCCTTACCGTTTTCGGTAGTTGGCGGAATCTGGTTGCTTTATGTACTTGGCTATCATCTCAGTGTGGCTGTTGGTGTAGGATTTATTGCCCTCGCGGGTGTCGCCGCTGAAACGGGAGTGATTATGCTGATCTACTTGAACCAGGCGTACGGGGAGAAGCTTTCACAGGGACAGATGAATTCGTTGAAGGACCTATACGATGCAATCATTGCAGGTGCTGCTGATCGTGTGCGGCCCAAGATGATGACTGTCCTCACAATCATGGCCGGGCTGTTACCCATTCTCTGGGGCACTGGTACAGGTTCGGAGGTGATGAAGCGAATCGTGGCCCCTATGGTGGGAGGAATGATTTCTTCGACAATATTGACACTCATCGTTATCCCGGTAATCTACTACTTGTGGAAAAGTCACTCGATAAGGCGGCAAACTCAGATGGGAATGCTGTCTTCCTGAACATTTTTCTGCACAAAATATATTACGGATGCCTCTTTCGCCCTACAATAATGGAAATATCAAATCAGATAGTACTGCTCCAGTTAAATCAGGGCTGGACAAGCTGTGGATTCAAGATGCTTCGTGGCAGGGTATGGGGCTTCTTTGATCTGTCGTCTGATGAAAACAATCAGAATGTGCATTGGATACTTGAAATATCAGATTCAATTCACGGTCCGTACTTATATAAGCAATAACAGTCGTATGAGATGACCTCCAACATTTTCAGGGATCAATATTGAGCCAATACATGGCTAATCCAGGTGAAACGCTAGAAGCAGTTCTACATAATTGCAATGTTGATCATGTCTCTGAACTGCTTCCACAAGAAACCCTAGCTCTTCTGGCTAGACTATCTTATGACGGCGGAGAAGCGAAAGCAATAAGATATGTCTCTGCTGCGTCAATCCGCTCTGAGCCTCAAATGATTTTTTCTCATCCGGGGCTACTTAGTTTGCTGGTTGAAAACTTAACTCAGACAAAGCGCGAAGAGCTGTCACGGAGGCTAAGGCTTGAAATAGGCCAACTTGGTGATGAGGCCATCTACGATAATGAACGTAAGGAAAAGCTAGCAGGTTTTTTTGGGATTCAATGGGCCGAAACAATAGCTCCAGTTTTCCTACCGACTCTTTCGACCACCACACCAACTTATGGTCTATTTCCTCACCAGAGGGTAGCTGCAAACAAAGTGTGGATGCGTATCGGTAGTGGTTATGGCCGGACAATCCTACATATGCCGACAGGTGCTGGCAAAACGCGGACCTCTATGCATATCGTGGCAAGATTCTTGGAAGAGAATGAACCATGTATCGTAGTCTGGCTCGCGTCTAGTGCAGAATTGCTAGAACAGGCGACTGAGGCATTTTCGTTAGCATGGAAAAGTTTAGGCAATCGACCGGTACAAGTTGTACACGCTTGGGGGAGTCACGAGGCTGACTTTTCGAAGCTTTCAGATGGAATCCTAATTGGTGGATTCCAGAAACTTTCATCTGTTTTGTCGCGACAAGTGGATGGATATAATCTCAATCGATTCGCTCGGAGAGTCAGTTTGACGATCGTAGACGAAGCTCATCAATCAATCGCTCCAACGTACAAGCGTGTAATTGATTTCTTTACAGAATCGGGAAAGCACGATGCCCTATTAGGGCTGACAGCTACACCAGGCCGCACTTGGTCGGATATTGCCGCAGACTCAAACCTTGCCCACTACTTTGGAGAACAAAAAGTTATGCTCGAAATAGAGGGATATGCAGACTCGGTCGCATATCTTATGGACGAAGGTTACCTAGCATGTCCCGAATTTCGCCAACTCACCTACGATGACACTTCTCTTTCGGAAGAGGATATCGAACAAGTATCCTCTCTGGTCGGTGATTATCCTGATTATATATTGCAAAAGCTCGCATCTGATGCATCTCGCAACGCGCAAATTCTCGATGAAGTTCGATCGCTTGTAGATGAGGGGCATACTAGAATCATTCTTTTTGCAGCTTCTGTGGAGCATGCGCGAACCATTAGTACTATTTTAGGACTTTATGATATCGCGTCTGAAATTGTAACGGGGGGTACGCCTAAGCCACTTCGCAAACGAGCTATTCGCAATTTCAAGTCAGAGGATAGGGTTGCGCGTGTTATGTGTAACTTCGGAGTGCTTACAGCCGGGTTCGACGCGCCAAAGACAAGCGCTGCAATAATAGCTCGACCAACGAGGTCCTTAGTTTTGTTTAGTCAAATGGTTGGGCGAGCAATAAGAGGAATAAAAGCAGGCGGCAACAAGGCATGTGTAATAAGCACAATAGTAGATACAAAATTGCCTGGATTTAGGAACATTTCAGAGGCATTCACAAACTGGGAAGACGTATATAATGGCTGATACTAGTGACAACAATCGTGACGATTTATTTGGGGGAAAAGTTATTCCCACAAATCTTGCAATTACTGCCATGCGGGACTCTGGGTATAAGAACACGGCTTATGCCATAGCCGAGCTGATTGACAATTCTCAACAGGCTGACGCTTCCCGAATAGAAGTAGTTTGTATCCAAGGGCGAGAGAGAGTAGGAATGAGAGAAGTTACCAGACCCAAGAAAATTGCAGTCATTGATAATGGCTGCGGTATGGATAGCCGAACACTGCGCAAATCTCTGCAGTTCGGAAACGGATCTCGATTGGATGACAGAACGGGTATAGGTCGATTTGGGATGGGCCTACCGAATGCATCAATTTCCCAAGCGGGTAGGGTTGACGTCTGGTCTTGGAAAAATGGTCCTGATAATGCTCTACACACCTATTTATCAGTCGAAGAACTAGAATCTGGCACCTCAGAAATAGTCCCTGAGCCTAAAAATGAGGCGTTACCTATAGAATGGAGAAGTATCGCAGAGAATGTTGACACGTCAGGGACGCTCGTACTTTGGTCGGAACTTGAGTTCAATCGACTGACTTGGAAAAAAGGGAAAACTACGCTCGACAAAACAGGCCAACTTGCTGGACGTATTTATAGAAAGTTCCTTGAAGAGCGAAATTTATCAATCCGTCTCCTTTGTACTGATCAAGAGTCAAACACTGTACTGGACACACAAGTTACGATAAATGACCCTTTATACCTCTTGCCAGTAGCTGCGTTGCCATCGCCGTTCAACGAAGAGCCTATGTTTGAATTATTTGATACGGATTCTGAGCAAATTGAATATAGCGGCCGCCTTCACGAAGTGAAGATTAGATATTCCATTGCACGTAAAAAGACAATTGATGAAGCTAATAAAGGCAACGTTACACGAGGCAGCACAAAGTACGGTAAACATGCTGCGCAAAACATTGGCGTATCTCTGCTAAGAGCCGGCCGGGAGCTTATGCTTGATGTCGGTTGGTGTATTGGCTATGATCCGAGGGAGCGTTGGTGGGGCTGCGAAGTGGAGTTTCCACCAGAGCTAGATGAGATATTTGGGGTTACAAACAATAAGCAGCATGCGGTCCATTTTGTGAAACTCACATCAAAAGAGTGGGAAGATCTTGCCGAAGAGGGTGAAGGTTTTAGCGATGTGATTGCTAGGCTTAAAGGTGAAGGCGATCCCAAAGGTTGGTTGTTGCCATTAAGCAATATGATTAACAGGGGCCTCAGAGATCTACGACGGGAAATAAAATCTCATGCTGTCAACTCCATCACTTCAGGAGGCGAAAGGCATCCTACAGGAACGGACCATGTGGCTACGGCTGCGAATAATAAGTGGAAAGAACGAGAAAAAGAGCAACCCACGGGTGAAGAAAATGAAAAGCCTTCGGAAACAGATCTTCAAGAGCTTCGGGAGCAGTTTGAGGAGGATAACAATTTATCATCGGAACAGGCTGAAAATTTGGTTCGACTGATTAGGCTTCAAAATCGCAAAGTTGTGTTCGTTGAAGCTCAATTTCCAGATTTCTACAATTTGTTCAACGTACAGAAGAAACACGGAATTACGGAGATTGTGTTCAACCAGAAGCATCCAGCTTTCGAGAGTATATTCGGAACGATCAATACTGTTGATGAAGATATAGATGCATTATCTCGAGACGACTTGATTGAGAAGCTCGCTAGGGCCGTCAAAAACACCATGTTGATATTTGCTGCATGGGCGCGGCTTGAGATGGAAGCGAACATTGACCGCGCAAGGACGCTTGAAGGCATCAGGTTTGATTGGGGGAAGATGGCGTCCCATTTCGTCGACGACGAACATGATCAGCCATAATTAATCCTCATGGCGATTGTTGGAGAGCAGATTAAATCTTTGTTGCGGGATGCACCACCGAGAGCGGATGTGATTCTGTGCACTCCCTTTATGAAAGCGCCGGTTTTAGATGCGCTTCTTTCGAATCTTGGAAAAGGTGCAGAACTGCAAGTATTCACACGCTGGCATGCTTGGGAGGTCGCGGCGGGTGTTTCTGATTTAGAAGTGTTTGACCTGTGCAATGACCGTCCAGGATCTCAACTCTACTTAGTGGACAACTTGCATGCCAAGGCGTATGTTGCAGGTGAGCGTGCTCTTGTTGGTTCTGCGAACTTGACTGCGACTGCTCTTGGTTGGTCGGAGCGGCCAAACATCGAGATATTGATTGAAGTCCCATCTACTGTCAGGGAGTTAAGCGCGCTGATCTTGATGTTAAAACAAAACTGTCGAAAGGCGACCTCCCGAGAGAAGGAAATAGTTTTTGAAGAAGCTACCCGTTTAAGCATTCCGGCCTCACCAGAAAGTCCTGTAAAGCGTGTCCTTTCCTCACCTTGGTTTCCACGTTGCGCGGCCCCAGAACAACTTTATGCGATATATGCTGGTCAAAATAATGTATCCTTCTTGGACTCTACCGTTTCTGACGCAAAGGATGACTTGAAAGATTTGCTGATTCCGGAGGGACTAAAACAACGAGAATTTCGTAAGGTAATTAAAGAACGTCTTCTTAGTCTCTCAACTTTCAATGAGATAGCAGAGAAAGCTCGCGGGCAAATCAATGATCAGTCTGGTAAAGAGTTTGTGCGTTCACTTAGAACAGAGCTAGATGATAGGGGCGCAAAGATGTTGTGGGCAATCGTTCGCACATGGTTTGATCATTTCTTTGATGAATTTGAAGTTGCAGTTAATGATCACGTTCTCAGAGGCAGGAGCCGGCCTGACGGATAAGAGAATGGATCGAAACTATCCTATCCAAGTCGAGGTTCAGAGCGAATCGGATAGGGGCGGTTGATCCTTATAGAATTTCATCCTTGCGCGCCATAGCATATAGGTGACGAATACACACTATACCTAAATCTCCCACTACATTCCATATCTGGGGGAGCTAAACTATACAGAATTATTGGGTGGAGGGACTGTAAAATCCCTTCCGGAAACTCGACTTCTCAGAGGACTCTATCTAGGCAAATCCGAAATAGACTACATCGATATGCTAAATGGAGCCCCTATAGGCTTATAAATGGCAAATATTGCAGCCGCTACTACTATCTTCGAGATCGCGTACTTCGTCGAAAAACTGTTCCATCAGCGTCACATTATTTCGACGGCCACGGAGTTGTTCTTCACGCTTCTTAGTCCGTTGCTTGATATCAGCAATGCGTTCCGGTGCGGAAAGTTCTTCAAGTGATTCGCCCTCTGACCACGTGAATCGTTCGCCCTTCTTAAGATCAATCTTTTCGTACGCCTTGGCGCGCTCATATAGTTCTGGGTGATTTTCCAGCAGGCCCACCCACTCGCTTTTCCGCTGGAAAAAGCAAAAGTAACACCCACTTCTAGATCTCCAGCCATAGTACTGGGGATATCCAACACCGCTGTCCTCCAGAATTCGATAAATATCAGCTTTCACGAGATTATCCTCAATGAACGGGAAAACTGTCGTGATATTGGGCTTCGTACTGATGTAGCCTTTTCGATGCTGGAAATACTTTCGTCGTGTTTTTTGATCTACACGCCACTCTCCCTCATCCGCTCGAATACCCACATAACTGATTACTGGATTCTCACCGATATAGTCCTCAAAAGGCTTCAACTTTAGCATGCGCGTACACCAGCGTACGTTTGGGCTCGGCAGGAAGCCACCGTAGAGTTCGAGATAATGATCAAACGGCGTTTTCTCCGGCTCGTTGGGATCGCTCGGCGGTACATTCGCGCGTAGTCGGTGAATGGGATGTCCAAGGTAAGCCTCGAGTCGATCAAGATAGTCGTATGTTTCGGCGAGTTCGGTACCGGTATCACAGAAGACATATTCTGCCCCCTCAAGAGGAGGACGTTGGGGGCTGCCTGTCTTGCCTAGCGCCTTGCGCCACCGTTCGGGGTTGTGGAGATAAATGGCGAGAGCACTACTGTCTTTGCCTCCACTGAAGGCAACAATGTGTCGAGGTTTATTCATCGGGCCTTGTAGCTTCTTCACGTTGGATGAGAAGATCGTTTGACAGTTTAGCCAACGCCACAATTTTTGTTTCAATCGTCATATCACCTTTCTCAATCTCCTTCTTTAATCGGTGGTATACTTGGCTAATCAGTTCGTCGTCTTCAGGATGGATACTGATAACTTGTTCATGCTCGTCCTTGTACTGCATGGTAACACTTAGGCGAACTCGCTCTACGGAGGGGCCGGTTTTGGTCAATGCGTATTCAACCTCTCCTTGCTCTATCTCAAAAGCAATAGGTTCAAGCGTATAGAATTTTCGGGCGACTTCACGGAGTGTATTGGTAAAAGTGGAGTGGTCTTCGTCCCTCCACTGAGTAGGAGGTCGTCTAGCAATGAGCGAAGCTAAGGACTCGTACCAACCTCGTGTGTCAAGAATCTCGTCCGTGGCACGAACAAGGAAGGTTTTGAGCTTCGGATCACTGGCGTGGGGGAGTAGGACACGTGCTCGTTCAGCGAGTTCATGGCGTCGGTCGCTCGGCGTTTTGGAATTCAGGCGGAAAACAGATGCAATCTGCATCTGTAAATTTGTCAGGAGCAGATCATATGCCTTACTGAGCTCTCGTAGAGCTTCCTGAAGGTTTTCGGCAAGAGTCTGTACTTCGGATTGGGATACCTCAGTATTGGCGAGGAAGGAATTACCCCCACAGGCTTCTGGTAGATCTTCAAATAACAGCGTAGTTGGCTCAACTGCGCGATTCAGGGTCTCACGAACATTCAATGCCATCCGGGAGAGCGTGGCAGTTCGACGTACATAGGGGGGTAACTCATGGATTCGCTTCAACATGTGAAGCACAAAGGGTAGTGGCGATTGAGTTGACTTTGAAAGCCCTATGAGTGGTGCGAGGCGATTAAGTAATTCAGCCCGGGCGCCTTCAATTTCGACTAATTGCAGTTCAAATTTATCTGGGTTCTTGAGGAAGCGCTCAATAGTCTCAAACTCAATATCGAGAATGAACGTACCATTTTCATATATCGCAATTTCTTCCTCAATAGACTTGTAAACTGCGAACAGAAAGATCGGGATCAGCCCCTCACGCATACCATAAGGTGGGAGACGGAGTTGGTCATAGAGTTTCTGCACCGAAATACGTTGCCCTTTAGCCGCCTGGAGTGTGCCAGTGATTTTATCCCAGACAGACGCACACCCATCACATTCCGTAGAAGTGGGTCGAGAAAAGTGCCACAACTTAGAGGCACTATCTGTCGGACGGTGAATACCAGTCGATTGGAGAATTGATGCATACATCCCGTACTCAGCCGGATACTTTTTAATGCCCAGTCGGCTGACAGTCTCATGCTTAAGCATAGCTTGAAGCAATAGCTTTAAGCCTTTTACTGCGCTTGGGGATGGTTTATGGCGGTTGACGAGTTCATTCAAAATCCGTGGTGTTCCAAAGAAGACTTCATCACATAATTGACTCAGTTTACCCTGTATGGATCGTTCACCGTCAAGTTGAAATGCCTCGCCCTGATTAATCCAGGTACACGGGTTACGACCTTCGGCATCTGAATTAAGTAAAGACAAGAGACGCTGTTCAATGTAGCTTGTCAGGTCCGCAAGTTGTTGATCTATCTCACGGCGAGCAACCTCATCACCTTGCAGCTCGTCAGCATGATCACGTATCCATTCGAGACAAGCGAACTTGTGTACGATTTTGTGGAAACCCGGAACACCACCGGGCACAGCTACCAGGGTGAGTGGATCTTTGGCTAATTCTTGAATTGCACGTACAAGGTTGTCCTTGTCACCGTCACGATCAGGAAGGACATAAATCATTCGCCCGTCCGCATTGGTGTAAGATTTCTGGACAAGTTCATGCCAAGTCTCTGGCGACGCATATTGAACCTCAAAGACTCGCGTCGTACCCGTGCGGAAAGAATGGTTACGAGCAACTAATGGTGTGGGCGGGAGCACGGATGTTAGAAGATTTGAGAGAGATGTACGCGGAGGAATTTGGTGGCGAGCTTCTTGAAGTGCTGCATCTATATCAAAATCACTGCCCTGCCAAATATGATATTCGCTCGTGAATGAACGATATGTTACAAGTCGGGTAGTTTTGAGCGACTCCAACGCTGAATTCACAACCTCTGAAGGGGCATCAGCAGTAGCATGGAGTACGCCAGCAGTAGGAGATAGACCAGCAAGTGGACCTGCAAAGCTGAGCAGAGCGATATGCTTAATGCATCGCACGGTAAGCTCATCATTAGTTTGAAGTCGAGAGAGCGCCGTTTCAGTCTCAGCCCAAAGTTTTCCCATATGCTCACTGAATAGTGCCGCTCCTATAGATCCGACGATATAGTCGTAAAGATGATCAAGTCGATAGTATGGTAATTGGATCTCTGTTGTACCACAATGAGTCGAAGGAGAGTTGGCATCGTTGGTCTGGTTCGCATATACATCAAGAAAACTACTCGGCTCTCCTGATGCTAGAAAAGCGAACAGTGAACGTTCGTTTTGTGCAAGTCGTCGAAACAGCGGGCCAACAATTAGACTGACGGCTGGATGTAACGGAAGAGCCTTTGCGAGATGATAGTGGACAAGTTTACGCTGAATTCCAGGTTTTAGGGTAGTGGCATCAAGCAGTTGGTCAATCACTGCCAAGCTATCTTCGGGCAAATTATTCGGATCATCTACATGCACTGCCTGTGCCAAAAGGCGCAACGTTTCGCTAACAGGTTCAACAAATGCAAAGTCTTCAAAGCGACCCTGCACCTTACGCCATTCATCACGCTGTGAAGTGCTCATGCGCCCGGCATAGCGGTCGAACGTCTGATGTGAAATAGTAAAGATGGGCATTGGTGCGGCCATATCGGGGGTGACCCCCGTGCGCGATGCACGCTCAGCCAGCCTTTGTAACACGTAGAGGTCACTCCGGTCGGGGTAGAGGGCAGTATATTCGAGTAGCTTGCCCAGCTCATCGATGATCAATAGTAACCCTCCGTTCGTTGCGACATGTACTGCTGCAGCAGTTCGCTGGTATAGGTCAACCACGGTTTCATCGCTGATTTCAGGAGACGCAACCGCTTTTACTTCCTCAAGAATTTCAAGTAGAACGGCACGGCAAGTGTTTACCTTACGAGGAGGACGCCCTGGATTCCTTGCGAAAGAGGACAGAAAAAACGAGACACCATCAACCAATCCACGGAGTAGTGCAGCGCAAAGGGGTTCTCGTGACCCTACGACTAAGACCGGGCAATATATTCCTTTGCATGCCAAATCAAATTTCTCAGAAAGAGCTAAATCCGAGTCAGCGAGCTTAGCATGTACATCAGCAGTTCCATGCAAGAGGTGAGCTATGAATAGCGCAAATGAGCTTTTCCCACCACCATATGGTCCTATGATTGACCAGGCCCGCCCAATACCCTGTAAAGAAGCGTTGCTCTCGACCAATCGTTCAACCAACTCAAGAGCCTTCGACGTAACTATGTATCCGCTCAACCCCTCTGTATTGTAGAAGTCGCGGACTAAGTTGACGCTACGATGAAACGAGCCTTGAACAGATACAGGCATAAGCAGAATCAATCAGTAGAATGCATGGTGTGGGCGTAGTAACGTTCCAACATGGCTACAGGCGTAGCTCCTGGTGTTCGATATATTTGGTGAATTCCCGCAGTTGCATCAAACCGGAATGGTACCTCCTCAAAGGCTTCAATACGGCTAACAAGTTCAAAGGCCTGTTCCTCACTCAGTAGAAAAACCCTTCCTGGGCTTGCCCGGTGCATGACGACATTCTGGGCAGGCAATGTTTTGATCCCAAAGAAATTTCGATCCCAATAATCCAAAACGGCAAAGGCGAAGATTTCAGGAGGTAGACCGAGTTTTTGACCTTCGCGCAGGTAGATCGTACCTCTGTTTTCGTAAAGCATTCCCAATGAAGCCAGTGGGAATTCCACGACATTTTCCAGATGTGAGTCCTTCCTGTATCGGGCGATGTACGTATTCACTAGGCACTGCAAGTCGCGGCGAAGTGTTGAGTCTGAAGGCATAGAAGCATCTCTTTCATTTAACCATCTTGCCAGCACCGGTTCTATGCTGCGGATGTCAATTCCGCTACCACTCCAGTGGCCGAAGACAAAATGCCAGAGAGTAGCTCGACTAGGTGAGCGGCATAGCAACCAATGCAATAGCCAGAGCGTTGCGGTATCTTCGCAGTATGGATCAACGCCTTCGTCCCCCAATAAATACAGTCCAAGCTCAGAAGCGCAAAGGGAATTGCGTTCTTTTGAATCAGGGTTAGCCTTGATCATTTCAGTTGCAAGACCCCAATGCCGAATGGACCGTACCATATTCTTGCCGACACCGAACTTAGCTATGGCTACATCGGATCGAAAGACATTGTTATGAGCGCTGATAGCATCCACCGCTTTCTTCAACCATGTGAGTCTTAGTGGAAATGTTTCATGGCCAGAAAATGAGTATTGTGAAGTCATAATTGACAGCAGTGGTAGTCTATGATTTTCAGAAAAGGCCCTCTCGATTACTGCTTCGTTTATTACATTGCGATCTACACTCTCGCCAGTTCACCTTGGTCCGACGCAAGAATACGTACCTAAGAGAAATGTTTGCCAAGCTCGTTCTCGGGTCATTAAATTGCACTAGTCTCTCCGTGGACCAAGATAACCGTTTTTGGTCGAAGCTTGATGACGATCTCAGCGAGTTCCTTCCGGTGGGCGTATTTGCTGAAACGTAATAGGTCCACCTGGCAAGCATTCGTCTGAATCCCGCGTTCTGCGCCAAGGAATAACCGCTGTTATACTAACCAATCGTAGTTTTAGGTACAAGAAAAATCTTCAAAGACGGCATGAAGACATGGCCAACGTAAGAGCGGGTCTTGTTCTTGGTCTACTTACGGCCTTGGTATCGCAAGGGTGTGCGCCAACCATGACAACCAATTACGCAAAAGAATCGACCATAGAGTCTTCCCGTGACAGGGTTCTTAGGGCATTGGATGGCCTCAGAGTTGCACCTGAACTACGAAACTGTGCTTATGATCGCGGCGATTATCCGCATTCCCAATCTCTCGAAAACAGATTGATTCTGAGGTATGGCGGCATATATGATCCTTATGAGTTGCGCTGGTACGACTCGAGAGACTCTGTAGACATAGAACACATCGTGGGAATACGGGAAGCTCATGCCAGCGGGTTGTGCAGTGATACCCTAGACGGGGATATTCGCGATCAATTTGCCAACGACACACTCAATCTGGTCTTGGTAAACAGTTCAATCAATCGAAGCAAGGGAGGCCAAGATGCTGGGCAGTGGTGGCCACTCCATAATCAGTGCTGGTTTGCACGACGGATCATAGAGGTGCGCAATGCCTATCAACTCTCGGTTGATCCTAGAGAGAAAGGCGCCCTAGCAGAAAAGATCAATGCGTGTGATTCATTTGAAATGGAGGTTACACCTACGCTCTATCCAAGTTTTCTGACGGACAGTACGGCGGGATGTGGACCCTTTACAAACTGTACGGAACTTCTTAAAGCCTATCCAAACGGTGTGTCTCGTCATCACTGTGCATACGAGAATAGGCTGGATGCAAACCTGGATGGCTGGATTTGCAGTTGAAGCGCATTGCTAACTAATGACGATACACATATGGAGGCATCAGTACATCTTGCTTTTGACTTAGGCGCGTCCAGCGGTCGCGCGGTCCTGGGAAGATTCGACGGGAGTCGAATGGAAATGCAGGAAGTGCATCGTTGGGGTACACCAATCGAAGTTGAGGAAGAGCGGCTCTATTGGGATCTGGACGCAGTGTGGAGCTCTATGCAGGAAGCGTTGGCAATTGCTCTTGAGAAGGCTCCTGATTTGTGCAGCCTGAGTGTCGACTCGTGGGGTGTTGATTATGTACCTATGGATAGTACAATGCTGCCTCTGCGGCGTGCACATGCCTACAGGGATCCCAGGTCGGCGTTGGGGGAAGCGCTTGCCTGGCAACGGATTGCGCGGAAGGATTTGTATGGCATGACCGGTGTAGCTTCACATCCCATCAATACATTGTTTCAAGTTCTGGCGGATGAGCAGATGACCCCTCAGAGCTATTCCGCTACGTGTTGTAGGCTACTTATTGCCGACTACATGAACTGGCGGTTTTGTGATCGCCCCGTAGCAGAGGCATCCTTGGCAAGCACGACGCAGCTGCTGAGTGCAAACTCACGCTCATGGTCTGTTGAGGCGATGCAGGCTTTACAGATTGATCCAGTTACATGGCCGCGGGTCGTACCATCGGGCACGGTACTTGGTCCTGTGCCAGATAATCCTAACGTGGCTGTTATTGCGAGCTGTTCGCACGATACGGCTTGTGCAGTTGCGTCGATTCCAGCGGATGAGGATTCGTCCTGGGCTTTTCTCAGTAGTGGGACCTGGTCTCTTCTAGGTGCAGAAATCTCCACACCAATATGCACACCCGCAGCAATGGAGGCTGGTTTTACGAACGAGGTGGGGTATGGGGGGACTATCCGATTCCTGAAAAACCTGACCGGGCTTTGGGTGCTGCAGGAATGTGAGCGTGTCTGGCGGGAGGCAGGAGGGAACTTCGACTATACCAGACTGCTTGACGAGGCAAGCAGGGCAGAATCTCCGGCGTTCACTGTTGACTTCAATGACCCGAAATTCGCCACGCCCGGAAATATGCCCCAGCGCATTGCTACTTGGTGCAAAGAGCACCGGAAGCCTGTAGTAAGCGAACGTGGGGATATCGTTCGGCTCATATTGGAAAGTCTGGCCGAAGCATCTCGTACCACGCTTGAGTCACTCGCATCTTTGCTAGGGAAGCGTTTCGATTGTCTGCATATAGTCGGCGGGGGAAGCCGCAACAGATTGCTCAATCAATGGACGGCAGACCGCTGCGGCGTACCGGTCATTGCGGGTCCTTCCGAGGGGACGGCACTCGGAAACCTGCTTATTCAGGCCAAAGCCATGAACCGTTTGGCAGTAGACAGCTCAATTCGTGAAGTGGCTGCGACCAGCGTGCAGACGGAAACGTTTCAGCCTAATCAATCCGGCGGACCTTGATACTGCGAAATTGCACCTCGTCGCCATGATCCTGTAGTAGGATATGGCCTTGAGGCCAGTGCCCAAATCCATCCCAAACGACGTACTTGCTGCGGGCTACCAGTGCGTCAAACACTGGGGTGCCGCGCTCATACTCCAGGACCTTGCGATCGTTGAGCCAATGCTCAACATGTGCCCCCGAGAACTCAGATTGTTCCAAACGGCTGCCTAGGACACGCTCGTCCAACCGCTTGCCCGTTACGACGATACGGGCACGATTCCACTGACCCGGTTCTCGAATGGTTTTTCCTTTGTCTGCGGGGATCAGGTCATAGAGCGATCCCACTGTTCGGTTGCCGGCTGCGCCTTGAGTTGCATCGGGATGACGGTCATCATCTAATAATTGGTATTCCAGCCCGATGGCTGATGCATCGCTGCCATAGGACTCCGTAATAAAGTATTTAATTCCACTGTTGGCTCCCTCGGTGAGTTTAAAGTCCAGGCTGAATTCGAAAGTGGAATATTCATCTACGGTAACAATATCACCACCATAAGCCGCCTCAGCTCCTCCAGAGGATTCAACCATAAGTATTCCGTCCTCAACGCGCCAACCTTTCTCGGGGAAAGACTCCTTTCCTGCCCCACGCCAGCCTTGGGTGGTTTCTCCATCAAAGAGCAGGGAGTATCCCTGAGCTATTTCCTGCTGGCTGAGCGAGTTGGGAACAAGATTAATAACATACTGGCTGGTCCACTCACGCGGGGTTACATTTTCCTCCCAAACCCGGATGTTTCGCCAGCGAACATTGCGGTTAGCCAGATCTTCTCCAGACACGCTATGCACCTGGAGTGCAATGAAGCCCGAGGAAGTCATGTCATCGTACAGGGCGGCACAGGCTACATCGTTAACCCATGTGCGGATTGATGGTCCGATCGCTTCTATATAGTAATGATTCCAGCCATTGGGATTAAAGGCCACGCGGCAATCCTCATTCGCAGACAGGGGATACAACCAACCTCTGCGGGCCTCGTCGTATACTCCTCCACTCCAGGCACGAGGGCTGGGATCAATCTCAATCTGATATCCGTGCACCCTGCCATTCAAGTAATCCGGTTTAGATTCACTCCGAATCTGAATGCCGGAATTGATTGCGGGATCGACCCATACTTCGAGATTGAGGGCAAAATCGCCGTAGGGTCGTTTTGTAGCTAAAAACGTATTTGGAGTATTAGCAACCGTAGTACCGATCACCTCGCCATTGGAGGCCGTATAGGTTGCCTCTCCTCCCAGTCGCTCCCATTCGGAGAGATCGTCCCCTTCTACAAGAAACTTCCATTCCTGACCAAAGCTGGTGGCTGTGAGTCCGAACGTAAGGAGTGTGAGCAAAATTGCACGCAGCATAGTAGCAAGGCGCTTGGTTGAGTAGCAGAGTATAAGATAATCAATGCGTCGTCGCGGGCGGCGTTGTTATCTTTAACAGCATCATAGGCAGATTATTTCATGGTTACACGAAGAGCATTCCTTGCGCAGTCTGGGGGAGGTATCCTTTTGGCTGGCTTGCACAAAAAAATTCCCACAATCCAGGATGTCATCAACCTGATCATGGAGGAGATTCCTGGTGCTCCGTGGGAATCAACGGTTGACACGGTAAAGTCGGGAGACGTAACGCAGCCGGTGCGCGCTGTGCTTACGACCTTTTTGGCTACACAGCGAACGATTGATTATGCTGCGCGTCACGGTGTGAATCTCATCATCACGCACGAGCCTACCTACTACAACCATCTGGATGAGACTTCGTGGCTCGAGAATGATCCGGTATACCAGAAGAAGCGCAAGACGTTGGAAGAAAACGGAATTGTTGTGTGGCGTTTTCACGATTACTGGCACGCTCATGAGCCGGATGGTGTAGCAACGGGAGTTCTTAAGCGTCTTGGTTGGGAAGCGTACGCGCAACCGGATCAACCCCAGATATGCCAGATCCCTCCCGTTCCGCTTGGCGAACTTTCCCGATTTATGAAAGATCGCTTTGGTGCGGATCGGGTCCGTGTTATGGGAAGTGCCGGTATGCCGTGTAGTCGAGTAGGCCTTTTGGTTGGTGCGGTGGGTGGACAGCGACAAATTGAAATGCTGTCTGAGGTTGATGTTCTCGTCGTAGGCGAAGTTCGAGAGTGGGAAACCACCGAGTATGTTCGCGATGCGAACTGGCAGGGTGACAGACAGGTAGGCTTAATTGTAATCGGGCACGCACTCAGTGAAGAGCCTGGTATGGAGTGGCTTGCTGAATGGTTGACACCCAGACTGCCTGGTATCATTGTAGTGCACCAGGAAAGCGGGGATCCGTTCTATTTTGTCTAGTAGAGGAGATACATTTGGAACGAATTCTTCAATCGAGAAAGGTTTCAATGGCAGGGGGAGGAAGTTGATTTCTGCCAAGCAGTTTCATGTTCATGGGTCTCCAATCAAACGGCTTCTGAAAATGTTTTACAAGGGGCGTGTATCGATACTTGATCCCAATAGTTATTCGATGTGATAATAGGGAATCCGTGGCAGGGAAATGGAAGCAAGACAACCTCCGTGATTATGTTTTCTCGTCGCTCAAGTTTACCTTTCAGCTATGGTCATCTTTTAAAATTTCTGATGAGTTACTACATACCGCAAAGACTTAGTTGGTTCGTGTTAGTTGCGATTATTTTCCCGATGTCCTGTACAACGTCCGATCCGCTGGGGATTTTCGAAGGCACTACCAATGTGGGTGATGCCCCTCTGGGGGGAGGTATGTTGTTTGAGCGGTTTACGAATACATACATTGTTACCGGTAGTGGAGCGGATATCTATGGAGCCAGCGACGAATTCTTCTTCGTCTGGAAGGAGGTAGCCGGTGACCTGGTGTTACAGGCAGATGTTGAATTTGAAGATACCACGGGCCATCAGTATCGCAAGGCGGGGTGGATGGTTCGAGAGAGTTTGGATGCAGATGCTGCTTATGTGGATGCCCTGATACATGCCGATGGGCTTATTGCACTGCAATGGCGTTCAGAAACAGGAGGTCTGACCCGCGAGGTGACGACCCCCGTTCGCGCCCCTGCTTCAATTCGACTTGAACGTACAGAAGACCTGTTCACACTCTATCTGGACAGACCAGGGGAGCGAACAACGGTTGTGGGAAACATTACGGTGGAGCTGCCTGATTCGGCCTATGCAGGTCTCGTTGTTTGTGCTCATGATGCCGAAGTTCGGGAGACAGCAATTTTCACCAATGTTCATTTGCAGGAGAAGATTGTGACTGAGGAGCGGGTAGTGGAGAGCACCCTCGAAATCATTGACAGCCAGACTGGTGAACGCCAGGTTATCCGTCGGGCTCAGGAGCATTTCGAAGCCCCCAACTGGTCGCCGGATTCGTTGACACTGCTCTATAACAGTGGTGGTCGTCTGTATCATATGCCTTCTGGCGGGGGTGAACCCGTAATGCTTGACACCCAGTTTGCTGATCGATGCAACAATGACCATGGATACTCGCCTGATGGCACAGAGCTCGCCATCAGCCACAATACGGAAGACAAGGGGTCATTGATCTATATCATGCCCGCCGCGGGCGGAGAGCCCCGACTGGTGACTCAACTTGGCCCCTCCTACTGGCATGGCTGGTCACCGGATGGGCAAAAACTTGTTTACTGTGCCCGTCGTGGCGATAATTACGACGTTTACGCGATTGGGCGAGACGGGGGTGGGGAGGTGAGGTTGACGGATGCAGAGGGGCTTGATGATGGGCCGGAGTATTCCCCAGATGGTCAGACGATTTATTTTAACTCTGTGCGTACTGGGCAAATGAAAATCTGGCGAATGGATCCGGATGGCGGCAACCAGACCCAAGTGACGCAGCATGACGAATTTGGCGACTGGTTTGCACACCCGTCTCCTGACGGTCGCTGGATTGTGTTTCTGTCTTACGATAAATCCGTTGAAGGGCACCCTCCGAACAAGGACGTGAAATTACGGATCATGCCTGCAGACGAAACCGAAGATCCAAGAATAATCGCTCATTTGTTTGGCGGACAGGGGACAATAAATGTACCTTCCTGGAGTCCGGATAGCCGTCATTTTGCTTTTGTCAGCTATCGATTGGTGGGGGAGAATAGTCTGGATTAGGGCGGGGCATACGTGCACCAACCTCGTCCCGCCAGGATTGCATTTTATGCAGGAGTTCCTGGGTTTTGACGGGTTCGAAAGCACTGATATCGGTGGTTTCGCCTGGATCGGATTCGAGGTCGTAGAGTTCTGCTGAGTTCGTCTCGAACCATTCGATAGCCTTGTATCGTCCCTGGCGCACGGCTCCAGACGGACGATTGGCAGAGCCGTGGTAGTGGGGAAAATGCCAGTAGAGTGCCCTTTCAGGTGCCGGTTCCGCAAATAGGTCGAGGCCATCAACATCAATAGGACTACGTAGGCCTGCTAATGAAGCTATAGTTGGCAGCAGGTCATCCGTTGTGCCAGGCACATCCATGATTGTCGGATCACGCTGGATTCCACTCACTATGAGCGGAATCCGTATCCCTCCCTCGTACAGCCAACCCTTGCCTGCACGTAATGGCAGATTGGAAGTTGGCGCCCATGCACGCCCCCGACTGAGCGTCGATAGCCCGCCGTTGTCAGAAGTAAACACGACAACGGTGTTATCCTGTAGTTCAGCGGCTTCCAATGCCTGCAACACAAGTCCCACACTCTCATCCACCGAAGCAATCATGGCCGCATATACTGCGTGATCTTGCGTCAGGCGTGTTGTGCCCCCAAACTGCTCCTGTTCATACATCGTAGCGGTCTCGGTTGTCCTGAAGCGTTCAATGACCTGCTTTTTAGCCTGTAGCGGTGTATGGACACCATAATGAGAGAGTACCAGAAGAAATGGGGTTCCACGATTGGTCTCAATAAAGTCTACAGCAAGGTCGGTCAGGCGATCAGTCAGGTATGTACTGTCCGCATCCGCTTCAAGTCCAGGCACATTTGAAGCCGGGAAATTCGTGTTGATATAGGGCGCGAAGAAAGATCCGGGTTGCCCGGCATCATTGGATGCGAACACCTCGTCAAATCCCTGATTCTCAGGACGAAAAAGTCCGGTTCCCAAATGCCATTTGCCGATGTACGCAGTACTGTATCCGGCATGTGCGAATATTTCTCCAAGGGTGGTTTCTTCAAGTGGAAGTGCATGGCGGTACTCAGCCTGGAGAAGCTGCCCGTTCGCAGATCCTCCAATCCAGTTGGTGATTTGAAGCCTGGCCGGATGCTTTCCCGTCATAATACTGGCACGCGTGGGCGAGCAGACCGAGCTTGACGAGTAAAACTGTGTAAATCGGGTGCCTGATGCTGCCAGACGATCAATATTGGGAGTTTCATAGAATGTGCTGCCGTATACGCCCGTATCGATCCATCCGAGATCATCAATCAGAATCAACACCACGTTCGGCTGAGCCGGCCGGCATGCCGTCAGGAGAAGCGGGAGAAGTAAGAGTGGGCTGAACTTCAAAACGTGATTACCAGTGTTTCGGGGTTTTCCGTTGCATCCACTTGCAGTCCTGTCAGACGCGTTTCATGCGTGGACTGATCTCCAACTACAGCAGTATATGAGCTGCTGGTATCGAAAACTTTTGCTCTGAACGGCAGTGTCGAAAGGCGTAGCGTGTAAAGCGTATCCATAGTGGTTTCATCAATCAGCGTTAATACGGGCTCGGTTAGCCCTTCGACATCGATCGGGGGCAAATATCCGGCTGCCTGTCGGCCATAATTGCTTTCCTGGGTAACGGTCACCGGCCAGTCAGAATACTGAAAGGCGTCCTCGCTCCCCGGATCAACCCAGCGTGGCCATGCCTCAGCAGTAATCGTACGGGAGTCCCGATTAAAACGAATAATTCCATAGCCCGGCACACGATCATAGAGTGCTTCTGGTGTGCGGCCACTTTCGACTGGGTTGGCTACGGCATGCACGGTCATGTGATTACCGAATCCATCCAGGTGGTCACCGGTATAGGCCGGAGCTCCCGGTTTACGATTGCCGCCGGGCTCCGGCGGAAACCAGCGCCGAGGCCACACATTGGCGATCGCAGGCGATATGAACGCGTTTGGGCCATCCCCAAATTCATCTATGCCGTACTGCACGAAACTGCCCAGATGCTGATCGCCGGCCACATGAAACGCGAACCCTTTCCGAATGGCCGCTAACGCACGGTTGCGCCCGCTTTGTGGCCAACCATTTGAGTCCATGTCTGTCCCTTTATGGTCATCACTGATGTATTCCCCAGGCTCTGCGTATCTCATTTGTGGAACTATGCGATCATCAAATGATCCACTGGGTAGCGTGGCTAGGTTACTGAACAAGGTCTGAGATAGCATCACTTTCATCCAGACATTATCAGGGAACTGGTGGGCCCACTGGTTCAGGAACTTGAGTTGTCGCGGTCCCAAAAGGTGTGCTTCAGCTACTGAGGTTGCGTCAAAATCACGGTTTTCTGGCCAACCATTACGTACCTGTGCTTCTGGAAGGACCAGGCGCGGAGCTGATTTCCACATACGGTCTGCCACAATGGCGAAGCTGATATCACCATAGTTCAGGTTCGTGTAGTAGACGCTGATATCCTGTTCAATGGGGGTGGCGTCAAAAGGATCGGGCAAATGAGAGACCTGTGTTTCGTGGACAGCGTTGACAAAACGGGCATCCATGATGTAGCCGCCATTATCGGACTGCGGTCGCCATGGTCCCTCTGCGCTTTTGCCACCATGCCCCCATATGTTGCCATGATATACATCATGGTCGTCGGGGATCGTCACGGTGGGGCGATCACGCATCAAATCCCTGAAAGCCCATAGGAATCTGTACCAGTGGTAGTGATAGTCCAGGTAAGTCTTGTCAAGGGGGCTACGAATGATTCCTGCAAGCCCTCCTTCATAGATCTGATCCCCGGCAAAAAAGAGTAAGTCAGGATCATGGTAGGCCACAGCGGCCGTGAGCTCATTATGTGGATACCAGATCGTACTGTGATTCCATACCAGATCCCGTCCCTGTGAAATATTCTGGCAGTTCAGCGAAGCCAGAACAAATTCATCATCCTGAACCTGTGCCATACGCACCGTGCCTGGAAAGTGTACGCGCTCGGTGCCGTTTGCAGTGCGCAGATCGTAGGTCAGCCGATAGGGTACATCGGTGTTCGCCTCAAAATCGTCCACCCGTAGAGGCGCGGTATAGCTGTCACGTATGATTGTACCGCTTGCTGAGGGTACCCAGTCACCATTGAGCATGAGCTCAAGTCCAACCGTAGGCGTATCGTTTTCCCCAATCGGAGGCATTTGTGCGGTCATTTTCAGCGTTCTGTCGCTCACGGTATACAGAGCCGCCAGTATGGGGCCGAATGCCCGATCATCATCATAAAGGAACTTCGAACCCCCAATCGTCCAGTCGTCAAACCAGTAGCCTTCCCCTTCCATCAGAGGACTATTGTGGCTCACCAGTGCTACATTGCCCACGAAGTAGTCATGGGGCAACCCGGTGTATTGTGCCTCAGCCAATACTTCCTCGGTAATCGGATCTGAGGCTGTAACGAGTAACTCGTAGTTGTTTCCAGACGGGCTGGCTTGTATGCTCAACTTCGCAGGATCCCCCGCCGACAGGTTATCTGTGGAGGCCTCGGGCTCAATGAGCGGCCAGGCTTCAACAGGATAATTAGAGCGTGGGCCCTTAGGGGCATCTGCGTTGGTATTGGACCGGACAATGATCTGGCCCTGACCGTCTATACCTACGATCAGCCCTCCATCTTCGGCGGGCCAATGGTGAACAAGGCTCGAAATCCTCCAATCCACTTCGGGTCCTCCAGCACCAAGCAGGAAGCCTGACCACGTATTGCTATGCGCACTGTCTGTCGGTGAGATTGCTCCTGTCTGAACTGACATTGACAATTCTCCTGCCTCGGCCCCCAGGTAATGAGTGAGAAGATGAACCGTTCTCATTGGTTTGGCACTTCTGCCCTCAATACACTCAATGCGACCGTTGGCGTAACGCCAGTCCATCAGGCGGTTAGCATAGAAATCGGATCCGATCCAGACACGCTCAAGATCGTCAGGTAGATTCGATGTGACATTAGTTGTCGACGGAGAAGTGCAGCCGGAAACAAGGAGTCCAGCGAGAAGAGTAATGGTGGCACTAGTTCTAATCATCAATAGACAGAGTTTAGCGTACGCTCCAAATGGAGTCTAAGCGCTGATGAATGAGCAATGTCTGAAACTTCGCAGAATTCAGGGAGAATTACCAAATGTATGGACCTCTATTGAACAAGTGCTGTTTGATCTATCCCGTGAGACGAACGCAGTCCAAGTCCGTTGAAGGCAGATCGTCGGCCCACCTCATCATCAGGTGAATATAGAGTATTTGAGACAGCTTTCAACACCGCTCTGCTGGCCTGCTGAATCTCTATGCTGGGTGTTCCGGGGAACCACCCGCTAGATCCAAGCAAAAAAGCTCCGATGACTCGTGCCGCCGCCGACAATAACCTCCATCGGCCATTTCCACGACCTGAGTAAGACCTCTTGCGCCATCTAGAGGCCGAGGATTTTCCAGACTCACCGCGACTGTCTAGGTTTGTAAACGCGGATTTGTGGAAATCTTTCGTTTTGGGTTGTGGTGAAACGGTATTCACCATCTACTGCCAACAGATGTTCACCAGGTTCTGGACCAGTACCCAGATAATGTCCCAAACCTGTTCGTGCATCAACACGAAATATGTGATTTTCCATGAATTTGAGAGGTGGCATATTTCCCAAATCTCTTTTTATAAAACTATAGGTCACGTAGAAATAATCTCCATCAGAAAAGAGTGATTTAAACACTGATGAACCGTCCTCAGCTTTAACTGAGCGAGATGTCCTCCCATCCCTGACGCCCTCTATTATTGTGTCGCTACGATAATCTGAAAACGTAACCTGCCAGAGTTCTTCTCCATCCTCCGAATATCCTGTCATTGCAGGAATATGGTTGATAATCCGGGCAACTACTCCGTGCTTCGCGTTGCACGCAAGCAATGCATCCCCTGTAATCGCAGACACAATAAATGAATTTTCGTAATCGTATGGTTTCGCAAATGAATTCTCCCAATTGCCTTCCAGCGTGTATCTGTGAATCACACCATCGTGTTGCTTCTCAACAAAACGCTGGTGATAGTAATATCCATTCATGGCACAGAATGCCCATTGCCCCAGATATTCAGGTCGATTTGTAGCAATTAGATTGAATGTGTCTCCTTCACGTTGAAACACATGGTCCACGTAAACATCATTTACAATTATCTTACGGCCACCTTCCAGAACTGCGAGTCCCGCGGGGTCACGGAACTCACCCGGGCCACTCCCAGCTGTACTCACATCAGAAATAAATTCGCCATTGTAACCGTAGGCTCGAACTAGTGCACCCATTATATCGATGTAGTACATAGTACCATTGTGATCGACATCAAAATCTATAATCCACCCTATCAATTCGTGGTCATCCCCCTCGTTAACACCTACCGTTGTTATATCCATCATGTCCCAACTCCAGACCTCTTCGTTATCATCATGTCCTAATTCGAAGCGAGGGTCCGAGGAAACAGGAATATTTTCCTTCGTCGGATGGATTACTGTCTGAGCATTCGCTTGCTCAGGAAGTAACAGAACCACGACCGATAAAACAAGACTACAATCGACGTGTGAAAAATTATTCAGCATAGGGAACTAAGTGTTATTCTGCAGCGTGAGGATCACCACCTTCGTAGGTGCTACGGCCCGGTAACCAGCGTGTTGCACCCTGTATTGCTGCCAGGAACGTCGCAGCACCAGCCGAGGAACCAACCACCATTGCATATGTCATTTTCACGGGGAGCTGCTATAGAAGCAGTTGTCTCGGTAGTGACAGTAACTTGATTCATCACGGCCCGACCTATATACGCAACGAAAGCCAAAGTCACTACCATTCTGATACGTAAGGATCAGAGTCTTGCTTTACTTCTTACGGGTCTAGAGTTTGTTTTGTTGGAGACGCAATAACCACCACCGGATATTTCCATGACCTGCGCCAGATCGCTTGCGCCATATAGGTAGGAAACCGAGGATTTTCGCGACTCATCGCGATAATCTAGGTTTGTAAACGCGGATTTGCGGAAATCCCTCGTTTTGCGTTGTGGTGAAACGATATTCACCATCTACGGCCAACAAATGCTCACCAGGTTTCGGACCGGTACCCAGATAATGTCCCAAACCTGTTCGTGCATCAACACGAAATATGTGGTTTTCCATGAATTTGAGAGGTGGCATATTTCCCAAATCTCTTTTTATAAAACTATAGGTCGCGTAGAAATAATCTCCATCAGAAAAGAGTGATTTAAACACTGACGTATCGTCCTCTTGCAGAACAGTGCGATATCTCACCCCATCCTCTACGCTCTCTAGTACTGTGTCAACACTGTAATCTGAAAACGTAACCTGCCAGCGCTCTTCTCCATCCTCCGAATATCCTGTCATTGCAGGAATATGGTTGATAATCTGGGCAACCACACCGTGCTTCGCGTTGCACGCAAGCATAGCATCCCCAGTAATCCCAGACACAATAAATTGATTTTCGTAATCGTACGGTTTCCCAAAGGAATTCTCCCAATTACCTTCCAGCGTGTATCTGTGAATCACACCTTCGTGTTGCTTATCAACATATCGCTGGTTATAGAAATATCCATTCATGGCACAGAGTGTTCCACGCCCCAGGTATTCAGGTTGATTTGTAGCAAATAGATTGAATGTGTCTCCTTCACGTTGAAACACATGGTCCACGTAAACGTCATCTACGATTATCTTGCGGCCACCTTCCAGAACTGCGAGTCCCCAGGGTTGACGGAACTCCCCCGGGCCACTCCCAGCTGTACTCACAACAGCAATAAATTCGCCATCGTAACTGTAGGCACGAACTTGTGCACCCATTCGATCAACGTAGTACATAGTGCCATTGTGATCGACTTCAAAATCCATAATCAACCCTATCATTTCGTGGTCATTTCCCTCGTTAACACCCACCGTTGTTATATCCATCATGTCCCAACTCCAGACATCTTCGTTATCATCATGTCCTAATTCGAAGCGAGGGTCCGTGGAAACAGGAATATTTTCCTTCGTCGGATGGATTACAGACTGGGCAGACGCTTTCAGCGGAATTGGTACAACCACGACCGATAAAACAAGACTACATCTGACGTGTGAAAAACTATATAGCATAGGGACTTAAGTGTTATTCAGCGTTACGAGGACCACGCGCCGACAGGTTACCTGCGGAGGCATCGGGCTCAATGAGTGACCACGTCTCAATAGTAATGGTAGCAGTTCTAATCATCATAGTTATGCATACGAATATGTAGTAGCCTCTTTATTTCCATCATCAAATTCGGGATTTATTCTGTGGCATCGCGCAATTTTTAAATACCCAAGCCAGGGATCAGCACGGAATCAAGTTTATTCCCATGTCAATCAAGTATCAGTATAGGCGAATGTGCTAAGGAATGGATTGTTTGTGGCAGTTCCTGATAGAGAAGATAGGACTAGCCAATGTTGTGCACATGCAATAGGTCGGCAGGGACGTAATCTTTCCATTTATTCACTTCGTCTTCCTGGGCCGTGAAGTAAAATATCTGGCGGTTGGCCGCTAGAGTTGACATGGTCTTGATGATAGCCTGCGCGCGTGGATCGTCACTATTGGCTAATGTTTCGTCCAGGGTCAGTGGTAACCGGTAATTGGTTTCCTGTGTCTCCACGAACGCGAGGCGCACGGACAGGAGGAGTTGCACCCTTGTAGCGCTAGACAATTTAGTTAGATCAAAGTCACGATTGAGATGATGGTCCCGTGCTCTGAAAGTATTGCCTTCGGGGATACCGAGGGTATAGCGGTTGTCGGTAACTCGTTCAAAATTCTCTTGTGCGCGCTGAAATACCGGAGGTGCGTTCTTGATTGCACTGTCGCGGAGGGTATCCAGTATGGCCTGGCCGACAGCTTTTGCCGCCTTCCGACTTCGTACGTTCTCGAGCACTACGCGCTTATTCTCTTTTTCTGCTAAAGCATTTTCCAGGGAATGTCCTTTTTCAGTGCGCTCAATCTCCGCGTCAAGCCTGGTTAGACGATTTTGTAATTCCTTTGCTTGTGCAGCTATTTTCTGTGCGGTTGCGAGTTCATCCTCAATATTTTCGAGTTCCAGAAGTGATTCATGTTCACGCAGATCCTCTGATGAGGGGCGTAACGTGTTCGCTCTCACCTTTAGGTTATTCCTACGAGAATTCGCTTCTTCCCATTCGGAAAATTGCCTTGCACAGGCGGCCAAACCGGATAGATCCCCCACTTCAAGCTCCAAGTCATCGAACAGTTTTGCGTACTGGGACTCATGATGTTCGAGGTTGCGTTGCGTTGTTTCAGCTCCTCTTTCTTCCTGTATCAGCCGGGCTTGATCACGTTTAGCCGCATCATCGTCATTCCTGACGATATCAAGCAATCGTTCGGCATCATGCGGATTGACGGGTTTTTCGTATCCGTATTGCTCAAAAGTGTTGCCTACTGTTTCCAAAAGAGTTCGGTAGGTCTCGGATACCTGTTCGCATCTGTCAGCCAGCTCTTTTGCTTTATCATCAAACTCCTGCCAGCTCAGGATGCTGCCAACAAGCTCAATCAGGGAGATAACATCTTTCGGTGGGTCAAGATTGATCCGATTAAATAATTCTTCTTTCTGTGCTTCAAACTTGGACCGTTGCTCGGACATGCTCTCAAGGAATCGCTCTATCCGACTGGATTCGTTCAGTTTGAGCGTGTCTAACTGTGCCTGGGAGCGTTCCGAAGTCAGTTGATCAAGCCCCGATTGCAGGGCGTTCGCGTCAGGGGATTCGGGCAGTTCCGGAAGGAGGTGCTTAATATTATTTTTTTGCGGACTGGATATCAGTGGTTGACGATCTGAACGGACAATGGTATATGCAAACCAAATCATTAAGCTGATAATCAATCCTAGGTATCCACTAGGATTCTCAATCCCGATCCCCACGGACATAAGTGCAGAAGCTACTGCTGTAATCGAGAGAATGGTAAGGATCCTCTTTCGTTGAGGAGATTCATCTCTCAGGGCCAGGATCCATTGCAGAATATCTCGTTGCGCATCGCGAAGCTTGTTGCTGTCCGCATTTCCACGCGTGGTTTGGTCTACTCCAAGCAAGATCTCTAACTTTTCCAGTGCTTGTCTCTCCTGGGTATGTGAAGCGAAGTTCTTCGCATAGCTTTGCAACTGTGCAAGATCTTCTCGGGTAAATTCGGGTTCCCATCCTTCCGGCAAGAGGCCACCAAGCTTTTTCCAGGCATTCAGGGCCTGGTTTTCAGCGGCTTGGTGCGTTTCTTTCAGTTCTTCAAGCTTCCGGTATTTTTCGGAAAAATCGCGAACCTGAGCAATCAGCAGCTGCAGCGAACCCGGTTCGAGACCATTCGGTGAGAGACGGTTCCCTTCTAGATGTTTTTGTACGCGTTCAATAGTTCGGCGTCCTTCATCCACCTCTCTTTTACGACGGTCAATGGTTCTGGTTAGCTCTTGCGCGTTCTTTACAGCATTCGCCAGGTTCTGGCTGGATCGGATAACACGAGGGTAGGATTCTGCTGCAGTGTGGGCTTTTTGGTATTCGGCGTCAGCGCTGCGCCACTGCAATATTTTTGTGATCAATTCCGCGCGACGGGCGGCCTCCAGGCTTAGATCAAGCTCCTTTATGAGGTTGTCACGTTGGCTCTTCTGTTGTTGAAGACTGTTTTGCTCTTGGATCACAGATCGCAGTTTCTTGCTGATCGCTTCAAACTCTTTGGCTTCATTTGTTTTATTGTAGCGTTGCTGGAGGTTGAAACCGAGTTTCTTGCCCGCAGCCACAATGTCAAATCCACCGTTGGCTTGCTTGATGATTTCCCGGGCAAGCTCATCATCGTCGTTTTTTTCGGGGAGCAGTTCCTGTAAGGATAGGTGATAGCTTTTGGGTCTGAGGAACTGCGAGAGTTCGCTTTGATCAACCGTTCTTGTATTGATCCGGCATTCCGAACGAGTCCCTTTGACGTCCAGATAAAGTGTCTGATTACCGAAGCCCAGGTTTGCTTGTCCGTATAGTTTCACTGCACGCCCTGCACTTGGCAGAAGCAGGCCATTTAACGCGTTGGCAATGGTGGTCTTTCCCGACCCATTCGGGCCAAATACAATATTGAGGTGTGGGGACAGTTCTGAGAGGTACAGGTCAAAGGGTAAGCCATACATCCGATCAATCCGGACCTCCTTGAAAACAAGAGACTCAGTCATTATCCTCTTTCTGTGCGAGAAGCTCGTCAAGAAGAAGCATACTCTGCTGAATCACCAATCTGGAGAGCGTTGCTGCATCGGGTTCCTTCTCGCGGAGAGTTTTAAATCCAGCACTCTTATATACTGTTGAAGCAGACTTACGAGCAGGATCAAGTAAGATGTTGTCTCCACCGTTGGTTAGTTCCAGTATCCACCGAGCAAGAATTCCTGGTGGATCGTTATTGAGTTGTGCGATCTCATCCAGGTCTCGGGTTGGTGAGGTCTCAATAAAAACTTTATCTACAGTGATGCTGCATTGACCCACATGAACGTCAAGATCATCAACATCAGGGAGTCCCTCGATGGAGAGTGTACGGTGAAGCCGTGTTTGTCCAGTTAGAACAGGGCGGCACGATAGATATTGAAGGTTCGGGTGGCTTTCGATCAGTCCGCTGCCGCGCTGCTCAAGCTGTTCAGCGACTAGGGTTTTTACATCGCTGATCTGCACTGCAGCAGAAACATCAACCGAAATGGTTTCATATCGCACAGAAGCAAGAGGTAGCTGTACAGGACTTATTTGATTGTCCTGGCTGATTGTGATCATCCAGGGTCCATGAGTACCGGGTTCTCCAGGATCAAGGGGTTGAGGTGATCCTGGATAGAGTATCGGAACTCGGTGATCAACATGAAGCTTGGGGGCATGTACATGTCCAAGCAGCCATAAATCCACCGGTTGGTCAACCAGGTCCTGAGTGGCAAGTGGGGCGTATGCGCTTTGGGTGTCCAGATCTCCGTGTACAATACCAATCGTGAAGTCATTGCTTTGGCTGAGCCCAAGCGAATCCAAGGGTGAATTATCATAGTGGGAGCTTGGAAATGACCACCCCACACAACGGAGGTTGCGGCCAGAACGCGTCTTTAGCACCGTGTCATTCCAAATTCCGTCACGCCCAAGAAACGTGAAATTATCCTTGGGCATCGATTCGGCAAGTTGAGGAAAGACATCATAATCGTGATTGCCTGCAACGGCTACGACAGGGATATCTTCTTGACTAAGTTGGGTAATTCCCTTCCGAAGAGCACCATAAGCTTCGAAATAGGCATTCTTGTTGTCGGCCATATCCCCAGTGAGGATTACGGCATCAACATGCTCTTCAATGGCGGTTGTGACCGCCTGCTCCCAGATCGCACGCACCGAAAGCGAGTTATCACCAGAGGGGACCCGGGACGGATACCGCCCCAGATGTGCATCCCCGAGACATAAGAGCCTGATCAAAACGTTATGAGAGATTCAAGGTCCAGAAATATAGCATTAGACGGTGGAAAAAGGCACTTGAACGATCAGAGAAGAATCCTACAACGGGGCAAATTTGGTTGTTGCGGAGATTTTGGAAGTGATTCCACCGTTACAGCAGATGGCAAGCTCTTCGAGGCGTACACAATTGAAAGGACTGGAAAAGGTATATGCGGAGCATCTACTGGAGGTGGTCGCGCACAGTTTGAAATGAGTCCCTTGGAATGCTGCGTGACCAGGTACCACGAGCGGCTATAGAACTCGTTGTTCTTTTTGCCTTGAACGCCTTCTCCGCCAATACGTCTTGGCTGTGCTGTGCACGCACCTCCTTGATTGGGGCATCAAGCCCTTGCTGTCACGCGCAGTCGCCGAGATGAAATACACGGCCAAGATCATACCCGCTTGTCCATCGCGACGCGTTTCTTAGACCCGTAATATCGTCTCGTTGCGCTTTTATACACAGCGTCCATTTTGATCCGTTTACCAATATTTATCCCTTGCTCCACGTGTTCTAGTCTGTCCTCAACCAGGGACAATCATGCAATAATTCATGATCACGGATACATTATATTGCATTGGACGTTCGTACAGATACTCACCGCCTATGCAACTATCGCAGATCCCTGCGATATTTAACACCGAGTCACGAGCGTAACTCGGATCCCGGCATTTGAATATACCAGCACATTGACATCGCTATGCTTTCAACAACAATGAAGCCTGCACCGTGGATTACTCTTTTCCTGCTAGTAGCCGTAGCCGCCTGCTCCCGGCCGGATGCTCAGACCGGCTGGCCCGTGCTGAAGACGTATTCGGGGGCCTATCTGGACGAGGTTGCGATGCCGCTGGGGGGTATTGGAACAGGTACAGTATCCCTCGGAGGGCGCGGAGACCTGCGGGACTGGGAAATCATGAATCGTGGTGCACTGGGCTACCTGCCGGCCTTTAAGCTGGTCCTGCCGACCATTGCTAACGGACCTTTCTTTGCACTCTACTATCGGACGCCGGACACCCCGGGTCAGGTCCGAGTGCTGGAGGGTCCCGTACCAGCCAACGAGCATAGCGGCGACTGGGGTGCGGATGCCGTCAATTCGGGTTTCCCTCGTTTTGAGTCCACGACATTTGAGGCTGCTTACCCATTGGCACAGGTGTCGTTTGAGCATCACAACGTACCACTGGATGTACGCCTGGAAGCGTTCAACCCGCTGCTTGTTGGCGATGCCGAGAATAGTGGAATTCCTGTGGCGATTCTTCGTTATGTGCTGGCCAATCCGACCCAGGATTCGGTGGAGGCGGCCGTAGTTGGGATGGTACCCAATTACATCGGAGCGGATGGCTGGACCGGTGCACCGGACAGAAATGTGAACTCGTTTCGTACAGATGGAGGCATCAGTGGCGTTTACATGACATCGGATGGTATTGATTCCTTGGATGTAAACTGGGGCACCATGGCGCTGACGACCACGGCCAGTCCAGTAACTTACCGTACCTCGTGGGACCCATTGGCCTGGAACTGGACGTTCCGCGAATTCTGGGATGATTTTGTTGAAGATGGCGAGCTAACGGATCATCCCGACACAGCCCATGTCATTCAGACGCCGCCGGCGACACTTGCCGCGAAAGTTGAGCTTGCACCGGGCGAGGCGCGCGCAATCACATTCATGCTGACTTGGCATTTTCCGAATCGGCGCGCATGGGATCATGGAGTTCATCATGCCGGAGCATTCGGCGGCCCCGAAATCGTAGGCAATTACTACACGACGCTGTATGAAGACGCATGGGATGTCGCGGTGCGCACCGCCTCGGCACTGGACAGTCTGGAAGCGGAAACTGTACGTTTTGTACGTACGCTGGTAGACAGCGATGCTCCAGAGGTGCTCAAAGAGGCGGGACTCTTTAATCTCAACCACCTGCGGAGCCAGACGGTATTCAGAACTGCCGATGGACTTCCATACGGCTTTGAGGGAACCGGGAGCATCAACGGAACGAAGATCGGGGCGTCCCGCAGTTCCGGATGGGGGTTCGGGACGTGCTTTCATGTGTGGAATTACGAGTCCACCGTCCCATTTCTGTTTGGGGATCTGTCCAAGCGGTTTCGGGAGGTGGAATTCGTGCATTCGGTCAACGACAATGGGGCCATGAGCCACCGAGTCGGACTTCCGATTGAACTTCGAGCCCGGAGCTTCCAACGCTGGGCTGCCGACGGGCAGATGGGAACGCTGATCAAGGTATATCGAGACTGGCAGCTGTCAGGAGATGACGAGATGCTCCGTCGGATGTGGCCCAACATCCGTAAGTCCATGAGTTTTGCCTGGACGGGTATTTGGGATCAGGACAAGGATGGCGTGATGGAAGGCAGCCAGCACAACACAATGGACATCAACTATCTGGGACCGAATCCACAGATGGCCGGCTGGTATCTGGGTGCACTGCGAGCCTCAGAGGAAATGGCGCGATACCTGGGAGACGATGCTTTTGCCGAGGAAACCAGAGACCTGTTTGAGCGGGGCAGTGGCTGGATAGACGACAATATCTTCAACGGTGAATACTACGAGCATCATATACCGGAGGGCACCAGCACCGTGGCACAATTAGGCAAGGGGTGCCTGGTTGACCAACTGGTCGGACAATATTTGGCGCACACGGCAGGCCTGGGGTATCTCCTGGACAAGGAGAACGTGCAGACTACGCTGCGCAGCATTATGAAGTACAACTACATTGACAACTTCAATGAGCACTTCAATACCTTTCGCAGCTTCGGTTTGGGCAGCGAGGCAGGCCTGCTAATGGCCAGCTATCCGCGCGGGGATCTGCTGGATTTCCCCTTCCCATATTACACGGAGATCATGACCGGCTTTGAGTACAGTACCGCGGCCCACATGATCTACGAAGGCCAGGAGGATGCGGGTCTGAAGGTGTTTCGGGCCATTCGGGACCGCTATGATGGACGCAAGCGCAACCCGTTCAATGAAGGTGAGTACGGTCACCGATATTCACGGGCTATGGCCGCGTGGGCCGGGCTGCTGGCTTACACGGGTTTTCAGTACTCGGCGGTAGAAAATCGCATGGGGTTCAATCCAAGGCTCGGTACGTACTTCTGGTCTAACGGATACCAGTACGGCAGTGTAACGATTGCTGGTGGCGGATCGCAGATGTCCGTTGAATTGCATCCGGCCAATGGCCCCATTGAGTTGAATCGGCTTGTACTACATGGCTACGGGGAAGCGGAATTTGCTGAAGGGCGAACGTTTCCGCAGGGAGAAGCCTCTGTGGTCATTGTGGAGCGGCAGGAAATGTAGCGGAATTTTCCAACGCGCGGACCCGCCAGCTGCCTTGAGCAAGCCGGGGAACGAGCAGACGAACACAGCCGATAGAGACCAGTCGGCGGGCTGATTGCCTTCGTGTTCAGCCCGCATCTGAATCTGGGCCAGAGGAATTGGGGGAATACGGTTAGGCAAACGGCAAGGCAGGATCAGTGCGCACATCGCAGTTACGGCATCCAATCATGGCCTTTCCCGGCACGGTGCAGCGGCCACGGCAATTGACCCATACGAATTTATTACAATAGTCACTCGGGCTTCTATTTCGGAATCGGCGGCTTGGGCGGTCCGCCAGATAGCAGCAAGTGGCGCCTCGTTTGAATGTTTCTGGTAGTCATCTTTATCGCGTCCGGCGGAGATCCGACGAGCAACAGTTTTTCCTGTCGCTGGAGAGCGCAGATCGCCGAACTGCCATACAAGTTAAGGCGAGGAGTCTGAACGGGGACGATGATGGCTTGCACCTTGCCCCACGTGATCAGACTTGTCAATTCGTCCAAAAAAGACCAGAAAATCCTCAAAATTGTTAATAAGTGCTGATTTATATTGAAAATGGCGGCGAAGGCAGTCGCCAGTTGCATGACGTAGGAACTAGTGACGAAGCATGCATCTGGCGCGAAGCCTTTGCATGCTGCTCCACGGATGATCCTGCCACCAGAACAAGGTGAATCATGCTTACTCGACTGCCTACCCTCCTCATTGCACTCCTACTGGCCAGCCCGGGTGTTGTGCTGGCCCAATCCCAGTTGGCCCCCAGCGCGGGAGTACACTACGGTTCGTGGGGCTCGATTGGCCTGCAACAAGATGCGACCATCACGGGCACCGTAACCGATGCCGAGGGAGATCCCTTGGCCGGTGCGACGGTACGCGTCCCAGAAACCTTCATCGGGGCGGCCACTGATGTAGATGGCAACTATGAGCTTACCGTACCCGATGACGCAACGATTCTAGTGTTCTCGTTCGTGGGATTCGTTACGCAGGAAGTGGCTATCGAAGGACGGACGGTCATTGATGTGATGATGGAGGAGGACATGGCGGGGCTTGAGGAAATTATCGTTACGGGTTACGGTACCCAATTGCGCAAGGATGTCACCGGATCCATTGCCTCAATTTCGGCTGGAGATCTGGCTTCACGACCGGTTGCATCGGTAGAAAAAGCCTTGCAGGGTCTAGTTCCGGGCATTAATGTAGCTGATCGCAGTGCCAACCCAGGTGATCTAGCTCAGATCTCAATCCGAGCCATCGGTTCTCTGTCCGCCGGCTACGAGCCTCTCTGGGTAATCGATGGGTTTCCGACCGACCAGCGGAATGCCCAAATGCTTAACCCCGCGGATATTGAATCAATTGATGTGCTCAAGGACGCCTCGGCAACGGCCATTTACGGGTCCCGGGGAGCCAACGGCGTGATTATCGTCACCACAAAGTCTGGGCTTATCGGGACCGCTCAAATCAATTTGGCTATGAACGCCGGAGTATCAAATATCACGCAGGCCTCACGCTTCAAGATGCTGAATGCTCAGGAGTACGTCCAATTTCATACTGAGAAAAATGGCGGTACGACGCCCGAGTGGATATCCAGCGTTTGGGATGGGTCGACGGACACGGACTGGCAGGATGAGCTGTATGAGACCGCTCCCTTCCACAGCTGGTCTCTTTCCGCACACGGGGGAACCGAAAAAGTCTCCTACCTGCTTTCAAGCAGCTATACGCAGGAATCCGGAGTCATACCCGGCGAGGGATTCAACAAGATCGGAGCCCGCGTCAAGCTGGATTATCGCCCCAACAACAGAATCACTTTTGGGCTGAATGTGGCTCCGAGTGTGTCCAAGATCACGAAGTCCAGTCGGCCTAGCGAAGATGGCAGTGACTGGAGATCAGCGTGGGCGCAGGCCATTCTGTTGCCGCCCATTATCCCGGTCTTTGATTCCGGTGGTGAATATGCCATCGGCAGTTACGTTCCAGGCAATTTTCCAATTGGGAACCCCCTTCAGACCATCGAGCAGTTCAAGCGCACGCACGATCTGTTTAGGATGCTGGGTGGAGTAAGTTTGGCGGTGGAGGCGTTTCCCGGCATTACGTTCAAGTCGATTCTGTCTACCAATATCGGATCTGACAAGAATGAATCGCTCTACGACGCTCCCCCTGGCACCCCCCGATTTAGCTATCCGTCGGTCAGTACCCTGAATGTGGGGCAGGTGTGGCAGCGGGGGTGGCTGAACGAAAACACGGTCAACTTCCGCAGGCAATTTAGACGGGATCACTTCTTCGATGTGCTGGCCGGCTTTACCCTGCAGCGGGACAGAGTCGAATTCGTGTCCTCAAACGTTGCAGGGTTGCAGATTCCGGGTGCACGGATTCTGTCTATTGGTGACTCGGAGACCCTCACCTCCAGGAACGGATTCGGCGAAAACGCTCTCGCCTCTATTCTCGGGCGGCTCAACTATTCCTTTAAGGACCGATACCTGCTGACTGCCACTGTACGGCGGGACGGGAGTTCAAGGTTCGGGGCCAATAATCGCTATCAAACATTCGGCTCATTTGCTCTCGGCTGGCGCCTCTCGGAAGAGGACTTCGTTAAGGACCTGGGTTTTGTCAACGACGCGAAGCTTCGGGTGTCTTACGGCTCCACAGGCAGCAATGCAATTCCCGACTTCATTGCGCGGCCGAGCCTGAGACCCGTCAATCACTCGCTCGGAGCCGTACAATTGACTGGCGTTGCAATTGGTGATCCGGGTAACCCCGGTCTGACTTGGGAGACATCTGAGCAACTTGATATTGGACTCGATCTGATTCTCTTTGATGGCCGTTACAGCGTGGTGCTGGATTACTACAATAATGTCACCACCAGCCTGCTCTTATCGCGGAATATCGTGGCGTCGTCTGGCTATGGGGGCTTCCTGACCAATATTGGCAGCATGCGCAACGATGGCATTGAGCTGTCAGCGAGCGTCGCCGTCATGGAGACAAATGATTTCGAGTTGGTTGTGGGCGGCAATGTGACGAACAACAATCAGGAGATTCTGGATTTGGGCGGCGACGAAGAGATCAGAAATTTCTTCGGCGCATTACGCCGCACGGTGGGTGGAGAATTGCAGAACATTCATGTTGTGGAGCATGTGGGCATTGTAAGGGAAGGGGAAACGCATCCTGCGCAGCCGGGGGCGGCACCGGGCACGATGGTCTACAGAGATGCCGATGGCGATGGATCGATCAGTAATTTCCTGGGACCTGATGGCGTTAATCTGGAGGGAACGAATCTGGACTACATTTACGGATTCCACACCGATGTTCGCTACAAAGACTTTGAGCTCAGTGTCCGGTTCAACGGACAGGCCGGTGCCTCCGTTTTGGATCTATACATCATTCAGATCGGCGCACCGTTCCGTCGTGTCAATCTGTCGAGGGAATTCTGGTACGATGGCCGGTACATTTCGGAAAGTGAGCCCGGCGATGGCAAGACGCCGAGCGCCTCAGGATTTGATACCGGGATCGGGGCCGTTTCCAGCCTTGGTATTCAGGATACAGATTTTCTCAGACTCCGCAACATAACGCTGACCTACAACCTGCCCCAGAGGCTGCTTCAGGGCATCGGCGTCCGGGGTGCGCGCGGGAGAATCTATACGTCTATGGAGAACGTCCACATGTGGACCAGCTTCATTGGCGGCAATCCTGAAGGGCGACGGAATTCGGCCGGCGGTCCGTCGCTGTTCGGCGGATCCAGGATTCCCGGCGTAGCCGATGGCAGGGAAATTGGACTGACGAGTCCGCCGCACCTACCCCTGCCGCGCATATGGACCTTCGGCATCCACCTAACCTATTGATCCCTAGAACAATGAAATCGTCGAACAACGAAAAATTGCTATCGGGGCCCGCGGACGGAGGTGCTCCCTTACGGAAAAACTACTGGCAATGCTTCACGGCAAGTGGGTTTAGGGTCGTGATGTTTGTGCTGCTGTCTTCGCTAGCTGGGTTATCGTGTGACAGTTTCCTAGATGTGGAACCCGTTGACCGGATTGATGCTCCGTCATTTTTCTCAACGGATCAGGAGCTCCTGATCGGGATGAACGGCGTGTACGCCGCGCAGAGATCCATCTACGGGAGCGGGACTATTTACAACATTATTGAGGGAAGATCAGATAATACCGGCTTGGACCATACGGACCAAGCGGAGCGTGTCGAGATAGACATATTTGCGGAGGTACCGGGTAATCTGCTGTTGGATATCACGTGGGCCGCGATGTACAACTGCATTAATCTAGCCAACACGGTCATCGTCCGAGGCCCCGATGCCGACGGAGATGCAGCACTGATTGCGCGCATTGTGGGAGAGGCCAAATTCGTACGCGCGTTCACTTACTACCATATGGTCAATCTCTGGGGAGGCACACCGCTGAGGGTAACCCCTACGGAAGATTTTGAGGAAACTGCCATGGCGCGGTCCTCGGAGGCCGAGGTCTACGATCAGATAGTACGAGATCTGACGGAGGCTGCCGCCGTGCTTCCCGAAACCTACGATGGCAGTTCCGGCCATGAAGTCGGCAGGGCTACCAACTCAGCCGCTCTGACGTTGCTTGGAAAAGTAGAATTGCAGCGGGGAAATGCGGGGGCTGCCACAGCCGCTCTACGTCAGGTAGTCAGCAGGTATTCGCTCCTTAGCGACTACGGGATGATCCATAGTCCCGGCAATGACAATTCGGCTGAGTCCATTTTTGAAGTCAGTTTTAACCCGGCGAATCAGACGGGATTGTTCCGCCAGCACTTTATTCCTCAGAGTGTTGCGGTCGAACTGGGCATTGTTGCTGGAGGCTCAACACGTGAGATCCTCTTCCCGTTTGTCACTCAGGATTTGATTGATGCCTTTGATGATCCGAATGATCTGCGGATTCCGTACACGTTTGGCACTGTCGAGGGCCGTGAGCCCGGGGGATATATCACCAAGTTCATAGATACGAGTGCGGAGTCGGACGGAGCTGACGTAAATCTTGTCCTGTTGCGCCATGCCGATGTGCTGTTGTCGCTTGCAGAGTCGCTGGGAGAAGGTGGCGAGGCCTACGCCCTTATAAACGAGGTACGAAGCCGTGCGGGTCTTGCGGATATTGGCCCCGACACGCCCGGCAGCTTTATGGAAAAGCTGATGAAGGAGCGTAGGCTGGAGTTTGCCTTTGAAATGCACCGTTGGTTTGATCTGGTCAGACTTCCGGAGGCGCAGACTATCGCAATAATGAACGCGCAACTGGGGGCCCAGCAAACCACGTTCCAGAGGATCACCAATTACAATGGGCCGACAAGCTTCAGCTTAACGCCGGAACGTCTTGTGTATCCGATTCCGCAATTGGAAATTGATATTTCCGGTGGCGTGGTAACGCAAAACCCCGGACATTAGCCAGACGCGCTGTGAATTTTGAGATGCAACGATCTAGGTTCCTGGATAACGGAGTGTCTGGTTGTTGTTAAAGAAGATTCTGGTTTATTGAGTCAGTGGATCGCAGCCAGCGATCCAGATTGGGGAGCTGGCGAGTATGGCCACCGATATGCGTTGACGCTTGGGCGGTGCTCTTGGCTTGCACGAGTGCTCAGTTCTCTACCGCTGAAGTGCGCGTGGACTTCAGTCCACGGCAGGGTTACCACTCAAGATCTAAGTGTCACCAGCACGGCAACGTAACGCTTATAGGCGGTGGCGTGCACATGGCAGTTGAATTGTACCCGGCTATTGGTCCCGTTGAGTGTAAGCAATTTGTGCTGCGCAGCTTTTGAGGGGCGGAGTCCGCTGAACCGGCAAAGTGTCCTCAAATCAGATGCGCTGATTCACCCACTAATTAGATCCCTTGTCCATCGTTCAACTCTGTCCTGACCCTGGGACAAACACGCAATTATTTCGTGATTTCGACTACATTTTTTGCACGGGAGATTCTTTCAGATACTACTTGACAATTATAAGAAAAGTGTTTATCATGCTACGGGCGGCTCGGGAAATTCGGCGGTGGCAGGGTAGTGGTAAGGCTTAAAGATGAAGTAGGTATCTGCTGCGCAGACTTATCCGGGCGCCTCGTGCTCCCTTACGGATAATTCTGTCAGCAGAACAAGGTGAATCATGCCTACTCGACTATCTACCCTCCTTATCGCCCTGCTCATGGCCTGTCCGGGTGTGGCACTGGCCCAGTCCCAAACGGGCAAAATTGCAGGAACAGTAACCGATGCCAGCACAGGCGAGCCCTTGCCGGGGGTTAACGTCATTGTGGTCGGGACGGGCCTGGGGACAGCCACCGATGTAGATGGCAACTATTTCATACTGCGGGTGCCACCCGGCCTAAATAGCGTTCAGGCGTCTTTCGTTGGATTTGTGACTGTCACGAAGACGGACGCCCGGGTGTTCATAGATCAGACAACGCCGGTGGACTTCGAACTGACCGAGGCGGTCCTCGAGACCGACGAACTCGTGGTAACTGCCGAGCGTCCGCCCGTGGAGGTCGACCTGACCGGCAGCAAGGAGCGCATGAGTGGCGAAGAATTGGCCAACAGCTGGGCGAATACAGTCTTGGAGGCTATCGAAACGCAGGCAGCCACCAACATTAACGGAGGCATTCGCGGCGGCTTCGGTCTGGAGGACAATTACTACATGGACGGACTCAGCCTGCGGGATAATGTTTCCGGCGGCAATCTGACCAGTGTCAATACCACGGCCATATCTGAGCTTGAAGTGCTCACCGGAGGCTGGAATGCGGAATATGGCCGTGCGATGGGGGCCATCATCAACATCGTCACCAAGTCGGCCATGGATCGCATACAAGGTACGGTTCGGGCGCGTCTGCGTCCTGCTGGCAAGTACCACTGGGGCCGAAATATCTACAGCCGGGAGAATTACGAATGGGCAACCATGGCGACCCTGGATTACTGGACGGAGAATACCGGCGGAGGCGAGTGGGTCAACAGAACTCCCCAGGAACGACTGGATGCTTGGATGAACTTTATTTCCGGAGATCTTTTCGGTGAACCATCCAGACGAATGCAGCGGTACGCCGAGCGTGCAACCTGGGAAACCGAAGCTACCATCTACGGGCCGATCACCGACAAACTCGGCTTCTTGCTGTCTGGAAAGTATCTCAAGGATGCTCCGGAATTCCCAGCCTATTTGACCTATTCCACAGACTGGAATTATCAGGGGAAGTTTGACTATCAGCTCTCCCGCAGCAACCGACTGGAATTTTCGGGGCTGGTTCAGGGATTCAACAATACCGAGGGTCCCCGGCTGAGCTATTGGTCCAGTGAAGACTCGTTTATTGCCGGGCTCTGGGGACCGGCGCCGTTCTACTATTCGGGCTTCTCCACCTTCAAGTATTGGCCGTACGGTACATCGCACATTTTTCAGTTGCCCTCACCTCCGGAGTATATGCGACTCAAGAGCGGGCAGCTGAAATGGACCCACGTATTCAATCCTGCTTCGTTCCTGGATGTCCAGGCGAGCTACACATCAATGGACCTGGACCGCAACAACTTCAGGCAGCTGGAAGCCAGCGACACGTACGATCCAAACTCCGAGGAATTCGGAACGCAATGGGACGAGACCATGATTCCCGGCAATCCGCTATTTCTGCTGCCGCCGATTTTTCACCGGGGACACCCCGGCATTTTTCAGCTCACCGCGGAGGCAGATGCCTGGTTGTTCAAGGCCGCTTACACCAATCAGATCAACCGTTTTTTCCAGGTTAAGACTGGGGCGATGTATTCGCCGCAGTACGTCTCCAAGCGGTTCAAGGCAGGCGCCATGCCCGGTGCCGTTTACTCCAACCATGCGACCCGCCCCGACTTCAATCCCTGGGACGCCGCCGCGTACGCGCAAGGAAAAATTGAGGTCAATGGCATGGTGATCAATGCTGGACTGCGCCTTGATGCGTTCAATGCCAACACGAAAGTGGCCCCGTCTATATTCGATCCTGCATTGATCACCAACATGGTCGGCGTACCGCCCGACGAAATAGTCACGTATTCTGATGAAGAGCACGGCGTGGATACTGAAACCAAGGCCGTCCTCTCACCACGATTCGGTATTTCTCACCCGATCACCGAAAATACTGTGCTCCATTTTTCCTATGGGCACTTCAACCAGCGTCCGGCCTGGCAGCTTATTGGTGGCGGACCCACCATTTTTCACGTCTTTGGCTCGTCCGCCGGTGCTCCGCATGCCTCGCCGGACACGACGAGTTACACGTTTGTGTTCTATCACCCGAACACCAACACGGGCAATCCAGACCTCAGTTTTGAAAAGATCATCCAATACGAGCTCGGGTTTGACCAACACATTCCGGGAATAGCAAATCTGGATGTCACGGTTTATTACCGGGATGGAAAGAACCTGACCTCGCTGGGTGTACGGCAGTCGCCCAACAATATCGGCGATAACCTCTTCGGTGTCGGTGGGGCGGTAACCACGGAAGTGCACTTTGATGCGGCGAACCCATTAGGGTTTGCGCCGGGCGGTGGTCGTAGCCGCGTCACCTCCAACGGGGGGTATGTGGATGTACGCGGCCTGGAGGTGTCCCTGCACTCGCTGCTTTTAGAGCACGCCCGTGCACGAATCATTTTCAATAGGTCATTCGTGCGCTCCGGGCAGTACGGCTTCCGGCAGGTCTTCATCACAGATGAGGAGGGCAACCCGGTTCGGCCCAATACGCTGCACGGCGTGAGCCTAGGCGATAAGGGTCTGTCGGGCACAAACAACGACACCTGGAATCCTTCCACAAGTGTGAAGGTGATCGTGGACCTCTTCTCGCCATCGGAATTTGGGCCGGCACTCGGCTTCTTTCATCCGCTGGGCGACTGGCGCCTCAATGCCTACTACGTATGGGCAAGTGGGCACCGCTATACCTACCACTCTCCGGGAGATTTCTCCACCGAACCAAACAACCGGCGCTGGAAGCCGCACCGCAATACCAATCTGCGCCTTTCCAAAGCGATTCATATGCCTGGTGTTGCAGAGATGGAATTCAGCATTGATGTCCACAATGTGTTCAATTCCAAGCGGCTAAACTTCCTGACCGGCGGTGCGCTGGAGACCTATCATGAAGAGGGAACACTGCCGGTCAATCCGACCACGGGCGAGGAAAGCGAATGGGACTGGTACAACCAAGGTCTCCTGCCAAGGCAGGTTTATTTCGGACTCCAGGTGACCTTCTAGGGGCGCCCGGAATCATTTAGTCAACCAATAAACTGGAGGAGTCTGAACAGATGAAATCTCATACAATTCACAGCACCCTGATCGCGGTCCTGATGGTGGTTCTGCCCTGCACGGCGGTCAACGGCCAAAGCAGCACGAATCACACCTTTACGCGGGGTAAATTTTGGACGGTCATTAGTGAATCGGTGCCTCATCCGCCGATCTGGCTGGCCTCGTATCCCGGCTATTTTGAAGCGCCATCCAACTGGTTCAATACCTTAAGCTACTGGGCGGGCGATGTGGATGGCACGCAGCAGATAACCGCTGGCTTTCCCGGCTTCAACATCGTCAATCACACGCTGGTAAAGAACTACAATTTCACAGAAAGCCTGACTGAGGCAGAAGAATACTCGTTCGAGACCGTCACGTCTGTGGACCCATCCGGGTCTGAACTCCCGGTCATTCCCCTGACAGTTTCGCGCAAGCGCATGGTATGGAGCCTGCCGAAATATGACGACTTTATTATCCAGCGGGAAGTGATCACCAACGAGAGCAGTGCCCAAGTCACCAACTGGTACTACAGCGTGGCCTACGGCATCAATATCAGCCTGGGCATTCCGTACAGCGTGACCTTTGACGACGAATACCTGTGGGATCCGGGGTTCGGCAATTTTCGTATGGAACAGGGTAATTTCGTGTTCTACGACGACACCTCAATGCCGCCGAACCAGGCGCCGGTGGCCTATGATATTTCCCCTGGCGATCAGACCGGTGACCGCGGTGATCCGGGCAATATCACAATTCAGAATTCGATTGACCGCCGCCTGTACTCTCCGCAACTCTTTACGGACAACATTGTCTATGTCACGCCCAACAAGCATGGTGAGACGACAGTCTACCAAGGCATTTTTCACCGCATCCTGAATGAGAACCCCGGTGCACCTGATGAAGAATTCTGGCAGCCGACCAACATGGATCCGACGTACGTCTTTGCCCGCATGACGGCGCAGCAGGCCCGCATGAGCTGGCGGGACGCTAATTCGGATGGCGGCACCTTAGATGGAAACCTGTATGAACGTGTACCGTCGTTCAACCTGGCGATCGGACCCTATGACATTGCGCCGGGGGAGTCAGTTGAGCTCATTCGTGTCGTTGCGCTCGGCGAAATGGACCGCAATGTCAGTGAGTTGGGGGGACTCAATGCCACCCAAAACTATCTGTCGCAGGGACTGGCCAATCTGAAGGCGAATTGGCAGGCGGCGCTGGATATTGTAGACGGGTTCAGACGGACAGGCAACTGGAATGAGGGCATCTCAGCGTTTCCACCTCCAACGGTCGGCGATGCTCCGTTTGCCAGCAATGACGACGAATTGCAGGTTGAACTCTTCGTTGACACAGAACTGGGAACGCAGGGATTTGAGCTTACCTGGACGGCGGTGCCTCCCAACTACCGTGATCCCATCACGGGCACCAATGACTTTGCCGGATACAAAGTATACCGGTCTGAGTCAAGGATTGAAGGGCCATGGATCGAAGCCGCTGACCTGACACGCGCCGAAGCCGAGGGGCTTACCGCCGGGGGAAAGGTGACCTTCCGCCTTTCTGCCGAACCAGGAATTCCGTACCGTCATTGGGTAACTTCTTACGATTCGGATGGCAATGAAAGCGGATTCACCGCCTACACGTTCCACGCTCTGGCGGCCAAACCCGCACCAAGCAATGATCTGTCCGAGGTGCTCGTGATTCCGAATCCGTTTCGGCAGGTCAGCGGCCTGTCTGATCCATCCGAGGAGAAACGAATCAGCTTTCTGAATATCCCGGGCCAATGCACCATCCGCATTTTCACGGTGGCCGGTGAACTGGTGCGCACCATTGAGCACAACGATGGCTTCGGAGAAGAGGCCTGGGGCTCGGCAATGCACGGGGATTACCTGCTGACGCGTTTCTTCCAGAATGTCCAACCGGGTGTTTATATCTACCATATCGAATCGCATGTGCAAGGACATGAAGGAGAGTCAAGCATAGGCAAGTTCATGATCGTCAAATGATGGGAAATAATCCTGCCCGCACCCACTTACCGAGAAAACTCATGAAACGACTGACTTTCCTTTTGGCCTGCTCGGCTTTCCTGACCGCCAGTCTGACGCCCGCGTATGGTCAATTCACCCCGGACCCTGGTGCCGGGCTTCCTCCCACAGACTTCAACCGCGTAGGGCAGTCGGGATTTCAGTTCCTTAAACTGCCGACCAACGCACGCCAGGCTGCTATGGGCGGAGTCATCTCATCATTGGGGCGGGGCGATGCGGCATCGTCGCTCACTAATCCTGCCTCGCTGGTGGATGTGACCAATCTCAATGTCGGTCTCTCAAACGTGCGCTGGATTGCCGACATCAACTACTACAGCGCGGCTGTCGCCCGCCACTTTGAGGGCATCGGCGTCATCGGTGTAAACCTGCTGTTTTTGGACTACGGCGACATGCCGCGTACTGAAAACAGGCCGATCCTACTGGATGGCATTCCTACCGGACGCTCGGAGGTGCTAACGGATCTTGGTACCGTTACCGCTCAGGACCTTGCCGTGGGAATCAGCTATGCCCGCAGGGTGACAGAGCAGCTGCACTTCGGTGTCAACTTCAAATACATTTCAGAAACCCTTGACGACGCAACTGTGGGTGCCTGGGCGGTGGACATCGGCACGGTGTTCCATACGGGTATTCGAAGTCTGCGTGTCACCATGGTGGGTCGCAACATCGGCCCCGATACGCAGATTGCTTCCTTCGACGAGCGCATCGGGTACGAACCCGCCGATGTCCGTATGCCGGTCAATTTCAGCTTTGGTGCAGCCTATGATCTTGTGGAAAGCGATGCCGGCGGTCTGCATCATTTGACAATTGCTGCAGAGTTTGTACACCCCAATGATGGCCCCGAGAAGCTGAATTTCGGCACCGAGTACACGTTTCGCAACCTGTTATCGATCCGTGGCGGGTACCGCTTCAATTACGACGAGGAAGGATTTACTCTGGGCAGCGGAGTCAATGTGGGCCTTAGTGACTATACGCTCAATCTGGGGTACGCATTCTGGGAATTCGGTCTGCTTGGGTCGGTCCATGTCCTCTCCGTATCATTCGGGCTGTAGACTATTCGGGCGGTGCAGACATTAGTGGCCTCATGCCTTCTTCAGGGACTTGTGACTCCAAACCGGGCCCTGTGCCTGGGGGTGGTGTCCGACCGGGGTGTGGTGTCTGGCATCGACGTCAATTCCTACAGGTAGCGAGTCAAGCAGCCGCGTTGTTCGGAATGGCCATTGGACTGCCCGCCTGCCGGACGGCGCGTGGGCAGCCGCCGAATTTCGTGATCATCTTCACAGACGACCAAGGCTACAATGACCTAGGTATCTATGGATCGCCCAATATTCGGACCCCGCGCATTGATCGCATGGCAGCCGAAGGCATGCGTTTTACGGACTTTTATGTCAGCCCGATCTGTAGTCCCTCGCGTGCGGCGCTACTGACCGGAAGCTATCCGGTACGGGTCGGCATGCCCGATGTGCATTTGTACGATGCTCCCTTCGGACTCAGCCCTGACGAGATTACGATTGCGGATATGCTAAAGCCTTCAGGCTATACCACCGCCTGCATAGGCAAATGGCACTTGGGCCAGGACGACAAATTTGCTCCAAACCGCCAGGGTTTTGACTATTTCTATGGAATCCGCATCGTTAACGGCACGCAGCCATTCGAAAATTTTGCAGTGCCGCTTTATTACAACGATCGGAAAATCACAGAACGTCCCAACCATTTCCGGTTCACGCAGGATTTCACCCGTGAAGCCATGCAGTTTATTGAGCGCAGCCAGCATCAGCCGTTTATGCTGTATCTGGCGCATCCGATGCCGCATATCCCCATATATCCCGGCAAGGAGTTCCAAGGCGTTTCCGATGCCGGGCTATACGGAGATGCGGTGGAAGAGATTGACTGGTGTACGGGGCTGATTCTGGATCAATTACAGTCTCTGGGCCTGGACGAACACACCCTGGTCATTTATACTTCGGACAACGGGCCATGGCTGGGCTTCGGAGATCAGTCAGGGTCGGCGGAACCACTCCGAGGCGGCAAATTGACCACATGGGAAGGGGGGGTGCGTGTTCCCTGCATCATGCGATGGCCTAACCATATTCCTGCAGGCACTATCTGTAGCGAGTTGGTCACCGTAATGGATATCATGCCTACAATCGCAGAACTGTCTGGCGCTTCCGTGCCGCACGACCGCGCCATAGATGGCAAAAGCCTGTGGCCTCTGATGCAGGCATCTACGGAAGCAAAGAGTCCGCACGAAGTGTACTACTACTACGCCGGGACGTGGCTGCAGGCCGTACGGGCGGGGCAATGGAAGCTGCACCTTGCGCGCCCAGAGTCGCGCGAGGGCATCTACGGTGAATGTGCACCGTGGCTTGCGGCCAATACGACCATTATGGATCAGCCGGAGCTCTACAATCTGCAGGACGATCCAGGGGAGACTAGAGATATGGCCGCCCAGCACCCCGACATTGTGGCTCGCTTGTCAGGTTTGGCGGAAGAGGCACGTACTGAACTTGGTGATTACGGCCAACACGGCCGGGGTGTTCGTCCCACCGGATCAGCTCATCCTGACTACCCAGTGCCCCACGAATGGCTGGGTAGTCCGAACTGGGAGGCGACATCTCGCGGCATGCAGGAGGATATGCGCGCTTTTCGAAGGTACCGCTTCCAGTTGCTGAGTCGTGAGGACTCACTTGGCGCGCGCGAAAAGCTTGAATGGCAGTGGTATGTGGACCACCCTGACCAGGTATTTGAATAGTCAATGAACAGAACCATACAGCAATCCACCGGTGCCTTGCATCGCGCCATTGAGGCAGGAGATCTAACTGCCGTACAAGCGGCCCTGACTGCAGGAGCCGACGTGAATGGCATGCACGGCGATTGGGCGCCGTTGCACCGTGCCGCAGCAACAGGTGACAGCGTCATAGTACGTACGCTGTTGGAGGCGGGAGCCGAGGTAGAACAAATGGGGGCAGGTAGCTGGACTCCTCTGCACCGTGCCGCTAAACTTGGCCACGAGGCGATTACAGCGCTGCTCCTGGAATGGGGTGCCAATGTAGGGGCGGTAGGCATTGACGGATGGACACCGCTTATGCGGGCCGCCATGCAGGGCCAGGAAGGCACTGGCCGACTACTTATTGCCGCAGGCGCAAATCTCAGCACCGCCAATGGTGCTCAGAAATGGACCCCCTTGCATTGGGCAGCATTCAGCGGCAGCTACGCGCTCGCTGAGGCCCTTCTTTTGGCCGGGGCGGATGCAGAGGCTAATCCGGGAGGTGGAATGGATCCGAAGGGTTTGGCAATGCATTACGGTCACGACCACATCGTGGAGTTGTTGGACGAACACTTGGAAGAATCAGACAAATGACGCAGTCCTCTCCTGAAAATGTTGCTCTGACAAGGCGGGAATTCATCCTGCTGACCACCTTTGCTGCCGCCATCCATGGAGCCGGCTGTCGGAATACGAATGCAATGGGTCCCAATATAGTCCTCATCTTTGCCGATGATCTCGGCTACGGTGACCTTGGCTGCTACGGATCCGAAACGATCAGAACGCCGCACCTGGATCGCCTCGCTGCGGAAGGCATTCGATTCACCGATTATCGTTCCCTTTGTTCGGTTTGCAGCCCTTCACGTGCCTCGCTGCTGACAGGGCGGTATCCCTCGCGATGCGGGGTTCCGTTCGCGGTGGGCGGGGTCTACACCGATCTGGGGCTTCAGGAAAGTGAAGTGACCGTGGCAGAACTGGTAAGAGCTCAAGGTTATCGGACGGCCTGCGTTGGCAAATGGCACCTGGGCTTTCCGAGCGACTTTGACTTTAAGACGCATGAAGGGTTCACGTCGCGATCAGAATTTCATCCCACCCGGCACGGGTTTGACCTGTTCTACGGCATGGTGGGCAATACAAGCCCGGATGGCTCAACGCCATTGCTGCAAAATGATGGAGTGGTAGATCCAGATGCCCACATTACCACGATCACGGAGCACTTTACGCAACGAGCCGTCGAGTTTATGCTGGCGGATCGTCAGCGCCCATTCTTGCTATACCTGTCGCATACGCGCGTCCATGCACCGTGGATGCCCAATCCAAGGTTCGCAGGCCAGTCACCTGCTGGCGTGTACGGTGACATGGTTGAGGAGACAGACTGGAGTACCGGCCGGATCCTGGACGCGCTTGACGAGTCCGGTCTGGCAGCCGATACACTGGTGATATTCACCTCAGATAATGGACCTGGGCCCAGAGGTTCCACTGGGCCTTTTAGAGGCGCGAAAGGAAGCACATTTGAAGGGGGTATGCGGGTGCCCTGCATTATGCGGTGGCCTGCTCGTATTGAGGCGGGGACCGTAAGCGGAGCAATGGTCAATGCTATGGACCTGCTGCCTACGATTTCCAGTCTTGCTGGGGCCGCTTTGCCTACTGATCGCAAAGTGGATGGCAGAGATTTGTCCCCTCTTCTATTCGGAGAAGGGGTTCAAGGGATGGACAATCGCGTATTCTACTACTACAACGGTGTGAACTTGCAGGCAGTCCGCGAGGGTCGCTGGAAGCTGCACCTCCCTCGCAGTCCGCAGATGCTAGTCTGGTGGGAGTCGGGACTTCGGGAACTTGAACAACCGCTGCTGTATGACTTGCAAGCGGACCCTGGAGAAACTCAGGATCTCGCTTCCGCCCATCCTGATATTGTGGCGCGATTGATGGAAGAGGCTGCGCGTGCACGGGCCGAGTTGGGCTCATGGAATCAGACAGGGACAGATCAACTCCCGATCACGCACTTGATGGACGATCGCCGAAGCCTGCGGCATCTGCGTTCACAACAGGATCACCAGGCAATGGGTCGCGATCTCTAAGAAAAATAGACTCATTCAAAGGGTGAAGCGCCAACTATCAGTCAGGTAAGACTTAAGAAAACAATGACAACCTACGCTACAGTACCACTGATCAGCCTGCATGGCAGGCCTGCCGGCAGCGCGCACGCGCCTCAACTCTCCGCCATGGGTCGGGCGATGGCCGCCACGGTTCGTGCCAAGATCGCCAGGTTCTGTGCTCTCACGCGCTGCGCCTTCGTCCTACTATGGCTGACCATCATGGCTTCAGGGTCATTGGCGCAGGTCAATGTGCAGCACACCGCAAACGGTTTAGAATTCTCCAACCGGCAGGTCAGGGTTGTTATTGAGAAAGATGATTTTGGGATCAGTCAGCACTTTTTTGCCGCTAGGGACGGGATATGGGTGGAGGTGGCCGAGGCCTTCAGGCCGCCATCTCCGCGACCTTTGAACACGACTGAGCTGTATTTAGATCGTTCCAGTGAGCACGGTCGGGCGCTTGAAGTGGCGGATGCCTACCGTATCATCGTACCGGAGGTGCTTAGTACGTTTGAAATTGCGGCCCAGGACAACGATCAGGTGACTGTGACGCTGTCGGGAAGTACGCCAATCGCAGACATAGAGCAGTCTTTAACGCTGCGCGGCGGTGCGGCTTCGGTGCACATCAATGTGCGGGCCGAGCTCAAGGGTGACCCGCCACAATTGGAATACCTGCTTTCCCCCATCGCATTTGCAGAAGAAGGTCCTCCAGAGTTCAGTCATGCGCCCGCATACAAGCGTTCTCCCGGTGATGTCATCGCGGACCGGGTCTTTTTTGCGCCGACAGTAATGGTGCAGACCGGCGGACAGGTTGCCGCCATTGTACCGGACCTGAATCTGATTAATGAGCACAGGGTCTATGCGGAACGGGCTCGCCCCCAGAAGCATCGTTGGATATTTGGAGTGCCGATTGACTCGTCCAGAATAACATTGCCATCTGTATTGGACCTGGAGCTTGTTTCCGGGATGACCAGTCGACCCCTATTGGCCTACGGCCTGATGGATGTAATAGCGGAGCAGCACGTGTACTGGCGCCATGTAAACGCGGGTGGCACGTTTGTACGCACCCTGTCCGACCATGAGCTGCAGTACGGCATGGATCTCCTCCTGGCTTCCGATGCACCGGCGCACCGTGGCTACCAGCGCGTTTCCCAATACCTGTGGGAACACTATGGCCAGCACTATTTTCGGAAGCCACGACCACAGGCGCTTCCATTTGCAGAATATGCCCGAGCCTTCTATCCGGCGAGCTTCGACTACAAAGGATACACGGTGGAAATCGAGGACAATCTGCCGGTAATGGTCCACAGATCCGCGGATGGGCCACAGTCATGGACATCCTGGCAGGAGTGGGAAAAGGACGGGCAGGAAATGGGCATGTTGCGGCTGACAGCGCCTCAGTGGTTTCATCTGACCTACATCACAGCCTGGTGGAACAATGTCGCCGATGCCCTGGGGTTATCCTACTGGGGGGAGGCATTGTCTGATCCATCATTCGACGCAAAAGTCGACCGGATTATCAACCTGGTACTGGATGCCCCGCAGGAACAGGGGATGTTTCCGTCCCTATATGACCTGGAAAAGAAATCCTGGCAGCGCAGCCTTTGGCGCTTTCCCGGCGAGGATTACGATCCTGATGAGACACGTAACTACTGGGACTGGGAGACATCGGATTACCACACAGCCGCGGCAGCTGTGACGGTCGGCTACCTAATGGAATTCTATCGTCTCGGCCGTGAAGATCCGGACATTCTGGCATTTGCGAAGCAATTTGGGGATTTTTTGGTGGAGCACATGGCGTCCGACGGCACGGTGCCCGCTTGGTTTGATGTTGATATGGAGCCACGGTTATCCATGCGGTGGAATGCGGAAGGAGGGGCGAATGTATGGGTGCTCAGTGAGCTTTTTCGCGCAACGGAAGACACCCGTTACCTGGACGCGGCCAGGCGGGCAGCGGGATTTCTCTTAACGGAGGTGCTGCCCACGCAGCGTTGGGTTGACTTTGAAGCACTTTACTCGTGCGCGGTGAAGGCTGAAACCTTTCACGATGATCGGACCGGGCAGCCGCCGCGCAATGCCATGGCCATGTCATGGGCGCTCCAGGGCTTCGTTTCAATGTTTGAAACAACCGGAGATCCCCAATACCTGGATGCAGCAGAGGCGGTCGCGGACTACGCAGTGCTGCTCCAGACGGTTTGGGCGCCGCATTATATCATCACGGCCTATCCGTTTGGCGGTTTCACGTCACAGATTGGAGATGCCGAATGGCTTGACCAGCGGGATCACCGATTCGCAGGCATTTTGGTACGTCTGGGGCTGCTGACCGGTCGCCAGGATCTCATTGAACGCGGCGTCGCTGCGGCCCGCTCATCTCTGACGCTGGTTACGCATCCCCGCCATACAGCCAACGGAATCTACAATGCACCTACGTTTCCCTTCGGATTGGGACCGGAGAATATTGACCATGAGGGCTTTCCCCAGACCCCGCTACGTTCAGGGCCAAGTTGGGCGGAGGTGGGCGGTCTTATGGCTGCTGCAGATGTGCTGAAACAGCTGGGAAGCGTCTACATTGATGTAGCTCGTGATATCGCCGTGGGCGTGGACGGACTGGCCGTTGAGGGCTATGACCTGGAAGGCCGCTCTCTCACCATAGATGTCGCAAAGTTGATGTCCGAACTGCCCTCGCCGTATGAGGAGCCCTATCCGGCGGTGATTCGGATCGAGGGGCTACCCGATGCGGGGCCCTATGACCTGACGATCGATGGTCAGACTTATCCGGGACTGTACGCGGAGGATCTGACCAGTTATTCAATTACCCTAACACCTTGAAACTCAGGTTTGTATATTCCACGAACCACAGCCTGGGATCAACAATCTGACGCGCTGATGACGACCAAATGCGCTTTTGTAACTGCACTAATTTTGCTCGCAGCCTGCAACCCGCCCGCAACCACCATGGAGCCACTCCCCGAGACAGCCACTTTTGGTGCAGACCTTGAATTTCTGCAGGAGCACACCAGCCTAGTGGTGCTTACTGACGCTGATGGGCAGGCACAGGCTGCCGTCAGCCCTGACATGCAGGGGCGCGTGCTGACTAGTACCGCCCAAGGCAGCGAAGGCACAAGCTTCGGCTGGATTAACAGGACCGTGATTGCTTCCGGTCAGCGGCAGGACCACATCAATGTGTTTGGCGGGGAGGATCGTTTCTGGCTTGGCCCCGAGGGCGGACAGTTCTCGATATACTTCAAGGAGGGAGATCCTTTCGACCTAGATCACTGGCACGTACCGGAGGAAATTGACTGGGGGCCATGGGCGCTCGTTTCTCAGTCTGCCGAGCAGGTCGCATTTGAAAAGGACATGCGGCTAGAGAACTATTCTGGAACGGTCTTCGACCTGAGGGTTGATCGTGCGGTGCAGTTGCTCTCTGTGGACACCGTAAGTGTACTTTTGGGGCTTGAAATTGACCCCGGTATCCGCATGGTGGCTTTCGAATCCGTCAACACGGTCACCAACACTGGGAGTGAAGCCTGGACTACAGAGACCGGACTTCTGTCCATCTGGATTCTGGGGATGTACAATCCGTCGCCGACGACAACTGTGGTAGTACCGTACGCGGCTGGCAGCGAAGAGGATGCTGGGCCAGTGGTGAATGCAGCCTATTTTGGGGAGGTACCCGCGGACCGGCTAACGCATGATGATGAGGTTGTTTATTTCAGGGGTGATGGCGAATTCCGCAGCAAGATCGGGTTTTCCAAGGCACGCAGCATGCCGACATTTGGAAGCTATGACGCAGCCAACGGGGTGCTGACACTGGTACAGTATACCCTGCCGGATGAGGATGATCAGTACGTTAACTCCATGTGGGAACTTCAGGAAGACCCATTCAGCGGCGATGTGGTCAACAGCTACAATGATGGCCCCCCGGAGGCAGGCGTACCCCCATTGGGTCCCTTTTTTGAACTGGAAACCTCTTCTCCAGCAATGGCCCTGGCACCAGGTGAAGCGCATACACATGTGCATCGCACGATCCACTTGCAGGGAGATGAGGCAGCGCTTGATCGCACGGCCGTAGCGGTGCTCGGCAAATCTTTGGATGCAATCCAGTCCGTATTCGGAGAGTAGGTGAGGGCGAAATCTACACAAGTGATCCGAGATGATGGCTGATAAACTGGATTGCCAGCCAAGCTCACATACCCGGCATATAGGGCTGCGATCGGGCCGAGGGGCAAAGGGCACCAACGCGGGTCAAAAGACTCTCCCGTCCAATGGAGCGATTACGACTGATGTATCCGCGTCTACCGATGAGGTGAATAGTCGCCAGATCAGGATACAGCCGCGCGCAGGGTGGCGTAGATTTAGGCGTTGGGAGCCATCGGAGGCACGCTGGGGCTGGGCTACGATAACGGCCTCATCAGACCAGCCAAGGTTCCACCAGAATGCCAGCATCGTGGCCATCCGACGGTATTTCCCCTTGAACACGTTGGACCAACAGTTGACAGGTATTTTCCACTTTCATTAAAAAGGCGCTTTGAATGCAGAATAAAGCGAGCAAAACTGAACCCGGCCGGCAACTGAGGGGCACGTTGGTTCCCCGTGAGTATCTGTGGCCGTTCATACTGCTAACCAGTCTGTTTGCCTTCTGGGGTGTGGCAAACAACATGACGGATGTGCTACTGGCCACCTTCAAGAAGATCATGAGCATGTCTGATTTCCAGACCAGCTGGATTCAGATTGCCTTCTACGGGTCCTATTTCTGTCTGGCGCTGCCGGCGGCTGTTTTTATTCGACGCTTCAGTTACAAGTCGGGGGTGATGCTGGGGCTGGGTCTGTTTGCAGCTGGAGCATTGCTTTTTTATCCTGCCAGCCAAACGATGGTATACGGACATTTTCTGGCAGCGCTGTTTATTCTGGCGGGCGGTCTTTCTATACTGGAAACGAGCGCCAACCCGTATGCAATCGCCATGGGGCCGGAGGCGAGTGCAACCCGCCGACTAAATCTGGCTCAGTCCTTTAATCCGCTGGGCTCTATAACGGGTGTGATTCTGGGGAAGTTGTTTATCCTCTCCGGTCTAAATGAGGCATCCACCGAGGAACGGGCACAGATGGCTCCTGAGCAGCTGCAACAAATGCAGGAGGCGGAGCTGGGGGCGGTCATGGGGCCGTACGTGACCATTGCCTTCATCATTGTTGGGGTGTGGATTCTGTTTGCTGTTACCAAATTCCCACGGGCTTCAGACCAAGAAACGTCGGTAGATTTGTTGCCGACACTTAAGCGGCTGCTGGGACGCCCGCATTACGTCAAGGGTGTGATTGCCCAGTTCTTTTATGTAGGCGCCCAGATTGGCGTATGGTCATTTACGATCCGCTACGTGATGAACGAACTGGAAATGAACGAAGCGTCCGCCGCCAACTACTATCTGGCCTCGATTCTGTTGTTTTCGGCGTCTCGATTTGTGTGCACCGCACTGATGAAGATTCTTTCGCCACAGCGTCTTCTGAGCATAATGGCTGCCGGTGCATGCGTATTCACGCTGCTGGTGGTCCTGGTTGGAGGACAGGTCGGTGCCATAGCGCTGGTAGGGGTTTCAGGATGCATGTCGCTGATGTTTCCGACCATTTACGGCATCGCCGTGGAGGGATTGGGAAAAGACGCCAAGATTGGCGCTTCTGGACTCGTGATGGCTATTCTGGGGGGAGCTGTGTTGACCGCCCTGCAGGGTCAGGTGTCCGATCTGGCAGGTATCCATGCGGCGTATCTGGTACCGCTGGGCTGCTTCCTGATAATTCTGTATTACGGCATGCGAGGCAGCCGAGTGCAGACCCACGATGACCAACGAATTGCTGGCGCTTCATAGCCCTAATTAAAAAACGGCCACCGATTGCAGCGCAATAAATTGCGGTCAGCATTCCGCTTTATCGCGGGTGCGCAATACCCCATCCATTGAGACGGCTGGCTGTCACAATTGCTGCAGGTTCTTGGCCATCGAAATCCAGTTGAGTTATTTCTGGATGCCGATTCATGCTCAGCGGGTGCACACGACGCAGTATTGGGTGCCCATCTCCTTGGAAATCCAAGGTCGGCGGTCATTCTGCAGGAGCAATAGACGACAGGTACTGATAACTGCCCTCGAGCGTCTGATCGGGGTCGGGAGCCAGATCACGCTCCAGACAGAAGTGCTCCGCACCGGTCATGGGCGCCACTTTAAGGATCTCGTCAAGATCCAGCACTCCTTCACCGGCATCCGCCATTTTGGGAAAAAGCGGTATTCACTGGGATGGGTCGCCCCCGTTGCCCTCAAATCGGACCAACTCGGTCATGTCCTTGATGTGCATAAGCTTAAAGCGACCGGGATACGCATCCAGATATTCCACCGGATCGGCCCGTCCCGCCGTCATCCAGAAGACATCCATTTCCATGACGACCAGGTCTGGATCCGTTCGGTGCAGGATCAGATTGAACGGAATACTGCCTTCCATCTCTATAAGACCGTAGCCATGGTTGTGGTAGAGAAACTGGAGCCCCACTTCCTTCATGGCTAGACTGATTACATTGAAAGTAACCGCAATTCGCCGATAATCATCCAGGTTGGTGCGCAACTCCGGGGGGATAGCCGAGATACCGGCGTATTGGTGTCCCAGCACCTGAGAAGCCTCGGCCACTTCGTCCAGACGGGTTTGGAGGGTCCCTAGATCAATATGCACAGAAGGTGATGTAAGTCCGGTGGCATCCAAAATGTCACGGACCTGCCGAAGAGTATGCCCGTAGTAGTCACTCTGGGAGAGACCGATGGACTGGGCTATTGGCTCCTGGGAAGCCACTACCTCCGGCACGGTATAGGGGTAGGGGCCAAACAATTCGACCTCCTTATAGACAATGGTGACCAGTCTAGCCATGGTGCCCGAAAAATCCTCTTCCAGCAACTTCGGAATAGTAAACAACCCCACGCCTGCACATTCAATCTGTGATTGGGTTTGCGCCGGGAGTACGGGTGGAGTCCTGAGCGCAATGCCAATCGGCGTTGCAGCCGGCGGGTCGGAGACGCGCTCGAGGTGATCCGGCCGCATGCACTGCGTAGCCCGCCCCTCGGTTTAAGATTTTGAGGGTGAGTCAGCCGGTCAAATCCCCGCAGAGGCGTAGTCGAGAATGAGAACCATGCCCTGGCTGATGTCGATACTCTCCCGCGCCGCCGCCCTCCTCGCGGTCGTGGTCGTCTGGACAGCCCAACCCGCGACGGCACAGCGGCGGTACGGCGTGGCGCTCGTCATGCCGGAAGTTGCCTGTCAGGGCGCCGCGCTTCCCAGATCGCTCGTGAATAAGACACGCTCACATCTCCTTGAAATGTCCACGCCTTCCGCGCTTGAGTCTACGCCTCGGCGAACCGGTGCCAAGCAGTGCGATCTCTCGTCCAGGAGCTGAACATACCTCGTGCCCCACCGTCATAGGGATATTGTCGATCAGTAAGATTCTCGACTCGCCTTACGGAGGCACCTCCAGTCTCCCTCACTATATTAGCCCTGCTGCGCTCATTGTTTCGCACCACACTTCTCCAACTCGCCCAGCTTCTCGATCAGCGGCGCCCTGACTTCTTCGACCACCTCCTCTAGCGACGCACGCAACGCTTGGACGATTGCCGGGCCCCTGTCATCCCACTTGTTCCACTCCCAGATTCTCGCCTCCCGCGAGTCTGGACCGGCTGCGCGCGCGGCGCTGCACCGCTCTAGAGCGTAGCCGAGATGCGTCAGACCCAATTCGATAGCCCGCGCGATATGGCGGCCGTCCGGGAACTCGGCCCAGTACTTGGACAGCCTCTCGTTGACGGCCTGCTCCGTATAGCAGATGGGATCCCCCTCGCATTCATAGGCATCCGACTCACTCGCAAACTTCCACTTGATCTCCTCGGCGAGCGGGTCCGCCCGGTGCCGTTCGTACAGAGTCATATACGCCTCGTCGCTCACGGTCCAGGCATGGCCCTCGTCGGTTATCGAGATCTCACTTCCGAGCACCTCGATCCATGCCAGCGTCAACGCGTCGGCACTCATGGGAGAGAACTTGCCCAGCACTTGGCGCAGCAGATCCAGCCGCCGTAAACCCAGCACCGCCGATCCTTCGACCGCGACCCGGTGCCCACGCCCGCGGACCGACAGCACCGCCAACAGACTGAGGTGATTGAAAGTGGACCACCCCTCGCCAGAGGTCAGGAAACGGTCGGCCATAGTGAGCACATGTTGGTCCGTGTCGCCCGGGGCGGTGTGAGCGGCCGCCACCCAGCACTCCCCCGGCGGGTAGAAGACCCACGCTTCGTCGGCCACGGTGGAGTCGGGCCGATCGGTCCGAAAGTGAAGGTCTAATCGCAGTATCCTCTGGCTGGAAGCGGTCCTCGAGGGCCTGAGGCGGCACGCAACATCGGGAGCGATGAGTGCCAGTTCCCTACCATCATGCCCCCTCGCATGTTCGCGTCGCCCCGGCTCTGCATCGGTCTCCGGGGCCCCCTCGTCCACCGTCCAGGTGCCCCGGCCCGACGGGTGTTCCAAATAACGCACCCGGTCCCCGAACGACTCAATCCACATGATGATCCGAGGGTCGCGATCTACCGGGCGAAGAGGGGTCCGCCCGGCGGATTGTGCCGCCTCCACCGCCCTGGCAACCAACGCCGTCCGCCGCTGAGCGAAGACGGCGGACCCCTCCACCTGGTCCCTGTACCGGGAATGCACGAACAGTGTGTATGCGGCTAGCAGGTGCTCCAGCGGCGGCAGGGCGTCCAAGGATAGCAGGCGGTCGGCCAGCTCCAGCAAGTGACCGGCTCCCTCGGTCGGGACCACCATCGATTCCGGTATCCAGCATCCCTCCCGTACCCATGGGCGTGCAGTAAAGTAGGGCGCCACGTGGATCCAGGTCCCTCCCCTCTCGTCGGTCTCGGTCCGCTCAATCCACATCTCCGATTGATAGGGATTGCCCGTGAGCTTGAGAACCTCCGTCACGGTAGCCGAGTGCGCAGGGGCGACGTGACAAGCAACTTCCGGCGTGACGAGTGCCACGCGGGTCCGCTGCTGTGCCATCGCGGGTTGGGCGCTCCAAACGACGACGGTTGCGATGAAGGTGGCGGTGCGGTAGCGAGTCGGCATCAGCCAGAGCATGGTTCTCGTTCTTGACTTCGCCTCTAAGGGGATTTGACCGGCTGGCTCATCCTCGAAAATCGCCTCCAGCACGTCGCCGACGCGCCCGCTGCAATACCCATCGGCTTTGCAGCGGCTAATCTGATAACGTCCCTTCGGGTGATCATGGCCAATAATGCAAGTAAACGCAGGGCCGAGGGCAAGTCTCAATCCTTATTGAAACTTGATCTTGCCAACTGACGGGAATTGGGCATATTCTTCGCTATGATTCTTGTTCCTGGAGGGCTCTTTGCAACTTTGCCAAATCCTCTGTAAGGGGGAGATTCAGCACATTGGTTTCCATCTTCCGCAGGCCCATGACGGCCCTGCGACGACATTGTTTGGAGCTCGTCCACCATCGGATTTTTCGGTAAGGCTCTTTGATCGTGGCGTTGAGACTTTCCACGTTGTTTGTGGTTCGTAAATAGGAACGCAATTTCGCATGCACGCCCAAACGATGGAGCGTTAACGCATCCTCCAATCCTTGGCCCAGACTGTTGGCCGCCTCCGTATATCCATCTTTTTTTGATTGTTCCTGAATGGCCTCCAGCTCCTGCATTGCTTCGCAGTACGGTTGCGTTCCAAAGTAGGCCTCATTGAGCTTCCGTTCGATCGAACTCTTTTTCTCGCCACGCAGATGTCCTTTGATGTTCTCGCGCTTATGCTGCGTGCACCACTAAATCTGTGTTCAGTCGCCAAGGACTGCTGTAATCGCACTGTGAATGCCCTTGGCGCCGTCACCCACGAATAAGTTCCTCCGAACGTACGCAACCCCTGCCGGATCATGCGCAGCAGCAGGCCTTCAATGGCCCCGGTATTCTCCGTGGACAACTCGGCACAGCCTGGTAAAGATATCATTGTATGGAGGCTTCCTCGCCGGACCTTATCCTCCGGTACTTAGCCAGACCTTTACTGGCTATGTAACTTCAACCTTTGCCCTCTTCCGGGATCTGTTACTACGCCGGTCAGGATGTTCATCGAGATACCATTTCAGCATGTATATATGGCGGAGATCGGCGTTGAATTTGTTACGAAACGGAGTTTCCCACGCACAAGCCAAAAAAGGTTCGCAACTTCGTTGAACATATTCATAGCAACTACGGCGAGTTCCGCAGTTGCTATGAAGCCTCCTCTTGTGGATATGTGCTGTACCACCAGCTCCGGGAGCTAGGCATGGATTGTGCAGTGATTGCGCCGGGATCCATTCTTCGCCGTCCTGGGGATCGGATTAAGACGGATATCCGGGATTCCCGAAAGTTAGCCGAGTAATTTGCTGCTGGTTTACTGACGGAATATTTTATTCCGGATCGGCAATTTGAGGCAGCTCGGGCGCTGGTGCGTAGTCGCGAGGGGTTGGTCAAAATCGACCACCAAAGCAAGATGCGTGTGATCCATCTGTTGCAAACTTGGGGGCAGACCTACAATGCGTGAATAGATCGGAGAAAGAAAATTTATGGTGTGGATGAATCAAGTGAAGCTGGAGGAACTCAACGATGAGCGTGCACTGCGCAGTCGTCTGGCGGAGATTGATTTCATGGAGTCTCAGAGTCGGGAGGTTGAGCAACCGATTGGCGAGAACGCCGCATTGCCCAGGTTTCAAGAATCCGTTCAGACCCTACAGGGCTTTCGGGGGATTAGATTGATTACTGGCATGCAGTTGGTATTCGAGAATTGTGATTTTCCCGGGAGCCCTTCCCGGGATCTTCTGTGACCAAATGTAACCGAAATCGTAGATATCGCCCGTAGTTGGATCCTGTTATGCAGGTATAGTGGGACTTTTCATTCCAAAGAAATAAGAAATCATGAGGCGCTATGATTCCCGTAATTTATATCGGAATGTTCAACTTGACTTATGGAGTAGCGACTTGGCGGCTTTGATGGTCAATCAGTCTGGTATTCGAGTATTGGTTCCCGAAGGACGGAAACGCATGATTCGGATTGGTGTGAAGCTGCCACGATCTGTAAACGCGCATTCATCGGGAGGATGCCGATTTGCGCAAGAAAATTTCGTGGATTCTCCTACCGTGCCAAGCGCTTCTCCATAAGCCATGACTCACGCACGCATGTTGGGGGTGATCAAGGGGTTGTCCAAGTGCAGTATTGGGCATCCATCTCTTTGGAAGTCCGACGTCCGCCGTTATTCTGCAGGAGCAATTGACGACAGGTACTCATAACTGCCATTGAGTGTCTGATCGGGGTCGGGAGCAAGATCACGCTCAAGATAGAAGTGCTCCACACCGGTCACGGATGCCACTTTAAGGATCTCGTCAAGATCCAGCACTCCTTCACCGGCATCCGTCATTTTGGGAAAAAGCGGTATCCACTGGGATGGATCGCCCCCGTCACCCTCAAATCGGACCAATTCGGTCATGTCCTTGATGTGCATAAGCTTAAAGCGACCGGGATAGGCATTCAGGTACTCCACCGGATCGGCCCGTCCCGCCGTCATCCAGAAGACATCCATTTCCATGACGACCAGGTCTGGGTCCGTGCGGTCCAGGATCAGATTAAATGGAATACTGCCTTCCATCTCCACAAGCCCGTAGCCATGGTTGTGGTAGAGAAACTGGAGCCCCACCTCCTTCATGGCCAGGCCGACTTCATTGAAGGTATCGGCAATTCGCCGGTAATCATCCAAGTTTGTGCGCAGTTCCGGGGGGATGGCTGCGATACCGGCGTATCGGTGTCCCAGCACCTGTGAAGCCTCGGCCACTTCGTCCAGCCGGGTTTGGAGGGTCCCGAGATCAATATGCATGGAAGGCGAGGTAAGGCCGTTGGCATCCAGAATGTCACGGACCTCCCGCGGGGAACGCCCGTAATAGCCGCTCTGGGAGAGACCGATTGATTGGGCTATAGGCTCCCAGGTGGCTACTACCTCCGGCACGGTATAGGGGTAGGGGCCAAACAATTCTACTTCCTTATAGCCAATGGAGGCCAGCCTTGCCATAGTACCCGAAAAGTCCTCTTCCAGCAACTTCGGAATCGTAAACAACCCCACGCCTACACGTTCAATCTGCGATTGGGTTTGCACCGTGCGTACGCGTGGTGTACTGAGCGCAATGCCAAAAGGCGTTGCAGTAGCTAGTTTGATAAAGTTTCTTCGGGTGATCATGGTCAACAATGTAAGTAAAGGTCGTGCCAAAGCAGGCGATTGTGAATTTAACGGATTTAGCAATAAGCGTAATGGCCGAGTTGTATAGGGTCGACACTGGGCACTTTCTCTATTTCTTCCAATTTGAAGACCTATTGTCACGTCACTGGATTCTATCTCTGAGGTTTCTATTCCAATTATTGTCGGGAGACGTGGAGGAAAAAAGATCAAAGTATATAGAACAATTGGGACTGTCGGAATTCGGAGCCATTGATCAAAGTCATAATTATTGATGGCCGGAAGAGCTACTGTGCTACTTGGATTTGATCAAACGCGCCATGCTGTATTCAGCATCGAGGCCAAATTATTTGGCACTTCTGCTACTGCCACTGCAGATATGGTAGCCTTCCACTGGATGGAAGAAGAGATTTGGCAGGCTACCGGGATTCATAAATTTGACTTTGTGAAGCAACAAGGCCAATGGAAAATCTCATCCATGATTCTTGTTCTTGAAAATGAGATTGGTTCTCGGGATATCTTCGGACCAGCGATCAATGCCGCCCGAGAAAAATCTCTGCCAGGCTGGTCAGGTGTCGTTTCGGAGTAATTTTGGGCAAATGAAGTTTTCTACCAGCTATTGAGTGGGATAGGATAAAAGTTATTATGAACCTGTTCGACGAATAAGAAAAAACGGATTAAGCTCTTTTCAGGTACATACGTCCCAATCAATACAAAGGAAATACCGCATGGGATTGGACTGCGCCGTCGATACTAACAGACTCGGGATTTCCCCCGGTCAAGCGCACAAGTTTGCGTGCATGGCCTCGTTTGCGGTCTATATGGCCGAGGCGAAACCGCACTTTACACTCCAAACCGTACCACCCTGACTGAACCCTAGCCAACTTTCCACGTTGCTACCTGCGTGACAAGGTCGTGATAAGTATTCAGGGTAGCCGTATTATACATTGAGCTAAAGAATTAACGCAAACAGAGCGATGAGGCCGTTCATTTTGGTCACTGCGTTCGGTTGTCTCTGCGCGTCTTCTGCCGCCAGTCAGGAAGCCTGTGATGACTGGGCTTCTCGGCACTTCTTTTGGGGCGCTACAGCCGAGGAGGTTACGAACTGCATTGAGGCTGGAGCAGACGTTGCTGAACGTGACGAGAACGGCAGGATACCCTTGCACGAGGCAGCGGCTTCAAGTCCAAGGCCGGACGTTATTGAAGTTTTGGTTGCGGCTGGATCCGATCCTAATTTCAGAGACACTGCTGGCAACACGCCCCTGCATGCATCTTTGTCGAACCAGCATGGCCGTGTTGTCATGAAGCTGCTGGAGTTGGGGGCCGATCCCTCGGCACGCAACTACCACGGGCAGGTGGCCGATCCGACACACTGTGAGAATTGGACCACCAGGGCATTCGCTGAAGTTGCGGATGCAGACGGCGTGGTAGCGTGTATTGAGTCTGGATGGGATGTGAACACGCGCAGCGTGGAGGGGGATACCCCTCTGCATCAAGCAGTCAGGGCAGAGGATTCCACCAAGGTTGCGTTACTGCTGAAAGCTGACGCGGATCCGAATGCGGCGAACGAGCGGGGCGCCACTCCTCTCAAAATTGCCATACGCGAGAATCCTTCCTGGCGGAAGGTTGCGCCAGAAGCGATCTTGGACACTACAGCTGTGGGGAACCGGGAGACAATCCTCCCGCGCTATATTTATTTGGGTGGGTCTTCTACCATCGTGGCATTGCTACTGGAGGCAGGGGCGGATCCGCACGCGAAGAGCCCAGAAGACGGGAAAACTCCCTTGCACTGGGCGGCAAGTCGATGGGATTTCAGCATCATTGCCATGCTGATCCAGGCTGGGGTGAACCTGAACGCGCGGGACAACCGCGGCAGTACTCCCGTACACGAGGCCGCAGGCCACGGTATTGATTCTCATGTCATTGGGGTGCTGCTGAAGGCGGGAGCTGACATCCATGCGCGCGACCAGAGTGCCAGGACTCCACTACACCTAGCCGCTGCGAAGAATCGAGATCTTGCCTTTGTTGCCGCACTCGTAGCTGTCGGCGCAGATTTGAATGCCAGGGACTCTGATGGCAACACGCCTCTGCATGCATCGTGGTCCAATTTCAACCCCGAAATGGTCCCCACACTATTGGACCTCGGGGCGAATCCCGAGGCGCGTAATAACGAGGGCCAGCCTGCCGATCCCACGCACTGCGAAAACTGGAGTACTCGGGAGTTCGCTAAGTGGGCAGATGCTGACCGAGTGGGCAGGTGCGTGGAGTCCGGTTGGGACATAAACGCTCGAGGTACTTACGAATCCACCCGGCTGCACGCTGCGATTGAATACAACAATCTCACCATGGTGACGGCGTTGCTCGAAGCGGGTGCAGACGTTAATGCTCTAGGCTACAATGGCCGGACCCCTCTGCACGCGGCGGCAGGGAGAGGGGATACGGTCATGATTCATGTGCTTTTGGAGGCAGGGGCAAATCTGGATGCGCGAGACGACGTTTTGCGAACTCCTCTGCACGAAGCAAGGCAATATCCTGCTGCGATTAATGCTCTCTTGGCTGCGGGTGCCGACCTGGAGGCTCGAGACCGCCGAGGCGAGACACCGCTCCATGCTGCAGCGTCTGCGTATAACGAAGAATCTGTCGCGGCCGCGCTCTTGGCCGCAGGTGCGGACGTGAACTCTCGGGACGACGGGGGCAGACCCCCTCTCCATAAACTGCTCACGTCCTATAATCCTCCCAAACGCTCCTTTGTTTCTATGTTTTTGGAGGCAGGAGCGGATATAGATGCACGCGAGCGAAACAATAGAACCATACTGCATATAAATCGTCACCCGATCCATGTTGCTGCGCTGGTGGCTTTGGGTGCAGACGTGAATGCACGCGACGGAAGAGGAAAGACTCCCTTGCATGCGGCGGCTGGCCACGGCGGCTCTTCTGCCCGCGTTACTGCCCTGCTGGCCGCGGGGGCAAACCCGCATGCACGGGACCACGACAACAGGACTCCGTTACACGAAGTGGCAGGATGGGGGGATGATCCTGATACCATTGTGCTCTTGGCCGAAGCCGGGACCGATGTGCACGCGCGGGCGCGGGATGGACGGACCGCACTCCACGAGGCGGCTGAAAAAGGCAAAGAATCCATGGTGGCTGCACTGGTGGTGGCAGGGGCCGATGTGAATGCCCGTGACGACGCCGGTAACACGCCTCTGCATGCTGTCTGGGAGAGACGTTTTCGGTCGACTTCGCGCCGTGACGTGGTGCAGAAGCTGTTGGATCTAGGGGCAGATCCTCTTGCGCTGAACGATGCCGGCGTCGTGGCTGATCCCACCATTTGCGAAAACTGGGGCACCGAAGGATTCCTGAGAACGGCCAACCCCGAACAGATGGCTGCGTGTATTGCTGCCGGGCACGACGTAAATACTCGCAACCAATACGGCATGACGCCCCTGCATTTTGCGGTTCGTGTCGCAGATTCGTCTGTTGTGGCCGTCCTGCTGGAGGCGGGTGCAGACCCCAATGCGGCTGACCAATGGGGCAAGACTCCGCTACATGCTCGGCGTGCGTTTGGTCGTCCAGCGATACTTGCCATGCTTCTGGAGGCGGGCGCGGACGTTAATGCTCGAAGCCACAACAGCGAGACCCCATTGCACATCGCCTCTGATACTGCGGCTGTAGCAGCGCTATTGGAAGTCGGTGCGGATGTTAATGCAAGGGACTGGAAGGGTGCGACGCCGCTTTTCGGGATGCGGGGTGAAAGTGTTGTTATGGCGCTTCTGGCGGCCGGTGCCGACGTGGATCTGACGGATGCATGGGGTCGAACGCCCCTGCATCTGTACTCGCTCTATGGCACTGATGCGCTTGATACTATTCTGGCGACTGGTGCAGACGTGAATGCTCGCGATTTCAGGGGGCGCACACCCTTGCACGAGGCGGCTGAATACGAGAATGCATCCTTGATTGCTGCACTGGTGGCGGCCGGAGCCAATGTGAACGCCAAAGATCATATGGGCAATACTCCCTTGCATATCGCATGGCACAACCACAATTCCGTAGTCTCAATGCTTTTGGAGCTGGGTGCTGATCCGATGGCGCAAAATGACCGCAGCACGACCTCCGAGCCTCGCAATTGTGAGAATTGGTATTCTCGGTTGTTCCGTGAATACATTGACTTTGAAGGACTCCGTGAATGCATAGCATCTGGTATGGATATCAATGTGCGCAATCCCGATGGCGTGTTTCCACTGGATCTGGTGATCGGAGAAGGGTCGCGGCAGGCGCATCACGACGCGTTGGCTCTGCTGTTGGACGCAGGGGCGAATCCTAATGAACGGGATAAGCGCAAGATGACGCCGCTGCACCGATTGGCTAATTGGGGCGATGTTGCGACTGCAGTTATGTTGCTTGAGGCGGGCGCGGACATAGAAGCTAGGGACGAGCATGGCGCGACTCCGCTACACCGGGCAACATCGAATAACAGGCGCGAATATGCCCGCGCACTTCTTGAACACGGAGCGGAATTGGACGCGCGGGATAGAGATGGCGACACCCCGTTGCACTGGGCACTTCGTTCTGGGCGCGATGCCACCGTCAAGTTTCTCATGGACGCCGGTGCGGATGTGAATGCGCTCAACGCGTCGAACCAGACTCCGCTACACGCTGCAATGCGATCTTCATTGCGATCAAGTGCCGAAGAGCCCGTTGTCTGGTTGCTGGAACGGGGGGCGGATCCGACCGCGAAGGACTTGAACGGATGGACTCCACTGCACTTCGCTGCGAGGGACTGGATGAAGGCCACGGCGCCCATGATAGAAGCACTGATTGAGGCGGGAGCTGACGTAAATGCGCGCGCGGAAAGCGGCGAAACCCCGCTTCACCTGTTGGCCCGTCATGATGACGGCCTCTCGCTAATTCACGCTCTCCTGGCCGGTGGTGCGGAGGTCAACGCTCCAGACACCGTGGGTGCCACACCCTTACATATTGCATCCGCTGAGATAAACCAAGCTACCGTTCGGGCGCTGCTGGACGCGGGTGCCGACGTCAATGCACGGACCGAGGGTGGTGATACGCCCTTGCATCGTGTGGGAATTAGCACGAGGGCAAGGTGGTCGAGGGGGTGGGCCCATTCTTTCAACACACCCCCGAAGCTTATAACGGGAGATGGTCCCGAGGGTTTTGCTGTGTACGAACATGACACAGCGATCGTCGCTATGCTGGTTCGTGCTGGATCGGACATAGATGCGCGTAACGATCAAGGCATGACAGCGCTCCAGAGCGTGTCAAGACGTGGAAATATCCGGCTCGTGAACAAGCTTCTGGAATTGGGAGCGCTCCCTGAACCTGGTTTCGTAACGATGACACCCCCAGCTTTTCCGGTTTGCGATTGGACGAACCATAATCTGTTTGCGGTCGCACCGGTTGGTCGGCTCAAAAAGTGCCTGACGGACGGAATGTGGTTCAATTCAGTTGACTACATTGGGGAGACGCCATTGCTTACCCTAGTTGGTCAACAAGAATGGAATCACCATTTTCTCCCGGACGCTATAGCAGTGCTGCTCGGAGCCGGAGTCGATGCCAACGTACGCCGTTCTGGTAGATATACCCCTCTCCATAGCGTTGCGAGTGGTTCCCGCCGATCAGTTGCGTTGCCGGATGCTGCGATGGCTTTGCTGGATGGCGGTGCTGATGTGAACGCGCGTTACCGAATTGGCATCACGCCATTGCACGTTGCTGCGGGGGCACATTTCGACAATCGAGCCACGGCGATGGTACTAATTGACGCTGGCGCGGACGCAAATGCACGCCAGGATTCGGGTGAGACACCGCTGCATTCGGCCTCTGGGCGCTGGGGGTTTCCCGCCATGATTCAGTTGCTGGTAGGTGCCGGAGCTGATGTAAACGCACGCGACGCAAGTGGTGAGACTCCACTGCACACTGCGGTACGGGGGGGAAACCCCGCTGCGGTGGCTCAGTTGCTGGAACTAGAGGCGGATCCGACGCTGGTGGACAGCTCGGGAGTAGCGGCTGATCCAGCGAACTGCAAAAAATGGCCAAGTCCCGTGTTCTTCCACCTTGCAACGGCCGAAATCGTAGCCCGATGCATTGAGTCTGGTGCGGAGGTTACGGCCGAGATTCAATATAATCAGGTAAGAAACCACTCAGGGCAGTTAGTATCGTACGGGTCCAGTTCGACCCCGCTCCATGTGGCAGCCGCGTGGACTAGGGATCCCATGGTAATCAAGCTGCTCGTAGATGCTGGCTTGGACGTGAATGCACGGAACGCGGACAACTACACGCCTCTTCATTACGCCGCCCGGGACAACAGCGACCCCTCCGTGATTGCTGAATTGGTTGCGGCTGGTGCCGACGTGGAGGCCTGGGCAACCGCATCGGTTCTGGGGCTCAGGGTTTATACCAAATTGGATGTCACGCCGTTGCACGAGGCCGCTCGCAATGAGCATCCGGGAATCGTCCTCGCATTGCTGGACGCCGGAGCAAACGTGAATGCAGTCGCTGCCGGTGGGCGAATGCCGCTTCACGATGCAGCAGCCTACAACTCAAATCCGGCGGTTATCGCAGCGCTTGTGAGCCGAGATGGGGAGGTGAATGCCCCGCTCCCAGGCGGCAGAACACCGCTCCACGAAGCTGCAGCCAAGAACGGAAACCCCGAAATTGTAACGGCACTCCTGATGGCCGGGGCTGAAGTGAACGCACGAGGAGCCAATGACGAAGTACGGTCGAATCGCCAGAGCATGGTGAGGTACGCGAGAAGGGTTTTTTCAACCCCTTGGGGAGGAGCCATTGTATTGACGGAGGACACCGGAATCCGGACGCCCTTGCACGAGGCCGTCATGGAACGCGGCGACCCTGCCGTAGTCGCCGCGCTAATCGCAGGCGGGGCTGATGTCAACGCTCGCGGTGATTTGGACTACACCTACGGACCCGGCGCAACCCCGCTCTACTGGGCCGTATACGGAAACCCTGATCCGGCCGTCTTGGAATTGCTCGTGCGGGCCGGAGCGGACGTAAATGCGCGTGCCAGATCTGGATGGACTCCGCTTCATCTGGCCGCCCTACGGAATCCGGTCCTGTTTCCGATTCTGTTGGACTTGGACGCCGATCCAGACGCGCTTGACCGGTACGACAAGACGCCTATGGACTATGCAGCCGACAACGTATGGCTTGAGGGGTGGGAGTTCTTCTAACAGAAGTTTCTCTTTTCTTCAGTTCAAGTGCCGTGGCTCGGCAGGTGCATTCACGAATGGGATATGACGTAAGGTCCAACAACAGACACGGATCGGCTGGGTAGCGTGCATTTTTGTCTGGCTCACTGAAAAGTTACAGCGGTGGGCCCGTTCATTGTCTTCATTGGGTCCTCCATCGTGTGGCCCAACGTGATTGCCAGTCAGTTAACTACCATTGGCAATTTCGGAATGATTCGGTATGGGGTTTGAATGATCGGGCAAACAACCGAGCCACAAACTGAGATCGCACCAATCCAAGAAATTCGATAGCTTTGTGTAACAGTCTCAGTACGTGTTATTCCTATAATTACGAACGGGGAAGGACAGCGGTATTTTGTGTAACAAAGGCCATGTAACCTTGGCGGATACTCTTTATGAACCTGACTCCAAGAGACAAGGCGGATCTGCATGGTGAATGCGGCAAGGCGAGGCAGATGGCCATGCGAATCCTTGTGCGTATGCTTCCGGCCTTTGGCGGTCGGGAATTCCTGGACATTACTGCCGCACACATTGACAGCTCACTCTTTCAGGGTGATGCGACGCTTGAGTACGCTGAACGTCTGGCAAACTGGGATGCGCGTGTGGTTGTGCCAACGACGCTTAATGTTAGTGGTGTTGACGAGCATGGCTGGAAGCACTGGGCAGTACCTGCCGACTGGGCAGAAAAATCTATACGGCAGATGGCGGCATATAAGTCCATGGGGTGTAAACCTACATGGACATGTGCTCCGTACCAGGAGAGTGTGCGCCCGGTAATGGGGCAGCAGGTGGCCTGGGGAGAGTCCAGTGCAGTCATTTTTATCAACTCAGTATTGGGTGCAAGGACGGCGCGCTATCCTGATTTGTTGGATATATGTGCGGCAATAACTGGGCGGGCCCCTGCGGCGGGTTTGCATCTGGCAGAGAATCGGCGAGGACAATTGCTTTATAGCCTAAAGAATATACCAGTTGGTCTTCAGGAGGACGACAGCTTCTATGGAGTATTGGGGCACCTTATTGGTGCTGACGCCGGTATACAGGTACCGGTTATAGAAGGGATTGAAGTACATCTGGGCGAGGATAACCTGAAAGCACTGGGTGCGGCAATGGCCTCTTCTGGAGCTACAGCCCTCTACCATGTCATTGGAGTTACCCCCGAAGCTCCCACCATGGATGCGGCATTTGATGGTACGGAGCCCGTGCGCAAAGTAGAGGTAACGATGGATAAGCTACGGGCCGCGCGCAAGGAGTTAACCACGGCAGACGGGGATTTACTGGATATGGTGGCCTTGGGCAGTCCACATTTTTCATTGGGGGAATTTGCGGCATTGTCCAGTCTTGTGGAGGGGAAGCTCAAATGTGATCGGGTGCAGTTTTTGGTTACGGCCAGTCGGATCGTACGTGCACTTGCGGAAAAGGCGGGCTACTTAGAGTCCATAACTCATTTTGGTGGCACGGTAACCGTAGACACGTGTATTCTGACGAGTCCAATGTTGCCTGACTCCATCAATACATTGATGACCAATTCCGCTAAGTATGCCTACTATGCACCGGGCCTGCTGGGGACGCGGGTTGTCTATGGTTCGCTCGAGGATTGCGTTCGCTCGGCGATATCGGGGCGTATAGAGACGGATGCTTCACTATGGGACGCGTGATACACGGCAAGGTCCTGATGGAAGGAATGGCATCAGGTCCCCTGTTGGTCGGCAATGCGCCGCTTAGTTTTTGGGGCGGATATAGCCAATTTACTGGCGAGATAATTGACCGCAGGCATCCATTGTCAGGACAAGTGGCGGCCGGGTGCATCCTGGCAGTTCCGGCTTCGCGAGGTTCAAGCACCACCACTGCGGTATTGCTTGAAGCGGTCCGCCGTGGTACCGCGCCTGCTGCACTCATTACCTGTGAGACAGATACATTCCTGGTGCTTGCCTCTGTAGTAGCGGACGAGCTTTATCAGAAGCCCATTCCTGTATTGGCCATACAGGCAGAGGAGTTCGAGACACTCGAGGACAGCAAGCACGCCGAATTGACCAAGGATGGATCTCTTGTGATCAGCGATCCGACCTGAATCCGGCAGTTTGGGGTTTCCACGCAGCGAGTACTTCTCGTTTGCCTGGCGGGCCAGGCCTGCGAACAACAGAGAACCCACACGACGTGAGTGCACGTCGGACACGCCCGGCTACTGAGTAGGTTGCAAGGCAGCCGCCATCCCGGAGCGCTCTGTATAATTGCCCGAAGAATTCGGGGACCCAAAGTTCCGGATTAGCTTCTGGATCGAAAGCATCAAAGTATATACTGTCGTAAGATTGATCGGAAAAACTTGCCCCAGTTGCTTCACCAATGCACAGTTGGAGTGTGCAGTCGTGTTCATGTGGCAGGTTATAGGTGCCATGGGGTACGTCGCTACTGAAAGTTTTACGCCATTCTTCGATTGTAGTGGCCAGAGCAGGGGCACCGATAAGGCCACCATAACCTAACTGAGACAATAATTCAGCACCCGGTATCTGCTTATCCAATGAGGTATAGGTGAGGCGCGTACGATGTCGACGAGCGGCGGCGGCGGTTATCAGCCAGTTGAGGCCAGTACCGAATCCGATCTCCAAAACACGTACCTCCTGTTGTGAATTAAGGAGTTCTTCTGTTCCCGAGCCTTCAAGAAAAACATGGTGGGCCTCCGTTAAGGCCCCATGTACCGAATGGAAGGATTGTTGGTACTGCCTGCTGTACAACGTTCGACTGCCATCTCGGGTAGTAATTACTTCGAGGAGATTGTCCATTTATGGGTGGGTTGAAGAGGACAACAGTACTTGTGCCTTACGGCTTGGGTGTTCCACGGTGATTTGAGGACCCAGGACCAGTGAACGTGGGTTACCTCAACTGACGTAAGATCCGACTAATGCTGGCATAATACTCTTGTTGTTTTCAAATAATTTTGTACATTCATGTGTCTATTATATGGTTGTAAACCGTGATCTCGGTAAGGATAGCAACCGATTGCCATATCACAAAAGTGACAGATCTATTGAGTCGAAATTATGGTGACGAATCTTGGAGGAGCCTCTACAGACCTCCTCCACAGGAGGGGCTTTCTGATTCCCCTCTCCGGGTGAGTTATCCTGAAATTGAAGGGTGCGCTGGGACTTATAAGCAGGAACATGAAAAAGTATTTGGAGATCGGTTTCTGGAAGAATCCCTCAGGCTCAAGAACTCCGATAACGCCATTATGTGCGAGTTGGTGTTCTGCTGTTACTGTCCGTCTCCCAATGCAATTGGTGCTTCCAATGGGATAGCCAAACATTTAGTTCAAGCGATTCAGGAAGATGGCTAGTTCAATTGAGTGGACCGAAACTACTTGGAATCCCGTAACGGGTTGCACGAAAGTCAGTTTAGGCTGCCGGAACTGCTACGCGGAACGAATGGCTCACAGACTTCAAGCTATGGGTCTGGAGAAATACAGGAACGCTTTTACTGTAACCACACATCCATCTGTCCTGGACCATCCACTGAAATGGAAGAAGCCCCGTCTGGTCTTCGTGAACTCAATGTCTGACCTTTTTCATGAACAAGTAGAGGAGGACTTCATCAAACGCGTGTTTGACACGATGAACCGCACGCATCATCACACCTTTCAGGTTCTCACAAAACGACCGGAGCGTGTGATTGAAATGGACAAATGCCTCGCCTGGACTCCGAACATCTGGATGGGTGTGAGTATTGAGAGTACCAGGTGGCAGTTCCGGCTTGATGATCTGAAACAAACGGGGGCCTTGGTGAAATTCTTGTCGCTTGAGCCACTACTGGGGCCTCTAACGGGAATTCAACTGGATGCAATCGATTGGGTCATCGTTGGGGGCGAATCTGGACCGGGAGCTCGGCCGATTCACTCGGATTGGGTCCGGGAAATCCGCGACAACTGCTTGGAAAGCGATGTCGCCTTTTTCTTCAAGCAATGGGGTGGCACCTTCAAGAAACGTACAGGCAGGATTCTTGATGGACGTACATGGGATGAGATGCCGAGTATATTGCGGGCAGAAGCGCCACATCCTGGACAACAATGAGATTCGTGATTCAGAAGGTGGGGTCGTGATTTGGCAGCGGTATACCGATGTCTTAATAGATGGAATTCGATGGTTGACGAGGGTGTCCGGTCATCGAAAACAGCATCTAGCGACGCTGGTGCTTTCCTCACACTTCAAACTTTGTCCGATTCAAGTGTGAGTTGCTGTGCGGATTGTCTCATGTGAAGTATTCGGTGTATTGTGCGGACCGGGGAGTGCAGCACTGGCGAGCGCTTTACCGACGGTGCTCATGTTTGGCGGAGCCTCACGATGAAAGTATTGACGCCAGTCAATTCGATATTCCGTAAGTCAAGTGTATTGCCAGCTATACTGGAGCAAAATAATCCCGAAATATCTGATTGTGTAGTCGAACACGAACAGATCCCCATCAATACAGTATTCGCTCGGCGCGGGTTGCAGCCTGTCGGTATCGATGAGATTCCTTTAGCGCAGGGGAATGAGTTGTTCCGGTCAAACGCACGCAATTCCACGATACATGTAAGTTGATCCTTGGTGGAAGTTAGTCATTGTGTTCTTGCCTCGGAGAAACTGATTCGGCCAGGTACCTAATGGAAGAAGTCGGTCAAGCTCACAGTCAGGAGAGCCCTGCTTCATCTGTATCTCTGGAGCCGCAACCCGCCGAGAGCTGGTGGAATGTCTTTGTTCACGCCGTGAGGGGTACCGGGGGTGATCCGACCAAAGGGCCGATCCAACGTGCAGTCATTCTCCTAGCCATTCCAATGGTGCTGGAAATGGTGATGGAGTCGCTTTTCGCGGTCGTTGACATCTATTTCGTTTCGAAGCTCGGAGATGCGGCAATGGCGGGAGTTGCGCTTACCGAATCGGTACTGTCATTAATCTATACGGTGGCATTGGGGCTCAGTATTGGGGTTACGGCTATGGTAGCACGTCGGATCGGTGAGGACGATCCAGATGGGGCTGCCCGAGCAGCGGGCCAAGCTATCCTGCTGGGGTTGCTGTTGGCCATTGGATTCGCAATTCCAAGTGTTATTTACGCGCCCGAGATTCTACAGATCATGGGGGCGGATGAGAATGTTATTGCCACAGGGCTCCCTTACACTCGGATACTACTTGGAGGTAATGTGGTCATTCTATTGCTTTTTCTGCAGAACGCTGCTTTTCGCGGGGCGGGCGATGCAGCGATTGCAATGCGCGTACTCTGGATAGCCAATGGACTCAATATCATTCTTGATCCGTTGCTCATTTTTGGGATTGGACCCTTTCCAGAGATGGGGGTGCAGGGGGCTGCGATCGCAACTACGATTGGCCGGGGAACGGCTGTTCTCATCCAAGTCTATGTACTGTTTCGCCGCAGTAAATTAATACGGATCCGCCTTGCGGATTTACAGATCCAGTTCGGGGTCATGGTACGACTGGTACGTCTTTCGGCTACCGGCATGCTACAGATATTTATTGCCTCTGCGAGCTGGATCGGACTGATTCGGGTCACAGCAATGTCGGGAGCTGAGGCGCTGGCGGGCTACGTGATTGCGATTCGGATCATACTTTTTGCAATACTGCCCGCCTGGGGACTCTCTAACGCAGCAGCCACCATGGTAGGGCAGAGCCTGGGTGCGGGGGATCCCGCACGCGCTGAACGCTCAGCATGGATCTCCTGCAAACTCAATTTCATATTCCTGGGAGTGATCAGCGTGTTTTTCATAGCCTTTGCGCCTGCGATCGTCGGCTTGTTCGGGGGTACCAGTACTGCGTCGGAAGTGGCAATCACAGGATTGCGGATCGTGTCAATTGGCTTCGTATTCTATGGTTACGGAATGGTTTTGACCGCCGCCTTCAACGGCGCGGGTGCCGTATGGACGCCGACTATCCTGAATTTTTTCTGCTTTTGGGCTTGGGAGATTCCGCTGGCGTGGGGGCTCTCAGTCTTGGGCGGGCTTGGGTCGACGGGGGTCTTTATTGCCATGACCGTATCGTTCTCTACGCTGGCAGTCGTGAGCGTAGTATTGTTCAGGCGGGGTAAATGGAAACTGGCCACAGTATAGGGCTGTGGTTTGGTGCCAGATTTAGCATAGATTATACGAGGAACAACAAATCGTCCAAACTTTGAGGTTTGCCAGTCGGAGGCTCAGAGCTCCATCAATCCCTGTCCCACAAGGTACCGGACGTTGCGTGAGTATTCGATAGTATAGTTGGGGCCTCACATATATAATTTCTCACCATTGCCTATACTATTGCTTATATTCGCGCCGCAAATCAGGGCGGTCTACCAACATTGAGGAGTATCTACTTGTAATCTGACCGGTGCGGCTCGTGCAGCCCCCTTGAAATTGGCGTTTTTTAGAGCTTGGTGTGGAATCCAGATCCTTAAATTCCATACGTTACAAGTTGCTGCTACATTGCACTGATGCTTAGTCCAGCTGTACAGGATTATTTGAAAGCAATCTTCACACTACAGGAAGAGTCTTCTGTGGTTTCCACGAATGACATTGCGCGTGCAATGAAAGTATCCGCGGCGTCTGTTACGGGCATGATTAAGCGGCTGGATCGCATGCGGCTGGTTGTTCATGAATCATACAAAGGAGTAAGGCTTACTGCGGCAGGCGAAAAGATAGCGCTGGAAATCATTCGCCATCATCGCCTGTTAGAGACTTACCTAAAAGAAGTCATGGGCTACTCATGGCAACAAATGCACGAAGAGGCGGAGCACTTGGAGCATCATATCTCTGAGGATTTCGAACAGCGGATTGATGCCTTGTTGGGGTATCCTACACATGATCCGCATGGGCATCCAATCCCTACACAGGACCTTAGGCTGGTCCGTGCAGAAACCGTTACACTTTCAGAAGCACCTGTTGATGAACCCCTGGTGATTCACCATGTCTCGGATGAAGATACAGCGCTTCTCCACCTGCTGGAGCGGATCGGCTTAATGCCAGGGTGCAGGGTGCGAATTGTGGTGCGCAGCAAGGGGGGTATGAAAGTCCAGATTGGCGGCCGCGAAGAATATGTCGAAGAGGCAGTGACTCGGGGAGTACATGTGATGGCCTAAATGCAACGGTTTGATACGAGGATAAATTGACTCCAATCGTGTTGACATTAAGCAATTGAAATGAAAACCAAGTCACATCAATCTCTGCCAGGAAAAACTGCAAAGTATACGGGGGCACAAATCAATGAGTTTACGGGTGAGACAGCAGCGAATCAGGTATGTAGATCATCATTTCGCCGTTCATTACTGCATGTAGCTTCTGTGTACAGCTTCTACTCCCCCTACGCCTTCGACCGTAGGGTGCAGGGCCTTTTCGGAGGCCCTTGCCTTTTATATGAAATTCGTGAAGACTGCAATCTATGTAGATGGGTTTAACCTCTTCTACGCGTCCGTTAAAGGTATATCGTTTGAGTGGCTCGATATGCCGCACTTATTTCAAACAATTTTGCAGTCCAATCACCTGATCCTTAAAGCCAAATTGATTGCGGCAATATATCGGCCGTACCAGATGATCCACAGGGGGATCGTCGTCAGGAGATGTATCTACGCGCTTTGAGAGTGTAGCAACCGGATCCAGAAGTTCAGAGGATGGTTTTGCCCATCAGAGAGGTCAGGAGTCCGGCAGCCAGTTGAGCAGTCCGGTTGCGCTCGTCAATGATTGGGTTGATTTCCACAACTTCGGCCGAGGCCAGTCGGCCATCCTCGGCAATGAGTTCCATTAACAGATGTGCCTCACGTGGATTGAGTCCACCCTCCACAGGCGTCCCGACACCTGGTGCAAAATGCGGATCAATGCTATCCACATCAAAGCTCACATGCAATCGGTTATGGTTTCCCAGTTGGTTGAGTGCTTCCCTTGTGACTTCTCCGATCCCGCGTTCGTCTATATCCCGCATGGTATAGATACCCAATTCGGATTCACGCAGAACTCGACGTTCTTCCGCATCAATATCCCGCAGCGCAATGATGGCTACGTCTTCTAAGCGGAGCTTGGGGCCAGGGTGGCCAACGTTGATTAACCGGTCATCTCCTGATCCACAAAGGACTGCGAGGGGCATACCATGAATATTTCCGCTGGGGGAGGAGGTCGGCGTGTTTAAATCTGCGTGGGCATCAATCCAGATTACACCTGTTGGCGCATCGCGCGTGGTGCCTCCGATACTGCCGATAGCAATTGAATGATCTCCTCCCATCACTAGCGGAAAGTAGCCTTCGGCGACGGCGCGGGAAACTTCGGTGTAAAGCAGATCGCAGGCATCCCGGATAGCCTCAGTATAGTCCTCATCTACCGAGAACGAGGTCTGCAGTGCGGTTGGAATATTGCCACAGTCTTCAACTCGGTGTCCCAACCGGCGCAAGCGTTCCGCGAGCCCCGTGTAGCGAAGAGCACTAGGACCTACATCGACGCCACGCAGGTCCTGGCCCAAATCCATCGGGACACCAATCAGTCGAATATTTTTCAGTTTTGTATCCATGAGCGTATTCGGTGATCTTCGTATATATTTTGGGTTACGTGTATGGTTGATTTACGGATCCGAGATTGCTGAATTTCGTTTGCCGCTGCTCAGGAGATAGATAAATATGCACTCACTCGCCCGGTTGAACCACTATTTTATACGCTATTGGCGTCTGTTCGTACCGGGCCTACTGTTTACGATGATCTCAGCAATCTTCGCAATTGCTGTACCCGTTGTGGTTCGACAGGCAGTAGACAGTATTCCTCGTTTTGAATTGCTGTATCGACAATTCCAGGGGACAATATTACAGCATTCATTGTATTGGGAGATATTCTGGACTCTGTTGATCTTTGGGTTGATCATCATCGGCCTAAGCTTGGTGAGCGGCTTGTTTTCGTTTTTGATGCGGCAAACGGTGATTGTTGCCTCGCGCCATATTGAGTTTGATATGCGCAATACGCTGTACGATCATTTACAGAAGCTTTCAGCCAGTTTCTATAATCGCACGAAGACCGGCGATGTAATAACGCGCTCCACGAGTGATATTGAGCAGGTGCGCCGCTATATCGGTCCGGCCATCATGTATTCCACGCGGGCGCTAGTAATCGTAATTGTAGCAGTCGTTACGATGCTCATTATCTCGCCGACGCTGACGCTCTACGCACTCTTGCCGCTGTCAATCCTTGGTGTGGCAATCTTTCTTGTTGCCCACTATGTACACAAGCGCAGCGAAGCACTCCAGCGCCAGTACGCACAACTCACCAGTCGCGTTCAGGAGACACTCGCAGGTATTCGGCTTGTCAAGGCCTACGCACGGGAGAAAACCGAGACTGAAGCTTTTGAAGAAGAAAGTACGCTCTACAAATCGCGAATGCTTGGACTTGCCCGCGTAGAGGCGGCATGGCGGCCAATCTTTGTTGTTGTCGTTGGTCTATCACAGGTCATGGTTGTCTGGGTGGGCGGACGCCTGGTTACTGAAGGGTTGATTACAATTGGTAATATTGCAGAATACATTATTTATGTGGGGCTCATGACTTGGCCAATTGCTGCGTTTGGCCTGGTGATTTCCATGATGCAGCGCGCCAGTGCTTCCTCTGAACGGATATATGAGGTACTTGACGAAGAGCCGGATATTTCCGACGGTAACCGAACGGACTATTCGGTTGCCAAGCTTCGCGGGCATGTAAAGTTTGAGAACGTTTCGTTCAAATACGCAGACGGTTTACCGTACGCTCTCCGAAATATTTCATTCGAACTGCATCCAGGAGGCAGCCTGGCTATAGTTGGAAGAACCGGAGCGGGTAAGACCACGCTGATTGAGTTGATTGTCCGCTTGGTTGAACCAACCGAGGGGCGTATACTGATTGATGGCAAAGATTTACGAGATCTCCCTCTCAGTGTAGTCAGAGAAAGCATTGGCTATGTCGCTCAGGATGTGTTTCTCTTCAGCGATACAATAGGCAATAACATTGCATTCGGCACTGTTGGAGCATCAGAGGAAGAAATCCGACAGGCGGCGTTCGAGGCAGAATTACTGGAGACTGTTCTGGAATTTTCCGAAGGGCTGAACAGTGGAGTGGGGGAGCGGGGAGTTTCGCTTTCGGGCGGACAAGTCCAGCGGACCACAATCGCGCGTGCACTTATTCGAGAGCCAAAGATACTGATCATGGATGATGCCTTGAGCAGTGTAGATGCAAATACGGAGACTAGGATTCTTGAACATTTACGTCGCAGGCAGGGCCAGCATTCAATGATCCTCGTAAGTCATCGGATCTCGAGCATACAGGATCTGGATCAGATTCTTGTTTTGGATGAGGGTTCTTTGGTTGAGCGTGGGACGCATGAATCCTTGGTAGACCAGGATGGGCTTTATGCACGGATGCACCGGCGGCAACTCCTTGAAGCAAGGCTTGAAGCACTTCAGTAGCTACATGGAACTGATACCTTTGGGGACATCTTCTGCCACGCTCGTCAAGGAGCGTGGCTTATCCGCACATGTATTGCGAAGTGATGGAAGCGTACTGCTGTTTGATTGCGGGGATGGAACCCAGTTTCGGCTGAAGAAAGCCGGAGTACGCCATAGCCGGATCAAAGCGATCATGATTTCGCATTTGCATGGAGATCATCTTATGGGTCTTTTTGGACTCTTATTCTCTATGTCGTTGGCACGTCGAGACACCTCACTCACCATTGTGGGGCCAGAGGAACTTGCCAGCATCGTGAGTGCTATTCCGGGGCTGAGTCCGTTGGCGCTCAGTTTTCGGATTCACTATGTGAAGCTTAAAGAGGGCTTTGAGCACGAGGAAGTATACAGAGAAAATCAACTGTGCGTGAGCGCTCGACCACTTGATCATGGCGCATTCTGTGTAGGTTATCGCGTTACAAAATATGGACGGAAGAAAAAAATTGACGTTGAACGGGCACGAATGCTTGGAATCAATAAAAGTGAGCAGTTTCGTTCGTTAGCAAAGGGAAGGGTAGTCCCGACAGCAGGAGGTCGGGAGATAACCCCGGAGCAAGTGGAGGGTACATCAAGTTTGCGGGCGATCTTCGCGTATGTAACAGATACTCGCCCGTGTGCAGGCGCACTGGAATTGGCAAGGGGGGCCAACTTACTTTTGCACGAAGCAACATTCAGCCAGCAACACGAAGCACGCGCCTGGTCCACCGGTCATACAACCGCCAGTAGAGCGGCCTCGATGGCCACAGATGCAGGTGTTAAAAAATTGCTGCTAACCCATTTCAGCTCCCGGTATTCAGATTTATCGGTTCTTGAGGAGGAAGCACGGATGATATTCCCAAATACAGCAATTGCGCGCGAATACAATGTTTACCACATTATGTCCGCGGACGCAATGCAAGAAGCCGGTATGGCCAGATGAACACGGAAAAGGGCCTGGATCGACGGTTACTCAAGCGGATCATTGGATACCTGATGCCCTACAAGCATTGGGTGATCCTGGCGTTTTGCCTAGTGCTGCTAGTGTCCTTCCTGGGGCCACTCCGTCCATGGTTAATCCAACTGGCCATAGACAATCACATCGTACCCGGTGAACTGAATGGCTTAGTCATCCTGATGGTCGCCTTGATAGGGGTCCTTGCGCTGGAGGGTGCACTGAGCTATGTGAATGCTTACTTCACACAATGGATAGGACAGCAGGCGATTTACGATGTGCGTGTACGCGTATTTCGGCATGTGCAGCAGCAATCTCTGTCATTCTTTGATCGGACGCCGATTGGGCGCTTAATTACGCGCACGACTTCAGATGTCGAAGCACTTGCAGATGTCTTGTCCGCGGGAGTTGTAGTAATTATGGGCGATATGTTCAAACTGATATTCATAGCAGCTTTTATGTTCAGTTTGAACTGGGTACTTGCGCTTGTAACGTTATGTGTAATGCCCTTTATGTTACTAGTGACCTTATGGTTCAAACGCAATGTACGTGGGCAGTACAGGGAAACCCGAAAGCAGGTAGCACGCCTGAATTCATTCATGCAGGAGCACGTAACGGGGATGCAGATTGTGCAGCTTTTTGGGCGGGAAAAGGTGGAGATGGATCGTTTTGAGAAAATAAATGATCAGCATCAGATTGCACAGCTCAAAACGGTGTTCTTTCATTCACTCTTCTGGCCTGCAGTAGACATTATTGCTTCAACAGCGATTGGATTTGTGCTTTGGACGGGTGGAGTAAGCGCACTTAGCGGTGCAATCACCGTTGGGATTCTCATTGCATTCGTGCAATATTGCCGACAATTCTTTGAGCCTATTCGTAATCTGTCCGAACAGTTCAACACACTTCAGGGAGCTATGGCGGGAGCCGAGCGCATCTTTGACATTCTGGATAATGATCAGTCATTACCACAGGTAGAGAAGCAGATTCCACAGGATCGCCTGGAGGGAGAGATAGTGTTCGACAATGTCTGGTTTGCTTACAAGAATCATGATGATGGCACACCAGACTGGGTGCTTCGAGGAGTTTCGTTCAAGATCAAGCGTGGGCAGGATGTGGCAATTGTAGGAGCGACTGGCAGTGGGAAAACAACGATCATAAGCCTACTAATGCGTTTCTACGATATCCAGAAAGGGCGCATTCTACTGGATGGCCAGGACATTCGTACGTTCCGGCTCAGGTATCTCCGCTGGCGTATAGGGTTGGTACAGCAGGATGTATTTCTATTTTCTGGATCAATAGCTCGCAATATTGCGCTGGATAGCCCCGGTATTACATTTGACAATGTCAAACAGGCTGCGGAAGCGGTAGGAGCCAACAAATTTATTGAGCAGCTACCCAGCGGGTACGATCAGGATGTACGTGAACGCGGATCGTCGCTCTCACAAGGTCAGAGGCAGTTGCTGTCGTTTGCTCGCGTTCTCGCACATGATCCAAACATTCTGGTGCTTGATGAGGCAACATCAAGCATTGACACAGAAACAGAACAGATGATCCAGCGTGCACTCGAGAGGACCCTCGAGGGCCGGACCTCTCTGGTAGTTGCACATCGGCTGTCTACCATTCGTTACGCGGATTCGATTCTCGTTCTGCATAAAGGTCTTTTGCGTGAGCAGGGCACACATGATGAACTCGTTGCTGCCGGTGGGCTCTATCAAACACTTTATGAGCTGCAGTACCGTGAGCAGGAGCAGTTGGGTGTTGGCGCGTTAGTTACAGGAGGATGATTCCCGCACAGACTCCCTGGAGTCGCTATTTGGCGAACACGTTCAATTCATTGTGGTAGCACATGCAACTCAACTCTGACAAATTGTGATGTCTGAGCTAATTGAATCATGCTGCGCAGTGAAGGAGACGGTACAAGAAAAGTACGATGCAATTGCACGAGGGCGGAGAGATCCGTGCTACTGCATGGTAGAACAGGCCGATTATCAGGATAAAACAGGATACCAGGCAGATGCCGACTTAGGTTTAGGCTGTGGCACACCAGTAGATTACGCGGATCTGCAGTCTGGTGAAATCGTACTTGATTTGGGAAGCGGTGCAGGTCTGGATGCCATGATTGCCGCGCCATTAGTGGGGGCACAGGGGAAAATTGTCGGCGTGGATTTCACACCCTCCATGGTCGCGCGTGCAAAGACAAATGCTTCTGTCGCCGGAGTAGATAATGCGTTTTTTCTCGAGGGGGACATTGAGCAATTGCCGATCGAAGATTCCTCAATTGATGTAGTAATCAGTAATTGCACGATCAACCTGGTCCCGGACAAAGCGCGCGCCTATGCAGAAATTGCCCGTGTACTTCGGCCACGTGGTCGTTTTATAATATCAGATGTTGTAACGTTGGGTAGTCCAGACCCTGAACTATTGCGCAGGGCGGAAGAAGCGGCCGGCTGTGTTGCTGGAGCAGCAGAAAAGGATTCCTACATGCAGTTGATTGCTGCCGCGGGTCTCAAAGAGCTTGAAGTGGTTCAGTTTCGGACTCTTGAAGTCATTAGTGAGCAGGATGGGCTTGCCAGTATTACTGTTCGGAGTCGGCGACCATAACGGTTAGGATCTCTCCGTCTGATAAACCATGGGATCATCTATTTTGGCCTAACCATGTAATCCCTTAATCATGGATCACTACTATCATCGCTCACATCTGCCTCGGTTTAAAGAAATCGAAGAAGGCAGCAAAGAATTGGCGGACGCTTTTTTCAAGTACTATGACAGCGTATTTACAGAGGGAGCATTGACTGTTCGGGAAAAGGCACTCATTGCTTTGGCAGTCGCCAGTACGGTTCAGTGCCCATACTGTATAGACGCATACACAACTGCTTGCTTGGAATCCGGGTCAGATTTAGAGCAGATGACTGAGGCTGTCCATGTAGCCACGGCAATCAGAGGGGGAGCATCCCTGGTACACGGCGTACAAATGCTTGACCAGGTCAAACGTGTAACGATGTAATCTGGATGGAGTGGAGTATAGGAAAATGATATCGCTGAATACGATTGAATCCTCGCAACTAGTTGCTCAGGGTCCGCGGGCCACATCCTCGCTGAAATCTAGGGCTGTTCCGTTAGTGCATCCCGAGGAGCAGCTAAGAGTCCTTGATTCGGCAGACGTTACAGGGGGACCGACCAATAGTGGCCGATTTGGGCTTGACCTTGCTGCCTCTGGATGGCCCCGTTTGAAACCGGATCGTCTGGAGATCGTGCAGATCAATCTTGGCAAACTTTGCAATATGACCTGCATGCACTGCCACGTTGATTCCGGCCCGGATCGAACAGAAGAGAACATGGATCGGGCAACTGTTGATGCCTGTTTACAAGCCATTGATCGTTCAGGGGCCCAGGTTGTGGATCTCACGGGCGGAGCTCCGGAGCTCAATCCGAATTTCGAATATCTGGTCGACGAATGTGTTAGCAGAGGGCTGCGGGTTCTTGATCGATGTAATCTTACAGTGTTGCTTGCGCGGCGTTGTGAGCATCTACCAGAGTGGTTTGCAAAGCGTGGTGTGGAGATTATCTGCTCTCTGCCGCATCACCGCAAGATCGGAACTGATGCTCAGCGCGGAGATGGTACCTACAAAAAGTCAATCAAAGCACTACGGCGATTGAATGCTGTTGGATATGGGTACGGGGATCCGGATCGACAATTAACGCTTGTGACGAACCCGGTCGGAGCGTTCTTGGCGGGCAATCAGGCCTCCTTGGAGAGGGAGTGGAAAACTTCTCTTGCACATAACCATGATGTTAGTTTTGACAGGCTGCTGACACTCAACAACTTACCGATGTCACGGTATCTGGAATGGCTGATGGATACCAATCAAGTAAACACCTATCTCAGTAAATTATTACAGGCATTCAACCCAGCCACAATTGTTGGGCTTATGTGTCGTAACACGCTGTCCATAAGCTGGGACGGGCATCTGTATGATTGTGATTTCAATCAACAACTTGAGATGCTCATGGATATCCCTCGCCCACATGTAGCCGACTTCGATCTTAGCGTATGGCAGTCGCACTCGATACGCACGGCTCGTCATTGCTATGGCTGTACTGCTGGCGCAGGTAGTAGTTGTGGAGGTGCAATCACATAAACGATTAGCGCGCAAGCCTTAATATCATACGGTTTAATCGTACGGACCAAGCTTACGTAAGACGACATCCACGTTAGCTGGGGTGCGCTTTAAGTCCGACCCAACCGGAATACTTCCCAACTCTCCAATAAACCGATTCCGCTATCAGAACTTGATGTGTATTAGGATCCAGCCAGTCTATGGAATTGGCCGTCTAGTGCCTGGAACTGATAGAATCTTACCCGTGCTGATCTAAGTGAGCTGCAAAACTGCCCGGAGTTCTTGATTCTTGGTCGATGACGCAGTTGTTTGATCCGCGAAGAAAATTAATGTGAATTGCATTTGGAGCAGTCAGGGCTGCTCTCAGATGCAACTGGAAGAACCAGATCATGATCAAATAGGCCGCGCAGAGAGTGTATGCCTCAGGCAGCACTGCTGGAACAAGTGTGTGAGCACTAGTTTAAGTCCGCCCCCAACCGATTGTGCATGCCACGCTTGAATTACATTTTCGCATTGCACGTTGGCTATCAACAATTAAAACAGTTTTTGACCTTGTTACAAATTGTTCTGTTACTCCAGGCCTTCACAGGTACGGCGGATGGTTTGAATCAAAAATGGTCAGACTACGATCCCACCACCGACTCTCTTCGTTTTGCGGGTGAAGTTCACTTGCGCAATATTCGCCAGCTGACTTTTGGAGGAAACAATGCTGAGGCTTATTGGTCGTTTGATGATCAACAAGTCATATTTCAAAGTGACTGGACGCAGATCAACAGCCAGGGGTGCGATCAGCAGTATGTGATGGATCCTGATGTGCCAGGTGAATATAAGCTTGTGTCAACCGGGCAGGGGCGTACAACCTGCGGTTATTTTTTGCCGGATGGGAGGATCCTGTATGCATCTACACATGCTACCTCACTGGAATGTCCCGCACCGCCGGAAGCCGGGGAACGTTATGTATGGGCGATCTATGACTCGTTTGATATTCATGTAGCCGAATCTGATTATGATAACCCGGAGCTCCTGATTGGTGGCCCAGGTTACGACGCAGAGGCCACGGTATCACCGGATGGCCGCTTCATCGTGTTCACATCTACACGCTCCGGCGATCTGGATTTATGGCGTTATGAGCTCGCGACTGGGGAAACCATACAGCTGACCAGTACACTCGGGTATGATGGTGGAGCATTTTTTTCCAGAGATTCCAAGAGAATCGTTTGGCGTGCAAGCCGCCCAGAAGGCGAAGATGCACACAACTATCGGGAATTGTTAGAACAGGGTTTGATAGAGCCGGGGGAACTGAGTATTTTTGTCGCTGACATTGACGGAGGGAATGTGCAGCAAGTTACGGATGCACCAGGTGCAAACTGGGCGCCATTTTTCCATCCCGATGGAGAACATGTGATCTACGCCTCAAACTACGAGAGTGTAGGTAGAGGACGGCCCATGTTTGCTATTTACATGGTGGAGATTGCAACTGGCGTGACCACGAAAGTGACACATTCAAACACATTTGATGCGTTTCCAATGTTCTCCTTTGACGGAAAGAGGCTATTGTTTTCCTCCAATCGCAATGTTTCCCGAACGCCCTCTCGGGACACAAACGTTTTTGTTGCTGACTGGGTTGCTGAGCCGGAAGCGGTCGACTATGAGTTTACGTCGGTGGTAGAGGAGAAATAAATGAAATCGTCTCTCTCCGCGCAAAAGTAACCCCGATACTTGCCCCTCACGCTGCAGGTCGTCCTATCCGCAAGTTCGACATTGTAGTGGATTTTTTTACTGAGATTCCCTATCCCCTATTTTCAGGGGTTTCGAAGGACAGCTGTTTTGGGTTGTATTTTTACGCTTCGGTGTTCTCTTTTTCAGGGCGTTTTGCCTTGATTCGCTGCGTATTCCGCCCGAGTTTGAGCCCCATTGCCTGAAAGATCTGACGCTGGAATGGTTTGAGATCTTGGTCTTGTTTGAGCAGGATACCGTAGGTTTTGTTCTGGGGAAGCACGGTCGTCACGCGCAGGTGCTCGTTGAGTTTGACCTTGAGGGTGGCCCAGCTCTTGTGGATTTGTTTCGCACCCAACTTGCTTCGAATCAAATGCACGACATGGAAGGCCAGGATGGACAGGAACAGATGGGCTTCAATCTGCTCATCTTTGCTGTGATAGATTGGGCGGAAGCCCAGGTCGGATTTCATCGTTCGGAAAGAATGTTCAATTTCTCCCAACTGCCAGTACGTTCGTGCAAGATCCTCACAGGACCACTTCGTATGACTGGTGCGCAGGACGTATCCGCCAAAGGCTTCGGTGCACGCATCATACGCCGACCGACGCGTCAGGAGAATCTTTTCGGCGTGCGCTTGCGGCCCCTTTTTCTTCACGACCTGGATCTGGTAGTGATGTCCGACTTGTTTGTATTTCTCCACGAGCCGTCCCACCTTCCGCTCAATCACCGCATACGTCTTCGGACGTCTGGGCAACGTGAGTCCCTCGTTCAAGTGTGCAATGGCCGCTTCAAATTTGGCGCGCTTCGTGGTTATGATCTGATCGCTGACCGCCTGCCGGGCTTCACTGTGTAGATACACCCGCCGCTCTCCATCATTTTCCCCAAGCTTCCAGGCGCGTACGTTCATCTCATGGGTGGTTTGAAAAACTTGATCCGGTTCCCGGTCCGGCACCGGGGGCGTCTTCGTGCGCTGTACACAGATCCAGTTCAATCCCGCTTCCTTCAAATACGCCAAATTCGCCTCCGTCGCAATGCCCGCATCCATAATGACCGTCGGCTGGTCTCCATTCAACTGTTCAATGGCCGTGCGCAAGGTCTTCGGCTCACTGGCATTGCCGGGGAGAATTTCTGCGGTGCGCGGGAACCCCGAAGCATCAAGGGTCATCGCCAGCGTGACCAGCGGACAATCGTTGCGCTTGTCCTTGCTGCGCCCATGGTGCAAGAACGCGCCCTTCTTGCGGCCCGTGTAGTAGGTGTTGGTCAGATCATAGAACACGATCATTTCCGTAAAGCCCAATAATGCCCTGGTATTGCCAAAGAGCTCGTCCATGATCGTCTTCCGGTGCGCGTAGAGCCCGGCGGCAATGCGGTAGAGCGTCCGGTCACAGGGACGCTTGGCGTGGAGCAATTCCAGGATCCCGGACCGTTCGCACATCCAGTCATAGGTTTGTCGTTCACTCCCGGGAGAAAGCATCCGTCCCACGACCAGGGCGATCGCCCAGTGGATCTGATCCCGGTTGAAGTTCAAGGTTTGCAGGATCTGGGGAAACTCCAACAGATCCAGCGCTTTGAGCGCCACGCGCTCGCCGCCAACGGTGTGCGTGTCCGTATGATGGATCTCGTTCGTGAGGATGGCATCCCGGTCATCGCGTGAATCATGGACATCATAGCCCTTGCGTTTGAGCTTCTCCATGATGTCCTGACTGGCCTGGCAAAGGACTTCATCTTCAAACGGCAAGCGCGCATGTCCGTGCAAGCCGTCGCGGACGAGTTGCATGAGCGTTGGCCATTGTTCTTTGGGGAGATTGAAGTCTTGGCCGAGGTTGAGGAGGGTTCGCTGCCGAGGGTTTCCGTGGACGCGATAGGATTCAATGATTGAATAGGTGTGTGTTTTTTCGCCGGATTTGAGGATACGGGGTTTGGCACGGATATACATGGTGGACTGCGGTAGTTAGGTGAGGTTAAACGGGGAGGTCCGCAACAAGATCCGCAATAATCCACTACATTAAGGGTTTTTGACAAAACAATTCAAAAAAGGGCACATTTTGCCCGAAATTGGCTGATTTTACCCCAAAATACCTGAGATCAGGTCAAAAAGTCAGACACGACGGAAGGGAAATGTCGAAGTCGCGTATCGGTTTGGAGATTCCCGAAAGCCTAATAGGTCGGAGATGTAATTTCCTGCAACTACGCCTCTCCGTCCCGAGTTTATCCAATGGAAGTATTAATTGGGAGTGGTCAGAACACTCAAAGTCGGGTGTTCCGTATGCGCAAAGGCGATCTGTAGACCGGCACTGGCTATAGACCGAAATTACGGAAGCGGTAGCTCAGATTAAGCAGGATGTAGCGCCCGAGCACCTGAGTCTGACTGTCTTCGACATAGGCCTCTGTGATATTTCGGTTGATTCCAGTTTCCTGATTGAAAATATCGCCAAAGAGTAGTTTTACCTCTGCTGCATCCGCCTGCATGAATTTGTAGCCTAATCCGGCGTTGACAATAAATGTTGTCGGATAGAGTGTCTCATCGAGACCAATGTAGTTATTGTAGGTCAGACTGTGTTCAATTACCAGTCCACCGATGGGAAGCCATACAAAGCGGAAACCTGTGTCATGTCGAAAGAAATTCTCGTCAAGCGGAGAATAATAGGAGTTGTTGGCAATCGTATATGCAGCGTTATACGTAAGTGTAAAGTCCAGGCGCTCACTGATATTGCTACCGAGTGTCAGGCCTCCATTAAAGCTGTACTGTGTCCCCATATTATCTACGCCGTTAATAACACTAGGACTTTTTGAGTATCTGACACCGCCCCTGAAATTCAAGTTGCTTCGGAGCAGAGACACGGGGGTACCCAATCCAACGAATGAGCGAATTGTAGTACTGGGATTGTCAAGGTTAAGCGGGGCAGAGTACTGTGCGCCTTGGGGAAGAAGGATTCGCCCGCCCGCGATGACTGTATCCCGAGATGCCAGGAAGGAGGCGGTCCCAATTGAATTCATTTCTCGGGTCCAGCTCACGTATGCGAATATCATTCGTCCGGCCCGCCGATTCCCACGGCGCCCACGGATGCTGATTGTATGTGAGTAGCTGGGTTCGAGGTCAGGATTACCACTTGAGAGAAATAGAGGGTTTGTATTATCAACCACATCCTGTAGCTGGCTGACTGAGGGCGTATTGGTTCTAGTACGATAGTCAATGTCCAGATCCAGTGCCTCTCCAAATTCAAATTCTATTTCAGCCTCGGGAAGAAAACTCAAGAACGAGCGGTCTAATCTAAAATCCACAGGGTAGGTCTGGTCGCCAATGAGTCGTTCGTTTTGGATTTCGAGGCCTAACTGGATGGAGTAACGGTCATCTATTCGCCGTTGGACGGATAGCCCACCACGCTGCTGAACCACATCATTGTCGAACAGGCTTGAGAACGTGGGATCCAGGATTGTGTGGAGTCCAGTCCGCAAGTCAAGTACATACGCTGAGCGATCAGATACATTGCGATTGTAAGAGGGCCTATAAGTGAGCTGAAGCTGTCCAACTTCGCCGAGGGGTTCAGTGTAGGCAAATCGAATTGAGTATGATTGCCCGGCAGATGAATTATCTACTTCCTGATCATAGGTTGAATCACTTGTTGCTCCACGGTTCTGTCGACCGATCTGCATGAATTCGGTAATGGAAACCTGATCGGAGTCCCCTGCACGGCTATTGAGACCGAGTCGGGCATCCGCGGAGATTGTTCTGCCCGGTTTACTGAACCGGTGTCGATACAGAATGCTGGAACTTGATGTAAAACCTCGGTTATCTGTTAAGTAGTTATTGTATACCGTATTCAGAAGGGCCCCGGTGCCCAGTGAGTTGATGCCCGACTGAAGACTGGAAGACGTGTTGTTCTGGAAACTGAGGCTTGGTCGAATGGTTAATGAATTGTTTTCGTTGATTGTGTAGTCAATCCGTGCGTTCAGTCTGTGGTTGAAGTTTTTGCCACTTGACTGCGTGTTTTCATTGTAGAATTGAGACTGATCGTTGGCCAGAAACAGTTCTCTATCAAGGATTGCATCGTTTTCGTTCGAAACCCGATTAAAGAAGTAACTTGCACTGAGACGTAGACTGCTACCGATCTCGTCGCTGTAGTTGACCCCCGCCGAGGTGGTGTGATTAAGACCACTTTGGGCTCCCACGAGGAAATTTCTAGGGTTAAAACCTCCGCCACCTCTACCTCTGCCCCCGCCACCCCCACGTGTAGGACCATCGCCTCCTCCCCGACCACGAAACCGACTGCCCCCACTACCCATCAAGCCCAGTAAGTCTTGGAAAGCGAAGTTCTGCTGATTAACATTGTTGGAAAGACCAATAATGGAAATACGTCGATCACCATCAAATATGTTTGTGTTGCCTCCGGTGATATATCTCTGATCGTCGCCGTATCCACCGTAAACTTGGCCAAACTGCCCGTTACTCATGCCACGTCGCGTGGTGATGTTTATCGTTCTCTCCGAATTACCATCATCAAATCCTGTGAACTGAGCCTGGTCGCTGTCCCTATCAAATACCTCTACGTTCTGGATCACATCCGCGGGGAGGTTTCGGAGCGCAGCTGTGGGGTCCTGGCCGAAAAACTCGCGCCCATCAACGGTTACTCGCTGAACTTGCTCGCCTTGAGCCTCAACTTGCCCGTCCTGAACGACCATACCAGGAAGCTTTGCCACGAGGTCCTCTGCGGTGGCATCGGGGTTCACCTTGTAGGCGTCCGCATTAAAAATTGTAGTATCTCCACGAATTACCATTCGCTCCTGCAGCTCTTCTACGACTATTTCTTCCAACTGCATTACGTCAGGCTTCATTGAGATCGTACCAACGCTTTTGTATGGCCCGTCTATCGTAATTAATTGCTCGTGGGTTACAAATCCAACGAAGGTGAGGCGAAGTCTATACTCTCCACGCTCACGTAGTTCAATAGCGAAGTAACCATCTGCGTTGGAAGTGGAGCCGGCAACAAGGAGCGAGTCTGTAATCGTTTCTATCACGGCAGTCACGCCAGGTAGCGGCGTAGTCCCAGTCTCCTCATCAATGGCGCGTCCAGAGACAATGTTGATGGCGTTTTGCTGCGCCAAGGTTGGAAGTGCGGTCGCAATTAATGCAACGGCGGTGATGAGGATTCGCATTTACCGTAGTTTGGAAAGTTTACTGTGAAGAGACAGCACATAATTCATAGTGACCTCGGGAGGATAGACGTAAGCAAGCCGGATTTCATTCCGTTGTATGGTTGTGTCTCGGTAGCAAATTGACGGGAGTTGCCTTTCTGGGAAAAGACGTTTTTTGGGTCTGAACTTCGCTCAAAAGTAGTACGAGGTTCGGTTGAAGTAGCATGCGAAGCTACTGATCAATGCATTCCATGTGGCTGCCCTAGATTATCTGAAACTGTATTCTATTTCTGCGAATACCAAACTAGTTGTAACTATAACGCCAGGGCAAAAACACGACGCAATTCCTACCAGTTCAGGACTTTGTCGCTGTATCAGTAGGCGAACATGTCCATACTATTCAGATTGATGTGTGCGGCGTGGATGTACACTGCTATACTGAATGAATAACGTCCAAAGAATTAAATCACACACGGGTAGGTTGGTGCTGTCAACCGCGCGATTGGTCGGTGCGCGATACGGAGGCAGTGTTAGTCCCTCAGGATGAGCCTGCACGGTTCGTCTCCTCACCAGGTATGGCCAGCGCCAAGATCACATACAACGCAACAAAAACCAGTCCCCCGGGTCCTGTACTCCCGGCAACTACGGCAGCTGCGAGGAAAAGCAGTCGCAAGATCCCCACGGGCATCCCGAACCGCTCCGCCAATCCGCGACAGACGCCAAACAACCAGCGTTTCTTGCGTGGTCGAACGAGGTGTCTGGACGAAACGGTACGTACACGGCGTGTCCGCTTCGTGCGCAGGGCGCTGGTTGCCGCAATGCCCATGAAAAAGATCGCCGCAAAAGGAGTTATGCGGCCTAATCCATCTACGAACCCACTCCCAAGTATACCGATTTCCGAAAGTACATAGAGAAATATTCCTATCAGGAGTGTACTACCCCCAACAAGGTGCCAGTTGATCTTGGACGCGGAGCGAGACTCTGACTCGAAGAACATTTCTTCGAGTGCATCACTGGACTGGGTGCTCAGCTCCAGTTCCGATAAGTGGGACCTAGTCGTCACTATTCTGTTGGCATGAGAAACATCGCTACAATATAGCAAACAACAACTGTACCGAATGTGACAAAACTTGCTAACACAACCCCTATACGAAGCCACGTAAGGTCTAGGCCATAGTGTCTAGCAAGGCCGGACAAGACTCCTCCGACCATTTTATTAGATTGCGAGCGGATTAGGCGTCCACGGTTGTAACTCATCGTCGTTTGTGGGCTGTCAATAGGGCGTACAGCAACAGTTTTGTTTGAGGGCTTCCAAGTTGCATTACGAAATAAGCAATATTTTGGTTGCAACTGTCGGCTTCAGTGTCCTCAGATCGGATGTTCGGCGGCACGTCTGTTTTACTAGGTCAGGCCGTAGTAGCAGCCGAGTTGCTCACACTCACGGGATCAACGGATACACTGACTGACATTTGTCATGTACACTAGATTGTGCGCATGGGCGACAATTTGCCCAATGTTGGTGGAAGTCACATACCGCGCGAGAAATGCAAGAGAGCATCGAATAATATCTATGACCCAGTTTCTGTTTCATCATCATCATCAGGCGGGCGCATCAGTATTGCCAAAGCGATGTAAACTATTGTAGGGACGGTTCCACCAGTAATAATGGCGCTCAGAATAAAAATCAACCGCAATGCAGTAACATCCACATTGGTATGTGGAGCAAGCCCTGCACATACGCCAGCCAGCCACTTGTCGCGCGATTTAGCCGGAAGCCACGACTTTGCTGTTTGTGATTGTGGCAAGGCGCTTTTCTTCAAGTCCCCGTCTGTACCACGTGCTTCTTGTCCCTCCGTCGCACGCTTTCGTTTTGCTCGCAGGGAATCTAGTTTTTTCTTTGCGACACGGCCCCTTCGCTTTCGGCGTCTTTTCCATCTTCTGGGCATCAGGCCGAGTAGCAGAACCAATAGGATCCCAAAAAGTGGGAACACTATAAAGGCCTCCTGAAGCCCACTTCCCGGTAGAATTCCAATTTGTTGCAGAATATTCAGAAAAACCACGCCGATCAGACCTATACCTGCTATGATTGGCAGGTTAATAGAGCCGCCTGTTTTTGGAGCAGTATCTTCAAAAAATATTTCCTCGAGGTCCGACTCAGCCAGGCTCCCATACCCGGACTTTTCTTCAAGGTCCCGGAAATCAAAATCCTTTTTTGTCTTAGTTCGCATTTATTACTGGTCGAGATAAAGCGTTCTCGAGCCAGTTATTATACAGTTAACAGGCACATCGTGTGCATCAGCGGGGAGATGATCCAACAAACAGTCGTCAATTACCATGCCAAGCTTAAACGAATCAACATGCTCAAACAGTACATCATAGAATCCTCCACCATATCCAATCCGGTGCCCAGAGAGATCAAACCCGAGACCCGGGACAACGACCAGGTCAATGTTTTCTGCGGGAATATTTGAGCGGCTTGTTGGCTCAGATATATCCCAGCGGTTTGCTACAAAGCTGCTTTCGTGGTCGAATCTACCCCAGTGCATACGAGGGCGCTTCGAGTTGGGTTCAACGATGGGTAACAATACATTACTCCCTCGTGCTCGCAGCCAGCTATTGAGAGGGCGGATATCAATTTCACGTGCTTCAATCTTTGGCCAGTACGACAGTACGGTTCGTGCCTCCAATAACTGCGGTAGAGATACGGCCCGCGTGACAATCCGCCGACACTCTGAGCGGTATTCTTCAGCTGTCAGGCTTCGTCTGGCAGCGCGGCAGCGGCTTCGCAGTTTGGACTTACCGGGTACCATCTATTAATTGGTGCAGATCAAGGGAAAATATGAGGAAAGCAAGCATATAAGTGCGCTTAAATGATCATGTGCGCGATAAAGTCGTTTACACGTGCTGTCTTTCGCAGATTTGCGGTGCAACTCAGTTTGCGGTGTTAGAAAACCTTCATGTTTGAGAATCTCTCCCAACGGTTAGAAGGGGTAATTAAGGACCTTACCGGCCGAGGTCGCATTACCGAGGCCAATGTCGCGGAGTCTATGCGCGGCATACGCCGTGCTCTTCTGGAAGCGGATGTGAACTACCAGATTGCTCGCACCTTCGCCAACAGCGTCCAGGAGAAGGCACTCGGTGAACGGGTGCTACGTTCTGTAGAACCCGGGCAGATGATTGTCAAGATTGTCTATGACGAACTTGTCCAGCTTCTGGGAGGAGATGCCGCTGAAATTAATCTGGGAAGCAATCCTCCGGCTGTTATACTTATTGCAGGTCTCCAAGGATCAGGTAAGACGACATTCAGCGCAAAACTTGCCCTGCACCTCAAGTCCAAGGGACGTGTTCCGATGTTGGCGGCAGCTGATGTATATAGGCCGGCAGCCGTAGATCAACTGAATCGGCTTGGGGAGGAGGCGGACGTACCAGTTTACAGCATTACAGCGGATGATGGTACCGTAATTCAGGACGCTCCACGCGTAGCCCAAGAAGCTGTTGCGTACGCCAGAAAGCAGGCGCGCGATACCGTGATCATTGATACGGCGGGTCGTATGCATGTGGATGCCCGCATGATGGCTGAAGTAGAAGAAATCAAACGCCTTTCCCAGCCCAGTGAGATCCTGTTTGTTGTGGACAGTATGACAGGGCAGGATGCTGTCAATACTGCGAAGGAATTCAATAATCGCCTGAATTTTGACGGCGTCGTTCTGACTAAGCTGGATGGTGATGCCCGTGGGGGTGCGGCATTGTCTGTACGGTCAGTCGTTAATAAGCCCATAAAGTTTGCTTCAACCGGGGAGAAGCTTGATCAGTTACTTCCCTTCTTCCCCGACAGGATGGCACGGCGCATCCTCGGGATGGGCGATGTGGTTACACTCGTTGAAAAGGCGCAGGAGCAATACGATGTTGTCCAGGCCGAGACGCTGCGTCGGAAAATACGGAAAGCGACCTTCGACCTGGAAGACTACTATCAGCAGCTCCAGAAAATCAGATCCATGGGATCGCTGTCGGAGGTCGTGGGAATGATTCCCGGGATGGGGAAGCAATCAATGAATGTGGAAGCGGAGGAGCGGGAGATCATGAAAGTAGAAGCGGCGATTAAGAGTATGACACCCTGGGAACGTAGGCATCCTGACGCAATAGACAGTAGTCGTAGGCGCCGCATTGCCCAGGGGAGTGGCTTGACGGTCAGGGATGTTAATCAACTCCTGCGCCAGTTCAGGCAGTTACGAAAGCTCATGAAGCGCATGCAGCGAACGGTGGGCAAAAAAGGAAAGAAAGTAGACTTATCCGCGTTGCTGCAGACGGCAATGCGCTAACAATCAATAAACTAGAACCAAGAGCGTGGCAGTTAAAATCAGATTGCGCCGTATGGGGCGCAAGAAAAAACCAATTTGGGCCGTAGTGGCCGCCGACTCGCGTGCACCGCGAGATGGCAAATTCATAGAGGACCTGGGGCGATACTATCCTCAGGAGGAGCCTTCACGCGTTGAGCTCAGAGAAGATCGTGTAAAGTACTGGCTTAATGTCGGTGCCCAGCCGACCGACACCGTCCGAAATCTGCTGAGCCGGCGGGGAGTGCTACTGGGATTGCATCTGGAACGCAAGGGAGTTGAACCAGAAGCAATCACCGAGGCAGTCGAGGCGCATCGGCAGCACCGGGAGGACAGGCTAGTCGCCACGGCAAAAACGACTCCGGCTGACCGGCGTCAGAAGGCACTTGTCGTTGAAACTGAGGCAGCGGCGAAGAAAGAGGCGGAATTGCTTGCAAAGCGAAAAAAAGCTGCAGCTGAGAAAGCTGCCGCGAAAGAAAAAGCTCGCCAGGAAGACGAAGCCCGGCAAGCTGCTCAAGAGACGGAAAAAGCCGAAGAGGCCTAGTCAGGTGGTACTGACGACCGTTTGATGGATTCGTCTTTGTGGGAAAACTTGTTGATAGTCGGTCAAATCGTCAAGGCCCACGGGCTTAAAGGTGAGTGCAAGGTTGTACCTGAATCCGATGACCCAAACCGGTTACTAAATCTCAAGCGATTATGGATCGGCCAAACACCGCATACGGCACGTCCGTACAAGGTGGAGAGCGCCCGGTTACAAACATCCAAGCGTGGCATAACAGCCCTGATGCGATTTTCAGGAATAAATACGGTGAACGATGTGCAGGCCCTCGGGAAACTTCCGGTTTTCGCACCACTGGAAGACTTGCCGCCATTGCAGCCGGGAGAGTTTTTCCTGCATGATCTTGTTGGTGCCGCAGTTGTAACGGATGATGGTGCACCAGTCGGAAGGCTGAAAGATATTCTGGATACGCCAAGCTATGATATATATGTGGTTGAGCGTTCCGGGAAACAGGACGCGCTTATTCCGGCTGTGCCGGAGTTTGTGATGTCTACGGATGTCAATATTGGACGAATAGTCATTCGGCCGGTAGACGGCTTACTGGATTGAGGTGAGTAGCCATGCGCATTGATATTCTGACAGCGTTGCCAGACCAGATCGAAAGAGCAGTTGATTTGACCGTTCTTCGTCGGGCGAAAGATAGGATCGCATTGCATGTGCACGACCTGGGGACATATGCCGAGGGACATCACAAGCAGATTGATGATTATCCCTTTGGAGGAGGAGGGGGAATGGTACTCAAACCCGAGCCGATTTTCGCCTGCCTTGAAGCACTTGGTGATGCGCCCGACGAAGTCATCTATCTGAGCCCGGACGGTGAACCCCTCACACAAGCCTTGGCCAATAAGTTATCATTGAAGCAGCATATCGTATTGCTTGCCGGGCACTACAAGGGGATAGATCACCGTGTGCGTGAAGTGCTGGTGACGCGTGAAGTGTCAGTCGGCGATTATGTTCTCAGTGGTGGCGAGCTACCTGCACTTTTGGTGGCCGATGCTGTAGCCCGGTTGATTCCAGGCGTACTTGGAGACGCCCAATCCGCGCTTGAGGATTCGTTTCAGGATGGATTGCTTGGTGCTCCGACTTATACACGTCCGGCGTCATTCCGTGGACTTGATGTTCCAGAAGTTCTGTGTAGTGGGAATCACAGCAGCATTGCTGAGTGGCGTGAGGAGGTTAGACAACAGCGTACCCGGGAGCGGCGCCCGGATCTCTGGCAGCAATACGTCGCGCGAGAAAAAACGTGAAGATTACACCCTTAGAACAATGGCTAAGAATTTATTGAAAATTGTGGAAGCCACCCAGTTACGCGAAACTCCGCTACCGGACTTTGAGCCTGGGGATACAATTGCTGTACACTTGCGTGTGATTGAAGGTGAAAAGGAGCGCATACAGATTTTTCAGGGTACGGTAATTTCCATTCGAGGGGGAGGTGCCAACAGGACGTTTACCGTCAGGAAAATTTCCGGTGGTATAGGGGTTGAGCGCATATTCCCGTTCCATTCTCCGCGCATTGCACGCGTAGAAGTCAAGCGCCGTGGAAAAGTGCGTCGTGCGAAACTGTACTATCTGCGCACATTGCGTGGCAAGGCTGCTCGTATTAAGGAGCGCATGCGCGACTCTTGAGTTCAGCTGATGCAGTTAGCGTTCTGGGATTTTCCACCGACTGAGTGTCTTGAGCTTGCGGCCAGGACACTCTCCATTGAGGCCGAACGACAGACCGTATCGGGTTGTGTGGAGTTGTTGCATCAGCAGCAGGTTGATGTTGCACTACTGCCTGTGACGGTAGCACTGGCTGCCGATGGACTGGACATCGTACCTGGCGGGGCCGTATCCTCCTGGGGGTATCCATTTGCGCGGATGCGGGTACGTCGGGATTTACAGCAGGCGGGAACACTCGAATGTACTTCTGAACAGGGCCTGGAGGCTTTCATGTCAAGGGTGATCCTGAAAGAGCACTACGGGCGAGAAGTTACGCTGACATCAAACGGCGCAGCAGACATCAAGCTGTTAACCGGAGCGGCTTCACTGGATCAGGCAGATGATCCAACTACGCTGGATCTGGGGCAGGAGTGGTACGAACTTTCGCAGTACCCGATGATTTGGGGATTGTACGTCTGCCTGAAAGAAACTGCAACTGACGCCATGGTTGAGATGTTGACCACACTTACCAAAGAGGCAGAAATTATTGCGCAGGAATGGGGCGCTCGTTCATCTTCGCATACAGATCAATTCTTTGGCGGAAGCCTGCGGTTACGGTTGGATGATGTTACCATAGCCGGGCTAACTGCAATCCGGGAGTACATGTATTATTACGGTATTACTGAGGATCTCGTACCACTGACAATGTTTGAGCCGAGTGATGCTGCAGGATATCAGGATATTCCATTGTGGGGACAGGATACAAGACAGCTCGACCTATAAGGGGATGTGCGATGGGAAAAGTGACCTCGACGCTGGCAAGCAATCGTCGGGCCCAGCGATCGTACCATATTCTGGACACCCTTGAAGCTGGCCTGGTGCTTGTCGGTACTGAAGTAAAATCTATTCGGGCAGGTCGTGTTAGTTTAGCGGAGGCATGGTGCAGGATTGATAATGGGGAGGCGTACCTAGTTGATGCCCATATTTCTCATTACAGCCACGGAAACCTGAACAATCACGACCCGGTTCGCCCTCGCAAACTACTTCTGCACCGTAGAGAAATTGCCCGATTGCAAAAGGCAGTTGAGCAAAAAGGACATACACTTATTCCACTCAGACTCTACCTGAAAAACGGCAAGATAAAAGCTGAGATTGGTATAGCACGAGGCAAGCAGCTCTTTGATAAGCGGGCTGATATGGCTGAACGAGCCACAAAACGTCAATTGGAGCGCAGGTTAAAGCAATATTAAATACTAGTATGGACTTTTTGCCGGTAGAGGACCAACTTTTGGGCCTGAAGCGTGGTGTAGAGGAGATCATTCCAGAAGAAGAACTGCGCACAAAACTGCTGCGTGCAGCACGCACAGGTAAACCACTGATTGTTAAACTTGGCTGTGACCCCAGCCGACCGGACCTGCATCTAGGACATTCAGTAGTACTACGCAAGCTGCGGCAATTCCAGGACTTGGGGCACGAGGTGGTTCTTATCGTTGGTGATTTTACCGGGATGATCGGGGATGCAAGTGGTCGCTCGAAAATGCGCCCGGCACTCTCTTTGGAAGAGACGCGTCGAAATGGCCAAACTTACTTTGAGCAGGCTTCTCGAATACTGGACTCCGAGCGCATTCGCATAGTATACAACTCTGAATGGCTGGGTCAGCTTTCTTTTGGGGATGTTGTTCGTCTGGCGGGTAAATCGACCGTAGCCCGGATGCTGGAGCGGGATGATTTTTCCGGACGCTATACTAAGGGGGATCCTATTGGGATACATGAATTTTTATATCCATTGGCCCAGGCCCAGGATTCTGTCGAAATAAAAGCAGATGTAGAATTGGGAGGCACAGATCAGAAATTCAATTTACTGATGGGGCGTACCGTGCAAAAAAGCGTCGGCCAGGAGCCCCAGGTTTGCATCACGCTTCCGATCCTGGAGGGATTGGACGGTGCTGAAAAAATGTCCAAGTCACTGGACAATTATGTGGGACTCGCAGAGCCGGCAGATACCATGTACGGTAAAATTCTCTCAATCCCCGATACGTTGATCTATCGCTACTTTGAACTCGCGAGTGACGAAGAAACAGATGCCCTGCCGGAGTTGCACAAACTGTGTGCAGAGAATCCCAGGGATGCAAAGCATAGGCTAGCATTGTCGATCACTCGCTTTTATCACGGGATTGAGGCTGCAGAAATGGCTCGTGAGCACTTTGAGCGCACGGTTATCCGCAAGGAAGTACCAAAAGAGGTGGCTTCATTCAAGCCAGAGGGGGATGGCCAGATTGGGCTTCTAAACCTATTAACCTCATCCGGCTTGACCCCATCCAATGGTGCAGCTCGCCGACTCGTTCAGCAGGGAGCTGTGAGTATAGACGGGAAGCGAGTTACGGACAGTCGACTCGAACTGGATGTAACCAAACGTGCGCCATTTTTGGTCAAGGTTGGCAAGCGCAGGTTTGTCAGAATTGTCTGGTAATTATTCGGCATAATCCTTGCGGAGAATGTTTTATGGATCCTGAGGATTATCTATTCGTACTCAACATTATCGTCTAAAATTGTTTTCCATGACCATGAAACAGTTGATGATGCTTCTTGCAATTTGCCTGTTGGGTTTGGAAGCGCAGCAGGTACTTGCACAATCTGATCCGCTCGAGCCTGGCCGACAGGCGTTTAGGGAGGGCCGATATGAGGATGCCGCGGAGATCTTTGAGCAGGTAGCTCGGGATCATCCGCAGTTGGCTGAAGCGCATTTCCTGCTCTCCCGCATTTATTTTGAAACTCCCCTTTACGACGAAGGTCGTGCAAGACGTACGCTGGAGAGGGCACTTGAGAATGAACCGGAGAATTTAGAGTATCTAGTCGCTCGTTTGGAACAGTATAGAGTACCGTCCTGGGGGCTTCTTGGAGACCGTATGCGGGAGGCGCGTCGGTTAGATACGGCGCGCAAGATACTCGAGATAGATCCGGACAATGCGCACGCACACGAGGAATTGGGGAGAGTGTATATCCGGAGTTTTTGGAAATACCGCAATGCGATCATGATGCCCTCTCTGAGTTACGGTTATGCAGGAAGTGGACGGGAGTCAGATGACCCAAATTATGACGATCTAGGGCAGGAGACCTTTGATGATTACCTTGACGGCACGGCAGCCAGCAATCCGAACAATTTCGCGGTCATCGATCCAAATGAAGTATTTCTGGGTGACCAGTTTGATATAGGGACCCTTAGAGCCCAAGGAGTAGATGTATTAGATCTAAGCAGGCGGGCCGAGAGGGCATATCTGCGTGCAGTTGCACACCTGGAAAAGGCCCTTGAAGTCGATCCCCGGAGGCGCAGCGTGTACGACGAAATGATGCAGATATATGTACTCAAGGGAGAGTATGAGGATGCCATGAACATGCTGGACCTGATGTACAGGTTTTATCCGGAAGATTCTGATCTTTGGCGTTATCTGGGAGTGGCGAATTATAATTTGGGCAATATGGACGCAGCCAACCGCTCGTTTGAGACGGCGTTTGAGTTCATGGATAGAGATGAAAGGCGCGCATACGAGGATTTGGGACTATTCCTGACGCGGGATGAGAAAAGGCAGGAAGCAGCTGATTCGGTGGCCTACCGAACTCGATATTGGGCCAGTCAGGATCCAAGATTTCTGACCTCCTACAATGAACGTAAACTGGAGCATTATTTCCGGTTGACGTATGCAGATTTGCTTTACAGCTCCAAGGGACTTGATTTGCGTGGCTGGGAAACGGAGCGTGGTCAGATCCTGATCCGGTACGGGCGGCCAAATTCGGATATTGTTCTGCATCCTCAGGAAGACGGCGTCTTTTCGGCCCGTCAGGCGGTCGTGGGGGCCATGGTCAACTCGGTGACTTCTGCTGCCGATGATTCAGCTGGTACAATGCCGGTCACAATAGACGGCAGCCAGTCATTCGGCAATGTTTATTCAACTGCCCGCCAGGCATTTGAAGAAATGAATTCCTATAACATTTGGGAATATGGGGATTTCCGTTTCGTGTTTGAAGATCCGTTTCGGAACGGTGAATATCGCATGTACTCACCTTCGGCTGAGGATATGGCGACGCGTGTAAACAGTTTTGAGAACGACTACATTCGTATCACGAAAGAAATCATTCGCGAAACTCCTCAGAGGTATGAGTATGAAGCACCAGGCCGCCAGATTGAGCTGCCATTCTTGATTAGCTCATTCAAGGGAGACGGACAGCAATCAGAGCTGTTTGTGAACTATGGTATTCCGCTGGAATCCACCTATGATCCGTCGGCCGAAATGATAGAGGTAAATGCGAGTGCGGGGACATTTCTCATAAATGATCAAAGGGAGGTTCTGGTAGAGCGCACGCGAAATATTTATGGTTTGCCCACCAATCAGGTGATGTCGTTTGCGGAGCAGCATCTATGGGTTGATACGCAGGAGATGCAGGTTCCGTCAGGCACACATGAGCTATCCGTCGAATTTGAGACTGCCAGCGGACAGACGGTCGCTGTGCAGCGTCGGGAGATTACGGTACCAGACTACAATCAGCCTGGCGTCATTCTGAGTGACATCATGCTTGCCTATTCGGTCGAACAGGCAGAAAACGGTGCTCCTGGGGGTGCCGCCGAGGTCGTCCGCAAAGATCTGTCAATCCTACCTGCACCGTGGAGTGTGTACTCGACTGAATGGCCCATTTATCTGTACTTCGAGATCTACGGACTAGACCTAAACGCTCAGGGTAGCACAGACTATGATGTAGAAATCACGCTGGAACCCAAGAACACTGACCGTGGGGTTCGGCGTGTGGTGCGGGGCATCTTCGGGCGGGACAGAGAGGGGGTATCTGTAAGCTACAAGGGGAGTGGTTCACAAACGGAAGAATACCTGTACCAAATACTGGACGCCAGTGATCAGGAAACAGGACTATACACGCTAACCTTGGTCGTTCGAGATAACGCTACAGGTAAAAAGTCCGAACGGACACAGGACCTGTTTCTGGAGTAATAGGGGCTACCAAATCGCGAGTGAGCGGGCGGCCGTCAGGATATCCTCATCTTGCGGGAGGACTTCCTGCTCCAGCGGGCTTGCGAAGGGCACAAAGGAAAACTTTCCAGCAATTCGCCGGATTGGCGCGTCCAAGCAATCGAACGCCATATCACCTATCTGGGCGCAGATCTCTGCGCCGTAACCAAGGAATTCATGGTCCTCGTGCACAACCAACAAGCGGTGCGTCTTGCGGACGGAGGCTAGGACGGTTTCAATGTCCAGGGGCACCAATGTGCGAAGATCAATGATCTCGACAGACAATTGGTTTTCTCGTGAGAGCTGTCTCGCAACCATCAGAGACTTGTACACCATAAGACCGTAGGTAACGATTGTCAAGTCTGTTCCTTCGCGAACTGAACGTGCCTTGCCCAGCGGGATCAGGTAGTCTTTGTCTGGCTCGGGGCTTCTGGCGCTGGCCGCCCGATACAAAGCTTTATGCTCGAGGAATATGACTGGGTCCTCACTTCGGATGGCAGTCTTGAGCAGTCCTTTGGCATCTGTGGCCGAGGAAGGCATTACAATGCAATATCCCGGCATATGACCGAAGATACTCTCGATATTCTGCGAATGACACGGTCCGCCGTGGATATAACCCCCACACGGTACACGGATAACCATTGGACAGGACCATGCATTATTGGAGCGGTGACGCAGTGTGGGCACCTGATTGCGCAGGTGTTGCATTGCCGGCCATACATAATCGGCGAACTGGATTTCCACTACGGGTTTGAATCCAGCGGCACTGAGACCCACCGCGGTTCCGATGATAGAGGCCTCAGCAAGTGGGGAGTTAAAGCACCGTTCTTCTCCAAATTGTTCGGTTAGTCCACGCGTAGCAGTGAAGACTCCGCCCTTGCCACCTGCCACATCTTCTCCATACACAAGGATAGTCTCATCCCGGGCCATTTCCTCATGGAGTGCATGGTTGATAGCATCTACCATGACAACGGGGGGACCTGACGGTTCGCTGGCGTAGTAGTCAAGATCCAGTTTTCCCTCGAACAGGACGTACTTTGTTGCGCTTGCCGGTTCAGGATCATTTTTCTGTTCGACAGCCTGGGCTGTTTCATCAACCTCCTTTTTGATCTCCGCGCGCATGGTCTCTGCCTGCGAAGCCGTTAATATCTCCCGTTCCATCAAAAAGTGCTCAAGTCTGGAAACGGGATCAATCAGACGATCCTCGAGGAGTTCTTCTTCTGTGCGGTACTTGAGGTGGTTATCCGAGGAGGAATGTGGAAGTAGGCGAACAACATCGGTTACCAGGCAGACAGGTCCTCTTCCTGCACGCAAATGGGCAATTGCTGCCTTGGCGGCAGCGTAGACTTCAAAGAAATCTGTACCATCTACTCTGTACCGGGCTAAGCCTTCGTAGCCTGCGGCCAGTTTGTAAGGGGTACCTCCTGCAGTCTGTTCGGATATCGGTACGCTAATCGCATACTTATTATCCTGCACAAGGAAAAGGAGTGGAGCTTTACTTCGGGCTGCCCAGTTTAGGGCCTCGTGAAAATCCCCTTGGGATGTAGCGCCATCTCCACCGGAGCAGAGCGCGAACGCGTCTGTCCCTTGTTTCACAGAGGCCATAGCAAGTCCTAATGCCGGCAGGTACTGGGATGCGACCGAGGAACAGACAGTGAAGATATTCTTGTCCCTCGCACCATAATGTGCGGGCATTTGGCGCCCGCCGGAATTAACGCTGTCTGCTTTTGCCAAGTGGTCCAGGAGGGTTTCCTCAACCGTTTGCCCCAGGGTAAGTGCAAGTGCAAGGTCACGATAGTATGGGCAGAACCAGTCATGTCCAGGCTTACTCAACAAGCCAATAGCCGTTTGAGTGGCTTCATGTCCACTGCATCCAATATGAAAAAACCCCTTCCCTTGCTTGAGGAGCGAGAGCATCTTTACATCCAGTCTGCGCGCCGTGAGCATAATGCGAAAAGCGCGCAGCAGGAGATCCGCGTCGAAGTCCTCAGGACTGATGGGTTCAACCTCAAGTCCCTCTCCGTAACCGGTTTTGGCTATAAGCGTGGTGGATTCCGAATTTGTCGAGGGGCTTTGACCGTTTGTACTTGTCTGTGCCACCGGTTTGACTAAGCCGGTAGGTTGTATAGTAAGATCAAGCGGTAGGTCAGCCATTATTTGGATATAAATTATCTCAACGCACGCTCACGTGATAATCATAATTGTGCTCGCAGCACGCAAATTTGTGCTAACAGGATCGAGCACTGAGCGATGCAAATGTGAATACCATCCAGTGGTCTCCTGGTTCCTTATGTCGCGAGCCCTCTGGATGCCAGAGACAGCTAAAACCAACGTGCGGCTAAACAGGAACCTGGAAAAATCTCCCAATTCATCACCCGGTTACAGGTAAACTAATAACGAGTGGCCAGATTAGCAAGAATTCTCAAACCGTCAGCGTAGCCGCCAAAAACACGCAAAAATGAGCGCCCCGCGCAAAATACAGCTACTCTCCGGGCAGATACTTTTTGGGCAAGGGTAAGCTTTCTGACTCTGACTGCCAGAAAATCGTCACTATCCACCAGCGATTGTCCATGTGCAAAAGCTGGATACTGTTTATTCCCCGGGAGAAGGGCTCGAGTCCCAAAGCCCGATAGGATTCATAGGTGCTGAATCGGTGTACCAAGTTGCCAAACCGTTCCGAGGTGTGACTGACTTCTACCTCGTAGAATGGGTTTTCCAGAAAGTAAGGTCCTACCTGACTTACGTATTCTTCGTAGGTCCAGGTGAAGTAGCTGTTTCTTCCCGATTCATTGGAGCTTATAGCAATGAGTCGGGCTTCGGGAATGAACAGGGTGCGCCATCGATCCCAATCAGGGGCTTCCCCCGCGGGAGTAGAGATGATATCGTACAGGGTTTGCACGATGACATCTGGGCTGCTTACATCCTCGGGGTCTGCTTCTTGCGCAAAGGTAACAGGTGCATATAGCAGGATCAGTAGGAAGGTGAGGGTACGGTGCATGGGTCAACGTGTTTCTGTTTGTAGAAAGTGTACGACTTCGTCAAGGTTGCCATCATTTTCTGCAGGTTCAATATCAAGGACAGCGCACAGGAGTTCATAGACGTGGATTAATGAAAATCCATTTGATTTCAGGCCCTGCTTGAACTGTGGACCACGTGCTATGAAGATGGTATGCATTGATTGATGCCATGGTTCATATCCGTGGTTTCCGCCCGAGTAAAAATCCGGGTTACTTTCAAATCGCGACCTGGTAGCCATTTGCCATCCATCGTCCGCGATGCCAACGAGATCCGAAATACGTGTGCTACCACTATAGTGCAACTCTGCGGGCAGGTGACCCCGCTTGAACCAGCGCGCATGCGGCATCTCATTGAGGTCGGCCAGCAAGCTTTCTACTCGTGTAGAATCTTTCACATTGAAAAGTCCTATGGGTCCAAGGTCCGTGATGTAAACTTCCTCAAGATCAATATAGTCATCTACCAGCACAACCTCTTCGCTTGATGTAGCTGCCATTCCATGATCTCCGACCACTACGATATTAACTTCGTCTTCCAATCCTTCTTCACGGAGACGAGCAATCAGATTGCCTATTTGTCCATCAATTTCTCGCAAAGCCTCGCGCGTTTCGGTAGCATCAGGTCCGAACTCGTGTCCCCGAGAGTCAACTGTACTAAAATAAATTGTGACCAAAGCAGGTCGAGGAGATCGGGTGATAGCTACCATAGCCGAGTCTATACGTGCCCGATGTGGCAACGAAGCATCGTACTCCATCCAATAAGTTGGTCGCTTTCCCTGGATAGGTGCCTCAGAACCAGGCCAAAAATAGGTTGCGCTGGTACGGCTATGCTTCTGTACGGTAACCCAAAGCGGTTCCCCTTTCCACCATCTATGGTCTGAGACGGCTTCTCTATCGCTGAGCCGAAAAAAACGACCAAGATCAGGATCATACATAGAATTGTTAACGATTCCGTGGTTGGCCGGGTATAAGCCCGTTATGAGGCTGTAGTGATTGGGGAAGGTCTTAGTTGGGAATACCGGCTCCATATAGGCCGGATGTACTCCTTTGGCGGCAATTTCAAGGAGGTTTGGTGTGTAGAGCGTGTCCAGGTAATCTGGGTGCAAACCATCTATTGAGATGAGGATTACCGCGCGCTCGGACTCTCCGCTAAACCAGCCTTGCAGAAGAATGGCAACCAGCACAATCGTGAGAGAAGAAAGTGTCGTGTAAAAAGGTCTCCCAATCATTTCGGCTGATGTGATCTGCAGAAAGAATTTTTGTTATCAATTATAACCTCGCGCGCAGGTTGCAGCTTGGTTCAAGCATCTGTCGCCCTTGGACATAGGTTTGCGGGCCGCTTTGTCGGTCCATGGCAGTGCTTACAGGTAATTAAACGCTCTAGCACCGTCATAGCAGGACTTCCATATGGTCATCATTTTTCCATCAGGGAAGGTTACAGAAAACATTGGTAAAGTGCATATGGCTATATCCTGTCGCAGGAATGTATACGAAAAATAGTGATCTGGTGGTGTGGGTGAGTGACTGTGCCCTCAGAGCATGAATCTTTTGTCCGCAGCATTGAATCGCTGTCTGATTTTCTCATCTATGACCAACTAATAACATATATATTTGCACAGTCCGCGAACAACTCGGCTTGGGACCAAGACAGTGGATTATAACGGGTCTCAGCCTGCCTTGTGTGCGAGAATATCTGGAGTTTGGAAGAGACACCGCCAATCCTGGACGGTCCTGACTTTTCAGTCTAGAGTCCCTGATTTTGGGACAGGGTCGGTCTGAGTTCGCAAGGCTAAGAACGATCTGCAAATACGTAGTAAGCAATCAATCCGAGCAACGGAGCGAGAACAATGAAGATAATCCAGATGAATTTGGCCGTCGTATCACGTGAACTTCCGGCGATCTCAACGATGGCGATAATATCCAGTATCAGTATGATCAAACTACAGCATCCGAGGAATTCCCAGCCGATCGCCATCTCTACAAGATTCTCCCCGCATCCTGTCAGGAACATTGCACACAGAACAAACAAGGCAGACGGTAAGACTCGATGACTCATTATTAAATTTAGATATGATGTTAATAATTGCTACGTGCAAAATTCGCTTAGGATGCGCCGATCAGGTTGTATGTTGAGGTCACATCTCTTTGGCTGCCCTTGAAGTCTCTTACACATAGAATCGGGGCACGGAATTTTCAACAAAATAATCTGCCACCATGGCAAACTTGATGAATTTCGCCCATGACTTGTGGTGAGGGCAGGGATCTCGAACATCAGGTAACCCTTCATCTAAACCCCAGAAAACAACACGTGCGCACGAAATACAACAATTATGTATTCCTTCCTCCGGAGTAGAGTCCGCGCACTACATGGGACTTTAATTTCACAGAGACAAGGAACTTGAGACTCCAATCCCCTGTTCACAGTTCTATGGGAGGTAAGACTGTAATGTCTTTTGGGGGTATTGTAAACCCTGCCCAATCAGAATCGGTCTCTTGATATATCTCGAGAACGAAGGCCTCTGAGGTTCGTTTCTCAATAATCTTTTGCCTCAGGGGCTAACAAGATTCGTTAATTCATACAAACAATACGTCTCTCCATGACGAGCATTAATTCCTCCACGATTCAGGATGCCGAATTGGAGGCTAATTCTGTTTCAGTGACAAAATGTTTTTGGATCGGGTTTCTGTTCGGCCTCATTGGAGTACTCATTGTATACCTGCGTTCCCCAAAGGCGTCTGTGGGGCTGTCGGCGAGATATGATGAAGGTGAGCGCTGGATGTTCGAAAGAAGCTACACCAATACTTTGAAGGCCAGAGAAGTCAAGAACGCATGGATTGGGTTCGCAGTCGCTGCTGCACTCCAATTTGCGGTTATATCACTTGTGTTCTGGCGATAAGTATTTACAACGTTAAACGTATATACTTTAAAGAGAAACTTAAATCTGGTCAGGATCGGGAGTTCCCTCTATAAGGGATTTGAGCGAAGGGGTGGCTTCGCAGAAACCGGAGCGGGAATTCGGGGATCCCTTATGAAAGGCAGGATCGTCCACCAATAAGGCGCGCAGAGTCATGCATTGGGACTTTCAATGTGCCTACATTGACGCAATGCAAGCGCATTGGAGTCTGTTGAATTTGGAATGCAACGTGGCCCCGGACGCTATATTTAGGTACGTATTCTGACCAATCGATCAGTTGTCCACGCGGTCTGATCAACGCACGGTAATAACTACATCCTCTCATGCACATTGGTTCGATTGAACTAGGTGAACGTCCACTGCTACTGGCGCCCATGGAGGATGTCTCTGATCCTCCATTCAGAGCGTTGTGCAAGCGTTATGGTGCAGATGTCGTCTACACGGAGTTTATCTCGTCAGGGGGCTTGGTTTATGAGGCCAGAGATTCAGTCATGAAACTGGATATCCGCGAGGACGAGCGCCCGGTGGGCATCCAGATATTTGGAGGCGATGTTGGTCAGGTCAGGTCAGCCACAGCCATTGTAGATCGTGTAGGACCAGACATCATTGATATTAATTTTGGATGTCCGGTACGCAAAGTAGTCTGTAAGGAGGCCGGCGCAGGTATCCTGCGCAACCTGCCGAAGATGGAAAAGATCACACGTACAGTGGTGGGGGCTACCAAACGACCCGTGACCGTCAAGACCCGGCTCGGCTGGGATGATGGAAGCATTGACATTGTAAATGTCGCACGTATGCTGGAAAACTGTGGGATTCAGGCGTTGGCGGTGCATGCTAGGACTCGTAAACAGATGTATACTGGGTCCGCACGCTGGCAATACCTGCGGGCCATTCGCGAGAACGGATTGCAAAACATCCCGCTCATCGGCAATGGTGATGCCTTGGGCCCCGAATCAATTCTTCAAATGTTTAAAGAAACGGGAGTAGACGCCGTCATGATTGGACGCGGCGCGATTGGTAATCCCTGGATATTCAAGCGAGCAAAGGCTCTCATTCAAGAGGGGGTAGTATTGCCAGGCCCTTCCTGGCCTGAGCGAATTAGTGTTGTGGAGGAGCACCTGACCCTCAAGTGTGCATGGCTTGGAGAGAACAAGGGTGTTAAAGAAATGCGGCGTATGTACGGTGGGTACTTCAAGGGATTCAAAAACGCAAGTAAGCTCCGTGCGTGCTTGATGAAAGCAAACACCATGGAGGAAGTCCTCTCTGTACTGGAAGGCACCAGGGAGGTGGAACCGAACGTGATCCACCAGAAACCGTCAGGCCATACTACGACGCTTGATTATCCGGCTAACAAGGTGGTCCACCGCCACAATAAGGGCGACGATAATCGCCAGAGTCGGCAACGCGAGCCATTGGTCAAAAATTACCAGGCCACCCACAGCACCAAGCGCACCGCCAAGGTACTTGAGGTAGATTAACTGGTCGCTTGAGGTGCTCTTGATTAAATCCTCCAGCTGTCGCTCATCGTAGCGAAGCAGGTTCTTGGAAACCATATCGTAGATATCAAGCGAATTAACGAATGCCATAATGGCCTTGGTCAGCCACTGTTCGATATCGTCCGATTGCTGTGAAATTTTCTCCGGCAGTGTCTCGAATAGATGGTCCAGTTCATCCACAACAAAGTCTGCAGATTCGGGCAATTCATCAATTGCTTTTTCTATTTGCCGTTGGAATCCGTCACGATTCAGCATTTGATACATCTTGACGGCCATGCCGGCTATCCCACGGTTAATGGATGAATCAATTTTTTCCATAATCAGGGCCACGAGTTTCTGCTTTAATGCGGGATCCTGTAATTTTTCCCGGAGATAGCGATTGGCCAATACCTTGATATCCTGCTGGAAATCTTCGTCTGACAGTAGGTTCTGGGTCACCTGCAGGGCCATATCGCGGTATTTGGGGACGACTCCACTCAGTCTAATGCGTTCCTGGATAACCTCTTCGCTGATCAGGTCTCTGCTGATTGCAAGGGCAATCAGATCGGCGATGCGCTCGCGATAGGCTGGAATGATTCCCTGTCCCAGGAGTGGACGGTTCCTACGCGGATGAAAGAGCATTGTAATGGCCAACCAGTTTGTAAAAAAGCCAATCAAACCGGCAGCTGAGATTGTCACAATAAGACCTTCCAAGTCAAGCATTCGACTGAACGCCGGAAAACCAAATCCGGAATAGCTGCTCAAGACGGAGATCGGCAGGTCCGATGAATACACGTAAATCCCTGAATCATCCAGCAGGAGACTCAAGCCCTCAAAGTCCCAAATAAACGAGGTAATAAAAAGGGCCAGCAACAACCAGGGAATCACGCGGAGGAGTCGCAGCGTAAGCCCAGACTTGGTTGCCCTGGTTCTGGGGGTAATCGTTTTGGGTCCAGATTTTTCCCCGGGCCAGTAATTCTCAAGGTGGCGCTCGAGAATTTCCCTGAGATCACTGTCAGCTACGCGGTCCGGTTTTGTCATGTGGCGTTAACCGGTTGCCGCCAGTCCCAGCCTGTCTGCACGTGCGCGCATTCCACTGATCACATTGGCGACGTGCTGAGGCAGTTCAATTCCCAGTTCCTCTGCCCCCTGTTGAATATCTTCTCGGCTCACTGCTGCGGCAAAGGCTTTGTCTTTCAATTTTTTGCGAACGCTCTTGACTTTCATGCCCTCGAGGCGGGTAGGGCGAACGTACGCGACCGCGGTTATGAATCCCGCCAACTCATCTACGGCAAAAAGTGTTTTAGCCAGGAGGGTTTCTCGTGGTGTTCCTGTGTGCGGTGCATGACCGAGGATTGCCTGCACGATTGATTCAGGGTATTTCAGCTCACGGAGCAGTTTGGCGCCCACATAAGGATGCTCTTCAAGAGTGGGGTGCTGCTCGTAGTCCATGTCATGAAGGAGACCTGTGATTCGCCAAAGTGTCACATCCTCGCCGAAGAGGGTAGCATAGCCCTCCATTGCTGCTTCAACAGCATAGGCGTGCCTCCGAAGACGTTCTGACTTCGTCCATTCGTGGAAAAGCGCAAGTGCGTCGTCGTAAGTAGGCATCAGTTTAGAAGAAGTCAATGAGTTTCAAGTGACGCAGGTATTGGCTAGGATTCTCCTCAAAGTTTTCGAGAATACGTCTCAATGCGGCAGAGGCAGCGTGAGCTTCCACGTAGAGAGAGTCGTCAGTGACGAGTTTGCCCAGTGTTCCTTGACCACTATTGATGGAAGCGAGCAGTGTATTGAGCTCGATGGTCGCGGTTTCCAGCAGGTCAAGGTTCATGGATAGGCGGACCAAAACCTCTTTTAGGGCGGTGGCCGCACCTCCAAGGGAATCCCCGGCGAAAGATTCAAGTGTACTTGAGAGTTGCTCAATATCCTTCAGTACGGCCTGCAAACTGCCTTGCTCAGCAAGAAGAACGGCCTCGAAAGCGCCAGCCGAATTACGGATGGAGGCCAAAGTCTGTTGCATTTGGCTTTCAGGTCCGGTCAGAAGATCTCGGGCAGCACTAATTGCCTGGCTGGACCCTGTTAGAACTGTGTCAATGCGTCCCAGAACGGCAGGTGCACGATCGGTTAGATCGGCCAGTACATCAGACTGGTTTGAAGCAGGAATGAAGGAGCCGGGTTCGTACACAGGAGCGTCAGGCGGACCAAGTGTGAGGTTGAGTTGCACACTGTTTACAAATCCGAAGCCCCCCGAAGACGCAGTCGTTCCTTCCGTTAAAGCAACATCCTCTTCAACCGAAAAGGTGATATACGCCCCTGTGAGTGTGAGGCGTACTTCGGTGATGCTACCAATACCGACCCCGTTGACGACCACGGCATTACCAGCTACAAGGCCGTTGGAATTGACCAGTTCAGTGTGATATACGGTAGCCTGCCCAAAAAGGGGCAGATCTCTCAAAAATCGGATGCCGAGATAAAATACGACCCCCGCGAGGACGACCGCCAATCCAATCTTTAGTTCATTATTGATTTTCACTTGCTCATGGGCTGTTGGGTGAGTGTTGAGCTCCGATCACATATTCGTTGGCCTTAACGAAGGAACGGAGAACAGTATCGGTGCTTTGGTGCAATTCTTCGGTTGTACCCGTCCAATGCATACGTGTATTGTGAATAAAAGCTACATAGTCGGCAATTTGCAGCACTGAGTGCATATCATGAGTAACGACAATACTTGTGATTTCAAGGTGATGCGCCAAATTTTTTATCAGCTCATTGATGGTATTGGAAGTTTCTGGATCAAGTCCACTGGTTGGCTCGTCATAGATGATGTAGCGGGGACGCAAAGCAATGGCACGCGCGAGTGCTACGCGTTTGCGCATGCCTCCAGACAAAGCAGACGTGCTCTTTGATCCAACATTGGAGAGTTGGACTAGGTCCAGGCATTTTTGCACTTCCTGTCGGATTTCCTGATCGGTTTTGGTCGTAAAGGTTCGAAGAGGAAAAGCAACATTCTCGAATGAATCCATTGAATCGAAGAGCGCGCCTCCCTGGAAGAGAACCCCGAATTGCCTCCGAATTTTCCGGAGTTCGTCATAACTGATTTTACTGATATCTGTGTGATTCACCAACACGCGCCCCTGGTCGGGCTGTAATAGCCCGATGATATGCTTCATGAGAACACTTTTACCTGAGCCGCTTCGCCCAATGATTGCCTGTGTACTGCCCTCACGGATTGTCAGTGAAACATCCTGGAGCACAGGGCGACCAGCGAATGATTTATAAACGTTCTCTACCCGGATCATATGGTTGAACGGCGGTCGTTCAGGAGAAAAAAGGTATTCTCTGAGGTAGTATGATTACAAGAGCAGAATAGCAAGTACCAGATCAGCTATCAGAATAAGCACACAACTCATGACAGCAGCCCTAGTAGTACTGCGACCGACTCCATCGGCGCCACCCTCGGTGAAGTAACCGATGTGACAAGATACTGCTGTGATGAGGAATCCAAAAACGAAGGATTTGATCAGTCCAAAGTAGGGGCCGAAAATGTCAAAGTGTTCTCGCGCCCCCAGAATGAACTCGGGACTAGATACAGCGCCGGTCAATTCGGCGGCTGCCACTCCACCCAAGACTCCAATCACGCATGCTGCCACATACAGGACAGGTACCATAAGAGTGCCTGCCAAAACACGAGGAACGATCAGGTATCCAATTGAATTCAGTCCCATGGCTTCCAGGGCATCAATCTGCTCTGTTACGCGCATGGTACCAAGTTCGGCAGCTATGCGCGCACCAACACGGCCAGACAGTATAAAGCCTGTTACGACGGCTCCAAGTTCCATTGTCAGTGATGGTACTACGACAGCTCCGATAATCTTGGGGGGAATCAGGGGAGAGACCAACTGATAGGCAGTCTGAACAGTTGTCACTGCTCCGGAAAATGCAGCCGCCAAGGCAACGATGGGGATTGATTCAATACCAATACGTACCATCTGTATTTGCGTGTTTTGCCAATAAGTTTTCAGCTCACGCAACGACATGAATGCCGACGACATAAGGATTGTGAAGCGGCCAATATTCATGAATGGCTGTGCAACACGTAAAACACCTTGGGGCATCGATAACGTCGGGATGATTGGGCGGTTAATCAATTATTACGGTTGTTGTTTCTAGCTGACTCAGCCCGGGGAGCTATATTGCATAATTATCGGGAAATTTCCATGGCAAAGACGAAATCACGGTATCGCTGTCAGGAATGTGGCTATTCATCTCCCAAGTGGTTGGGCCGATGCCCGGGATGCGACTTTTGGGACACAATGATAGAAGAAAGGGGAACTGAGCGAAGCCATGCGTCCATCCCTGTGGCGGTTCCAAAGCCCATAGGCGAGGTTGAGATCGGCGAGATGCCGCGCATCGTGACCGGTGAACAGGAGCTGGATCGTCTTATGGGAGGGGGTATAATGCGTGGATCAATCGTTCTGGTGGCAGGGGATCCAGGTATCGGCAAATCTACGCTCATGACCGAACTGGGGCGTTACCTGGACCCGCTAACAATTCTGTATGTATCGGGCGAGGAATCGGCGCGACAGGTAAAACTTCGTGCCGAGCGCCTTGGTGCAGCCACGGATAACGTACTCCTTTTGGCTGAAACCAATGCACCTGCAATACTGGATGCAATTGAAGACTCACTGCCGGATGTGGTTGTGATTGATTCTATTCAGACTCTTTATGATCCAGATGTGTCCAGTGCACCGGGGAGCGTGTCCCAGATTCGAGAGAATGCGGCAGCGCTAATGCAGCTTACGAAGAAAATGAATGCGGCCACTTTTCTGGTCGGACATGTAACCAGGTCCGGGTCGATAGCAGGTCCACGGGTTCTGGAACACTTGGTGGATACCGTATTGTATTTCGAGGGTGATCGCAACCACGGCTACCGCATATTGCGGGCGGTGAAGAATCGTTTTGGATCCACTAATGAGATCGGTGTTTTCGAGATGACCAGCGCAGGGCTACAGCAGGTCTTGAACCCAAGTGAGATATTCCTGTCCGAACGCCAGAGTGGCATTGCCGGGTCCTGTGTGGTCTGTGCGGTGGAGGGGAGCCGCCCATTGTTGGTAGAGGTTCAGGCGTTGGTGTCGAAGACATCCTATGGTGTGCCCCAGCGAACATCAGCAGGCTTTGATCCAAAGCGGTTGCAACTGCTCTTGGCGGTGCTGGAAAAGCGGGAAGGCCTGGCGATGGGCGGACACGACGTTTTCCTGAATATTGCAGGTGGAGTGCGAATAGAGGAGCCTGCGGCAGATTTAGGCATTGCGGCCGCCATTGCTTCCTCGCTCTATGACGTACCTGCGGACAAGTATGGGGTTCTCATCGGAGAGGTTGGATTGGGGGGAGAGATTCGAGGGGTCAGTCGACTTGAAACACGCCTGAAAGAGTGCGCCAAGCTCGGATTTGAGCGGGTGGTCGTGCCCTCAAAGAGTCTCCAGGGATTTGTGCTTCCAAGCAATATTGAGATTCTCGGGGTACAAACCGTCAGCGAAGTACTTGAGCTGCTTCTGGCTTAATTGTGTGCAATAACCACGAGGCGGTGTACGTTATCTAGGGCGGACCGCTCACTCGGATATGAATACATCACTTTCTGATGACGAACTGTTGACCGCTTATGCGGAACGGGGTGATCAGTTGGCGTTTCGGCAACTGGTTGATCGTCACAAGGATCGTGTCTACAGTTTTATTCTGGGCATGGTCCATGACGCGGAATTGGCGAGCGATTTGTTTCAGGACACATTTCTGCGGGTGATTGATGTGATGCAGCGGCGCCGAGGGAGCTACAAGCCCCAGGGTCGATTTCTTGGGTGGGTGCTAATGATCGCGCGCAATGTTGTGTACGACCACAAGCGGAGCCGAAAAAAGTGGAAGGATGTATCTGACGGAGACGACGGGTTCTGGGATCGACTTCCTGATGATGCAGAGTCTGCCGACGAGGCACTGCATCTCAGAGAAAGGAGTCAGTGGCTATCTGCTTGTATCAACAATTTGCCACCAGCGCAGCGGGAAGTGGTGTTATTAAGGCAAGATGCAGAATTAACGTTCAGAGAAATCGCCGAGATCACCGATGTATCCATTAATACTGCGCTGGGGCGGATGCGGTATGCACTAATCAACCTCCAAAAAATGATAGAACAGCAATCAAGTTCTTACGCCCCTGAGTCTACTCGTCCGCAGAACATGCAGTTAACTGCGGTAACACATGTCTAGTGCTAGTAACAATATGGATAAAAAGTTACTTCTTATTCAGCATCTTTACGGTGAAAGAGAGGATGCAGAGGAGCTGAAAGAGCTTCTCAAAGATCCCGCGTGCCGTGCGGAGTATGAGGTGTTGCGGGCTGTCAAGCGAAAGTTGGAAAATCGAGCGCTGCGCAGGCCGGTTAGTGCTCCCGAAGACGCAATAGACAAGATTATTGCATCGACTCGTCCCAAACTGACCCCTATCTGGAAACTCCCCGCTAGGCGCTCAAAACGATTTGCAGTGCTCGGTGGTGCGGCGGCAGTTGCAGCGTGCCTCTTGGTTGTCTTCCTGCTTCCGGGGCGGCAGACGCAGGAGCCGGCTGTGATTTCGGACGAGGTCCCAAACCCGGTAGAGTTGGTGAATTGGGATGACACGCAGAAACGTATCGAAATGCAGCAAACGCTTAATGTCGTTCGCCAGCGGACGAGACCAGACTTATGGGATGAGTCTGCGGTCATGAGACTAGATTCTATTGCCGGGAATCTAAACAGTAGTCCATCCGGAGTAGAATCGGCTAGCACACTTCCTCAGTAACCAAACCACGCGTACAGACTAATGAAACGGGTAACGTCCATATGCTCGGCAACTGCGTTGCTTGCCGCTTTTTTTGTGACAGCTAGTGTTTCAGCCCAAATTGAATTTGAAGGTGATAAGAATGGGCTGAGAGTGAATGGGATAACAATTGATCCCAGTAATCTACCGGAGGGCCTAGGCGATATATTAGCGGATCAGAAGTTTTCTGTGCATTGGGGAGGTCCTCTTCCAATGGGGATCACGGTCAATGGGGTGCAGTACGAGGTTTGGGAGGACAGCATTGTTGAGTCTGACAAAACTGGTATCGTAACCTTCAAGATCGATGTCGAATCAGGTTCGATCAGGATAAGTACTCTCACACCAGACAGACCAGACGGGAGTAACATGGGACGCATGTTGGTGCGAGTTGGGGATTATGTAGACGCGATGTCTAAGAGTGACTCATTGTTGCAGGAGCGGTTTCGAGTCTTTAATCTCGTCACCAATCCGAATATAGACAATTCACCCAAGGCGGACTCGGCGTTGCAGCTAATCCGAGCAGCTTCAAGATTATTCAGAGAACGAGCCCAGCTATCTCAAGGCCAGGCCGAGGCGGTTGCCAATCGTGTTGTATCTGTCGCAGGACCGGAAATGATCAGTCCGTTTGAATTGTCCAACTATATGTCGTACATACAAGGTGCCAGCGATGAGCTGTCCGAGTTATTACAATATGAATGGCGGGAAGAGTTTGAAGCTCGGCAAATGGCCGCAGAGATAATTAATATGTCTCCAGGAAGGGAGCGTGACGTAGCCATTGCGGAGCTAAGAGAGAAGCTCACCACCATTTTTCATCTGAAGCAGGATAATCGTACGCGGGAAATAAGGCGTATGAGGTTGGATCTGGAAAAAATGCAGTTACAGGTAGAGGAAAGGAATCGGAATATGGAACGTCTAATCGACATGCGCTTAGACGAGCTGTTGGGAATGGGGTGGTAATATCGAGCGGGCGCAAATCCATAACGTGTGAGAAAGCACAGATCAAACCATAAAGATGAAACAGTTTTTTGCATTCACAGTCGGCATCACCATGATGCTGATGTCGCTGCCTTTGCAGGCACAGGACCACACCGTTAGGGGCACAGTCGTGTCCGCACCTGACAGCCGACCACTGGCGGGGGCTCAAGTTGTCGAAACCGGTACGCGTAACGGTACCGCCACCGACAGAGACGGATCATTTTCCCTAGAAGTGGACAATCCCAATGGGTCGCTCACGGTTGCGTTTATCGGCTTTGCCAGCCAAACCGTGGAGATGGAGGGAAGAACTGAAATCAATATTTCCCTGGAGATAGATTCTCGCATGGAACGCATGGAAAGGGTTTTAAAGGCTCGAAGCTATTCGTTCACCAAGGGGGAAGATTCGACGGTGGTGGTTGTAAACACAGAGGGAGATACGACGATCGTATCCTTGGAAGAAGTGCGATTTCCCAGAATCCGTATAGACAGTCCATTCTGGGGTGCACGCGGATACGCTGTGGTTTCTGAAGAAGATTCGACATTTGTGATCCGTCCCGATGGCAGTAGGATAAGGTATTCTTTATCCCGGCGCGGTCCCGGTTTTGTGGAGCGGGATGTAGTTGTGAATACTGAGGGAGATTCAGTTGTGGTAATTATTCGCGGGGATCGTGTTATGCGCGCACGAATCCCTGAGAGGATGGAGCGAGGACGTCAGCGTGTTCGTGGCAGAACTGATGGACGTTACAGGCGCGGCCATTCAAGGAATCATGGTAGAATGGAACGTGGCCGTAAGCGTGTTCGCGATAGAGCTGGTCGACATCAACGGCATGGTCGGTCGTGGGATTTCGACCGGAGGGGACGACATCATTCGGACTCTGAAATTCCTAGCGAACAAGCGGAAGCATTAAGGGAGATGATGGTTGAGTTACGCCGATTAGCGCATGAAGTGCGTCGGGCGGATGAAGAAACACACGTGGAAAAGATGGATGCGCTGAAAGCGAAGGCGGAGGAGCTATTCGAACGTCAACAGTCCTTGCGCGCCAGAATGATGGAAGAGCGTCAGGAGAATAAGGAGGAGCTCATTAAGGAGCTTATAGACCAGCTACTCAGGCAAAGATCATCGGGTCGCCGATAATTCCTATATTCCGGTGGGTTACAGGTATACCGGAATAAAACCAATGGAATCTGTTGATGCGATCAGGAAAGTGATCCGAACGATCCCGGACTTTCCCAAGCCCGGGATCAATTTTAAGGATATCACACCAATCCTGTCCGATCTGGCACTCCTCAAGTCAGCCGTACAGCATTTGAAGAAACCGTTTGAGGATCAGAATATCACCAAGGTTGTTGCCATTGAGTCCAGGGGATTTGTAATGGGACCAATGGTTGCACTTGAATTGGGTGCAGGTTTTGTACCAGTGCGCAAGGAGGGCAAACTCCCACGCAAGACGCGTTCTGTCGCTTACAATCTCGAGTACGGTTCAGATAGAATTGAAATGCACCTGGACTCCGTATTGCCGAGCGATCGTGTCTTGATTCACGATGATCTACTTGCCACGGGAGGTACAGCTGCTGCGACAGAAACGCTCGTAGAAAGAAGCGGAGCGGAGATCGTCGGGTTTACGTTTCTAGTGGAGATACCTGAGCTGAATGGCCGAGAAAAATTGCGGCGTAACCACAAGGTACATGTGGTAGTCCAGACGTGATCGATTCCCGTGCAAGAATTCAGAGGTGCTGGGATTTCCCTGTATCTTCTAGGCCGCGTGCTTCTTCTCGCACAGACACCCGGGGGAACACCGTTCCAAAAAACCACCAGGGTCCGATTGGAATTTGAGAAACGACGAAACCACGCCAGAAGACGGGATCATGGTTCGACTTTTTGGGGACTATACACCTCCGAGAAGGGACCGGGCAATCATCATGCTGGCACGTCCCTCGGGGCCTTCACCGAGGCGACATTGCGGTCCGGTTGGTTCTCCCATTGCTGCATGTACAATGGACGCCTGATCTGCGCCCGCACACGTGCTCCAGTTGTTCTCGAGAGTTTCTGGGTATTCTGTCTCCTCGCGCAGAATAACACAGCTCACGCCAAACCAGTATGCCTCTTTCTGGAGTCCACCACTGTCAGTAAGTACGCGATGCGCGTTTGAAGTGAGTGTCAACATAGACAGATAACTGACAGGAGACCGAATCTCCACATTGTCTGGAACAGTTATGCCTTTGAGTGCTGTCCTGGTTCGTGGGTGAAGTGGTAAGATAATGGGAAGAGGTAGCTCCCCGAAGGCATTGAAAATGCTTTGAAGGTTATCTCGGATATCTGTATTGGATGGACGATGTACGGTTGCCAGGAAGTATCCCTTGCGGGGATGATGGGTCAAGGACTTCAGAGGCCATCGCTCCTTTGCACGTTCGGCAAACATGTGGGTGGCATCCAACATGACATCCCCCACGAGAATAGTCTGTGCTGCAAGGCCCTCTCGGCTTAAATTCTCAACCGCTATTTCGGTGGGAGCAAACAGCCACTTTGATACCCGATCGGTCAGAATCCGATTGATTTCTTCTGGCATCAACCAATTGAAGCTGCGAATCCCAGCTTCAACATGTGCAAGTGGGATATTTCCCTTTGCCGCAACCAGGGCTCCGGCAAGTGTGGTGTTCGTATCCCCATATACAATGACCGCATCGTACGGTCCAGTCTCTTCGATGAACCGTTCTAACCGGACCATGATATCTCCGGTTTGTTTAGCGTGAGATCCCGATCCAGCCTCAAGATTCGAGACTGGCGCGGGAACACCGAGTTCCTCAAAAAAGACCTGACTCAGCAGCGTATCATAGTGCTGCCCCGAATGAATCAACGTTTCCTTGATACCGGCTTCCTTTAATGCAGGACTCACGGCTGCTGCCTTCACGAATTGCGGCCGAGCCCCGACCAGCGTACAGACATGCATGTGTTGTTTAATGAATCTGATTTGGAAAGACGCTCAGACGGTTTAGCAGGCTTGCCAATTTAGACGCAAGTCGGGGACGTTCATACTCGGCTAATGCCTTACCGTTGATTTTCCAGGGCTTCCCTCGAAATTCCAGATGGTAATTCAAGAATCCAAGGATGCCTTCCCGGTCGTCGTGGTCGAAGATGTTTCCAGATTGCGTCTGATTCAAAAGATCAGCAAGATCTCCCTCGGTAGGTCCTATAGCTAGAATTGGTCGACGGGCCGATATGTACTCAAAGGCCTTGCCGGAAACAATTCCTTCAGCGCTATCACCATACGCGCGTGGCAACGCTAGCAGAAGAATATCTACAGACTGCATATAGGAAATTGCCTTACCATGCGAAAGGTAGGGAACTCCCTTGACGGGAATGCCTTTCGCACGATATGCTCCTAATGCCTCGGAATCCACTTTCCCCACAAGGTGAACTTCAACCGGAACGTGGAGCTGCAATTGCTGGAGGGCAGCAACGAATCCCTCGGAGTGTGTACGTAAGCTATAGGTTCCAACATATCCAATCACTAAGGTATCCCGTTCTTTGACTGGGGAAGCACTTAGCGGTATATCAGCGGGGTCGTAGCCGTTGGGAATCGTTTCGTAATGCTGCATATGGACACGACGCTCAAGCCCGATACCCAAATGTCTGCTTACAGAAATGACTGTACTGGCCGTGCACAAGACTTTTCGTTCCAGATGCGCCTGGATTCTTTTTGCTATCGCTCCCTCATACATTTGGTCGCGATAATAGATTTCAACCCAGGGGTCTCGCATATCTACAACCCAAGGAAGACCGGAAGCCTTGTGTGCTGCCATACCGATCAAATGACTTGAATGGGGAGGCCCTGTGCTTATCATTGCATCAAATTTCTGTTTTTGCACCAGCTTTCGGGCAGCTCGAGATCCAAAAGGTACCCATCCCACTCGAGCATCTGGAAGGAAAATGTTTCCTCTCAGCCATCGAGCGACACTTTTTAGCCCCTGCTTTCCCTCAATGTATCCGACCTTGATCACTTCGTCTTTCCTTTTTCCCTGAATGCGTGCATACACACTGAATGGATCCCATGCCCGCGTGCGAATCACTTCCACATCGGAAGGAATCTCCTCAAGAAGCGAGTCGTCAATTGACGGAAAGGCAGCATAGTTCGGATCAACGGTCAGAACTGTCGGCAGCCATCCGCATTGGGGCAGGTAGCGTGCAAATTTCAGGATTCGCTGTACTCCAGACCCTCCAGACGGAGGAAAGTAGTAGCTGATCAAAAGAACACGTCTCACGGTCTTTACAAGAGGGCAGGAGTCAACCCCCCGCGGTTTCTATTCAAATTTCGGGAAAATTACCGAGCACCGGATTCGATCCGGGTAAGCACTTGGCTATAAACGAAAATCCGAGACATCAGATTGCACCTGGACTCCCGGATGTAGCTGGTCGGACTGAAATCATTTAAAGTGTAGGATTGCCAGTCCGGCTGCCGTCGAGCTCATCAAGTAATTGCATTATGAATCCCCACAGTCTCCTCGGTCTGTGTGGCATTGAATATTGGCATTTAAGGAGATTATCCAGGAAATCCTGACATTACCAATAACTTGGCGGCACTGTAATTCTCGATCGAGTTTTACCAGATCCTGAGTTCCAAAAAAACGCAGTACCCTTCTCTTGTGAAGGATCAGTATTCAACCCACGATGCCCGAATAAGAACCGGAAATATAACCAACCAGCGAAGATTATGCCCGGATAGGGCCTTGCAGTGCCTGAAATGGGCCATTCGCCCCTGTAGGGCGTTACATATATTCCGTTTAAGAATAAGTGTATAGTATGGATCTTGGACTTAAAGGAAAATCGGCATTTATAGCTGGGGCAAGTAGTGGACTGGGGCTTGCAGTGGCCTCTGCTTTGGTGCGTGAGGGTTGTAATGTGACCTTTTGTTCTCGTAATGAGGCTCGGATCCAAAAGGCTGCTGATGCAATTTTACAGCACGACTGGGCTGATCGTGCCAGAGTTTTCCCAACGGTATGTGACGTAACCCGCGAATCTGAAATTCGCTTGGCTATTCACCGATCTGTTGAACGATTTGGGGGATTGAACATTCTGTTGGCTAATGCCGGTGGACCTAAGACAGGCTTTATAGACGATTTTAGTGCAGAGGATTGGAAGGCAGGGTTGGAGTTAAACTTGGTGAGCACAATCAATCTATGTCGGTATGCGCTGCCGCATTTGCGACGGGCCGCACGGGAGGACCGGCATGCACGAATTCTGATGCTGACCTCTATAGCAGCGAAACAGCCCATAGGATCACTTTACCTCTCAAATACTTCCAGGGCAGGGGTTCAGGGTTTTGCCAAAACATTATCTGAAGAGGTTGGGAAGGACGGGATTACAGTAAACACACTCTTGCCTGGGTTTACACGAACAGAGCGGCTGCAGCACCTAGTTGATGATCTCATGGTCCGGGAGGGCAAGACCAAGGAAGAAGTTGAGGCGGGCTGGGCTTCCCAGGCATCCCTGAATCGTTTGGGTGAGCCTTGGGAGTTTGCTGCAGCAGCAATATTTCTGGCTAGTGAACAGGCAGGATTCATCACGGGCATAGCACTACCCATTGATGGAGGTTATTCCAAGCATGTGATTTGAAATGAAGCCACGCGTGCTAGTTGCTATGAGCGGTGGTGTAGATTCGTCAGTCGCCGCGGTGCTCCTTCATAAGCAGGGTTATGAGGTGATTGGTCTCACAATGAAGACGTGGGACTACAGCGGGGTTGCGCCTCGGCAAAGTGGTAAAGAGGTGGGCTGCTGCACGCTTGAATCCATGAATGATGCCCGGCAAATTGCCCTGAAGTATGGGTTCACACATTTTATCGTTGATATTAGGGAGGAATTTGGGGATTGGGTGATTGAACGATTCACGGAGGAATACATGGCAGGCCGAACGCCCAATCCATGTGTTCTCTGCAATACACATATCAAGTGGGACGCATTGCTTCGCAGGGCGGATGATCTGGGGTGCACCCAGATAGCGACGGGTCACTATGCTCGTGTACATGAGGAAAATGGGCGGTTTATTTTGTCAAGGGGGCTGGACCTCAATAAAGATCAAAGCTATGCGCTTTGGGGGCTCCCACAGGAGCAACTAGCCAGATCGCTTTTTCCGCTGGGGCATTACGAGAAACCGGCAATCCGGAATCTTGCTGCTGATTACGGACTCACGGCAGTTGTTGATAAACCTGATTCCTATGAAATCTGCTTTATTCCAGATAACGACTACAGGCGGTTCCTGCGCGATCGTGTGCCCGACCTGGACCAGCGAGTCAGTGATGGGCCCATTGTTCTGTCGGACGGTACTGAAGTAGGTCGTCATGCGGGATATCCATTCTATACCATTGGGCAGCGGCGTGGACTGAAACTGGCACTGGGCTATCCTGCGTATGTATCTGCGATTGATCCTGAATCCAATACGATCACGGTGGGACCACGTGAAGAACTGCTAAAACAAACCTTGGTGGCAAACAAGATTAATCTGATTAAGTATCCTGCGCTTCCTGAGGAACGGCTCGTACTTGGCAAGATTCGCTATAAAGATCCTGGCGCCCCCTGCATCGTGCACCAGACAGCAGATGACGAGATTCAGGTATCCTTTATGCAGCCGAGACGTGCGATTACGCCCGGTCAATCTGTGGTGATTTACGAGGGTGATGATGTACTAGGAGGTGGTTGGATTCAACAGGTCCTCGAGGGTTCCGGTGAAGCGTCAAGATCTGCAATACAGGAGCAACTGTGATGTGTACGCGCTATATCATACCAGTTCTTCTCATAACATTGGGGATGTCCTGTCAGACCGTAACTGTTCCGGCCAACACAGAAGTAACTGATCAGCAAACGATAATGAGCGATACAATTCAGGGAGAAGGCACAATCGTATGGAACGATTTTGAGGGTGGCTTTTTCGGTATTCAGGCGAACAATGGTGAAAAGTATTATCCTCTTGGTTCCTTGGACGAGGAATTCCAGGTAGCTGGTCTGGCTGTACAATTCGTGCTCAGACCGGAGCGGGGCGTGGCGACAATTGTGATGTGGGGTACACCTGCATCAATAGTCAGTATTGTCAAATTAGAGGAGTAATAAGGGTAGTTATCCCCTAACCCTATCATGTCCAGTACTGCCGAGGAGCTTTGCTTCTCGTAACAACTTCATTTGAGTCTCAGCCGCTACGAACGGAAAGCCTTTACGACAAGCCGATGCAAAAATCAATTTCGTGTCTTGCCCTAGTTCTCTCGGTAGCATCACCGACTTTGTCACTCGCCCAGATTGGCATGAGCAGAACGCCCGTGCAGGCAGGAAATCCCGTGCCTGAATTTTCATTTGTCTCGTTTGATGATCCTACCGTAACCATCACGAATGTCGATTTTGAAGGCCAAGTATATTTGCTTGATTTTTGGGGAACTTGGTGTGCACCGTGTATCGAGGAAATGCCTTACTTGGAAGAGGCGTACGCTCGGTACAATGAATCCGGGTTTGAAATCTTGAGCATTGCATTCCTTGATACGCGCGAGGAAATCGAGCAGTTTAGGGAAGACAAGTACCCTATGCCTTGGCTTCACACCCGTATGACGTGGGACGACTACGGTTCAATAACGGACCTGTTTGAGGTCACGAGATTCCCTAAGCCAATTCTGGTAGACGAGGATGGTATTATCTTGGCGATTGATGAAGAGCTAGAGGGCGACAAGCTTCTGGATGTGATTGGTGCCGCGTACGAGAGTGTCAGATAGTGGTTCAGCCATACAAGCGTCCTTCGGTTGTGCCGGTGTAATTGAGTTATAAAACAGCCGCGTTCCCTGGACGAGATGTTCCAGGTAGTTGATCTGGCCGTAAAGTTCATGCTCAGACCGGAGCGGGAGGTGGCGACAATTGTGATGTGTGGTATACCGGCATCCGTAGTCAGCATTGCTTAATTACAGGAGTTAAAAGGGTAGTTACCCCTTAACTCCACCATGTCCAGCGCTGCCGAGGGAGCTTACCAATTCGCAACAATTTCGTATGAATCTCAGTACGCTAAGGACGGGAAACCTGTATAAAAATCCGATGCGTAAATCAATTCCTCGTCTTGCCGTAGTCGTCCTGATGGCATCGCCGACATTGTCATTCGCCCAGATTGACTTGAGTGGAACTCTTCTGCAAGCAAACGGCAATCCCATGGCCGCAGCCCACTTGGTGATTCAGAACGGTCCACGGGATACAAGTCTGGTTGTTCCGGTGAATGAGGCCGGGCACTTTGCTTTCACCCTGGAGGAACCGGGCGGATATGGTCTGTACGCGACAGGAGTGCATCACGAGACATTGCAAATTCCCTTGATTCTCACGGACCAGAAAAAAGTAGAACTGCACATTCGTCTCCGGGCGTACGCATTTGCTTTGTCTCCAGATACGCTTTACGTTGTTTTAGCAGAATCTGACGAAGCCGTGCAAATGCAGCGGATTCAGGACGGGAAGTATACCGTTCGCCTGGATACAAATGCTGACACGGTCGCCTACCGGATCCGCTATGGCTACGAGGCATCTGAATGGCGCAGCGACAAGATTATGGCGGGTACGATTCACGACCGCCTGATCCTCGACGACTCAGGTCCTTTCTGGGACAGCGAGGGTGATTACTTCAGTATCGTGGATACTCCCGGAGAAACATTTGTGAATATCACTTATGATCTTTCAGCCCTTCCGCAGCACGAATCTGGTCCGTCCGTTACTTCCAATCCATCCGTGATCGCGAGGATTTCTCGGGTTTATTTGGAGGTCGAGGCGATGGCGAGGCGTATCGGCAGCAAAAACAAGTTCCTCGCCTTTTTGAATGCTTCCAGCCGCGAAAGGCGCGCGGTCAGGAAGCAGGTTGCCTCGGAGCAGGATCCACTCGTTCGGCAGTGGTATCTGCTTCGTTATTTCGACCGATTGCAGGCATCTTTATTGCCAAGACGCGACAGGCGCTTGGCTCGCGAGGCGCTTGAGTCCATCCCGGAAGATTCACCGCTCTGGTCCTATGAAGCCTGGAGTCCTGTCGGTGCATCAAACATTATGTTCGGTATTGCTCAAAGCCTAAAAGGCCAGGAATTGCTTAGTTCCTATGTTAGGCGCGTAATCGAAAACCATCCCGATCCAGATGTCCGTGCACAGTTTCTCTCCCACGGGCTTTATTACGCTCACGCAGAAGGAGATGAGAAGACGAAATGGCTGTACTATTCCATGCTCCAGGATTCACCACATGCCGATACACGGACAGCAGAATGGGCACGTCGAGATTTTGACCAGGACAGACAACTGCAGGCAGGAAATCCTGTGCCTCAATTTGCTTTTGTTTCGTTTGATGATCCTACCGTTACCATAACGAATGTCGATTTTAAAGGCCGAGTGTATCTTCTTGATTTTTGGGGAACATGGTGTGCACCTTGCATCAAGGAAATTCCCCATCTGGAAGAGGCGTACGATAAATACAGCGATTCCGGATTCGAAATCCTGAGTGTTGCATTTCTTGATGATCCCGTGGACATCCAGCAGTTTAGAGAAAACCGCTACTCCATGCTCTGGCTTCATACCCGTGTAGCGCGGGAAGACGACAGATCAATAAGGGATCTGTTTGAGATCACGAGCTTCCCTAGGCCTATTCTTGTAGATGAGGATGGTATTATCTTGGCGACCGATGACGAACTACGGGGTAGCAAGCTTCTGGATGTTATTGATGCCGCGTACGAGGGTACCAGATAGCGAGTCAGTATATATCTGTATCCTCGGTTGCGCTACAGTGCTTGTGTTGTATAGCAGCTGTCGACCAGCGATCGTTCTTCTTGACTCTCCTACCTCCCTTCTGGTACTCGTTGGTCTGAATTACCCAATCTGTTGAGGCATCAGAGATTGATGAGTTGCGCCTGGACATTGGGATCAGGGAAACCCTATTCGAAAAATCACGGCACATGACTTGCTTAGAATCGTGAAATTAAGTAAGGCAATCCGACATAAACAGACCTATCCGGTACAGAGGTCAGGGTAAGCCTCGCGGACTGATGGCAATCCGTGGGGCATTATCTTATTCGCGCATAGACAGATAGTGCACTATGGATAAACGAACTTTTTTACAGACCGCAGCCATATTGATAGGGGGAGGGGCAGTCGTCCCAATTTGGGGATGCACGCCGCGTGTGCCGGCAAGAACCAATTGGGCCGGTAACCTAACTTACTCAACGAATCAACTGTATCGTCCGAGAACAGTGGAAGAAGTGCAGGAAGTCGTCCGACGAGTTGCTCGCGTGCGCCCCCTCGGTTCCAGACATTGCTTCAACACCATTGCAGACAGTCAGCATGCGCAGTTGTCTCTTGAGCTACTCCCACATGAAATCACTTTTGATGAAGGGACTGTATCAGTTCCGGGAAGCATACGCTATGGTGAGCTCATTCCATTCCTGAACGATCAGGGGGTCGCACTGCACAACCTAGCCTCACTTCCGCATATTTCAGTTGCGGGGGCATGCGCGACGGCCACACATGGTTCCGGCCTTGCCAATGGCAACCTTGCAACAGCTGTTCAGGGGATGGAGATTGTGAACGCGTCTGGTGAGTTAGTATCCCTGTCACGCGCGGCCGATGGTCAGCGGTTTGCAGGGGCGGTTGTTGGATTGGGTAGCCTTGGTGTCGTAACCCGTGTGACACTCAGAACTGAACCCAGCTATAATGTCAGACAGTACGTTTACCTGGATGTCCCGCTGGATTCCGTTGGGCAATACTTCAACGAAATTCTGGCCCGGGCATACAGTGTCAGCATTTTCACCGATTGGCAAACCACAGAATCTACGCAGATCTGGATCAAGGAGAGGACAGACCAGGGTTTGGAGCCCATTGAACAGGAGCTCTTTGGCGGGCGACTTGCCGACCGAAAAGTTCACCCGGTACTAGCATTGTCTGCGGAAGCATGCACTGAACAGATGGGGGCTATAGCTCCCTGGCATGCTATGCTGCCCCATTTTAAGATGGAATTCACTCCTAGCAGCGGAGAAGAGCTACAGACCGAATTCTTTGTGGCCAGGGAAAATGCCCCAGCGGTTGCGGAAGTTCTTCGCGGAATGTCAGATCAGTTGAATCCGCTGCTAATGGTCAGTGAGGTACGCTCAATCAAAGCAGATGACCTGTGGATGAGTACAGCATATAGTCGGGATAGCGTTGCTTTTCATTTCACATGGTATCAGGATTGGGAAGCACTGCAAGCGTTATTGCCCATACTTGAGGAAGCGGTCCATCCTTTTGATATACGGCCTCACTGGGGCAAGAACTTTGGTATGGAGCCAGCGGTGCTTCGTTCACGCTATGAGAAACTAAACGATTTTCACGCACTGGTAGATGAATTTGATCCGTCTGGAAAATTCAGAAATGCCTTCACACAACGATATTTGTTTGGGTAATCTATCTACCATCAACATTTGATCCCCCGGTTGATATAGTTGTGGGGTATAGGGTATGCATCAAGTACATATTCCCCGGCCTTATGCTACAGGGCAACCTCAGTGCCTAGATTCTCTTGCCGGGCCTGCTCTTCCAGAAAGCTGGCAACCACTAGGTCCTGAACGGCATTCCCAACCGACTTGAAGAAGGTAATCTCTGAATCATTGGTGCGGCCTTCTACATTGCCCATCAGGATATCTCCCAACTCAGCGTAAATGTGGGATTCGTTGAAATCTCCTCGGCTGATCGGAACCATCAGATCTCCTGCCTCCTTGAGGCACGCCTCGCGCTGATCCACAACGACCTTGGCGTCTGCAACTGTCTGAGCGGGGATCTCAGTCATGTCGGGTCTGTAGGAGCCAATTCCGTTAATGTGTGTACCTGGTGCAATATGTTCGGCCGCAAAGACAGGGGTCAGTGATGTAGTTGCAGTACATACAATGTCAGCTTCGGCAAGCTCTTCTCGTGCCTTGGCGCTCATGGCTTTTATACCATAATGTCGTGCTGCTCTATTCACGAATGCCTCGGTATTGTCAGGTGTACGCCCGAAGACAATTACCTTTTTTATTGGTCGTACAGTACATATTGCTTCTAGTTGTGTGTTTGCCTGGATCCCGGTGCCGAACATTGCCAGAACGGATGATGATGGGCGAGACAGGACCTCCGTTGCCAGTCCTGCCCCCGCACCAGTTCGTAGAGCTGTGATATACTCACCATCCATGAGGGCGAGGGGTATACCCGTTTGCGCGTCGCTAACCATGACGATTGCATGGATGAATGGTAGTCCGCGATCAGGATTGTCTGGACTCAGGTTAACGACCTTAAGCCCGACCTGTCCATGATCCGGAGAATACGCAGGCATGAATAATGAACGTCCGCCATGCTCTCCAATCGGCATGTTCATGCGTACAGGCACGCTTGCACGTCCAGAAGAAAGCGCTATGAAGCCATCGCGCATCAGATCAATGGCCTTGCGCATGGTAATTGCTGATGTAATGTTCTCCCTTGAGAGTACTCGAATGGTAGGCATGGTTAGTCTATCGCAGAAGGAATCCGTTTTTCAGAGGATCCTTTGGATCCAGGATAAATTCGTGTCGTCCGGTAATGAAGGCGCGTCCTTCGATTTCCGGTATGATCGAATTGAATTCATTCTGTCCATGCGTGCCGGTTTGCACGATTGTGCCGTTAAAGGAACTGCCAATAATACTCTCAATTCTTATGCATTCCCCGACCCCGAGCAGTCCTTTCTCATGTAGCACCGCAAGTCGTCCACTTACGCCAGTGCCTGTCGGACTACGGTCAACCTCGCCGTCTGCAAAGACACAGACATGACGGCTGTGCGCATCTGTTGATTCGGCAGGCCCAGTGAAGATTGTTCCGTACAGGAAACCCAGGTCGGGTTCGGACGGATGGTCAATAGGCATACTTGCCATAACGGCCTGCTTTATTTTTTTACCTGCATGGATCAACTTGCCGTAATTGCACGGAGTTGTCTTAAGTCCTACCTCACTGACAGATACATATGCATAGTATGCACCACCAAAGCCTATGTCGTAGAGGACCGGGCCGAATTCAGGTACTTCGACAGTTTGATTGATTGTATAGGCATAGGAGGAGACATTTCTGAACCGGACGGATTCGACACCACCGTTTCTTACACGTGCCCATGCGGTTACTGGCCCAGCAGGGGTATCAATTTCTATCTGTGTTTCGGGTTCTGACCTTGGAAGCATCCCCGTTTCGATAACCACTTTCGTTACGGCAATAATGCCGTGCCCGCACATCGTACTGTATCCCTCATTATGCATGAAGAGTACTCCAAAGTCGGCATTTTGACGAACCGGTTCTGTGATAAGGCATCCGTACATGTCTGCATGTCCTCGAGGCTCCCACATGAGGGCAGTACGGAGTGCGTCATAATTTGTCTCTAGATCTCGCCGACGGGCAAGTACGGTATTGCCCGCAGGTCGCGGGTAGCCCGCGAGAATTACGCGCAGAGGTTCCCCTTCGGTATGCGCGTCAATACACTTGATCACGAGACCATCTGGACGCCAGGTATCTGTTGCATCAAAATCGAGTTTCATTGCGGAGCGAGAGTATTTTAAGCTGTCCTGCGTGTCAAACAGAAAACGGCTATAATCGGTTCTGATAGCGCCGGCGAAAAAACCATTGGTAATGGGAACAGACTATCGTCTACGACCATTAGAGCGTGGTCGAAAGGCTTTTCCAGGTTGATTGACAATCCTCATATTTGAACATCATTGAAATCATGATTGAAGTTCCCGTTACTTCCGCATTCGTATTGTCCCACACGGGGCCAGAAGTATATCGCGGCACAGCTGCACGTACTTTTTTGAATTCTCTTGATTTGTCGGCTGCTGATTCACTTCGGATGCAGTTTGAGGATACTTGGGACGAACAGTGCGTGGAAATTCTGAACAGGAAGTATGGAGTACAAAAATACAGCCATGCATATCTGAGTAATAATCCGTCCGCGCAAGTAATTCAGCTGGGGGGTGGACTGGATCCGTTAACAATTGATCTTGCGGAATGCCATCCAAAAGTTCGAATTTTTGATGTAGATATGGCGAATATGCCCCTCAAAGCGGAGATCAACAAGGAGGTTGGTGGTCCCGAAATCTCATTCCTAACGGCAAACCTAGTAGATGTACCTTCCCTGACTGAGGTGCTGAGAAACGCTGGTTGGCGACCGGATGCTCCTACGTTGCTGATCTCAGAGGGGATTTCGTATTATGTTCCGAAAGAAATTTATCGCATTACGTTAAGTGCGCTCCGCACTTCGGGAGGTTGCCTAGTGTTTGAATATGCCCTACCGGATGAACTCCTGGTTGGTACTCCGAAGGCAGATCTGATCGAAGATTTTTTCACCCGATTCTCCGCCCTGTTAGATTTACCATTTACCATGCAGCGCTACACAGATTCAGAGGTCAGGGATCTTGCGGAAAGCATGAATGGCGAGGTTGAGGAAATTGTGAACCAGCATCAGTTAGAGTTCAGCCGTCTTGGAAGGAACGAAATGCGCGCAGATCCGACCATGGGGGCAATTCGGGTCGCTTCGATCCGGTTTCCGTAATGTGACCGGTCTGGCAGTGGACTGTTTGCGTTGCACCGCAGGCGTATTCTCAATCAACTGCGTCCTAGGCACATTACACGGCGTACGATGGTGCGCTGGTTGCAATTTGATCATGACTGAAAGTCCCCCGCCGGGTGGCACTTCGCTTTGAGTTGAGATTTCAATCTTGCATGATCCTCCTGGACACGTAAATTCTGTTGGACTGCAATCTTGAAATCCGTTCTGGACGCACGATCTGAGTGAAATACCTCAACGAATTCCCCGGTCGAAGTAGCTGGCAGGGGTAATCAGCACCTCTGCGGTCATTCTCGTTTCAATGGCTGAAGAGCGCATTGTGCCGAGGTATACAAAAAGTTTACGGGGTTGCGTACGGACGCAGCACCGAAGCATTCCATTCCAAACGGCCGACGAAGATTCCTCCAACGCGAATACTTGGACCGTGTAGGCAGGTAAGTAACATAACGGATCAGCCGCGTCTCCGAGTTCGAACACGCCCTGGTAGGTGCAATACGTCCTGACGAGTCCATTGTCGCCCGAAAACAGTTGTGTCTGGGGGCATCGTGCCTCAGACACAGAGAGTTGTAATGGGAATAAAATCTGGTGAATTTGGCACAGCGCAGGTGTATAATGGTGTTCGACTTATTCGTGCAACCTTGAGAGTCGAGGGGTAAGAATTTCCTCCGCTACTTGTCAATTTCTTAATTTGCTACATTCCTGTCGAGATCTTGTAAGGGGCCTTTACTATTTGATATACTCCCAGTGTGCCCAAGTGACGGATGTAGCATTGTACGGCCCCTTCGTCAGGAAAAGTATGAATTCCATTATCCACCGAAGGATTTTCATGACCGCCAATCGCAATCGAAATAGCTGGCCACACCGGTTTTTTCGACTGGAGGATCGAAGGACGACCTTGTTCGGTGAGATCCGAGCCGGCTTTGCCACTTTTGTGGTGATGGCTTATATCATCTTTGTCAATCCGAGTATCCTCGGTGGAGCAGCTGACAGTATTGGCACAGTGATGCCTCCGGCTGCTATCCTGAGCTTGACATGCTTAACCGCAGGGACTATGACCATCTTCATGGGCTTGTATGCGAATTATCCATTCGCTCTGGCACCGGGAATGGGACTCAATGCTGTCGTAGCAATTCAACTGGTTGGACAGATGGGGTTAACATGGGGGCAGGCTATGACAGTCGTGCTCATAGAAGGGCTCATCATTTTCGTGCTTGTACTGACGCAATTTCGGGAAGCAATGATGGATGCCATTCCAGTGTCTTTAAAGAAATCCATAGGGGCAGGCATCGGTTTGTTGTTGGCGCTCATTGGAGGTGTCAATGGTGGGATCATTGCCACTACAACCGGCACACCTCTTGCACTAGGAGATCTAAGTCAGCTTGGCGTGATCACATTTCTTTTTGGTCTATTGTTAACAGTTTGGCTGATGGCCCGAGGCGTGAAGGGCGCGATACTGCAGGGCATTGTCGCTACTACGCTTCTGGCTATCGCTCTCAATCTGATAGTTGCCGATGGTACGGCATTTGGTGGTAGTGCCCAAGTTCCTACAGAACTCATTGGACTTCCCCGAGGCATTATTGGGCCGGATTCCATATTCGGTCGGATTGATTTCGGACTATTTACACAATTGGGAGCATTGGCTGCAATTTTAGCAGTGTTCTCTCTCTTGCTCACTGATTTTTTTGACACAATGGGTACAGTTGTTGGTCTGGGAGAAGAGGCGGGCTTTTTGACGGGTGAGGGCAAGTTGCCGGGCGTAAACAGGGTGCTATTAGTAGATTCGGTGGGTGCAGCATTCGGAGGTTTTGCCAATGTAAGCAGCAACACGACCTATATTGAGAGTGCAGCTGGGATTGCGGAAGGGGGGCGCACGGGATTGACGGCTGTGGTAGTCGGCTTGCTCTTTTTATTGTGCATGTTCTTCAGCCCGCTTGCTGGAATCATTCCTTCAGAGGCCACGGCTCCAGCACTCATTTTGGTAGGTTTTCTTATGATGAGTACACTCAGAGATATTCCCTGGAAGAATTATGAGGAGTCCATTCCAGCTTTTCTTACATTGCTTCTGATGCCGCTGACGTACAGCATTACCAACGGCATAGGAGCCGGCATTATCACTTACACAGTGCTCAAATTGCTGGCTGGCAAGCGCCGAGAAATTCACTGGCTCCTCATCGTGGCGGCCATCGCTTTCGTGGTTTATTTCGTGCTTTCTGCCCAGTCATAGCAGCAAGTATGACATAAAAGAACCAAAACCTGCTTTGCCGCAGATTCACCTGATAATTCAAAATCCCAGTAACAATAAGTCAAATGGTTGGAAAGCGAATTCTTGCATTTGCATTGCTACTATCCATGAACTGTGCTGCAATTGCGCAGACGATTGACATTTACTCAAGGCCTTTCCAGGCAGAGCGTACTCGGACCTTTGATGTGCTTCACTATCGTGTTCATCTGATCTTCGATGAAGATACCAAGTCATTTTTGGGCTCAAATACCATCACGATGACGCCATTGAGCGACAACTTCACCGAGCTCTCCCTAGATGCAGAAACGTTCCTAGTAGATAGCGTACATAGCGCAGCAGGGGAGACGTTGTCCTTCATCCAGGAGCCCCATAATCTACAAGTCAGTTTGTCCAGAACCTACGCATATACGGATACGCTACGGTTCACAGTGTACTACCATGCTTCTAATGTAGACATTGATTCGGAGGCTTATGGCATGTCAGCGAGTTACGATCTTGGGATCGATTTCAAGGATGAAACAGATGAGAATCCACGATTAATCAATACGCTCTCTTTCCCGGAAGGGGCTCGACATTGGATGCCCAGCTATGATCACCCAAACGACCGGGCGTCTCATGAAACGCTGCTTACCGTCAGGCCCGAGTACAAAGCGCTTTCGAATGGGCGCCTGGTTTCTGTTACAGAAGAGGAGAGTGGTTTAATGACATGGCATTGGCACCAGGAGTTGCCGCATCCTACCTACCTGTACGTTGCAGTTGCCGGACCATATGTCGTGTTGGAAGATTCCTTGCGCTCAATTCCGGTCAATTATTGGGTTTATCCGAAGGATGTCGACGACGCAATGCGTTCCTTTGAGCGTACTCCTGAAATCCTGGAGTTTATGGAGGAACTGTATGGTGTGCCCTATCCTTGGATCAAGTTTGATCAGATCACGATTCCCGGTATAGGGGGTGGGGCGGAAAGCACGACTGCAACGGTTCTCGGGCATGTGACCATCCATGATGAGGACGCAGAGCAGGACTACCCAAGTGATTGGTTGGTGGCCCATGAAGCGGCGCATCACTGGTTCGGCAATCTGGTTTCTTACCGTGATTGGTCACAAACGTGGATAAGCGAAAGCTTCGCTACCTGGAGTGAATATGCATGGGCGTGTCATGCCCATGGAAGCGATGAGTGTTCGGTGAATCTCCAGAGCAAAAAAGATGCGTACTTCCGCGAGGCGAACGACCGCTATCGCCGTCCAGTTGTGTTCGAACACTGGCAGTATCCAAATCAAAACTTCGATCGACATACGTACCAGAAGGGTGCGGTCATTCTCGAAATGCTTCGGGGAATACTCGGTCCTGTTGACTTTAAGAGATCCATGCAGCGTTTCCTGAACGATCATGCTTTTCAGCCCGTGCACGCGTACGATTTTATTACTGCAATCAAGGATGCGACAGGCCAGAATTTGGAATGGTTTTTTGACCAATGGATTTACAGTGCAGGCCATCCTGAAATCACCGTGACCCAGAACTGGGACACGTTGGGTACGCTCACGCTGACAGTTGAACAATCACAGGACATGGTTTCTCCGTTCGTGTACAGAATTCCTGTAAATATTCGGATACACACAGACTCAGGCATTAAGGAAGAGCAGATCTGGCTATCAGAGAGGACCAACACTTTCGAATTCCAGATAGATGGTCGTCCACGCTTTGTTCGCTTTGATGCGGACGGCACACTGTTGGCCGACTGGTCCTTCGAGAAGGATGTTGCTGAGCTACAGTATCAACTTGTTCAGGATGACGCTGCCGGGCGCCGACGGGCAGCACTTGACCTTGGATCCCATGCGGCCCAAGCCGAAGTGCGTACGGGACTCTCAGACTGCGCAGTGTCTGATCCTTTCTGGAATGTCCGAATGACCTGCTTAGACGTATTGTCCCGGAGTGTAGCCAATGGTGATGCCAGGTTGTTTTCCCAGGCAATTAAGGATCCGCACTCGCGTGTTCGAGCGGCAGCGGTTCGTGGGTTGGGAGAGTTGGGGAGCGAAGAGTACAGCGATTTGCTGGTTGAGTTTTACAGAAACGACACAAGTTATTTTGCTCGTGCTGAGGCGCTCAGGAGCCTTGGAAAAATAGGGGATCCTACGGTTGTCCAGTTCCTGGAAGAGGCGGCACAAGATATTTCGCCACGTAATGTGATAAAATCAGCGGCGGAGTGGGCGCTGGAGCAGTTTAACTGAATCTCACGCATTCTTGCCATTTCCTTCGACAAGGATAGGCCACAGGCTTTGAATCGTCCCTAGTGCTACCGCACGCGTCTGCTCTATGTAAGTTGTGTTTACGTTTATGGTGCCATTGCCGTGAACCCAGGATTCTGGTGGATTGGTAAGACGCGGGTAAGGTCATACGCAATTATCAAGTTCTTTGGGGATCCTCCGATATAATAGTCGGTCTCTACCGTCCTGAGACCTCAAGGCAAGATTATCCTCAAATTCAGGTTTCCACATGGTGGAGATTGAGGTTCAATAGGAATGACGTGCTTCACGAAACAGAATTCCGGTTTAGTGAAACACCGAAAACACAGATCATCTGCGGCCAAAAAAGGGAGTGAGCCAACGGCCGGACTCGAACCGGCGACCTGCTCATTACGAGTGAGCTGCTCTACCAACTGAGCTACGTTGGCCGGTGAGCGGGTTTCACGCGTATTCCGCGGACTGGTTTCTGTAATAACCTGGGAAAACAACAATTGACATTGCGAATGTTGCGTCTACCAAACGAAATTCACAATTAATAATTGGGTAATTCGGCGTAGTTTTGGTCAACGCGAATAATGCAATATATTTAAGCAAAATTCGGGTGTGGGTTAATGGGTGCATATGAGTTCAACAAAAGAATCTGATTTCCAGGAATTACTGGGGATCATTCGGTCAGCTTGTGATCTTCAAGCTGCTGCTGCGCTTTTGGAGTGGGATCAGGAGACGTACATGCCAGAATCAGGTACGGAGGCCCGGGCCCGACAGATAGCCACGCTTCAGTCTACGTCACATGAGTTGTTCGTTCGAGATCGTACGGGCGAACTGCTTGAACGTGTAAGGGACGAGTACGAGGATTCCATGAGTTTCCGGGCCAGTATTGTTCGGGTGGCCACCAGGGATTTTGACCGTGCCCGCAAACTATCCACGGAACTGGTTGGGGAGATTGCGCAAACCACGGCTAGAGCCAAGGTATCGTGGAGGCATGCATACAGTGAAAACACCTTTGACAGGTTTGCTGGCGATCTGGAAAGGATTGTGGGGCTGTGTATTCAAAAAGCTGAAGCGGTCGGTTATGCGGGGCACCCGTATGACGCGCTACTGGAAGAATACGAACCCGGTGTCACTGCTGCGCAGGTCAAAAAGATTTTTGATGATCTGCGCACATCGTTAGTACCCATTGTACGCGCTATTGAATGTGCTCCTCAGCCAAGAAATGCATTCCTATTCCATTCCTATGACGCCGATATTCAGTGGGATTTCGGGATGGAGGTCCTGCGGGATATTGGTTTTGATTTTCAGCGAGGGAGACAGGATGTATCAGCACATCCTTTTAGTACGTCCTTTTCGATGAATGATGTCCGTTTAACTACAAGGATTCATGAGCGGAATCTAACCTCGGGGCTATTCAGCTCCTTACATGAGGCGGGGCACGGCATGTATGAGCAAGGTATTGATCCGGAACTTGAAGGTACTCTATTGGCCCAGGGGACATCACTGGGCATGCACGAAGCACAGTCCAGACTATGGGAGAACCAGATAGGCAGGAGTCGTCCTTTCTGGGCGGCATATTACCGTGACCTACAAAGTCGCTTTAATCAGAACCTGGATTCTGTATCTCTGGAAGACTTCTACCGGGCTATCAATCGGGTACAGGCATCTCCCGTTCGGGTGGAGGCAGATGAGGTAACCTACAATTTGCATATAATGCTCCGATTTGAGCTCGAAATGCTGCTCATAGAGGAAAAAATTGCCATAAAGGAACTACCCGGTCTCTGGGGCGACAGGATGGAGAGTTATCTTGGTATTAGGCCAGAGAGTGACACTGATGGCGTGCTTCAGGATATACACTGGGCACTGGGTGCAATCGGGTATTTCCCAACCTATACGCTTGGCAACCTGATATCGGCTCAGGTGTTTGCGTGCGCTAAGTCAGAATTGGGGAATCTGGATGAACAAATTGAGTCAAGGGAGTTTGCTCCACTCCGTGAATGGTTACAAGCGAATGTTCATCACTGGGGACGCAGATTGTCCGCCGGTGAAATTATTGAGTGGATGACAAAAGGGGAAATCAGTGCGGCTCCTTGGCTTGAATATGTACGCCAAAAATACGGCGACATTTACGGATCTCTTGTGCCAGATTCATAAGTATACCCTGGAACAAACCCTGACGGTTTCCAAAGAAAACAACAAGCAAAAAATGTCTGAATTTGCAATCGAATACTACGTAGAGGGTACACATCTCAGCCAGCGGCAAAAAGATGCCATTGAGGTGCGACTCAAAAAGTTGGCACAAGGTCACCGTGATATTGCAGGGGCTTCGGTTGCCGTAGAATGCGTGAGTGGTGCCAATAGACGTGCGGAGTACAGGGTGCGCTTGGTTGTGTACCGTAAGCCGACCAATATCGCGGCAACGCGTACACAAGACTCTGTCCGCGGGGCGATCGGTGAGGCTCTTGAAGCCGTTGTAAGACAGATTCGTGAACAGCGCGAGCGTATGCGTGATCGTCATCGGACGGCCAGGGTATAGATCCAGCGTGATCCGAACGGATCCCATTGCTGCTCGGAGTTGGTTGGCTGAGGATATATCTGTGTTTGCCCAACTGAACCGCCCTACAGTTCGGGAATGATGATTTTGGGGGGGGGGTATGTGTTTTTCCTGAACGCGTTAGGGCGAACATTTCTCCTGCTGTATTGAATGCGTTAGTTAGCCGTGGCAGGGGCTAGAGAGATACGCGGGTATTTCCTGGCAAACTCTACATGCGAAGATTGACCAACCGGCTATTATTGCCAAGATTCAATCAACCCACCGGGCTCGTATCTGTGGAGGAGATCAGCAAGCTTGCGGAGGCGCTCACAGCCGGAATAATCCTAGTACAAGACTAGTTTTCTACCAGTCCTGCGACAAAGCATCTTTGACATGGGTTGGTAATTTGTAACTGATCCCAATGAGCTCATCATAGGAGGAAATCCCCAGTAATTCTGTAAAATTCTTTCTCTTGATGAATTGTGAATCCTTGAGCATGCTCTCAAGCACTATTTGGCTCCGAAACAGAAGGAGGGCGATGAAGCCGTTGTATTTGGGGAATTGTAAAGCCTTTGCCGTTTTCCGTCCGAGAAGAACCCGTGAGAGTGCATACCCTAACTTCATCTGTTCTTCGGCTTCTTCTGTAGTCTGAACATCGGTTACCCGCGGTACGGCACGAACAAGTTCATTGGCTACAACCGCTGAATCATCGTCTGCCGGCGGTTCACATAGCAGGCCGATCTTGAAGATCTCCTTGGCGTCCTTTCTATTCTTGTACAATATTTCGTCGGGGATACCAAATAAGTATCCAACGTAACGGAAGACCGCCATGACACTTTCTTGCTCTTCTTTGCTGAATCTCACGCCAAGCATTTTGCAAAAATGCAACAAGCGGTCTGAAAAGACTGAGATGGCGAAACCCAGGTGAGCTGCGCTCAAGGGGCATCCCCACGCTTCTTTATCCCATTCATCGGAGCGATCAAGCAGGTAGCGGACTTTCGCATGGACGAAGCGGATGCGCATGGTCATTTTCCATCCGTCGTTTTCCCGGTACATGCCACTGGGATAAAAAATCTCAAGGATATGCCGGGCATTATATCCCAGGCGACGCTTGGTATTCTTTGAGCCAACTCGCCCCGTGATCCGGAAAGACTTGGCTATCATGGTTGTAAATCCTTCTACGAGGGCGCCTGCGACAAAAGCGGCAAGTACCAGACTGGCGTTTTTATAGACTGCGCGGGTCGCTGGCCGAAAAGATTCGTAAGACAGCCAAGGTGGATTGGTGTTGTCCACCCTGTGAAAGAATTCTTGCAAACTGTCAGGGGCTCCCGTAAGAAAATCTTCTTTCTGTAAAATACCAGCTCGTATGTACCGGCTAAAAACATCAGGTGGCAACGATTCAGAGCACTCTTCAATTACCGAATCCAATTCGGGATCACCAATAGTCGTATGACGAACATACAGATCTGCCAAAACCCGGTCCACAGACCGCGCCTTTTTGTAGCCCAATTGGTAACTAGTTGGAACGAGAATAGGGGAGGGCTCTCTCATTTATTTGTGCATCCCAAGGAAACGAGGTAACAAAAAACGGCAATCACCCGGTTTAATTCTTAAAATCAAGATCTCTAGTCTCCAACATAAACGGTACTAACAATTATCACAATTGTTCTCCAGCCTGAATATAATATTCACAAGACGTACGTCCTTGTTGAGCAATCACGCTCCGAATTTGTTCACACCAACTGCAAACAGTTGGTTTCTTCAAATTCCCGTAATATCCAAGCTAGCTCGCTCGAATATATGTACAGCTGGAACATTAGAACAAAGGAAGTTAGCGTGGGCACATGCTTAATCTGGTTACCTGAACTCTTTCAGCCGCCAGTCTTCGCTCCGTGACAGAGTCCGTATCCACGAATTTTACTATCTTCGGAGCACGGGCGACAATCTAGAGTTTTCTAGATGCCCGGCACATTTTGGCATGTCATTAATGACATCAACGGACTCTCTATTTAGCTTGGCTGATGCTCGCCTGACCGCGAAAGATTCCTCGGTGATATCTGGATTCACGAGGCGTCGCATTTTGATCTGTAAGCACCGTAGGTCTTCGCCTGTGCCACCGTCCAAGTGTACATAGTAGTAATGAAGCGGGGAAAACTCTTATTTATTGTGGGTGTCATCGTTGCAGGTGCCGCAGTCTTAGCCATCGTATTGTCTCAATTACGCTCCGATTCTCCGGAACCAACGTCGCAACGAGTACTTCCTTTTGTCACCACTGTCGTACCTACGGTGCGCGAAGGGCGTGTTACGATACGCGGCAATGGAACGGTGAGACCGCTGCGGGAAGTAACACTTATCTCGGAAGTTTCTGGAAAGATCACTTGGGTAGCAGACGAATTTGTCACCGGCGGTGCCTTCCGTCAGGGCCAGGAGATCCTTAGGATAGATTCCACCGATTATGCCAACGCAGTCACTGTTGCGCAAGCCGAGGTAATTCAGCGACAATTCGATTTGCTTAGAGCCGAAGAAGAAATGGCGATTGCTAGGGAAGAATGGGGGCTACTGGAAAGTCGAACCGGCGTGCAGAGACAAGTCGACAGCACTGAACTCGGCAGTCTTGTCTTCAAGGAGCCGCATTGGAGGGCTGCAGCCGCACAGCTTCAAGGGGCGCAGGCACGGTTACAGGACGCTGAGTCGCGTCTGAAACGGACACGTATCACCGCTCCATATAACGGGCGATTGCGGAACAAGGGGGCAGATCTGGGGCAATTTATTGGGGCAGGTCAATTAATCGCCTCCTTTTATGGGACGGATATTGTTGAGATCAGTGTTCCCATCGCAGGCCGCGATATAACGCTCCTAGGTGACTTGCTGGTCAGTGGAGCCGGGACTGCACATGCCAAACTTGTTGCCCGTAATGCCGACGGGGAGCATGAATGGATTGGGATTGTTCATCGCACGGAGGGGACTCTGGATGAGTCTACACGGACGCTCAATGTGATCGTCCGAGTACAGAAACCTTACGATAGCAGTGATGTGCGGCCACCTCTTCTGGTGGGAACTTTCGTTGCCGCACACTTGGAAGGTCGGCACTTTGATCAATACTACACGCTACCTCGCGAAACTCTTAGGGAAGGCGATGTGGTTTGGGTTGTTCGTGACGACCGCCTGTACGTGCAACCCATAGAGATCATTCAGGAGGTGGAGGATACCCTCTACGTGTTAGATGGTATTACGGATGAGGACCAGGTGGTTAGCAATATGCTGAATGTCGTAACGGATGGTATGCGTGTACGGACCGGAGTGAATTAGTTGGCAGAAGCAAGTAGCTCACCGACATGAAGAAGGCCATTGCCTACATGGCGCGCAACAGCGTCGCAGCGAACCTGCTGATGTTGCTGATTCTTTTCCTGGGATTCCTCAATGTATCAAGAATACCACAGGAAGTCTTTCAGGAAGCCAGCCTTGACGCTATCGAAATTCGCGCGGACTATCGTGGGGCCTCCCCTGAAGAGGTGGAAGACGGAGTCGTGCGGCGCATTGAAGAAGCGATTGATGGCGTAGATGACATTGATCGTATCTCGTCCGTGTCTTCAGAAAATGTTGGAGTGGTGACGGTAAATCTGGAGTTGGGCGCTGATGTTGATAAGGCTCTCAACGACATTAAGAGTAATGTGGATCGTATCAATACATTTCCCGCTGAGGCAGAGCGGCCGGTAGTGCGAGAGTTGACCAATCGCAGGAATGTACTGCAGATTGCCATTTACGGGGACGCCGATGAACATTCACTCAAGGCACTGGCAGAGCAGGTCAAAGATGAGCTGACGGCACTTGACGAAATCTCCTTCGTACGTTTGATAGGTGTGCGGGACTACGAAATATCAATTGAAGTCTCGGAAGACGCATTGGCCGCCTATGGGTTACGTCTTTCTGATGTAGCAACTGCCGTGCGTCGGGGCAGCCTAGAACTGCCTGGTGGCAGCTTGGAGACACGCAGCGAGGAAATCCTGGTTCGTTCCAAGGGCCAGAATTATACAGCCAGAGATTTTGAGGAAATTATCGTTCTTGCGACTCCAGCAGGTGCCACGGTCCGCCTTGCAGATATCGCCACCGTCACGGATGGGTTTCAGGATGATGACCTCATCGCACGATTTGAGGGACAGCCGGCGGTTCTAGTGGCGCTTACCCGCACGGGTGATGAGCGTGTACTTGATATTGCTGAAGCGACTGAAGAGTACCTAGCGGGCTTCCGTATGAGTTTACCGGAAGGGGTTTCCGTTGACACTTGGCGTAATGAGCATACCTACCTCAGAAGCCGTCTCGACCTTCTGATGAAAAATGGAATTGCCGGTTTTATACTTGTTACGCTGGCTTTAGTCCTGTCCATGAACATCCAATTGGCATTATGGACTTCCCTAGGGCTCCTGGTATCTTTCATCGGCTCGTTTACGGTAATGGCGTTACTGGGGGTTTCCATAGACATGACCTCTCTGTTTGCTTTCATTGTCGCTATTGGAATTGTGGTTGATGATGCTATCGTAATTGGGGAAAACATATTCAGGGAACAGGAACGTGGCGTTCCCCCCTTGCGTGCTGCAGTTCAAGGAGCCACGCGCCTCTGTGTGCCTGTGACGTTTGCGGTTTTTACGACGATTGCAGCATTTTCGCCAATGCTGTTTGTACCTGGATCAATGGGCAAGCTCATGCAGTCCATCCCGACGGTTGCCATCACCGTTCTGGTTTTTTCCCTGATTGAATCACTCTTTATCCTGCCGGCGCATCTATCGCACATGAAGAAGAATGCAAACCCTGGCAGGGTCATGCAGCGCCTGGAAAGGATACAGTCTGCTACAACGCAGGCCCTGGAACGCTTCATACATGGTCCATTAGACCGAGTGCTGCGGCTCACCACTCGGCGTTATTCCTTAGTGTTGATTGGTTCGGTGGCTCTCATCGGTCTGTCACTCGCGTTGGTGCGAGGTGGATTGGTCCAGTTCATTTTTATTCCCGAAATCGAAGGTGAAGTCGTAACGGCACGGATTGAGATGCCGTTGGGTACCCCAGCTCAGCAAACGCAGCAGATCGTCGAATTACTGGAGGTGAAGGGTCATGAAACGGCTACCGAACTACAGACCACCCTTCCTGAAAACCACCCGCCTTTGGTGACGAACACACTGACCTTAGTCGGTGACCAGCCCTCCCTCGCGTTGGATCCGATGGCGGCTGATCAACACAGAGTTGTCCAATCCCATCTGGGTGAGGTCAGCTTTGAATTGGTCAATGCTGAAATACGAAAGCTTCCTGCACTTGAATTCGAAGAAGCTTGGCGTCAAAAGGTTGGCGAGATTCCTGGTGTAAACTCTCTCGTTTTCCAGGCTGCACTGCTCTCCCTCGGAAGCAGTATCCGGGCAGAACTGAGTGCGCCCACTCCGCAGGAATTGGAACAAGCAACAACGCGCTTCAGAGAAGAGTTGACAGATATTGCGGGAACCTCCAATATTGACGACGATCAGGACAGGGGGAAGCGAGAAGTTCAGTTGGAACTGCTTCCAGAATCACGCCCTCTCGGATTGACTTTTGAAGATATGGCCCTGCAGGTACGCAATGCCTTCTTTGGTGCCGAAGCCTTGCGGATTCAGAGGGGTAGGGACGATGTCAGAGTGATGGTTCGCCTGCCCGAGGATGAACGCAATGCCCCAGCCGACCTGCAGCGGCTCCGTATTCGGACACCTGCTGGAGCCGAAATCCCGCTTAGCGAAGTCGCTGAAGCGCGCTTTGGCACCGGCCCATCCGCTATTCATCGGCGTGACCGCCGCCGCGTAGTAACCGTCACAGCAGATGTGAATGAAGACCAAAATTCGCTGGATGCGGTTATCGGTCAAATTGAATCTGAAATCATACCGGCCATTCAGACAGAAATCCCTGGTTTCCGTGTAAGCTTTGAAGGAGAGCAGAGGCAGCAGGCCGATTCTGTAAATGCACTGGCAAGAGGTTTTGTCATCGCACTGTTTGTGATGTACGCGCTCCTGGCAATTCCTTTCCGTTCATATGTCCAGCCATTCATAATTTTGGCCGTAATTCCGTTTGGATTTGTTGGGGCTCTGGTAGGGCATATCGTCATGGGACTGAACCTGAGCATGCTTAGCCTTTTTGGGATAGTGGCACTTAGTGGAATTGTAATCAATGACTCGTTGGTGCTCATCCATTACATCAATGAAAGGAGGCGGGACGGGGTACCTATGGAGGAAGCCATTTGGGAAGGCGGGAAGGCACGCTTTCGTCCAATTCTGCTTACATCTGTAACCACGTTCCTAGGCGTTCTCCCACTCATACTTGAGCGGAGTACACAGGCACAATTTCTCATTCCGATGGCGGTAAGCCTTGGTGTTGGTGTTCTGTTTGCCACGGTAATCCTCATGATGTTGGTACCCGCGCTAATGATGTTGCATCATCGTCTGGACATCTTGCTTCGCCCAAGGCCCTCGGACCAGCCAGCTTAGCAGTCCGTGGATACAGTCTCTGGCTTCCAGAATTGACGTGGTTTTTCGTGGGCGTGGATCATGTGCAGCCCCAACAGTGCTCATTCATGGCTTTGTCAACCTGGCGATTGCTCTTCAGTATCTGTTCAAAGTGAAACACAAAAAAGGACTTGAATGTCTTGGGCAGTCGAGTATTTATTCCCTATAAATACGTCTCACACGTCCCTGCCCGGAGTCAGAATCCGTGAATGGAAATTCTGATTGAATTCGGAGATTTTGCGGAATCTGCCGTAGTAAGCGCAGGTGATGGCTTCGGCGTAAAGGAAGCCCAATTACATCTTTACAGTCGCGACGCCCCAGGTAGTAGTTAATCTCAATTGACTAGCCATGCGCTGAACCGTTCGTTCATTTCGTCCTGGTGGTCAACCCACCAAGCTGAGTTGAAACGTAGGGCACGCTGCGTGTTGGCGGAGCTCGCTGGCATGTGTGGTTCCATGTCCACGCCAGCTACCACATGGGTAGTCACGAGTGGCATGCCGGACTTCCGCACGGGGGAATATGAGATCCGCCTCCCGATCCGCGCCAATGATTCAGCACTGGTTGCGAAGACAACATATTCCAATGCCTCACTCAGGCGCGGAGTACCTCGGACAATTCCGATCTGTCCCACATCAAGCATTTGTCCGTCCCAAACAATCACGAACGGTTGATCTTCAAGCACTTGTGCGTTGAAGATACGACCGTTATAGGCCGTGGTCATGATCACTTCCCCGTCGGCCAGCATTTGTGGCGGCTGGGCACCTGCCTCCCACCAGATTACCTCGTCCTTGATGGTTTCGAGTTTCGCAAAAGCGCGCTCAACTCCTTCAGGGGTATCCAGGGTGGCGTACACCTGATCTAGGGGTACGCCGTCTGCGATCAATGCCCACTCAAGATTCACCTGCGGTGCCCGCCTCATTCCCCGGCGACCAGGGAAGGTCTCCAAGTCGAAAAAGTCAGCCATCGTAGTGGGCTTGGGACCAGTAATTGTTGCCTCACTGTAAGCATACACACTTGACCAATAGAGATTGCCTACACCACATTCGGTCAGGCTTTCGGCGACAAAATCCTCAATAGCGGGTGTTCCATCGGGGCCAGGCGGTAAAATGTCGACGTCTATCGGTTCCAGAAGTCCTTCGTCACATCCCCGCACCGCATCGGCGAATTCCAGATCCACTACATCCCAGTGTATATTGCCAATTTCCACCTGTGCGCGGATCTGGGCGAGACCTCCGTTATAATCCTCGACTCCAACATTGATGCCCGTCTCCTCGGCGAAGGGAATGTTCACCGCCTCGTTGACGGCTTGTCCATACGAGCCCCCCCAAGACACCGCTGTGATGGAGCGAGGAGCTTCCGTGCCACATCCAGCAGCCAACAGAGTGATCAAGAGCGCGAAAGTAGCTGATTTGTGGCGCATCCAAGGTATAATCTTTTGGTTTTAAGGCAATAGTGGTGGTATGTACTACCTGCCAGAGAATTTACTGTACAAAAAGTTCTTAAAAAACGTCTTCAATAAGTCCTCGATATGATATGTGTTGGACCATTGCGAATTAGCGTCCCTTTGGATGCTCAAGATATCCGCCATTCCAGATGCTTGTGCAGCATGTATTTCACACGAAAGGTACATGCTTCCTGCGCTGCGTTTTTCATGCTCCACCGACCAAATTGCATTGTCTTCATTTCAACGCCGTTGTGAAAGCGAGCTACTGATTTCCCAAACCGTCACCACGTCTTGACCGTCATCCACGACGCCATAGGCTTTTCTTTGACGAATCTTCATGATTGTTGCATTCACTGGGAGCGAGGTTTTGGCTACTATGTCACCTGTTGAAGATTTAACTACAAGCCACTCAGCCATAGTGGAGTCCGCTGGCCAACTGAGTTGCATCCACAATCGGTCTTCGTCGTCAAGCACCATTGCATTGAATGCAGGTTTGGTGTCCGGCATATCTCGGCGAAATTGAATCTGCCATTCTGTGGGATATCGGGAGATCCTTTCATTTATTTCATTCAAAGTGAGAGGTATAGGAGAGTGGGGGATAATAAATTCGCCGACAATACCATTAAGAGAGGTAGTGCGAACTTGAATGGTTTCGTTCCATCCCGCGTGGATAAGTCCATCTGAACTCGAGATAATGAAGGACTCCCGTCCCCATAGACGCGGGTAGACAAGCCTCCCAGAAATCAATGTAAGTTGGTAGGATGGAATCAGCACGATCGAATCTCGCAAAACCCTACCAGAATGATTCAGAAACTTGATTTCCTTAGGCCAATCATTCTCGTCCGGGGTAACTTCGTCTGTGTAATAATCGAATTCGACAAACAAGCCTTCGGATAGTATAGCCAGGACATCTGCAGCACTCACGTGATCAGGAAGATGTGTGGCCAGGTTTACCATGCGGGTCAATTGGTAGTGGTCAGGAGAATACACGGTCAATCGGCCGTTATCGCTATCAAACGCAAATACGGAGTCCTTTAAGCCGACTGTAAGTAGAGGAGGATACTGAAACTCTCCTGGGGCCTCACCCTCGCTGCCGATTTCATGAGTGAGTGAACCGTCAGGTGAAAAGATGCGAAAACCAGGAGATGCGTTATCCGTCACTAGGATGTTCCCCTGCGCGTCAACTTCTACGTCGTCAATACTGTCAAAATAAACCGTTTCCATGGCTGCTCCATCGCCGATTCTAATGGCCTCGGTCAATGAATAAGTTTCAGCTGTCGCTCCGGGGTCAATTTCTTCTTTGGTAGCACATCCTCCTATCAAGCAGGCAGCGAATGTAAGAAGGGCAAGGTATCTAATCGTGCTCATTGGCATCTTAAGAGATACTCAAAGTCGTGTGCGTTCATATTTATAAGTTTAGGCCGTCCATTCTACCGATGTAAATCGCCAGGTTCCTGTCGATTCTGGTAAGAATCCCCACGCATCAAACTACTTTGGAACATCAATTTTGAAGTGAAATAGAGTAATTCCTAGTCATTAAAGTCAATCGGTCCGTCGCATGCACATGAATGCGCACTAAACGGAGTAGTGTCTCGGACAGTACCCGAAGGATGAGTGAGGAGGTGCTGTACTTTCCGGCGAGAGCCAGAATCTGAAACGATGCTATCGGCACCTGAACTGGATCTGGTTACGAGTCTTCCTCGTTTCGTGACCGCTGCATATGTCTGGGCCGTGCCGGAGGAAAAATCCTAAGGCGCTTCAAGATTGTGCTCTGACCCTTCCTGAATCCAGGTCCCGCCAAGGGATCGATGCACTGCTAAGCGAGCCTCGGCCAAGCTGCGACGGGATTCCGTTAACCCGATTTCCGAAAGGATAAGATTGCGCCGGGCATCCAGAAGGCCTAAATAGTCGCCTGTCCCCCGGAGATAGCGAAGCTCCTGAATCTGGACTCTGTCACGGGCCGAAGCCTGGGCCGCTGTAAGGGACGCATAGCTCTCCTTTAACTTGCCGTAGTTCACAAGTGCAGCCTCAACATCCCGGAAGGCCATGAGCACGGTTTTCTCATACTGGAGTGCCAACTGCTCATACTGGGCCCAAGCTACCCGGATGTTCGCACGGATCCTGCCGGCATTGAAGATGGGGGCCGTCAAACCAGCGCCAAAAAGCCAGAAGTTTTGACTAGTCTGCACAATATCGGAGAGCACACTGCTTTGCGTGCCGGCGGCTCCGGTCAGTGAAAAACTGGGAAATTGCACGGCGCGTGCGGCTCCGATGCGTTCGCGGGCAGCTTCTAGACGCTGAAACGCCGCAACCACATCCGGCCGCTCCTGAATTAAATCTGAGGGTAACCCACTCGGTATTTCCTCGAGCGCATAATCATAGGCGCTTTCGGGGACGAGCATGTTATCCATCGGCATCCGGTAACGTCCTAATAGCAGGGTCAGCCGCCCTCGGGTTGCATCCAGTTGGCTTTCGAGCACGGGCAGATCTGCTTTTGCCGCATGAAGCTCCTGCTGCGTGGCGTGAAATTCCAGGGGAGATGCCAGACCTCGTTGATATCGATCAGACAGAATCTCTGCACGTTCGGCCAGGATACGTACGCTTTCCTGGGTCAACTCAAGCGTGCGCTGGCGGGCTGCAATCTCGAAATAGGTCGCAACCGTCTCCCCGATGACTCCCAGAAGTACTGTTCGCACGTCAGACTGCGTGGCAAAAAACTCCTGCAATGCAGCCTGCTTCGTCCCGCGTACTCGTCCCCAAAAGTCTATTTCGTACGCAAACCCAAGTGAGGCGCTATAGGTTGTATAATCGAACCGGTCGGGAAACGCAGGTGCTCCCGGTACGTCGAATTGATCGCCTATCTGCCCCCCGACACCTACATTGGAGGGAATATCCTGCTGATCCCGCCGTGCAGACAATTCCATGGATGGATACTGTTCAGAACGTGCGATACGAAATTGATTCTGCACTTCTGCGACGCGGGCTACAGCCACACGAAGGTCTAGATTTCGTGCGATAACGGAATCCACCAATTGGTTCAGGTATGGATCTCCAAAACCATGCCACCAGTAGTGCTGCGCACTCTGGTCCGCTAGTGCGGCCGCTTCAAATTGTTCGGGGAGTGGTTGCACGGGGTCCTCTAGGCGTGGTGCCATTGAACACCCGGCAAGACTCACTGCGACCAGCAGACCTACCACAATAAAGGGGTGCACCCACCGGAGTGCCTGTGCTCTAACAAGATATCTAGCCCCTGATCGTGCGTGGAAGGAATTAACTGAATTGGTCATGCGTTTCGTTACAGCACCCTTTTCCTAATGTTCCAGTGACCTCGGCACTGCGGCAAGATCTGGTTTGAGCGCTGTCGTGCAATGCCGTGATACACCGAGCGAGCTTTTCCTGTGCTTAAGTAATTTGCAGCGACGCAGCCTCCAGAGTGTCTGACACAAAATTGAGACAGCAACACACAAAGCGTATGTGTCTTATGAGAAGCCATTTAAATTGGAGTCAAGCAATTTGCCCGAATAAGTTCAGTAACAATCTTGGGTTTTGTGGGACTGACGATCCTAAGTTGCCGTTGGTTCCTACAAATATATTAATTGTTCTTAGTGCGGGCATCCCATCATTCGATTGTGGGTTTGGCCCAAGATCAGTAGGACGCGCGCAAATCTATCCTGGACCGACTGTGTAATAGGCGGTAGTACCGCTGCACACAATCCTGGCAATAACCTCCAAGGTGCCATTCCTTTGAAGAGGCAAGGCCCCAAGTTTTGCTCGAAGACAGAAAATCACTGCTGGATTATGACCATCCTCCCAGTAGGCCATGTATCAACCAGATTGGCCATGTCGTAGGTCGTACCAATTGACTCAGGCGTTTCAGGGACAGTCGCTTCGAAAAGGATCAATTGTGATCGCTCTGGATCGGGGTCGGGGTCAGGCTCAAGTGAGACAGTTACCCGCGTACCTGCAAGGCTGAGAGGGAATGTGAGGGAGGGAGGGGCATTTACTAGAAAGTCTTCGCCAGGGTAATTATACCCAGGTTGAGAACCACTGTAGATATTCGAATCGTCGGGCTGGCTGTGGTGTGAGATCACTCCCATATTGAGTGGAATCCCATCTATATCCACCCACCCCTGGTGCTTCCAGCCGGGAATAGGGGTTGTTATACGCAGCCCACGTGCGGGAGGGCCACCGGTTAGATTCACAAACCATATGCCGCTTTGTTCAAACGAATTAGGCCCATTGGTTGGTGTTTCTATGATGTAGTTTCCGCGTGCCAGAACCAAGGCATCCTCAATGCCTTCCACATCGGTTGTGCGCAGTTCTGCACTCCCTTCAATGAACAGGCCCCCCATCAGTCGAGTCATAGAGGGAGAATCGTCAACATCGCCAGGCGGCTCAATCGTGATGTAGGCAATGCGGGCACTGTCAAGTGGAAATTGGGTGTCAAGTCTGCGAGTGCCTAACTCTTCACCAGCCAGGTTAAAAAGTTTACCACCCGAACCTATAGTAAATTTTCCAAGTGAAAGCGTGGCCAGATCCGAGGTTACAACCCAGCCCTCCAGGTGGTAATCACCCGGGAGCGGACTTAAATTATTGAGTGTCAGAATGGCTGCACCTGTTTCTGGAGAAGTGTCGTCGGAACCTCCAGAGTCACAACCGAAGATGGTGAAGACGAGAACGAAACCAAAGATCAGCAGCCTATATTGTCTCATTGAACAAACCCTTTTTTACTGTCTACGAAATTCTTACAATATCGTTGCCGTAGAAACGATGCAGGGCGTGTTTCGTAGTACCGCGTTTTCAGGTTTAACCAATTATGGAGAACACACGACCAGACTGGAGTCCGATCTCTTGGCGTACAAAAGAAATCGCTCAACAGGTGGACTATACGGATGAGGAGCATCTCCAAACAGTCCTTAATGCGATTAGGCAGCAGCCACCACTGGTTACGTCTTGGGAGATTGAGGCATTGCGCGATCAATTGAGAGAAGCTGCCGCAGGTCAGCGTTTTTTGCTTCAGGGTGGAGACTGCGCGGAGAGCTTTGAGGATTGCGAGGAGGAGATTATTAAGAACCGCCTCAAGATCCTGCTCCAGATGAGCGTAGTGCTTATTTATGGCCTAAAGATGCCGGTTGTAAGGGTTGGGCGTTTTGCTGGGCAGTATGCTAAACCCCGGAGTAAATTGTTTGAGACGCGCAATGGCGTGTCGCTTCCGTCGTACAGAGGCGATAATATCAATGCTCGAGAATTCACTCCAGAGGCAAGAATTCCAGACCCTGAGCGTCTGATGAAGGCCTACCATCACTCGGCCATCCAACTGAATTTTGTACGGTCATTAGCCGATGGTAACTTTGCAGATATACATAACGCGGGCCACTGGGATCTTGGTTTTGCTCAACAATCGCCGCACATCAAGAGTTACCAAGCCATCATCAGTAAGATTCGTGAGGCGCTGCGCTTTGCGGAAACAGTCGCGGATTATCCTATCGGTGGGTTGAATCGGGTGGACTTTTATACAAGCCACGAGGCACTTCATTTGCCATACGAGGAAGTGTTCACGCGGGAAGTCCCCCGTTCCGATAACATTTATAATCTGTCCACGCATTTGCCGTGGATTGGTAAGCGAACATTATTCAAAGGAAGCGCACACATTGAGTATATGCGCGGGATACGCAATCCAGTCGGTATTAAAATCGGCGCCGACATGGCGCCTAGCGATCTGTTGTCACTTCTTCGCAACCTGAATCCCCTTAATGATCGTGGCCGCATGGTCATCATCACACGGATGGGGGTTGCCAAAATAGAAAGTACATTGCCAGGACTTATTGATGCTACACAGCGTGCAGGACTGAATGCTCTGTGGTGTTGCGATCCAATGCATGGGAATACCGAGACGGCCTCCGGTCGTATGAAAACGCGGCGCTTTGATAATATCCTGGCGGAACTGGAAGCCGCGTTTGATATCCATGCGGGCATGCAATCCGTTCTGGGAGGCGTGCATTTTGAGCTCACTGGGGAAGATGTCACCGAATGTGTTGGAGGCGCCAGTGATGTTGGCGAGGCAGACCTTAACCTACGGTATCGTTCGACGGTAGATCCCCGGCTGAATGCGCACCAATCCCTTGAAATGGCACTTCGTATTGCCCAGAAGTACCAAACATTGGAGCAACTCTAGCAGGTATGCGGGCGCTTGTACTGCACGCACCAGGGAAATGGGCCTGGGAGGACATACAGGAGCCAGACGGTGAGGGCGTCCTGGTTCGTGTGCAACAGGTGGGGATTTGTGGTACGGATTATCAGGCGATCAGGGGATGTCAGCCGTTCTTCACCTATCCGAGAAGGCTTGGGCATGAAATATCTGTTCAAGTACTGGAGTCGGCTGGCGACCTCGTTCAGGGCATGTATTGTGCGGTGAATCCGTACATGTCCTGTGCAGACTGCCAAGCCTGTAAACGTGGGGATACAAATTGCTGCTATGGGCTTAGTGTGTTCGGGATTCATCAGGATGGTGCGTTCACTAAGCTTATGAGGTTGCCGCAATTTAGCCTCCATCCCAGCGCAACACTTCCACCTGCTATCCTTGCACTGGTTGAACCTCTTGTGGTGGGCTATCATGCCGTAAAACGCGCACGTATCGGTGAACGGGATCAGGTTCTGGTTGTGGGGCAGGGGCCGATTGGACTTGCATGCGCATTAATGGCGAATGCGCTGGGGGCAGATCTTGCAGTTATGGATATTCGGGAAGATCGCAGGCAGTCGGGGCTTCGACTGACTGAGCGTGCACTGGCTCCTGGTGAAAATCCAGAGATTGTGGTCAGGGAGGCTTTCGATGGAGATTTACCGGTCACTGTGATTGAAGCGACTGGCAACCGCGCAGCTGTGCATCAAAGTTACCAGTTGGTTGCCCCTGGCGGGACGCTGGTATTTGTAGGGTTGTACGTCGGAAATTTCGAGTTTGATGATCCGGATTTTCATCGAAGAGAATTAACTTTGCGAGCCAGTCGCAATGGCACGCACGAAGATTTTCGTGAGGTTATGTCAATGTTGGAAAACGGCACTATAGATCCAAGTTGGTTCATCACTGATCGGATTCCATTCAGCGACGTCCCAGACCGAATTAAATCACTTGACGGTGCCCAAGGTTGTATAAAAGCCATGGTTGATATGAGCGCTGCTGGCTAGCAGCCCATTTGTTTAGCGACAGCTACACTTTCACGGGTAGTGCTTAGAAATTTCACAAAAGGGGGATGTCAGTTTCATCGGGGCTTTGTCTCAGCATTCATGCTGATCATTGCTGCTATTGTGTCTGGATCCAGAGACATTCCTCAGCGTTGGGATGATTGCGCTTGCGGATGGCGCTATCGACAGGTTTAATATGCTGCACAGGTATCCTGTCGATGGTCATGTAGCGACGGCAGCCTAGCTGTGTATTTCTGTTGTATTCTTGTATTGGCTATAATCCTTCGATTTTTCTCCATTTCTAAGCTCCCTCATGCACTATGATTTGATTGCGATGGGCCGTTCGTCCATAGATCTGTATTCGGACGATATCGGGGCGCCATTCCCGCAGATCACCAGCTTTTCTGCTTATGTGGGAGGATCTCCCACCAATGTATGTGTAGGTGCAAGTCGACTCGGAATGCGAACCGCACTGCTCACCGCGGTTGGACAGGATCCAGTTGGAGATTTTGTATTGAACTTTCTCCAGAATGAGAGCGTGGAGACGAAGTACATCTCACGCAAACCTGACCGGCGGACAAGTGCAGTCATCCTGGGTATCGAACCTCCCGATCGTTTTCCTCTGGTATACTACAGAGACAACTGTGCCGACAATGCGCTGAGTATTGAAGATGTATTGGCCACTCCGATAAATCGGGCGAAAATATTTGAATTCGCAGGTACTAATCTTGCCCAGGAATCGAGCCGAAGCGCGACACTATTTGCCGTAGAGCGTGCTGCGCGCTCAGACGTACCTGTTGTTTTTGATCTTGATTTTCGTCCGGATCAGTGGCATGATCCCCGTGCATTCGGGGTTACTGTAAGGAATGTTCTTGCAAACGTTGATATTTTGCTAGGCACCCAGGACGAGATTAACGCCGCGGTCCTAGAGGACCCCGACCAGATAGAATTAACACATCAACAGGTATCAGATGCGCATGTGAGCGGGGATGTAGATGCAGCCATTCAGACATTATTGAATTGGGGCGTTGAGCTTATCGTGGAGAAATGTGGGGCCGAAGGTGTACGTATTCATGAGCGGGGGAAATCCCCAGTTAGTGTTCCTGGGTTCCCAGTCGAAGTTCACAATATTCTTGGGGCTGGAGATGCTTTTGCTGCGGGATTCATTTATGGCGTTGTTGCTGGTTGGACATACTACGACGCGGCTCGACTTGGCAATGCTTGTGGCGCGATTGTGGTTACCCGGCATGGATGTGCCAACTTTATGCCTACGTTTGAAGAGGCAACTGCGATGATGGATGCGTAACGTGCGTCGCCGACGCAGATTACGGAGTAATAGATGACGTAGATCAATCAACGGATAATCTTGGTCCTGCGATTGGAGGATTAGTGACAGTACGTCTGCGGGCATAACAACAGATCCAGCGCAGGGAGCCTACAGTGTCACGCATGGGCTGAAACCGAGTCGTAACATAGTTCCGCGAACTTGTCTCTAGGTCGTGTACACCATGTGATGGGATTTACATGTACATTGACTCCCGTAATACGACCTGATCCCTTCCTCTTACGCGACTTCGACATTTCCCTTCCGTCGTGTCTGACTTTTTGACCTGATCTCAGGTATTTTGGGGTAAAATCAGCCAATTTCGGGCAAAATGTGCCCTTTTTTGAATTGTTTTGTCAAAAACCCTTAATGTAGTGGATTATTGCGGATCTTGTTGCGGACCTCCCCGTTTAACCTCACCTAACTACCGCAGTCCACCATGTATATCCGTGCCAAACCCCGTATCCTCAAATCCGGCGAAAAAACACACACCTATTCAATCATTGAATCCTATCGCGTCCACGGAAACCCTCGGCAGCGAACCCTCCTCAACCTCGGCCAAGACTTCAATCTCCCCAAAGAACAATGGCCAACGCTCATGCAACTCGTCCGCGACGGCTTGCACGGACATGCGCGCTTGCCGTTTGAAGATGAAGTCCTTTGCCAGGCCAGTCAGGACATCATGGAGAAGCTCAAACGCAAGGGCTATGATGTCCATGATTCACGCGATGACCGGGATGCCATCCTCACGAACGAGATCCATCATACGGACACGCACACCGTTGGCGGCGAGCGCGTGGCGCTCAAAGCGCTGGATCTGTTGGAGTTTCCCCAGATCCTGCAAACCTTGAACTTCAACCGGGATCAGATCCACTGGGCGATCGCCCTGGTCGTGGGACGGATGCTTTCTCCCGGGAGTGAACGACAAACCTATGACTGGATGTGCGAACGGTCCGGGATCCTGGAATTGCTCCACGCCAAGCGTCCCTGTGACCGGACGCTCTACCGCATTGCCGCCGGGCTCTACGCGCACCGGAAGACGATCATGGACGAGCTCTTTGGCAATACCAGGGCATTATTGGGCTTTACGGAAATGATCGTGTTCTATGATCTGACCAACACCTACTACACGGGCCGCAAGAAGGGCGCGTTCTTGCACCATGGGCGCAGCAAGGACAAGCGCAACGATTGTCCGCTGGTCACGCTGGCGATGACCCTTGATGCTTCGGGGTTCCCGCGCACCGCAGAAATTCTCCCCGGCAATGCCAGTGAGCCGAAGACCTTGCGCACGGCCATTGAACAGTTGAATGGAGACCAGCCGACGGTCATTATGGATGCGGGCATTGCGACGGAGGCGAATTTGGCGTATTTGAAGGAAGCGGGATTGAACTGGATCTGTGTACAGCGCACGAAGACGCCCCCGGTGCCGGACCGGGAACCGGATCAAGTTTTTCAAACCACCCATGAGATGAACGTACGCGCCTGGAAGCTTGGGGAAAATGATGGAGAGCGGCGGGTGTATCTACACAGTGAAGCCCGGCAGGCGGTCAGCGATCAGATCATAACCACGAAGCGCGCCAAATTTGAAGCGGCCATTGCACACTTGAACGAGGGACTCACGTTGCCCAGACGTCCGAAGACGTATGCGGTGATTGAGCGGAAGGTGGGACGGCTCGTGGAGAAATACAAACAAGTCGGACATCACTACCAGATCCAGGTCGTGAACAAAAAGGGGCCGCAAGCGCACGCCGAAAAGATTCTCCTGACGCGTCGGTCGGCGTATGATGCGTGCACCGAAGCCTTTGGCGGATACGTCCTGCGCACCAGTCATACGAAGTGGTCCTGTGAGGATCTTGCACGAACGTACTGGCAGTTGGGAGAAATTGAACATTCTTTCCGAACGATGAAATCCGACCTGGGCTTCCGCCCAATCTATCACAGCAAAGATGAGCAGATTGAAGCCCATCTGTTCCTGTCCATCCTGGCCTTCCATGTCGTGCATTTGATTCGAAGCAAGTTGGGTGCGAAACAAATCCACAAGAGCTGGGCCACCCTCAAGGTCAAACTCAACGAGCACCTGCGCGTGACGACCGTGCTTCCCCAGAACAAAACCTACGGTATCCTGCTCAAACAAGACCAAGATCTCAAACCATTCCAGCGTCAGATCTTTCAGGCAATGGGGCTCAAACTCGGGCGGAATACGCAGCGAATCAAGGCAAAACGCCCTGAAAAAGAGAACACCGAAGCGTAAAAATACAACCCAAAACAGCTGTCCTTCGAAACCCCTGAAAATAGGGGATAGGGAATCTCAGTAAAAAAATCCACTACAATGTCGAACTTGCGCTTAGTGCAGTATCGGTGTGCCCCCCCTTCCGTTCGGGCTGTGAAACCGTTCACGATATCTGAGAAGATACTTGCAAAGACCCCAGGTTGACGCTCAGACCGGGGTTTCAACGGTAGACGGGTTCAGCTTCCCTGACAGCGGTTTACGCTTGAAGAGCGACAGCATAGCCACTGAGGCAAACGGGGCAAGCAGTGTGGATGCGAAAAGACCACCCGTGACCGTGACGGCCAAACCGGTCCAGAAATCGTCATTATCAGGGAAGACCAGTAGTGGAAGCATTGCGGCGCAGCTGGTCAGTGTTGTGGTCCACATTGGGCGTAATCGTTCGCGCACGGCCAGACGCGCCAGTATGGAAGGATTCCCGTACGGACGGTCCACTCGCAATTGCCGAAAACGATCTGTCAATAGAATACTGTCGTTAACGGCGATGCCAATCAGGAGAACGATCCCGATAAAAGCCCCCTCAACAAAGCTGGTTCCAGTGAAGATGAAGCCGATACAAACGCCTACTGCGGCTAGCGGAACACTGAGCATGACCACCAGGGGCAGACGCCATGACTCAAACACTGATGCCGTAACCAGGAATACAAGGATAATGGTTGCAACAAAAACCCAACTGAAAGCACGCTTGGTTTCATCAGTGAAGAAGTAATTATTCCCGTAGTCAAGTCGATATCCAGGCGGTACAGAGAAAGCCGCGACTGCGTCCCCCATAAACTTCCGTCTCATGTCAAAGGGGCCCCGAAAATCAACAGACACATGACGTACATACTGCTGGTCCTCACGCTCAATCTCCGCAGGCCTTTGAGTGATATTGTAGTTTGCCACACCTGCTAACCTCAGGGCTGAGCTGTCAGCGACCAAGAGTGGACGCTGAATGATGCGGTCAATGTCCATCTCGGGAGCTTTCTCAAGAATAATCCGGATAGGTACTCGAGTATCACCAGCTATATCGGCCCTCCAGGATGCGCGGTTGGTCTCGAAGTAGGGTCTCAATCGATAATAAATCCACCTGGCATCTGTACCGGTTCTTGCCGTAGCATCACCGGACCATTCAAGCTGAAGGACATGGCGAGCCTGGGTCGCAACCCATGAATTTCGGGTGCCATTCAAGTCTACGGTTTGGACACGGCGACTTCTTCGCTTAACAAAGGCTGCAAACTGATTTGCCAGGGCATCAAGGTCCTCGTAGTTTGGACCATACATGCTAACCCGTGCGCCACCGGATCCACCGCCACCCCCACTGGAATAACTAGTCTGCGGGATTATCCCTGACACGTACACTGATAATCCGCCGAGGAGGATGGCCCGGCCTACGAGACGTCTTTGCAGGATATAGGGGCCAGGCTCCAGGAGTGCACCTTTCTTGAATTCGATTTCCAAACGCGCATAGTCCTCGCTGATCCGTACATCGGTTCGATAAACGCTCGCCTCTGCAAGGGCCATCTGCTCAAAATCTACAATCAGCGAGTCGCTCCGCTCAATCGTATTTCCCTTTGGAAATGTCAGGTTAACACGGATGGATTCTCGTTCACGGTAACGCCAGGGTTTGTAGAATGATGTGTTTCTGAAAAAAGGTCGCAGGACTCCTCCTGTGAGTGGATCCAGCCATTCGCGTGCTCCCTGGATTGTTTGGGCTCCCAAGGTAGCGTTATACACGTTTGCGAAACGTCCCTTAACCTCACTTGACCATCCTCGCCGGGGCTCGTTGATTTGCATGGGCAGTGTCCATATGGGGACGCCGAGCACAAGAAACAGTGCGATCAGGGTGGATTTCGGAAATCTGGCAACCAGGCGGTAAGGTGAGGCAACTGCTCGTCTAAGCCAGCGGTGTTCCGGCTTTTCACTTTTGGGAGGCAGAAAGCGCACAACTACCGGCACGAAGATGACTGCGCTTGCCAACGAGATAAGAAGGGTAAGGCTTACCAGAACTCCAAAGGGCAGAAACAAGTCACGCAAATCCCCGCTTAGGTAAACTAGGGGAAGCATGACGGCCATGGTACTTAAAGTGCCTCCCATTAGCGGCAGCCATACTGCCTTCAGGGCGGCTTTTGTGCGAACTATTTGCAACTCAAGCCCCTGAATTCCGCGTGCCATTAACTTTTGCTGCTGCAGGAGCAGCTGTTCAACAATGACAACACTGTTGTCCACCAATAGGCCGAAGACAAGAACTAGGCCGGCCAGCGTAATTACGTTCAGGGAAAGGTCGAAAAACCTGAACAAGGCCAGCGCAGGTGCTAGTGCCAGAGCGACACTGAATAACACAATAGCAGTAGCTCTTACGCTCTTTAGCATAAAGAGCAGCACGAATGTGACCAGGATTAGACCGATACCGCCGCGTAGTGCTAAATCATCTAGCAGTTCGCGGACGTCCTCGGTGCGATCCATGACGATCATCAGCCGCGCACCTTCCGGCAGGGAGTCCCGGATATCCTCAATTCGATTATTGACGGTCTTGGCGACATTGATCATATGTGAACCCCGTGTCCGTTCCAGATCCAACGCCACTGCATTAAGCCCGTCAATACGCCGGATACTCTGGCGTGGGGCCGGGCCCAGATTCAAGTCAGCAACTTGATCAAGGCGAATCGGAAGTTTCTCTGGATTACTTCGGCTGACTATGATGGCGGACAGAAGGCTTACATCAAGTTCAGGGCGGCTAATCATCAGGTGTCCCCGGCCTTTGGCATCCATGCGTCCGAAAACATGATCCCGTAAAGCCGAACTTATTTGTCCCCTCACCTCGGAATAATCAATTCCATAGGCATCCAGTCGGGCCGGATCCAGAGTAATCAGGAGCTCCCGTTCACTCCCGCCGGTAACCTCAACCAGATCAACACCGGGCAGACTTTCGAATTGGGGTTTGAGGTGTTCATCGGCCAGTTTTCTAAGTTCATCCGGGTTGTAGGGACCGATTAACCTTAGTGTCATGAAGCCCTGTACGTCACGAAAGGCCTCCGGGATCTGCTTAGTCAGCCGAGGTGATACATCATCAGGCAATTGGTCTCTGAGCAGGGTTAGACGCTCACCAATCTGGGTGGCAAAAGTGCTCAGGTCAACATCCTCATCCACCAGGATCTGGACATGTGAGCGTCCCTCGGAGGAAATGCTACCGATTTCGGCAATACCGGGAACGGTCTGGATTTCACGTTCAATCGGGGCGGTCACGTACCGCTCGACTTGCCTGGGGGATGCGCCGGGCCAAATTGCCGAAACTCTCACGCGGGGCAACTCAGTGTTCGGTGAGTATTCAATTGGAATATCAATTGCAGCCCAGGTGCCGGCAAGAACTAGCGCAACACACCAGGATATCACCGAGATGGGTCTTTTCAGGAGCCCGGCTCCCTTAGTGAACATAATAGTGGCGTGAATAGTGTTTGGCGGACAACATTCCAATCGACACGGTAAAGCTGAACTATATTTCGGCAGCATAGTTCAGCGAACGCCCCAGAGGGGAAGTTGCCTTGCCTATCGTGAAGTTCACTCACTTTGGCAAGCTTCTTGCTGCTAGGGACATTCGGATTATAGACTCGGAATAGACCGAAAAAAAATCATTTTATGGCCAGTAAATCGCGCTCATCAGTAAAGATTCGTCCTTGGCAGGTATTCGGTTTGATTTTAGCGTTGGCTACGGCAGGGTTGATCCTGTACGGAATATGGCCTTACATAACCGGGGAGGATTCGGAGGACGATCGGCAACTAACTGAAGAGCCAGAAGCTGCACGTGCTCCTGTTGAAGTCATGGTAATAGAGCGGGGGGAGTTCCCGCTTCGCGCAGAAGCGACGGGACACTTGGCACCGTGGAGAAAAGCCGAGATAAGTGCAGAGATCGGTGGCCTCATTCTTGAACGACCCGTAGAAGAAGGGCAGCGTGTACAGGCAGGTCAGGTGCTGCTGCGACTGGATGATCGCGAACCTCTCATTCGGCTTAGGGAAGCTGAAGCAGCCCGGCTCCAGGCATTGTCGGTTTTTTCGGTACAACTCAGCAATGCCGGGGAACTGACCGAAGCCGACACCACGAAACTAGCAGAAGCCAGAGCCCAGCTGAAGACCGCACAGGAAGCATTTGCAGCTGGGAATCTCCTGCAGTCAGAACTGGATAATGCTCGCCGTCGTTTTGAAGCCATGAATCTACTCGTGGGTAATCAACGCGAGGATGTAGCAGCAGTGACCAACAATCTTACGCAGACCGAACTGCAGGTTGAGCAGGCCCGCCTACAAGTGGAACGTACACGCGTTGTGGCCCCATTCACAGGACGAATAGCAGACCTTATGGTGGAGGCGGGGCAGAACATCGGGGCTGGTACGACACTGCTTACGTTGATCGACGATAATCGAATGAAGGTGGACGTGGATGTCCTGGAGGGTGACTTGGTGCATATTCTTAGAGGAGTATCGGCCAACGTGAGTATACCGAGCTACAGCGATGAACTGTTCCAGGGTTACGTTCATGCGGTCAATCCCTCCATTGAGCCAGGGACCGGGGTCGGGCGCGTCACTGTGGCATTGCAGAATCCCGGTGGGCGGCTCGTATCGGGCCTTTATGCGGATATAGCTCTGGAAAAAAACCGGTTACAGGATCGAATGGTAGTTCCATCTGACGCTGTAGTCGTTCGGCAAGGGAGAGATGTTGTTTTCCTTGTTGATGGAGGTAGATCCTACTGGATGTATGTGATCGTAGGCGAGCGCTCCGGCGATTTCACGGAAATCATTGGTGGTGATCCGCCGAGTATAGTTGAGCCGGGCGACTCACTTATCGTCATGGGTAATTATGCGCTGGCTCATGACGTTCCTGTAGAGGTAACCGCTGTAGTAGAATTGGGGTTGAAGTAGGAATTGAGTTGCTGGGTGATCTCTGGTGAGACATGAAAACCTTTATTGCAGCCTGCCTTAATCGTCCGGTAGCAGTCACGGCATTCTACATGCTGCTGATAGTGTTGGCGGCCGTAGCCTACGTAAGGTTGCCGGTTGCTTTGCTCCCTGACCTGCGATATCCGGGGCTTGTAGTATGGACTAGTTACCCTGATGTGCCCCCGGAAAGAGTTGAGCGGGCTGTAACCGAGCGAGTAGAACAAGCCGTTGCCGGCACGGCGGGGCTTACGCGCGTGACTTCACGTACGCTTCTTGGCGGGAGTCTTGTGCATATGCAGTTCGGGTGGAATACAGATTTGGATCTCGCGTTACTGGATGTCCGGGAAAATCTGGATCGCATAGGTGACACTTTCCCACGGGAGGCATCCAGGCCGGCTGTGCTACACCTTAATCCGGGTGATCGCCCCATAATGATCATTGCCCTGCGGTATGCGCAAGAACTTCAAGGGGGGCGAGCAGACGATCTGGTGGAGCTCAAGCGTGTTGGTCGAGACATTATTGCACGGCGACTGGAGCAACTTGGTGATGTCGCGCGCGTGCAGGTGACTGGCGGATTTGAACGTCAAATCGAAATTGATGTCGATCCCAACCAGATCCTGGCGTACGGGATCAGCCTAAATCAGATTGCAGGCCGGTTGCAGGGGGCAAACGTAGCGGCACAGGGCGGGGTAATTAGGCGGGGGCCGTTCAGATATCCCGTTGAAGTTAGCGGGGAATTCAAGGACGCCGAAGATATTGCGGAAACGGTCATTTCCGTACGGAACAATGCGCCCCTTCGATTACGGGATATTGCTGAGGTACGCGACGGTGTTATGGACCGTCGTGGGCTGGTTCGTCTAGATGGTGCAGAAACACTTCTATTGCTTGTTGAGCGTAAGGCGGACGCGAATGTTGTTCGGGCGGTAGAAGAAATTCGAACAGTTCTGACTGAACTGGAAGAAGAACATGAGCGGATCACCCTGGATGTAGTTGTGGATGAGAGCACGTTCATCAGAGCAGCGATCGGCGGGGTTACGCAGGCCGTGATGTTGGGAGGCATCCTGGCAATCGTGGTTTTGCTTGTTTTCCTGAAGCGTGCGCGTGTTCTTTTGGCGGCTGCGATTGCAGTACCGCTTTCGGTAGCGGTGACATTGGTGTTATTTGAGCCACTGGAGGTCACTTTCAACCTGATCTCGCTGAGTGGCCTTGCGCTGGGTGCGGGTATGCTTGTTGATAATGCCATTGTTGTTATTGAGAATATTTCCCGCTTGCGGGAGCAGGGGCAGGGGCCGTTGGAAGCTGCCCGCAATGGGGTATCCGAAGTTGCAGGGGCTATAACGGCAAGCACGCTGACCACGATTGCCGTCTTTTTGCCGATCACGCTGGTAGAGGGGTTGGCGGGACGCCTCTTCCGGGATCAGTCGCTGGCAGTTGTGTGTTCGCTGCTGGCTTCACTGCTCGTGGCACTTACTGTTGTCCCACTCATAGTATCGCGTGAAAAGAAAACCACTGTCCGAGGGGAGCGCGAATCTCGTTTTGGAGCGAGACTGTTATCAGGTTATGAACGTGCCCTTTCTTGGAGTTTGGATCATCGTTTGACGGTAGTGATGCTTTGTGCTCTGGTACTCATGGGTGCCGGATTGTTAATCACGAACCTGCCTCGCGAAGTGATCCCGAAGACGGAGCAGGGGCGCATTGATGTGCGGATTACGCTACCTACAGATGCTGACCTGGCAATGGTTGCAGCGCGTGCATCAGACATTGAGTCCCAGGCAAAGTCTAGAGGATGGGCTGAAAGAGTGCTCGCGGACCTAGGGGAACGCGATCAAGCTCGTTTAGACCTGGATCCACGCCCGCCCTATGAAGGTGACGTTACCTTATTGTTACCGCCGGGGCAGCGCGCCGATAAAATATTATCAGATGTACAGTCACTTGATCTGCCCGACGATGTCTCGATCAAGGTTCAGCGTGTAGAAACCCAACTTGAGCAACTGCTGACCACGAGTGACGCCGATATACTAATCGATCTTGTGAGCGAAGAGCGGCGTGATGCAGAAAATGTCGTAGCGCGCGTTCAACAACTGTTGGAGGTAAGACCGGAACTCGCCAATGTGCGTCGTACGGATGCGGCGTCGGTGCCCACGTACCAACTTGGCTTCAAGCGTGATGTAATGAACCGTTTCGGGGTTACCGCAGGAGCGCTGACGGCATACCTGGAGGCCGGCGCACGCGGAAGTGAGGCGACCACACTCAAGACCGTGAACGAGGAAGTGCCTATTGTGATACGCTCGCGTCATATTGATTCTATTGAGCGACTCTTGGCTGAACAGATCCGGACACGCGATGGATTGATGCCCATCGGAGAGTTTGTTACCGCGACATCATTACCATTACCGGCTGCTCTCATTCGAGTAGAGCAGGCTTCTGTTATTCGATTGACAGCTGATGTGGCGCAAGGATATGACCTTGGAAGGGCAATAGGCGCAGTGAACGAGGTAACTAGAAGTGTCCTGCCAATCACCGTACGCAGTCGTGTAGGGGGCGCAGCTGAGGTGTTTCAGCAAAGTCTGTTCGGGGTAGGGCTCAGTCTGGCGTTAAGCTTGTTGCTTGTGTACCTGATTTTGGCGGCACAGTTTGAGAATCTGGTTCAACCGCTTATCATCCTGGTATCTGTGCCTCTGGCGGCGGCAGGGGTTTCTTTTGTGCTCGGGATTACAGGCCAGTCCATTAACCTGATGAGCCTTATGGGGGCTGTGGTACTTGTTGGGATTGTGGTTAATGATGCAATCATAAAGACTGATTTCATTAATCAGAGGCGTGCTGCGGGCATGCCGACACGCGAGGCTATCCTGGCAGCGGGGCGTGATCGTGTGCGGCCGATTCTTATGACCACGATTACGACTGTTCTTGGGCTTTTGCCCTTGGCGATGGGTTTTGGTCAGGGGGCAGAGTTGCGTAGGCCGCTGGCCATTGCTATTGTTGGGGGGTTAACCAGTGCGACCATACTTACACTGTTCATTGTTCCGGTGTTGTACAGTATAGTTGTTCGAATGCGGTCTCAGCCTGAGTCCTTACCGCACGCGCCTTAAACCCCTGTTATTCATGGCGGAGATTGGGCTTGGCGCACATGCTGGATCTTCACGCTCTTAAGCGTACCGCATGAAGGTGATTCTATGACTTTAATTGAGAGCACTCCCTTCATTGCAAATGTACGCAAACGGACTGTAATGCTCCGTCCTTTCGGGAAATATGGCTTCGCTTTTAATCGTCCGTTCGTGTCCACTCACAGCCATAGGACCTCTGACGTTTTCTCAGTTCTTTGCATTTCGAGCCGATTCCGTAAGGGGATGTTCTCGTGCAGACTATACCATGTTTGTTTTCTGGCAGCGTTTCTGTATCTGCTTCTGCCCGGCCTGGTTCTCTCGCAGGTGTCGAAGCATGCATCGTCCAATGAAACGGACTTCACGAAGGTACGAGGATGGGAGGAGAATATAACCTCAAAGAGGGCCACTCCTAATCCAGATGGCAGGGGCCGGGAAGAGCGTTTCTGGCAAGAGTCCGAATCATACGAGCTCTTTCATGACAGATTTTGGTCAGAAATTTCTGTGGACGGAAATTCAGTCGTGAAACCGGTTACACATATGATTATGAATATTTGTGATCGGACGACTGCGGTCATGGATGCGATTTTGAGTCGAATCTCCGCTACAAATGACTGTTCCGAAGTTACGAGTACTCAATTGGCGGCCATCACGGATACCCTGGATTTATCTTCTGAAAACATCTCAATTCTGAAGGCAGGAGATTTTGATGGTCTGACTTCGCTGACTATGCTTGATTTGGGGTTCAACCGTTTGTCCGCGCTCCCCGACGGCATCTTTGATGAAATGACCTCGCTGACCAGGCTAGATTTGTGGTACAACGATTTGTCCCAGCTGTCCGATGGCATCTTTGATGAGCTGACCTCGCTGACTACTCTTAGTTTGTCGGGGAACGATTTGTCCACGCTCCCGGACGGCATCTTTGATGAACTGACCTCGCTGACCGGGCTTGAATTGAAGCAGAACGATTTGTCCACACTGTCCGCCGGCATCTTTGATGAACTGACTTCACTGACTTCGCTTCATTTGGGGGCCAATGATTTGTCGACGCTGCCCGGCGGCATCTTTGATGAACTGACCTCGCTGACCATGCTTTGGTTGCCAAGTAACGGTTTGTCCACGTTCCCCGACGGCATCTTTGATGAACTGACTTCGCTGACTAGGCTTGATTTGGGGTTCAACGATTTGTCCATACTCCCCGCCGGCATCTTTGATAAACTGACCTCGCTGAAAAGGCTATTGTGGTACGGAAACGGCTTGTCCATGCTCCCCGATGGCATCTTCGATGAACTGACCTCACTGACTTGGCTTGATTTGTACACGAACGATTTGTCCACGCTCCCGGCCGGCATCTTTAGTGAATTGACCTCGCTGATTGTGCTTGATTTGAAAAATAACGATTTGTCCACGCTCCCTGCCGGCACCTTTGATGGACTGATTTCGCTGACTTGGCTTCGGTTGGAACAGAACGATTTGTCCACGCTCCCAGGTGGCATCTTTGATGAACTGACATCGCTGAACTTGCTTTGGTTGGACGAAAACGATTTGTCCACGCTTCCCGCCGGCACCTTTGATGGACTGACCTCGCTGACTGAGCTGCATTTGCAGACTAACGATTTGTCCACGCTCCCCGACGGCATCTTTGATGAACTGACCTCGCTGACTGAGCTTAATTTGGGGGGCAACGATTTGTCCGCGCTCCCCGCTGGTATCTTTGATGAACTGACCTCGCTGACTTCGCTTCATTTGGGGTATAACGATTTATCCACGCTCCCCGGCGGTATCTTTGATGAACTGACCTCGCTGACTGGGCTTCATTTGGCGGATAACGATTTGTCGACGCTCCCTGACGACATCTTTGATCATCTGACCTCGTTGAATCAGCTGAATTTGGGCGGCAATGCTCTGGTTACGCTCCCCGAAGGCATCTTTGATGAACTGACCTCGCTGACTGGGCTTCATTTGGGGGGTAACGATTTGTCCATGCTCCCCGACGGCATCTTTGAAAAACTTGCTGAATTATCCCTGAGGGTTAGTTATGCCTCCTCCGGCTTATATCTGCAAAATAACCCGGGCGCCCCGTTCAGGCCGGTCGTCAATGCGGGTGCAGATCTAACGGTACAGCCGGGGGGTGCGGCTTCGATTTCGGGCAGTGTCACGGGACCATGGGGGAATTTTGTTCGATGGGAGTGGGTTCAGGTAGACGGCCCCGATTCAAATACGCTCATTTCAGGGGCGTTGCCTCTGACAGGCGGCAACACGGCCAGGCCAAGCTTTACGGCGCCCACAGCGGAAGGAGAACTGTACTTTAAGGTGGTGGTGGCTCCCGGACATGTAGGCTATCCAGACGAATCCCTTGGACATGCATACTCAACCCCCGATTGGGTTACGGTAACGGTTTCGAATACGCCTACAGACACATTGGAGACGCCCTTGGTGGTCGACTTCAATCTGCTCGGAAATTATCCCAACCCGTTCTATCCGTCCACGACTATTCTACTGGATTTACCGCAAGTGGCGGCTGTCACAGTGGATGTATTCAACATACTCGGCCAGCGGGTCCACCGGGAAGAGTTTGCGGCAGTGGCGGCTGGGGCTTCAAAGTCACTACCCTTGGATGTGTCCCACTTGTCGTCCGGGGCGTACGTCTATCAGGTCACGGCGCGAATGGGGGAGGAGATACATCGCGCTGGTGGACGCATGATGCGCATCAAATAGAGCCACTTGAGTGCTTAACAGAAAAAGATTCTGGTCATGGTTTTAAGCGATGAATTCGGATATTTGCGGGGGTAGGTTGAGTCGTTGTTGGTGGGTTTTGCCAGGATTTAGCGCACACTGGGGTTATCATTGAGTAGGAGTGGTCGGATTATTAGACATAATAAATTTGGGAATTTGGCGGTAATTGAGGGCAATCGGTTCGCTACGAATAATGTCTCGGTTGTCTTTAGTGGGCCTCTTGCACGAGACCAGCCATCTTGCAGCATGGTGAGTCAGACTCGAGGAAAGCATGATGAAGACATGCCGGTGGGTGATTTCGAGTACTGATTGAACTTCTGTCCATCTACGCTGAAACGCCAGATCACCGGAGGGATCTTTACGGACCACCTCGTACCAATGCGCTATCGCAGTTGTAAATATCCAACCAACCTGCAGTTCGAAATAACAATCCAGTGAGCTTTTCCGGAGCAAATGGATCGTAGCCCAAACCGACCAAGTCCGTCCGATAACATCTACATGAATGGGCGGTCCGCTACTCGCCCGGCGGGGGGACGAATCGGTAGCGGATGATCGTAGGGTTAAGGACCTCTTCAACGGATTCATCTTCCAGATCACCCACGAAATACAATCTTCCGTTCCCTATGGCTTCTGGAGTCTCCTCAAACCGCGTGCTGACAGCAGGAAAACGATCACTGTGGTTGGCAATGATTGCCCCTGCATCCAGTCCCTCATTGCTAGGATCAATGGAATTGTACACGATCATGCGTGTCTCGTTATCAAGCGTAAACATGCCCATAACTCTTGATGCCTCGACCTCAGCTTTAACAACCATCTCAGTAAAGCTGAGCTGCCCCACTGATCCAAATTCTGGATAGTCCCGAGTCCGCTCCACAAAAAAGTCCGGCATATAACGGGTCCGTCCTGCACGGGATAGCCGGGGAGTGGCATCAAAGCTTTCTGAATACACCCACCAAACATCGTCATCAAAGCATCCCATAGCGAATCCCGGGTTCGTCAGCATAATGGAAGCCCGTCTTTGGAACTTTGGCGCCGGGAGTGGAAACTGATGAATGAGTGTAAATTCCGAATTATAGGCTCGAATGTACGTGCTATCCTGGATGTACCGCGGCATGGCAAAAATGGTATCCCGGGACGAGCATAGCCCCCACGTATTGGTCGCCAAATCTGCATTAGTGATGGTCTGAACGCACTCCCCCTTCTGTCCTAAAACGATCGCCCCTTTGTTTATTAAAACGGCAACATAAGAATCGTCCAGAAATGAAGCTTGTGGGCTGAAATCGAGGTTTGCCTCGGGATTGCAATCGGTGATTGCCACCGTCCAAACCAATACTCCGTCTGGTGAAAACAGATGTACGCCCTGACTCTCGGTATCGAGTACCAGGAGTTCACCTTTAGAACTCACAACCAGATTCCATATAGAACCGAGCAGCACCGAATTATCGAGCCGGACTACGCTCTCTTGCACGAACATGTCTCCGAAATCCATGTGAGTCGGAGTCAGAACCTGATCAACTAGTGATCTGGAGTTGCAGCCAACGACCAGACAAACCAGCAGTCCGGCAAGAATGGTTGTGTGTTTTGTGGGGATTTTCATAAGACGAGAATAGAGGTCTTGGTTTACTCCTCGCCAGGAGCAGCTGAGATCGTCATGAATATGGACGCTAACAGCACTCGCAAGTGGTAACGTTTTGGGTGTTGTACTATTGTCTATGGTTCCCAAGAACGAAAGCCAGGGAATATGTCTCGAAATTATGCATGCATTACTAACTAGTCCAGGACCTCAAACTTATTATTCTGCACTCTGGCGATGACCGGGCTGGTAACAGCGTCCCCATTCTCATCGAAGGAAAATGGTCCGAAAATGGAGGGGAAATCTTTTATGTCGGCTAAGGCATCCTTGATTGAGGTCGCATCATACGTTGAAACCCGGTTCAACGCCTCCCCCAGAATGGTTACGGCAGCATAGCCGCGAGCAGCAAAGTCTCCCGGCTCCTCGCTGAATTTACTGCGGTAGTTATCTACAAACTCTCGACTTTCCGCAACCACTGAATTTGGCAACCATACCTGAAATGTTACGGTACCCTCTGCGGCACCCGGTTCCGCTTCATTCACGGCATTAATGGCTTCAATCGAAATAAAGTTGACGATGAATGGTATGCGAAGTCCCAGCCGGTGAGCGGCAATGAGTGTGCCGATTCTTCCTTCCGGCAACGCAGATAGAAAAATGGCATCAGGTGTGGGGACAGCATTCTGAATTGCGGTCAGTTGAGCCGTAATATCTCCAAAACTCGCTCCTTGAGGGAGCCGGTATGAAGCCGCATGAACAATGGTCACGTCACTGTGCATCCCCAGCTCCTGCGTTATGAAGTCATTGCTGCTGTTGGAAAATGCATCTACCTTGTTGACAAGCGTCGCGACATTTTTGTAGCCCAGATGTTTTTTCGAGATGCGCACACCTTCCGGTACCGTACGGCCGACGGAGAGCGACGAAAGAAACAGGAACTCACTCTGAGTGCCCAGGCCGCTGCGGGCTGCAGTCGCGCTGAGGGTAGCTATCTTTCTATTGTTGATTAGCGGGATCGCGCGTTCTGTCTCGGTTGAACTCGCAGGTCCAATGATGGCGGGTACCCTGTGCCGATCTGCCAGCCGAGTGTATGCAGCAAGGGCACTATCAACGTTACTCTTTCCGTCTTCTACAATGAAACGAATACGAAATGACTCCCTGGCATTGATCTCTTCCAGCGCCAGATCCATGCCATTCATGACACTCTGCGCGAGCGGGCCTAGCGTGCCCGAGAGTGGCAGGATCACGCCTATGGGTATTTCAGTGGGTTCCATAACCGGGTCACAGGCAGAGGTACTGAGGAGCACACCTGCGATCACCAGTGCTATAACTCTATTTCGTCCGATTGAACAATTGCTTCTGGACATCATCATGGGGTTTTCAGGTGTTAAAGCATTCCGAGGCCAGATAATTGTACTCTGGGTTCCTCATGCAGCTTTGTCATTTTGATATGGGATTATTGTTCTTCATCTTTCAGCCGGGGCGCCCGTTTGGGAAACCTCCAGGCACAGATCAAGTCCTCAACGACGAAATAAACGATATTCACGAACTGCTGTTTGTTGCCGAATTCCCACCAGTAGATATTGCGTGGCTTTTTATGTTGCCTGCGGAGTATTGCTTACCTTCAGAAAGATTAGATTCACGACGGATAAGTACTTTCAATGGTTTGTGGTGGCTGTAATTGGCCAGAGGAATTCTCCCAAGGTAGCCAGCTTTGGCAATCCTTTCGTTTCCATGTTGGGCTGGCTGAATCCCGGAGTTGTGCGCGGAATGACTGACGGAGTTCTACAGGCCAGATTCATGAACAGAAAAACAGTCGTAACTTTATGTCCAATGTTCAAGCAGCCAAGCATCAATTTACGGTGGTTTAGATGAGAACAGTTCGTTGTACGATGGCACAAGCGGTCGTAGCATTTTTAAAGAATCAGTTTGTGACGCGTGACGACTCTGAGCAGTGTTTTTTTGCCGGTTGTTCGGGGATCTTCGGTCATGGAAACGTCAATGGGATCGGTCAGGCTCTGCAGGAGAATAAAGACTTTAGATACTACCAGTCCAGGAACGAACAGGCGATGGTTCATACGGCGGTGGCATATGCCAAAATGAAAAACCGCCTGCAAACATTCGCCTGCACAACATCAATTGGTCCAGGAGCAACGAATATGGTCACGGGAGCGGCAGTGGCTACCGTGAACCGTTTGCCAGTACTGCTTTTGCCGGGTGATATCTTTGCTCGTCGTAATGTGGCTCCTGTCCTGCAGCAGCTCGAGAGCGAGCATTCCCAGGACATTAGCGTGAATGACTGCTTTAAGCCGGTCAGTCGCTACTGGGATCGCATAAACCGTCCAGATCAACTCATCACTGCGTTACCGGAGGCAATGCGTGTACTCACCAGTCCGTCCGAAACCGGGGCAGTGACCCTTGCCCTGCCGCAGGATGTTCAGACCGAGGCTTACGATTATCCTGAGGAGTTATTCAGGAAACGTACCTGGAAGATCCATCGCAATCGCCCCGACCGGGAGACCCTGGCTCAGGCGACAGAATGGATCAGGAGGAGTCAGCGGCCGCTCATTATAGCGGGTGGAGGCGTTCTTTACAGTGAAGCGGAGGAGTTACTGCGGAGCTTTTCTGAGAATAGGGGAATCCCTGTGTGTGAAACTCACGCAGGTAAGGGTAGTGTCCTGCATGGTGATCCATTAAACCTTGGAGCAGTCGGGGTCACGGGAACGCTTGCCGCCAATCGCATCGCTAAGAGTGCTGATTTAGTTATCGGCATTGGTACGCGCTACAGCGACTTCACAACTGCAAGTAAAACGTTGTTTGAGCATGCAGATGTACGTTTCGTTAACATAAATGTAGCGGAGTTTGACGCCTTCAAGCACGGCGCGCTGCCCCTGACTGGGGATGCAAAGGCGACACTGGAGGAGTTGAATGATGCACTTTCTGGCTGGACGACCTCGCACGAGTACCAATCCGAGTGCAAAGAACTTGTCGAGGCCTGGTCTGCGGAAGTTGACCGGATATATGCTATCCGCAACAAGCCATTACCTAGTCAAGGTGAGATTGTTGGGATTATTAATGAGTCAGGTGATCCAGATGCAGTTATGGTGTGTGCTGCAGGAAGTCTCCCGGGAGATCTGCATAAGCTTTGGCGTGCCAGACATCCGAAGCAGTACCACATGGAGTATGGATTCAGTACAATGGGCTACGAAATAGCCGGCGGCCTGGGTATAAAAATGGCTGCACCGGACCGTCCGGTGTACGTACTCGTCGGAGATGGCAGTTACCTGATGCTGTCCAGTGATCTTGTTACAGCAATCCAAGAAGGCTACGATCTGACGATTGTGTTATTCGACAATGACGGGTTCAAGAGCATTGGTGGACTTAGTCGTTCGTTGGGACAGGAGGGCTTCGGAACCAGATACGTATTCCCCGAAAACGGTATCTTGCCGGGGGATGCTGATGGAGATGTCAGGACCCTACCGGTCGACCTCGCTGCAAATGCAGCTTCCCTTGGTGCTCATGTCATCAGATGCGAAGAGATAGGCGATGTGGAAAGTGCGCTCAAGGAAGCAGGGAAAAAGAAGGGGACCACCGTCATTTATGTTCGAAATGATCGCTACGTAGATGTTCCTGGATACGAGGCTTGGTGGGATGTTCCGCCCGCGGAAGTCAGCGAAATGCCGGCTGTCCAGGAGGCCAGGGTGAACTGGGAGCCTATGCGAGATAGAGAACGCCATCACTTTTCTAAGGATTAATCCTAATGCGCTGGTTTTTGATTTGTTGGTTGTTCGTGGTGGGGGTTGTTGGTGGTGGCTGTGCGTCCAATGACGCTGGCACCGATGCTCCGCCCCTGCGGTTTGTGTTTGTAACACACGGGCAGGCTTCCGATCCTTTCTGGAGTGTTGTTCAGAGGGGAGCATTGGATGCTGCGCAACATACGGGTACAAGGGTACTGTACCAGGCTCCTGAATCTTTTGACTTAGTGACGATGTCCCAGCTTATTGATGCCGCACTGGCATCTCAGCCGAACGGGCTCGTGGTAAGCATTCCGGATGCGGACGCATTGGAGGCGGGGCTGACGTCAGCCCGCGAGGCGGGTATTCCGGTCGTGAGCATTAATTCCGGGGGTGAGCATTCTTCGCGGCTGGGGAGTCTATTACATGTAGGCCAGTCTGAATACGAGGCAGGGTATCAGGGTGGACTGAGATTAGCTGCGGAAGGGATAACGAATGCGATGTGTATTAATCAGGAGGTGGGCAATCTCTCACTTGACGAACGTTGCCGAGGATTTTCTGAAGCACTGGAAAGCCAGGGGAGCAGCGTACAAATGCTGGCGGTAGAGCTGGGAGATCCTACAGAGTCTATGCAGCGGATACTTGCAGCACTCCGCAGTGACCCTTCCGTTGATGCGCTAATGACCCTGGGGCCGACCGGTGCGCTGCCATGCCTGCGTGCGCTGGAAGAAATTGATAACCCGGAAATCATTTTCGTAACCTTTGACACCTCCCCCGAAATACTCGACGCGATTGAGTCTGGCACGATCCTGTTTGCAATTGACCAGCAGCAGTATATGCAGGGTTATCTGCCCGTCGTACTTCTGGCGCTCTACCACCGTAACGAAAACCTATTGGCCCACGAGTACCTGCAGACAGGACCGGGCTTCATCACGAAGAACAATGTGGGGCGATTAAAAGAGCTGACCGCACGGGGTACACGCTGAGTATGGCTTCCCGGGATGAACGATTACGCAAGGTACATCCGATCCGTCGACTTCTTTCACGCCCGGAGGTAGGCGCGCTGGGGGGCGCGTTGGTTGTCTGGATGTTGTTTGCTTTGGTGGCTGGTGATCAGGGCTTTCTCTCGCTTAGAGGTACGGCGACCTATCTGGAGGTGGCGGCAGAGTTGGGTATCTTGGCATCAATTGTAGCTCTGCTGATGATCGCTGGCGAGTTTGATCTCTCTGTCGGTTCGATGATAGGTGCCAGTGGAATGCTTCTTGTTGTGCTCAGTGTGCATTTGGGCTGGAATATATGGCTTGCCGTAGTCGCAGTTGTCATATTTGCTGGACTGGCAGGCTTCTTTAATGGGGTACTTGTGGTACGGACCGGCTTACCGTCCTTTATTGTAACATTAGCTACACTTTTCGCCTTCAGGGGCGCGACAATTGCATTGACGCGGCTTATTACCGGTCGAACTCAATTGGGTGGGCTCCAGGAGGCAAACGGATTTAATTCAGCAGAGGCACTATTCGCGAGTGAGTTGACGCTTGGAGGGGCCGACTGGCCGGTATCTATTCTCTGGTGGATTTTGATAACCGCGGTTGCTACTTGGGTACTTCTCAAAACGCGGTTTGGTAATTGGATATTCGGCACCGGGGGAGACGCAAAATCTGCGGGCAGTGTAGGCGTTCCAGTGCGGCGTGTAAAGGTTACCCTGTTCATAATGACGGCGCTGGCGGCCTCCTTAGTGGGCATTATTCAGGCAGTTACTTTTAGTGGGGCAGATGTCCTTCGCGGTGAACTGCGCGAGTTTTTTGCGATTATCGTCGTTGTGATTGGGGGTACATTACTTACCGGGGGGTATGGATCAGCCATTGGAGCTGCGATAGGGGCGTTGATCTTTGGAATGGTACGGCAGGGGATTGTTTTTGCAGGTGTAGATGCCGATTGGTTCCAGGTGTTTCTTGGTGTGATGCTCCTCATTGCCGTATTAGTTAATCACTGGATTCGCCGAAAGGCGTTGCAGGAATGAGTGTTCCGCTCTTACAAACACACCAACTTGGCAAAGTTTTTGGCCGGGTCATTGCGCTGCAGGATATTACCATGGAGTTGCGCGCAGGGGAAGTGCTGGGACTTTTGGGGGATAATGGTGCAGGTAAGTCAACGCTGATTAAATGCCTCTCTGGCGTACATCGTCCCACTCAGGGGCGGATATTCATTGAGGGCAACGAGGTCTTGTTCGCTTCGCCGAGGGAGGCCTTGAAAATGGGTATTGCCACTGTTTACCAAGACCTTGCTATGGTCCCACATCTGGGTATTAGCCGCAATTTCGTCCTGGGTAATGAGCCTACACGAGGTTGGGGAGTACTGCGAAGACTGGATGTGGCAAAGGCGGACCGGATCACGCGTGCCGGCTGCAGCAGACTCGGCATAGATCTGCGAACAACAAGTCAGCCGGTCGGAACACTGAGTGGCGGGGAGCGCCAGAGCGTTGCAATCGCCCGGGCGATTCACTTCGGTGCCCGGATTCTGATCCTTGACGAGCCGACCTCTGCACTCGGAGTAAAAGAATCGGCAAATGTACTTCGGGATGTGGCGGAGGCACGCGATCGCGGGGTAGGCGTGATTCTCATTACGCATAATGTATATCATGCGTTTGAAATTGCTGATCGGTACACAATTTTGCACCGCGGACGCAGTTATGGTAACTTTATGCGAGATGAGGTCACTCGGGATGAGGTGATCAACATGATGTCAGGCCGGATGGCAAACACTGCTGAACAACAATGAGTAACGTAATTGAATTAGATCACTATATAGGAGGACAATGGAGACCTTCCAAGTCTGGAGAGGTCCAGAAGGTTATCAATCCAGCCACCGGAGCCACGATGGCAAATGTCCCTATGGCTTCGTACACCGATGTTGGTGCAGCCGTGCGTGCAGGGCAGGCCGCATTCAGGCAATGGCGCGAGACGCCGGTCACCGATCGGATCCGTTATCTGTTTGCCTTCAGGGAAAAGCTTGAGTATTATTTCGAGGAGATTGCCCGTTCAATTACTGAGGAATGCGGTAAGACAATCAATGAGAGCAGGGGAGAACTGCGACGTGGTATTGAGAACGTTGAGGTTGCATGCGGTGCCCCAATCCTGATGCAGGGATACAATAATGAGGACATTGCAAGTGGAATTGACGAACACATGATCCGCCAGCCGTTGGGCGTAGTGGTAGCGATCACACCCTTCAATTTTCCGGGCATGATTCCTTTGTGGTTTTTGCCTTACGCCATTGCGACCGGCAACTGTTTCATCCTTAAGCCGAGTGAAAAAGTCCCCCAGACGAGTGCCTGGCTGGTACGTCTACTGGACGAAGTGGGTTTGCCTGCAGGTGTAGTGCAGTTGGTGCACGGAGGTAAAGAGGCGGTAGACGCATTAATTGAGCATCCAGGCACGAAGGCCATTAGTTTCGTGGGCTCCACGGCGGTGGCCCGTTATGTTTACGCACAGTCTGCTGCGAATGGTAAGCGGGCTCAGTGCCAGGGTGGGGCGAAGAATATTGCAGTAGTGCTTGAAGATGCCGTCATGGATATGACCTCTACGATAGTGGCGGATTCAGCTTTTGGGTGTGCAGGCCAGCGCTGTCTCGCGAACAGCCTGGCGGTGACGGTCGGTGGAGCACAAGGAGAATTTACCGAAGCTATGATTGAAGCGGCCCGCACGCGCAGGGTTGGATATGGGTTGGATGAAGATTCAGAAATGGGCCCGGTGATAACCCCGGAGAGTCAATCTTACATTGAAGGTCTGGTAGAAGTAAGTGAGCGGGAGGGCGCGAATGTACTAGTGGATGGTCGCGGTAAAGTAGTTGATGGTTTCCGGAACGGCAATTGGATTTTCCCGACACTCATTGACAATGTGGATTCGGCCAGCACATTTGCCCAGACAGAAGTGTTCGGGCCGGTATTTGGATTAATGCACACGGATGATCTGGACGGTGCAATTGAGCTGATTAACTCCCAGAATTATGGCAATATGGCCTGCCTGTTCACCAGTAGCGGAGCGGCGGCCCGCCAATTCCGCTATGCGGCTAATGCCGGTAACATTGGGATCAATCTGGGCGTTGCTGCCCCGATGGCCTTTTATCCGTTCAGTGGTTGGAAGGACAGTTTTTTTGGATCGCTTCATGCCCAGGGCAGGCATGGGGTCGAATTCTACACACAGACTAAGGTAGTGGTTGAGCGATGGCCGAGTGGCTGGAGTAGAAAGTTCTAGTCTTGTCAGATGCAACAATTGCCATCTAACAACAGGAAAGCATAAGTACTTGACGGGCACTCGTTCGGGGGAGGTTGTGGATGAGAGACAGCTTGTGATCGTTCCTGAAACAGCGTGACAGCCGGATAGACGCAGGTATTGAATCAGGTGGGGACCTGTAACGGGGTTGGACGTCTGGCTACAATTCCAAAATAGTGGGGGTACTGCCTAGAATTTATCTAACTGCGTAACGGTGAATTTGAATCAAGCGGTTTAGGCCAGGTGGAGAAATTTGTGAGAATTCTGCAATGTATCACTGATCCCTCGGTAGATAAAGAACTAGCGTATGGTTTCGACCAGAAGGTAACGGAATCATCTCTAAACCGATTTCTAGCCCGTAACGATTGTCCTGCCCCCACGTCGGGATCACTTGTTTTGTGGTACCTCACTTGTTTGAAATGACTCCCGACATCGTGCTGGTGTTTATTTGCCAGGGTTTTGATATATTATTAGATATCAACATGTTAATTTGATATATTATAGACTGTCAAATGAGCTACAAAGCGAGTCATCTCAATGTCGCTCTCAGAAAGGCAAGAATAGATACAGGTTTGAGCCAAAGAGAATTAAGCACCAAGTCTGGTGTGTCGCAGGCGCAAATATCAAAATTCGAAAATGGCGCAGTTGATCTGCGTCTTTCAAGTTTGGTGGCATTGTTCAGAGCGTTGGGATTGGAGCTTGAACTGGTGCCCAAAAAAGCTGTACCGGCCGTTCAGTCGATTGTTAGAAGCACAACCCTCAGGACAACAATTGATCCTGAACAACTTGCCAGTGCCCAGTTAGCCCTTGACCACGTTTTGCAAGAACTGGCTAAGCAAGATCAACGGTCAAAGGAGTTTGAGCGCTTAAAAGAGCATGCGAACTTTTTCAAGAAGGTCCACATTCCGACCGGTCAGATCATTAGCTTCAAGCGTTGGGCGAAATACCTAGAACGTCTGCAGAAAAACCCCATTGACTCCGAGAGCTTGGCAAGACTGATGAAGCGGACGGAGAAGCTCCGTAGCCAACTTGAACACATGGAGGCTTTACCAAATCAAAGGCTTCGCCCAAGACCCGTTTATTCTCTCAACGATGAGGATGGCGATGCCTGATGTTTCAGTTTTAGAAGTACTTCTTCACGGGAAAAAGATCGCAACGTTGATCCATGTTGGCGGCGACCGTACACTGTTCGCTTTTACAGAAGAATACATAAACGATCGGAGCCGTTCGATTCTAGGTTTAGGGTTCAAGGATTCGCTTGGACATTTGATTACAGACTTCAAATCGAGACTAACCAGGGTTATTCCCTGGTTTTCAAATCTTTTGCCAGAGGGTTATTTACGCCGTTACTTAGCTCAACGAGCCCATGTCAAGAGCGAACGTGAGTTTTTCCTATTGTGGGCGCTTGGCCAAGATTTACCGGGTGCTGTCGTTGTTCAGCCTGCCGATGGAGGGGAATATCCGCCAACGGTGCATCACGGGTACGTGAAAGAATTTCGGGAAAAAGCTCTGCGATTTTCCCTAGCCGGTGTACAACTGAAATTTTCAGCGATCGCGGATGCACGTAAGGGGCTCACCATTCCCGTGCGGGGGATAGGCGGTGATCGGATTATAAAGTTACCGTCTAGGCAATTTGATGCACTTCCTGAGAACGAGTATAGTATGATGGAGCTTGCGCGCGACATCGGAATTGATGTTCCAAGTGTGAAATTGATCAGGGTTGATGCAATAGAAAACTTACCGGATGACATTGACACCTTCGGTACCCATGCATTTGCTATTGACCGGTTCGACCGGCCATCCGGTGGCAAACCTATCCACTTTGAAGACTTTGCCCAAGTTTTTGGGATTTATCCCGAAGCCAAATATGACAAGGCTTCTATCCGCAATATTGCAAGCGTCGTTGGCTTAGAGTCTCATCAGAAAGATATAGAAGAGTTGGTCAGACGACTTGTTTTCAATGTGCTCATTGGTAATGCAGATATGCACTTGAAGAATTGGTCGCTCATGTATACGGACCAACAGAATGCATCCTTAGCACCAGCGTATGATTTTGTGTCAACCATTTGTTACATTCCGGACGAGAAATTCGCGCTCAAATTCAGCCGCACGAAACGCTTTGCAGAGTTTTCATTTGATGAACTCTCACACTTGGCAGGCAAAGCGCGCTTGCCGGAAAAGCTTGTATTAAATACAGCCAAAGAGACTGTGACAAGATTTCATGAAGCATGGAGCACAAAGAAAAACAATCTTGCACTCTCAATGGACATGGTTGCAACGATTGACAAGCATCTGAACAAGATTCCAGTTGCCAGACAGTAGATCAGCAGATGAGATGTATGCGGGATAACGCTACTGCTGGAACAAGAACAAAATACTCCGCTTAAACCTGTTTCCTCGGCTACGAATGCCACGTTTAAGCTAATTTTGACCATGCCAGTCCCCCGATGCAGCGATGCCTTGTTGCAACCATCATGACCCTTCGTTAATGAAGCATCGTTCTTGGACTCATGAGTAGCAGCCCGCTGGATTGGCAACAAAAGACTCACCGCGATTGGTAAAGGATCAGTATACTTTAATAGTGCGATTCACCGCCTGCTACGGACATTCCGAATCTGGGCATCTTTGTCGGGTGCATAGGATCTCGGCTTTGTAGCTTAACAACCAGATGAGAAATGATGATTAATAGATTCACAGTGTCTTGGACCTTAGTGTTCGTCTGTATGTTCTTCTGCGCTGCGGCAGAGGCGCAGACTGGAGAGTTGCTCAAGGACTTGGAATTTCGCTACATAGGTCCATCACGCGGGGGGCGCGTAACAACAGTTACTGGTCATAGGGCGGATCCCGGCACTTTTTATATGGGGGCAACCGGGGGTGGCGCCTGGAAGACAACAGACTATGGCGTGAGTTGGGACAATATTTCTGACGGGTACTTTGAAACAGGTTCCATAGGATCTATTGATGTAGCGGATGCCGACCCTAACATTGTATACGTGGGGACGGGGTCAGACGGTATTCGCAGCAATGTGATAATTGGTCGGGGCATGTATAAGTCAACGGATGGAGGCGAATCCTGGCAGCATATAGGGCTTCGGGAGGCCGGCCAGATTGGTTCCGTGGTCGTGCACCCAACCAATCCACAAGTGGTGTATGTAGCTGCGCTCGGCAACCCATTTGGTCCCAATCCACAACGCGGTGTGTTCAAGTCAGTTGACGGGGGTGAGAGCTGGGAGCATGTACTGTTTGTATCAGAGAGGACGGGGGCAGTAGATATTGAGCTTGCACCGGGTAATCCTGCGGTCGTGTACGCAGCGCTATGGCATGCTGAGCGCAAACCATGGACGATTATAAGTGGGGATGATGGCAGCGAGAATGGCGTCTATGTTTCACGCGATGCAGGCAAAACCTGGTCCAGGAGCACGGAGGGCTTGCCGCAAGGTCTCATTGGTAAAATTGATTTCGCAGTAAGCCCGGCAGATCCAAGCCGGGTGTACGCATTGGTGGAGGCCGTTCCGGAAGAGGAAGGTCTCTATAGATCTAACGACAATGGGGCTACCTGGCATGTGGTAAGTACGGAGGGCTATCTCATGACGCGTCCATTCTATTACACAAACGTGGATGCAGATCCGTCAGATGCCGATATAGTGTGGGTGAACAACCTCGCACTATGGCGGTCCGTGAATGGTGGGACAGAATGGGCACGTGTAGGCACTCCGCATGGTGATAACCATGATATGTGGATCAATCCAGACGATTCACGAATTATTGTACAGTCTAATGATGGCGGGGCGAATGTCACGAGGGACGGTGGACGAACATGGTCAACCCAACACAATCAGCCCACGGCGGAGCTCTATCAGGTCGACGTAGATGAGCGGTTTCCATACTGGGCTTATGCGGGTCAGCAGGACAACACTACGGTTGCCGTACCAAGCCTGCCTCCAGACTCACGTCCGGGTGGTCCGACAGCATATTGGGAAGCCATTGGAGGCTGCGAGACCGGCCCCTCTGTCCCTAGCCCAGTAGATGCCACAATTGTTTACAGTAATTGTAAGGGCAGATTTAGTCGGTATAATCGTGCGACAGGCCAGGAGCAGTCCTACTATGTAGGTGGGATCAACATGTATGGTGTCAATCCACGCGAGTTACCGTATCGATTCCAGCGCGTTGTTCCAATTGAAATTTCCCCGCATGATGCTAACGTGATATACCATGGATCGCAATATGTCCACCGCACCACGGATGAAGGACGCACTTGGGAGACGATCAGTGGCGACTTGACCGCTTTCAGGCCCGAGCGTCAAGTAATCAGCGGCGGTCCAATCACCAGGGACATTACCGGAGAGGAGCACTACAGTACGCTGTATGTGATTGAGGTATCTCCTGTGGAAGCAAACGTGATCTGGACGGGAGCAAATGATGGTCCAGTACACGTGACGCAGGATGGTGGAGAGACATGGACGGAGGTTACTCCACCTGGGATGCCCCCTGAGGGCCGTATACAAACGATTGATCCTTCACCACACGCGGCCGGCAAGGCCTATGTAGCGGGATATCGGTATTTACTCGGGGATTTTCGACCGTACATTTACCGGACGACGGATTTTGGGGCAACTTGGACCCTATTGACAGATGGCTATAATGGAATTCCCGAGGATTTCCCGACACGTGTGATTCGTGAAGATCCTGACAGGGAAGGGTTGCTTTATGCTGGAACAGAGTTTGGATTATTCGTGTCCTTGAATGACGGTATCACTTGGGAGGGGTTTCAGCAGGGGTTGCCCGTAACTCCGGTCACAGACCTGAAAGTTCATCGCGGCGATTTGGTTGTGTCGACCATGGGGCGTGGATTCTGGATTTTGGATAACATCACCGTATTGCACCAAATGGCACCGGAAATCACCAACTCTGAGGCCCATCTCTTTCCGATACGTGATGCATACAGGATGAGGTATGGTTGGGGAGGTGGTGTTGCTGCCCCTACTTATCCTAGACCGGGCATGGTCATCGATTATTACTTCAAGGAAGAACAAGTTGGCGAGGTCTCATTGGAGGTCGTAAATGACAAAGGTGAGGTTGTTCGAAAAATTGAAGCTGAAGAGTTGCAACCCGAATCAGCAGCTGTTCAGGGAATGCGTGGTCCGGTTTCACGGCGTCCTGCTGGAGCGGTCTTGCGGCGTGGACCAGGAATGCACAGATATACGTGGAATCTGCGTCACAATGGGTTCGAATTGCCGGATGGAGGCAATTTGCCCGGCCCAGTTCTTCCCCCGGGAATGTATACTTTGCGCCTTAATGTGGACGGAGATACATTTTCGCAGGAAGGCACAATTCTAATGGATCCGCGTGTGGCTGCCGACAATGTTAACGTGAGCGATTTAGAGGCACAATTCGATTTTGGCCTGGAGCTGGCGCAGGTTCGCGTCGATGCGGCGGAGGCAGTTCAGCGTATAGAATCGCTGATGGAAACCTCGGAAAGTAAAGCGCACACGGAGACACTCAACGGATTACACGCATTGCTCGAAACGGAGACGGGGGACAGTTATCCTCAGCCTATGCTCATAAGTCAACTGGGGTATCTGTCCGGTTTTGTTTCTCGAGGAGACTATCGTCCCGGTCAGGATGCGTATGACCGCCTTGCGCAGCTGCAGGAGGAGCTTTCTGCGATCGTCAAACAGCTTGACGCGTTTTAATGCTGCCGGCAGATTGTATAGTAGAACGGAAGGGCATTAAGACGGTAGTTGTCGTCTCGCTGGGTAGGGATCAATCCAATTGCGCTTGCCCGTACAGTGTTCGATTTCGTAATGTTCGGGCGTTCAGTTACTAATCAAATTCGGTTTTGAAATATCATGAAGGAACCTCTGCGAATAGCTGTTCTTGGGGCCGGGCGTATAGGGAAGATGCACGCGGAGCACATTGTACACCATGTGCCGCGTGCAAGGCTCGTGTCGGTAGTTGATCTACAAGAGGAACTGGCGCAATCCTGCGCGGCCGCATGTGGAATTGACGATTATGGAATATCCGTGTCAAGTATTCTGGATCGCAATGATGTGGATGCAGTCGCAATCTGTACGTCAAGCACAACGCACACCGAGATTATCGAAGCTGCCGCTGGTGCAGGTAAGCATATTTTTTGTGAAAAGCCCATCGACTTAACACTGGAGCGCATAGACAGTGCTCTGGAGGCAGTGGAGTCAGCAGGTGTTCTATTCCAAGTAGGATTTCAGAAACGTTTTGATCCTAGCTATCAACGTATTCGCAGGGCAATAGATGACGGGGAGATCGGCACACCATATTCAGTGCATATTGCAAGTCGGGATCCCGCGCCGCCACCGATAGAGTTTTTGCGCACTTCGGGAGGGCTTTTTCTTGATATGACCATACATGATTTCGACATGTCCTGTTTTCTGATGGGGCATGATGTTGTAACGGTTTATGCCGCTGCTGCGGTCAGGGTTGATCCAGCCATCGGTGCTATCGGAGATGTGGATACGGCGACCATTGTACTGCAATATGGGGATGGCACATTATTAACCATTGAGAATGGTCGGTCATCGGCATTTGGCTACGATCAGCGCGTAGAAGTTTTTGGGAGCAAGGGTAGTATCCGGGTCGATAACGCTTATCCGACCACCGCAACACTGTCGACTGAAGAAAGCGTCCGCAGAGATGTACCGTACCACTTTTTCCTTGACAGATATAAGGGGGCGTACATTGAGGAATTGCGAGCCTTTACTGAAGCTGTTCTGGATGGCAAGCCGTCTCCGCTTTCAGGAAGCGAGGCCAGGATGCCAGTTGTAATTGGTTTAGCAGCCAAGGCTTCCCTGAAAGCCGGACGACCCGTGGAGATTACGGAGATCGCTTCCACAAATTGAAATGACGGACGTTGCGGCAGTTCTTGGGGCTGAGGCAGATAGCTTGCTTCAGCATCGGTGTGCGCATGTACCTGAATCGCTCATCAAGGCTTCTGGCTTGCAGCGTTTGGAGTCCATTTCAAGCGACTCGGATCGGCCTCCCAGGGTGCTCGCTGCACTACAGACGCTATACGGTGCGGGTCGCCTGGGAGGAACCGGATACCTTAGCCTGCTTCCTGTAGATCATGGGGTTGCTCATACGGCCGGTATGGTCTTCGCTCCCAATCCGATTTATTTGGATCCGGCCGCCATCCTTCAACTGGCGGAGCAGGGGGGTAGCAGCGGTCTCGTCAGCACATATGGGGTCCTGGGAGCTATAGCCAGAATGCCTCGGCGGAAGGTTCCGCTGGTGCTTAAGCTTAATCACGACAATCAGTTCACTTGGCCCGCACGCTATGAAAACATTCTCTTCGCTCGTGTGCGTGAAGCTGCACAGATGGGCTGTGTAGCTGTTGCAGCCACGGTGTATTTCGGAGGGCCAGGAGCTCGCCGTGAATTGCAATCGGTGTCTTCTCTGTTCGCCGAGGCCCATAGCACGGGCATGGCTACCATTTTGTTCAGCTACTTACATCCAAAGGCTCTCCAGGCGGGGGGAAAGGACATGATATTTTCGGCAGACCTGACTGCCGAAGCTAATCATCAGGCGGCTACTGTGCAGGCTGATTTGGTTAAGCAGAAACAACCATTGTGGACCGGTGGGGCGAAGGCTCTGGGAGCAGAGTATGGGCGCATGGACGAGCGGGTTTACGCTGAATTGTCATCATCGCATCCGATTGATCTCACGAGGTATCAGGTTTTGGCCAGCTATGCTGGAAGTGTGGGTTTAATCCACTCGGGGGGTGCCAAGGGGAAGAATGATATAGCACAAGCCGTTCGTGCGGCTGTGATCAATAAGCGGGGTGGTGGCACGGGGCTTATTGCAGGCCGCAAGGCTTTTCAGGTTCCCTTGGAAGAGGGATGTCAACTCCTGAATGCAATCCAGGATATTTACCTGAACTCGAAGATCACAGTCGCGTGAGTGCGGGGTTCCCGTCGATCGTTGGGGGAGCTGCATATTCCGTTGACGAGCTTCCTCGGTACGGCTTCAACGTGCTAGTCTTTTTGCCAACTTAACTAATCGGCACCGCCATGAAGCTCGTAGAAAAGCTACCCCACGAGTTGGTCCGGCACTACGTCAAGCTGCTACGCAATACGAAGGTGATATAATTGCAAAGACGCGTAGTTCGCACACTTCCAGTAGCTGCGAACCCTGGTCAGCAAGATCCCTGAATCGCTCTGAATCCCGGCGCCGTAGCCTTAGAGGTCTTCCGATGCACTATTCAGATATTCTAAGGCTGGCAATACATCACGCCGCAATACAAGTGCCAGGACATTCACCCCGCGTGCGGTTTGTCACGAATGCAGCCGTTCGCCACGCACGTCCAGACGAGATAACGGAAGTTACAAGACACTTAATTCCTTCTACGATGATGATCGTTGCTCTTGCAGACTGAGGCCCCTTTGGCTAGTGATGACCATCCATTCGGAGATGATTCTATTATCTGACACTCTATATCAATAGCTTCATTTTAATTTGTGAGCAAACATTTCCTGTGACAAAACTATTGATTCCTGCAACTGTAAGAGGTTTGTCGCTGGGCACGAAGGAATAGAGAGAGATAAACCTTCTCAGGACAATCCTGATTAGCCAGTCTAGGGAGGTCCATCCGCTATTCAGGCCATAATTCTATCCATGATGTCGACTCGGTTTTCAATCTTCCTGTTTGCCGCAGTGCTCGTTGTAGTCAACGGCTGCACGCCTTCGGAAAGTACACACCATACCCAGGACAACGCAACGGGTGCTCCGTTCTCGTTTCAGGACATCGACTCGCCCGCTGGTCCCGGAAGTAGTACGCCCTCATTGCATACCACCAACGAAGGGGTCGTGCTGCTAAGTTGGGTGGAGCCTCATGCAGAAGGAGGGCATGTTTTGCGTTTCTCACGACTGGAACACGACGCATGGTCGACGCCGAAAACCATCGCCCAAGGAGAGGACTGGTTCGTTAATTGGGCCGACTTTCCTTCGCTGATTTCGCTTGATGACGGTACGCTAGCAGCGCACTATCTGGTTAAAAGTGCAGAAGCAACGTATGCCTATGATGTTCATGTGACCCAATCCTTCGACGGTGGCCAAACGTGGAGTCCGTCTGTGATTCCTCATACGGATGGCACGCAGACCGAACACGGCTTCGTGTCAATGCTGCCTGCGAGCGATGGCCGGCTCTTTGTTGCTTGGCTCGACGGACGTGAAACTGGGGGAGGTCATGACGGTCACGGACCGAGGGGAGCGATGACACTGCGCGCTGCTACACTCAATCATGCCGGCACGCTTTATGACGAAACCCTACTTGATGAACGCATTTGTGAATGCTGCCAGACCTCGGCAGCCCGTACTACCAACGGGCTTATTGTGGCGTACAGAGATCGGTCAGACGAAGAAATACGTGACGTTGCGGTTGTCAGGTGGCAGAACGGCACTTGGTCGACGCCACAGACAGTGCACGAAGATCGATGGCACATTCTGGGATGCCCGGTTAACGGCCCGGCCGTAGCAGCAGCGGGTGATCAGATTGCCCTTGCCTGGTTTACAGCCGCCCAGAACACACGCCGCATCAAGCTCAGCTTTTCCGCGGACGAAGGACAGTCGTTCGGCGCTCCCGTTCAGGTCGACGATGGCTCCCCCATCGGGCGCCTCGACACGATCTTGTTGCAGGATGGTTCAGCTCTAGTCAGTTGGATTGAGAATACCGACGACGGAGCCGAGATCCGCGTTCGCCGCGTTTACCCCGATGGCACGCCCGATGCCTCTTCCGTGGTGGCTGCAACCTCGGCTTCACGGGCTAGCGGCGTTCCTCGTATTACCCGGAACGGCAATGCCGTATACATCGCCTGGACCGAAGCCGGAACTCCCCCGTCCGTCCGCACTGCCGTCGCGAAGCTTTTGGTGGGTGTATAGCTGTGAACCTGCGTGGTGCGCAGGATCTATCGTGACTTGGGACAACAGAGTGGGAAAACTATCTTCATTCGAGAGGTACTTCTAGTCAGGATACGAGCTAGTGTCAAAGCTGGTCCTCTGGATTGGTGGCTTACTTCAATCGTATTCAGTGGCTCACTTCGTTCGGAATACTCAGTCGCCAAACAGAATCAGGAGTTTGTAACTGTTTTACTTGAGGGAGGGTTGTTTTTAATTGTTTTTCTGGTTTTGTAATCATTTTTTAGAAATATTAGATGAACATATGTATCTAGCAAGAAGATTCAGGATGCTGTTAATATGCTCGACGGCCTGATAGATTTGTTTATCGGGATATGTCTTGAAAACATCGGCACGATATTTGCGAACAAAGGAAAATCACATTCTCACCTAAATCTTATCACTCCATACAAATGAGGATAGAACCTCTAATCAAGCTTCCCGTTCTTCTTGTGCTTGCGTTTTCCGGCAGCCTGATTGGGGCCACAGTTGCACAGGGGCAGCCCACAGTTTCCGTTCAGGCCGGCGGGAGCTTCGCTACCTGGGGCGGGGACGACGTTAAAGAGCTAGAAGACGCTGGCTTGGACGTTGGCTATCGGACCGGCGTGGCAGTTCGGGCATCGGTCGTTTCGCCGCTTACGGACCTTTTGGGACTACAGATTGGTGCGGCTTATGTGCAAAAGGGCGCGTCTGGGGAGGTGGGCGAAGATGATTTCTACCTCAAATTTACCACCGATATGGACTATCTCGAATTTCCCCTGCTGCTGAGATTCAGTCCCCCACTAGAGGGGGCGCTGTCGCCCCACGTCGCTGCAGGTCCGGCATTTTCTTTTGTGCTCAATTGCAGGGTTCGTAATCGGTTTAGGGCCTCCTATATCGACCCGTTTACCGATGAGACAGTAATGGTCGACGATGATGAGTCGGAAGAATGCGAAGAAGACTCGTTCAAGACGTTTGACTTTGGCGTAATGGTCGGTGCAGGCTTGGCCTTTGCAGTGTCTCCGTCCTGGTCGCTAACGCTGGATTTTGTATATAATCGCGGCCTGTCGTCAATTATAAAGGTGGACGACGATTTGTTGGAGTTGTCGGACGACACAGGAAACCGGACTTTTGCGATCGTGGCCGGCGTAGCCTTTCGATTACGGTAGCCCCGGGGGCACCGCAGGCTGCAACGCCTCATGTTGCCAACAAGCTTAGCTGATCCATTTGAGGACGGTCGGTAGGGGGCGCTGCAGGAAGACGTTTCGGATATAGGAGGACGAGACGAAGTCAATGGAGTACGACCTGGGATCCGCACATTAGTGGCCTCTATTGTGGGGTTCGCCGCGTAGCGTAGCGAAGGGGTGCGTGTCAGCGTTGACCTGACGACAGAAGTTGATTTTCTGGTCTAGGTAAAAAACCAGCAACTAATTAGGTTTTATTCTTATCTTCGTCCGCGTGAATCAACGCACGACATAGGATCAAGATATCCCCAAAGAATGACGCGATAACTGGAGCCAATTCCACAATTTGAGTTGATCCTCATTTTCCTCACAACGCAGCCGCCCCCCTGTAGTAAATCTGGAAGTTGACAAAGTTATGAATTCCCTCACCACAGTCAAATGTGTTGAAGATCTGGCGTTATTGCAGGAAGGTTTGGTGGAGCCGTTGCAAGCTCAAGCTTACCAACTCACTAATCCATCTTGCCACTTAGCGTTACACGACACGGCAGGTGTGCTGGTCGCCCGGTGTTCACTGTGGGAGAGGAATGACCCTAGCGGTGCGCCAGTCCTGGACGGTCTTGTCGGTCACTACGCGGCTGCCGAAGCCGATGTAGGCTCAGAACTATTAGAGTATGCCTCAAATCGACTTCGAGCAAAAGGTCATGAGCGGGTAATCGGTCCAATGGACAAGTCCACATGGCACCGCTACAGACTCCTGACAGATCGTGGGACTGAACCGACATTCTTTTTGGAGCCCGACAATCCCGATGAGTGGCCAAGCCATTTCATCGAGGCGGGGTTCAAGCCTCTAGCGACTTATACCTCTTCGCTCAATGCCGATCTCAGTCAAATTGATCCGCGCTCTGACGGACGTCGGTCCGAATTTGAGCGCAACGGCATCACCATGCGGACGCTTGACATGGCACGCTTCCAAGACGAACTGGCAGCCATCCATGAACTGTCGCTGGTGGCATTCGCGCGGAATTTCCTGTACAGCCCAATTCAACTCGAGGAGTTTCTGACATCTTACGAGCCAATCCGTGCACATTTAATCCCTGAGCTAGTCCTTCTCATAGAGCATGATAAGCGTCTCGTAGGCTTCATATTTGCGATTCCAGATCTGTTGGAACCGTCAAGGGGTGCGCCTATGCGCACGGTCATCGTTAAGTCTATGGCGGTGCATCCGGAGTACGGTGGTTGTGGGCTTGGTGGGGTTTTGATGGATGAGGTTCAGCGAGCGGCACGAAGTCTCGGATTTGAACGTGCCATTCACGCACTCATGCAGGAGACGAATCTATCTCGACGCATATCAAGTCACTACGGCACGACCATCCGTCGCTATACGCTCTACGAGAAGGTGTTGTAAGAGAATGAACATCTGCCACATCCTGATCAAGCAGGCCGCCGAACGACCAGATCAGCCTGCTATCATAGAGGGGGCTGGTAAGGGCACCCGCTCGGTGACATTTGCTCAACTTGCCGAGCGGTCAGCCAAAGCCGCGGCATTGCTTCGCACGTCAGGGTTGACCCAGGGGGATCGAATCCTTCTCTTCCAGCCGATCTCGATTGAACTTTATGTGGCGCTCCTTGGCATATTCCGTCTCGGCCTGGTGGCCACCGTACTTGACCCATCGGCCGGACGCAGGCACATTGAGCAGTGTTGTAGAATCGCTCGTCCCAAAGCTTTCCTAGGTCCTGCGCGGGCACATCTCTTGCGATTCCTCTGTCGGAGTTTGCGCCGAATAGAGCATCATCTGGTGACCACGGCATGGGCTCCCTCCGCAATTCGCTGGTCCAAACTTAAGCGACTCAGCCCATTGAAATCCATTACGGACTGCGCGCCATCCCACGATGCTCTGCTCACCTTTACAAGCGGGAGCACTGGAAATCCCAAGGCAGCGGTCCGCAGCCATGGTTTTCTGAGGGCGCAACATGAGGTGTTGGCCGCATCAATTGATCTGGAGCCTCACGAAGTTGACCTGCCTACCCTGCCGATCTTTGTGCTTGCCAACTTAGCCTCGGGCGTAACCTCCGTCATCCCTCAGTGCGACCTCAGGAAGCCTGGCTTCATTAAACCTGGTCCGGTGCTCGCGCAGCTTGAGCGTCACAAGGTTAGCCGGACTGTGGGCTCCCCGGCGCTATACAACAGACTGCTTGAAGGGGTTCGTACGAAAACGGGGCGGGAAAGCGAGAACCAGGAAGTACGCCTTGGCTCACTTCGGAAGCTCTATACCGGCGGTGCTCCCGTCTTTCCTCGCCTCTTGCAGGAGCTTCGTGAGGCCATGCCCAAGGGTCGCGTGATCGTGGTCTATGGTTCTACCGAAGCCGAGCCTGTTTCACACATTGACTGGGACGAGGCTAGTGATCGCGACCGGGCCGCTATGTATGCTGGGGAGGGGCTTCTGGTTGGAAAGCCGGTGAATCAGATCAGGCTTCGCATTGTGGATAACAGATGGGGCGAACCTCTGCCAGCCATGAACGCGCAAGAATTTGCTAAGCTTGAACTTCCTGCAATGCACCGAGGTGAAATCGTTGTGAATGGTCCTCACGTCCTGTCCGGCTACCTGAACGGAGTTGGCGATGAAGAGACCAAATTCCGGGTTGACGATGAGATTTGGCACCGTACGGGTGATGCTGGCTATCTTGACAAAAAAGGCCGGCTCTGGCTTCTGGGACGTGCAGGTGCTGTTATTCGGGACGAACGGGGCACAATCTATCCTTTTGCCGTGGAATGCGCGGCAAGCCAACTGAATTGGATCGACCGGAGTGCTCTTGCATGTCTCAATGGAGAACGCTTGCTTGCCTTACAGATGAAACCTAGCGTCCCCGCGGATGCGGAACATAAAACACTTGCAACGCTTTCTTGGGCACACCTGGACCGGGTCGTAAGCATGCCCCGAATTCCGGTTGATCGTCGTCACAATGCAAAAGTAGACTATCCTTTACTCATAAAACAACTAAAACGCCATGTCAGCTGATCTTCGCGGTGTTCGGGGCTTCTTCCAGCGCCTTTTCGCCGAACGCACTCAACAGGAAGTAGAGCAGGGTCTGACACCCTCGCTAGAGGACATCCCACCAAGCGTCCCCCGGGGAGATAAACCTGGGACGATTTCTCCAGAAGAAGTTGATCGACGCTGGGACATCCTTGATGCGGACGTGTCCGTCAGGCATCAGTTGCTTGATGCCATGACGCGTGAACAGATGAATTCGTACAGTAAGAATATCGAAAACTTTATCGGCACCGTGAAACTCCCCATTGGATTAGCCGGACCGCTGCGAGTACGCGGACTGTTTGCTAATGGAGATTATTATGTTCCGCTCGCCACGTCAGAAGCTGCTCTGGTTGCGTCATACGGCCGGGGAGCGCAGGCCATCACGAAGGCTGGCGGCTGTACCGCGGCGACGATTTGGGAGGGCGTGACTCGGGCTCCCGTTTTCGTCTTCAATAGTTTGGTTGAGATCGGCAAGTTCATGGCATGGGCCAGTGAGCACGCCGACACATTCAAGAACATCGCCGCATCCACCACGCGACATGGTCGGCTTATCCGGACTTGTTTCAACGTAGAAGGAAATCATATCTACCTTATTTTTGAATTCGTCACCGGTGATGCTTCTGGGCAAAACATGGTCACGATTGCAACCGATGCCGTGTGCCGTTATATCCTTGACCAGACCCCGGTTCAGCCTGTGTATTGGTTTGTGGAGGGGAATCACTCAGGAGACAAGAAGGCGTCGTACATGTCCTTCCAGAATGTGCGTGGAAAGCGGGTCACAGCCGAAGTGACGCTCACACCCGAAATCCTTAAGGGTCACCTGAAAACAACTGCCAGCCGGATGGTTGATTTATATCAGGTCGGGGTCGTCGGCGGAGTCATGAGCGGTAACATTGGGCTGCAGGGACACTACGCCAATGCGATGGCAGCACTCTTCATCGCCTGTGGTCAGGATGCCGCGTGTGTAGCTGAATCTGCGGTTGGCGTGACTCGAATGGAGCGCACGGACGGCGATTGCCTGTACGCATCTGTAACACTTCCCAATCTCATCGTGGGTACGGTTGGAGGAGGAACAGGGTTGCCGAGTCAGAGCGCCTGCCTGGACATACTCAAACTTGCCGGACCGGGCAATGCCTCGGCGTTAGCCGAAGTATGCGCCGGACTCGTGCTGGCAGGTGAGCTTTCCATCTCCGCTGCGATGTCATCGCATGGTTTCACTAGTGCACATCAGTCGCTGGCACGGGGACCGGTGAAGCAAAAGTCATGAACCCCGCCCGTGATCGAGGTATGCGGCGCTGGTGGGTGTATCAAAAAGAGCGTTTCCCGCTGGTGCAGCACGGGCCGCTGATTCTCGCCTTCAGTTTCAGTGCGGTCGCCTTCGCTTGGATGCTGCGCTCATCTGCCGGATGGCCCAACCTCTTGTCTGTGGTGGTTGCATTCGGCTCTTGTCTGATCTTTTTTCTCCAGTTGCGCATCGCGGACGAATTCAAAGACAATGACGAGGACACACGTTATCGCCCCTACCGTCCTGTTCCGCGAGGTCTGGTGACCTTGCGCGACCTGGCCGGGCTCTTCGTGGTGGGTGCCATTGTGCAGGTGGCCTTGGCGCTGTGGCTTGATGCGCGACTTCTTGTTCTGCTGCTGATTACCTGGACCTACCAGGCATTGATGGGCAAGGAGTTCTTTTTGGGAGAGTGGCTGCGTGGTAAACATCTCACGTACATGGTCACCCATATGGCCATTATGCCGCTTGTGGACCTCTATGCCACGAGTACCGACTGGCTTGCCTTTCAGGGCCATCCTCCAGCCGGACTATTCTGGTTTCTCCTGGCCAGCTTATTTAATGGCATGGTGATCGAAATTGGCCGCAAGATCCGCAGTCCGGAGGATGAGGAGGAGGGGGTCCCTACCTATTCGGTTGTGTGGGGACGCCGGATGGCATTGGGTACATGGTGGCTGGTCATGGGATTCACGCTTGTTTGCGCTTGCATTGCTGTGCGTCGAATTGATTTTTTCCTGCCCTTGGTAATTGTTCTCGGCGTAGCCCTCGGCGGTGCAGTATTCGTCGGGACACATTTTTTGCGTCGTCAGACTAAAGGAGCGGGCAAATGGATTGAGAATTGGTCTGGGGTTTGGACACTGGTGCTCTATCTGAGCCTAGGACCAGTCCCGCTTTTGTTGAGGGAACTGGGATGACCTACGTGCTCTCGCAACTGGATGGCGTTGATCTCAGAAGAATGGGCGGCAAGGCGGCAGCACTGGCTATGCTGACTGGCACAGGACTGAAGATCCCGACATGGTTCGTTATTGTGCCGGATGCTTTTGAAGCCAGCCTCTCGCCGGCGCAGCGCCAAGCCCTGCTTCAGGCAACGGACCAGAATGAGATCCAGGTTCTATTTGATGAGGTGTTGCCGACGCCCAGCCTCATGAAGGAGGTGGCGGAGCAATTCGCGGCACTGGATGAAGAGCTCCGCTATGTTGCAGTACGTTCGTCAGGAGTACAGGAGGACGGTGTGGAGCACTCCTTTGCCGGCCAGTTCGACAGCTTTCTATTTGTCACTCGCGAAAATTTGCCAGCCCGGATTGTAGACGTATGGAGATCCGGCTTCAACGAACGCTTGTTAGCCTATCGTCGCGAGAATAAGCTTCAAGGATTGCCACAGGCACCTGCTGTGTTGGTGCAGACGATGGTAGACAGTGAGGTCTCGGGGGTTGCATTCAGTGCAGACCCGGTTACGGGACGCCGATCCGTGGCAGTCGTGTCTGGACTGCGCGGCCTGGGGACGGCATTGGTCGGCGGGGATGCCGATGCTGATACCTGGCGTGTTCATTTCGATGGAACGATCCTTGATCGGAATATCGTGGCCAAAACGCTTGAACACCGGCCGGCCCCCAATACCCGTGAGGGTGTTGTAGCGAAAGACATTGTTGAGCCTGCCGCTTCTGAACCGGCACTTGCCGACGAGCAGGTTGCGCGGGTAGCTGAGCTCGCACGTTGCGCAGAGCTACATTTCGGTCGGCCCCAAGACATCGAATGGTCAATGCGCGGCGGCGAATTCTTCTTGCTTCAGTCACGGCCAATCACCTCTCTTGCAGCTATCCCGGATCCGGACGGAATCCATGCTATCTGGGACAATTCGAATATTGTAGAGAGTTATAGCGGAATTACAACTCCACTCACGTACAGCTTTGCGCTGCACGCCTATGAGGGGGTGTACCGTGAGTTCTGTCGCCTTCTGGGCGTACCCAAGGCTAGCATTGAGGCCAACGATCTTACATTTCGGCGAATGCTCGGTCTGATCCGCGGCCGAATCTACTATAATCTCCTGAACTGGTACCGCGTCATCGCTCTACTGCCGGGCTATATGTCCAACCGCCGTTTCATGGAGCAGATGATGGGTGTTCGGGAGAGCCTTCCCGAAGAGATTACCAGAGCGACATCCAATGCAAGTCGCTCGGCACGTCTAATCGATCTGTTTCGGCTGATCCGTACCATGGCAGGAATGGTTGTCAACCAAATGCGTCTACCCCGCATGATTGACCGATTTTACGATCGCCTCAACGCAGCGCTGCTTCCACCGGATCCACCACTTGAGGTCCGGCGACTTGATCAGTTGGTCGCTGATTATCGTAAGCTCGAGCTAACCCTCTTGACACGCTGGGATGCGCCGCTGATCAATGACTTCTTTGCTATGATTTTCTTTGGGGTCCTAGGTCGCCTTACCGCCAAATGGTGCTCTGAGGAGGAGGACGACCAAAGCTCCTTGCAAAACAATCTGGTTTGTAATCAGGGAGGGATGATCAGCGCCGAGCCTGCTAAGCGCATCGTTGAGATGGCTACGTTGGTAGCACGCCACGAAGATTTGATTCATACCCTTTGCCATAGCGCGACGGCCGCGGCCGTTCAAGCTTTGCATGGTCACGAAGAGCTAGCACGGCTCTATGACGATTACCTTGACACCTTTGGAGATCGATGTCTTGACGAGCTCAAGCTCGAATCAACCACGCTTTTTGATGATCCTGAGCCTCTGATACGCTCCATCGGGCATGCTGCTGCTAGGCTCGCACGCGCCCAGGGGTTTGAAGCCGGCATCTCGACGGATGTGCGAAAGAATGCGGAGCAGAGGGTGCATCAAGCCTTAGGACGGAATATCCTGAGACGCTCCGTTTTTGCGTGGGTACTCCGTAACGCCCGCAGGCGCGTGCGTGATCGCGAAAATCTGAGGTTCGAGCGGACTCGTCTCTTCGGTCGTATACGGCGAATCTTCCTTGAAGTCGGACGGAGGTTTTTTGCTGAGGGGGTCCTTGATGATCCGCGTGACATCTTTTATCTGGAACTCGAGGAGATTCTGTCCTACTCGGAAGGGGCTGCATCATGCCAAGATCTTCGTGGATTGGCGGCGGTCCGCCGCTCTGCATTCGAGCAATATGCCAAGCTTGATGTCCCAGCCGACCGCTTCGAGACGTTCGGGTCACCCTATATTGCCAATAGCTATGAACCACAGGTAGCAGGTCAGACTGAAGATGATGGAGTCTCGGATGCCAGCGGACTCCGCGGCATCGGCTGCTGCCCAGGCATTGTGAGGGGCCAGGTACGTGTTATCCGTGATCCGAGGGGGGCCGAGTTGAAACAGGGGGAGATCCTGGTCGCAGAGCGTACCGATCCGGGGTGGATCATGCTTTTTCCCGCCGCTGCTGGCATACTGGTTGAGCGCGGTAGCCTCCTCTCACACTCGGCGATCGTGGCCCGTGAAATGGGTATCCCCGCCGTAGTCTCGCTCGCCGGGATTACGACTCGCGTTGAGACTGGGGACTGGGTTGAAATGGACGGTGCACGAGGTTCTGTGCGTCTGGATATTGCATCTGAACCTGAAACTCATCCGGACTCCGGTGGACGCACCGTGCAGCCTGGAATTGGGACTGACACATGAGTACCGAAGCCGCGGCCCGTGCCGATTTTTCATTTGTCCGATACGCACAGTGCTGGGAGGATGCCGACATCCTTCTTGAGGCGCTCAATGTTCGCGAAGGAGATGTTTGCCTTTCAGTCGCCTCGGCGGGAGAGAATTCGCTCTCGCTCCTTTCCTGCAAGCCTGTGCGTGTCATCGCCGTAGATATGAATCCGGCCCAACTGGCCTGTCTTGCGCTGCGTGTTGCAGCATATCGGGTACTGAGCCACGAGGAGCTTCTTCAACTGATCGGCTCTCGGGAATGTGGCGATCGGGAGGCCCTGTACCGGAAGTGTCGCGGTGTCCTTGAAGCCGAAGCACGGGATTTCTGGGATGCCCGCCCGCAATTGGTCCAGGCAGGGATTGGTAGTGCTGGCAAATTTGAAGACTACTTTGCGGTGTTTCGCAGGAAAGTATTGCCGTGGATTCATCCTCGGCGCCGGGTTGAGCGACTCCTTGCAGGAGGTACCGTAGACGAACGTCGCAACTTTTACACCCGCCATTGGGCCAACCGGCGCTGGGAACTCCTCTTTCGTCTCTTCTTTTCTCGCTTTGTGATGGGCCGGATGGGGCGGGATCCGGAGTTTTTCCGGTATGTTGAGGGATCAGTTTCCGAACGTATCCTTGCGCGTGCAAGGCACGCCCTGACCGAGCTTGACCCCGCTGCCAACCCCTATCTTCAGTGGATTCTCACCGGACGTCACACGACGGCTCTCCCACACGCCCTCAGGAGGGAGAATTTCGAGGTCATCAGGGACAACCTGGATCGGCTTGAATGGCATTGCCTGTCAATTGAGGAACTACTTGAAGCCGAGCCCGAACTGCTTGTCGACTGCCATAATCTGAGCGACATATTCGAGTACATGTCTGACGATTATTTCCACGAGCTGCTTTCGAAACTGACTGCTCAGTCCCGGGACGGAGCCCGACTCGCATACTGGAATATGCTGGTGCCCCGTAGCCGGCCACCGGAATTGGCAAGCAAACTCATTCCAAACCCCGAGCTTTCTGAGCGACTCCATCTTCAGGACAAGGCATTTTTCTACAGTCGTTTCGTTGTTGAGACCGTGGCAGATGGGACAAGCCGCCTTGCATCTCCTGTCGTGGAAGCCTAGCACCGATGGTACACGCGTCCAACTTTCTCTCCATTGCGGTCATACTCGGTGCTCTTGCCGGACTCCTGGCTGGTCTCAAGGCGGTGGAAAAGAAAAAGCATTTTCACCCCGAGATCCTTCGCAAAGGGGTCCATGTTGGCATGGGACTGGTCGTATTGCCGTTGCCGTGGATGTTGGACGGTGCCTGGCCGATGATCGTTCTGGGAGGGCTCGCGTGTGCCGCCCTAGTCGTCACCAGACTGATTCCCAGCCTGCGCGGAGGCATTGGAACCGTCTTAGGTGGAGTAAACCGCGAGGGTCTCGGCGAGATTTATTTTGCGATTTCGGTCACGATCCTCTTCCTGATCAGCCAAGGAGAGTGGTTGCTTTATGTGGTTCCGATCCTCACGTTGGCCTTGGCGGATGCTGCCGCAGCCGTGATAGGCATCCGTTACGGGCAAACGCAGTACCAGACTTCGGAGGGCATCAAGAGTGTTGAAGGGTCTTTGGCGTTTTTCTTTGTGACTTTCTGCAGTGTTCATCTTCCCCTCCTGCTGCTGACGGACACGGGGCGCGTCGAGGTCGTTCTCATTGCAACGATCCTCGCGCTTCTGGTGATGATGCTAGAACTCGTGTCGTGGCGCGGGCTGGACAACCTGTTTATCCCTCTTGGTACATACGCTTTTCTGCGCCTCTATCTCGATGAGGATCCTCAAGCACTCCTCATTCGTGTGCTGGTTGCCATTGCCTTTATCTCGTTCACACTGGCTTGGCGTCGTCGAAGCAAGCTTGATGACAGCGCGTTGGTCGGTTGCGCGCTCTTCGGCTATGGTGCCTTTTTATTGGGCGGATGGCAGTGGCTAATCGCTCCATTCGGATTCTTTGCTATCCATACGCTGGTGTGGCCGCGATCCAGCAAGCGCCGCTCACACACTGTGTACACAATGCTCTCAATTGCGGGTGGCGCATTGCTCTGGTTGTTTGTCCACGCTGTTGCCGAGCGAGAGTGGTTCGTGATCCCCTTCGCCACAACGTTTGCTGCACAGCTCACACTGTATGGTGTCTCGCGAGTGACTCTCCAGCCCGAGCGAGGACATCGGTTGGTCCGCATATTAGGCGCGGTCGGACTCGGCTGGATACTCGTCTATGTTCCAACACTGCTGATTACCTTCAGCCGTGGAATTGGACTGGGAGACTTAATTGCACCTGGGCCCGAAGCGATGGCACTCTTGGCTGATATTGGTCTTGGACTATTGGCAATAGGTATTGTAGCAGCAGTCTTCGTTCCACTGACCCCGCGAATCTATGGCCCTCCACTCCGCGCCAATCTGATCAATCCTGTTTTCGCAACCCTAGGACTCTTCGCGTCGCTTATTGCCAGTTTGCGTTGGCTGACGTAGACGCACGAGATGTTACCCGTTCAAATTGACTAAGATAATACTGACGGTCTGGAGATCGTTTTTGAGTTACGATACCCCATGCTTGTAGTTTCTTCCTCATTGAATTCCAGATTGCTGCACGGTAAGGAGCCGTGTGCGTTACGAATTCCACGAAGATTTTACGAAGACGTGAAAGAGAACCTCCGTGAGGTGTCTGAGTTGGTACAACACCTGTCGCTCCAGTCGGTGACAGACTCGGTGGATAGGGACGTCAGTGACCAGCACTCCCAGGCTACTCATCGGGAAATGGGCCCGGCACACATGCAGATTGTCACACTCTTAAACGTTAAGGACACAGATGATTTTTCTGGCTTTATTTAAGAAAACCTCCTTCATCACGAATGTACGCACGATTGCCATCGTAATTTGTGCTCTTGCTTTGACCTTCACGTTACTTGGCACCGGCTGCAGTTCAACCAGTACAGAACTTGGTGGAGGCTGGCCCGGCGTGATTGATACGCTTGCTTCCGGAGAGATCATAGTTCAAAATACTGACGAGCCGCTCTGGTCATCGGAAAGGACTTGGCGGATTGTGGAGGAAATGAGGATCGGAAGCGACACGGGTGACGACGCGATTCTATTCGGCAGTATTCGCTCCTTTGATGTGGACGCGCAGGGGCGGGTTTTCGCACTTGATGGCCAATCGCAAGAAATCCATGTCTTCGACTCGGACGGCGCCCACATACACACCGTAGGGGGCAGGGGAACTGGGCCGGGGGAATTTGAAAATGCCAGCGCGGTTGACCTGAGCCGTAATGGAGAGATCTGGGTCATGGAAATGGTAAAGGGTCAGCTTTCCATACTGGACGCGAACGGGGACTACCTTAGTAAAGAATCGATCGGTGGCGTTGGCTGGTTCCAATCTCGATATTCGGGTGGATTCGATCCAGTAGGCCGGTACAACGCTTTAATCAGAGCCTTCCACGATGAGGGCACGACGGAGTCATTCGCCCGGTTTGATCAGTCCCTGACTCCGCTAGATACGATCCCGGTCCCGGAAAAGCCTGACGCTGAATACTTCAGTAATGAGACCGGAGGCATGCAAGTGACGGTGGCTGTTCCCTACCAAGGTCACATTGCATGGTGCTTTGCTCCAAACGGTAATCTCTGGACGCTCCAAACCGATCAATACGAGCTTGCCGAAATAACTGGCCACGGTGAGACGCTCCGCAGGGTCACCAAGGAATTTGAACCGATTCGGGTAACTGCCGAAGACAGGACGGAGTTGGGCCAGAGCATGGAGTGGTTCACTGACCAGGGAGGTACGATCGACTGGTCAAAGATTCCCAATACTCGGCCGGTAGTAAGTGGTCTCTTCTGCGACGACGAGGCTAATCTTTGGGTTGAGCGAGTCACCATAGAGTCCGATGATGATGATGAGAATGAAGGCCCGCTTTATGATCTGTTTGATCCTGAGGGGCGCTATCTGGGAATACTTAAGTTCCCGTTCAGTTTGCGTCCATATCCGATCATCCGGAACGAGATTATATACGGTATCACGGAGGATGAGCTTGGAGCCGAAATTATCGTGAGAGCGCGGATTGAAAAGCCCAAAGCCTGACTCACGGGCGTTGAACAGGCAGCCTGGGTGACGGAATTTGAGGCGTTATGACCTCTTTTCTCCAACGCGGTGTGCTTGCAGCCAGCGGCTGTCTAGTAAGTGGGCTCTGTGTATTGCTGCATCTTCCCGACCGAAGGATTTTGGACAGGTGCCACCATAGGCAAAAATGCAGCGGTGCGCCAGGTTGGCACGCGTGGCCCCATCCCAGTTGGATCGGAGTGAGCGAACGTTGTCCAGTGGCCGTTCAGCAAACCGAAAGGCATACAATTCCCCCCCGAAACTCCGCCAACGACACCGCAATAATGTGTGCAGATTGTTATGTGAATAACAAGAATCACAAAAAATTGTATCCTGTGTCAAGCACGACCTATTGCTTACTTTCCTCACTCGGCTAGACAGCCTAAATCCGTATGCAGTTCAATAACCGACTTTTCACCTGCTTGCTCCTTTTTGCACTCCTCGTTGCATGCTCGGATCAGGAATCCTCAGGCCAGCCCTCTGAGGTGGGCCAAGTTGATGTCACGGAAGTGCTGCGGCTGGGGGATGAAGCAGCTGGTGATACGGTGCTCTTCTCGCAGATCACTAATCTTGCGGTCAACAGTCGAGGAGATATCATAGTGGAGGAAGCACGTCGGCCGTCAATACGGGTATTTAATAGCGATGGCGCGTACGAGGACGATATCGGAGGTGTGGGTCAAGGGCCGGGTGAGTACAGGTATACCTGGGGGGTGGTTGTAGGGTCGGCGGATTCGGTGTATGTATGGGAGGTCTACACTGATCGTGTAATGGTATATGATCCCCACGATTTTTCTTTTGTCCGCCACGTCACTGTGGAAGATGACGGTATTATGGGGGCTGTGGGTATCATAGGGATTGGTGAGGCCGGGTGGATCATGCCAATACAAGCTAGGCCCTTCCAGCCGGGGGACGATGGGAAAATGGCCGTTCACGAGGATAACAATTTTGAAATCCGTAAAGTTGATCTGAACGGGAGCTATGGGCAGGAGATTATTGCTACTGTACGGGATAATGAGATGATTTATCACGTTTTTGAGAAGAGCGGTGGTTTTACGATACACGGTGTACCGTACGCTCGGAATGCAGCTTGGGCGATGGGTCCCAATGACATGCTTTACTATGGATGGGGCGACGCCATCCAGATCACGGTGGCTAACATTGATGGTTCAATCCAGACGCGTATTCACCATGAACATGATCCCGTTTTCATCACGGATGCAGAAGCGGAAGCTGCGGCGCAGGAAATGGTGAATGAGGAGCATGAGAAATTACTTGCCGCGCGAGGGCTCCACAAGACCAAGCCAGCATTCGAAACTTTTGTGGTGGATGATGCCGGTAACGTATGGGTCAAATTGAGTTCTATCGAAAACGCCACCACTGCAGACTGGCTGATCCTGGATATGGAGAGTGAGGTGGTTGGCATCGCTGCGCTTCCGATTAACGTGACCCTCAAAATGATTCGTAGTGGCCGCGCCTATGGTACTGAGCAACAGAATGGTGAAGATATCATGGTCGTGGTCTATGAAATAGAATAACCTCGCCAGCTCCCGCCGGCTTCTGAATAGCCCCCAATTCTAGCAGCATATCCGAAGGGCATCACCCCCCGAGTGCCCTATACTCGTTCGTTTGTCGTGATTTTTCCACTAGCGTTACAAGTTTATGTGATTTCCAGGGAAGTATGTCAAACATTTATAGAGACTGCTGAAAAAGGCGTTCCAATTTATGTACAAGACATGTTTTTATGTGCTTCGGCTTATGACCCGGATAGAAGGACTGATTGCGGTCTTCAGTATCGATCCCCCTACGAACTCACGGACTCACTGAATCAAGTTGAAGAGCTATTCAAGTATACGCAAGCAAGATTACCGAGCGGAATATCAATGTTTGTCTGAGTCGTGGCAGGAAGTCGCAGCCGATTCCTGCATGATAGATCAGCTGCCGAGCAGTTTGACCGTTTCCAGTCTTGGAACGAATGTGGGCGCGGCACGGCTAATTACTTTGTACGGGACATGAAGCGTAACCGCGCCATGGGTTACTTCGGGTTGACATGATGCGGCTAACTAACGAACAGATTGAAGTGCTGGAATCAATGCAGAAGCAAGCTGATCTGATCAGACTTCGAGATTGCTACTACACAGAGGAACAAAAATGCGCGAGCAGTTGGTCGATGGCTGAATTGATCGATGAGTACAGGCTGCTGGAATCTGAATCGGAATCGTTAAAGACGAACGATGATCCGGTCGCACGTGTACGGTGCGCGGTGATACACGTTTAACGGCAAGTCGCTGGCGCGGTTATCAGGGCAAGACAAAACATTAACCAAACACCCGGAAATGGGCAAGTAGGATGAATGAACAAAGAAGGGTATTGAGAACTGTTAAGAGTGCATACTTGCGGCTTGGACACGCGGAGGGCCCCCGGAGGCTACCGGACGCAATCGCATTCATTGATGTCAAGAGTGCATACTTGTGGCTTGGACACGCGGAGGTTTCACTTGATCAGTGTGAGAAAGGGGAGGCGGGGAAGCTCAGTAGAGCTAAGGCGGAAGTCAAAGAGGCGTCCGATATGCTGCGCAAGGTACTGGTCGCGCACGGGATGGAAGGGTGATGAAATTGTATACGATTGTCCAGCTAGTAATCGCTGCTACGAATCAAGGATGCTTGGCGGTTGTCGATGTGGCTTTCGGTAACGATGAGCGCGAGGCGACGGAGTTGTTTAAGCGGAAGAGTAGGGTCGTGGTCTACGAAATAGAATAACCTCGCCAACTCCCGCCGGCTTCTGAATAGCCCCCAATTCTAGCAGCATATCCGAAGGGCATCCCCCCCGAGTGCCCCATACTCGTTCGTTTGTCGTGATTTTTCCACTAGCGTTACAAGTTTATGTGATTTCTAGGTTGATATGTTAAACATATATAATAATTTTATGTATATATTTCATGAGTGATATGTACAGGACATGTTTTTATGTGTCTTAGCCTATGACACGGATAGAAAGGACTTATTGCGGCTTTCTGTATCGGTTTCATTTTCCGGTACGCAGGAGTCCAGGTTTATTACATCGACCGAATCCTAGCTATCTGGACTGGCCAGACCGAATGACAGGTTTCGGAAGCGTATGGTACCGAACGTCGGCTAACGGCAGCCCCATCTGCTCTGTTGTAAGCGTCGCATACAGCGGCACTGGTTTTTATCTGGAATACAAAACTGATTTATACAAGGCCCATGACCAATTTTTCTCTTGCTAGTTTATCCCACGACATGAAAACCCCACTCAGTGCCATCGCACTTTACAACGACCGATTGCGTGATATGCGGCCAGATGACCCTGAGCGTGATGCCTGCCATACCGTCATTACTGAGCAGGTGGACCGGCTCGTGCAAATGATGCGCAGTGTGTTGGAGAATTTCAAGCTATCGGTGCAGTATCAGGAAATAGACATCGGGGCAATGCTTCGGGATACTGCTGAAGTATACAGGCAGCTGCATCCAGGCTACACGTTTGTTCTCCTTGCAAGAAAAGAGTTGCCTCTGATCTGGGGTGATGGGCCCGCACTTGGGCGCGTACTTACGAATCTGCTCGACAATGCAGTTGCATACAGTCAGCCCACCGAGATTGTGATTGCTGCCGACTTGCAATCTGACGGCATACAGCTCCGGGTACGCGACCGGGGGGCCGGTATTGCGCCGGAGCATTTGCAAAGCATCTTTAAGCCGCGCTTTCGAGTCAGCGATACGGTATCCGGCAGTGGTATGGGGCTCGCGATAGCACAGGAAATTGTCCATGCCCACGGTGGGCGTATCGAGGTGGCCAGTACGGTCGGCGTAGGAACTGTGATGCGTGTGATTCTACCACAAAAAACATTCATTTAATACGATGCCCTATACAGCAGACTCGGGGACGATCAACAATGTACTTGTCGCCGAAGATGATAGCGTGGTCGCGAGGGGACTCAAGCATGTCTTCAAGCGGCGGGGTGCACGGGTGACCGTCATCTCTAATGGCTACGATGCGATCAATTTCATCCAGTCTGAAGATTTTCTGGATCTCGCCATTGTAGATATCACGATGCCAGATCTAAACGGACTGGAAGTCATACGGCGAATACGGGAGTTCGGTTGTGAGACTCCGGTCATTATAGTTTCCGGTAAGGACACCATAGGGGATCGTGTACGGGGTCTGGAAGCAGGTGCAGATGATTATATGGGTAAACCTTTCAATACTCACGAACTGGTGACGCGCGCCAAGGCCATCTGTCGACGTGTACAGCACGGAGACAGCTCTCCCCGCGTCATACAGGTGGGCGATACCCGATGTGATTTTGAGTTACATGTGGCCCTCAAAAATGGTCAGACGGTACATCTCACACCAATGGAGTGGAATGTACTGCATTACATGGCCGCTCGAAAGGGGCATGCAGTTTCGAGGCCGGAGTTCAATGTTAAGGTATTAAAGATCCCGCACGATGTAAAAACAAGAACTACTGATCGTCACGCATACGCGCTGCGATGTAAACTGGATAAAGACTCATTGAATCCAAGACATATCCTTAAGGTGCAAGGCGTTGGGTATCGTCTGGCCGATTTTGAGGTCATTGCGTAGCGGAGACTGAATGCGTTGCCATTCACCATCCCGACTCCAGGTTGTCGGCATCCTGACTGTCTGCAGTCTTGTGGTCACTGGGGTGATCATTCAATCCGCTCCTGCGGGCCGTATAAGTTGGCCTCTATTTGTTAATACGTCAGACTCGCTGCCGCTCGGATTTTATCGTATAACGAAAGTGTTCGATCTCCAACGCGGATATGTGCTCCGCACATGCCTTCCAGCCGAGATTGGGCGGGCCGCGGTCCAACGGGGCTATGTTCGAAGGGGAACCTGTCCTAGCGGTTCAGCACGAATTGGCAAGCCCATCATCGCCCTGCAGGGAGATACGGTAGTGGTCTCTGACGGATGGGTCCAGGTTCGCGGATGGGGTGATCACGAAGCCCCTATCTACGCGCATGATCAAAGGGGTAGAAGTCTGGCCAACGCTGCAGGCACACACATCCTGCAACCTGGCGAATGTTTTTTATTGAGCACACATAGCTCATTCAGCTATGACAGCAGATACTATGGACCTATTTCCTGTGGGGAATCACCGTACTTTATCCTAGTGGGGAATGGATCCCGAGCGCCTTAGTGCTTTAATTCGGCAATACCTTGGTGATCAGATTCTTGCGCTGCTTCGGAGTCCCGAAATCGAAGAGGTTTATGTGAACCCTGACCTGTGTGTACGTGCAATTACCACGACTGGAAGCAGAATACTTGTACCTGCCGATTTGTCTCCGCAGGGCGCCGAAGCGTTTCTTCGTGCTATTGCTTCCATCACGTCCAATCGTTTTGATCGTGATCATCCTTCGCTGGCAGCTGCTGTATTGCAACGGGATCTCGGGAAATGCCGGATACAGGGATTTATACCGCCTTTGACCTCTGGGCCTGCCTTTAATATTCGCAAGCCGTGTCGGCAAATCCCTTCACTGGAAGACTATGTGATGGATTCAATGCTGACGCACGATGGATATTCTATACTGAGATCGGCCATTGAATCACGCCGGAACATCCTGGTTGCTGGCCCTACCGGCAGCGGAAAGACAACCCTCTGCAATGCCATATTGAAGTCCATTATTGATGCTTTTCCTGAGGAACGCCTAGTGATCCTGGAGGATACAACGGAACTCAATATTCGGGCGGCAGACACGCTCCAGCTCCAGACAACCGCCCGGATCAGTATGCGTGAGCTCGTGAAATTCAGTCTGCGCGCAACCCCTAATCGGATTATTGTAGGCGAGGTGCGCGATGCTTCGGCCAAGTCTCTTTTGGATGCATGGATTACGGGTCATCCTGGTGGATGTGCAACGATTCATGGTGAGGATGCCGACAAGGCTCTGGAGCGCTTGAGTGATCTTGCCCGCGAAGGTGCACGTGGCGTTGACCAGCGGCATCTCGTACTTCGTGCAGTGCATATTGTGGTATTGATCACGGGATTTGGGAGGGCGCGCCGCGTATGCCAGATTGTACGGGTCACCGGATGCACACCAACGGGCTTCACCGTTGAAGACTTGTGCGCACTGGAATGAGCTGATCCGCTTCACAGACAGTGTCCTGGAGGAGTTGGGGATCCTGCCATATGAAAGACAGTGTCTGAGTCGTGTTTTAGTAGATGGTGAGCTTAGGGCTGGAATTGATTGCTGGGTAAAACTGTGAATTCAAATGCTGACCACACACAGGGAATCTGACTAGTGGTCCAGGAAGCGGCTGGTCCGCCGCCGAGCCCACCGGAGGGCAACACTTGCTACAATCGCCATCGTCGCTGCTAGTACATTGAACAACATGTCGACCGGATCCATAACGCGGCTGGGCAAAAACCATTGGATGCCCTCGTCAATGACACCGATTATCGAAGCGATTGCGATTGCAAGCAGACCCGGAACGGGAACACGCCGTCCCCGGGTGACTCGCTCTAAAAGCGCTTCGTGGACGAAGACGGCCACGACTCCGTACTCGACCAAATGGGAGCGCTCGGTTGGCACCGCCATCCGAACGATGATCAGGAGGTAGGCTGCAATGATGCCAAGAGCGACTCCAATCTCTGCGCCACCGGGACGAACCTTAAGGCCCTGCGTGATCACAGTAGCGAGCACCAGAATGCAACCGAGAAGAAAAAGCCAGACCGACAAGAAGTCGCTCCCCAACTCGTCGACCAGGGTTCGCGCTAATCCCAGGGTAGAGTAGATGGCCACTACGACAGCCAGTGAATAGGCCCAGAGGCGTTTCTCTCTCGCCGACGTGAAAACAGGCATTTCGGGATTCTAGTTGCGCGTCATCCCAATACGACGTATGGTCACATCGGTTGCCAATAAACTGGAGGCGTCCATCTCAGTGGAACACCGACGCGACGCTCCCGCAGCTAGTAACTGGCGGAATTCAAAGGCTGAAATCTAACCAGCGGGTGGGTGCTTTTATTGTGGACAGCCCAGATTTATGGTGCGGTGCTCGTGGCTGATTCAGAGTTCGGCAACTATAACCAAGTCAAAGTTGGGCAATACCCCCTTGAAGATGGGGTGGAATTTCACAACCGTCAAAGGTCAGTCCGAGGTGACGCCATTAACCTCGTGTGCTCTCCCTAAACGCCTTAGCATATTCGTTCGACCTGTCTAACATCCAGCGAAAATACTTTTTTTGCTTGCGTTTATCGTGAGGACTACCGGATAGCGAACACAGAATCCTAGATGCCTGTTTATCTTCAAGAGTACGCCATTCAATTTCTTCCCCCACGATTTCTTTAAATAGATTCTTCTTGAGAGAAAGACGATCATATAGTTCCTTGTTATCGGTGATATATATGCCTGCAGTGATTCGTTTGTCCTGCGTGTTGATGTCTAGGCGCAAACAGATGCCGCCATATCCAATATATATGTCATACCAAGCCCGCGGTTTTGGTTTTGGACTAATATTCAAATCTGTATCTGATTTGGACGCGAACTCTTTGAAGCCCTCCCAAAATTTTTGATGATTCAATTTTGTAGTGGTGATACTATTATTGGTTGTTCCACTTCTCTTTACAATTTTGGACCATGAGTTGGGCTCCACAACCACATTGAACTTCGGAGCACGCTTTGAATCTTCAATGCAATAGACTTCCACCTTGACAAGAAAAAAGGCAATTTCATCATCCATGTGTTCATTGAACCATTCAATTGCCTTTTGATGTTCTTCTGTGATGTCGCTGACGACCCAAACGATTATACATGCGTCAAAGCTTGAAGCGTAGGTTAATAGTTTCCCTAAATGATCATGGTCAGTGCGCTCCAGTTGGTTCTCAACAATAATTTTCTTTTGCGTCCGACTTTCCTCCGCCGTAATGTCAACGAAATAGCGACCTACACTTTTTTCAGTCTTGATGTTTTCAGCAGTTATGCCAATTTCCTCGAAGAGCAGTCTGGCATTTTCAGCTAGCCACGGAGTGAAGTCTTTGGCTTCGTTCTCCCAGATTTTCCTGACAGGTATTCTTTCGAGGGTCGCTAGTTCTTGCATGCTATTGCAGTCTTCTGTGCAGGGTGTTGAATTGAAAATTACTTGTAACTCGTGAAAAATTAAAGAGCAGAGATAACTAAACCAAGGGCCTTCCAACGTTTAATGTAAATCACATTCGAGTACCAGTAATGCTACGGGAGTTCACTGGGACCAAACTTAAGACAGGAAACGTCAGTTTAGTGCATTTCATGAAAGAGTTTGGAAGGATCTGTATCGTGCCTCAATCGGAGAATTCCAAGTTTACAGGAGAGGCCATTTTATCCATCACTCAATTGGACAGAGGGCCAGGAAATCAGTGAATCCGATTTATTGGATTCATAATCGCGGGCAGGCGCTAATCTGGACCCATCCAAAGAAACCCGTTCCTGAACATTGGTTACTTTCAGAAGATATTCATCCGTCACATAGTGGCCATAAACTAAACAGACCTTCTGTATATGCCGAGAGCAGGCGCTGCGAGTAGGGTCGGAAATAATTATTGCAACGGCTCGACCCTGTATTTCGTTAGGGCTCGATGATTGGACAGGGGGTGAACCGCATTCATGCCAGTACGTCGTGCACAACGTTTCCGAACACATCCGTCAGTCGATACCGCCGGCCCTGATGTCGAAACGTCAGACGTTCATGATCGACACCCAGGAGGTGAAGAATGGTCGCCTGGAAGTCGTGTACATGCACGGGATTGTGAGCAATATTGTAGCCAAGCTCGTCGGTCTCTCCGTACGAAAATCCCTTCTTTATACCTCCGCCGGTCATCCACAACGTAAAGCATCGTGGATGATGATCCCGTCCAAACCCTTCCTGAGTCAGGCGTCCCTGTGAGTAGTTGGTTCTTCCAAATTCACCACCCCAAATCACAAGCGTATCATCCAGTAGGCCACGTTGCTTAAGGTCTAGGACCAGCGCCGCAGAGGCCTGGTCGGTTTCCCTTGCTTGAGTTTGAATGGCACCATAAAGTCCTCCATGGTGATCCCAGCCTTGGTGGTAAAGCTGAATGAACCGTACACCACGCTCGGCGAGACGGCGTGCCAACAGGCAGTTGGCCGCGAATGTGCCCGCTACTCTTGCGTCCTCCCCATAGAGATCAAAGGTTGATTCAGGTTCATCTTCCAGGGAAGTGACTTCCGGCACTGAGGTTTGCATCCGGAAGGCCATTTCGTATTGGGCGATCTTTGCTTCAATCTCTGGGTCCTGCAGATTCTGTAATTGGATCTCCTGGAGTTCCCGTAGTGCGCGAACGTGTCTTTCGCGGTCCGCTTGTGTAATTCCTGAAGGGTTGCTCAAGTATAGAACAGGATCTTTACCTGCCCTGAACTGCACACCCTGGTGACGCGAGGGCAGGAAGCCATTTCCCCAAAGTCGCGAATATAGAGGTTGTCCCATCTTGTCCTTGGTCACCAGGACAACGAAGGAGGGGAGGTTAGCATTCTCGCTACCTAAACCGTAGCTCAGCCATGATCCCATGGATGGGCGTCCAGGTTGTTGGGAGCCGCTTTGCAAGAATGTGATCGCAGGATCGTGGTTGATCGCGTCTGTATACATGGAACGGACAAAACAGAGTTCGTCAACAATCTGGGATGTATAGGGCATTAAGTCGCTGATCCATGCTCCGCTTGCTCCATGCTGTGCAAAGGAGAACGGGGACTGCACCATAGGAAAGCTCTTCTGGCCCGCAGTCATCCCAGTGAGGCGTTGCATTCCGCGGACCGATGGTGGAAGCTCCTCACCGTGATGGGCCTTTAGGGCGGGCTTATAGTCAAAAAGGTCCAACTGAGACGGGGCTCCGCTCTGAAGCAAATAAATAATGCGCTTGACCTTTGCGGGAAAGTGCGTGGTCCCAAGAATTCCCGGTACAGGATCCCCGCTGATTTGCTTTCCACTGGCAGAGATTGGATTCAGCAGCGAAGCCAGCGTTGCTGCGCCCAGCCCAAGCGTCGTTCGCGTCAAAAAATCCCGTCGCGTGTATTGTTGATCATAATTGTGGCATTCGTGCATGATCTATCCTCAGCGCTTGGTGTAGGCTTCGTCGTGGTTAAGTATAAGTTGTGTGACCATAGTGAGCGCGGCAGTGTTGGTACGGTCCAGCGATGCATCCGCGACCAGTTCTCCCACAGAGAAGAGCGAGTCAATATCTGCTGGTCGTGCTGCGAAGCGTTCTTTTTCTTGAGTGTACAGGTTCTCCATGAGTGACACTTCCTGGTCGCTTGGAGTTCGACCGGTAGCAAGCCGAAAACCTCGTCGAATCTGCGCAGCCACACTCTCGGGGGCTTCACGCTGGATACGCTCAGCCAGTGCCCTCGATGCTTCGACAAATTGCGGGTCGTTCAAGAGTACCAAGGCCTGGAGTGGTGTATTGGTATTCTGGCGTTGAACGAAACATGTGGATCGGTCAGGAGCATCAAAGACAAGCATGGTCGGCGGTGGCGATGTTCGCCGGATAAAAGTATATAGGCTCCGACGATAAAGTGCATCTCCCTCGTCCTGTTTATAGTGTAGCAAGAATTGCGAAAAATTACCCTTTTCAATCCACAACCCAGGAGGCTGGTACGGTTTGACGCTCGGACCGCCTACCTGATTTACTAGGAGGCCGCCGGCCGCAAGTGCATTATCCCGAACCATTTCTGCAGTCAGGCGATGTTTTGGTCCCCGGGCCAGAAGTACATTGGCGGGGTCGAATTCTTGCAAAGCCGGAGGCGCGACGCTAGACTGGCGATACGATGCGCTCATTACAATTGACTTGATGAATGCTTTAACGTCATAGCTGGACTCCATAAAAGTGACTGCCAGGTAATCCAGCAATGCCGGATGCGAGGGCAGGGCGCCCTGACTTCCAAAATCCTCAGGTGTTACGACCAGCCCCTGCCCAAAAAACATCAACCAGTACCGGTTAACCGTCACGCGTGCAGTCAGCGGCTGTTCAGAACTGAAGAGCCATTGCGCCAATCCTAGACGGGTAGGGGGCAGGCTGTCTGGTAATAATCCAAGCACTTCGGGGGTCTCAGGGTGCACTTGCTCGCGTGGCTGATCGTAGAGACCGCGCTCAAGGATGTGCGTTGGACGCGGTTCAGCCATCTCTTCCATAATCATAACCTCCATCACTTCGTTGACGGCTGTGTTTTCCTCGACCCGAGCCTCTTTGAGCTCCCGAAGTAGCCGTGTATAGCGTGCATCGTGATAGTGCAGGTAGGCCGCCAACTTATCCTCCTCCCGAGCCGGTACGCCAGCCAGTGTGGCGATATCGGAAGCGGTCAGCGTTCGTGCATATAGCCTGAGTTCGTCCATATCGCCCAGGAAGATACCGTCGTCTCCCCCAAATGCACGGTAGCTTCGTCCAATGCGCAGCGGCCGGCTTGTGAGACGGTAGAGTCCATCTACAGGGAGAATGCTCTTATAGAGTTTATCGTATTCAATGACGACGGGAACGCGCCGTCCCTGCACATAGAGTTGAACCCCATCGGCACGGCTGGAGCCGTCGTACGTTACCGCAGTATGCGTCCAATCTTTCGTGGCTACGGGTTCCGTGGATCGCACGTGCAGGTAGTTGTGTGGGAGAGCGTGGATTAGACGAGCCGACAGGTGATTGAGGCTGTCCAGATATACTTCCCATCCGCGCCAGTATGTGTTTTTATGGAATGCATTGCCAACAATCCGAGTATAGGCTCCAGACGTGTCCGGTCGAAGCCATATGGCAATGGAAAAAGGATCGCTACGCTCAAAATCACCAGCTTCGGCAACCTGCAGAAAATCGTAATCACTGTCAAGTTTTACTGCCTGTCCTGATGGTCCCTCTACTATTGTCAGTGTGCCGCCACCTGTCTTGCCCTCCTTGCCGTCCGCCACTCTGTTTGGTGTCGATTCACCCGTAGTCTGATCAAATGGAAAGTAGCTGGCGAGGTCTAGGTCAAGTGCATTTTCCGGCACTTGTGCCTCCATGTATGTGCCCACACGTTTGACCTCTTCTTCATGAGCGATCAGTGCAGCTTCCAATTCTTCAATTCGATCACGCTTTTTTTCGAGCTCAACTTCTTCTTCCGGTGTAGGCAGCATGAGCAGAGGGCCGGCATTACCGTCATCGCCAGTCATCCCCAATTCGTTTACATTATTAAAGAACGCAGAAAGCTGGAAATACTCCGCTTGGGAAACAGGGTCAAACTTATGATCATGACATCGCGCGCATTCCATTGTCAGCCCCAGAAAGGCTCGCGAAGTTGTGTTTGTGCGGTCGGCTACGTACTCGAGACGGTATTCTTCGTCAATCACCCCGCCCTCCGCAGTCATGGGATGGTTGCGATGAAATCCCGTAGCCAGTATCTGCTCCCGGCTGGCGTCGGGGAGCAGGTCACCTGCCAGTTGCCAGGTTACGAACTGATCGTAAGGCATGTTTTCATTGAAAGCCTTGATCACCCAGTCCCGCCAGGGCCACATCGTTCGGATACCATCCGCATGATATCCATGACTATCTGCGTACCGAGATAGGTCCATCCACTCGGTCGCCATGCGTTCGCCGTAGTTTTCGGAGGCCAACAGGCGATCCACCACGCGTTCGTATGCGCCGGGTCTGATATCTGTCAGGAAATCATCGAGTTCTTCGAGCGTAGGGGGTAACCCGGTAAGATCCAGCGTAACGCGGCGCAGCAAACGTTCACGATCCGCTTCCTCGGCGGGAGTCAAACCCTCTCGCTCAAGGCGTGCAAGGATAAAGCGGTCGATGTTGTTTTGCGGCCAGCTCTCGTTTTCCACAGCAGGGACAGAAGGCAAGTCCGGGGGTATGAAGGCCCAATGTGGCTTCCATTCGGCACCCTGTTTGATCCAACGCTCAATCAGGGCGATTTCATAGTCAGAGAGCGTCAGGTTGGATTCAGGAGGCGGCATGACCGTTTCTGGATCCTTGGAGGTGATACGGTGCATCACTTTGCTGCGTCCGGGCCGCTTGGGGACAATGGCATTTCCACCGGACTCCAACTTTGTTAGGATCGCTCCCTCCTCTGTGTAGAGCCGCAGATCCCCTTGGCGTGCATTATCGTCTGGTCCGTGGCACGCGTAGCAGCGATCGGATAATAGTGGCTTAATATGGAAGTTGTAATCGACGTGCTCAGGCAGGCGAGCAAGCGTGTCGGAGTCCAGTTCAGTACCAGAAGAACAGGCTCCTACTAGCAGTATGAGCACAAGCGAAAAGAGACGCATTAAGAAAAATTCAACATGACAACTCCCAATTTAATTATTTCTTGCAAGAGGTTCTTGCAAATCCGTGTCGCTAGCAAAGAAATCCAATTTTTGTTGAGCAATACGGTGATGTTATACAAAAGGCAAAAGGTCTACTTTTTCGATGTACGATGGCGAACACGCACGCTACGCGTGAAGATTGCCCCAATTCGCAATCCTGGATCATGTGACTTGGGGACAGGTAGTTTGCGAGCACATCGCTATTTCAACTCATTCAGGGCAATGCGTGCAAAAGCAATTCCGTAGTAGCTGTTTTCGTGGTCGGGGCCGGCTTCGTACAACAGCCCAATAGTGTCATCTGGCAGACGCACGATATCTGAATAGGCACTCATGCTTTCGTGCACTACGAGCGAGGCAGGCCATGTGACTCCGTCATCGAAACTGGCGCGGAGCGTCATACGTTCCCGCCGCACTTGACTGGCCGGGTTAGAGAACAACAGCACATTCTGACCTTCTTCGGCGAAGGAGAAGCGCTGCAGACTGGCCTGGCATATAGGTTCAATCAGCGTAGAGTCTGCGACTAGGTTGCTCCAGGTCATGCCACCGTCGCTGCTGTGAGCAATTTTTCGATAGCGTTCGCTTGGTGCATAGTTGCGCATGTTGAGTAGCAGACGGCCATCGTTCAATTCGGCTACTTCAGATTCATTGACCTGGTGCTGTGGTGTAGTTCCACCGAGCTGCCATGTTTCGCCGTGATCGTCAGAATAGATAACGTGTGAGTAATAGTGTTTGGTTGTCGCTTCTATGTGATCACAGGCGACCATCAACCGTCCTTTATGTGGTCCGCGCGTGAGTTGTATTCCTGATCCTGGACCAGTAGCATACCAGGTCCAGTCTGGCTGCTTGACATTCTGTGTGATCTCCTTGGGTTCTGTCCATGTCCGTCCACTGTCCATGGATGATAGCACAAAGACGCGCCTCGTGTCTGTAGATGTTTGTGCGATGATCTCTCGCTCATGATCAGTGCCCAGATTGTGGGTAACCAGGAGGAATAGCGTGCCTGTTTCGGTGTCAACGACGGGAGCTGGGTTGCCGACAGTGTGCTCATCTTTGTCCCAGAGAAGTTCCAGCGAACTCCATGTGCGTCCTTGATCAGTTGAACGCTTGTAGACAAGATCAATGTCACCAGTGTCAGAGCAACTGTTCTTACGTCCTTCAGCGAAGGCGAGCACGTCACCGTTGGGGACTACGATTACCGCGGGAATCCGGTAGCAGTTGTACCCTTCCTGTCCACCCACAAATATGTAATCAGGAGAAGGGAAGAAGAGGGTACTGATCAGTATCGGGATAAGCATCGTGGAATTACTAACCTTGGCAAGATGAAATAGCTGATGGTAGTTTACAGAGTAGTGTACCAGCCCCCAATTATTAGAGTGCAATTTGAATGCTCCCCTGACGAACATACGGACTAACTCGGAGAACAGCAAAAGACCCGTTGATATGAAAAACGGGGACGTTCGGTCCGGCGCAAGATCACCGAGGGCAGCTCTGTGCGGGGCAGAAGAAGGCCAACAGTTACTCTATGCATACCAGACAGCACACTTGCGTGTACAGTCACGGGGCGTACGTGAGATACCAAAATCAGTCGGACTGATATCGCGCTCAAGGTTCGTTTCGTGCGCGCCGAAATCCCCAAACTACTTTGCTGCAAGTGTAGGGCAGCCGCAGTATCTGCTGTCCCGGTCAGCCGCAAGCGTAGCTGTATTATCTTTGATCTTCACTGCAATTTATTCTGAGCTCACTATCTGAGGCTAACCATGACACGGTGCACATTCTTGATGCTAATTCTTGTTCTCACCGTAACACTAACTCCTGCGCAGGCGCAACACCGTATTATTTTTCTGGGTGATTCAATTACGGAAGCGGGGGCGAATCCAGGGGGTTATGTTGCGCTTGTTGCCGATTCGCTGCAAAAGCTTAGCGCAGACATAGCGGTGCAAGGTGCAGGAATCAGCGGTAACAAGGTCCCCGACCTCCTTGGGCGACTGGATGCAGACGTGTTGGCACATAAGCCGACCCATGTAGTGATCTACATTGGCATAAATGATGTCTGGCATCATTTTGAATTTGATCAGGTCACGGGCACCGATCCGGAGACGTTTGAGAAGGGTTTGGGAGAGTTGATTGATCGCATTGAGAAAGCCGGTGCTCTGCCATTGCTATGCACGCCGAGTGTGATTGGAGAAGACACAGGGAGTGATTCTGCGGTCAATATTCGTTTACAGGAATACGCACAAATCAGCCGCAGCGTAGCAGGGGACAAGGATACGTACCTCTGTGACCTACGTGAAGCCTTTGAATCATATCTGACTGCAAATAATCCCGATAAGGTATACGAGGGCGTGCTTACTTCTGACGGCGTCCATCTGAATGCAGATGGGAATCGCTTTGTAGCCGATTTTATGGTGGAGCAATTACGAACAGTGCTCGAGCTTTAGGCCACGTATGGAATCGTAAGCGGGCCTTCCGGTACTATGGCTACCGGGGCAGCAGGATCTCCCAAACACGCAAGCTCGGCATCAATCGCGCTCCGCACATCCTTTATGGGAGTCAGGTGAGCACGCTGGACGAGTGCAGGATCCAGTTCGCTGAACAAACCGACTCGGCATGTTCGGACAATTTGAAGCAGCTTCTGCGTCTGCCATTGGTCGGGTTCACTGAAATCAGGGCTGCTGATTGCCCGCCACGCTTCGTCCGGGCTCTCCCAGCGAAGGAGTTGATCCTTATAGGCGCCATGCTCAGGGAAGCCGTCGTTGCAACGGGCAGCGGTAATAATAAGACCGCCTGGTGCGGTGATTGAGTGTGCAGCTGACATTCCCTTGACCGTCTGGTACAGGTTCAGATCCAGCGGATATCCACTGTTTGTCGTAACTACGATCGGGAATGGTTCTTCGACACGGACCATTGCTGTTTTTCTGGAAAAATCACATCCCGCCTCGTGAGCAGCATCTACATCACCACAGAAGTATCCCGTGATCTGGCGATCAGTGTTGAGGGTTACGTTTACCAGAAAGTCTACCGGGAGCAGTTTTCCCGCTGCGCGCACATGATTTTGTGTGGGGTTTCCCTCAATAAGACCCCATGTGCTCTTTGGGTGAGCGATATTGGTGAATCCGTGGTAGGTCTGGATGGCGTCCAGATTGGCTATTCCCGGGAAGACAGCCTTGTAACCGCCGCTGAACCCCGCCATAAAATGCGGTTCAATGAATCCCATCAGAATACGACGATCCGCCCGCACATATTCTGCACAATAGGCAACCTCATAGCCGTAGGGGCTTTTGCCTGCCGACAGCAGCGAATTGGCGTCCCGCGCATCGTGATTTATTACTCGATATTTGGCTAGGATTTCAGGGCCAACCATTTGACGCAGTTCATCATGTGTATTGCCCCGATGTGTGCCTGTCCCGACGATTATGGTGACATCATCTGGATCAAGGCCACGCAGCTCTGCGAATAGCCAGGTCAGGAGGCGATCACTAGGAAGCGCCCGTGTAATGTCTGGAATGGCGATGGCAAGCGTTTCTCCAGGAGTTATGAGCTCGCGAAGAGGGTCCGTCTTATACGGGCGTCGAACGGACTCGAGGAATGCGGCATGCTCGTCCTGCAGGCCCTCCAGATATCGTGGGCGGAGTACTGTGGCGTTGAGTCCAGCCAGATCCAACGGTAATCCCTCCGAACCGTAGTCTAATCGCACTAAATTCGCGTATTTATTCATAGCAGCCAAGTCTCACGTGCAGAATTTATCTTTTTACACTAATCAAGAAGCGCGGTCGCATGTGGAATCGTTCAAGCAATGGTTGCTCAAACGGTTCACATCGATCCAAGGCACCAAATCCTGTATTTGATGTACCAGATAGTAGATATTCTTGTGAGATATGGTACGTGAGGTTCGGTTTATTCTTCACACGTAGGCACATTCTGTTGTCGAAAGATTAATGGACAGAACACTGTATGTCACTCGCACAACAAGGGCTTCGTTGCTCACTATAGTAGCTTAAATTTCTCTAATTCGTTTGATGCATAGGATTGCGTTTGCGCACAACTGTGGGATTTCTCTATATGCTGTTCTTCAAGGCTCAATACCACAACGAAGGTCAAAACAATGAGCGACACTTTCGATCCGGTCAATGGCAAACCAGAAGATGCTTCTCCGGCGAGGCAACAGCATGCACGGGATCCCGACTATGCTATGCAACTTCCTCCCGCCGACGAACTTGCGAAATACGAAGAAATATCCCCCGGCATATCCGATCGAATCCTGACCGTCATAGAGCATGAGCGAGAGCTTGATGGCCTTGAGATTTCCCTGCTGCGTAGACGCACAGATATGACAACGGTAGTCTCACTTGCGTTCGTCGCTGTAGCAGGCGTTGGGATCTGGCTTGAAGTGTTTTGGCCTGTAGTATTACTGCTTGGTCTTGGTGGGATAGTGCCCTTTATCCTGCGCGAAGTATCCAGGCGATAGCAACGTCGGGGTCACAGGAGTAGAATATCCGGGAGATCATAGAGATGCCGTTGGGACCGTTGTGTGGATTACACAGGGATAGACTCACACTGTCACAGGCCAATTGTGGCAAGAACTAGTACGACGGGGTTAGCAGCATTCATCTGCTCAGCACCAATGCAGCGTCCTTATTCGTAGTTCTGGATGTTTATGGATGGCGAGGCTTCAATCAGATCCGCAAGGTTATCCAGGGATGCCATCTCGTCACGTTGCATCAGGGGGCGGATAACAGGCAACAGGGCGCGATTAATGAATGACGATCCACGCATGACGATGGTCTGTTGGATGCGTGAGCCTTCGCCTAAGGTATCAAACGTTACAGAACGGTAACCGGAATAGGTCGAAGTTTCGATATCTGCGTGGTATTCTTGTAGAGGAATGACCGAGGTAACTGTTTCCAGACGGGTACTCCCATCTGCAAATTCTAGGCGAAAGGAGGCACCCAAAGACATGGGTTGACCATCGAGGGGTTCAACTTTTTCCAGGTTCCTCTGCCAAAGATTATGTCGATTTATGTCAAAAAAGGTCACCCAGGATTCAGCAACCGGAGACTTAACGCGCGCGGTGGCAGTATAGCGGACTTCCTTTACGAACAAGCCCATGATCACAAGCGCGAGCAAGGCTGCCGAAAGCAGAACAAGAGCCGTATGGAGCAATTGCTTCATGGCGCGTGAATGGAAGCTGACCAGCGTGTAGAGTTCAGTACAAGATTGTACGTCATAGGTACTACCTTAATGTGATGATACAAAAAGAATCCTTCATGCCGGCCCCGCGAGGGCGGGCCACAGCAACAAACCCCGCTACACGCTTTGATCGTATCAGCGTGGAGTTGGATCCAAGTGCGCTAGAGTCTGATGAGCTACGACAGACCAGCACCCAGTTTTTTGAGGATGGCTCCAAGTCAATTCTTGTCAGGAATGATTCTCCAGACGTTGGGTTCACCTGGGGCATTAATCCATATCGCGGCTGCGAGCACGGTTGTATATACTGTTATGCGCGACCAAGTCACGAATACTTGGGATGGAGTGCGGGATTGGATTTTGAAACAAAGATCTTGGTCAAACGCAAGGCCCCCAAGCTGCTGAGCAGGGACCTAAGGAAAAAATCATGGAAGCCAGCCGTTATTTCATTGTCTGGTAATACGGATCCGTACCAACCCGCGGAACGCCAATTCAAATTGACACGCGCCTGTTTGCAGACGCTTCTGGACCACCGTAATCCTGTGGGCATAATTACGAAGAATCATCTCGTTACTCGGGATTTGGATATTCTGGCTCCGATGGCAAGACTTGGTCTGGCGCATGCGTTTATTTCAGTAACAACACTTCGCAACAAGTTAGCCAGCGCGATGGAACCGCGCACCAGTACCCCGTCACGTCGTCTGGATGCCATAGAAAAGCTAACCAAGGCAGGGGTACCTGTAGGCGTAATGGTAGCTCCTGTGGTTCCTGGTTTGACTGATGAGGAGCTTCCTGCGATTGCGCGGGCCGCTGCAGAACGTGGTGCTGTTCGGGCCGGATACATACTGCTTCGGCTTCCGGGGCCAGTGGCACCACTCTTTCAGGATTGGCTGGATCGTGTAATACCTGAACGCAAGGATAAGATTTTGAATCGGATCAGAGAGATGCGCTCGGGCAGGCTGAATGATCCTCGCTTTCGTCATCGGATGAAGGGGGAGGGCATATGGGCGCAGACCCTGGCTAACCTCTTTGACGTAACCTGCAAGCGATACAATCTAAATCAGCCGATGCCACCGCTTCGGACAGACCTGTTTATTCGGAATCCAAGTAACCAGCTCAGTCTCTTTGATCAGGAACATCCCGATTCGGCATAAACGGAGTATGGAGGCGTTTCATCCTATTGTGGCGTCTTGGTTCGGAGATGCATTCGAATCCCCAACCGAAGTGCAGGAGCAGGCATGGCCTTGCATCCAGCGTGGAGAGAATACGCTGATCGCGGCGCCCACAGGTGCAGGAAAAACACTGGCAGCATTTTTGGTAGCAATTGACCGACTCCTGCGGATGAGTCTTGAGGGTGCGCTGGGCAATGAGACCGCGGTCGTGTACGTATCGCCCCTTAAAGCACTCAGCACGGATGTAAACCTAAACTTGTCTATTCCGCTCAAGGGTGTACTGGAACGGGTTCGCACACGTGGGTACTCGATAGCCCCAATAACCACCGCCGTACGTACAGGAGATACCAGTGCATCAAAGAGGGCAGCAATGCTTCGCAAGCCGCCACATATACTGGTGACGACCCCTGAGTCCCTCTATCTCCTGGTTACTGCGCAGCGCAGCCGGGAAATGCTCCAGACCGTGCAGACAGTCATTGTTGACGAAATCCATGCGGTTCTGCCATCGCGCAGAGGTGCACATTTGGCATTGACACTGGAGCGTCTGGCGCATGTATCCAGGCATTCGATCCAGCGCATTGGGCTCTCGGCTACTCAAAGACCAGTGAGCATCGTAGCTTCATACTTGACTGGACGTGAGGGGGATTGCACGATTGTGGATCTCGGGCACAACCGCGGGATGGAGCTTGCGCTGGAACTTCCCCAGTCGCCCCTGGAGGCCATAATGGCCCACGAAGTCTGGGCAGAAATCTATGATCGCCTTGCGGAGCTTGCAACCAACCATCGTACGACGCTGGTATTCACCAGCACGCGGCATCTGGCCGAACGTATTGCGCGTCATTTGGGCGAGCGACTTGGACGGGATAACGTGTCAGCACATCACGGCAGTCTGGCACACGCGCGTAGGCGCGCCGCTGAAGACAGGCTTAAGCGGGGAGACCTCCGTGTACTTGTAGCCACCGCTTCGCTGGAATTGGGCATTGACATTGGATCAATTGATCTGGTTTGTCAGATCGGGTCCCCAAAATCCATTTCGACATTCTTGCAGCGTGTCGGCAGAGCGGGGCATTACATTGGGGGGATTGCCAAGGGGCGACTGTTTCCGACCACACGTGATGATTTGCTTGAGTGTGTAGCCCTACTCACTGCCGTTCATGACGGGAAGCTGGAACGCGTTAAGCCCCAGGAGAACCAACTAGATGTACTGGCACAGCAGATTGTTGCAGAGGCTTCTGCGGAAGATTGGCAAACCGACGAATTGTATGAATTATTCAAGCGTGCCTGGCCCTATCGTAATCTTAGCCGCGAGGTTTTTGATGCGACAGTAGCAATGGCCGCACAGGGGTTTGATACTGCTCGCGGCCGACGCAAGGGGCTCCTGTATCATGATGCCATCAATGGACGCATCAGTGGCAGACCGGCTGCGCGATTGATTGCACTCACATCCGGGGGTGCAATTCCCGACTCTGCAGAGTATCGAGTAGTTCTGGAGCCAACCGGAATGCCGGTCGGGAAGGTTCATGAAGATTTTGCAGTTGAAAGTTTTGCAGGGGATATTTTTCAATTGGGTAGCAGTTCGTGGCGCATTCTAAAAGTAGACTCAGGTGTTGTGCGAGTAGAAGACGCCCAGGGTGCACCCCCCACATTCCCGTTTTGGTTAGGAGAATCCAATGCACGAAGCGACGAACTTTCCCGAGCACTCTCAAGGCTCCGGGCAACGATCAATCCGTATCTGGACAGTCGCACAAACGCATCGAACTGGCTGGAGAAAAATAAAGGACTCCCCGGTCCGGCGGCTGTGCAGATAGCCGAGTACCTGGTTGCTTCCAGAGAGTCTCTCGGTGCACTTCCGTTGCAGGAAGAATTGGTTGCCGAGCGTTTTTTCGATGATTCGGGTGGGACCCAACTAGTGATTCATACCCCGTATGGGATGCGCGTAAATCGTGCCTGGGGTTTGGCATTACGCAAACGTCTCTGCCAGATATATAACTGTGAATTGCAGGCGGCAGCCACCGAGAACAGCATCCTTCTTTCATTCGGACCGCAGCATTCTTTTCCTTTAGAGGATGTTTTCAATCTTCTCGAGTCAAGGACGGTGAAGGATATTCTAGTGCAGGCGGTTCTGGAGGCCCCAATGTTTCAGATGCGCTGGCGCTGGGCAATGAATATTGCGCTGGCGGTGCCAAGGGCACGCGGAGGAAAGAAGGTGGCACCGCAGTTGCAGCGAATGCAGGCCGAAGATATCTTGCTTTCAATATTTCCAGATGCTGGTGTACAATTGGAGAATTTATCCGGTGAGCGTACACCGCCCAAACATCCTTTGATTGACCAAGTGCTTAAAGACTGTCTGCGGGAGGCAATGGACTGTAACCATCTCCAAGAATTGTTAGAGGAGATTCAGTCAGGTACCATTCAAGTTCGTGGCGTGAATACACCCGAACCTTCACCCTTGGCGCAGGAAGTGTTGGCCGCAAGCCCGTACGCCTTTCTGGATGATGCGCCACTGCAGGAACGACGCGCACAGGCCGTATACCATCGTCGAGCCTTTGAACCTTCCAAAAATGCGGATATAGGTTATCTGGATACGGGGATTCTGGAGGAAGTACTGGAAGAGGTGCAGCCCCGAGTTAGGGGCACTGATGAATTGCATGATCTTCTATTGATTGCCGGTTGCCTTCATGCCAGACAGGACAGCCCGTACACGGACTGGTTCGATGAACTTGTCCAGGATGGTAGAGTCGCCCTCCTGCACCTCGTAGAAGGACAGGAGGTATGGGTTGCAACGGAAAGATTAAACGAAGCCTTGATGATCTGGGAACAGGCGGTTGTAACTCCATCGGTAAAAGCATTGGACGCGGACGCGGATGCGTCAGAAGCTGTACAGAGTTTTGTGCTTGGGCTCATGGAAGTGCATGCACCGATGACGGCCGAAGAAGTCGCAGCACATCTGTATATCACACTTGCCGATGCTGAATCTGCCCTCATTGCTCTGGAAGGCCGCGGAGCATTGCTTAGAGGCAATTTTACACGAAGCACCAGCGGATCCAAACAGTGGTGCCATCGCGGAATCCTGGCAAAAGTCTACAGAAAAACCGTAAACCATCTTCGGTCTGAAATCAGTCCTGTTACACAGGCAGACTACGTACGGTTTTTATTCGCCTGGCAAAAAGCAGCACCTGCTTATCAGGTTGCCGGACAGGATGGATTGCTGGCCGTTCTAAAGCAGTTGAGCGGCTTCGCGTTGCAAGCTGCAGCCTGGGAGTCAGATGTACTACCGGTACGTGTCAGGGATTACAGCTCAGCAATGCTGGATTTGCTGTGCATGACCGGACAGGTGCAGTGGTTTCGGGCGGTGGGCAGCAAGTCTGCGCCGATACGCTCAACCTCCATTATCCTCTGTGTTCGGGAGGATTGCGACCTGTTCAGCAGCGGGGACCGGCAGGACGGGCTATCCGCGGTCGCCAAGGAAGTTCTTGAAGTGCTTGCAACAAGAGGGGCCTCGTTCCTGCATGAACTGGAAGAATTCTGCAATCTCTTGCCTACACAGATCGAATCGGCCCTGCAGGAGCTGGTCTCACGTGGGATCGTGACCAGTGACGGGTTTGCGGGCTTGCGATTTCTGTTAACTCCAGTAGATAAGCGACGAAAGCGGCGTGGGACGGAGGCACATTTGAATGCGGTGGGCCGGTGGAGTATCCTTACGCGAGGACAGGTGCGCGGCGATGAGGCGAACATAAGATTGGCGAAGCTCGTTCTGGCACGTTACGGAGTTATCTGTCGTCGGGTACTGGCAAGGGAGCCCAATTTGCCGCCGTGGCGTGACCTTGTGCGCATTTTTTGGGATATGGAGCTACGCGGAGAGGTTCGAGGAGGGCGCTTTGTTGAAGGGGTCCCCGGTGAGCAGTTTGGATTACCTGAGGCGGTAGGGTTGTTACGGCGTATCAGGCGGGATAAAACGCTCTGCGCTGAACCCGTGGGGCTTAGCGCCGCCGATCCGTTGAATCTGGCAGGTATTATTGGTCCGGGGGCCAGACTACCCGCACTCGCATCAAACCGGATGGTCTACCAGTCAGGGGAAGTTGTGGCTAAACTGTCTGGAAAGAACGACAAGGACGAATCAGTAGCTCCTGAGCTACGGAAGATGCTACACACGCAGCAGGTTTATTTCAGGTCGCGGCCTCAGTAGCACACAAACCGGTTGCGACAGAGCAAGCTTCCTGAATCACATCTTCCAGAACTTCCAAGTTCACGTCATCCAACCGTTTGATGTAAAGGCAACTCTTGCCGCGTGTATGTTTGCCGAGTTTTTTCAATGCTTCCTTGTGGTGATCTAATCCGCCAGCCAAGTACAAGCTGAATGCCTTTTTTCGGGGTGAGAACCCTACCTTGAACCATTCACCGGTGCGCCCCGAGGCATAGCGGTAATGGAACTGACCAAATCCAATGATAGTGGGCCCCCACATCGTAGGTGAATCACCCGTGGCTTCCCCCATCATGCGAAGGAGAATTGCGCTGTCTGCCTGCTGTTCGGGGCGCCCCAGTTCGTCCAGAAATTTCTGTACGTCTACTTTTGTTGGTCGGGTTTTTGGGCTGGACATTGCTGGTGAGCTCGTGTTTCAATGAAGTTAAATATGCAGGGGTTCAACATAAGTTTGAACCCGAACTGACTGGACTAGTACTTCGATGCGCGAATCAAGTGCGAGGGATCTAATTGCGCGCAAATAAACTGAGTATGACGCTACATGCATTCCTAGATACGGAATATGGACGCTTTGGCGATGTACGTTTGCGGAGCATCCTGCGAAAGGGTGCAGATCTGGAGATGCGCAGGGGCCCAGCAGCGGAGACACCGCTCCACGTTGCGGTTCGTCGCGGCCGTCTACGAGCTGTGCAGCAACTCGTTCGTGCCGGTGCCGAGATTAATGCGCTGAATGCGTATCAGAAAACTGCTTATGCGCATGCAGCCCGCCGCGGGTTCGCCGCGATAGCCACCTATCTGGCCGATCAGGGCGCGAGCACTTCTCTTACCGAGGCCGATCAGCTGGCTGTAGCAATGTCGAGCGGCAGAAAAGCGGAATGCCGACAAATTCTTTCCGCGAGTCCGCATCTTGCGCACACGGGTAACCCTGGTGAGGATCGATTATTGGCGGACATGGCAGGCAGGAATGCACACTGGCCGGTTCAACTATTGATAGACGCAAAAGCATCGCTAGTCGCTCCGGGCTTGGATGGCGGGACGCCGCTACATCAGGCAGCTTGGTTTGGTCAACCAAATCAAGTGCGCACGCTACTCGCAGCGGGAGCGCCGCTGGAGGTATGGTGCACAGATCATACTTCGTCTCCCCTGGGCTGGGCAGTCCATGGATCGCGGGAATCTGGCGGTGCGAATTCCCGTCAGGAAGCGTATACAACCATTGTGACCTTGCTTCTGGATGCGGGAGCACGGCTATACTATGCAGATGATGACACAGATGCCTACTACAGGAGACTGCTGCGGCAGGCCAGTCGATCCGTGCGGGTGCTTTTGCAGGAGGCTTGGGCAAACTTATGAGGTTGTATAGGTCAATATCCAATGTGAATTGCTGTTCCGGGCCAGTCCTTCGTGCGTTTTTTCGCCGTCAGAACTCTGTGTCTGTGCTATACGCATGCTGCATGCCCATATATTCTGGACCATGTTTTCACCACAACCTAACATACTGCGCCCAGAATCCGGCTCAACGCCGAATCGTTGCACCTGGCTAAGCAGCTACTACACGCCTGCCATATTGATTTCGGTGAACGCAGCGACTATCCAAAGTAGAATAACTTTGAGGTCATACAGCCTGAGTACTAAGAAGTGGAGGACGGACGACCCAGGCCATGATTGACCTGTCCCCGTTCTGGACCACGGGCATGAGCGGCATCCGACCCGGTGCACGACGTGCAGCTCTGTATGAAGCGCACAAGACCTACAAGTCGTACCTTCCATCCTACGTGGAACCAGGCCCATTCCCGGATTTGTTCACCGATCGGGGGTGCGTAGCGTGGAAACTCTGGATGACAAACATAGACAGGCTCCGCTCCGTGCTTATGCGCTTCATTCTTATGTTCGCAGTACTTCTTGGGACGGTTGGTGGCGCTTCCGCGCAAACGCATCCACCTCTGACCATTCCACGTGTAGCAGGTCCAGTTACGCTGGACGGCATGAGCACCGAAACTGCTTGGGATTCGGTTACGCCGTGGATCCCGGTACAGTACGAGCCCAATAATGGCATGCCGGCGACCGAACGAACCGAGTTCTTGGTGGCCTACGACGACGAGTATGTGTACCTCGCGCTGCGTGCATTCGACAGTGATCCCGACGGGCTCCGTGCCAATACCCTGTACCGCGACCGCCTGAGCGGAGATGATCACTTTGAAATTCTGCTTGATACGTTTAACGATGATGAGACTGCGCTGCTCTTTACAACAACCCCAGCCGGTATACGGAAGGACGCGGCCATTTCCAATGATGCAAGCGGAGGTGGGATCTCTTCCGGCGGCTGGATAAACGGAGATTTCAACACGTACTGGGACGTAGCCACGACCACTAATCCCGAAGGGTGGTTCGCTGAAATTCGTGTCCCGATCAGCAGTTTACGGTTCCAAAATAAAGAGGGTGCCGTGGTAATGGGAATCGCTCTCCAGCGCAAGGTTGCGCGCAAAACCGAGCGTGTCGTGTTTCCGCCTGTACCGCCTGTAGCCGATTGGGCCTTTCTCAAACCCTCCCTAGCCCAAAAAATCGAGTTTGAGGGCATCACGTCTGAGCGGCCGCTTTACGTGACCGCCTACGGTCTGGGCGGTACTGAATCGCGGCCTAATGCCGTCCAGGATACGCGCACCAATTCTTGGAGGGGCGGGCTGGATCTAAAATACGGATTGACCAATAACGTGACGGCTGACTTGACATTCAATACGGATTTCGCCCAAGTGGAAGCAGATGATCAGCAGGTTAATCTGACGCGATTCTCTCTCTTCTATCCTGAGAAGAGACAGTTCTTTCAGGAGCGTTCGGGACTGTTTGACTTTCGCGTAGGAGGCCAAAGCCGACTCTTTCACAGTCGACGCATCGGTCTGGATGAGGCAGGTCAGCCCGTGCGTATCTGGGGCGGCGGACGCATGGTGGGCCGCATCGGCGGATGGGATTTTGGGCTGCTGGGTCTGCAAACCGGCATCAGTGACACACGATCCTCGGAAAATTTTGGAGTCCTACGGCTACGCCGCCAAATGCGTGACGGACTAAGCCGCCTCGGTGGCATGCTCACGAGCCGACTGGGACAGAACGGCAATTACAACCTGGCCTTTGGCCTCGATGGAATTGTTCACCTGAAGGGTGAAGATTTTCTGATCTATCAATGGTCGCAATCCATAGATCACGAAGCGCAAGATGTCAACATACTTGATGCTACGCGCTTTGCCATATCTGCAGAACGGAGGAGGCGGCAGGGATGGGGCTATAACTCGATCGCTGAATGGGCTGGCCCGGCATACGACCCAGGCATAGGATTCACGCAACGAATAAACTACTTCCTTGTAGATCATACCATGTCGTACACCTGGGTCAAGGGCTCCGACTCTCGCCTTATCTGGCACAGGCCCAGCGTGCGCGGATTTGCGTTTGTCAGCCCGTCCTTTGAGATCGAAACTGCCGAAATAGGGCCAGAGTGGGATTTCGCAGCCAAGAGCGGCGCGGGAGGCGGCGTAGAATTCAAGATCCAGTCGGAACTCCTGGTGGCGCCCTTTGCGCTGTCAGACGACGTGCAGATTCCAGCCGGTCGATACAATTTTTTTCGTGTAGGGGCAAAATACAATGTGTCACACACAAGACTCTTCCAAATACGGCCCCACGTTCAAACCGGTGCATTTTACGATGGCTGGCAAGTGGCCGTGGGTGCTGCCCCTATCTGGTATGTGTCGAAGCATCTTGAACTGTCGGGCTCCTACCAGTTGACGCGCATCCGCTTTCCTTCACGCAATGACACGTTTTTGGCACACTTGGGCCGCCTTCGAATTGGCAGCGCACTGAATGCCAAGTTCAGTGCAAACGTCTTTATCCAACTCAATAGCATTCAGCACGTGGTCAGTGGCAATATACGCGTGCGTTACAATTTCAGAGAAGGCAACGACCTGTGGGTGGTCTATAACCAGAACTTGGATACGGATCGGGACCGAGTGCTCCCTCGTCTGCCAGTGACAGAAGGGCATACGGTGCTCGTCAAATACACGCACACGTTTCGCTATTGATCGAGAGGCCTCCTTTGTGGGCATTGGTATAGTTGACACCATCGAAAACCAGACTGAATGGGTCGAAATACGGTCAACAACCCAATGAAGAACCCCATAGACACCTTCTAAACAGATTGATACTTAACTTCCGGGCAATTGCAAAATAAAAGAAACCATGGGTAATCTAGAATTGGGAGCATTTTCTGCGAGCCTGTCTGTTCGCGATCTCGACGCGTCATGTGCCTTCTATGAAAAACTGGGGTTTGATGTAACGGGACGAGGGCAGGGCTATCTGATCATGGTGAATGGTACCACGATCATAGGGCTTTTTCAGGGTATGTTTGAAGGTAACATCTTGACCTTCAATCCTGGCTTGTTGGCGAAGGCCGATGCCAATGAAGAAGATTCATTACTGGAAGCCTGGCGGGTCCACGAGTTTACGGACATTCGGGTGATTCAGGAGCGCCTCAAGGCTTCCGGCCTATCACTAATGTCTGAAGTGGATGAACAGACCAACCCTGACGGGCCTGGAAGCCTGATGCTCGCGGATCCAGATGGTAATACTATCCTGATAGATCAGTTCTTCAACCGGCCAGATGGATGAGAGGAGTAGAGTTTTGACAAGATTCTGACAAGAATCTGCTTGATTCGAAAGTTATTATTCAGTAGATGAACATATAACAAATCGTATAGTAACTTAACACCGTATATAACAAAACAATGGTGTGGTTATGTCTCAACGGTTGACTGAAAAGCAGCGAGCTGTGCTGGACTTCATTGCGGAATGTGTTGAGGAGGGCCGAGAGTGGCCCAGTTACGACGACTTTAAGCGGGAGTTCGGTTATAAATCTTCCAACAGTGTCACGCAGAACCTCAAGGCACTTGCAAAGAAGGGGTATCTCATCAAGACGCAAGCGGGCTATCAGTTGCCGCCCGAAAACAGGCGAGAATCAGAGTCGGCCATCCCTGTTCTCGGCGAGATTACTGCTGGAGTACTCCAGGAAGCCGTGGGAGCCAATTTGGGTAATATTACGCTCGGAACGATTTTCCCCAGCCTGGATCGAATCTTTGCATTGCGGGTCAAGGGGCAATCTATGATTGGTGCGGATATTCACGACGGAGACTACGTGCTGCTGGTGGATGACGATATCCCCAACGGAGGTATCGGTGCTGTATTGTATGATGGCGAAACTTCGCTCAAGCGGGTATACATGGATTATGGGGGCCTTCGCCTAGAGCCTGCGAATCCCGAGTTTGATGATATTCGAATCGATCCGGATATCTTTGAAGAAGTCAAGATATTGGGGCGGTATATCGGGCATGTGAACAAGCAGGGACTGTACAGGACTCCCTCTACACACCAGATTTCCACACGGAACTACTCGCCGTTCAAGCGCGATCTATGGCCTTCGGCATAGGTATTACAGCGCGATTCAGGCGGAAGTCAAGTACTTCTGCAATTTCCTGAGGTACTGTGCCCAGCAGTAGCTGGTATGCCGGAAGTGATCGTTGAGGGTTCGCCAGCCGGTGTGTTCCATTCGCAATAAGGGCCCCCTGTCGGTGTTGACTATGCTAAAGCTGAGCTTGGTACCGGTCCAGTCTTCGTCTGCCTGTGTGAAGCACCATACAACGTGTTGAGACGTAGACCATTCTGCAACCTCGGCATACCAATCGTAGTCCGGTTCAAAGTGGAAAAAGTATTTTCCGCCGACTCTTCGCTCGGTACTACATGCATCCGTCCACCACGTATTTAATCCAGCCTCAGATGTCACAGCGTCGAAGATGTGATCAGGAGAAGCGTCAATGTAGACATCGTGATAAATTCCATGCATGGTTGTCTTGGTATATCTTCCACATGCTACGAATGTAAGTGAAAAATGCTGCACGTTACTAACGGAGATTCGGCAGCAGACCTGATCCTCAAGTCAGAGATTGGAGGCAGCGTGCTTCCTTGGAGGGATGTGCTTCATATGGGCCCCGTGCCTGGTACACTGTCAATGCGGGAGCTTAGCGAAAAGCGGGCAGCATTTTTGGCGTCGTTAGGGTGGGGGATCGAAGAGGAATTGAATCAGAGCTTTCTGCTTCGAAACTCAACGTTGCGCAAGCACGCGGCAGATGATGAAGTTGTTCTCTGGTTTGAGCATGACCTCTATGATCAACTGCAATTGATTCAGATTCTGGCATGGCTAATAGGAAACAAGCACTTCTCGACCGGGCGACAGTTTCTGATTTGTATTGACAGGTATCCCGGAGTTAAATCCTTTCGTGGTTTGGGAGATCTTAATCCTGTGCAGATTCGCCATCTGTTTGACACGCGCAAACCGATTAGTCTGCCACAGTTTGATGCTGCTGCTGACGCATGGGCCCACTTTACGAGCGCTAAACCTGAACGACATCAGGCAGTAGCTGACAATCCCAAGATTGAGCTGCCATTTTTGCAGGCTGCATATCGGCGCTTTTTGCAAGAATGGCCCTCGATCCAAAATGGATTATCTCGAACTGAGGAGCACGCATTGAGACATATTGCAGATGGGGTGAGCGACCCGGCCAAAATCCTTCACGCACATTGGGCCAATGAACGCGCACCATTCATGGGTGACTGGACGTTTTGGGAAGTGATTTTGGAAATGGCCCGTGGAGGCAATCCTCTGGTGGCTATTGAGGGAGATCGGAGCCTGGCGGGTTTTCGGGATGCAAGTGTCTCTGCAACCCCAGAAGGATTGGCGGTACTTCGTGGTGATGAAGATGCAATTACTCTTCGTGGAATTGATCGCTGGTACGGGGGATATCACGCTACTCGACCAGAAAAAGCTTCGAGATGGGATCCGAAACAAGCGAGACTCCAAGTACCACGTGTGGGTTCGTAGTCCAGACTAAGGATTACGACTTGCTATAGAACGGCCTCCTTTCACGAGTAGCCGTTCAGGGAGCAAACCCGTACTTAAGCGACGGCTATTTCCTTCCAACGAAAACCTACCCAAATAAAGAATAGGTGCAATCAAGAAAGTCAATCAGGAAGCCAGTTGCTCTTATTCGGGCATCGGAAGCCAAGTCGCGAAGGCGAGTGCTGGTCCCACTGGATTATTGATGTGAAGTAAGCGACCAACTTCCGGTACGTCAAAGGCAGGTACAGTGATGGTACCCCCCAATTCAGCAGCTTTAGCCTGAACGGCATCGACATCGTCAACGGTAACATAGCAGTTCCAATTGGGCGGAATACTTGGATCTACGCTTTCCATAATTCCACCAATCTGTGCATCTCCCACGGAAATCACCCAATAATTTCCCCCCGGCATATGCTGTTCGGTAACGGTCCAGCCGAACAGCTTACTGTACCAGTCAGCTGCCGCAACTGGGTCAGCCGTCTGGAGCTCAAACCAGGCGAATGCACCATGCGTGAGAAAAGCCTCCTGCGTACTGGTGATAGTCTGATCATCCTCTTCATTCCCATCATGGTATTGGATGACGAACAAGGAAGCACCCTGTGGATCCCGGAACCCTGCAAAGGGGCCAACCATCGTATCTGAAAGAGGCACGATCAGGTCTAAATCGTTTTCCCCAAGAAGTTTCTGGATATCATTCACCGTCACATAATAAGTCCAGCAGGGTGGAACACCGGGAGGGCAGGCCATCAAGCCCCCTACACGCTTCGATCCGCTGTACAGAAGTTTGTACATCTCACCGTCGGGCATGGGCATATCACTGGTTGTCCAGCCAAGAAGCTCACTGTAGAACTTGAGTGCCAAAGGTACATCGGCAGCGAGATATTCATGCCAGCTAAAGGCACCGTGTGTCTTAAATGGATTCATTCTGATGACGTAAGTCGAGTTTATAGTTTGATATCGTGTACCCTACCAAGGGCGCCGGATGTACGCGCTTGGCACGCAATGGATCCCTGTAGGAATTGTGAACCCAGGCTGACTTAGTATAGAGCAAAACTGGAAAGAATCGTGAGAAACAGACTGCTTGCAGTGATACTGTTTGTGGACACGCGCAGGTGGTGAAAGTAAGTAGCCCGGCAGGGGACGGGCATGCAATAGGGTTAAACTTTCGTCAGTTAAAGGCTAAGGATAGTGATCGTCGCTCCCGATTCAACAGTTTTGAATTGCGCGGCTTCCACATTATCAGATCAACGGTAACACAGTGGTTCCACCAGGACGAAATGCAGGGATCTACGGGGTCGTAAACCCGTCAGTCTTTGTCCCACCACGGAAATCAAAGAACGGATTTCCTCAGTATCAGCTGTACATTTTACCACGGATGACCAAGTGTGCGTGTCAGATACTCCATGTATCCCGAGCCAGAGCTGTAAATCCCTGCCAGCGCGGGAATAAAATCATCCGAGCAAGCCAGCTCTTCTGTCAGCGGGCACGTGCCTACGAAATGCTTGCATCTGAGGTCTTCAATCAGCGGGTGATTAGGGTCGAAGCCCTTAGGGGCACGCTTCAATTTATCATGCTCATACTTCGTCGAGTACACTTTCAGGAAACTCGGGTTCTGGCTAACCTGAGTCCACAATTCAGGATCGTCAACGATGTGTTGTCGGATCGCACGTAATTCCTTACTGCCGGGCCCCCAGATTCCGACAGCAGCAAAAACCTCACCTGGCCCCAGGTGCAGATAGAAACCCGGTGCATGTGCGTTCTTTCCCAATTGATGTCGAAAATGCACGCCCGCCGCTTCCTTGTACGGTCTCTTGTCTTTCGAAAAACGAATATCGCGATAAATACGAAACAGAGAGCCGCCGACCTTGGGAATGGCCAGGAAGTGAGGGCTGATTGATCGAAGCGGTATTGCAAAATCTCTAATCAGAGTCAGCAATGGCTCTTTTACGTGGTCCTCGTAACGGGAACGGTTCGCATTAAACCAATCGCGGTTATTATTAGCTTTGAGGTCTCGAAAGAACGTAAAAAGCTCAGGAGTGATCATGGCAGGCGATTTTAATCCCGCTTTTACGGGGTTGGGTACGGTCTGTTTGATTCAGGTTACCTTACACAGGTTCATCCCCACGGTTTAATCATGTCAAAATATTCTCCACGAACACAAGCCATACATGCAGGCGAAGCGCCTGAGGGGAAGGTCCTGCCAGTCGCCCCCCCTTTGCATATGGCCAATTCTTACTTAGTTGATGCAGGAGAGCCCTTTTCTGCAGAGGGTTTGGATGCTGATGCACCGTATATATATGGTCGGTGGTCCAACCCGACGATTAAGCGATTGGAGCGGCGGATTGCAGCCCTTGAAGAAGCAGAAGGTGCAGCCTGTTTTGCCAGTGGAATGGCCGCAATTACCGCGCTATTTACACATGTTCTCGGGGCAGGGGACCACCTTGTAATGAGTGACGTTGCTTATGCAGGTGCCGTTGAGTATACACGTGATCTGCTGCCGCATCTTGGCGTATCCGTGAGCGCCGTTGATGCATCGGATAACGAAGCGGTAGCGCGGGCGATACAGCCCAATACGCGCCTGATACATGTCGAAACACCGTGCAATCCAATCCTGAGGCTTGCAGATCTAAGTACGCTAAGCAGCATCGCACATGAGCACGGCGTCTTACTGAGTGTCGACTCAACATTTGCCTCCCCTGAAATTACGAGGCCGCTAGGGTATGGTGCCGACTTTGTAATGCATTCATTAACAAAATACTTCGGGGGACATGGAGACGCTCTCGGTGGTGTGATTGTTGGCAGTACTTCCGCTGTTGAAGCATTACGCGCAAGGGTAGGAGTACATGCGGGTGGTGTACTGAGCCCCTTTAATGCCTGGTTAATTCTGCGGGGCATCGCGACGCTGCCATTGCGGATGCAGGCGCACAGCGAAAATGCTATGGCGGTGGCACGCTTTCTTGAGGGACATCCGCGCGTCGAACGTGTCATATATCCTGGCCTTCCTTCACATCCACAGCACGAACTGGCGTGCAGGCAAATGCGTCAGTTCTCTGGAATAGTCAGCTTCCAGGCCAGTGGAGGTGTTGCACTGGCTAAACAATTACAGGAGCGGATGGGTCTGATCAGCTACGCGGTATCATTGGGAGACGTCCGCAGTCTGCTGTTCTATATTGACACGGATGAGATCGTTGATTCCAGTTTTGGACTGCAAGGGGCTGCACTCTCCGCATATCGAGAATGGGCAGGAGACGGAGTATTCAGAGTGTCCGTAGGCCTGGAGGATCCCGACGATCTTTGTCAGGATTTGGATCAAGCACTCAGGAAATTGTAGCCTACCAGTAGGATCTTTTCAGCGCGAAAAGGAGATTTTCCGGGTAGCATTGCCCACCTCTGAACAGAGTTGTCGAGTCGAGTCCTCAATCGAGGGGCGCACGCCAGAGAATTTGGGATCAGTCACGATCTAGTCCTGGAAAATTCTCATCCTACCACACTTGCCGGAACTGGGATGGGTACCGGCGATCAAGGACTGGGCATTGCCGTTTCCAGATAGGATCGGAGGCTATCCAGGCTCATCTTCCATCCCTGAACGCATCCTTCAAAGTACGCGTCCGCTTCGCCATCATCGGGAAAACCGGCATGCGTGAGATTCAGTTGTGCGCCTTCAGAGTGCGATGAGATTTCATAGGTGATTGCTATCGGAGCGTCAGGCATGGTAGGCCCCATCTGGGCGTAGTACTTGAGATCTACCATTACAATCTTATGTGGGGGAGCAAATACCTCATAAGTTCCTGAGGAAACATGTATGGGATCATCTTCGTGTTCCCCCCACGCAGCTGTAAACACGCCACCCTCGCGGGGAATTACAATGATCCGGTCTGCATGCCACCAGGCACGCACTGAACTCGGTGTATGAAGTGCATCAAATAATTCCTGAGGCGTGCAGGGAAAGATTTCTTCGCAATTGATCGTGCGCATGGGACTACTCAATATGAAAGGGAGTTTTTTATCTGAGTACTTTGGGTTCTCACCCGCGTATAATATACACGTTACCATCAGGTTGCTCGAAGAGAATGGCTGCAGCCAGTGAAAATCAATTGACGATTCCTGTAACCGGGATGCATTGTGCTTCCTGTGCGGCAGGCCTGGAGCGTCAGCTGAGCCAGCTGCCGGAGGCTGATCAAGTAGCTGTCAATATTGCTACACATGAGGCACACATACGTGGATTGCCGCCTAAGATCATTGTAGAGACAATTGAGAGTGCGGGCTATGGAGTTGCTCGCTCCGAGGTTAGGTTGCAGCTCCAGAAAGGACAGGTTGCTCCTGGTCAGGAAATTATTGAGACGCGTTGTGCTGCGATTGGCCCACTGGTTAGAGGCAAACTGTCTGGCGAGGTACTTGAGCTATCATGGGTCCCTGGTTTAGTCAATACCGAGGACGTATTAGAGGCTTTTCCAGAATATACTCAGGCAGCCGTTACGATAGACAATAGGCATGCCTTCAAGCATTCGCGCCTGATTGTCGCGGTTTTAGGTGCAGCGGTATTGATGGTGCTCACAATGCTGCTGAATACATCTGGCTTGGTACTTTTTGCCATTGCGACGCCCGTTGTTTATTACAGTGGAGGGCCATTTTTCCGAACTGCATGGGCCGCGCTTCAACGGGGCACGGCAAACATGTACACGCTCATTGCAATGGGGGTAGGAACTGCATGGACATACAGCACAGTAGTTGTATTCTGGCCCGGGTTATTTAACTCATTGCCTGCGGTTTATTTTGAGGCGGCTGCCGTCATTGTGGCACTTGTGCTGGTTGGCCAGTTCCTAGAGTCACGGGCAATGGCAAAAACGGGGTCGGCCATCGAGGCGCTCCTGCGACTGCAGGTTCCTGTTGCCCGTGTACAACGGGGACCACATGTAGTGGATGTGCCCGTGGAGGCTGTTCAATCTGGTGATATTGTTATCGTCAGACCGGGCGATCAGGTGCCTGTGGATGGCCAAATTATACAAGGTACTGGTGCGGTTGACGAAAGCATGCTGACTGGTGAGCCTTTGCCGGTTCCAAAGTCGGCGGGAGCATCTGTAGTTGCAGGCACACTGAACACAGAAGGCGTTTTGACAGTGCGCGCAACCCATACAGGACACGATACAGTACTGCAACAGATCGTGAGGCTCACAAGAGAAGCTCAGGGTCGTAAAGCGCCCATCCAAAAGTTGGCGGACAGAGTGTCCAGTATTTTTGTGCCAGTGGTATTGGTGGTCGCAGTTGTCACATTTGCAGTATGGATGATGGCAGGTGGGGGATTGGATCATGCACTTACTGCATTCGTGTCTGTACTTATCATTGCCTGTCCCTGTGCCTTGGGGCTGGCGACTCCTGCCGCGGTGGTAGCAGCTACAGGTGCAGGGGCAAGTAGGGGTATTCTGTTTAAAGGAGCGGATGCCTTGGAGCGCACAAGTCAGATCACACACATTGTACTTGATAAAACTGGCACGCTTACGACCGGAAAACCCGTGGTCGCGTCAATTGAGACAGCAGAGGGAATCACAGCCAAGGATTTACTGCAAATAACGGCTTCGCTTGAAGCGCATTCTCAGCATCCATTGGCAGAGGCGATCGTTGAGAGCGCCAGGGCAGAGAAGCTGGCTTTCAGTTCGGTGGAAGTCACAGACACTGCTCCAGGTCGCGGTATCTGCGGAGTGATTGAAGGTCGCAAGGTGTGTGTAGGCAGTTATGTGTTTTTGAATGAGCGTGGGATCGATCTCCCCTCTGAAGCTACGGAAGATAGGAGGGTACACGTGACCATTGAAGGGCAGTGGGCCGGCCAATTTATGATCACAGACAAACTGCGGGGAACTTCCAGAGATGCGGTCGCAAGCCTCAAAGCAAATGGACTCAGCGTTACGATGCTTACAGGCGATAATGCGAGAAACGCGTCAATCGTTGCCCAGGAAGTAGGCATAGAAAACGTTTGTGCGGGTGTAAAGCCGGATGGAAAACTGGACTTCATTGCATCTCAGCGTCGTCGCGGAGCGATGGTAGCAATGGTTGGTGATGGTATAAACGATGCTCCTGCACTGGCAGAGGCAGATGTTGGTATTGCGATCGGATCCGGTACTCAAGTCGCTGTAAAAACTGCGGATATAACACTGCTTCGCGAGGACTTGCGATTGGTTGCCGATACCGTAATTGTGGGCCGCAAGGCAATGGGTGCAATTCGCCAGAATCTGTTTTTTGCCTTCGTCTATAACACGCTCAGTATTCCAATCGCAGCCGGTGTGCTATATGGGGTATTGGGGGTTTTGCTGAACCCCATGCTGGCGTCTTTGGCAATGACCTTGTCCAGCTTGTCCGTCGTGCTGAACAGTTTGCGTCTGAGCAGAGCCTTAAAAACTCAACAATAGCAATTCTTTGATTTAGTGGGACTGTTGCGCGAAACTATCGAATTTTGTTGGATCTTTGTGATTTCAGACTGAAGTTAGTCTGGTTCTACTGCAATTATTTTCCATCCGCGTCCAGGATATTAAGTCGGCCCTTCCTCATTTCCATCCCTCAGATCTTACCCGCCTCGCTGACGTCGACTGCACTAGTATTATTAAACTCTTTTGGTCCAGCCCCCTTGGATCCAACTGTTGATTTTGTTTTGTTTTATTCCCCATTGCTAGAAACTGACTTGTCTCACACCTGTATAATGTCAGAATTCATGTTAAATTTCTGACATAAAAACGGGATCATGCGTGACCTTCCCCGCCGGATAATGGAGCACGCCTCCACCCTTCAGGAGGGTACCCCTCTTTGCGCACGGGCTCTATTACACTTGGGCAATCGCACAGCGGTTGATCAGGCTTTGTCACGCCTCGCCCGTTCAGGTAAGCTAATGCGTATTTTTCAAGGCGTCTATCTGCACCCAGTTAAGACTCGATTCGGTATAAGGGCTCCGCGATTGGAGGCAGTCCTCGGTGCGCTGTCGGGTTTATGGGGTGAAATAATTGTCCCCTCTGGCGGTGCTACGGCGAATTTTCTTGGCTTGATACCTCAGAATCCGATTAGACCGGTCTACCTAACGTCGGGTCCCAACCGGGAACTGCACTTTGGGAAAAACATAGTGGAGTTGCGGCACGCTCCACGCAGCCATTTGACAGCACCACATACCAAGACTGGCGATATTATCCGTGCTTTGTTGTGGCTTGGTCCAGAGGGGATTGAAGATCATCTGGAAAAACTCTGGCCAACACTTTCTAGGAAGGATCTGGACGAGCTTGCAACAGCCCGATCAACGATGCCTAACTGGATGGCGGAATCAGTGAGCGTACGTCTAAAAAATGCTTGAAACAAAGTACCAGACTTTATCCAGTGACGATCAGCACGATGCATAATCAGTGGCTGAATTTAGCAGTGATCAAAACGCACATCTTCTTCAAAAGGATGTGTGGGTTGTCGCGACACCGTACTGAAGGGGGCTTTTGCCTCCCTGAAGAACTGCTTCAGGTAGCGGTAATGACAAAACCGTGCTCAAAGTCGTCGCAATGATCAATGTTAAACCGTGAACTATTCTTCTCCAAAACCTGAACACCCTTTTCCAACAGTGTCTTAGTTTAAATGCCGAACCTACATCCCATGGTGGTGCACTTTCCAATAGCATTGCTCATTGTTGCCTTTGCCGTGGATTTGGTTGCCCTATTTTTTCGTCGAATCCAGTTCCTTCCGAGGATGTCAACAATCCTTTATATACTTGGAGCGCTGGGTACCCTTGGGGCTGTTCTTTCAGGTGAAGCTGCTGCAGATTCTGTACTGGTAACAGGCAAGGCCAGTACAGTACTAACTACGCACTCCGATCTGGGCAAAATCACGATGTGGTGGTTCCTGTCCTATGGTGTACTGCGAGTTGCGCTTTGGTGGTGGCTATCATTTAAGCTGATTGTATGGATTCCAGTCACGATTATTGGCGCCGTTGGGTTACTACCGTTATTCCAGTCAGCGAAATTCGGTGGAGACATGGTTTATGAGCATGGGATAGGCGTTGCCGTAGTTGATTCCATGACTGCAAAAATGGAGGAGCAGGAGGAAGCTTTGATGAGACTGAGGGGGATCGCCGGATCGCCCAGACTGGAAGACAATGGTGCGTGGCAATGGATCCCTGGACCTGATGCTGACGATGCATTCAATTTGGCATTTGATGTAGTCATGGGGGAGGTTACAACAGGGGTGACAGAGAATACAGCGGGCAATACTGAACTCTCACTCACCGTCGTAACATCACCGGTACTGATTACTTATGGTAAGGCGGTTGAGAGTGTGGAATTTCGAGCGGACATGAATTTATCTGAGTTTGACGGTTCCGTGCGTCTGGTTCACCATGTGCAGGACAGCCTGTCATATCATTTTGTGGAACTGGAGAACGGAACCATGCGTCTAGGGGCCGTGAGCAGTGGCGTAGAGGAAATACAGGACGAAGCCGTTTTGCCGAATCCAGAGGCACGTACTATCGGTGTTGTGGGGGATCGGACGCATTTCCGGGGGTATGCTGACGATACTCAGGTCACACATGGTCATGGTCAAGCTCCCGAGGCTGGTTTGACGGGGTTCATGATCAGGGGGGGCGGTACGGTTAAACTAGGGCGGATGCGCCTTATACCACTGCGCTGACGGGTCGGGAGGTCAATAAAAACGTGGTTGGGAATTCCAGCTAGGTTCGGTTGGCATCATGCGGAATTGGGCATTCGCCTATGCACGGCAGTTTTGAAGGTGTCGCGGCCTCCACCCATCTGAAGATGGCCGGCATAGCCACCCAGAATGTCCGGGAGCGGCCAGGCATCGTCCACTATAAGGGCGCGCCATCGGCCCTGAGACTGCATTTCTCCAGTCACAACAAGCGCAGACGACTGCAGGGCCTCACGCAGACGCGGAATCCGACCCGGATACACAATAGCCTGCACCACACCGGTTTCGTCCTCCAACGTAATGAATACCACCCCCTTCGCCGTAGGCGGGCGCTGACGCATCGTTACGCGACCCGCTACGCGAACTATCCCCCCAAGCTCCTCCTGCAATCCGGCAATACTGGAGACACACAATGCACTCAATGTACCGCGGGCCGCCGCTACCGGATGAATATCGCTGCTGCCAGTGCTCTGCAAATCCCAGCTTAGCTTCTCCGCAGGTTCCAGCCGCGGAAGCTGAGGAGAAAATTCATCCATGCGCTCCCGGAACAGCCGCGCCGATGAAAGTTTTCCCGGCCTGCCGTGACGATGCTCCAGCACCCCAATGGCCCACAACGCATCACGCCGATCTTGGGCCAACTCATCCAGCGCACCCGCTACGGCCATAGCACGGAACTGATCATGATCCAGCTTGACGCGGCAATACAAATCTTCAATCGACAGGAAACGACCCGCACTCAGACGCGCCCAGATCACATCGGCTGCCTGTTCGGCCGACAACTGGCTGATTACACGCAGCGGACGACGGATACACAGCCGCCCGGCAGTATCCTGTTCAAGCTCGTATCGCGCCCCGCTCCGCTGCACACACGACCGCAGAATTCGCACACCTCGGCGGCGGGCCTCCTCCTCTAGCGTCAGTACATCGAACATGCCTGGATGATGCTCAAGAAGCCCCGCAAAGTAGGCTGCTGGATGATGCGTCTTAAGATAGGCGGAATGATACACCGTGCGCGCAAAGGCTGCTGCGTGACTGCGGCAGAAACCGTAACCGACATAGCCGGATACCTGACGGAAAATCTTCTCCGCTACTGGCCGGGGCACACCTTTGCCAATGGCGCCCTCCACAAAACATCCCTCCATTTTGGCCATCTCCTTCGCATCGCGGTACTTGGACATAAGACGCCGGAATACATCCGCCTCTTCTAAAGACATCCCGGCAAAATGGTGTGCAATTTCAAGAATCTGCTCCTGGAATAACACCACACCATGAGTGTCCTTCAAAATGGGTTCCAGTAACGGATGGTCGTAGGTGACCGGCTCCTCCCCGCGGCGGCGCCGGATAAACGGATGTACCATGCCGGACTGCAGCGGGCCTGGCCGGAAGATCGCAATTTGGGAAACCAGATCCTGAAAACACTCAGGCTGATGACTGGCCACCAGATGCATCTGACCCATGGACTCAATCTGAAACAGCCCCAGGTTGTCTCCCGTGCGTATGGAGGCATACGTATCCGGATCATTCAAGGGCAGTTCGTCAAGCCAGTAACTGTCCCCTGTTGCCTCTTTGCGTTCATGCGTGGCAACCAAGCGGGCGGCCATATCAATGGTAGCCAGCATCCGCAGACCAAGCACATCAAACTTGACCAGCCCCAGGGCCTCCACATCATCCTTGTCAAACTGGACCATGCGTACGCCGTTGGCGGATGTCTGCACCGGCGAAAACTGCCACAACGGTGTACGGGACAGGATCATACCCCCGTTGTGCAGCCCCAAATGACGCGGTGCCTTGTCAAGGGCGGCAACACCCTGCAGCAACGCTTCCAGCATGGGCGAGCTTCCGGCGGCAGCTACTAGATCATCCCGGAATTCCTCAATCCCAGTGGTGCTTCGCCGGCGCGGTACGGACTTGGACAGGCGGCTGAGCTCGGAAACCGGCCAGCCTAGGGCTTTAGCCACATCCCGGACAGCCATCCTGAGTCCGTAGTGAATGACGGTCGCCGTCATGGCCGTATGTTCACTGCCAAAACGCTGCTCAATCCAGGCAATGATCTCCTCCCGGCGCTCCGCGTCAAAATCCACATCAATGTCAGGCGTCCCTGTACGACCTCTGTGCAGAAAGCGCTCAAATAGAAGGTTCTGCTCCAGCGGACAGACCGCGGTAATGCCCAGCAAATAGGCCACAATGGAATTGGCGGCCGATCCGCGGCCAGCGCACCGGATGCCCCGATGCCTTGATTCGGCAATGATTTCATGGATAACTAGGAAGTAGTCATCCAGCTTCAGGTCGCTGATAATCGCCAACTCACACTCCATTTGGGCGCGTGCTCGCTCTGCTCCCCGATAGCGGCGCATGAGACCCTCCTCACAGACACTTCGTAGGAGCGCATGCGCTGTTTCGTCGCCCTGCAGACGCGGAGCGGGCGGAATCAGATGTCCCGGGAGCAGATCCACCGTGCAGGCTGCGGCAATTTCAGCGGCCCGGTCAAAGGCTCTGGGGTACGGCAGAAGTTGGCGCAAGGTCGCCGGAGACCGCAGGTAGGCCTCCGCGTTGGCCGGACGTGCCGGGTGGTACTCAAAGACCGTACTCCCGAGGCGGATGCAGGTAAGCAGATCATAACGCGCGTAATCATCAGGGCGGGCATACCGGATGTCTCCCCCGACAGCCGTCTCAACCGTACAGTCTTGGGCCAGCGCAACCAAAGCACGAAGGCAGGCGCTATCGTCTTCATGCAGATGATGCCACAGTTCCACGGAAAGTCGCGGTCCAAACAGGGCTTTCAAACGCTCCAGAAGCGGTCGCGCGGTGTTGTTTCTCAGGTGTGTTGACAGCAGGCCGCGCCGGCCGCCGGTAAGGCAGAACAGATTGTTCACCTCTTCTAGGTCATCCAACACAAGGGGTTTTTGACTGCCTTTGGTCAGCAGCTGGCACAGTTCACCGTACCCCTCCCGATTCTCGCAGAGCAGAACCAGCCGGCCGTCTTCAACTACGACCTCTGAGCCGTAGATAGGCTTGAGGCCTGCGATATCACAGGCCTGCGCAAAACGGACCGTTCCCATAACCCCCTGTACATCGGTAAGCGCCAGCGCCTTCAGCTCCAACTTCGCAGCCTGCTTTACCAGCATAGCCGGTGATGAGCCACCGGCGAGTAGTGAGTACCAGGATCGTGTATGGAGGTACGTAAAGTCCACTATCTCAGGATGTCTGCTGCTGCACAGGCACCACTGCCAGACGGTCCTCAACAAAAATTGAATCCTTGCGCTGGACGTGCAGGATGGTCTGCGGCCCGTAACGCTGTTGCAGCAGCCCCACCGCTCGCGTGAGCTCGGTCGTCCCGTTTCGGCTGGTAAAAAGGTTCTGTTGGACGCAGGCCCGCGTAATGAGCATGCTGGCCTCAAGCCGCAGTGAAAGCACATCTGCCGCCATAAGCCGAGCAGATAGCTGATCATACAGATTCATGGCGCAACGGCGCAGATCCGACACGGAGTACAGCCCGCGGCGGGACAGGTAGCAATCTTTGGCCATCCCCCGACCCGGGACGAAGGCCTGCAGCGTCAGTGCCAGGGCGGACTGATGTTCAAGCGCATCGGCTAGGTGTTCAGCCAGACGCAGGGCCACGCGCCGGATCCAGGGGTACGCCAAAGGTGAGGGCGCATCAAATTCATGCGATGTGTGCAGGGTTCGCGGGAAAACATAGCCGGGCACATTCGGCTGCCGGCCCGGCCGTATCAGCTGATCAATCCTGCCGCCAAGGATGACGCCAAACTGATTACGCAGATGCTTGCGGCTGAGTCGCTGCTTTACCATACCCAGATCATGCAGCCCGAAAAGATGTAGCCGTTCAGCCAACTCCAAACCGGCCCGCCCTAGCGGACCTGCCGGATCGGCCAATACATCAACCGGTGTTTGGCTCAGAAATCCTCCACCGTTACAGACGCGGTGAAGCGTTCCTCCTGCCGCGCTGCACAGGGATAGATGAGCCCACTCGCCGGTTTCCGCTGCTCCGCCCCGCAGATACGGCCTGCTGCCGATAAACCGCGCAAGAGGATCAATATCCGGCTTCTGAATCAGAAAGCACCCTGTTCGTAGAGGTTTCAGGTACGGACTGAAGCAGACAAGTCGGCGGGCGAGCCAGGTGTGTGCGGACTGCTCGCGCACACGGTCACGCGGCAAAAAAGTAATGCCTTCATACAACCTGCGAGCCCGCTTCAGCGGCATGTCAGACTGCCAGTCGGGAAGTTCCGTGGTGGCCTCTACAGCGCGTCCGTTCTCATGAGCGATGACCGGACCACTGACTTGTGCCTTCTGCTGCACGATATGTGCCGCCATTCGGGGCCAGTCAACCATAGCGTAGGACAATTGATTGGGCATAGCTCGCCGGTAATCACAGCCCCAAATTAACCTACATGCGGACGGCCCCTAGTGGGTGAATTGACAAGGTTTGAACAAGATTGTTGCCGGTGCTGGCTAAAGGCATTCCGCACCGCGATCAGACCGCGGGACTACCTGAATGAAGGCAGTGGTGCTTCGGCCTGGACAGGAGCAGTTTCAATCGTGCACGCCCAGCAGTTGCCATACATTGTCGGAACGGTTCTGGCAGCAGAGCAGGTAGATGCCGCCTTTGGCTACCACCTCGTAATACGTGTGCTGCACCTCATCGGCCCACCATGCAGTCTGTACCATCCAAACGCGCAGAATGCGCTCAATCATGTAGATTTTATGCCGTGCACGCCGAAAGGCCACAGGGCGCTTCCCAGAGCAGTGCACTTCAACTCCTTCCCGAATATTCCTCATGGGATTCATACAGATCGCGACTATATGTTACGGACTAATGATATAAAGTGTCTCCAATCATTATTGCTTAAAAGAAGATCTGGTAGGTATCATACCTGTGGCTTTATGTATGTTTGGCGCGTCATGTGTAGTAAGAGTGAGCGCGGGTTTTCGAGCCTATTGATTAACCAACCACATGCATCTAGTACCATGAAAAAGCGTAGATATTGGCGTCTGCTGGGGGTCGCGAGTCTCATGACCACAGCCATCGGCATTGCTTTTTGGGTAGACAAGGATCGGAAGCAACGGGCGAGCATGGCGCGACATTCCGCGGGAGCATAACCTATTCGGGTTAGCAGCAAGTGCATAACCCCTGCCCATGTAAGGGTCGCCGGTTCTGTGTAGCTAACGTTAAATCGGAGTAGATCTGACCCGTCCTGGTCGAGAGCGTGATGTTCTGTGTCGGACGCTCTTGTGGTAGGATCCTTAGGAGTAGATCACTTGGTAAGCCAGCCCGGAAGAGTTGGAGATTTGTCTGAAGTTAGGGACAGCGCAGCCTCAATTATGCTGCGTCGTTGCCGTTTGGGTGACTGTTCATTATTAGCTACCTGCTCCAGCTCCCGGACGAACATCGTTTCCGCTTTGCCAACCCAGGCCCGGAGTTTGGCCGTGTCAAAATTGTAATCAGGCACAAATTTAACCAGGTTATCCAGGTTAAAATCGTTGGTTTGCACAGCCGCCCCCATACTGGTGCCGTCCAGGCCATTACAGTGCTGCTCAAAATGCTGATGTAATGGATTAAGCATTAGAGGCTTACCCAAGTACATGGCTTCTGCCATACTCTCGAAGCCGGAGGTCGTAACAATGCCTTGGCAGCGCGCCATCATATCTAGGAATCGCTGGCCATGCAGGCGGTGGAAGGTCAGAGTATCACTGTAATGTGTCACTTCTTCTGCGTCGTCGTTGTTCCAGAAACAGTGCAGTCTAACATTGGGGTTACGCTCATGCCAGGCAATCAGATCTTTGCTTAGGCTGTGATGGAATAGATAGACGAGAAAGAAGGGTTCACTCAGGTCTTTGGGCAGATCAAAAAACTCATCCCGCAAGAGGGGAGGCATGACCACGATCTTCTTATCCGGCAGGGGATTGGCATCGTACAGTGAGAGGGCCAGTCGACGCTCGGCTCCCAGTCCGGTTAGGCGTGTGAAGGAAACCGTTGACAATTTCTGTACATCGTAACCGGAAGGGAAGCGGTACTCTGGATGCAGGAACATGAATTGGTGTGCCACCGCGACCATCGGGGTTACCGGGCGCTCCCGTAGCATGAAGAGCCCGGCAAGCGGCTCGTAAAAGTTTACGATCACATCGGGGCGTTCGCTTCGGAGCAATTCACTCAATATTGCAAAGCTACGGTTGAATTGCGCCCATTTGAAGCTGTTGCTTAGTATCGTGCGTCCCCAGTCGACGCTCCGGGTTTCTTTGTTAACAAAGAAGCGACCGCTGGGTACCTGCGTTACCGGAGACTGTAATCCCTCTTCAAAGTAGCTTGGAACTTCGCTGTCTCCGCCCTTACTGACTACTGTTTTACAAATAGAATGGCCTGCTCTGCGCAACATTGATGCGAGGGCAAGTGCCTGTGTCATGTGGCCACGTCCCTCTCCCTGCACAATAAACAGAGCGCGCAACTTTGCCATTGCTAGGAAATTCCTTTGAACACGATTTTGGGTATCTCGGTGGACTGTCCATCGCCTCCATTCCGCAGAAGTTGTGGTTGGTGGTCCATAGCGACCCAGTGCAAAAGCTCCAGTCTGCCATCAAAATGCTCAACCAGTCCGGTACAACTCTCCATCCAGTCCCCCGAATTCGCGTATAGAATGGATCCAATTTCCCGGATTTCGGCAAAGTGGACGTGTCCGCAGACGACGCCGTCGGCGTTCTTTGCCTTAGCAACACCAACCATAGCGTTTTCAAAGTTGGCGATGAACTGCACTGCACGCTTGGTCCGATGTTTGAGATATGCCGAAAGCGACCAGTAGGGCATTCCAAATAGACGCCGACATCGGTTGACCCAACGGTTCAAGAATAACAGTGCATGATAAGCCCTGGCCCCGATGACCGAGATCCAGCGCGCGTGTCGAATCATGCCATCAAATACATCCCCATGCAGCACCAGTAGCTTGCGTCCATCTGCGGTTTCATGAATCACTTCTTCTTCAATCTGCACGCGACCAAACCGGAGCCCGAGATAGTCTCGCGCAAATTCGTCATGATTTCCTGGCAGGTAGATTACGCGTGTTCCTTTACGTGCTTTGCGCAGCAGTTTTTGGATCACATCATTGTGAAATTGATCCCAGTTCCAAGAGCGGGACAGGGCCCAACCGTCGAAAATATCTCCTACCAGATAGAGTGTTTCACTTTCGTTGTGGCGGAGAAAATCAAGCAGGTAAGCGGCTTTGCAGTCCTTTGTACCAAGATGAAAGTCTGACAGCCAAATCGTGCGATAGTATTTTACGTTACCATCCATGTAGGGGTAGCAATTAGCTGTTAGAGTAGAGCATTTAGCTTGAAGGCCGAGTCACGGGAGGCAATACGAATCTGAATAATATTCGAAAAAGGGATTATTCGTCTGGTATGCGCTCTTCAAAAACTTTTCTATAGTCTTCGCGGGCGGACTTAGACTTGAAAAGGAGTAATACGCGTGCATTGTCTCCCAGTAGTTGCAAGTAGGGCCGTCCTTTGGTTTTTCCCGATGTAATGCATTCAACTTCGTTGTAGTGCACAATGGTGAGCTGAAGTCCCATTGGAGTGCGGGAATAGAGTAACAGGCGTGAATTCGTATGAAGCAAGGTATTCTTGCGCGGCTTGGAGCCCAGGTCAATGTCACACCGCACCCGATCCCGATAGAGAATGGCCTCACCATTCAGGATGCGGTCAATCTCAATTTTGTTCTTCTTGCGCATGGACTGGCGCAGCAAGATGGCAAGTTTTCGGAGTCAGGGCAGAGCCTGAGGATCACCAATGCGGGTGAGGGGACTATTTGTCCCGGCACCTCTTTTTTTGATATTTAATAAGTTCCTCTGTATATATCTCGCAGCCGGAGCGGGTCCTTCTTAAAGGACCCCGGGCTCCCCGGACGTTCATAGCCATGGGCCCTTACGAGGGCTCAGGACCGGAATTGACTTCCCCGCAATCACTGAACAACAAGGACTCCTTGCATTGTGGCAAAATGTCCGGGATAGGTGCAAATAAACCGGTAATTTCCAGGTTCCGAGGGAGCTGTGAAGGTCACCTCAACGGTTTCGCCTGGATTTGCCATTGGAGTGTAGGCAAGTATGGCCTCGTCTTCCGGGACATAGTCCATAGCTTCCCCCGCTGCGAGCGCAGCCATACCAACCCGCGTGGCCTCTTCATCTGAATCCGAATTGAGCACGACAATGTTATGAATCATTACAGGAGCAGTGGCCGTGTTTTCCAAAACCAGGGTAACCTCTGTTCCTGCCGTAACAGTGATAGTCTCCTCGGCATACATCATATTGTCGCCGTCGGGCTGGATGGTTATCGATACGCCAGTTATCTCAGTTTCTTCGGCTCCGACTTCCATTTCCATTTCGGATTCGGGAGCTTGCTCACTTCCGCCACAGGCCGCAAATGCAAAGGCGAAGACTAGAATCAGTGCTGAGTATGGGAAAAATTTCATTACGTTACGCTATATGAGTTAACATGAATGGGATGGTGACCTGCACGACGCACGACCGAAGGACGACCGCCCCTGCAATAATACAAAATCCAACTGATACTGAAGATACTAAGGTAGTGTTACCATCAGAGCTATACCGAAGTACCTTCGACGTCAGAGTCGTACCAGCAGTAGAAGTGCAGCGAGCGGGTTTACGCATCAAATGTACATTGGTGCCCGGAAAATCACCGAACACGGTCTTGGGGCGTTATGAGGAATCTTGTCCCCGAGATCAGTGTCTTTCGACTGATTCATTGAATGCAAGCAGCCTATGCGAAGGGAATTATGTCTGTACCTGTCTGATATTTTGTCCTTTCCGTAGTCTACGAAGTCCTGAAATCATCGGTCATGAGTGTTTCAGGCTTCATGTGTCACAGGGTGACAAGAGCTGGCGAGGGGTTCGCAGTCCTTCCATCAGTTGCCCTTCCTGTAGTTTTTGGATCAGTGCTTCCAGCATCGTGCGCAGCCATTCGGGGTCTGGGTCAAGTTCCGCGAGGACGTATCGCGCATGCTGTAGTACACCTCGCCAGCTGTCATTGTCTGGAAAAAATGCCCGCCCATGAACCTGGTTAGTCAGAAAGTTTAATCGAAGTTCAAAGAATCCATGGAATCGTTCCAGCATGGTAAGCTCTTCGGCACTGAAACAGGCATTAAAGCGGGTGCAGTCCTCAGGGGCCGGTACAGGCTTGATGCCTTCAATTGCGGTTTCGCCGGGGATGTAAATCTCTTCAAACCAGAGATTGGTTAGTGTTGCAGCCAGCACTTCCGGTTGCGCGTGCTCACAACAAGCCTTGCGGCATTCCTCACTAGTAAGAAAACCCAGAAATACTACCACGCGTTCGCGGTCATTGGGGTGTAGGGGGCTGATTGCTTCCACTTAGAAAGAGATTTCTGGGGCGTCTTTCCAGAGAGGTGGTCCCTCCGGTTTGAAGTTTTTCGTAGCAACAAAATTCCATCCCTCATGAAAATTAAGCTTAAATTTACCACCACCGTAACGCTCTTGGAGCCAAGTCATTGGATCTCTTATAAGGTCGGTCATTTCAGACAGGTGCCCCTTGGCTAGGCCCTTGAAGCGTACGGAGTTCATCCATGGTTCCTGGACAAGAACCGTAACATATGATCCAGCTAGTGCTTTCATGAAGGCAGCTTCAAGTTCGGCTTCAGTGGGATCAGAATTTCCCTTGGCTACTAGTCCCTTTGTGATGTATTTTTTATAAAGTGTCCATACCCAATCCATAACTCAAAAGGTACAGATTTTCGCGCGAATCAAGGAGTACGCGATAGATTGCCCAAGAAAGCGTATATTCGCGCGTCGGCTTATGTAAATGGGCTGTCTAAACGAAGAAGAAACCTCTAATCAGACCAGAATTTCGATGCGACTCACAGCAATCTCCATGCTATTGGTTCTCTTGCTTGCTGCCTGCGGTGGTGGCGGCGGTGATACCGCTACAGACGGCGGATCCGACAGCGGGGACGCTATGCCGGCCGAGGAAATGACCGCGATGGGGACAGGTAGTGTCTCCGGGATGGTAATGTTCACTGGTGAACCCACTGAACGCACGCCCGTGCGAATGAATGATGACTGCACGGATGAGCGTGCTGAGGTGGCGCTCAGCGAAGACATGATCGTCAGCGATGGTGCACTCCAGAACGTATTTGTGTACGTAAGTGCAGGATTGCCCGAAGGGTATGCATATGCGGCTCCAACGGCGCCGGTTGTCATGGATCAAGTAGGATGCATGTATACTCCCCGTGTGATGGGGATGCAGACAGGACAAACTATTCGTATAGAGAACAGTGATCCCTTCCAGCATAATGTTCACCCGGTTCCCGAGGATAACCGGGGATTCAACGAGTCCACCCCTGGAATCGGAGACTATCTGGAGAAAACCTTTCTCGTGCCTGAGGTTATGATTTCGGTCAAGTGTGATGTGCACAGCTGGATGCAGGCTTACATCGGGGTACTGGATCATCCCTATTTTGCCACAACGGACGCAAGCGGTGCATTCAGCATCTCGGGTCTTCCAGATGGCAACTACACGGTCACGGCGTGGCACGAACAACTCGGAGAGCAGACGATGGATGTGATGGTTGCTGATGGCGGTATGGCGGAAGCCAGTATTACCTATCAATAGCCGCATTTTCCTTTACAGTCCTACAATCAAGGTATTCGCGTGATGGAAGAAGGTCACTCCCATTCGGACGCGCATTCGGCCCACAAAGAGGGTTTTTGGCGCAGATATTGGTTTTCGACCGATCATAAGGTGATCGGCCTCCAGTACGGGTTCACGGCTCTGCTGTTCTTGCTGTTCGGGTTCGGGCTGATGTTGCTCATGCGGTGGCAATTGGCCTCGCCCGGAGTGGAAATCCCGCTTCTGGGGGCCCTAACGCCAGAGATGTACAACCAGTTCGGGGCTATGCATGGCACGATCATGGTTTTTTTGGGCATCGTTCCCCTGGCGGTCGGAGCGTTTGGTAATTATGTGGTTCCACTCCAGATCGGTGCGCCGGACATGGCGTTCCCGAGGCTGAACATGGCCAGCTACCACTTCTACTTCTGGGGTGGTGTAGTTATGCTGGCGAGCTTTTTTGTACCTGAGGGCGCTGCCAAAGCTGGCTGGACCTCATATCCCCCGCTGGCGGACATTGAGACCATGGGACAAACCATGTGGCTCTGGGGGATGGTCTTGCTGATCACATCCTCATTATTGGGGGCAATTAACTTCATCGTAACGATTATCCAGCTTCGTGCGGAAGGTATGACTTTTTTCAGATTGCCTTTCTTCGTTTGGGCACAATTCATTACTGCTTTCCTGCTGTTGTTGGCTTTTCCTCCGCTGGAGGCAGCGGGTTTTCTGCAATTAGCAGACCGACTCCTAGGTACCAGCTTCTTTTTGCCAAGTGGGCTTGTTACGGCCGATGGACCGCTGGAAGTTGCGGGTGGCGGGAGCCCATTGCTCTGGCAGCACTTGTTCTGGTTTCTGGCACACCCAGAGGTTTATGTTTTGATTCTCCCCGCAATGGGGATTATATCCGAGATCCTGGCCAATAATACGCGTAAGCCGCTGTGGGGCTACCGACTCATGGTGTGGTCGGTAATATTCCTAGGCTTCTTTTCTTTTATTGTCTGGGCGCACCACATGTTTATCACGGGCATGGGGACCACGATCAGTGCATTCTTCCAGGTCACGACAATGATCATCTCAATACCGTCGGTCGTCATCCTGTCAGCGCTCATGATAACGCTCTTCGGAGGATCTATCCGATTTAATACCGCAATGTGGTTTGCTCTGGGATTCCTCCCCATGTTCGGCATTGGTGGTCTCACGGGACTTCCGCTTGGCTTGGCTCCGACCGATATCCCGTTGCACGATACCTATTATGTTATTGGGCATTTTCACTACGTGGTAGCACCTGGGACGATCTTTGCGCTCTTTGCCGGTATTTATTACTGGTTCCCAAAGGTTACCGGGCGTACCATGAACGAATCGCTCGGCCGGATTCACTTCTGGGGTTCTCTGGTTGCGATGAACGGGATCTTTTTTCCGATGCTCATTCAAGGGCTACCCGGTGTTTCACGCCGTTTGTTTGATGGAGGGCTCACTTATAGCTTTGCTGAGGGAGTGATCCACTACAACGTTATCATGTCCGTATCAGCCTTCATCCTGTTACTTTTCCAGCTGCCATTCATCATTAATTTCTTCATGAGCATCAAGCGCGGCAAGAAGGTGGAAAAAAGTAATCATTGGGAGTCTACGACGCTTGAGTGGTCAGCCGCTCCGACCCCACCAATTGGGCATGGCAACTTTGCTACGATCCCTACGGTGTATCATGGCCCATACGAGTACAGTGTACCCGGTCATGAGTCGGATTATTGTCCACAGGAGGTGCCCGTTGCCCTGTCCGCGTCCGATACTGCCAAATCTGTTGAATCCTAAGTAAACCAAAATGCAGATACCCTACGAGGTAAAGGCACGCCCAGATACTGGCGTAAACAATGCGAAGCTGGGCATTTGGCTCTTTCTAGCTTCGGAGGTCATGCTATTTGGCGGCCTGTTCGCCGCTTATGTATTCCTGCGCATAGGTGCGGATGCATGGCCGGGCATGATGATATATGGTTCGGAAATCATGGCTGAACGCGCAGACGAGATTCTGAACGTTCCGCTTGCAACACTGAATACGATGATTCTTATTGCGTCCAGTGTTACGATGGTCATGGCTTGGGCTTCGCTCAAAATGGATCGTTTCGATCGCTACAAACTCTACATGGGACTCACGATCCTGCTTGCCCTGGGCTTCCTCGTCGTGAAGGGTTTTGAGTACGGCGATAAATTCAATCATCACTGGTATGCGTCGACTAATAATTTCCTGGGCGTTTACTTCGTACTTACCGGACTGCATGCGATTCACGTCACAGGTGGGATATTGGTGAATGCCTATTTCTGGGGGCCAGGAACAAAGCTCTGGAAACTAGGAACAGCACGTGACAAAGCACATTTCACTAATCGCATTGAAGTTGCCGGCTTATACTGGCATTTCGTGGACTTGGTGTGGATATTCCTATTCCCGACAATCTATTTGATTTGATTAGACAAACGGTTTGAAATGGCTGAAGAAATGACCTTGGAAGACGTGAAGAAGCACGTAAAAGTGTACATCACGGTTTTCATTGCACTCTCGGTATTAACCGTTGTGACCGTTGCAGTTTCTTATCTGCACATGCCATTTACGCCGGCACTACTTGTAGCCTTGGCAATTGCAACAGTTAAGGCGGCTCTAGTTGCACTGTACTTTATGCATCTGGTCAGTGAAAAACAGTTGATTCTGTGGGTGCTTTTGTTGGCAGCGGTATTCTTGGCTGGCATGTTCGCACTCTTCATAGGTGCACACGCCGATCAGGAGGATATTGCAACCCTATCTAAGTTGATTCTGTCCTGTCATGTCGCTTAGGACGGTTCATATTGTGTTTATTGCTTTTGCAACAGTGCTGAGCTTCCTGCTCGGTTTATGGGCGCTGAAGCGTGGAATTGCAGATGCCAGCGGTGTTATGGCAGGCATAGGGCTGATCGCGCTGATTTCGGGAATTGTCCTTGTTTTTTACGGAGTGACATTTTGGCGAAAAATCAAGCACTTGGCATGAGACGCAGTATCATCATAGTAGCACTATTGGCCATAGCAACGCCGGCGGTGGCCTGTGAATACTGCTTGGGTACCGGAGGTGCAAATGAGCAAACGATTAAAGCATTGGTGTTTTCCATGGCATCGCTCCTTTCGGTGATAGGGTTTGTGGGCGTCGGTGTCGGCATGTTCTTTTATAAGACTTATCGCCGCGCGAATGCACTAAAGGCAGTCAAATCGTCAGGCAGTGAATATCGTGATCCTGTTAATGGATCGAGTGAATTAGACGTAGTCTAGGACATGAATGATTTAAGTAAATGGATGGGCATGCCGCTTGACGCCTCGGGGCATGGAGCGGAAATTGACATCATGATGAGTTGGGTGCACTGGCTCATGATCCTTCTTTTCGTGATCTGGGCACCGTTTTTCATTTATTGCCTCTGGCGATTCAATGCGAAGCGCAACCCGAAAGCGAGTTATACAGGGGTTAAGAATAAGCTTTCGTCGTATCTGGAGGGTGGGGTCGTCGTCGCTGAGGCGGTCCTGCTGGTGGGTTTTGCATTCCCGATCTGGGCCACAATCAAGAATGATTTCCCAGACGAGGAAGAGTCCTTGATCGTCAATGTGATTTCCGAGCAATTCGCCTGGAATGTTATTTACGCGGGAGACGATGGACAATTCGGACGAACTACGCTCACGAAGCCTATTGAGATAGACACGAGTGACCCGCGTGGCGACGACGACGTAATCATAACAAATACGCTACACTTGGTCAAGGACAAGCCGGTTATCGTTAATCTTACTTCCAGGGACGTGATTCACAGCTTCGCTTTGCCTAATATGCGTGTAAAGCAGGATGTAATTCCAGGATTAGAGATCCCGGTTTGGTTTGTCCCGAAAATGTCAACGAGTGAGTTTCGGAGGGAAATGGCAAAGACTATGCCGATTTCGGGAGATCAGCGCCGTCGGGCGCAGTATCCGCCTTATCGCTGGATTGCCATGCAGGACTACCCGACGGCTGATGGGTCGGACATGATTGCGGAGGAAGGACAGCGGTTGTCGACCAGGGTGCTCACTCAGTTGTACGAAGCTGGCATAACGGAAGTCTATGCTGCCCCGGATATGGAGATTAGTTGTGCGCAACTTTGTGGTGGTGCACACTACAGTATGCGCGGCACAATCATAGTCCACGATACCCAGGAAGCTTTTGACGCCGTCCTTGAGGAGAACCGCTTCTAGTCGTGCTGTGCGGCAGATAATAAGGTGAGGGTTATAGTAGGGGCAGGCGTCGCTGCGTTCGATTCCGCGACTGTGGATCAGTAAACTGCTGCCGAATGGTTGCCTGCGTAGCCTGCAAACCAATCGGAAAACTGACTGCAATGAGGGTAATCGTTTTTGTCCGGTCTACAAAAGACTCAGAAGCGGGGGTAATGCCATCTGCTGAGCTACTAGCGTCCATGGGGACCTATAATGAAGCATTGGCGGAAGCTGGTATAATTCGGGATGGAGGCGGCCTGCGGCCAACACGCTATGGTGCGCGGGTACGTTTTGACGGCGATTCACGCACCATCCTCAAGGGGCCGTTCGAGCTTACGTCGGACTTAGTGGCTGGATACTGGATATGGGAGGTCAAGGATATGGACGAGGCAATCAGTTGGCTAAAACGGTGTCCTAACCCTCACCCCGATACTTGTGAAGTTGAAATCCGCCCGCTTTTTGAGCCAGAAGACTTTATTCAAAGCAACCGGAACTGACCGCAGTACGTATGGTCTATTATGACATCAGGGATCACAACGCAACCTAGTGGGGTCTTTTCGTTTGATGGCTGTGGTTCACGGTGAGGTACTTCAATTGCTTTGGTTCTATAAATGAGTGGTAGTATAAAAACTGTATTGCTATTGGGAACACTCAGTGGGTTGGTACTCGCGCTTGGTGGCTCTCTTGGCGGAGAGGCAGGTTTGTTGCTTGCGTTTGTATTTGCGATCGCAATGAACTTTGGCTCTTATTGGTTTTCGGACAAAATTGTTTTGAGGATGTATCGTGCCCAAGAGGTCGGTGATTCACATCATCTATATCGTCTCACGGAGCGTTTGGCACAAAATGCAGGATTACCAATGCCTCGGGTTTACATCATCCCAGGTGATTCCCCAAATGCTTTTGCTACGGGCCGCAATCCCGAAAATGCGGCAGTGGCTGCTACTCAGGGGTTGATTCGAAACCTGAGCAAGGAGGAGTTGGCGGGTGTGATGGCCCATGAATTAGCACACGTCAAGAATCGCGACATTCTGATCAGCTCTATTGCAGCCACGCTCGCGGCAACCATCATGGTGGTTGCACGAATAGCGCAGTTTGCAATGATCTTTTCTGGCGGTGAGAACAGGCGAGAAAACATTGTGAGTTTTTTGGCGACGTTAATTCTTGCACCCATCGCAGCTATGCTCATCCAGGCTGCAATTTCTCGCTCACGCGAGTTTGAGGCGGACAGGATTGGATCTGAGATAGCAGGTACGCCAAGGGGACTGGCGAGTGCGCTTCAAAGAATCGAAAATGTTCAGAAGGGTTTGCCGATGGATGCGAATCCCGCGACAGCTCACATGTTCATCATGATGCCTTTTTCGAGACGAGGACTAATGTCCCTTTTCAGCACACATCCGCCGACCGAAGAGCGTATTCGAAGGCTTCTTGCGTAATTTTGGAGGAGTCTCATCACTCTCGCGAAGATGGTATTTGGTATTGGGACGATTTCTGCACTGAGGAATTAGTACATCGTGGATCCAGGGCTTCGGAACCGAAATATCGGCGTTCACGATCCAGGAACCCAGCGGAATTACACGGTCCCGTGCGTTCAAGAGGGACTTGCAAGGATGCAGTTTTCAGTGCGTACACACTCAGAATTATTCGACGGGATGCACGAGGAAGTTCAGCACGACTCCCGATAGTGAGTAAGTGAAGGTAATCATGCACAGACGGGGGTGCCCACACGCGGCGATCGTCTGTATTGAGCGATGCTCAAGGTCGAATTGTTTCTAGTCTGGTAATCCAAAGGCCGCTGTTCAGGTCGGAGGAATAGATGTGTCCCTTGAAAACCTGAGCACTCCAGGTCATGGGCCAGCCGGGTACCATGGATTGGTCATCCGTGGTCAGTAAGTGTCCAATTTCGCGGCCTTGGTCATAGAGGTTGCCCAGTAGCTCGCCACTGATATCTACAACCCGCAATCCTCCCTGATAATAACCGATGTACATTATATCATCCTCAATCCACATATTGTGTGCACCTGCGTCGGGCACTTCATATCTGGCAACCTCAACGGGAGCTTCAATGTCCGACATATCCAGAATATGTACGTAGCCGCTTGCGTCCAATGGCTTATCCACATCGTAATTTTCCGGCCAGAATTCATCTCCGACGAACAGATAACGACCGTGCCTCCAAGCCACATGAGTGTTTCCTTCCGGATACGAAAGCCTGCTAACCATTACAGGTTCGATCTCCGTACCACCGTGTGAACCAGCACCGGCATCAAGTATCACGATCCCGTCATCCCAGTACGACAGGTAAGCATATCCCTCTTGGATGATCACATCATGCAATGTCTTTTCACTCCTATCAAGTTCCCAGCGCCCAACCTCCCTCGGATTGGCCGGATCAGCAATGTCAATGATATGGAGAGCATTCGTGCCATTGTGGCAGGCATAGACAAGGTCTCCCTCAATCCATACGTTATGTACGCCTCCCGTAACAGTATCGGTGTACTCAGATAAAATCTCGGGATGAGCTGGTTCGGATAGATCCAGGATCACAATTCCGTTACGCCGATCTGAGGCCCCTTCGCGTGTGATCACCGCAAGTTGATTACTTCCGTGAATTTTTACGTCATTGATTCGGCGAGCGTCCATTTGAACCGAGTCCGTGAGGACGGGATTCGTCGGATCCGTAAGGTCAAAAGCCTTCATCCAGTCGTACATGAAGGTACCGACATACGCATAATCGCGGCCGTCAACACCCTCAAAAGCCCACATATCCCCCGAATGGTTATGTGCAATAGCGCCGCGCCCCACAAGGGATAGCGTTTGTTTATGGACACGTGGGTCAACTACCAATGTGATTGTTCTCTCAATGTCTTCGCCTATAGACGCCGTGATTGAATAAGGAACCGGCTTTTCTCCCACAAATACGCCCTCTGCGCCTTCACTTACCATGAGTGCACCATCCCCAGATGCCTCCCATGACGGGTACACGCCCTCTACTGCGTTTCCATTTTCATCAACTGCCCTGATGCGAAAGCGAACCACATCTCCCTGTCGAACGATGAATCGATTTTGGGTAATGTGGTAAGACACAGTCGGGTTATCAATCACAACTGCCTCTACCGAGGTACTTGTGCCACCAGTTCTGACGGCAATAGTAGCTGACCCTGGGTTGTTTGCATGGAGGGTCCCGTCCCTGTTCACAGTTGCAACTGAATTGTTACTGCTGGAAAACCGTATGCGGCCCTGTGGAGGCAGACCATTGACGTTCACCTCAATCGGAACACTTGTGCCTAAAAGCACGGTGGAAACGGGCAGGGAAGCTGTCAACGATACACTCCTGCTCTCGGTAATCGTGATTTGTGCGTATCCGGGTTTTCCACCCATTACAGCAACTAGAGCGACACTACCGGGCGAGAGCGCCAGCACAGTACCAGACTCATCTACCGTGGCCATGGACGATTCTGCGATATGCCATCTCGGCACAAGTCCATTGATGATGACATCGTCTGAGCTGTATGCCTGGGCCGAAAAATCCAGTGTCTCTCCGACTGCCAAAGAAGCAGATTCGGGTGAAATTTCAACACGATCGGGAGGGCTTACCTGTAACAGGAGGCCAATAAGTAACAGAAACATCAATCAATTGCACCTTTTTCGAGATTAATGAATACCTGAAAATAAAGAAATGGGACGGAAAGTTGACCACATCTTGAATCCAGTACAAACAGTCCTAGCCAGCCCAAAATGCAGTTTCATCCAATCCTCGTACCAGAATATTTGGACTGGGAATTACTTGTTCAAAACAAGGCCGTAGCCTTGTAAACTATTAGCAGTAAGCTCAATGTTTTTCTCGGGGCCTTGTTTAGCGGGCCGCTACTACTAATCTGAAGAATCCGGAGGGCCGATTACTTACCCGGATTTGTACAGGTTTTTTTCCCAATTGCGGATGCTTATTTGAACTGTCTGGACTGAGATTTGACAAATACCTTGAATCGCATATATTCGATATGGTGATTCAGTAAATACATTGGTTTTTACTTGGGCCTCGCTTCCCTGCTCTAAGAACGAAGTTTCACGACTCAGTAGATAATTCAGTACGCAGATGGACATGGACTCGATAAAACGATGGTTGTGGCAGCTTTGGATTGGTTGGATGGTCTGTTTTCCTGCTTCCACAGTAGCCCAGGTTGTTGAAATAGAGCAGGGTCTTATGCGCGGGCTCTCTGAATCTAGTGTTCATGTTTATAAGGGAATCCCCTTTGCAACTCCTCCAATTGGCCAACTCCGTTGGCAACCACCTCAGCCAACACCGGCTTGGGAAGACACGTTGAATGCGGATGCGTTTTCCGCTGGATGTATCCAGGAGGTTGTCGGCTCTCGTCCTCCCCATACAGAAGAGTTCATGCACCAGGGAGAGGTCAGCGAAGATTGTCTATATCTCAATGTTTGGACTCAGGCTCCATACTCTGAAAACCCGAAGCCTGTGCTCGTCTACATCCATGGGGGAGGTTTTCAAGAGGGTTCCGGGTCGGTAGCTGTATATGATGGGAGTAGCTTGGCACAGAAAGGTCTTGTAGTGGTCACAATCAATTATCGTCTCGGGATTTTGGGATTTTTTGCCCACCCTGATCTCTCTGCTGACTCTCCTCACCAGGCATCCGGGAATTACGGTATTCTAGATCAGGTTGCTGCGCTGCAGTGGGTCAAGGACAATATTGCGGCGTTCGGAGGCGACCCGGAGAATGTGACCGTTGCTGGTCAATCCGCCGGTGCTATGTCGGTGTTTCTTCTAACTGCATCACCCCTTACAAAAGGGCTCTTTCAGCGGGTGATTGTTCAAAGTGGTCCGGGAGGTCTGGCTTTTTTTGGCCTGACAGATCTCGGATCTGTGGCAATTCCATTGTCGGATGCCGAGGAAGCGGGTCGGGAATATGTCGCGAATCACAATCTGCTGTCTGTTCGGGACATGCGGATGATGACGACCAACGAATTGTCGTCCCTTCCGTCCGTGCGCTTTTTTCTTGTCATTGACGGAAATCTCTTGACTGGCGATGTATCCACGATATTTGATCGCGGACTCCAGCATCAGGTACCCGTGATGATGGGATTCAATGCGGATGAGGGGAGTGCATTCCCCGGGTATGGTCAAACTACTCTTGAGGAGTATCGCAAGTCTGCTCATGAGCGCTATGAGAATGATGGGGATCTGTTCTTATCCTTGTATCCTGCGGACTCCGATTCGGCTGCTGGAATTGCACACAAGAACAGTCTGCGCGACCTGGCGGCAGTTGCGTTGGAACGGTTGGCCGCAGCCCATGCCGGCTCATCGGGCGAAGAAGTTTACCTCTACTACTTTGCACGAGCGATTCCATGGCCGGAGCGCCCCGAATTTGGCGCATTTCACACTGCTGAGGTACCATATTTTTTTGGCACACTGGATCATCTTGACCGTCCAATGACGGAAGTGGACAAATTGATTAGTGACATGATGTCGGACTATTGGGTGAATTTTGCAACATCGGGATCCCCCAATGACGCTGACAATCCGTTATGGCCCAATTTTCGTGAGGGTGAGGCTCAGTTTTTGAAGTTTGGCTCCAAGGTTGAACCGATTACACTTACTGAGGATAGGAGGTCCAAGTTTTTCAACGAGTACCTGTCAAGATCTCAGTAGCTATTCGGCCGCTACACATCGTTCAACGGTGTTGTAAACCCCGACAAAACTTCAAGGTGGGATTTGATGCAGAGGTAGTAAACAATTCCAGATTTATACCTTCTCAAAGTAGCTAACTGTGGATTCAATCCCCAGATCTCCCGAAGCTCTAATCAGCTTGCACTTGATCAGTGAAATGTGACGGCGGATCAAGTGCAGACCTAGGAGGGCTCAACTCGCAAGGCAATCAGAGGTCTAGTTGCACAGGCAGATCATCACCAACATTCCAATTGAATCCGGTGGCAGTCAGGACTTGGTTAATGTCTTGTTTGCCAGTTTCTGAAAATAGCCATCAATTCGAGGAATGAGCCTCCAATCTGGAGAGCATGGACTTGCCCATTGGCATAATCCACGCGTGCAGGGAGGACTACCACGATGGGTTGCGACGCCCTATAGGACGGTGGGAAACTTATTGGAGCATGTCCATGAATCACGCTCCGTAACGCGTATCTTTGGGAGCCGTGAAAAACGAACAGCAACATAGCGTTTGGAAGGAAGCCCGCCAACTCACACTTCTTTCAATCCCAATCGTGGCTACACAGCTTGGCCAGATATGTAATGGGTTTGTTGATGTAGTAATGGTTGGTCGGCTAGGCCCTGCTGCACTAGCCGGCGTTGCCCTGGGCAACGCGACCTATTTTCTATTCGCACTGATCGGTATTGGCGTACTCCTTGCAGTCGGGCCAATGGTTTCCCAGGCTTACGGTGCAGGGGAACATGATCCTATCGGTCGCACAGTACGCCAAGCGCTCTGGTTGGCGCTAACTATATCCATACCCGTTCTGTTGATCCTGTGGAATGCAAGTTTACCGTGGGACCTGATGAAGCAGGATGCGGCCACCATGGTGTTGGCAGAAGGCTACCTGCAGGCAGCGATGTGGGGATTCATTCCCTTTATGTGGTTCAATGCATTACGGAATTTCGTTGAAGCCATCGCTCGACCACTGCCGATTACAATCATTATCGTAATGGGCATACTGCTCAATATCCTGGCCAATTATGGCCTGATGTATGGCAATTTCGGACTTCCACGCCTCGGACTTGTCGGAACTGGCTGGGCAACCTGTATTGTGCATTGGTTCATGTTCATTTGTATCACCTTATATGTTCTCACCCAACAACCATACAGGTCTTACGGGATTTTTAACCGGCTCAGACATCCAGATCTCAGCTATTTTCGGGAACTGTTACGTGTTGGTTTGCCAATCGGAGGCTCTATAGGCCTCGAAGTAACATTATTCAGCGCGACTGCTTTTTTGGTTGGCACATTTGGAGCGGTGCCAATCGCAGCGCACCAGATAGCGATCCAATGTGCGGCGATTGCCTACATGATGCCTTTGGGTATTGGTCTTGCAACGTCGGTTCAAGTGGGCCAAAGTATCGGTCGAGGGAATCCAGCGGCTGCTGCGCGCGCTGGATATATGGGTATTGGACTGTCCTTGATCGTGATGTCAGGCACTGCGCTGCTGTTTTTGCTGGCTCCAAATGCCGTGGCCAGCATTTACTTGGATATGGGTGATCCGGCAAACGCCGAAACTGCACTGCAGGTGGTCGGTTTTCTGGGTATTGCTGCACTTTTCCAGCTGTTTGACGGGCTGCAAGCCACTGCACTTGGAGCTTTGCGCGGGCTAAAGGATACACGCGTGCCGATGCTGCTGTGCTTTATAGCGTACTGGTTGGTTGGTATTCCTTCCGGTGTAGGATTTGGGTTTGGTCTTGAATGGGGTCCAGAGGGCTTTTGGTGGGGATTGGTAGTTGGTCTGTTGGCTGCTGCAGTTATGATGACATATCGCCTTTTTCAAATGATGCGCGTACAACAGCTCGCATAATTTTGAATATCCTTAAATTTGCGCCTGATCGGGAATTATTCATAAAAAATTGCCCTGATATAGAACTTATGCCGTAACTTAGGGCGCGTACACAAAAAGGTACTGCACTTCAACGATGCCTCAAATTTTTCCCAGAGAGTCAAACGCACTTCCTCACCTATCCGTGGTAGCGTTGCTCGCAGGGAGCGTTGTATTGATCTTTTTGGTTTGGTATTATTTCTCGCCGGAATACACTGATGTCGGGTATGCACCCGAGCAGCCAGTGGCCTACAGTCATCGCGTTCATGTAGACCAACTGGGAATGGATTGTCGATATTGCCACAGCTTTGTAGAAGTTGCGGATGTATCTAATATTCCGGCAACCGAAACCTGTATGAATTGTCATGAAATCGTAAGACCTCAAAGCCTGGCCCTGATGCCGGTTCGTGCGAGTTGGTCAGACGGATCATCTATTCCGTGGGTTAAAGTGCATCAACTTCCAGATTATGCTCATTTCAGCCACGCGGTACATGTCAACAATGGCGTCGGTTGCGAAACCTGTCATGGCAGAGTGGACCAAATGGATGTTGTGCGGCTGACTGAACCCTTATCTATGGGATGGTGTCTTGAATGTCACAGGGAGCCGGAAAAATACTTACGGCCTAATGAAGAGGTAACAACCATGGGCTATATGCATAGTGGGGGCTTTTTAGAGGAAAACTTAAACCGGATTAGGCAGGAAGGTATTCGCCCGCCGACGAACTGCAGCGCTTGCCATTATTAGTCCGAAAAGCCAATGATATCCCTTCCAATTGTTGATGGAAACCCCTTGGATTCGGGCGGCGTGAAGGCGTGGCGTAGTCAGCCACATCTTGAGCAGGATCCACAATTGGTGGAAACCGTCTCTGAGGAATTCTTCCCTGGCGCGAGTGATGCCCCCTCTGGCAGCAGCCGCCGCCAATTCATGCAACTACTGGGAGCTTCCATGGCGATGGCTGGTCTGGCGGCCTGCCGCCGCCCGGTAGAGCATATCATGCCGTTTGCAGATCGACCGGAAGAAACCATACCGGGCGTCCCACTGCAGTACGCCACGGCAATGAACTTTCGAGGGACAGCACGGCCGCTGGTAGTAAAAAGCTATGACGGTCGCCCGGTGAAGATTGAAGGGAATAGCCAGCATCCAAATGCGTCGGGGGCGTCTGGGGTGTTTGAGCAGGCTTCCCTGCTTCAGCTCTATGATCCCGACCGCTCGAAGCGCACGCTGCGTACAGGTACCCCGGCAAACTGGGAGGACTTCCTGTCGCTGTGTCAAAGGCTGCAGACGGGGGTCCGTCGAGTGGCTGTACTTGCAGCGCCAGATAATTCTCCGACACGTGCACGGCTGCGTGCACAATTAGAGAACAAGTTTCCTGACACGCTGTGGGTCGATTATCGCTCTGAAGGTGATGATTCGGAACTCATGGGGCTTCAAATGGCTTATGGTCAGCCACTGCAGGCAGCATATGATTTCGAGAGCGCGGATGTGATTGTCAGTCTGGATGCGGATTTCCTGGGGCCCTATGCGAAAAATAGCAATCTCGATACCCACTCCTTCGCTCGGGGACGTAAGCTTAACGGCGCACAGGACCGAATGAGTCGGCTGTACGTCGCAGAAAGCACATACAGCGTCACAGGTATTATGGCGGATCACCGCAGACGCATGCGCGCTGATGCCGTGTCTCAGGTGGCCAGTCAGCTTGCCACAGCATTGGGTGTATATGATGGGGCAACCCCGGATGCCTTTGCATCAGCCATTGCCACTGACCTTCAAGGGGCAGCTGGCAACTGTGTCGTGATTGCCGGCGAATCGCAGCCCGCCGAAGTGCATGCACTCTGTGCGCTTATAAACCATGCATTAGGGGCTGTCGGGAATACTGTTACATTGTTGGATACGGGAATGACCGCGCAGGCGGCTCAATCACAGGCTCTCCCTGCACTTGTGGAAGAAATGCGTGCAGGCCGCGTTGATGTTCTACTCATGCTTGGTGTAAATCCCGTTTACGATGCACCACAGGCACTTGATTTTCGCGGAGCACTAGAGCGGGTGAGCGACACCATACATGTTGGGCTGCACGTTGATGAGACTGCCAGAGCGAGCACCTGGCATATCCCTGTGGCGCACTATTTGGAATCCTGGGGCGATGGCCGCACCCAGGACGGAACGCTGACCTCGGTTCAACCACTCATTGCACCGCTGTACGAAGATGCAAGGAGCGAAATAGAGATTTTGGCGGTGGTTGGCAGTGGGCAATTCCAGCGAGGATACGACCTGGTTCGTGAGACATGGGGGTCGGTTCTGTCCGACGAAGATTTTGAAACCGCGTGGCGCCGTGTATTGCATGACGGCTATCTAGAGGGCACTGGTTATCCCTCTGCAACCCCCGTGGTACTTTCCTTCAGTGGGGAGCTTCAGGGGCCAAATACAGGTCTGGAGCTCGTGCTCAGACTGGATCCAACGGTTCTGGATGGCAGTTTTGCCAATAATGCCTGGTGCCAGGAACTTCCTGATCCGGTCACAAAGATTGTCTGGGATAATGTGGCAGTCATAAGCCCAAAGACTGCGGAGGATCTAGAGCTTAGCTGTGACTACTCCAAAGGACGTTATTACTCGGATGTAGTGACACTTGCAGCCAACGATCAGGTGATTGAATTACCCGTTTGGATTCTGCCTGGACATGCCGACGATACAGTAAGTGTAACGCTGGGCTATGGACGTGACATCTCCACGACTCGCCCCGAACGGGACACACCGTTCTGGGACAAGGACGACGAAACTGACATATACGCGCGAGGCACACTGGCAACCGGTGTTGGAACCAATGTTTCTTTGCTCAGGGACCTACTTGCAAACCCGGTGATTCCCGGTGTAGAGCTGACCAAGACCGGCCGTAAATGGACGGTCGTTACGACACAGGATCACGGTATTCTGGACACGGAAGCCCGTCCGATCATACGTATGGCCACGCTGGACGAATACAGAGAGGATCCCGCATTTGCTCTCCAAGGCGAAGTGCCCACTCCGGGCTCAGATGTGAAAACTGATTTTCAGGACTATCCTGAGCTTTGGAAGGATCGACATCCGTCCAAAGCTGCGTCTTTCCGGGACAGTGATTACTGGCAGAACCAGTGGGGTATGGTCATTGATCTGAATGCCTGTACCGGCTGCAATGCCTGCATCGTAGCCTGTCAGGCAGAAAACAATATCCAGGTGGTTGGCAAAAACGAAATCGGCCATGGACGTGAATTGCACTGGCTGCGTGTGGATCGGTACTTTGTGACCGAGGGTGGAGACGAGCTAGATGCGGATCCGAAGATCGCCGTACAGCCAATGCCCTGCCAGCATTGCGAAAATGCACCCTGTGAGTCCGTGTGCCCGGTTGCAGCCACTGTGCACTCGCCGGATGGTACGAATCAGATGATCTATAACCGGTGTATTGGCACTCGCTACTGCGCCAACAACTGCCCCTACAAGGTTCGCCGGTATAATTTCTACAACTGGTCAAAGACGATCCCTGAAACAGTTCAGATGGCGCAGAATCCCAATGTGTCTATTCGGTTCAGGGGCGTGATGGAAAAATGCTCATTCTGTATTCAGCGGATTCGCGGCGCACAGAAACGGGCTGGTCTGGAAAAACGCGCACTGCAACGAGACGAGGTCGCCACGGCTTGCCAGCAGGCTTGTCCGGCTGAGGCCATTACGTTTGGCGATCTCAATGATGAGCAAAGCCAGGTCAGTCAGGCTACACGAAACGCACGCAGCTATAAGTTGCTGGCTGAGCTGAATATTAAGCCGAGGGTTTCCTACTTGGCACGAGTACGTAACCCGAACAATGCCTTGGAGTCTGCAGGACAGACCTAAGGGAGAGTAACTATCCGATTGTGAAGTGGCTTCATCTACTGACAAGACTGTAACACTGCCCGCAGGAGCGGATCCCCCACTTGTGACGGGGAACCTTGGGTTCCATGATATAACCCAGTTGGTGTCCTACCATACGGAAAAGCGTCCGCCTTCCGCGTGGTACATGGCCATTGCCGTGTCCTCAACACTACTTTGTATTCTGCTCATCATGATCGCCTATCTCGTATGGAATGGGATTGGTGTCTGGGGCAACAACAATCCGGTGGGCTGGGGTTGGCCAATCGTGAACTTCGTGTTCTGGGTCGGTATCGGGCACGCAGGGACGCTGATTTCTGCAATCCTGTTCCTCTTCCGGCAGAAGTGGCGCACGGCGATTAACCGAAGTGCGGAAGCCATGACGCTTTTTGCCGTCATCTGTGCATTACTCTTTCCTACGATTCACGTGGGTCGGATTTGGGTCATTTATTGGACACTGCCGATCCCGAATCAAATGGAAATGTGGCCGCAGTTCAAGAGTCCACTGCTCTGGGATGTGTTTGCGGTCAGTGTTTATTTCATCGTATCGCTCATTTTCTGGTATGTCGGCCTGGTCCCTGACTTGGCGACGCTGCGCGACAGAGCGCGCAATGCGCTACGCCGTCGAGTCACAGGTTTCTTTGCCTTGGGTTGGACGGGTGCGAACCGACATTGGCGCAACTATGAAAAGACCTATCTGCTCCTGGCTGCGCTTGCGACTCCCTTGGTCCTGAGTGTGCACTCTGTAGTGTCCTTTGACTTCGCTATCAGCATCATACCCGGCTGGCATACTACCATATTTCCGCCGTACTTCGTTGCCGGTGCAATTTTCTCGGGGTTTGCCATGGTGATGACACTGCTGATTCTAGCCAGAAAGATCTATGGGATCCAGAACATCATCACGATGGATCATCTGGAAAAGATGGCCATCATCATATTGCTGACAGGAACGATGGTGGGCTTCGCATACATCACCGAGTTCTTTATTGCCTGGTATTCTCAAGTTGAGTACGAGCAGTATGCGTTCCTGAATCGAGCGACAGGCCCGTACGCCTGGGCCTACTGGACGATGATGTCCTGCAACCTGCTTTTTCCCCAGTTTTTCTGGATCAAGCGACTCCGGCGCAGCATTCCGTTCCTTTTCATAACCTCAATCGTTGTTAACATTGGTATGTGGTTTGAGCGGTTCGTTATAACCGTCATCAGTCTGCATCGGGATTTCCTGCCGAGTAGCTGGGATTATTTCAATCCAACTATCGTAGATGTGCTAACTCTTGCCGGATCGTTTGGCTTGTTCTTGACATTATTCCTCATTTTCCTTCGTTATTTGCCGATGGTGGCAATAGCAGAAGTAAAAATGGTACTCCCGGAAAGTGATCCGCATTTTTATCACAAGGATGAATCCGAAGAGCATTAAGCTGAGATCACGATGTTAAAGAAGATTATCCAGCAGATTAAGGCGACCATGGGGGTCTACGAGAGTACGGCGGATGGCGTCTATGGTTTGCTGGCGGAGTATTCCAACCCGGGCATGCTTATTGATGCGGCACGCAAGGTGCATGGGGCAGGCTATCGGCACTTTGATACGCACACGCCTTTTCCCATCCACGGGATGGATCGTGCAATGGGTCTTGGACAGTCCAAGGTGGGATACATCACATTAATTGGAGGTCTTTGCGGGTTAGGGCTTGCTACATGGCTTCAATGGTGGACATCAGCGGTGGATTACCCCCTTAACATCAGCGGTAAGCCTTTCTTTGCGATTGAGCCATCCATCCCAATTATGTTTGAGCTTACGGTATTGTTGTCGGCACTCTTTGCCGTGGGTGGAATGTTTCTGTTGAACGGTCTGCCCCGACCGTATAACCCGCTTTTCTACTCCCGTGCATTCACCCGGGCATCGGATGATGCGTTCTTCCTTCATATCGCAGCGAGCGATAAAAACTTTGACCTGGAGGAAACGGAATCAATGCTACGGGAGGCAGGTGCAAAGGCGGTTGAAGTAATTCATGATCATGGATACTCAGAGCTGCACAAGGCCTAGTATGAAAAAAATATTTTTCTTACTCGGTGTAACGGTGGTGCTCAGCGGTTGTCGCGGCACGCTAAAGGAGGATCCGCCTATTCATATCAATCCGAATATGGATGAAATGGAGCGGTTTGAAGCACAGGAGGCCAATCCGTTTTTCGCGGACGGCCGTGCGATGCGTCCACCTGTAGCGGGAACGGTGGCCCGTGGGATGCTTCGTGAGGATGCACAGTTTCACACGGGTCGTAATGCGGATGGCAGCTATGTACAGGTAATGCCGGTTGAATACACAGTCGAGTTCGCCAATCGTGGCCGCGAACGATACGACATTTATTGTGCTGTCTGTCACGGTATTGCTGGGGATGGGCAAGGCATCGTGATGTCAGGTGGGTATGGGTTCGCGCCCATCGGATACCATGATGACCGCTTGCGCGCAATAGAGGATGGTTACCTTTACGAAGTTATTGCAAACGGTATTCGGACGATGCCGGGCTACGCTCAGCAAATACCTGTTGCTGATCGCTGGGCTATTGTAGCCTACGTACGCGCACTGCAGCGCAGCCAGAACGCGACTGTCGAGGACATTCCGGCTGACGAGCAAACTAATCTTCAGAATTCGCCCTGATATACTGGATCTATGCGTGATTCGCTGCGAGGCAGCTCGCTCTTGATGAAGCTTGTTGATCCCTTGGCCCCTACCAAGAGTGACAGGTATCCATTTACTGGTGGAAGCCGCAGTTATATCATTCCGGGATTGGTTGGCGTGGCAGCGGTTGCTGTGAGTATTGTTGTTGGAACAAGTGAGATGTTCCTTGAGCAGTTTTACTTCTCCTACTTAATCGGATGGACCTTCTGTCTTTCACTCGCATTGGGGTGCATGTTTATCGTTTTGATCAAGCACCTAGTCCGCGCAGAATGGATTGTTGCTCTAAGGCGCATCCCAGAGGCGGTGGTTGTTTCCTTCCCCCTCTTGATCATACTGTTCATTCCTATTCTGGTAAGTGTTTTTGATGCCCATGGACCATACCATCACTGGACGGCCGAAGGCTTGGATGACCCGACCAGCAATTACTATGACGAGATTCTAGCGGGTAAGGTTGCCTATCTCAACATTCCGTTTTTTCTGATTCGGATTGGGTTCTACTTTTTGGCATGGACCTTCATTTCTTCACGCCTGTGGAGATTGTCCATTCTCCAGGATGTAACCGGTGATCCCAGCATTTCGGCCAGACTGCGCCATTTGAGTGCCTGGGGGTTGCCAGTTTGTGCATTGACGACTGCTTTCGCGGGATTTGATATACTTATGACGTTGGATCCACACTGGTTCTCGACCATATTTGGCGTCTACTTTTTTGCGGGTGCTTTTATGGCGGCATTTTGCTTCACGGCACTTTGTGTTATCGGGCTGCAGCGGGCAGGTATGCTGCGCGGAGTGGTAACGGCCGAGCATTATCATGACCTGGGCAAACTCATGTTTGGGTTCGTGGTCTTTTGGGCTTATATCGCATTCAGTCAGTATATGCTTTATTGGTATGGTGGAATTCCAGAGGAGACGGCCTGGTTTAAGCATCGTCTAGAGCATGGTTGGGAGACGCATAGTGGCATACTGCTGTTTGGACACTTCATCCTTCCATTCCTGATCCTCTTGCCCCGGGCGATGAAGCGTTACTCCATTCCACTTGCCGTTATGGCGGTATGGCTTCTTGCCATGCAATGGTTTGATATTCATTGGCAGGCCATGCCAGTATTGCACATTAACCATGCACAGCTTCACTGGCTGGACATTAGTTGCTGGATCGGTCTCACCTGCGTATTCGTAGCAGGCTTCTTGTGGAGGCTTAGCCGACATGCCATCGTCTGTGAGGGCGATCCTCAACTCGAAAAGTCACTGCGCTTCGAAAACGCATAATTGAAAAGCTATGACTATTGGATCTGAGACTGGTGCTCCGGATCTACCTTCGGTTGAGCTTGAATCGGTAGATGCGTCCCCGATTCTGACCTTTGTTCTGATCCTGCTAATTCTCCTGGGCGGACTGGTTTGGGGGGCATCTTATTGGTTTAAGAATGAAGCAGATCTGACCGGTAGGAGGGCGGCCGCTGAAGCATCGTACCCCGACTTGGAACGGTTGAGGATCGCAGGTCAGCAGCAACTTAATCGTTATGAGGTACTGGCAGGCGGAGCTGTGCGGATTCCAGTGGAACAAGCTATTCTAAAACTCTCTGAAGAGTTTCCGCCAGACGCGCGTATTTCCGGGGAAATGCTCAACAACAATATAGGAGAATAATTAGTCATGCCTCACTAGGCAGACTTGAATGCTCAAAGGATACATTGCCATACTTGCTCTTTGCGCCTGCACGATACCAGTGTATGCACAGTTGACGGAGCAGGCCAGTATCGCTTACGAAGGCGTTGGGCTTGTTCCTCGGCTGGGAGACCAGATTCCGCTTGATCTCGCGTTCGTAAACTCCACAGGTGAGCAGGTCCATCTGCGTGACTATTTCAATCAGGGGCGTCCTGTAGTGCTGACATTTGTTTATCACACCTGCCCCATGCTGTGCAGTTTACTCTTGGATGGCGTTACCCGGAGCCTGGAGGATGTACCATGGGCTCCGGGGGAAGCATATGAGATGATTACCGTCTCATTCAGTCCGGAGGATACCCCGGAGCGCGCTGCTGAACAGCGTGCCCGATATCTGCGGCGTATTGATCACGAAGATGCCGAATGGAGGTTTCTGACTGGCAGTGAGTCATCTATTGGTGCACTGACCGAAGCGACGGGCTTCATGTTCAAATGGGTTGAAGATCAGAGCGAGTATGCGCATCCCGCCGCCGTTATCGTTCTTAGCGAGACGGGGATTATCACCCGCTATCTGCCCGACCTTGCCCCTAGAGGGCGTGATCTGCGTGCAGCCATTGTTGAAGCTTCAAACGGTACGGTTGGCAATCTGCTGGACCGGGCTTTTCTATACTGTTTCCAGTTTGATCCCACGTCCAATTCATACGTGCTAGCCGCCCGGCGGGCCATGCAGGTCGGAGGTGGGATCACTGCGCTTGTGTTGATTGCAGCGCTCAGCCTTCTGTGGTTGAGGGATACTAAAGAATCTTCGCGCGCATGAATGAACAGGGCTCAATTTGGCTTCCAGAACCCGCATCCACAGTTGCAGGAGATGTGGATGCGTTGTTCTATTTCATATTGGTCACGAGTGCCATTATATTCGTGGGGGTCATGGGAGCGATGGTTTCATTTGCCTGGCGCTATCGCCGGCGCAGTAAAAACGATCGTCCTCAGCCGGTCCGGGAGAGTAAACTTGTCGAAGCTTCCTGGATCGCAATCCCGTCAATACTCGTAGCGGTAGTCTTTGTATGGGGATTTCGGGTGTTTCTTGAGCTTGGTATTGCTCCTCCAAACTCCTATGAGATCAATGTAACCGCACGTAAGTGGAGCTGGTCATTCACTTACCCAAACGGGGCGGTTTCCACCGACCTGCATGTTCCTGTGAATCGACCGGTGAAGCTTCGCATGTCCAGCGAGGATGTGATTCACAGCTTTTTTGTGCCTGCTTTTCGTGTCAAGGCAGATGTGCTTCAGGGACGCTATTCCTACGTCTGGTTTGAGGCCACAAGGGTAGACACGTTCAACATTGTCTGTGCAGAGTACTGTGGCACTGCGCATTCAGACATGTATGCAAGTGTTGTTGTGCAATCTCAGGATGACTTTGATAGTTGGCTTGCAGAGAATATGGATGATGCATCTTTGACCCCTGCAGAGCGGGGTGAGCGTATCTACCAACAACAGGGTTGCATGCCCTGCCACTCACTAGATGGAACTACCCCGATCGGGCCGAGCTTTCTCGGATTGGCAGGCAGCACGCGAAATTTCACGGATGGAACGAGTGCGGTGGCCGACGACAACTATCTCCGCATGTCCATCGTCAATCCCGCACAACAGGTTGTCGAAGGTTTTTTGCCCGTCATGCCCCCACAATACGCCGCGACCTTGTCTACCGAGGAAATTGATGCGCTTGTGGAATTCATTAAAGAGCAGCAGTAGGCGATGAGTGAAGGATCACATAACTACTTAAGTGCAAGGAAGGGGCTCTGGTCATGGCTTGCCACGACGGATCACAAGCGTATCGGGATCCTATATGCGATAGCTTGCGGGACTTTCTTCCTGTTGGGGGGCATTCTGGCAACGTTTGTCCGAACAGAGCTCGGTACTCCTGGCGAGACGATACTGGGTCAGGATGCATACAATCAGATCTTCACACTTCATGGTGTGGTAATGGTTTTCCTGGTCATTATTCCGGCTATCCCCGGAATTCTTGGAAACTTTGTACTACCCATACAGATCGGAGCCAAAGATGTAGCCTTTCCTCGCCTTAATCTGGCCAGTTGGTATCTCTTTATGGCTGGTGCGCTGATGGCGGTGTTTGGCTGGTTGTTTGTAGGGAATGTAGATACGGGCTGGACTTTTTATACTCCGTATTCAAGCGGTGCATCGAACGCAGTTCTCTGGCTTACATCAGCAGTTTTCGTAGCCGGCTTTGCCTCCATTTTTACCGGGCTGAACTTCATTGTTACCGTGCATAAGATGCGTGCGCCAGGTATGACCTGGAACCGGCTGCCCCTGTTTGTCTGGGCGATCTATGCGACGGGGATTGTCCAGGTTTTGGCTACGCCCGTGATTGGCATCACGATGGTGCTGTTGTTCCTGGAGAAATTGATGCAGATTGGTATCTTTGATCCGGCACTGGGTGGAGATCCTGTTCTCTTCCAGCATTTCTTCTGGTTCTACAGCCATCCTGCCGTCTACATTATGATCCTGCCCGCTATGGGGATTATCAGCGATCTTATGGGGACATTTTCCAGACAACAAGTATCCGGTTACACTTTTATCGCTCTTTCCTCAGTTGCGATTGCATTTCTGGGATTCCTAGTTTGGGGACATCACATGTTCGTCGCCGGACAAAGTGCTCTGTCTTCAATCATCTTCTCAATGCTCACCTTCCTCATTGGCATACCAACGGGCATCAAGGTATTCAACTGGGTTGCAACGATGTACAAAGGATCCGTGTGGCTGCGAACACCCATGTTATACGCACTGATGTTTCTGTTTCTGTTCACAATCGGTGGGTTCACAGGAATCATGGTAGGTGTTTTAGCCGTGGATGTCCATTTACACGACACCTACTTTGTTGTCGCCCATTTCCATTATGTGATGATGGGAGGCGCACTCATTGGCCTGATCGGGGGGCTCCACTACTGGTGGCCGAAGATTACCGGGCGAATGTATAATGAGACGGCAGGAGTAATCGCAGCGATACTGGTATTTGTCGGTTTTAATGTGACCTTCTTTACGCAATTCTTCCTCGGTAGTCGGGGGATGCCACGTCGCTATCACGACTACACTGAATTACTGGAAAACTTCCCAGAATTCGCTGCACTGAACTTGGTATCCACGATTGGGTCCTATATCCTTGGGGTCGGGTTGCTGATGATTCTTGTGTATGCATTGTATTCGCTGTTCAAGGGACCGAAAGCGCCCGCCAATCCCTGGGGGGCCTGTACTCTGGAATGGACGCACACCGGTCGACTCCCTGATGAGCACAATTTTCATGAGACCCCTTTAGTCACGCGCGGACCTTACGACTTCCACCTTGCAGATGATGTCTTTGGTCCAAAGGAGGAGAATTAGGAGATGAGCAGTACAGGAACAACGCTGAAACACTACTTCGTCAACCATGAGCAGCAGTTCGATGCGGCAAAGCTGGGCATGTGGTTGTTTCTTGTGACGGAGATTCTGCTCTTTTCCGGCATGTTCGTGGCCTATGCGGTCTACCGCTCCTGGCATCCAGAGGTGTTCGCACAGGCCAGTGAGCTGCTGGACTGGCGCCTGGGTGCGCTGAACACCGTCGTGCTTCTAGCTTCGAGCTTTACCGTAGCCCTTTCAATTCACTTTATCCAAAAAGGCGAGAACGAAAAAGTGGTCGTGCTACTGCTCATGACGCTGCTGTGTGCAGCGATCTTTATGGTTGTGAAATACTTTGAGTACTCTGGTAAATTTTCACATGGAGTGTTTCCTGGGGCTGGATTTGAGCCGCATGGGATCATTGATGGCAAAGATTACTCGACATACGACATTCCATTCGCTCCGCAGTTTTTCAGTATTTATTTCGTGATGACGGGTATACACGGGGTCCATGTGTTGGTGGGTATGGGCGTGTTTGTGTGGCTTGTAACGCGAGTTGCACGAGGACACTTTTCACCTCAGTGGTATACCCCAGTTGAGCTGACCGGACTGTATTGGCACCTGGTAGATATAATCTGGATTTTCCTGTTTCCTTTACTGTATCTGATATAGAGACCACCTCATGGCACAGGGGCATCATCATATTATCCCAATTCGTACGCTCGCGATTGTTTTCGGCTTGCTGCTGTTTCTTACATTGGCTACAGTGATCACTGCTCAAATTGATCTGGGACTTGTGAATGTACCATTGGCCCTTGCTATCGCAGGATCCAAGGCGATATTGGTTGCATTGGTTTTCATGGCCCTTAAGTATGACAATAAAGTCAACTTGCTGGTGTTGGTGCTGGGGGTCGTTTTTGCCATCGTATTTCTGACACTCACTCTGGCGGATACGGAGCTCAGGGGAGTCATCGGTATAACCGAGCCTGGAACCACCGAATTGACCATCGAGCCTGTGGGATCGGAGTGACAAGCCGTTTACCGCAGGGAATTCAGGAGAGTTTTTCCCGCATCTGTCAGACGATATCTCTGATGTCTGCTTCGTGGTTTGTCAGGGATAGTCATTTCTAATAGACCTGCTCTCATGAGTGGTCTGAGAACTTTTTCTCGAAACTTACTACGGTTAATTCTGCCAATTGCTTGCATCAGTTCTCCAGCTGTTTTTTCATTTTCACATTCATGAATGAGTTTGACTTGGTCCCGACTTAGTCCCAACTTGGTCCCGACTTGGTCCCGACTTAGTCCCGACTTGGTCCCAACTTGGGATGAATCCCACTCGGATACTGCACCGGTTTGATTTTCGACCGATGTTTTCGAGCGCGGGAATGTCGTGGTAACCCAGTTTTCGGATACTTCAATCACTGGCTCAATTACTCCGTGTTCGCGGCAAAGCTTGCGAATACGGCGGATGCCAGACCCGATATGTTCAACTGCATTCATTCGATATAGAAGATTGAACAGAAGTGGGTTTCTTGGGACGCTTTTGACCCCTAGGTCGGCCTCGGTCATGCCAACTGGCAATCCTCCAGGGCTGACGATCTCCAAGCGATCCGAGAATAGGTAGACTTGCACATTGGCTGTTGAACGATAGCTGCGGTGGGCAAAAGCGTTGACCACGGCTTCTCGAATTGCTTCTTTGGGAAGTTCGGGACGTTCCTCCCGTTTCAGCTGTTTAATGATGAGCTCCACATTGATCTTTGAGAGAATCCATGTCATTGTCTCATTGATCATAGAATAAATGTCTCCGTGAAAGTCACGGCGGTCAAGTATTTGTACTTTATCTGTACCCATGAATAGACCGCACGAGATGTCCGCACTGCTGTGGAACTTGCGAATGTCTGTCGCCAGCAACCAAGCACCAGCATTGGTAACTTGGAGATGTTCATTGACCAAGTTGAGGTTTTGCAAAGCATGTTCAGGTGCCATTTCATCAGATATATTGGCACGGATTCTGAATAGGTCCCAATTTTTTTCTTCTAGATCGGAATCCAGAGAAAATTTGTGACAGATACTTTCATCAAAGTGGATGAGCCCCTCGTGGTCAAAAAACCTGCGGACTTCATCTCGTGACATTTGCTGGCTGTTCGCTCCCTCCCGAAGATAAAATTTGCCACCGAACGAGAAAGGCTTTCCTCTTTGAGGCGGAATCTTGATACAGTTGACGGGTTCTAAGCGTTCAATTTCTATGGTGATGGGTGGATCAGCCGAACGGGCAATGTTCTGAATCTTGGATTTGAGGCGATTGCTATCAGACACTCCAACGATGTCACCCTTGTCTGTGACACCTAGCAAAATCATACCACCTGACGAATTAGCAAACGCACAGATCTCCCGTCCGAGGTTAGACATACCGGAGCTTTTGAACTCAACCGTACTGCTTTCACCCAAGGCAATAATTTCAGCAAGTTTATCTCGGCTCACGCTCTTTCTTGCGAGTTTATGATTGAGGAAATTTCCACTGATAAGGTAGCTATCCCCTCGGATTCATAAAGAACGTTAACGAATTGGGATAGATTCGGGATGAATTTCTTCGTTTGTTTTGGATACTGCTTAGGGATTCAATCAACCACTTCATCAACAACGGGAGTACGTATTCAAGATGCCAATTAATTGTTTGAATTCAGTCTCCGTGGGAGATATCAGAGGTCACGCATGACGATGTGGTCCAAGAAGCTGAGGTTTATATAGTCTATTCCGAGAATTCAATTCTTTGGAATTCAGTGTGTTGGAAGGTTTGTTTGGGTTATGATCGTTGCCGGCAAAGTCTACGCTGAATATCTGCGAGTATCTGACAAAGTAGCCGTAAACGTTCCTCGGTAGTGTTTTCGGGGCATAGCATCAAGCACCTTTCGGCACATTCGGATGCGCGCTTCGATTCACGACCGTTTGAGTTGCTTGGGATCACTAGTTGCAGGATGTTACAAGTAATACAATGGTGGACCTTGGGGTGGTGGGCAGTTGGGCGATGAGAGTCATACTTGTCTGGAGAGTGCGGTAACGCGGGAACTTGCGGTTAGATCGGAGCAAACGGTCTCCCTCACCTATGAAGAAGAGTATTCCTCTGAGCATGGGTATAACTACTTCACTGTGGTGTCAAACTCAATAGCAGGCAGGGTGCGAGGATTGATTCACGACTATGGTGCAGCCTTCAAGCTTCAATTCCTGACTTCGACAGGTACGAGCTGACTCGGGGGTCGTGAAGGGGCATTTTTGGCCATTTTCGGGTGATTTCGGGGCATTTTTGGGGTGTTTCGGGCCATTTTGGCCTTAATTTCCGGCATCCAGTTTTGTAGTGTTCAGTTTATTTTGGGACTTGTATAATTGAGCGGCGTGCCGTATATTACGGGTACCATGTTCGTACGCAAACTCAAACGCAAGACGACCCAAAACATCGCCGTCCAGATCGTGCGCAATGACCGCACGAAAGACGGCAAAGTGCGGCAGAAGATCGTGCGCCATATGGGCACGGCCCCCGAAGGCCCCGCATTGGAGGCCCTCCTGCACATCGCGGAACAGGAACGTCTGCGGATAGAAGAGAGTGTGCAGCCCACCTTGTTTCCATCGGAGCATAGTGCCAATGCCGTACTGGAGGCCCGACACCGTAAGCAGTCCAAGCAGCCCATCCCGCTGGCGGACATCCGCAAGCTCGAGGAGGTCAAGCGGGTCTGCGTGGGCTTTCATGAGGTTTTTGGGGCCTTGTATGCGCGTATGGGGTTAGATCGGTTGTTTTCCACACGGCATGCGATGGCCGCGCGTCTGTTCAGGCAGGCGGTGTTGTTGCGTTTGGCGGCTCCAGGGGACAGCAAGCTGGCTCATGCGCGGCAGTTGTCAAAGGAGGATGGCGTGGAAGTGCCGGTACACAAGTTTTACCGCATGATGGATGCGGTTGATGATCGGCGCATTGCGCGGTTGCAGTCTATTGTGGCCCGGGAAGTGACCGACTTGCTCGGGGGCAAGCTGGATGTGCTGTTTTTTGATGTCACCACGCTGTCGTTTGCGTCGGACAAGTCGGACGAACTCCGCAAGAAGGGATACAGTAAAGATGGTAAGCACAACCGTGTGCAGGTGGTATTGGCTTTGATGCAGACCCGAGACGGATTGCCGGTGGGCTATGAGCTGTTTGAAGGCAATACCGCGGACGTAAAGACGCTGGGGCCAGCGATCGCGTCGTTGAAGGCGCGTTTTGCGCTGGACCGCGTGGTATTTGTGGCGGATGCCGGGATGCTGAGTGCGGACAATGTGGCGTTACTGCACAGTATGGGTCATGACTATGTGGTTGCGGCCCGGTTGCGCTCGATGAAGGCGGAACAACTGCGCAAGGTTACCGGCACGCTTACGTGGCAGGCAACTGCGGATGGGCGCAAGGTGACCGAAGTGAGCATTGGGGGTCGTCGGCTCATATTGCGCTATTGTCCGAAGCGTGCGGCCAAGGACGCCCACGAGCGGGAGCAAGCGATAAAGAAAGCCCGTAAGCGTTTGGCGTCCGGGGTCAAGGGATCTGGCCGGAACGGTCGTTACTTGAAAGTTAAACGGGGTGCGGTGAAGCTGAATGCGGCGGCCATTGAAAGGGATCGTCAATTGGAGGGCCTGCATGGGGTATGGACGAGTCTCAAGGCGTCATCCGGTCAGCAAGTGTATGCGCAGTACGGGGGTTTATGGCAGATTGAGGAGGGCTTTCGGGTATTGAAGCACACCCTGGCGATTCGTCCGGTGTTTCACTGGACTGAGCGCCGGGTCCGCGCGCACATTGCCATTTGCTTTGCGGCCTTTGCGATGCTGCGCATTCTGCGTCGACTCTACAACACGCGGCATGGCGCCGAAGCGCCCATCAGTGAGGGTCAGATTTTGGCTCAGTTGCGTGAAGTAGAGGTGTCCGTAGTACGGGACAACACCACCAAGCGTCATTTCGCGATTCCCTCGGCGGCCAACAGTACAAAAGTTCGACTTTACAAAGCGCTGGGGTTGACGATTCAGCGCCAGACCGTACCCGTAGAAAAAGACCAGTAACCCGCGCCTCAAGTGGTTGCTGACGTCTGGAATTAAGGCCGCAAAAAACGGCCTGATAGACCGTCTTTGTAGTGTTCAAATTGTCCGGGACACCCCCAAAAAAAATCCTATGCCCCTGGTAATGGGGCTCTTTTAACTTTCAGAGAGTTACAAATTGTCGAAGTCAGGAAACTCAATAGCAGGCAGGGTGCGAGGATTGATTCACGACTATGGTGCAGCCTTCAAGCTTCAATTCTGAGGTACACAGGGTCCTGCGGTGTATGGATCAACCTCTGATCCTGTGGATGATGTGGGAGTATAAACGCCTCGAGGAACATTGGAGGCGGTTGTGGCGGCGGCTGATCAATATCACTCATCATAATTCGGATCTATTCGCATACTTGAAGTTTCTTTGCGGTTTACCTTGGTTCTATTCCACACGGCTAAATGGTAAGAGTTGAGTGAGTTCGGCTATTCCCGCCTCGCTGAGTGAAAGCTTCTCGAAGAACAGGGTTTCGAATTTGTTCTGATTTTATTGATTTACAAGTGTTAGATAATCATGGTTGAAATCCATTTCACTTTGCGACGGGCCCCGATTGTGTTCCATGGATCGTAAAGATCCTAGTCAGGCGTATCGTCATCCTGGTCATTGATCATTCGATAAACAACAATATTTCGTGCCCCATGCAGTCTCTTCACAAGTTTGACACAGTTGCTTCTCGTCGTCAATTCCTTCGCACATCCGGTGCATTTGCATTGGGTTTTTCTGGACTACATGCTTTTATGGGCTGTAATCCTTCACGCACACCGCTGAAGGAGAGGTTCGGGCCGTTGGTATCGGATCCCGGTGGAATCATGGATTTACCCGCGGGATTCAGTTATAAGATTGTTTCCCGGGTAGGTGACCCAATGAATGATGGCTTTTATGTACCTGGCGCAGCAGATGGCATGGCTGCTTTCGGAGGGCCCTCTGGACAGGCGATTGTCGTACGAAATCATGAGGTTAACCCTGGGGCAGCTCCAGCTATGGGAGCCTTTGGTCCAGACAATGCACTTTTGGGCAACTTAGATCCCAATCTCCTTTATGATGCAGGTGCGAATGAAAATCCTGCACTGGGAGGTACCACAACATTCGTGTACGATACCGTTAGACAAGAACTGGTTTCACAATATCTGAGCCTCGCGGGCACACTGCGCAATTGTGCGGGTGGGCCTACACCGTGGAATACCTGGATTACGTGCGAAGAAATCACTACAAGGGCAGGGGAAGACGGAGCAGCCAAGGATCACGGCTACGCTTTTCAGGTACCGGCAAGCGCGACGCCGACGATTGCCATCCCTGAACCACTCCGCGCAATGGGGCGGTTCAATCGGGAAGCAGTGGCTGTAGATCCAGCTACAAGCATTGTTTATCAAACAGAGGATACGCATGACGGTCTCATCTATCGATTCATACCGGACGATCCGTCAGATATCGCAGCAGGCGGTCGACTTCAGGCGCTTCGAGTCAGAAACCAGCCCAGCCTGGATACACGCAACTGGGATGCACAAACAGTCTCTGTCGGGACCCAACTGGAAATAGATTGGCTGGATATTGATGACGTCGAGGCGCCGTTGGATGATCTGCGTCTTCGGGGGTTCGATCAGGGAGCGGCCAGATTTGCACGGGGGGAGGGGATGTGGTATGGCAACGATGCGGTGTACTTTGCCTGCACAAATGGAGGAAAAGCCGAATGTGGTCAAATTTGGCGACTAATCCCCGACAGAACGCTCGAGCTGTTCATCGAGCCGAATGATCCGGGCCTTATAGAAAATGCAGATAACCTGACCGTAGCGCCATGGGGCGATCTGATCGTTTGCGAAGACGGCTCAAATGAGCAGTTTCTTGTCGGAGTAACCCCCGAAGGAGAGCTCTACAAGTTCGCCCGCAATGCAGTCAGCAACTCCGAGATGGCCGGCGCAACGTTCTCTCCAGACGGAACGACACTGTTTGTAAATATTCAGCACGATGGGCTGACCCTGGCCATCACAGGCCAATGGGTCTGACGGACTTTTCGTGTGGCTGATGTTAATCGAAAAGTAGTTCTTCAATCTCCCCGAAGATCTCCCGATAATATCTCCGGGCTTGTCGCGGGGACATGGAGCGCGCGTTATACAGATTACCGGATTCTACTGATGGATTGGCGTCCTGCAGATCGAAATTTAGCAGGACATGGACTCCGTTGTCAGCCCGAGTTATCAATGCTGAAACTTTCATGCGCGTGGGCCTGGATAAAAATGCAAAGAAAGCGCCCTCGGCACGGTAATCCGTGTTAACGATGCCCTCGTCTTTCTCCGCGTCGATGATTGCAAATCCTTCCTCGGCAAGTGCCTGTACGGTGGCGTCAAACACGAGATCGTAATCCAGGGAATAGGTACGCGAGCGATCTTCCGCAGGTAGGCTCTGTGTGGTTGCGCAGCCTGCGACCAAAAGAGCGAGCAATAGGAAACGTTTCATGGACTCTGGTTTTGAGTAGTTGAAAATGTTCTGTTTACCATTATACGCCTCAAAAGCCGCGAAAGTAACGTGAGTGTCAGTCGTTGGTTGTGACGGTAAGGGTTATTTCCGGGTGCGTGTTTGGCGCGGTAACCGCATTTAACACCTCAAAGGATATCAGGTAGGGGTCATCCTGTTCGAGTGTTTTGAGTGCAAATGTTGTTGTGGTATGGGGGCTAACCTCCAGGATATCAATATCCTCGTGAAATCTCCATTCCGAAGTGTTCCGCAGTATGAAGCGGGCATCTGAGTGGTTTTCTAGCTGGACTTCCAGGACTGAGGTTCCTCCCCTGAATTCTGCGCCTGCAACGGTAATTGAAGCGTTAAGGAGCGGGAGGATTTCGGATTCCCTACCAATGAGTGTATTTCGGTGCCAGGCGATGGTGCGACGGGCACGCAGGCCTTCATGGATCCCCTCCGCTGTTCGCTCTTCTGCAAACACCAATGTGACGGGGCGATGTCCTCCCTGGGGCACCTCAAAGTCCCAGTCAACGAGTCCATGAATATCGCTTGTGCCAAGGATGGCCAAGTTATGGTCCAGCGCAATCTGGAGTGCCTCGTCGGAGTAGGTGAATTGATTAACCACCTCTACTCCCTGTAACAATTCCGCGGCAATAAGCTCTCTATGCATATCTTCGAGTGCTGCTACGCCATCTGAGCGCTGTGAAGTCCACGCGGGATGATTCCAGAATGCAAAACCGCCCTGGCGTGCAACTTCTTCAAATACTTCCACAGCGTCTATTGCTTCTTCATCAATAGGGGCTACCAACGCATTGGCATCAGAAATGAAGATGGCGTTCGCATGTCCAGGTGGCATGGACCGTGTAATTTCGGAGCCGGGAATAACGATCAGCGGGTTGTCTCCATTTGCGTTCGCAGCAACGTCAAAGGCGCGGTTTCGGTCAGGATTCGGGATATCGTGTCGATGTGGCTGATATTCCAGATGATCAGTTATGGCTATTGCATCAAGTCCATCGCGATGCGCCTCCTGGACTCGGATATTTGGCCAAACGCTTCCATCCGAGAAAACGGTATGCATATGCAGGTCGCAGGTCAATGTATAGTATCCAGGCACATCAGGAAAATCAATGGTACGATTTTCTTGTGCCAGAGCACTACCGGAAACAGCCAGGGTGATCAGAGTAATCAGGATGCGATTCATGGGAGTAGGGGTACGAGGAATGGATAGGTGCGTTATACTTCAAAAGTGTATGTGTAACGTTTAACGACTGAAATTTAAACACTCGAAAGCAATGTTTTCCCCATCAATGCCCAGGCATACCAAGATTATTTCAACGCTGGGGCCTGCTTCAAACGATCGGGATACGATCAGTGAACTGGTAGAGGCAGGGACGAATGTCATTCGCTTAAATTTTTCGCATGGAACACACGAGGATCATCGTGCTGCGGTCGCATGTGTTCGTGAGGAGGCTGCAAAACAGGGGCGGCAGGTAGCAATCCTGCAGGATCTTCAAGGGCCGCGCATTCGTGTGGGTCCTGTTCTAGGAGGGGCTGTTGAGCTGCGTGAAGGAGCAGAGGTGATAATATCTCCTTCCGCAGACGCCGAGTCATCTGCGGAACACATACATGTAAGCTATAGGGCCTTAGCAACCGACTTGGCGCCAGGGGGACGCATTTTGATTGATGATGGCCGACTGGAGCTCACTGTCAAATCAATTTCAGGAGGAGAGGTGCGCGCACATGTGGACGTTGGTGGGGAGTTAAAGTCACGCAAGGGGGTAAACTTTCCGCGAGTACGTACGAGCGGGCCTGCGCTCACAGAAAAAGATCTTGCAGACTTGGAGGTGGGGATTGATCTGAATGTTGACTGGATCGCACTGTCTTTTGTGCGTAACGAGTCGGATGTAGTACACCTGCGCAAGCATCTCAGGGCCGCAGGCCACCGGGCGGGCATTATTGCAAAGATTGAAAAACCTGAAGCGTTTGAGGCCATTGACAATATTCTGGCGGTCAGCGACGGTATCATGGTCGCACGTGGTGATCTGGGGATTGAAATGCCTATGGCATTGATCCCCCACGCACAGAAGACGATCATTCACAAATGCCTTCTGGCTGGTAAACCGGTGATCACAGCGACCCAAATGCTGGAGAGCATGATTGAAAACCACGTTCCCACACGGGCGGAAGCCAGTGACGTAGCAAATGCGGTTCTTGATGGGACAGACGCTGTAATGCTGAGCGGAGAGACTGCTGTGGGGTGCCATCCCGCACACGTGGTCAAGGCTATGTCCCGGATCATCAGATCCGCAGAAGAACACTGGTATGCGCTCCCCAAAAACAGCCGTGGACTTCCAGATGGATTGAATTCAGTTGAGGCCTTTGAGGATATCACAGATGCGGTGAGCCTGACTGCATGTGAATTGGCTGCGAATATCGGGGCGCGGGCCTTGGTCTGTCTTACGGCGTCAGGTGCAACAGCTAGATCGCTTGCCAAACATCGTCCGCGTATGCCGGTATATGCATTCACGGATGCACCAAACGTCATTGGGCAGGTAGGAGTGCTCTGGGGAACAAAAGCATTCCAGATCCCTTTTCAGAGCGATACCGATGCCGGGGTCAGGCTGGTTCAGCAGACCCTGGTCAGTAAGGGGTATATCAGGAGTGGGGATTCCATCGTTATATGCGCGGGGATGCCTCTACCTCGAAAAGGGCGCACCAACTTGGTTCATGTAAGCTACGTGGATTGATCCATGAAGAACACGCCAATCTGGATTCTATGCATGCTGGTTTGTCTATCAGGGTGCTCCAGTAACTCATTCCTCGGTTCGCGGTACGAAAACTTTTCTGCGTACTACAACACGTACTACAATGCTGAGCGTGCGCTCTCCGAGGGTATCCGTAATTTCGAGGAGAGTGTGGAACAGAGTCCGGTTAACAGGGATGTGTTTCTCTCCCTGTTCGCGCGCAGTGAACAGGCGACTACACAACGCAAGCCGTTCGAAGATGCCATCACGAAGAGTATAGATATTCTCCAAAATCATCCCAACTCCAAATGGGTGGATGACGCAATCATGCTTATTGGAAAGGCATGGTTCTTCACACTCAATTTTGTTGGCGCCGAAGAAAAGTTTAACGATATCCTGGAGTTGGATTCCCCACTCAGAGATGAGGCCAATTTTTGGTTAGCACGCACATTGATAGCCAGCCAGTCTTATGAAGAAGCATTTACGCACTTGCAGGCCATTCTCAGTGCGGAAGAGATTTCCCGTCGCTGGGAACCACGCTACCGACTGGCATTAGCTGAATTGCACATACAGAACGAAAACTGGGAGGAGGCGGCAACTGAACTGGAAACCGGCTTGGCTGCTGGCCTGAATGACAACGCCCTGGTCGCCAAAGCTCGTTTCCTGCAGGGACAGTTGATGGAGAAGCTCGGTCGGTACGAGGATGCAATTGCCGCATACGAACTTGTGCAGCGCTACAAGCCGTTCTATGAACTTTCCTATGCCGCCCACTTCAGTGTCGTTCGGGCTGCCGCTGATCATGTTGATGCAGATTTGGCAATGGAGAAACTGCGGCGCATGGAGCGGGATGATAAGAATTACGATTATCGGGCAGAATTAGCTTATTTGCGAGGGCGTGTGCTGGTGGCGCAGGGTCGTTATGAGGAGGCACTTGAGCAGTATTATGAACTACTCTACGATCCTACTTTAGGCGGAGCGCAAATGCGTGGGCGGGTGCACTACGCACTGGGTGAGTATTATCGGGATATAGAGCTTGACTACCCGTACGCGGCTGCACATTTTGATACGGCCTCCCAGGCCATCATGATTCCTGCATTTGCAGGAGGATCTCGGAGTGCGGCATCGATCCCTCCCAAGCCGTCTCCCAGTGCTATTACTGACATGGACGAGCAGGCCGAAACCTTTGGAAGTTTTTCCGATGTACTCGATGAGATCATACTAATGGACTCATTGCTGTATCTCGGTACACTGGATGACAGCAGCTTTGCAGAGGTTGTTCTTGAGTTGCGTCAGCGCAGGGCGGATGAAATAGCTGAGATGCAGCGTCAATTGCGTCAGCGTGAGTCTGAGGCTGCTTTCGTGGGAAGTGGAGGTGCAACAGATTACGAGAATGGAGGTGGACAAACGCTTGTAGCAGGATCCGAGGGTGAAGCGGGTTTTCTCTACCACAGGGATCAGTTGCGGATGGAGCAGGCACGTCAGGATTTCATATTGATCTGGGGTGAGCGCCCGTTGGCCCCCAATTGGCGTCGGATCGCAGCCATTGAAGCTGCACAGGCCGAGGTGACAGAGGGAGAGGAAGGAGGAGCATTGCAGCCCACATTGAACATAAGTATGCCGATTGTGGATGTTTCTGCTGTGCCCCGAAACCCGGATGCGTTCGATGAGATGCTAAGTGATCGGGCGAATGCGAGGTACGAACTTGCTAATGTGCTGTTTTTATCCATGAATCTTCCCGATTCAGCGGCAGTGTGGTATCGAATGGTGATTGAAGAGGACTTTGCCGAAAGTGTAGCGCAGCGGGCCTACTATGCGCTGGCAGAAGTGCAACAAGTCCTGGGAGACACATTGGCGGCCAATCGTCTGTATGAGCTCATCGTCTCCGACTATCCAGATTCGGACTTTGTAACGCAGGCCTATACCCGGCTTGGACGCCCTGTTCCCGAGCGAGCATCCACCGATTCATTGACGCTGGCGGAAGAGGACTTCGTAAAGTATCAAACTGAATTGGAGGAGAATAAACCGGAGGAAGTGGTGACCACAATGCTGGATCTTGCCCTTAAGTGGCCCAATACACCCACTGCGCCTCAGGCACTTCATCTTGCAGGAACAGCCTACCTGCAATGGGCAGCCAGAGATAGTCTAGATGTACTAGCGGAGCTACCTGTGCGGGCTGATGCCACCCGCATGGAAGCGGCGGGGTTTTACTCCAGACTGGATTCCACTGCAACTGCGGAAGACAGCCTGCTTACGCTTCCTTTGGTACTTGGGCATGTTCAAAACAATTTCCCCAATTATTTCCGTGAAGATCGTGTAGGGCGTCTTTTGAATGCACTTGAGGAGGAGAGGGTATTGCGCAAGGCGATTGCCGATTCGATACGAATGGCAGATTCACTTGCCACCCTACAGGCGTTGGCGGTTGCTGATTCAATACGAATGGCGGATTCGCTTGCCACCCAACAAGTATTGGTAATGGCCGACTCAATCGCACAATTACAGGCCGCTCCCGACTCACTTGCTCAAGTGTTGCTAGCGGATTCATTGGGAATAACGGTAGATTCGCTTTTACAACTCATGCAGATGAATTCGTTTGTGGTAGCCTCGGACTCTGCGGCAGCGGACTCAGCGTTAATTGCCGAGTCCCTTCAGGGCGGATTGGCAACCGCGACCGATACATTGGATCAGAACCTGGAAGGCGAAGAAGCTGCAGAGTCACAGGATTCGCTCGAGTCAGAGGATCCTGAGCGCGCTTTGCCTGCGGTTCCGCCCAATGAACAAGTACCAGACGAAGACGAAACGGTTGATCCGAGCCTGGGAAATATAGATTGGTCCAGGGGGGGCTATACTCTACATCTTATTTCCTATCCCGACCATGAAATGGCCAAGGCATTTGTCGCAAACTATGGCCGTTCGCTGCAGGATGTCGGGCATCCGCTTGACATTTACGGTGCGGTGGCACAGGAGGGTGTCGAGTTCAGGGTAGGGCTTGGGCTTTTTGATACGGTCCGGGAAGCAGAGGCAGTCATGCAACAGCTCGCCGGCCGAATACCCAGCGAGTCACGTGTATCTCGCATTCAGGGGAACCAGTAGTTGATAGTCCCGCTGAGTAGGGGTTTAGAAACAGTTTTATATCCTTACGAGTTAACCCTTGCTGTCAACTACGTATTCGAAAACGTAACGCTTGAGGGGGCCGGATGGGGCCAGAAAACTCAAACTCAAACCAGAACACGGGAGGGTCCGGGCCTGGATCACCACGTTCACCCAGGCGCCGAATACGCTACATGTGGATTTATGTAGTTCTGCTCGGCTTTCTTCTATTCAATCTCGTATTCTCCCTTGGGCGTCGTGATCCAAACACGATTCCGTACAGTACTTTCCTGGAATATGTTACCCAGGGTTACGTCGAAAGTGTAACGATCCGTAATGATCGCCAAGTAACGGGAAAACTAACGGATGCCGGAATTGAGGCACTCGGAGTCAGCACCGAGAGCAATCAAGGGCTGCTTGGAAGTGAACGGGATCCAGCATTGTTTGCCACTACTAAGACGGCAACACACGACCTGGTTACCTTCCTAGAAGAGCAGAACGAGAGTCAGCAGGATGCTTCTGTTTTGTTTGATGTCGCCCACCAGAATAACTGGTTGGGCGGAGCATTTGTGTGGTTGCTGCCTCTGGCGCTTATCCTGCTTCTTTGGGTTATTATTCTTCGACGCGCAGGCCCCGGTTCTCAGGTATTGAATATTGGTAAAAACCGGGCGGTACTCTTTGAATCACTCGGAAAACCCACCGTCACGTTTGAGGATGTGGCGGGGCTAATGGAGGCCAAAGAAGAAGTGGCAGAGGTCGTGGAATTCCTTAAAAACCCCAAAAAGTTTACAAAACTGGGAGGTGTATTGCCCAAGGGCGTGCTTCTTGTTGGTCCGCCGGGAACCGGCAAGACGTTAATGGGCAAGGCAGTTGCAGGAGAGGCAGGAGCGCCTTTTTTCTCAATCAGCGGCAGTGATTTTGTAGAGATGTTTGTTGGGGTAGGGGCCGCACGTGTTCGCGATCTGTTCAAGAAAGCCAAAGAGAAAGCCCCCTGCATAATTTTCATTGATGAGATTGATGCAATTGGTCGCAGCCGGGGACGCAGCATGATGATGGGCGGCAACGATGAGCGTGAGAATACACTCAATCAGTTGCTAGTGGAAATGGACGGGTTCAATACGAATAAAGGCGTCATTATCATGGCTGCCACCAACCGCCCAGATGTACTGGACGCAGCCTTACTAAGGCCCGGACGTTTCGACCGCCAGATCCTGATTGATCGCCCAGATCGCATGGAGCGTGCCATGATCTTTAAAGTCCACACCCGCGACCTAGTCCTGGCAGACGATGTGGAGCATGATGTCTTGGCTTCCCAGACTCCCGGTTTCGCTGGTGCAGAAATTGCAAATGTTTGCAACGAAGCTGCGCTTCTGGCGGCACGTCTGGACAAGGAGGCCATACACATGGAGGATTTTGAGCAGGCGATTGACCGTGTGATCGGAGGACTTGAGAAGAAGAATAAGCTGATCAAGCCGGAAGAGAAAAAGATTGTCGCCTACCACGAAGCAGGCCATGCAATCGCCGGCTGGTATTTGCCCAATACGGATCCGGTCATTAAGGTGTCCATTGTTCCCAGAGGATTGGCCGCGCTAGGTTACGCACAATCTTTACCAGATGAACGGTACATCACCACACGTGAGGCCTTCCTGGATCAAATGACAATGATGATGGGAGGGCGGGTAGCCGAAGAAATCAAGTTTGGTCAGCTGTCCACAGGTGCCCAGAATGACCTGGAGCGCGTCACGAAGACGGCCTATGCTATGGTGGTGGATTTCGGGATGAGTGAAAAGGTTGGGCATGTGAGTTTTAACCTGTCCGGTAATCGTAACAGAACTCCTATGTTCGAGAAGCCATATTCCGAGTCCATGGCGAAAACGATTGACGAAGAGGTACGTGCAATCATTGATGGTGCACGTCAGCGGGCCTGGGATCTCCTTAATGAGAAAAGAGGCCGGTTGGAAGAACTTGCGCAGTTGCTCCTGGATCAGGAAGTTTTAGGTCCCCGGGATCTCGTAAAGGTTTTGGGCGAGCGACCTTTTGGTGAGTATGTTTCGTTGAATGGCGTCCCGGAACGGAAAAAGGACGAAGATGCTGTGCCCGAGTCCGCTCAGGAACAGGAACCTCTGGCCACGGCCTGATCAGCAGAACTTCCGAAAAAAAATCAAAAAAGGCTTTTTTCAGAGATGTGCAACTTTAATAAAAAAAGTCGTATATTGAAAGGCTGTAAAGAAAACCGTCCGGGCACCTGCGATAAAGATTCGCAGCAATACCCGATAAATTATAAACTGAGAAATTAAGTGCCAACAATACAGCAACTTGTACGAAAGGGTCGCCACCCGAAGGTGAAAAAGACAAAGGCGGCCGCGTTGCAGGGTAACCCGCAGCGCCGTGGTGTATGCACACGTGTATACACCACGACACCGAAAAAGCCGAACTCTGCTCTGCGGAAAGTGGCCAAGGTGCGCCTCACGAATCAGATCGAAGTGATCGCCTATATCCCAGGGGAGGGGCATAACCTCCAGGAGCACTCAATTGTGCTGGTGAGAGGGGGGCGTGTCAAGGACCTGCCTGGTGTGAAGTATCACATTGTGCGTGGTGCACTGGATACTTCCGGTGTGGAAGACAGAACCCAGTCGCGCTCAAAGTATGGCGCAAAGCGGCCAAAGAGATGATTAAATCAATTTTCGGGCGACAGGATATCAAACATATGCTGTCACCAGACTAACAGATGCGTAGAAAATCAGCTGAGCGGCGTTCGGTCACGCCGGATCCAAAATATCAGGATGCACTCGTGGCGCAGTTCGTCAATTACGTTATGCTCCACGGCAAGAAAAGTGTTGCCCGGAAAATCGTGTACGATGCGTTCACGCAAATTGAGCAGCGTTCAGGAGAGCCGGGCTTGGACATTTTCCGTAAGGCGATTGAGAATGTTGCCCCCCTGGTTGAAGTGCGCAGTCGGCGTGTGGGTGGAGCAACGTATCAGGTTCCCATCGAAGTTCGTGCAGAACGTCGGACCGCCCTGGCTTTCAGATGGATCATCCAACAAGCATCAAAAAGATCCGATCGTTCAATGGCGCAGCGACTGGCAGGAGAACTTTATTCTGCTTCAAAGGGAGAAGGGGCTGCGGTCAAGAAAAAAGATGACACACACAGAATGGCAGAGTCAAATAAAGCATTTGCACACTTCAGACTGTAGATGACTGTGATTCCAATGAACACGCCTAAGGACTCCAAACTTTGCCGCATGCGCAATATTGGCATTATGGCCCATATTGACGCAGGTAAAACCACAACAACCGAGCGAATTCTCTTCTACACGGGGCGGCTGCATCGGATGGGGGAGGTCCATGAGGGTGGTGCCACCATGGACTGGATGGAGCAGGAAAAGGAACGTGGGATCACGATCACCAGCGCTGCTACGACCTGTTTCTGGAAAAAAGCAAACACCGAGTACAGGATCAACATCATCGATACGCCTGGTCATGTTGATTTCACGGTCGAGGTCGAACGGTCACTCCGTGTTCTCGACGGAGCCGTGGCACTTTTCTGTGCTGTCGGTGGCGTTGAGCCACAGTCAGAGACGGTGTGGAGGCAGGCTAACAAGTATCGGGTGCCCCGGATTGCATTCGTGAACAAGATGGATCGGACAGGTGCAGACTTTACTACTGCACTTAATTCGATGAAGGATCGCCTCAAGGCCAACCCTGTGCCCGTTCAGATTCCGATAGGAGCCGGTGCATTATTCAGCGGGGTCATTGACCTGATCATGAATAAAGCCATCATCTGGCACGATAAAACACAGGGCTCAACATGGGACCTGATTGATATTCCCAAGGACCTGGTCAAGGAAGCCCGACACTGGCGAATTCTTCTCCTGGAATCCGTAGCAGAGCATAATGACAATCTGCTCATGAAATATCTCGAAGGCGAGGAGATTACCGCTGAAGAGATCCGGGCTACGGTACGCTCAGCCACGTTAAACCTGGATATTACCCCTGTATTCTGTGGTTCGGCGTTCAAAAACAAGGGGATTCAGCGTCTTTTGGACGGTGTAGTTGACTATTTACCCAGCCCATCAGATGTCCAGTCGGTAGTAGGTACCGTGCCGGGTTCCGGCAAGGAGGTCGTACGTGCTCCACAGGCGGACGTACCGTTTTCTGCGATTGCTTTCAAGATCGCCACTGATCCTTATGTCGGAAAGCTCACGTTTTTCAGGGTTTACAGTGGAGCGCTGGATAAGGGCACGCAGGTATACAATTCTACGACAGGCCGCAAGGAGCGGATCGGAAGGCTCCTCTTTATGCACGCCAAAGATCGTGAAGATGTGACTCGTGTTGAAGCCGGTGATATCGCGGCGGCCGTGGGACTGAAAAACATCAAGACCGGAGATACCCTCTCTGATCCCAACCATCCGGTGATCCTGGAGCAGATGGATTTTCCGGATCCCGTGATCCGCATCGCTATAGAGCCTAAAACAAAAGCGGACAGCGACAAGCTGTCTGCCGGTCTCCAGAAGCTTGCAGAAGAGGATCCAACCTTTCAGGTGTCCATTGACCCGGAGACCGGCCAAACACTCATTGCGGGCATGGGGGAGCTGTACCTGGAGATCATCGTGGATCGCCTGCGTAGAGAATTCAAGGTTGAAGCAAATGTGGGCAAACCTCAGGTGGCATACAGGGAAGCCTTCAGGACGCCGGTCCTCGAGCGGTACACACACAAGAAACAAACCGGTGGACGCGGGCAGTATGCTGTTGTTGAGATGGAGATCGGTCCCAACGAAAGCGGTGTCGGGTTTGAGTTTGTCAACGAGGTGGTTGGTGGTGCCATACCCAAGGAGTTTATTCCGAGCGTTCATAAGGGTCTCAAGAATGCAGTGAGCCACGGGCCACTCGCAGGATACCCGGTAGAAGGTGTTAGAGTGCGTCTTTTTGACGGGAAGCACCACGATGTAGACTCTGACCAAAATGCCTTCGAAATTGCTGGGCAAATGGCGTTCAGAAGTGCAGCAAGACGCGCAAATCCCGTACTCATGGAGCCACTCATGAAAGTAGAGGTGATTACACCAGAAGAGTACATGGGAGATGTAATCGGTGATTTGAATGGCCGTCGGGGCCGGATCATGTCAATGGACCAGCGACAGGATGCCCGAGTCGTCAAAGCACTGGTTCCACTTTCAGAAATGTTTGGCTACTCGACAGATATGCGATCATTAACACAGGGGCGGGCAATCTATACGATGCAGTTCGAATCATATGAGCCCGCTCCCAAATCCGTAGCAGAGAAAGTTATTCTTTCCAGTTACGGCAAAACAGGCTAGCAAAATTAACCAACCAGTTTTTAGTTAGGCAAATCAATGGCAAAGGAAGTATTTCAGCGTACGAAGCCGCATGTGAATGTGGGAACGATCGGTCACGTGGACCATGGTAAGACGACGTTGACGGCGGCGATCACGCGCGTGTTGAATGATCGATATGGTGGTACGGAGATCCGGTCATTTGACTCGATCGACAACGCGCCTGAGGAGCGTGAGCGTGGGATCACAATTGCGACGGCGCATGTGGAGTATGAGACGGGTGAGCGGCACTATGCACATGTGGACTGTCCGGGTCATGCGGATTATGTCAAGAACATGGTTACGGGTGCGGCGCAGATGGATGGCGCGATCCTGGTGGTGGATGCATCGGATGGACCGATGCCTCAGACGCGCGAGCACATTTTGTTGGCTCGTCAGGTTGGAGTGCCCTACATCGTGGTGTTCATGAACAAGGTAGACTTGGTGGATGACGAGGAGTTATTGGAGTTGGTGGAAATGGAGATTCGCGAGTTGCTGGATGCGTATGAATTTCCGGGGGATGACATACCGGTGATTCACGGCTCGGCACTGGGCGCGTTGAATGGAGAGCCGGAATGGGAATCCGGGGTGATAGAGTTGATGGAGGCGGTGGATGGTTATGTTCCGACGCCGAAGCGAGACACGGAGCAGCCGTTTTTGATGCCGGTGGAGGATGTATTTTCGATCACGGGACGCGGAACGGTTGCGACGGGGCGCGTTGAGCGCGGTATTGTACGCACGGGAGAGAAGGTGGAGATCGTGGGTATTCGCCCGGAGGAGACGACGACCACGGTGACAGGCGTGGAGATGTTCAGGAAGATTTTGGATGAGGGTCAGGCGGGTGATAACGTAGGATTATTGCTTCGGGGCGTTTCGAAGGACGGGGTCGAGCGGGGTCAAGTGATTGTTCATCCGGGTTCGATCAATCCGCACCGGGAATTCACGTGTGAGGTGTACGTATTGAGCAAGGATGAAGGAGGTCGCCACACGCCGTTTTTCCGTGGTTATCGACCGCAGTTTTATTTCCGGACGACGGATGTAACGGGAGACATAGAATTGCCGGCAGACACGGAGATGGTGATGCCGGGCGACAACACACAGTTCAAGGTAAAGTTGATTCAACCGGTAGCGATGGAGCAGGGACTCCGGTTCGCTATCCGGGAAGGTGGACGGACCGTCGGTGCTGGCGTGGTTACCAAAATCCTGGATTAATTACGTCTAGTGGAGACCGATGACAGGGCAGAAAATTCGCATCAAGCTCAAATCGTACGATCACTCGCTGATCGACAGGAGCGCGGAAAAAATTATCAAGACAGTTAAGTCCACCGGTGCGGTGGTAAGCGGGCCAATCCCGCTGCCAACCAAGAAGGTGGTTTATACGGTATTGCGGAGTCCACATGTTAACAAGAAGAGTCGAGAGCAATTTGAGAGTCGCAGTCACAATCGACTCATTGATATACTCTCGACCAGCACGAAGACAGTGGATGCACTGCTCAAGCTTGAGTTACCCAGTGGTGTTGACGTAGAAATCAAGGTGTAATCAAAGCAACACTTTTTTCAGTGCAGCAATGAGTGGAATGATTGGCAGAAAGGTCGGTATGACCAATATTTTTGATGCTTCGGGCAACAATGTGCCCTGCACTGTTATTGAGGCGGGCCCAAATCGCGTCGTGCAAATAAAGGAGAATGATGGGCAGGATGGATATGATGCGGTACAACTCGGGTTTGGTACACGCAAGGAGCGTCGTACCAGCAAAGCGCTGCAAGGCCATTTTCGTGCAGCGGGTGTGCCTCTTCAACGTGTTCTTAAGGAATTTGCATGGAACGGAGAGACTCCCGACGTTGGCGATGAGGTACGTGTAGAAAATGTATTCTCGGAGGGCGAAATGATAGATGTTGCAGGAGTAAGCAAGGGGAAGGGTTTCCAAGGTGTAGTTCGGCGTCATGGATTCCACGGTGTGAATGACCGGACGCACGGTCAACATAATCGGGAACGTGCTCCGGGCTCCATTGGAGCTTCCAGTGATCCGTCAAGGGTCTTCAAGGGCATGCGAATGGCAGGTCGAATGGGAAATGCCCGTGTGACGATCAAAAACCTTGATGTAGCCCGCATCATTCCCGAGCATAACCTGCTACTCGTACGGGGAGCAGTTCCTGGGCCGACCAATGGTGTGGTTGAACTCTTCAAGAAAAGCTGATTGGAAGAATGGAGCTGGATGTTTATCAGCATAATGGATCACCGGCCGGTCGTACGGTCGCTCTGGACGCGGCACTCTTTGGTGTGGAGCCCAATGATCACGTGCTATGGCTGGATGTGCGTCGCACACAGGCGGCCGCCCGTCAGGGAACACATAAAACAAAGGAGCGCGGGGAGGTAAAGGGGTCAACCCGAAAAATCTATCGCCAGAAAGGGACGGGGATGGCACGTGCAGGAAATATTGCTTCTCCACTGCGCAGAGGCGGTGGCAGAACCTTTGGACCGCGTCCCCATCAGTACGTCGTTCGACTCAGCAAAAAAGTGCGTCGCAAAGCTAAGCGCTCAGCACTTGGCTATAAGGCGCAGGAAGAGGCGATCCGTGTGATTGATCCTCTGAATTACGAGGCACCCAGCACGCGTGAACTGTCTGATCTGCTCAGTAATCTGGGATTGGAGGGGCAGCCGGTATTGATTGTGACTGCGCTGCATAGCCCGGAAGTTTTTTACTCGAGTAAAAATCTGGATCGCGTTGTTGTGCGCGAAGCGCGGAATGTGAGTGCTGAGGATATTCTGCGTGCCCGAGTGGTAGTCTGTGAGGAAGACACTCTGGGGATTTGGAGTAGCCTCTGGGCATACAACTCAACCCAAAGCAGTTGATCATCATGAGTCGCCAAGTACTTATTCGGCCGTTGGTTACTGAGAAACTCTCGGCCCAAATGGAGGACGGACACTATGCTTTTGTTGTAGATTCGGATGCCAACAAGACCCAGATCAAGCGGGCCGTGCAGGAGCGGTTCCCGACGGCTGAGATTAAAGAGGTGCGAACGATGAGGGTGCGGGGTAAGCGCCGCCGGCAGTTCACACGTCAGGGAGTAAGATCCGGTCGGACAGCCGGTTATAAGAAAGCCATCGTTACGCTGGCTAAAGGAAGCGAGCAGATAGATTTCTTCGAGAGTATCTAATGGCTATACGTAAACTCAATCCCGTCACGCCTGGGCAGCGCCAGCGTTCGGTATCTGCGTTCGATCAGATTACCCCCGGTAAGCCCGAAAAGAGGCTGCTCCGTTCTGTTAAGCGCCATGGTGGCCGTAATTCGACGGGCCGTATTATGGTGCGCCATCAGGGAGGGCGTCATAAACGACGCTACAGGGTGATCGACTTCCGACGCAACAAGGATGGTGTGCCTGCGCGTGTTGCAAGTATTCAGTATGATCCTAATCGGTCTGCCAGGATTGCATTGCTGGTTTATGCCGACGGAGATAAGCGTTACGTGATAGCGCCGGACAAGCTCGTTGTCGACCAGACAGTACAGAACGGACCGGACGCGCCCCCGGAGGTAGGTAATTGTCTTCCAATGGGCCGTATTCCGCTGGGTACCTATGTTCACGCAATCGAAATGAAGCCAGGGAAGGGTGCGCAAATTGCCCGTTCGGCTGGCACATTCGCCCAGCTGACGGCGCGCGAGGGCAAGTATGTTACGCTGAAACTCCCCAGTGGAGAGGTTCGTCGCATTCTCGCGGAGTGCAGGGCAACGATAGGCACGACCAGCAATCCCGAGCATATGAACATTGATCTCGGCAAAGCGGGCCGGCGACGCTGGCTCGGCGTGCGCCCCAAGGTACGGGGCGTGGCGATGAACCCTGTGGATCATCCTATGGGTGGAGGCGAAGGCAAGGCGAGCGGTGGACATCCTCGTTCTCCTTCGGGTGTGCCGGCGAAGGGCTTCAAAACGCGAAAGCGAAATGCAGATTCTGACAAGTACATTGTACGCCGGCGTGGCACGAAACGTAGGTAATCATGGCTAGATCTCTAAAAAAAGGACCGTTTGTCCACTATAAACTTCAACAAAAAGTGGATCGACTCAATCAGGCAGACAAGAAAAAGGTAATCCGAACCTGGAGCCGTGCGTCCATGATTACCCCGGACTTTGTGGGCCATACGTTTGCCGTGCATAATGGACGCCAGTTCATTCCGGTCTATGTAACCGAAAACATGGTAGGACATCGGCTAGGTGAATTTTCGCCAACACGAATCTTTCGTGGGCATGCCGGATCAAAAAAAGACATACGGGGGAGATAAATCGCAATGGAGGCACGTGCTATACGTAAGTATATTTCGAGCTCGCCGCGAAAGATGCGGAGAGTGGTCAATGTGATTCGGGGCCGCTCGGTGCCCGAAGCGTTGAATGTTTTGCATTTTCTACCGCAAGCCGTTACCCGGCCTGTTTCACTTGCGATCAGGTCGGCCGTACACAATCTTATAGACAAGAATCCCGACGAACGGTTTGATGAGAACGATTTGTTCGTCAAAGAAATCAGGGTTGACGAAGGGCCGATGCTGAAGCGAATTCGGCCGGTTCCACGCGGTCAAGCACATCCTATCCGTAAACGAATGAGTCACCTGACCGTGATCATTGAAGCCGAAAATGAAGAATAGCAGCTTGAGAAGTTAAGAAGAATACATGGGTCAGAAAACACATCCTGTCGGTTTTCGTCTCGGCACGATCCGAGGTTGGGATTCGAACTGGTACGCCACCAAGAAAGAAATTGCTGGCAAGATCTTCGAAGATGAAGAGATCCGCCGTTACCTGCGGGCGCGGTTAAGACGGGCTGGGCTCAGCCGTGTCGTGATCGAACGTACGCCAAGGCGAATCATCCTAACCCTGCATACCAGTAAGCCCGGAGTTGTGATCGGGCGTGGGGGGCAGGAAGTGGAGAAACTTAGAGAAGAGCTCAAGCGGGTCACTACCAAGGATATTCAGATTAATATCAATGAGATCAAGCGCCCCGAGTTGGACGCCAGTCTCGTTGCCCAAAATGTTGCACAACAACTAGAAGGACGCGTGTCTTTTCGGCGTGCAATGAAACAGGCTCTCCAAGGGGCCATGCGCATGGGCGCGCAGGGTATCCGCATAAAGGTGGGAGGCAGACTAGGTGGTGCAGAGATGGGGCGTGTCGAACAATACCTAGAGGGGCGTGTGCCACTGCACACTATACGGGCCGATATTGATTACGCGGAAGCGACGGCATTCACAATCTATGGGACGACAGGGGTCAAGGTCTGGGTATATCATGGTGAAATACTCGGACGCCCTGACCTAAGTCCGAACGTCCAGGCCCAACGTCAGCAGCTACGGCAGATGCACGCCGGTGGGCGTGGCGGTGAGAGTAAGGCCCGTGATCGGCGCCGAGGTAAGCGGGATGGCCGCAGGCGACGCGGAGGTACAGGTGGCGTCCAGAGAAGGGGAGGAGGACGCAGGTAATTTTCAGGGGTAAAAGGGACAGGAATCATGTTGATGCCTAAGCGGACGAAGTACCGCAAGCAACAAAAAGGAAGGATTAAAGGAAACACCGCCCGCGGTGCACGGGTGGATTTTGGCGATTTCGGGATCAAAGCCCTTGAGCCTGGACGGATTACAAGCCGCCAGATAGAGGCCGCCCGTATTGCAATGACGCGGCGAATGAAGCGTATAGGCAAGGTGTATATCCGAATATTTCCGGATAAGCCGATTACCAGCAAACCTGCCGAAGTTCGAATGGGTAAGGGTAAGGGTGCCATTGATCATTGGGCGGCTCCGGTTCATCCGGGCCGTATCCTTTTTGAGATCGGTGGAGGTGTACCCGTTGAACTTGCAAAGGAAGCCATGCGTCTGGCACAACAAAAACTGCCGATCAAGACAAAATTTGTCGTGCGGCCTGACTATGTGGAGAATTAGCCAATGATGAAAGCCCCGGAAGTTAGAGTGCTCAGCACGAAGGAAGTGGAAGAGCGTATCCGCGAAGAGGAGGAGCAACTGTCTGAGTTGAAATTCAGACATGCAATTGCCCAATTGGAAAACCCCTTGCTACTCAGAGAAAAACGCCGTTTTCTTGCGCGTCTGAGAACAATTCTTAAGGAGCAACTTGGATAGTATAAATCAAAATGAGTGAGCTTAAGAGATCTTCGCGTAAGGAACGTACGGGCATCGTTGTCAGCAACAAGATGGATAAAACCATCGTGGTTGGCATTCAGAGACAAGTTCGGCATCCGATTTATGGCAAGTTTATCAAGAAAACCAGCCCGCTCTTTGCTCATGATGAGAAAGAACAGGCACAAGAAGGAGATATGGTTCGAGTGGCCGAAGTGCGGCCGCTGAGCAAGCATAAAAGATGGCGTCTTTTGGAAATTGTGGAACGTGCGAAATAGGTCAAACCGATGATACAGCAGGAGTCCAGACTGGCCGTTGCCGATAACAGTGGTGCTAAGGAAGTCCTTTGCATTCGCGTGCTAGGCGGAAGTGGCCGGCGTTACGCACGGGTTGGAGACCGGATTGTGGTGTCCGTAAAGTCTGCTATCCCTGGCGGAAACGTCAAGAAGGGAGATATCTCCCGGGCAGTTGTTGTCCGTACCCGTAAGGAACTGCGTCGGACAGACGGATCCTACATTCGGTTTGATGAGAATGCAGCCGTTCTGCTTAATGCCCAAGGAGAACCTAGAGGTACCAGAATCTTTGGACCGGTCGCACGGGAACTACGCGAGAAACAGTACATGCGTATTGTCTCTTTGGCACCGGAAGTCATTTAGAGGAACCAAGAATAATGGCTCGATCGCAAAGAAAAACAAAAAAACCCCATGTCAAGAAAGGTGACATGGTGATGCTTACGAAGGATATTTCGGCTTCCAAGGGAAGTCCTGCGCGAGGACGGGGATATGTGGGGAAAGTACTTCGTGTATTTCCTGAAAGAGAGCGGGTGATTGTGGAAGGAGTTAACCTTCGGATCCGTCATACACGCCCCAATCAGACTTATCCGCAGGGTGGTCGCGTGCAGCGTGAAATGTCCATTCACATCTCCAATGTCCAGCCTGTTGACAGTAACGGTGATCCTACACGAATTGGGCGTAAACGAATTGAGGACATTGACACCGGCCAAGGGCAATGGGTCCGTTATGCAAAAACGACAGGAGAGGAGTTGAGTTAGAGCAATGGCACAATACGAGCCGCGTCTGAAAGCGCGTTACAAATCTGAAATCATTGATCAGTTGAGCAAGAAATTTTCTTACGGGAACCGTATGCAGGTCCCGCGACTGGTCAAGATCACCGTTAACAAGGGGGTGGGAGAGGCCACTCAGAACAAAAAGCTTCTGGATGGTGCAGTGGATGAGTTGCGGCGTATTACCGGTCAACAGCCAGCTGTGCGGCGTGCACGCAAGAGTGTCTCGAACTTTAAACTGCGCGAGGGCATGCCGATTGGGGCCAGCGTAACGCTTCGTGGAGATCGTATGTGGGAATTTCTTGATCGGTTGATCACACTTGCGCTTCCGCGTGTAAGGGATTTTCGTGGTGTACCTGACGGAAGCTTTGATGGACGAGGAAACTACTCGCTGGGTATAAAGGAACAGATTATCTTCCCCGAGATCAACGTGGATCAGATCGAGCGTATATCCGGTTTGGGGCTTACGTTCGTGACAACTGCACCTTCAGACGAGGAAGCGTTTGCGTTGCTCAAGGAGCTGGGTATGCCATTTGTGCGCCGCGAAGACGACAACTGATAACGAAAAAGAAGAAGGTTTATGGCCAAAAAGAGTGTTATAGCCCGTCAAAAGAAACGTGAACGTATGGTTGCGCAGTTTGCCGATCGAAGGGCGGAGCTTCGGGCCAACAAGGACTACGAAGCCCTTCAGCGCCTGCCGCGCGATGCAAGCCCTTCCCGGTTGCGTAACCGGTGTCAGTTCACGGGGCGTGCACGTGGCTATATCCGGGTGTATGGTGTTTCGAGAATTGCTTTTCGTGACATGGCCAGAGCTGGCAAGATTCCAGGAATTCGTAAATCAAGTTGGTAGTTAGAATGGGAGTGATTACTGATCCGGTTGGTGATTATCTGGCTCGGCTGCGTAACGCACAAATGGCCGGGCACAGATACACGGATATACCAGCGTCCAGAATAAAACGGGCGATCACGCAGATCCTCAAAGACAAAGGATACATCACACGTTTTTTGAATGTCGACGATGGCAATCAGGGATTGCTGCGCATCTTTCTCAAGTATGACCGCCGCGGAAAGGGGGCAATCCGTTCGATGGATCGGATTTCCAAACCGGGGCTGCGTGTATATGCGAAAGCGGATAACTTGCCACGCGTCCAAAACGGTCTCGGTGTTGCAATATTGTCCACTTCGCGAGGGGTAATGACGGACAAGGAAGCGGAACGCGCCCATGTCGGTGGTGAAGTACTAGCACATGTGTTTTAGAGTAAATCATTAATGTCAAGGATCGGCAGACAAAGCATAGTGATTGAGGAGGGAGTAAAGGTTGATGTTTCCAGTGGGAACGCGGTGACGGTAACCGGACCCAAGGGCGTGTTGCACCTTCAGGTCCCAATCAATTTTGAACTCGCTCAGGAATCGGGTGAACTCAGTGTTTCGAGGCCTACGGATCAGAAACGACACCGTGCTATGCATGGTCTGTATCGTTCGCTTTTGGCGAACATGGTAACAGGGGTAAGCAAGGGGTTCACGAAGCAATTGGAGATCGTCGGAGTCGGTACGCGTGCGGAGGTTAAGAATGGCGTACTGGAGCTGGCGGTGGGACATTCCCACCCCATTTATTTTGTGCCTCCTGAAAACGTAACTGTCGAAGCAGAGGGGGGTGGCCGTGGTCGTACCCCAAAGGTTACCGTATCCGGCATTGATAAACAGGCCGTTGGGCAGGTTGCTGCAAAAATTCGTTCTCTACGTCCACCGGAGCCGTATAAGGGAAAAGGAATTCGGTACATCAATGAGTACGTGCGTAGGAAGGCCGGCAAGACTGCTTCCAAACAGTGATCTAAAGGAGATATGGCAACTCGTAAAATCAAATCAGCCAAGGGCGTGCGTCGGCTTCGTACCAAGCGAAGCATTCGTCGCAGAATACGCGGTACGGCAGATCGCCCCAGATTGACTGTGTTTCGGAGCAACCGGAACCTATATGCACAGTTGGTGGATGATGTCAGCGGTCGGACGCTTGCATCAGCATCAACATTGGACGAAGGTCATGAAGCCGACTCACCGGTGCATGCGGGCTTGGTTGTTGGTGAACGTCTGGCAGAACGTGCAGCGGAATGTGGCATTAGTCAAGTGATCTTTGATCGTAATGGTTACCGTTACCACGGTCGTGTTCGCTCTCTGGCCGATGGCGCACGTAAGGGAGGACTGAAATTTTGACGGACAAAAAGGGTATCTGATACTGAATGAAAAAGACGCAACAGCAACAGCATAACCGTAGTAGCGAGACCGCCGACCAGACCGAATGGATTGATCGTCTAGTCAAGGTCAAACGTGTGGCCAAGGTAGTTAAGGGGGGGCGGCGATTCTCTTTTAATGCGGTGGTCGTAGTCGGAGACGGCGAGGGCCACGTAGGTGCAGGGCTGGGAAAGGCAAATGAAGTTGCGGATGCTATCAAGAAGGGGACAGAAAATGCTAAAAAGCAACTGATCTCCGTCCCGGTTACAAAGAATGGTACGATTCCACATCGTGTGATTGGTAAAAAAGACGCCGGGCGAGTGCTTCTCAAACCCGCATCACCGGGTACAGGTGTGATTGCTGGTGGAGGCGTCCGTGCTGTACTCGAATGTGTAGGGATCACAAATGTGCTTTCCAAATCACTTGGAAGCAGCAATCCGCACAACCAGGTGGCAGCGACCATGAATGCACTGCGCAGTCTTGAGCACCCTCTCGAGGTAGCACGTCGTCGCGGTATTCCATTGAGCCGTGTATTTGAAGGATAGAAACTATCATGTCACTCAAAATTACTCAGACACGGAGCCTGATTGGCTCATCCGATCTTCAGCGTCGGACTATTCAGGCTCTAGGACTGCGTCGTATACGCCATACGGTGACCCATAGCGATACTCCGGTAATTCGGGGTATGCTGCGTAAAGTGTCGCATTTGACACATGTAGAAGAAATCACTGCTGAGGGACAGGAAAAAGAGTCGAACGGATGAATCTAAGTACATTAAAGCCGGCAAAGGGCGCAACAAGGCGTAATAAGCGTTTGGGGCGGGGCGTAGGATCTGGCAAGGGTGGACACAGTTCCACACGAGGAAACAAAGGGCAAAAGAGCCGCACAGGTAATCATCGTATGCCCTCCTGGTTTGAAGGAGGCCAAATGCCACTCCAGCGACGCATACCCAAATTCGGGTTCAGGAATCCTAACAGAGTTTCGTACAAAGTTTTGAATCTGGCGCAGCTTGAAGCGCATATTGAACGGAAAACCCTTGATGCAGACGCTCCGATCACACTGGAAGTATTGATTGAGGCGGGCCTGATTAGGAAAAATGATCGGGTCAAGATTCTAGGAGATGGAGAACTGACAACAGAACTGAATATTGAAGTTCATGCCTTCAGTAAGTCAGCAGAAGCAAAAATTCAAGCAGCAGGCGGAACGATCACGCGCCTGTCAGCCAACTAAACTCAGCCGAGGAACCTCCGAATGGCGGGCATTGTCGATAGCTTGCGTAGTATCTGGAAGATTGATGAGTTACGCAAACGCATCATTTATACTCTTAGCATCCTGGTTATTTATCGGGTTGGGGCGTATGTGACCCTGCCCGGCATTAATGCAACCGCACTTACGAATGCATTTGCGCAGGGAGATCCCAACAATCTGTTTGGCTTCTTCAATCTCTTTGTTGGTGGAGCATTCCTGCAGGCAGGAGTATTTGCGCTGGGAATTATGCCGTACATCACGGCATCAATCATAATCCAGCTTTTAGGCGCAGCGGTACCTTATTTCCAGAAACTTCAGCGTGAAGGGGAGGAGGGTCGTCGTAAGATTACCCAACTCACCCGATATGGTACCGCGGGTATCACAGCGCTGCAATCCATTGGTTATAGTCTGTTTTTGTGGGGCACAGTTCCCCAGGCAATCGTGATCCAGCAGACCTTGTTTATTGTCACTACTGTGATTGTGCTGACTGCTGGGACAATGTTTGTGATGTGGCTTGGAGAACGCATTACCGAGAGCGGTATTGGTAACGGGATATCACTCATTATAACGATCGGAATCATTGCCTTTCTACCACAGGCATTTATGAATGAACTACGACAATCAGCAAATATTTTCCTGGTGGTTTTTGAGATCGGGGTTTTAGTTGTAGTAACAGCATTTGTGGTTTTGATGACACAGGGTACGCGCCGCATTCCTGTTCAGTATGCTAAGCGCGTAGTTGGACGCAAGGTATATGGGGGGACGACGCAGTACTTGCCTGTACGCGTGAATGCAGCGGGTGTGATGCCTATCATTTTTGCACAGTCGATCATGTTTGTGCCTGGTACGATTGCGCAGTTCGCGCCGAACAACGAGTTCATGCAGCGTTTTGGTGCACTTTTCTTGGACTTTACCAGTTGGGGTTACTCAATCATCTTCTTTTTTGTATGTGTGTTCTTCACATATTTTTATACCGCAATTGCAGTTAATCCGAAAGAGATGGCTGATACGATGAAGCGCCAGGGGGGATTTATACCGGGGATCCGGCCGGGCAGGCAAACAAGTGAGTTCATTGATTCGATCCTGACACGTGTGACTTTGCCGGGGTCATTGTTTATCGGGTTCGCGGCGATCCTTCCTGCATTTGCTGTTCAACTTGGCCTGACGGAAACGCAGCAATTCGCTCAATTTTTTGGAGGAACGAGTCTCTTGATTATGGTTGGCGTAACTTTAGATACACTTAAACAAGTCGAAAGCCACCTGCTGATGCGTCATTACGATGGGTTTATGAAGAGCGGTCGCATTCGAGGTCGATCACGCTAATGAGTGTAATAAAGACGCCTCACGAAATAGTACAGCTTCGCGAAAGTGCTGATCTGGTTGCTCGCACGCTGGCAGAGGTTGCCAAGCACATCGCCCCTGGTGTAAGGACATCGGTCTTGGATCGTGTGGCTGAGGATTTTATATACAGCCATGGTGCAGAACCGGCATTCAAGGGCTATCGTATGGCATCACTGCCGCCTTTCCCGTCCTCGCTTTGCATATCTATCAATGACGCGGTGGTCCATGGAATTCCAGGTGACTATATGCTTCGTGAGGGTGATCTGGTATCCGTGGATTGTGGAGTGGAATTGAATGGTTTATTCGGCGATAGTGCATATACGTTTGGCGTAGGTGATCTTAGCCCCGAGGATATACAGCTCTGTACGGTTACTTATGAGGCGATGGAGCTGGGTATTGCATCAGCTACGCCGCACGGCACAATTGGTGATATCGGTGCAGCCATTTATCGACACTGTAATAATCATGGATTGGGGGTTGTGCGAGAACTCGTCGGACACGGAATTGGCAGCAAGTTGCATGAACCCCCTCACGTCCCCAATATCGGTTCACGTCGCAGGGGTCGTCGGCTCAGGACGGGCATGGTGTTATGCATAGAGCCAATGATCAATCTGGGGACCTCCGAAGTGTTTACGGATTCGGACGGATGGACGATCTGCTCAGCCGACGGAAGTTCCTCGGCGCATTATGAGCACATGGTTTGTATAACCCCAAGTGGCCCGGATGTACTTACCACATTTGAATACATTGAAGAAATCATTACGCCTCCGTACAGGATGAAAGCATTATCGTATGGCTAAGCAGAAACCAATTGAACTAGACGGTGAAGTCACGGACGCGCTCCCGAACACGCAATTCAGGGTCCGTCTTGAAAACGGGCATTCAATTCTCGGTTTTTTGGCCGGGAAAATGCGAATGTACCACATCAAGATCCTTCCTGGTGATCGCGTTAAGGTCGAGATATCTCCTTTTGACCTTACCAAGGGGCGCATCGTGTATCGCTATAGATAGGAACCCGTTTAGGCAACTGTGCGTACCACTGTTCTTTGCCTGAACAATTAAGCTAAATTATTGATGAAAGTAAGGGCTAGTGTGAAGAAGCGGAGTGCGGACGACAAGATCGTTCGGCGAAAGGGCCGCCTCTATGTTATTAATAAGAGGAACCCGAAGCACAAGCAGCGACAGGGATAGTATTGCATGCCTCGAATAGCAGGAGTTGACGTGCCGTCAAAAAAGCGCGGTGAGATTGCGCTGACGACCATTTACGGAATTGGGCGTTCCCGCGCAGTGGAGATTTTGGAACGGATCGGGCTGGATTCCGATAAGCATCCCGATACCTGGACCGAGGGAGAGACCCAAAAGGTTCGTCGTTTGATTGAAGACCATTATGTGGTTGAAGGTCAGCTTAGAACCGAGGTCCAGATGAACGTGAAGCGGCTGATGGATATTGGGTGCTATCGCGGGCTGCGACACCGGCGCGGATTGCCTGTACGTGGTCAGCGAACGCAGACGAACGCCAGAACACGTAAAGGCCGTAAGAAAACGGTGGCAGGCAAAAAGAAAGCACCGCGTAAGTAGTTACAGCAATCATACGCAATTATGGCGAAAAAGCAGGTACGCAAAGGCCGCAGCGGTCGTTTTGGGAAGAAAAGGGTGCTGGTTGAATCGAATGGAATGGTCTTTATCCGTGCTACATTCAACAATGTAATCGTCACGGTTACAGACCAGTACGGCAATTGTATATCATGGTCCTCTTCTGGTAAAGAGGGCTTCAAGGGATCTCGCAAGAGTACGCCGTATGCTGCGCAGGTCGCATCAACCACCGCGGCCACAGAAGCAGTTAACTTGGGATTGAAGCGTGTAGATGTGTTCGTTAAGGGACCAGGTTCTGGAAGGGAGTCTGCGATTCGAGCATTGAACACTTCGGGCCTGGATATTACGTCAATTCGTGACATAACTCCAATCCCGCACAATGGATGTCGGCCGCCCAAGCGCCGTCGAGTCTAACCTGTTCATTCACTGACACGAGATAAACAGACATGGCCCGTTACAGAGGCCCCAAGCAAAAGATCGCACGGAGGTTCAACGAACCGATCTTTGGTCCGAGTAAATCACTCGAGCGCAAACCGAACCCGCCCGGCCAGCACGGCCAGAAACGGCGGCGACGCGAAAGCGAGTACGCTACGCAGCTGAAAGAAAAACAGAAGGCAAAGCACATTTACGGCGTTCTGGAGCGGCAGTTCAAGAACCTGTTCGAGAAGGCCGCTCGCAAAAAAGGGGTTACGGGTGAAAACTTGCTGCGCTTCCTAGAGGCACGCTTGGATAATACTGTTTTCAGGTTTGGATTTGCTGCTACCAGGCGGCAGGGACGCCAGATGGTAACTCACCGACACATCATGGTTAACGGGCAGGTCGTGAACATTCCTTCGTACCAGTTACGTCCTGGGGATATTGTTTCTATTCGCCCGCGAAGTCGGCACAATCGCACGTTTATTGAAAATGTGAAGAAACATCGGCAAGCCTTTTCGTGGCTGGAAGCCGATCGAAGGACATTGAGCGGCAAGTTTCTGGACTTTCCAGAGCGCTCTGATATCCCTGAGAATATTCGCGAGCAGTTGATCGTGGAGCTCTACTCCAAGTAGTTCGACTGTAGACAAATTTGAAGTCAAATTGACTAGAATGAGCAACAACGGAATTCAAATGCCGGACGCAGTGCTGACGGAGGAGTCTTCGTCCACATTTGCACGGTTTGTAATTCAGCCCCTTGAGCGTGGATTCGGGCAAACCATCGGCAATTCTCTCAGACGAGTACTGCTTTCCTCCCTCGAGGGGACGGTCATCACCGCAGTGAAGATTGATGGTATACAGCACGAGTTCTCGACTATCCAAGGAGTTACTGAGGACGTATCTGACATCATATTGAACCTTAAGGGGGTCCGATTCAAACCTGCTGATTTTGCGAGTGGCATAATTACTATGCGGGTTAAAGGGCCGGGCACATGGACAGCAGGGGATATAGGGATGGCTACGAATGACTATCGTGTACTTAATCCCGCCCATCATATCGCCACACTCTCTGAGGGTGTGGATGTTGGAGTAGAGCTACGTGTGGAAACCGGACGCAGGTATGTTCAAGCTGACGAGAACAAGCAAGAGACCGATCCAATTGGGGTTATCGCCATGGATGCGGTCTACACACCCATCAAGAAGGTGAAGGTTACCGTGAAACCTACACGTGTAGGACAGCGAGTAGACTATGAACGACTGGAGTTGGAGATCTTGACGGATGGATCGATTATGCCTCAAAGTGCCTTAAAGGAAGCGGCCAGTATCCTCAAGGAGCACATTGATCCATTTGCGGCAATGGAGCACATAGAAATAGCTCCACTCGAAGAATATCAGTCAGATTTAAATGCACGAAAGGTTGTGGATCAACTGAATGATTCCGTTGATGACCTCAGTCTGTCCGTCCGAGCAAAGAATTGCTTGAAATCTGCAAACATTAGGACGATCAGGGATCTTGTCACTCGTGATGAGCGGGACATGATGAAGTTCCGCAACTTTGGGACGAAGTCGTTGCAGGAGCTCAAAATTGCTCTGGAGGAACGCGGACTAGGGTTTAATATGGATATCCCGGAAGTGAGCAGCGAGGCCGCGACGGGGGCCAGTTAGCTTATCAGCAATGAGACACGCCAAAAAAGGATATAAGTTGGGTCGTACGGCCTCTCATCGCAGGGCAACCTTGTCGGCGCTGTCCGGGGCACTGATTCGCCATAAACAAATTACGACCACACTTGCCAAGGCCAAGGCCCTGCGACTTTACATTGAGCCGTTAATCACGCGTGCACGTGAGGATACCACACACAATCGGCGAGAAGTTTTCCGTCATTTGATGGATAAACAGGCCGTTACAGAGCTTTTTGAGGAGATCGCAGAGAAGGTGGGCGACCGTCCAGGTGGTTATACGCGTGTTCTTCGATTAGGGCAGCGCTCGGGTGATGCTGCTGAGATGGCGATTATTGAGCTTGTGGATTATAATGAGTCTGAACCGACGACGCGTCGGTCTCGCCGACGTCGTACACGTCGAGGTCGTCGCCGTAGGGGCCCCGCTAGTCAGGCAGCAGATGCACCAAGCACATCATCGGGTAGTGAGGAAGCGACGCCAGAGGCGAGCTCTGAGCAGAACACGGAACCAACTGGGCCCGACATTGATGAGGGGGCCCCTCAGGAAGAATCCGATCCCCCTGCCGAAAAAACGCCTGACAGTGGAAGCTGAGCGAGCGGTCAAGATCGGCACATTGGAAGTTGTTCAGTGATTCAACGTCTTAGCGATAAAACCCTGCATTGGGTCTGGTCGTGTTGAATCCGATAGGGAAGTGATCCCAATAGGTTGTTCTGCGTTTGTACATTCAGGGATCAATCGCATACGTTCGACTAACAGGGGCTAATGCTCGAAGCTTCGACTATACTCAAAGAGCGCGACTTCAAGGTTGAAGAGCCCTATGGGCGGCAACTTGAAGAATTGGTTGCGGACTGCGATCAGTATTTGCCGACGTTTGATGAAGCTATGATTCGGCATGCCTTCAAACTCAGCTACTGGGCACACCGGAATGATCGACGAGCGTCCGGGGAGTGGTACATCGCACATCCTATCGCAGTTGCCCGTATTGTTGTCCGTGAAATTCGATTGGACGATGTCAGTGTTGGTGCAGCCCTCCTGCACGATGTAGTTGAGGATACCGATCTGTCTCTGGAAATCATCAGGGCAGAATTTGGTGAAGAGATGGCGCTGCTTATTGACGGGTTAACCAAGATCCGTGGTATCTATGCCAATCGGGCATTAGGTCAGGCTGAAAATGTGCGCAAACTCATCCTGTCGATGGCACAGGATGTGCGGGTGATCTTTGTCAAATTCGGGGATCGTCTCCATAATATGCAGACACTTGGATCACTTCCACCGGCCAAGCAGCTAAAGATTGCTACCGAGACCTTAATGCTCTTTGCGCCCTTGGCCCATCGTTTTGGTCTGCAACGTATTAAATCCGAATTAGAAAATCTGTCCTTGAAAGTGCTGGAGCCGGAGGCATATTCCTCCATTGTGCTTGGTCTGAGAGAGAGTAAACAGGAGCGTGATTCGTACATCAATCAATTCATCGTTCCTCTTCGAGAGCGACTCCAGCAGTACGGATTCGAGTTTGATATTAAGGGACGGTCGAAGAATATCTATTCGATCTTCCACAAAATGCAGGCACAGAATAAGCCGCTGGAAGCCATTTACGATGTGTTTGCGATTCGCATTATCCTGAAGACCCGCGGGCAAAAGGGTAAAGAAGATTGCTGGCGCGTGTACTCCATCATTACGGATCTCTATAAACCGCTTCCTGAGCGCTTCAGAGATTTTATTTCTGTACCAAAATCAAATGGCTACCAGAGTTTGCATACGACGGTGTTGGATGCTGATGGTCGCCGCATAGAAGTCCAGATTCGTACGGAAGAGATGGATGAGATTGCCGAGCGTGGAATGGCGGCGCACTGGAAGTACAAAGAGGGTGTAAACAAGGCGGATACGAAAATGGATCAGCTACTGAACTGGGTCCATGATTTGATGGAGAATCCCGATAGTGAGCAGGCGACTGAGTTTGTTCAGGAATTTAGCCTGGATCTCTATACGGACGAAATCTATGTCTTTACACCGAGGGGGGATCTGAAAACACTACCCAAGAACGCAACTCCTGTGGATTTTGCGTTTCAGATTCACACGGACATTGGTTTCCATTGTATTGGAGCCAAGGTGAACGGCAAGATGGTGCCGCTTTCTTATAAGCTAAGGAGTGGAGATCAGGTCGAGATCATTACGTCCAAAAAGGTAACGGCCAATCCAGATTGGATCAAGTTTGTGGTTACACACAAGGCCCGCAGCCGAATCCGGCATCGAATTAACGAAGAGCGGCGAGCGGCCGTTAGATATGGCCGTCAGCTCTGGGAAAAGAAAGCGAAGCGGGCCAAGCTGTCAGTCTCAGAAGAAGAGTTAGTACGTTTGGCTGCCCAGTTCAAGTATTCGACCTTGGCGCAGATGTTCTATGAGATTGCGTCCGGCTTATTAGATGTGCAGGATTTGATTCAGTATATGCGAACAGGGGACGCCCCGGAATCCGTTGAAATAGATACCGCTACAGAGTCCGCGATCACATTTAGAGAAACTGCCCAGTATAAAGGAGCGGAAACATTACTTATCAACGGGGAACGCATAAAGGGCCTAGCTACGGTGTATGCTTCCTGCTGCAACCCAATCCCTGGTGATGCGGTATTCGGTTATACCAGCAAAGCAGGTTCCATCAATATTCATCGGACAGGCTGCCGAAATGCCGCTCATTTACTTGTAAACTATCCAGATAGGATTCAGTCATGTGCCTGGAGTAGGCAGAAGGATGTCCGATTTGTTGTAGGGCTGCGTGTGGTTGGGGAAGATCGTGTAGGTATTGTTCATGATCTAACCACGGTTATTTCCCGCAACCTCAAAACGAACATCAGGTCAATGAGCGTCCGAACAGAGGACGGATTTTTTGAAGGTACAATCATCCTGCATGTCAGCGATCTGCAGCATCTCAAGCGCCTGATTGGGCGCATCAGGCGTGTTGAAAGTGTTCGTGGGGTATACCGTTTTGAGGAATAAGTTGCATAGCGGGCGTCCGCGTATTGTATCTGTTGATTACGGTACGCGGCGGGTTGGTCTGTGCATAGCTGACCCATTGCGTATGTTCGCGCAACCTTTGGATACCTACAGCCCGGAGTCTGCAATAGAAAAATTGGTTGCGATCCATCAAAATGAAAAAATAGAGGCGATTGTTATTGGCTGGCCATTGGAGGAGGACGGATCAGAGGGTCGCGCAACCAGGCGGGTAAACGAGTATATTCTACGCTTGCTAAACCGGATGCCGGATGTAGATGTCGTGCGCTGGGACGAGCGCTATACATCTGAAGAAGCTAAGACTATGCTGCGTGGACGATCCTACCAAGGCAAGCGTGGTTTGGTGGACCAAGTTGCCGCTGGAATAATACTACAAGAGTATCTGGACGCTATTTCCGAAACCACGAGCCCTGATTGACGTACGCATGATAGGTTTAATTTTGATGTAATATGCGTCGCACAAGTACATTAGTTTTGTTGATTGTCGTCTTGCTTGTAGGGTTTGCGGGCTGCGCAGGTTGCGGGACTTATAACAATCTGGTTGGACAGGAGGAGATGGTTGAAGAAGCCTGGGGAAATATTCAGACTGCCTATCAGCGGAGATCAGATCTTATTCCAAACCTTGTGAATACGGTGAGGGCAGCTGGAGATTTTGAGCAAGAAACACTACAGGCGGTCACGGAAGCACGTGCCCGCGCAACATCCATCAATGTTTCTGCCGAGGATGTACGTGACCCCGAAGGTCTGGCACAATTTCAACAGGCACAGTCCCAACTTTCCGGGGCGCTTGGCAGATTGTTAGTTGTCAGTGAGAATTATCCACAACTGCGGGCTACTGAAGGATTTCGTGATTTGCAGGTGCAGTTGGAGGGTACAGAAAATCGTATAAATACGGCGCGCACGCGTTTTAATGGTGCAGTGCGCGATTACAACACGGCTATCCGCCGATTCCCCGCGGCCATGTTTGCTGGCATGTTTGGGCACAGCCGTCGATCCCCGTTTGAGGCAGACAGCGATGCTCAGAGTGCACCAGAGGTTGATTTTGATTCATAAGTACAGACGATTTTGCTGGTTTGTCCCAGTCGCTCTGGTAGCGCTGGTGATGGTTCATGGAAGCGTTTTAGCCCAGGAGAGGAACCAGATTGTTGTTGACGAAGCTGGGTTGCTTTCCTCGCAGGAGGAACAGCGCCTGGCGCTTTCGTTACGCCAATATGCGGATAGTACCTCAACCCAGATTGCAATTCGCATTATACAATCACTGGAGGGACGTGATATTGCAGAATATGCTACCGAATTAGGGCAGTCGCTTGGAGTAGGCCAGGCTGAACATGACAACGGAGTACTAATTCTGATCAGCGAGCAAGATCGCGCTGTGTTTATTGCGGTAGGGTATGGTTTAGAGGGAGCGATTCCAGATGCACTGGCCGGGCAAATTGTACGGAATATCATAGAGCCCAATTTTAGAGAGGGACGATTTTATGCCGGTTTAGCTGGCGCAGTTGATGCACTTATGCTTTTAGCCGCAGGGGAGTACACGGCAGAGTCTTTGCCGGTAGCGCGGGGTTCAAACAGGAGTGGGGATTTTGGAGGTCTTGGATTGTTGATGATGGTTGTGATTTTCGCAGTTGTCATGATGCTCTCGCGGGGTGGCGGAAGAGGAGGGTCGGGTCGCCATTACCGTGGTGACAGTATTATTCCACTGATGTTCTTATTAGGGCATGCCAGTGGACGTGGATCCGGTGGCTTCGGCGGAGGGGGGAGCTTTGGTGCAGGCGGTGGTTTCGGAGGTGGTTTTGGTGGGGGATTCGGCGGCGGCTTTGGTGGAGGTGGTTTTGGTGGGGGTGGAGCTGGCGGAGGCTGGTAGAACGTGCGCGTCTATTCGGTCCTCTGTTTTTCCCAATAAGGCATTGCACAGACTGGATTTGAGCGTTCTGGACGGAGCGAACGGAATGGATCGCATACAACAGCTTCTGCAGCTATATGAGGATGATAAGTCAGATCCATTTACGCTTTTTGCGCTTGGATTTGAGAATCACAAGCAGGGGCGGTTGGAAGACGCACTGAAATGGTATAAGTCCATTCTGGCGACAGCCCCGGGCTATACGGGAGTCTATTATCATCTGGGAAAGCTTTACTTGCAGCTGGGCAATCGGGATGATGCAGTGCGGACGTACCAAGAAGGCATCCAGGTGTGTAATGATCTCCACGAGGTGAAGGACCGATCTGAGCTTCAGCAGGCATTGATGGACGTAGACGATGACTGAAGAGTATTCCTCATCTACCGAGACCCCAGTAGTGGGTGTATTTGAAAGCTATTTTCGGACTACACGAACCGCAACTTGGGGGTTTTTCATGGCACTTCCACTTCTGTTACTCTATGAAATAGGGATTGTATGGGTGAATCGTGGTAATGCGGAAGAGGTTCGTATTGTAGCTGATATCTGGTTGAAAGACCTCATTCCAAGCTTTGGTCTGGCACATGAGCTAATTCTGTTCGGCGTGGTCCTGGTAGTAGGTATGCTCATTGTTGCCATTGAGTGGAAAAAGAAAATCAGATTTCATAGCAAGTATCCGAGCTTTATTATTCTCGAAAGCACCGCGTACGCGATTCTCTTTGCTTTCATTGTTTCGGGATTTACACATTGGTTGATGTCACCGATGATGTCAGCCCAGGAGGTACAGCATGAGCCGAATCTCGTAATGGAGCTAGTTCTCTCCCTTGGAGCCGGCTTATATGAGGAGTTGTTTTTTCGTGTGCTGCTTGTTGGAGGACTAGCCTTTGTGTTGCGGCTTGCCTTCCCCAAAGCCAAAGTACTCATGTATATTTTGGCTGCGGTGATTGGTGCTATTGCTTTTAGCGCGATGCATCATTTGGGGAACATGGGTGATTCGTGGGAACTCGGCGTGTTTATTTACCGCGCTATTGGCGGGTTGATTTTCAATGCGGTATTTCTGATACGTGGGTTTGCTGTTGTTGCCTGGGCACATGCGATCTACGATGTTATGGTATTCACGGGCTTCTTCTCCTTGCTACAAGGTGTTTAACGGGTTTTTTCTGGATACTATTGCAAGAGGATTTCAGGATTTGTAACCTTACCTGATACGGGTGCGGTAGGCGGGAACGCAAGTGCAGTTGATTCGTGGATATCTTTTACGCCAGGGCGGAGAATTCATGAATAGACCACGCTATTTGATAGTCCTCCTGGGGTTGCTTCTTTCTGCCGCCAGCAGTACAGCCCAACGGGCTCCGCAGATTGACATTGATTACGCTTCGTTTGCTTATGACGAACAAGAGTCGCTGGTTGAGCTTTATATGGCGGTCGAAGCGGGTTCACTTACTTATGATGCGGATGATTCGCTTTACATTTCTACGATTCCCCTTGAACTAAGCTTGCACAGCTCCTCCGATACGGATCTGGATGCATCAGCAGAGCGTGTTGTATGGGAGCACCAGATTGATCTGCAGTTTGCTGTGATGGATCCGTCAATGATTACAGAAGGGCAGGTGTTTTTGCGTCAAGTCAGGCTAACAGTCGTACCTGGTGAATACGAGCTGCAGATCGTCATGCCCCTGTCCGGCCAAGATCCCGTGCAGGCAAGCCGTGATGTAATCATACCGGACTATGGCCAGCAGGGAAACTGTGCAATTTCAGATATAACACTTGCTTCAAGTATCACGCTTTCGGAGGACAGGGAGGATCCATTCTATAAAAACGGACTCCGTATACGTCCAAATGCCAGTCAGCTGTACGGTGAAGGGACTGCAAATCTTTTCTACTATGCTGAGGCTTACAATACTGCATGTGCAGCTTCGGATACGGACGAGTATACGATGCTGATATACGTTTCCGAGGCGGGCAGAAGCAGTCTAGTGCCGATCGCAGGTCTACAGAAGCGCTCGAAACGAGAAGTGCGTCAAACGGATGTCCTTGTCGGCAGCTTTAATTTGTCTGCTCTTGTTTCTGGCGTCTACTTTCTGCACGTGGAAATCCTTGACGAGGCCAATGAGTCTAAGTTTGGACAAATCCGCAAGTTTTTCGTCTCCAGTCCTGCTATGGATTCGGTACGGGCACACTCTGAATCACTCCCTGTGAATAATTATGCCGCGATAGCGGAGGACAACGCAGAGCAGGGGTTGATACGGATCCGACACGTGGAAGATATTACAACTTTCGTAATTCCTGATGAGCCACCTCAGCTCATTGGAGATCCCTTAGAACTATTACGTGAAGTAAGTTACTCGGCACGTGCACGCAGAGCCTATGTTGAAGGACTGGTAATTGTGCAATTCACGGTAGACGAGGAGGGTAATCCTCACGATGCCGTGATCCTTAGGGGCATTGGGGGTGGACTCGACGAGGATGTCATGCGGGTTATTACTGAACACGGTAGATTCAGGCCAGCCGTCAGTGAGGGGAAAGCGGTTTCGGCTAGGGTGGCATTTTCAATGCTTTTCAAATTGCGTTAGGGACTCCTATGCGTCGAGGCTTCTGCTCTTCTGTGGGTTTCTTCTCCTTGCTGCAGGGTATATAGGCTGTATTTTCTGTTCACTGTCGCAAGAGGTTTCCAGGATTTGAAATCCGCCTGATAATGGTGTGGTAGGCGGGAACGCAAGTACAGTTGATTCGTGAATATCGTTTACGACAGGGCGGAGAATTCATGAATAGACCATGTTGCATAACATTTCTCCTTGGCTTACTGCTTTTGGCAGCAAGAAGTACTGCCCAACAAGTTCCGCAAATTGACATTGATTACGCTTCATTCGCTTATGACGAACAGGAGTCGCTGGTTGAGCTTTATATGGCGATTGAAGCGGGCTCACTTAACTATGAAACGAGCGATTCGCTTTACACTTCTACGATTCCCCTTGAACTAAGCTTGCTCAATTCCTTCGATACGGATCTGGATGCATCAGCAGAGCGTGTTGTATGGAAGCAGCAGACGGATCTGCAGTTTGCGGTGATGGATCTGTCTGTGATTAAAGAAGGGCAGGTGTTTTTGCGTCAAGTCCGGCTAACGGTCGTTCCCGGCGAGTACAGGCTGCAAATCGTCATGCCCCGGTCCGGCCAAGATCCCGTGCAGGCAAGCCGTGATGTAATCATACCAGACTATAGTCAGCAGGAAAGCTGTGCACTTTCAGACATAACACTGGCCTCCAGGATTACTCCTTCGGAGGACAGAGAGGATCCATTCTTTAAGAACGGGCTGTATATACGTCCAAATGCCAGTCAGTTTTACGGTGAGGGGGCTGCTAATCTCTTCTACTACGCGGAGGCCTACAATACTGCATGCGCAGCTTCGGGCACGGACGAGTATACCATGCGGATATACGTTTCCAAGGAGGGTAAACCAGTGCCGATCAATGGTTTAGAGAAGCGCTCTAAACGAGCAGTGGGTCCAACGGATGTCCTTGTCGGCCGGTTTGATTTGTCTGCTCTTGCTTCCGGTATCTACTCACTGCGTATGGAAATTCTTGATAATACTAGTGAGTCCAAGGTTAACCAAACCCGCAAGTTCCGTGTCTTCAATTCTGTTGCAGATTCGGCACGGCCGCAGCCTGCGATATTCTATATGAGTGTGGATCAGGTAGAGCAGGAGTCGATACGGTTCAGACACAAAGAAGATATTACAGCTTACAAGTCCCACACTCTCATACATCGAAGCGACCAGTCGATACGGATCAGACACGCAGAAGATATTGCAGCTCTCGTATTCATTCGTGAAAGGCCGGAGCTCATTGGAAGTCGCAGGAGACTGTTACGTGAAGTAAAATATCCGGAAAGTGCACGCAATGCCGGGATTGAGGGGCAGGTAGTTGTACAATTCACGGTGGACGAGGAGGGTAATGCTCGCAATGCCGTAATCCTTGAGGGCATCGGGGGTGGATGTGACGAGGAGGCCATACGGGTTATCACTGAACATGCAAGATTCAAACCAGGAATCAGTGGAGAGGTCGCGGTTCCGGTTAAAATGAGTATGCCAATTAGATGCAAGCCGCGTTAGGGACTCCTATGCATTGGGGTTCCGCTTTGTCGTGGGTTTCTTCTCCTTGCGAAAACGAGTTTAGGGTGTTTCTTCTGTACACTGTTGCGGGAGGTTTCGGGGTTTCGTAGTTATGCCTGATACGGGTATGCTAGACGGGAACGCAAGTACAACTGATTCGTGAATAACGTTCACGGCAGGGCGGAGAATTCATGAATAGACCGTGTTACTCAACATTTGTCCTTGGCTTACTGCTTTTGGCAGGCAGTAGCACGGCCCAACAGGCCCCGCAGATTGACATTGATTATGCTTCATTCGCTTATGACGAACAGGAGTCACTAGTAGAACTTTATATGGCAGTCAAAGCGAAATCACTTACCTATGAAGCGGGTGATTCGCTTTACATCTCTACGTTTCCGCTTGAACTGAGCTTGCTCAGCTCGTCCGATACGGATCTGGATGCATCAGCAGAGCGTGTTGTATGGGAGCAGGAGATGGATCTGCAGTTTGCTGTGATGGATACATCCGTGATCACAAAGGGGCAGGTGTTTTTGCGTCAAGTCCGGCTAACTGTTATCCCCGGTAAGTACTCGCTGCAAATCGTCATGCATCTCTCCGGCCAAGATTCCGTGTGGACAAGCCGTGATCTAATCATACCGGACTATAGTCAGCAGGAAAGCTGCGGACTTTCAGACATCACGCTGGCTTCAAGTATCACGCCTTCGGAGGATAGGGAGGATCCATTCTATAAGAACGGACTCCGTATACGTCCAAATGCTAGTCAGTTATTCGGTGAGGGGGCTGCAAATCTTTTCTACTACGCGGAGGCCTACAATACTGCGTGTGCAGCTTCGGATACGGGCGAGTATACCATGGTGGTTTACGTTTCCAAGGAGAGCAAACCAGAGCCAATTACGGGATTAGAGAAGTACTCGAAACGAGCAGTGCGTCCAACGGATGTACTCGTTGGCAGGTTAGATTTGTCTGCTCTTGTATCTGGCATCTATTCGCTGCATATTGTAATTCTTGGCAATGCCAATAAGTCCAAGGTTGAACAAACCCGCAAGTTCCTTGTCTTCAATCCTGTTGCAGATTCGGCACTGGCACAGAATTCTGCTGCCAGGGAAACATTTGAGACAAGTATTTATGCTACAATGCCACAGGACGACGTAGAGGAGGGGTCGGTACGATGCGAGGCCAGCTCTGATTGGTGGTATTGCTATAAGCCCCTAGTTCCGTCCAACGAACTAGTGTGGAAGCAGATACGCATCAGACCCGCGGACGATGTTACAGCTGTCGTAATTATTCATGAGCCGCCGGAGCTCATTGGAGGTATCAGAGCACTGCAACGTAAAATAAAGGTCCCGAGAGGTGCATTTGGAGCCCGGAGTGAGGGACGGGTGATTGTGCAATTTATGGTAGACGAGGAAGGTCTTCCTCGTGATTTCGTGATCCTTAGAGGCATGGACGGCGGATGGAACGAAGAAGCCATACGGGTTATTGCTGAACATGCAAGATTCAAGCCAGCTATCGGTCAGGGGAGAGCGGTTCCGGTCAGAATGTCATTGCCAATAATCATTCGGTCTCGTGCAAGTCGAAGCTTCATCCTACGTCAATAGTCCTTCCTTGTAATAGCCCTCCACTATCCTGGCATGATAATAGTCCGTGAGCCCATAGGGTGGGCTTTCATATTCTGAATTACTAGGTCTGCATTTTCAACACCCAAATTGGAGGTCCCAATCAGCAGAAAAAAACAATGATCTCTACCTCTAGATGGAACAAGTGATCGAGCATGTTGGAGGGCATATGCTTTTTGGGGAGACTTGGGCCATTAGCGCGGTGGGAATCCAGATTTTCCCAAGCTGTCCACACGGATCGGGCTCCTCCCCAAGGTCACACCTCCATGAGTCAAGATCAATTGTCGTGCCTTCCAGTCACGGTGTATCCTAAGCTTCAGACAAGAGTGGTCCGAAGCGTTTCCAGCGTTTCTCCTTCATTCGGTTCTTCTGGGATTGGCGTCGTCGTATCCACGACCAGCCAAATAAAGCCTAGTAGGTGTGGGTAACCCCATGTAATAGTTGGCTGCAACTGTTGGTGCTTTCGACTGGGCCAAAATGTTATTCAATCCGAACTTGCCTAGGGTAGGCAAAGTTTGGTTTTCGCCCCGGCTATTCTGAGATCTTTCTCACAGCGATGAGAAGGCGATTAATCTCCTCGTCGGTCGTGTAGCAAGCAACACCCGCTCGGACGAGTCCTTCAACCCCAAGGCGCGAGACCACAGTGCTTGCGTAGAAATCACCGTGAGAAAGAAATAGTCCGTAGTTACTCAGTTGCCTGCAGGCTTCCTCAGACGTTAACCCCTTAATTGTGAAACTAACCGTAGGAGTACGTGCATCGGAGGGTGGGGGGCCATAACACACAACATTAGCTATTATATGCAGTCCCTCCCATAGCCGCGTAGTGAGATACTTTCCACGCTCATGCAGCTCCTTATAGGTGGCTTTCAATGCTGCACGTCGAGGTTCAATCGGAGTGAGAGACGCAAGAAAATTAATTGCTCCAGCAGAACCGGCAATGGCCTCGTGGCTGAGTGTCCCTGTTTCCAAGCGTTCAGGTGCAGTCGAACCTGCCGGTGCAAGGCGAGGAACGTCCAGGTTCTGTAGCAATTTCTCCTTTCCGTACAGAACGCCAGCGTGAGGTCCATAGAACTTGTATGGGGAGCATGTCAAGAAATCGCATTTGAGCGCTTTCGTGTCACATTGGACATGTGGAGCGTAATGGACCGCATCCACGAATGACAACGCATTGGCTCGGAGAGCGAGGTTGATAACCGTATGCAAATCGTTGACGGTCCCCAATGCATTCGATGCACCACCAATTGCGATCAATCGAGTGCGTGCGTTAATCAAGTCTTCAAGATCATCCAGGTTCAGTTGTCCGGTTCTAGTATCAAACTTTGCTGATCGTATCACAAAACCGTGCTCTTTGGCAAGATCTCGCCAAGGGTCAATGTTCGCGTGGTGATCGAGCTCGGTGACAACTATCTCATCTCCCTGGCTCCACTGACGCCCCAGCGAACGGGCCAGATGAAACGTTAATGTGGTCATGTTTTGACCAAAGACAATTTCTGTAGGCCGGCAATTGAGAAAGTCTGCGAAAGCTGCTCGAGCATCATCAAGTATGGCGTCTGTTTCTGTGCTTGATGGATAAGCCCAGTGCGTGTTTGCATTGTGGTTCAGGAGGTAATCCACCATCGCATCAGTGACCATCGTAGGCACTTGTGTGCCACCGGGTCCGTCGAAATAGGCTACAGGGTAACCATTGTGTACACGTTGCAATGCAGGAAAAGCTTGACGGATAGCTTCAACTTTGGCTGTGGTAGCGTACATTTGACAATAATGTTATCGTTCAGCGGCGCAAGATAAGAATACATTTCGCAATAGCGTGAACGTTAGTCGGATGGGGAATTATTTATATTCTGTGGTACGAACCTAGCAGTTCATGAGGGCGATTATTTTTCAGGCTACAGGACTTGAATTTTTCGGACTTCAGCACCTGTTGCCGCTCATCCTGCTGGTTGTTTTGTCTTTCTGGTTACCGGTATTTGCCCGTGATCAGTTGCCCCCTCAGAAGCAACTCTGGATTGCACGAGGACTTGCCATCATTATCAGTCTTGGTATCCTCAGTGTCGCAATATTCAGATTGCTCATAAACCAGTTTGACTGGCGCGAAAATCTCCCCCTCGACCTGTGTAACCTACTGGCATTATTACTGCCAGTTCTGTTCTGGAATCCAAATCCACGACTCGTCAAACTGGTTTATTTCTTAATCTTGGGAGGAACAGGGCAAGGCATAATCACTCCGAATTGTCCCGAAGGATTTCCACATATACTATATCTCAGTTACTGGATCGTTCATTGCGGGCTCGTTCTCCACATTATTTACGTAGTTGTTGTGTGGCGCATCTATCCCCGCTTTGTTGGCATCCTACATAGTATGGTGGCCATGAATATATATGCAGCGGTAATGTTTGTACTCAACTACTTCATGGATTCCAACTACTTCTATGTGATGGCGAAGCCGATAACACCGTCACTCTTGGATTACATGGGCCCATGGCCGTGGTATATCTTAACGGGGCAACCGGTCGCGTTTTTGATTTTCTTCCTTTTATGGCTGCCGTTTTTTCGACGAAACTCGATTCCGGATGCTCAAATGACAGGGGATACTCGACCGAGTATCAATATTGATAATGCAGCAGTATGATGGGATTGGAGATTATATTGCGGCAGGCAGAAGTGATTAGCAATAACGGTATAATTGCACCTAACCAACTGATGTATTCGATGCTACCAAGCAAAATGTTTTGGGAAAACTGGAGGAAAACATTGTGTGTGGTATCTGTCCTAACACTGGCCCTGTTGTACAGTCCGGATATTGCAGCTCAGGAGTGGGAGATTTCACCTGTATTCGTTGAAGAAGCTCCTCGCATTGATGGCAGCCTGGATGATCCAATCTGGACAGAAATTGATCCGATCACCGAGTTTACACAGGTATGGCCTGATGAGGGAGAAGTGCCCACAGAGCTGTCCGAGGTACGGATAGCCTACAATCGGGACTATCTGTTTTTTGCATTTCGATTTCTTGATGAAGAGGCGCATTTAATTCGCGCGAAGAATCTTGAGAGAGGGGGACGCAATGATCGTGATGATCATGCTTATATCTCCCTGGATACATATCTCGATAAACGCAACGCCTATTTGTTCGAGATGAATGCGCTTGGTACACAAGATGATGCTACGATCACGGATGAGGGGCTCACGCTTGATAGTTTTTCGTGGGACGCAGTGTTTCGGAGTGAGACGCAGATTGATGAAGATGGTTGGACCATGGAAGTGTCGATCCCTTTCCGACAATTGCGGTTTCCCAAGGGTGAAACGGTTGATTTTGGTCTGATGCTTTCACGTATGATCAACCGAAAGAATGAACGAGTGATATGGCCGCCCATCGGTCTTGAATTTGGTGGTCAGTGGGGGGTGATTAGCGCTGTATCTCAGTATGGAGTACTAAAAGGCTTGCGTAACATTCGTCGGGGCAAGAACATAGAGATCAAGCCCTATGTGATTTCAGGGATTCAGCAGACGCGTGAGGATTATGATCTCAAAGATATTCCCCGCACTTTTGAGCGTGATATTGGCATAGATTTCAAGTATGGAATAACAAGCAATGTTACGCTTGATCTTACAGTTAATACGGATTTTGCACAGGTGGAAGCGGATAACGTTCAGCTCAACCTGACCCGATTCAGTCTTTTCTTCCCCGAGAAACGAGAATTTTTTCTTGAACGGAGCGGCCTATTTGAGCATGGTAATCCCAGGTCTATCCAGACCTTCTTTTCCAGGCGTATTGGGCTCAGGGATCAAATTCTTACCGGAGCCCGTGCCACCGGGCAGTTTGGGCGTCTCTCAATCGGGTTACTGGACATTGAAACTGGTGAGGGAATGGGGGACACATTCGGATCAAAATCGACCAATAATCTGGTTGCTCGGCTGCGTACCTCACTCAGTTCACGCGCAACGGTGGGAGCGATCCTGACCAATTATGCTGCGCCGGATCGAATAAACCGTGCGTATGGAATGGATGCGCAGTATCGATTCTGGAGCGCGAGCGAGTTTGAGGCATGGTATACGAGGGTAACAGATGACGGACCGATAGAGAATGATGAGGCCGGTCATGCCAGCCTCACACTCATGAACGATAAGTATGGAGTTGAGGCTAGCGTCACTTCTGTAGGAGAAAATTTTCATCCGGCTCTAGGTTTTGTAAGACGGCGTGATATGCGCCGATTTGCAGGCGGGGCCCAGTACACGCCAATCGTTTCCTATGATGCACTCCCCTTCATACGTCAGTTCACTTTTCAAAGTGAATACGAATACATTTCAAGCCAGAAGGGCGAACTGCAGTCACAGGAGTTTGAGGTATCCGCCGGGGCAGCCTTCAATCGACGGGATAATATCGCTTTTGAATACAGTCGAGAGTTTGAGCGGTTACTGTTTCCATTTGACATCCGACCACACACACGCATTCCATTGGGGGATTACACGTTTGGTCGATTTGTCTTGGAGGGGCGGACCGACTCCAGTCGAAGGCTGTTTGGAAGTGCAGGTACTTCTGTGGGGGCATTCTTCAATGGAAACCGAACTGATTTAGAATTTCAGGTTGGGTTCCGACAGTCACGCCATCTCCAGGTTGAAGCCGGAGTTGGCTATTCGCGCATTGATCTTCCAGTGGAAAATGGGCGATTCGATGCAACGACAGTTTCGGTGGAGTTGCTTGGTGCGGTTAATAGGAAAATTTTCGCAACTGCGCTGGTACAGTACGACAATTTTACGCGTGACTTGCAGGCGAATATTCGTGTAAACTGGATACATACGCCGGGGAGTGACCTGTTTTTTGTTTTCAATACGGCGTATCATTTTGCAGATTCAAATGAGGTGTTTTTCGATCCGAATCGGGATTACATCTTGACAAATCGGGCCGCGGTGGCCAAGCTGACCTATCTCATTTTGCTATAATTCATGAACCCGGAAACCAGTGTTGAACAGCCAAGAGGAATCATAGACCGAGGCCTTCGCGCTATTGAAGTAGTCGGCAATAAATTGCCGGACCCGTCGATGCTCTTCCTGCTCTTATTGATTGTGGTTTGGATCCTGAGTGCGTTGTTGTCAAATGTCTCATTTCCTTCAGTGATTGATCCACGCACGCAGGAACCGCTTATAATCAACAACCTGCTGAGTGGGAGCGCGATAACGGACTTCATGAGCCGCATGGTTTCCATCTTCACTGGGTTTGCGCCGCTTGGTGTTGTTCTGGTAGCAATGCTTGGGGTGGGTGTGGCTGATGAAGCCGGATACTTCAATACAGGCATAAAGCTGCTCTTATCCAAAACGTCAGTGGGGCTTCTCACTCCTGTAGTAGTTCTGGTAGGCCTCCTTAGCCACAGTGCTGTTGACGCAGGATATGTGTTAGTGATTCCCTTAGGGGGTGTCATTTTTCACGCCGCTGGTCGACATCCATTGGCCGGCATTGCCGCAGCATTTGCAGGTGTTTCAGGAGGCTTCAGTGCCAATCCGCTTCCATCTGCCCTAGACCCGCTTCTGCAGGGGTTTACTCAGCCCGCAGCGCAAATTCTCGATGCGGCGATGCTAGTCAACCCGCTTTGTAACTACTTCTTCACTGTAGCATCCAGCGCAGTGATCATTGGGCTGGGCTGGTACATAACTGATCGTATAGTTGAACCACGTCTTTCTAGAAGTACGCCTGTGGACGAGGATGCCGAGAAATCCTCGGGGATGGATTCTATCGGCACAAGAGAGTCGAAGGCATTCTGGTCGGCGACCGGGGTAATGTTGTTGGGTATTGTGGTATTGATCCTGACGCTTATACCCGCCGATTCGGCTTTTAGGGATGCCAATGGGTCGTTGAATTCTTTTCAGGCGCCCATCATGCAATCAATTGTTCCGCTCATCTTCCTGCTTTTCTTAATTCCTGGCGTCGTGTATGGCTACATAGCAGGCGTATTTAAGTCCTCAAAGGATATGGTTGACGCCATGACAAAAGCAATGAACGGCATGGCCTACTACATTGTGATGGCGTTTTTCTGCGCTCTGTTTGTGCATGCTTTTGGAGCTTCCAACATCGGAGCATTACTGGCGCTTAAGGGCGCAGCAACCCTCCAGGCATTGGCATTGCCTGGTTCCATCACGATAATTGGTATCATCCTGCTAACTGCGTTTGTAAATCTGTTCGTGGGGTCTGCATCGGCAAAATGGGCGCTCCTGGCCCCTATTTTTGTCCCAATGCTGATGCAAGTAGGGATCTCCCCTGACTTGACACAAGCTGCTTATCGGGTTGGGGATTCTTCGTCAAACATAATAACCCCTCTCATGCCGTATTTCCCATTGGTTGTGGTCTATTGCCAGAGGTATTTCAAGAAGACAGGAATTGGTACGCTTACCTCAATCATGATACCATATTCGATCACGTTCTTGGTAGTATGGACAGCGTTCCTGCTTCTGTACTGGGTACTGGGGATTCCACTGGGGCTTGGGGCTTCGTATACTTATCCCCCAGTCTAATGTCGCTGGGATCAAGCCTGGGGCAAATGATTGCCGGGATGCTGCGTGGGTTTATACGCTCACTGCTTCGGAGTCTTTTCAGGCGGTAACTCATCCTGAATATGTTGAATCGCTGGGTTCAATAATCTGGAAGCGTACGGGCAGACGCATCCGAACACGAGCGGTCTCTCCATGATGTCGACCAGGAATGAAGCGCGTCCTGCGCAATGCCTGGACGGCTGCGGAATCAAGGAGGGCATGCAGTGGACGTTCGACCAGAATGTCACTCGTCGTACCGTCCTGATTGACTGTAAAGATTAGTGTCAACCTTCCCTCAATTCCTTGGCTTATAGCTTCCTCCGGATATTCAATTAGAATGTAATAAGCTCCTATCCCGCCGGGTATTTCGGGCATTATTTCTGCATACTCTAGTATGGGGACAGATTGTGTCTCTATTCTCCACGTATCTGCGCTTTCCAAACCGGTATCCGTTTGATCAGTGGTGATTTCTACGGGCAATGCCGCGGGGGCTGGATCAATATCGGGGGATCCGGCCGGGATTGTGCCTGTACCCGTAATAGGTGGGAGCGAGTATGCGGGCGGCCGAAGTTCGGCGATCATGCCATGTTGCCCGAATTGTGGTTTCCACGGCTTGGGGCGCTGGTTAGAGGCGAAGGGGAGGTTGAAGCAAATTGTGACTAGCAGCAGACTCACTACGAGGGCAATCATGAGCCGGAGGCGATAGCGTATATTCTCGTTTGATCTTAGATACATGGCGGTCCACGCTTCTCCCGTACAAATAGTACTCAGGACTACCAATAAGTTGCAATTGAATGAAGCAGATTCGTAAAGCACTGATTTTGACCGGGCCTGGGCAGTGTTCAACTGCGCGCGTATCCGGTCCGGTCGGCGAAGGGCCGGTAATTGTTGTGGTAGAATACTCCGGCATCAACTATAAGGATGCGCTCGCCGTTACCGGAAAGGCAAAGATTGTGAAGGCATCATTCCCATTCATACCCGGCATTGATTTGGCAGGCACTGTCCTTGAATCAGATTTGGAGGACTATAAACCGGGGGAACGCGTAGTATTGACCGGTGGAGGTCTCGGGGAGCGTTACAGTGGTGGATACACGCAACTGCAAGCAGTTTCGTCAAAATACCTACTGAAAATCCCAGAGGGCATGAGTACACGTACGTGCATGATACTGGGCACTGCCGGTCTCACGGCTATGCTGAGTATTATGGTGTTGGAGGATCATGGAGTTGTTGACGGCGAGATACTAGTCACGGGTGCGTCCGGTGGGGTTGGGATGATTGCAGTCAAATTGCTTGCAAGCCTGGGATATACAGTTATTGCGTCGTGTGCCAGTACACACCTATGGCATAAGCTTCAAGGTCTTGGCGCATCGCGTACAATTAATCGGATCAATACAGATGCCGACAGACCATTAATGCACGCTCAATACGACGGAGTTGTAGATGCTGCCGGGGGAAAGGCACTGTCGGCAGCATTGCCTCAAGTACGGCTCCATGGATGTGTTGCTGCCTCAGGCAATGCGGCGGGAGTCAAGTTGAATACGACAGTGTTTCCGTTCATTCTTCGGGGAATCACACTTGCAGGCATTGATTCAAATACGGCGACTGTTCAGGACAGACTTATTGCCTGGGAACGGTTGCAACAACTCATATCTGAGGAGGTAGCTGACCAGCTGGTCATGGCAACGGTTTCGTTAGAAGATATTGCGAGCGTGTGCAGCGCAAAAATTGCCGGTAAAGCACCTGGAAGGTTCTTAGTCAGTACAACCTGAGAGATGTAGCTGACAACTTCCCGTTTATCAGACAAAGGATTAATATTTTGGCCAGGCTACGTTAGGACTCCCGTTTATCGTAACGTAGTTGGGGATCAATGGCACCTAAAGCTGGGGGATATGTGTCCGCGTCCCCTCCATGATCAAGACTCTATCTTGTAAGAAAACCTGACTAACAGCGCGTGCAGGTCTCGGAACTCATTGATAGAATTGATTGCAGTAGCGCCTGAATCTTCCAATTTCACCGTCTGATTTGCACAGTCTGGGCTGCGAAACATACTTCTTCTTCTTCCAGATATCAACATCATCCATAACATCCTTTTTCTGCATAAGCAAGATGAACCTGTTCATAAGGGAAGTGCGAAGATTCAGGGGCAGAAAGCTCAAACCAACTATGCTCCGTTTCGGTTTATGGATTTGCCTTACCTGGCTCGCTAGCACCATGTCAATTTCCTTTCCATCAACGGGAGTCGCGAGAACATAAAAATTTATGTGCATGTCAACCGACTTTTCATGGATCATTACGTTTGAGAACCCAAATCCATAGATATTCGCCTCTGCACTGACATCGAACTTGATTTTTATTCCCGCTACGTTCTGAAAACGTACAAAACTGAAGCTGCTCTTGAGGTATGCACCGTCTACGAAGAGCGGTTCAATCCGGTACACATTGTCATACCCGTGTACGTATCGCAAATGGGCCAGGTCTACCGAATTCTCAGTGGTTTCCTGAGGATGCCCCGGAAAGCGAATCGTGCTAAAAGATAATTCACTCCACTTGCCCTCAATCTCTTCATTCTCCGGAAGGCTCCATTGAGGAGGACGTCCGTCAATCCCCCACCAGGCAAAGACAATTCCATTAATCTCTCTTGATTCGAACAGTTTGAGTCGTGCAGTTTTGGGTGGAGGAGCGAACGGCGTTGAGACACATTTACCACCGACGTCGAATTCAAACCCATGAAAAGGACAGACAAGACAACCATCGCGAACCTTCCCTCCGGACTCAGGTCCCAGGTCAGCTCCCAGGTGTGGGCAACACGCATCCGCTACGCAGATACGACCTTTATCATCGCACCAGGTAACAATTTTTTCACCCATCCAAGTCTTTTCAATCAGTTTCTTTTCAAGTATTTCGTTGCGACTGGCCACGAAATACCAACCTTCGGGAAAAGACGGAAGATGATCAGTCATTGTTCCAGACTGTTTGGTGAAGTTACCTTAGTAAATCGGCAGCAGGAGACTGCGAAACACAAAGCCGTGCACAAAAATAGTAATTGCAGACCGAATTATGCACACGGGGTACGCAAGGTGCTGCCCCACAATGTCCCATCCACTTAAAGTTGTGTTGCCCGATGGCCTTAAGTGCCATCAGCTGATTGAGATCCCTGGGACCTTCTGAAGACCAATTATCAGGAGAATGCTTTTTGACGCTATTGGGGTCAACATGCTCGCACGCGGTATCGTCGGCTTCACCTGAAGAGTACTTGACTTTGTGGTTACTCCCCGCACGAGTATCCTCAAACCCCATACGTTACGGCTGCAGGACTGGTCATAACGTCATCTACCTGTGCGCCCAATCAGGAGGGCGATACTCTTTTGGCACCCTGTCAGCAATGCTCTCAAAGGCATAATAACCGTATACTTTCACACCGTAGGGGTCAATAACTTCCCCAGATTCGTCGATAGCTGTTGGGCCGGAAGTGAGTTCCATAAAAGAAATTTGAGGTCCAGGGCGGCTCCATTCGGGTTGACGCAGCCATCTCATAAAGTTGTCGTCTTCTGTTTCCTTGGTGTACACGACCTCCAGAAAACCGGTGAAGGTAAGTATTCTTTCGAGTGGACTGGGGCCAGGTTCGAGCAGTTGGTTGGAGTCCATAGTAAACCTAGAGCTGTTAGGTTCAAGTGAGAATCTCCGATAGACCTCGAACCCTTCTTCCTCCACTTGACCGGCCAGGACAGAGAGCAAAAAATGTCGTTGTGATCCGGCAAAAGCTGCCTGCCTATTGACTCGCCAACGCTCAGCCTCGAGGCTGTCGGTTGGGACAAGTTCCGTAAAGGAAGGCTCACCATCGTACTTGAGAGTGATGCCGTAGTGAAAAAACTCTTTCAAGTAGTACTGGATCTGGTAACCCAGTGCACGGTTCTCAATGATCAGTGGCTCGCTGGCTGTAGCAGACAATTTGCCCAGCCGACTTGTAAAGCTGAGTACCTCGGGGTTTAAGATTGAGGTTAGATTGCTGTATTCGGACTCCCCCACAAACAGGCGTGTAAACTTGATTAAGCGTCTCTGCCATCTGCGAGCAAGTCGTGCATTAACAACAATCTCCTCCAGCTCAATAGCCGTAGACTTAAGGTGAAAATCAAACTCGTATGGATGTCCAGCGCGGAACAGTGTGTCGACATGGACCGACTCGTATCCAAGCATTGTAACAACCAGGCGATGTGCCCCAGGGGGTACACCTTCGAGGACAAACTTGCCATCTCTGTCAGTGGTCGTCCCGATCATTGAGGATGCAATAAATACATGCGCTCTCGGCAGTCCACGTTCGGACTCCGCATCGGCAACGGTGCCCGTGAGTATAGGATCCTGGGCGGATGCCCCACAGAAGAGTGCAGCATTGCTCAGAAAAATCAATGCCAAGTAAATTGACCTCCTAGAAACTTTCGCCCTGAATCCATGGACGATATTCCTTTGGAAGCTCATCCCCCGTACGCTCATATGCAAAATATCCACCATAGAAAGTGACACCATAAGGATCCTCAGGGTCCCCTTTAAGGTCTACTACGGTTGGGCCGCGATCAAGCCGGATGGTAGAAGTCTGGTAACGCGCCCGACCCGCCCGTCGTTGCAATTTTAGATAGGCCGCATCTTCCAGTTCATTTGTGTAGACTACATCTATATAACCCTCAAAATCCAGAATCCGCTCATCATCGCTCTGACCGGCTCGAATAATATCTGAGGCTTTAATTGGGTAACGGTTGTCCCGGTTACCCAACACTCCACCACGTAGATCTAATGCACGCTGATTAGAGCCGGGGCGCGAGTAAATCTTGAAACCCTGTTCGTCAACCTGATCGTTAATGACCGAGAGCAGAAAATGCCTGAAAGATCCATAGAAAGCCGAGTCGCGCTTGGCATTCCATCGGGCCGCCTCTTCTGGACTAGAGGGTTCCAGTGGTTCAAAAAGTGGTTCACCGTCCCATCGCCAGCTATTCGGCTCCGCAATGAACTCGTTTAGAAAATAGGTTAGCTTGTATCCAAGGGCTTTGTTCTCTATGATTAAGGGTTCACTTGCCTGTGCCCTGAATTCTCCACCACGCCCCGAAAAGTCCAGCACTTCCGGGTTCATGATTGTGGTTTCCTGGGCATTTGGGCTTTCGCCGATAAATATGGTTGTGAATCGTTCCAGTTGTCGCTGCCACCTTCGATTATTAGTAGATACCGTTACTTCCCCCAGCTCATAAATTCTCTCCCGAAGCTGAAAATCCTGTGTGTATGTGCGTGCTTCGCGCAAAAAGAGGTCAACATGGTCAGATTCGTATCCTATACTGGATACTACGAGGCGCAGTGTGCCCAGCGGGATGCCAGACAACGTATAGACGCCATTGTCATTGGTGGTTGTCCCGGCCATTGAGGAGGCAATGAACACATTCGCCTGAGGAATCGGTGCTCCCGTAGTGTCGGTTATGGTGCCTGAAATTGTGGCCGCAATCTGAGCTTCTGCAAGTTGAGCAGAGGCAACCAACAGCACGAAGGTTAACACCCGTTTCATTGTATCCAATTCAGTTGGAATATAGACGGCGCTAGGCCTTGTAGAATTCCACTCCGCGTCCTGCCATGTCCGCTAAGCGTGCAACGAGTTCATTTCTGTCAGACTCCGACATACCGATAAATGTCCGAGCCAACGCAATTTTCTCACGGAGCTGTTCAATATTGTCAGGGCCGGTAACGATTACGCTGACCGGAAGGGACCATACGAAGTGCAGGGCTTCCTGGATAGATAAATGGTTTGGTACTACACGTGGCCGATTACCATGCTGTCCGTGGGAAGAACCACCAAAAAAGCCTCCATTTGCAAGTGTTTTCATGGCAATCATACCCATATTCCGCTCTACGACCTTCGGGATTACCGTTCGTACGAAGCTCTTATAGCTAACGTCTGCTACATTGGCGGGGCATTGTACAGCATGGAACAGATCAGTTTGTTCAAGGAGGTGGCGGTGCGCCGCAGGGTCAGTATGACCTGTAAAACCAATGTGACGAGTTTTGCCCTCAGCAAGGGCCTGTTCCATTACATCAAGCACGCCTGCCTCAATTCGCCGGTCAACATCTTGTGGGCTAGTAATGGCGTGCATCTGCCAGAGATCCATTTGCTCGACGTTGAATCTCCGCAGCGTACCTTCGAGATGCTCCCGTGCCCCCCTAGCCGTAGATGCAGTTGTTTTTGACATCAAATAGATTTGATCCCGCCATTGCGGGACCAGAAATCTGCCCAAATAACGTTCGCTTCTTCCACCCTGGTATGACTCCGCTGAATCGTAGAAGCGCACACCACCCTCCATTGCGGCTTCTATAGTAGCTTGGGCATCCCGTTCATTCATCCGTCCAATATGCCAGCCTCCGAGGCCAAGCATAGTGACTTCTTCATTCGTACGACCAAATGGGCGGCGAGGCAATTCGTCGCTGTCGTTTGGTGATTGCCGCTGGATCAGTGCCGCTGATCCGGCAGTCAATACCCACTGTACAAAGTCTCGTCGATTCATTATGTCAGATGTTATGCTGGGGTTGATTCCAGGGCCACTGCACACAGGACTCAATTTCAGGAAAGAGTATGATGTCTGCGCATCCTTTCAAAGCAAGCGTAGTTACCCGGATGTTCGGAGGGAGCAGTTTCATTGCAGCCTTTAATGTTTTTCCAGAAACGACTACATCATCTACGAGCAAGATATGATTTGCTTCGGAGGGTACATTGAACGGTTGGTACAGTTGCGGTAATGAGTGCTGGGGTTTATTGTTCTTATCCCGGTAGTTCAACCACAAAGGCATCATTGGTACTCGCAATTCATATGCAGTCATTGCTGCAGGTACAATCCCTCCAGAACCGACCCCTACGACTAAATCAGCGACAGGGAGTTCGGTACAACGCAGTTTTTCGCTGACAACCTCAAACGCAATAGCGGGGATGTTCGTTACAGTGGACACGACAATGGGACATACTGGATAATAAATCTACGCCGAAATACTACGCCGGATCCCGAATGGAAGGATACTGTTTGACCGAGACGGGCCAGACGCTCACGATAAATGGCTAAAATCATAATCACTGGAGCAAGCAGCGGTATTGGCGCTGCCATCGCAGAAGTGTTTCGTAACGACGGGGACCATCAGATTATCTTACTTGGACGCTCGGTGCGTCGCCTGAGTGCAATTGCAGAGAAGACGAAAGGAAAGCCCATGGTGTGTGATATCACCAAGGATGAGCATGTTGAGGAAACATCCAAGAAGATTCTCTTTGAGTTTGGACCGCCGGACGTGCTCGTAAACAACGCGGGTCATTTCATTGCGAAGCCACTCCTGGAAACCACTCCAAGCCTTTTCAGGCAGCAGGTTGAAGTAAACCTGACCGGATCATTCATGGTCACGCGAGCGCTACTTCCGAGCATGCTTGATGCCGGTTCGGGACATATATTCTTTATGGCATCTGTGGCGTCTCAGCAGGCCTACGTTGGAGCAGGTGCGTACTGTGCGGCCAAGCACGGATTGCTGGGACTCGCGAGAGTTGTGCGTGCAGAGACGCTAAATACTGGGCTTCGGGTTACGACAGTTTTGCCAGGTGCTACACTTACGCCCAGTTGGGATGGCACTACACTGTCGGAGGAGCGGTTTATGCCTCCACGAGATGTAGCCCGCTGTGTGCTCGATGCTTGGAAAGTAAGCTCCCGTACGGTGATAGAGGAAGTACTTCTTAGACCTCGGGAAGGGGATATTTAGGGGGATCATACCGCAAACTGTAAGTTGCATATCTGTGCCCCAGTTGCTATACTGTGCGTGTTCCGTTTGGGATAGCGGTCGGGCAATAATCCGGCCTGAGGGGACGCGGACCTGTGTAAGACAGATCCTGCTTCGGCAGGTCGGAGAATTAAATCAGGGAAATGATGCCACAACAGATATCACGTCGGGAGCTGCTGAAGATTGGGACAGCGTGTCTTTTTCTTAGTCCGGGTCGCGGTAGAGCCCAGCCCGATTCCGTTTGTCTTGGTGTGATTGCTGATTTGCATCATGGCTTAGCACCACGGGCGATGGAGCGACTGGAAACGTTCATGCGAGCCGTCGCCGAGCGCAAACCTGATGCCATTCTCCAGTTGGGGGATTTCAATTATGGCACCGAAGAGAGTGACGAGTGCCTGGACCTCTGGAATTCGTTTGTAGGCCCGGGGTACCACGTGCTCGGAAACCATGACATGGACTTTGTGTCCAAGGATGCCATTGTTCAAAAGTGGGGCATGCCAGCTCCCTACTATTCCTTCGATTTCGGTCCCTACCATGTGGTAGTTCTTGACCGAAACAATCTGAAGGCGGAAGAAGGTTATACGCCCTACAACGAAGCTAATTTCTATGTGGACGCGTCTCTGCGCGGCTACGCCGACGACGTACAGCTCGCTTGGCTCCGTGATGACCTCGCCAAATCATCCCTTCCAACCCTGGTATTTGCACACCAGGGTCTCGGTCTTCCAACCTCCATGCCTGAGGCTAGTAGAGCCATCGAAGTCGTACTGGAAGAACACAACAGTAAAGTGGCCGATAACAAGGTAGTGGCCTGCTTTTGCGGTCATCACCATATCGATCGGTACACGCGCAAGAATGACATCCATTATCTTTGGATAAACAGTGCTTCCTACTATTGGGTTGGAGCAGACTACGGGAGCATGGCCCCATACACAAGTGCGCTGTATACGTTTATCACTTTCCATCCCGATGGACAAATGGAAATAGAGGCCTGCCATACTGACTGGGAAACTCCTTCCCCCGCTGATCGCGGTTTCCCAGGGGCAGGCGAATTGACGCCGTTTATTTCCGCCCGAACTCTAGGGCACTGAGTGCGAGCGATCACTGCGTAATTTCTGAGTCGTGCGTGTGGCCGATACACGCATTTTGATGACGTTTACTGTTACGAGTCTGAGTAGTGTACGATCAACACCAGAGCATTCAAACTAACTGTGACAGCCGCCGCGAAGGCGAGAATTAGCGAGACGGCACCTCATGAATGTCTCAGTCTCGGCAAGTTGATGAAGCCTATCAAGCTCCCGTAAGAATAGACTAGGACGTTGCCCTATTCAGCATGCTTGGAATTGACAGCTTGTTTTGGAAGGGCATGACTTGTTGAGGCGCAAGTGGTGTGCAGAACTAAGAGTTCATGGAGGTAAGTCCACATTGATATCATAAACGCCGAAGCCATGGAACAGAAACAAGACTCTAACCTCCACTATTCCAAAGATCGCATAGACGAAATAATGGATGGGCATGCGTAAACCCTCACCACGGTGAACTGAAGCTCCGTAAAGCAATGCGAGAGCATTTGCTGAATGAAGATGCGGAGGGTCAGGAACGCGGAGATTCTGATACGAGTTTGCAATTTGAGTTTTAATTCGCATATTTAGAATAGAACATCCAGAAACAACATTCGCATGAAGCTACCAGATCCATTACGTTTTCCAGTAGGCGCCCCCAAGTTGGGGGAAAGTTTGTCTGACGCAGAGCGTGGTGAACTCATCAATCAAATTGAGTCTGTGCCGACGCTGCTTCATCAGGCAGTGGCCGGACTGACGGACAGTCAATTAAATACCCCTTATCGCCCAGATGGCTGGACTGTACGCCAAGTTGTACATCACATCCCCGACAGCCACCTGAATGCATACATTCGTTTTAGATGGGCACTTACAGAGGATTTTCCACGGATCAAGGCCTATAATCAAAATGCCTGGGCAGATCTCCCTGATGCGCGTTACGGTCCCGTTGAAGAATCGCTTGCACTTCTGGATGCGCTGCATCCTCGCTGGTGTAGACTTATGCGGGCGATGGGCCCAAGTGACTGGCAGCGGGAGGTTATGCATCCAGAGGACGGCCTGCGGACGTGTGAGAACTTTCTGACGATATATGCATGGCATGGCCACCATCACATTGCACATATCACTGGTCTGCGTGATCGGGAAAATTGGTGGTAGATCGTGGTGCGTGTGGAGTGCTTCTTGAGCACGCTCGTGGTCATGAGCATTTGCGAGCCAGGCACAAGAACTGCTGGGATTTAGCTTGCTGGAAGAAGCGTCTCACAAAGCTAATACAGAGATGTGTAAAGCGCTTGAATGATCATTCTAAACTCCGGCTATTGGACACAAACCACCTGATTCGTGCCCGAGGATCCGGTGACAAGCAGCGGATCGCCAGTGCTGTTTTTGGCGGGCATTATCGAATATTACCGTCAGAAACCCAGGCTACGTGTTAACAGAATTATTATTAGGGGAACAAGAAAGAATATACAAGCAACATATCCAAATGCCCAAGCGCGGTTCTTCACAACAAGTACCCCTAATAACTCCGACATACTCACGGGAATTCTTCGAATCATTCGCAAGGGAAGGAAGGTGATTACGCCACAACAATTGAATATGAGATGAGCAAGCGCTACCTGCAGGGCAGCGGCTCCCAATACACTGCCACCACTTGCCAAAACCAGTGAAGCTAATAGTGCCGTGACCGTCGTGCCAATGTTTGCACCCAGTACAAATGGGAAGATTTGTGATACGGTTACAATTCCTGCCCCAACCAAGGGCACCGTGATTGATGTTGTAATCGATGAGCTTTGCACCATTATGGTCACGAGCGTACCAAAGACGAGCGCAATCGGTGCAGGACCAAATAGGTATTTATTGATGAGTCGCTCTGAACGGCCGAGGAACAGCTTGCGCAGGAGTACCACCAGATAGCGCAGAGAAAAAAACAGGAGTAGAACACCGAGTATCAGGATCAGCACACCGGAGTCTAGCATCAAAGCGACTAGGCCACTCACCACGGGCCCAGTCATCACATCTACAAAATCAAACAACTCAGTTCCGCCCACACCCGTAACCCCGGTAGCAAGCGCAGCAGACGATTTAGACAGAAAACCAAAGAATAACTCCAGGGGAAAAAAGATCGCGACTGCCAGTAGATTGAAGAAATCATGCACTGTGGCAGCCCCCATGGCCCTGCCGAATTCGTCCTTTCTCCCGATATGGCCCAACGAAACAATGGTATTCGTCACGCTGGTACCCACGTTAGCTCCAAGCACTATCGGAATGGCACCCGCGACAGTAAGCCCTCCGCCGGCTACGGCTGATACCGCCAATGAGGTTACTGTGGAAGAGCTTTGTACCAGAGAGGTTGCTAAGATACCGATGAAGAGGGCTATGAAAGGATTGCTTGTAGTCTGGATCAGTTGTTCAGCAAACCCCTCCCCTAGTAGCTTCATGGATGTGCCCATAAGCTCTAGACTGACGAAAAAGCAAAACAGTATAGCGAGCAACCCAAGTAGCGGGAGCAATGGCGAGAGAAGTTGGATTCTCGTCAGGTTATTTCGGTCCGATTCTGTCATAGCAATAGAGTAGAAAAACGCATGGTTCCTTACGCGGGGAGCCCGGCGTTATTTCAACACAACGGTGTAGAAATTTTATTTAAGGAGCATCATTTTGCGGGTCAGGCTTTCAGTCTCCGTATTGAGACGGTATAGGTAGAGGCCGCTTGGCAGGTAGCTCGCATCGAACTGCACACGGAAAGTGCCTGCAGACTTCTGGTCGTCAACAAGAACTGCTACCTGTCGTCCCGTCACGTCTAATACTGAAAGGGTGACGTTCTGCGCGCGGTCAAGGTCAAATTCGACAGTGGTGACAGGGTTGAAGGGGTTCGGGTAATTCTGAGTGAGTGAAATTTCAGACGGTATTTCCGCTGCAGAAACCTGCTCAATAGATGTCGGGATAGCGATGTATCCCAGATCATCAAGTGCGGTCCATCCAATCAGCCAGTTCTCAACGCCAAAGGCGCCGATGTAATTAGTTTCGGAGAAAAAGTCGTCGCCGTCAGGATAGTCAGCTCTGTCAAGTGTAAGGGCAGGACTGTCACTGTTGGGTCTTGGGTCAAGCATTCCTGTTCCCGTCGTTCCGCGCTCAATCCCTCGTAACTTTGGATCTTTTATAGCATTTTCATTGGCCTGCAAGTAAGCAAGCACAGCGGCTACATAAGCGGGATCATTGCCCGCAATCCAGTCTTGGGGGGAAATTCCGGCACCGAAGTCCCACCAGATATTATGAGTCAAACCAAGGTCTCCGGCCTCGAATCGTTGGCGACTATCCTCAGTTTTGGATCCTGTGTTATCAATGTCTTCAATCTGGATAGCATGTCCTCCCTTGTCCGTATTGAACTGCGTGAAGATTGAGTTATGATAGAATCCACCGGAATTATCGCGAAACATGAGCATTTCACCGCGATCTGATTCGGGGGAAGCATCGGATCCGGCTCCAATGTAGGTGACGTTATAGATTACCGGGATAGCATAGGGTTGGAAGTGTTCGTCGCCTCCTGCGCCATCCTGCTCAGCAGCGGCCCCGGCTTTATCTGTAGCCTGAAGTACAAACCAGAACTGTCCTTTACCGCGCCAGCCCTGATCCCAGTCAATCGCGTCGTCGGAGTTGAAGACGCTTACGAAGTACTTCAGGTTAACGGTGCCCCCAAAGAATTCCACACCATCGTCACCACTGGCATAGACCTCAATGTACTCGAGTACCGTACCAGCACCAACACCTCCCAAGGTTAAGCCTTGAATCTCGTTGCCGTCCGACTCGCCGATGTTGATGCCGGTATGACGGATGGAAACGTAGCGCATAACACCAGAGTCATCATCATCCACGGTACCGCCATATTCCGCACGTGTATCCCCGTCGGGCAGGAGTTCATTAACCCCCTCAACCTCCTTATAGTCACCTGCGGCATCTCCTGGGTTGTTCGTTCCTGCACGTCCCAGGATAACGATGCCCCCCCAGAGACCACGGTCTTCGTAGGTCAGCAAATCGGGGTTGGAAATATTATCCTGGAATGAGGTGAATATGATGGGTTGAGTTGGTGTCCCCTCGGCAAATATTTTGCCTCCTCGTGCGATCACTAGCGCAGAAGCATCTATGTTCGTGCCTTCCTCAGCTTTGATAACGGTTCCGGCATCAATATGTAAAGTCGCGCCGTCTTCAATGATAACAAGCCCGTCAAGGATATATACATTATCGGCGGTCCATTGAACTGTGTCACCTGCTTCGATGTCGCTATCTGTTACCTTGACTTCTGGTCGCGACTCAACATCATCTACTTGAGCTGCTGCTTCCTGCGAAAGCGAAAGAAAAATGAATACAGCAAGAAGAGCAGTGGTAATCGTTCGCATAAATTGTTCAACTCGTGTTTGTGGGACTGTGAGTTATTCCCTGCAAAGAAGAACAAGGGAAGGCTTTTTTCCTGCAACAGGTAGTCAGGAGGCATATATGCTTCGCCAAATACCAGGTCTGAGGGGGAAGAGCTTGAAGATGATTCACGGTCGGAGAATCAATTAATGACATAGCTGATTGCGAGTCCGATCGTCCTTGATCGGGAATACGAACTATAGTCGTAAATGCGACCTTTGAAGGTCTGGATCTGACGCACATCTGCGCCCAGCAAGTTTTTTGCGGTGAGCTTGAGGCGCAGGTTTGCGGGCAAATCTTGCGAAATCGTTACATCCAGATCGCTCCTGGCTTTTTCGAATACATCAGGCGTTGCGCCTTCTGTCACGGACAGGAGTCGATCACCGAAGACTGTATAGTAGATGCCAATCACCGTTCCCAGACTGTAATTCTCATAGCTTACGCTGAGGTTGAGCAGGAACGGAGACTGTCCTTCCAGCGAACGGGTGGTGCCGGCATTTGGGTCTGAGGCCCGGATAATGACCATCTCTTCCTCGGGGATATCTACTTCCGAGCGAACGAGCGAGAAGTTACCACCAAGTGAAAGGTTCTTGATAACAGGTATGGTGGTCCAGGTATCCAGCCGTTTGCGGGCTTCAAGTTCAAATCCAAAGACGCGGGCATGATCTACGTTCTGGAAGGACACAAAGCGTCCTTCCCCTACGTTGCGCAGGACCCGTTCAATGGGATCGTCAAACAGCTTGTAGAACCCACTTACAGCAAGGATTTGACCGGCGCGAGCAAACATTTCCCAGCGCACATCAAAGTTTGTTATGAGTGTGCGATTAAGAAGTGGGTTCCCCTCCTGAATATCTCCGCCAACAAAATTGAAGCTCTGAAAGGGTGCAAGCTCGCGGTAGGTCGGGCGGGCCAAGGTGCGCGTGGCTGCGAATCGAAGGTTCATTTCCTCGTTTATCGCATAAATAACATTGATGGACGGAAGCCAGTCTGAATTGTCTAAGAGGCCCGTTTTTAGTGAGTCTGGCAGGCTCTGATCGAAGCTCTCCGTGAGCATTTCGGTTGTTTCCACTCTGGCACCTCCGACTATTTTCAACTGACGAGAGAGCGGTAGCTCAATCATCAAATAGCCGGCAAGAATATCACGGGAAGCGTCGTAATTGGCACGACTTGGTGAATTTTCCTGCAGATAGAGCCCAGCGTTATAGGCTATGATATCGCCAACATTGAGCGTGTCCAACACGCCAATATTTTCAGTTGAGAAGTAATGCTCTGAATTCCCGTCAAAGTCCCTGTAGTCGACTTCCCGTCCTTCATGATATTCAAAGCGTCGTTGCCTGAACTCCCGCACAGAGGTGTCGTAGCGTCCGCCAAATTTGACTCGTGCTCCCAATCCTCCCCATTGTCGAAAGGGGAGGGTAAAATCCAGAATAGCGCCTTGGCTGTTTTCGTTTAGATTACGGAAGTAACGTTGTGGAGGTGGTGCGTTGCCGCCTCCAAGCGAATAGGTTGTATCAATACCGCGAGCACCTTCCCTAATGTTCTGGGTAGAGGAGAAGAATCGAAGATCAGGTTCCTCCTGTGAATTCTGTGCAAGAGAAACCTTCCATTCAATTTGGATGGGCGCAAAGCCATGTTTTCCTCTGAATTGAAAACTGTGTAGGGTCCGCTCCTCGTAGTCCAGTGTGCGTGTAATAAATGTTGCGCCTCCGGTCTGGTCACGAAAACCACTTAACAATGTAGACTGGCTGACACCACTTTGTGTGCGGAGCGCAGTGAATACCAATTCGTGATTATCACTGGGTTGGAAAGCTATTGAACCGGAACCGCCCCAGGTGGCTTCGTCACTTCCGTGGATATTTTTGAATGACGCGACCTCCTTCGGGTCTGCCTTTGTGATGATATCTAAATCTGGATCTGGGCCAAAATATGTTGTGCTGAATAGGTTCTCTATGGATGCAACATCTCCACCAATTAGTCGCCATTGACTAAATACGCCATCGTCATAATAGCTATAGCTTCTGCCATAGGTGACGCTACTTGAGAGGCCAAGTGGTCGACCAAAGAGCCTGAGTCGTCCCCCCACAGCGGCGGAGAAGCTATGGTTGACAGGGGTAGACGCAAATGAGGGCGACATAACGTTGTTGAATGCCTGTGAAAAGGCATTCAAAGAATCGGCACGGGCTGTACGAATCAGATTAGTTGTGCCACGTCGCAAGTCGCGTAGGTCCGACTCCCGGGGCAATTGTTCAGTGGGATCCTTATTCTCGAAAACGTCTGGCAAGGCGCGCAGACCGCTATCGTATCCAAGCCAGTCTGTATCACTGCCTGCATAGGTGAGGAAGTTGTCGATACGGCTTGCCTGATCATCATACGTCATCGACGCTGATATCTGCAGGGTAAATGACTCTGGGAAAGCCTTTGTCGAAACATCAACCAAACCACCACTGAAATCCCCTGGTTTGTCGGGTGTGAAGGTTTTCAGCGTTACAATGTTATCAAGGAGTGCCGCTGGGAATAGGTCTAACTGAAATGCTTTGCGATCTGGATCTGCGCTGGGCAAAGTTGATCCATTCAGCGTTGTGCTCGCATAGCGATCGCCTAAGCCCCGGATATACACATAGCGGCCACCAACAACGGAGGCTCCGGTCACCTTGGTCATAGCCGCCGCCGCATCACCTGATCCAGAGCGACTGATTGATTCAGCACTGATGGCGTCGCTTACAGCTATCGCCCTGGCGCGCCCGCGCAGCAGGCCTGCCTCAGAGCCCTCTAGGACAGTAGCGGTAACGTGCACTTCGCCATATGAGAGGGCCTCAGTGAAGAGTTCAATTTCCAACCGGGTGATTTCCCCCGCGGAGACAACAACATCCTCCACCGTAATAGTGGTGAAACCCACATAGGAAAAAACCAATGTGTATGTTCCAGGCTCGGCTACAAATTCGTACCTTCCGTTTAGGTCAGTTGCATCTCCGGTAGTTGTTCCGGCGATGACGGCAGTCGCTCCGATCAATGTTTCACCATTTTCGCCGTCAACAACAATGCCAGCTAGTGTACCGGTTTGGGCTTTGGCCGGAAGAGTGAGTAGAAGCAGTAGCATCGGAAGCACCACCATTAGACCGACGCTGCGAATATGAGGCATGAAGAATTTGAGGCTTATGGGATTCGCTCTTCGGGGCAGTTCAATGCACGGGTGGGCAATAGGATGTTACCTAAATGCAAACGTGATGTTAAATTTTTGTAACACATGATTGAATCATCAAATCCAATGATTCGTTACGGAAGTAATTCCGCTACAGTTTGAGTCTCATGATGCGTGAAACAGCTGAGAAGAATACCATTTTGGTTTCTTCCAATAATGGCGAATCCCAGGCATTGGACCTGGAAGATTTTTCCCTGTACAATAATCGGGAGCTGAGTCTACTCGATTTTCAGTACCGTGTGTTTGAGGAAGCGCAAGACGAGAATAATCCGTTACTGGAGCGCTTGAAATTCCTCTCAATTGTCGGCTCGAATCTGGACGAATTTTATATGGTCCGTGTGGGCGGTCTCAAGAAACAGGTCGCGAGCGGCGTGACAGATCTATCCATTGATGGCCGAACGCCAGCTGAACAGCTTTTGGCTGTGAGGACGGAAGCACAGCGATTGATGCAGACCGCACACGAATATCTATTTACAACCCTCATTCCCGAATTGGCAGCATCAGGAATACGGATTCTGGACTACTCGGAATTAACGGCCAGGCAGAAGGAGGAGGCTACATGGAAGTACGAGCAAACAATATTTCCGGTACTTACGCCATTGGCTGTTGACCCGTCGCATCCGTTTCCACACATTTCGAATTTGAGCCTCAACCTGGCTGTGCTGGTAAGGGATGAGCTGGGGGGTGAGCGCTTCGCACGAGTCAAGGTACCAAGACCGCTATCTCGTCTGATGCCGGTCATTTCTGAGCCATTGAAGGTCAAAGTAAATTCCTCCACACGACGAGTCTATTCCTTTGTGTGGGTAGAACAAGTGATTGCGGCCAACTTGCAGTCTCTTTTTCCCGGAATGAAAATAGAGGCCGTGCACCCATTCCGGATCACGCGCAATGCGGATTTAACTATTCAGGAACAGGAAGCAGATGATTTGCTTGAGACCATGGAGCAGGGGGTACGTCAACGCCGCCTCGGTTCTGTACTGAGGCTTACGGTTAATCCAGACATGCCCGAACAGGTGCGATCAATTCTGATCGAAAATATGGCTACCGATGAGAATGATGTTGTGATAGTCAATGGGCCGCTTGGACTCGCGAGTTTAATGGAGCCAATATCAGAGATTGATCGATTTGACCTCAAGTTTCAACCGTTCGTGCCATTCACTTCATTAAGGCTTAAATCCGAGACACGCGATGGAGATTTTTTTACCGTTGTGAGAGCACAGAATCATTTGGTCCATCATCCTTATGATTCGTTTTCGCCCGTGATTGAATTTTTGGAAGCCGCTTCAACAGATCCTAGCGTGCTCGCGATCAAAATGACGCTCTATCGCGTGGGAAGTCGATCCCCAATTGTACGGGCGCTCATGAAAGCAAGGGAAAACGGCAAACAGGTCGCCGTGCTCGTTGAAGTGAAGGCCCGGTTTGATGAAGCAAGCAACATTGGTTGGGCCCGTGCGCTTGAGCGCGAAGGTGTCCATGTGATCTATGGTGTCATCGGGCTCAAAACACACACGAAGGTTGCGCTTGTGATTCGGAATGAGGGAGGGCACATTCGGCGATATGTGCACCTTTCCACCGGAAACTACAACAGTGTCACAGCACATATCTATGAGGATCTGGGATTCTTTACGATTGATCCGAAAATTGGCGAAGATGCCTCAGATCTGTTCAACTTCCTGACAGGTTATTCTGAAAAACGTAACTATAGCAAGTTGGTAGTAGCTCCTATTAATCTGAGAAAACGGTTCACTGAATTGGTTCGTCGCGAAATTGATCACTGCAAGGCAGGTCGCGAGTCACATTTGATTCTAAAAACCAATGCGCTCGTGGACGGAAAAATCATCCGATTACTCTATGAAGCCTCACAGGCCGGCGTCAAAATAGATTTGTTAGTTCGTGGTATATGTTGCCTCAAACCGGGGATATCCGGTATTAGTGAGAATATCAACGTGATCAGCGTTGTCGGGCGTTTCTTGGAACACAGCCGTATTTACTATTTCACAAATGGAGGCAATGAGGAGATTTACCTTGGGAGTGCTGACCTCATGCCCCGAAATCTCAATCGACGGGTAGAATTGTTATTTCCGATTCAAGATGAAGAATACGTTCGCTATCTCCGGGATGTTGTACTGGAATCCTATCTCCGGGATACCGTTAAAGCCAGATACCTGGATGTAGATGGTGTATATAGCCGACGGGAAGGATCAGGCGAGAGACTTGCGGTCCAGGAAGAGTTGCTTCGTGTTCGTGCTAGTTGGGTAGAGGAAGAGCAGCAGCATCCATGGGAACTCTTTTGATAATCTGGTCCCCAGCTGTCTGTCTCCTGTAAGGATGATCAACATTGCTGCTGTTTCACGGTTGGGGTCAGGGATATAGCAGTTTGGTTTGCCAATCCCCGGAAGGCAGTCGATTAAATACTAGGCGCTCGTGCAGCCTATTCTTGCGCCCTTGCCAGAACTCAATATTCTCGGGAATCACCCGGAATCCTCCCCAGTGAGGAGGACAGGGGATGTTTTCTCCAGGATATTTCTGGTTAAATCGTTTCACATGCATATTCAACTCGGAACGTTCGTTGAGCTGCATGCTTTGGCGAGAGGCCCAAGCCCCAATACGACTACCTCTGGGGCGTGATTGAAAGTAAGTTTCGCTTTCATCCCTACTGATCCGCTCGACGTTACCCTCGATTCTTACTTGGCGCTGGAGCGACGACCAGTGAACAACCAAGGCCGCCAGCGGATTAGAATTCAGCTCGTCTCCTTTGCGGCTGCGGTAATTGGTGAAGAACACGAAACCGCGATTATCTACGCACTTAAGTAGAACGATTCTGGCACTCGGAACCCCTTCTGGGGAGGCAGTGGCGAGTGTCATGGCCTCAGGGAGATAAATATTAGCGTTTTGCGCTAGGTCAAACCATTCCTGGAATTGCACGATTGGATCTTTATTGGGGCTTGCACCCGGTAAGTCGTGGATGATTTCCTGGCTGGCTTCCACAGACATAGGTATATGTGGATCGAGGCTCATAAGATAACCAGATTAGGTATGATGTTACACGAATGGAACCTGATTAACTGCGGTCTGTTGCCGACGAGATACTCACTACGTCGCAAGGTCCGAGCAGTCACTGAGCCACTCCTATGCAACTGGATGAGCTTGATACAAAAGATTGCCACAAAATGATGAGATTTTCAGCGTCGGATATAAAACACCGGGGCACGCACGCAATACCACGGTTTTTTTCCGGAGTAACCCTTAGTATCATACCTCTCAACTGACACAAGAAGCTATCATGCGCAATTTTTGGATGAACTTGCTGGCCGTAGTTGTCGGCTATCTCGTAATGGCTGTTGGAATCGGAGTGATTTTTAGTGTGGCTTACATGGTTATGGGGGCCGAAGGGGCGTATCAGCCGGACTCCTGGGATGTTTCCGTTGGCTGGGTAATCATGAGCATCATAGTCGGCGTCTGTGTTGCTTTGGTAGCCGGTAAGGTCTGTTACCTGATTGCTCGTAATCACACCGCTACCAAGTACCTGATTGCCCTGGTCGTAGTGTTGGGGGTGGTTTCTGCCATAATGATGATGATAGGCGGTGGTGGTGGAGACGAGGTTCGTGACTTCGCACCATCAGTTTTCGAGGCAACTGAGAAAAGCGTTCAACCTATGTGGTTGAGCTGGCTGAATCCGTTAATTGGCGCAGCGGGGGTTGCTATCGGGAGTGGTCTGGTGAAGATTTTTAGGGATTGATAGCCTGACAATGGCCCGCCGGCCGAGTCGAATGTCGGCTGCAAGCCCGTTTTTCGTCGTACGGACGCGCTCTCGGCGCTGTCTGAAGGGGTGGTTTGTATCTGGTGAGGATTGTCAGCCTCCAGTTTATCAGCCCGATGTCAGTTGATGGTGACAACGGGGACATGACGGATTTAGTACTGACCAAAATTGCTCGGAAATCGTGTTATCCTTTGAACATAGCTGGTTCCGAAAATTTTGATACATGATTGAGGGATCATGCGGAGCAGCATCCATTATTGGTTGGTGCACGGTAAAAGGTTATGGATCCGCTGGTTTAGAAAACTGATCTCCCACGATTCGTTGTGTGTCCATAGCAGGGCGAACATAGCCTTGGTCCGACTGTAGCGGGGGAAGCGTGATTTCCGGTATCTCAATTCTACTGTAGGGGATTTGATCAAGAAGGTGGGCAATGCAGTTCAGCCTTGCACGGCGTTTGTCATCAGCCTCAATGACCCACCAAGGAGAATTCGGAAGGTCAGTGTGCAGAAACATTTGGTCTTTTGCTCTCGAATAGTCGGTCCAGCGAGCTCTTGATTCTATGTCCATGGGGCTGATTTTCCATTTTCTTGTTGGGTCCTCAATCCGACGTCGGAATCTGCGTTCCTGCTCTTCGGCACTTACGGAGAACCAGTACTTGATCAGTGTGATGCCGTTCTGGATCAACATACGTTCGAATATGGGACATTCTCGCAGAAACTCCCAGTACTCCTCTTCGGAACAGAAACCCATCACACGTTCCACGCCAGCACGGTTGTACCAACTGCGATCAAAGAGAATCATCTCTCCAGCGGCCGGCAGATGATTTGCATACCTTTGGAAATACCACTGCGTTTTTTCACGCTCTGTGGGTTTGGAGAGCGCTACTATGCGGCAGACCCTTGGGTTAAGCGGTTCCGTAATGCGCTTGATTGTTCCCCCCTTACCAGCCGCATCTCGGCCTTCAAACAGCACGACGATGCGTTTCTTGTTTAATTCAATATAGCGCTGAAGCCGCGCGAGTTCTACGTGCAGTCTAGCCAGTTCCTTCCTGTAGAACTTTTTACCCAGTTGCCCGTTTTTCTGCGGGGTTTCCATAGAATTGCAAGTACTTGGTGTGATTTTCTAAAATAAGTTTATTTGTTGCTTTTTAGCAAATTCTATTGTAGCTGCTCCATTTCTCTATTCATTGTTTTTTATTTGGCAAATGAGTAAATCTGATCAAAAACGTGATTTTGGCTTCGAAACGAGAATGCTCCATGCCGGTCATGTTCCAGATGCGGTGACTGGTTCGCGTGCTGTTCCGATCTATCAGACGACTTCATATGTTTTCGATAGCCCGCAATATGCGGCAGAGCTGTTTGATTTGAAGCAGTATGGCAATATCTACACTCGAATCAATAACCCGACCACCGCCGCCTTTGAGGAGCGTATAGCTTCTTTAGAGGAAGGTGCGGGTGCAGTTGCGACTTCAAGCGGTATGGCTGCGCAGCTTGTTACAATGATGACGCTACTGGAGCCGGGGGACCAGGTCGTGGCTTCGCAACACCTATATGGTGGAACACGCACACAGTTTGTGCACACTTTTCGCAAGTTGGGAGTTACTGCCCATTTTGTGGATCCCGACGATTTTGATGCATGGGAGGCAGCAATCAACTCAAAAACGCGTGCCCTTTACGCGGAGACGATCGGCAACCCTCAAGGCAGTGTAGTGGACATTTCCCGCTTGGCTGCACTGGCCGAGTCAAATAATTGTCCACTGATAATTGACAATACGTTTGCAACACCGTACCTGTGCCAGCCGCTTAATCACGGGGCGCACATTTCTCTGCATTCAGCTACGAAGTTCGTAGGTGGTCATGGCAACTCAATTGGTGGCGTAATTATCGAATCCGGGCGGTTCGACTACAGTCACTACCCGTCAATTGCAAACCCCTCGCCTTCCTACCATAATTTGCGCTTCTACGATACGTTTGGCCTCCATGGATTTTTGATGAAGGCACGTGTTGAGACGGTCAGAGATACAGGTTCGTGCCTGTCGCCATTCAATGCTTTTCTCTTGATTCAGGGACTTGAGACGCTTTCAATCCGCATGGATCGTCATGTTAAGAATGCCATGGCGATTGCAAGATACCTTGAGGACGATCCGAATGTTGAGTATGTGGCTTACCCAGGATTGGAAAGTAGTCCATATCATGAACTCGCCCTCAGATATTGTCCACGTGGGCCGGGAGCTGTGTTTTCTTTTGGTCTCAGAGGAGCTGATCCTCGTGAGGCCGGTAGGCGCTTCATCGAAGCGCTTAATCTGTTTTCTCACTTGGCGAATGTGGGTGATGCACGAAGCTTGGTGATTCATCCGGCGTCAACGACACATCAGCAGCTCTCTGATGAAGAGCTTGTAGCCAGCGGCATTGATCCTGGCATGATTCGTCTTTCAATTGGACTCGAAACTGAAGAGGATTTACTATGGGATCTAGATCAGGCGCTGCGTGCGATTTGACCAGCCACTCTTTGCTTACGGTTGAGCAGCAGGCAATATACCAAGCTCCGGCCTTGGTTTGCCGAACCCTCGGGTTTGCCAGTTCGGTTGCCATCGTGGGGTTATCCACGAAGCGGCAGAAAGCCAGCTATTTCGTTGCGACTTTCCTGAAGAGTAGAGGCATAAAGATAATTCCTGTGCATCCAAAGGCAGACAGGATCCTGGGAGAAAAAGTTTATCCAACACTGAAGGATATTCCTGAGCCAGTAGATGTGGTGAATATATTTCGACCTTCACACGAATGTCCGATTTACGCAGCGCAAGCCGTGGATATCAATGCAAAAGTGTTTTGGCTGCAGCTTGGACTTTTCAATGAGGAAGCAGCCACGATCGCCGGTGCGGGAGGTCTTGATGTAATTATGGACCTGTGTATCAAGATGGAGTACGGTCGCTACGATGGAACTATGCGCTTTCTGGGGATGAATACAGGTGTACTAACTTCGAAGAAGGCACAGCTTGGGCGTATCAGTTCGCATCAGGATGTGCATGCGTCTGAGTGTTTATTGTAGCCTGAGAAGATTGGCTGTCTGGGGTTGAGTAATCTTGGGTATGATTGCAGGATTCAAGGCAAAATAGGCTGCTAACTTGGTCCTGCCCCAGATGTGCAAGTGATTCCCATCATTATTGGAGCGTCCGGCACCAAAAAGACATAGGAGGTCAGCAGGTACTCCGCATGAGAAGGAGATGCATTGTATTCAGTGCCAGACATGTTCTCATCCCCACTGACCATTTACGGATCAGTGCAACCTTGAGCCGTGTGAACCGAACTTGCTTCAAGCTTGCCTAAACTATAGTCGGGATTGCAGTAAACCGATACCAAGACATTCTAGGAGAAAACAACCTGGATATCCGTATACTCCTTCAGGCCTTCCTCCGCGAATTCAACTCCAACTCCAGAACGCTTTACTCCCCCGAAGGGAGCATTGGGTTGAATCATTCCATGCTTGTTTATCCAAACCGAGCCGCATTCCATCTGGTTTGCTATTCTTCTTGCCTCTCCTATGTCCTGGCTCCAGACCGAACCTCCTAGACCATTGGGGTTATCGTTTGCCTTCTCAATTGCTTCATCGATTCGATGATAGCGGATAATCGGTAGAACGGGTCCAAACTGTTCCTCATCAACGAGAGGATCTCCGTTTTCCAAGTCGGCTATGATCGTGAGCGGGTAAAAGTATCCCTTCCCGCCCATTTTCTGCTGTATTTCTTTGGGGTCTCCCCCCAAGAGCACACGTCCTTTGGATTTGGCGCTTTGCACCAAGTCGTCCACAATATCGTATTGCTTGCGGTTCTGAATCGGCCCCAAAACAACATCCTCGTTCACACCTTCTCCTACCTTCATCTGTCGGGCAAGATCTACCAATTCATCGCAGACATTGTCATACACATTATCATGAACATAGAGGCGTTTCAATGCCGCGCATGTCTGACCGCTATTTATGAACGCGCCCCAGAACAGTCCTTCGGCAATCTGCTTTGGATCAACGTCTGGAAGAACAATTCCGGCATCATTTCCACCAAGTTCGAGGGTCAGTCGCTTCATGGTTTCCGCTGAGTTCGCCATGATCTTCTGGCCAGTCGCGCAGGAGCCGGTGAAAACAATTTTGCCGATCCCCTCATTCACTGTCATTGCGGCCCCCAATTCGTCTTTGCCCGTAATGCAGTTGACCACGCCGTTTGGCAACACTTCGTTCATGAGTTCAACCAAGCGTAGCGTGGATAAGGGTGTAAAGGGAGAGGGCTTGGATACTACCGTGTTGCCCGAGAGAACAGCAGGAATGATATGCCAGATCGCAATCATGACCGGGAAGTTCCAGGGAGTAATGGAGCCTACAACACCAATTGGTTTGCGGTGTAGTTCAACCCTGCCTTCATCGTTATCCTGGAGAACCTTTATTGGAAGAGACAGGCTGGCCGTGTATTGAGTCCAGGCCATCGCGCCACCGATTTCCCAGCGTGAGCCGAGGCCGTTTAGGGGCTTACCCTGCTCCGCTGTCAGAATATGGGCGAGCTCTTCAGCATTTTCCTCAATTTTTGATGCAATTTCCAGACAAGCTGTCTGTCTTTGGGATTCGGGTACTTCGCGCCATTTTTTGAATGCTGTCTGGGCGGCCTGCACAGCATCGTCCAGATCTTTCCTTCCCGCCATTGGTGCAAGTCCAGCTACTTTTTCATTGGCGGGATTCAACACTTCAAAGCTTCGTTCGGTAGAGACCTTCTTGCCGTTAATTACAAGGCGGAGTGGTTTCATAGTGGGGCTCATTTAGTTTTTCCTGCAGACATATTTGTGCCGATTCCACAAGATAGTGCTAAATCAGTTGTCTGACAGTGGATACTTCGCTGACAGTGGGATACTTCGCTGACAGTGGGATACTTCGCTGACGGTGGGATACTTCGCTGACGGTGGGATACTTCGCTGACAGTGGGATACGGCACTGACAGAGAATTCTGGGAAGTTGATGTAGTCTCATTGGGACGGTTGTACAAGGGGCTGTGATGCCTACAAAAGTAGTAATACTAATGAGGAGAAAGATACAAGCGTATGCGGGGCTGTGAAGGTGACCTTCCACACGGAAGACACGGAAAATCTTCCCTGACAGTATTTTTCGTTTGCGCTCGTACAATTTGTTTTCTTGATACAGCGTACTTAACTTTCACACCTGTGGAGACATCTGATGGACAATAAAGTGGACGGAAATGACCGGTAATGATGTAGTCGGCAATGATCTCTGTATGTTGCCAGAACAAATGCTGGCACTTGCGCAACAAACGGCAGAGTTGCTAGTGCGGCGCATTGAGAATATGCCCGGAGAAGGTGCTTGGGCGGGAGAGTTCCGGCGGGATCTTGAGGATCAATTGATGAGGCCTCCACCGGAGGAGAGCCGTTCGGCCTCGCAAGTGATAGAAGAAGCCGCAAATGAGATTCTTCCAATCGCGCTGAGCTTAGACCATCCGCGGTGTTTCGGATTTATCCCTTCACAGCCCACCTGGCCTAGTGTCCTGGCTGACTTTATGGTTGCCGGCTTTAATATCAACCAGAGTTCTTGGTTGATCTCAAGTGGTCCGAGCCAGCTAGAGCTTGTAGTTGTCGACTGGTTCCGGCGCTGGATTGGCTATCCAGAAGGCGCGGGAGGTGTATTAACGAGCGGGGGGTCGGCGGCGAACCTGGATGGTCTTGTTGCGGCGCGCGAGGCTGCGATTGATCCAGAACGAGGCGTTTTGTACATGAGCGAACAGAGCCATAGTGCACTCGTCAAGGCGGCCAGGATTATGGGGATTGGCCCAGAACGCATTCGTATGATTCCGACCGACAGGCATTTCCGCATGGATATGGATGCATTCGTTGAGACCGTGACTAAGGACAGAGCCGCCGGATTCAGTCCCATCGCTCTATGTGCGAACGCTGGAACGTCCAACTGCGGAGCCGTTGACCCACTGGAAGAGATGGCCGACTATTGCGAGGCCCAGGATATATGGCTCCATGTTGATGCCGCGCATGGAGGCTTTGTACTCGTGACCGAGGAAGGTAAGGATATCATGAGCGGAATTGAACGTGCAGATTCAATTGTGCTGGACGCGCATAAGTGGTTCTTCCAACCCTATGAAGTGGGAGGGTTGATGGTCAAGGATTTACGCACACTTGAGTGTGCGTTTGCCGGGAAGTGCGATATTCTCCAGGACACTATTTGGGGCGCAAATCATCCAAATTTTTCGGACAGGGGCTTGCAACTTAGTCGTTCGGTGAGGGCATTGAAGATCTGGATGTCCGTTCAAACCTTTGGTATGGCAGCATTCCGGAGAGCCCAATCGCACGGGATGGAGCTCGCGCGAAGGATTGAGGAGTATGTTGAAGAGAGTGTGGTCCTGGAGATGTTAGCACCTGCTGCGCTGGGGATTGCATGCTTCCGAGTAAATCCCGCGGATGCTGACTTTGACAATCAAATGTTGGAAACAATCAATAGGAATGTACTAGCCCGAGTCTTCTGGGATGACCATGCTTTCATTTCATCTACACGCCTTCGTGGAGCGTTAGCACTCAGGATGTGCGTCATCAATTACTCTACGACCTGGAACGAGGTACATGAGACGTTGGAGACCATCTCAAAATTCGGGAAGGAGAGTTTGATTCGAGACGTATCTCCGCACTGATCGGGCGTTATCCCTTCTCAAACGTTGCGACGGATCTAGGATGGGTTTCTCCAGTAATGCGGACGACCCGGTTCGTGTGCCCAAGTTGGTGGTGGCCCTATCTGAAACTGATGCTGGTTAAGTCAATTTGGACATGATTGCCGCATTTGTTAAGTGCACGTCCCTGCGCTCTCCGTGCCTCACCGAGATATTTGAGTATATCGGACTCTAGGATGGCCTCTGAACACATGGAGGCGGTATTGAATTCATAAGGGTCCTTGTGGAGCCCAGCCCGGATGACAGCGAGGGGTATATACGCTTGATGGACTTGCCTATGGCTTATGGACTTCCAGAAGCATTCCGGCGTAGTTTGATCAAATGGGGAAGCAGTGCGCGGCAGTCCCAGCATGCCTTTGTCGATGTCAATGAGCAGAGAATCCTTTATAGTATCCTATTGTTCAGCGCTACGACGGCAGTGTAACACAAACACAATGTGCTAGCTCTTATGTTGAGCATGCGTCGCAACAGCTATCACACCGTACAACAGTTCAAGGAGGTTCCCAAATGACGGACAAGGCCAGACACCTACTCGGCCTTGCTCTTGTCTTGACGTGTACTCTCGTGGCGGCGTGCGCGAAAAATGAGCCCGGGATAGGTTCACGTGTGATTCCGGAATTGGATGTGCAGTTGCGTGAGGTTTTTCTTCTTGGTGGAGACGAATCTGCTTCGCCCGAATACCTATTCGGGAGTCCTCGCTATGTCGTTACTGACGCTCAAGGCCGTATTTACGTTGCCGACCAAGAAGTCATGAATATCCGTGTATATGACGATTCTGGCCGTTACATCCGTACGCTGGGTGAGCGTGGGCAGGGGCCTATGGAATTCCAGAGCTTCGATGGACTTGCAATCAACCAAGAGCAGGAACTCATTGCTCTTGACAGGACAAATAGACGGATAACACGCTTCTCCGCGGAAGGCCAGCTATTGTCAACTCACCCGCGACAGAGGTGGGCGCGAGCTGACATCCGGCCATTTCGAGACGGATACCTCTTCCTAAGCCACCAGACCAGCGAACCTGGCGAAGTCGACCACCTGTTCCGAATTTATGGGCCCGCGTTTGAGCAACCCACTGTGACGTTTGGCAGCACTGATCAGATCGCCGACCCATATAGCAAGATTGAGACAACCATGCTTTCCGCAGAGCCAAATTCCTTTATCCTCACGGATGGGGGCTTGTTGTATGCACCGTCCCTGTATGAGGGGAAACTCTATTTGTATTCCGAGGCGGGAGGTCAGTGGGCTCTGACAAGCACAATAGACGGTCTCGTTGAAAAGAGGGCCTATACGGAAGTGAAAAATCCCTCCATTTACGAGAATGTCGATATGATGATTTTTTATGCAGGAATAGAGAAGGGTGCGAAACTGCACAATACCAGTCTCGGTCTATTTCGTCTTCAAGATGATCGGATTGTCCACTTTACGAAAGTCGAGTTCGGAAGACATCGCTATTTTGGCGTGGAAGTACTTGATGGAAAAGGACAGCTAGTCGGTTATGGAGCCATTGAAAAAATACCGCTAACGGCCCAGGGAATAGCCAATCTGTTTCTGGACATATTGTGGAAGGATGAACTGGATCGCTTCTACGTGATAGATAGAATGGATCAACCGGTGATTCGTGTGGTGGAACTAGAGATCCGGCCAACGGAAATGACCCTGGACTAGGGCCTATGTCCACAATAGATCAATACGTTCCACCGGAACGAACTTAAGCTCCTAGCCATTTGCGTCAAGAATATGCGTTATTGGCCTTGTATCGGTTGATCCGGCTCACGGCGCGCCCTTGGAAGTGGTTGCACTGGCGGAGGCAGTGGTTCCAAGCTCCATCTGTAGCGGTAGGTTGGAGGCTGCCGTAGTCGCCCATTGCAGCACGTCAACTATTATCCACTCACCGCAGCGGGAAATGAAAAAAAGGTGTGGAATCATCCACATATTCCACGCCTTTCAATCTGAATCGAATGCGGTAACTTTGAAGTTACCAGGGACAAGAACGTCTCTGTCATCGCTCACTCTCTATTGCTATTCAACAATTATGCGGAAGCTTGTTATTGGTCTATTAAGCTTGTTTCGACGAATAATTCTCCTGATTCGGAGGCTGAGTGGAAGAACGGAAGAGGACATCGTAGCACACAGGATTGTCAGTGGCAAAGCATGGGACGAATTCTGTGATTCGTTGAAAGCTGCCGGTGCTGGATTACAGTTTCCTGGAGCGCCTCAGGATCCATTCAATCAAGCGGAAGGCTACAGGTACCTTAGTCGAATTGTGCGCGCAGGTCTAATGGCATTCGTCGAACACGCTGATGTTCGTGCGCCTGTCCTGCATCGAGTTGTTGATGAAGTGACGAAACTTGGTGCCGACAATCCAGATAATTACTATCAGACAGCAGCTTTGGACGGGAACTATGAGTACAAGATCTTTGGACGGCGAAACACCATTGCATATTTGAGTTTTGGGACTCAGTCCGGCAACTATGGTGAGGGGCGTGGCCTGCCACCCACTGGGTATATTGAGTCTGATGAGATTGAAATGGACGCTGACGGGAAGTTTGAACTGACCCTAAGCTCCAAACCTCAACCTAGAAACTGGCTACCGATGACCGCCGAGACTGGCACTCTTGTGGTACGCCAAACTTTTCTTGACCGCGCCACCGAGATTCCAGCTGATCTGAGGATTGAGCGAATTAACTGCTTAGATCATGAGCGTCGTCCAAACCTGCTAACCCCTAAAAGGCTTGATGATGGCTTGAAAAAGGTAGGACAACTAGTGACCGGTGCACCGTTGCTGTTTTCGAAATGGGCAAGAGATTTCCAGAAACACACCAATACACTGCCAATGTTCGATTCCGAAGTTTCACGTGCTGCCGGCGGCGATCCAAACATCATTTACTATCACAGTCACTGGGCAATTGCTAAGGATGAAGCTCTCTTAATTGAAGTTACTCCCCCAGAAAGCGAATATTGGAACTTCCAGTTAAATAACTATTGGATGGAATCGTTAGACTACCGGTATCATCGGATTCATACGAATAAATACCTGGCACATTACAGGGATGATGGCTCGGTTAGGCTGATCATTGCACATGAAGACCCCAGTCTACCCAACTGGTTGGAAACGGCAGGTCACTCTTCTGGAACGATGTGCTTCCGATGGGTCCGTTCACGCGAACATCCACAGCCCCTTACCCAATTGGTCAAGCTGAGTAGCCTTCGATCCAGCGAATGACACAAGATAGCAAGAAGGAGTTAGTAACATCTACGGACTACTCTCGCCCTTATCGCCCATTCTCCGTTAGAGCATATAATTGGCTGGATAGAAACTTCTCGTTGCAGGGTAATCTGGAACCTGAGGAACTGATTAACAAAGCACAGAAAAAAACGGGGTTAAGAGACTTGGGGGATAATGTAGCCTTGCATTCCTTAGATGTTCTGCTCAACTCTATAAACAACGAAGCTCGTCTGAATCCCTGCGGTAAGCTGATTCAAAAGTCGCGGCTCACTCGAGCACTGATCCATCGCCTTCGGATTGAGGAGCTCCTCAAGAAGCACCCTGAAATCCATGAGATTGATCTCGGGAGGATCACGCTCATTACTGGATTACAGCGTACTGGAACGACATTCTTACAGCGCCTATTGAATTCCAATCCCGCCATCCGTGGTTTGTCCAGTGATGAACTTCTTGAGCCAGTCCCTGCAAGAAACTTGAACCGAGGCACCAAGGTGATCAGAAGAGTTCGATCATTTGTAACTCATCAAGCGATTTCCTATCTATCTCCAGACTTTAGGATTGTACATCCTATCAGTAAAAGTGAACCCGAAGAAGATGTGTTACTGCTAGATCTTTGCTTTATGAGTCAATCGAATGAGGCGACGATGAACGTTCCGACCTATGCGCGATGGCTGGAAGATCAGAACCATACCCGTGCCTACAAATATTTTCGAACGATGCTCAAGGTTCTGTCATGGCAAGATCCGGGAAATCATTGGGTGTTGAAAACTCCTCACCATATGGAGTACCTAGACGTATTCCTGAAAACATTTCCAGATGCCAAAGTCATACAGACCCATCGCGATCCCAGAAAGACTTTGCCATCATTTTGCAGTTTGGTTGCACATGGCCGCGGTGTATTTAGTGACCATGTGAATCCCAGAGAAATCGCAAGTCACTGGCACCGGAAGGTACTGCGAATGATTCAAGTCACCGAAACCGTACGGTCTAAGTGCCAGACGGATCAGTTTATGGATCTATCCTATTACAGACTGATCGCGGACCCGATTGAACAACTTCAAGAGATCTATCAGTGGATAGGGATGGATTTCGACGATCAGGCAGTGAAATGTGCGGAGCAATACATCAAGACGAATCCGAAAAATCGTTTTGGGAGGCATTCTTACTGCATGACGGATTTCGGGTTAACCGAGGAGGATGTCGAAAAAAGTATTTCTGGCTATCGCCAGAAATACCAAATCCCATTCGAATAATTCATCTCGCTTGATCGAATGGGCAACTCAAGCCGAATTGAATCGATCGTGAAGAAGCAACCGACCCTAGTCGGAGACGGCACGCCTTTCAATGCACTGGTTACCGCGGTCCGAGATCTCCGAAATCAAAAGCATTCCGAAGTCGCCGTAATTCCAGAAGGTACCCGAATTGACGGCAAAACCTGCTTTGTAACGGGCGCGAATAGTGGCTTGGGAAAGGCTGCTGCTGTTGACCTTGCTAGGCGTGGGGGAAATATGATTTTGGCGTGTCGCCCGGGGCATAGCGAAATTTCGCAGGAGATCGCCAATCTTTCAGGCTCCACCAATGTGGAACTGGTCGAAGTTGACCTTGCAGATGTCAATTCAGTTCAGGACCTCTGCGATCTCTTGGCATCCCGTAACATCCAGATTGACATTGCTCTTTTGAATGCTGGGCTGATGCCTCCCAAGGCAAGAAAATCGCCTCAGGGGTTTGAAGTCATGTTTATGGTCCACTTCCTTTCTTCTCGGATAATGATAGATCGCTGGTTGGAAGATGGCGTGATTCGCCCATCAGCACATCCTAAAAAGACACCACGAATTGTATTTGTTTCATCTGAGGCACACCGGTCCTCCCACACGATTGATTTTGATCGTTTAGGTGAGTTTACAGATTACCGGATGAAAGAGAGTCTTAAGTATTACGGGATTAGCAAACTATTGCAGTGTATGTATGCCACCCAACTATCTCGGCATTTGAACCAAAAAGAAAGGATCGAAGTAGCGGTGCACTCTATGTGCCCAGGTGGTATCGCTTCTAATATTGCAAGAGACACCCCCGCACTATTGAAGCCTGTGGTCAAGCCGCTTCTGCAGTATCTGTTACAATCTCCCGAGGAGTCGATTAATCCTGCAATATATCTCTGCTGTTCAAAAGAGGCAGGAGCTGCTACCGGAATGTATCTTCACTTAATGCAGCGAAAAGCTGTCTCCCCAACTGCTTCCAATCCAGAGAATGGCTCTTTACTATGGGAAGCTAGCGCTGAGTTGATTCGAAGTATTGACGCCGCATAACCTCACAGGGCGATGCCTCACGAATTTGCTAAGTCTGTTCGTCATCTTTGGCTCCTCTGCACTCCCAAGCCCATGGCTGAGCGGGTTGATATGACCGGACGGACAGTGATTGTGACAGGTGCCTCTCCCAATTCTCTCGGCTACGAGACCGCTAAGACTCTTGCGAGTTGGGGAGCAGACGTTATCGCGACCAGCCTACATGATGCAAAGACGACGGAGGCATGTCTCAAGAGTGATCTGAGCAGAGTTGGTGCTGATGGGAATATTTCGGTACGCTCTCTGGACCTCTGCGATCCGAGCAGTGTTTCCAATTTTTCAGCATGGTTTGTCCAATCATATGAGGGCAAACTCCATGTTCTTCTGAACAACGCTGGAATCCATCAGAACATCCTCAGTCCACGACAGAAGCCACCTCTTTCGGCTGACGGCTTCGAAATTCATTGGAGAACAAACTATTTGGGGCCATTTCAATTGACCAATCTGTTACTTCCCAGTCTTAAACGTGGTGCCCAGAAAAGTGGCGATGCTCGAGTGATCAACGTCGCTTCTCATCTGCACGACCGAGTGAGTAACGAAGAACTGATCAATCCTACTAAGCGGTACCATTCATGGAATGCCTACGGAGCCTCAAAACTTGCACTCATTCATTTTTCGTTTGAATTGAATCGACGATTTGAGAAGGAATTCAATCTGCGATCTGTCGCGGTACATCCCGGTTCAGTTCATACGAACCTTACCAAAACCCAATCAATCAATGGTCGGATCGGGGAGGTATTGGATCGCGTGAACTACGCATTGACTTCATTGGTACTGTTGCATCGCAAGTATGGAGCTCAGACTCCGATAATGTGTGCCAGCACCCCCACCTTGCAAGGAGGGCGTTACTACGAGCGCTGCCGGGTAAGAAAATCAAGCCACCAGTCTAGGCAGATGTCTGTCTCCAATAAATTATGGAGACAGTCCGAAGCATGGCTTGAGAGTGTCACCTAAGTGCAAAATCATGGGTATCAGAGAATATACTATTCGGACCAACCCGGTTGAAGTCAATGCCTCCGATGAAATTGTTTGGAGGGTGCTAACAAGTAAGCAAGAATATGGTGAATGGAATCCATTTACATCGAAAATTCAAACGGATTTTAAGATTGGATCTCCCGTACATCTCTTGGTAAGGATGGGACCTGCGAAGTTCAGGATCACAGAAATCCTATGTGCTTTCGACAAGCCCCGTCTGATCGCCTGGGAAAAGAAATTCGGTGCTCGTTGGCTATTGTTCGCCAAGCGAGAGCAGCGCATAGAGCCTATTGGTGATTCCAACTGTCGCTATTACAACGTCGACATGTTAACTGGGCTGCTCGCACCAGTAGTCTACCTCTGTTTTGGTTGCTATATGCGCCGCGGGTTCAGTGATGTGGCCACGGGGTTAAGAGCATTCGTGGAGTCTCAAGCAGGCCAATAGATTAATCCGGACTTCAGGGTTGAGCGTTTGGGCTACAGTGCGAGCAGAGGAAGTAAGTTCAGTTAAAATGGTAGATTGGGATCTGTCTACGTTCATTGAATAATTGCTCAAGATTCTGGAATTAGGGTGCAGACCAGACGCGACGCGCGTAGTGGAGGAGGATGTAGCGGTGTGGAACCGTCTCCATTGACAAAGCCACCGTATCCCTAATCTGTCAGCACTACTACAGAAGTTGGAATCGCGAACTCCAGATGGAGGGATCGAGGGCTATCAGGGTGAGATAATACCTAGCAGAATCCGGCCAACTCTGTCCCAGCACGGAAGAACAATGCAGCCGTACTGCCCCAGCATCAACTGCGACCGGTCAGACGAATCTCAGAGATCGTTGGCCGCCGAGAAAACGGCCCTAAACACGGGATAGATAGATCTCGATCCGCCGGTTATTCGTTGCTTTTGGGAATCTTAAATCGTGGTGAAACCAGTGAATTATCATCCAGGAACGTTGTGATCTGCACGATCCGCGCAAGTCCAGGACTATAAACTGTTGTTGTTTTTTCTGCTTGGCGATTTTCGTCGTGTGCCATGGTTGGATGGTTCACTACATCCATTACATCAACATTAATAGCTTGCAAGGATTCCGGGTAGCGCAACTGTCGGGGGGAGGTTGAGCTTGATAGAACGATCTGGCCTCCGGTCGTTGCAATCTCAATCTCTGCAATAGGAGTAGTTTTGACGATGCGCTGTAAATGGGAGTTCGTCTTAGCAACAGACCATCCCGCAGCCTCGGTGGTGCTGATGAACGCATCAATAAGGCCAGCCTGCACGACCATTTGCTTTGAAAGTACACCATCAAAGACCGAACGAATTTCGGCCACTCGCGATGTGTACCGGCTGGAAAGCAGATCTGCCTCACCGAAAGCAGCTAAAGCTGCAGTCATGACGGGTGAAGCATAGCTATTGTTTAAGAGCCCTTGTTCCTCAAACGCCAAGGCGTTACCAACCTGCACAATACGAGGTTTGTCAATGCCGCTGACGCCTACATATTTGAATATATTCCAGTCAATTTCCCGGGTTTGGGCCGCTTGGGTGATAACTGCGTCGCTGTCAATGCTGGCGGACAGCAGTGGAAAAAAAGCAGAGGCCTGTGGTTGCTCATCGGGATCATCCGTAAATCTAAATTTGATTGGTTTTCCGTCATCGCCACGAACACTAGTGAGATATACGACTCCATCTGAATCAGTGATCCAGAGTTCATCCAGCACTGTTTTTTCTACGATCGCATCAAAGATGGAGATAATTTCCTCAGGCGAAAGGCCTTGGTCCTCAGCAGCAGCAACAAGATGTGCGGCAATGCGGGCCTGACCAGTCATTTGTTCATCCAAAAGGGCATCCAGTCCCTTGGCGACCACAGCTAAAGAAAGTTGACTCATTATATTTAGTATTGCAGATCCAGGTGAGCGATGTGATGTATCATCTCTGATAGATCAATAAGCAAAAAGCCGAGGTGTAAGCTAATTTATAGTTTAACGGTCAAACAAGGAAAAAGCCCCAAAATCAATGCATAAACTTATACTGCAATCGCGATTTCCATTGATACTGATACTACTCGTGTTGGGTTTTGGTGGACATAACGACCCGATGCTTGGTTTTTCATCAGAACAGGCAACCCGGCAGCTGGCCCTGGAAGCAAGCTTCGATTCAAAATTGAATAAAGAAAACTTGCGGACATGGATGAAGCAAATGACCGCTGCCCCACAGCATGTCGGATCTCCACAGTCCCGCGCCAATGCGGAGTTTATGGTGCAGCTGTTTCAGTCATGGGGCTACAACGCACAAACAGAGGTCTACCAAGTTTTGTTTCCGACTCCAATCACACGCGAGTTGGAGCTTTTGTCGCCGATCCCCTACAGTGCTAGATTAACGGAACCAGAGATTCCAGAAGATGCGAGCAGCTCGATTCGCGATGATCGTCTGCCGACGTTTAATGCGTATAGCGCGGACGGGGATGTGACTGGAGAGCTAGTCTATGTAAACCAAGGCATTCCGGGTGATTATGAGGATCTTGCCCGTATGGGAATCAGTGTAGAGGGCAAGATTGTGATCGCGAGATATGGAGGGTCTTGGCGTGGCATCAAGCCAAAGTTAGCAGCAGAGCATGGGGCGATCGGCTGTATTCTTTATTCAGATCCCAGAGATGATGGATTCTTTCAGGGGGAGCCGTACCCCGAGGGCTCTTTCCGTATGGATCAAGGGGTTCAATTAGGTTCGGTCGCCGATATGCCATTATTTCCTGGGGATCCGCTTACCCCATTTATTGGAGCAACGGATGATGCAGAGCGACTAGAACTGGAGGACGCCCCCACGCTGATGCGGATTCCAGTGCTGCCGGTATCCTGGAGTGATGCACAACCTTTTTTGGCGGCGCTGGAAGGCCCCGTAGCCCCTGCGCGTTGGCGAGGTGGGTTGCCAATCACATATCGGGTCGGTCCGGGACCTGCTCGTGTGAGGCTTAAGCTTGCATTTGATTGGTCGCTCGTACCTGCCTATAATGTGATTGCTAAACTTGAGGGATCGGATTACCCCGACGAATGGGTTATTCGGGGCAACCATCGTGATGCATGGGTTTTTGGAGCGCAGGATCCTACAAGTGGCATGGTGGCATTAATGGAAGAAGCACGTGCTATTGGCGAACTCGCCCAGGCTGGGCATCGCCCAAAGCGCACAATCGTTTATGCCGGCTGGGATGCAGAAGAGCCAGGGTTGTTAGGATCTACTGAATGGGTAGAAGACCATGCTGACGAACTCCGCAAAAAAGCGGTTATCTATATAAACACGGACAGCAATGGACGAGGATTCTTGGGGGCGGGTGGATCACATACGCTCGAGCGCTTGGTGAATGAGGTCGCCGCCAGCGTTGAAGATCCGCAAACTGGCGTTACTGTCGGGCAACGCATGGGTGCGCTACGACGCGTTCAAGGCAATTCAGAAGTTGATAAGCGGGCGGACTTACGAATCTCACCATTGGGCAGTGGATCAGACTATACGCCCTTTCTCCAACACATGGGGGTTGCGAGTCTCAATATTGGATTCGGTGGAGAGAATCGAGGGGGAAGCTACCATTCCGCCTTTGACTCATTTGAGTACTATGTACGCTTCGGGGATCCAGGATTTGAATATGGCATAGCCTTAGCGAAGGTAGCCGGTAGACTGACGTTGCGGGTAGCTAACGCAGAAGTTGTGCCTGTGCGATTGCAGAATTTTACGGAAAATGTACAAGGGTATGTGGAGGAAGTCGCTGGTCTGGCTGCGACCATGCGTCAGGAAACAGTGCGTCACAACCATATGGTAGAAATGAATTCGTTTGTTTTGGCAGCAGACCCAACCAAACAGTATGTCGCTCCAAAGATGAAGGACCCTGTTCCATTCCTCAACTTTGCGCCAATCAGGAATGCGGTTGCACGCATGGCCGCATCTGCTCAAACCTTTGACAAAACCATAGCAGCACAACTGGAGAGCCTGTCTGAGGAGCAACGCATAAGCATTAATCAGCAACTAATCCAGCTAGAGCGAACGATGACGCGTGAAGAGGGGCTGCCTGGACGGCCGTGGTTTAGGCATTACATCTATGCGCCTGGCTATTACACTGGATACGGAGTAAAGACACTGCCTGGCGTCCGCGAGGCAATCGAACAGCGGGATTGGGAGGAAGTGGAAACTCAGGTAACCCTGCTAGCCGAAGTATTGAATGGAGTAGCAGTGGCTATCAATAATGCTACGAATTCCATGAACGCTGAATGAAATTGCCTGCCAAGGCGAAGCATGTCCAGGGCACGCTCCGAGTACTTGGGTTGGATGTGCAGGTGGTCAAGCTTGCCGAATCAACAAGGACAGCGGCCGAGGCCGCATCTGCAGTTGGCTGTACCGTTGGGCAAATTGTAAAATCTCTCGTCTTTCGTGCAGGTCAGGGCCCCATATTGGTATTGGCCAGTGGTGCTAATTTCGTAGACGAAGAACGACTTGCTGCCCTCGTGGGTGCCCCGATTAAGAGAGCGCAAGCAGATTTTGTACGACAGCAAACGGGATATGCTATAGGTGGTGTAGCTCCAGTCGGGCACCCTCAGCCGATCCGCACCTTCGTGGATGAAGATCTCCTACAGTATGAAGAAGTGTGGGCGGCAGCAGGGGGGCCCTTCACAGTGTTTGCCTGTTCCCCCGATTTTCTGGCTTCACTGGGCAAGGTAACGCGTGTCAAGCGGGTTGCGGGTTGAACTGCATAAGTAACCTTATGCCGCGAAGCACGAGGTGGGGGTCTATCTGGGCTTCCGGTATCTTGTCAGCAATTAGACTATGCCAGCCGCCTGTAATTGTAATTGCGGCGGTACTCGCTAAGGCCTTCCTGATGCGAATGATAGCCCCCATGACCGCATCGGCCGTACCATGGACGATACCATGTTGAAGTGCCTCAACTGTAGAATGTCCTAGAGCTCCGTCCGGCAAAGAAAGCGGTATCTCGGGTAGTTGTGCTGTGTAGTTGGTCAGTGCGAGGTTGGCAATTACCGGTCCGGGCATGATTACCCCGCCGAGAAAGGTGCTATTTTCATTTACGGCGTCAATGGTAAAGGCTGTGCCTGCGTCAATGATGATGTGTGCTCCGACTTTGTTGTGTGCGGCATAACATGCTGCGGCTAACCGGTCAGGGCCTAGGGTTTCGGCCGGGGTATGATCAATTTGAAGAGGGAGATTAACACCGCTGCTGACACGGAATACTGGTGTCCCTGACAGTTGATTTATGATTGAGAGGAGGATATCTGATTGCCGAGGCACTACGCTGCACAAGCCGATACGCGCAATCGAGGTTTCTGCCTGCCAATCAGAGATGATCTCCAAGGCCTCTGCGGCGGAGTCTCCATTCGCTGTTTTCACGAGATCATCTCCAGAAAACAATCCGATCTTTGTACTGCTGTTGCCGATGTCAATTGTCAGCCATGTAGAGCGAAACATCACCTGCGTAGATTGTTTGGAGTCCCTGACTAGTCTCCAAGATTAAGGCGCCAGACTCTTCAATGCCCACAAGGGTACCGGCTATTTTTTCATTCACCCCTGTGATCTGGCAGTTTTTTCCTACTCCCATTAAGTTCTCAGTATAGCGTTTTCGGATAAGTGCGGGATCCGTTGATAAAAGGTCGAGGATTTTCTCTAATCGAAGTAGAACATTCGCCATCATAGATGCTCTGTCAACATGTTGTCCTGTAGCGAGGAGCAGCGAGGTTGCAGAACCGCTAAGCTCTGGCGGGAATATACTCTGATTTACATTCAGACCGATGCCCAATACAATGGGAGTCACTGGTGCACCGCAGCTTTGAAGGAGTATGCCACAGATTTTTCGACCTTCCAGCAAAATGTCATTTGGCCATTTGAGCTGTGGGTTATTTGGTGAAACTACTTTCGCTACGGCTTCCGATACAGCGAGTGCAGCAGCGAGCGGTACCATCCCCGTGACCGTGCCGGAGATCGGCGGGCGCAGGATTGTGCTGAAGGTAAGATTTTGGCCTTTTGCAGCCTCCCAGATACGTCCATGTCGACCATATCCATTCGTCTGATAATCTGTCAGGAAGGCGGTGCCGTGTGGTGCATCCAGCTGAGCCGCCTCCATAGCTACGGTATTCGTTGAAGTTACGGTATCCACATAGTGAAGAGGCCGACCAAGATTTCGCGTGGTCAGTAGTGCACTGACCCTATGGCCCAGTGATGTATCCGTAGAATGTGACATTACGAGCAAATAACCGCTGTTGCCTGGATGGCAGTTGCAGGGTAACTCGGGCGACCAAGCGATAAGGCACCCATGCACCATCAGGTCCAGGACGAAGCTGGAGTTGGTATTCAGATGTTTCTTCAAACAAAATCGTTTGGGAATGATTACGAAAACTCAATGAGACAAGCTTACCGGATGAATCATCAAACACATAGGATGCAGATTGGATGGCTTGATTTGCACCTGGTCGAGCTGTGATAGTGATCACACTTGATGGCTGAAACCAGTAATTGGCATCCTCTTGTATCTGATACAAAAAATCATCCTCGAACCGATCCAGCAAGTATGCGGCTTCCTCGGGGATTATACCGTCCACCAAAGCGGATAAATCTCCCGATTCAGTAGAGTCCGAGCCGGCAACTACAACAGATGTACGTGATGAATCCACCCGTATTAGCTGTGTTACGGAGTTGTACGACTTCTCTCCGCGGCCTTCTGTACGATCGAGTCGGATATGCGGCCACTCGGATGCCCTGGAAAACGCGTCTGAAATATCGCTTGTTTGTGTAGTGGAGAGGACTTCGAGAACGGCATCAGCAGCTTCACTTTCTTCCGCAGTTGGTGGAAGCGGAGGAGAGGAGCAGGTTGCATTAGTGAGTAGAAAGACGCACACACCAAATATTAAAATCACCTGTAATTGCGTCAATGGACGACACATCAAATCATAAACCAGGCTGCGGGGTGTTTATCCTTTGGTACGAGATCAGTACTGCACTAGATTCAGGTAACAGTCCAACGGGAGGAGACCGCAATTCGTTCACGGGACAACCTTGGAGTAGTATTTGTGACCTCCATCTTCCGCGTCTAAGGAGTGAGAATCCAGAAGATAAGATGCTGAGCAATCCTGTGAACCGCTGGTAAGCAGCATCGGACAGGATTATGAGGGGACAGCGTAGCTGGATATTGGATGAACCAATCAGGCAATTGTCCGATGTGGGATTCACAATGTTCTGTCCATGGGCATCGATTCACATCCCTCAAATCCCGACTTAAATGTACTATTTTGTTCATACCGGAACGTGTCAGATACTTCTTATGGCTGACCACCATAAATCATAACCATCTGGTATACTTCACGTAAATTTAGCTCTGTCAGGCGGTTGCTATAAAATGGATGTTGCTATGGGAAATATGTATATGTAATGCTCCAAGAAAGGGCATGACTACCGCTCAGTAACCACGGTGGCCAGAACCCGTGATTCCACCCAAACGGACTAAGGCAGGTCGAAATTCTTTGCTGGAACGTCACACAAGTTTAGAGGAGGCAAGAGAAATTAATAGTATGCTTAAACGAAGAGTTGTATTAGTGCAGTAGAAATGCATTTTGTATAGTTCCCAAATGGATAGCGTATCTCCCGCACCACTTCATGAAGTCACCGAAACGCGATACCTGAACTATGCTCTATCGGTAATCACCAGTAGGGCGTTGCCAGACATTCGTGATGGGCTGAAACCGGTTCAGCGGCGAATCCTGTATGCCATGTTCACCGGGCTCCGCCTGTATCCCAACGCTCGCTACAGGAAGAGTGCCACGATTGTCGGGGATACCATGGGTAAGTATCATCCGCACGGTGACAGTGCTATCTACGACGCAATGGCACGAATGGCGCAAACATTTGCGCTACGCGATCCGCTGATAGATGGACATGGCAATTTTGGGTCAGTCGATGGTGATAAACCGGCGGCCATGCGGTACACGGAGGCGAAGCTGCTGCCATTGGCGATGACCTTGTTGGAAGAGTTGCGTCAAAACACCGTTCCTTTCAGGCCAAATTTTGACGGTACACTTTCAGAACCGGTGGTGCTGCCTGCGCGCATCCCCAATTTGTTGGTCAACGGTGCAACGGGCATAGCAGTCGGAATGGCAACCAATATCCCACCTCACAATCTTGGAGAGGTTCTGAGCGGGGCGATCTACATGGTTGAAAGCCTGCTTAGGCGTTCGGATCATTCCTGGCCAGACTATACAGTGGATCGACTACTTGACCGATACATCCAGGGACCTGATTTCCCGACGGGGGGCAGCATGATGAACTCTAGGGAGGAGATCCGTAAGATATACAAGAAAGGGGAGGGGACCATTATGCTTCGAGGGACCTACCGTGTCGAAGGCAAATCAAAAGTGGTCATTACCTCTATCCCTTACGCGATCAATAAGGGAGATCTGGTTGAGAAGATTGCTGGTCATATAGCAGATGAACGCCTTCCACAAATCACGGATATTCGCGACGAGTCCACGGATGGTATTAGGATTGTAATGGATCTAAAGCGCGGGGCCGATGCCAAAGTGGCCATGGGATACTTATTCAAGTATACGCCCATGCAGTCCCGCTTCCATGTTAATATGACATGCCTGCTGCCGACTAAGAATCCTCAAATTTGCGAGCCAAAGCGGGTTAACCTGCAGATAGCTCTGGAGCACTTTCTGCTCTTCCGAATGGAGGTGGTGACACGCCGACTGCGGCATGAGCTGAAGCAGTTGGAGGATCGGATACACATTCTTGAAGGATTTGAGATTGTTTTTGATGATCTGGACGAAGCAATCAAGATCATTCGGGCATCTAGAAACAAAGCCGACGGCGCGCAACGGCTGAGACATCGTTTTACACTCAGCGAGGTTCAGGCAAACGCTATCCTTGAAACACGCCTGTACAAACTGTCTCAGCTAGAAATAAATGCCGTACGTGAGGAACTTGAAACCAAGCGGGCCAGGGCACAGGAAATCCGCGAACTACTGGCGAATGAATTGGCCCGCTGGAAAATAGTTCGCACCGAGTTGAAACAGGTACGACGAGAGTTTGCCACCGAGCGACGCACGGTTCTTGCCCCGGATGATGAGAGGGAGTATGAATATTCCGAAGCAGATTTCATTGTGAACGAGGACACCGTAGTCATTATCTCCCGGGCAGGCTGGATTAAACGCCAACGTTCCTATACTGATATCAATTCCATCCGCGTACGGGAAGGAGATGAGGTTGGATGGGCGCTGGGGACAGAAACCCGCGCCAGTATAGTGCTCTGGACTAATTTTGGAAAGGCCTATACGGTAAGGGCTAATGACATTGTAAGCACTACAGGTCATGGCATCCCGCTGCAGAAGCTGTTTGATTTTAGAGACAAGGAGTGCATTATCGGGGCAACCTCCTGTGATCCACGGGTCCTGCGATCTTCAAGCTTGGCAGAAGACAATGGAGCCGCGCCGCTCGGATACATGGTCGCCCTTACCCTGAAGGGGATGGCTATTCGACGCTCCCTGGAGGCTCTAGCCGAGGTCTCCACGCGCAAGGGGCGAATATGTGTGCGGTTGGACGAAGGGGACGAAGTCATTGGTGCATGGCCTGCCGCAGGAGACGAATTTGTCTGCGTGGCTTCCCGGAGTGGTCATGCACTAATATTCCCGGTTGAAGAAATTCCTCCCATCGCAGGGGCGGGAAAGGGAGTTATTGCCATGCGTTTGAAACCCGAGGATACACTGATTGGAGCTACCTTGAGTGTAAATAAGCGAGAAGGACTTGCTGTAAAAACATCAAGAGGCCGTGAAGATATTGTTCGTCAAACCAAGTACAAACCTGCCCGCAGGGCTGGCAAAGGCTACCCAGTCATCCTGCACGGAGAACTGGTTGATGTTCCTCCCGAACCTGTCGAGATCCCCTTACCATGAGTTCTTATTCGGGGAGTGATATAGTTGTCCTAGAGGGTCTTGAAGCGGTACGCAAGCGTCCAGGCATGTATATCGGGGGCACAGGTAAGCCGGGGCTCCACCATCTGCTCTGGGAAATTGTTGATAACAGCGTAGACGAAACGGTGAATGGGTACGCGGATTGCATCGAAGTAACGCTCCACGACGACGGTGCGAGCGTGACCGTTATCGATAATGGACGAGGCATTCCGGTAGATTTACATCCAAAGAAGAAAATTCCAGCCTTGGAAGTCATCTTTACGACCTTGCATTCCGGGGGAAAGTTTGAAGGTGATCAGTATGTGACGTCTGGTGGACTGCATGGGGTAGGGGCTTCCGTCGTCAATGCATTGTCCAAAGAGCTGGTTGCTCAGGTAAAGCGAGGCGGGAAAATATTCGAACAACGGTTTGCGCGTGGACGCCGAACAAGTAAGCTGACGGATCTGGGGAGGCGTGTACGCGGGTCGGGAACGAGTATCTATTTTGCTCCCGATCCGAGAATTTTTGACTCGGTTAAGTTTGATGCTGCGCACATATGTGAGCAGCTTGAAATCAAAACCTACCTGAATCGGGGCCTGCGAATAGTGTTTCGTGATGAGAGCACGGATAATGAGGTTGAATTTGAGCATGAAGGCGGGATCACAGAGTATCTGGCTAGCCTGGTAAAAGCAGGAGACATACCGACAGTGCATTCGGATGTCTTTTCCATATTTCAGGACACGCTGGAGAACGGGATACGATTGGAGCTGGCCCTTCAATGGACCGAATCAACAAGTGAATGTTTGCGCTCATATGTGAATGGCATTCCTACGCGCGATGGTGGCACGCACGAGCAGGGATACAAGGATGCAGTTCGAACGGCGGTTCGGGCCTGGATGGATACACACAATGCCATTCCCCGCGGAATGGATGTTACGCCTGATGACATACGTGAGGGGCTTTTTGGCATAATTAACATGTTCATGTCTGATCCCCAGTTCCAGGGGCAGACTAAGGAAAAGCTTAATAACCCTTCTGCACGCTCACTTGTGGCTAGTACTGTCCGTATTGCGCTCGAACAGTTTTTAAACACCCATCCAACTGCCAGTGATGCGATTGGCACTCGTGTACTTCAGTCAGCACGGGCACGTCTGGCAAGCCGCGCAGCTGCGCGATCAGCACGCTCAAAGGCGCGTCGGAATCGACGACTGACTCTTCCAGGAAAACTGGCAGATTGCTCTTCCATGGATCCTGCTGAGGGTGAGCTCTTTATTGTTGAGGGTGATTCAGCGGGTGGTTCGGCTAAACAGGGCAGAGATCGAAAAACTCAGGCAGTGCTTCCGCTGCGTGGTAAAGTGCTGAATGCAGAGCAGGCAACAACGAAAAAATTGCTCGACAATGCAGAGTTATCCAATGTGGTTCAGGCACTAGGTTGCGGTCTGGGGAAAACACTTGAGCTGGATAAACTGCGCTATCATAAGGTGATCCTACTCATGGATGCGGATTCAGATGGACATCACATAGCAACGTTGTTACTCACGTTCCTCTATCGATACATGCGGCCACTTATTGACGAAGGTCATGTATTTGTTGCAGAGCCTCCTCTGTATCGATTGGATGCCGGTAAAGAGACCCATTGGGCTCTGGATGAAACGGAGCGACATCAGATTGAGCAACGCTTGCGGCGAAAAAATCCACGTATCAAGATTGATGTGCAAAGGTTCAAGGGACTAGGCGAAATGATGCCGAAAACCCTCAAGGAAACGACGCTGGATCCAACCCGCCGCCGCCTATTGAAGATCACAATACCCGAAAAGACACGAGCGGAAACCACTATTTCAGGGCTAATGGGACGTGACGCATCTGTGCGCTATCGCTTCATTATGGAGAATGCGTATTTGGCGGAGGACCTAGATGTTTAGGAGGGTAACGATGTGCCGCTGCCGTGATGCTGCCTGCGGCAACCAGAATCATACCAATCACGGATAGCACGTTGGGGAAATCTCCAAAGATCAGTATTCCCCAACCTGCGGCGAACAAAATCTGAACATAGCTGATCCCCATTGCTTTTGCTGTCCGTTCCCGATGTAGACTGCGAGTGAGAAAGATCTGGGCTATATGTGTGGCCACGCCTATACCGATTAACATCAATAACTCGACCGGAGAAGGGGCGGCTACGTCAACAACTACGAACGGGATGCAGGCAAAGGTGGATACGAAGGAGAAATAGAAAACGATTACCGAGGCATGGTCTGTTCGACGCAGTTTACGCACGCTAACAAAGGCAAGTGCAGCCAGGAGTGCCCCCAGAAGACCCACTGCAACGGAGGGTAGATGCTGCTCATTTGCAACACCACTAAAAATAAACTCGGGCTGTACCACACATATGACGCCAATTATACAGGCAAGTAATCCGGTAATTGTAGGCACGGACAGAGGCTCCCGAAGCAGGATTGCTGCAATTACAGCCGCAATGCAGGGGGAGGTGTAGAAGAGTACCGTTGCTTCTGCCAGTGGGAGCGTAATGAGCGTCCAAAAGAAGCACATCAATGCGCCAAATCCTGTAAGACCCCGAAAGATCAATAACTTCTTGTTGACCCCCCACAGAGGGATGCCGACTATACGTACCCACCAGTAGCCTAATATTGCTCCGACTCCGCTCCTGAAAAGAACGATCTGCCCCGTTGGTATGGTTGGGGCAACGAGCTTTGCCATCAAAGACATGAGGCTGAAGAAGAACACGGCCACGATCATGTATCGGATCCCGACCGGAATCCAGATGGCCCGCTGACTAGCCGGCACCCTAATGAATCGCATATTAGAGCGATAAAGATGTATTCCACACACATCGCCCGGAAAGGGTCAATTCTCGTGTGCGGGCAGTCACATTTGACCGGTTAGCCATCGTTATCACTATTGGTGTTCGCCGTGGTTCAGAGTGGTCCGAGCGCATGAGAGAGGTGTGTGGAGCTTTTCAGATGCTCACACAGTGATCGTATCGAGCAGACGATCAACAAGATCAGTAACCGTAACGCCGTCGGCCTCAGCGTTAAAATTGGCAATGACTCGATGGCGCAGTACTGCGATGGCCAATGCCTGGACATCGCTAATAAGCGGAGTCAGCCTGCCATCCATAGCAGCCAATGCTTTTGCCCCCAGAATCAGATACTGCGAAGCTCTCGGACCCGCTCCATAAGCGATGTAATTGTTAACAAAGTCAGGAGCATCTTCGCGATTGGGGCGAGTATTTGTGACCAGACGCACAGCATACTCAATCACATTGTTAGCAACCGGAAGCTGGCGAACGAGGTCCTGGTAGTTCAGCAACTCAGATTGGGACATTGCAGGCTGAACAATCGTAGCTTGGGCTGCTGTTGTTGAGCGCACCACTTCCACTTCCTGGTCAAAGGAGGGGTAGTCGAGCCAAAGATTCAGCATAAACCGATCGAGTTGAGCCTCGGGCAGCGGGTACGTACCTTCTTGTTCAATGGGGTTCTGTGTGGCCAGAACAAAGAACGGTTCATCAAGCGAGAAAGTGGTTCCACCAGCGGTTACGCGGTGTTCTTGCATGGCCTCCAGGAGTGCGGCCTGGGTTTTTGGGGGCGTGCGGTTCACTTCGTCTGCCAATACAACATTGGCAAAAATAGGCCCCTTTACAAACCGGAATACACGCTTGCCTGTCCGGCGATCTTCCTCAATGATCTCGGTGCCTGTTATGTCACCGGGCATCAAATCAGGGGTGAACTGAATCCTTGTAAAATCGAGCTTCAACGCTTTTGCAAGTGTGCGGATGAGAAGCGTCTTTGCAAGGCCAGGTACACCAATGAGTAAAACATGCCCTCGCGCCAATAGGCACACCAACACATCCCGTATGATCTCTTTCTGTCCGACAATGACTTTCGAAATCTCTCTCTCCAGACGCTTGCACGCTGTCGGTAAGGCCTCTGCGAGTGCAGGGTAAGCTTCTTCGGGTTGCGGATCCCCTATGCTGACTGCTCTTGCCATGAATTGTTAGTTACTAGCTGTAGTGCTATCAAATTTTGAACTCATGTCAGAGGCAGTGCCATGCAATTCAACAAACACGTCCTCTCTCAGGAGATCTAACCAGCGACGCATTTCTTCTGCGCGCTTGGTTTCCAATGCCAAGCTCTCTATACGGGCATAGTCGGTTTCTATGTCAACGCGGTGCGTGGGAACCTTGCGCTGAAGAAGTACGATGTGCCAGGCCTGATTCCCATCCAGTAGCGTAACTTCTGCTGGTTGACTGATCTCTCCAATATCCAAAGTGTCGGTGGTCGCTTTCCAGTCAGCCCCAAGAACATCTACGAAAAGATCTCTATCGCCCGTAGAGGGATCCATTACACGTCCTCCAATCTCGGCAGATATCTCTTCCTCTGAATGCCGCCTTGCAATAAGCTCAAACGGAATATTGTATGTTAGGATCGAATCGCGGAGCACGGTAAGCTCTGAGATAGCGTTAGTGGGATCTGACCTTGATCGGTCAATATTAATAAGAATATGACTGAAATCAACCACATCGCCCACCCGCTCATTGACACGAAGAATATGGAAGCCAAAAGGGCTCTTGAATGGTTGGGAAAGCTCGCCCGGATCAATTCTTGCGGCGATGGCAGCGAATTCGGGGACCAGATCCCCCAAAGCCATACTCTCGTATCGCCCGCCAGTCTGAGCAGATCCAACATCCTCTGAGTACTTCCGAGCCAGGCTTTCAAGTGTACTTACGCCGGTAACGATTGAATCTCGTATTACTCCAATAATTTCGAGTGCTTCCTGCTCCGCCTCGGGCAGAATTTCCGGATACTTCACCACATGCGAAACGCGCACAATAGGGGGGAGCACGGGAAGGGAATCAGTCGGGAATTGCGCGAACCATTCTCTGACCTCAGTCGGAGTAATCCGAAGGCTCCGCATTTTTGTGCTTTGAAACTGATCTGAAAGAATCTGATCTCGAATCTGGTCCCGTAGATCGGCCCGGATCTGAACGAGGCTTTGGCCATAAAGCTCTTCCAGCCTAACTTGGCTACCCAATTGCTGGATCATAACGTTAATACGTTGATTCAGCGCCTGATCTACCTGATCCTCGGTAACAACAATGTTTGTATCCCGTCGCGCATGTTCGGCGAGTACAGACTGATCTATCAGCTGCTGGAGGGTTTGATACCAAATATCGTCACTGTATTCCAATTCCTGTTGCTGTAAAACGCTGGTTACAAAACCATCAACCTCCGATTTCAGGATGATCTTGTTCTCTCCGACAATGGCAACGATTTCATCTACAACGGTCCCCTGTGCCAGACCTTGATAACAGGGCAAGGTCAACAAGACGATTAGGGCGAATGGTCGGGCGAACCTAATATTTTGAGGCATGCGAGGAGCTGCAATGGAGGCGGACAGTGAACACTGCTATAACGGATGGCATGCGACAATTAGTGAACGCCGCCGGGCACGGAATAAAGAATTGCATCCTCACCATCACCTGATTTCTATATCCTCGCTGGACTCGGCCTGTGCGCGCAGGGCCTGAACGCTGCGCGCGTAGTTCTGTTTCCTGATATGAATGACCAACTGTTGCTGTACGATATCTTTGACCCAGGGTAATTCTGGAATCGTGCCCGCGGGTACGCGATCTACCACCTGCAGAAAATGATATTCATCATCAACCCCTATTATCTGGGGCTGCGTCCTCTCTGAGGTCCGTTGCAGGAGCGCTCGAACCTCAGGTTGACTGTTAAAGAGTTTGGCTTCGGGAAAGTAATTCTCATTCAGAGCATGCTGATCCGCTGATGAGACGTCAAACCGGTCAATCAACCCTGTAAAGACAGAATCTGCGATTGAATCCGGGGTTTGCAAGAGAATGCTTCTGGCCAGTCTGAGAGAGTCCAGGTTTGGATTGACGAGATAGCGGATATGCACGAATGGTTCAAGTAGACGCAAATACTCCTTGTTACGCTCGTAGTAGTCCACTATTTCGGATTGGGGAACTTCATCGGTAACCTGGTTCTGATATTCAGAGATGAGCGCTTCAATGAGGACGGCGCGGGCACTTTCGTTCAGGCGGGCTTTTATATCCTCTCGGGCAGACAACTGCAGTCGTGACGCTTCCTGGTACAGAAGCTCATCGGTGATCCATTGATCGATGATCAAGTGACGCGTGTTGCTGGTGTCCGAACCAGTGGTCAGGCCGGCCATTCGGGCGTCGATATCCGCTTGTAATAGGTAAGTGTCACCTACCCTGGCAACGAAGTCATCGGGCGGATCCAATTGTTGGCATGCAGCGGTGGCAAACAAAAGCAGGACGCAGGCCCTAAGCCGGTTTCTCATAAACGCTGGTACGCCGTAGCTAAACGATCCGGGAATGTTTTAACACGGTATTTCGAGCGCAATCTCATGTGAAGGTTTTGCTCAAGCTCAATCTGAATATCGGCCATGACCTCTGTACGGGCTTCCTCAAATGTCTTGGGGCGTGGAGGTTCACTTCCATCCATAAAAAGCACAAGTCGACGATTGTGTGCTGAGACTATACTGGTATGTTCTCCGGTGGACAGGTTTAAGGCCCGATCATAAACACTGTTGGTAAGCCCGGGGACAAGCACCGTATCCAGTTGCAAATTCCAGGTTGAATCAGAGGCAATTTTTTCGACCAAATCTGTCCAGGTTCTGCCTTCATCCAGCCAGTCAACAGCTTCAATCAGTACCGAGTCAACTGCTCCTGAGATCTCCAAGAGACGATATCTTTCCGGCCATTGATACCGTTCAATGTTAGCGTTATAGTGATTCAGCAGACGCAGGGTATCCGCCGAGGATGCATTCCAGACCGAATCCTCCATGATTTTGAATATCGTGAGTCCTTCCTCAAAGTTTTGCATGATCTCTCTAAACCCTTGGTCGGATTTCTCGAGTTCAAACGCGCGGTACGCGAGTGCTTTATCGTTAAGGAATGCATCCACATAAATCAAGGATTGCGTAAATGCAGTTGGACCATAGCCAACGGTATTAGTCTGTCGGGCCGCAAAGTTTGCAAACTGTTTGAGGGAATACGACGAATCTGCAAGTGTAACCAGAGGCATGGCTCCTACAGAGTCAATTGCTGCCAATTCCCCCAGATATTGCTGTACCGAGTCTCTCTGAACTCCACCAAGCAGCCTGGACACCAACAGCGTATCGACGGAGATTGTGTAGAGCTCTCTTGATGACCCTGCTAATGCCGTCTCTGCCTCTCGCATACGAGGGAGAGCTCGGGCCATATTTGCAAGCTCATCATACATTTCATCTAGTGTTCCAAATGAATCAACCTGGTCTAGCCTAATGATGTGCAGTCCATATTGAGATTCAATCACATCGGACATCTGACCAATCTCTTCCAAGGCAAATGCGGCATCATGGAAACTTTTATCCCAGTTAGGGTCATGGTATGAGATTGCCGGCTGGAGGGATCCTCCACGTGGGGCGCTGCCGCGATCGTCTGAATTTGCCCTTGCCAGGTCATCAAATGACGCTCCTCCGTCAAGCAAGGCCTTCAGGCTGTCCATTTTGGCACGAACCTTTGCTGAATCAGAGGGAGTCTCTTCGGGAAATCGAAGCATGATGTGTGACACATGATGATTCGGCTTGGCATCCTCGCGGCCGTGGACCTTGATTAGGTGATAACCATAAGCGCTTCTGACCACGTCCGATATCTCGCCGACTGGAGTGCCGTAAGCGGCGTCTTCAAACGGTTTGATCATCTCGCCAGCGCTGAAAGGCCCGAGGTCTCCCCTGAAACCCCGTACTGAATTTTCGCTGGAAGCTGCCCGATCCTCTGACTGACGGAATGCGAGGTCACCAAAAGGCACGCCCTGAGCCAGCGAGTCTCGCAATGCCATGATCTTGTCCCATGCTATAAGAGTATCTGCAGGCGAAGCCCCTTGGGGTAAAACGATCATTATGTGACTGGCGTGAACGAAATGTTTACGCTTTTCGTAGAGATCCTCTACTATGGGAGTAACGATCTCATGGTCTATCAGATAGGGTTTGGCGAAGGATGCACGATACTCGTTGATTTCGGACCGAATACCAGGATCATCAAAATAACCAGCGCTCTTCGCCTCTTTGAGTTTAATGAGGAAGTTGACATAACGTCTCAAGAAGTCGGTGTATGCCTGCAATGAATCTTGACCTGCAACCTCTGCGCTCCCGACAGTTTTGGCGTACTCACGCTCGAAATCAGCCAAGGTAAAAGCTTCACCATCAATTTCTGCCACTACGATGTCCTGCGCAAATACAATAGGAGTTGAGAGCATTGCTGCAATCAATGCAATGCAGCGTGCTGTTTTCATAGGTATACTCGGGGGTTTTGAAGAAAGGTCGATTGCACCACAGTTAACCGCAACAGTTCCCCATGAATCCAATTTGGGTTCTGGTGGGTTCTAGCGGGTCATTTCATTGTATATACCGAGAATGTCTGTCATTCGCGTAAGGTTTGCTCCAAGTCCCACGGGTTTTTTGCATATAGGTGGCCTTAGGACTGCCCTTTACTGTTATCTGTTTGCTCGCAGTCAAGGTGGAGAACTGGTTTTGCGTATTGAGGATACCGATCGCACTCGTTTTGTCGCGGATGCAGAGGACGATATTGTTCAGAACCTGGCGTGGTGCGGACTGGACGTAGATGAAAGCCCAATGTTGGGAGGATCCTATGCTCCTTATCGCCAATCAGAGCGTCAGAACTTATATCGCAAATATGCGGAGTTGCTGGTGGACTCGGGGCACGCATACTATGCCTTTGATTCGGCAGACTCCATTGCAGAACTGCGAAAAAGCAACAAAGCCTACGACGCAAGTACCCGATTAGAAATGGATAATAGCCTGACCCATCCAAATGAAGTGGTCAGGACGCGACTGGAGTCAGGTGATGAGTACGTCATAAGGCTACGTGTTCCTGAGGACATAACAATCCAGTTTAACGACATAATCAAGGGAGCAGTTAAAGTAGATTCTGCAAATATCGACGATCAGGTTCTGATCAAGTCAGACGGCATGCCGACTTATCATCTGGCAAATGTGGTTGATGACCATCACATGGCCATCACTCATGTAATCCGGGGCGATGAGTGGATTCCTTCCACTCCTAAGCATATTCTGCTTTATCAGGCCTTTGGATGGCAGCCGCCTGCAATGGCACATCTGCCGTTGATCCTGAGTCCGACGGGGGGAAAGCTTTCCAAGAGAAGTGCACAGCGGCAGGGTATCCCAATCAATGTGCGCGATTATCAGTCAATGGGATTTGAACCACAAGCGGTAATCAATTTCCTTGCCCTTCTGGGGTGGAATCCCGGGACGGAGGATGAAGTATTTACATTGGAAGAGCTAGTGTCAACGTTTTCGCTTGAGCGGGTTGGCTCCGCGCCGGCAAAATTCGATCTGGATAAGTTGGGCTGGTTCAATGCCCAGCATCTTCGACGTCTGGATATTGAGGCGTTACTGGAGCGGGTCAGGCCATTTCTGGAAGAGCATGGAATAGCCGTACAGGATGCCTATATACAGAAGGTCTGTCTTCTGGTCCATGATCGCTTGCAGCACGCCAAGGATTTGGCCACCAACTTCTCCTATTGCTTCGTAGATCCCGTTACTTTTGATCCAAAGGGTGTCAAGAAGCGATGGAAATCGGACGCGGCCAGTCTGGTAAGTGACTATTCCACTCGTTTGGATGCACTTACTTTGTTCAACGAAGACGCCCTGGAATTCGAGCTTCGAGATTTAGCTGTGAGTCGCAACGTTGGGGCTGGGCGAATTATCCATGCAGTTCGACTTGCTGTGAGCGGCACAACAGCCGGCCCAGGATTATTTGCGCTACTTCGAATACTGGGGCAGCGCACATGCGTGCGCCGACTGCGGAATGCAGTAACGAAGCTTGGGTGATGGTGCTTATAGAATATCCTGAACCTTATGCTGTCGTCCGCCTTTCACCAGAAGACGAGATACCTGTCTGGGCTACACGTGGTCGTTTTACCTCAATCACCCGGGCGCCTGGAGAGCTCTCGGTGATATGTCCAGAACACTCCGTTCCATTAACGCAACGCGCCGAACGCGGATGGTACCTATTGGGATGCGAGGGTCCGTTCAGTTTTGATGCCGTAGGCATTTTGGCAGAGCTTACAGCAGTTTTGTCCGATGCAAATATTCCTCTGCTTGCCGTAGCCACATACGATACCGACTACCTTTTGACACGCAATCAGACGGCAGCACGTATAGCGCTCCAAAATGCAGGCCACGAGGTAGTTTCCAAGGGCTACCCCGAAGGGGCTTTATCGAAAGAATAAGCGTTGTGCAGATGTCCACTATCGCAACAGATTCTTGCTGATATCTACCTATTTCGTACATCGGTAAGAAACATGCTGCTCATCTTTGATATTGGAAAAACGTCGAATTGAGCTGAAATAAATCAAGTCGGAGTATAGGAACATTCTGACGGAATAAAGACTAGAAACCGACCGACAGGGATAGGAGGTTGATTGTTTTCGCGAGTTGTCTGGTTAACGAAAGCGAGATAGCCAAAGATCGGTGAATTCTTTCCCAAAACGAATAAGATGACTAGGTCAGACACCTTCATATGTTAATAGCACCGGTGTCCACTGCGTCTACCTAACGACTAAAAGACAGATTTTGACCGAAACAGGTGGACAGATTTACAGTGATACGCGCAGTGACGCAATGAGTAAGCTTAATAGTAAGACCCATGTTGAGTTCAAGGGGGTCAGCAAGAGCTACGACGGGCGCACAGTGGTCGTCAAGGATCTTGACCTTAGCATACGCACAGGCGAGTTTGTCACATTACTGGGGCCGTCAGGATCTGGCAAGACGACGATCCTGATGATGCTTGCCGGTTTCCAGACTCCCACAGCGGGCGAAATATTACTCGATGGGCAACCCATCCACAACATGCCGGCGCGCAAGCGTGGAATTGGGATGGTGTTCCAGAACTATGCACTGTTCCCACATATGACTGTTGGTGCGAACCTGGCGTTCCCGTTGGAGGTACGTCGCATGCGTACCGAGGAACGTAGCGAGCGGGTTGAGCGGGTATTGCGCCTAGTTCGGCTGGAAGGATTTGCCGACCGCAAACCAAGCCAGCTTTCCGGTGGCCAACAGCAGCGGGTTGCAATCGCCCGCGCCCTAGTCTTTGAGCCCTCCTTAGTGCTGATGGATGAGCCCCTGGGGGCGCTTGATCGCAGTCTGCGCGACGAAATGCAATATGAGATACGTCGCATCCATCGTACATTGGGAGTAACTGTGGTCTATGTTACGCACGATCAGCAGGAGGCAATGGTCATGTCGGACAGGATCGCAGTGCTACGTAAGGGCATTGTTGAGCAGATCGCGGTGCCCGAAGGGCTGTACGAAGAACCCACAAGCAGCTTTGTTGCTAGCTTCATTGGTGAGAGCAATCAACTTCATGGACGCGTTCTCGGAATGTCTGAAGCGAACAATGTCTATGAAGTTGAAACTGGAGGTGAGATAATTCATGCGCTAAAAGTGGAACCATGCAAGGTAGGAGACGACATCACGCTCTCAATTCGCCCTGAGCGAGTCAAGATCAATCCAGAGGCAGGTCGATACACGAACGAAGTGGATGCCACTGTGGAGGATCTAACGTTCCTGGGCAATCAACTGCGCGTACGTCTGGCCACATGCGGTCGGGAGGATTTCATAGCCACAATTCCAAATATCGTAGGACATGGAGGGTGGATCACGGGAGATTCTGTACGCCTTGGATGGACGACTGTTGACTGCCGAGCCCTCAACCACGAGTAATTTTCAGATTAGAAAAAAAAGCATGAATTATTGCACGAAATCGTTTGGTTTGTTGTTTGCGGTGCTCCTGTTTGTTGCCGGGTGTGGAACGGATGAGTCGCGCTCAGTCACGGCAGTTTCTTGGGGAGGTTCATACGGACGAGCCATCGATGAGGGTGTTAATATTCCCTTCTCTGAGGAGAGCGGTATTGGCGTTGTAGTCGAAGATTACAACGGAGGTCTTGCTCAGATACGTGCGCAGGTGGAAATCGGAGAGATTCACTGGGATTTGGTGGATCTGGAGATAGCTCATGCAGTGCGGGGATGTGACGAGGGACTCTTGGAACGATTGGACATCAACCAACTACCGCCTGGCCCCGATGGGACACCAGCTGCCGAAGATTTCTTGGAAGGAACCTTGACCGATTGCGGAATGGGTACATTTTTCTGGTCAATGGTATATGCCTATAACGAGGAGAACATCCTTTCTAAGACGAAGCCCAAAACAATGGGTGACTTTTTCGACTTGGATTCCTTTCCTGGACGTCGAGGAATGAGGCGCGTCCCACAGATGAATATAGAGTTTGCATTAATTGCCGATGGTGTGCCGCTAGATCAGGTTTATGCTACGATGAGTACTCCTGAAGGGCTTGATCGTGCGTTTGCTAAACTTGACAGGATCAAGGAGGAAGTGATCTGGTGGGAGGCGGGTGCCCAGCCACCTCAAATGCTGGCAGACGGAGAGGTGATTATGTCGACTGCGTACAACGGCCGCATTTTCAACGCACAGGTGCTTGAGGATCAGCCGTTTGTAATCGTGTGGCATGGACAGCTACTTTCTATTGGGCAAATGGTGATCGTTGCAGGTACTCCCCGGCTCGATGAGGCCTTGGAATATCTCAAGTTTGCAAGCACTCCTGAAGCTATGTCGCGCGTCTCCAACCGGATCTCATATTCACCTGCGCGTAGGTCGGGAGCATCGCTCGTGGCAACTCATGTGGCCACCGGCATAGAAATGGAGCCACACATGCCAGCCAGCCCCGCCAATGTGGCGCATGCTGTACACTATGACTGGTCTTGGTGGGCTGATCATCAGGACGAAATGAACGAGCGGTTTAGTGCATGGCTGGCCCAATAAAGCTGTCTGGTGGTCCAGGATACCGTGCGAAGTTACGAGCGCTGGGTCTTGTTGCTCCACTTCTGATATTCATTATAGTAACCTTCGCTGCCCCTTTGGGGACAATGTTGGTACGAAGTGTCTACGATCCTGTAGTCGCCGATGCGTTTCCTGAAACGCTGGGATTACTTGACGAATGGGATGGGTTGGAACTCCCGCCAGAAGCTGTATATGCCACGGCGGCCAGGGAGATCAAACGGGCGGGAACTGAGCGCACACTTGGTCAGGTGGCAAGCAGGGTCAACCGGGTGCAGGGCGGACTTAGAAGTGCGATAACGCGTACCGAGCGAGAGCTGCGAGGAATTGAGCAGGGGCCTTGGCGCGCGTCCATGACGTCCATTGACTCGGTCTGGGCCGATCCCGCGATCTGGCACGCATTCCAGACCACGGGAGAACGTTTCACAGCGCGTCATTACTGGAATGCTCTGGATCTGCAAAGCCTGCCCGACGGTTCGGTAGTCAGGCAGCCCGAGGATCGGCGAATCTATCTACGACTGCTCTGGCGGACTTTGATGGTTAGCGGCCTCATTACGCTGCTGTGTCTGATTTTAGGCTATCCGATAGCCCGTTTAATTGCGTGCTCGTCGCCCAGTCGTGCGAATTTACTGCTGATCCTGGTATTGGTCCCATTCTGGACCTCACTCCTGGTACGCACGACTGCATGGATCGTGTTGCTGCAGACACAGGGGGTTCTGAACGAATTTCTAGTTACGATTGGTCTGATCAGCGATGGCGGACGTTTGGCTATGATCTACAATATGACGGGGACTATCGTGGCAATGACCCATGTACTGCTGCCATTCATGGTTTTGCCACTCTACTCGGTAATGAGCTCAATTCCGTCAACCCAGATGGACGCGGCTGCCTCGCTTGGCGCGACACCTGTGCAGGCATTTCTGCGCGTCTACTGGCCGCAGTCACTACCTGGTGTGGGGGCAGGTGCTCTCCTCGTCTTTATCCTGGCGATTGGATACTATATCACCCCTGCGCTAGTGGGGGGAAGTGATGGGCAGTTGATTTCCAATATGATTGCCTATCACATGCAAACCTCACTCAATTGGGGGTTGGCTGCTGCATTGGGAGGTGTGCTGTTATTGATCGTGCTCGTACTCTACGCCGTGTACGAACGGCTTCTCGGGGTTGAGAAAATAGGATTGGGGGGATGATGGGTGCCACGCGACCAAATCTGGGCCGGATCGTCTATCTGGGATTTTGCACAATCGTATTTGTGTTCTTGGTGGCTCCCATCATCGTAATCGTTCCTCTCAGTTTCAATGCTGAGCCTTACTTCACATTCACTGAGGGGATGCTTCGCCTCGACCCAGATGCTTGGTCGCTGAGATGGTACCGCGAAATCATTCAAAGCGAGGCCTGGGTGAGGAGTTTAGCAAACAGCATGTTCATTGGCGTTAGTGCGACGGTATTGGCCACGGTTCTTGGTACGGTAGCGGCGCTCGGACTCGCAAGTTCAGCTATACCAGCACGCCGGGTGATCATGGGGGTCATTATTTCGCCGATGGTCACTCCCGTGATTATCGCGGCGGCCGGAATGTTTTTCTTCTATTCGGGGCTCGGATTGGGACAGACCTATGTGAGTATAATCTTGGCTCATGCGGCGCTGGGCGTCCCCTTTGTCGTTGTAACGGTCACCGCGACATTGGCCGGCTATGATCCTAATTACAACAATGCAGCGGCAAGCTTGGGGGCGGGTCCGTGGACCATTTTCCGGCGCGTACAATTTCCACTGATCTCTCCTGGGGTAATCTCGGGTGCTCTTTTTGCCTTTGCAGTATCGTTTGACGAGGTTGTTGTTGTATTATTCATGGCCGGGGTTGAGCAACGGACGATTCCGCGTCAGATGTGGTCGGGGATTAGAGAGCAGATAAGCCCGGCGATTCTGGCGGTCGCTACATTCCTCGTTGCATTTGCAGTGCTTCTACTGCTCACAGTAAACTGGTTGAGACGCAGAGGAGAAGGTAGTGCCTGACTTCTAGACAGGCGCGAAACAAAGGACAGGAATTCTGCTATGTGCAAATCCAGTTCTTGACAAGTGAGGTCTCGATTCTTAGAACCTGTCCCATAATGGAAGAGTGCCTGTGACTACGTATGTCATAAGTAATTCTGAGATTATTTGTGCCTGCTCCCGGTCGTTCGATGCATTATCCGGAAAATTGAGGCCTGCGAAATTCAAATATTCTCCGCATTCTCGGGTTCTGCAAAAGGCATAACCGTGTCGCGCAACAAAACTCGCGAAGTTCGATAGACGCCATTATATCCGAAAAATATCTTCACTTGGGATATGTCGAAATAACTATGGTGGAAATTCGTTCATTATGGTAGAATCGTCTGTGGACCATTCTCCAAGCGTAGTGGAATCTTCATTATGAAAGCGCTCGTCAAGGAAAAAGCCGACGTTGGTTTGTGGTTGAAAGATGTGCCCAAACCAGAGCTTGGCATCAGTGACGTTCTTATCAAAGTAAAGCGGGCTGCCATCTGCGGCACCGACACGCATATCTATAACTGGGACGACTGGGCCCAGAACACAATCCCCATTCCCATGGTGGTTGGTCACGAGTTCGTCGGTGAGATTGCCGAGGTTGGTTCAAACGTCATTGATTTTCACCCTGGCCAGATCGTCTCAGGCGAAGGTCATGTGGTCTGCAGCCGTTGTCGCAACTGTATGGCGGGTCACAGGCATTTGTGTGCACATGCCAGTGGTATCGGTGTGAACTGGCCAGGCGCCTTCGCGGAATATGTGGCACTGCCGATGTCCAACGTGTGGGAACACCGCCCCGGTATTGACCTTGATGTGGCCTCACTTTTCGACCCGTTGGGCAATGCCGTCCACACTGCCCTTCAATGGGACCTGCTTGGTGAAGATGTGCTGATCACAGGTGCCGGGCCAATTGGCTCGATGGCTGCCGCTGTTTGTCGTCATGCCGGCGCGCGCCATGTGGTGATCACTGACGTGGTCCCGGAACGGCTGGAGACCGCCAAAAAGCTTGGTGCCACACGCACGGTTGATGTTCGCAATCAAAACCTGAAAGATGTGCAGGCTGAACTCGGTATGATAGAAGGTTTTGATGTAGGGCTCGAGATGTCAGGCAATAGCTCGGCCCTCAACGACCTGATCGAAAACATGTGCCATGGTGGCAAGGTCTCTATTCTAGGAATTCAGACCAAAGGTACTGAGATCAACTGGGAGACCGTCATCTTCAATATGCTGACTATAAAGGGTATTTACGGCCGTGAAATGTATGAAACTTGGTATAAAATGTCGGTTATGGTTGAAAATGGACTGGATATTTCACCGGTGATCACTCACCGGTTGCCGTATCGGGAATTTCAGAAGGGGTTTGACCTGATGAATGCGGGTGAAGCCAGCAAAGTTGTTCTAAACTGGGAAGCGTGAGGATACGCAATGCATGGAGATTTTAAAGATCATTTAAGTGGCGTGCTGAACAGCATCAGGGACGCAGGCCTTTACAAAAACGAACGCCAGATCACTACACCGCAGGGTGCGAGGGTCGGAATCTCTGACGGCAGTGAAGTTATCAACCTATGTGCCAACAATTATCTGGGTCTCGCCCAGCATAAGGAAGTTAGCGCTGCTGCAATGCGGGGCCTGAAGGACTGGGGTTACGGCATGGCTTCCGTACGCTTCATCTGCGGCACACAAACCCTGCACAAGCAGCTTGAAGACATATTGAGTGACTTCCTCGGGGCCGAAGACACGATTCTTTACCCGAGCTGCTTTGACGCCAACGGTGGCCTGTATGAAACCATTCTTGGTCCAGAAGACGCGGTTTTCTCGGATGAGCTCAATCACGCCAGCATTATTGACGGGATTCGACTCTCAAAAGCGAAACGCCACCGCTACAAGAACAATAATATGGAAGACCTTGAAGCCAAGCTGAAGGAAGCTGATGCACGCTATAAGCTGATCACTACCGACGGTGTCTTCTCCATGGACGGTTATTTCGCCCAACTCGATAAGGTCTGTGACCTTGCTGAAAAATACAATGCACTTGTGCATTTTGATGACTGCCATGCAACAGGCTTTATCGGTGCAAGCGGCAAGGGCACGCATGAGCATTGTGGCGTAATCGACCGGGTTGATATTATCACCGGCACGCTTGGCAAAGCACTTGGCGGTGCAAGCGGTGGCTTCACCAGTGGCCGCAAAGAAATCATTGAACTGCTACGCCAGCGTTCTCGGCCTTACCTCTTCTCAAATACTGTTGCCCCGCCTGTTGTGGCAGGTGCGCTCAAGGCCATTGAGCTTGTGACCCGGTCTAATGACTTGCGCGAACAGCTTGCAGAGAATACAGCCTATTTCCGACAGGGAATGGAAGCACTGGGCTTCGACTTGCTACCGGGCGTACACCCGATTGTACCCGTGATGCTTTATGATGCAGCTTTGGCTGCCAAGTTTGCTGACGAGATGCTGAAACGCGGCATCTATGTGGTTGCTTTTTCTTATCCCGTAGTACCAAACGGCAAGGCCCGTATTCGCACGCAGATGTCAGCCGCTCTGACCCGCGAAGAACTGGACAAAGCAATCACCGCTTTTGGTGACGTGAAATGTCAGTTGAACATCTAAGTCGACTGAGATGGGTGGCAGAGGTGCTACCCTCTGCCAGGATGAGTAATTCGAATCTGGTCAGCCCCCAATGATTCAGACGAAAACAGGCTTGGGCTTATGAATTAAAGGGGATATTTGCAACTAGTGTGAGTGCCGATGCAGGGCGCATCACGTAGCACGGCCTGCGAGTTCTTCCTCAATCAAAGCTTTGGTCTGTCTTGGATCAGCTTTTCCGTTGGTCCGCCGCATAACCTGTCCCACGAAGAAGCCAAGCAGGCCGGTTTTTCCCGCAAGGTAGGCATCAACACGATCTTCATGGTCGGTCAATACGTTTCCAATTACGTTTCTGAGGACCTCGGAGTCACTTACGGCCGAGGACTGTATACCGGTTAGAAGTTTTGTCGGTGATCCCTCGCCTGCCAACATGAGCTTTAGCACAGCTCGAGCTTCGTGAGTACTTGCTTTTCCGTTATCCGCTAACCGGACTAGTTCTGCAAACTCAGAGGGACCGAAAGGCAAACTGGATATAGGCGCTCCGCTCAGTGCAGGCAGAAGCTGGTTCGCCATCCAGTTGCCAACCGATACCCGTGAGACATTCTCTGAGGCTGCTTCAAGGAAATCCGATGCGGCAGGTACACCATATATGGCCAGACCTGTCGCAACACTCAATCCACTTTTTTTCAACCATCTCTCTTCATCGGCGGTCAGAGGACGCTGTTTGGTCTTGGATTTGTTCGTCGAAGGAGTGCCTGTTTCAGATTGATGTTCCGGTCGAACATTGTGAGAGCGAACAACTCCGTCGGGCTTTCCAGTTTTTGATGTAACCTGAGCAGGCTTAGTGTGATCATAAATGGCTTGGCGAAGAGCAACAATGCAATTAAATACAGGGAGATCGCTGTCTATATGCTCTGGATCGCGCCAGTAGAATCCCAATCGGGTAAACTGATACCGCTGCTCTGGTGGGTCAGCAGCGACGCTTGGCTCAATACGTGCATCCTTGTACTCAATGAGGGATGAGGGACTGAGGGCTTCTAGAAAATCATCTCCCGGGACAGATTGAGCAAATAATCGGTCATATGCCCGAACGACAACCGGCAGTGACTGCTTCGCATCAACCCAATGAATAGTGCCCTTAGGCTTGAGCGCGGTCTTGGATCCACTTCGTGTGCCCTCAATCCATTCACAGCGCAATCGAATCACCTTGCCAGTCTTGTCTTTCTCTATGTCATTGCACCGAATGATGTAGGCATGTCGCAAGCGCACGATTCCCCCAGGTGTTAACCTCCGGAATCCTTTTGGAGGATTTTCTGAAAAATCATTCCTCTCAATCAGCAGCTCCCTTGAAAAGGGAACTGGGCGGACACCATCCCGCGGAACATCGTGAGGCCAGTACGGCGCAGATATGGTCTCCGTTCGGTCCTCCGGCCAATTTGTGAGGGTTACTGGCAAAGGATCCTGTACACAGAGTATCCTTGGAGCGCGACGATTCAGGTCATCCCTTATGCAATGTTCAAGCAATCCAGGGTCATGGATGCTGTCAACCTTTGTAGTTCCTATGGAATTGCAGAAAGTCTTGATTGCTTGCGGACGCACGCCACGGCGTCTGAGGCCGGCAAGTGTTGGCATCCGCGGGTCATCCCAGCCGTCCACGATACCTTCCTGTACCAGGTGAAGCAGCTTTCGCTTGGATGTGATTGTGTATGCAAGGTTCAATCTTGCAAACTCGTATTGGTATGGGCGAGGAGAAACGCCGAGTGCGTCGAGATACCAGTCATACAAGACTCGGTTGGTGGAGAACTCGAGCGTACAGATTGAATGAGTGATCCCCTCGATAGCATCAGATTGCCCATGTGCCCAGTCATAAAAGGGATAGATACACCATGCATCTCCTTGGCGGTAGTGCGTAGCATGACGAATCCGATACATGAGTGGATCCCGCATCTTCATGTTTGGATGCGTCATGTCGATCTTGGCCCTAAGTACCCGTGAGCCATCTGCAAAAGCACCTGCGCGCATGGCCTCAAACAATTCAAGGTTCTCCTCCGGTAACCGGTTACGATAGGGACTTTCTGTTCCCGGAGTTGTAACTGTACCCCGCATCCCCCGAATTATTTCCTCGGGGGAATCGTCGACATAGGCCAAGCCCTTACGGATGAGTTGGCATGCCCAGTTGAACAAGGTTTCGAAGTAATCGGAAGCATAGTATTCGTGCTCTCCCCAGTCAAAACCCATCCATTGTAGATCACGCTTGATGGCATCTACGTATCTCTGATCTTCTGTGGCAGGGTTGGTGTCATCAAAACGGAGATGACATCTCCCTTTATACTCAGCCGCCAGTCCAAAATTGAGCGTACTACTCTTTGCGTGTCCAATATGCGGAAACCCATTGGGCTCCGGTGGAAATCGTACAATTGCACGTTCGACCGTCCCAGATGCAAGATCTTTATCGATAATACTTCTTATAAAATCAGCTGCAGCTGCCTGCCGTGCCATTAGATTTATCTAGTCAGGGTGATCCTTCAACGTTAGGATCGGATTTTGAATCCATCGTGCGGTAGATACGGACTAGTTCATGCGCAGCGTCGGTCACTGTACGCGTTCCTGCTGTGACCTGCTGCTGAAAGTTTTCTACCGCCGCATCAATGATTCTTGATGCGCTAAATTCGGACAGCAGCAAGGTCTTTGCGGTTTCCAGCAGTGCAGTCCTAATTTGCTCACTACGTCTCGACTCAAAGGAGCCATTTTCATGGGCCGTACGCTCAATGTCCTTTATAGCTTCCCAGATTTCAGGGATTCCTGTTTTTTCGTGTGCACTTACCGTCTTAACCTTGATGACCCGGGAGCGCTCGGGATAGAGGTGCAACGCGCGCCTGTATGCATTGGCTGTGAGACGTGCTTGGTTTACTAGGTCGCCATCAGCTTTCGAGACTGCAACCAGGTCCGCGATTTCTAGGATACCCCGTTTTATCCCCTGTAACTCATCACCCGCGTTCGGCAATAACATGAGGAGAACGATGTCAACGATTTGACTGACTAGGGTATCTCCCTGGCCTGTGCCTACAGTTTCAATCAGTACTACGTTATACCCTGCGGCCTCACAAAGGAGCATTGCACGACGCGTGGTGTTGGCAATGCCGCCGGGAACGTTTCCTGAAGGGGATGGACGAATGAATGCGTTCGTATGTTTTGCAAGTTCGGGCATGCGTGTTTTGTCTCCCAAAATGCTTCCTCCCGTTTGGGGGCTCGAGGGATCCACGGAGAGCACGGCTACGTAGTAATCTGACTGTACAAGGTGCATCCCAAGCGCCTCAATCAACGTACTCTTGCCCACACCCGGGGCGCCAGTTACAGCCACGCGCAGTGCTTTACCAGTTTTGGCATGAACGCAATCGAGAAGGCGGTCGGCCTCATTCATGTCAGCGAGCAGCGTACTCTCCACAAGTGTGATCCCGCGACTTAGGCTGCTGCGATCTCCTGAGAGAATGTCTTGCACACTGGGAACTCTACTCATGACTCGTCCAGGAGATCTTGGAGAATAGACAAGGCTGCTTCGGCAATTACTGTACCGGGCCCGAAAACAGCCCTAACTCCTGCATCTTGGAGCAATGCGTGATCCTCAGATGGAATTATGCCACCTACAACAACCAGAATGTCTTCTCGCTGATTATGGGAAAGGGCTTTCGAAAGCTCCGGTACCAATGTTCGGTGGGCGCCAGCAAGACTGGAGATGCCTATGATATGGACATCGTTTTCGAGGGCTTGGCGGGCAACCTCCTCAGGAGACTGGAATAGTGGACCTACATCAACATCAAATCCCAGGTCGGCAAATGCTGTTGCGATCACACGTGCACCGCGATCATGGCCATCCAGTCCAAGTTTGGCTACCAAAATCCGGGGGCGGCGTCCGATCCGCTGCGCAAACTTGTCTGAAAGCAGCCGTGCGCGATTTGCAGGTTTGTCTGATTGCATAACAGCGGAGTATATACCGGTTGCGGTTTCGTTGCGGGCAGTATGACGGCCAAATACAGTCTCCAGTGCACTGGTTATCTCACCTAGAGTTGCGTTTGCACGTGCGGCTTCCAAGGCAACATCCAGGAGGTTGGATCCCTCTTGTGCAGCCGTGTGCAGGTTTGCCAGGGAGTTTTTTACCCGATGATCATCACGTGATTTTTTAAGCTTGTTGAGTCGGACGGATTGGTTCAGGCGCACCTCGTCATTGTCTATTCTAAGGAGCGATATTTTGTTCGCAGACTCTGACCGGTAGGCATTCACGCCCACAATAATCTCTTCGCCCTTATCTATCCGTGCCTGTCTGAGAGCGGCGGCTTGTTCAATTCGCATTTTGGGCAGACCATTCGCGATGGCTTTGGTCATTCCCCCCATGGATTCAATTTCCTGGATGTGCGTCCAGACCTTCTCAATTAACGAGTGCGTCAGATGCTCAACTACGTAGGAGCCGCCCCAAGGATCAATCGCGTGCGTAAGTTTTGACTCTTCCCGAAGCACGAGTTGGGTATTACGTGCAATTCTGGCGGCATTCGCAGACGGAAGCGCGAGTGCTTCATCCAGCGCGTTGGTATGTAAAGACTGCGTTTGTCCACAAACAGCGGATAATGCCTCGAGCGTCGTGCGAGCCACGTTATTATAAGGTTTTTGTGCAGTCAGACTATAGCCGGAAGTTTGGCAATGCATGCGAAGGGCCATAGACTTGGGATTCCTGGGAGCGAATGGCTTGATGAGTCGGGCCCACAGTACCCGTGCTGCCCTGAGCTTGGCAATCTCTACAAGGTGATCCATGCCAATACCAAAGAAAAACGAAAGCCGCGGCGCAAAGGAGTCAATCCCTAGGCCTCGGCTTAGGCCGGTGCGCACATATTCCAGGCCGTTGGCAAGTGTATAGGCAAGCTCCAGTTCAGCAGGGGCACCTGCCTCGTGCATATGATAACCGCTTACGGATACAGTATTGAATCTAGGCATATTCTGGGCACACCATTCAATGATATCCCCTGAAATGCGCATTGATGGGGCAGGAGGGTAGATGTACGTATTACGCACCATAAACTCTTTCAGAATATCATTCTGAATGGTGCCACCGAGTTGCTGAGGACTTACCCCGAACGACTCAGCCGCGACAATAAAAAATGCCATGATTGGCAGGACAGCACCATTCATGGTCATAGACACACTCATCTTCGAGAGTGGGATACCCGCGAAGAGCATTTTCATATCCTCCACACTGTCGATAGCAACACCGGCTTGCCCTACATCTCCGCGAGCGATGGGATGATCGGAGTCATAGCCTCTGTGTGTTGGAAGATCGAAAGCTACAGACAGACCGCGCTGTCCAGCTTCCAGTGCTTTTCTGTAGAATGCGTTTGAGTCTTCTGCAGTGGAGAATCCGGCATATTGCCGAATCGTCCATGGACGACCCGCATACATTGATGGATATGGCCCACGTAGAAAGGGTGGTAGACCTGCCGCATAATCCAGGTGTGTGCACGATTCAAGATCAGCAGCATCGCAAGTGCGGGTCTGACCCTGATCATTGCGATCAATTGGAATGGAGACTCCAGATCTCCGGTACGGAATGGAGGAAAAATCAGGCCGCATCACTATCCAATAGTCGTAATAATTGATCCGCTGCCAGATCCAGTGGATCGCCGGAGGTGAGCAAAACCTGTTCCCCACGGGTGTTCTGAGCGGTGAATCCCGTTGGAGTTTTCGTTATTAATATGTTGACCGATTGATTTTGAATATCACAGCTACACAAACTCAAAAGGCGATGAAGCCAGGGATCATACTCACCCTGAACCTGAACCCGCGGTTTTTTAGTGAGAGCCTTTGCTCGTAGTCGTATGGCCTCAAGGGGGGCAGCGAGGCTATTGGGGTAGGGGGCTACCTCGGGTATTTCAGAGGAGAGGTACGTATTAACACCTACAACTACGTCGGCTCCTGAATGCACGGCGGCATTTCGCTGGTTATGCGTCTGCTGGATTTGCTTTTCTATCCAATGCAAGGACTGGTGCAATCCGCCCATTTGTTCGATCTGCTGAAAGAGTTGCCATGAAGCGGCTCCAAGGGCGTCCGTCATATGTTCAATTATCCAGGCACCCGCAGCGGCGTCTGCAGCAACTCCGAGTCGTCCCTCATAGCGCATAAGCTGCTGCATTTGGAGCCCCAGATCAGCGTCAAAGGTCCCGATAACATCGCATCCGCCCAGTATAGCGGCAACACACTGCAAGGTCCGTCGGATCAGGTGTGTTTCTGGGTCCAAGGCCGATTCATAACGTCGGCTGGGAACACCAACGATATTTACTTTCTGTGATCGTACTTTATATGCATCAAGAACCGCAGTGGCGCTCACACGCAATGCGCGGAGGCGGGCAATATCCAAGAGATAACGCTCTCCAACAGGCACAGTGAAATACAGATGTTCAGTTGAAAAGCTCGAGCCTGCTTCTGCCAGAAGATCCGACAGCTGTGCTAGTGCACAGGCCAACTCCTGAACATGGGTCGCACCTTGTTCATGCCAAGGCTCGAGGCTAATGCGCAGCGTCCACAGGCGAGTACCTTTCGCCATATCCAGGGTTTGATAGACGGGGAACTCGGAAGAGATATCAACTGCACCACGGAGTTCCTCGGGGGCATATCCTTTACTGGCCGCACGCGTACGAAGCGTTTCGAGCAATTTGGGAGTTGCTCCCTTGCCACTAAAGAAAAGCGGGATTGTACCGATAGGTAAATCGTCCGGCAGTTTGATATATTCCTTCGACAAATTGAACCCTAGCGCCTCAGCGCCTGCGAGCTGCGCGCGCACTGCATCCTTCATCTCCACATCTGCACGAATCAGCCATTCACTGTGATTAAAGATGTGTTTGACGGTAGGCTTGCGGCGTCGGTAATAAGGGCGAAAGGTTATTCCCTCAATGGGATGCCAGTCCAATTCTTCCGGGATCAGTTTTTCCCAATCCTGATCGGAAACCGGTGGGAAGTGGCTGAGTAAGTCTAGGGGCTCCCTCATGACAGATTCATTACAATAGGCCTCGCAGAAGTCTCACCAGGTCAAAGACGGCAATCCCGTACGCTACTGCAACGTTCATGGACTGTTTTGCGCCGTACTGTTGAATCTCCAGTGCGTAGTCCGCCTGGGCTACAAGCCCCTCATCAACACCGGAGAGCTCATTACCCACTACCAGGCAAAGAGGAAATTCCTTCAGGGTGACAGCAGTTGTCGGTGTCGGAGTGTCGGTAAGCTCCAGGACGACAACTGTGTATCCTAATTGGCGTAAATCGTTAATTGCATTCGCAGCGTTTTGTTTGTAGTCCCACGGTACGGTATCCTGCGCACCTAATGCAGCCTTATGGATATGGGGGTTTTCTGGGGTAGCTGTAATTCCGGTGAGTATTAGACGTTCAATGAGGGCTGCGTCGGAAGTTCGAAAAATAGATCCTACATTATGCACCGAACGTACGTTATCCAGTACAACAGTGATCGGGTGTCGAGGAACCAATTGAACAGTACTCGCGGATACCCGACTAATTTCTTCATGACGAAGTTTTCGCATCAAAGTTTAAGTGATTATAGCTATTGATGGTCCGGCTGCCTCTGGCAAGAGCAGCACTGCACGTGGCGTTGCCGCAACTGCGGGATTTGTATATATGGACTCTGGTCTTATCTATCGGGCCGTGGCGTTGGGGTTCCTGAAAACCGGACTGGAAAGTACCGAAGATGATGCCGAGGTCAGCCTGCAGCGATTCCAAGTTGAGATCACTTGCGTCGAACGTCACATGCATGTGCATATTGATGGAATAGATGTAACGGCGAAATTACATACGCCCCAAATTACCGAAATGGCCAGTCAGGTTGCCGCGCTCAAAAATGTTCGGAAGCGTCTTTTTGGTCTTCAGCGTGGGTTTGGTGACCGCTATGGTGCTAATCCCGGTATTGTAGTGGTTGGTCGTGATATGGGCACGGTAGTATTTCCGCATGCTGACTTGAAATTCTTTATAACTGCCTCACTTGAGGTACGGGCACAGCGTCGGCTTGTTGAGCTCCATCAAGTGGGGGAAGCCTCCTCATTTGAATCTGTGCTTGGGGCGATAGCTGCCCGGGACCGCCAGGACTCAGAACGAAAGATTGCTCCACTAAAGAAAGCTTTGGATGCAGTCTTGATTGAAACGGACAAGTTAACACTTGCAGAGCAGATTGACATGATACTTGGGCATGTTCTGGAACAATCAGACTCTTAGTAGATAGAAGCTTGGCTGGTATGGTACTCGTGTTTAGGCCTAGCGTCTGGTTCCCATCACGTTGTACCCATTCAAAATTTCAAACCCCCGTCCGGTGTCTTCTGCAGGGGAGCCCCAGAGCATATCTAACATCGGGCCCTGACGCACTTGGTGCACATATATGTCTGAAGAACAATCAAGAGCAGATACTCCATCTGAAGAATCACGCGATGACCTTGTTCCAACTCCCGTTGCCTCTGAAAATGATTCCCTCGAGGTAAACAAAGATGTTCCAGCTGATTCTCCAACTTCTGTATCCGATCAAGCACCGGAGGCAGTTGTTGAACCGGAAGCGTCGGAGGTGAGCGAGGCCAACCCTGCGGATCCGTCAACTTCTGACTCCGATCACGCTCCAGAGGCAGCAACCGAACCGGAAGCGTCGGAGATGAGCGAGGACAGCCCTGCTGATCCGCCAGCTTCAGAATCCGATCAGGCGACGACGGAGGCAACAACCGGACTGGAAGCATCGGAGGCGAGCGAAGACAGCCCTGCCGATTCACCAACTTTAGAATCCGATCAGACGACTACGGAGACAGCAATTGAACCGGAAGCGTCGGAGATGAGCGAGGACAGCCCTGCTGATCCACCAGCTTCAGAATCCGGTCAGGCACCAGAGGAAACTATTGAACCGGAAGGATTAGAGGCGAGTGAGGATAGTCCTGTGGATCCATCAACTTCTGAATCCGATCAAGCCCCTGAGGCAATATCCGAACCGGAAACAGAGGCTACAACTGAGCCGGAAGCATCGGATCCGGAAGATGAAGCACACGTATCTGCAGATCTTGAGGATTCCGATCACGGCGCGGAACGAATCGGATACACAGGTGATATTCTAGGTGAGACCGTTCCGCTTTCTGAACTTGATGAACGGCAAGAGACGAGTGAAGCAGAGCAGGTACGGGCGGAGGAATTGACACAGCTCATTGATGCCTCCCTCAGTGAAGTTGTGAAAGATGAGATTATCACTGGACAGATTATTTCAGTTAGCGATAAGGATGTCGTCATTGATATCGGATTCAAAAGTGACGGGATCATCCCCAGGAATGAATTCGAGGGTGAAGTCAACCCGGGTGATACGCTGGAAGTGTATGTTGAACGGCTCGAAAACTACCATGGTCAGCTCCAACTCAGCAAAGAGAGAGCGGAAAAAGTTCGTCGTTGGGAGCGAATTGAACGTGCATTTGAGAATGGGACGGTACTTGAAGGGACCATAACCCGTCGAATCAAGGGAGGAATGATTGTTGATCTCATTGACGGTTTGGAAGCATTCTTACCGGGATCCCAGATTGATATGCGACCGGTACGTGATTTTGATTCCTACCTTGATCGCAAAATGGAATTCAAGATCGTCAAGATCAATTCCGACAACGAGAACGTAGTTGTTTCGCATAAGGCACTGATTGAACGCGACCTTGCTTCACAGCGTGAGAGCATTCTCTCCACGATGGAAGCCGGACAAGTTCTGGAGGGGGTTGCCAAAAACATCACGAACTTCGGTGTATTTGTTGACCTTGGGGGAGTGGATGGCCTGCTGCATATAACAGATCTCACCTGGGGACGGGTATCTCATCCGACGGAGGTGGTTTCTCTTGACGAAAACCTGAAGGTCGTTGTACTTGACTACGATAAGGACCGGCAGCGCATTTCGCTGGGTTTGAAGCAGCTTCAGCCGCATCCCTGGGAGAATATCGAGGAGAGGTATAAACCAGGAGATGTCGTGGAAGGCAAGGTCGTATCTATAACAGATTACGGTGCATTCCTTGAAATAGAGCAGGGAATTGAGGGACTCGTGCATGTTTCGGAGATGAGTTGGACGGGCCATATCCGGCATCCGTCGCAGCATGTTTCGCTCGGTCAGGTCGTGAAAGTGTCCGTGCTGAGTATTGATCACAGCACGAAAAAGATTTCGCTCGGCATGAAGCAGTTCGAGACAAACCCATGGGAGGGCATTTCGATGCGCTACCCCCCGGGTACAGTGCTCAGTGGTCGTGTGCGAAATATTACACACTTTGGCGTTTTTGTTGAGATCGAGCCAGGAATTGATGGGCTGGTGCATGTATCCGATCTCTCTTGGACCAAAACGATTCGCCATCCCAGCGAGATCGTTAAGAAAAGACAAGAACTGTCGGTCGTTGTACTTGATGTAGACGAGAAACGTCAACGGATTGCACTTGGTCACAAACAGATCGAGACGAACCCGTGGACAAACCTCGCTACTGTCTATGAAGCGGGTACGGACCATCAGGCCAAGGTTGTCCGGGTTGAGCGCAAAGGGTTGACCGTGGAATTACCTCTTGAGGTAGAGGCTTTTGTACCCATCCGTGAGCTCAAGAACAAGTCCACTACGGGCTTCCCACCGTACCAGGAGGGGGATGAGATTGATCTCCGGGTGATCCGATTGGATGCAAGCCAGAAAGAGATTGTGATGAGCGAAACTGCCAAACAGCGGCAGGAAAAAGCTAAAATCGAACAAAGTGAACGTGAGGCCAAGCGCGCGGTACGCCACGAAGAAGAGAAAGCTGTTCGTCAGCATGCCAAGCGTGAAAAGGCCGCGAGTGGACCTACGACAATTGGAGAGCTAAGCGGACTAGAATCGCTCAAAAAGCTTAATGATGAAACGGCTAACACTTCCCCGATTGAGGAGTAATAGTCACGGGAGGTGTCGCTCAATTCACAGTTCTGTTGTTCGATGAATACTTGAAACACGAAAAGATCTTCATCTCCAGCGGATTAGGAAGACCATGCGACAAAAGAATCGCCTATGCAAGTTTGAGGATTGTCCTGTTCCTGTTCGAGCCAGGGGTTTCTGCCAGGGGCATTACCGGCAGTACATGAATGGCCGGAAAATGAGACCTCTTCGTAGCCGCCTCAAGCCGGAGAGATGCCTGCACGAAGGTTGTGGCATCTATGCTGTATCCCGTGGGATGTGTAGTGGACATTATGCGCAGCACAGAAGGGGACTGCCGCTGAATGACCTATTTGCGCGCTCCAGGCGGAAGTGCAGTTTTGAGGAATGTGAGCGCAAACACCGGGCAAAGGGGTTCTGCGGCGTCCACTACCAGCAGCATAAACGGGGTAAAAAGCTGACTCCTATCCGAGCAAGGCAGTAATCCTTATTCTGGCAATCTTTCATGGTTTAGGAAGCAGATCTGTCAAGTTTCGAGGAGGAACTACTTGGCGCCCTTACTCTTTTTGCCGTGATCTGAGAATAGGGCGAGCAGAATTCAAAAGTGCCCCCATTCCGGTCATTTCGTATTCATCTGTATAAATATTATTTAAGTGTCAGCATATTGGGATGAACGCATACTCTCTTCTTGATTCTCTTGGGATAGCGGGCCCAGGGGCCGGGTTGGCAATAGGTGCATCGACACACCTTGGTGGTGCGTCTCCCATAGATGTCTACAGCCCGATTGATGGGAGCCTGATTGAGCGGGTCGGTACCGCAACATCAGCGGAGGTGGAGGCGGGTTGTCAGGCTGCGCATGACGCGTTTCTTTTCTGGAGAAATGTCCCAGGTCCTCGTCGTGGAGAGTTAGTCCGACAGTTCGGCCAACTACTACGCGAGTACAAGGAGGAATTAGGGGCATTGGTCACCTTGGAGGCAGGTAAGATTCAATCGGAGGCGGAAGGAGAAGTGCAGGAAATGATTGATGTCTGTGATTTTGCCACTGGATTGAGTCGTCAACTTTACGGGTTGACAATTCAAAGCGAACGACCACAGCACCGCCTGATGGAGCAATGGCATCCATTGGGAGCAGTGGGGGTGATCTCAGCATTCAACTTTCCCGTTGCTGTATGGTCTTGGAATGCTGCACTGGCATTGGTCTGCGGAGATCCAGTAGTTTGGAAACCCTCCGAGAAAACCCCATTCTGTGCGTTGGCATGCCATAATCTGCTTATGAGGGTCATCCGTGACTTTGAAGATGCTCCAGATGCACTGAGCGTAGTGGTCAATGGTGGTCGGGTTGTGGGTGAGGCCCTGGTTGATTCCCCTAGGTTGCCGCTCATTTCGGCAACGGGATCAATAGCAATGGGGCGGGCAGTGGGTCAGCGTGTGGCGAAACGTCTCGGGCGGTCATTGTTGGAGTTAGGGGGCAATAATGCGCTGATCGTTGCCCCCAGTGCAGACCTTGATCTAGCTGTAAAGGCCATCACTTTTGCTGCAGTTGGGACGACAGGACAGCGATGCACTACACTGCGTCGCCTGATAGTTCACAAGAGTATTAAGGATAAGTTGATTTCACGCCTGCTTGGTGCATGGGCCTCAATACGTGTAGGGGATCCACGAGACGCCGGGGTATTGATTGGTCCGCTGATTGATAAGGAGGCGGAAAATGCAATGCGCGCAGCACTCGAGCTGGCTGTTGAACAGGGGGGACGAGTTCATGGTGGTGGACGTGTAACCGCGGGGGTACCCGCAAAGGGAGTTTATGTAAACCCTGCCCTTGTCGAAATATCTCCCGATGCTTCAATCGTGCAAACAGAAACATTTGCTCCAATTTGCTATGTACACGAGTACGACCGGTTGGAGGAGGCAATTGAGATTCAGAATGGTGTACCCCAAGGGCTTGCCAGTGCGATATTTACGGAGAATGTTCTGGAAGCAGAAATTTTCTGCGGCCCGTTTGGTAGTGATTGTGGTATAGCCAATGTGAACATCGGCACTAGTGGTGCGGAAATCGGTGGGGCGTTCGGTGGTGAGAAAGAAACCGGCGGTGGACGCGAAAGTGGCTCAGACGCATGGAAGAATTACATGCGCCGTGCCACGAACACCATTAACTACGGCAAAAACCTTCCCCTGGCACAAGGGGTTGAATTTGTTTGACCTACTCAAGAATGCTTGCAAAACATATCCATTCAGTTCCTCCGAGCGGAATTCGCCGCTTCTTTGATATAGCGGCCACGATGGAGGATGTGATTTCGCTGGGGATCGGTGAACCTGACTTTGTAACCCCCAGCGCGGCGATTGATGCAGCGGTTGCTTCTCTAGCGGCCGGCAAAACGGGTTACACTTCCAATGCCGGACTAATTGAGCTTCGTGAAGCAATCGCCGAGCATCTCAATGGGCTGTATGGATACCCTGTCGAAGCGGATCAGGTTTTGATCACGGTTGGTGTCAGCGAGGCCATGGAGTTAGCCATGCTAGCTTTGCTTAATCCTGGGGATGAGGTGCTGATTCCCGAGCCGTGTTTTGTGTCTTATGGCCCTCTCGCCAGGTTTGCCCATGGTCAAGTAGTGCATGTACCGACCAGTGCAGAAAGGAATTTTGAAGTCACAGCTGATGACATTGCCAGCAGGATAACTTCACGTACCCGGATGATTTTTATAGGTTATCCGAATAATCCTACGGGGGCCGTCCTGAAACGGGAAACGCTCGAGGAAATTGCTACTCTGGCGGAGGCACACGATCTAATACTGCTTTCGGACGAGATCTACGATCAACTCATTTACGGTGAAGCAAAATCGACTGGACATGCCAGTGCATGGGCTGTTGAATCCCTGCGTGAACGTAGTATTGTTTTGGGAGGCTTTTCGAAGGCGTATGCCATGACAGGCTGGCGTCTCGGTTATGCAGTCGCACCCTACTCAATCTATAAGGGACTTTACAAGGTGCACCAGTATATGGTTATGAGTGCACCTACGATGGCCCAGTACGGCGCACTTGCGGCGATCCAGGGATGCGCCCCTGACGTTGAACGTATGCGTCAGGCGTACGATGGCCGCAGGCGAGTGCTAGTGGACAGCTTGCGGGCAGCCGGACTCAGTACGTTTGAGCCGGAAGGGGCTTTTTACTGTTTTCCTGATATCCGATCAACTGGGCTGAGCTCGGAGGACTTTGCACAGGGTTTGATTAGCGAGGAGTCCGTAGCTGTGGTACCAGGAGATGCTTTTGGCCCAAGTGGTGAAGGATTTGTACGTTGTTCTTATGCTACAGCAGATGATAAGGTGGCCGAAGCTGGTCGCCGCATCGCCAGGTTTGCTCAAAAATGTAGGGATGCATGCCCTTAAGGCTTCTGGTCGGTACCGTAACGGCTCTAGCGTTTCACTTGATGTTCGGATGGGCCTGGAGCGTTGCGGGAGGTATTGTAGCAGGAATTCTTGGTCGCAGGAGGGGGTGGCTTGTTGGAGGCATTGCTGTGGGATTGGCATGGGGGCTATTTCTTGCACATGCATTCATTGTGGCATCGGCTCCAACGCAACGTCTGCTTAATATAATCGGCGGGCTATTTGGAGGCATTCCAAGCATATTAGTTCCTGTGATTACCGTGTTGCCTGGAGTGCTGCTCGGGATAGCGGGTGGGGCATTAGGCTCCTCGATTAGTCCTTGGATAGTTCCTCCTCTTGCCAAGTCAGTGCGTCATTTTTTTCCCGGGTTACTCGATTCTCAGAATTCAAAAACGGGAAGCTGACCAGGCGACCACCTTCCACTTCTTTTTCTTCAATAGGTACTGAGATTACACGGGCCACTCAAAAAGTGGGGCCGACTGAGTTTCTTGGAGGTTCAGGCTAGAACACAATGATGTCAGAATCACCAAAGGGTTGGATTCACATGGTGGATTGCGCCTGTCCGATAGTAATGTTGAGTAATTATGCCTAGAAATGTCAAGCAGGGAAGGTTATCTAAATCTTTTTCCCGCCCCCTGCACCCCTGAGAATCTCATTAGCCATGTGACGCTTTTTAATTTTTGCTGGAACAGACACGATTGTTTTGCCCTTACTCTAGATTGCGTGACAATCACGCGAGTAGCGTTTTATCGAGAAGCCATACTTTTTAGCAACTTCAAAACTTGACGCCCATGCCCTGCAATGACTTACGCAAGCTGTAGCGGGTGTGTGAGTTCGTTGTTGCCCCAAAGTACCCCAGGAAATGAGGTCAAGGGACTAGTTTTTCGTTTGCGAACAGTATCTGTAACGAATTTGAATTCTAAGCGCAATGTACTCTCTGCAATTTGTTCAGCAGATAGGCCGTGATTTAGCTCCAATAAATCAGAAGCAATCCATAGAAGTTCGACAAACAACCCATGGAATGTGTCAACCTCAATGAAGAGTCCTTCTATATCGCTTTCGGTGATTGCTAGCGTGCCATCTTCGTATACCAAAACAATAACAGAGAAAGTTTGTGCCATCAGTGGGTCAGATATGGTGGTCTGTTGCTTGGGGCCGTAAAATACGGATGCGACCCTGGAAAGTGCCCCCGTTGCTGAAATATGGTTCAATGTTTTTGAGCATGCCGCCTCGCATTCTCGTCCGAGAATCCGAAATTTTGGATTACTCTCCAAAAACAATTGCAGTTAATGAGCGCGTGTTAGTGGAGAGTCCGTTCTGGCCACTGTCGTACGAGAGAAAGATCTGGCTCAGAATGCATGCCGATCAATGTCTACTGCCGAAACTCGAAAACCGTGCCTAGGGTATCCCGTAGTGCAAACAGATAATTACCTGCGACATCTATGTCTCTCCATCGGCCAGGGACCTCGAACGAGTAGCTGTAGGACCCTTCATCAGCGTCATAGACATCCATAACTGTATTTTTCCTTTCGGCCGAAAGCACCCGGGATTCCATGTACAGGTACCCGTCGAAATACGTCAGGATATACTTGCCAGGAGGCCGAGACTTAAACCGTAAGCCAGTCATGCCCATGACGTCGATAGTCTCAAAAGTAGGCGGTTCCATCGGGTCCAGTGTTTCTCGGGCAAACACGATGTCGCCTGAGGGTGAAAAGCGGGCAATGAACCCATAGTTACTTGGGCTATAGATCATGTCGTCATCCACTGTTGTGATTTGGCCTCCAAGACCGAGAGGCTCCAGATCTGACGTGCCAAAGGTATGAAGTGCTTGGTCCAGCCCCTGACTAGTACCGAACATGTGCTCATCGCGAAGAAACCCGGACAACACGAAGTAATGGCGGCCTGCATCCGTGAGCGCCATACGAAAAGGCTGAAAGTCCAGTTTGGCCGATTCCAGCAGTTCTCCTCCTTGCCCAAATCTGATGACCGAGCGCCGAACCGCATCAGGTACCACGACATTTCCCTCTGCGTCAATGGATATTGGCATGGGATTACCGAATTCACCTGGGCCTTCTCCCCTTCCATTGCCATAGGTTTGGACAAGACTACCTGCAGCGTTGAAGTGCTTGACCATCATGTCATTGTAGTCCAGGATATAACTGCTCCCGTCCTTGGTACCGGCAATGCTGGATGCCTGATAGAGCATTTGCTCCTCCGAGGCACCGATTACGGCAATGGCTTCGAGCCCTACCTCTCGCCACTCGCGACCAGTTGACTCCTGTACGTGTATGGGAAACGGAAATCCTTCAATCTGGCTGAGCGCCAGATTTTCATCCGACCGCTCAGATCTGCTGCAAGCGGCAAGAGCAATAAGAAGAACACAAGTGAATGTATGTCGCAGCATTAGGATTGGAAGAGTATTAATGGTTGAAATAGCTTGGGGGGCTAGCGTCCCTCTCTGTGTAAATGTTCCAATTGTTGTACGGGCTAGATGTAGACCCGAACTTTCTGTGCCTCGCGGCATGATTCGGTTCGCGTCGATAGGTATCTGAGGAAGTGTAACAACGATATAAGCCGCTTTTTTATTGTACCTGACAATTCTCTTTACGGCACTGTGAACAAAAGAGTAATGAAGGTAGCAGATCAGCAACCTAAACCAATGCCCGGGTTCGCTTGTACAGACTTCGGATGGGCTGCTCCTCATGATTGACGGCAGATAGATTAGGTCAGAGACATTTCAACTTTGGACGGAGATGTTAAACTGAAAATCAGAGCCCAGGAACATGCGCCCTATAATTGCGTGTGACCTCCCCATGATTCCATCAGCCACGGTTGGAATATCTGTGCGTTGAGGAGCACTGGTTCCTTACGATCCGTTTATAATGCAGGAATCATTATTTAACACGATGTTTTTGTTCTATCCTGCAACTTTCCCCTAATAATTGGTTGCTGCAGAGTTTTAGGATATGGATCGTAAAAGATCAGTGTAGTAACCAACAGCATACTAACAAATGATTCCCCGACCTGAAATAGAAGGCTTACTGGAGCGTGCGCGCGTGCTCGGGGGCTATCTTTGACTTGGCCAAGCGGTCAAATCGAGTTGAGGAATTAAACAGGAAACGCCTAGCCCCAGGCTACTGGGATGATGCGGAGACAGCACAAGCCACAGAGCGCGCGATCGCGTCAGAGAAAACTTGGCTTGATGCATACGACGTTGTATCCGAGCATGCGGAGGATATTTCTACGTTGTTAGAGCTTGCGGAAGAAGAAGGGGAGAACCTGGAGCAGGATATAGAGGCAAGCTTCCAGGCCCTGTTTGAATCCGTTGAATCCCTTGAGCTGCGCAGCATGCTCGCTGGAGATGACGATCAGCGAAACGCTATCCTGACGATCAACCCCGGAGCGGGGGGTACGGAGAGCCAGGATTGGGCTGAAATGCTGCTGCGCATGTACACGCGATACGCCGAACGGCAAGGCTTTAAAGTGCTATTGCTTGGGTATCAGGAGGGCGATGTGGCGGGTATCAAAAGCGCCTCGCTGGGGATTCAGGGGAACTTTGCGTATGGGTACCTGAAGGCTGAATCCGGGGTGCATAGACTCGTACGTATCTCTCCGTTTGATTCAAATGCGCGTCGTCATACATCGTTTGCGAGTGTATTTGTCTATCCTGAGATTGATGACACCATCGAGATTGATTTACGCGACGCTGATATTGAGCTGCAAACCTTTCGCTCCGGTGGTAAAGGTGGGCAAAACGTGAATAAACTGGAGACCGGAGTACGGTTGATTTGGACGGGGGTACTTTCAGATGGGGAACAGGCTCGAGTCGCGGCAGAATGCACTGAGGAGCGCAGTCAACGCCAGAACAGGGACCGCGCTATGACGATGCTCAAGAGCCGCGTTTATCGCCTGGAACAGGCAATACAGGAGGAGGAGAAGAACAAGCGGTCAGCGGAAAAGAAGCGGATTGATTTTGGCAGCCAGATTCGTTCCTATGTGTTCCAGCCGTACACAATGGTGAATGACCATCGCACAGAACTCAAGTTGACCAATGTGCAGGCAGTGATGGATGGGGACTTGGATGCGTTCATTAAGGCTTACCTGCTGCAATAATCATGGCAAATCAACATCAGTATGATTATCTCGTCCTGGGCAGTGGCATAGCTGGATTATGGTTTGCCTTGGGCGTCGCCGACCATGGCCGCGTAGCAATCATTACCAAAAAAGAGACTGCCGAGTCAAATACCAACTACGCACAGGGCGGTATTGCAAGCGTCTGGGACAAGGAGGATTCGCTTGAGAGTCATATAAATGACACACTCATTGCCGGTGCAGGCCTTTGCGATGAGGACATCGTAAGAAGCGTGATTACCGAGGGTCCTCGTGAAATCCAGTCATTGATTGATCTGGGGGCCTCATTCACTAAGGCAGGAGGGCAGTTGCACCTGGGACGTGAGGGCGGACACGCACATCCCCGGATCATTCACGCGAAAGATGCAACCGGGCGGGAAGTCGAGCGGGTACTCCTGGCGGCAATCATTGCACATCCCAATATTACTGTCTTTGACTTTCATTACGCGGTCGACCTGATTACGGAGCATCATTTAGGACAGCATGTCACCCGGCTGCGCCCGGATATTAATTGTTTTGGGGCTTATGTATTAGACGAAAAGGGTGAGACTGTGCACACCTTTCTGTCTCGGGTAACATTGCTAGCTACAGGTGGGTCATGCGAAGTATATCAACATACGACGAACCCATCCATTGCTACAGGGGACGGAGTTGCTATGGCATATCGTGCCAAGGCTCGTGTAGCCAATATGGAGTTCGTACAGTTTCATCCTACTGCACTTTATCGGGGGCGAGAGCATAGGGGGCGGGCATTTCTGATATCTGAAGCCGTTCGGGGGCATGGTGGCGTTCTTTTAAATCAGAGCGGAGAGGCCTTTATGAAAAGTTATGATTCACGGGCTGAGTTGGCCCCTAGGGATATTGTTGCCCGTGCGATTGACGATCAGCTCAAGAATCGCGGAGAGAATTATGTTCTTCTGGACATTTCTCACATCCAAGCTAAAGAGATTGAAGAGTATTTTCCCCATATCGTAGGAACATGCCGAAAATTTGGCGTAGATCCGACAAATGAACCCATTCCGGTTGTCCCGGCGGCACATTATCAGTGTGGCGGAGTCCAGACCGATGAACTGGCAAGGACCAGTATCTCTGGATTGCTGGCCATAGGAGAGGTAGCCTGTACTGGATTACATGGAGCGAACAGATTGGCGAGCAACTCGCTATTAGAGGCCCTAGTATTCAGTCGGAGAGCCACAAACATCGCCATACAGATTGCGGGAACGCGTGCACTAAATGAGAAGGTGCCCGATTGGGACGCTTCAGGCACAGAGCGCCAGGGGGAGTGGGTGCTGATATCGCATAATCGTGATGAGCTTCAGCGGACGATGTGGAATTACGTTGGCATTGTTCGGTCAGATTTGCGACTTGCCCGGGCATTGCGCCGAACAAGATTGCTCTACGAAGAGGTAGAAGAATTCTATCATCGGACGCGGATTTCCAGCCGGCTCTGCGAACTGCGCAATCTGATTGCAGTTGCCTACCTGGTGATCCGTAGTGCACAAATGCGGCGCGAAAGCCGCGGGTTACACTATACATTGGACTATCCAGAGCAGGTAAGCACTGAACGGCGCCCAAGTTTGGTTTAGAATTAACTGAGAATGGAACACTAGGCACGTAAGACAGTAACTATCCGCGCTACGGTCGTGCGTCCGGGTGCTGGACCCTTGTGCAGTTTCTGGTGATGATCGTTTGGCGGCAGATGGGAGCTCGGTTGCGGGCGCCCTTTTTTGTTGTATTGACGTTGTGAGCTGCGCCCGTCACGCCCGTCGAGACTGGGCGTTTTTGACATATGGGACTTATGAATACAGTTGCACTTGAAGAGCGTGTTTGCACGCTCGTAGAAAATATGCTGAAAGGAGGTCCGATCTTTCTGGTTGAATTTTCGGTGCGTGGCACGCAAGGCTCACATGTGATTGACATTTTTGTTGAAAGTGACGATGAGCTTGGTGTCAACCAACTTGCCGAATTGAACCGGGAGATCGGCTTTATCCTGGATACAGAGGATTGTATGCCTGGACGTTACACGCTTAATGTATCCACGCCGGGGGTAAAGCGCCCTCTACGCCTCCCTCGGCAGTACCGAAAACATCTCGGGCGTAAGCTGCGCGTTCACTATCGAAAAGAGAACGATGCCTTTACAGAAACCTGTGGGGAGCTAGTAGCGGCAGAGGAATCATACATTCAGATTCAGAATGGTACCCAGTCCGCGGAAATCCCGCACAGTGATATCCAGTGGGCCAAGGTACAATTGCCTTGGTAGACATAATCTTAGGTAGCTGAAATGCATAGTGGAGACCTTGTTTCGTCATTCGCCGAGATTGCTCGCGAGAAGGATATAGATCGAGACACACTCCAATTGATCGTGGAAGATGTGATCAGATCGATGATCCGGATTCGATTCGGTTCAGACGAAGCCTTCGAAATTATTCTGAATCCAGACTACGGGGATGTTCAGGTCTTGCATATCCGAGAGGTTGTAGAGGACTATGACCTGTCTGATCCGGTTACACAGATAGAGCTCAGAGATGCGATCAAGATTGAAGATGACTTTGAAGTGGATGATGAGGTCGCCGAAGAGATATCTATTGCAGAATTTGGCAGGCGCGCAGTACAGGCAGCCCGCTATACTTTCCGCAATAGGATCAGGGATATAGAGAAACAGAATATTTTCGCAGAATATTCTGACCTTGTAGGCGAGTTGGTGGTCGGTGAGATCTATCAGGTACGACGCAGAGAAGTACTCGTCCTGCATAACAGAGTCGAATTAATTATGCCCCGCGAGGAACAGATCCCGCGTGATCGCTATCGCAAAGGAGACATGCTGAGGGCAGTTGTCAAAGAGGTCCGCCGGGATGCAGGCAGCAATCCGCAGGTGATCATTAGCCGCGCCTCGCCTCAGCTCATGGAGCGCCTATTTGAGCTTGAAGTGCCGGAGATTGACGAAGGAATTGTCGAGATAAAGGCGGTCGTGCGTGAGCCGGGAGACCGGGCCAAAGTGGCCGTTGTCAGCTACGATGAGCGCATAGATCCTGTCGGTGCTTGTGTTGGACTCAAGGGCAATCGCATACATGCAGTCGTTCGTGAACTTAGCAATGAGAATATTGACGTAATGGAGTGGACTGATGACCCGTTCACCTTGATCAAGCGAACGCTCTCTCCATCAAATCCGATCGAAGTCAAGATCAACGACACACTGGATCCACCTACGGCAAAAGTTGTCGTTAAAGCGGACGAAGTCAGTCAGGCCATTGGTAAGGGAGCGATCAATGTTCGCCTCGCATCGCGTATGACAGGTATTGAGTTGGATATTTTCCGGGAGATACCAGCGGATGAAGAGGATGTGGAAATCGAAGAATTTTCCGATGAATTTGACGACGAGATCATCCAGCGATTACGAAGCATCGGATGTGATTCCGCAAAGGCAGTGCTCCAGCTTTCCGTCGAAGAGCTTATTCGTAGGAGCCAACTGGAAGTTGAAGTAGCTACGCGTGTAATGGAAGTCATTAAATCAGAGTTTGATGACGAGGAGGGAGAGGAGCTGGAAGAAGAATTTGAGTTTTAACAGTATTGTGTTTGTGTAGAAACCGATTCAGACCGCGCATATGGCGACAACCGCCACCAAAAAACCGAAGAAGTTCAGAAAGGTCCGACTACATAAAGTAGTCAAGGAGCTTAACCTGACTACCGACACTATCGTCAATTACTTGACCGAGCATGGGTATGCAAGTGCGCTAAAAGGAAATGGGCTCAATGCGGCTATCACTGATCAGGATGCCTACCTGGATCTTCTAGACAATTTTGCTGAAGACCGTGAAATACGTGCTCGTGTGGAGGAGCTGCGCGCTATACGTGAGGCTGAGTTGGCTGCATCAAGTGGGGACTCAGCACCCAGCAGTGTGCAAAAAACAGTTCCAACGGTGGCCCAGCCGATACAAGATGAGCCCGAGTCGACCATCGAGGCCCCCCCCTCAGATGGCCTTGAACCGGCCCCGGTGGAGCAACCGGTAGAATCTGTACCTCCTGAGGAGGAAATACAGGAAGAACTGGTTGCTCTAGAGGATTTGCCAGAAACTGTTGTAGTTGAAAAACCGGAGCCGGAGGAAACTGCATTGGACGTAGAGGAGGAGTACGCTGTCCAGGAAGAAGCAGTAGATGCACAAGAAGAACCTGTTTCCTCAGAAGAGTCTGAGATACAGGAGGAGGTAGGTGATTTCACCGTGGTCGAAGAGCCGGATGTGCCCTCTGACGTCCAGGAAGATGTGGTTGATGTGCAGCCCGAGGGAGAACTCAAGCCCGAGGTCAGTGAAGAAGAATCCTCCGTGTTAATTGAGACTACTGAGACTTCGGAGGCTGTCCCAGAAGTAAGTGACACTGATCAGGCCGAGTCTCTCGAGGACGCAGAGGAGGTTATTGTGGCCGACAGGTATAAGTTGCAGGGCACGAAGATCCTTGGCAAAATAGATCTCGAGAAGGTCAAGGAGACCAAGCCTCCCCGTACCAAACGGAAGAAACGCAAACGTAAGAAGTCTGTCGCAGCTGCGCCCAGCACTACAGAAGCAGCCCAAAAAACAACAGAGAAACCGGCAGCGACTAAGCCTAAAAAGCGCAAGCGTAAACGTAAGAGCAAGGTAGATTCAGCAGAGGTTGGTCAGTCAGTTCAGGAGACACTCCGTTCGTTAGAGCAGGGCACAGCACGGGTGCGTCAACGGAGGCGGAGAGCTCGTCGTCAGGAACGGGCGGAAAAACGCCTTAATGTACAGATTGAACAGGAGCAGAGGGAGCACGAGATTCGCGTCACCGAATTTGTGTCAACTGGCGAACTTGCAGATCTGATGGGAGTCCCCGTTACGGAGGTTATCAGCATGCTGCTGAGCTCTGGTATGATGGTTTCGATTAATCAGAGACTAGATGCCGATACCATTGCCTATGTCGCCGATGAGTTTGACTGCAAGGTTGAATTCATTACCGAATTTGGAGACGATGACATTGAGGAGGAGGCGGATGAACCGGAAGATTTGAGTCCTAGAGCCCCCGTAGTAACCGTAATGGGGCATGTTGATCACGGGAAAACCTCATTGCTCGATTACATCCGTAATGCAAGTGTAGTGGCTGGCGAGTCTGGAGGTATCACGCAGCATATCGGTGCATATAAGGTCGGACTCGACGATGATCGTATGGTAACCTTCCTGGACACTCCAGGCCACGAAGCATTCACCGCTATGCGTGCTCGTGGTGCAAAGGTTACCGATGTAGTCATATTGGTTGTAGCAGCCAATGATTCCGTCATGCCTCAGACAATTGAGGCGATCAATCATGCAAAGGCCGCTGGTGTCGCCCTGATCGTTGCGATCAACAAGATTGACCTGGAGCAGGCCGATGTGCAGCGGGTCATGAAAGAACTCGCGGATTACGGGGTCCTGGTTGAACAATATGGTGGAAATATACAGTGTGCATTTGTTTCAGCAAAAACGGGCGAAGGCATTGAGGATCTCCTGGAAAAGGTACTTCTGGAAGCAGATATCCTCGAGCTGAAAGGCAACATCACACGTTCTGCCCAGGGTATTGTAATTGAGAGCAGATTGGATCGTGGGCGCGGTAATATTGCTACGGTTCTCGTTCAGAATGGTACACTTAGGGTTGGAGATCCGTTTGTAGCAGGCATTTACGGTGGGCGGGTTCGCGCCATGTTTGATGAGCGCGATAACCGTATTGATGCTGCGGGTCCAAGTGAACCGGCCCTAGTGTTAGGTTTGCCTGGTCAACCAATGGTCGGCGATCGACTGGCGGGAGTAGAGCATGAGTCGGAAGCACGTGACATTTCACAGAGACGTCAACAAATATGGCGCGAGCAGAAAATGCGTCAGTACAAGCACGTGAGGCTTGAAGATATTGGACGCAGGATGGCCTTGGGAGATTTCAGTGAGCTTAATCTCATTATTAAAGCTGATGTTGGAGGTTCCGTTGAGGCCATCAGTGACTCACTCCATAAGCTGTCAACTGATGAAGTGGCCGTCAGCATCATACATGCGGGGGTAGGTGCAATTACAGAAAGCGATGTTATGTTGGCCTCAGCATCCGACGCTGTAATCATTGGATTCCAGGTGCGTCCGACAGCAGGTGCACGTACGGCAGCGGAACGCGAAGAGATAGATATCCATACCTATTCCATCATCTACGACGCCATTGAAGACATTCGGGATGCATTGGAGGGGTTGTTGACGCCGGAGGAATCTGAAAAAATCACGGGTGTGGCGGAAGTGCGTGATATCTTCAAGGTGCCCAAAGCCGGGACCGTGGCAGGTTGCTATATATCCGAAGGGCGTATCCGTCGCAGTGACACTGTCCATCTTTTGCGAGAAGGCGTGGTTATCTACGAAGGACGGCTCGCATCGCTTCGTCGATTCAAGGATGATGTCCGTGAGGTGGTTTCTGGATATGAGTGCGGGATTGGCGTTGAGAATTACAACGATATAAAAGTAGGTGACCAGATCGAGGCCTTCGAAATGGTCCAGACCAAGCGCACGCTTGACTTGTAGCCGAAACTATGAGTGTGCGAACACAGCGCGTTGCCAAATTGATGCATCGCGAGATTGCGGGCATCCTTGCGCACGAATTCACCGATAAATCCATGGTGACGGTGATCGGGGTCCGTGTTACACGTGATTTGTCAATAGCCTATGTTGACGTCAGCGTTCTGGTAGACTCAACGGAAGAGCGTCAAGATATACTTGACACTTTGGTGGAGCATTCTGCCGCCATTCGAAAACTCCTTGCACAACGTATCCGGCACCAGATGCGTGCTGTTCCAAGCATACGGTTTTCCCTAGATAATTCGCAGGAAACAGGTCGCAAAATAGACCAACTTCTTGACCGGATCAAGGAGCAGAAAAACAACAAATAGTGCAGCTCCAGGCGTGGGGCAGATGAGCATGTTCGATTGGTGGACGGAAGATATGTGTGCGTGGGCACATGAATGTAACACGTCATCTGATGTTCGGGGCCTCGTACTCACTTTGGATCGACTGATGTGTATTTTGCTCTGAATCCGGCTTCTCCCAGTGCCGGCTGCAGACTTGTTGAGCAGCGAGTTTGGGCAGACCCCATGGATTTCCGTATGTCCATTTTGCAACACTTTGTTGAAGACTATCAGGTATATTTGAAGGGAAAAACGGCAACTTGGGGCCCTTTTCCCAACAAAATCCAAGATTATTAACCAATATCATGCGATTCAACCACTTGACTCCAGCCTCGGAAAATGGTATTGCAAGAGGACTGTACAGTTGGGGGCATGACTCCCAAATAAATTCAGTCATATTGAGAATTGCCTTTTTGTGGTATGTGCCTGTGGTCGCCGTGCTTTGTTTGTCAGGGTGCGCATCGGAACGGGCTGATTTATCTGAGACCATAATTCTTTCTCCCGTCGCCTCTCATGGTGCTCCTATTAGCTCCTCCAATCACGTGGCAGTCCTATCTGGGGAGATTGCGTGCGTAACCAATTCCTATGAGTCTCATATTCATTGCGTCGATAGGATTAATGGCAACGTGACCGTTTTCGGTGGCGAAGGCAGAGGGCCGGGAGAATTCGCACGTCTCTCCGGCATTGCGCGTAGTCGTGACGGTCATGTGGTGGCTATGGATATTGCGGAAGATCGTCTGACGTTCTTCGCGACGGACGGTTCGCTTGCGTCGGAGACACGTTTGCCGCAAGGTTTCGCCCCGACCCACCTTCATGGTGACCGGTTGTACGGGTTTGAATTGGTGATGCCGGATTTCGAAAAAGAATTCGAGCCCAGCTATGTTCCCATGGAAGTCGATATACTTTCTGGAGAGGTTCTGTGGAAGCGAACGGGCCTAGCCGATGTCGTGGATCGAGAATGTTTTAATCCAGCGATAGGCGCCTCAACCCCAGGAGGAGGACTCATATTTCAGGTCTGCGAATATGAATTGGCATTCTTTGCTCACAAGGATGCTCCAACTGTAACCGTGGTTGCTTCCCCTAGCTACGTCGAAGCTCTACCCAATGAACGTGATCTCACCGCTTTCATGGATGAAATCATTCCCATCCGCACTCTTGCAGGACCCATTCCTGAATCGGAGATGGACGCCATTGCAGCGGGGTTTCAAGAAAAACCCAAGGAATGGCTTCTCAAGCCGGCTCCATTCGGCTTTGATAACCGGGACCGTCTCTGGGTAGCTACTACCCGTGACCGTGACGCCTTCTCTTACTTTGATGTCTGGAGTGACACTACATATGTTGGTGCAGTGCGCGTCCAAGACCGGCTCCTGGGTTTTGATATTTTCGATTCAAATCTTGTGACTCTCGTGGAGCGCACACCCGATGAGGACGGTATTGGTGAGCGGGCAATCGACTGGTACGATATCGGCGAAATTGATTGGAGTCACTGATATATCAAGTCGGTTAAGTGTATCGAAAGCTGCTTGGAGGGGCAATGCTAGCCCCGGTGCCGTGCCAAGAGATGTGAGAAAAGTCTTGGAATGGCCAGTCGAAATGTGCATCATTCCGTGCTAGACATACATCAGGCAATTTATGCCACTCTATGCCCAGACGCTCGCAAATTCTTGTTTACGCCGGTATCGTAACACATCTTGTTTCTCCGCGTTAACGCTGATGTTCTGTGCCCGGGTACCCCCTTTGGCTGGCGTTGGGTGTGCGCACGGATGCAAACAATTTAAGAAGAACAAATTGACGGGATTTTGGGACAGCTTCGCGGATCAGATACTGTACCAGACGTGCCCGTTTATACCGCTGGAATGGTATTGGGAGATATTCCGGGTTCAGCACTTCTTATAGATAAACCTGAGGGTTGGACATCTTACGATGTAATACGGCGCCTCAAACGGTACTTTCCGAAGTCTGTGAAAATTGGACATGCAGGCACACTTGATCCATTGGCAACAGGCCTTTTGATACTGTTATTTGGCAAAGCGACCAAGGCACAGCAAACCTTTCTTGCCCTTCCAAAGGTTTACCATGGTACAATGCGCCTTGGAGAGACTACCCCCTCAATGGACGCGGAAACCGAGGTTACTGAGCACAGAGATACTGCTATGGTCACCCCTCTGCAAATAGCGTCGGTGTGTGCTGCTCATACCGGAACGATAAAACAAATTCCACCCATGTATTCTGCTGTCAAGGTTGGCGGAGAACGACTTTACAAAAAGGCTAGACGGGGGGAATCGGTTTTGCGTAAACCAAATACCGTCACGGTATCTGCTTTCGACGTGCTTGATGTAGATGGACCCGATGTGCAATTCCGAGTACGATGTGGCAAAGGTACCTATATACGTGTATTAGCACATGATGTCGGGCAAAGTCTGGGGGTAGGGGCGCATCTCACGAGACTGCGACGCACTGCTATCGGAGCGTTTCGTTTACAGGAGGCATGGGGCATGCAGCAACTGATTTCTGTATTGGAGAACCGATGATATTCAAACGAGGTCTCGATGGATTAACCTGTCGCCCTGAGAGCGTTCTGACAGTAGGTACCTTTGACGGTGTGCACCTAGGCCACCGAGCAATCCTATCGGATATTATTCGGCGGGCCAAAAACTCAAACGGATTGAGTACTCTGGTCACATTTGACCCTCATCCGCGCGAAGTTCTCCTGCGCCGGCTGCTCCCAAGATTAACCACTGTGGAAGAACGTGCCGATGTGTTAGCACGCTTGGGGCTTGGACGTATGATTGTTTTGCCGTTTACCGAGCAATTTTCGGAAATGAGTGCGGAGGATTTTGTGACCGAGTTACTTGTTGAACGTATAGGTTTACAATCCATCGTTGTAGGGCACGACCATAGATTCGGAAAGGGTCGCAAAGGTGATATTGAGTTGCTCGCCTGCATGGGAGAGAAGTATGGATTTGATGTTAATGTTATCGGACCTCAGACGGTGGACGGTATAGTTGTATCCTCCAGAAAAGTGCGTCATGTCTTGCGGGAAAAGGGAGATGTTTCACTTGCTGCACAACTTCTGGGTCGTCCGTATTGTATAACGGGAACAGTAATTCGCGGAGATTCCCGTGGTCGGGAGCTTGGCTATGCCACAGCGAACGTTGCCCTGCCAGATCCACAGAAAATCGTTCCTGCCCACGGCATTTATGCCGTTAGTGTTCTGACATCTGAAGCCCGCAAAGGAGGCATGATGAGTATTGGCACACGCCCGGCAGTCAAGGATAGTACGGGGGTACACCTGGAAGTACATTTATTTGACTTTAGTGACAACATCTATGGTGAGGAGTTGACCATACACTTTTTACAGCGCATACGCGAGGAGCGCTATTTTCCATCAATGTCAATGTTAAAGGCGGCAATGCAGGAGGATGAGAACGTATGCAGAGGAGTATTGGAACAGACACATTCACATACCGTACCACCGGGCTGATTCGCTTCGGCTGTCCAATAATAAATCGCGGCTTGGTCTTGCGTGATGGTCACTGTGCGGGAGCGATATTGAACCCGAGACCAACCTGTCACTGTAAACTAAATGATAACAAAGGAGGAAACACAACATTTGGCCGAGAAATTCGGCGAAAATTCCCAAGATACAGGTAAAGCTGAGGTACAGATTGCAATCTATTCTCACCGGATTAACCACCTGACACAACATTTGAGGAACCACAAAAAAGATCACGCAACTCGACGCGGCCTGTTAAAACTGGTCGGGAAGCGTCGCAGGATGCTCAATTATCTGATAGAAAAAGACATTGAACGCTATCGGAGTATCACCAAAGCGTTGGGCCTGCGCAAGTAAGGCAGTGAAGTCCCCGAACCAAATACATGAATCGTTCGGGCACGCTTTTTATAACGAAAATAAATGATCCCTAAAGCAATAACGGCGCAGGTAGAGTGCGCACCCGGAAAAGTAATATCAATAGAGACCGGCCGATTGGCCAAACAAGCAGGTGGCGCCGTCGTGGTACGCTTGGGCGACACCATGGTAATGGCAACCACCGTAGTATCTGATTCTGTACGCCCTGGTCAAGGCTTTTTTCCACTCATGGTGGACTACCGTGAAAAGTTCTCCTCCGGTGGAAAAATTCCAGGTGGATTCATTAAGCGCGAAGGACGGCTTAACGATAAGGAGATTCTAACGTCCAGACTCGTTGATCGAGCAATTCGACCGCTTTTTCCCGATGGCTATCTCAACGAGGTGCAGGTCATCGGTTCTGTGATATCTGCAGATGACGAGCACGATGGCGATATGCTGTTTGGCCTCGGCGCTTCTGCAGCACTGTTACTTTCAGGCGCCCCTTTCGATGGTCCAATAGCGGAGGTTCGTATTGGACGTGTTGAAGGAAGTTTTATCGTAAATCCCACTCTGGAAGAGCTGGAGTCCAGTGACTTTAATCTAGTAGTGGCAGGCAAGCTGGACTCTATCGTTATGGTAGAGGGCGAGATGAATGAAGTCTCGGAAGAAGATATGGTTAAGGCCCTGGGCGTTGCACACGAAGCAATTATCAAGGTATGCCAGGTACAACTGGACTTGCGTGCCGCATTTGAAGAAGTGCACGGGACAGTTGAGGCGCAGTCTTATGAGACAAATACCCCCGATCCGGCTATCGTAGATCGTGCACGGGAGGCCATACAGGAAAAACTTGAGGCACACGTTCGAGCCCCGTACGAGAAAAAAAGTTTTTACGGAGGACTGAAGTCCCTAGAAGAGGAAGCTGTTGAAGCTGTTGTTTCCGGGAGTGAAGACCCCGAGGAGCTTGCATCTGAGGCCTTGGCTGCTGCAAGGATTGTGTCCCGTGAAGTTATGCGTGAAATGGTCTTGGCGGATCATAAACGGATCGATGGTCGAGATCCACAGTCCGTGCGTCCCATCTGGTGCGAAGTAGGGTATCTGCCGCGTGTACATGGGTCGTCAATCTTCACAAGGGGTGAAACTCAGGTAATGGCATCGGTCACTCTAGGGACCGCACGCGACCAGCAAGCCGTAGACCAGGTTTTTGACCAAGAGGATAAGCATTTCTTTCTCCACTACGAGTTTCCTCCGTTTTCGACAGGAGAGGTCAAATTCCTCCGCGGCGCAAGCAGGCGTGAGGTAGGGCATGGCTACCTGGCTGAACGTGCGTTACGTCAGATGATTCCAGATGTAGAAGAATTCCCATATACGATTCGAGTGAATGCAGACGTCTTGGAATCCAATGGATCTTCCTCTATGGCCAGTGTCTGTTCAGGCAGTCTTGCACTCATGGATGCAGGGGTACCAGTTCGCAAGGCGGTCGCAGGTGTCGCAATGGGTATGATAGCCGATGAAACCCGTCAAGTCGTGCTTACAGATATTCTTGGCACAGAGGACCATCTGGGAGATATGGATTTCAAGGTGACCGGTACACGCGATGGTATAACGGCGTGTCAGATGGACATCAAGATTGGAGGGCTCTCGAGCGATCTCATGCTACAGGCGCTTGATCAGGCCCGCGAAGCCAGATTGCATATTCTCGACCTGATGGATGCGACACTGGCCCATGTTCGCGAAAATATGTCTCCCCATGCTCCCAAACTTACTCAAATAACGATCGACACTGACTCAATTGGGGCGGTGATTGGGCCTGGAGGGAAAATCGTTCGGAGTATTCAGGCGGACACAGGCGTAGTAATCGAAATTGAGGAAAAGGATAATCTCGGCTATGTGACCATCGCGGGGAAGAATGAAAGTTCAGTGAACGAGGCCGTCTCAATTATCCGCTCTCTGGTTGTTTCACCGGAGGTTGGAGAGGAATATGAGGGCATCGTGCGCAGCGTTCTTGATGTCGGTGCTGTCGTGGAAATACTTCCCGGCAAGGATGGATTGGTGCACAAGAGTCAGCTTTCCTGGGAGTGGGTTGACCATCCGCGTGATGTAGTCCAGGTTGGTGACAAAATGAAGGTGCGTCTTATGCAGATTAATGACCGTGGACGTCTGCAGCTTAGCCACAAGGTCACTCTTCCACGTCCAAAAAACGTTGAGTTTCGGGAAAATTCGCGTCAAAAGAGTTCCCCAAGGGGGAACCGTCACCCGAGAGGTCCCAAGCCTCGAGGGCGTCGTCGCCACTAGATCTGGACGTTTGAAAGGGTGATCACGAAGACGACGCTAGAGAATGGGGTTCGCGTCCTAAGCGAGGCGGTCTCGTCCGTGCGCTCAATAGCAATCGGTGTCTGGATTGATTCCGGCAGCCGTAACGACCCTGAGCATCTCGCTGGCATAAGTCATTTTGTTGAACATACAGTCTTCAAGGGGACTGCCAAGCGCAGAATGCATCAAATAGCCAGCCGGATGGAGTCGGTTGGAGGCTATATGAATGCATTCACATCCAAAGAACATACGTGTTACTTTGCCAGGGCGCTGGATAGTTATCTGGCTCGGGGCGTGGATTCAACATGTGATCTGGTGGTCTCTCCAGTATTCCCCGAGCGAGAGATTGAGAAGGAAAAAGGAGTCGTGCTTGAAGAAATAAAGATGTACGAGGATACTCCTGATGAGTACATAGCTGATCGATTTGAATCGGTAATCTATCCTGCCCAATCCATCGGACGACCAATTATCGGTTACCCCAAAACTATTTCCCGATTGAGACGCAATGATCTGTGTGAATATGTGGACAAACAGTACACACCGGATCAAATCGTCGTGGCCGCAGCAGGCAATCTGTGCCATAAATCACTGCTGAAGAGTGTAGAAAAAGCTTGTCAGGGCCTGCGACCTACCGGTATAAAGGACCCGGAAAAACCTGAATTCACTCCGTATAAGCCTTCAGAACTATCCCTGACACGCCCCATACAGCAGGGGCATCTCATACTGGGACGGCGTGGAATCACGATACACTCCAAACAACGGGCCGTGCTGGAAATAATTAACACTATCCTTGGAGGAGGGAGCTCAAGTCGACTGAATCAGCGTATCAGAGAGCGTTACGGATTCTGCTATAGCGTCTATTCGTTTCTTAATATGTACTCTGACTGTGGTGACTTCGGCGTCTACGTAGGATTGGACGCATCCAGGATTGAGCGGAGCATCACGCTGATTTTTCGCGAGTTTGACCGTTTGGCACAGACACCTGTAAGTAACCAGGTACTGAGTAGGGCAAAAGGGCAAGCCCGTGGTGGGATTGCACTTGGATTGGAGAGTATGTCCAATCGAATGGCCCGGCTGGGGAAACAGGAACTTTATTTCGGGAAGATTTCATCTATGGATGAGATCATTGCAGAACTTGAGGCAGTCACTTTGGACGACGTTCAAACATTTGCGGCCGAGTTTCTTCGTCCTGAAAAATTCTCCAGGGTAATGCTCGTTCCCTCTGCGTAAATTGGCCGACACGAAAAAAGTTAAACCTTTACATTAACCATGCGCTACGTGATCCTTCTGATTGCACTTTTTTGTCTTCCCGCTTGCGGTAGTGAACGGCCGGCCCAGAGTGTTCAACCAAATATTTTGTGGATTGTCGGGGAGAATTTTGCACTAGACCTTGGGATTTATGGTGCGGAAAATGTGCATACTCCCAACCTGGATTCGCTTGCACGTGCGGGACTGCTATTTACAAATGTCTTCGCGACTTCTCCTGTTTGCGCACCCAGTCGGTCAGCATTCATGACGGGAATGTATCAGACTACCACCGATACCCATAATATGCGTTCGCATCGGGATGATGACTATCGTCTGCCTGATGGAGTTCGTCCATTGACCCACCGACTGGTGGATGCCGGCTACCACACGGCTAACATAACGCATATTGGTGATCGGGAAGTAGGAACGGGCAAACTCGACCTTAATTTCGTCAATGAAGGCCCGATCTATCAGGGTAGTGACTGGACATCTTTAAAGGATAATCAGCCGTTCTTTGCCCAAATCAACACACCTGAGGCAGAATATGACATCTATGACCGCAAATCGGCCGAAAAGGAACGGGTACTGTGGGTTGGAGAAGATTGGCATCCGCAAATTGCTACCCTCGAAAATGTGACCCCTCCTCCGTACTATCCAGATCATCAGATAACACGCGAAGAGTGGGCACGATATCTGAATTCGGTGAGTGGTATGGATGTTCGCGTTGGCTGGATTCTGGAACAGTTGCGCCGTGATGGCCTAGCGGAAAATACCATCGTTGTATTCTTTTCCGACAACGGAAGATTGGAGGCCCGCGGTATCCACTGGGCTTGGGACATGGGACTGCATGTACCAATGATTATACACTACCCGGATGGCGTCCAGGCACCTCCTCAATACGAACGTGGGGGCGTTAATGAAGAGGTTATTAGCCTGTTGGATCTTACGGCCACAACACTTCGGATGGCCGGCATTGACCCGATACCGGAAATGCAGAGTCAGGTGTTTCTGGGTGAGGAGGCCGATCTACCCCGCACATATGCGTTCAGCGCGAGGGATCGAATTGATGAAACCGTATTACGTATCCGTTCTGTACGCGGCAAGCGGTTTCATTATTTAAAGAATTTTGATGCACAAGAAGGGTTTCTTACATTAAATCGTTATAAGGAAAAGTGCTTCTTGGTGAAACCTCTGATGCGCAGTATGCATGAGCGGGGAGAACTTACCGGTGCAGCAGCGATGCTGATGTCGCCACTCCCTGAAGAGGAACTCTACGATACAGAAGCTGATCCTCATGAAATCAACAATTTGGCAGGTGACCCCGCTTATGAAGCACAGTTGACAGAAATGCGGCAGGCACTGGAGGCTTGGATCATCGAAACCAATGATCTGGGACGAATCATGGAGCCAGACTCTATCGTAGCCCCGTTTATTGAGGAAATGGATGCATGGTTCGGTACGCCGAGTTGGGCTGAGTCCGAATAACTTGTTTCGATTGGTAAATCGAGGTGGTCATCATTACAGTGTTGTGGGTACTATCGTCTCTTCAACAGATATGACGGGTTCCCGTCAATTGTATGCTAACAATCAAGGTTGTACCTGCCAGTACCAGAAAACTGCAACAGGTGCAGGGAACCAGTTCAATTGGGATTAATCCAGCTTTCGCATGAAGGTGCTCGTTACAGGCGGGGCGGGATTCATTGGCTCCCACGTTGTTGATGCCTTAATCCTTGAAGGACATACTGTCGAAGTGCTGGATGATCTATCGAGTGGCTTTCGGAAGAATGTACCCAGCTCCGTAAAGCTACATACGTTGGACGTTCGATCAAAAGAGGCAGCCTCCCTCATCAGAGAAGGTCGGTACACCACACTGATTCATCATGCCGCACAAATGGATGTCCGGCGCAGTGTTGCTGATCCGGCATTCGACGTTGAGGTCAATGTATTGGGCCTTATCAACCTTATGGAGGCAGCCAAGGACAGTGGGGTGGAAAAAGTTGTGTTTGCCTCCACTGGTGGAGCAATCTATGGTGAACCGGAAGCCGGCCCGCAAAAAGAAACGCATACACGGCAACCGGTCTCTCCATATGGAATAAGCAAACTGACTTGTGAAAAGCTGTTGCATTTCTATTTTTGTGAGTATGGAATATCTTATGTCGCCCTCAGATACGGGAATGTGTATGGTCCTCGTCAGAATGCGCACGGTGAGGCAGGCGTGATCGCAATTTTTACTCAGAAATTATTGGCAGGGCATAGGGTTACCATCCACGGCGATGGGCTCCAGACACGTGATTACGTGTATGTTGGTGATGTGGCCCGAGCTAATCTCGCTGCGCTAAATTTTACTGGTGCCCCATCGGCATTCAATGTCGGGACTGGCATCGAAACCGATGTTGTAACCCTCCATCGGAAGCTGAAGCAAGCCATGGGGCTCGAACAGCCTGCAATACATGGTTCTGGAAAACCCGGGGAACAGCGCAGAAGCGTATTGGATTGTACCAAGGCATTGCATGAGCTTGCGTGGGAACCGGCAGTGAATCTGGACGATGGTCTTGGGAAAACCGTTGACTGGTTTGCTTCCACGAGAATGCTTGACTGATGTACAGGGTTCAATTACAGGATTTTGAGGGCCCGCTGGATCTTTTGCTGCTCCTGATTAACAGGAATGAAATTGACATTTTTGATATCCCTATTGCTCAGATCACGAATGAGTATCTATCCTATGTGGAGCTTATAGAAGCTATAGATCTGGATGGTGTAGCGGAGTTTATATATTTCGCCGCATTGCTCATCAGCATTAAGGCTCGCATGCTTCTTCCGAGCCCGGAGAAGGATGAAGAGGGAGAACCGATTGATCCACGCCAAGAGATTGTCGAGCGACTGTTGGAGTATGTGCAGTACAAGAATGCCGCGGAGACGCTTGATGAGCAGTTCAAGCAACGCTCATTATTATTTACCAGGGGGCAGGCATCTACCCCCGTTCAATCGACGATGCCCGAGCAGGAGATCCTGGTTAAAAGGACGGTTTTTGACCTGATTGATACGCTAAGGGATGTACTCGAAAATGCGCCAGAAGAACCCTCTATCACGATTGCACCACAAAAATACTCAATTGCAGAACAGTGCGAGTACATACGCGACGCTGTGTATTCACAGGAGCAAGTCAGTTTCGGTAGCATGGTCATGGGTAAAACGAGGTATTTTATAGTCATTACCTTTTTGGCTGCACTGGAAATGGCATATTCGGGAGAAATCTTTGTGTCGAGTGCCCCTAACGGGGATGATTTTGTGATTGAGCGGGCGCCAGGTCGAACCTTTGCGGGATGAATCGGAACGCATTCGACAGCCCTGTTACCCTGCAAATGGTCCTGGAGGCCTTGGCGTTTGCCACGGATGCCCCTGTTAGTGCAAAGGAGGTTTGTCGTGTATATGCTGAGGTAGTTGGGGAAAAGGGTCTACCGAGCGAGGCTGCCGTTGAAGAAGCACTCAAGGAATTGAATGATTCTTACGAAATTGGGGGGCACACAATGCGAATCCAGTATTGGGCTGGCGGGTTGCGCATGACCACCACGGAATCTGTCGCGCCGTTCCTTGAGGCTTTTTTTCGGCGTGAGCGAAGGCGTCATTTGACCAAGCCACTAATGGAAACACTGGCGATTGTCGCCTACAAGCAACCGGCAACAAAAGCCGAAATTGATGCCGTACGTGGAGTGGATTCAGGATACGCGCTTCGAAAACTGCTTGAGCTCAACCTCCTGGCAATCTTTGGGCGAGCAGAAATTATTGGACGTCCCATGCTGTATGCAACGACCGAACGCTTCCTGGAGGAATTCGGACTGAAGGATTTGGATGAACTGCCGAACTTGCGTCAGGCAGAAGAGTTACTAGGAGATGCTGCATTCAACGAAGAACGAACACGTCTTTTCATGGCCAAGGGCCTCGAAATGGGCGATGGCGATCCTTCCAGCCCTTCATCCGAATCAACGTCTGAAACTTAGGCACAGCATGCAGCTGTGCCTTTTTGCTATAGAGCCAATGGCGCGTCCGCGAGCGACTAAGCCTCAAACAATGAGACTGGAGTCTGGAAGACTCAATCGCTACATCGCGCGTGCAGGAGTTTGTTCGCGCAGAAAAGCAGATCATCTGATTGAAAACGGCCAGGTACAGGTGAACGGACAGAAAGTCTATGAATTCTGGTACAAGGTTGAAAAGGGAGATGAGGTTCGCGTGAATGGAAAAATTATCTCTCCCCGGGAATTCCTGTACGTGCTGCTGAATAAGCCAAAGGACACGATCACTACTGCGAAAGATGAGCGTGGGCGCAAAACAGTACTGGATCTAGTAAAGATTGATGGAGGGACTGAGGGATTATTCCCTGTGGGGAGGCTTGATCGCAATACGACTGGTGTATTGTTCCTAACAACGGACGGTGATCTAGGTCATCGACTGATGCATCCCAGGTTTCAAATCCCCAAGCAGTACACTGCGCGCACCAAAGAGCCAGTTCGCCCAGATCAACTTGATCAGCTCCGACGTGGAGTCATTCTGGAAGATGGACCTGCTGCTTTTGATCGGGTTGTATATGCCCAGCCAAATAATCCCTTTGAAATAGGCATTGAGTTGCACGAAGGGCGAAATCGTCAGATTCGGCGAATGTTTGCTGCACTTGATCACAAGCTTGTTGCCTTGGAACGCATATCATACGCTGGGTTAACCACTCGTAGGTTGCGGCGGGGAAAGTGGCGCCAACTTAACAAAAAAGAGATTCGCAAACTACACCGCCTGATTGGACGTCAATAATCAGCCAAAAACCAATCCCCAGATGAAAGACTCACTTGGATTGAAGCGCATTCTTGCAGATAAAGTCAAGCGTGAGGGGCTAACGTATGATGACGTATTGCTTGTACCGGGACGGTCCAGTGTCATGCCGCGAGATGTCAGCATTGAAACAAGATTGACCCGTAAAATAAAGCTCAACATTCCGTTGCTTTCCGCTGCAATGGATACGGTAACGGAAGCGCGGCTTGCAATCGCGATGGCGCGCGAGGGAGGCGTTGGAGTCTTGCACAAAAACATGTCCGTGGAGGATCAGTCTGCACAGGCGCGGAGAGTCAAGCGTTCCGAGAGTGGAATGATCCTTGATCCAATCACGCTTGAAGTAAGCTGCACAGTAGGCGATGCCCGTGCACTCATGGCACGCTATTCTATTGGAGGTATTCCCGTTGTGGATAGCGCGCAACGCTTGGTAGGGATAATCACGAATCGGGATCTGAGATTCCAAGAGAATAATCAGAGGCCGGTCAAGCATGTAATGACATCTACACCACTTCACACGGCACCAGTGGGTACAACGCTTGAACAAGCGGAGACAATCCTCCAAGAGTACAAAATTGAGAAATTACCCGTTGTAGATGAGGGAGGTTTTCTTAAAGGCCTAATCACATTCAAGGATATAGAAAAGAAAAGACGCCATCCCTTTGCGTGCAAGGATTCCCATGGGCGTCTGCGTGTGGGGGCCGCAGTGGGTGTTTCAGGGGATTTGCATGAGCGAGTAAGTGCACTCGCGGAATCAGAAGTGGACTTTGTCGTTGTAGATACGGCACATGGACATTCCGAAGGTGTGCTTAAATCAGTGGAAACCTTGAAATCGAATCACACCGATCTACAGATTCTTGCGGGGAATGTCGCTACGAAGGAGGGGACAGAGGATTTGATTGCAGCAGGTGCAGACGGCATTAAGACAGGCATTGGTCCAGGTTCAATCTGCACAACCAGAGTAGTTGCAGGCGTAGGTGTACCACAGTTTACAGCAGTACTTGAGTGTGCTGCAGCCGCAAAGCCACATGGTATTCCGATTGTGGCAGATGGAGGCATAAAGCAGACAGGAGACATCCCGAAGGCGTTGGCCGCAGGTGCACATAGCGTTATGATTGGGAGCCTTTTTGCAGCTGTTGATGAAAGTCCAGGTGAGACTATCATCTATGAAGGGCGTAAGTTCAAGTCTTATCGAGGTATGGGTTCACTCGGAGCAATGAAAGAGGGGAGTAAGGACCGGTATTTTCAGGATGCAGAAGATGACATCAAGAAACTGGTTCCGGAAGGCATTGAGGGCAGGGTACCCTACAGTGGCCACCTGAATGAAGTGATCTACCAGATGATGGGAGGATTAAGAGCTGCTATGGGGTACTGCGGGTGTAAGGATCTGGAGGACTTCAGGGAAAGGGCAGGGTTCGTCAGAATTACATCCAGTGGGATTCGTGAAAGTCATCCGCACAGCGTGCATATCACCAAAGAAGCTCCAAACTATAGCTATCGCAGATAGCCGGCTGGCTAGCGTCAAGTCAACTAGGTTCGTGCGGTGTCAGCAGGCTGCTTCAGCTGCAACTCAAAGATTGATCGTACGACGCTCGCGCGCGGCTTGATCAGCGGCAAGAACGATTTGCAGGCTGCTGACTGCATCTTGCATATGATCGGTTAAGTCCAGATCCTGTAGAATGGCTTGGAGCAGGAATTCCTGTTCAAGCGCACACAATTCATCGTGCGACGGCTCATCCGACGTATCAATTACTCTGTCGGGTTGATCAAAATGCCCGGCCGCATCACGGCTAGTTGAGTGCACCTTTAGTCCGCCAGTCTGCGTGTGTCCTTCTATGTCGTCTGTTTGATCCTTCGCTTCATCAACGATACTCACGGAACCCAATGGTCCAACCACATCCTTTACAAACGAAGCGGTTTCACTCATCATGGGTCCCCAGCCAGCTTCATACCAGCCTACGGATCCATCATCAAAGGTTACTTGCAAGTGACCATAATTGTACATGTCCTCTGCTACCTCATCAGATAGCCGTGCTCCAATCGCACTTACAGTCACTGGACGGGAGCGCGTCATTTGACACATAACATCTACATAGTGTACACCACAATCAACGATTGGAGACATTGAGTCCATGAGTGCCCGATGGGTACGCCATTGTTCTCCACTGCTTTGCTGATTCAGGTTCATGCGCATCACGAGCGGTTTTCCTAGTTTGTGTGCCAGGGAGATGAATTTTTTCCAGGCCGGGTGTACACGCAGGATATAGCCTATAACCAGCTTCCGGTCGGCTTTTTGAGCCAGATCAACCAGTGTCTGTGCTTCCTCTGCGGTTGTAGCTAATGGCTTTTCTACAAACACATGGCAATTCGCTTCCAGGCTGATACGGACGTATTCAGCATGCGTATCTGGATATGTATTAACAGAAACAACATCTGGTGCTGTAACACGCAGCGCATGTTCAAATGAGGAAAATGTAGGGAGTCCGCCCAATTCAGCACTAACCCGATCACGGGAAGCGGGTGTGCGACTTACCAATCCAACGATTTCAAAGGCATCCATGGCATGGTAGGCCCGTGCGTGTGATGCGCCCATGTGGCCGCATCCGGCCACGAGTACTTTCAGTTTTTGTGTAGCCACCTGACTGAGGGTTTCGTTCGTAGACACTGTTACGGATTGGGGTAATCGTAGGTTCTACTAGATTTTTGAATGGACTGTCAATTAGCCGAGGGGAATCTCAAATTGGCTATTTGACAATAAGGCAGTCAACCTAGTTCTATCTCCTCAATATTCCCGGTAGAACCTTTATTCTGATAGCTGTTCAACGCTTTTGCTTTAACCGCAAGAGAAAAAATGCAAAGATGTCCTTGGTGTGAGCAAACCGATATTGAGACGGAGTACCACGACAAGGAGTGGGGAGTCCCCGTTTTTTCCGACGAAAAGCAGTTCGAGTTCCTGATCTTGGAGTCTGCCCAAGCCGGGCTCAGCTGGCTCACGGTTCTTCGAAAGAGGGAGAACTACAGACGTCTTTACGACGGCTTTGATGTTGAAAAAGTTGCCCGCTACGGTGAGGAAAAGATTCAGGAGCTCATGTCCGACAGCGGAATAATCCGCAACCGGATGAAAATAGAGGCTTCTGTTAACAACGCCGCCCGGTTTTTAGAAATACAGAAAGAATTCGGCGGCTTCTGCGATTATCTTTGGGGATTTACCGGCGGGGTTCCGGTCACCAACGCTTGGGAGGACCTATCGCAATTACCGGCCTCTACGGAGCTTTCAGTGAGGGTGAGTCAAGATCTTAAGAAGCGGGGCTTCCGATTTGTGGGGCCCACCATAGTCTACGCCCACCTGCAGGCAGTTGGAGTAGTGAACGATCATCTGGTATCCTGCTTTCGTTACGAGGAGGTACTGGATTTGTGTAAGGGCGTCAAATCGCCGTAATATGTATTCTCCGATGGAAACCTGTATGCAAAAGGTGTGTAATTCGCAGGAATAGGTGATCCGTTGATTCTTGTATTCCCCGTTTGAATCATCATGGCTAGCAAACAGAAACCCACAACAGTTGAAGAATACATTCTGGCTGCCCCGAAAAAGGCACTTCCACATCTGCACGGGCTTCGAGCGATTCTTCGTAGTGCTGCGCCTGAGGCCCAGGAGGTAATCAAATGGGGTACGCCGTTTTTCGTGGAACCGCGTTTCCTGTTTGCCTATTCTGCACACAAGGCCCATCTCAATTTTGCTCCGCATAGGGCCTCATTGATGCCCTTTCAGGAGGAATTAAAAGAGTACAAGACAACCAAGTACAGCCTCCTGATTCCCTATCATGAGCCTCTTATGGAGGATCTGATCCAAAGGATGGCTATTTACTGCGTCGAGTATGTTAGACAACGAGAAGACAAGGGTTTCTGGTAATTGAAGAGTCAAGCGTAAACCTAAGATTAGCCCGCTTCGCTCTATTGAACTCACAGTCCCTTACTAGAGTTAGTTCTAGACTTGATCCATCCCCGCCGTAATCTCTTGTATTCTGGCTATTTTTGGACAGTGATCCACATAAGAGCATGAAGGCATGTTGGTGAGTGTGCAATGATGTATGAGCTCGAGCTTCTCCGCAAAGCTGAAAGATTGGACTCCAGGACGGTATCTGCATCTCACGTGCCCAGGGATTTCTCGCTATCGTACGCGCCTGGAAAGAGCCGGGAGCGTGTCTTATCGGACAGCTTTGGGAGGGTGCACAAGTATCTGAGGATTTCATTGGTTGAACAATGCAACTTGCGGTGCAGCTACTGCATGCCGGAAGGAGGACTAGATTGGACGCCGACGGATCAATTGCTGACAGATGACGAAATCATCCGTCTGGCACGACTCTTCGTCGGACAGGGAGTAACCAAGATTCGTCTGACTGGGGGAGAGCCGCTACTGAGACCCGGAATTGAGAAAATTGTTGAAGCATTGGCTTCTTTACCGGGCCTTAAAACGCTTGCTATTACCACGAATGGTCTATTGTTAAAGCGCAAGCTCCCCAAGCTCCAGGCGGCGGGACTCAGCCTTATAAACGTGAGCTTGGATACACTGCGACCTGACCGGTTTGAGGCAATCACACGGCGAGATGGGCTTGGACTCGTGTTGGAAGCTATTGACGTGATGCTCCAGTCGGGATATGACCCGGTAAAAGTGAATTGCGTGGTTATGCGGGATGTAAATGAGGATGAATTGATTGACTTTGTTGGCCTCACGCGTGGAAAATCAATAGAAGTCCGGTTCATAGAGTTTATGCCCTTTGATGACAACCGGTGGAGTGGGGAGAAGCTGGTACCTTATGAGGAAATGCTCCGAACCATCCAACAGGTGTATCCGCTTGAACCAATTGTATGCGGCCCTGAGTCCACTGCAAAGCTTTACGGCGTACCCGGCTTTCGTGGTCGGGTAGGTTTTATTACGTCTATGACAGAAGATTTTTGCGAAGGATGTGACCGCCTCCGAATCACCGCTGACGGCAATCTGAAAGTTTGCCTGTTTGGACGGGCCGAGGTCAGTCTGCGACATGCTATGCGCAATGGAGCTAGTGACCAGAGTCTCCTTGAGTTAATTAGTACCGCGGTGGGTGGTAAGCATGCTCGACATGCAGGCATGCACGCGATCGCAGCGTCCAAGAACCGTCCAATGATCACGATAGGTGGGTAGCCATGTTCAGCCTGATTGTATTGACATTTATGTTACAGTCTGCCTCAGTAGACTTTACGGCCATGTCCTTCAATGTTCGCTATGATAATCCCGATGATGGTCCCAGCGCATGGCCACACCGGGCGGAATGGGTGGCTGGCGAAATGGCCAAGGTAGATCTTATCGGAGTGCAGGAAGCGCTTGCCCATCAGGTGGATCAGCTGGCAACCCATCTCACCGGCTATGAATGGGTGGGAGTAGGAAGAGACGATGGTAAGGAAGCAGGTGAATTTGTCCCCATCTTTTTTAAATCTGAAGTTTTCGTGTTGCTGGATACGGTCACCTTCTGGCTCTCAGAGACTCCCGATGAACCGGGTAGCCGGGGCTGGGATGCGGCACTCCCCAGGATTGCCACTGCGGCTTATCTGAGTGTGCGAGATACGGACGTTCGTTTTTGGGTGATCAATGCGCATTTTGATCACCGTGGCAACCAGGCGCGGTTGGAGAGTGCAAAGCTTCTGACTAGTCGCGCACTTATGTTCACTGAAGATGCACCGGTATTGATGCTTGGAGACTTCAATACAACACCGGAAACTGAAGTTTACGCAACATTGACAGCGGATTTGTTACAGGATGCGCGAGTAGTCAGTAACAATCCACCCGAAGGGCCTAGAGGTACATTCAGCGGGTTTCTGGAAAGAGAGACCATACCTCAAAGGCGCATTGATTATGTATTTGTATCGCCCCCCTGGGTTGTGCAGAGCTATGAGGCCGTCGTCGCGGTCAATGAGGGCAGATACGTGTCGGATCACTTGCCTGTAAAGGTTCGCGTCCAATTGAATCAATAAGCGGTCACCCTGTGCTCTGCATTGCCGCGGCAACCCCATTGACACTAAGAAGCAATGCACGTGCCAACCGCTTTTCGTCTGCTTCCAGCTTATTGCGGCTTCGCCTAATCAACTCGATCTGCAAGAGATTCAATATATCCGAGTAGGGATTGCGGAGCTCGACTGATTTTCTGAAAACGGGGACATGTCCATAGAGTCGCTCGGATCCGGTAATCTCTAGGATCGCCGCTTCACCCTTCTTGAAGTCCTCCATAATCTGATCATGGATACGTTTTCCAACTTCCGCGTCTGCGGCCAAAGCAACATATTCTGATGCGATATCCAGCCTGGCGCGCGCCATCTCAAGTTGAGCACTGTCCAGCACTGCTCGAAAAAAGGGCCAGTCCTTATACATGCGCTTCAGGATAGACGCGTGATCTTGAACAAGTGCTGTAAGTCCGTCCCCAGCTCCATACCATCCCGGCACGATGTAGCGAGTCTGTGTCCAGGCGAATCCCCATGGAATTGCCCGAAGATCGTCAAAATCCACCGTGTTCACCGAGCCGCGAGAAACCGGCCGCGAAGCAATAGGCAGTTGACTGATCTGTTCAATTGGCGTACAAGAGACGTACCAACTCCAGAAGTCAGGATCGTCAATGAGTTCTCGATAGTTCTTCATTGACGCTGCTGAGAGACGTTCCATGATTTCGGCACTTCCTGCTTCATCTGCTGCACGAAGCGGGGCAATCAACACAGCCCTCACAATCTGTTCCAAGTGGCGATGTGCTATGGCAGGCAGCGCATACCTGAAAGAGATTACCTCACCTTGCTCAGTGAATCGGATCCGACCATTATGAATGATCCGCGGCATCGCAACGATTGCCTGACCGGCCCGGCCTCCGCCACGACCGACCGTTCCTCCGCGACCGTGAAACAGCCGCAGGTCAACCCCAAAATCCTTGCAGATGTTACCAATGCTCTTCTGAGCCTTGTGCAATGCCCAGTTTGCCATCCAGTATCCACCATCCTTGTTGCTATCGGAGTAGCCTAGCATGATTTCCTGCATGTTGTCCCGATGGACAAGATGCTGGCGGTAGATAGGATGCTCAAATAGTTCAGTCAATAGGACGCCGGCGAGGTCGAGGTCCTCAATAGTTTCAAACAGCGGCACTACATCAATGGGGAAGTACACGGTCTCCCCTTCAGTATGCCACAGGCCAACCTCTTTTGCCAGTAACAAGACTTCCAAGATATGACTCACGGCATGGGTCATACTGACCACGTAACTCCCCAGTGCACGAGGAGATGATTTTATAACATCCCGGATTACGACAAAAGTGTTTAGCACTTCCTGTAGGTCGTCGTCAATCTGGACACCTCGCGGCAGGAGAGGCCTTGGATTACCGAGCTCTTCTGATAAAAGCTCCAGCTTAGCCTCCTCCGTCATATCCGCGTAGCCTTCACATACCCGGCTAACTTTGAATAGGGTATCTACTGCATGAGTGTGGATTCGGCTATGCTGTCGGATATCCAGCGCAGCCATATGAAATCCGAAGACCTGCGCCTGCAAGAAAATATTGCTAAGGCGTCCATGAACGACCAGATCTCCATATCCGTTTTCTTCAAGGGTATCTGCAAGGATTTGCAAATCTGCAAGAAATCGGTCGCTATCGTAGACATTATCCTCTCCCTCTCTCACTAACTCAATGCGCTTCATCATAAAGCTGAGCTTCCGACGAAACGGCTCCCGGATGTAAAGTCGGTTTTCATGTGCAGCCAACGTAACCTCTGCTTCGTCTATCTGGATAGATTCGTGCAGTGTATCAGGGTTTGCCAAGTGCAATTCGGAAATACTGAGATCCCGTCGGAGCTCACGAAGATCGTTCAGATAGCGTGATAGCACCGTTCTACGGTGCATTGAGAATGTTTTTCGTGTAATCGCGGATGTAACATTTGGATTGCCATCCCTGTCACCTCCAATCCATGACCGAAACTGCAGGAATATCGGCACCTCCACATGTTCACCGTAATGGTGTTTAATCGCTTTGGTCACGTCGGTGTGAATACTTGGAATAGCTTCCCAGATTGCGTTCCGTAGGTAATGCAATCCGTTTGCCACCTCATCAATTACTGTCGGCTTGCTTGCACGAACCTTGTCAGAAGCAACCAGGAGGCCGACCTGATTCTGTATTTTATAGAGCAGAGCGTCTCGTTCTTCGGGCGTCGGATTGCTGTGCCGAAGCTTGTCAATAAGTGATGCCAGGTGTTCCTGCTTGTACAGAATTGTTCGACGGCGAGCCTCCGTCGGATGTGCAGTCAGCGTGGGTTGGATATCAAGCCGAGCGATCAACTTAATGACCTCTTCCAAGGAGTAATTTGCTCTTTGCAGCATTCCCACGGCCTCGTCAATCGAATCTGCTCGTCCCATTTCGGGGAGCAGTCGCGCACGCTCACGGTTGATCCGAATGATCTCTTGTTGCTCACTCTGATTGACCAAGTAAAAGAATGTTGTAAATGCACGCAGCAGCCATTCAATATCCTGGAGCTCCAGCTGTTTGATTTGCGCTATCGCTTCACGACGAAGAACAGTATCCTGCTCAGAGATAGCTTGCTTCGCCAAGTGGCGCAACTTCTCAACCATGTCCAGCATCTCCGGGCTAGCCTGTGTTTGAATTACATGGCCCAGCATGCCGCCCAAAAGGTTAATCTGTTCGCTCAGGGGAACAGAAATGCCCGTTCCTTGTGCCTCAAATCGTAATTCCTGCCAGGAACTCATAATGTTTGAAATTGGATGACCCGAATTTTAGACGGGGGTATACTCGCTAGATCACACTTCGTGGCACAGGAGTGGGCACAATTGTGTATTTTATGCGTCGAACTTACTGCCGACTTGGTAGAGACGGCTTTTAAGATTCAACCAACTTATTCGCGTTATCGTTCATAACAATAGTCAAATGACCAAAACCAAACTGATTGAAGTAGTTGCCCGTGGAACAGGTTTGTCCAAGCAGGAGACCGAGGCCACATTGTCCGGAATTGCAGAAACGATCAAGGATACTTTGTCCAGAGGTGAACCTGTGGATATTCGAGGCTTCGGATCATTCCGTGTCCAAGAGCGGGCTGCCCGAAATGCGCGTAACCTCGCAACTGGAGAAATCATGCGTGTGGCAGCCAAGAAGGTCCCTGTTTTCAAGCCTTCAGGGGAATTCAAAGACCGTGTCCTTACTGGCGGCCGTGAATGATGCAGACTTGTGCGGAGTGTGGGGCGCGACTCATTAACAATGAGGAGCGGTGTGGTCTATGTGGATGGCCAGTAGAGGACACGACGCATGAGGAAGCTAAAGGTGTAATTGCAAAGAGGATTACAGAGGGCAGTTACTGTAATACCTGTGGCTGGAAAAGCCCTGCCGGTTCCAAATTCTGCTCCCAATGTGGAGGGAAGTTGCAGCGCGTAATTACTAAACCCCAGGAACAGCCGGCGAAACCAAGAAAACGTCCAGCGAACGTTGAACGTGGTGTTGGCCAGCAGGTCTTTGTGCTTATGGGGTTGGGAGTATTGTTCGTGATCATACTGTTTGTTGCAACTACAGTCAGTAAACGGACATCTTCCCCTGAACCTGTGCTCCCCACAGCAGTTTCGGCGGATAATGCCCCTCTACGTACTCCATTGTCCGGTGACTTGGCGGACCGAATTGCTGAGTTGGATGCAGCGATTATGAGTGATACAAGTGCTGTCGCTCCTCTGCTAATGCGCGAAAAAATGTATGTCCTGGCAGAAGGTGGGCGACTGGATATGGCGGCTGATGTCCAATCAGCCATAGCTGAACAAACCGGCCTCGCGGAGGATTGGAAAACAGCAGGGGATCTGTACTACGAGTGGATGACCAATGAGTCGCAGACTGCCGAGCGTGGCAATGCCGCCGTGTCAGCTGTTAGCGCCTATCAAGCAACACTTGCGTTAGATCCCGATAACCTTGACGTACGTACAGATATGGCGACAGCATACCTGAATACCGGCAGCCCTATGTTGGGGGTCACTGAAATAAAAAGGGTACTTGAAGTTGACCCGGATCACTTAAATGCCAACTTCAATTACGGATTGATGCTGGCTCGCATCAATCGTACAGAGGAGGCAATTGCGCAGCTTCAACGGGTACGCGCCTTGGCACCCGACTCTACTTCGGTACACCATCAGCGCGCATCCGCATTGATTGCCTCTATCCGTGAACAGGTCAACTTATGATGCGGCTGCTCCTGGTCGCAGTAGTTCTGGCCCTAGGGTGCAGTTCAAGCGCTGATTCGGACAAGGCCTCAGTGACCGTCTTTGCAGCGGCTTCTCTAACAGACGCCCTCAATGAATTGGTCATGTTGTTTGAATCACAGCATCCCGAAATAGCTGTCTATACCCATGTTGGGCCGACCTCGCTTCTTGCAAGGCAAATTCAACAGGGAGCTCCTGCTGATGTGTTTATGGCCGCGAGTCCAGACTGGATTGACTATCTGCGAGAGCATTCACTGACCATGGGCCCGAAGGTTACTTTTGCGGAGAATACTCTAGTAGTTATAGGTTCGCACGAAGCTGAACCAATCGATAGCCTCTCAGAGCTTAAAAATGTGCGTCGCCTTGCAATGGCTGATCCCTCGCATGTACCGGCTGGGGTGTATAGTAGACAGACATTGCAGTGTGCAGGGATTTGGGATGTCGTAGAACCTTCGGTGATCCCGACGCTGGATGTTCGAGGAGCACTCACAGCGGTATCCAGCGGCGCAGCTGAGATGGCCGTAGTATATCACTCCGATGCAGCATTAGTCAAAGGATTGCGACCAATGTTTCAGTTACCGCGTTCCTGCATTCCAGATATCAAGTATGTGGCCACTACCTTAAGTGATGCAGCTTATCCAGAGATGGCTGCCGCATTTCTTGCTTTTGTCGGAGATTCTACACAGTTAGCCCTGTGGACCAGATTTGGATTTAATTCTTAAACCCGTCATGTCTATCCTGCCACAGGAATGGGCGGTAATTGCACTATCGGTTCGCGTTGCCGTGGCGGCGGTTGCGTTGATGCTGATCCCAGGGATCCTAACGGCGTGGTATATAGCTCGCCGAAAATCTCCACTGACGTTTGCAGTTGAGAATCTAGTTCAACTACCCCTGGTTCTTCCCCCTGTAGTCACCGGGTTATTGCTGTTATCATTCCTGGGACCAAACGGAGCAGGGGGGCGCATTCTGGATAAATTCTTGGGTTTAGATCTGGCATTCACGGCTTGGGGCGCAGCTCTGGCTGCCGGGATCATGGCTTTTCCATTACTCGTGCAAACCTTTCGCGTAGCCATAGAGCAAATCGACCCGGAATGGGAGGAGGCAGTTTCCGTGTATGGGGGAGGACGCTGGGCAGCGTTTCGATGGGTTACAATGCCCTTGGCTGCAAGAGGAGTGATTGCCGGTATCGTGCTTGGTTTTGCCCGGGCTGTTGGTGAATTTGGGGCAACAATCGTTTTTGCGGGTAACATACCTGGGCGAACCCAAACAATCCCGCTTGCCGTATTTACGAAGCTGGGACAAGTTGGTGGAGAGGCGCAACTGATAAGATTAGTGCTTGTAGCAGTGGGTTTGAGTGTACTTAGTTTATCTATCCATGCTTATCTATCAACGCGTCTGATACGTGTCCAAACTTAAACATACGTGACCTCATGAATGCAATCCTGACCGAGACTGAACTCGCACGAATCAAGGAAGCAATATCTGTAGCTGAAACACGTACGTCGGGGGAAATCGTCCCCTACATTGTGGCACAGAGTGACAAGCATGAAGTAGCTCTTTGGCGCGGAGCTGGCCTAGCGGCTCTTCTTGCCTACGCTGTGATTCTGGGGATTCGCTGGCTTCCCGGCTGGGGAGCTCCACAATGGCTTGATGGAATTACACCTGTCCTTCTGATCGTAGTGACAGGTGTGATAGGAGCGGTTCTTACCTCATTGATACCGGCATTAAAACGACGTCTTGCGGGACGTCGCCGACTTATAGTTACTACCCATCGAAGAGCAGTACAAGCTTTTCTGGAGAAAGAGGTTTTTTTAACTCGGGAACGCACAGGCATTCTCTTGTTTGTGTCATTGCTTGAACATAGAATAGAAGTTATTGGGGACGCGGGCATCAATGCAAAGGTAGATGGAGATGACTGGGCAAAAGTCGTAGCCACGATCCAGAAAAATATCAAAATGGGAAAGTTGGCGGATGGACTCGTCGAAGGAATCACGGAATGTGGTTCTCTCCTTGAAAAGGCTGGAGTTGAGATTAGGTCAGACGACACCAATGAACTAGCGGACGACGTTACTTTTGGCAGTTAGGCAGGATCAGAAACGCCCCCGGATTACTCATCTAAGTAGACTACTATCCATATGCTGCCTGTGTGCGCCGCTATGGTCATCGCACGCGTTTGCACAAAACTCGCAGGCCCGGACAGACACCTTGACGGGGGAGCAACCTTTCGTAATGCGTCCTTTCATTGTACCGGGCACTTTGACGGTCCACGTGCAAGGTGCCGTACTGGACTCCACTGATTACCGTCTGGACGTCCGGTTTGGCCGTCTATGGATACCGTCCATCGCCCCTAATGACACTGCAATTGCAGTCTATCAATTTTGGGATTTGGGCCTGCCGGACCGATACACAAGAGTCCTTGAGCCTCCGATAGAGACAGATTCATCAATTGTTTCTGAGCCAGCTAAACCAAGGACCGCGCAGGCACCACTTCAAATAAAACGGAGTGGATCCATTACACGAGGGATACTTGCCGGCAATAATCGCGATGCGACTATTGAGTCAGGCCTGCGCCTGCAGATGTCGGGGGCACTGGCACCGGATATAAACCTGCGGGCAGCCTTGACGGACGAGAATACCCCTATTCTACCCGAAGGAACAACACAGCGACTCAGTGAACTTGATCGCGTGTTTATTGAGATTGAAACGCCATTCAGTTCGGCCCAACTGGGTGATATTGAACTGCAACTCAATAGCAGTACCTTCGCAAAACTCAACCGGAAGATTCAAGGAGTTGGGATCACAACACCTTCTCCGGCCGGGAGTCTAGGGGGAACAGCGCGCATGGCCGCAGCCACATCCCGGGGATTGTTCAAAACACAAGACATCAAAATCCAGGACGGCGTCCAAGGTCCTTATCGGCTTCAAGGAAACGCCAATGAACCATTTATTCTGGTAATCCCAGGATCTGAATCTGTTTATCTGGACGGTAATCTCTTAACCCGTGGAGAATCACAGGACTATGTGATTGACTATGCCACCGGCGAAGTAACTTTCACGACGAACCGGTTGATGAAATACCATCACCGTGTAGCAGTGGAATTTCAGTATAGAACCACAGAATTCACCCGTACGCTTCTTGCAACTGAAGCAGATTTTTCGGCAGGAGAGCGTGATTCAGGGCCGTCCTTTGCAACGTTCGGAGTCACTTTTATCAGGGAAGCTGATGGTAAATCATTCGATCAGGAGTTCGGACTTACGACCGCTGACAGAGATCTTCTAACAACACTGGGGGATCAGGAGGCGTCACGCAGTGGCGCAACATCAGTTAACTATGATCCTGAAGCACCATGGGTCCACTATGAACTTCGCGACACCACGTTATCGGGCAGTCTGTATCGTGTCTATGTTCCAATCACCCGGGCATCACAGGGGCAGGTATTCAGGGTTGAATTTACTCGGGTCGGTCCCGGGAACGGAGATTATGTTCGGCAAGGCCAGACTACGAATGGAATCACATACAGCTATCGTGGACCGGGTCAAGGTGAATATTTACCTATTCGCATCTTGCCGAAGCCCATGCAACAGCGTATGCTTGATCTGCGCGGAAGTATTGCTCCAATACGTTATATCGAACTGTCTGGTGAATGGGCACAGTCGTTCCGTGACGAAAACCGATTCTCTTCCCTTGATGCTGCAGACGACCGGGCCCATAGTTATCATGGTCGCTTGCAAGTCATGGATTTACCGGTTGGGGTAGGCACAGCAATGCTTGTTCTTTCGCGACGCCTCACTGGTGAAAATTTCGCTACGTTTGATCGCGTTCAACCTGTTGAATTTGGGCGGTTGTGGAATCTCCCGCTTAGTCGTAGCCTTGTATCGGCACATCGAGAATCTATAGATGAGGCGAGTATTGGCTGGCAAATCTCTGACAAATCTTCGGTAACTGGAACAATTGGAAGACTACGTCAGTCTGGTGAATTCAGTGGCAGCAGACGAGTCTTGGAAACAACCATCAATGAGCTTCGCTTACCCCGTCTAGATTACTTTTTCACAGCAATTGAGAGCGAATCAGAGTTGATCCAGGGTAACTGGGTCCGCCATGATGCGAAACTGCAGCAATCGCTGATTGACGGACGTATCGCCTTGAATTTGCGATTCAAAACTAGCCACCGCCGACATCAAATACGTCAAGGGCTGCGGCAGTCCTCACAAAAGTATTGGCAACTACCCCTTTCCGCCGAATGGACCGGTAATTGGGGTACACTGTCACCAAGTTTTGACTGGCGTGACGAGCATCTATGGAGCGATTATCAATTGCTGCCTGGGAGACGGACTGCTACAACCAGTCTGCATTATACCACGAATGGCAGGCGTTCTTTCCGAAGTGAGGGACGATTAGGGTGGCAACGCACGAAGTATTCGGATTTTTTTCAAACTACTCAGGGACTGACTAATGAGCGATCATTAGTGCTCCACTGGAATGGACGTCTACAGCCATGGAAGCAATTGTTCAGATTGAACTGGTTCTATGAAGCGCTCTCCGAGCAAACACCCGTACTTCAGGAAATCTACATTCGGACTGGTCCCGAACTTGGTGAATACGTCTGGACCGATTCCAATGGCAATGGAATTATTGAAATCGATGAATTCATTCCCGAAGTCACCCAGGATGAAGGCAACTACGCACGCACACTTATACCATCGGACTCCCTGCAGTCGGTTACCGGCCTAAAGGCCCGATTCAATATCCAATTTGATAACAGACAGCGCTGGCGGGGTGCACCGGAACAGTGGAAAAGATGGTTGAGTCAAGTTGCACTACGGACCGCCGTAGAGATGAACGAAAAGAATCAGGCACCCAACCCGGCAGATATCTACCTATTGCGACAACAGACCTTCCGGCATCCGCAGTACTCTATCCGTGGAATACTCAATCTGACGCAGGACCTGTGGCTGTTTCGCAATAACCCTCGATATGGTCTTGAGGCTTCCTGGCGTAGAATCCGTTCGGCCAGTAAGCTTGCTGCCGGCGCAGAGATGAGGAGTATTGATGATTTTCGCATTCAGATACGATGGCGCCTTGGAGAGGCGTGGGCCTTCAAGTCCGGGGGAAGCTCGTCAAGCAAAACTAACAGGAGTGACACTTTCTCTTCGAGGGAATTCGATATTCAAACACGATCATTCGCGCAGGAAGTTCAATTAGGAATTACGGAGAATCTAAGGTTATCTGTCAGCCCGGATTATTCACGGAAGGATGCTGAAAAGGGAGTTTCAGCTACAATCGTAAAAATTCCCTTACAAGGCACATGGAGTAGGGCGGGGCGAGCAAATGTGAATGCTACTCTTGAATTTGCGAATGTGAACCTAAAAGACGGCGAGGGTTCCACTGGGCTCGCACTGTTTGAGCTCACGGACGGCAGAGGCAGAGGAAGTTCTCTCCTTTGGCGCTTGAGCGGCTGGCTTCAATTGAACCGTGTCTTGCGTACAACGGTATCTTATTCAGGGCGGAGTCCACAGGATGCACCACAGATCCATACTGTACGGATGCAATTGTCAGCAACCTTTTGAGTGTTTTAGCGGTGGTAACGTGATTTTTTTGTATCTTCTGTGCCGTCCTAATCAAACTAGATATGAGCGAACGCCTGAATGGGTTCTTGTGCGCCCTGTTGATTGGCATATGCTCCGTAGGCCCGGCGATATCTCAGGATACTGAAGACCTCGAAGCACTCTACTGGGCACGCAAGGATAGCGCGCTTGCACGTTTTTCCCAAGCAGATGTTGATTTCATGACCGGTATGATCGGACATCATGCCCAGGCCCTGATTATGTCGGGATTTGCCGAAAGCAATCATGCAAGTCCCCAAATTCAAACCCTGGCGGCCCGGATCATTAACGCACAGAATGACGAGATACGCATTATGCAGGACTGGCTGCGCAAGCGTAACCAACCAGTTCCTCATGTGATGATAGAAGGCAGTTCTCTAATGATTCACGGTGTTGATGATCATCACGCCATGCATATGCCGGGCATGCTTTCCCAAGAACAGCTCAACGAACTTGAAGCGGCCAAGGGAGTCGACTTTGATCGATTGTTCTTGGAGTACATGATTATGCACCATGAAGGAGCTGTATTTATGGTTAGAGAACTCCTGAAGGTCGATGGAGCGGTTACAGGCGACGATACTTATAAACTGGCTACGGAAATACATGTCGATCAAATCACAGAGATCGACCGCATGCGCCTGATGCTCGAACGCCTCGAAGGTGCACAATAGCAGCAACACTACCACCCCTCAATCCTAACACGATGAAACTACGATACTTGTTGATTGCCACATTGCTCATGTCTGTTATAATCAGACCAGAGGTAGGTGCGGCACAAGAATTCACCTCCCAGGAGATGGTCATGGAGGATGCCCGCATTGGTCTTGGAGCCGGACTTTTTGATGCGGAGGAAGCTATCTGGAATTTGCGTAAAGTGGCAACCGTTATGCCACCGGAAAACTTTGTTGGTGTCACCAACAGCGATTTGGCCTTCAAGGACCAATATGTGTTCCAGGGTAACTATAACGGCGTCATTATCTGGGATGTATCAAATCCCAGCAACCCTGTGCTGGTGAAGGATTACCTGTGTCCAGCCTCACAGAGTGACGTTTCAGTGTACGGCAACCTGCTTTTTGTTTCAGGTGAAGGTACAGGAGGTCGACTTGATTGCGGCACCGAAGGTGTACAGGAAAGCGTCAGTCATGACCGGCTGCGGGGAATCCGTATCTTCGACATTGCCGATGTAACCGATCCGCAGTACATCCACAATGTCCAAACCTGTCGAGGCTCGCATACGCACTCGTTGCTCAAAGATCCCGATGACGACGAGAACGTCTACATTTATGTTTCTGGATCAGCCCCAGTGAGACCCGCAGAAGAATTGCCGGGATGCTCAAGTATGTCTCCCAGTGAGGACCCCGAGTCTGCACTTTTCCGGATTGAGGTCATCCAGGTTCCTCTGGATAATCCTGCGGAGGCAGCAATCGTGAGTTCACCAAGAATCTTTGAAGACCTGACCGCCCCACCGGTGCATGGTCCCACGGATGCAGAGCGAGCCGAGCTTGAAGAGGCAAAGGCACGGGGAGAATTTGTGATTTCAATTGGTGGCTCTTCTTTCGTACTGCCGGATAACTATGTGGCTCCAATGATTGCTGCCTACTTTGGTCAGGAGGGAATCACCGAACCGACCGCCGAGGACACGACGGCATTCCGCGAGGCGCTGCCAGACATAATTGCTCAGATGATGGGCGGGGGTGATGAAGCTGACGAAGACCGAGGCCCCAACCAGTGCCATGATATCACACTCTACCCTGAAATTGGCTTAGCCGGTGGCGCGTGTGAAGGATATGGCCTTCTCCTAGATATTTCTGATCCGGCCAATCCTTATCGTCTTGATGCGGTTGCGGACAGCAACTTCTCCTACTGGCATTCGGCTACATTTAACAATGACGGCTCAAAAATCCTGTTCACGGATGAATGGGGTGGAGGTGGAGGACCCAAGTGCCGTGAAACAGATCCAATGGAGTGGGGGGCAAATGCATACTTCACGATTGATGATGAAAAGAAGATGCATTTCAAAAGCTATTACAAGTTGCCCGTACCACAGACGGACGAAGAAAATTGCGTAGCACACAACGGGTCTCAGATCCCTGTGCCCGGTCGGGATATTTTCGTGCAGTCTTGGTATCAGGGAGGTATTTCAATTACTGACTGGACAGACCCTTCCAACGTGATAGAGATCGCTTACCATGACCGTGGCCCTGTGAGTAATGAGCAGATGGAGATGGGAGGAAGCTGGTCTGTCTACTGGTACAACGGCTACATTTATAGCAGTGAGATTGCACGTGGATTAGATGTGTTTGAGCTCGTTCCCAGCGAGTTTCTGACCGCTAATGAAATTGCTGCTGCGAATACTGTAAAATTGGAGTACAAAAATGCTCAAGGGCAGCCAACATACAAATGGCCGCCATCCTTTGCGCTCGCTCGTGCACATGCTGATCAGATGGAGCGTAATCAAGAATTGAGTGCAGAACAGATTGCTGCTTTACGTGCTAGGATTGACCAGGCAGAACAAGAAAGTAGCCAGGCACTTATAGACGGCCTCCAGAGGAGGATGAAACGGCTCAGAATGAACGACTCAAACTAGTCGGGAATGAAAAACCTGTTTTATGGTCTAAAGTCAAATAGATCAGCTAATGTCTATAATTGCAGGCAATAGTTGATTGTGTTTATCTTGGACGCCGTGCAATCAGTAACCGATTGCATGGCGTTTTCTTTTCAATTCATCAATTGAGTTAACATGAATGTACGACTTATAGCCCGCCTCAGCGTGATGATGTTTGTCCAGTATTTCATTTGGGGGGCTTGGGCACCCACGCTGGGCAATTATATGACCACCATTGATGCAGGGGAGTGGATTCCCTTGGCCTATGCGCTTGGACCGATAGCCTGCATGATTGGACCATTTTTCCTTGGCATGGTAGCTGATCGCTTTTTTGATTCAGAAAAACTGCTCGGCGTACTCATGCTTATCGCCGGAGCAGCGATGTGTGCTATGCCATTTGCTGCCGGCACAGACCTGTTCTTGCCTCTTTTGGGGCTACATGCATTATGCTATTTCCCAACGCTCGGCTTGACGGCCTCATTGGCGTTCCATCACCTGAAGAATCAGGAAAAGGAATTTCCGTGGGTACGTGTCTTCGGGACAATTGGTTGGGCTACAATCGGTTTGTTTATGGGCTATGTTCTTCAGGCAGATAATACAGCGACTCCGCTATACATTGGTGGAGGCGCTGCATTGTTTCTCGGTCTGTACAGCTTCACGTTACCCTATACCCCTCCGCCATCAAGGGGGCAAACGACTACGTGGAAGCAAATTGCCGGCATTGATGCTTTCAATGCTCTGAAGAGCAAATCTTTTGTAGTGTTTCTGGCGGCGGCGATGCTGATCTTTATCGCCTTCGGAACCTATTTTCCGTACGCACCCATCTACTTCTCAGCTATTCACGAGAATTTCTTTGCGGGAGGAGACGCTTTCGCAAATCCTAGCGGAGAAATGGCTTGGGGGCAGGTGAGTGAAATATTCTTCATGCTCCTGATCCCCTTCTTTTTCCGAAGATTGGGCGTGAAATGGATGCTTCTTCTGGGGATGCTTGCATGGGTTGCCCGATTCGCAATTTTTGCTGTGGGGGCAAGTGTAGGGACGTACTATTTCATTATGATTGGTATTCTTATTCACGGTATCTGCTACGATTTCTTTTTCGTTACCGGCCAGATCTACATTGACAAGAAGACTGCACCGGAAATCAGAGGCCAAGTGCAGGGCTTGCTGGTACTTCTCACCCAGGGTATCGGGTTTTTCTTAGGCACCCAGTTAAGTGGGCTCTTTGTGAATACTTATGGAGTAGGCGGGCAATTGGATCTTGGAGGATGGGCTAACTTCTGGTATATTTTTGCCGCGGCCACACTCGCGTTTTCAGTGGCGTTCGTGATGCTCTTTAACGACCGAGTTGCAGATAACACTGAACCTGCAGAAACCTAATAGACCAACGCACCTAACTCTTTCAATTCAACAGAAACAATACCTAATGGTAATGCGATTTTTCCTAGCGGTTACACTTGCGGGAGCGACGTTAGTAGGTTGTCAATCTGCCTCGGAGAATACGACTCCCGCGGAAATGGATGACGAGGAACCGGCCATGTCCGAAGAGATGTCTTGGCAAACGCTCGGGGCTGACCAGTGGAGAAGATACGGAGGTGAAGGAATCCCTGAAGCATGGCACATAAGTGATGACGGAGTCTTCCATTTCACTGGCGAAGGGGAGGGCGGTGATATTATAACCGTCGATCAATATGATCACTTCGAGCTTGAGCTTGAATGGAAAATCTCCCCTGGAGGAAATAGTGGAATCATGTTCCGCGTATCCGAAGACCATGACTATCCCTGGCGTACAGGACCGGAGTACCAGATATTAGACAATGACTTGCATCCAGATGCACAGGAGGGCGAGGACCGCCATGCGGGCGCAAACTATGATATGCACCCTCCCTCCGCTAATGTGGTGAGTCCAGTTGGAGAATGGAACATGACCCGCATTGTCGTTAATGGTGCGCATGTTGAGCATTGGCTCAACGGTGAAAAAATTGTTTCTTATGAGTTGTGGAGTGATGATTGGAAAGCTTTAATAGCGGAAAGTAAATGGATTGATATGCCGGATTATGGGATGACCAGGATTGGGCATATCTGCCTCCAGGACCATAGTGATCCGGTCTGGTTCAGGAATATTCGTATTCGTCGTCTGCCGGAGCCGGATTCTGGACAAGTTTAGCTAGTACGCCTGCGCAGGGCATGCGGATTTCACAGATCGGTCGCGGCGATTTGCCGCCGTATTCCGGCTGGATACCAATTGTAGGGCTAAATTCCTCTCCTGGAAGGATTGAATTTGGTGTTGGATTAAAGTTTAATGACTTTGACCCTTGCTTACTCGGCCTTTGCTCGTTTGTCTGTACCGCTCCAACGGATTAGAATTCTGATGCGAGACGGGATAGGAACCAGTTAACCTTGGGAGCCATTGACAGTTGTCTGCCCTTTGGTAACTTTTATTCAGGCAGCGCAAATGCCAAGTAGGCATCTCCCGATTTTGTACCCATTTTGCCTCCTCCTGCAGCAATAACTACGTACTGTTTTCCTCTAACTTCATAAGTGGCCGGTGTTGCATATCCACCTGCGGGTAGCTGTGTTTCCCACAGTACTTCACCGTTTTCCTTGTCGAAAGCCCGAAACCGCTCATCCTTACTGGCCGCAATAAAAAGCAGCCCCCCAGAGGTCACTACCGGTCCGCCGTAGTTTTCCGTGCCAGTTTGTGGGATCCCCCGGGCCGTCAACTCCGGGAATTCCCCCAGCGGCACCGACCAGTCGATCGTGCCGGTATTCAGATTTATCGCATTTAGTGTGCCCCATGGAGGTTTGACTGCCGGGTATCCGTCCTGATCAAAAAATCTATTATATCCGGTATGCCCATATGGGGAACCGGCAAAAAACGCACTTAGCTCGGCGTCACTTTCCTCCAGCTCAATCGAAGTTTCCTGGTCCTCGCCAAAAAGAAAGTCTACGATTGCAGACACCTCGCCTGATTCCAGAAAACCAAAGGACGGCATAAAGCCAACTCCCCGGGCAATCCGTTCACTCACAGCATCCCTTGTCATTCTGGATTCCAGACCAGTCAGGGCAGGCATATCACCGGTGGGAGTTCCTTCCAGTCCGGTTCCGTGGCAGCCCGCACAATAGCGGGCGTATAGTCCTTTTCCTGTTGTTGCCCCATCCGGGTTCAATGGAACCATCGTGAGAATCCAGGCCATTTCGTTACTGTTGACATACAGCATGCCCGTGGTTGGATCGTAGCCGGCACCTCCCCATTCAGCTCCCCCGTCAAATCCCGGGTAAATAATGGTCCCCTGTACGCTGGGTGGCACGAACTGACCATCAGAGCGAGCTTGCTTGAGACGGTCCAGCACGTGGTTGTGAGATTCCGGTGAGATATTGGTTACATCTTCCTCATCAAATCTCTGCCGCGCAAAGGGGGGAGGTTTCTGTGGGATCGGTTGAGTTGGCCAGGCTTCTTCACCTTCCAAGTCTGAGGGCGGGAACGGGCGTTCTTCCACCGGAAAAAGAGGGCTTCCAGTGTCCCGGTCAAGAAGAAATACATACCCGCTTTTTGTAACCTGTGCAACGGCATCAATGCGGCGACCGTCGTGCACTACAGTGACAAGGTTAGGGGCAGCTGGGAGATCACGATCCCAGATATCATGATGCACTGTCTGGAAGTGCCATTTGCGTTCACCTGTCATAGCGTCAAGTGCAAGCACAGAATTGGCAAAAAGGTTTTCACCAACACGATTGCCACCCCAAAAATCAAAAGCTGCCGATCCCGTGGGGAGGAAGACTGTTCCACGCTCTTCATCCAGACTTAATCCACTCCACGCGTTAGCACCCCCACTGTACAGATAGGCGTTGGGGGGCCATGTATCATACCCAAATTCACCGGGGTGAGGAATTGTATGGAAGATCCATACAAGCTCTCCAGTGCGTACATCGTAAGCTCGAATATGGCCTGGTGCGGAGCGTATGCCCTCAGATACAGATGTACCTTGGATCAGCAGATGCTTATAAATGATACCCGGTGTACGGGCTGTAACGGATAAACCGGCAACATCGCGATCTAGACCATCGCGCAAGTTAACAGAACCTTCTTCACCAAATGCGCCGATCGGTATTCCGGTAGATGCATCCAATGCAAACAGCCTGGATCCTGCCGTATAAAGGATACGTGCCTTGTGCTCGTCATCACCAGCCCAGTAACTAACCCCTCGGTTGATTCCGCGTCCTTCATCTACAGCTCCGGCTTCAAACGGGTCAAAACGCCATATTTCTCTTCCAGTTGCTGCATCCAGGGCAATGGCTTTTATCCCCGGTGAAGTGGCAAACAACGTAGAATCGATGATTATTGGATTACACTGAATCTGAGTGCGGCCTGTACTGTCAGCATCACCGGAATTATAGGTCCAGGCTAAAGTTAGATTCGCAACATTACTCCGATTAATCTGATCAAGTGTACTATAGTGGCTACTCGTGGCATCCCCTAGGTAGACGGACCAATTGGTATAGGGATCGCCGGTGTTTGTTGAACTTCGGTCGGTTGCACAACCACACAATGTCACAACAGAAAGCAAGATCGTCACACGCCTCATTGATTCAACTTGTTTGCCTCAAACTTAGAAGTTAGGGATGGCTCTAGAAACGCCGTGGAGTTATGCAACTGTCAGGCTCAGTAGCTCCTTTATGTGTAGTTCAATTTTTTCAATCGAATCAAAAACAGCATGTGCGCCAGCGTCATCCAATACATCACGCGAAAATGTTGTTGCTAGCCCCACAACATAACATCCCGCGCGTAAGGCACTGACTACTCCATACTTGGAATCCTCAACAACGACACAACCTTCTGGCCTCACCCCCAAGCGTTCAGCGCCTGTTAAATATGGTTGTGGATGAGGCTTCGCCTCGGTAACATCTTCAACTGTTGTGACTGATGAGAAATAGGGAAATAAACCAAACTTTGCAAATGCTCTTTCCTGGTCGGCACGAGTAGCAGAAGTAACCAGACCCAGGGGAATGTTCAGGTTGTATAATTCTTTAACAAGCTTTTCTGCGCCCGATATGAGTTCAAGTTCATCCACAAGACTCGCAAATGCGGCATGTTTGGCTTGTATAAGCGTCTCGACCGTAGCTGAACCAGTACCAAAGTGTTCAGCGATGTATTTGTACACGCGGTTTTCTGTCCAGCCCTTGAAAATAGGAGAGATTGATTTTGGCACATCCAGACCGAATCGTCGACAGACGATGTCCTGCGCCTTTTCATGCAATGGTTCGGAATTAACAAGAACTCCGTCCATATCAAATATCACTGCGACCAATGGTGTAGTGATTTCAGTACCTCTTGGAATTATTTGTACCGTTCGGAGATAACAGCTATTGGCAGAGGCGCAGCATACCCTACACTATGTTCAACCACACACGGCTGACAGATTAAAGAGTAGCCCCCTTGGTTAGTAGCTGGATACGAAGCAGGAGCATGTCTGCTGTTACGTACAGCAGGCTACCATCCCCTCCAAATGCGCAGTTGGCAGTAGCCTGTGTCGTATTTATTGTACCAAGATGGACGCCCTCTGGGCTGAGGATGAGTACGCCTCCTGGGCCCGTTGCAAATAAATTGCCACCCTCATCTACTTTCAATCCATCTGGTAAACCGGGAAGGCCTTGCTCGACAAGGTCGGTTGCATCAAAAAACACACGACCGTTGCTTATACCGCCGTCTGGCAGAACATCATAAGCCATCCAGATAGCCTGCTCTGGATCTGAGTTAGCAACATACAGCGTGCTCTCGTCTGGTGAAAAGGCCAATCCGTTGGGCCTGCTCATTGTTGACTCGAGGAGCTGGACAGTACCATCAGGGCTCACTCTGTACACTCCTTGAAAGTCCAACTCCTTGGCCGGATCAGACATTCTAAACTCTAGCCCGTAGGGTGGATCTGTGAAGTACAGCATTCCGTCAGAGCGATAAACCAAGTCATTGGGACTGTTGTATCGTTTGCTGCCGTACCGCTCGGTGATCGTCTCGTACACAGGCTGCGGCTCCAAAACTGATGTACCAAGGCGGGCAACGCGGCGGTCCCCATGCTGTGCAATGATCAGATTGCCTTCGGAATCCAGTGTAAGCCCGTTAGATCCAGTCTCGCCCCCTCTAGCCACCGTTCCCGTGTAACCCGAAGGTTCTAAGAACACACTGACCTCGCTACCCTCCATCCATTTATAAATTCTGTTGGTGGGTACATCTGAAAAGAGCAAGAATCCGCCGGTACTAACCCAAACGGGGCCTTCTGACCATTCAAAACCCTCTGCCAGAACCTCTAATTGTGCTTCTGCGGCAACCAAGGAGGTTAGCGCTTCATCTAGTACTTGAACCGCTCCGATTAATCTCGTGGGAGCCATGGTTTGTTCTGAGTTAATGGGTGCTTCTTCCTGAGTTTCATCCCGGGGAGCCGTTTGACACATTGCCAAAAACAGCACTAGGACGACGTAGATATAGCGCATTTATGATCTGTTATTACTGGAAATTATATGCTCGGATATCAGTCCTGGATTGCTATGGGTCTCCCGTACTCCGTACTGCACTCGCGGATTGACCATTCAAGATAGTCTGAGTCGCTCAATAAAGAGTGGCTACCCAATCTCGCATCTGAATTTAGTTAAGGAATAGTCCCTTTCGTTAACAGTGGTATGCGTAAAAGAAGGCTGTGAGCCGTGATGTAGAGCATTCTGCCATCATCCCCAAAAGCGCAATTGGCCGTGCGCTGGGTCGTATTGATTGTCCCGAGATGGACGCCCTCTGAGCTTAGGATCAGAACTCCTCCTGGCCCTGTGGCAAATATATTGCCGTCCTGGTCCACCTTTAAGCCATCATGCAATCCCTGCAATCCATCCTCCATAAGGCTGGTACCGTCGAAAAAGACGCGTCCATTGTCTAGCCCACCATCAGGCAACACATCGTAAGCCATCAGGACCAGATGTTCTGGATCTGAATTTGCGACGTAAAGGATACTCTCATCTGGTGAGAAAGCCAATCCATTTGGTCGACTCATCCCCGCTTCAAGCAGTCTAACTGTACCCTCCGGCGTAACGCTGTATATACCTTGAAAATCGAGCTCTTTGTCTTGTCCGTAGGGAGGGTCCGTGAAATACAATGTCCCGTTGGAGTGGTAAACTAGGTCATTGGGGCTGTTGTACCGTTTACCTTCATACAGGTCGGTGATTGGATCGTACACGGGCTCGGGGTCCGTCAGAGAACCGCGCAGTCGCGCTACACGGCGGTCACTGTGCTGAACCATAACTAGCCGACCTTCGGAATCCAATGTAAGTCCATTAGATCCACCGACGCGCCCCTCTTTAGGCGGGCCGGTATAGCCCGACGGCTCCAAATATATCTCGGCTTTGCTTCCCTCCTGCCAGCGGTAGATTCGATTAGTCCATAGATCGGAAAAGAGTAAAAACTCACCATCGCTTACCCAAAGCGGCCCCTCTGACCATACAAATCCTTCGGCCAGAACTTCCAATTGCGCAGTTGAATCTATAAGTGATGTTAGTGCTTCATCGTACACCTCAACTGATCCAATCAGGTGTTGTCCAAAAGCAGTAGGCGCTTGGCATATTGCCAGACACAGCAAGAGAATTGGTGGTCGATACATGCTAGGAAATTCCTCAGTTTGATTTTGTTGTATCGCGAGGGGTCAGTAGAAATCCGAGGGAACCTGGAATACCCTGGTTGGCCTCATCTGCCAACTCTTCAGCCGTCCAAGCTTGATTTCTGCCTTTGCTGGCCTCTCGCACGAGACGAACCTCATCCTCGCTGACTCTCGAAGCATCGTTATCCCATGCACCCCGAATGTAGGTTAGCAGGGCAGCCATCTCCTGGTCATTCAGAAAATTTTTCCAGGGCGGCATGGCTCCACTGTAAATCACACCACCGATGTCGTATTCCCCAACAGCACCATCCAATGTGATTCGAATCAGTCGACCCTTATCGCCGGTCACCCAGTCAATCTCGTTCAATGGAGGAAATACGCCTGGGATGCCATTACCATCGACTTGATGACAAGACATGCAGCGACTGAGGTAGAGTTGTTCCCCATCCACGTTGGAAGAGCCCTGAGCTACACCTTTCTTAATGACCAATCCAGAGAGCAGAACCACAATGCCGAAAAGACGAATAACCTTATTAAAAATCATAAACACAGTACGTTACGAGTGCTATTCAACCATCCAATCCCACTTCATCACACTGGAGGCGCCATGAATGTCTGTAACCTCTAACACGATGTGGTACTTGCCAGGAGCGTCATACGCATGCGATACATTTTGTGCCTTTGCCTCATCGCCATCTCCAAAGGACCAGTAGTATTCCAGGGCATCCCCATCAGGATCAATAATGCCCATCCCGTCGAAATGAAGCAGTTTAGTATGGTTTGCGTCGGTCCTAATTTCTGCATTCCCAATCGGGGCACGATTCCCTTCGATCCAGCGGTAACGTGTCACTTTTGCATCCGGGCCAGCATCCCAGAAACCATCGAATTCTGCCACGTAGATGCTTCCATCCGGCCCCAACTCCATGGAGATGGGGGACGTGCCCCGTAGCGTATCGAATGTCTTAATGTTGACCAAGCGCTTTGCCGGAATCTGAATATTTGGAACATCAATGCGAACATCCTCCTCCTGGTCGCTCTCAAACGTTCCATCAATGAGTTCTCCATATTTAATCCAGCGTCTAGCCCAATCAAACACAAATACTTTATTCTGGAAATTCTCGCCAAAGGCATATTGGCCAGAGGAGCGGTAGATCGGCCCAACTGTAGCTGAACGCCCACCATGTTCGTAGGTGTACTCCCAGAAGGGTGGCACGAAATCGGGTATCAATTCCGGTGTCCATTCATTATAGAAGAGCTTCCCAAGCGTACGCGGCCACCCGAAATTTTCCCCTCCATTGGCAGAAATATTGTACTCATCGTAGTCAAAGGAAGCATCCGGCCCTACCACACCGATGTAAAGTGCACCGGTTTCATGGTCCACCTTGAAGCGATAGGGATTTCGTAAGCCATATGCATAAATCTCCCAGCGTACACCGGGTTTGCCGAAAAAAGGATTGTCTTGCGGAATCGTTCCGTTCCTGTTAATCCTTAGAATTTTTCCGCGCAGATCCTGCAGATTCTGAGCGGATCGCTCGGAATCCACTAGACGTGCCCAATGATAATCTTTCAGTGAGTGTTTGTCAACAAATGCAGCCAGTTGCTCTTCTGACATTTTCCATCCAGGACGCACTTCGGACATACCGGTATCCCCGGTTGAGAGATAGAGCGTAGAATCGGGTCCCCATTCAAGATCACCACCCTGATGGCAGCATTGAGGCTCTGTTGGTACGCGCAGGAGAACATGCTCTGATTCGAGGTCTATATTGCCGTCCTCATAGACGAATCGTGAAAGCGTGTTGATGAAAGTATGCGGCTCCGCATAGTAGAGATATACGTAAGGCGACCCGTCGTAAAAATCAGGGTCTACCTCAATTCCATACAAACCATGTTCGACGTTCGTTGGATCTGTCGTTTGTAAATAGGCGATCTGCCTTACTTCGCCACTTTGTGCGTCGTAATGATGCACTTTGCCGCGAAGCTCCGCAATCCACACATCACCTTGTTCATCCACAGCGAGATCATCAGGCCAAACATTGTCGGCGATGACTTCCTTAACCCGGTGTCCTGAGAAATCTGCTTTTGTACGCCCCGCTACCATACGTATGCCCTGGACAATATGCTCCAGAAATGCGGGGGTTCGCCACGTATCCGCAAAGTGTCCAAGCCCTGTGGCAAACACACGACCGCCATTGTGCGTGCGAATCCAGCTTATGGGGTAGTCATTTCGCTCTTCGCCAGCAGCTGCTTCCGTCAATTCAACGGTATCAGTATCCAGAGACAGGAGAACGCGTGAATTCCAGCGAGGATTGACATCAAGTACATAAATCTCTTCATGCACCCACAGATCTTCACTTAAATGGCGCGTAGCAGGTGTATGTGGTTCTTCCACCGTAATACGAACGCTTTGTGTCCAGGGATGGCTTTCAAACAGTCCACCTCCAGCCATTTCGCGGTATTCCGGCGAATTGTAAAGTGCGTCAAGTCCAGCGTGTGCGATTGCAATTCCCTTTCCTTGGGCAAGAAATGAAAGGATGGCTTCAAGCTGTGCGGGCTCAAGGGTCTCTCCTTCATGTTCCGGTTCACCTATTTGCCTGGACCCTTCAAAGGGCAACTCACCAAAGTCACTCCCAAGTGCACCGCGGATACTATCACCCTCAATAACCCCTTCGGCGTAGAAGTCACCGAATTGTTCAATGTTAAAGTGAAAGGTAATTGAGTCTCCCGCTAGCGAAAGATCATTTATGGGCAGTGTGCCATCCGGGAAAGCAATTGTACTTGTAGCCCCTGCCAGTGTCAATAGAGCACCTAGGGGAGCCTGTGGGGTGGTGATTGTAATGGGATAATTGATGGATTCAGGTTCACTCGGCTTACCAGAAAGTGGTACCTGCATTTCTCCAAGAGACATGAGTCCGCTCAAAGAATCACCTTCTATATCAAGCTTGGCAGTTGCTATTCCCATGCCCCCTGTATCCCACATGAACGAGAGAGAATCAGCATCTAATCGAACACTGAATAAGCTCGCAGGATCAGGAAATATGTTGAACTTAACCACTCCGACGAGCGAATCCGGGGCCTCGCTAATGGCAACTTTACCCTGGATCTCGTTGTCAGGCACCATGAGCTTGAGGTCAAAGTTTGCCAGTGTGCCCTCTGCCATAGTTGCGTCGGGTTCCGGCTCTGGAGCTCCTTCTGGAGGCGGAATTCTAAGTGTCGAATTCGCCAGGAAAAGTACGTCGTAATTGTCCAGTACTTCCGGCCGCAGCATGCTGACATCTTCGGTCGTATCCACCTGGAGCTCTGTGGTTTGGTTCAATGCCACCATAACCTCCTTCTGGGCCTCAATTGCAGCGCCATGCCTGAAACCGTGCGTTGCTGTTAGCATCAGCACCCGTATCGGCTCACTTGCTTCAGACGTTGCAAGAAGTTCAGCCAGAGACTCACTGGCGTCTCCTTCAATGGAACGGACCTTTACGTTCCTGAAAGCCACACGTGAACCGTTATCATGGTTCTGGAGCCCGATAAAACCTTCCCGTCCACGATTCCCCATATAGTCGTTGACCTTGACATCATTATGCCATACTTCGTACCGCTGCCCTGTTACACGAATACGGAACTTGTTCCATTCGCCTGCCGGTAGCGGATTTGAGCGGAATGCTTTGCTTATTGCGAAAATACTTCCCGTCTTGTGGTCAGGATCTCGACTGTCGTCAATCTGGATTTCATAGCCTTCGTCGACGGCTACCCAGGGATCATCGGTTTTTGGAAATCGAACGAAAACCCCACTGTTTGCTGTTGTCTTGTTCGACTTCCATTCGAGTTCCAATTCAAAATCACGAAACGACTCCTCACTGTAATAGAAGAGGCCCATTCCACCTTCGCTGATCATGGACCCATCAGGTTCCAGTACAAACTGACCTGGTCCAGCCTGATACCATCCATCCAAAGATGAGCCATCAAAGAGTGTCTTCCATTGCGCATGGACAGGTGATAGGTTACCCAATGGAATGAGACCAAGGAGAATCCCCGCGCACGCCATATACGTGATTCTGATTATTCTTTTATTCATCGTATTCTATCAATTGATAATTCCCAAGTACCCTGCGTGCTGGATCGCTGTATCTAGACCACCCTCCATCATGATCGGTGCGACAGTGCCATCACCATTTTCATCTATACCTGACTTGCATTTTTCCAATAGTGCAGTCATGGCTTTCGCATGGTCTTGGGCAGTATTAAGGTCCTCTCCGTATTCTGTTTTGAGAATATTGATTGCCTGGGCATGAACTTCTCCTAACCAGCCGGTATCTGCAGTAGTATTCCAGAAGCGGGTAGGGGCATCCCAGACATGCGTCAGATCAATTCTAGGTTGGCGTTCCCCCTTTGTTACGCCATCACTGAGGCGCATCCATCCAATAACATTGCTCAGTGAAGCGAGTACGTGATCTGCATGGGGTTCTTCCTGATGCAGTACGAGCATCTTTACGATGGCTCGTCCTTGTCCCATGATACCAAGTTTTTCTGGATCCGAGATCACTGGCTTATCCGAACCATGGCGCTCAACATGTGCCTCATCGAATTCAGTACCGTCGGTTTGCCATCTTGTTTTCCAGCCGTATGCGAGGGCTGCACCGGTGTTTGAGAGCAGTCCCGAGGGGGCGCCCCAGATCATCTCAAACACGGTATCGGTGTACATTTTCAGATCTTGGACGGAAGCGGCCTGTTCAGCTCTCTCACTAGCCGTATGCGCCTGATAGAGCAGTTGGTCAATGTTCTGCAGGTAGACTCCAGCCTTATCCTGCGCCTGTACGAACGGGGCAAATCCAATCATTGCCCCGAAGCACAGCGTTCCCATCAATCGATTCATTTATCTAGAATTCAGCTTCGTTAGCGTTATTGTAGGCAGCTTCACTGTCGCTTGTAAATTGCGTCAATTGGCGTGGAATCCAGTTCAGCCAGGAAGCGGCCTATCTTTTGTGTTACAGCATCCAGAAACAGCTTCCCTTTGGCCTTTGTCGCCGCCCGGGGATCACCAACTCCCGTATCTTCCGTAATCTCACTCCAACGTCGCTCTGCCCAAGCCCAGCCCTCATTCAATCCGTCAATTGCCCAAGGGCGTGCAGCGCCTGAACCTGCCTGGTCAAGCGGCAGGGCGAGTTCCGGGGCAATTTCCAGTATTAGGCTAGTTTCCAATTCTCCGGCGTGGTCCCCGGGATCCTCGAAGTAGGGGTTTGCATCAAGTACCTTGAACCAGTTGATCTCACAAATAAAAAGTTTTGGGCAGCGGTATCCGACCTCACGGATCATTTGTCGAAAGTTGTTGCCACCATGTCCATTCAGGACAACCAATTTCAGAATGTTCTGTCCTTCAAGTGCATGTGCGACATCTCCCAACACCGCCTGCTGCGTGCTGGGCATCATATTCAGATCCAACGTTATGTCAGATTGCCCTGTATTGACACCGTAGGGTACCGTTGGCAGTGCAATGACACGGGCGCCCTGCTTCCACGCTACGGCACAGGCATCAGCTGCAATCCGATCCAGCTGAATATTGTCGGTACCATAGGGGAGGTGGGTATTATGTGCTTCAATTGCCCCCCATGGTAATACTGCCGTCCCAAAATCAGTTTCACTGACTGATTTCCAATTAGTCTCTGTAAGTACGTATGGTCTAATGCTCACGTTATTCAGTCAAAATCAATATTAGGTCATACTCGTGATCAATTATTTGGATAGGATTAGCATAATATGGGATAATATAGCGCCCCTTCTTATCCTGGGAGAGTTCTGTAGAATTGAAGGTGAGTGTGCCGCCATCGTATGCACCTTGGAAGGTATAGTTCTGCATAATTCGATTGGATGTGACGCTGCGTTCTATTTCGTAGCGGCGTACTTCCTCGAATGTTTGTCCAACATGCAATGAGACGTTGGTTATCTCAAAACTGCGCCGAATGCGGACTGTAGCAGGTGTCGTACCTTGTTGAGAGCCCTCAACAAATATCCATGCACGCTTAGCTTCAACAGGGCCAGGACGCGTAGAAGTTGTATCCTCGGGCGCCCGAGATGTAATGGAGACACCTAACGGAGTCGTAACACAGCCCCAAACTAGCACTGCCAAAAGACATGTAGAAATCGGAAAGTGCTTCATGTTTACTTGTGGACACAAGTGATTGTGGACTTAAGGTAGTCAATATTAGGTTAACCTTCCCTCCAGAAATACTTATCAGAAGTAGTATGACGAGCGTAGAGCATGTCTCATCTCAAGAGCCGGCATTTATTGCTCCAACGCTTGACCTACATCCGAGATCAATTCAAGACCGCCAGAAGGATTTATCGCTGAGAATGAGCGAACACGCAGTTTAGTTCGCGGCTAAGAGACTTCATCCACTAGCTTATGTATTCCATAAAACCTTGAATCGTTACCTTAAATCGCTTGTATGCGCTTTATTTCACTTCAACTGCTTGTAATGCCATGTCTAGGGTGATCTGGGCTTCCTTAGTTGCCGCTTTGGGAGGCTTGTTATTTGGTTTTGATACGGCGGTAATCTCAGGTGCAGAGGGAATACTTCGAGATCTGTATGATCCGACATATCAGCGTCTCAGTGGGGCTTTCGGTACACCTGCCTTCTGGCACGGAACACTCGTTGCCAGTGCATTGATTGGTACTATAATCGGATCATTGGTATTCTCGAAACCAGCTGACCGTTACGGACGCCGGCCAATGCTGATGCTCATGGGAGGATTGTACCTCCTATCTTCGATCGGGAGTGCCATTGCCTGGGATGCTGGATCGTTTGCATTTTTTCGCTTGATCGGAGGGTTAGGCGTTGGGGGAGCATCGGTCGTTGCCCCTATGTATGTGGCAGAAATTGCTCCTGCAAATATACGGGGACGACTGGTGGCCTTGGTACAGCTTAATATTGTACTCGGCATTCTGTTAGCCTACCTATCGAATTTTACCATTGCTTCATTTGAACTGGGGGCTATTGAATGGCGCTGGATGTTCGGAATAGAGGCGGTACCCGCGGCAGCCTTCACAGCATTACTGTTCACAAACCCCCGGAGCCCGCGATGGCTTGTCGCACAGGGAAGAGATGAGGAAGCCAGAAATGTACTCATTAGTTTGGGGGGCAATAGCTCTGATGCAGGAATAGAGCTCGCAGCCATAAGGGCATCGTTGTTAGAAACGCGCAAACATCTGACTGAGCGCTTCTTTCAGCCCAAATACATTAAACCAATCCTTCTGGCTGTAGCAATTGCTGCATTTAACCAGCTTTCAGGGATCAATGCATTGATCTATTATACCCGCCGAATATTCGAAATGGCAGGTGCCTCCGGTACGTCTGCGCTCCTTCAGGCTGTGATTATTGGCAGTGTCAATCTCATCGCGACGGCGATCGCACTCATGGTTATTGATAATTTTGGGCGCAAGAAACTCATGTTGGTAGGATCTATTGGCTATATACTGAGTCTGGGGGCTACTGCACTCGCCTTTTATACCGAAATAACCGGCCCGGTAGTACTGGTCAGCCTCATCGTATTCATCGCATCACATGCGTTCGGTCAGGGGGCAGTCATTTGGGTGTTCCTTGGCGAGATATTCCCAAATAGCGTACGAGCACGTGGACAAAGCCTGGGTAGTTTTGTGCATTGGATTATGGCTGCAATAATATCCCTTACATTCCCCATGTTTGCCGAAACAATCGGGGCAAATATTTTTGCGTTCTATGCATTGTGTATGGTTGGACAACTCGTATGGGTGATTCTTGTCATGCCAGAAACCAAAGGGGTCCCACTTGAAGAAATGTCTAAGAAGCTGGGAATTGACTGAAGCTGCAAATGCTATCAGTGCTTGACTATATCGTTATTGCGGTATATCTGATCGGCGTAGCCGCCCTGGGTATACGTTTGGGAGGGCGCCAGCGCTCAACGGACGACTATTTCCTAGGAGGCAGAGACTTACCCTGGTGGGCGGTCTGCTTCTCGGTTGTGGCCACAGAAACAAGCACCTTGACCATTATTGGCGTGCCTGCGGTCGCTTACGGAGGCACTATGACCTTTCTTCAGATAACAGCCGGGTACCTTGTAGGCCGTATAGCAGTGAGCCTGCTGTTCCTGCCACGCTACTTTAAGGGAGCAATGTCGACCGCATATGCCTATTTGGGGGAACGCTTCGGAGATCGTATGAGATCCACTGCCTCAGTCACGTTCATGGTAACAAGGCTATTGGCAGATGGTGTACGCCTGTTTGCAACAGCAATTCCCTTAAAGGTAATTGCGGATTCTGCTGGATTGACATTCATGGGAGACCCAATAACCTATGGTCAGATAATACTTGTGCTTGGGATAATCACGGTCATATATACCCTGGTCGGCGGCATTCGGGCAGTTATTTGGATCGATGTCGTGCAGATGGGACTGTATATCTTAGGAGGTATCCTGTGTGCCGTTTTACTGTTTAATAGTTTACCTGAAGGGGCGATGAGATTGGCGGCAACGGAAGGCAAACTACGTGTGATTGACTTTGGATTGGGAGGTTCATTCACCGATTGGATCACTCAACCCTATGTCACTGTGACAGCCATTATTGGAGGCGGGGTTTTCTCTATGGCATCGCATGGTACAGATCAGTTGATCGTTCAACGACTGCTGACCTGCAGAACCCTTAAGGATAGCCAGTATGCGTTAGTAGGCAGTGCGGTGCTTGTGGCCCTGCAATTTGCCCTTTTTCTCGCAATAGGGACGCTGTTATGGGTACACTATGGTGGCGTCACACCTGCGGAACTGGGACTCTCACGCGGGGATGAGGTCTTCCCCCGTTATATAATTGAAGGTTTACCGGCTGGTCTGTCGGGACTACTCCTCGCTGGTATCTTGGCAGCCGCGATGAGTACACTGTCTTCCTCACTTAATTCTTTGGCATCCTCCTCAATGATGGATCTGGTTGAGCGATGGATTAAAAACCCAATCAGTAAAGCCAGAGGATTATTACTCTCCCGAGGCTTGACCCTATTTTGGGGGGCACTGTTTGTCGTCTTCGCAAGTTTGTTCGAGAATACAGATAATCCGGTTGTTGAACTTGGACTGGCCATAGCCTCGTTTACCTATGGAGGCCTCCTGGGAGGCTTTCTGTTGGGAATTGTGATAAAGAATGCTAAGGAATGGGATGCAGTGATTGCCTTTATTCTCACAATTGTGGTCATGGTGCTTGTTATCTTTGGGCTTTGGCACAGCCCAACAGAAGGTTGGATAATTGCAATTAATCCCACAGATGGGATGATTGAAGAGGCCGGATTACGCCAGATTGCTTGGCCATGGTATACACTGATCGGAAGTGTTATTTGCATTATTGTTGGCTTCCTTCTCTCTCTTCGCCACAAGAGATAGAATGATCGATACTCGATGAGATCACCACGGAGATATATTATTTGGCGCGTGCGCACGCTGATCCGAGATTTTTTTGGACTGAAGCTGGCTGTATTCATAGTCCTGCTCATCGTGACCACATTGGCTTTCAGGAGTGGGAGTATATCTGAGATTTCTAAGTCTGTGGGAGATCGGTGGCAGGAAGAAACGCTGATCGCGGAATTCGAATTTCCCCTTTACAAATCCGAAGATTCGCTCCGCGCAGAAAGACACCGCGTACGTGAGGCTACCGAGCCAATCTTCTACCCCTTTCACGAAGCCAGGCAGCGGACACGTAATATGGCAGATTCTATTGCCGTATCACTGGATGCCGTGTTTAGTGCCTATACAAACTACCTCATAGGGGCGCGGAGGGACAGCATAGCTGCCGGTACGGATCTTTCGCCAGAGCAATTATCTACTGCTACGGTACAGGATTCTCTCCTCTTTATGGATTTGCGTCTTCAGGCGCCGATCCGGCTTAGTGGCTCAATCTGGCGTCACTTGGGTTGGGATTACGCTCGCCGTAGTCCCGACATGCCGACATCCACCAGATTAGCTCCGACTCAATCACCACTCTTTGAACGCATACTGGATGCAATCGCGGATCGAAGCCAACGGCTCCAGCTTCAGGGAGTACTTGATGTGCCGGTAGATTCAGTTCTCACAGAATATCTGACCGTGCGGGATACGCTTGCCCAGACTTTTGAGCAAAGGACAGTAGCAAGCGTCGTTGGGCATCATGGAGCTCGCGAACGAATTCGCGTATGGCTGGAAGAAACAGTACTTCAGGGGGATTCTCATCTCAGCGCCCCGGCGATATTCCAATTTATTGAAGCAATATTTGTGCCTTCACTCATCTATCAATCCGAGCCAACAGAACTACGTCGCAGAGAAGCAGAAGCATTGATTCTGCCTGTTCGTGGCATGGTGGCAGAAGGCGAAGAAATTGTACGTAACGGAGAACGCATTACCCCGGAAATCAAACAGAAGCTGGATTCTCTGGAAAGAGAACGGGGAAGTGAATTATCAGCAACTCAGGGACGTCTACAATTGCTTGGACAGTTATTGCTAGGCTTAACGGTCATTGGTATTTTCGGAATTTTCCTGAGGAACGCACGCCCCGAGATCTTTCGCAGTACCAAGTTCATCTTACTTCTAGCTTTGTTTTATGCCGCGGTAGTTGTTTCGTTTGGCATAGTGATTCGTTTTGCACCAACTCAATTCATTTATGCAGTTCCAGTTGTCATCGTTTCAGTCTTGTTGACTGTAATTTTTGATTCGCGGATGGCATTCTTCGGCACGTTCGTTTTAGCGTTGCTTGGCGGACTAATGCTTGATTCCAATTTCACGTATACCTGGGCCACGCTTGTGGGTGGATCCGCTGCAATATTCAGCGCGCGTGGACTGCGCAATAGAGGGCAATTATTTCTGACCGCTGCATATGCACTTGGTGGTTACGCTGTGGCGCTGTTGGCCATATGGCTTTACGAGGGCAGTGCCTGGCCGCAGCTTCAGGAACGCCTGATTTATGCAGGGGTAGGGTCATTCCTTTTAGTTACAGCTTATCCGTTTCTCTGGGCGGTTGAGCGTGTATTTGATGTAACTACGGATATGCGCCTTCTGGAGCTATCAGATACGAATCAACCCTTGCTCAGAGAATTGATAAAGAATGCTCCCGGAACATTCAATCATTCGATGCAGGTGTCAAGTCTTGCTGAATCGGTAGCGGATGAAATTGGTGCAGATGTGCTACTAACGAGGGTAGGAGGACTCTACCACGACATTGGTAAGCTCTTCGGTCCTCAGTACTTTATTGAGAACTTGGCTGGGGATAAAAACCCACATGACAATCTAGATCCAGAATCAAGTGCACGAATCATTATCGGTCATGTGGCAAGTGGTCTTAAGCTTGGAGAGCAATATCATCTTCCAGCCAAGGTTATGTCCTTTATCAGTTCGCATCACGGGACTACCCGAACGGAGTATTTCTATCGGCAGGCTGTTGAATTAGCCGAGACCAGCGATTCCACTCTTGATGAATCTGCATTCAGGTACCCAGGTCCACGGCCGACCTCCAAGGAGACCGGTATCTTAATGCTGACCGATACCGTGGAGGCGGCGTCCCGGACAATGAAGGATATGACCGGGGAGAAATTGAAAAAACTAGTCGAACATCTCATTACCCAGCGGGTGGCCAGCGGGCAATTAGACGACACTGGCCTAACCCTCCGGGATATTTCTCTGATTAAAGAAGTTTTGCTTAAACAGCTTATTGGCATACATCATACTCGTATTAGTTACCCGGACGCACCTGAAACGACAAAGAAAGACTGAATCTGTACCTTGAATAGAGGAAGGATTTCTGAATATTCTGTTAAGGAAGCTCTGATCAATAGCTTCTTGGTGGTAGAGGAGACATAATCGGACATGAAATGCGGCCACGGAGGCTGTTATCAGGCTACATGCGTTCTATTTGCACACTGCCACATACATTTTGAAGGCGCCAGACGCGCCATCGGTGGCGTCTGGCAGAGCTATTCCGCGATCGCGGCAGCCAGCAGTGAATCACGGGCCAAGTAGAAGTTGGCCAGAGCGGCCAGCGTGTAGACCTGTGCCGCGTTCTTGGCCAAGCCGCGGTAGCGCGTCCTTCGATAGCCCCAAAGATGCTTGATCACCCCGAAGGTGTGCTCAACCCTGGCCCGGGTCCGGTTGCTCTTCTTGTTGAAGGACTGGTCCGCACAATTGAGCTTTCGCTTTCTGATTGCCTTGCGCACACACGCCATTCCACACCCCGCGCTTCCGCCGCCGCCTTCCGCCACGCGCTCACGTAGGCCTTGTCGCCGTAGATCACATGCTCCTGGCCGTGCAAACATTCGTCCATCTGCGTAGCGTCGTGTGCGTTCGCAGGCGTTACCGCCACACTATGCACCAGACCTTGCGTGTCGGTCCCGATATGCGCCTTCATACCGAATTACCACTTGTTGCCCTTTTTCGTCGACTTCATCTCGGGATCGCGCTGCTTCGCCTTGTTCTTCGTTGACGAGGGCGCCGAGATGATGGTCGCATCCACGATCGACCCCGTCTTCACAAGCAGACCACGCTCTTCCAATATATCCCGACTCAGCTCAAACAGCTGCCGCGTCAAGCCGTGCTGCTCCAATAAATGGCGAAACTTGCAAATGGTCGTCTCATCCGGAGCGTGGCCAGCGTCCACACGGGCGAAAATGCGCACCGCCATGTTGTCGTACAACGCATCCTCCATGGCCGGATCCGAATACCCATACCACTGCTGCAAAAAATAGATGCGCAGCATCGTATCCAACTTGATCGGCGGACGCCCCTTGCCTCCCTTGTAGTAAAACGGCCGGATCAAGTCCAGCACTGCTTCCCAAGGAAGAACCGTGTCCATCTGGGCCAGGAAACGCTGCTTCCTAGTCTTCTTGGTTCGATTCCAGTAACTCGCGTCCTCAAATGAAACCTGTCTCATGGCTCGGTAATCAATGTCTGTGGTCCAGTAAGATGAGGCTCTTGCAAAACTCTACCCCAAAAACACAACCTATCACAAATTAACAATAATTTACCCACATTACCGATTGTGTAACAGACAAAGAACATAATTGATGAAACAAATACTTGATGAGTTATTATATTTGCTGTGAGACTTGTGGGGGCTCCGTTTGTGATCTGCCCCTGGTTTTAGATTTTGGAATCTTGCAAGAGGCTCAGATGAATACGAAACTGCCCCTGATTAATCAGAGTTTCCTAGACTAAATGTTGGACGAGCCGTGCGTAAATCCGCGTTATTGCGGGATGACCATGCGTGAGATGGTTAGGAAGATAATACTGCGGAGGGATGATCCAATGGACGATTCTATCTCTGAATTTGAATAAATCGAGCGAGAATGAGCGGAGATCTTTCAACTATTAACTATAATTCCCTTATGTTTAGCCTAGCCGAATCAGTCAAACCCTACAAGTAGTATGATGTTGTCAATTAGACTGAAATTTATAGCTACCCTGACCTTGATCATCTTTTTGGGAGCAGGGATCCAGTTTTCAGATTCAAACTCACTACAGGCGCAGGTGCCGAAGGTGACAGCCAGTGCTGTCGTGGGTCAGGATGGAATCGTGAATGAAGATTCACTGAAGGCTTTTGTCACTTGGGCCGCCTCGGAGTTTGAAAAATTGGACGACCTTGACGAAGGGCTTGCAATCTTACAGGATCTGTACACAGACGGTTCTGATTTACATTCAGGCGAGATCTATCTGATAATGATTGGTGACGGGGGGCGCATTTCTTTTCACGGGAAGTCTCCCCAGTTAAACAAGCAATTCGTCCTTGATCAAACAGATGGAGAAGGGACGGAGGTGTTCAAAGAGATGTTGAAGGCAAAGACCGAGGAAGCAATAAAGGTGGAGTACTGTAAATACAGTGATCCAGCGAACCGCTCAGACTGTACGAAGATGACGAGTTTTGCGATTCGATACAAAGCACCTATACACAACCAGGAGCGTGTGGCTGTTGGTGGATATTCGCAGGATTTAGAAAATCTGTGTAGACCTATTACTGATATTGATTTCCCAGAGGTTTCTGCTGACGAGGTGGTGAGCCGCGAAACTCTAAAAATGTTTGTAGACGGTGCTACGAAATGGTTGCGAGACCTTCGTGAATCGCGCGGGATAGCATTTACTCGTCAGTTGGGATGTCAGTTCCGAATAAAGGTTGAAGATGGCGGACACTTCAGACACGGCACGGTTTATCTCTACGTAATAACGGAGAAAGGGTATGTGTTTTTCCACGCAACAGACCCCTTCCGGCAAGGTCGCACGGTTCTTGGCAACCCCGATCTTAGAGGGGATACGACGTTTGTGTACAAAATCATTGAAGCAGCCAAATCTGATAGTGCTGTTTTTGTGGATTATTACTGGGATGATCCAGATAATCCCAATGATGATGTGGAAGGAACTCTCAGAACGACCTATGGGAATATAGTCCAAGTTCCTCCTGGAATATTCCCCGGCAATCCAGACCTCGTTGTGGCTGGTTCATTCTTTCCTAGTATATCAACGGCCGTTGAGGACGAGATTGGCGAAATCCCTTCGGAGTTCGTGCTCCATGGGAACTACCCGAACCCGTTCAATCCGTCAACACGGATCCAGTTTGATCTTCCTGAGAGGGCGCAGGTGACACTGCAGGTCAGTGATGTGTGGGGACGCAAGGTAATGGAGTTACCCTCACTGGTGTTTGAAGCGGGTGTGAACCACACCATTGAACTGAATGCCGTTCAACTTGCATCAGGAACCTATCTGTATCGGATGATTGCGACAGGATCGGCAAGCAGGTATGAGAAGACGGGTCTCATGACGCTGGTGAAGTAATGTATGCAGAGTAGTTCAGCTACCCGGAATCCAAAGAAGGCGCCCCGATGCTCACCAGTGGTATCGGGGCGCTTTCGTATTGAATAGGCGGCAGCGTTTTGTCTTGACTTCGGCGGTTACCTCTGGCACGGATATCTTAGGGCGGGATTATTGAAAAAAGTGAACACTACATCCGGTCCTTCTGCGAAGGTTTGCGAAGGATTTCTGTATGTGGAGGGAGGCAGTTACAGGGTCGTTCCCTGCTTGAAGAGGACGGTTTGTCGTAGGAGCTTTTGTCCGACAGCATGGTAGAGCTGAATGGCTTCCTCTCTGGCGTTGGAGGGCAGAAGATATTCCAGTTTATTGAAGCAATCTTTGTGCCTTCGCTCAACTTTCAATCCCAGCCAACAGAACTACGTCGCAGAGAAGCAGCAGCATTGATTTTGCCCGTTCGAGGTATGGTGGCGGAGGGCGAAGGAATTGTACGTAACGGAGAACGTATTACCCCGGAAATCAAACAGAAGCTGGATTCTTTGGAAAGAGAACGGGGAAGTGAATTGTCAGCAACCCAGGGACGCCTACAATTGCTTGGACAGTTGTTGCTAGGCTTAACGGTTGTCGGTATTTTCGGGATATTCCTGAAGAACGCGCGTCCCGAGATCTTTCGCAGTACTAAGTTCATCTTAATTCTAGCTTTGTTTTATGCCGCGGTAGTTGTTTCGTTTGGCATAGTAGTTCGGTTTGCACCTACTCAATTCATTTATGCAGTTCCCGTTGTCATCGTTTCAGTCTTGCTAACTGTGATTTTTGATTCGCGCCTGGCATTTTTCGGCACGTTCGTTTTAGCGTTGCTTGGCGGGCTAATGCTTGATTCCAATTTCACGTATACCTGGGCCACTCTTGTGGGTGGATCCACAGCTATATTCAGCGCTCGTGGACTGCGCAATAGAGGACAATTATTTTTGACCGCAGCGTATGCACTTGGTGGTTATGCTTTGGCGCTGTTGGCCATATGGCTTTACGAAGGCAGTGCCTGGCCGCAGCTTCAGGAACGCCTGATTTTTGCAGGCGTGGGGTCATTCCTTTTAGTTACAGCTTATCCGTTTCTCTGGCCGGTTGAGCGTGTATTTGATGTGACTACGGATATGCGCCTTCTGGAGCTGTCAGATACGAATCAACCCTTGCTCAGAGAATTGATAAAGAATGCTCCCGGAACATTCAATCATTCGGTGTAGGTGTCAAGTCTTGCTGAATCGGTGGCGGATGAAATTGGTGCAGATGTGCTACTAACGAGGGTAGGGGACTCTACCACGACATTGGTAAGCTCTTCGGTCCTCAATACTTTATTGAAAACCTAGCTGGGGATAAAAATCCACATGACAATCTAGATCCAGAATCAAGTGCTCGAATCATTATCGGTCATGTGGCAAGTGGTCTAAAGCTTGGAGAGCAATACCATCTTCCAGCCAAGGTTATGTCCTTTATCAGTTCGCATCACGGGACTACCCGAACGGAGTATTTCTATCGGCAGGCTATTGAATTAGCCGAGAGCAGCGATTCCACTCCTGATGAATCTCCTTTTAGGTACCCAGGTCCACGCCTTCCGGCCTCCAAGGAGACCGGTATCCTAATGCTGACCGATACCGTTGAGGCGGCATCCCGGACAATGAAGGATATGACCGGGGAGAAATTAAAAAATTAGTCGAACATCTCATTACCCAGCGGGTGGCCAGCGGGCAATTGGACGACACTGGTCTAATCCTCCGCGATATTTCTCTGATCATAGAAGTTTTGCTCAAACAGCTTATTGGCATACACCAAACTCGTATCAGTTATCCCGACGCACCTGAGACGTACAGTAAAGACTGAATCCGTACTCCGGAATTGAGAAAAGGTATCTAAATGCTCCGTCAACTTTGCGGAAATACCTCCGGACACGGACTGAAAAGCTTCCTGATACTCGGCCATGTTTTATCAAGGCTGTCCTGTACCAGATTGACTCATCTGGCGTGTGGCCGAGATTATTGATATTCTTACTCAATCGAAATAGGATGCCCCTTCGGGGCATGTTGTGCAATTAATGGAACTTTGACGCCGGTTTATTTGAAAAATCAAGTAAGTTTTCGTATACTAAGCCGCACGGAGGGGGTCGGGATTGCGTGCATTACTTTATGTACCTGTTGAGAACGCGTTTCTGTGCTTCATAGAACTGAACAAATATTAAATCCTCTTGAAGGGGTAATCCAACATGAAACTTGACATAAAATGGCGGCGCGAGGGGAACATCGCGATCGCGGCTCTGCTCGGCCGTATTGACAGCAGTAGCAGTAACGATTTCTTAGCTATGACCGAGGAAGGTCTATCGCCTGGCGATAGTGCCCTGATACTTGACTTCGAAAAAGTTTCGTTCATTAGCAGTGCTGGACTTCGTATCTGCCTAATTCTCGCCAAAAAGCTCTCCAGCTCGGGAAAGGCGTTCGCAATGTGCTCGCTTTCCGAGTTCAACCGCGAAGTTGTTGCGGTGAGCGGATTTGATAAATTGATTTCAGTGCACCCCACTTCTGAGGCTGCACTCTCATCTGTGCAGAGTTCTTGATCATGTTTTTTTCACGAACCGAATCTCTGCTTTAACCCATTTGCCAGACAGAAAACCAATGACTGATCATAGCGACCGAACCATCACCGTCAAGCGTTCACTTGACATGGACATCCTCGGGGAGAATATTTCTGATATCGCCGACTTTGCTGTGGAAAAGTACGAGTTTCGTCTCGACACCACCCTCTCTAGTGAGGTTAAGGAGGCGGCTCTGAAAAAAACTTCCGAAACCCTTTGGGAAATGGTTGAACGACTCATGCTGAAACGCCAAGAAATCCTGAAGAGATTCTTTGATAGGGCCGACGAGACGGTGAATGAGGTGGTCAGCAACATGCAGGAATAGGCAGCCTTTTATAGCTGCGACTCAATTCTCTTCCTGCGCAACCTCACTACGGTGAATTCCTGATACGTCCGGAATTCGTCAATACTTGAACAGGGTGAGATGTCAGGTATGTTTCAGGATTCCCCGGTTGCTGTTGTAGCGTACAGTTACCGGATGCCCGGAGGAATCCGTACCGACTCGGACTTCTGGCAGCTTCTGTCCGAGCGCGAGATTATCCGGGAGCCCATCATTGACAGGTATGGCCGAGGGTATCGTCCAATTGGCCAATTTTCTGGCCCGGGACGTTTTGCCAGTCCCTATGAAGGCCTTATTCGCGAGGATGGCGAGAAGCTGATTGACCCCAAGCTCTTCGGCCTGTCACAGGACGAGATGCTTTTCATGGATCCCCAGATACGCATGCTGCTGGGATGCTCCTGGGAGACTTTTGAACGTGCTGGCTGGGATTTTCATTCGCTGCGCAACAGCTCCACTGGTGTTTTTATTGGCGCGCAGGTTCCGGCCGTGGCCAGCTGGCGACCGATGCACGGCGCGGGACCATTCGATGTCACTACGATCAGTCTCGCGATGCTCGCCAATCGCATTTCCTACCATTTTAATCTGATGGGGCCGTCCACCACATACTGCACGGCCTGCTCTGCGAGTATTACTGCGCTCCATGCGGCAATGGCCGCGATCCGATCCGGCGACTGTAAACAAGCACTTGTGGGATCGGTGAATTACCTGGGCACCTCTCGTCTCAGTGCCTCCTTCAATGCTCTAGGGGTTATCAGCCCTGACGGCAGGTGCCACTCTCTTGATGCCGATGCTAACGGATATATCCGTTCGGAGGGGGCCTTCATCTTTGCTCTCAAACCTCTCCAGGAAGCCGAGAATGATGGCGACCACATTCACGCCGTCATTGAAGGGACTTCCGTTAATGCGGCCGGGGCAGCGGACGGGAGCAGTGGGCTGGCACAGGGGCGCTATATCACCGCCCCCACACGTCATGCACAGGTAGACCTGATGCGTACCGCCTGCGCTCGTGCGGGACGCACACCGGAAGAATTCGATTATATCGAAGCGCATGCAACGGGAACCGTCGTCGGTGATCGTATAGAGGGCAATGCAATTATTGAGGCCTTCGGAGGGATTGACCGTGATGTGCCCCTGCGGATTTCGAGTGTGAAGAGCAACCTGGGGCATATGGAAGCAGCGGCGTTTCACTGCGCTCTATTAAAAATCGTCCTGATGATGCAGAGGCGTACCTTTGCACCTACATCAAAGAACTATGTCGTTCCGAACCCCGAGATAGATTTTGAGAACAGTTCTGCGCAGGTGCAGACCACCTGCGAGGCGTTCCCGGAGAGACCAGTCGTGGTCGGCATTAATTCGTTTGGGTTTGGTGGTGCTAACGGACATTGCGTGATTCGGGAATACCAACCAACACGCCCGCGAATTTGGTCATCCGATCTGTCTCCAAAGGGAGGGAGGATGATTCCACTCTCGGCGCGCACTAATGAAGCACTCACGCGAAGTGCGCAACAACTGCGGGAAATGCTCGCAGACGATGACACCGACCTCTATACAATCGCAGGCAACCTTAGCCGCCGCCGTACACATTTTGCAACGCGAACAGCCTTTGCAGTGCATGATCGTGGCAAACTACTAGCTTCCCTGGACGATTTCATTGAGAATGCATCGGGCGGAACAACCGTTAGGGATGGGGAACAGCGAATCGCGATGATGTTTGCGGGGCAGGGAACCCAATGGTCCGGTTGCGGCCGGAGTCTGTATGATGCTGACCCCGTATTCCGTAGAGTGATTGACGCAGTTGAGGACCATTGGAAAAAATTTTCAGATGTCTCGCTGCGCGACGTGTGTTTCAACGCCCCCCAAGAAGAACTCGACGAGGTTCGATTTGCCCAGCCGGCAATCTTTATGATCCAGTGTGCCCTCTTTGAGCTCTTTAAGACCTGGGGGGTACATCCAGAATGCGTCATCGGCCACAGTTCGGGCGAGGTCGCTGCTGCCTATGCCTCTGGCATACTGTCGCTTGCAGAGGCGACGCACTTGGTCTACCATCGCGCTACGCTTCAGCAGTGCGTGGCAGGATCGGGTCGAATGCTCGCCATCGGCTTGGATCTCGCAGGTGTACAGGAATTGCTGGACTCGCTTGGGGTCTCTTTTCAACCTGATGGGGACCGGCCTACCGAGGTGGAGATCGCCTGTGAGAATGCACCAGCGAGCGTGGTCATTTGCGGCAAAGAAGCAAAGCTTAGACCGATCATGGCGGAATTGGATCGTCGTAACTTGCAAAACCAGTTGCTCGCAGGCAATATCGCGTTCCACTCCTCCGCCATGGATCCCATCCACGACGATGTGCAGCAAGCTCTGTCCGTTTTGGATAAAAGTATATTTGATGGCAGCATCCCTTTCATTTCTTCCGTGACTGGCAAGCAGGCAGAGCGTCTGGATGGAGCGTACTGGTGGACAAATATCCGGAGACCCGTACAGTTTGCGCAAGGGGTTAGCACGATCATGAGCGATTTCAAGCCCGATATTTTTCTTGAGATCTCCCCACATGGTGCACTTCAATCGGCAGTCAGTCAGTGTCTCGAGCAGACATCGCCTATTCCAATCCGTATTCCAAGCCTACATCGAAATTCGGATGATCGGCTCGGTTTCCAACAGGCGCTGGCTTCACTCTTCAAATCCGGCGTAGCTCTGGATTTCGCATCTCAGTACCCGCGGCCCAAGCCCATTTCCCATCTACTTCCTGGACATCCTCGAGACAGGCAGGCAGCGATCAACCTTCTCAGCGATGATGAATTCTTCGTTCAACAAGGCCAATACTCTCATGGACCACTAGTTGGGCACAGAGTACCGAGCGACCATCTTCTCTTCGAATCCAGGCTATCTGTAAAGGACTTCCCCTGGTTGGCAGACCACCGTGTGCATCATGCTGCGATCATGCCTGCTGCTGGCTATATCGAACTGATCCTTCAGGCCTTCGAAGGCGTTCCTGTTTACTTTGAAGTGCTTGAATTCCTTCAGCCTTGTCCGATTCCCAAGACACCGGTTCGGCTCCAGACTGCCCTGCGCCCGGACTCAAATACCGCGGACGAGTTTGTGTTCACAATCTCGTCCCGATCATTCGATGTCACCGCTACCAGCGAGGTCCACTGCCGTGGACGGGTAAAGCTGAGTGATTCGGCCCATCCCATTGGTGTTCCGGCCCGCCTTAAAGATATTGACCGATCCTCGTGTGAGACTGTTTTTGCGAAGCAGAGTGATTTTTATGAACGGATTGAGGCAGTCCTCAGTGAGACCTTTCAGTACGGGCCATACTTCCAGACCATACAATTATTTGAGTTACATCCCGAATCCAGAGCTTTAATCGTTGACATTGAAATGGATGAGGAGCTATGGACGACGGGACAGCAAGAGGGATATGTAGGATGTCCGCCACTGCTGGATGGAGGGCTCCAGATCTTCCTGTCACACCTGTTGACGGCTTCGCATTTATTTGCGATCCCGCAGAGAGCAGAGAGGACAACATTCCTTCGTCCGCCCACCGGCCCACAGATTACATGTTATGTGACCAGGCCGAAGGAAGACTGGATGGATGCGAACGAGCGAGGCCAGTACTCGGTGCAGCGCGGAGAACGGGCTGCCGGCGCAATCAGTTTTTATGACCGCGCCACAGGAGACCTCATCCTCCATATAGATCAATACACCTATTTCACCTCCAATCCGCGCTGGAATGATCTGGTGAACAGCAAACATGAGATCGTTTGGCAACCGAAATTCATCCATGAAGACCAGTCCTACCTGGATAGACTACCCATTGGGGAGATCGACCCCTCCGCATTAATCGTTGCCTTGGAAAAGTCAGAGGGCACACATGCATACATCTGCCATGTAGCCGAGTTTGCTGGATCACGGGAGCCTGATCAAACCATCCTATCAAAGTGCCTGGATTATTTAACAAGCTCCGATGCTCGGTCTGAGTACTGGCTCCTTAGCGATAATGAGGAAACGACTCGAGCTCACTTTGATGCCTTCAGCCAAAAGGACGCTGCGCTTCGCTTTCAATGTCTTGATCCAGGGGCTGCACCGCCGATGGACGAAAGTCTACTCCGCCCCGGTGGCGCAGAAATTGTGTTTCTGCACGGACCGGACGACCTTCCGGGCCCAGACGGCTGGCGGTCCCTGCGTCAACTGATTGTCGATGGTGGGCTAGTGCTGATCAGCCACGATGAAGGTGCCGTAATCAAGCCTGAGGAAGGCTGGTCAGTTGTTAGATCCGGGCGGCTTACCACCCTGTTGCAGGCACCACATTCCCGCACAGGCGAAACGACAGACGATCCAATTCCGGGTCCGCATTGGGTGCTGGGAGAGCCAGACAGCTGGGCATCCGAGTGGGTTTCCCTCCTGGACGCGCCAGATACGGTGCATTCTATCCCCCACGAGGCGGTCATCCGTGGGCAATTCGACTCCGTTCAAGCATGGTCACAGGTAACAGATGTCCTTGCAATTGACTTCTTCTGTGGTTCTGACTCGAGTGATCCGACCGGCCAGAGGGTAACTGCTCAATTAATCGCGTTCGTTCAGGCGCTGGTTTCGGCCCGACTGGCAAATGCAAGTCGTAATTGTCAACTCACTGTGATCACTCACCGCGCAGCCCTTGATGTGCAGTATCCACGAGGATCTGTCCTGTGGGGAGCGATACGCAGTATGGCTATGGAAGTCGGCGACGAAGCAATGCTTGATTTCCGCCTGGTTGACCTCGGTGGGTTCGATGATCTAAAAACCCTGAGTTGGCTCGCTAGCCACGATTTGCGTGAGCGGGAGTTGGCTGTGCGAGAGAACCGTTTATGGGTACCACGGATTGCCAGCATTAGAGAGCGATATTCCCACGTGACGGCGGACAGCGATGCCGCATACCGCCTCACCTTGGACAATCCGGGCCAGATTGCCGGTCTCGAAATGAAAACGTACAACCTCCCTGTCCTCGGACCGAACGATGTGGAAGTTGACGTTCAATCTGCGGCGCTCAACTTCCGTGACGTAATGGTTACCTTGGGCCTGCTGCCCGCTTTGGCCTATGAACGTTCGGCGCTTGGGCATCACGTAGGCATGGAAGGCAGCGGAATCGTTCGGCGGATCGGGGCGCAGGTACAACACTGCTCAGTTGGTGACCATGTTGCGTTTATTGCAGGTGGTTGCATCGCCAACCGCGTTGTGATCCCAGAATACCTCGTCTTTGCCAAACCCGACCGGCTCAATATGGAGGAGGCTGCATCCACCCTGTCGGTATATGTTACGGCCTACTATTCTCTCATCTACCTGGCCCGCCTGCGGAAGAATCAGCGCGTACTCATCCACTCCGCCATGGGTGGGGTCGGCCACGCTGCGATGTCAATCGCCAAACACGTTGGTGCAAAGATCTATACCTCAGCCGGTAGCGAAACAAAGCGCCAACAGCTGATGGCAATGGGGGCACAGGAGGCCTTTGATTCTCATAGCTTCGATTGGTTCGAAGACCTGATGGCGGCGACCGATGGGGAGGGAGTAGATGTTGTTCTGAATTCGCTTGCGGGGCGTCATATTGAGCTATGCCTGCAGGCACTTCGCCCAGGCGGCTGGCATTGTGAGATTGGAAAAACCGACATCTATGCCGACAATCTCCTTCGAATGCGCACGTTCCGCAAGAACCTGCGCTTCGCTGCGATTGATGTCGACCGCCTGATGCTTGACGACCCCCAGCTAACGCGTGAGCTCTCTAAAACCTGCATGGACTTACTGGATCAGGGTATCTTATCCCCGCTCCCGGTCACCGTCTTCCCCTACAAGGACTACGGAAAGGCCCTGCGTTTGATGACAACCGGGCAACATCAGGGCAAGTTGGTCTTAAAGGCACCACAGAACTCCGCAGATCCTGGATTCCCCGTCTCAGATATTCGACCACTCTTTGATGCGGACGCAACCTACCTTGTGACTGGTGGACTGGGCGGATTCGGACTCCGCCTGATCTCTTACCTTGTGGCAGCCGGTGCGCGACACTTGACTTTGCTTGACCGTGATCCTCAGCGTCGCCGGGATGCGGAATGGATTCGTCGCTCAAGCGCACTCGTCTACATGGATACCGAGTGCGAGATCGAAATCGTTTCTGGAGATGTCACGATTGAAGCCGACGTGCAGCGCTGTATCCAACAGATCAAGCGACCTTTGAAAGGTGTTTTTCATTTGGCCGGTGCGCTGGATGATCGATTGCTTGACGACATGACAATAGAATCCCTGCAGAGTGTCTTTGCACCGAAGGCTTCGGGGGCTCTATATCTCCACAATGCCACCACCAATTGCCCTCTTGATTTCTTTGTTCTTTTCTCGTCTACGGCTTCTATGCTGGGCAATCCCGGGCAGATTAACTACAGTGCGGCAAACGGTTTTCTGGATGGTTTGGCCAATGCCCGCCACCAACAGGGCCTGCCCTGTTTGACCTACAACATGCCCGCCGTTGCTGATGCCGGTATGGCTGCACGCAGTCTCCCGGTCCTCCGAATGATGCGCGCAATTGGTATACCACCGGTAAGCTCCGATCTTGCGATCGCAAATCTGGATTATGCTTTACGTGCATTGTCAGAGCACCCCCATCTCATCACATCGCTCTTTGAACGCCCTACATGGACCGTCAACTTCCCGGATTACATGCGGATCGGACGTGTTATGCATAATCATGATGCATTTGAAGCAGCATCCGATGACGAACTTACCCTCGAGAGGGTTGTGGAGCAGATCGCTGCTAAAGTTGCGGAACTGTGTGGTTATGAGGAAGGCGAAGTTGACGAGCCATTGTCAAGCTTTGGGCTGACCTCTATTTCGGTTGCTGAGCTCGGGACCTTTATCCAGTCTGAGTTCAACTACCGCGTGAGCGCTCTCGAACTCATGACCACTGCCTCATCCCTGTCGTTAGCCCAGGGTATCATCCATGGCAAGAAGGACACCGTTCAGGACGAGGGTGAACCAGGGGATCCGGCATCCCAGACTGCTTCCGAGGTTTCCTGGCCACAGGCGCCGCGTATTCCCTCCAGCTTTGCGAATTCCTTGGAGGATCACCTCCCCGCAACTGCCTCTCAGGCCTCTGGTAATGGCTCCAGCATCATCCCCGCATTGAAGGGCTCAGCCCACATAGACACATTGGAAGGGATCTCATAGCCATGCCGAATACGCTCCTCATTTATCCTAAGCATCCCCCCACATATTGGGGAAATAACTTTGCCTTGGACCTCCTAGGCATCAGGGCCGCGTTTCCTCCACTTGGTCTGCTCACAGTTGCCGCGATGTTTCCACCTCGATACGACCTCCGTGTGGTGGATCTAAACGTTACTACACTTGAAGATTCCGATCTGGAATGGGCAGATCTGGCCTTTACATCAAGCATGATTGTGCAACGCCCATCACTCGACGAGATCATTAAGCGATGCAACGATGCGCACATTCCCGTCATCGCCGGCGGGCCACACCCCACGACTTTCCACGAGGAGATGGATGGCGTTGCCCATTTTGTACTTGATGAGGTTGAAGAGACTTTCCAAGACTTCCTTAACGACTTGGAAAGGGGAACTGCAAAGCGAATTTACCGAGCGCCGAGAAAGCCGGATATCACTCTGACTCCGCTTCCCCGCTTCGATCTGATCAACATGAACGACTACTACTCGATGTGTCTGCAGTTTTCGCGGGGATGCCCCTTTGATTGCGAGTTCTGCGATATCACCAAGTTGTATGGTCGCGTGTCGCGGACAAAATCGCCAGAACAAATGGTTGCCGAGTTTGATCATTTGTACGAACTCGGATGGCGCGGGCCTCTTTTCCTGGTCGACGATAATTTCATTGGCAACAAGCGCGAAGTTACACGGCTTCTCCCCGTAGTCGCTGAATGGCAACAGGAGCGCGGCCACCCCTATAGCCTGTCTACCGAGGCGAGTGTCAATCTAGTTCGGATGAAAGACTTGATGGATATCATGATTGCGGCGGGCTTTGACACAGTCTTCTTGGGTATAGAAACGCCCAACCCGAAGGCTCTCGAGAAGATGAAAAAGCCTCAGAACATCAACATGCGCGACGACAACTACTTGTTTAAGTCTGTGCGAAAGATTCAGCAGAAGGGAATGCAGGTACAGGGCGGCTTCATTCTGGGCCTCGACGAGGACGATGAGACAGCCTTTGATTCTCAGATCGAATTTATTCAGGAAACTGGTATTCCTATCGCACTTGTTGGTCTGTTGACCGCACTCAAGGGAACCAACCTCTGGACACGTCTAGAGCAAGAGGACCGGCTACTTGACATGCCGATTGAAATCAATGCGACCTCTCTGAACTTCAAGCCGGAAATGGATCCCGAAACACTGGTTGAGGGTTATCTTCGTGTCATCGGCACGATCTACGACTCGACGCTGGAGAACTATTTTGACCGCTGCCTAACCTTGCTGGAAAACCTCAATCCTGTACCACATCTCCATAAACCCGTGAGCCAACATGCACTGTATGCCGGCATCATGGGAATCCGGCAGCGCCTGACATCCCGCCAGTTACCGGCCTTTTCGCGGTATATTGCCAAAGTCTCTAAGAATCATCGTCGCCTGCTGCCGCTCGCAATTCGACTAGCAGCTACAGGTCATCACTGTGAAAAATTCACTCGGCAGCAGACTATGATCCGCGAATTCAAGGAATACGTAACTTCGGAATTAAATGGGATCAACGAGGCTGGAACACAGCCTATATCAACATCGAAGACCGTAGATAAGCTCAAACAGCAGGCGTTGCACCGAATCAATATCCGCAAAAAAACGATTCCTAAGGAATTCCGCTATACTGGAGATGGCATTAACGAAGCTGTTTCAAATTTCCAACTTGCGTTTGATACGACGATTGATAGGGCCCAAGCAGACGACATTCTTCTAGTTTAACTAACACTCGTACCCAACAACGATTCATGCCTGAATCGATTCCTCTGCCCCCCGAGGTTCCTAAGCTTACGGGAACTCTGCCACCGCAATGTCAAAAAGACCTTGATTCGCTCCGGCGATTCATTGATCGGGCAGCCAGCAATTCATCCATGGACGCACCTGTCGATCCCTCGGATTTTCGGGAAGTTCTGCTCACAGGAGCAACAGGATTCCTTGGCCGCTTTTTGTTGAGAGATCTTTTGCGTCGAAAACCCTTCCTAATAGTCACCTGTATCGTTAGGGCGGATCATTCACAACACGCTTTCTCTCGAATCAAAACTGCTTTCGAGGAGGCTGAGATCTGGGAGGACGAGTTTGCTCCGCGCATACGCGCAGTGGCGGGAGACATCCATCTTCCGCGTTTCGGCCTGGAGCCATCCCAATTCGCGGATCTCTGCCGGGGAATTGACGCCGCCTACCACCTTGCCGCGAGTCTGAGCGTAGCGACTCCCTATGTGGCTCTGCGCAAGACCAACGTGTTCAGTATCCGCAATATCCTTGACCTGTGCCTGACGACACGCCTGAAACACATCTTCTTTGCGTCAACCATGGGGGTTTTCCCCGAGTACTTCTGCGGTTTCTCGAACGAATATTCCGGCAGTCGCATCACGCACCAGATGCAGCCGGACATTACAAGGATGAAGCGTGCCTTTCCTCTCGGTCTGCTCGGGTATCCGTGGACCAAGGTGGTAGTTGAGCAGGCCCTGCTTCATGCGACCCGGGCAGAGGTGCCAGTGGCTCTATTCCGCCTGCCACACACTAATGTCGCAAGTACTGGTTTCGGCAATGCCGACGATGTGGCAGTACGCACGGTGGCCGCAGTAGTGGACGTGGGACAGATGCCGGAAGGGTTCACATTGCAATGGAGCCAAGCGGCCGTTGATGTCGTCGCCGATACAATGGCAGATATCTCACTGAATCCCGAACGGCGCTTTACGATCTATCACTACTCCGAGGACCCGCCCTTGGGACCCGAGATGCAGCTTGCCGACTTCGGACTGTACTATAAGACTGTCTCCTACGATGCATTCAAGCGGGCTTGTCTGGCCCGGGGAGAGCGGTCACCTCTACACGGATTTTGGAATTTGATTGATCACGGTGCGCACTATTGGTTCAGCGGGGACGCGACGGCTCCGTCCCACCGCGTCTGCAACCACGCTTTGCAGGCCGACTGCCTGGACCCGATTCCGTGGCCGAGCGCATACACTATGCTTCGGCGCTCCCTCGACTGGTTGAGGGCCCATCGTGAGCGATGGCCGTACCGTATACCCGAAAGCCGCCTCGACTACGACCACCTCGTACGTAGAGCAGAATCGTTCGCGCGCGAATACGATGTTCCCTTTGACATAGCGTTCCCCGACTGGAAGCTCGAGGGACTCAGGCAACTCGTGCATGCTGTGAACGCCCCGGAGGCCGGTGTCCGGACTGAGAGACACGACTACATCGCATTTGATCTTACTCGCCGCTTGCGCAATAATGCGTCCTTAGAAGCCGAGCGCTGCCGCTGCCCGGAAATCGCGGAACAAGACATCAATCAGCCGGTCTTCATTGTCGGGATCAACCGGACCGGAACGACCCTCTTACACCGCCTGATATCTCGTGACCCAAGGTTCTGGACGCTACGTGGCTACGAGTATGTCGAGCCGGTCCCGGCAGGCGGCAACCATGCTATGCCTGCCGACTCGGCCGAAGATCCGCGAAGAGCCTTCGCGGAAGAACTCTTGAATGCGTCAGGGATCGTTGAAATGTTCAAGGGGGTGCATCATTTCGACGTTAACGAGCCAGAGGAGGATCTCGGACTCCTCAGGATGGGGTTTGCAGCCTGGGGCGCAACCATTTGGTTTGACATCCCGGACTTCGCTTGTTGGCTTGCCGGCAGGGACATGTCAGAGACCTACGCTTTTCACCGCCGCGCGTTGCAGAACTACACGCATCAGCGGCAGGGTGGTGAGGAGGGGCAGTGGGTACTGAAGGCACCCTTTCACCTCTTCGAGTTGGAAGCATTGATCAAGGCCTATCCAGATGCCCTATTCATCCAGACTCATCGTGAACCCGCTCAGTTCTTGGGATCTTGGTGCAGCCTCGTCGACCGAGTCCGTAATCTCTCCTGTCAGCCCCGTTTGTCCGAAGACCTCGGGGAAGAACAGCTCGAATTCATGAGCCGGATGCTTGACAGCATGGTGAAGTTCCGAAAAAGCCATCCTGAACTCGAAGATCGTTGGTTGGACATTAGTTTCTATGACTTGGTCCAAGCTCCCATGGACATGGTGGCCCATATTTACGACCGTTTCGGGTGGCAGCTGAGACCGGAAGCGATTACAAATATGGACGATTGGTTAGAATTGCAAGCCACACAGCGACGAAGCGAAAAACGGCACAAATACGACCTTGCCGACTTCGGTCTTACACGCGAAAAGGTCGGCGCAGCCTTCTCACACTATCGTGATTTCCTCACGAGCAGTGGGATTCGATCTTCCATGCTCTTGGAATAGATCAAATCAAGCGGATTGCATGGACTCTGGACCCTCACTCCCGCAGTAGTATGAATATGCTCGTACACACTAATCTGAGTTCGTTTTCCGATTTACATGCCTATCTTCTGGTGCGTGTAGATTACTATTTCCTTATCCAACTGAACCTCTTGCGCAATCTCAAAATCTAAAACCGTGGACTGATCACAAATAGAACTCCCGTGAACTTCAAGGCAAAGCTAGTAACATCTCAAGTGTTTTACAAATATTTTTCATCACTTGCTGTTCTATACCCATCATATAGCGCGTAATCCTGTTATATTATCGTAAATTTGTGGTTAGTTGTATCTCTGGGGGGAGTTCTGAAAGAGCCTCAATTCTTATTGTCGGAACCGATGTTTTCGGAAACGGAGTCTACGATCTACTAACGTGACCTACCTTGGCGTACGATCCTCAAGAATCAGCGAAATAGTCTGATTCATAGTAGTTGTAACGAACATGAGTGATTTTGAGGCTATCCGTAATTTAGAGAAAGTCTTGGTGGAGCAGATTTCGGATTCTCGTGGCTCACCTTTTATTGCTCACTGTGATGTGGCTGCAGGACTTGAAGAGACTGCTTTAAAGGAACTCGTTAGCCATGTAAAAGGGAGCATAGTGAAGTTCCTGCGACTTATGCCACTCTTCCCGTGTGTCTGTGTAAGATTTGTGGCAACAGCACTTTCAGAATCTTACGGGGCTGAAGGAAACTCAAAAGTTTACGGCGTTATTGCTGACCGCTTAGGCCTTGTTGATACTATTCAATACAACCACCGACAACGTTTTTTCAACAAATTCAGGAATAGTTGTGAACGCGTCGGTTTAGCTCTCCCATCGGAGAACAACCATAGGATGGTTTCTTCCTATCTTTTTCAGGCGGGTATATCCCGCCACCGACTTCCCTTACTTGCAGATACCTTCCTGAAGGCAGAGCGTCTTTTTGGATTGCCAGTTAGTGACAGCACTAGAGATTTAGATGAATGGGAGGACAGAGCAATAGATCTTGCCCCTCACGGTCACAAAGTAATTCGACATATTGTAAAAGAGGATCCGACGGCTTACCATGCCATCATTTTTTCGCACCTTCGAAAATCTAATGGATCGCCTGAATCTCAGTTTGAGCGAGAATTCCTGAAAGCCATTGAATCTCGGGAGCAATCATCTAAGCATGACAGAAAGTCTGTGGATTTTATCCCTGGTTTGGAGTTTGCGAACGGTGAGCTTTGTATTACAATCCCGGAAAGAGCGTACAGACTAGAAGTCAAAGTCAATGGACATATTCATCCACTCAGTCCAGGTAGACAACTGGGATTGCCCCTACCGTGGCCAACTCGCATTGAGTGGCGACGTATTGATAGCGATATACATCACTGGGAATCGATCCATATCCTCGATGATCAACAAAGGATATTTATTTTCGATGGCGAGACAGGGGCCTATAAGAAATACATCGACCCCATCTCATCGTTAAGCAGACAGAGAGTTCGGGCTGGTCAACTCTGCTTAATATCTAGGACGGCTTTTGAAGTCAACGAGGAACGTTCGCACTGTCTGGGTGATGAAGCGTTCGTTCTCTTTTGTGACATCTCTACAGAGATGGTCATTCAGCGAAGTAACCTGCAATTCAATGTTGAAGTGGAAGATCGTTTACGCTTGGAGGTGTTTGGAGAGAAGATCATACGCAATCGAAACGGCTGGCTGCTTGCAGGGCCTATCTCAGTCCAAATCCACGGTCGAAACACAGAGACTTCAGAGTTGCTCGAGGTACGGCTGCGACATCCTGCCACAAAGGGGGAACGTAGATGTCCAGTATACAACGATTCAAACAGGAAACAGGTTGCCAAGCTTGAGATGCCCAAAAACGGGAACTTTGGGTTTGCATGTGTATCTCTTCATATCCGAGGACAGGACCGGACATTATATCAAACAAATTTTTGGTACTGGCCTAGTCTCAAAGGACTCCTTAACGAACATTTATTCAATGCGTCGTTTATCCCGGAAAATCTCGCAGAAAAGCAACTATTACATATCCGTCCAAACAGCCGCGGACGACTTGAAATTCTCGAGGGGGAATCCTATTTACGAGCCCGACTGTGTTTTTGGGTAGAACGCAGATTGGTTAGTTTTACCCTGCCTCCACCAGGTGCTTCTTTGTCGGTGCGGAGGCCTGATGGAAGTGAACAAGCATTGAAAGTAGGAACATCACTTTTCATTAGAGATGACTATGCGTCGAACCTGATTGTGCGCTATTCCGATCCTTCGGCGAGAATTGACCAAAAAGGAGAGATTATTCCTACAGCATTTGGTAAGGTAGGGATGTGGCGTACATCATTCGCAGCCCTCAAACAAGGAGGCGTACATAATAGAATTCGTTTACTTCCCGGTTGCGAGTCAAAACCCTCTTTGGATCTTGTCCACATTATTCCAGAGACACAACCCATTTCTTTTAGGGCTCATCAGCATGAAGATGTTTGGTTCGCCGAAGCCAAATTTGAATGTGCTGTAGATGCCATACAGATCAAGGCAGAAAACTTGATTTCCGGCGAAAAGGATGAGGTGAATATTACGGTGGGACCTCAGTCGGACCTCTCAGATGAATCACTTCTGGTTACGGTGATTCCAACAACTTCACCTGACCGCCTGAGACTAGAAATACCCCAAAACAACTACATGGATGGTATCTGGTTCATACGCCTACATGTCTTAGAACGGGGTGGCAAGGACTGGATTCCGGTTATCAATTCTTCTGGCGAATCTTATGCAACCTGCGTCGCATCAAATGATTTCCTTCAGCAATTAGTCTCGGAAGATCTTTCAATATGGTGTCCCGAGGACCAGCAAGCTCAGACTTTTCTTCGGCTGACCCAAGTCATCGAAACACCGATTGCTAAGCAATGTAGACCGAACATAGGCCGTCTTGCTCTGAATGCCTGGAGACAGTTGGGAAAATCACTCGCCACACGATGTCCAGCCGATCAGGCCAGTCTTCTAAATGCCTGTGCACTCCCTCCATCAACTCATGCGCCTGAAACTTGGATTCCCATATATCACCCCATAGAAATTGCCCCAGACCTTTTCGCAATTCCACCTGAGGAAATAGCGGTATTAGCCTCAAGCGATCAACAAGAATACGAAGGGTTTGAGTTGGTCGGCCTCGCAGGAATTACCGAGTCCTTACGAGATGCGGTAGAAGTCTTGGATATCAGCATTTCGTTCTTGGCCAGCTTTGAAAATGCATTTGCCTTGCAGGTAGATCCCATGGCCCCGCCAGGTGCGTTCAATTTCGGAAAATAATGCGAGTTTGCTCGGAAAATTGAGCAGATTGCACACGATGACAAGCCGCTGTCAATCTGGCACCATGATCGAGCTTGTTATAGAATGGCAGATCGGATTGAGACCGCCCAGAAAAGTCATTTCTCTTCTCGACGATTGAGTAAGGCGGCAATGATTGTTCGCAACTCCCCTGGTTTCAATTCCGAGAGTTTGAATATCCCAGATGACTTGGGGGAGAAATTCTCGTTGGTCAGGGAAACCCCACGACTGATTGCTGCTCTCACGGAAGCTTGGCGTAGAGGAACTGCTGAGAAGTATTGGAACGACCTAGCTTCCAAAGCGAACTTACCCGTTGAGAAGACTCTAAAGCATGTGGGGACAATTCTTCGACTCGCCCCAGAACTCTTGGCGTTCTACCTCCTTCTTTGGGTACTCGTAGAAAAGCACGAAAGGACATAGAAATGCCGCGAGATATTGATCCCCTACTTCTTCGTGACCGCCTGCGCGAAACGCTAGTGCGCTACATTTCCACCGCGGTTCCGATTTCCACCACCCGTGCCCCCCAACTTGCCCGCGCTGTCAGGGAAGCATTGGAAGATTCTTCTCTAGAACTGACGAAGGGGCCTTTCCTGGAGAGCCTCCCCGACTTCCGTAAAAAGGGGTCCATCCAGGAACTAGTCGATTCAAGAATATTGACTGATCAGTGGTGTGTCCTCCGGAAAACTGACTTTGAGGGACTACTTAATCGTCCTTTGCATGAACATCAGGATCAAGCAATTCGACAGTCCATCAATAACAGGAATTTCATTGTGGCTACCGGGACGGGGTCGGGCAAGACAGAATGCTTTTTGCTGCCCATTGTAGATCGTCTATTACGCGAAGAGAAATTGACAGAGCCTGGCGTTCGAGCAGTGATCATATATCCTCTCAATGCTCTCGCTAACGATCAGTTATATTTTCGTCTCGCTCCGTTGCTGTTGCAGCAGTTGGGAGATCCTGGGATTACTTTCGGTCGTTTCACTGGCCAAGTCCGATCAGGTGCGAACAGACGTGATGAAGAGTCACGCCTACTTGACAACGAAGCTCTGAGACATGCCTTAGGGCTAAATGCGTCGGTTTCTTGTCTTCCAAAGACCTGGCTTCTGTCTCGCTCGGAGATGCTGGAGACACCTCCGCATATTTTGATCACGAATTATGCTATGCTGGAGCATCTCCTTCTACTACCACGTAACGCTCCACTCTTCGAAAATGCTAATCTGCAGTTTATCGTATTGGACGAAATTCATACCTATGCCGGGGCACAGGCGATTGAGGTGGCCTTTCTATTGCGTAAGCTGAAGGTTTATCTCGGCCTAGAAACTGGTGCCCTTCAGGCCATCGGTACCAGTGCCAGCCTCAATGTCAATGACTCGCAAGAACTGGCCAAGTTCGCGTCGGATCTCTTCGGAGAAGAATTTGACGCAAGGCATGACCTGATTACGGGAGAACGAAAGATTCATCCAAAGCTATTAACAGACATTCCTGAAACACGACTCGGACCAGAGAAATGGATTGAAGTCGGCAATGTGGTATCTGAAATGCTTTCGGACAATGCCCACTCAATTGAGGAATGGAATGAGAACTGCGAATGTTGCGATGGAATTGAGGAACTTCTTCACCTTTATGGCCATGACCTAAAGGGGGCTCTTAATGCTCGTCTTGCAGAATTCTCTGAGGTTAGGTCCGTCGCTCACGAACTTTCTGGTGGCCTTAGACACTTTGAGGATCTCGCCAACATTATCTTTCCTAACAGTTCCTGCAAGACACGCAATAGAGCTCTTCGCTCCCTAATTTCCACCGTGGTTTTCGCTCGGCCAGATAATTCAGAATTTCCGATTCTTCCAGCCCGTTATCACTTGGCAGTTACCGGAGTTGACGGAGGTGTGGTACGCCTTGATTCGGAATCTGACGAGGGATGGTCTGATTTCCATCCGAAAAAGTCCCACAGCGACAAGAAGGGTGTACCGTATTTCAGTGTTCTTCCGTGCCGAAATTGTGGAGAACCCTACTTGGAAGGGTGGTACATTAGCGGAAAAATATATGGGAAACCGACTCCTGGAACTAAACGTGCCATTTTCCGAATTGCCGCACTAGGGGATATTAAAGCACTTGAGATGGGTACCGGAGAGGAAGAGACAGTAGATGAGAACGAAGAATATTTATATGTCGATCCCCAAACGGGCATTACCGGATCCACATTTGCACCCGACAGAGTCCAGATTATAAAGTCCAGACTTCTGGAAGATAGGGATGAAAGGCTGTATTATCTACATGCATGCGTCGTGTGCGGCAATCGAGAACGGCGTTTCCCAGAGCCCATCACTACTTTGCATCCCGGGGATGATGCCCTCACTGCCGTTGCAACCCAGGTTCTTTTCGAAGCGCTGCCTGAACTGGAAGGCAGTAGAGCGACAAGACCGCTTGGAGGCCGAAAGCTACTGGCCTTTTCCGACAATCGACAAGATGCAGCATTCTTTGCCCCTTTCTTCCAGCGTACAAGTCTAAATGTAACGCTGAGGACATGTATTGCACAAGCAGTTCAAGAAGATAAAGATGGAGGCGGACTCCCTCTACGACAAGTTCGTGATAAAGTATGGAGGCTTCTGAATGATGGTGGACAAATTGCATACAGAGTATATCATCAAATAATCAATACGAGCGATAAGGACGCCAAGGGAATTCTACTTGCACAAGTAATTGCGGAGTTTTTTGTACTGGGCCAGATAAGGACATCTTTAGAGGGATTGGGAATAGTACTGGTGCAGTACGACCGGTCAAGTCTGGATAGATTAGCAGATGCCATTCGCTCAGCCGATAGGAATCTGAGCCACGAGGAAGCAAGAGTTTTCGCAGAACTCACGCTTGATCGGATTCGCCAGGAAAGGCTTATTGCCGATCCAAACGCTGAACTTGATCTCTCGGACGAAGCGATTTGGGGCCCCTTCAAAAAACAGAAGAATAGATGTATAAATCTAGAACGAAGTTCCTCAAAGCAACCCCGCCATATCTTCGGGCTCCTTCCCAGAGGGGCTGCTAATAACCGTTCAACATGGATATTAGAGTCCAGGCTCAATCTATCACGAAATCAGGCGTTCAAGGTCTTAGATAAATTCTGGCAGTGTGCACGTGAAGAATTGCTACTTATTCGGGCTAACCGTATGGGATACGGTCTCAATCTTGAAAAACTTCGAATTGTAAATGGGATTGATACCCGATTTTACGAGTGCGTCACATGTGGAACACGAACGTATCGATCTATACGGGAAATATGCCCATCTTGGAGATGTGACGGCAGGCTGAAGGAATTAGGCCCCGAGATTCGAAGAGATCTGATCAAGAATAATCACTATGCTCACATGTATTTGCGGGGAGCCAACCGAATTGGCTGGGGACAGAACGCCATTGCTAAGGAGCATAGCGCGGCTATAGGCGGACAGCTTCGTGAGACAATTGAGGAGAACTTTCGAAGGGGAAAAGTCAATTTGCTCAGTTGCACTACCACTCTGGAACTAGGGGTTGACTTGGGAGATTTGGAGGCCATTATTTGCAAAAACATGCCTCCAGGCATCACCAACTACCAGCAACGTACAGGTCGAGCAGGCCGACGAGCTCAAGCCGCACCGGTAGCATTAACGGTTGCGCGAAACGCCAACTATGATCAAGCATGCTTCGGAAGATTCAGCGGGTACCTTTCAGACCGCCCCGTCATTCCCTATATAGCCCTGGATAATGCTAACTTCTTTCGGCGCCATCAAGTATCAATTGTTCTTGCCCATTTCTTCCGGAATCACATCGTTAAGGAAGGGATGGGAGCGCCTCAGTTAAAGGATCTTCTGGGTGATTGCCTGTCTGAAAAAGGTGCTGAAGATTTCATGGATACCTTTATGAATTGGCTAGATAGCGATAAGGGGACCCAAGCACGGGAACGAGCCTGTCATCTAATTTCTACCTTACCGGCCAAATCGCGTCACATTGGACTCCAGTACGAAAAACTATCCGAACACTTACGAGACGAGTTGTCTCGGTTTGTCCAGGATATTGCGTCACGATGGCAACAGTTACAAGAACGTCGCATGGAAGCGCGAAACAATAACCGCGACACAATTGCAGCCATAATGCAACGACAACAAGAAAATCTGCTAAATCAGTTTCTTATCAACGCACTATCTAGGTCAGCAATCATACCGACCTATAGCTTCCCAGTACATAATTGCAGGCTTGAGATAATCAAGGGGCGAAACCAGCGTCCTTCACGATTTGGGAATCTAGACGCAGATCTTCAACTAGATCGGACCGCTGCCCTCGCTATCTCCGAATACGCTCCTGAGGCGGAAATTGTAGCAGGCGGAAAAATCTGGACAAGCAGCGGAATAGTTCGCTATCCTAAAGCCTTTATGCCAATCCGTGCGTATAGGATCTGCAAGCAGTGTTTGCATGTTGATATTAAGGATGATCGCAAAGCGCTTGACAAAAGCTGCTCGCAGTGCCATACTCCTTTTAAGAGTTCATTCTCCGAGACCAGGAATTTCATTGAGCCCAAAGGCTTCCTCACGTCGTACAGCGAACGACACGGCAAGGATCCTGGCGCGACCCGCATTAGGCAGCGTTCTGCGGACGAAGCGCGGCTTGTGACGCGTGCATCCCCGCGACGATATGTGACTACGGACTTGGCGGGTGTTCGAACTTTTTTCGCTCCCGCCTTTCCAATGGACGACAACTGTGATCTTGAGGGACGGATGTTTATCGTGAATAGAGGAGCTCAAGGTGGCGGGTTTCTTCGGTGTAATAAATGCGAGTTTAGCATACCCGCCCCCTATAATGCTAGATTTGGAAAAGTTGTGAACAAAAAACACAAGAATCCCCGTACCGGGTATCCCTGCCCAGTTGAGGAAATGCAGAGACCGATTGACTTGGGGCATATCTTTGAGACGGATGTCCGAGCCTTTTGGTTTGACAGGCCCATTCCGGCCAGTGTTGAAGGCTCTGGGGAGTCCAACGAGGAGAACTTCCTTAGAACACTTGCTGAAGCACTCCGACGTGCTGCTGTCCGAATACTTCAGATTGACACCCGGGACTTGGTAGCTACTTTTCAGTGGGACCAAGATAATCCGGTAACAATTCTGTACGATTCTGTGCCAGGGGGAGCAGGTTATGCTCACCGTCTAAGTAGTGGATCTCTGGCAACAACCAAACTAGTTCAGGAAACACTTGAGGTACTACGCTGCCGGGCGGAATGTGCTAGTTCGTGTGTTAGGTGTCTAAACGACTACGGCAATCAGGCGCACTGGGATAAATTTGACCGTCATCTTGTTATTCCTTGGATACAGATGATTTATAGTAATGCTCTGCCCCCAGCCCCCTCTCTGTCACTCAGTAATTCGCATAAAAAAGACAGGCTAACAACGGGGCACCAATGAATACTGGCGTTCACCTAACTGACTTGGCCATTTCTTCGTTAGGAATGCGTACGCATTATGTCATTTTGCTCTTCCAAATCCGTATCCAATAAAAATCTCGGTAGTAACCCGAGTAGACAGGAGTATAAGCAAGGAATATGATACTGGCAAGAGATAGACAACAATCCTAAGGAGCCGGGCAATGAATCGATCAAGTTTGGAGGAAATGCGATAACGCTGATTGTTCAAGAGGAAGCTTAATGCAGAACTCTCGGTAGGAAACATCTCGGAACGGGAAGATCTGTGGCCGTTCGCAGGCCCGGTGAGGCATTTATCACCTGAGGTATTGCATTTACTAATGCTCCCACAGTGGCAGTATCTCCAAAAATCCCGCCTTGGACTGCGAGGTCAATCGGAGGGTCTCCGTCTACCATTACTCGGTCTACTGGGTCGATTGCACCTACGTACATTCTCAAGTCAAGTGATACAACAATGTGGCCGTCCATATAGGCCTTGGCCGTGTGCTTGATGCCGGCAACCCTGCCAGGCGGAACGGTCAGGTAAGGCGTCCTAACTTCGGATTCAGCAATAACAGGTCTGAGTGACTCGGACATCTTTTCGATTGGCCAGCCAAGACCGTGCATAACCAACCTGAGGGATTCAACCAATCCGATATGCCCGAACCCGCCTCGCTCATGCCGCTCGTTAAATTCGTCTACCGTAATTCCTGCGCCTACTTTGCGCTGAAGCGGCAAACGTCTTAGACCAGCATCAACTCGACGCGTAACAGTCACGGACTGGACATCTGTACAGATACCTGTGGCAACAAGAGCAAGGACATCCATAGCATATCCAGGATTAACCCCCGTGCCAAGGACCGCTACGCCATATTTCTTGGACAAAGTATCCAGCTTCTTGGCAATGCCTGGATGCCTGTCAAAGGGGTAGGGCAGTTCTTCCGTACTGGAAACAACGGATGCACCCGCACGAATACACTGCATCAGCTGTTCTTCAACCTGGGGAAGGAAAGAACTTGTAGTGTGAATAACAAGGTCAGGCTGCACTTCAGCAAGGACCTTCTTGGCATCCGAAGTTACCACCACATCGGAGGAAACCCCTACCACTTCGCCGACTGTTTTGTTCACCTTTGCAGGATCAATATCAATGGCACCAACCAGCTCTAGCCGCCCGCTCTTTGCTTTTTCGAGCACCAGCTTTGCTGTCCCTTTTCCAATGGGCCCCAGTCCATACTGGACAACCCGGATGGGGTTACCTACGCCAGCACTCATGAATTGTCCGGTTGATTGAATGGGTATCCAAAGTGAGTCGGTGGATTAAAGGTCTCTTTAATTGTGCGAACCGAAACCCAGCGCATCAGGTTCTGTGGCGCCCCCGCTTTATCGTTGGTGCCGGATGCCCGTGCTCCACCGAATGGCTGTTGACCTACGACTGCTCCAGTTGGCTTGTCATTGATGTAGAAATTACCTGCCGCATGGCGCAATGCTGCACTCGCTTGAGCAATAACCTGTCTGTCCTGAGCAAAAACAGCCCCCGTCAGCGCGTACGGAGAAGTTTTGTCTACAAGCTCAAGTGTATCCTCAAAATCTGAGTCCTCGTAGACATAGATGGTTACAACCGGGCCAAATATTTCCTCACACATTGTTCGGTAAGTTGGGTCAGTTACAACGATCACTGTTGGTTCGATGAAGTAACCTTCCGTATCACTGTAGTTGCCACCTGCAAGTATCTCTGCATCGACAGCATCCCGTGCGTGAGCAATGTAACCCGTTATACTCGCGTAGGCTTTCTTATCTATTACAGCATTAACGAAGTTTGAAAAGTCCTCTACAGAACCCATCTTAACTTCGCTCAATTGAGATATCAAGATATCTCGCGTTTCCGCCCAACGGGATTTAGGCAGGTACACCCGTGAAGCCGCTGAACACTTTTGCCCCTGATATTCAAATGCTCCGCGTACTATGGCCGTGGCTACAACATCCGGGGCGGCCGAAGCATGAGCGACAATAAAGTCTTTTCCTCCTGTTTCTCCAACGATTCGGGGATACGTATCATAATTGGCGATATTTGCTCCGATTGTTCGCCACATATGCTGGAACGTACCAGTAGAGCCCGTAAAATGAAGCCCGGCAAAGTGTTTTGATGCCAGAACAGGATCACCAATGACGGGTCCCGAACCAGGCACCATGTTAATCACACCTGGAGGTAGGCCAGCCTCTTCAAGCAATTTATAAGTGAAGTATGCCGAATAGACTGAGGTGGATGCCGGCTTCCAAACGACCGTATTTCCCATTAGTGCTGGAGCAGTGGGCAGGTTTCCGCCGATGGCAGTAAAGTTGAATGGTGTCACGGCAAATACAAACCCTTCGAGAGGTCGATACTCCAGGCGATTCCATACCCCTGGGGCGGAATAGGGCTGCGCTTCATAGATCTCAGATGCATATTCGACATTGAATCGGATGAAGTCGATGAGCTCGCATGCTGCATCAATTTCTGCCTGATACGCATTCTTGCTTTGTCCCAACATTGTAGAAGCATTGAGCACATCTCTCCATGGGCCCGCAAGAAGCTCCGCCGCTTTTAGGAAAATGGCGGCCCTGTCCGCAAAATCCATGTTGGCCCAATCGTGCCATGCTTCCTGCGAAGCTTCAATGGACAGGATAGCTTCCTTTGCACTACATTTGTGTACGACGCCTAATCGATGACTTAGCTCGTGAGGCGGACGGATTTCTTCAAGATCCCCCGTAAATATGGCTTTCCCGCCTATAAGGGCTGGAATTTCCAATTCGCCCTGCTTGAGCTCCCGTAGCTTATTTTGCAGGGAAGTACGCTCGGCAGAGCCCGGAGCATAATCCAAGACAGGCTCATTCTTTGCAGCGGGGATGCTTGGTCTGCTATTGTTCATCTATCTGAAAAGTTCGGATTCAAGGTCTGGTGTAGCGCGAACGAGTATTGTACGGTCGATGTTCAAGAGATGTCCATTATCCGTAAAATAGTCTATCCGACAGAGAGGCTTCCCTTGCTTTTTAATGCTCACTAAAACACACAAATGTTGATCTCGTGTCCTTTAAGACTTTCATAGCCTGGCGATACCTGCGCGGTGCACAGGGCAGCGAGAACGGTCGTGGTTTCCTGCGATTCGTATCCTGGGTTGCCATCGGAGGTGTAGCGCTCGGCGTCGCGACGTTACTTCTTGCACTATCAATTGTACGAGGTTTCAGTCAAGAGATTGAAACAAAGATCGTGGGCTTCGGTGCTCATGTACAGGTCGAGAGTGTTCGCCATACTCCACTGACCGATGCGCCCGGTCTCCTGGCACAAATCAGAGAGCAAGACGCGGTGGTTTCCATTCAACCGGTGGTTACAGAATTCGTTTTACTTCGGCGGTCTAGTCTGGATATTGATGGAGTGGGTCTTTGGGGCACAGATCGGCTTCCCGTTTACCTGGAAGAGCATCTTGCGGATGGCTCAGCCCATTTGGCACAGGATACAGCTATAATAGCACCGCTTGTTGTTGGTAATACACTTGCTGAGAGTCTTGGTCTTACACTCGGAGATCAAGTAACGATTCTTTCTACAAGAAATCTTCGCGATACCAATGCGCTTTTGATGACTCGTCCCCGGTTTAAGCAATTCGAGATTACGGGGATTTATGAGACTGCGCTAGCTGATTTTGATGAAACCTATGTGTTTACAGACATTGATGTAGCCAGACAGCTACTTGACTACGGACCTGACGAGGTAACACGATTTGATCTTATGCTCCTGGATGTATCTACCGCTGAATCACTAGCATTAACCCTTGAAGAAACACTTGGACTTGGAATCCTTGCACGAAGCATCTTTGAAATCTATCGTGGTTTGTTTGCATGGGTTGATCTCCAGGAAGCCATCATTCCATTGGTCATCAGTGTCTTGGTACTTGTGGCTGCATTCAACGTGATGGGCACGTTGTTGATGATTGTACTCGAAAAAACACGGGAAATTGGGATCCTCGCCAGCATGGGAGCCTCACGACAAGATATACAGAAACTGTATCTACATCTTGGATCCTTTGTAGGTGGACTTGGAACGGCAATTGGCCTCGTACTCGCATGGGGGCTGGGTATGCTGCAGTTACACTACGGTATTGTCGGGTTGCCTGCAGAGGCCTATTACATGACTACAGCGCCTATCGCTATGCATGCAAGTGATTTTGTGCTGGTCACGATGATATCCTTGTTATTGTGTCTGGGAGCTTCATATTTTCCCGCACGTGTTGCATCACGGATTCTGCCACTGCAGGTAATCCGGTTCGGATAAAAGAATAGTCGAATTAGGTGCTAACGTTTTGATTGGAAGAGAAGGGGACAGGTGAGCTCTGACTAATAAGGTTGCTCAACCACCCGATGCGAACCGGAGCTTGTGCACTGGCCTCACCGTTAACGGTGTGCTGAGAATTAGCAGCCCATGAACACGGTGATGAACGGACTGGCATGAACCACCGCATCCTACCCAAGTTCAAGGAACCGAGTTACATGTAACTATGAGGTTTTTTGGATGTCTGCGGCCAAACGCGTCACCGTTGTCTTCGTTTTCTCAGCGACTGCCCTGCTTGCTGCTCCTGCAATGATCTTCGCTCAGGCTGGCTGTACCGTAGACGACCTCCCCCGGGAGGCGACAAGCCAAGGTCGGCTCGCTGTCAAAATCGACGGCACGTGGCGGTTTTTTGCCCAAGACGAAGACGAATCCGCTCGCGTCATCGAAACCGCCAGGCTCCGGACCCTGTGCCTCGCTTGGGAAGCTCCCCCGTACCACCGCCGCGTCTCACAGATCGTCTACGTTAGCACCAAGCACGTGGACGGACAGCCGCTTTGGCTTTTCCGGAACAATACCGTTCCCATACCTCTTTTCGGCCGGCTCCTGGGCAACTGGAATCGCACACCGGGTGCCTCAGGTTCAGATCCCGATGAGGCATTTAGAAAGTTTCATCGTAGTCGCCCTGACGATCTGTCTGATGCCCCATGGAACTCCCTCGTTGGTTGGCATGACACATCGGCTTGGCTTCCCAACGTCGATAGCTACGAGTTGGTGGTCGGTGCCACGAATAGCCTGTCTGCGCTTCCCTACGGTGCGGAGAGACTACTGAGGCTTCAGGGTGGTCGCCCGTTCACCTCGTGGGTACCGTTTACGACCCTGGCTCCTTCTAGACAGAATGAACTCCGCGTCGCGGTTTCGTACACGGGAGATCTCGAGACTATTGGCCCGTATGTATACCAGTATGTGTTCCAATTCAAGTGATTCTGCCCATGAGTTCCAAGCAACAAGAGGTCCAAGGAATACTGGACATGTTCATCGGTCTTTTCACTCAACCGTTTGATCAGAGTCTCAAGGCTTCCTCAAGATGGGCCGGCGCCGCGATCCTGCTTGTAATTGGGATCTCCGGCTTACAGTTATTATTCGACTACAGATTCCTCCCGGTGAAAGAAGGAGAGTTTGCCGCTTATAGCTTTGTGCTCGTCATCGCTTGGATACTAATGACATCCATCCTCCACAAAGATGAGGGCCGGAAGCTTGCAATCGCTCGCAATCTCTCTGTCTTATCCTTTTGGATTGCTGGCGTGCTCGTGGTAGTTTTATTGGCGAATAGCTTGTACCCTGATCCCCTCGACGGAGCATTACGTCGCCTGGTCTCCAGCTTGATCCTGATCGTATTGATCTCCATTCACATGTTTTGCCAGGGGTGCTCCTGGCGGGCACTGAGGATGACCGCCTCTTTGTGGATCAGCACGGTTTTTTTGGTTCATATGGCACTGTGATAGTAACGTGGGACGGGCTACTCGCGTCCATCCATTTACCGATCAAAGAGCCAGTGGATAGAGTCTAGATCCTAGTAGTCAGTGCAGTATATTGTTGGCGCGGATATGCAACAGAACTCCGGGTTGCCCAAGACCCCCTGAGCAGGTTCGGACTTGCATATTAACGCCTCTATTCCCTCCTAGCATTGCACCTGCGTGCGTGACGGTAAATCATCTTGCCTCCGGTCGTGGCCGATGTATAGCTTCGGCAAAAGCGTTTCGTTAATTCTATGGATGCGTCCATATCGCTAAGACCTTGCTGAGATTGACGACATTCTATATGTAACTTGAGCCATTTCAGAAACTCGTAGTGCCTAAGACCGACCATTTCCTCAGTAGATCTCATCGAACTGGACAGTCTATACCAAAATTAGTGGTTTGAACAGCTTCATTTCCATGTGAAAAAATTGTAAAATAATGTGGGATGACGGGCTTAGGATAAATACTCCCTAGCTCAACGAGTTTACTGAATCCCATTCTAGGACGCATAGCTTCTTCTTGAAGGATTCGGCTCCATAATTCATTATGTTATGTCCCCGTCCGTACTTAAATCAGCGATAGATTCGCTTTCAGAGGATTATTCTATCATTTTAACTATCAATCATGCCATCGCATCAACTCAGGCTGGACTTGGACCACATTTTCGCTACTTGGCGTGCCGAGGCTGCAGCGTCAGACTACAGTCTAGAACGCATCAAAGGCACGGCTTTTGAGAAGTTGTGCATCGCGTTTCTAACGTATGATTCGTTGCAGAAAACTTACTATGAATTGCCCATGACTTATGCAGAATGGGCATCCAATCAGGGACTCCCTGAGCAAGACATCGGGATTGATTTGGTAGCAAAGCTTCGGGGTTCAGAGGGCTGGTGCGCCATCCAATGTAAGTTTCTGGCGAGGGGGAAGAACGTATCAAAAGCTGAGCTGAACTCTTTCTTGGCCGCATCCAGCAAAAGGTATTTTTCTCGCCGTTTAGTCATAGACACAACGGGGAAGCCATGGAGTAAGCAAGCAGAGCAGACCATTCGTGATCAGGATCCACCCGTCGTTCGAATCGGTCTCCACGAACTCAAACAAAGCTCCATTGATTGGGGCGTGTATGTCGGTGATGGAACGGTTGCAAACAAAGTTACGCCCAAAACTCCGCGCCCTCACCAGGTGAAGGCTATCGAAAAAGTAGTTTCTGGCCTCCAAGAGGCAGGGTCACGCGGAAAACTTCTCATGGCCTGCGGCACCGGCAAGACCTTCACCTCGTTACGTATTGCAGAAGAACTGATTGGCGTTGGAGGACGCGTTTTGTATCTCGTTCCAAGTTTGGCTCTCATGTCGCAAACCGTGCGGGAATGGGCTGCGGATACTCGACTATCCCTACGGGCCTTCGCGGTGTGCTCGGATGTACAGGTTGGTCGTCGTAGACGGCGAGATGACGATCGAATAGATCTGGATGTGCTTGATTTAGCCTACCCTGCCACAACCGACGCAAAAAACCTATCACAGCATGCGGGGCGCGATGACTCTAACGCACTCACGGTGATTTTTGCTACCTACCATTCTCTTCCTGTAATTGGGAAAGCACAACGTGAATATACATTGCCGGATTTTGATCTAGCAATCTGCGATGAAGCGCATCGCACTGCTGGGGCCCGGATCAAGGACGAAGAGGATAGTCATTTTGTGCAGATTCATGACCAAGATTATATCCGAGCCCACCGACGCCTGTACATGACCGCAACGCCCAAAGTATATGCTCCTTCTGCACGTGACAAGGCGGGCAAAGTGAATGCAACGCTATGTTCTATGGAGGACGTACAATTCTTTGGGCCGGTGCTTTACGAGATCGGGTTCGGGGATGCGGTAGAACAGGGGCTCCTGTCAGATTACAAGGTAATCGTCCTGACGGTATCTCAAGAGGATATAGCCCGCACCGTAGGAGATATGATGGCGAAGTATGAGTTGAAACTGGATGACGCCGGAAAATTGATCGGATGTTGGCGGGCGCTCGCCAAGGTGGATGAGGAGGAGTTCAAAGGTGATCATTTATCCATGCGTCGGGCCATTGCCTATTCAAAAGATATCAAAACTTCGAAGCAGTTGGCTAAGCTTTTTCATGAGGTGACCCAACAATACCGCAAATCACAAAGAGGCACGTCAGAAGTTTCTTCATTAATTGAGTACGAGATTGCATCGAAGCATGTAGACGGCACATTTAATGCACTCCGTCGTGCTCAGCGTTTGAATTGGTTAGATGAGGTTCAGGCGTCGGATCGGAGATGTCATGTCCTGTCCAACGTTCGTTGTCTATCAGAAGGTGTGGATGTACCCGCATTGGATGCAATCCTGTTCATGCATCCTCGTAAGAGTCAGATTGAGGTAGTGCAGGCAGTGGGACGGGTTATGCGCCGATCCGTGGGGAAGAATATGGGGTATGTCGTTCTGCCCGTGGTAATTCCATCGGCTTCAGATCCGAGCGAGTATTTGGATAATAACGATACATTCAGAGTCGTGTGGCAGGTACTCAATGCTATTCGCTCGCATGATGAGCGATTTGAGGCAATGCTGAATTTACTTGAAGAAGGCAAGTCGGGCCAACACCTGGGGATCATCAGGCTCTCAGACTGGCAGCAGCAATCAACGATATCTTCCCCGAATGGCAATGGAACTTCTGATAATGGTTCATCTGAATCCAATGGAGTGGGTGGAAAGCAATTATTCCTGGAATTCGATCTCCCAGCCGCAATTCGTGCAAAGATCGTTGAAAAATGTGGAAGCCGAAAGTACTGGGATGAATGGGCCATTGATGTCGCTGAGATTGCACAGAAACATATTGTTCGGATTACCGATATGGTGAATCGAAATGAAGCAGCACGGGACGTATTTCAAGGTTTTCTGGCAGAATTGCAGGATGACCTGAATGAGGGGATTTCGGAGAGGGAAGCGATTGAGATGCTGGCACAACACATGGTGACGAGGCCGGTATTTGAAGCGTTGCATGGAGATGGGCGGTTCGTGGATGAGAACCCAATCAGCAAGGGGATGCAGCTAGTACTGGAGGTACTAGAGCCGGCAAAAATTGAAGTGGAGGCAGAGAGCCTCGACGAATTCTATGCCAGTGTTGCCCGACGGGCTAAGGCAGCAAACACGCCGTTGGCACGGCAAAAGATTATCATAGAGTTATATGACAAATTCTTTCGGAATGCATTTCCGAAGACGGCGGAGCGGCTTGGGATTGTGTATACGCCGATTGATATCGTGGATTTCATCCTACACTCCATTGATGAGTTGTTGCGAGATGAGTTTGGGCAATCGCTTTCCTCGGAAGGTGTAGAGATTCTGGATCCATTCACGGGAACGGGAACCTTCATCACTCGCACGATCCAGAATGGATTGATTACACGGGATGTACTTGCACGAAAGTACCAATCCGAGATTCATGCCAATGAGATCATGCTCTTGGCCTACTACATTGCAGCTGTAAATATTGAGGAGGCATATCACGCAGAGATAGAAACTGACCGGTACGAACGATTTCCGGGGATCATCCTGACAGATACGTTTGAAATGCAGGATAGTAGGGATATGATCGCCGATATCCTTCCTGAGAACTCAGAGCAGCGGAAAAGACAGAAACAGGCGCAGATTCGCGTGATTGTAGGCAATCCTCCATGGAGTACAGGGCAGAAGAGCGAGAATGATGCTGCAAAAAATCAATCTTATCCTTTATTGAATCAGAAGATTGAAAGCTCTTATGCAAAATATTCAAGTGCAGGACTAAAGAGGAATTTGTACGACAGCTATGTTCTAGCAATCCGTTGGGCTACAGATCGAATTGGAAAAAGCGGCATAATTGGGTTAGTCACCAATGCAAGCTGGCTGGAGGGGAATGCGATGGATGGAATGCGGAAATGCCTGACGGATGAGTTTACCTCTATTTATGTGTTGAATTTGCGGGGGAATGCCCGCACTCAAGGAGAGAAACGACGTACAGAAGGAGGATCGGTATTTGGAGCAGGATCACGTGCACCGGTAGCAATCACGATTCTTGTAAAGAACCCAAATCGAAAGGGATGCAGAATCCTCTATCACGACATCGGCGACTATCTAAGCCGTGATGAGAAGCTGGACAAGGTGAAGACGTTCCGAGGATTTCAAGGGCTTGCAGGGGAATGGAGAGAACTTAAGCCCAATGCTCATCACGATTGGCTCAACCAGCGGGACGAAGGCTTTGAAAAATTCATGGCGCTGGGGGATAAGAGGGGTAAGACAGAAGATGTAATTTTTCAGAATTATTCTTTGGGTGTTGCAACGAATCGAGATGCTTGGTGCCACAATTACTCAGAAGCTACACTTCGATGGAATATTCGCGCGATGATTCGTTTTTATGAGAGTGAGCGCGCAAGGCTTCAAGAGGAAAATCTCACGGGACGGGTATGGACAGCAGCAGAAATCACAAGTTTTGTAAACAATGATGCCACTAAGATTAGCTGGACCGCGAACCTGAAAGATGATCTAGCAAAGAATAAAGAACTGAATTTTGAAGACGGTAGAATCACCACCTCCCAATACAGGCCCTTCACCCGTCAATATCTCTTCCATAGTCGCAGGCTAAATGAGCGGGTCTATCAGATTCCTAAGATCTTGCCGCATGAAGAGGCGGAGAACCTTCTGATCTGTGTGACGGGGAGAGGAGAGACGGATGCCTTTTCGTGTCTGATGGTCAAGGACATTCCGAATCTCCATTGTATTGCATCAGGTCAGTGTTTTCCTCGTTGGCTATATTCAAAACCCGATGAAGCTAAGGAAGATTTGTTTCCAGAGGATGTCTCTTTGGATGCGGACTCCCACGGATACTTACGCAAAAGTGCAGTTAGGGAGGAAGCATTGCAGGCCTTCCAGGAAAGAATGTTGGGTGAAATCCTCACTGCAGATGACCTGTTCTACTGTATCTACGGAGTTCTCCATGTTCCATCCTATCGGAAAAAGTATGCGGCAAACCTGCGAAAGGAATTGCCGCGGATCCCATTGCCCAAAGATGCTGAGCAGCTCTGGATGCTTGTACAAGTAGGCAGAAAACTCGGGGAATTGCACGTCCACTATGAAGATGCGTCAGAATACCCCATTAGCTTTGAAGTGGGCGGTTGGGAGCCTGAAAAAGGCTTATCGCCAGAAAATTGGTTTCGGGTGGACAACAAAAACATGAGGCACCCTGGTAAAGGGCAAGACAAAGATCGGTCAAGGATCGTTTATAACGACCACATTACCGTACGGGGGATACCAATTGAAGCCTATGATTATATGGTCAACGGCAAGTCGGCTATTGCGTGGGTAATGGAAAGACAAAGGGTGAAAACAGACAGTGCCAGCCAGATCGTCAACGATGCCAACCGCTACGCACTTGAAACAATGCAGGATCCTGCCTATCCGCTCAGATTGCTCGCACAAGTGATCACAGTTAGCCTAGAGACAATCAGGATTGTCGAAACCCTCCGTGAAATTGAGTTTTCATAAGAGTGTATCAGAGAAGAAACCACGACGGTTCATGCTATCATTTAAGATTCAACTTCATAGTGTCCTGAAATCAAAGCTAAACACAGAATTAGTTGACTTGGAAACCCAACCTGGCATTACTGTAAGTGAATTTCTTGATTTGGCGTGTAAGCAGTATCCTACGATGGCTCCATATCGAAACGTTATGCGCCTTGCTGTAAATCATGAGTATGCACTGGAATCAAGGATCATTCATGCTGGCGATGAACTGGCCCTTATAACCCCTGTGAGCGGTGGCTGAAGAATCAAACAAACGCTGGTTGTCGCTATCAAAGGCACCTCTTGATATCGCAGCGGCTTATCGATTTCTGCAAACACCTGCAGCCGGCGGGATTGCATTATTTATAGGTACTACTCGACAGTGGACTGACGACCGCGAAACCACATTGCTGCTATACGAGAGCTATGAACCTATGGCACTGCGAGAAATGCATCTCATGGTAGACATAGCTGCAAGGCGTTGGCCGATCGACCGTGCATGCATTCTCCACCGACTGGGAGAAGTTCCCCTTGCTGAAGCAAGTGTACTGGTTGGCGTAGCGACGGCGCACCGCCCCGAAGCATTCGAGGCATGTCGATTTTTGATTGACCGACTTAAAGTCCAAGTCCCTATTTGGAAACAGGAGCACCTTACCGACGGCCAAGTGAAATGGATCGAGGGCAAGGAACCCCCAGACGCTACCGTGACTTGAGCGCTTCCCGGATTCGGCCTTCTGGATCGGGGTGCGTGTCAGGTGTGAATGCTCTGCCGGTCACTTTTTCGAACAACTCAACGTAACGAACAGATACCTGGGTACGGAATTCGTCTGAGAGGTCGGGGAGTACCTGCCCATCTTTGCCTTGAAACCCCCTCTCCATTAACCATTCACGTACAAATTCTTTTGACAGCTGCTGTTGAGGCTTGCCCTCGCGGAGAAGGTCCTCATATGGTTCAAGGTAGAAGTAGCGCGAAGAGTCCGGCGTATGGACTTCATCAATAAGAACCCATTCGCCATCTGGAGTTTTTCCGAATTCATATTTCGTATCGACAAGAATCAGTCCCTGGTTCGCAGCCAATTCCGTGCCTCGCTTGAACAGGGCCAGGGAAACTTCTTCAAGTCGATCGAAGGTCTCCGCGTCAATAAGACCCTGTTCAATAGCGGCTTCCCGACTAATGTCTTCATCATGACCGACTTGTGCCTTCGTTGTAGGAGTGAGAATCGGTTTGGGCAGCCGGTCATTTTCGTTCAGTCCATCAGGCAATGACTTCCCGCAAAGCACACGCTTGCCTCTGCGGTATGTCCGCCATGCATGTCCGACCAGATATCCCCGGACCACGAATTCAAGCTTCCCCGGCTCGCATTTCTGTGCGATTGTAACATTAGAATCCGGCACACTCAATATCTGATTTGGAATGATATCACTGGTTGCCTCAAAAAAATAGGCGGCTAGTTGATTGAGTACCTGTCCTTTGAATGGGATGGTTTGACGAAGGACGTAGTCAAACGCGGATATCCGGTCCGTCGTAACCATGATTAGTCGATCCCCTTGGTCGTATGTATCCCGCACTTTTCCTCGGTACTTTTTGCCCAGATCTGAAAACTCAGTCCCGGTCAATGTCTTATCCAACTGGTTTTGAATTGCTTCGATGTGCATTCTGTTTGTAGTTCGGTTGAAATTACTGGAGCGTCGTACACATAGGTTCGGTACAATCTTCTCGTCTATACGTACTTTTTCTGAGGGATTATTCTGACGGTAGAGCAAACGTTCAGCTGCTAAGCGGCCGATCTGCTCAATGCTCTGGTCAACACTGCTTAACCCAATGTAGTAACTAGTTTTAACATCATCATATCCGACCAGGGCAATATCCTGCGGTACACGTTTGCCCGCGTCCCGAATTACTTTCCATGCGCCAATTGCCTGCACGTCACTACTTGCCAAAACTGCTGATATAGGCGGGGTTATCTGCAGGAGTTGCTGCATTGCCTCGACACCCTGTTCCTCGCTGAATCCAGCGTGCTTCACGGTAGTTCCGCTCTGGATGAGGTCATTGTCGATTTTGACGCCATACTTTTTCAGTGCCTCCTTGTAGCCTTGAATACGCTGAAGCTGTACATAACCATCTGTGTGGGCCCGAATCAGGCCGATACGTCGATGTCCCCGAAACAGTAGGTGCTCTGTGGCTTCCCTTGCTCCAACAGCATTATCCCAATAAAAGCAGTCAAAGTCTGAATGATGATTACCTATAAGTATAACCGGTGCACTAAACGCTTTCAGCTCCTTGGCCAGAGGAGGAGATACCGGTATTCCCGCTAAGATCAATCCATCCACCTTACCTCCCTTCAATTTGCTGCGCAAACGCGCCAGCGGATCAGTACTCCCCAAATCAAAGAGCAATAGATCCCTTTCTTCATCTGCGGCAATCAAAACTGCTCGTAGACCTTTGAGGAGAGAATTATGGAAAGGGGTTGTAATTGTTGGTGTTGCTATTGCAATTAGGCTCGATCCTTGTTGGGCTAAGGCCTTGGCTACGCGATTAGGACGATACTGAAGTTCATCAATAACATTAAGTACATGTTCACGAGTATAATCCGCCACATCAGAAGATTCGTTCAGAACACGAGATACAGTCGAAATCGCTACGCCTGCCTTATTGGCAACCTCATAGATCGTAACGTGCGGCTTGGAATGTGGCATGAGAGTATTTAATCTCAATGCAGTTTAACGCGATATCGGTAGTGCATTAGAAATATGACCCCTAATGCAGCGCCTTGTACTATATTTCCAGCATGGCTGTTCTTACACAATTCCATGGCAAGTGTAACCTTTGATAATGTCACGAAAGTATACAGCAATGGTCACCTTGCTGTGGATCGGGCGAGCTTCACGGTAGCAGACGGTGAGCTTACGGTGCTTGTCGGACCGTCAGGTTGTGGCAAGAGCACTACGCTACGGATGCTAGCCGGCCTGGAATCTGTTACACACGGATTGATTAGCATCGATGATGATGTTGTAAATGAGATTCCACCGAAGGATAGAGATGTAGCAATGGTTTTCCAGAACTATGCTCTATATCCACATATGACGGTTTTCAATAACATGGCCTTTGGTCTGAAGCTGAGAAAGTATTCAAAGGCCGAAATCAAAAAGCGGGTAGGGCAGGCCGCTGAAATTCTGGGAATCACCGATATCCTTGATCGAAAGCCTAAACAGCTTTCCGGTGGACAACAGCAGCGGGTTGCGGTGGGGCGTGCGATTGTTCGCAAACCAAAAGTCTTTTTGTTCGACGAGCCACTTTCTAATCTCGACGCGAAACTGCGTGTCCAAATGCGTACAGAATTGGCACGCCTGCACCGAGAGTTAAATGCTACGATGGTTTATGTCACCCACGATCAAACGGAGGCAATGACATTGGGGGACCGCATAGTAGTTATGAATGAGGGAACGATTCAGCAGATTGATGCTCCGGTTACGCTTTACCACCAACCTCAAAATCGATTTGTAGCTGGATTCATCGGCAGCCCTGCGATGAATTTTATTGATGGCCACATAGAGGGAAGGAAAGGAAATTACAGCTTTGTTGCCAAAGAGCGCGATCTGTGCGTTGCAATGCCCAATAGCTCACAAGATGTCTATGATGGTCAGTCCGTTGTGCTTGGCGTCCGACCAGAAAATCTACGTCTGATTGCTGATATCAGCGGTAGGAAAAACAATGGCTTAGTCGAAGCCGAAATCATACTTGAGGAGCACCTGGGTGCTGAATCACACGTGTATGGTAAGACGGCGTCTAACACATTGATGGCCCGGGTAAATGGCACCTCAAATTATGGAGTTTCGAGACAGATTTGGTTTCAGCCCGACATTGATAAAACTCACTTATTCGACGCTGAAACAGGTCAATTATTGTCGCGCAATAATAATGAGGTATAGGGCAGTGCACTGGCCACATATGCGCTGCATCTATGCTTGCTCCATTCCGTGCAGCGGGCTGAACGAACACACGCCCGCACATCATGCGCACACGTGTGTTGAGGATTGGGGACTGGAATTTGATAGCTATCAAGCCTCTGGGCACTCTAAAGCGCCCGCTCACTGAGTTTTCTTCGAAGCTTGCTGAGCCAGAGTATACGTGGCGCTTAGATGTTCAGATATTTTGACGAGGACTCGTCTGGCCTTGCATGGGTATACTTGCTTGTGGTTGCAAGAGATCGATGACCTAAGGATTCTTGAACCAGGTGAACTGGGGCCCCACGATCAAGAGCATGAGAAGCATGCGCATGACGCAACCAATGCGGCGATATGTTTTTATCAAACCCAGCCGCTCTCGCTGCGTCCCTAACGATACGCCAAATCTGTTGCCTAGACAGTGAACCGCCTTTACGTGATCGGAAAACTGGATGACTACGTTTATTAAACTCAGACTCAGACTTCAATTCCATCAGGTCGTTCCAGATTGACGCTGGGAGCATTAGCGTGCGTACCTTGCTACCTTTTCCAAGTAAGGATATTTGACCTTGCTGATTTTCTCTTGGAATTAAAGCTCCCCAGTACACGCTTGTCAATTCAGATACACGTGCACCGGAGGCATAGAAAAGCTTGAGCAGTACGCGGTTTCGCAGCGTGTGGGCCTGATTAACAATTGCTACAATATCTTCTTCCAACAATATGCGTTCAGCCAATTTATCAGGGATATTCGGTAATGTAATTGCCACTCCTACATTGAATTGCAAATACCCGATCCTATGCCCAAAGCTGAACAGGCTCTTGACCGCTGCCAGCTTACGTGCCTGTGTCGAGGGCAAAGCACCTAGCTTTTTCAAGTGATCAGCCCAGTCCCAGAAATGCTGCAACTTGATCTCACTCAGCGGTAAATCTACGAAGTCGACAAATTGCTCAACGTCACGTGTATAGGCTTCTTGCGAATGTGCACTTTTCCCTTTCAGCCACAAACTGATAAGATGCAAGTCATCATTTGCCTGACTGGAGCGTGAAGAATTGATAGGCACAAGCATGAGCAGATTTGATGATCAGCTTGAATAAAGCATTAGGCTAAATGATCAGATAAATAGGGATGAATGGTAGGGTGAGCAAAAAGCAAATGGTGCGTTTGATCCGCACGAAGATCCCATACGAGTCGGCGCTTTCCCGGTTGAGTGACAAGACACAACAACTTGTAAAGACCTGGCCTAATCCAAAGGTACTATGATGCTCTCCAGCCATTCCTTGAGACCCTCATAATTTAACTTCCCTGCAGCAACAAGACAAAAGTTCTGAAATATCTCAGAATCTGAACCTAACAGCTTGTACCCGCTCTTTTTCAGAAGAAGTTCAACTAGGTAGTGGGCGGTGCGCTTGTTGCCATCAAAAAGGCATGGTTAAATATAATTGCGTGGACGAGCGCGGCTGCCTTCTCATGAATAAACTCCGTGATAGGGCCTCCCGAGAGCAGAAAGTAAATCACTCTCTCTCAAGACTCGGGACCTAGCGCCCACAGCCAATTGATTCGCTCTAAGGGCATCTCTCAGTTCAACCTTGTAATGGTCTCTGGTGATCGGCCAACAGTCTCAATGCCTCTGCTCTCCGCACCTTGATCTCCTGGAAAATTTCTTCAGTACTGCGGCTGACCTCAATAGGAGTTGTATCAGCGGGTTGTTTGCCATCTGTGCCCGTATGCTTTTCTCTGCCACATACATGTACTTGGTCGTGTCCGGGCTGCTTGACTTCTTGCGTCTCCATTGTTAACCCTTTATGTTTTCCAGGCAAGCAACTGGGCGTTGCGAGAAATATCCTGTGCGCGAACTAATATTTTCATGCTGTAAAAGCAGAACCATCTAGCTACATTAATCGTGCGCAAGGATACTGCCGTGTTTGGTATTTACAGTACGATTAATAGTTCCAAGATGCTAGACTATCATGTCAGTCTAGGTTGAGATATCATTTACCCACCAGCAGCTAATCAGGATAGGCACGGATCACTGTGAATTAAATGTGCTCCAAAGCCCTCCGCAAATAGATCTGTAGATCGAACAAGGCGCTATTCGGCCGAACCCGCAAATCAGTCGGGGATGCCTCTAATCAAACCCAAAGGGGAGATTCCAACAAGGTTACTCGAATATTATTGGGACAGCTCTTGGCAGAAGAATGCCTCACCGATTCTGGTGGCTCCTTTGACGACTGCGCCAGATTCTGGATCAGTTGGACATCATGGAGCTCCAGTTCGTGCCCCCAGATCGAAACACGCACGAAGCCAAAGGATGTGGTTCATTCAAGAAGCTCACAACGGTCATTACATACAGAGAATTCTCGGGAATGCAACTGCCGAAGTCGGCCTACGGAACATGTTTCATGCCGGACATCGTCCTCGATAACGGTAGCCTTCGGCGATCGGCTTCGTGTCATTCCCCTGTCAGCACTCTGGGTATAAACGACTATGTCCTTTGTACGAGTGCAGATTTCAAGCTCTGAATCGTCGCCCTTGGTTCAAGGAACATCCGACATATCCAGGTGCCTGGTACGCAATAGAATCAAATTTATGAACCCTTTATACTATATTGACTTCGCTGCAATACTTCATTGCCATGAGATTTTTCCTGATCCTTACATTGACAATAATGGCCACATCAGTGGCCTTCGGGCAGTCGCTTCCGTTCCATGACGACTTCAATGACGGGGACTTTGACGGATGGGAGGTAATAGACGATGTGGAGCCCCAGTTTGGCCCGAGTGACTGGTCCGTTGAATTCGGAGAGCTCGTCCAAAAGTCAAATATCTGGTCCTATGGACCGGTCGAGCTCGAAACTAAATACCACCTCGGCACCCATGTGGCCACCGGAGATAAGAATTGGGCCGACTATTCGTTCAATGCAGTCGTCCGCAGTTCCGACAATGACGGCGTCGGTCTTATCTTCCGCTACCAGGATGAGCGCAACTATTACCGCATCCTGCTAATGAACGACGCAGCATGGTCGGGCCGTGATTCATCAGGGGTCCCTGTCAACACGCCGCTCCAGCGCCTGCAGAAATTCATTGATGGGGAACCGTTCATTCTGGCCGAGAATAAAGTCTCGCAGGCCTATCCGTCAGACTATTTCGCGCTGACCGCGGATGTGCGCGGCGACACGCTGCGGGCCTATCTCAATGGTGACCTAATTCTGTCAGCCTTTGATGATACTTACGATTCGGGGCGGATCGGGCTTCTTTCCTATGCCAATACCGGCGCCTATTACGATAGTGTCGCCGTTACTCAGACACCCTTAATCTATAGCGAACCCGAAGAACGACAATTCATGTACAGAGTCCGTGAGTTCCGTGCCCCGTATATCCAGAACCCGACGCAGACTTCAGTGGAAGTCGCTTGGCGTACCGTGGACCCCTCAGTAGGCCGCGTGCGATACGGCATGGAGAAGGGCAGTCTCGACCTTGAGGCCATTGAAACTGAGCAAGTGCAAAAGCACCATGTCCGGCTGGATGGCCTTCAGGTGAGTACACGATACTTTTACGAGGTTTACAGCGGATCTGACCGGTCATCCAATGAAGAGAACTTCAAAACGGCCCCCCGGCACGATCAGAAACAGTTTTCCTTCCTGGTCCTGGGAGACAGTGGTGTTGATACCCCCACACAATGGCGCGTAGGCGAGCAGATGCGCGCGAGCATGAATGAACGAGAAGTGGACTTCGTGGTCCATGTGGGCGATGTACATCAGGGTGCCGGTGACTATTACGATGACATCTACTTCAAACCTTATCGGGAAATCATCAAGAACATCAACATCTTCACATCGCTGGGTAATCACGATGTGATCACCGACAATGGAGGCGTATATCTGGATGATTTCTACCTGCCACACAACAATCCAGACAGTACCGAGCGCTACTATTCATTCCGATGGGCCAACGCCTACTTCATCGCTCTTGACACGAACGGCGATTTCTCGCCGGGATCGGCTCAGCACGATTTCCTGCTTGAAGCCCTGACCGACAGCCTGCGCCGGTCCGCGACTTGGACATTCGTCTATGCGCACCATCCGCCTTTTACTGAATTCTGGACAAACTACTATGGCGACGAACGTGTCCAGAACCATCTCGTCCCTATTTACGAAAAATACGATGTGGATATGGTGATGAACGGTCACACTCACAGTTACGAACGGGGCGAAAAAGAACATGTCCACTACCTCGTATCTGGAGGTGGGGGCGGCGGCCTGGACGATTTTTTTGTGGATTATGATCATATCACGTTTTCGGATGGGGTGCATCACTTTACACGCATAGATGTGGATGATGATCAGCTCACGGTCACCGCCACCGACCAGCACGGCCAGCAGGTGGATAAATTCGTTATCAACAAGTATGCTTCGCTGGATTCCGAAGATGGTGAACTGCCGGAGGAAACAGGACTGGATCAGAACTTCCCCAATCCTTTTGCGGACTCAACCACAATCCGCTACTCCGTCGTCGATCCAGAGAGAGTCATCCTGGAGGTGTACGATACGCTGGGCAGGAAAGTAAGCACGCTTGTCAACCGCGACCACGCACCGGGCCGCTATGTTGTGACCTATAGCCCAACGCATCTGGCGAGCGGCCGATACACGCTTAGGCTTAGCACAGGCTCGGCTACCCTGACGCGGCCATTTACAATTGTCCGATGAAAGCGAATATTCCTTGGGGGTGGTCGCCCGTCGGCACCAACTCCGCGGGTGCACAAGACACGTCCGCCAAGCGACCGCAGAACATGATGCAGACAGCCGTCACCGGCGCATGCATAGTCCCCCGCACCACTTGCTTTCGCTGTCTTTCATTCTGTTGCACTTACTTGCGTTTTGCCTAAATTGTTTTTAGATTTTACACCGTCTCAGTCCACATTGACTATGTTGTCTTGTGCGTCGTCAGGATTGTCGATGGCTCTATTTGGAGGATCGCCCGGGAATTGGGTCGTGCGGTTTACCACCCGATCGATCCGTGCGGGCATGTGGGCTGGTCTGTTGATGCTGGTCGGGCAAGGTGTACAGGCCCAGAGCACAGGCAAGATTTCCGGGGTTGTTCTGGAGACTGCCACCGAACTCCCTCTTCCGGGAGCCAGCGTTTATCTGGAGGAGAACAGGAATCTGGGTGCGGTGACGAAAGCCGATGGCAGCTATGTGATTCTTGGTATCCCTCCCGGCACGTATACCGTGATGATGTCCTTCGTCGGCTTCGCTACGGTTCGCCATGAAGAAGTTCAGGTGTTTTCGGGACGAACAACATTTGTTGACGGATCCTTACGTGAGGAATTGCTTGAGGGGGAGGAGATCATTGTCACTGCCGAGCGCCCGCTTGTGATCCGGGATCGGACCAGCACCGTTTCCTACGTAGATCAGGCCGTCATTGAACGTTTGCCTGTGCAGGAACTGGGCGAGCTTGTTCAGTTTCAGCCGGGTGTAGTCACCAGCGCCAGCGGAGGACTCCATTTCCGGGGCGGACGCGAAAGGGAAACCGCCTATGTCATTGATGGCATCCCGGTGCAGAATGTGTTCTCTCAGTCTGGAGGTAACTCGGTGGATGTGGAAGTTCAATCAGTTCAGGAACTGCAGGTGTTCACCGGTACATTTGATGCGGAGTTCGGAGGAGCGCAATCCGGAATTGTAAGCGTTACGACGCGGGACCCGGCCAGCAGCCTTGAGGGTCAACTGCGCCTTCAGGCCGGAGATTTCTATGCGAATAACGACGAAATCTTTATTGGAGGAACGGGCTTTGATCCATTGGCCACCAAGGGAGTTACCCTGACACTGACCGGTCCCATCACTGGTGAAAAGCTGGGTTTCTTTTTTACGGGACGCTACGAGGATCGAGCGGGGGCTCTGCAGGGGGAGCGCCGATTCACGCCCGAGGATGGATTCATAATTGACACTTATCGCCGGTGGTATCGTGATGTATACCAGCCGGACGACACACGTCTGATCACGCTGGACTCCGCGCGTACCCCCACTGGAGGTCTAATTCTGGGGACGGATGGCAATCCGCTGACCTTTTCATCCGGTGATGGAGAGGTCGTTCGGATGCAGTGGCGCCAATCACTCACACTCAATCCAAAAATCGTTTTTCGACCCGCCTCACGCCTGCACATAACTTACAGCGCGTTGTACAACCGATGGCACGGGCAGGGTTACAGCAACGGCCGCCGCTATGCGCCGGATCATAGGAGCACGCAGTACTTCAACTCCCTGACTCACATTGTGTCTGCCAAACAGACCCTCGGCAGCAACAAAGTGTTGGCACTGAGGGGGTCATACAAGACGTTCACAAGCTCCTCGTATGCCTTTGAGTCAATCTCCGATCCCAGGATCCAATACATCTCGGCCACCGATGATGTGACAGGGTACAGCCTGGGGGCAACGGACAATGGGGAAGGGCGGAGTTCGGAAAGCCAGATTATCGCATCTGGAGACTTCACGTGGCAGATCAATCCCCGCAATGAATTCAAGACCGGGTTCCAATACCGACAAAACGCCTACACTATAGAAGACCTGGATCGGAGTTGGGTACATCGCGACAACAAGGATTCCCTCTTCCTAGCGGTCACCTACCCATCGGCCTTGGATTATCCGAATTTCTCCGACTATGCAGAGGCAGTTCGGCAACTGCTGCCGGACTTGGTTCCAGAACTCGCCCGATTCGCAGTTGATGATCGGTTTGAGCAGGCCCCCGTTGAGTTTGCAGCCTTTGCCCAGAACAAGCTTGAGTTTGACCGCCGACTTGTAATTAAACTAGGAGTACGCTTTGAGTACTTTGATGTCCGGGAAAATCGCCTGATTGACCCGCGTACCCCGACTGACCGTATTGGCCGGGCCGACAATTTTGAGCCCACCCCAGCTAAAATGTATATTAGCCCGCGCGTAGGTATCTCCTATCCCTTTTCGGAGCGGGGAGCTTTCCGCGTGGCCTACGGTCACTTTATCCAAATGCCCGCCTATCGGGAAATGTTCAAGAATCCCGTGTTTGCCACCATTAATGTTGGCCGCTTGGAGGGCCGCTCGGTCGGCAACCCGGACCTGGAGCCCGAACGGACCATCAAGTACGAAATGGGCCTGCAACAGCAGTTGTCATCGTCTATCGGGCTGGACATAAACCTGTTCTACAAGAATATTCGCAACCTGCTGGGAACAGAAATTCTGGGCACGCTGGATAACATCCAGTACACGCGTACTGTGAACAGAGACTACGGGCTGGTGCGGGGCGGCACGATTTCCCTGATCACCAGACCCGAGGGGATACTGCTGAGTGCCACTATGGATCTGACGTATTCCGATGCGCGCGGCAGTTCGTCCAGTCCGGGCGATGTGGCCAATATTGTCATAGCTGGCAGGTCCGGCGAAGTGGGCGACCTGTTTCTGGAGCGCCAGATCATCCCTCTCAACTGGGACCAGACGCTCACCCTTAACGCTACCGCCAATTTTGGGCGCCCGGACAACTGGAGCGTTGGCTTTATTTCTCAACTTGCCACCGGACAGCCTTATACACCGTCTTTCCTGGACCCCAATCTGGACTTCCCGGACAATGAATTCGACAACGCGCTCAAAAAGCCAGTGCTGTTTACATTTGACCTTACGGCCGAAAAACGTATTTCACTAGGGCGGTTCTCCTATGGCCTGCGAGTTCAGGTGGAAAATGTATTCAACTACCTAAACGAATTGTTTGTGGATAGTGTATCAGGCCGGACGGGCCAGATAATCCGACTGCCGGAGGTACAGGCGGATCGGGACATGGTCACCGAGTATGTCGGACTATTCACACGTCAGGAAGCCGACAATATCCCGAACTGGTATTCCGCACCCAGAAAGATCCTGTTCAACGTAACCGTTAATTTTTGATCTGCATTCGTTATGGAACGTCCGCTACTGTCGGTTATGATTGTGCTGTTGGTCACGCTCTTCAGAGCGGGGCCAGTGGTTGGTCAGTCAAAGCCGGAGTCAGCATCGGAAAGGGATGCGCTCCGCCAGCAGCAGGCTGCCGACCATGCGATTGAAAGGTGGGCAGCCCAGAACAAGACTGGGGCAACAGGCCCGCTGTCGTTCCGCAATTTCGTCCGCGGAGGTGTGGCGTCCGGAAACCTTATTCAGGTTCCGTATGTGACGAATATCAACATTTCCGCCGGATACTGGGGCAGCACGGTTTCTCCCAGATTCATCACCTGGCCCAAAGGATCCGGCGTGGAGTACGGCCACACCATGAGCTTTATCGTGGCCGGTCAGGTCACCAATGATGCGGGTAGCGAGATCCAGATTCTCTCAGAAAGCTATAATCGCAGTGGAGGAGATACACACCCCTCCGGCAGTCATAAGTTCTTTTTCAGTGCACTGCCAGGCTACTACAATATGCAGGGCAATTTCGGAACGCGCAATCGGCTCAATGACAATCCTGACGATAGGCAACTGCTGGAGCAGGCAGGCTATTATTTTGTCGGAGGAATGGATGAGGACCGGAATGGAAACGGCCTGTTGGACGCGGGCGAGGACCTCAACAACAACGGGGAACTAGACCGTGATTTGATCAACGATCTGGAGTACACCTCCCAGTCAAACGTCCTTCAGACTTGGCCGGCATTCTGGCCTCCCAAGTCCTATGTTGGTGATCTGAGAAGCAACTGTCAGTTTGAACAAGGGACTTCCTGCAGTCCCGGGCCCGGGGTGCGGGCCGGCAAATGGAATGGGGCGTACGGCGCGTTTGTGCGTGGCGATCAGGAATCGTATTACCTGGCTGATGACCGCGACAACGATGAGTTCAATTACGCGCCCTTCCTGGATCCGGCCACCGGTCATCCTGATCGGCGCCCTTGGGCTAGCGGAGGGCGTCGCGGACTTGGTATTGAGGTTGAGGTCCGGCAGTACCAGTGGGCCAGTGTGCTGGCTGAAGACATCTTTATCGCCACTTTTGATGTGGAAAACGTTAGCCGCAAGGATATTCCCACAGCCATTATCGCGATGATAGTTGACTATGATATTGCCGGCTCAACAGGAAGCAATCAGGCGCTATTCGATACCAAGGACGACATCACTTACCAGTGGCTGAAGCGGGACCTAGTTATCAACGGATTCAAGGTGGGCTACGCGGGCGTCGGCTTTCTGGAGAGCCCTGGAATCAGCGATGATGGCCTGGACAATGATGCCGATGGCCTCGTGGACGAAAGCCGGGAAAACGGCATTGACGATGATGGAGACTGGCGTACTTGGCAGGATCCAAACGGCAACGGAGTGTTTGATAACGAAGATGCCAATCACAATTTTGTGCTTGACCCGGGCGAAGATCTTGACAATGACGGACGCCTCACGATCGAGCCACTGAATGACGATACCGGCTCAGATGGTCTCGGCCCAGAGATGGAAGGGTATACGGGGCCGGATCCAGATGGGACCGAGGCCAATGGTCGCCCTGATCCAGGTGAACCCAACTTTGAATTCACGGATAATGACGAAATCGACCAGATCGGACTGACGAATATGGTCATCCGTACGCCATCTGATTTTGACCGGGACCTTGACGACGACCCGCTCTTCTGGACGGAATACATTCAGCCTGTACCCGAGTCGGAATTTATCGTCCCCACCGAGACGGCTGATGTGATCTACGTTTACAGCTCCGGTTATGCGCAAATCGAGCGCGGAAGTAAGCAGCGTTTCTCGCTGGCCTATTTCTGCGGCAATGACTTTCAGGACATGCTTCGCAACAAGCGAACCATGCAGAACATTTATGATGCCGATTACAGTTTCGCCAAACCTCCCCGGACACCCTTTGTGACGGCCGTTCCGGGGGATGGAAGGGTGACGCTCGTTTGGGACCAGAGTGCGGAGTCGTCCCGTGACCCGGTGTACGGCCTGGACTTTGAAATGTACAAGGTTTATCGTAGCACCGAACCGGAATTCAATGACATTAAGACGATCACCGATGCTTTCGGCAATCCGCTCCTTTGGGAGCCGCTGCTCACAGAGGCGGGGGACAAGGTGCAGTTTGACATTGAGAATGGTCTCTTTGGGGCGCACCCGGTCCCGATCAGCGGATTTGGAGTCAGCTACGACATGGGTACCGACAGCGGTCTGGAATACAGTGTAGTGGATTCCACCGTAGACAACGGACGTACCTACTATTATTGCGTGGTTTCCGTAGACCACGGCTACCACAGCTCATTCTTTGATGAAGGGATTTCAGCGTATGAAAACCTGGCGGAAATCACCCCAACTGAAAGCTCCAAGATCATTGAAGTGGACGCGTTTGACCGCCCGCTAAATATCGACCGTAATTGTGCGATCGTTGTGCCGCAGAAACCGGCGCTCGGCTACCAGCCGCCGCAGTTGGTAAATGGCATTGAGCGGCAGTCCGGAGATGCATCGGGGCGCCTGAGTGTTGAATTCCTGGTCCCGGATGAGGCCAACAGTCAAGGTTACGAATATGAATTCACTTTTACCGACGACAACTCGTTCGCCGAGGTGGACTCGGTGCTTCTTAAAAACGGCCTGACCACTGGTTTTACGCTGCGCAATGTGACGACCAATCAGGTGATGGCCACCAGCGATCCGGACAGCCGCGGCGATGAGATATTCAATAGCGAGGTCTTGCGGGCGAGGACGTACGACGGGATGAAATTCACCATCACCAATCCGCTAGTACCGGAGCCTTCAACTGCAGCCTGGCTGGACAACTCTTCTTCTGCGCGGGGGACGCCTACGCCATCAACCGTGATTTCCGTCGGCACTCCCGGAGACAACATTGCCGTTCCGGTTGACTACGAACTCCGCGTATCCGCCCTCGGGGCCGATACATCGAACTCGTTGAGTCGCCGCAATCGGGTTGCGACCAACTACAGTATTTGGGACGTAACAAACCTCAATACTCCTGTCCAAGTACCGTTCCAGCTTTCGGAATCGGCCACCTCTGTGATACCCGGAGATTCCGTCCGGGGAGTGCTTTCCCCGGGGGATGTGATCAACATCAGGGTTGCGAGCGTCCCAGTGGGCAACTACACCTATTATACGCAGTCCACCTGGCAACTAGTGGTATCTCTATCGGCCAACGCATTGACTGCCTTGGATGAAGTGCGGTCTACCTCGAATGTGCTGTACGATTCTCTGGCAGCCCACAGCGTCCGTGGCCTCCAGCGGCGGCCGTACGGGACAGACTTGGAATCGGATGAGTTGATTGGCTTCCTGAACGAAATCAACACATGGTACGATGGACTGCTGGACTCCCTGCTGAGTGTGCCCGGGCTACAGTCCGCCATTCAGACGACACCTGCCCCGGAGACATCGCTTGCGACACTAGCTCGGATTCAGTCCAATGAGATCCCAACGGATGGGGATATTTTTCTGCTCGAAACCAGCAAGCCGTTTGATAGGGATGATATCATACGATTCAAAGTGGACGGGAACCGATTGGAAGACACGGTCAGCGAGAGCATGCTGGACGACATCTATGTGGTGCCGGACCCGTATGTAGCCGTGAACTCGCTCGAAGCACGCAGCGTCCTGCTTTCTGGACGCGGGGAGCGGCGGATTGACTTCAGGAATCTGCCAAAGGAGTGCACGATACGTATCTTTGCAATCAGCGGGCGGCGAATCAAGGTAATTGAGCATGTTGGTTCCAATGATCAAAGCATAGCCACCTGGAATCTTCAGTCCGACGATGGGCTTGATGTGTCCTACGGGGTCTATATTTACCATGTGGATGCGCCCGGCATTGGCGAAAAAATCGGACGCTTTGCAATAATCAAGTAACCATGAGGTCCGCCGGTTTCCTTAGGGTAGCTTTCTGCAGATCTTTGTATCTGGGGCGCGTGCGTCGTACGGGCGTGATGGTAGTGTGTGTATTCCTGCTGGCAACTCAGACCACAAGGGCCCAGGAATTCGTCACCAATGTTTCCAATAAAGGCACCGTGGCGGCCGCCTTCCTTGAAATCGGGGTCGGAGCACGTGCGGTATCCATGGGGGGCACGTATGTCGCCGAGAGTGGCCGAATGGATATGATTTACTGGAACCCGGCCGGACTTGCCCACCTGGAAGGACTGGGCGTTTCGTTTTCCCACACAGAGTGGCTCGCCGAAACCAATCATGAATTCTTCACGCTGGCTAAAGAGTTGCCTTTCATCAGAAGTGTGGCCGCGGCCAGCATCGTTGTATTGTCCGTGCCTGCGCAACCGATACGGACGGTACTAATGCCCGAGGGGACCGGTGAATCCTATAACGCACAGGACTATGCGGTAAGCTTCTCGGTTGCGACAAAACTTATTGACGAATTTTCCGTTGGCCTTACCACCAAATACATCAATCAGCGCATATGGACCGAGAGCGCGGGTCAGTTGGCCTTGGATGTGGGCGTCCACTACAAGACACCGCTGCCAGGCCTGTCACTCGGTGCCAGCATTTCCAATTTCGGGCCTGACATGCAGCTGTCTGGAAAAAACCTTACCAATATCGTTGATCCTGATGTTGTAAACCGCGGCATTGAAAATATTCCCGTTGAGTACAAGACGGACGGATTTCCACTGCCTCAGATTTTCCGTTTTGGAACGTCGTATACCCGCCCGCTGCCGGGAAGAGGCCAGGTGATAGCGATGGCCAGTCTGATGCACCCGACCGGGTCCACCGAAAGCATGAGTGTAGGACTGGAGTACGGTTTCAACAATTTGGTATTCTTCCGGGCAGGATATCAAAATCTCTTCGAACGTGATGCCATTAGCAGTCTCACGCTGGGCGCCGGACTCCAGTATGTACTCCGCAGGAGGCATACCTTCGCCTTCGACTACGCCTATGCCGACTGGACGATTCTGCAGAAGGTACACCGACTTTCACTTTCCATGCTTTTCAAGTAGCCCTGAGCCATGAGAGACATCTTTCGCATGGCGGTAGGCCGCTGCGTCTTTAGGGAGAATTCCCGTTCATCTTCACACTAGTAATTTTTCCGATACCATGAAACACACAGCACTGTTTTCGATCTGCCTACTCGGCGTCTTGCTGACCCTGCCGCCCGCCGCGGCGCAGCAGGTGCCTGCCGGGAAGCAATCCCTGTACGACCTGTACGGCCCCAATTATGAGGAGGTCATCGCCAAGTTTTCGGACGACCCGGTGCGCTTGGAGGAGATGGCGCGTCAGCATCGGGCTTCCCTTCAGGCCGTGCCGTTCTATTTTAATGACGCGAACGATGACGACTACATCGTGCGGGGAGAAATGGAGCCCAACGACTACTTCGACACCGCCGACAACATTAACGATGTACTGATGACCCCAGGCTGGCGCGGGGACGGAGAGTTTATGGGTGGACTGATCAGTGCCTCGTTCACCGCGGGGGACTACGATGTCTACACATTCACCGTGGATACGACCAAGATGTACTATTTCGCTGGGGCGCACTCATTCCCCGGGACGGTCAACTTCGATAACTATGACACCGACGAGCCCTTGGTCAGCATGCGCCTATTTCATGAGTCTGACCTGGACACGACCTTTGTGACGGATTTCAATGGCCTTGACGGGAACAACCAGATTCGCGGAGATATCTTGGGAGAAACGACGGACCACCGAGCCAATTCGGGAGATTTTCGGCTTACCGGCTGGGTGTCGCCGATTGATCCGGCAACCAACGCGCAACTGACCGGAAACTTCTATCTCTTCCTGTTCAACGGTAAAACCGGCGGGTCACCTGCACCTATTAATTCCGGTGACAATACAGGGACATACCATTTTTCCGCTTATACCGTGGATATGGAGCCCTGGGTCAGCAAGTATGAGCCGAACCAGACGTTCCAGGAGGCCCTCCTTAATCCAATGTCCATGCTGCCACCGGATGCCGTTGTCCGCACATTCATGGGTTTCAACCCGGATACAGTTAAAATTGTTAAGCCCTCTGGTTCGTACTCGGCCATCATTCCGACGCAGGGCAACAGCGTGTACCCGCAGCTATTGGCGCAGGGAGATGAGGATGTGGACCATTTCCAAATTAACGGACACAAGGCCGGCCATACGCTAGTGGTAGAAACCCTTCCGTTCTTCGGATACTACCGCGACACGGACGGGAGCATGGGGCCGGGCAATACGCGCTGGTCGGACCCTCGATGCCTCCTGTTCGATGCCGACTACACCGAGGACCTCGAGGATAATGATGATGGCGGTCGGGAAATCCAGTCCACGACGGAGGACCCCAACAATATCCATTGCCGACTCATCTATGAAATTCAAGAGGCTGATGTGGGGGCGCCTCTATGGCTGTGGGTCTCAGGTTGGGCTTCGGCCACGCGTGACCCGGACCAGAGCGTGGATAACCGGGACCCGGGACGATTCATGTATGATATATATGTTCACCAATACCCGTCTGACCCCACTGAAATTGAGCCGAACAACACGGTAGCCGAAGCGATGTCCGTCGGTACACGGGCTGACACCGTCCTGACGGGAGCATTTGATTCGGCGTCAGACACGGACCATTACCGCATGTTCCTGAATGAACAGCGTATGTACACCATGTTCAGCACCAACTCCACGGTGTCCGCAGACATACAGGTGGAGCTGTTCAGGGAGGATGAGTCCGATAACATGGGCGGTACTGAGGTCACCATGAACCTGCTCACCGATCCGGTGGCCGGGAATGCCGGCAACAACGACTTTCTCCTTGCGTCCTATGTGCCCCCGGTTTCAGGCGCCTACATCCTGAAGCTCAGCGCCGGGTCGGCAGGCAGCTATCAGTTGGGACTGGTTGACAAAGGTCCCATCTTCCAGGGACTCGTCTCCAACGAACCGGATAACGACTTGGCAGAGGCTGCCGATAGGGATGCCCTTGAAGTAGGACCAGGTGCGGCTTCCCGCACAGCCATGATCTGGCCGGCCGGGGATGTGGACCTGCATCACTTTACTGTGGGCGAGGGATTTGAACTGAACCTGTCGATTAGCAGCAGCCAGAGTATCGTCAATGATTCGCCTGTCATCATGACGCTCATCGCACCGAACGGGGATATCCTCGGAACAAGCTCTGATGGTATTTCCCTCTCCCTGCCGCAGTCCGGTCAGTATGGGGTTGCCGTAAGGGGTATCACCGATACCGATGTGGGGTTCTACACGCTTGCTGGCGGGGTTCCGTTTGTGGAGGTTGAGGGCAACAACACGTTTGAAACCGCCCAGTTGATCGCGATCGGTAATCCATATGAGGCCTCACTCAGCAGCGGGGACGTGGACTTCTTCCGGGTCACGCTGGAGGCGGGCAAACTCTATTCGTTCCGCTCGTTGGACAATGAAACAGGTCGCGCCCTAAGCGTCGGGTTTTTCGACGAGATTAACGGAGACTCCCTCCTGGATGACTCCGGCTGGCCCGATAACTACCCCGGCGACAACTTCAAGATCGCTAACATCATCCCCAGGGAGACCAAGACGTACTACTTGAGTATTTCCGGCAGCCCGGGACCCTATAAGTTCACTTCCAGGGTTAATCCGGACTACCACGCTCTCGGTCGCAAAGGGGAGCCGAACGATACCAAATGGTTTGCCGATGCCATGGGCAGCTATCAGGCGTTCGGGACCGATCAGGTGTTCGTTCTGTCCAACGAGAAGCACCCCAGGTTCTTCGGAGACGAAGACTGGTTCCGGGTTGACTTGGCCGCCGGACAGACGGTTACGGCTGAAACCAAGCCGGTCGGCGGGGATGATTGGAACCGGGACACCGACACGCGCCTGATTATCCTGGATGCCAATGCCACCAATGAACTAGTGAATGATGATGATGGCGGCAACACCTGGTATTCACTGGCGAGCCACACGGCGACGGTGGATGGCCCGGTCTATGTGGTGGTCCGTACCAGCAGAACTCCCGAGAGTGCCAACGACCGCTCGTCCAACCGGGGCGACTACATCCTCAATATTGATGTGTTGTCCACCGAAATCGAGCCGAACAATACGCCAGCCGAAGCAGCAGGGAATATGCTGCCTACCGGGCTCAAAGATGCCGAATTCACAACAGATGATACCGTTGACATTTTCCGGCTCTCTCTGATGGCGGACCATATTTATCATGTCCGTACCATCAAGCCTGATAGCGGGTATACCGGGGAATTCACGGCGGCTTTGTCCAGCGCTGCCAACCCCTTGGAAAACCTGCTCAGCGGTACCGGGTACAACACTCGTTACTCCGGCGATAATCTAAAGCTGAACATCATCCCCGAAACGACCGGGGATTTCTTCCTGGCCCTGCAAAGCGATGGCACGGCAGGAGCATATCGCTTGGGTCTGAAAGGGCGGGATATCAGCCTGCTGAAAGAGAAGGGCGAACCCAACAATTCCATTGCAGAAGCGGATGCCATGGGTCCGATGCTGTTCGACACCCCCGGCGAGGTAAATACCTACATGCTTTACAACGCGGACTTTGCATGGGACCCTTCAATGGACCATCTGACCGCCCGCTGGGGACAAGACCTGGATTTCTACCGGTATGATCTCATGGAGGGCGACACGCTGATTGCCGAGAGTTCTCCGGTTGACGGACCATTGTGGTCACGTGACTACGACGGCTTCATGGAGCTCTATGCAGCGGATTCGACGTTGATTGATGATAACGACGATGGCGGGTTCGACTGGCATTCACGTATTGAGTTTGTTGCGACTTCAGATACCACGGTCTATGTTATGCTTCGCTCCCAAGACCACAACGAACCAGACGGCCCTCGCGTCGGCGGAACCGACCGTGATCCAGCACGCGGTGAATATAACCTGACTGTGCTGAAGCAGGATGGTTCGCCGATACTTATCACGAATCTCGAATCCGCTGAGGTGCCAGAAGGGTTTGTGCTGGAGGCTAATTATCCGAACCCATTCAACCCAGCAACTACCATCGAGTACGCCCTACCTGAGGCAAGTAACGTCACTATGACGGTTCTTGACCTCCTGGGACGTCGCGTGGCGGTACTGGTGGATGAGCACCAGGCCAAGGGCCGCTACTCCGTCAGGTTTGATGCATCGCGGCTGGCTTCTGGAATCTACTTCTATCATATGAGAGCGGAAGGCTTCGTGCAGACCCGCAAAATGATGTTGATCAAGTAACCCTCAGCCCATCTGGTGCTGCAGGTCATGCAAGGGGAGTCGGCCCTCCGGCTCCCCTTGTTTTATTCCATGCGCAACCCTGGTGTCTTTCTGCTTGTACTGATCACCGCGTGTTCGTCGCCCCCGAACACGGATGAATCGGTGGTGGCCACAGTAAACGGCGAAGTCATTACAGTGGACGAATTCCGACTCAATTATGAGTTTGGCCACGGTCATTTGCGTCGAGGGAACTCCCCTCGGGAAGACTACCTGCACTTTTTGATCCTTGAACAGGTAATGGCCCACGAGGCCCGGCGAATGCGGTTGGATACATCAGATGCTGTGATCCATGCCATGCACACGCTACGCGAGGAGCTGCTCATTGAACGGGTCTTTGAAGAACACGTGCTGGCCGACATCGAGGTTACCCAGGCGGAAATCACTGCGGCAATAAACGAAAACGCCGTTCGATTCCAATTCCGATTTCTACCCGCCCGCTCCCGCGCCGAAGCAACGCGGCTGCATGGGCTGATCAAATCGCAAGGCTTTGCGGCCGCCCGGGATGCCCTTGAGGAGGAATTCAGTGACATGGACCTTGAGCTTGGCGAACTTGAATCACCGGCGCTGTCATCCGACGAAATTGAGCCCGAGGTTCTTACCGTACTTCGGGATCTGCCGCTGAATACCGTATCAGATCCTGTTGAGTATCGCGGCGCGTGGTACATCTTTCAAGTGACCAATATTCAGCGGGAGCTTCTCTCGCCGGAGGACTACGAGATGCGCACACCATCCTACCGTAAGGTCGTCTACAATCGCAAAGCCATGGATAATGCGACCTTGTTCGTCCACAGTCTCATGGAGCCGATGAACGTGGCAACTCGGCGGGAGGGGTTCAATCTGCTTAGCGATGCACTATGGGCCTGGTACGCCCAGGAAACACCTGTACGCAACCTGCTGCATTACCTGGAATCACGGCAGGCGGACCCGATGATTGCCCGCAAACTTAAGGATGGATTCGCCGTTCCGCTGGTGGCGTTTGATGACCGGGAGTGGACTATTCGTACTTTTCTGGAGCACTTCACGCCGGGACGCTATACGCTGCGCGCAAGAGACCGTGAGCAATTTGATCAGCGGCTAGCGAACATAGTTGCGTTGGTTGTACGCGACCATATTCTGCTGTCGATGGCGGACAGGGAGCAACTGGATAAAAACAAGGCCTTCCAGCGGACGTCTGCGCTCTGGAAGCACAAATGGTTGTTTCAGGAGCTACGTGCCATGGTAGTGGATTCCGCCTCGGTGACTGATACGGAAACCGCAGCATATTATGCCCGGAAAAACGCCGCCATGGGCGGACGATTGCGCCCCTTTGATTCGCTTGATTCCCTCGATCATAGTCGTATCCGCCTACAAATGATGCGGGAGAGACTCTTGACGTATGCAGACAGCCTAGCTGAATTGGCAAGCATTTCGATCAACTATGCCATTCTGGATACGATTCGTTTCTCTCAGTCGGTAGTTAATCCGACCATGACCGTACATCTGCTCAAGAGCAACTCTAACAAGATGCCGTTTCCGATCGCAGATCCAAACTGGAGGATTCCGGCTAAACAATAATAAACTTTAGTCCTATGTCCTCCAGAGCACTTCTTGTCTCACCGGGGACTCCTCCATCAGTGATGACTAGGTCCACCTCCCGCACATCACATACGCGGGTTAGTCCGCGCCGCCCGAATTTTGTCGAATCCATCACTACAACCTTAGTACGTGCCGACAGGATCATCGCCCGGCTCAGATGGGCTTCAAGGACATTGGTCGTTGTAATTCCGTGCTCAATGTCAAAGCCATCCCCGGCTAGGAACAGGTAGTCGAAGGTGAGCTTTCTGAGCATATTCTCAGCCTCTGGCCCAACAGTGGCGCCCGTAGTGGAGTGCAGAATTCCGCCAAGGGCCAAGATCTCCACATCAAGATTGTTGAGCAGCTCAACGGCAACGAATAAGGCGTTGGTGGCAATGGTGAGATTTTTCCTGCCCCTCATATGGCGGGCCACTTGCACCGTTGTGCTACCCGCATTCATCACCAGCGTTTGACCATCCTGCACCAGCTCTGCCGCCTGTTGACCGATACGTCTTTTTTCCTCTACGCGCACACGAGATTTTTCGTCAAAGGGAAGGTCATACAGATAATGATCCATCAGCACGGCCCCGCCGTGTGTACGAACCAGCAGCTTCCGATCATCCAGCACTTGGAGATCCTTACGGATGGTGACCTCAGAGACGTCCAGTTCGCTGCTGAGCTTGGACACAGTGGCGTGTCCGTGCACCTTCAGAACGTCAATAATGTGTTTCTGGCGCTGGGCCGCACTAAATGAGGGCATACGTACAGGATCATTAATTGTCGCAAAGTAACGCATTTCATCCCAAATTGCACAAAAGTTACAGGTGGGATTTCACATTGTTTCGAAACCTTGACCAATCGCAATGAAATGTGTATTATTGGAAAGACAATCCGCAAGGTAATGTAACCGTGAATGAGAACTGCTACCGAGACCTCTGATAAGATTTTGTTTACACCAGGCCCCCTGTCCACGGCCATGTCCACCAAAAAGGCCATGCTCCGGGATTTGGGGTCACGCGATTCAGCCTTTCTGGATATTGTGCGACAGATTCGTACGAAGCTGCTGGACATTGCCGGCGTGTCGCAATCTTGTGGATTTGAGGCGATCCTGATGCAGGGCAGCGGCACCTTTGGGGTTGAGAGTGTTATTTCATCCGCCCTGCCGCGGAATGGTCGGCTGCTCGTTGCCATCAACGGTGCCTACGGAAAACGTATAGCTCACATCGCACGGGTATTGGATATTTCCGTAGCAGAACTGCAGATTGCCGAGAACAGACCGATCAATTCTGCAGATGTGCAAACCGCGATCCGAAAGCACCCGGACGTGGACTGTGTCGCGGTAGTACACTGCGAGACTACTACAGGTCTGGTGAATCCGGTAGCTGACATCGGAAAAATCGTAGCTGCCTCAGGTAAGATGTTTGTGGTGGATGCCATGAGCAGCTTCGGCGTGCTACCGCTTGACCTGGAGGCCACAGGGGTTGATTACTTGATCACTTCGGCTAACAAGTGCTTTGAAGGTGTCCCCGGGTTCGCCGTGATCATCGCCCGAACCGCGGCCCTGCTGGAGGCCGAGGGCCGGGCGCGGAGCGTTTGCCTTGACATTTTTTCCCAGTGGCAGGGACTGGAATCCTCGGGCCAATTCCGCTTTACGCCTCCCACACACGCTATATTGGCCTTTGAACGTGCGCTTAAGGCCTTTGAGGAGGAAGGGGGTGTGCCCGGCCGGAGAGCCCGCTACGAAGCCAACCGGCAACAACTGATGCGTGGCATGACCCGACTCGGCTTCCAGCCATATCTGGAACCAAGCCACCAGAGCTGCATCATTACAACATTCATGTACCCAAGCCACCCTCGGTTTTCCTTTGATTCGCTCTACAATCTGCTTAATGACAGAGGATTTGTCATATATCCGGGCAAGCTGACACATTCGGACTGTTTCCGTATTGGCACCGTCGGTCAGGTATTCCCGCAGGATGTGGAGAATCTGCTTGTAGCCATTGCAGAAACGCTGGAAGAGATGGGCGTGGACATGGAGGACTGCTGAATCCAAGCCTGCTTGCATGCATCTGATCTTAAATCTTCTCGGAGCCTATCCTCCCCCCGATGGGAGTGTCGTGAGGATAAGGAATATCACCGACTTGTGGCCAGCCCCCAAGTCTGTCAGCCAACATACCAGGAAACATGAACCCTAAACTCTTCTGCCTTTTATGCGCACTTGTATCTGTTGTAGCTGGCAGCGTACATGCCCGCCAGCAAAGCACGTTGCCACCGATCCACATTGTCGTGGTGGGGGTTGATGGCCTAAGCCCGGACGGGGTACGTCAGGCGTCCACCCCCCACCTTGATGCCTTGATGGAGCAGGGGGCCTATAGCTTTTCGGCGCGCGCTGTTCTGCCAACTTCCAGCAGCCCGAACTGGGCGTCTATGATTAACGGCGCCGGACCTGAGCAGCACGGCATAATCTCCAACGCATGGCAACCGGATGACTACAGCATTGAGCCAGTGGTCAGTGGGGTAGGGCCAGTGTTTGCTAGCATTTTTGACCTGATTGCACTGGTGGATCCTGACGCAGTCTCGGCATCAATCTATGATTGGGGCGGTTTTGGCCGCCTGTACAACCGCGACGCGGTAACTATTGACATTGATACGGATGGACCCCAAGCTGCTGCCGACAGCGCTGTGGCGGTATTCCACGCTCACAGACCAGTGCTCACGTTTGTACATCTCGACCATGTAGATGTAGCTGGCCACCGGGATGGCCACGGGTCGTCAGGCTACTATGCGTCGGTTGAGGAAGCGGATCGTCTTATAGGTATCGTCCTTGAAGGCCTCAAGGCTGCCGGTATGCGGGAGTCTGCAACGGTCATTGTTTCGTCGGATCATGGCGGAGTCGGAACAGGGCATGGCGGAGAGAGCATGGCAGAGGTTGAGATACCTTGGATCATCCAAGGCCCGCTCGTATCGGGTGGAATCAGCATCGAAAGCCCGATTGACACTTACGATACCGCTTCAACCGTTGCGCATCTACTTGGACTTAGGCAGCCGGACGGATGGATTGGCCGCCCGGTCTACGAAGCCTTTGCGCTGGAGAGCCCTCCGCCGCCGCCTAGCCCAGCCGGAATTGAGCATGTTGTTGTTGTGGGTGTGGACGGGCTTAGCCCTGATGGCATTCAAAAGGCCCACACACCGGTTCTAAATGCGCTGATTCCCAACAGTGCGTACAGCTTCAGCGCACGCGCGGTGCTTACCACTTCCAGCAGCCAAAACTGGTCTTCCATGATTATGGGTGCGGGCCCCGAACAACATGGCATTACTTCCAACAGTTGGGAAAGGGATAATTTTTCGATCACCCCTACTGTTGCAGGGCCGGAGGGTCTCTTTCCGTCCATATTCTCAGAGGTCCGTGCGGCCGAGCCAGAAGCCTACATAGCATCCGTCTACGACTGGGGCGGTTTCGGGCGCCTTTTCCCGTCAAGCACGGTAGATGCCGATATTGATGGTGACGGGCCACAAGACACCGTAGACAGGGTCTTGCCGCTATTCTTGGAGCATAAACCGCGCCTGACGTTCATTCACCTTGATCATGTGGATTACGCGCTGCATACCTTTGGGCATGGGACGGACGGGTATTACTCATCTGTTACGGAAGCTGACAGGTTAATCGGTGCAATCATGGAGGGACTGAAGGTTGCAGGTATGGCTGAGCGGACGCTAGTGGTGATATCGTCTGACCACGGCGGATTGGGTAAGGGCCACGGAGGATCTTCCATGCAGGAGCTTGAAATCCCCTGGATTGCCCACGGTGTCGGCGTTGCGAAGGGCACAAGTATGACTGTGCCCATCAACATCTATGATACAGCGGCAACGGTACTCTATGCCCTGGGGATTGCACCTCCATTTGCGTGGATTGGCCGACCGGTTACAGACGCGTTTGGATCTCCTGGAGTGGATGTGTATGTGCCAGCTCCACGCATTGCTCCGGTAGCGAGTCGCAGCCTTCAGACTGGCCCCGTAACAATTACTATGCAGGTTGATGATCCGCTTGCGTCCATCTACTACACACTGGATGGAAGCGTACCATCGGCAGCCTCCAAATCATATGAAGGAAGCTTTGAGCTTACATCTAATACTACGGTTCGCGCAACAGCTATGCGGGAGGGTCACATGAGTATGCATTCGCAGTCCTCCTACCGTGTGTTGGAGCCGGGTGCCACTCGGAACGTGTCATCTGCCTATTACGAAGGGGAGTGGGATGTACTGCCCGATTTTGACCAACTGCAGCCGGTTCAGACTGGAATGGTTCATGAAATTGACCTCATTGGCATAGATGACCTGCAGGAAGACTACTTCGCTGTCCGATTCGAGAGTACAATCCGTATTGACGAAGCAGGATCTCACACCTTTTACTCTCGCTCAGACGACGGTACGAAGCTGTACATCAACGGCGAACTGGTTGTTGACAATGACGGCAATCACGGCGCCATTGAGCGCAGCGGAGTGATTGAGCTTGAGCCTGGTTTAGCTACGATTGTCGTGGAATACTTTGAATCCAGCGGCGGTGAGCACTTGGAGATATCCATGCAGCGCCCTGGCTCCGATCGTGAGCATCTCACTGTTGAGCACTTTGTCAGCCACTAACCTCCCGTTTGGCAATGGACTACGCTCGAGGCAAAAGGACAGTGGTCTCTTCAGCGGAAGGCATGCTCACAGAAGGAGACCTCAATGTGTCGCGGCGTAGATCCCGCTGGATGGCTGAGCACATAGATGGTTCGACGCGCACGCTGATTGATCAGGATGCCCAGTTCTTTCTACATCAGTCTTTGTCAACACCCTGCCTCAATGTGCTGCGCTCCTGCGAGGGTGCCAGTATGCAGGACTGGGAGTCACGGAGTATCCTTGATTTTCACGGCAATGCTGTTCACCAGGTAGGTTATCGCCATCCGAGCGTGATCAAAGCCGTAATCCAGCAGCTGAAAACGCTGCCGTTTTGTCCACGCCGTTATACGAATGAGCCGGCTATTGCGCTGGCTGGCAAGTTGGCGGAATTGGCACCGGGGACCTTGGGTAAAGTACTGTTTGCCCCTGGCGGCGCGTTGGCCATGGGTATGGCAATGAAGCTCGCCCGAATGGCTACCGGACGGTTCAAGACCATTTCGATGTGGGATTCCTTTCATGGTGCTTCACTTGACGCTATTTCCATTGGTGGAGAAGCCTTGTTCCGGCAGGACATCGGACCATTGCTGCCGGGCACCCATCATGTTCCTCCTCCAAATACAGATGGCTGCCCGTTTCACTGCGGAGATGCGTGCTCACTCAAGTGCGCAGATTATCTGGATTATGTCCTGGCCAAAGAGGGCGACATCGGGGCGGTTATTGCCGAAACCGTGCGCAGTACACCCTTCTTCCCACCTCGTGAATATTGGCAAAAGGTCAGGGCCGCGTGCGACCGGCACGGTGCACTCCTGATCCTAGATGAAATACCCCACGCGCTGGGTAGGACCGGCAGATTCTTTACCTGCGAGCACTACGATATAGAGCCGGACATGATCGTAGTCGGCAAAGGATTAGGCGGGGGCATCTTTCCGCTTGCAGCGCTGATTGCCCGCGAGCAACTGGATATTGCCGGTGACCGAGCATTGGGTCACTATACCCATGAAAAAAGCCCGGTTGGGTGCGCAGCCGCCTTGGCCACTATCCGTGTAATTGAGGAAGAGGGTCTGCTTGAACATGCCCGTAATCTGGGTGCCTGGACGCTCGGGCAGCTGAGGGAAATGCAGTCACGACAGCCCGTAATCAGGCGAGTCGAAGGGATAGGGCTGATGATGGGTGTCACTGTTGGAGATGGTGCGCAATCCGTGGCGTTAGCAGAGGATGTCATGTATCGGGCACTTGCTTCGGGACTGAATTTCAAACTGACCATGGGGACTACAATCCAGCTTATGCCAGCGCTCACGATCACGCGAGAGCAAATGCAGCATGCCCTCAACATACTTGAAATGTCCATTGCAGCAGCCGTTAATCAGGTCATTGAATGAGACCCCAACCCCAATTCCGCCGTTCATTTGGGGAATCAGCGATACTCGGGCTTCGCCGCGCAATCCCAGACTGTCCTTCGATTCCGGCTGTTCAGGCGACCCTCAAGAGATGTCTTGGAAAGACTCATTGATCTTATGCCGACCAAGCATAGTACTGACTACTTGATCAGCCGCAAGTCTTTCACGGCCAACGGCAAAACCTACGACCCACCCGGTTGTCCAGTGGCCGTGATCTGCCTTGACGGCTCTTCGGACGAGTACATCAATGCCGCCTTGGCAAATGAGAAGATGCCCAACCTGTCTGCAATGCTGCAGAAAGGGGGCTTTCGAGGTGTTGTTCGGGCGGCGCTGCCCAGCTTTACCAATGTGAATAATGCCTCAATTGTGACCGGAGTACCTCCAAGTGTCCACGGGATCAGCGGCAATTTTTTTCTGGACCCGGATTCCGGCCAAGAGGTAATGATGAATTCCGGCTCCTTCCTGCGCGTTGAGACGATTCTTGCCGAAGCCGCAAGGGCAGGGCGGAAGGTGGGTGTCGTTACAGCAAAGGAAAAACTCAGAGATATCCTGTCTCACGGGCTCGCCGGAATCGCATTCTCGGCAGAGAAGGCCGCTGAGGCAACGAAGATGACTCACGGTATTGATCAAGTGGAAGACTTGGTCGGGGCACCCGCGCCTCTCATATACAGTGCAGAAGCCAGCCTGTTTGTCCTTGCCGCAGGAGTTGCAATGATGTATCATGGTCTGGCTGATCTCCTATATCTGTCGCTAACGGACTACATGCAGCACAAGCATGCTCCTGGTAGCGATCGAGCAATCGAATTCTACAGCCAGATCGACATTGAAATCGGCCGACTGCTTGACGGCGGTGCTCTTGTCGCTGCTACCGCCGATCACGGCATGAATGCCAAACAGCGTATGGATCGCACACCCAACGTGATATACCTGGAGACGCTGCTAACTGAAACCTTCGGACGTGGATGTGATGTCATTCTGCCCATCACAGATCCTTATGTTGTGCATCACGGCTCTCTGGGATCTTTCTCCGTAGTCCACCTGGCCGAAAACTTGAACGCTGAGACGGTTGGGCAGTGGATCTTGGATTTGGATGGCATTACGGAGGTGTACCATCGTCGGCAGGCCGCGGAGAAGCTCGAACTTCCGGCCGACCGCATCGGTGATCTGGTCGTACTTTCGGCTAGGGATGTGGTCATCGGGAGAACGCCTGACCACCATGATCTGACTGCTGTGGCTAAAGGCCTGCGCTCACATGGAGGACGGTATGAGGAAATGGTCCCCTTGCTGCTTTCAGAACCGCTCAAGCCCCAGTATGCTCAATATGCCGAGACGGACCCGCGCAACTTTGATGTGTTTGACTTTGCACTCAACGGCACAACCAGAACTTGAATTTCACCAGTAATTTGTAATGGATACCCAAACATCAGTTCATAGCATTCTTGACCTTTCCTGCTACATAGCTGGCCGCGCAGTTCGGACCGGCAACTGGTTGACGGTGGTCAATCCTTACACGGGTGAGCCGGCAGGGCGCGTCTCTTGTTTGAACCAAAACCAAGCGGAGCAGGCCATCACGGCTGCGCTGCAGTCCGGCCCGTCCCTGACGCGCTATGCGCGCTCTGAAATCCTCATGAAAGCGCGCACTCTTCTTGAGGAACGTGCTGAGTCTTTTGCACATCTGATCACTGCTGAGTCGGGACTATGTATGAGGGAGTCCCGGTACGAAGTGGGTCGGTCTTGCGATGTACTGCAATTCGCCGCCATGGAAGCGCTAAAGGATGATGGCCAGGTTTTTTCATGCGACATCTCTCCACAGGGCAAGACGCGCAAAATCTTCACACTCCGTGAGCCGCATCAACTAGTAGCGGCCATCACGCCCTTCAACCATCCCTTGAATCAGGTCATTCACAAACTCGCTCCAGCGATTGCCTGCGGCGCACCTGCGATCCTGAAACCCTCCGAAAAGACCCCGATGACGGCTATCCGGTGTGTGGAGCTGCTTTACGAGGCAGGTCTGCCTGGATGGATGTTAAGCGTCATAGTGGGAGAAGTGGAAGAAGTCGCAACACCCCTCGTGGTCGATTCGCGGGTTGAGGTGCTTTGTTTTACCGGAAGTGTTGCTATTGGTAAGGAGATTGCCTCCCAGGCGGGTTACAAGCGGCTTATTCTTGAGCTTGGAGGCAATTCACCGCTGATTGTGATGGAGGATGCCAATTTGGATCTGGCTGTAAAACTTGCCACGGAAGGATGTTATCGTAATTCAGGACAGCGCTGCACCGCTGTAAAGCGGTTGCTGGTCCATGAGCCCATTGTCAATAAGTTTACAGAACAGTTCGTGGAAGCGTCCAAGGCCTACGTCTGCGGCGACCCCACTGCGGACGAGACGCGAGTGGGAACCGTAATTGATGAGTCGGCAGCGATTCGCCTCGAAAATATCGTCGCTGGGGCCGTCCAGGACGGGGCACGAATTCTGCTCGGAGGCTGGCGAGAGGGTGCTCTGTACATGCCTACTGTGCTGGCTGATGTGCCACGGACCACGGAGATGGTTGTCAAGGAATCTTTTGGTCCGCTCGCCCCGATAATGGTCATCAAGGACCTAGATGATGCGATTAATCTTGCAAACAGCACTGAGTATGGGCTTTCCTCCGGCATAGTTACGGAAAACCTGAACGATGCGCTAAAGGCAGTCAGAGGGATTCGGACCGGAACGGTCAATATCAATGAAGTACCCGGCTACCGAATTGAGATGTCTCCTTTTGGGGGCATCAAGGACTCTGGACTTGGGATAAAGGAAGGAGTCATCGAGGCAATGAAAGGGATGACGGCGGTCAAGACTTTTTCTCTTCCCTGGTAACGCAACCCTACGGATCAAGGTGATCGGCAAGGCAGATGTGGCTGTTGTAGGTGGTGGCATTGTCGGACTGGCACATGCCTGGCAGGCCGCCGTCCGCGGCTGCTCAGTCGTTCTTTTTGAGCGGGATGCAATTGCTCGAGGTGCATCCGTGCGTAATTTTGGCATGATACTTCCCTTGGGAGCGCCTCCCGGTAAGACTCATGAGCAAGCGCTGCGCAGCCTGTCCCTGTGGAAGCAGCTTTTATTGGATACCGGGCTTTGGTACAGAGAGTCGGGAGCGCTGATGCTTGCTTATCATCAGGACGAAATGGACGCCATGTGTGAGCTGGCAGACTCCGATATGGGCCACGAGTACGGCTGCACCTGGATGACAAGTAAGGCAATTGCCGCAAATTATTCCGCAGTAAACACAAACGAATTGCTTGGCGGACTTTGGTGTCGGGACGTCCTGCTGGTGGACCCGCGGGAAGTAGTGGCGCGAGTTCCCGCTTGGCTTTCAAAAGAACATGGTGTCATTTTGCGGTATGGGACGGAAGTGCAATCGGTTTCATCACAGACTATTGCGACACCACACGAAACCTGGGCTGTTGAGCGCACGATCGTCTGTCCTGGAGCGGACTTGGACACGCTGTTTGCGGATGTCTTGTCGGAGGCCTCACTGACCTATTGCAGGCTCCAGATGTTACGCACCGTTGCGCAGCCAACCCACTGGCGGCTGGGGCCAGCAATTCTGGGCGGCCTTAGTCTACGGCATTATCCGGTATTCAAGAGCAGTAGGGCGACGCGCACCGTAGCCCGCCGCGTCGCCAGTGACAGCCCCGAACTGGACCGCTGGGGCATCCACATTATGGCCGTCCAGAACGGACGTAATGAGGTTGTGATCGGTGATTCCCATGAATACAATTCTTCGCCAAAATGGCAGGAGCGCCCTGAAATCGCTGCTCTGCTGCTTGAGCAACTTGCCGGACTGACAAATCCACCTTCGCTCATGCTGGATCACAAATGGACGGGTGTGTATGTAAAGCACGCGTCAATGGCTGCTGTGGTATTGCGACCACAGCCTACAGTCAGGGTGATCACGGGATTGGGTGGATTGGGAATGACTCTCAGCTTAGCCCTGGCGGGCGATGTATTGACTGCGTGGTAGGAGTAATGAGTTGTATCCTGAAATCGGGCTTTCATTTCACATGTGGCAGGGGCTTTTGCCTCAACTGCCACGCAATACGCTGACTCAATGGACCAGAATCAATCCGTACGGTTGCGCAGATGGCAGATGATCACGGTCGGCTCTCTTTGTGTCGGGTATGCCGGCTACTACCTGTGCCGGTCCAATCTGTCGGTGGTTACTCCACTGCTGCTGGAAGAGTTTGAATCCAGTGGGCTGAACAAGGAGATGATTGGACTGATTGCGTCATCCGGGGTGCTGTTCTACGCCGTAGGAAAAGTGCTCAGTGGGGTATTGTGTGACTTCTTCGGTGGTCGCAGAACATTCCTACTGGGCATGGTCGGCTCAATCATTGCGACGGTAATGTTTGGGCTACTCACCGGGGTAGCAGCCTTCATGATTATCTGGTCACTCAATCGACTAATTCAATCTACGGGCTGGGTATCGCTCGTTAAGATCACCTCGAATTGGTTTCCATTCGGGATGTACGGAACGGTGATGGGTGTCTTGAGCCTGAGTTTTCTGTTTGGCGATGTATTGACGCGTCTGTTCTTGGGCAGCTTGATTAGCGCCGGAATCGGGTGGCGCGGGATATTCTTCGCTGCAGCAGGCGGGCTGACGGCTATTGCCATCGGGGCGCAGTTTCTCCTTAAATCCAGTCCTACGGAGATTGGCGAAGAGGAGCCGGAAGTAAACCCGCAGAATCTCTTCGGTTCGGAGGGCAGGCGCAAACGTCCATTGGACATGGTCATGCTGCTGCGACCCTTGCTGAGCAGTTTCAGCTTTTGGATGGTAGCCACGATTTCACTTGGACTTACGCTGATCCGCGAGACATTCAACATCTGGACACCCACTTACCTGGCTGAAATCGCGGGACTGTCAGTGGGAAGTGCCGCCACCTACAGCCTTTTGTTTCCACTGTTTGGGGGGATTTCCGTACTGGTTTTTGGACGCATGGCGGATCGGATGGGAGGCGGCAAAAGGAGCATTGCAATCCTGGCAGGTCTGATACCGCTTGTTGCCATTTTGGGCATCATGGGTAACATTCGGGAACCCGGAAGTGCCGTATTACCGTTGGTGCTGGTCTCTGCCGCAGCCATTCTCATGATTGGCCCATATTCATTTCTGGCGGGGGCCATTTCTCTTGACCTGGGAGGTAAGGTGGGCAGTTCGACAACATCGGGCCTAATCGATGCGGCGGGATATCTCGGAGCGATCGCTTCAGGCGTTGGCATTGGATCCTTGGCACAGCGCGCGGGATGGGATGCGGCTTTCGGCTCCTTAGCCATCGTTGCACTGGTTACGGTTGGCGCAACGATAGCATACTGGCGATTCCAGGAACATCTGGCCGAGCGTTCATGAGCGTCTTGGATTACAACCGCTGCGCATTGACCAACAGAGATTCAAGAGAGGCCCGTAACTTGGCAGTCCTATCTCTCCATTTCTATCGTGGCGATTTAGGGAATTGAGTCCGTTCCAGACCCTGGCTTCTTTCTTCTGGGTACCTTTCCCAACACGATTCAATTATCGATATCAATCGCCATTGAACATTCTGATTCAACATGAATTCAGGTTGAAGTGCTGAACATTAACGGGCGGAACGTCCTCGTGGCTTCAATTCAAATACTCATGTCGGGGCGGCAGCAAATCCCCACTCAAGCAGTAGGGCTCTTCTATCTGGCATCTATTATTATCGCGTGCTTGTTGAGGCGCAAAAAGAGTTTTATGTTCTAAATGGCAGCACGAAGCGGGTTTTACCTCTTTAATGTAACATAAGGTTAATTATGTTACATTCATGACGGACCGACAATCGAGGCCTGCAATGACCTTGCGAAACCATGTGACCGTGCCAACAATTCTAGCGCTGATCGTCTGCGTCCATGTCGGCTGCCTACACTCGCAGCGCCATCGCACGGCCACTGGAGAATCAGACCGGGGTTTGCCGTAACTGCTAACGTGGCGCATGAGCGCCCCCAGCACTAACATAGTATCGGGCACCAAAAAGGCTACAGCTCTGGCAAACCCCGATGTATATGATTCAATGGTGCTACGAATCCCGCACCGCTTTGAGGTCAAGTCTCCAAATGTCAGTTGCTATCTTTGCTAATTGGAAACTTCTTTGTTCTATTGACTCAATAGTCCAAGAATCCTTGTCGGCAAGTACTTTATTGAGTCCTAAGCTAGACTGATTGAATGCCTTTTGACATTTTGTGGCAAAACCCGCATTGCTGATCCCACGATTCTTGCCTTTCTCAAGGAGTGTCAAATTGCCAATCAGATCCACGGATTGGACAGCTTGACCTTCATCTATCGAGTCCCATTCGGCGTTCCGTACCTTGGGCATGATGTGCTCTAGAGTAATTTGCCCGCCCGAATCATTGACGGTATGCTCTGGGTCTTTTTCCAATTTGGCGTTGATCTGGGCCAAAATGTAGCGAGCGATAGCCGCCTTCGTAAAGCGTTTGCTGCAAAAGTCGGCGCGGAATTTGTCGTCTTTCACATAAATTTGCTCGATTCGCTTGAAGAGGTCTCCTACACTACGGCACTCCCCATTCCGAATTGATAAAGCCGCCGTCGCATATATCCGCTCAAGGTTTCCCGTGCCAAGGCCAGAGACCACAGTGTAGCGAAAGGACGTGACCATTAGTACCTTCAGAATCTTCGCTACAGTTGGAGCGGGAAGCACCTCCATGGCCGCCAGCGCAACGGGTCTATATTGAGTGACCGAGAATGTGACCAACGCTTCATGATATAACCGTGCGTCTAGGGAGTACTCGTTCCATGTCTCACTATCCGAGTTCAACAAAGCCGCATACAGTCGAGATGAAACACGGAATTGCTCCATCGTACTTCTTGCCTTGTTGGCCCCCTTTACTTCTTGCCGCAACGCACGGTATAGATCCCGTTCACGAACAACTCCTGGATATCTTGACAACCAGTAGTGTCTCAGAAACTGCGTCACGTGCTGCGACCCCACGAGGACTGAAATCTCTCCCCATATAGTTTGAAATTGATTTATTTGATGCTGGCCGGCTTGGGAGAAAAGGTAGTTCTTAACAAGGTCTGCTACCGCTAGATCCAGCCCTCTGTCGTTGAGTGTTTCGAAGATGGCAAACGCGTCTGCGTTGTTGTCAACGTCAATTTCTATCACATTTACGTTCTCGGCAAGGTATAACTCAAAATCAATCAAAGCGTCCTCGTCGGGCTTGTCCTCAAGCCAATTTGACAGCTTCCCGCTCAAGCGAGTAAATGCGTTCACTATTAGCCGATTTGAGTAATTCAACCCTTTTGTTTCCTGGTGGCTGAACAGCTTTCCGTCTATAACTATTCTCTGAAAAGTTAAATCGTTGTTGTTATTGAGCCTCAACTTTGGGATTGTACTGTTAGTCCTACGATTCTCCGTGCCCAAATAGTCGCGGGAAACTCCCAGATGTCGCCTAGTGTCACCTAGGCGCTCCCATTCCTTTGATATGATTCCAAAAAGCATTGACATGACCACCAGCCGCTGCTGGCCATCCACAACTTCCCGCTCCTTTTGGTCCTGCTGTCGACTCGTCACGATTGCGCCCAAAAAGTACTCACCCCCATCTTCTTCAAAGGCTCGGAGCAGGTCTTCCCAGATGGTGTCTATCTCCTCCTTCGTCCAAGCAAAATCCCGTTGGTATGCAGGAACTCGATACAACAATGACTTCCCCAATAGCTCGCCAACGGAACGAGCGTGACTATCAATCCTGCGAACAGTTGTAGACATGATGACCCTAGTCGCTTGAGTTAGCAAAGTGATTCCTCGGAAAATAGACATTTTGAGCGATCCGAGGCTCAATAACCTCAGTGACTGCCGCGGCCAGCGTAGCGGACTCGGAAGGAAAGCTGTCTCCCTTAGAATACGGAGTGCTGCTGCTCATGGCTTCTCCCGATTTGCCATAGCTTGTCTGCTTTTCTAGTTGCAGAACCTGTACCACAGCACTATGGCCACTAGGTATACCAGCGATTGCACCAACCCGCGGGGCGAGAAAAAGCCGTTGGCACGGCAGATAATGGTCGACTATGGCTGGTATGGTCTTTCCGGGATAGTAAAGCTGTTATTGATGCACAGGCACAGAGTGATGAAGGCTACCTTCAAATCACGGCATCGCCCCTTACACCACTGCTTGAAAGCAGTATGCCCTGCCAATCTATTGAAGGCAGGTGTTCAAAAGCCGTATTAACGGCAATCCTGAATGCCTTACGACAGTGCGGGTTAGATCTGACTATAAATCTGGAGAAGGCGTCTCCCGCTGCTGCAGGTCTACACTTCATAGAATCTGTAGGGCCAAAGACAGCATCGGTTGATGCTGTAACCCAAGTATTCAATCAGATCATTCATGGCTCGAATACGACACTGATGGCGAGCAGCAGAAACGCCGTGCAGGCGAATCAGGGTATGGCTCCAGGCGATACCCAAGCCTTGGTTGCCGCACTGGTTGGGTGGGCATTTCCGAATGGGAAGCTCGGGAGTTCACGGATGCGATCGTTAGTGAAGAAGCGGGGCACGAAAACAATGCACTTGGTGGCCGGGCACGTACGTGATTGAGCAAAAACTTGTGCAAAGCATATTGACGGGACATGGAAGCCAGATTGGAACTGTACCCAACGTCGTAGAGGCAATGGTAATACAATTCTAGGGAATTATGTCACATTAAGAATGCTGATATTTTTCCCTATTTTATTCAAACTCGTTCCACTGCCTCTGCTCTTGAGCAGGAATTTCTATGCTGCGTATTATCACCATACTCATCCTGTGGGTATTCATCTTGATCGGTATTTCGGTAGCTGGCTTCTACATCTATTACGGCATCGCCGCCAATAACGCTCGGTCAAGCCTCGGCGCAGAGGCTTCCGTTTTAGAGAGCAACGGAATTCAGTTTAGGGATCTGAACAAGAATGGTATTATGGACCCCTACGAAAACCCTAGGGCCCCCGTGGCAGATCGAGTTCAAGATGTGTTATCGCAAATGAACCTCAAGGAAAAAGCTGGGATGATGTTTATCAATATGATTAGTATGCTGCCCGATGGTTCCCTCCAAGAGCGACCGACGCCGAGCAATCCTTTCACATTTATGATTCCCACTAATTCCGAGATGATTGTGCGCCGCCGCATGAATCACTTCAATATAATGCAGAGCCATGATCCAGCGGCTATGGCAACATGGTACAATAGCATACAAAAACTCGCAGAACGCACACGCCTGGGCATCCCGATCACAATTGCCTCGGATCCAAGACACAGCTTTCCAAGCAGTGAAGCGGCCGCGGTGTTTGCGGGTGATTTTTCCCTCTGGCCGGAGCCGCTTGGCTTGGCCGCGACACGCGACACAGTGCTGGTCGAGCAATTTGGCGATATCGCACGACAGGAATACCTGGCTGTGGGTATCAGACTCGCACTTCACCCTATGTTAGATTTGGCGACAGAACCTCGCTGGTCACGTGTTTATGGCACTTTTGGTGAAGACCCAGCCCTCTCGGCTAGCATGGGACGCGCGTATATTCGCGGTTTACAGGGAAATACGATCTCCCGCGAGAGTGTTGCCACGATGTCCAAACATTTTCCCGGCGGTGGTCCACAGGATGACGGATGGGAAGCACATTTTTCCTATGGTAAGGATCAGGTGTACCCAGGCAACGAGTTTGACTTGCATGTGTCACCTTTTGTGGAAGGCGCTTTGGCTGCCAATACCGCGCAAATCATGGTGAGCTACGCCGTAGGTGTAGGCATCACCGAAGATGGCGTCGGATTTGCCTTTAGTCCATCCATTGTAACCGACCTACTGCGCACGGAACTCGGATTTGGAGGGGTTATCAGCACGGATTGGGCCGTACTCAGCAGCAAGCGTATATTGGGATTCACCATTCTGGAATCTCCCGGTTGGGGTGTCGAAGATTTGAGCCCTATTGACCGAGCCGAGAAAGCGTTGATAGCTGGAGTTGATCTATTCGGAGGAGAATCTAACCCTGAATGGATTGTCGAGTTGGTAAACTCTGGTAGAATCCAAGAAACGCGGTTGGACAGTTCGGTGAGCCGACTGCTGAGGGATAAGTTCCTGCTTGGACTATTTGACAATCCATATGTTGATGAATCTAAGGCCGGCACAATAGTAGGTTCTGCACCCTTTGTTGAGGCGAGCAAAGTGGCCCAAAAGAAATCTATCGTACTTTTAAAAAATGGAGAGATGGAAAGCAGTCCCCTACTACCTCTCGGGCCTGACGAGCGAATATTTGTGCAAAATGTAGACAGCACAGCAGTAGCCCGCTATGCTACTGTTGTCAACAGCCCCACCGAGGCCACTGTGGCTCTGCTAAGAATTCATGCACCCTACGAACCTCCAAGAGAAGGAGGTATGCTGGAAAACTTGTTTCATCAGGGTGATCTGGACTTCAAGGGGGCTGAGCTGGACGAGATATTGTCTATCACTCAATCCCTGCCAACGATCGTTGACATTTACCTTGATCGTCCAGCTGTGATTCCGGAAATAGCGGAAACCGCCGCAGCGCTTTTGGGTAATTTTGGAGCATCGGACGAAGTGATCCTTGATGCAATTTTCGGCCAATTTGACCCCTCTGGGCGTCTACCGTTTGAATTACCATCATCTATGGATGCTGTCCGTGAGCAACTGGAGGATGTGCCCTACGACAGCGAAAACCCTCTTTTTCCCTTTGGCTTCGGACTAAGCTATTCTATAATGGATACAGTTTCGGTCAGCACGAACTAGTGCCTCGGCTGAATCGTTCACCCTTTTTCTTGCAAATAAATTCAATGTCTGGATTATCCGAAAACCACGTACCTGAAATCACCGTGCAGGAGCTCAAACAGCTCCTTGACGAAAATAAACGACCATTCATTCTTGATGTCCGAGAAGAGTCGGAATATAGCATTGCCAATCTGGGAGGACATCTGATTCCTCTCGGCGAGTTGGTTGACCATATGGGAGAGCTTGAAAAACATTGCCACGATGAGCTGATTGTCGTTCATTGCAGATCTGGAGGACGATCAGCGCAGGCTGTGCGGTTCTTGCACGCAGCGGGTCTCTGCAATGCCAAAAACCTCCGTGGAGGAACGCTCGCCTGGAGCAAGGAAATCGATCCAAGCCTGCCGACCTATTAGGTACTGAGCTCAAGGTCATGCGGGCCCAGACAATGCCTATTCGTGCCATCGTCGGCCCCACCGCAGTTGGTAAAACGGCTCTGGGAATAAAACTTGCGCAGGTCCTTGATGGTGAAATCATCTCCGCAGATAGCCGTCAGATATATAAAGAGCTCTCGATAGGATCAGCAAAGCCAAGTGCCCAGGAGCTCGCAGTAGTGCCGCATCACTTTATTAATGAATTAAGACTTGGCGAACATTACTCTGCCGGTCTATTTTCTGAGCAGGCTACAGCGCGTATTGGCGAAATTTTGGAACGAGATCGTGTTCCAATTATCGTAGGAGGCTCAACGCTATACCTTCACGCACTCATACACGGTCTGTCGCCGCTCATTCCTTCCGATAAGGGCGTACGCATATTTATTGAAAAGAAACTTGCGGACTTAGGCAAGGAGGCACTCTATGAGGAACTTTGTCGAATAGATCCAGATTCTGCCAATACAATGGATCCGACAAAAACGACACGGGTAATGCGTGCGCTCGAGGTTTTTGAACTCACAGGTACACCACTATCGAGATTTCATGATGTCCAAAGGTCCCCCCCATACTCCTTCTGTGTTACCGTGCTAACACTGGAACGCAGCTTGCTCTATCGACGAATTGAGCAGCGTATAGATGCAATGATCGCGGCAGGCCTAATGGACGAGGTGCAGAACATCCGCGAAATGCAACTAGGCGTAACGTTGCCAGCTCTAAAATCAATCGGCTATAAAGAGCCCCTGGCTTACCTGGATGGCCTATACACTTGGCCTGAAATGATTGAAATCCTGAAACGTAATAGTCGACGCTATGCAAAGAGGCAAATAACGTGGTTTCGACGTTATGAAGCATACCAAAGAATGAGTGCAGATACGCCAGATGATGTATTGATTAAGACGCTCTGTCATCTATCTGAGGAATAACCACCCCCTGCTGCGGTTCAAGAACGAACCCTGTTCCGGCGAATGGCCCCAATCCTGTTTTGAATTCGGCTATTGACCGTGCACCACATTTTAGAAACAGTGTGCTCCACTCCTGGTAGGTCCTGAACTGGAGGGCTTCCTCTTGTGGGTTCATTCTGCCACGCGACCTTAGACGATTGGCTAGTTTGTCCAATACCGTCAGGAACTTAAGATGTACAGACGTCCTGTATACTGACTCCACCACGATAACACGTTTAGTACATACTCGCATTGCCTCATGGATTAACTTTTCAGGATCTTCGGCATGATGCAATACATAGTAGAGAAGAACTATATCAAAATGCCCATTGGACCACGGCAGTAGCCTCTGCTTAAGTAAAACATGGGGCAACTCTGTTCTATTCATTGCAACCACGTCTGCAAGTAAAACCCGTGCCCCCAAACGATCTCGAATACACTCGCCCACATAGCCCTCTGCACTGCCTAAGTCTAGCACCGTAAAAATGCTGCCGTTTCGCGGAAAGAAAGGGTTAATATTCCTGAACTTTTGATTGGCGCGCCAACGAATTGTGCCCTGCAAAAACTTTGGAGCGTACTGAATAGCTCCAAATATCCCCCAACCTAACCAACCGGCAATAACAAATATCCAGTAGGGACCGTCAACATACAGCAGATATGTGCCCGCTGAACAAATTCCCAACCAAATCCAATGCCATCCATGAGCCTGTAAACTCGCGACCAGAAGTAACGGAATTAGCAAATACCATGGATGTACAGTAGTGGCAAGCGCGAGGTATAATCCCGTTGTAATAAGCATTGCCTGAGCCAAGGGCCAGCGCCGCCGCATACTCACGAAATAGAGTACTGGGAGACTAACAAGAAATACAAGTCGCAGAAAAGGACCGATCTGCTTACTCCAATCGTCCCCGGTAATCCATTGCATCATGGCCTTTATGCCATAATATGGACCGGCATTGAATTCAAAGTATCGGGCGTAAAGATCAAGGGATCCAGCTACATTGCTTGCCACATATGGAGCTGTGAACGGAATTGCAAGAACTACCGCTATAATTGCCCCAGGCCAAACCGAGCGCCAGCCAAATCGGCTCCACAGAAAGGGGAAAAAGAGAAATGGCAGCAACTTGATCCATCCAGCTATTGCCAAGAAGATAGAAGCCCCACCCCCATTTCCTCTCCTAGCCAAGAAAAGCACCAATATCAGGGCCAGTAGGGCCGCCGATTCTGTATGTGCCTGGCCTGCAGTTTCCAGCAATACAACCGGATTCCACGCATAAAGCATGACAAACCCACTCGATACAATTCGTGCAAGAAGAAGAATTGCCAGCAGCTCAGCCAGGACAAAGATTAACTTGATTAGATAATAGCTTCGCCGACTGTCCGGAATATGCCAAGTAGTTCCCAGCCTGAAAATCAGTTGAGAAACCGGGGGATAAACGCTCACATGTGCCTTGGAATTGAGCTCGTCGTATGTAATATCCTGCTGAAGTTCTTTGAAAGTGACATCCTCTGGTGCAAGTCTAAACGGGTTAATGCCGTTCTGCTGTACAAGTCCATCCCAGACGTATCGATAAGCATCATCAGAGAGAGATGGCGGAAGACCCATCAATGCCAGCCGAAATAATACCGCATATAAAATGACTGCTTTCAAGTTGAAATTCCCCCAACGCCAACAAATGATCCAACAGATACTCCCAACTACCAGCAAACTAAATACCAATGGTATATGGCTACGATCAACTGCTACGAACCCCAATGTTATAATCGCAGCACATAGTCCAACATGTGCGGCGATTGGCCATAAAGTGAGCCATCGATTCGGAGATTTTCTCACTATCGAGGAAGCCATCCTTGTTTTTTTCTCACTTATTGAGACCGTCGCCAAGCAGCAGATTGTGATTGGCAACAGAATCCCAAACACAATCTGCGGCCGACACCATTAACATGAATCGCATCAACTACCGCGCACACGAAAAATTCGGAAAGTTATAACCGAAGCTGCAGCAATATTAGTTAAAAGCTAACGATTTCGGCAGGAGCCGCGATTTTCCAAACCTCACCAAACCGGGATGTTCGTCAACTCTTCGGGTATTCCTCGTGTCGTCGCAATGCTTCATTTTCCCGAGGAATGCGAATACACACGGGAGATCTCAACATCCTGATCGTGTGCTGTTGGCCTTCTAACACCCAGTCAATTCCATGCTGAAACGCCCCACCCTATCGCTCCACCCGCCTCTCGAGAGATTCCGATTTGATCCACTCAGGAACCCATGTTAAATCGATCCATACAAGCCGCGACAAAATCGGGAAAATTTGTGCTTGACTCCATTTTACCTTAAATTTGGGGTTCCCCCCTTCCAGCCTCTCAAAATCGTTGTCACATGACCTATCGTGAAATCAGATTCATTGGCTTAGCAGCCACACTTCTCCTTATACCCGTAATTGGGATTGCTTTCTTGCTTCCCGTAAATACTCAGGAGGAGTTGGAGTTTAAATCTGAGAAATCCAAACGTCTCAAGGCCCCATTTGGGTATCCAGATAAATTTGTAGAGTATTTTGCCGCAGTTGAGGGACTTGATGAAGGTTATGCGCCCTATCCACAGGGCTCCAAGATGGTAGAATTTCGAAGAGCAATTCTCGCCAATGCCAAGCGAGGGAGTGCAGCCCAACTTGATTGGGTGGAGCGAGGTCCTGGACGTGTGGGGGGGAGAACCCGTGCAATTCTGGTTGATCACACAGATCCAACCGCTAGTACCTGGTTCGTTGGGGCCGTAGGGGGCGGTGTTTGGAAGGCGCGGCGGTTCATTGATTCATTCGATCAGGTGGCAATTGAATGGACGCCACTTACCGATCACCTTCCCAGCCTTGCTGTTTCTACTATGGCAGGAGCATCCGTGAATCATCCCGATGTTATTTATGTCGGAACAGGCGAAGGGTTTGGAAACATTGATGCTAACTCCGGCGTCGGCATGTTCAAGACGACTGACGGGGGGAATACTTGGACGCATTTGACCGCGACAAGCAACAACACAGACTGGGCTTTCACAAATCGTATAGTCGTAGATCCTAACAACCCAGATATTGTTGTGGCGGTGACAAACACGAGCATCTTTCGCTCAGAAGACGGAGGTCAATCGTTCTCAAAAGTTTTAGCGGATGACGAAAACCGAGGCCGAATTCAAGATTTACGAGCAAAACCGAACGACTTCAATGTACAGTTTGCAACTGTAAACGGGACTGGGATATTGCGTTCGACCGATGGAGGGAAAACTTGGGAAAATTCGTTTGTGGGATTGGTTTACGGAGGGGGTCGAATTGAGATAGCAATTTCACAATCTCACCCGGAGGTAGTTTGGGCCTCTGTTCAAGGGACAGGGGCTAGAGGTACCCCCGCAGGCCCTGTAGCAGATTTATATCGTTCCGTGGATGCTGGCCAATCCTGGAGAATTGTTGATAATTTAGAGAGCGTACCAGAGTTTTTCGGAGCTTTCCTAGGCGAACAAGGATGGTATGATAATGCGATTACGGTTCACCCTTTTTCACCTGATACTGTTTATCTCGGTGGAGTCCTTCGCTGGAAAGCATGGATTGAGGGTGATGAAACTTCCTCCTTTGGGACCATTGGGCGCTTTGAGAACAATGCAAGTAGTTTCTTTGACTTATTTTCTTTTACCGGTGGTACCCATGCTGGCGGCCGAGTAGCCTTGGGGCCTTTTGATCCCGACGCTACCGATATTGAGGTTAGCGAAATGACCTCGGTGGAAATCCGATTTGGTCCCAATCTTACTCAAAAAGCTCATCGATTCTCAGTACCGCCAAACGGGGGAACTCTTGGAGATGGCGGGGCGGGAATTGCACTTGCGGACTATATGTATCGAGATTATGTAGAGGTTCCCTTTCAAGTTTGGGATACGGACAATAACCGTCAATTGATGGTCTCCTTCAGAGATCAAGCGAATGATGGTGCTTGGGACTTGATTGCTCGTAATACAGCTGGTCCAGGGAGTACACATAGCCGAGAGTATATATTCATCTCCAAGCATGGTTACAATGCAAATGCCCCCCTGTCCGACTACACGACAGACGGAGGGTTCACCAGTGGTCTCATGTATTTTTTGTGGCCAGTTCTAAGCGAGGGGGATGAGGTCACATGGGATCCAGACTCTCCCTCCCCAGGAACTCTGGAGATTGAATTCGTCACCATCGAAGGGGAGACTCGAAATATGGATTTGTGGGAAAATAGCGAGGTCCATGTGGACCACCATAATTTCACCCTTGTACCAATTGATGAAAGCAACAATGAGTTTCATATCCTGAATGGGAATGACGGTGGTTTCGCCTATTCGCGTGATGGCGGTGAAACTTGGCATGAGGGAGACGCTTTCCCAGGATTCAATACGTCTCAATTTTATGATGCCACCAAGCGTCCGGGGTTCCCCATGTATTTGGGTGGCACTCAAGATAACGGCACTTGGGCCTCATATAATAATGCTAATAGCCGGCGTGGATGGCGGGATATGCTGCCAGGAGACGGATTTGATGTTGTTTGGAAGGGAGCCGACTCACTAATGGGATCCATTCAGTTTAACAACATCTGGCGATCGCTCGATGGCGGCACAAACTGGGAACCAGCAGGCAACATAGGGTCGTTTGCAGGGCAATTCCTCACGTCTATCGGATGGACTCCCAAAACAGGGTCGGCCGTGTTTAGCATATCACCAGATCCCGCCGGAGGACTGCTACGCTCACTTGATTTTGGCGAAACCTGGCAAGCGATTCCGGCACGTGGCGCGCCGATTTGGGCAGGGGGCAATGGCGGTAAGGTGCGGGTATCTCTCGCCGACCCCTCTGTGGTCTGGGCTGGTTATAGAATGAGAACTTCAGGTGGTGGAAGACTCCATGTGACCGAGAATGCATTGGCTCGCGCCCAGGGAGAAGGCGGGCAAAATCCAGTCGTACTGCGACCGGTTAGCTCACCAGATTTTGCACCTACAAGCCAAATTTCGGGCCTAGCCACGCATCCGTTTACTCGTGCTACCGCTTATGTGACATTTGGCGTTTCATGTCAGCCAAAAGTATTACGGACAGAAGACATGGGACAGACTTGGGAAGACCTTTCAGGATTCGTTGGTACTGATGGTTGTCGAAGCAGCAATGGGTTCCCCAATGCTAGAGTTTGGGATGTTGAGGTCTTTCCTGAGGTTCCGCGGATTATTTGGGCTGGTACTGATATGGGCATATTTGAATCCCGTGACCATGGCCAGACCTGGGCTTACGCTGATAATGGACTCCCGGCTGTGAGTGTTTGGCGTATTCGGATTGTTGATGGTGAAGTAGTTGTTGCTACACATGGACGTGGAGTTTGGTCACTTGATCTTACACAGGTATTAACCTCCGCAGAAGAAGAAGCTGAAGCATCGGTACCAACTTCGTTTGAGCTGCTCGATAATTACCCCAATCCATTTAATCCAAGCACAACAATAGGCTTCAAACTCGCAACGGACAGCCATATTAGCGTAAGTGTGTTCAATGTATTGGGCCGTAAGGTTGCGACAATCACAGATCAACCCTATTCAAGAGGCACTCACCAAATTACATGGGATGCTTCGGCGGTGAGTAGCGGACAGTATATCTACCGGATGGAGGCAGACGGAAAGTTGATCGGTTCAAAAGCAATGGTGCTTGTAAAATAGCGTCTGGCCCGAACTAATTGCTGCAAGTGCTGCAGGCTACGTTTGAGTATAAAATACCAAACGTAGTCTGCAGCCGTTACCCTCAACGTGAATCTCGTCGGCCATCGTGGACATGAAAAACTGCCCCCGGCCATGATCTGCTAATTGATTAGATTCCTCCAGCGGGTCATGTTGCGTCCAATGGATGCCTTCACCTTCATCGGTTACAACCACCTCAATTAGGTTTCCGTCCTTAACTAGGCTAAGGGTTGCCTCCTTGCTCTCGTCCCACTGGTTTCCGTGCTCCATTGCATTCGTTAAGGCTTCGCTTGCAAGAAGGATGACCCTGTAGGCCAAGTCGTCATCCAATTCCATGGTTGGTATAAACTCCTGCAAGGCTTCCACCGCGCAGTCCAACTCTTCGAAAGTGGATCCCAACACCAGTTCAAGCCTTTTCTGAGACATTCTGACTCTTTTTTCAGTTTTGTTCTTAGGCTTATCCTTGCACTGCGGTATTTAGCGCATCAGATAATCTCTGTGTAAGATGCTTGCGGCTAAGTTTTGATACGAATGCTTCATCCGGCTCTGGAAAACATTGATTACGCCAATCATTCCTTATCCGGTTTAGTGCTTGCGTCGCTTGATTGATATCCTCGGGAGAAACAATGTAAGCCGCTCTATACCGGTGCAATGTGTCGCTTGCCGCTCCCGGGGGTACCAATGCCAGTATCGGCTTCCTGGTTCCCATATATTCGGATAATTTGCCCGTCGAAATTTGCGATGCACCAGGTCGACTGCCAATGGTCATCCACAATATATCGGCTTTCTGTTGTAGCGCAACTACGCTACTGTGCTCAAGATATCCAACATATTGAACTACTTGTTCAAGCTTCAAGCTTCGCACTAGTCGAGCGAAATTGTCCGGCACTAGCCCTGCGAAGATTACCGAAATCCGCTTACGCATATCGGGATTTTGGATCAAGAATTCTCTTAAACCACGTAAAAAATATTCGGGGGTTTGAGCATCGTAAAACACACCTGTATAGACAAGGCGAAGCTTATTCTTATAATTCGTTCTAGTTACTGATGAAGCGTGCTGTTCCTCGTATCCGTGGGGGATAACATGCCCAGTTATTTTAAGATGTTCGTGCCTGGTCTGTAAACATTCTAGAATTGGACGGTTAATCGTGGTAACAGCGGATGCATTCTGGAGAACTCGTCGCTCCTGTCGAACATGAAGTTTTCGATGTAATGGAGTTGGATAGATATGTCTTGGATTTCCCACCCAATCGTCACGAAAATCAACAATAAGGGGCAATTCTAACCGCTGAGCGATTTTGCTACCCACAAGGTGGCCTGTATAGGGGGGCGCACTGGAAAAAATGGCACTACAAGCTTGAAGTGATGCTTCTCGTAAACCGGCCCGAACTGCAAAAGGCATCCAACCTAGTTTGTTGTCGGGTACAAAAACCCAGTTACTGATTGAAGCCAGGACTTGTCTTTTCGATTCCCGAGGAAGCCTAACTGTACTACCCGCCCGGAAAAAGCGTGTTGGATCAAGGCTTCTTGTATGTATTATCCGGATCCCTGCTTCCTGAATAGGTGCCCAAAGTGAGTTGTCGTGTGCAAAGTAGCCCGCTGGCTTTGCAGTGAGTACGGTTGGCTTCCATCCATACTCATGCAAGTGACGCACAAATCCAGCAATCCGCTGAACTCCACTGAGTCCAAGTGGTGGAAAATAGTACGCTACTACCAGCACATTCTTCATCAAATCACCAGCAGATCTCGCTCAATGATGGACAATCGTTCACAAGTTTTTGAACCAATCAGAATAGTATCCTCAATCCTAATTCCAAACTCACCTGGAAAATAGACGCCCGGCTCGATGGTTACTGTATAGCCCTCATGTAAGATTGCAGACGAATTGGACGAAATACGCGGCCACTCGTGAACCTTCATGCCTATCCCATGGCCTAGACTATGAATAAAGAACTCTTTAAGTCCAAACTCTTTCAGAGCATCTTGGGCAACCTGATAGACCGCGGATACTTCCATGCCGGCGGAAGCCGAAGATATTGCCCGCTCCTGCGCCACCTGGACTGCCTCATAGGCCCTAGTGAATTTTTTATTGGGTTCGCCCAAATGTACAGTGCGTGTCATGTCCGAAGCAAATCCATCGAACACACACCCAAAATCCAGCAATAATGGCTCCCCAAACTGTAGTTTTCGCTCCCCCGGACGAGCATGTGGCAGTGCACTGTTTGGACCAGAGGCGACGATTGTCTCGAATGCCATTGTTGAGGCACCAAGCATCAAATGATGATAGTTTATCCTAGCTGCCAACTCATTCTCCCGAATACCCGGTTGGATGTATTGAAGTATTACTTTAAATACAGCATCCGAAATAGCCTGTGCTCTGCGCATTCCAGCAATCGCTCTTTCCGATTTTTTTGCAACATGCTCATTTAATAAATTTTCAACGGGGATGAATGATATCCCAGGTATCGTGGTTTTCCAACAGGCAAGTTCCGCCACCGTCAGGTATTCAGGCTGAATAATTAGCTTTTCTGAAGGGTTCACCAAGCCTTCATCCCTCGCGAATTCTGCCATAGGATGCGAGCCTATGTGGACCTCCGCTCCCCGCACCTCCAAGGCCGCCTGGGTTTCATATATACCGTTGGTCAATAAAATGAGCTTGTTTTCGCGAGCGATAAGAAGACCTGTAGATCCCGTGAATCCACAGATCCATCGAATATTCGGTAAATGGCTAATGATCACGCCTGTGGCGTCCTTGGAACGTAGTATATCCCGAATAAAATGGTCTCCCGGCATAGTCCCCAGGCTAAGCTCACTTCTGCGTAATCGGATTGAGGCAGTCAGGACTGTTGTACCTTGGGCTTCCGACCTTCCTGCTCACCGGGTATGTCCGCAATCCGGTATCGCTGGGCAGCTCAATTATATCAAAGGCGAACTCCAACGTGCTTAGGTATTCTCGAATCATTTCGGAGCCCAAAATCACCGGCATGCGATGATGAATGAACGCAATATCCTCCTGGGCCGGTCGTGTCAGAATAACACATTGGTTGTCAAGGTACAGCCCAGCCAGCAACAATGGAGTATCACTCTCAAGTCGGATACAGTAGGGTTGTTTCCCTGCGGGAGAAGGTAACCATTCATAATATGCTGTTGCGGGGATCACGCAACGGCGCTTTGAGAATGAATTTCTGAACATTGGTTTACTCCCCACGGTCTCCATCCGCGCATTGATTACAGGGCGCTTAAATCTCGACCAATGTGGCAGCATGCCCCACTGCAGTGTAGTCCACATTTCATCGCCATACGCACTTAGGCACAGTGCTATAATCTCGCTGCTTGGAGCGACATTGTACGAGGGAGTAACATCTGCAAGTATGTCAACACCCAATTGGACACCAAACAGCTCTGCGAGCTCTTCGGGACTATGGGCTTGTGCTATTCGGCCACACATATGAGACAAATTGGTCCTACGATAATATTGGAGGGATTATTAGTCACGGATTATGCCCCGCTTCATCCGGCATTAAAAATATATCCAGCGGACCATTGTTATTCGCGACAATCAAACGATTGTTGACCCTGATCAGTCTGCGTGCATCTCCACGCATCCAGAAATCGCCAGTATTCATTTCCTGGAAACTAAATGCACCATTTCCGGAAAGTATCAAACCGCGACCGCTACTCATTCGGCCCTCCTCTGCCCTATTACTAAAATCGTTGCCTACCAAAAGAATGTCCAGATGCTCATCCTGATTCACATCCATTACAAGAGCGTCCATGACTGGCGCAAATTGTGCAGCCAAGGGTAGTGGTCTGGGTTCAAATGTACCACCCTCAGTTAACTCAAAAACGACTGAGGCAGTATTGCTAGCCCTGAGTGAGATTGTTGGTATATCATAACCGGACATGATCTCATCGGTTGTCGCTGCTGCATAATCTGAATATTGTGGGAATCGTAGACGTAAATCCGGTAGTTGAGCAACCATTTGATCCCTTGAAGCGATAGGCACCTCCAAGCCCTTAACAAAACCGCTGTAAATAATATCCCACGTGCCGGAACGATCCCGATCACCCACATACAGCGTGGCTGGATATTCAGGAGAAATCTGAACCTGCGCATTCCAACCCCTATTACCGGCAATTAGATCTACATCCCCATCCATGTCTAAATCAGCCGGCACAATCTGATTCCATAGTCCATTCTGATCCGCTAATCCTAAAGACGCTGTGCATTCCTCCAAAATGGTAGATTCTCTCATGCAGAAGACACGTATTGTCATCCAGTGTCCAGCAATAAGGAGTTCCTTTTTCTCGTCTCCGTGAACGTCAGCCCAAACAGCAGTCGTTAGCATCCCTGGAGTCTGTAGCCCTGGTGCCCAGGAAGCAGTCTGATCCCGCAAACCCTCCGGTGTATTTTCCAACATGTAACTACGTGGAGCTTTTCCGAACTCCCCGGGAAGATGAAGTCCACCAATAAATAAGTCCATGTCTCCATCGCCGTCTATATCATTAGGTGCAACAGTGCTTGTCACTGTATGGATCGGGGGCAGCAGGTCGGGAGTATGCGACAAAATTCCAAAGCCGGTATTTATGTAAAGTCGGTCCTGCCAGTATTCGGGATCAGGCCCTCCTCCACTCACTACATAGAGATCAGAAGCACCATCTCCGGAAAAGTCTGCAATAACTGCATCGACATCCTCATACGCCGCATGCTGCTCAAATACCGGAAGTTCCACACCTACATATGAACCATCCAACTGCTGTAGATACAGCTTCGCTGCCTGACCGCGAGCACCTCCCAGAAAGATGTCGATAAGGTTATCGCCGTTCACATCTCCACTTGTTAGAGCCGGCCCCTCCTGCGCCAGATCCCGAGGCAGAAGTGGATGGATATCCCAGTCAGAGTAAACATCTTCTCTATGCTGATAATCCAGACCCGAGTTGTGGTCTTGTACAAACAAATGCTGGCCTTTCTTAGTGGTCTCTGGCAATGATCCTATTGGTAGCCCATTGCCGTATTCAATTTTGACGGTCTGGTTAGTGGGAATACTCTTCAATTGTTGTAAGCGCCCATCAGGCCAGTAAACATCTATGTCAACTGCGCCCCATTGACCCGTTCCAAAAAACAGGACTGGTTCAAGAGATGAGAGGTAACCACGCACAAAAATCGCCTCCTGCATGATTGACGAACCGTTCTCGCCATGGAGGACAACCTTGGATCCCACACCATGGGTATTGTCCGAAAATCCTGCCAGAGCCACTCTCAACGCTGTTCCCCTTCCCTGCTCTACTGACTCATTGCGATACAGCAACGCCTTTTGATTAATGTTATTCACAACAAGATCTAAATCAAGATCACCGTCTAGGTCCGCCAATGTCATCCCATTAGAATGTGTTGGGAGCTCCATCCCCCAATCAACGGTAACATCTTCAAAATGAATACCATCCCGTCCTCTGAAGGCATAGTTTGGTACACGAGTTGAGGGCATTTGCTCTACAAGCAACAATCCCGATACAGCTTCTCCGCGCATCTCGGCCGCCTTTGAGGCATTGGGTAATGTAGTCGACAGAAAATCAAGGTCTGTATAATCTCGCAGATAGCCGTTAGTTACTATCAAGTCTTTTAAACCATCTCTGTCCAAGTCAGCAAAAAGCGGCGCCCAACTCCAATCCGTATTCGAAATGCCTGAAACCTGTCCAATCTCTACAAAATCAACCCCACGACGCAAATGGAGCATATTGCGCATATACTGCTCGTGAAATCCATCGGCGCGTAATTGTGCGTAAAACTTGAAGTTTTCGGGGCCCTTGAGTACTTTCTGGCGAAAATTGTCTTCCGCCAACATATCCAGCGTTAGGATATCCACCTGCAGATCATTGTTAATATCAGCAATATCAGCACCCATAGACGCATAAGACGCGTGTGTCAAATATGATCGTATTGATTCAGCGAACGTACCGTTCTGCTGATTGATGTATAGATAGTCGTCTTCGATGTAATCATTTGATATATAGAGATCGGGCCAAAGATCACCATTGATGTCACTCACAACAACGCTCAGACCATACCCCAATGGGTTACCAATGATACCAGCTTTCTCACTTACATCCGTGAACACTCCGTCGTCATTGCGAAAGAGTTTGTCTCCTGCCAACGAATCGCGCTGTGCGCGCATATAGTCCACAACGAAATGAGAGTAACGCCGTATAGAGTGATTCAACAGGTACATGTCCAGATCTCCATCCCTGTCATAATCAAGGAACGCGGCATGATTGGAATAGGAAGGATCGTCTAGTCCATATCTTGCCGCTTCATTCCTGAAGGTTAGGTTGCCTTGATTCACATAGAGTGCGTTGCGACGGCGTTCCGTTCCAACATTGCCACTACGACAAACGTAAATGTCCAACCACCCGTCACCATTGATATCAACCATGGTCACGCCTGTGGTCCAGGTGGGCTCATGAACAATGCCTGTTTGTTCTGTTACATCCTCAAATGCCCAGTCACCGCGGTTCAGGTAGAGTTGGTCAGGCGCCATATTTGCGGTGAAATACAGATCCACCAATCCATCGTTATTGAGATCTCCTGCTGCAACCCCTCCCCCGTTATAGAAGTACTCATATTCCAGAACATTAAACGCATCCTGTTCAACAATTCTATTTTCAAACGCAATACCGGTCTGTTCCATGAGCGTGAATAACGGCCGCTCACGCGTACACCCGAATAGTAGGACCATACTTATCGAGCTTATTGCGATTCTTTGACAGGTTACTAACATGCAGATGGTCCTTTCCAGCTCCCATTGTTACCGAGTCCAACGAAGATGATACGGGTTCTTTCCATTCTTGGAGTTCAATTGCTCACAGTTTCGCCAATATTGGCCCAGGAAGCGAATATTGCACGGGTCTTTACTGAAGAGAACGTCCAACAATATGCGGAAGCTGCTACTGAATACCTTAACTGGCTCGGCAACGCAGCCAATACAGAGGTCGGAGACAAGGAAGCACTGGTACGTCATCTGCACTGGATAGCACTCATTACACCTGATGAATCGCCGATCAATCAGTCTGTACAAGCACTGATATCAGATGAAGGTACTCCCAATGATGCTACCGCAATCGTATCCTGGTGGCATCAACAGGATCCGTTGCCGGCAACCCTGTACAATGAAAGAGTCGAAGAGCACCTGTACAGGGTTTATCATGCTCAGCGTGAATATGCGCATCAAAGAGATCCTCTTGGAGTGGATGACCGGGGGCGTGTTTTTGTAAGACTTGGAAGGCCCTGGAGGGAAGCTGTCATATCCCTTCAAAACCCCAGGCTTATGACCTTACCTCTGGAATTTCGGTTGCCACGAAACGAAATATGGGTTTACCGCAATATCCATGATGATGCCCATTATCTCTTTGTACAGTTATCTCGCCGTAGACCATTCCGGATTGATACGCCTGACGCGCTAATCCCCCTAAACCTTCGAGGTCCAAGGAATGTCCCGATACTACTCGCATGGATGGTGGATATATTTGGACAACTGGCCATGGAGCACAGCCATTACGGTGCAGTGTACGATGCTGTCGCGAATTATACGGCGCTTCCCACCTCGGAGCCTCTCCGGCCATACCAATTTTCACAAATGGCAATCCAGGATACAAGGACACGAGATGATCAACATCAACTAAGCCGGGCAAGAACCGTCCCAAACAGCGTAACCCAAGTGTACGGCAATGCTGTGGAGTTTGAGCCACAGACACGGTTCATCAGGTTTTTGGAACAGGACGGTTCTACGCGGCTGGAGGCTTTCTGGAATGTTGATCTTAGCACAGTCCGACCGAGCCGAACCATGATGCGCCGTTCTAGACAACTGAGACAAGCCACCTCCTCCGATTTCATATTGAGTGTGGCCCTATCAAAACGAGATGAAGGATTTGAGCCCCAAGAGATTCGTATCCGGCGGTACCATTTACAACGGGGCACTGCTGCGGAAACCCCTGTTCAATCCTGGATAGTCCCCAATTTCAGTTCTGGGTCACCTGTGGCGATGCAGTGGTCACTACATTGGACTGTTCCCGATTCCGTACCTCCACAGCCCGGAACGGTCTGGGCAATAGGGACTGCCTCGATTGATACGTTGGAGGCTCTTCAAGGAGACGGTACGTCATTGGAGGTCAGTGATCTGAAACCACTCTTTCTGGAATCCCCAAATAACTTTGATGAAGCCCTTCCTTACATGCGTAAAACCATTAATGCAGCTACACCACTTGCCTTGTACTTTGAAGCATATTTTCTGCATTTTGACGCGCAAGATCGCACCAATTACACGGTTTCGTATTCATTGAGTGGAGAGGGCAAGCAACCAATTACAGCTTCCTTTGAGTCTGAGGGTCAATCCTCAACTATACGCGAATTCGTGGAAGTAGACATTGAAAGCTGGGCCATTCCAGGACCTTTCACGCTCACACTGACGATCAATGACAACGTTGCTGGCACTTCGGTTTCCAGATTCTTAGAGCTGGACTTTGAGAGATAAAAAAGGGGCCCCGCTTACACGGAGCCCCTTTCTTAAATTCAGCTTTATCGACAGCCGTGCGATTAATAAATCACAGGCTACCTAATGACTTAGCGATCCCACCAAACTCGCGTCGTGAATTCGTCGGGTCCCTGCGCAGCAATTGCCGCATTGTAGTTGTCGGGATTAGCAACAGCTTCATTCTCCCGATACCTTAAGCGGCGCGGGATCGTGCCCCCCGTTACATTGCCCGGATAGTTTACCGGAACGAGCTCGGGATAACCCGTACGACGCCAGTTTGCAAAGGCTTCGTACTCATTCAGCAACACAGCTGCCCACAACTGTTCGTTAATCATTTTTAATCCATTTCCAGGATCATACGGATTGGCAGTCAAATAGGCATCAATCGCATCACTCGGTATGTCTCCCGCGGCGCCATACATTGACAGGTACTCCATTGCGGCACGTACACCATTTGCATAGTGCGTTGCAGCATCTCCGCTGTACCAACCACGCTGTGCTGCTTCAGCTTTGAGAAGTTCGACCTCAGCATATGTCATGAAAAACATTGGGTCGTCCTGTCCCTTTAGCACATCGTTCGGAACCATATACACATCCATCCCACATGGCTCGGCCCCTGAGTCGCAGCTTACCCAACTGGAATGATTCTCGATACCATTAGCGGGATCTGAGCCACCAGTAATGCGTCCGTTTGGCATTCCGACTGGATCTGAGCCAGCAACGGGGCTCTGGCCATAGACGTACAGACGTGGATCACCGTGACCCACCATCCAATTAACAAAGAACTCACTCAATCTCGGAGATCCATCTGCGAGGAATACGGAGCCGTTACCATTCCGCCAGCCCGAGGGATCATTGTGAGGAATGTAAGCGATGTCGTCGTTGCTCTCCATTGTTCCACCGGCAATTGCCTTCTGCACCCAGCTTTGTGCCGCACCGGGGTCGACTTTAACGAGCCGCATCCCTAACCGCAACATAAGTGAGTTAGCCAACTTGCGCCACTTGTCCACATCTCCCTGATACATCAGGTCGCCAGTTCCAAAGGACTGGTTGGAGCCATTGAGTCCTGTAGCTGCTGCCTCCAGTTTAGCCAGCATATCAGGATAAATGGTCGATTGAGCGTCGTATTTCGGCTGTGTAATACCCTCTAGGAAGCCTTTGCCTGCTTCCGAATAGGGTACATCCCCATAGAGATCAGTAAGTCGATGGTACATGATTACACGCACGACCTGCGTGATATGATGAAGATTTGCATCTGCAGGATCCTCAGCAGTTTGCTGTAACAGGTCCTCAATGTTCCTTGCAATGTTGGGGTAATATCGATCCCACATTGCTGCAGAATACGACCCGATGTATGTATACTTATCCCCCGCCCAATAGCCGGGTAATGTGGCAAAGTGCTGAATCATGACTGAACTGTAAATCAGATTGGTCCGCCAGTTCTCGTAGCGCTCACCACTTATTCGAAGTTGAATATTGGTCAACTTGAAATTGGGGTCGATCTGGTTGGCTTGTGTTGGATTCACGTTCATCTCTTCAAAGCCAGAATCACAAGAGGCAATCATAAGAGATAGAACCAACGCAGCCAGTATTGGAAGTCGTTTCATATTAGTCATCATGGATATTGTCCGGTTTGTTTGTCGGGTGTGATTGTGGCTACAGACGCACATTGAGGTTGAGACCTATGCTGCGTGTCTGCGGCACCCCCGAGTGTTCAAGGCCAATGCCCCGATTCGTACTGTTGTAAAGAGATTCTGGATCAAGGTTGTCCACATTGCTGTAAAGCAACCAGAGATTCCGGGCTACCACAGAAATGGAAGCATACTTGATCGGAGTGCGAGCGAATAGGCGAGATGGCAGGTTGTAGTTAAGCTGCAACTCACGAAGCTTAACAAAACTTGCATCGTAGACAAATTCCTCACCTATAGTTCCACCACCAATTCTTCCAAAGTAATCCTGTGGGTTGGCTTGAACTGTATTGGGTTGTCCATCTTGGTTTACACCATCTCCAACGATATAGCCTACATCACGCCCCTGCAGGGTATTCTTGTGAAGTCCATTTACGTACCCTGCACTGTTGGTGACGGAGAACAGTTCACCACCAAAACGCATGTCAAGGAGCATGTTTAGTGACACATTTCGCCAACGTACTCCATTCCGAATACCTCCACTGAGCTTAGGTGTGCCATTGCCTAGTACACACAGATCGGAGGTCCTCATAGGTAGCCCGTCAGCATCATGAACGATTGGGCCAGTTGCGTCGCAATCAGAGCCACCGGCAGGTACATTTTGCCGAAGATATTTGCGGCCCTTGATAGATCCGTACGGTTCCTCCACATCAGCAGTCACATAATTGCCACGATGACGGCTCTCGCCGAGCACTAACGATGTCTGGCCCTCCACAAGCTCAACGACTTCGTTCGTGTTTTTTGCAAGATTAACATCCAGGTCCCAGCGCCAGTCTCCCTGACGAACCGGGGTCGTTGTAACAAGCACTTCGAAACCTTTATTCGAAATCTCACCCGCATTGATCACCTGGCTACCGAAACCCGAAGCGCTCGAAATTGTCGTGGACAGAATCTGATCCGTGGCACTCTGTTGGTAGTAAGTGAGGTCTAAGCCAAACCGATTGTCAAGGAAGCGAATATCAAAGCCTCCCTCAATTCCCACTGTACTCGAAGGCTTCAAGTCAGCCAGTGGAATGGTTCCCTGGGCAATTTGCCCGCGCGGTTGGCCAAGATGGCTGCCGCTGAGTCCATAGGTGAGTGCAAGCGCATATGGATTTGTGTCCCCTCCTACTTCGGCCCACGAAGCACGAATCTTACCGAAACTGAGCCATTCCGGTACCTCCAGTGCATCACTGAATACAAAGCTACCGCTAATTGATGGATAGAAATAGCTGTTATTATCCACTGGCAGTGTTGAGGACCAGTCATTTCTTGCGGTTAATGTTAGAAAGAGGTAGTCGTTGTACGCCAACTCAGCGGATCCATAGAGCGAGTTAATTTGCTTTTCGTTGAACCCGTAGCCATGTGACCGTGTGTTTTGATTGGTCACCACTTCCAGCCCCGGTACGTTGAAGCCACCTCCGCCGCTGAGCGTGAGTGTCTCTCGTTCTCGGTAAAGGATGTTGCCACCGGCGGTTGCCTGCAGCGCAATCGAACTGGTCAACTCACGATCTACCGTCAACAGGAAGTCAGTATTGACTTCAGTGATACGAAATTCCTGCTCGTTTTGGCCTCCCAGTGGACTGTATGCGGTTCCCCAAGGGGTGATTCCCGTTCGCCGGGTGGTGTATGTATCTCCCCCGAAACGCCCCATTAGATGAATCCCCTCAGCAAACTTAAAGGTCAGAGATGCGAAACCAATCGCACGCCGATCTTCATCGGAACTGGTGTACTGATGGGCTGCCCAATAGGGATTCTGTTGATAAATATTACCGAACAGACCGCGATGCAATTCACGGCCATCTACGTCGGTTCCTGGTTCTGTGCAAGCCTCATCCTCTGGGGGGCATCGCATGGATTCCACATCCACATTTGGAGCAAGCTGGTAAACAGAATAGTTTGCATTCCCTGGTGAATCACTGAGTCTGGGGCGGTTATTGACAAACTCACGAACGAGATTGATTTTAGCGTCCGCACTTAGGCGAGAACCAAACTGCGAGCCGCCACGCAGCGAAAGCGTAGTACGTGTCAATCCCGAATTCGGGCTGATTCCCTCGTTCTGCAGGTGCGAAAGCCCTATTCTCAGAGAACTCGTTGCCGTAGCGGTTGTCAGTGCTAAACTGTTCGTGCTTGTAATTCCCGTGTTGTAGAATGCATTTACTGCATCAGCAGCCTGACTGTAGGGCTGGTTTGTACCGTCCCAGCTAATTGTCTGGGCCCCGTCTAGCGACGGTCCCCAAGCCTGGTCAACCGTCGAAAGTGCTTCATCTTCCGACGAAGGCTTCGCCCCTCGTGTTCCCTGCCCGTATCGGGTTTGCCAGTCAGTATTCACGAGAACATTTTCAAATGTCGTGTTACTTGAAAACTCTACACCAAGCCCCGAGCCCGGTGTAGCTTTCTTCGTCGTGATTAAAATCACACCATTTTTTGCGCGTGTGCCATAAAGTGCAGCAGCTGCAGGCCCCTTAAGAACCGTCATCTTCTCAATATCGTCGGGGTTAATGGATCCGATACCATCTCCACCGTCTGTCCCTCCCCACATTCCTGCACTACCCAAGGTGGTGTTATCAATGGGCACACCATCAACGACATAAAGTGGCTGACTGTCTTCTCCCAGAGAGGAGGCCCCACGTATGATCACACGGCTAGAGCCGGCAGGTCCTGTGGCAGGCTTGGTTACGATGACACCGGCGACCTTGCCAGCGAGCGCGTTGGCCACATTATTCTCCCTGATCTCTCGCAGATCCTCACCGCCAACTTCGCTTACAGCATACCCCACTGCACGCTCCCTGCGCTCAATGCCCCCAGCAGTAACAACCAGCTCTTCCAGCAAGCCAGTGTCTTCTTCCAGGGAAATGGTGATATCATTTCTTCCCTCTATATCAATGGTTTGGGTGACATAGCCGACAAACGTGACCGTGAGTGAAGCATCGGGACTACCCACTTCAAGAGTAAAAAGTCCGTCGATGTCAGTTGCCGTACCATTAAGCGTGCCGGTTTCCAAAACCGAAGCACCTGGCAGAGGTTGATTGTCTAGTGCGGACACGACTGTTCCGCTAACGGTGTGATCCTGGGCGTGTACAGACTGGATTGTAACCAAAAACAATACCAGAAGAATACACAGGCCGTAAACGCGGCCCCCTAGTAAGGTTTGAATCATGATTATTGCGGTTTGATTATGAAAGAATTGCGAGCTAAATCATGTGCGGAGATACCTCTTGAAGATCCAATGAATTGCAATCCCACGAATAGATCTCCGGTAGCAGGCGTCAACACTGCATTATTTCAAAATGTTTCAATTATAACCCTGCACCAAAGGCATAGAAAAACTCGGCGTTATGATGCGGAATGTCGATTTACCTGGTCAGGATTAGATTGCCACAGGCTCCCAGATGAGGCCGCCAAATTGGGGGAGTTATGATGAAAACTGTAATTCCAGAAAATTCACGCAGTAGAATACGACCTGCTAAATTGGTCCATTGGAGTGGGAGTCACTCTGATCACTGCTCCTGGCATCCTCAATCTTTGGCGAACATTGTCGGTTGGGTGCTGCTGGTGGATCGTTAAGCCGATGAGGAGCATTTCGCGGAAAAAGTAGCGGCCTTAAATACCCCTATTAGCCACATCAGATTGCCACAAAGTGATCCACCAAGAAGAAAGGAAGTGGACTACACAAGCCGCTGCATCTTATCCTGAGTGCTTACAGAGAACGTTCAAACCCACATAGCTACTGCCAATTCAATATTCCTACAAATAACGGAATCACTTTCATAATTCGTATTACAGAACTGATAATGCCTCGTTGGGTTCGGCACACCACATCAAGCAGGACGAATAACTCGCCCCACCTCTAACGTTCTAGTATAACGTAGTCATGGTCAGGCACGATATCAAAACTTATGCTACCGCTTGCTGCATCTACTTCAAATGGAATTTCCGTACCAAGGGTTTGATCGATCACGACCAGCTCTGCATTATCATCCCACTTCCGGTAGCTGATCAAGGTCTGTGCTACTCCATCAGGGTAGTTGAAAGAAAATGAAGTTGTCCTTCTGGAAACAGGGTATACTCTGGCCTTCAATGGCAAACCATCTGCATCCCTCAGCACAATTATTCCTTGGCCACCTATAAAGCAAGGAGGAGCATCCGGAGGTGTTTCAAACTCCTTCAAGGTGAGAGGCCCTTCATATCTTTTACCGCTACCACAATGGTACCAGTCCCCTTCAGGAAGATATACGTCCATTGTACCTGATTTGATGTTCTTCAATAAAGGAGTCGCCATTAAGGATTCTCCTATCATCCACTGATAATTGCTATGATCTACAGCACTCTGATCGTCTGGGAACGCAATACTTAAGGGGGTCAGTGTAGTGGGATAGCCAGATTGATATCCTTTTAACGCCTCGCTGTACATGTAAGGAGCTAACTGAAAATGGAATCTCGAGACACCCTTAAACATCTCCTTTTTCTCTTCGGGCCACATGTCTGGAAAAGTACCAACAGAAAATCCAGATGTCAGTGAGAGTAACCAAGCATGCCGAATATTCTTGTCAATGTCTGCCAGGTTATGCATATTGTGGGTCCCTGCGACATCCGAGTAGACATTCGGAAAACCCGAAGCTGCGTACTGCATATAGTTGATAGGTATCCTCCCAGCTAACTCATCCACGGTCGTATCATTGATCCGCAAAAGGGTGCCCGGAGACACGAATTCACCATTTCGGGCAATAACATGTCCACCGTGATTGGCGATCTCGGAAATTGGACGGTTGTAGACATATGTTAAGGTGTCAATATCCATCATGGTATCTTCTTTAATTCCGTCAACCTCCCATTTCGAATACTGTCGCTGAAACCATTGTGCGGCACCTGGAGCGTTCCCGTTCAACAAGTTGCTCGGAACGATCGGAAAAATGTCCGACGTGATTTTCATGACCTCATCTTCGCTGGTCAATACCAATAATCCTTTTTCTTTCGCCTCGGAGGTCTGTTTATTTCCCACAAATGACCTGACATCCAGATTTCTGTCACGCTCGCTGGTTTCAGGATAATACGGCCCTCCCTCTGGGATGAAGTTTGTCCGCAAACCGATCATCCAATAAATATCTCTTGAGTGCATCCATTCCTTTAGCGCGGAGGCATCTGGGAATTCTTCTCCCCATCTCCCGAAGCTTGTTGTCGTACCTCCTTCAACCCAAAACCCAGATCCAGTAACCGCCCATCGGATTGGGTATCCACTATCATGGAATTTCTGCAGGATTTCCTGAACCGTAAATTGATTGGTGTTCCACCCAAGGGCATCCCAAGATTCCCAGCCTACCTCGAACAACCGGAATTTTGGCTTTACATCTTGATACCCTTGCTCTTCCCGTACTTTCTTGTAATTGGTATAGATGGTCTTGGGGTCTCCCAGAAAGTAATAGAACGTGGCTTCACCTTGTTTCGTAATCGTCATTAGATATTCATCTTCATCAATTTTAACCGTCTTTTTGCTTTTGTCAAAAAAGACCCCCGCCAAATCATTCTGAGGAAAAATTGCGAACGTACTCACCCATCGCCTGCCTCCACCATTATTTTGGATCACATATACATCCTGTTTGTTGTCAACAATATTAAAGGATTCGTTGAATGCCGCCGCGTCTCCCAAACCGTGTGCATTTGACATGCCCCCCAGAGCAAGAGAGATGTCCATCGTTGCTGGTTGGAGCGGCTGGATAGAGACAGAAACTATATTCTCTTCTAAGGAAATTGAAACTTGAGCCTGCTCGCCTCGTGCATTGGTGATCAGAAAACGCCGCTCCGAATTGCCAACTGGCCCAATCCTCTCTGATGAGACTATTGGGCTTCCCGAAAGGAAAATGCCAGACCGCGCATGTTCTGGAACAATACGGATGCCATTTTTCCAAAAGGAAAATGAGAAATTGTCTGCACTGATTCGCATGTCGTACGATTCACCATGTACAACGTACTGCTGTTGTCCCCCGTTAAAACTGTCTTGATGAAATCCGAACGAATGTGTCCATATCCCTCCATTCAAGAAAAGGGTTGCCAAGAATGCTTTCTGTACGACTGCTTTGCAAAACATCAAGTTAGCAACGGAATGCCCGTCAGCGAAGAGGTAACTAACCCTATCCTACAATTAAAACCGAAATCATCTAATCCGATCTAGCCCTTGGCGTAGTGCATCGCAGATGAAACCTTGGCTAAATTATACGGGGGCTTGGAGCCAGCATCCTGGTCCAGAAACGATCGGTCTTGAATTTATAACTTCAGTCATAATAATTTCCTCTTCTAATCCATTCCCCACCTCACAGCAGGCAAAAAGCAACTTTTTCCGGCCCGATAGATCGGTTTGGTGATCCAAGATTGCATGCATGCGTTGAAAGGCGGTTATTCCATAGTTGGGTAAGATGGCAATCGTGCTGGCATTCAGTGGCGGGCTGGACACATCTTTTTGTGTGCCATACCTGCGTGAGAAATATTCTGAGGAGATATTCACAGTAACTGTGGATACTGGCGCTTCTGTGAAGGAAGAAATCCTTCAGGCCCGTTCAAGAGAATTGGGAGCAAAAGGGCATTTTCACGTTGATGGCCGGACGGCTCTATATGAGGATCATCTGAAATTCCTTATCATGGGCAATGTCTTGCGCGGGGGTGTCTATCCGCTCTGTGTTGGTGCTGAACGTGTGGTGCAGGCCCGTGAGGTTGTTAGGATTGCTCATCAGATCGGAGCGCGTGCAATTGCACATGGCTCGACTGGAGCTGGAAATGACCAATTTAGGTTTGATTCCGTAATTCAGCTACTGGCCGAAGATATGGATCTCATCACACCAATTCGTGATGAAGGCCTTACTCGACAGTACACTACTGCGTTCCTGCGTGAACGCGGTTTCTCCGTGCCTGATAAAACCACACAGTATTCAATCAACGATGGACTTTGGGGAATTACCATCGGTGGCCAAGAAACCCTTGATACTATTGATCCATTACCGGATGAAGCATATCCGAATACTGTGCCTCCTGGTAATGCCCCGAACTCAGGAATTACGGTAGATATACAATTTGAGGAGGGATTACCCACAGCACTGGATGGGCATTCCATGGAACCGGTCAAATTGATCACCGAACTTGCCACTATTGGTGCAAATCACGGAATAGGTCGAGATATTCATGTGGGAGATACTATACTGGGACTTAAAGGCCGAATAGGTTTTGAGGCTCCCGCTCCACTTATTCTGATTACTGCACACAGGGAATTGGAAAAACTGGTGCTCACCAAATGGCAGCGGTATCATAAAGATCAACTGAGCGATTTTTATGGAATGCTTCTCCACGAAGGCCAGCACTATGATCCCGTCATGCGAGATATAGAGGCCTTCCTTATTTCTTCTCAACATATCGTAACGGGTTCTGTGCTCGTTCGACTCTGTAAAGGGATGATCGCCGTGCAGGGATGCAACAGTCCGTATTCAATGTTTGATACCGGAATTGCAACCTATGGTGAAGAAGCTGCTCTCTGGAATGGACGTGATGCTCGCAGCTTCTGCATGCTTAACGGACTCCAGGCTTACCTAGCACACAAGGCACGCTCGAAGCAATGATCCGAGCGGCTATCTTGCATGGTGGTGGGTATGTCGGCCGTGAGTTGATCCACCTACTTTTGAAACATCCTCGAGCATCACTTGCTTGTGTGACTAGCCGTACCTATGCTGGAGCCCCACTGGATACCCCACATCCAGCTTTACGAGGACAGCATAACGTTTACTTTACTGACCCGTCAGAACTCGACCACAATACATTTGAAGTCGTGTTTGTGGCAGCTGAGCATGGACAAGGAGCTGCAAATGTAAAGAGCTTACTTGAGGGGGGATATACGGGGGATATCATTGACATGAGTTCTGACTTCAGGTTCTCGGATGTAGATACATATGAGTCTCTATTCAATGTAGAACATCCAGTTCCCAAACTAATACGGCAATTTTCATACGGACAGCCGGAAATCTTTGCCCCCTACCCTTCACGTTATATAGCAAATCCAGGTTGTTTTTCAACCGGCATGCTCCTGTCCGTCTGGCCATTGCATCTGAATTGTACGGGGATTCATGCTTCAATCACGGCAATTACAGGGGCCTCCGGGTCAGGTATTCGTCCTAAGCCAACTACCCATTTCCCTGACAGGGATGGTAATGTTCGTGCCTACAAAGTGCTGAATCATCAGCATTTGTATGAAATTTCTCAGTTTTTGAACCCTGGCATATCCTTGGCAATGGTACCCGTCTCGGGGCCATGGACACGGGGAATTTGGGGCACTGTCCAGCTAAAACCCCCCGCAACGAAAGCTGAGATCACTCAATGGTTTAACGAAGCCTACGGGGATGATAAGCTCATTCGGCTCTGGCCGGACACTCTCCCGGAATTACGGTACGTCGTTGGATCACCGTACTGTGATATAGGATGGATCATGCGTGGGGAGCATCTCGTGATTGGATTTGCGCTTGATAATATGCTCCGAGGTGCTGCTTCTCAAGCGATACAAAACATGAATTTGTTAATGAATTGGCCAATCGAAACGGGCCTTGTCCCGGAGGCTCAGAGTCAGTGAATACGCAAGCAATTTTACGTGATGAGGATACATTTCTCATCCCTACGTACAAGAAGATGCCCGTCGCGCTCGTACGCGGTGAAGGGTGCTACGTATGGGATAGTGACGGAAAGCGCTATTTGGATTTCTACGGAGGCCACTGCGTTACACCACTCGGGCATTGCCCACCTAGAGTAGTTGACGCGATAAAACAGCAAAGTGATCGACTGCTGTTCTATTCTAATGTTGTTTATAGCGATGTTCGCGCACGCGCAGCCAGGCTCCTCGCAGAAATGGCCCCGCTTAAGCGGATATTTTTTTGCAACTCGGGCACGGAGGCAATCGAAACAGCATTGAAGATTGCCCGCAAATCCACCGGTCGAAGTGAAGTGGTTTCCATGATCGGCGCCTTCCACGGGCGTACCCTTGGAAGCCTGGCTACTACCTGGAATCCAGGCTACAGGACTCCTTTCAATAAGGTCTTGGCTAACTCCCATTTTCTGCCAATTGGAGACTTAGCGGCTGCGGAATCGTTTTTGACCCACAACGAAGATACAGCAGCTGTACTCATTGAACCTGTTCAGAGTATTGCAGGCATGGTGAGTGCCCCTGTAGAATACTTCCAGGGGCTACGAAATCTATGTGACAGCACCTCTACGCTACTAATTTTTGATGAAGTGCAAACCGGTGTCGGGCGCACAGGCACTTTCAGTATAAGCGAGCAGTACGGCATTATGCCGGATATTATCACGCTGGCAAAGAGCTTAGGGTCCGGTATTCCAGTAGGTGCGACATTGTTGAGCGAAACTCTTTCGGATGAAATCCAATTTGGTGATCAGGGATCGACATTTGGTGGAGGAATGATTGCCATGAGTGCAGTTGAGGCTACGCTCCGGTCTATTCGTGCGGATAATCTCATGAGTAGGGCCCCAATAATATTTGACGCCATCAAGGACGCCTTACAACCATTTGCTTTAGAGATGCGAGGGCATGGTTGCCTGATTGGTGTACGGATTAAACCCAAGGTGAGCGCTATCCTGCCCGCTCTCCGTGAGCACGGTGTGTTGGCTGGGGGCAGTGCGGATCCTCATGTGATGCGCCTCATGCCCCCGTTGATTGCAGGTGAAGAACAAATTGCCGAGTTTGCCGAAGCTTTTAGAAACGTAGTGGAAGATGAACAAACCTGACCCCAAGCTAAAGCACCTGTTTGACTGGCATGTTGAAAGTGACTCGACGTGGGACGAGCAGTTGCGTCGTACGAGATATCACTATAGGAATCCAAGCCCGCCACCAAGGCCAGAAGCTTTTCGCAGTATCGGACTAGTCTTTTTCAACTCCTCCCTTCGTACACGCACTTCGATGGAAGTGGCCGCCGCTCGACTTGGTGCTCACGCCTCAACCATCATCCCAGGATCTGGCGTATGGGGTATGGAATGGAGGGATGGTGTCCGGATGGACGGTAAGGCCGTCGAGCATATCAGGGAGGCGATCGGTGTACTGTCGCGGTACTATGATGCCTTAGGAGTTCGTTTGTTTGCCACGGGGACAGACTACGCACTTGATCAGAACGAGTCACGGTTCAAGAAAATTCTGGAAACCGCTACTGTCCCGGTAATTAACCTGGAGTCCGCGCTTTATCACCCCTGCCAAGCCTTGGCTGATGCTGCGACCATTCATGAACACTTCAAAGATGAAGTGAAGGGTCGACGCTTTGTCCTTTCTTGGGCCTGGCATCCGCGTGCACTACCTCAAGCTGTTCCCAACTCCGCCCTTCTGATGGCAGCCCGACTAGGTATGCAAGTGACCATCGCACGACCAAAGGGATTTGAACTGACTCCTGAGATCATGAAACTTGCCAACTCATATGCGTCACAGAATGGAACGTCGATAGCCCAGACTGACCATCAAGATGTTGCCTGCAAGGGGGCTGATGTGATATACACAAAAGCCTGGAGTAGTAACATGAGGTATGATAACCCTAATGCAGAAGCTGGATTAAGGAATCACTACCAGGACTGGCGAATACGCAAACGGCATCTTGGAAAAGCTGTTTTTTTACATTGTTTGCCCGCGCGCCGCGGGGTTGTAGTTGATGACGCGGTACTTAATAGTTCACAGGCAATTCATTTGCTGCAGGCAGAATTTAGGCTGCACGCGCAGATGGCCATCCTGGAACGAGCCTGGAACCTGCTATGAGAGCTCCAGTCGTCATCAAAATTGGTGGCGGTACACTCGATCACCTGGACCCTTTTTGGGATCAGCTCAAATTGATTAAACCTCCGCCCATAATTATCCATGGAGGCGGTGTACAATCTTCTATCCTAGCAAACCGCTTGGGGCATACACCTCGAATTATCAACGGACGGCGGGTAACCGGAGATCTGGATCTAAATATTGCTGAGTGGACCATGCGGGGTGCCATTAATGTACGCCTGGTTGCAGAGGCAAATGCTCATGAACTTAAAACAGTTGGGCTAAGCGGAGTGGATGGTTCCATACTAAATGTTCGCCGGCGTGAACCATGGCTGATTGACGATGAAATTGTCGACTTTGGATGGGTTGGCGAAATAGTCTCAATAGACACAACCCTGATTGAGATCGTGTCCAATGCTGGATTCATTCCGATTATAGCTCCACTCGGCGCTGACGCGTCTGGGCAACGATACAACGTCAATGCAGATACAGTGGCGGGGGCACTTGCTATTGCCACACAAGCGAAGGAGTTATTACTAGTAACAGATACCGGCGGAGTACTAAAGGATCCCGTCGATCCAGAATCAATACTAAGAACGTGTACGCCTATTGACGAGGCTGCAGGTATCGACCAGGGCTGGATCACTGGAGGAATGCTGGTAAAACTGAAAATCGCGCGAGAAGCGCTTGCTTCGGGTGTTTCCAGTGTATGGATACTGGGAGCAGATGACTTACTACAAAGACAGAACGCTACTTCGGTCCTAACAGATTGATAATGAGTGAAAGGAATGTGCTGGACCTGCTGAGTTCAATGATCAGATTCCCATCATTGAGTGGAGAGGAAGATGAGATATGCGCATACATGCAATCCTACGTAGATGCTGCAGGCATTCAAACTCGACGGATTGGGAACAGCCTTTATTTCTGGATAGGTTCTGGGGCAAACAAGTTGCTCCTGGCGTCTCACCTTGATGTAGTTCCTCCGTCCTCTGGACACCCTTATCCTCCATTCGATGCTGCCGAAGTGAACGGCCGTATCTATGGCAGGGGGGCGTCTGATGCCAAGGCATCGGGTGCTGCCATGACTTCTGCTCTGCTAGAGTTGGCCGCTGAAAACTGGCATCCAGAAAATGGGCAAGTTATTGTTGCTTTGACTGAATGTGAGGAAACCCATTATGAAAAAAATGGGCTGAGGAGATTATTGAAGGACCATTTACCTCGCCCTCAGGCTGCATTAATTGGCGAGCCAACCAGCCTGATTCCCACTATTGCGCAGAAAGGGCTACTCGTATTACGACTTGATGCTAAGGGAAAAAGCGCGCATGCTGCACGTCATGCCCTTGGAGAAAACGCCATTTTAAAGACAGCGGCAGATATTCAACATTTGTCCGAGGTCACTTTCGAGCGGGTTCACCCTATTCTAGGACCCACCAGTCTAAATGTCACCACTATCCAAGGAGGAATGGCCCGTAATGTCATCCCCGACCAGTGTACAATCTATCTGGATATTAGAAGTACACCGTCCTATACACACGAAGAGATCGTCGCCAAAGTCAGAGAAACTGTTTCGTCAGAGGTGACCGTTCACAGCGATCGCATCGTACCGGTATCAACCGATACCAATGAAAAAATTGTAGATGCCTGCCTGGAAGCACTGCCCGGAACTGAACCTATAGGCTCACCGACTGCAAGCGACTGGATTTTTCTGAAAGATGTTCCCACCGTAAAGATTGGTCCAGGCCACAGTGAGTTATCTCATACGGCGGAGGAATGCGTAAATAAATCTGAAGTTACGCGGGCAGTTGATTTCTATAAGTCTGCGGTGAAGGCGTATTTCAATCAGTCCCGCAAGACTTAACCATCCCCATACTATGGGCCCATACTCCGAAACGGGGGCAATCGGTATGAGGCAGGTGTATCCTCAACACGCAGAGCAGCACTTATCTCCAATGAGCCGTGCCCAGTAGGGCTATGCTTCTGCTGCTTCCAAAGCCTTGGCTGGTTGAGAATTTATGAGGTAGTAGCGCACGCCATCCGTCAGTGCCTGCCAGCTGGCTTCCAATATGTTGGGCGAAACTCCCACCGTGTGCCAGATAGCTTCGCCGCCAGTATCATGGTGCTCAATCAAAACTCGAACCGAGGCTGCCGTTGCGTCTTCCGGCCTGAGTACACGTACTTTGTAGTCTGCAAGTCGTACGGATTCCAAGCGGGGATAAAAACGACAGAGTGCTTTCTTGAGAGCATTGGATAAAGCGTCTACTGGACCGACTCCCTCACTCACTGCAAGCTCTCGATGTTCGCCAACAAATATGGCAACCGTAGCCTCGGACCACTCAGATCCATGCTCATTTTGTTCACTATGAACCCGCAGACGATCCAGTTTGAACATCTCCGTATTCTCGCCTCGTATCGTGCGTAAGAGTAATTCAAAAGATGCTTCTGCCCCCTGAAATTCATACCCGAGATGCTCCAGCTCCTTGATACGCTGGACCGCAAGTCGGGCTTCATCACGCTCATCAAGTGATATACCTAATTCCTGTGCTTTGTAGCGTACGTTTGATTGACCCGACAAGTCCGAAACCAGCACGCGTCGCTTGTTTCCTACAAGTTCAGGGTCCATATGCTCATATGCACGCGGCTTCTTCATAACTGCGGATACATGAATGCCTCCTTTGTGCGCAAAGGCACTGCGACCAACAAATGGAGCACGGTCAATCGGGAGCATGTTGCATATCTCGTAAACAAACTGGCTGAGATCCGCCAGTGAACACAGTTGCTCTTCAGAGACACAATTAAAGCCCAGCTTGTGCTGAAGACACGCTATAACAGTGCACAGGTCCGCGTTTCCGGTGCGCTCACCAATCCCATTGATCGTACCCTGAACGTGGCGTGCTCCCGCCTCCACGGCAGCAATAGTATTTGCTGTTCCAAGGCCGCTGTCATTGTGTGCATGGATGCCTATAACGCAACTATCAATCTTTGAGCATACCTGTTCAGTGATTCGCTGAATCTCTGTCGGCATGGTACCCCCATTCGTGTCACATAAGACTAGAACGTCCGCACCAGCTACCAAAGCGGCGCTGAGCGTAGTTAATGCATATTCGGGATCATCCTTGTAACCATCAAAGAAATGTTCTGCATCGTAAATCACCCGGCGGTCATGTGATGCTAACCATTCCACTGATCCGAAAATCATATCCAGGTTTTCGTCTGGCAACACATTGAGTGCATGCTGAACGTGCAGAAGCCAGCTTTTCCCAAATATGGACACCGTATCAGTGTCCGCCGCTACCATCGCCCGTAAATTGGGATCCTGGTCTGGAGCGTTCCGGGGATGACGGGTTGATCCGAAAGCGCAAATGCTTGCCTGTTGCCAATTCTCCTTTTTGACCAACTCAAAGAATTCCTGATCTTTCGGGTTCGATCCAGGCCAGCCTCCTTCAATGATACCAACACCAAAAGAATCAAGCCTGTGCGCAATCCGGACTTTGTCGGTGACCGATAACGTTACATGCTCGCCTTGTGTACCATCGCGAAGAGTAGTATCAAATAATTCAATGTTTTTCATCAGACGAGGCGATCAGGCCGTTTTTTCTTGCATATTCAAATACGTTGCCTGCGCTGAGAATTTCTGCTACGTCTCCAAGTGGCTTAAGCAAATACTCTTTGCCGGTGGTATGATTGGTCAGTTGCCCTAAACGGGTATCTAACTCAAGATCATCCCCCGTACATATTTGATCATTAATCTTTTCGATAGCTTCAAAAGGAACAACAAAGCCGCCATCGATCGTATTCCGGTAAAATATGCGTGCGTAACTCTCGGCTATTACAACTTTCGCCCCCGCTTCGGTCAATGCAAATGGTGCATGCTCACGGGAAGAGCCACATCCAAAATTTGTCCCGCCAATGACGAAAGTGAATTTGCTTTCGTACTTATCCGGTTCAGTAAATGGTATATGGCCTTCGGGGAGTCCCTGTACCTGCACCGGTACGCCACTCATAGCGAATCGGCCATACAAACGTCGTTCGTCGGGCTTCTGCAAACTGTAGACAAGATGCTCCGCGGGAATGATCTGATCGGTGTCAATCGCGTCGCCCACTACATAAGCCAGACCACGAATATTGGATTCCATAACTCTTGATTTTATAGTCTACACAAAAACCTCACGTGGATCGGTAATCACACCATTAAGCGCACTTGCTGCCACTGTGAGCGGAGATGCGAGGTAAACTGAGGCCTGTTTGGATCCCATACGTCCAGGGAAATTCCGGTTGGTTGTAGAAATAACCACCTCGCTGCCCTGCATGCGCCCAAAAGTATCTGGTGGCCCTCCTAAGCATGCCGCACAGCTTGCCTGACCCATCTTGCATCCGGCCTCAACAAATACATCCCACAAGGTAGTACCATCAAGCGTAGTTGTACGAAGAGCATTACTAATCTCAGTTGTCGCAGGCACGATATAAGTATCTATGACAACTTCCTGCCCCTTCATGACCTGAGCTGCTGCCTGGAAATCCTCCAGTTTACCCCCAGTGCAACTACCAACATAGGCCCGATCCAGACGCGTACCAGCTACTTCTACAACGCTCGCACGGTTGTCTGGCCGGTGGGGCTTGGCCACTACCGGCTCCAGCGTAGAGACATCGTACCTGTATTCAGAATGGAATCGTGCATCTTCGTCACTGTAAACACATTCAAACGGAGCATCCGTACGAGCGCGTACGTATTCAATCGTTGTCTCGTCGGGGCCGATAATTCCGTTCTTGCCCCCGGCCTCAATAGCCATATTGGTCAATGTCATTCGTTCCTGCATAGACAGAGAGTACACTGATTCTCCATCAAATTCCATGGCTCGGTAGGTGGCACCGTCACAACCGATATCCCCGATCACGGCGAGAATTAAGTCCTTTGCCATCAAGTACGGGGGTAATACACCCTCGAAGATGAAGCGCATAGTCTCTGGTACGCGCAACCAGATCTTACCCGTCCCCATGATCAGCGCCGCATCCGTATTTCCAACTCCTGTCGAAAACATACCAAAAGCCCCGGAGGTACAGGTGTGACTGTCGGTACCTATCAGCAATGATCCCGGGCGATTGAAGCCCTCTTCGGCAAGCGCCATATGGCAAACACCCTTGTAGCGCGGTGTCCCTACATCATAATAGTGAGGCAGATTGTGTTCTTCCGCAAAAGCCCTTAGCAACCGAACATTGCGATTCGCATGATGATTCTGTGTGAAGATGTAGTGATCAGGCAATATCACCAGCTTTTCAGGATCCCAGACCTTCGCATCTTCTCCAAACTCACGTTTGAAAATATCAATGGTTGGCGGACCACACACATCATGTGTCATCAGGATATCCACATCTACCCAGACACTCTCGCCAGGAACAACCCTGCTTCGACTACAATGTCGTGCAATTACTTTTTCTGTTATTGTCATCTAGTTTACCCTCCGTCGCTATCAAACGACTGCATGATTCCATCAGATACGAACTCTTCCTCGTTATTTGCTCTGAAGTTCTCCAGCTGATTAAGTGCTTGTATGTACGCGTTGGCAGAGGCCTGGAGTACATCAGTATGGCGTGCCACGCCTCGGAAGAGTGCCCCGTTTTCGCTGATCAGGACGCTTACTTCTCCCATTGCATCTTTTCCTTCACCTACGGATCGAATACCATAAGAAACTAATCCATGATGACTGCCAGCTGCCATATCAATGGCGTTATAAATCGCGGCTACAGGTCCATCTCCATCAGCTGTTTTGCGGCAGGATGTATCCGAAGAGCTGTGATACAGCAGAACTTCGGCCCTTGCTGTTCGCCCCGTGCCGGAAATAATCGACAAATGCTCCAGGCGGTAATGAGCCGAGGCTCCCCCACCCTTCGCTTCCTGTACCAGCGCTACAAGGTCCTCATCAAAGATCTCTTTCTTCTCGTCAGCAAGCTCAACAAATTTCTGATATAACTTATCTCTGCGCTCCTCCCCCACAAAAAATCCCAGTTTCTCTAGGCGGCTAAAGAGTCCGTGCCTGCCTGAATGTCGACCAAGGCGGATGGCCTCAGGGCTTTGCCCCACATCCTCCGCCCGCATGATTTCATAGGTCTCACGGCTCCTGAGCACTCCATGTTGGTGAATTCCGGCCTCATGACTGAAAGCATTTGACCCTACTATCGCCTTGTTTGGAGGTACAGGAAATCCGGTAGCCCCCGAAACCATTTTACTGGTTTCTGAGAGCAGTGTAGTTTCAACGCCTGTATGGGTCCCGAAGTGTTGTCTCCGCACATTGAGTGCCATAACGATTTCCTCGAGTGAGGCGTTTCCTGCACGTTCTCCGATACCATTAATTGTACACTCAACTTGACGTGCACCCGCCAGAACTCCCGCCAGAGAATTTGCGACCGCCAACCCCAGATCGTCATGACAATGAACTGACAGGACGATGCTATCCATGTTCATACATCGCTGCCGTACGGTATCAAACAGGGCGGCGTACTCTTTGGGGACGCAGTACCCGGTAGTATCTGGAATGTTGATTGTCGTGGCACCTGCCGCGACAGCCACATCAATCACTTTTACCAAATAGGCTATATCTGTACGCCCAGCGTCTTCCGCACTGAACTCAACATCACTCGTAATCGAGCATGCCTGCCGCACCGCACGATCAACCATTTCAAGGACGGACTCTCGCTTTGCTTCAATCGTACGTCCATACTTATCAGATCCAAACTTTGCTGCCAGGTGGATATCGCTGGTGCCGATGAAAGTATGAATTCTCGCGTTGGCACTCGTTTGCAATGCTTCCCCGGCGGCGTCAATGTCTGCATCAATCGTCCGTGCTAGGGCGGCGATAACTGGACCGTCCACTTCCTGTCCGATGCGATGCACCGCTTCAAATTGCGCAGGCGAAGAAATGGGAAACCCAGCCTCAATAATATCAACCTTCAGTCTGGCAAGTTGCTGCGCGATCCGAATCTTTTCGTCGACATTCATCGAAGCGCCAGGGGCCTGTTCGCCGTCGCGTAACGTAGTTTCGAATATCAGTACTTTATCTTCAGCCATATAGCCAATCTGTTGGTCTACTGTATAGGCACGGACGGAGCAAAATCGAATGCATGCGATAGCACCGCATCAGCGAATTCTGAAGTGGAGGCTGTTCCACCCAGATCTCTAGTAAGAACCGCCTTGTTCAACGTCTTTACGATGCCGCCCTGAAGACGGGATCCAGCCTCCATCTCTCCCAACCCCTGGAGTAGCATCACTGTGCTAAGCAGTGCCCCAGCAGGGTTCGCCCATCCCTTGCCGGCTATGTCAGGAGCACTGCCATGAACGGGTTCGTACAGGTTGACTAGTCCACCGATACTCGCCGAGGGCAATATGCCGAGAGAGCCAGGAAGCGTACCTGCCAGATCGCTAAGTATATCTCCAAAAAGGTTGCCGGTCAAAATTACATCGAAATGAGACGGGTTAAGAATAAGCTGAATTGCTGCGTTATCTATGTACAGATGTTCAAGTTCTACATTTGGGAATTCCGATTCTTGAATCTCGGTTACAACGCTACGCCAAAGTTGCGATACCTCAAGAACATTTGCCTTATCCACAGAGGTGAGATGCCCTCGACGTTCTTCAGCGATGCTAAACGCCATTCTTGCAATACGCTCAATCTCACTCCGGGTATAGACCATACAATTTGTCGCAATGTCTTCTGCACTGCTTCGAGGTTCTCCGAAGTAGATCCCGCCCGTAAGCTCACGCACGATTAGAAGGTCCGTACCGCTTACACGTTCAGGCCGCAAGGGCGAAGCCCCTACAAGACTCTCGGGTACGATGACGGGGCGCAAGTTAGTGTACCCCCCCAATGCCTTACGTAAGGCAAGCAAGGCTGCCTCGCACCTTCGATCTCCGGTTTCGTGGTCCCATTTAGGACCACCGATCGCACCTAGAAATATTGCGTCGGCAGCTAAACAGGCCTCTCGTGTTGCATCGGGGAAAGGCATGTCGAACTTCTCGAGTGCTGTGCCACCTATTGGCCAGTGTTCCAGTTCAATCTCAAAATCGAAGGCCTGGGCAGCAGCAACCATAGCCTTTTCCGCTTCCCTGGTGACTTCCGGCCCAATACCGTCACCCGGAAGCATTGCGATCTTATATCCGGGCATCAAGCTGCCTTGGCAGTTTCTACTGTATCGGTACTCTTTCTGAGCCAAGCCATCATCTTACGCAGTCGCTTGCCTACTTTTTCTACCGGGTGAGCTGCGGTTCTATCTCGATAAGCCTGAAATGCTGATTGCCCTCCTTCGCATTCGGCAATCCATTCACGTGCAAAGTCACCAGATTGAATCTCGTCAAGAATACGTTTCATCTCCTCCTTCACCTGAGGACCAATTACACGCTGTCCACGAGAATAGTTACCATACTCTGCAGTATCACTGATGGAGTAGTTCATATACGAAAGCCCCCCCTCATAGTAGAGGTCTACAATGAGTTTCAGCTCATGCAGTACCTCAAAGTATGCCAGTTCCTCAGGATATCCTGCGTCAACGAGTGTTTCAAATCCAGCCTGAATTAAAGCCTGTGATCCTCCACACAAGACTGCCTGCTCTCCAAAGAGGTCGGTTTCCGTTTCGTCCTTGAAGTTGGTTTCGATCACGCCTGCGCGTGTCCCCCCAATTGCATCAGCGTAGCTGATCGCGAGATCAAGGGCTGTGCCGGTAGCGTCCTGTGCTACTGCCACAAGGCAAGGGGTGCCTTTGCCTTCTTCGAAAGTACGGCGAACAAGATGTCCTGGGCCTTTGGGGGCTACCATAAAGACATCCACGCCTTCCGGTGCATTGATCTGGTCGTAGTGCACATTAAACCCATGGCCAAACCCTAATGCTTTGCCCGGTACCATGCATTCTGCAATCTCTGCTTCGTAAACCCGCTTTTGATCCTGATCCGGGATCAGGATCATGATCACGTCTCCCCAGGCAGCAGCATCAGCGATGCTCATCACTCCAAGCCCCTTAGCACGGGCCTTACTGGCAGATCTGGACCCGCTTCGTAGACCAACTCTGACAGTCGCCCCACTGTCCTGCAAGTTCAGGGCATGAGCATGTCCTTGGCTTCCATATCCGATCACGGCTACCTTTCTCCCAAGGATAATGCTGGGATCGGCGTTATAGTGCACTTTCATGTGTTACGAATTAGATTTGATTGATTAAAGATTATACGTCGCGCTGCATAGCTACGCGACCACTTCGAGCGACCTCGACTATATTGTGTGGTAACATCATGTCGATAAACGCATCAATCTTTTGAGAAGGACCGCGCAACTCAAAGGTCATTGTTTTTTTTGTGATGTCAACAACCTTGCCTCGAAAAATGTCACTTACATCTAGGATTTCTGTGCGGGAATCCTTCGTATAGCAGACTTTAAGCAGACACAACTCCCGCTCTACATAATCAGTTGTCGTTAGATCGGTGACTTCAATTGTGTCCACGAGACGGCTCAGCTGCCTCAGGACCTGGGCAATAATACGACTGTTTCCAACCGTCGCGATGTTCATCCGACTCACACTTGAGTCCTCAGTGGGACCGACTGTAACACTGTCAATATTAAATCCCCGCGCTGAGAACATGTTGATAACGCGAATGAATGCACCGATGGAATTCTCTACAAGAACCACGATCGTATGCTTTCGTGTCATCTCACTATCGTCTGGCTGAATGGGCTCACCCGCAGCCTTTTTGCGGATAATCTGCTGTGGCGTCAGTACAAGCGTGTCTGCCATCATATTCGTATTCTCAATATCTTGGGTCACTACACGAAGGAGTTCGGTGTCATCCTGTCGGTGATCATTTCTCCAGTTGCCGCACCAGCGGGCACCATCGGAAAGACCATTTCTTCTTTGGCCACCTGAAATTCCATGAGTGCAGGTCGATCGGTCACCTTCCATGCCTCGTCTATGATCTGTCGAGCTTCTTCCGGTGTGGTTGCACGGAGGCCGACGCAGTGATTGGCCTCGGCCAGTTTCACAAAATCAGGATTCGTATCCGAAAGGTCAGTATGGCTGTACCGTTCCTTATGAAAGAGCTCCTGCCACTGCCTCACCATACCCAGAAAGCGGTTATTGATTACTGCAAGCTTCAGTGGAAGCTTATGAGCTGCCGCTACACTCATTTCCTGGGCATTCATTACAAAACCGCCATCTCCACTTATGCAGACCACCGGTCTGGAGGAACCAATTTCCCGCATACCGAAAGCAGCTCCCATAGCTGCCGGCATACCAAATCCCATTGTACCGAGACCTCCACTCGTAATGTGCGTTCGTGAATGCAGGAATCGGAAGTACTGCGCCGTCCACATTTGATGCTGACCAACATCCGTGATGACCACGGCATCACCCTTGGTCTTGTCGCGCAGCTTTTCTATGACTCCTTGTGCACGCAACTTCCCATCCTGTTCGTACTTCAGAGGACATTCTTGGCGCCAGACGTCAATCTGTTTCAGCCATTCGGCAGTATCCTTCGGCTTGACTATCGGTCGCAACTGTTCAAGTACATTTCGCACATTGCCAAGGATAGCGCAATCTGCAAAAACGTTTTTGGAGATACATGACTGATCAATTTCGATGTGAATAACTTTTGCATGAGGCGCCCACGAGTCCAACTTCCCGGTTACACGATCATCGAACCGCGCACCCACAGCAATAATCAAGTCACAGTGCTGTATCGCTTGGTTCGCCCACCAGGTACCGTGCATACCAAGCATTCGTAATGCAAGAGCATCGTCTTCGGGGAAAGCACCAAGTCCATGCAGCGTAGTCGTTACTGGAATTCCGGTATGCCTAGCAATGTCTGTCAATAACTCCGACGAATCACTGTTAACAGCCCCACCTCCGACATAAAATAGTGGTCGTTCCGATTCTTCAATCATCTGCGCGGCACGCTGTAACTTCTCCGATCGACCCTCTGCGGGTACCGCATATCCCCGCATATTCACGGTTTCCGGGTACACGAAGGGGCCTTTTGCCAGCAAGACATCCTTCGGCAGATCGACCAGCACCGGACCAGGTCGCCCCGTCCGGGCAATATGGTAGGCTTCCTTGACGGTACGCGCCAAGTCGCTCACATCTCGAACCAGATAACTATGCTTCGTTATAGAGCGGCTGATGCCTATTGCATCGCATTCCTGGAACGCATCGTTGCCAATGAGGCCGGTAGGAACTTGTCCGGTAAACACGACAATCGGCACCGAGTCCATGTAAGCGTCGGCGATGCCCGTAACGGTGTTCGTAGCACCAGGCCCACTTGTTACCAGTACGGTCCCCACCTTTCCCGTGGCTTTTGCATATCCTTCTGCCGCATGTGTTCCTCCCTGCTCATGCCGAACTAGGATGTGCTCAAACTGCGGTTTTATCCTGTGCATCTCATCATACACATGGATAACAGCTCCCCCGGGATGTCCGAAGACAATCTTGACTCCTTCGGCCTCCAAGGACCGGAGCAGGATTTCGGCGCCAGACATGTGCTGGCTTTTGGTCGTCAGTTCTGGTCTAACTTTTGGAAGTGCATCACCAGTCACAACCGGTTGAACCTTCGTATGGACGTCGTATTTCATTAGTCTTAAGCTTAAAGCAAATTAGCCTAACTGCTATGATACCACTAACTTGGCAAGATGTCCCTTACATCTGCGCTATGCCACATAATGTCCAGTCATGCAAATCATTGACACCCCTATTGCCCTTCTGTTGAAATATGTGGCGATAACGCCTTGATACCTGCCAGAAGGAGGATGTTTCTCGCTGCAGAGAAAGTCAACACATACCTCAAAGCCGGGAGACGCTAAAGTTAGGGAAAAATATGCGTTGCGGAAAGTCAACTGGTTGTCCCTTCATGCTGCATTCGTAACAGGATCCCGTCACACGACCCTGGGACTTGATAAAGTCATACCTGCGTCGCACCTGAGACCCAGTGATCGTAGTCGGAGATGCCATACATTAATCGTACGAATTCACTGTTATTCAAGATGGCTATGATATGAGATAATGTCTAGAGACGCTACTACACGAAACGCAGTAAAATTGAGCGTTTTAGGGCCTTCTGTGCCTCGATTCAATATAGTTGGCCTTCAGCCAGTCCTCGCCCGTAGCAGCCTGGTCGAAGTAAGGAGAAGAATATGCTCCGACACAGGTATTGCAGCCAACAGTGGACTGTCAAGCTCGACGACAACCTGACGCAAGAAAACGCCCCGGTTATCATATATCCATATAGACTGGGGCAGGACGACCCATACTTCTGCGCCTGCAACAGTGACACTTGTTACCTCTTGTGTTGCTCTCAGGTTGCGCACGTGCCCACCAAAGTAATCGTACACTTTCACCAATCCTAGAGCACGATCTGCCACATAAAGCAGCGACGTATCCGTGGAAAGACTGACCGGCTCCACCAATTCGCCTGCCCCGGCACCAAATTCGCCGATCCTGCGCTCAAGTCTTCTGCTGGAATCCCATTTAAGCACCTGTTGAGAAGACGCGTCAATGGCAAACATTGCACCGGTTGAGCCGATTGCAACGGATATCGGCCGTCCCAAAGCAGTCTTGAGCCCGTCGTATAGGCCAAGCCGAGGGGATCGCTCCAACTCAACGTGCACACTCCTAGGCACTCGAATAGACTCCAGATGCAGCAGTTCTTTAGTGAATCGCAAGAGATGACCATTCTCTGCGTCTGCAATGACCCATATTAGTCCGTTACCCGGATCAACATCAGAAACCTCCGCAAACGCTCCTGCGCTCGTTCCGTCCAGACTCCCACGTATCCTGCCGTCTTGGCCAAGTTGGAAAACCTCTGTCACCGTCGCAACATAAAGCAGCCCCTCCGGGTCAATTTCAAGCGCCTGTGCGTCAGAAAAATGCCCAACAACTTCAAATCCAGTGCTAAGTGTATCCTGGGCGTTCGCGGTTCCGGCGAATGTCACAAAAAAAACCAAAAAGGATGACAGGCGGTACATTATTGACGCCCAAGTGCTCGGTGCCCAATATCCCGTCGCATATGCTTCCCATCGAATTGTATGAGATCCGCCGCCTCGTAGGCACGACTAACTGCATCCCTCAATGTGGACGCCACCGCAGTTACCCCCAGGACACGTCCTCCCTCGGTTAGGATTTTTTGATCATCCGATTTTGTACCCGCATGAAATACAAGAGCACCGGGAACCTCACTTGCTGCGTTCAGTCCACCAATGGGGTATCCCTTGTTGTAGGAATCAGGATACCCCCCACTGGCCAGCACTACACATGCAGCTGCAAGTGATTGTTTGGTTAGTCGCAAATTACCAATACCTCCATTGGCTGCACTCAAGAGTACCTCAATGGGATCTGCCCCCATCAGGGGGAGCACAACCTGCGTCTCTGGATCCCCAAATCGACAGTTGAATTCGACAACCTTTGGTCCCTGGTCTGTGATCATTAGACCGGCATAGAGACAGCCCGTGTAACGTCTGCCCTCGTAAGCCATGCCTTCAAGTGTCGGCTCAATGATTGAGCTGCAAACTTCATTGATCAAGGTTGGGGTCATGACAGGGGCTGGAGCATAAGCGCCCATGCCACCAGTATTTGGACCCAGATCATCATCAAATGCACGTTTATGATCTTGGGCGGGATCCAATACCAGATAATCATCCCCATCTGTAAGCGCAAATAGACTCGCCTCTTCGCCCCCCATCCATTCTTCAACTACGACCTCCCTGCCCGCATCTCCCAGACGTCCCATCGCCAGCAGCTCATGTAACGCACGATCGGAACTGACCTGATCCTCACACATGATCGCCCCCTTCCCCGCAGCAAGCCCAGAAGCCTTGACAACGCATTTTCCCAATGTTTGGGCATACGCTTTGGCCTCCTCAATCTGATCTGGAAGGAAAGCCTGCCATTGGGCGGTTGGCACATTGTGGCGCTGCATAAATGCTTTTGCAAATGCCTTGCTGCTTTCAATTTCGGCGGCTGCCGCCGACGGGCCAAAACAGGTTATCCCGCCTCGGCCCAGAGCATCCGCGAGTCCACCTGCAAGAGGTACTTCTGGACCGACAACAACCAGATCAATGTTTTCTCGACGAGAAAAGGACACCAAACCATCCGTATCAGTCTCCTTGATATCGACATTTATTCCGAATTCTCTCGTCCCTGCATTGCCCGGGGCTATAAATAACCTGCTAGCTTTACGTACGGCCCATGCCAAAGCATGCTCACGGCCACCACTTCCCACAATTAGTATATTCATGCTCGTTCCTCAGATCTAGTCAGAAAGATCTTTCAACTCTGCTAAAATCGATAACGCCTGTAGCGGTGTAATGCCGTTGATGTCTATCTCCCGTAGTTTGTCGCGTACTTCGTCAAATTCAGATTGATCAAAAAGCGTCATCTGAATCGATTGAATTTCCGGAATAATCTCTTTCTTGACAAGTTTTTGGGATTCAAGTTCATTTAGAATTTTACTTGCTCTGCCCAACAATTTCGAGGGCAATCCAGCCATACGAGCCACCTCGATCCCATAAGAATGATCTGCAGCCCCCCGAACCAACTTGTGAAGAAAAACAATCTTGCCGTCATGCTCTTGGACATGGACCTTATAGTTTTTAACCCTTTCAAGACGCTCCTCAAGCGTATTGAGTTCATGATAATGAGTCGCAAAAAGTGTTCGTGCGGCTACCGATTCATTTTCGTGCAGGTATTCAACCAATGCCCACGCAATAGAGAGACCATCAAAAGTACTAGTTCCCCGTCCGATCTCATCTAGGAGAATCAGCGAATTCCGGGTGGCATTATTGAGAATATTGGCGGCCTCATTCATTTCAACCAGAAAAGTGCTTTCACCAGCTGCCAAGTTATCTGATGCACCAACACGGGTGAAGATGCGATCAACAATACCAATGGTAGCTGATTTTGCGGGCACGAAGCTTCCCGCCTGCGCCATCAAGACGATTAAACCCACCTGGCGTAAAATCACACTCTTGCCCGCCATATTAGGCCCCGTTATGATGAATATCTGATACTTATCGGGATCAAGCTCTACTGAGTTCGGAACGAAGGCAGCAGGATCCTGCAGTTCTACAATCGGATGTCTGCCATGCACTATTCTGAGCAATCTGTTGTTCTCGATACTTGGCCTCACATACCCGTCACGAACAGCTACTTCAGCAAACCCAACAAAACAATCCAGGACTGCTATCATTGCCCCCAACTGCTGGAGCTCCCTGGATGATTTCGCTAAATCCGCTCTAAGAGATCGTAGTAATTCGTTTTCGAGTACTATGATCTGCTCCTGCGCCCCAATTACACTTTCCTCATATTCTTTCAACTCATTGGTGATATATCGCTCTGCGTTAACCAACGTCTGCTTCCGAACATACTCCGGTGGTACCTTGTCCCGATGCACATTCGTTATCTCCAGGTAGTAACCAAAGATTTTGTTGTAGCCTACTTTCAGAGAAGGAATACCTGTCCGCTCACTTTCACGCCTCTGAAGTGCGTCAATGAATCCTTTTCCCGAACTGGAAATCTCGCATAACCTGTCCAGTTCCTCGCTGTAACCCCGTCGAAATATACGCTCAGAAGAGTCGTCAATAGCCTGACTGATGGCAGATTCAACATCACTACAGGGGTTCAGCCTTCGAGATAATTCATCCAATGCATTGCAGTCGGTCGCTTGTATGTTCTGGACCAACTCGGGCACTTGTTGCAGTGCTAATGCAAGTGCCAACAGTTCCCTGGGAGTAGCTCGTTGCGTACATATCCTGGCGACTACCCGCTCAATATCGCAGATCCGTTTTAGACAGCCCTGTAGATTTTCTCGAACTTCTGAATTGTTTACCAGCGTCTCTACAGAATCCAGTCTGCGATTGATGCGTGTAACATCACGCAATGGTTGAAAGAGCCACCTCCTCAGGAGCCTTGCGCCTATAGCAGTGCAAGTTTGATCCAGAAGCTCAACCATCGTCGGGCCGTTACGCTCTCCATGTAGCGGGGGCAGAAGTTCAAGATTACGGCGCGTCTGTGGATCGAGGAGCATGTAACCCTCATCCATCTGCCGCTGAATCCGGCGAATATGCTCTGGCTTACCCTTTTGTGTTTCGATCAGGTAGTGTAGAACCGCACCCGCTGCAACAACTCCCTCTCTCAACCCTGAAATCCCAAAACCCTTCAAGGAGTGTGTGCCAAAGTGTTCAAGTAATGTATCGTCGGCAAAATCACGATCAAACACCCAATCCTCACGTGTGGTCACAATGTAGCCTCGATCACGGAATGCACGAACAGACTCTTGTGCAGCCTTGTTAACAAGGAGTTCTGCTGGTTCGATACTCTGTAACAGATCGTCCAGTCTGGACTGATCAACCTCTGTAAGTACGAATTCGCCAGTGGATGCATCTGCGTAAGCTACCCCCGCTACCCGCTTCTTCCCAAAGTGAACCGCCACCAGATAGTTTGCCTGCTTTGGAGACAGCATCTGATCCCGAAGAGATACCCCAGGCGTGACGATTTCGGTCACACCCCGCTTGACCAGAGATCGTGTCGATTTGGGATCCTCAAGTTGCTCGCAAATCGCAACTCTGAGCCCTGCCTCAATCAGTTTTGGGAGATGGTTTTCGAGTGCGTGATGAGGGAATCCCGCGAGCGGCACACTCTTCGCAGCACCATTTGCTCGTTTGGTAAGCACAATCCCTAACACGTCGCTTGCTTTGACAGCATCTTCCTCAAACGTCTCGTAGAAGTCGCCCATCCGAAACAATAGAAGTGTGTCCGGATGTTCCGCTTTAATCGCGTAGTACTGCCGCATGAGCGGCGTCTGACCTCTTCGCCTTCGTGACATGAGTCACAGTAAATCAATATTGTTAACACCGTGACACATCTTCCACTAGTTGGCAACTGGGTAACCCGTCCATGTACCAAGCGCATCCTGCAAGGAAGCGATATATGCTCCTCGGGAGCCGCCCCACTTCAATGTTTTCTCAAAGTGCTCTCCCCATCCGGGATAGTCTAATTCTTCGCCAATGACATTGTGCCAAAGACCAACTGCAACCCCACCAAACATCTGGCACAGTTTTAGGAGTTCTATACTTTCCTGAATGGCTTCAGCCGTTCCGTATTTCTGTCGATTAAACAATGCTCCGTCCATAAATAATAGCGGCATTTCCCAAATATCCAGAACCCTGTTTCCCACAGGGTCAAACCTCAAAAATGGCATACAGGTACCGTTCCTGAACCCGGCGCATTCCGCAAAACCAAGGGACGAATCAATCCTAAAACCGACTGCCTCCTGGATGTGGGGGGTTATCACAGGATCATAGCGCAAAAAATGCTGCCGAACACTTACCGGATCTGTGCCGGTAATCTCAGTAAGTACGCTGCGCTCACTGCGCATATAGGCAACGTGCGTATGTGCGTGATAGCTTGGATGAAGGCCTGTTTCGAAGCCATCAGAAGAGAGATCTACCAATAGTCCACGAAGAAAGCGTTGATCCAGCTGATAACTTACATCATTTGGGCCGTGGGCTGCAGCTTTTAAAAAAATTGTGGCAGTCCCATAAGCCCGAATCGCTTGATACATATTACGCAAGGCAATCTTAAATGCATCGCCCCGACTGAAGACACTATGGATAAACTTGAACAAACGACGCCAGCGCTCACCTACACCAACTTTTCGACGATTCAACAGAAAATATTCAACTTTTTCCCTGAAAAGCATCCCAAAACGCCAATGCCGAAGATAGTCAACATCAATCGTAGGACAAAATGCCCAATCCTTCCCGGCCCATTTCCGCCGATCGGTCTTAATCCCAGCACCTTCTAAACGCACTCTTAGGAATGTTCGATAGCAATCTACGACAGGAAGTCGCGTCACTTCAAGTATCGCTTGAAGTGACGCTTTATGCGGGAACCGGCCATGCTGATCACGGGCCTGTACGGTGAATTCCTGCCAACCTGAGAGCCAATAGAAGGCCGATGCGACAAGGTCGTCTCCGGTCTCTGACGAGAAAAGAACGGGAAAATTATGATCGGCATGTTTCCTCCAGCCCACGGAATTCACATTTATGGCAGTAAAATCATCATAGTATCTTTCAGCATTTTGCGCTAATGGTAGTACAGTTATCGTAGAAGGAAGACCTGCAGGATTTTGCCCATAGTACAAACCATGACTACCCAACTCACTTCGTGGCCTAAATACCGGACCCAAACCAAGCGGCTCAAGTAACATCCGGATGGCGTACTTCGCCTTTGGCCGATAGTCTTGGCCTACTTCAATGCACACGGGTAGTGCAACCCTCATCAGTACTTATCTGCTTAGTGTTATCACTTGTAAGGTCAAATTACAGCAGCGTGCGCATTCATTCGGTGACAAGTCGGAGAATCGCCCCAACCTGCAATGATACGCAATGCCATAGTCCTTTCGGATCCTGTCCACGGATTCATCAGAGTACCCCGGAAGATAATTCAGCCGCTGCTTGAAACGCGCGAGGTCCAGCGGCTCAGACGTATCAAGCAATTGGGTCTAGGGCTCATTGTTTTCCCTGCCGCTGAACATAGTCGTTTTCCACACGCTCTGGGTGCAATGGCATTAATGTCCGATGCCCTGGACAGTTTGGCAGCCAAAGGAACTCCTATCACGGAAGATGAAAGACTGGCAGCTATGGCCGCCATCCTGCTGCACGACATTGGTCATGGGCCCTATTCCCATTCGCTCGAGTATGATCTGGTTTGCGATACACCACATGAGAAAATAAGTTTAGCCCTCATGCGGAGGCTCGCACCGCAGATTGGTCCGCCGATGGACATTGCAATCCAGATGCTTGCCGGCACCTATGAACGTTCATTCTTTTGCGACTTGATTTCGAGTCAACTGGATATGGATCGTTTGGATTATTTGTGCAGGGATTCACATTTTACCGGGGTGGTTGAAGGTAGAATCGGCATTGAGCGTATTCTGCGTACACTGTGTGTTTACCCAATGGACGGAGGAAAGGGATCCTGCCTGGCTATTGAGTCGAAGGGGATTTACGCGGTCGAAAACGTACTGATAGCCCGGCGGTTAATGTACTGGCAGGTATATCTGCACAAGACTGTGGTCGCAGCCGATTTTGTGCTCCGCGGTGCGATCCGGCGTGCACGGCACTTGATTAACGTCAGTAATGATGAAGCTGTATTCGGCATCTCGTCACCATTGCGCTGGTTCCTCGAACGTAGAATTGATGCATCAAAACTCTCGGATGACGGGGTTTTGAATCGCTTCCTGAGCTTGGATGATGCTGAAGTAATGTGTAGTCTCAAGCAATGGTGTCAGAGTTCAGACCCCATTCTTGCGGACTTATCGCGGCGTATCATCAATCGAGATCTATTTCGGTGTACATTCCTCACCGAAATACCTGCACAGGAGTTACTCGCTCAGTGGCAGGTTCGCGTAAGTCGGACACTGGAGAAAACCGGGGTCAGTATGCCCGATGCACATACATACTACTTATCTGTGGGCAAGTCAAAACATGCCGCATATGAACCAGACGAAGGAGTCGTGCGCATCCTTGATTCGAGAGGGCATCTCCGGGAGCTTGACGATCACGCTGATCTAGCTGCAATTAAAGCACTCTTGCACTTTACTGAAAAGCCGTACGTCTGCCATTTAAAGGAAGCCAACCTTCCGCTATGATTCCAATGCCTTGCGGCAGTAGTCAGCACACTTAGCCATTTCCTCCATAACGCTGGACCCTTCCGGAATTGGGTATTCCAGTTCGATCATCGCCGGAATTGGGTAGCTTTCGTCCCGCAAAAGGCGTAATACATCGTCAATCGGAGTATCTCCTGTTCCCCATGCAACATTATCCTGCCCATTTTCGGGGGATTTGCGGTCCTTGAGATGTAGGTGGCTAATCCGGTCGTGATATTTCTTGATCACAGGTATAGGAGAACTCCCAAGCGCAGCGACGTAATGCCCGATGTCCAGGTTCAGCATATTGTTCGGCGCATGGGAGACGTACTCGTCAAAGTCGAAATTCTCGTTGGCTACCTGTAAATGATTGTGCATACCGTTGAGAAGATCGTACTGTGTAGCGAATGGGGCCATTATCTTGGATGACCGCGCTGAGATTTCAAAAGAAATTCCGCGTGCACCGATCGCTTTAGCTGCCCTGTAGGCATAATCTATGTCCTCCTTAAACCAATTCGGATTGCCCAATTTCAAGATATCTACATCTACACCCCCATCTCTGAACATATCGCCCAACTCAGCAAACTTCTCCATGGGAGCACTGCGGCGCCATTTCTGTGTTTCCTGTTGCGCTGCCGCTCTGGCGGCCACATAGTTCGACCTTTCCTCCTGGGTCATAGATTCAGGATGTCGTGGTCTGGGGCCCGGGTCTGGAGCTCCTGCATACGCTTCAGCTGGTCCTCCCATTAACTCCACAGTATCAAGTCCAAGAGTTTGCATATACCCAAGAATCTCCTCCGCACTGCCGGGAATCTGACGAAAGCTGTATGAAATCGCACCAACTTTTACGGTTGAAGGCACGGAGAAAACACGGCGAGGAATTACCAGGCTACTGGCAGCCAGTGCTGTGGTTTTCAAGAATGTTCTGCGGCTAAGACTGAGGCTCATTTTCTTCAATTCATCAGATGACACACACAAGCTACAACATAAACTCTACATGCCCCAATATCAATTATTACCGACGTGTGCGTCGTGGAAAACGCCTTTTCCTTATAGGTTAAATCAATATGACCTGGACTTTGGTTGGTGCTGATGGGTATATACGTATTTCTCCACCTTATTTTCTATGCAAACTGACTACGTACATCCTGGAACTCGTGCTGGCTTCGTTTCCAAGATCTTAGGCTTTCGTATCTCCTTCTTAGCCCGTTACGGACTGGTTGATGCACCTCCATACACCTCGGAAGCAGGTGCAGAACCTGGCAGCATCAAGCGTGCGTTCAGAATTTCCATGAACTTCTTGACGAAGGACAATCCGTCGCTTGTGTTGGCGCGACGATTAAAGAGAACGACATAGTTGACCCCTTCTCCACTCTGGTATACCAGCGAATTGGTTCCTGGCATGGTTCCCCCGTGCCAGCTCCACCAACTGCTTCCGCTTCGACTGCTTCGTAGACTACCGATACTGCTACCCCACACCACGTACTCGTCAGCAAATTCAAGTAGAGCCCTTGTAGTGGCGACCAGTCCGGCCTCAGCGAGCTTGGCCTCAGCATGCCATCCTCCATCCGGCCACGTTACACGCGGCCCATTTGGATCAAACACATTGTGAGTTAACCTTGGAGCATCGTACCATGGTTCCCTCATACTACGATCCTCAGGAAACGTACGGGCCTGAATCACGTCTTCTGCGGAAATACCAAGGGGTGCGAATATATTCTCGCGTACATAGGTAAGGTAGTCCCTTCCCGACACCTTTTCAATAATCAGTCCCAATACCAGATATCCGACATTGGAGTAGACAGTTTCAGAACCAGGGTCAAATTGTAACGGCTGACCTAAAACATAGCGAACCGTATTTTCCCGTCCAGGCGGACTGGGAACTGACATTCTCCTTGCTATCGAGACTTTTCGAAATACCCAATCCGCGGTGCTATCCCTGTCCCAACCTGCTCCATGCTTGAGAAGGTGTTCGACTGTGATATCCATTAACCGAGAATCACCGAGCGAAGGAAATGGCTGCAAATCAAGCACTCCGCCTTCAGGCTGTCCAAGATCGAAGGCCCGCGCATCCAACGCCAGCGACCCATCAGCAACCAGTTGACGAACAGCAGCGGCTGTGACGGGTTTGGAAACACTTGCGACTCGCATCATCACGTTTGAAACTATGGCCCTGTTGTGTCCGGCATCCATGAAACCACTCACACCCTCATAGATGACATTGCCATCCTTCATGATGGCAAGAGCCGTCGCGCCGATGCCATGTGATACGGAGAAGGAATCCAATGTGACACCATAGACGCTCCCCTCCTCCCGTTCTTCTGGTGCAGTTGTGAGCGGATCCGCACAACCCGTAAGGACGAGCGCCATCAAAGCCGCCAATGGCAGCTTAGTTCGAAGCATCTCTCCTTGTCCCAGTCGCCGTTTTCTGGATTTGCGGTCTGTATTTGCCATCCACGTTTAAACGGATAGTTTGCAAGACTTTGTTACGTACGGCTATTCTCGACATAGTAGAGTGCGGGCAATCCCCGCAACTCATATGCAACATCCAAGCCATACCCCACAACAAAGTCTCCCCCGGAAACAAAACCTACGTGATCTACTGCGACAGGGCTCGCTTCATTTTGCAACAAGGCAACCACAGTGATTGACAGAGGTGAATGCTCAGCAAGCCTATGAAGTGCATGAGTTAGCGTTCGGCCGCTATCCACGATGTCATCAACTAGAATCACATGTCGGTCGCGGAGTCTTACGGTTGGTGGCATGAGCTCACGAACGGACTGACTGCTCTTGGTATCTGTCCCGTAAGAAGAAAGGCGCCAAAAATCCACCGTACAGGGCAAGTCCATAGCGCGTGCAAGATCCGCCACAAATACAAAGGCACCTTGCATGAGACCCAATACAATCGGGTGCTTACCGTAGTGTGACTGTGTCAGGACATTTCCAATCTCCCGAACGCGCGCTTGGATGGTCTCTGCATCCTTGAACAATCTCAAACGATGGCCATGTATGATCTCAGTTTTGCTCGTAGTAGAGTCTGGCATACTGTTGGGTTGATGGGGTTACGCGAAACTCGTGCGCCATTCTATGTCCGACGACCCACGCAATCATCGAACCGCTACATACAACAGATACAGAACTGCGCTCCTGCGCAGGTACTGCGTCATCCGTCAACAAATCACTGATCTTTTTTGTGCCCTGCATACCTAGGGGGCGCATTCGATCACCCGCAAGCCAACGGCGAACCGTAAGCGGTAATTCCAGTTTTTCTGCATCAAGCCAAACACCTTTTGGATCAGAAAGACTTGAAGGCACCTTCTGTGTAAGATAGAGTCGAACGTGTCCACCTGGAACAGCTACTGCTGCAGATTCAGAAAGCAGTTCCATTTCTTCTGTCCTTTCTTGCTTGGCCTCAGCGGAAAACACGAGATGGGCTCGATCCCGCCAGATCACGCCCTCGCCTACCTCAATTTGTTTTCCTGTCTGCGAATTTACCAGCCCCAGGATCCTTTTAGCGAGTGCCTCATTTGCAGGTGATCCTGGTAACCACTTGCGGAGCGCCTCAATGACCAGTCGTCTGGCGAGTACATTTGGTAGTTGCATCAGATGTGCGATTGACAGTGACTGCCCACTTGCAGCATTAGAAAAACTCTTGTCGATCAACGGGCGGATCACCTCATCAACCCATTCAGAAACAAGCCTGGCACTCCGCGCGAGTGTTTCGGCATTCAAATTTGGCATAACGTTTGCGCGTAGCCTGGAGCGCAGATACTTCGTGTCTTTATTGGAGCGATCCTCCCGCCATTTCAAGTTCCTGGCGGTTGCATAAGCTTGGATGGATGCCCTACTCTCCCCCAGAAGCGGGCGCACCAAGTTGATCTGTTCTGTCAACGGACGGATAGGACGCATCGCAGCAAGCCCTTCTGGGCCCGTTCCCCGGTTTAGGTTTAGCAACAACGACTCCGCCTGGTCATCCATGTGATGTGCTACAGCTACCGTTGATAGGCCTTGCTGCAAAGCTACCTCAGCAAAAGCCGCGTATCGAAGATCACGGGCTATCATCTGGACCGAGCATCCAGTACCAGCGGCACGGGTGCGAGCGGAAACGTGCTTCACCTGAAGGTTTAACTCCCGTTGCTGAGACAGCTGACGAACAAGCGTTTCGTCTGCGACAGATTCCTGTTCACGTAAATGATAATTGATGTGAACCACCTCACACTCATACCCCAATACTCCCAGAACATCCAGCAACACAACAGAATCCACGCCCCCACTTACCCCTACGAGTAGACGCTCATCCAGGCTTACATGAGCTGAGCTCTTTATATAGGATGCTACGCGATCACGGAATGTGTCAATCAGATTCTTCATGATCTGCAACTCGCCGATTGAAGCGCTGCTTCAGTTCATCATATGTCAATCGGATCAGTGTTGGTTTTCCACTGGGGGTTCGATAGGGATCTTCGCACTGGAAGAGTCGATCAATCATTGTTCGCATTTCCTCTTCATTCAGCTTAACCCCGGGAGAAATGGCACCGCGTACGGCTATGCTGCGAGCCATATTTTCCTGAATGGAAAGATGTTTTAGCTCACTGTTGGACTTGTATTCATCAAGTACGGACTGCAGGATTTTCTTTTCTGCGCCGGCTTGCAGGTCTGAGGGCACCCCTCTGACCGTCACCGTGCGGTTTTCAGAGATTGAATAATCAAAGCCAAGTGCCATAGCAAGTGGACTAAGTTCCCGCAGGAGTTCGCAGTCCCCCTGATTGAGACATATCAGTTGGGGAAACAGGAGCTGTTGTGACAACCCTATCCCAGCCTGTAAATCCGCCAAGGCACGTTCAAACAAAATGCGCTGATGAGCAGCCCGCTGATCAACAACCAATATTCCATTGTGTAGCTGGGTCAGGATATAGTGGTCCTGTAACTGCCATAAAAACCCTTCCACATCCAGCGTTGCCCCTGACGGCGCCCTGCTACGCTCAATGTCGTACACGATTGTCGACTGCTCTCCCTGAACTGGTGGTAACTCATCTGCGCGAGGCGGCGGCTTCCAACTAGTTGATGTATCGTTCGCCCCCCTTTGAAAACTCAGCGATGATGCACCACTTGGATATTGAGGGATCAAATCGGCAATTCCTAGGGCCCGCCGAGATATCGCCTGCACAAAATTGTACACACCACGGTCATCATCAAAGCGAACCTCTGTCTTTGCAGGATGCACGTTCACATCGACATGCCTTGGGGAAAGGTTCAGAAACAGAACATAAGCGGGATGACGTCCCTCTGGAAGAAGTGTGTCATAAGCGGATCGGATTGCATGATTTAAACTGGGACTTTTTATCGGACGGTCATTTACAAACAAGTATTGATCCTTGCGAGATTTCTTGGCATGTTCCGGATGTGCTAAAAACCCTACTGCGGAGATATAGCTCATTGACTCGTTAACCAGTACGAGATGCTGGCTGACTTCCGTACCGAGGACAGCACGAACGCGCCCCCGCAATGCATCTGAGAACTCCTCTGCGCGTGAACCCGGCAATCGGTATACCTCATGCTGGTTATGGACTAACTTGAATGTGATCCACGGATTTGCCAGCGCCTGAGCAACAAAGGCATTTGAGAGATGACGAAACTCTGTCGAAGGCGCCTTTAAAAAACTCCTGCGCGCCGGAACATTGAAAAACAAGTTACGAACTGCTATGGTGGTGCCAGTTGCTGCGGCACATGGGGAATTCTCAAGTACCTGCCCCGCCTCGATACGAACGCAAACCCCCTGTTCATCCTCTGCCCTCTTTGTTCTCAGAGATACCTGTGCGATCGCCGCGATTGAGGCCAGGGCTTCCCCTCTGAATCCGAGCGTCTGGATGTTTTCAAGATCTTCTGCGCTCGTGATCTTGCTGGTCGCATGACGCTCAAAGCACTGGACAGCATCTTCGGGCCCCATACCTGCGCCATTATCGGTTACCTGAACCAAGCTGCTGCCCGCCGCTTTGACCGAAAGAGAGATTTCCGAGGCACCTGCGTCAACGGCGTTCTCGAGCAACTCCTTTGCGGCCGATGCAGGACGCTGAACCACTTCTCCGGCCGCAATCTTGTTGGCCAATTCGATCGGCATCTGCCTGATCTGCACAGCACGCTTCATATGGGTCCTGCTATCGTCCGAGAGCGTTGTAGATATACAAAGCCGTGAGCAAAAGAGCAGCTAGGTAATAGAGTGCAATTGGGCTGCGCCTGCGACGAACGCGGCTCTGAATTCGCATGCGCCGCTTGAGACTGTCGTCTTTGCGCGGATCGTAATAGCGCGGCGTATAGTCGAATTTCCGTGGTTGTGTTTTACGTCCAAATAAGAGTCCCATTTTCAGAACCAGTTAACAACGAAGATTATGTACATATAGGATAACGGAGCCGCGACAATTATGCCATCAAAACGATCAAGCATCCCCCCGTGCCCTGGCAGAATAATCCCCGAATCCTTCACACCAGCTACACGCTTGAAACGACTCTCCGCCAAATCGCCAACAGCACCGGAAAGGGTGCATACGAGCGCGAGAATCACGATGTGAATTGTTGCCAACGGCATATCTAGTGTCAGATTGAGCACACCCACAGCCAAGAGTGCTCCTCCAATCCCGCCAAGAAATCCTTCCCAGGTCTTGCCAGGAGAAATTGTCGGTGCCAATGCATGCCTGCCAAAAAAGGATCCTGTAAAAAAGGCGAATACATCACTTGCCCATACCAGTACCAGCACTGTGACCGTCAATATCAATGCTTCCTGTTCACTGTATCCTGGAACCACACGCAGGTCTGTCAGGAACGCCAACAAAGCAGTTGGATAGACTGCACCTGAGAGTGTTGCTCCCAGGCGCGTTAGCGGCTGCTCGCTTTTCGTGAAGGTGCACCACAAAACAAGCCCCACCACAGGGACTGCGGTGAGGAGAAAGATATCCGGTATCAAAGCTCGTAAGGATAAGCCTGCCCCTACCAATAGGCCCGTAAGGATCCACGCTCGAACGCCGGAGCGCTCATAGAGCTGATACAGTTCAAGTTGCCCCAAAAGAGCAATTATCATCACGGCAATGCCGAAGTACCACGCTCCAAGCCAAGCAGAGCCAACCAGCAGGGAGGCACCAATTGTGGCAGTGAAAAGGCGAGTCAATAGCTGTGACATTACACGCAGCGCAGGATCTATTCACCAGAAAAAGCCGCCTCGGTCAACTCTTCGTCGGTAAGCACTTCCGCTGAAAGCAGCGCCATAGCCTCTGCTTTCAAGGATTTTGGAACCAGCACGTGCACTTTTGCCAATGACCCCTGTGTCAGATTGAAAGCATGGCACCGCTGATTTAACAGCACGGAAAAGATACCGGCATCCTCTAGACGTGCACGAACCAGGTCAGCCTCATAGTCAGTGCCGCATAAGAATACTTCCTCCCAATCAGTGATTCTGTTTTTCATGTCGACGATGGATTATCAGGATACAGGCTACAAAGAGTAGCGTACCTCCCATGATCAGCAACCATGGGACGACCTCTGGATCCGCAACCGATTTCGGTCCCCACTTGGATAAAGATAGTGCAAGTCCATTATTGAAAAAATGTAGCACTACGGCAATCCATAAACTGCCTGTGCGCCAGGTTACATATGCCAAATAACACCCCAACAAAATTAGTGGAAGTACTTGGGTAAGACGCAAATGAAACACGCCAAAAATGACCCCGGTAAGGACGATGCCCGCGGCCACACCCAATCCCCGCTCTGCCCGCCTCTGGACATATCCTCGAAAAAACATCTCTTCAAAAAGAGCCGGGGCTGCAACAACATATACCATATTCAGGGCAAAATTACCTCCCTCTCCGGTAAACCATTCAATTAATTCCATTTGTTGTTCTTCCAGCTGCATTAGAACATCAGGTAAGGGAATCTTTTCATTCAGGATGCCGAGGCCAAGTACCGCTGGAAGCAGACAAATAAGGCCTGCCAACGAAAGTGCGACATCTGCCGTATTGCAGGGTTTAAGCCGGAGATATCGCAGGGGGCGAGAGGAGTCCAGCCAACTTGCAAGCAGTGCAACGCTTCCGAGCCCCAAGGCCAACCCAATTGCATTGCCTCCTAAAAATGCATTCCCATTCTCAGCGAATATATCCTGCTGACCGCTCAAAATATCTTGAAGTCCAACATCATTCAGCGCGAGAAGAAAGGTTGAAGCAATATTGCCTATGATCAGGTAGGCAATCAAACCAACAAATACCCACAGCGCCAAGGCTGCGCCGGAGGGCCAGCTACCTGTGACGCCATCAAATACATTCGAAATGCTTCGTCCCGGCGGGACTGCAGCATTTATCTGGTCACTATTAGTGTTTAATGAAGGGTCTACCATGGAAACGTTTATGGCAGTTCAAACATTAGAGGATACAACGCGCCCGTAGCTCAGTTGGATAGAGCGTCTGCCTCCGGAGCAGAAGGCCAGAGGTTCGAATCCTCTCGGGCGTACCCTTTTGCCACCTGACCTATTACTCAGGGTGCTCCTCCGAAGATGCATCCGGAGTAGCGACGAATCCAATGCGGGCCGGCATTTCGCTGATCTCTCCAAGCTGGCCCTCCGAGGAAGCAACCAAGGTAGCGACGGTTGAATCTCCCGTTATATTGCATACAGTACGACACATATCCAGAATACGATCAACACCAAGGATCAATGCTATACCCGCCGCAGGAACACCAACGGATTGCAGTATGATGATCAGCATTATGATACCCGCACTGGGAACTGCAGCAGTTCCAATGGAAGCAAGTAGAGCCAGGAGTATGATCTCCAACTGGTCCATAAAGCCAAGTGCAATTCCAAGTGTCTGCGCAATGAATACCGCTGCTACTGCCTGATAAAGCGCAGTACCATCCATGTTGATCGTGGCACCAAGCGGAAGTACAAATGAAGAAACCTCCTCGCTGACGCCAAGGTTGTTCTCGACGCGATCCATCGTGACCGGAAGCGTTGCACCGCTCGATGACGTACTGAATGCAACAAGCTGCGCAGGCGCTATCCCCATGATGAATTTCTTGAGGGACATCGGTGTCAGGAATTTCAGGATTGACCCATACGTAACGATAACATGCATAACAAGCCCGGTAAGTACCACAAGCATGTAAAACCCAAGTGCCCCCAGCAAACTCCACAACTCGCTCAAGTTGTCCCCCGAAATCAGACTGACCGTATCCGCAAGGAGCGCGAACACGCCGAGAGGAGCAATCCACATGATGATCTCTACAATCTTGATAACAACCGCCGTCAGACTCTCGAAGAAACCCAGCATAGGCTGGGCTTTATCTTTTGGAACAAGTAGAAGTGCGATACCGAACAGTACCGAAATCAACACCACTTGCAGCATGTTTCGGTTATTAGAGGCTGCAGCTGCAATATTGCGGGGCACCATGTCTACAAACGCCTGCAAAGGTCCGCGTTCTTGAGCTGAAGCGGCACTCTCCTGGCGCTCCTCCGCCATATCACTGTACCCCGCCTGGAGATCCATACGTACCTCTTCTGGAACCGTATCTCCTGGGCGGATGATATTGACCAGAAGCAACCCAATGATAAGAGCGGCAACCGTTGTGCTGACATAGATCAGGATTGTTTTTCCACCTATCCGGGCCAGTTTGCGCGTATCTGAAAGCGAGGCCACACCGGTTATGATTGACCCCAGTACGAGCGGCACTGCAATCATGAACAGTGCGTTCAGAAAGATGTCGCCAAAGGGACTAATCCATGCCTGCGTGAACGCCCCCCATCCCATTGCAGCAGAAAGAATTCCATAACCTAATCCGAACACAAGGCCTAGGATGATCCATACGTGCAACTGCTTATACCAATTCATGATTGCGATAATGTTTTGAGTTGGAGTTTCAATATACGACTAGAGATTGGGACGCCGCGGAGAACTTCAATACACATGACGTGCCAATTTAACGATCAATGCATTCAATTATTCAGGAGGAACCTAACCCGTGGAGCGACGAGAGTTCTTCCCTGAACATCTTTCAGCAGCCCAAGACTAAGTTGCATACGACGGTTGTGCAGCCGCGCAAATATTGCCGCATCTACAGCAGCTAGTACGTGATTTACGATGAGCAGAGTCGTAATTCGCGAAGCCCGACGTAAATATGTATTTGCGTCAGCATGATCTTCCGCGTATTGATAGAATCTAGCGGACACATTAGGTTTTGTCCCACCCGGGCCGGTCGCTTCGGGCTCAATAGATTGAATAAACTCTCCATTCTCGTCAATCCAGGTCACACGGCCATCTCTGACGATGGCTGTGTAATCTTCCCAACCCGGAGCAAACTGAAAATACTTCCCTACAAGTTCATAATACTGCTGTTCTCCAAAAAATGGGAGCACATGCGAAAAAACTGCTCCTGTATCTCCGTGATAGCTGTCACGTTCGAGCAACTGAATCTCCTGGAACAGTTTTCGCACCGCCAGCCGTTCCGAATCTGACCACGCATCTGGCTGTGTCAGGTCAATGCTCAAAAGTGACTGTGAAATATTCACCGGTGGAGCCGTAACTGGACGCCCATCCGGCAGTTGGTTCAAGTATTGAGCATATTCATTAAGCCAGTATGCATACTTAATCGGACTCCAGTACATGTGAGCATCCATTTGATAGGCGTCACGTCCGTCCACACCCTGTTGGCGCCAAGAAGTATATAGCAGGAGCACCGCTGCCTCTCCTGCTATCCCAACTGCCGCCTTGATCCAATGACGATTATAAGCTTGGCCTAAACCAGGAACCACAGCAGACATCCCGAAGGCAAGCGGAGTGCTGCGACGGGAGCTTGAAAACAATGCCTCGAGGCTATCGGCGCTAGGCTGCGCCTGAACATTCGGAATAAAGACGAGGAGGCCAAGGACGAGTGTGATACACCGCATACGCTACGATTGAAGTTCAGCCAGCCACGGGGTGACAAGACCCTCGAAATATTCAAATGTCCCCGCTCCCAGAAGGCGTTCACGAATCACTCCTGTCCCATCAATCACATACGTGATCGGCCGCCCGGATTGAAGCTCATGTCTGAAATATTCCGGCAATTCCTCAGGAGCCACATAACCAGATACGGTTTTTTCGGGCAGCAGATCATCATATAACTGAAGCTCTTCCAAGTCTTCGTCTGACAGTGTTACAACAACCAGACCTATATCCCCATAAGCTTCCTGCAGTGCATCAAGCTCGGGTAGTTCAGTAATGCAGGGCTGACACCACGTGGCCCAGAAATTCAAGAGCACCACGCTCCCATTAAAATCGCTTATGTTCACCTCTTCCTGATTGGAAACCAATCGAAACACAAAGGGCTCTACATTCTCGGGAGCGGAGGTGAGATCAGAATGCTCGGAAAAACTCCACTCCAGCGCTATTACAAATCCAGAAATGCAAACGAGCAATGTACACATGATGGTGACCATCCACTGTATACCTCCACGGGGAACCGGGTATGGATTCTTTCGCAGGACCAGATAAAGCAATCCAATACTGATTGCAATAAAGAGTAAGCAAAAGATCACAACAGGCGTCATGGGAAACCAGAGATATCGCTACAGGTCAAACCCAAAAAGTAACCCAAAGTGCCATTGAAGCTCCTTACCATAATCTACGCTCGGCTGTGTGGTAACGAAAACATCATCCAGCTCCACCTCAAATGCATCCATGCCATAAGTCGCACTGACAAACAATGCCGTTGGCAATAGATAGTAGCTTCCCATCATCAGACGAAATTCAGCCCCCATATCTTTTCGGATCGCCCGGCTTGCTGGTTGGACTCTGGCCCCGTCAGCATAAAGACGCATGAAGACCTTGTCCAGGTAAACCGGTCCGATCTGACGTCGAATATCAGGAATCAATGGAATGGTCCATGCAGCCTGAACCCACAGGGTTTCAGTTCCGCCCAGCGCATAAAAGGGATAACCGCGTGCCCCGGACAGGCCACCTACATAGTCAAAATAAAACGTATCTGTGTTCTTTCCGAATAGCGTTGAGGCTTGCATCCGAATGCTTAGACTATGTGTGGTGCCACGAAATTGGCCGGGCAGCCGGATTCCGCCGTCCAGATCAATGCGCATCCGGTGGAGTACGTCGGTATCATAGATCGGGACCAATTGTCCTTCTTCCACATCAAATTGCCTCAGCAGCTCACCGGTTTCGCGTTCATACGTAGCCGCAATGCGCAAACCTGTGCGCATTATATCCGACTCACGATGAGAACGCCGCGCCTCAAAGTAGACGCCAGCCATATAGCTGCGGCCAATATAGTAGCGTGACGAAGTACTGGGTATCCAATCTGTAAGCTCTTTTGAATAGAAACGGTTTGTTGTTACACGATACGGGCTGTACCGGTATCCAGCTTCAAGTACGGTGCTGCGGTTAATCTTGCTGCGCAAGTATACATTTCCCTCCCAAAGCCCATAAGTAAGGTCGGCAGTGGTGGACTCAGGTAAGCATGCAGTACAAGGATGCTCATCGATGGACAGCCCGTTCTCTACTTGACGCTGGATATTGTACAGCTCGATTGCTATCTGCGGCGACCAACGTCCAGGCAAGAACCCAAAACCCCGGGAGTAATTGAATTGAAGGAATACATCCCGTTCAAGTGCCAGTATATTTGCCGGAGCAATAATTTGGCCGTCCTGGTGTGATCCCGGACCTATGAGCAATCCTCCGAACAGGCTCATGCCCTCTAGCATCTCCCTGGAAGAGACATAGGTGCCGAATTTCAGATTCCTCCAAAAGGTTTCCGCCCTGCTACGAACACGCCCCTCGAGCCGCCGCTCTACGTATTGATCCAGGCGGACGACTGGTGAGAAGCTGAAACTTGTAAAGTTGGCACCATAGCGCGATACCTGTAGAGAATCCGTCCCCAAAGCTGGTTCCGTGTCCAATGTACTTGCAAGCACTTCTGGATCAATAGCCCTTATATCTCCGTCACTCTCCGACGCAGTAGGCGAGGCAGTTTTTGTGATGAATTCCGGGGGCGCATATTGGATTGTGGATTCAATCGTTGCTGGATGCTCTAGAATGGCAATCTTGTATCCATCCCATCTATATGTGGCATAAGCGATCCTCCCATCTTCACTGACATCCGGCATGAAAGCTCCGCCGATGACCTGAGTCAGTTGCTCCGAACCGTCCGGCTTAAACCGATAGATATTGTAGATCCCACTCTCATCAGAAGCATAGTACAGCACGCCATTGGCTATCGCCGGTGATCGCTCATCCGCCGATGTCTGCAGAACGGGGGCCAGTTCTGATCCGTCTGCCTTGACCCGCCACAAATCGTTACCATGAGCACCGGGATCGAGTCGCGCAAAATAAATCCATTCACCGTGCCATACCGGAGAGGTTACCTGGGTTCCGTTTGCAAACCGCGTGATTGGTCTGCCCTCGCCTGTTCCTAGGTTCAGCAATTGCAGGTTACTGCTGCCATCATCGGACGTGACGTACATAATTCTTGTCCCTGTGGAATCCCACGCAGGTTGGGAGGCACGTGCATCACGCGTCAGTGGAGAGGATTTTTTCGTATCTAAATCAATCAAATGAAGATCTGTGTATAGAAAACCCTCTGAGGTTACACGCTGCCGGGCATACGCGAGTGCCTGACCATCCGGGCGCCAGGCAGCAGCGCCGGTCACATTGGACTTTATACGATGACCTAGCGAACAGATGTGGTCGCCGAAGGCCTCTCCCAGATCGTGGGCAACCACCGAACCGCTGCTTAAGTCTTGTACGTACAGACTGGTGCGACCAAAATGTTCTCCCTTGTTGGATATATAGGCCAACTTCAATCCATCCGGTGAGAACCGCGGGAAATAATTGGCGAAGCCTTCTGGCTCAACCAATGTTCCTTCCACTAGAGACTCCTTAATGGGAGACACGGCCTGTGCATAGGAGCGGTTGAGTTCCTGAAGCCACGACTCATAAACTTCCTGCCCCGGTACACCGGTTGCTTGCTCAATGGCTTCCTCAATGCGCCATATACGCCAACTGCGCAGGTAATCACTAATCTGGGCTAACACCTCTACTCCATACACACGTGCCAAATACAGCGTGAATGCGAACCCATGATTATACACCCCCTCACGCATCAAACTGCTCTTGGAATAGAAGCTGCCAAGCTCAGTCAGACTGAGCGCCTTGCCCTCCAGAACACGGGTTCGCAGCAACATGTCCCTATGCGAATCCCAACGGTCGTAGTGTAAGTGATCATGTTGATACTGTGCAGTCCCTTCTGCAAACCAAGCCGGGTTGTTCAATCCAATTACCGGATAACTGACAATCACATTGGGATATCCATACAAGACATCGGGACGGCGCACGTCTTCGTAATCCAGAACCTGGAGATACCCCAAGGGCCATCTTCGCGGAGACTTCATTGCTGCCTGAACCTGAACGATATGGATGAACTCGTGTGTGATCACATTGCGCATCCAGTCATGTGCCCCCCGCAATGGAGAATTTAGCGCGGGTGCCCAGATCTCAATCTTATTGTCAAAAAAGTACGCTGCGCCGTTTGAGTAATCCTCGTAGTCTTTGAGGATTATATGCACCTTGCCGTCTGGTTCATGCTCATACAGCCTTGTTATGGGTCCGTAGACTTCTTCGGCTACGCGCGCAGCCACCTGCGCCGACCGACTTGCTCCCTGCCCCGATTCATCCATGTGGAACAGTATGACAAAGTGATCCGTCTCTATTTGATACCAATCAAGTGCTGGGCGGCTAAAATCTAGAAGAGACGGAGAAACCTGAGCCTTTGTACCGGCAACCAACATCACCGCAGCAAGAACGGAGAGGGCCCGCTTCATCGAATGATCGCGAGTTTAATCAGATGAGAGTCCGTCCGTCCAGAAACAGAGGTGGCTTCTACCCGCGCGAAGTATATGCCGCTCGCGGCACTGGTATGCCAGGGAACTTCATGTGGGACGCCTGCCGAAGTGGCAAAATCTAATGAGCCCACCAATGACCCCGCCGCGTCCACCACCGTGACAGATATCTGCGAAGCTTCGCTTGTCAGGCACCGAAAAAACGTGTGCCCATCCCGGATTGGGTTAGGCCAATTATAGGTCTCCGCTGCGTGCAACAGCGGCGCAGTCTCAGCTTGTTTTGTAGGCAATGCCACAAAGCTCGCATTTTGTGCTGTACCGTGCTGCTGTGCCCAGAGCACCTGACTGATGTTATTCAGCTTGTAGTTTCTCAGAATACCTGATTCTGTAACCACGCTCAGTGTATCACTCAATATGAGTGAAGTAGCTTTGATTGCACGCCCAGCCGATAAGGGGAACCCGGGAATGACTCGCCCCTTCTGGTCGAGGTCCAATGCATAAATATTCCCATCAGCGGCAGATACAACAATGATGATCGCATCGTCCGATTGATAGATCAGTGGAGCGCTGGTGGCAGGAGCTCCGATCTCTATGGGAAAAGGTGGAAGCAACGCACCTCCCTGAGAGAATGCAACGACCCTATTACCCGCAGTTGTAATCAAATCAAGTACACCGTTCTGATCCAGATCTGCAATAGCGAGCAATGATGAAAAAACTGCGCCTCCCACGTAGGCTGAGGCCGAAATCCGTCTAGTTGCACCATCGGGTTCCAGTACAACTAGGGCCGTGGAAAGCGGAATTGCTCCCCATAGCCCGGTACGATCCCGTCCCATAACCGGGTAGCCTGTATCACTGTCCAGCGTGTACGTCCATGTTGAAGCTTCGCCAATCGGCCCGGCTTGTGACTGTCCAACAAAGTAAACTCCTTCATCAGTCGCAATCAGCCCCAGCCCGCCGTCATCAATATCATATCTATCTACACCAGAATCTATCCGAAACACTCGTGATCGGTCTGGTCCGGTGAAGTGGGCATAATGAGCATTGTCATGATACACCACTGGTCCTGCGATCGGGAGTTCTGCGGGAAGAATTACCGACCGTCTTGCCATCAGCTGCTCCCCGATTATTTCATATTCTCTGAATGCAATGCCGCCAGCCCGATCATCAACCACCGCCATGCCCTGCGCGCTGTAGGCCGGCCGTGCCAGAGCTTTCACCCGGCCAGCCCCTGGCACAATGACCTCCGTACCGGTAAACACTGCTCTTCGGCCGGCTGCTATCCCAACGCTGCCTTCTTGAGTGGTTTCTGATCCCAGTTCTACCATCCCTGCATCGGTCACATGCTCGCCCCTCTCCTTCTGGACCGAGAAAGACATGATCGGGCCGGAAGCCGAAAAATTCTCGAACGTTAAGAAGCTGTTCCCGCCTTCGTTTGTCCTGCTGTCTGGTGTCGTGTCGGGACCAAACCGATTATCATAGAGACTAATGGTGAGTCCGGAGGGCAAGGCCACGCTTGAAGGATTGTCGCTGAAATAAAAATCAAAGGGAGATCCGATGTTGCCGTCAAATCCAATATCCTGTGCCCCGTCAGCTTCCTCAATATCCACAGCCAATGCGTCCGGGTCATTGTTGACCGCGCGGGAAAACTGACGCTCATCAATGTGCCAGATGAGGATTCCTCCATTGTATTGCTGATTGTCAGCATCACGGCCCGGCAGTGCAAAATCGTATGAGCTTGCCCGTGTAACCACACCACCCTGAAATGCCCCCACATTGAAACGGTCAAAATCATCGCTGGTCGCAGGGAACCGTTGAGTTGAGATTTTCCCCTCGTTGAATATGTGCAGCGTGAGCCCTGTATCATCAGGAGTGCGTACACGGTTTTCCAACAGAAAATACTCAGCCTCTGATATCTCAATCCTGGCAATTTCTCCGGCTGCCAGATCGTATACACCGGGATCATGAATGTCTTTGGGGATCCCCCAGCCGAGTGCTGTGCGGGTCCATGCACTGGGTAGTGGTGGAAACAGGCCGCGATACGCAAAAATCCCCAAAGGATCCATCACACCAAACGGACCAATCACTGACTCCCCGGTATCGGTATTGAACAGGTCAGGAACCCCTAGATAACTAATGAAGCTTGCTGCTAACAATCCATTAATTGACAATTCGAGCAGGTAGGGCTCATCCGTAAAGGGATTTACGCCTGGGCGGGTTTCCGTGCGCGGAATGATCAGCGAATGGTCTACCGGCAACCCTTTGAACTTAAGTCCGCTAATTCCAAGGTCTGCCAACGTATTGGTCCCCATGAAGAGTGAAGGCAGGTCCTGGGGTGTCTTGTCCAGCGTCGTGCCGACAAGCTCAATATCACGTCCTACCCCCGCGTGGAACAGGATGAACGCAATATTCCCCTTGTTCGAGAGTCGCATTGGATCAAATGTACTCTCCACATCTGCCTTTGTCCAGGCATCACGGATCAGGTTTGCCAATTTCGATCGCTCCGACTTACTGTCTGAGTCTAATCCGACCGGACTGTAGGTTGCCATTGGACTATCTAGCCGGACAACCTCAGGGATGAGATGCGTCACAATCCTGGTTTTGCTAGCGCTGGCTGTAAGGATATAGTGTTCCAGAAAAGCAAGATGGGCCTCGAAATAGGCCGCATCATGAGGGAGCGGATCAACCTTTGGTTCAATCGGAAGACTCAACCCCGAGAACGTTCCATCTCCAGTAGTAAAACTGGAGGTATCTGGCGCAAACTCTACCCGGAGCGCAACCAAGTCGTAGTATGGTGCAGCTGGCTTTACCGCTTGAGCATTTGCTCCGGTTAGCAGCAATAGGCAGGCCGCTGCCATGACAGTCAGCTGCCTCATTGTACTGCAACCTCGATCCGGGTTAGCGTGCAAAGTTGAGAAGTAGTGAGAAACGCATTGTATTGGCCAAAGGATGGTTTTCCTCCAAGGCATATACATACGAAAAATCAACCCCCACGATATTGTAGCGGATTCCTGCTCCAAAAGTTAGGAATTTCCGGTCACCATTGTAGGGATTCTCATAGAAATATCCTCCACGCGCTGCAAACAGATTATTGTACCAGTACTCAAAACCAACGGAAATCAAGAGCTGGTCAATGACTGACAGGTTCGTGAACTCCTGTTCATCATCGTTGACTGCTGAACTCAGAACTTCAATGGGGGTCCAGGAAGTGAAGATCGCGCGATAGAACGGATCTGTGGAATACTGCGGAGCACAGGTCTCAGGATCATTAACGTCAATACAAACCTCCTCAACCCGCTGACGAACGAGAATTTTTGAAGCATCGTTGGCCAGAGTGATCTTGTTGTATTCGTCAAATTCAAATGTAATTGCATGACCTACTCGAAGTAAGGTGGGGATCGGGTCAGCCTGCTCACTGTCAGAGTACTGGATCTTGGGACCCATGTTGGTGAGATTAACCCCAATATTGTACTGCGTGGCTATAGAACCAAGAGAAAATTGGGGCGCCTTGAGCATAGCTGCCAAGTCCACACCGACCGATACACCCGGCTGAGACTGCTGCGCACCTACATTGACACTGGCAAGGTTAGACCGGATCCAACGCACACCAGTACCCAGTGAAAAATGCTCAGATACCTTAAACCCATACGAGACACCGACAGACAGGTCGTATGATCGAAAAGTACCTAGTTCTTGATTCAGTGCATCACGGTGTTCATGCTCACCAAGGTTCAAAAAAGTTACATGCGCCCCGATTGTGCCCCAATTCTTGATATGATGCTTGGCGACCAGGTACTCAAAAAATAGATCACTGCTCAACTCTGGTAACCAATTACTGTGCGTGAGCGCGACCTCTGTTCCAACCTGATCGGCTAACCCTGCAGGGTTCCAAAACAAGGCATTTGCATTGTCGGCAATTGCTACACCTGCATTCCCCATACCTGCCGCCCTGCTGTCGGGTTCAATCATGAGAAATACAACAGCGGATGCGCCAATCTGGGCCGATGCATCCCTGACAAAGCCACCGATGATCATGAAGATCAAAAGCGACGAAATGGTGATGTATTTGAAAATCTGACTCTTCATACTATCTGGTTTTGCAAGGGTTAGGTTATACACATGTTTGTGGCCTTTAACGAACAACGGCCAGTTTTTCTATAATCTCGGCAACGTGCTGCACTTCGTCACCTGCTGTTTCAGCCCGAAGCCTATACAAGTACACGCCAGGGGCGAGTCTTGCATAATCATCATCCAGTCCATCCCAGGAAATTTGCATTGGCCCCGCAGATAACAACTCTTCTGATTCCAAAGTCCGCACGGGGCGTCCCGCTAAAGTATAAACCCGCACATGTACCTTAACTGGCGTACCGGGTATTTGGTTGTGCTCAAAAACGAATCGGGTTGCCCCGGTCGTAGGGTTTGGATAATTGAAAACATTTCTGATCACTAACTCTTCGGTATCCGTTACAAGAAAATCTAAGGATGCTTCGCCGGAATTGTTCAGCACATCCCAAGCACGAAGACTAAGTGTGTGTGGACCGGGCGTCAGCGCCTCATCAAAAGAATAAGAAACGGATCCCCGCTGAAATGAATCCTCATCACTTTCATAGAGGTTGCCAATATTGATTGCCTCCACCTCGTTTTCGTCAAGTACGAGTAACATTTCGTGTCCAACGCCTGCACCTACCGTATTGATGCCGCTTTCATCATATATGCGGGCAAATACTTGCGGTTGCGTGGGGGCCAAGCCACCACTGGTGAACGTTTCATCTCCTAGATAAAGTTCGATCTGTGGGCCGTCAACATCATTCGTGGCATCGTCCGAGGTGCCACCGACAATAAAGCGTTCGGAATGCCCATTTACATGCTCAGCCGCACTTTGTGCATAAAGCGTAACCCTTCCAGGTCGATTTGCATACGAGATATCCTTTGGAACGACAAATCGTGCGACAAACTGTCCATCGGTTACGCGAGTCCTGCCTCGCCAGATCAGATCTTCTCGAACCTCATAGTAGCGCTGCGGCATATATCGAAACTTCTCCGGAGGGATTGGCACCTGCCTCAGTGCATCAAAAACCGTGAGTGATGCGGCACCATCAAAGGAGGTATCCAATGAACCGTCAGGCCGTTGGATTTCCCCCTTCAGCTCAATCCGCTCTAGTGCACGCATTTGGCCTGTGGCCGTGGTGATCTGATTGTCGTTTATATGCGTAACAACGGCACGACTGGCGGGTAAGCCCGGCCGCAATGTAGGATCTCCCAGAAGATTGAATTTGCGATTGTTACCCTCGTATCCTACACGTCTGTTCTTGGTTCTGCGAAGCGCATCTCCAAGCCGAGGTAACAATCTATCGGTCTCCCGTGTAAAAAGTTCTTCGTTAAGGGCAACATTCAGTCCTACGTTGAGTGAGGTCTCATCTCCAGAAGTGTAAACTTGACGCACCGTTGTAAGGAGGGCAATCGCCCCGCCATTTCGATTAAGAAGCAACTCTTCTGCACCGGTCTGTTCATTACCCAAATCCCATCGACCGAACGAGCAGGTTGCGGTAATAAATATCGGTAGTTTATCATAATTCTGGAGGGATCTGGAGTCTTCGACAGTAAAAAGGTTTTCCTGTGCAAGTGCTCGCTCGCCCCCATGACCACTGTAGTTGACAACGAGAACGCCCTCATCAATTGCTAATAGCAGATCTTGACGGGCTTTCGGAACACGCCAGGTGTTGAGGAATTCTCTGGTGTACGAAAGTGCATACACTTTACGCTGGTTTACATCTGGCGCAAGCTTCGCCACTGCAACTGCGACCACATCGGTATTTTGTGTATGAAGGTCCTTGTCATTTTGCGTGCCAGATATTCCCGTTGGACCATCATCTGCCAGAAACAGGTATCGGTTTCGCCATTGACCATATGTGTCCGGGCTTTCATAATGCACAATCTTATCAATCATCAATTGAGCTTCCTCTTCGGTGTGCACAGTAAAGCGCCCAATTCCCAAATCTACGCGCTCATTCAGGTGATCATATTGATTCTGGAAGGTTCCCCGGAGATAAGGCCATAGACCCTCATTATCATCCAGCAGCCCGTAGTAATCGTCTGAAGTGAAGGATCGGTCGGGGTCCCAGGAGTCCTCTGTCTCGAATGGAGGAATATGATTTGGAAACGTGGCAGAAGCATCAAGATTTCGGTAGTCAAAGTGACCATCACCAAACAGGAGCACATACCGTAAAAGGCGTTCTTCATCCGGGCTACGGTCATAAAGAAACTTCAGGTAATCCCTGATACCACGCACATCCTGCAGTCCCCCCGAAAACTCATTATAGATCTGTTGTACATCAACAACTTCAACCGTTAGTCCTTCTGCACGACGACGATCGGCCAACGCATTTGACTGCTGAATAAACTGATCGGGAGTGATAATCACAAAATCGGGCCACGCCTGAATGCCATGGAGGTTCTGCGGAGTAACCCTGCATTCGGAACCACATGCTTCGGTGGCATCTAGAGTCCGAACTTGATTCGACGTGAAGGCGATCAACTCTCGGGGCTCATCCTCCGACGCGGCCGTCACCTGTACCCAATACTCGCCCCCCCGCGAACTAAGTCCCAGCCAGCGATAATCCCCAGGGTGGGTTACATCCAGTACAAATGGCGGAGATGAAAAGCCGCGAAGCACAAATGTGAACGTTCCAGCAGTAGCTAACGGTGTATGGAATCTCAAGGGTTGCTGATCTGCCTGTAGCGTTTTGGGATAAAAAACCCGGACCCAATCTAAAGCCGCCAGTGGGCCGCCAACTTGGTCATCCAGATCGGCTGTGAGGCTGATCTGCTGACCAGCAGTAACCGTTTGAGTGAACTCCGCAGTCCCCGAACGCGCAATTGCATTTTCCGGAAGTCCCGAGCTAGCTCCGTAGTTGACACTGTGCAATGTGCTGTTATCCCCTCTGTAATGCAGGGTCGCGGCAGGATTGCTTTGAATTGCTGCCCGGATTTGATAATGCAATGTACCTCCGGTCAGCCCGGGAAGCTGAAAGTTTTCGAATACCGTACGTCCCGGCCCAGGCCCAGGTATAAGCGCACTGACCCAGGTATGGCCGGAATGGCCCCCCTCCCGCCCCCACAAGTACTCGTCTAGATCTACAAAGTAGCGTCCCGTGATTTCGGAGAGCAGAACGGTGTCTGCGGCATCTGGATAATCTTCCTGCAGATAGGTTTGGCTTGCCGAACTCCCAATGCTCAAGAAGTAATAGTTCGTTGAATCAAACGGATGCACATAATGGGACCACTCGCGTACGGGTTCTCCGCTCGGATCTAGGAGTGGTCTACCCCTGAAGCCTGTTAGCTGCCTACTTTGCCATCCGCTCGGACCCTGAGCATAGAACCAGACCGCATCAGCGGCATCAAAACTACCGTCCCCGCCCCCCTGCACAAATACCTGATTTTCTGCTAAATCCGCAATCCTGGGAGCACTGTTTAGGGCAGGGACTGGTGCCCCTCCATTACCAAATATCCTGACTTGATCTGGATCTATACTGCCAACTGGCGTATCCAACCCTGGTAACGATTCAAGAAAAGTGCGATCAATCCGAAATATTCCTGTCTCTGAAATTGCAAGCTTGAAAAACTGCCCATCCGCAAGCACACTTCGACTAACATCGAGGTGTGGGTTATCCGAAGTCTCGTAGCTGGTGGACACCTGCTGATTAACCGGATGTCTCACCTCAATTCGCATATGCCTATAGCGCCGCAGTTTTGCAGATGTTGAATCATAGGTTACAAGACGCGCCACTAATGTGGCAGCCGGCCGCTTACGCGATAGTCCAAGACCAACGACAACGGCAGCCTCTTCACCGACGCCCGTGACTGGCTCAAATGAGTACTCATCGTACTCTGCTTCCAATACGCGAACACTGGGCTGTACCAGGGCTGGAAGATCCAAAACCACCGAGGACTCCAAGAGCCCTCCTACATCCACTTCAGCATCCCCCCATTCTGCACTCAGTTGATAGACACTGCGGCTAGGCGTAGAATCTATGAGCTCAAGGGTAGCGTCTTGCGCAGCAGCCGGTGCACATATAGCAGCCAGTACTGACAAATACAACGTTCCGAAAATCCTTACCCGGTTCACTGGTCCAGATAATTGCCAAGATTGCACGTTAATAAGTTATTGAGCAGTTACAGCCTAAGGTGTTCCTGCGTATATACTTGGTAACTTTGGGCAATGGGAATTTTCGCTGGGAAAAGTAAATCGCGTCTACTCCGAATAAATTCGGATGTTTCAAAGAATCCTAGTCTCAAAACAGTTCCTCAAGCCGTCTGGGAGAACTGGTGATGATGCCCTTCTCTGTTTCCTGTAAACTTGCCACCGTTACCTCAGGATCATGTTCAAAAAAGAGCTGCCACTGCTCAGCCAAGGCATTATCGAGAAAATGTGCCTTCTCTGCCACGGTGGTCAGTGGTCTAACATCATAAGCCATAACCCATGGCGACCGAAGATGATGAACTGTTGGCAGCAGATCTGCACAAAAAACAACTGTTCCTTCTTTACCACAGATCCTGACCAATTGCTGAGCAGTCGTATGACCATTAACCACCATGAGATCAATACCTGGAAAAAGTTGCCCTTCACCCTGATGTGTTCTTAGCTGTCCCGTCGCGGCAAGCGGTTCAAAATTATCCGGAAGAAAAGATGCTCGTTCACGGACATTAGGGGCTCTTGCACTCTCGAGGTGACCCAGCTGTAAATGGTAGGTTGCGTTTTTGAATTTTGGTACAACCCGCCCTCCGTCGTAAATCGTGCTCCCCCCTGCGTGATCAAAGTGTAGATGTGTCAGAATTACATCCGTGACATCTTCTGCAATAAAGCCGGCTTTCTTCAAAGAATCATCCAGAGTACATCCCTCAAGAGCAAAAATATCCTTGAATCGTGCATCGTGTTTGTTGCCTGCGCCGTTATCAATCAGGATTACACGTCCGTCTCCTTCCAAGAGTAGGGATCGCATGCACATGGAAATCCTGTTTCTGTCATCAGGAGGCATTCTGCGTGCCCACAATACGCGTGGAATGATACCAAACATCGCACCCCCATCCAACCTGAAACGGCCACATTCGACAGTATGCAACGTATATGGACCGATTTGCGGCATCGTGTTTAGTGTTCTCCGTTCAGGAAATCCTTAGCGTGGCCATTCGACATTATGTGCATTTGCTTCTTCGCATTCCGTTCAACCTTTGGAATAAACTCAGACAGATAGTCAATTAAAAACATCACACGATCCGCTTCACTTCGCATTTCAAGTAAATCCTGACGCTGAGGAAGCGATAGGCCGCAATTGCGTCCAATGAGCCACGATAAGGGATGATTGGACTGATAGTACTGGGGATTGATGTTTGCGCCAATGATTTCCAGAAGTTTGATATGCTGGGCAATCAGCCGCTCTCCTTCCGGGGATGCTCCCGCTTCAACCGTGTCGTTATATGGGTCCAAGTATCCTTGCCGATAAAATGCGGCCTCGTCTATCATATAGACCTTTACCCGACGAATCCCTTCAACCTCGATATCAAGTTCTCCTCCTTCGTAACGCGCCAGCACACGTTTGACGCGAGCAATGCAACCAATCTCTTTTACTTTATCGTCATCCTCCCATACAATTACAAACAGCCCATGGCTGGCCAGACAATTGTCCACCAGTTTTCGGTAGCGTTTTTCGAAGACATGCAGAAATTTTTTCTCTCCTGGATACAATGTCGATTCCAGGAAGAAAAGTCCGAGTCTATTTGGTATACTCAAACTCATGATCGGCTCTTATGAGAGCACAGCAGTGTGATTCCTGCAGATTTAATTCTCAAGTTAACATGCGGCATATTTGTCTGTACAGTTTTCTGTTCCTGTCAGTAGTCTGCCCTTTTACGAAAAGCCGTGCGCAGGATGGTTTTGGAGCGATTAATCGTCTATCCGAAAAGCTCGTGCACCAACGCTGGCAAACACAAAACCGGTTCAACGCATTGGCGGGCGTATCGTTGATTGGTGCCCAATGGAGGGGACTTGCGCTGCTGAATTGGGATTTTGCTGACTATCCCTTTGAGGGGCGACTGCGTGGGAGCATGCGACATGGACCCCTCGGACGGTATACTCCAGACTGGGACGAGGCGTACGATCTCCTTCGAATCATTCAGTTTGCTCGTATTCAGACAGATAATCTCTATGTCCGGCTCGGTCCAATTAAGGATATGCGGCTTGGTATCGGGCATATCGTGAATCACTATAATTCGTCCATTGCCTGGGATATGCGAACTGTGGGTACCGAGTTGGCATGGACTGGAGGATCGGTCGAGTTAAGTGGTTTCAGTAGTGATGTTCGCCTGAATGATGTATTTGGGGGAAGAGCAAGTCTTGAGCTGCCGTATGACAGTAAGCTTGGTATTAATTACACCAACCATAATCGTACCTACCTGACGGCGTGGAGCATTGATTTGCAGGTTGCCGTGTTCGAGACAGGCCGTATTGTGTTCGCCCCTTATGCAAGTTACGCCTGGTACACACGACACGGAGACGGTCTTGCCTTTGGCGCTGATGTGCATAGCGCAGGCTTCCTGGATCTGTTAAGCTTCAAACTCAGAGTTGGGGCCTTCTACAATAGCCGTCACTTTATTCCAGGATATGTCGGACAGCTATTCGCTGTAAGTAACTCACACAACCGAATTATTCGCAATGAGGCTGACCTTGACGACCTTGCACAGGATGACTTCGCCGGTATTACCCTTGGGGAGGCACGGGGGGTAAATGACCTGCTCACAGCCCTCTCCCTTCAGATCAGGGAGTCGTTCTGGATCGAATACAGCTGGCGCAGGCACTTTGGCCCCCAACCTCTCAGCGAACTGCACTTCAGACTCTTCGTAAAGCGGGGGCCTTACTTCATTCTTGAAGTCGGTGTTGATCGCCTGGGAGAGCGTACCTTCTTAGGGATCTTCAACCCTTTCGCCGAACAAAGTGGACTCACGTTCGCAACCACCTTACATATCAGAAAAGCGTTCTTCCTACACGCGGAGGCCCGGTATACCTTTGAACCCATTCAGTCCAGCCCTCACTACCTGGTTCAGAAGAGATTTGAGCCCTTGGTAGGTATTCGCGTAAACCTGTGACCTACGAGACGTCCTTGCTCATTTCGATCATGCGCTCAATCGGCTTGAGTGCACGCCGGCGAATGGATTCCTCCATAGTGATTTCCGGGAGCTCGTGACGCATGCACGTATATAGCTTTTCCAGTGTATTGAGACGCATATGCGGGCACTGGCTGCAATTGCACCCGCTTTCTGGGGGAGCTGGAATAAAATACTTGTTCGGCGAATCCTTGCGCATCTGGTGCAGAATCCCCTCCTCCGTTGCAATTATAAACGAATTCCCCTCATCCTCGCGGGCATATCGACGGATTCCGCTGGTAGAGCCTACAAAGTCTGCATGTCGAAGAACGGCCTCCTCGCATTCTGGATGCGCCAGGACCTGCGCTTCTGGAAACTTCACCTTCAGGGCGAGCAGTTTACGTTCACTGAACGTCTCATGTACAATACATACCCCATCCCAAATGACCAGGTCGCGTCCGATTTTCCGCTCAAGCCAGCGACCCAGATTACGATCTGGCGCAAAAATGACTGGCTGGGATTCGGGTATCATTCGCAGCAGGTGCTCTGCATTGGTGGAGGTGCAGATAATGTCACTCCTGGCCTTTACGGCAGCGGAGCAATTGATGTAGGACATTACCAGATGGTCGGGATGCGCGTCACAGAAGGCTTGAAACTCATCGGCCGGGCAGGTGTCTGCCAGAGAACATCCCGCGTTCAAATCCGGGAGCAGCACCTTCTTGTGCGGGTTCAGTATCTTGGCCGTTTCAGCCATAAAATGAACCCCCGCGAACACAATGATCTCCGCTTCGGTTGCTGCTGCTTGGCGGGAGAGTCCCAACGAGTCCCCAATAAAATCAGCGACATCCTGAATCGCCGGCTCCTGATAGTAGTGTGCTAGCAGCACAGCATTCTTGTCTCGTTTCAGGCGCTCAATTTCTTCATATAGATCCAGTCCTGTATCTACCGGATCATCAATAAATCCGATTTGCTCTAATCGGCTGCTGAGAACGTCCTGTGAAGCCAGCATGGTGATCTATCAAACTGCAACGTAATAACCGCTTAGTTGCCACCTTAACCACGGGGCTGCAGTGAACGCCCAATGAAGGGCTTTGTGCCAAACGGCAATATTCTTCATCGTAACCAAAATTACCCTCAAGTTCGCAAAATCACTACGTCTCCTATCTGACTGCACCTACGCGATGATCGCCTTCTATATGCGCTAAATCCTGACAGAAACCATAAAAAGGGACGCAGCCTGCCCCCGGTCATCCGATTCACCGTATTATCCCGTGACTAATAACTTATTCTGTCAGGCACACAATTGGCTCTATTTGATGAGCGTCATGCGTCCACCAGCACGATGCACTTCCTTCCCCGCTCGCGCAGTGACCTGGTAGATGTATGCCCCGGAGGACAGGTGGGACACATCCAGGGGCAGTGGCATTGAAGCACCGGCCGCCACTGCTGGAAACTCCTCCCGATGTACCCGCTGGCCGAGCACGTTGAAGACATCCACCGTGACAGCCGCCAATTCTGGTACATCTAGTAGAATGGTCGTTGATGGGTTGAACGGATTGGGATAATTTCCAAGCAGATTAAATTCGACCACCAAGGGTACCTCCGATGTGTTGGTAGGCGTATTCGAAACCGTTACGGTAACCCAGTCGGGGGCTGAGTTCGCATGTCCGTAAGCTGCGGTGGGCGTTCCTTTATGTCCGGGAGCTGCCACCAACTTAAAGTACAGTTCCCCTTCCGCCGTGGGTGCCGTAAAGCTAGGCATTGCCGTGTCGCCGCCCGTCAAGGGCAACGCCCCTGAAATGGGTACATCTGAATCAGGGCCGTCTACCTGAATCCAGTCCCACCGAACATTATCACCCCACGGTCCTTTGACACTGCCTGAAATCGAAACTGCAACCCCCGGCTGTACCGTTAGATCTTCACCAGCGTTGACAACCGGACTGAACGGGGCGCCGGGATTAGCTCGTAGAGACAATCCGAAGGGAGGAAAACGTTCCCTTAGGGATAGTATAGCATTCTTAGCAAAGACGCCGTCGGGGAGTGTGGACAGATCGTTGCCCCCCAAATCAAGCCCAGTCAAGGAGGTTAGTTCATCAAAGATTCCGTCGGGAAGCGTGGACAATTCGTTGCCCTCCAATTGCAGCCATTTCAGCGAGGTCAGTTCATCAAAGATATCGTCGGGAAGCGTAGAAAAATCATTATTCCACAACTCAAGCCAAGTCAGCGAGGTCAGTTTATCAAAGATGCCCTTGGGGAGCATGGACAAATCGTTATTCCACAACTGTAGCCTATCCAGCGAGGTCAGTTCATCAAAAATGCCATCGGGAAGCGTGGAAAAATCGTTCTTGTGCAACCGAAGCCCTTTCAGCAAGGTCAGTTCATCAAAGATGGCATCGGGAAGCGTGGAAAAATCGTTTTCCCCCAAATCGAGCCAAGTCAGCAAGGTCAGTTCATCAAAGATGCCGTCGGGGAGCGTGGACAAATCGTTACCCCCCAAACCAAGTCCAGTCAGCAAGGTCAATTCATCAAAGATGCCGTCGGGGAGCGTGGAAAAATCGTTACCCCCCAAACCAAGTCCAGTCAGCAAGGTCAATTCATCAAAGATGCCGTCGGGAACCGTGGACAAATCGTTACCCCCCAAGTAAAGTCCAGTCAGCAAGGTCAATTCATCAAAGATGCCGTCGGGGAGCGTGGAAAAATCGTTGGTGTTCAAATCAAGCCAAGTCAGCGAGATTTGTTCATCAAAGATGCCATCGGGCAGTGTTGCCAAACTGTTTTGCCTCAAATCAAGCCAAGTCAGCGAGGCCAATCCATCAAAGATGCCTTCGGGAAGTGTTGTCAGACGGTTGGCACTCAAGTCAAGCCTATCCAGCGAGCTCAATTCATCAAAGATGCCACGGGGGAGTGATCTGAGGAAATTTGAACGTAAATACAGCTCAGTCAGCGAGGTCAGTTTATCAAAGATGCCGCCGGGGAGTGGGGCCGACTCCACACTGTGCAAGGCAAGCCCTTTCAGCGAGGTCAGTTCATCAAAGGCGTCAACGGGGAGCTCGGAGAAATCGTAGACCCCCAGCCATAGCCAAGTCAGCGAACTCAGTTCATCAAAGATGCCGTCGGGGAATGTGCTTAATTGTACAACGGACAACTCAAGCAGAGTCAAGGAGGTTAGTTCATTAAAGATGCCGTCGGGAAGTGCTAATAAATCGTTCCCCCACAGAATAAGCGACGTCAGCGAAGTTAGTTCATCAAAGATGCCGTCGGGGAGTGTGGACAATTCGTTCTCCTCCAACCTAAGTACATTCAGCAAGGTCAGTTCATCAAAGATGCCGTCGGGGAGTGCCAACAAATCGTTGCGCCGCAATTCAAGCCTAATCAACGAGGTCAGTTCATCAAAGACGCCGTCGGGAAGTGTGGACAAATCGTTGCGCCCTAAATCAAGCCTGTTCAGCGAAATAAGGCCATCAAAATCTCCTGCCTTCAGGCTGGAGATATTTTGAGAAGATAAATCCATTGTGCCAGTGATGCCAGCCAATTGGGTACTCGTAACTTCAGAACATTCATTTGTAGCAGAGATTCGACTCAATATCGCATCCATGACTACAGTCGTCCGATCACAAATATTCATGCTCATATATGCGACCGGTTTCACCGCTGAACTTGCGTCAACAGGCATTTCTGACCACAATCTGTCATGAACGAGTCCGTATGCTTCGGACCTTAGACGGAAACGCTCCTCCCGGATCCTGTCATCCCGATAAGGAGCCGTCCTGGTTGAGGTTAAATTCTCCTCCCATCCTCGTTCCTTCCCGAATTCCACTTCCTTGGACGACGCATGCTCTGACACCTGCGCGAGAATCAGACCGGGTAGAAGCAGAGACAGAAACGCTACCAGAGAACAAAAATGTGACAATCTGCATGAGAGCACCCCCTTAAGGGATCGGCTCGAAAGGAAAAGAACGGAGAATACATCTGAGGTTCTTAGGCTGTGGCTGAACACTATTAGACAATAAAATGCGAGGCCATGCTTCCCGAAAGGACGGAGCGCGGCAATCCGTCTGCATGCATTTGTGACGAAGGAAATCTTCCCAATTAAAGCCGAAATATTCATCCCCACACGCCTTGTTTCAATGCAACTGAACTTTCCTCTGTATTCATTGAGGGATGCTAACGAAGTGCAATGCTAGAGTGGCAATGCAGTTGAACATTGGATGGTAATAGCTGGAGTAATTGAATCTTGCCAAATTAGTCTGATCTTCATGATCGCAAAGCAGGCCACGCTATTGCTGCATCGTGTTGACGGGTATCTACCTAGGAGCAACCAACCACGCTCAGCATCATGAACGCTTGGAGGTTATCTATTTCCTGGGATTACGTGATTAAAGTCCCGTACAGGGTACGTACCGTTGAGCACCGATACACGGATCTACGAAGACTACGGCGACCCTCCAATCCTTCCCATAAATATACGCGACCATATTAGCCGAAGTTCTATTCTAGGCCTAAGTTGGGATTGGCTGGGGATCCTAGTTCAACCAACTCTGCATCATCAACCAGATAGTCCGCTGGAATTCTCCAAACAAGGTCTGTTGGCAAATTGGCTCCTAGGAGCCCGGCGAATGGAGCAATGTGCTTTTGCCGGTGCCACCTGTGATCGCTACTACCGCCCCAGCCTTGACGGTCTAGGACAGCCCGCGAAGCACCTGTTGTCTCACACCAGCCCCGGTGCTAAATCCTTTTTCCAAGTCCTCTGCAACGAAACGTGAAATGGTCTCATTCTTCCGTTTCGTCAGCCTGACAGACTTGCTCCCGGCTCTTGTATTGTTGTTCTGAAGGAGTGGTTGGGGAATTTCGTCAGTGATGTTAAACTGGATCGTCTTAGCCCGAAATGTTTAATGGACACAAGAGGAGCCGCTTCCCAGCCAAAGTCTCGAAGATTGGAAAACATCCTGTACTTGGCTAACCGGATTTGTGCTCCTAAACTCGGTTGTCTTCCATTTGGAGTGAGCTCGGCCACAGTCGAATACAAGTGTCAACAGCCGCATTCATTCTTTAGTAGGAATTACTTGGCTAACGCACTTGCGGCCGATTCTCAAGCAACTCAACATTTGCGCGCGCATTTGCGTCGTGCCTAGAGTAAGCCCCCGTTGCTTAGGGATGAGCTTGAATTGTTGCAGGAAACTCAACTGACTGCGTGAGCACACCTTCCAGAAGCTGAATTTGGCATCGTTGATTGCGAATCACGGCCACAATCGCGCGCCGTACCAATAGATGAGTTAGCTCGAAGCCACTTCTCCAAGAATGGCTGACCTTGCTTCTAGGTCAGCCCCCGTAGATTCCAGAATAACCTTGTATAGCGGTTCCAATTCAGCCGATTTTCCAAGCACTGTACCGTCCCGGTCCACGACTATATAAGTCGGTAAACCTTGGATTGACCAATCATTGTAAAGCTTGGATTCCGGGCCCACGAACCAGTTGATGTACGGCAGATCCGCACGGCTTTCCATGAATTCCACCACCAGCTCCACGGTCTCATCCACGCTGATGGTGATAACTTTGAATTCTAGATCTTCCAGTGACTCGCTGAGCCGCTCGATGTCTGGAAGACTTGCGATACACGGGACGCACCAGGTGGCCCAAAAGTCAAGGAGCAGCACATTACCACGGTACTGACTCAACGACTCTTGATCTCCGCCTATGCGCTCCGCATTTACCTCGGGAATCGTCTGGCCAACGGCCAAGTTGTCAAGCGCGAACAGTACCGGCTGGATGGCCTCGCCGCCCGGCTGGCCCCGAAAAACCGTGATGTCGCCATACTCCGAGGCCACTAATTTGGCCATGTACATTACCTCGGCACGTATCTGTGCACGCTCGTCGGCAGACCTGCTTAGATCGTCTACATCTTTCAATCGCTCGCTGGCCGACCAGTAGGCTCCACGTCCACGCAATTGTCGTTGGTTGCTGCGCGCTACAACCTCGTCTACTAGGTCCACTCCCCGGTCGCCCCCGAAGCGTATGAGTCCCAAGAGTAAGCGGTCGAGCCGCAGGTCATGAATGTAGTGCGTTTCGAGAAGTTCGAAAACTGCATCTTCGTAATTTGATTGAACAGCCTGATCAATATTCCGGAGTTCGTAGTACACAAACCTCAGTGCCATAAACCCGAGATCATCCACCGGATTTGCGATGGCGATGGTCAATGCCGAGTCGACAGCCGGCAGCGCGTCCGGCATTTCCATACCCAAAGCCATTAATGCGTCTTCCCTGGTCTTAGCCTCGTTGCCCGGCTCCCGAATCCACTGCGATACGCGCTGAATGGCTATCCTCTGGTCAATCTTGTATCGCTCGACCGTCTGCCAAGCGTTGACGCGGTCGGGACCGGTCTTGTCGGGATTGGACCCGCATGCTGCGAGAAGCATAATCAACAAGAGAATAGGCGCCAACTGGGCTCTGCGACGTCCGAATCGGATGGCAAGCACGGTACAATTGAGACAGACGCTATGTGCGGGCCAGTAGTGAACCATACTTAAATGAACGGACGTGATGTCTCCCCAAATACCCACAGTCGCCGTTCATGTTCGCCAGTCGCGCATTCTCCGCAAGAGCGCCGCCATCGGCTGACTTCATCGCCTCGTGATAGCTCATGCACCAATTGGCTAGCTGAACTGACTTGAGACCATGCTCAACACAAATCGCCGCCGTTGCCATGTTGCACTTCCTGCGTCGAGTCTACATCACCCCGGCATGGAGGCGAAGGTCCCATCAGCGAGGGTCGGGGCTTGCCGCACAAGATCCGGATCTGCTAAGCACTGGGGCCGAAAGTCCAGCGCCAGACAATACCGGTGGCAAAGAACCCTGCAAACAGCGAAGAAAAACGCTTCTGACCGAGGGCATTCAGACCGCATCAAGCAGCCTTACGGGCCCGTTTTGTAGTGTTTAAATTTTCTGGGACGCCCCTAAAAACAGGCAAATACCCACGAAACAGGCCCATTTTAGCCCTCCGAAAGATTTGGACTGTCGAACTTTGGACTACGGCGACCTACTAACCTTCAACCTAGATATACGCGATCGTATTGACCGAAGTACTATTCATCTTCTTTGTTGGCATTGACTGGGGATCCCAGTACAACCAAATCTGCGTCATGAACCAAACGGGCCGTGATCAGTCCTCGAGCAAGAGTCGTTGGTAGACCTGTACCACAGCACCCACTGGCTGAGCCTCACTCAACGGAGAATTATGGTTTGTTGATTAATAGAATTCGTGTATCCACGCTTACAAGGCCGGAGGTCGAAATACTATCTTACCTCGTTCCAGATGAGGAGCGCAGACTCGCATAGAAGACCCATCTATCCACTGAATTCAATCAACAACTATAGCCACCTACTCATGTGATACTATAGATATGCGCAAACGGTGGGGCTGAACAACATGATTATAAACGCCTTGGAATTGCGCAAAAGGTAAAGAGCCCTTTTCCTGCTTTTACTTCTGTGGCTTTGGCTGTGCCCAGAGTTGTCCGTCCTCCAACAATAAAACACGATCGCACAGTCCACTCAGTGTGGGATTGTGTGTGGCAATAATGAACGCCTGATCATGCGTACGGCTCAACTCGAGAAGTTCCTCATGCAATGCCTCAGCCGTTTTCGTATCCAAACTGCCGGAGGGTTCATCAGCAAGAACCAACGCCGGCCGGTTCATTAACGCACGCGCCACAGCAACACGCTGCTGCTCTCCACCAGACAGTTCTGCCGGACGATGCCCCAGCCGCAACCCCAACCCCAGCTGCCCTAGAAGTGTTTCTGCCCTTGCCTGAGCGTGAGCGCGCCCCCGCCCGGCGATCAATGCGGGCATGGCCACGTTTTCCAACGCGCTGAATTCAGGTAGTAGATGATGAAACTGAAAGACGAAGCCCACCGAGGTGTTGCGCCAGCGGCTGAGAGCGTCGTCACTCTGCTCAAAAATATCTTGGCCGTCATAGCATACCTTCCCTTTGTCTGGGCGATCCAATGCACCCAGCAGGTGAAGCAATGTGCTTTTGCCAGTGCCACTGTCACCGATGATCGCTACAACCTCCCCAGCCTCGACGGTCAGGGAAAGGCCTCGAAGTACCTCCAGTCTCACACCAGAACCGGTGCTAAATCCTTTTTCCAGATCCTCTGCAACCAGACGCGGGAACATTAAAATCTCGTGTTGACCACATTGGCAAATTCTGAGCCAAAAGTATACGAAAAACCAAACCCGACGCTAAAGTAGTAGTCCGTAGCAAGCTCGCGTTGCTGGAGAAGAATATCCTCCAAGGTTAATTCGCCGAGCGGCAATGAGAGTTGATCCCGAATCATTTCAAAACTTCCCTCGAAATCAAAAGAAAACCCCTCGAATAAACGAACGGAAAAGTTTGCAAATATCTCTGCACTCTGTTTAGATAAGTCGTTCAGATACTGGGCACCCTCCAAACCGCTGTAAATGTCGCCCCAGGGTCGACGTATCATCACGGTAGCATCCAATTCATGAAGAGGTAACCACTCCCGTGTCTTGTTGAAGATGGTCCTCTCAAAGTAATCCGTATAGTTTATCCCCATCCTGTATACGATGGTGATCGCACGGCGTGTCGCCAACTCGTAGGGTAATACACTATATTCGACGCCCGGTATAAGAGTAAGCCAGTGGCGTAGATTGCGATCGTCTCTTGTCACGTAATCTGCAAAAAATCCCACAGACCAATGGGGACCCAGACTACGAATAACGTAGCTGTCCAATCCGTGCCGAGTGATACTCCTACGTACGGTCGGCCTACTTTCTCGTTGAATCCGTACGAGATCATAGTTAAAGTACGGACGAAACCGGATTTTCCATTCCTCACTTCGGTGGTCAGCGTAGAAACCCCAACGTGAATCAAAGACCGTCCGATTGGATTCCCGATCCAGCTCAAAATCACCACCATACACATTGAAAACCCAGTGACGCCACGGATCGCTGACTAGTATCTCATCGGCTTCAGCTCGACCTCCTTCTCCGTAGACTAGAGAGAATTCGTCAGCGGCATCAACATAACCCAGAAACGGAGCCAGTCCTAATCGCAACGCTTCATTTATGACCGCGCGCGTTTCCTCACCGGAGGCATCCTGGCTCAACACCCTGGTAAGATTCAACTCTGACCCTACCCGAGATCCAAGTCCTATGAAAGATAACTCGTACTGCCGTCCGCTAAGCACCGTGTAACTGCTGGTAATAAACACATGAACATCAGCCTGCTGCGGATCTCGAACATAGTCAACAAAGGTCAACTCTGTACGGATATGGGACTCGTCACATCTACTACAGTCAAGGAACACCTTAACTGTCTCATTAGCGTTCTGGGCAGTCACTTTCTCAGGTATCAATAGTAGTCCACCCAACAAAAATCCTGTACTCCACAAAATCCATACAACCACCCACGATTTATGCATCACGTTCAAGATTGTAACGTTTAATTTTTGTGTGTAGAGAGGATCGCTGCACTCCAATCTGCTTTGCGGTCTGACTTATGTTCCAGTTGTTTATATCCAGCTTATGCTGGAGAAAACTCCGTTCTGCCTTATTCCTAAAATCAGACAAGTGCTCACAGCCAATTAGCATTTCATCAAACTCCTGCCCTTGACTAGAGCCAGGAAGAACAAGATGCTGCACATCTGATGCTGTAACGGCATCAGATTCACTTAGGATCATCAGGCGCTCCGCTACATTACCTATTTCTCGAACATTTCCTCGCCAGGGTAAAGCGGAGAGTATTTCAAGCGCTTGCCTTGTAAATGTCTTGGGTTTAAGCCCGTTGCGAGTAGATAGCTGAGAGGAAAAATGGTCGAGCAAGATTGGTACATCCCCAATTCGTTCACGTACCGGCGGCATATGCAACAGGATTACGCTAAGCCTATGATATAAATCCTCCCTGAAGGTGCCCTCCAAGGCCCCCGAGCGCAGATCTTTGTTGGTCGCCGCTACAACACGGACATCCACTTTGATGGTACGCCTACCACCGACCCTAGTAATCTTGTTCTCCTGCAAGACACGCAGCACTTTAGCCTGTGCTGGCATGCTCATGTCACCGATCTCATCAAGGAACAGCGTCCCTCCGTGTGCCTGTTCAAATTTTCCAACTCGCTGCCGATTTGCTCCGGTAAAAGAGCCTTTTTCGTGACCAAATAATTCACTCTCAATCAGTTCTGCCGGAATTGCAGCACAGTTTACTGCTACCATTGGTCCCTCCCGGCGCGGGCTCTGATGATGCAGCCAGCGTGCAGCCAGCTCCTTGCCTGTACCTGGCTCTCCAGTAATCAATACACGCGCTTCTGTAGGGGCAACACGCGCGATGAGATCTTTGGTTGAGCGAATCGCATCGCTCTTTCCTAGCATTGGCGTAAGCGTGCCACCCTGCTGCTGTATAAGTGTCTGACGCAGTCGACGATTCTCGGTTACCAGCTTCCCTTTTTCAAGTGAGGAGCGAAGCGTAACCAACAGGTGCTGCAGATCAGGTGGTTTCTCAATAAAGTGAAATGCCCCCTTTTGCGTCGCTTCCACGGCAGTTTTGATATCTGCGTGTCCGCTGATCATAATGACGGGCAACTCCGGCCATACCTCTAGACAGGTATCCAGGACTTCGATACCATCTCTTTTAGGCATCTTAATGTCCAGGAGCACCGCATCAAAAGTGCGTTCTCTGAGCTTTGCTAGTGCGGCATCTCCATCTGACGCCTCATCAACTTCGACATCCTCGTACTCGAGGATTTCCCGAAGCGTTCGCCGAATGCTTTCCTCGTCGTCAACGATCAGTACACGGGGAACAGACATACCCGATTATTTATTACGAGCACGTGCGAAGCCCAACATGAAATCAATCTCGTCTGCCAAAGTGGTTTCTGGATACCGCTCCTTCGCTTCAAGAATAATCTCTTCTGCAGCAGAAAACTCACCGGCCGACACATATGCTCGCGCCGCTGAATGCAAGTAATGGGGCGAGCGCAGGGAATTGTCATCCATATCTGCAGCACGCTCAAACAGAGCGGCCGCTCGAGAAAAGTCTTCCTGAAGCTCGTGAACCGCCGCACGACCCGCAGTAGCACTTGCACCTATGAAATCGTCGCTTGCATTGAATTGCTCAAACTGTTCCAGCGCTGCATCATACTCTTCTAGTTCAAAATGAGCATTGCCAGCATAGAAGCGAGCAGTATTACCAGCAGGTGTGCTGCCATACTGATCAATGATGTCCAGCAACCCGAGTGTCTCTCCAGTACCGTCCAGAGCAACACGATGATCACCCCTTTCATACTCGAGGACAATCGCGCCCAATAGCTCCTGGGCCTGATTATCACGTGCCCCTTGGATATAGCTATACCCAAGAATTGCCGCGATTATTACAATTACTCCAATGGCTGCTCCGGTAAGGATGCGCCTGTTTCCATAGTAGAGGGCCAACAGCGGCGTATACCAGCGCCCACTTAACTCTGCCTGCTGACTACTCTGCCCCAAAACCCCCTTTGGGGCCTTAAACTTTGCCATTTTCTTCAATCTGATTCAATTCAGTCCTGTCATAGCGAGAAAAATCCGCTCACCATGTAATCATTTTCCCGATTCGTTCGTTTTACCGCCTTCTTCGAAGAATGCTCAATTTTGGGCCTATTGCTGCCAATATTGGATTTAACTTCGAGATCGCGAGGTCGAAACACATGACATCGACCGGTTAACCACATTCAACAATCTATGATTAAACATAAGAATGGCGCACAAACTCGCAATTAACGGATTTGGTCGCATAGGCCGTTTGGTACTACGTTCGATTCTGGAACGAGATGACAAAATCTTCGACGTTGTTGCGGTCAATGACCTAACGGATGCCACTACGCTTGCTCATCTGTTCAAATACGATTCGGTACACGGTACTTGGCCTGGCAGCGTGTCAATAGATGGTGACAATCTATGTATTGATCGCCATGTGATCCCCGTGCTAAGTGAACGAGATCCAGCCAATTTGCCATGGAGAGTTCTCGGTTGTGATATCGTAATTGAATCCACCGGTTTCTTTCGCAGTCGCGCGGGTGCAGGCAAGCATATCGCAGCAGGTGCACGAAAAGTAGTGATCTCTGCCCCAGCCAGTGACCAAGTTGATGCTACGGTGGTGTTGGGGGTGAATGACGATGTGCTCACAGGTAACGAAGAAATCATATCGAACGCCAGCTGCACAACCAACTGTATCGCTCCGATGATCAAAACCATCGACGAGGCATTTGGAATTCAAAGCGGTTTGATGACGACCGTACATGCTTATACAAGTGGTCAACGCATACAGGATGCGCCACACAAAGATCTGAGACGTGCACGCGCTGCTGCTTGTTCAATCGTACCAACGACTACCGGAGCCGCCAAAGCTGTCGGACTGGTCCTGCCTCAAATGCAGGGTAAGCTTGATGGGATGGCCTTGCGGGTACCGATTCCTGATGGCTCGCTGACAGATCTTACGGTTCAAGTGAATGCAACACCCAGTCAAGCAGACGTTAACGCGGCCTTTGAAGCTGCCGCTACAGGAGCCCTAAAGGGTATTGTGGATTTCTGCACTGATCCAATTGTCTCTATTGATATAGTTCATAATCCCCACTCGGTGATTTTCGATAGTTTGGCTACCATGGTCCAGGGTAATACCGTAAAGGTGCTGGGCTGGTATGACAATGAGTGGGGGTACGCAAACCGTGCAGCGGACGTTGCCGCCCTGCTGATTCAGAGAGCTGGTTGAATTACAGGCCCGCTATGGAGAAATTGACACTGAAGGACCTAGATTTAGGGGGGAAGTGCGTTCTTGTGCGGGTAGACTTTAATGTTCCCCTACGAGAGGGGGACGAGTCCGGTCGTTACGAGGTCGCTGACGATACACGTATTCGTGCTGCACTGCCCACTATCGAGGCTATCAGAGAGGCCAATGGAAAAGCAGTCCTAATGAGCCATTTAGGGCGCCCTAAAGGAAAACCCGACCCACGATACAGCCTGGCCCCTGTTGCAGATCGCTTGGGTGACCTATTGGGTACGATGCCTAGATTCTCCAGTGAGACGATCGGAAACATCGTAGAGAAAACAATCCAGGCCATGCCTTTTGGAAGTGTGATTCTGCTCGAAAACACACGCTACTTTCCTGGTGAAACAACAAACGACCCAGACTTTGCTGCAGACCTAGCAAAGCTTGGAGACGTGTTTGTCAACGATGCTTTTGGAACTGCTCACCGGGCACATGCTTCAAACGTGGGAGTTGCGAAGCACGCTTCACTCGCCGCAGCGGGATTCCTATTGGAAAAAGAGTTAGTACAACTGGGCAATGTACTTGAGTCTCCCCATCCGCCCACAGTTGCCCTATTGGGAGGAGCAAAAGTCTCCGATAAGATGGGCGTCATCACGAACCTGACTGACATCGCGGATCATATCCTGATCGGTGGAGCAATGGCCTATACTTTCCTCAAAGCAAAGGGAATTTCTGTGGGGAACTCACTCGTGGAGGAAGATCGTCTGGACGATGCCCGAGAAATACTCGATAAAGCCGCGGGGAAACTCCTCCTGCCCTGTGATCATGTTGTCAGTACGGCTATAGATAAACCGGAAGGACGTCGGGTCCTGTCCGGCTCCATTGAAAACGATTTCATGGGATTGGATATCGGCCCCGAGACTATTGCACTATACACAGAGAAGGTGCTACAGGCTGGAACCTGTATTTGGAATGGCCCCATGGGCGTATTTGAAGTTACAGCCTTTGCCTCAGGGACAAATGCGATGGCGCATGCTGTGGCTAAGTCGACCGATCAAGGTGCGGAAACCATCGTAGGGGGTGGTGATTCTGTGGCTGCCATTAAACGGACTGGTTTGGATAGCCAGGTGACACACGTGTCAACCGGAGGTGGTGCGATGCTCGACTTTCTGGAGGGCAAGGCTCTTCCTGGGCTTGTGGCACTGACCGATAAACCGTAATCTCTCCTGAACTGCATTGATCTGCTCTGTCGTAATTCCGACCTATAACGAGGGAGCCTATATCCAGGCCGCTCTTGACTCCGTTAGAGCACAATCCCCACCCTGGGAGATCATTGTCGCAGACGGAGCTTCGACGGATGAGACTTGCCAGATTGCCTCGTCCTGCGCGAAGGTTATTCGGGTTGCCCGAGGTCGCGCGCATCAAATGAATGCAGGAGCACATATGGCAGAGGGCGAACTGCTCGTTTTTCTCCACGCTGATTCACGTCTACCACCAGGAGCACTGGATCACTTGAGACAGCTATTTTATCAGGGATCGCTGGAAGCCGGCATATTTTCTCTGAAGTTTGATCCCACAGGATTCTGGCCCAGCATTTATGCCGCATGTGCACGGTTGCCATGGCATAGGCTCTGTTTTGGAGACCGCGGAATCTTTATCCGACGCGATGTTTTTGAAACATTGGGCGGTTTCCCAGAAGTTCCGATCTTTGAAGACCTCCAGTTTGTAAGGCAACTGCACCGCCGAAAAAGTTTTCACTATGTTCAAATGTCAGTAACAACTGCCTATCGGAGATTTGAACAGTATGGACATTTAAGGCAGCAGTGCCACAATCTTAGGCTGTGGCTGCAATACCACATGGGTACTCCACCAGAAAAATTGGCTCCGCTCTATCCCTATGGGACTTTTACAAAACTATAAGCGGGAAATGATGCCATGTGAACTTCCGACCCTCTTCTTGGGATAAGCTAACGCAAAAACTGGATACGCTGAGCGAAAGAGTAAACTGTACGCCCCACAAAACCCAAAATCGCCAATTCGCAGGTGTTCTAGAGTTCTTTATATGAGTAATAATCACATAGCTATCTATGCTGTATCTTGTCAACTCATCTATCGTCTTACCTGAGTTTAAAATGCGCATAACCTATACCCTGTTAGCCTTGGCCTGCCTTGCGTCCATTCCAGATACCCAAGCGCAGTGGACCCCCGAAAACCCTGGTTCAGAAAATATCACTGTACTAGGACATCAACCTTTGGGAGGTCGAATGACCGTTACTGATATGGAACTCGAGCAGGAAATGAACCGCCCATATGCTTATGTGGGACGGGCATCTATCCTTGAGGACGGTCCGAAGGGAATGGATATTATTGACCTTAGTAACCCCTCAGCTCCGAAAGTACTGCTGCGTTGGCGTCTTGAGGATCAGGATCTGCTAATGAATCGGGGAGGCATGGACGTTAAGTACTTCAAGTGGGACAATAAGTATTACGTTGTCCAGTCATTTGAATTTGCTCAAGGACCTCAATCTGACCTTGGTGCGGTAGTGTTTGATGTAACTGGACTTCCCGATCCCAATTCCGTGAGAGAGATCGCTCGAATCCACATACCCGAATTCCCGGGAGGGTTTCACAATATCTTCATTTATCGCCATTCCAATGGTCACCCTTTACTCCTCACTACTGTCCGAACCGGAAAAGCACACGTTTATGATCTCGTAGAAATCGTAAACGGAAACGTGGAGGGTGCACTCATTGCTCATATACCACTACCGGAAGTTCCTGGAAGAGACAGTCGGTATACGTCATACCACGACCTTTATGCTGCTTTTCATCCAGATACCGGCGAGGATCGCTTCTACGGTGGTGGAACCGGAGGATACTATGTATGGGATATCTCCGACCTTGATAATCCGGAATTGAGGGTTACGCTGACGAATGTCTCAGGAGTTGATTGGGGACATACTTTTACTCCAAGCCCCGACGGCCGCTATGCCGTTGCAGAGGCCGAGTACCAGTATGCGCCTCTGCGCATTTTTGATCTGAAACCTGCTTTGGATGGAGAGCAAACAAATATTCGCGAACCCATATCAGCATGGACCGCAGATTGGCGTAATCTTGTGCATAACCACGAGGTGCGTTGGCCATACGTTTTTGTTTCTGGGTACTTGGACGGACTTCAGATTTTTAGCCTTGAAGACCCACTCAACCCGCAAACAGTAGGCTACTTTGACACTTACCATGGGCCACCCACCCACGAATGGATTTCGGTGATAAATGGCGCGTTTGGAGTTGATGTTCGTAACGAAGATGGGCTTATCGCGGTTAGCGATATGACTACGGGTTTCTGGACCTTCAAGATGGATGGTTTTGAAGGTTGGAACGGTGAGCATTATGGTGTGCCGAATATTTCAAGTGTCCAAGACTGGGACAAGGAAGCACAATAATGGACCGGAGAGATTTTGTGCGTAAAGCTGTACTTGCTGCTGCCGTTGGTCCCTTCATACGTACAGTCCCACGCTCTCAGGGGTATCGAACCGTATTGATAGGTTCCGGTTGGTGGGGGATGAACATCCTGCGCACTGCTCTTGCCTCGGGCACGATTGATCCCGTTGCTCTCTGCGACGTAGATACCACGCATCTGGAAGGTGCAGCAGAGGAAGTGGAGGCACTTACGGGGACCCGGCCGCGGATATACAAGGAATACGAGGAAGCCCTTTCGCGTGAGGATTGCGACATTGCAATCGTTGCTACCCCAGATCACTGGCATGCGCTTCCGACTATTTCGGCTCTTGAGTCAGGGGCCCATGTATATCTTGAAAAACCAATCAGCCATACTATTGATGAAGGGAAAGCGATGCTCCAAACGGCGCGACGGACAAATCGTATCGTGCAGGTTGGAACGCATCGCCGTGTCTCTCCGCATAATCTGTCCGCCCGTGACTTCTTCAAATCGGGCAGGGTTGGAGATATAGGCAGTGTTCGTGCTTTCGTACACTACGGTGGAGGACCTAGACAGATTACACCAGACAGCGACATACCGGAAGGGCTCGACTGGGACCGTTGGGTTGGCCCAGCACCCTATCGCCCTTTCAATCCATCAATTCATCCACGCGGTTTCAGACAGTACCTGGATTTTGCCAACGGTCAACTCGGGGACTGGGGGATCCATTGGCTTGATCAGATCCTCTGGTTCATGGATGAAGAGCCGTTTCCTCACACAATTTCATCTGTTGGCGGGCGACATATCCGTAAAGATTCCAGTGATGCTCCCGATACACAAGTAGCTACGTTCGCATTCGAAAAATACACGGCCACCTGGGAGCATCGTCTCTATGGAGGAAATAATGCTGAGAAATCGAACATTGGTTGCTACTTCTACGGTACCAAGGGCACCCTACACCTTGGCTGGCTTGATGGCTGGACATTTTATCCGAGCGATGATCGTGAGCCTGTCACTCATGAAGATCCACAATTGGACCAACCGGATAGTCAGAATATCCGCGCACTCTGGGATGATTTTATTCGTTCAATTGAAAGCTCCAGCCTCCCCTCCTGCGATATTGAGTATGGGTACAGAGCAACGAATATGTGCCTTGCAGCCATGCTCTCGCTAAAGATTGGTCGATCAATCCAATGGGACAGCAACCAGGACACGATAATTGGTGACCCGGCTGCTCAGACATTAATGCGTCGTCCATATCGTGAGCCCTGGATCTACCCCGAAACTTGATCTACACATACTGGCCATACCCCCCACGCATGTCTGGGAATGGTGGATGAGACCGCGGCAGGATGCTGCGTTGTTGACAGGTTATTTTGATGTAGGGCCCTTGGTTACTGTCCAGCTGCCATCAAAAGTTTTTTTCTGCAGAGCCAAGTAATTGCAGGAAAATTACAGACGCTCAAACATCCATCCCGTGTAGAGCAGTCCCCCCCAGTATGGGCGAATAAGCTTCAGGCCGGCAGTTTGACATATCTCCATAATCCGGTCCTCACCGACATAGGCAATTCCGGCTTTAAGCCTTTTGAGCAAACGATCCTTCTTCTTTCCCGTGTAACCACGATGGTCCATGTAACGGATCCACGCGCTATAAAAAAGCTTGAAATAAGCCTTGGAGGGATCACCATGCAAATCAAAGAGCACAATCGTTCCCCCAGGTTTGACCCGCTGAACAACACTCTGCATGAGTGTGTCCTTAGGTCCATTATCCAGAAGAAAATGCATTACATTGATGACTGTGGCCGCATCAAACCGGTGATCAAGCTCAAGTTCATGCGTGTAACAATTATGAAACTGCACACGTGAGAGCACACCCAGACGCTGGGCTACCTTTTGAGAATACTCTATCATAGATCTGGAGGGATCAACACAATCAAACCTCCAGTCTCTAGCTGACGGAGCAAAGACTTCCAATTCTCGGCCTGTACCGCAACCTACAATCAGAAGTCTGGCATCTTTCTTCAATCTTTCCTGCAGCAGTGCAAGCGTGGCTACAAAATATTCGTTATACCCAGGGATTACACGGCTGGCAAGTTCTTTATACTCCTCGCCGTAATCGCCGTCAAAGTTAAATGCTTTTGGATCTTTCACTTCTGTTCATAGTGAACTTGGTTCAAGTCCAAATTTAAGAGTTTCTAGAAAATGGCAAACGTAATTCTCCGACCAGACTGGACGCTTCCCGAAAGTGCGTGCACGACCAAGGCTGCTTACACAAACAGGCGCAAGTTTATTAAAGCTCTTGGCCTGGGATCCATAGGGTTTGCTGCTATGGGAGGATGCTCCGCGGAAAGCAGGAGTATGGTGGATGGCCCTCTGGACAAGATCCCAAAAAACGCGCCACGTGACGGCTTTCCCGCCCCACGCAATGAAGCCTACCAGGTACCTGAAAGAGAAATTACCGAGCGCCTTGTTGCCTCCTCGTACAACAACTTCTACGAGTTTATTAATCAGGGTAATCTGAAGAATGTCTGGCCACTGGTTGATGACTATAAACCTTTCCCATGGACGCTGGAAGTGCGTGGGCAAGTTGCAAAGAGACAGACCTGGGATCTCGAGGACCTTATTAAATCGATGCCCCTGGAGGAACGCGTTTGTCGTTTTCGCTGTGTGGAGGCATGGTCCATGACCATCCCCTGGACAGGATTTCCACTTGCAAAGCTGATTGAAAGATGTGAGCCAAAGTCATCAGCTTCATACGTAAAATTTACATGTGTCTCACGCCCCGACCAACTGCCTGGACAAAAGCGGGCAACTTGGTACCCCTGGCCCTACTTTGAGGCGTTACGGATGGACGAAGCCATGAACGAATTGGCATTTGTTGCTGTAGGTATGTACGGCGAGCCTCTGCCAAAACAGAACGGATCACCTTTAAGACTGGTGCTGCCTTGGAAATACGGCTATAAGGGACCCAAGGCCGTCACACGTATTGAGTTTACGCGGAGGCAGCCCGGTACTTTCTGGAATGAATTGCAACCCAGAGAATATGGATTTCTGTCCAATGTGAACCCTAACATCCCCCACCCGCGCTGGACGCAGGCATCGGAAACATTCATGCCAAGCGAGGGCGTTGAACGGCGAATCAGAACTCAAATATTCAATGGATATGATGAATGGGTTGGACACTTGTATCCCGATGAGCCCCGAATCCCAAGTGGCCCGATCGTCCGCTAGTTACTAGCGGCGCTGCCTTGAAAATGATCTGTTCCAGAAATAAGCCAGCACGGCAGACAGGATAGCCCCCAGAAAGCAGATCCCCATCTGGGAAGCTGCTATTAACCAGTGAGCTGGCATCAGTCGGTCAATCACGATTTCCTGTGGCTTCCCCGGTCGTACGTGCACCTGGAGTGAGTCCTGGTCTTTTACACGAGACCACAATGACTGCGGGAGAGACATCTTTTCACGGCGAATAGTTTGACCATCCGGCAGGATTACACTAAGGTCAATGTACCCATAGGTTACATCTGCGCGGTTGGTCGTGTCAAATCCTCCTACCTCGGCCACAGCAGAGATACCGTGCTCGAATGTTGTTTTCAGTTGCCAAGCAACCAGCCCCTGGTTAGCAGCGAGGCCAGTCAGTACTACCGGTATTGCCCAGAACAGCCTTGCAATGAGCCTCACCATTGAGAAGGTGCTACCGCTAGCTCAGAAACAGATATGGCTTCCATGTGTCTTCAACCGCACCAACATAATCACGAATAAACATGACGTGGCTTGGTCTAAAAGGTTTTCGGCGAAGTGGCATCCTGGCCTCTTCAGGTGTGCGGTTGCCCTTTCGATTGTTGCAGGCAATGCATGCGGCGACCAAGTTAGTCCAGTGGTCCCTTCCTCCCCGTGACTTCGGCAATACGTGGTCAACAGTCAATGACTCCCTGCAGTTGCAATACTGGCACCTGTGCCTATCCCGACGAAGTATGTTTTTCCTTGACAACATGATGTTTCTGTACGGGACTCGTACGTAACCCCGTAGTCGCACAATGCTCGGATAGGGAAATTTGGTCGAGGGGGATCGAAAAAACCGACCGGGAACACATTCTACTAGGTCTGCCTTATCTAAATGCATAAGCACAACTGCACGACGTGCTGTACAGACCGTAAGCGCACTGTAATCAAAATTCAGGACAAGAACATGCAGCCTCATATTACACGCATGATGAGCCTTGGCAAGAACACATTGTGGAATCGTCTGTACCCGGTCACAAAAATAACAAGCCCCGAGCAAGAATCACACCGAAGCAAAGAACTCATCACAACAATGAAAGATCTCTCATTCGAGACTAGGAATCGAATTCCAGAACTTCTACGATATCACCTGTATGTATGATACCGGTAAATTCGGGCACAAGGTTCTCTCCAAAGTAAACATTACTACCCCTTTTCCGAAAACTGCTCAGCGTACGTAAAGGCTCTTTTCCCCGAGAAGCTGTTTCCTGATCCACCGTTGTGATAGTGCATCGGGTACACGGTTTGACTACCGTAAAGATAACCTCCCCTATTCGGAGTCGTTGCCAAGTATCCTCTTCAAATGGAGTACCGCCGCATACCACTACGTTGGGGCGAAACCGTTCCATAGGAATGGGAGTTGGCAGCTTCTCGTTCAGCATGGTAAGCGAAGCTTCTGTCGTACAAAGCAGTGGATAACCATCGGCAAATGAGACTGTAGTCCCTGGTTTGGTATACTCAGTACTCGTCTGTCGCAGGTTGGGGTCGTACATGTAAACCAGATTAACGCGGCGGCCCAAAAAGGAACTGAGCCAAATACTTGCTTCTTCGGGCGCCTTCTGTGCAGGTACTAAATCCTTCCACACCAAAACCTCTATGATATCTGTCCTTTCTCCGGGAAGAGAAACCGTTTGGTATCGATGACCACTTGCCGTCAGAAGTAAACTGCCATCATCATAGGGCACCGCCTGAATCAATGCCATACGTGGCAATTCGCGTTGTGTCAGGAATCGCGCGTGCTCATCAACAATCATCCAGCGACGGTCTCCGGAAAGTCCCCAAGGATTTACCGTGGCACGGACCTGGGCAACGCGATGCGTTGACTTTATCGGATATATGTGCAGGCTTCGCAGAACCATTACATCAAAAACACCAATGAAATCAGGCTACACTGCTTTACGAATACAACGAATATACAGGTCTATCGGCCCATAATTTAGCTCAAGTCAAATCGTTCTCATTTAGCCGGGGGGCTACCATTTCACCCCCAACCCGAGCATTGTACCCGGGAGAGATCCCCACTACCACGGTGCGGTACAGGCACATATTCAGACAGCCCCACTCCCACTAACGACGATCATATCCTGAGAAGATATTGCCACAATCCAAATGGATCAAAGCATCACTGCTGCACGCCTCACGTACATGCGCAGTGAAACTTCTTGATATACGTCTCCCTCGAATTCCATTAGAACGCTTCAATTCGAAGAGTCCATTCCTGTATCCAGGTTGAAACTGCATTGCGTTGATTATGAAATAAGAGCCGCCACAGAACCATTATCTCGAAACCGCCTGTATTATGATTGCACCCCCCTCGGATAATAGAACTATACTTGAATCCCAACGGTATTCACTTACGCTCAAAACGATTGAACTTTTCCCTAAATTTCTGCACACCGAAAATGCGAATGCGATACTTGATTGCACTCGGGCTTTGCCTGCTGGTTGCCTGCTCCGACCAGACAACGCCATCATGGGAAACTCACATCGATGCGTTCATCTCCTCCGAACTGACTGCAAAGGAGATTCCTGCCCTCTCCATCACGATAGTTGACGGGGATCAGGTTGCTTGGTCAAAAGGATATGGAGAGGCTTCACCCGAGGTACCTACTACCTCTCAAACTGTATATCGCGTAGCCTCTGTTTCCAAACTTTTTACCGCACTCGCAGTGATGCAGATGGTCGAGGATAGTCTCTTGAGTCTTGACGAACCTGTTACTTCGTGGGTACCCGATTTTGCCCCGGATAAACCATATGACACCCCTATTACACTCCGGCAGCTGCTCAGCCACAGGTCCGGGCTGGTTCGTGAACCCCCGGTGGGGCATTATTTCGACGATACATCCCCTACCCTGTCCAACACCGTAGAAAGCCTGAACAATACACGGCTGATCAGCGCGCCGACAAAGAGAACTAAATACTCCAATGCTGCTGTGAGTCTGGCAGGCCATATACTGAGCCAGGCGGCTGGCATGCCTTTCAATGAATTTGTTCAGAGCCAGTTGATTGATCCGATGGGGCTCAAAAACACCAGCTTCGCCCCACGTGAAGACTTACGAAATAATCTGGGGCTGGGCTTCATGTGGCGCTACGATACTACCGAACTCACCGAAGCACCTGTATTCGAACTCGGTATCGGACCGGCAGGCAACCTTTATACCACTACACAAGACCTCGGAAAATTCATTCATACACTGTTCGCCATTGAACGTGATGAGCGTCCTGACCTCCTCAGTGCACAGTTACTCCGGGAAATGTGGACCGTGCAGTTCTCAGACGATTCAAGTGGATTTGGAATAGGATTTCATGTATCTGACCACAATGGTCAATTACGCATAGGACACGCTGGTATGATCTATGGCTACAGCACACGTGTTTATGCCTTGCCCGGTCAGGAGATAGGGGTAGCTGTTGTCGCGAACCTTGATGCAGTCAATTCGGTGGTTGATCGTATTGCAGCATACGCACTAGATCTTGTTCTGGCGTCAAAAAATGGCAACCCATTACCAACCAGACCTACCCATGCACTCGTGGATTCCGTAACGGCAAGGGCGGTTGGCGGTGCGTATGGTGAGGATATCGTACTAACTGAGCGCAATGGGAAGCTCTGGTTTGAGAAGGAACCCGTAAGAGTGGCTGTGAGAGAAGAGAACAACGAATTTGTGACGGACGGAAAACTGGGATACGGAGATTACTTCAGTGTATCGAATGATACACTGATATCTATTGACGGGCGTTTCGGCCGTCGTCCGGCTCATCGCCCGGCCCCTCCATCAGTCGAACAACAAGGATTGATCGGGGAATACGGATGGGACCACAATGTCTTATACATCTATGAATCCGAAGGTCAATTACACGCCCTCATTGAATGGTTCTTTGAATATCCCTTGGAAAAAATCGCCGACGATCTCTACCGCTTTCCCTACTACAGCCTGTATGCGGAAGAAACCCTCAAATTTGCTCGTGACGACAACGGTCGTGCAGTTGAGGCGAATCTTGAGGGCATTGTTTTCAAGCGTCGCAATATTGAGCCAGAGGATGGTGCAGTTTTCAAGATTATACCTCGCGCACCTATGGATTCGCTGCGTCGCACAGCAATGAAAGCAACTCCTCCAGACGAAGAAGGGGTGTTTAGAGATATAGATCTGGTCGAACTGACTACACTCGACGAAACGATCAAACTGGATATACGCTACGCAACGCGTGATAATTTCATGGACGAGGTCTTCTATACTCAGGCGCGGGCGTTCCTGCAACGCCCAGCAGCAGAGGCATTGCTCTCGGCCCATCAGTCCTTGAAACAGTTCGGCTACGGTCTAGTCGTCTACGATGGATATCGTCCGTGGTATGTCACCAAAATGTTTTACGATGCCACCCCTGACGATTTGCGACATTTTGTAGCCAACCCCGCAAACGGGTCACGCCATAACCGCGGCTGCGCTGTAGACATTGGGCTCTATTACTTATCTTCGGGAGAGATTGCAGCCAGTGTGAGCGGATACGATGAATTCACTCCTCGTGCATACGCTGATTATCCCGGTGGTAGTAGTGAGGCCCGCTACCATCGAGAACTCCTCCGTGATGTAATGGAGGAAGCGGGCTTCACTGTTTATGAAGCAGAATGGTGGCATTTTGATTTTAAAGGGTGGCATCACTACCCAATTGCAAACGAGAAATTTGAAAACTTGAACTAGCCTGGCCACGCCTACATTACACTCTTAAAATGGCAGACATTTCTACCAATACTGATATTCGATACGACCCCAGCGAAAAGCCACCGCTGCCTCTGACCATAGGCATGGGTTTGCAATTAGCACTTCTCAGTATCGGGGGAGTTGTTCTCACGCCGGCCATAATTATCCGTTCAGCAATGGGGGACGGGGCCAACGAGTATTTGGCCTGGGCTGTCTTTGCTGCGGTGGTCGTCTGCGGTATCTCTACCATCCTTCAGGCCTTGGGAAAGTTCAGGGTTGGCGCCGGATATATCCTGCTTATGGGCACCTCCGGTGCTTTTATCGGAGTTTGTATTGGGGCGCTCGTCAAGGGTGGTCCTGCTACTATGGCAACCCTAATCATCGTATCGGCACTCATGCAGCTCCTTTTCGCTGCTAAGCTTGCCCGATTCAGACGCGTACTTACCCCTACGGTTACTGGTACGGTGATTATGCTCATCGCAGTAACGGTAATGCCCATCCTGTTTGATATGATGGAACCGGTTATTGACCCAGGGGCTTCCTCTACAGACATGGATCCAACAGGATTTGTACTAAGTGCAGGCACGGTTCTTGTGATTACGCTACTGTTAGCCATGAAGGCACGGGGGATAATCCGTTTATGGGCACCGATGATCGGCGTAGCTGCTGGAACTGTCGTTGCCCTGTTTTTTGGGATGTACGATTTACAGTCTGTTGCCGATGCCAATTGGGTTGGCTTTCCTACCACGGGTTGGCCAGGCATAGATCTGTCATTTGGCCCCGTTTTTTGGGCTCTCTTGCCCGCCTTCATCTTCGTTACCATGATTGGAGCCATTGAGACTGTTGGGGATTCGATTGCTATTCAGCAAATCTCCTGGCGGACTCCTCGCGCCTCCGACCACCGTACAGTTCAGGGGGCGCTCTCGGCAGATGGTGTAGGTAACCTTCTCTCCGGGCTGGTTGGAACCATCCCAAATACGACCTACTCCAGTTCGGTTTCTATGGTTGAGCTCACCGGCGTAGCATCCAGAGTTGTCGGTGTTGCGCTTGGGATCATATTTTTATTTCTGGCCCTGATCCCAAAATTCCTTGCGCTCGTTCTTGCGATCCCTGCGCCTGTTGTCGGGGCGTTTATCATGGTTCTGATTGCTATGCTTTTTATGCTGGGGATGAAAATCGTAGTCCAGTCCGGTATCGATTATCGAAATGGCCTAATCTGCGGGATATCTTTCTGGATTGGCTCAGGACTTCAAAGTGGTGCAATTTACCCAGACTTCGTGAGCAGTATTGCGGCAGGAACATTCGAAAATGGAATGGTTGGGGGTGGCTTGGTTGCCATTCTATTGACCCTTGTATCCGAGTTCGCCTTTAAGACCCGGAAGCGTATGGTGGTGGACTTGGAGATCAATTCTCTTCCAGAGATCAATTCCTTTGTGCAAAAAATTTCCAAGACCCACTCCTGGTCCGATGATTTCACCATACAGGTTGAGGGGGCTGCTGAAGAAGCGTTACTGATACTTTGCAATCAAGCAGAATCAGCCGAAGAAAAAGGACTCCTCCAACTGATGATCAAAGCGGAATCGGAGCAAGCTGTCTTAGAGTTCATAGCTGCCGACTCCAAGGAGAACCTCCAGGACCGGATTGCACTTGTGGGATCGGACTTTTCGGGGCCGGACTTGGAGAGGGAAGTCTCACTCCGCATGCTCAAGCACCTGACGACTTCCGTCCAACATGAACGCTACCACGGTACAGATATAATCACCCTGGAGGTGAGAAAGTCCACTTCAAATCGCCGTGGTTCCATCTGATACCAGGACGCTTCAAGCACGCTAAAACTCACATCCGCAGCTACTCGAGCTCGAGTACGGGCTTGGCCCTCTTTATTGGCGGCTCACTTGTTGGTGTTCCAATCCCAGCAATTGTCTGCCCGAGTTCAGCGTTGATCGCAGCCTGTAGCTCTTCCAGTTCTGACTTGGAGCCAACAACAATGTCACGGAAGCGCGGTTGCCCCGTGCCGGCAGGAATCAAGTGACCGACAATAACATTCTCTTTGAGTCCATAGAGTGGATCAACCTTGGCCCCGATCGCTGCTTCGGTCAATACCTTGGTCGTATCCTGGAATGACGCAGCCGATACAAAGGAATCGGTGGCAAGTGCTGCCCGAGTAATTCCCAAAAGCATGGGTTCACCCACTGCAAGTTGCGCCTCGCGCACCGTAACACTCTGTAAGTCACGCCGTCTCATTTCTGAATTCACTTCACGCAGTTGACGCCTGTCAATCAGAGCGCCAATCCGCAAATCAGATTCACCAGCATCGGTTACAATGAATTTGTCGTACAAGGCATCATTGAGTTCTTCAATCTGAAAGCGGGCTATAGCCTCCGCCTCCAACAGTGAAGTGTCCCCGGGATCGGTGATGTACACTTTCTGCATCATCTGGCGCACCATCACCTCAATATGCTTATCGTTGATCGCAACGCCCTGTAGTCTATAAACCTCCTGAATCTCATTCACAAGATACTCCTGGACCGCTCGCGCACCTTTAATCCGAAGAATGTCACGCGGGGATATCTGTCCGTCCGAAAGCGCATCCCCTGCACGAACAAAATCGTTTTCATGTACCAGGATATGCTTCTGTAATGAAACAAGGTAGGTGTGCACATCAATTCCGTCACGACTCGTAACAATAACTTCCTGCGCACCACGCTTTCTACCGCCAAAGCTAACCAGACCGTCAATCTCACTCACGATGGCTGCATCCGTTGGAGTCCGGGCTTCAAAGAGCTCCGTCACACGTGGCAAACCGCCCGTAATATCACGAGTCCTGGCCGACTGTCGAGGAATCTTTGCCAACACCTGACCGGCTTGCACAACATCTCCTTCGTTGACCTGCAATCGGGCTCGTACGGGCAGTGGATATTCCCGTTGCCCGCCGTCCGCCATAGATATGCGAATTGCCGGGGTTAATGAACGCTCACGGGTTTCAATAACAACCTTTTCCTTATGGCCAATAAGCTTGTCTGACTCCTCCCTTAACGTTGTCCCTTCAATAATGTCGTGAAATACGACCGACCCCGATACCTCGGACAGGATTACGCTGTTATACGGATCCCAACTGGCAAGAATCGCTTCCTTCTCTATCATGGCTCCTTCCGCTACAAGCACCTCAGCTCCAAACGGAATGATCGACGAGAATAACTGTCGGTTCTCGTCATCAACTATTCGGATCCCTCCCTGTCGAGTAAGAACAATCTCTGTGGGACCTTTCGTCCCTTCGAACGAAACAGTACGCAGGTTTTCGTAAACAACCCGCCCCCCAAACTTGCTTTTGATCGTGCTCTCCGCCTCAATACGACTAGCCGTACCACCAACGTGGAAGGTCCGAAGCGTCAGCTGTGTACCCGGTTCACCGATTGATTGGGCTGCAATGACGCCCACCGCCTCCCCGGATTCAACCAAGCGCCCCGTACCCAGGTTACGCCCATAACATAGCGAACAGGCTCCTCGTTTGGATTCGCAAGTCAAAACTGAACGGATTTCTACTCGCTCAATGCTGGTTTCCGCTATATGCTTGGATTTGCTTTCGTCGATAAGTTCATTTGCTGCAACGATCAACTCGTCCGTAAGCGGATCTCGTACATCGTGCAGCGAAACGCGTCCAAGAATTCTGTCTGCGAGTGGTTCTACGACAACCTCATTATCCTTGAGGGAGGTAATGCCGATTCCACGCAGCGTACCACAGTCGAATTGCGTGATCGTAACATCCTGAGCCACATCCACAAGCCGCCGCGTGAGGTACCCGGCATCAGCTGTTTTGAGAGCTGTGTCCGCAAGGCCCTTTCGTGCACCATGCGTCGATATAAAGTATTCCAGAACGGACAGCCCTTCCTTAAAATTGGACACGATAGGATCTTCTATGATCTCTCCCGCAGACCCCACGAGGCTTTTTTGCGGCTTTGCCATCAGACCACGCATTCCTCCCAACTGCCGAATCTGCTCCTTTGAACCACGAGCACCGGAATCTGCCATCATGTAAATAGCATTGAAGCCTTCCTCATGCTCCTTCAGAGTATCAAAGAGGACTTCTGATACACGATTATTCGTTCGCGTCCAGATATCTATGACCTGATTGTGGCGCTCGTTATCCGTGATGTAGCCCTCCTCATAATTAGCATGAGCCGTTGCTACTTTGTTCTTAGCAGCATCAATAAAGGACAGCTTCTCATCCGGAACCACAATATCTGCTAACGAGAATGTTAGCCCAGCTGTTGTGGCGCACTCAAAACCAGCACGTTTGATTTCATCCAGGAAACGTGCCGTCTGCGGAAAGTCCGTGGCATTCAGCACTTGGCCGATGATACGCCGCAAGTTTTTCTTGGTAAGCACATCATTGATATAGGGTAGATCATTCGGTACTACTTCATTGAAAAGTACGCGTCCTACCGTCGTGCCAATGATCTCTCCAGTATCAAGACGAACTTTTATCTTGGCATGAAGATCTACCTGTTTCTGATCGTACGCTTGCCGAACCTCAGTCAAAGAGGCAAACCGCATCCCTTCTCCTTTGCATCCGGGGCGTGATTTGGTGAGGTAGTAGAGACCGAGTACCATATCCTGCGTCGGTACGGTGATTGGGCCACCATGAGCGGGGGACAGGATGTTATGACTCGAGAGCATCAAAATCATAGCCTCCATGCAGGCAGCGTGTCCGAGGGGGACGTGAACTGCCATTTGATCTCCGTCAAAGTCCGCGTTAAATGCCGTGCAAACGAGTGGATGCAGTTGTATCGCCTTCCCTTCTGTAAGAATCGGCTGGAATGCCTGAAAACCCAATCTATGAAGCGTGGGAGCCCGGTTCAGCATTACTGGGCGTCCCTGGATCACCTTCTCCAGGATATCCCAAACCTCCGCCGTTCGTTTATCAACAACTTTCTTGGCACTCTTGACCGTCTTCACAACTCCCCGCTCAATCAGCTTCCGTATCACAAATGGCTTGAACAATTCCGCTGCCATTTCCTTTGGTAGCCCGCATTGATGCAAATCCAGTTCCGGGCCTACAACAATGACCGAGCGCCCCGAGTAGTCCACGCGTTTACCCAGTAGGTTCTGGCGGAAGCGCCCCTGTTTGCCTTTGAGCATGTCTGAGAGGCTCTTCAGCGCGCGATTATTATCACTGCGCACGGCGTTGGCTTTGCGGGAATTATCAAAGAGACTGTCCACGGCCTCTTGAAGCATACGCTTCTCGTTTCGCAGTATAACCTCAGGAGCCTTGATATCGATAAGACGCTGGAGTCGGTTATTTCGGATGATCACTCGGCGATACAGGTCATTGAGATCACTCGTTGCAAACCTGCCTCCCTCAAGGGGAACCAGTGGGCGCAATTCCGGCGGTATTACAGGAATCACGCGCAATACCATCCATTCTGGATGGTTCTCCAAACGCCGGTTCGCATCCCGGAAAGCCTCAACAACGGTCAGTCGCTTGATCGCGTCCGCTTTACGCTGCTGGCTGCTCTCCGTTTTAATTTGGAAACGAAGTTCATGAGAGAGTTCTTCCAATCGGAGGCGTTTGAGCATAAACTCAATCGCCTCACCCCCAATCATCGCAATGAATTTATCAGGATCATCGTCAGATAAACGGTTATTATCGTCTCTGATCTTGTAGAGCACATCGTAGTAGTCTTCCTCTTTCAGGAGCTGGTTGTCTTCTATTCCATGTTCGGCAGCGCATCCGGCCTGGACTACAACATATTCTTCATAATAGATAACCTTTTCGAGCTTCTTGGTGCGGAGATTGAGAAGATGACCAATCTTATTTGGAAGTGTCCGAAAATACCAGATATGCACAACCGGCACTGACAGAGCAATATGCCCCATGCGTTCGCGGCGCACACTCTTTCTGGTTACCTCAACCCCACACCGGTCACAGATAATCCCTTTATACCGAATGCGCTTGTACTTACTGCAGTAGCACTCCCAATCTTTAACCGGGCCAAAGATTTTCTCGCAGAATAGCCCATCCTTTTCGGGCTTGAAGCTGCGATAGTTAATAGTTTCGGGTTTTAGTACCTCTCCATGACTTCTATCCAGAATCACTTCCGGTGAAGCCAGATTGATCGTGATGGACGAAAACGTTTTCCTCTGCGATGGGGTGTTCCCGTACGGCATAGTAGGTCAGCCTTTGGATATTAAAATTGAATGGGATGCCTGAAACTAGTCAAGCGTTACCTCTAAACCGAGTCCCTGAAGTTCTCGAACAAGTACGTTGAAACTCTCTGGGGTACCGGCCGCTGGCATATTCTCCCCTTTGACGATACATTCGTATGTCTTGGAGCGCCCCTGCACATCGTCACTTTTGAAAGTGAGCATCTCTTTCAACACATTTGAAGCACCGTAGGCATACATTGCCCATACTTCCATTTCACCGAGTCTCTGCCCACCGAACTGCGCTTTACCACCCAGGGGTTGTTGGGTGATCAGACTGTAAGGCCCAATTGATCGGGCGTGAATCTTATCGTCAACCAGGTGACTTAGCTTCAACATGTAAATTTGTCCAACCGTAGTCTTTTGGTCAAACGGTTCTCCTGTTAATCCATCATACAGTTGCGTCCTGCCATCTACCGGTAATCCGGCCTCCGCCATAGCCTCGGTAAGATCTTCCATGGTCGGACCATCGAAGCTTGGCGTAGCAAACCGTTTGCCCAATTTGGCGCCGGCCCAGCCAAGAAGTGTCTCGTAGATCTGGCCCAGATTCATTCGGGAAGGTACACCCAAGGGATTGAGTACGATGTCAACTGGCGTACCATCAGCAAGAAATGGCATGTCTTCAACTGGCACAATGCGTGCAACAACCCCTTTGTTGCCATGCCGGCCTGCCATCTTATCCCCGACCTGAATCTTGCGTTTTTTAGCAACCGCAACTTTCGCCAACTGCACAATCCCAGGAGACAGTTCGTCTCCCATTTGTACCCGATGACGCTCACGTTTGAACTTTGCGTCAATCGTGGCAACAGCTGCATCAAAGTTCTTGAACAACTTGCCCAGATTGCGATTCACTGCGGGCGTTGCCTCTACCGAGAATTTTGGGTTGATCTCATGCACTTGCACATCCTTAAAACTTGACTTAAGGATTTTTGCCCCTTTCATTACAACGATCTCTCCATCGCGTGACTCAATATTGGATGTCGTCGTATGTCCATCCACCAGATCGAAAAATTTCTCAGACAGATCCGATTGTAACCTCGCCAAGTCTCGGTCAAAAGTGGTCTCAACGAGGGCAAGCTGCTGATGCTCACGCTTCTTTGACTCAGGATCTGAATTGCGCCGACTAAAGAGTTGCGTATCAATCACTACGCCTTTCATCCCTGGCGGTGCTTTCAGCGAGGCATCCTTTACGTCCCCGGCTTTGTCGCCAAAAATAGCTCGGAGGAGTTTTTCCTCTGGGGTCGGATCAGTCTCACCCTTGGGAGTAATCTTCCCAACGATAATATCCCCTGCTTTCACCTCAGCACCGACCCGTATTATTCCGCGCTCATCCAAGTCCTTGGTGGACTCAACAGATACATTTGGAATCTCGCGTGTAAGTTCCTCCTGTCCACGCTTCGTTTCTCTGACCTGCAAATCAAAAGATTCAATGTGGACAGAGGTAAATACGTCTTCTGCAACTAAACGCTCCGATAGGACGATGGCGTCCTCAAAGTTGTATCCTCTCCATGGCATGAATGCAACCAGGACATTCTTGCCCAGGGCAAGCTCGCCTTTTTCGGTACTGAACCCATCGGTTAAAACTGTACCTTCGGCAACCTTTTGTCCCACTTCGACTATGGGTTTTTGATTAATACAGGTATCCTGGTTAGTGCGCCGGAATTTTGTGAGGGGATACTCTTTCACCGGCTCCTCAAAGGCCAACTTGCGTGCTACGTGAGACTGGTTGTAGCGAATGATAATCCGCCTTGCATCTACGTATTCAACTACACCTTTGCCTTCGGCGACCAAAGCTGCGCGAGAATCCCGTGCCACACGTCCCTCCATGCCTGTCCCTACGATTGGGGCTTCCGCACGGAGTAATGGCACGGCCTGTCTCTGCATGTTTGACCCCATGAGCGCGCGGTTCGCATCGTCATGCTCAAGGAATGGAATTATTGAAGCACTCGGCGAGACAATCTGGTTCGGAGAAATATCCATGTACTGGATCCGATCTGGACGCTCGGAAGGAACCTCTCCGCGGTAGCGGCACCGTACCAGATCATCCAGAAAGTTACCATCATCATCAATACGGGCATTCGCCTGAGCAATGACGGCGTCATCTTCCTCCTCCGCTGACAGATAAATTATGGAATCCGTCACCTTTCCTTCCCGCACCACACGATAAGGCGTTTCAATAAAACCAAAATGATTGATCCGTCCGTGCACACACAGCGAAGAGATCAGTCCAATGTTCGGTCCTTCCGGTGTTTCAATGGGACAAAGTCGCCCATAGTGTGTGTAGTGCACATCACGAACCTCAAATCCTGCTCGCTCTCGCGTCAACCCACCTGGTCCCAATGCCGACATTCGGCGTTTGTGTGTCAACTCAGCAAGTGGATTGGTCTGATCCATAAACTGACTAAGCTGATTCGTTCCGAAGAACGTATTAATGACGCTCGAGATAGTTTTAGCGTTAACCAGATCCTGGGGAGTCAACGAATCTGCATCCCGCGCATTCATACGCTCGCGGATCGTGCGGGCCATACGGGCAAGTCCAAGCGAAAACTGGAGTCCCAACTGCTCACCTACGGTACGTACACGCCGATTACTCAAATGGTCGATATCATCAAGTCCGCTCCGTCCAGCACGAAGCTCTAGCAGTTTTCTTATTATTGCTACGATATCTTCCTGTGTGAGTGTAACCGTCTCCTCCGACACCTTCAACCCCAAACGCTTGTTTATACGATAGCGACCAACCGCTCCCAGATCATAGCGCTTTTCGCTAAAAATGAGGCGGTCAAGAATATTTTTTGCAGCATCAGAATCCGGCGGCTCAGCATCTCGAAGCACGCGATAAAGCTCTTTCAGGGCCTCTTCCTGATTACTGGATGGATCGCGCCGAAGTGTCTTGACAAGTGAACTAGTATCCAACAGATCCGCATTCTCTTCGTGCAGCACGTAAATCCGCCCCACTTCGTATTCGTTAAGGATTTCCCAGTCATCTTCGGTGATGACATGTTCCGCGGGCAAGAGAAGTCGATTGATGACACGCTCCTCCACTACTTCACCAGTTGACTCATTGATGTACTCAACAGGATCACCAGTTTCTTTATCAAGGCCCTCAATCAGCTCACCGGTCTGCTTGTCCAGAATCTCGACATAATCGTCAGCCTCCTGGGTTTTGATCTCAATGGCTTTACCGGTCTCCTGCTCTATGTATCCACCACGAAATTCGCCGGTTTCACCATCCAAGTCTCGTATGGGTGTAACAGGCTTGACGACATCAAATGCTAGTCTGCCACTGATTGCCCTCTGGAAATGGTGGTGCTTGCCTGTACTGACCCCCTTCGCTAGATTGAAGAGGCGAATAATTTCATCCGTTTCACCGAACCCAAGAGTCCTTAACAGCGTAGTGACCGGCATCTTGCGCTTACGGTCGATATACGCCCAAATGACATTTTGCACATCTGTGGAGAACTCAATCCAGGATCCACGAATTGGAATAATCCTTGCCGAGTACAGTCGGGTACCATTTGCATGGATCGCCTGACCAAAGAAGACCCCCGGGCTCCGATGCAATTGCGAAACAACAACGCGTTCGGCACCATTGATGATAAACGATCCACGATCGGTCATTGCGGGCAGATCCCCGAGATAGACTTCCTGCTCTACGGTTTCATCTGCTTCATCCTCATCGTCGTCATCATTAGCCGAAAGCCTCAGTCTGGCTTTAACTGGAATCGCATAATGCAGACCCTGTGAGAGGCATTCCTCAATGGTGTGCTTGGGTGCACCCAAAGAGTATTCAAAGAACTCTAGAGTGTAACGTCCCTTGGTATCCTCAATAGGGAACTGGCTCTTGAATATCCGCTGCAATCCTTTTTCGTCAGAGCGTTGATCGGGAGGCAGCTTGGCTTGCACGAAATCTTCGTAGGATCCAAGCTGCACATCCAGGAAATCCGGATAATCCAGAACCGAGCGCGAACGAGCAAAATTCGTACGTGCCACATGATGGCCATTTTTTTCGGACATGCACACCTAGGGGATGTTGATGGATACAGTTACTGGCGACGAAGCCCCAGTGGTAAAACTCTTGTTCCGGCTGGCTGAGCCGTTGCTACTTAACTTCAATTTCTGCGCCTGCAGACTCAAGTTGTGATTTAATATCCTCCGCCTCTTCCTTGGATACCCCCTCTTTGACAGGAGCCGGTGCACTGTCGACAAGTGCCTTAGCGTCTTTCAGGCCAAGCCCTGTGATGGCACGAACCGTTTTGATGACCCCAATTTTGCTGCTGCCAAAATTGCTGAGAATAACATCAAACTCCGTCTGTTCTGCAACAGCTTCTTCCTCACCGCCAGCCGCACCAGGTGCAGCTACAGCCACGGCCGAAGCCGCCGGCCTGATGCCATAATCGTTTTCTAATAGTGAAGCCAGGTCACTGGCCTCTTTGATTGTAAGTGATACCAGCTCTTCAGCCAGTGTTTTTAAATCTGCCATGGGTTTGTTTTTGGGTTTTCCAGCGACGGTCTCAGCCGACAAAAGCTGCGCCGCAGATTAAGGGATAATGACTTAGTCAGGCCTCTTCACGTTCCTGCAGGGTTTCCAGAATGGCCAAAAGATTAGATCCCGGCGATTGGACTGCAGAAATAACATTCTGGATAGGGGAAAGCAGAAGTGTAACCACCTCACCCAGTAACTCATCTTTGGATTTCAGTGAAGCCAGCACATCAATCTGTTCTCCTTCAAAGAGAACACCGTCCACGACTGCTGCTTTGAGTTCAGGCAGGGACTGTCCGGAGTCTTTCCTGAATGCCTTGATTGCCCGTGCTGCTGCGCTGGGCTCTACACTGATCGCAATTGCCGTTGGGCCGCCAAGATGATCAAATGCCACGTCGTAACCGCCGGTGTTCTCCATGGCACGCTTGAGCAGCGTATTCTTGACCACACGATACTCCACACCTGCATCTCGCAAGACTTGACGCAAACCGCTTATCTCGGCTACATCTAGCCCTTTATAATCTGTTAAATAAACAGAGGGCTTTTCTCCAAGTTTTTCTGTAAGAAGAGCGACCTCTTCCTTTTTCTGAGCTTTGGACACTGGCATCCAACTATCGAGCAATATTGATCGCTTCTATACGAGAGACTGAGACCGGAGGCCCCATACTCGTAGAGAGCGTGATTGAGCGTACAAATGTGCCTTTTGCTGACGCAGGTCGCAGGCGCAGAACTTCCAGTAGAAACGCACGTGCATTCTCTTCAAGCTGCTTTGCATCGAAGGAAGCACGACCGATACCAGTATGAAGGTTCCCCTGCTTGTCGACACGAAAATCAATTTTTCCGGCCTTAACAGCTTTTACCGCTCCAGCTATGTCAAATGTCACCGTGCCACTCTTTGGGTTCGGCATGAGGCCACGTGGACCAAGTACGCGGCCAAGTCGGCCAACTTTGGACATAACATCCGGGGTGGCAATGACTACGTCTATGTCTGTCCAGCCTTCCTGAATGCGTTGGACATATTCCTCGAGCCCCACATGATCAGCTCCGGCCGCCTCAGCTTCCTCCTGCTTATCTGGACTGGTCAAAACCAGTACGCGCATTTCCTTGCCCGTACCATGCGGAAGCGCCACACTACCTCGGACCATCTGGTCTGCATGACGCGGATCAACCCCCAGACGGAGGTCAATATCCACCGATTCATCAAACTTCGCCGAATCGGCACTCTTAAGGACCTTAGTTGCTTCCTGCAGCGTAAACGGTCCACCCCCAGCTTCCTCAATCGCCTTGGAAGCATTTTTGTAGCGCCTTCCTTTCTTTGCCATACAGTTTTTGTTGTGATATAAGTGATTAGGCACCTAATCAGTTGGTCAATCAACAAACCTAGGCCGGTCGTCCTGTTACAATCACACCCATTGAGCGGGCGGTCCCGGCAATCATCGCCGCACCCTTATCCAAATCGAAGGCATTAAGATCTTCCATCTTTTGCCTTGCAATATCACGACACATATCCCATGTTACGGTGCCTACTTTATTGCGAATCGAATCGTCCGCCCCTTTACTGATATTCGCAGCTTTAAGCAAAAGGACTGCAGCCGGAGGACTCTTGACCACGAATGAAAAGGATTTATCCGCATAAACACTGATCACCACGGGTAACACCAGCCCCATGCGGTCTTTGGTTGCCGCATTGAACTGATTGCAAAAATCCATGATACTGAGCCCATGCTGTCCGAGCGCTGGGCCAATGGGGGGAGCCGGGTTTGCCTGCCCAGCCTTAATTTGGAGCTTTATAAGGCTCTCTACCGGTTTGCCTGCAGCCATTGCTGAGTCTTAATCAGGGTGCTATGAGATCCTAGGTAGCCCATTAGTACGCAAGGAAAATTATTGGGTTCCCACGTATTCGCAATAAATCTACTCTTGGGGCATAATCTGCAAATAATCCAGTTCAACCGGCGTCTTGCGGCCGAATATGGATACCATTACGCGGACTTTCATCTTATCCGGGTAGACATCATCCACCACCCCGGAAAAGTTATTGAACGGACCATCAACCACCTGAATCGCATCACCGGGTGCGAATGGGATCTCCGGCTTATCGCCTGTTTCCAGGGCCTCATCTATCCGACCCAGGATCCGCTTGATTTCATCCTCCATAAGCGGTTCGGGAAAATCGCGGGAGGGCAACCACTTGATTGCTTCTCTTTTCTGCTTGAAAATCTGCTCCTTGAATACATGGACTAGGCGCCTGTCCATTATGGCGTTCACTAGCATGTAACCCGGAAAATCCGTTTTTTCACGCGTTCGCTTCTTGCCTCCACGCATCACGAAGACGTTCTGGGTTGGAATCAATATTTCCCCCAGTTGATTTTCGAGCCCTTCACGCTCTATCACATCAATTATGTATTCCCTGACACGCTTCTCATGTCCAGAGAATGTCTGTAAAGCGTACCATCTAAACTTAGGCCTTCTTCGTAGCGCCATGTTTCTTTACCTGCCGACTAGCCCGGATAAATAAATTCTAGAATCCTACTGATCACACGGTCTGCACCAAAAATGAAAATGGCAAGCACAAAACTTGCGACCAGTGTGATCACCGTATTGTTAATCAGTTCTCTGCGCTGAGGCCAACTGGCCTTTCGCATTTCGACAGCCACCTCTTCAAGGTAGGTTCGGGTATTATTAACTAGATTTCTCATTAGTAAGGTTTTTAGCACGGGTGGTAGGACTTGAACCCACAACCTGCGGTTTTGGAGACCGCTGCTCTGCCAGTTGAGCTACACCCGTTGATGCTTTGATCAGTCCAGGATTTTGGTAACTACGCCGGCGCCCACGGTCCGTCCACCTTCCCGGATAGCGAACCGGAGGCCCTGCTCCATCGCCACCGGCTGAATCAACTTTACCTTGAACTGTGTGTTGTCTCCCGGCATCACCATCTCCGTGTCTGCCGGCAATTCTATGTCTCCCGTTACATCCGTCGTCCGAAAATAAAACTGCGGTCGATAACCACGGAAAAACGGCGTGTGGCGACCTCCTTCATCCTTGCTCAATACGTACACCTCACACGTGAACTCCCGGTGCGGCTTGATCGAACCTGGATGCACAATCACCTGACCACGCTCTACTCCGTCCTTCGCCACCCCGCGAAGCAATAATCCTACGTTATCCCCCGCCTGACCCTCATCCAAAATCTTCCTGAACATCTCCACACCCGTCACCGTGGTCGTCGTCTTCTCTGGACGAATTCCCACGATCTCCACCTTCTCACCCGTACGTACAATCCCGCGCTCAACGCGCCCCGTCGCCACCGTACCCCGACCCGTGATCGAAAATACATCCTCCACCGGCATCAAAAACGGCTGCTCCGTGTCGCGCTTTGGCGTCGGCACATAACCATCCACCGCCTCCATCAACTCTATCACCCCAGATTCCCATTCCGACTCTCCATTCAACGCGCCCAACGCCGAGCCATGGACCACCGGTATGTCATCCCCCGGAAATTCATACGCATCCAGCAACTCGCGGATCTCCATCTCCACCAACTCCAACAACTCCTCGTCATCCACCAAATCTACCTTGTTCATGAACACCACGATGTAAGGCACCCCTACCTGACGAGCCAACAAAATGTGCTCGCGCGTCTGGGGCATCGGGCCATCCGATGCATCCACCACCAAGATCGCTCCATCCATCTGCGCCGCGCCTGTCACCATGTTCTTGACATAATCCGCATGCCCCGGACAGTCCACGTGCGCATAGTGCCGCTCACCCGTCTCATATTCCACATGCGCCGTCGCAATCGTGATCCCACGCTCACGCTCCTCAGGTGCGTTGTCGATCGAATCAAATGACCGGATCTCCGTACCACCATATCGATCATTCAACACGCGTGTGATCGCCGCCGTCAAGGTCGTCTTACCATGGTCCACATGACCGATCGTGCCCACATTCACATGCGGTTTCGTGCGCTGAAATACTTCCTTTGCCATTGATTTGCCTTATTTATAGATCGGAGAGCCGCCTCTCGGGTTTGAACCGAGGCCCCCTTCCTTACCATGGAAGTGCTCTACCACTGAGCTAAGGCGGCATTCAAGTAAGTAACTGGAGCGGGAGACGAGGCTCGAACTCGCGACATTCAGCTTGGAAGGCTGATGCTCTACCAACTGAGCTACTCCCGCTGGTGGGCAGGGAAGGATTCGAACCTCCGAAGGCTTAGCCAGCAGATTTACAGTCTGCCCCCGTTGGCCACTTGGGTACCTGCCCCAAAACAAAAATTCAGCCCGTGTTTTACTCAAATGTCCGACTACGGTGCCGTCGAAATCTCCAAAATGCTACAAAGAGCTGGCGAAGGGACTCGAACCCCCGACCTGCTGATTACAAATCAGCTGCTCTACCGGCTGAGCTACGCCAGCAAAACGAGTCACCCCGTTGCCATACCTTTCACTATTCATGCCCCGATACACTACAGCCTCCGGTTATACGCAATAAATCCAAGAAGATCATTCTTTTCTCTGAGCACGTGTCCGACGAATGGCTTTATAGAGCTGCCAGACCAGAAACAATGCAATCAGAGCAGACATCAATCGGCCGTAGCGTGAGAGATACTCCGTCACACGCTCCCATTCGTCGCCAACCATATACCCTAGTGTTGCAATAAGGGAAACCCATACCGCTGCACTGAGCGAAGCAAGCGCCGCTACAGGTAAAGCCGGCATTCGACTCATTCCAACCGTAAAGGAGATAACGGTACGTGCTCCGCTCAGGAATCGGTTGGCCGCAACCACCCCGTAACCCCAGGAATCAATCCAGTCCTGAACCCTGGAAACCGACTCCTCCGGTACCCAGCGCATTGCCCTGGATTTGAGTACCACCGGGCCGCCGTAGCGCCCGATGTAGTACATACACATGAACCCTACTGCGCCGCCAAGCGTGCTGAAAATTATTACCGGCAGGAGCATCATCGGGCCAACAGCCGCCAAGTAACCACCAAAAACGATCAGCACATCCCCCGGGATCGGCGGGAAAACATTTTCCAACCAGGCAATAAACAAGATCAGCGCATATCCCCATACCACAGGAATATCTGCTGCCCTCTCCAGGAGATCAGTAAAAAACTGTTCCATGCGGATCTACGGTACAACGGATCCAGTGAGCATGCACACTGCACAAGCTGCCGCAGCTTCTTCGCGTCCGATTGTCCCCAACCTCTCAGATGTGGTCGCCTTTATTGAAACCTGCTCAAGTGTGATCATCAGGTCCCCAGCTATTGTACGACGCATAATTTCAATGTGTGGACGCAGTTTGGGGCGCTCAATAATAATGGTGGCATCCACATTCGTGACACTGTAGCCTGCTTCTGTTACTAAATCATTTACTTTTCGGAGCAGCATTCGGCTATCTGCTCCCTTCCAGCGCGGGCTCGAATCTGGAAAATGTACCCCGATATCTCCGAGTGCGGCCGCTCCCAGCAAGGCATCACAGATGGCATGTAGCAAAACGTCGGCATCTGAGTGCCCTGCCAAGCCAATAGGATGAGGAATCTGTACGCCACCTAGAATAAGCGGTCGACCCTCCGCCAGTTGATGCAGATCATAGCCGATCCCGACTCTCGATACCATCAGCTGCTACCTCTGGGTCCATATGTTCTGAGCCCACTCCCAGTCAGACTGGGTGGTGATCTTCATATTGCGCGGATCACCGTCAATGATACGAACAGGCTGCCCTATGCGTTGCATCAGCGCAACATCGTCTGTTGCCCACAAGTGTCCACTTTCTTGATGCATCGCCTTGATTAATAGGCTGCGCCTGAACCCCTGCGGAGTTTGCATAGCATAAAGCCCATCACGGGATGCTGTCTTGGTAAACAACCCCTCGTTCCCGTAACGCACCGTATCCTGTATTGGCAATGCTGCCGCCGCTGCCCCCGTATTTTCAACAGCTTCAATCACATCACTTATGACCCGGGCCGATACAAAGGGACGCGCTACGTCGTGAATGAGCACGATGCTTACATCCTCCGTGACCGCAGCCACTCCTGCCATTACAGACTCCTGTCTCGTTGCTCCTCCTGCGAGTACACTGCATGGCTTACTCAGAGGCTTAAGTATTTCTCTTGTATCCTCAAGCGCGTCTGGATGCGCCACCACCACTATACTAGAAATAGCAGGGTGTCGATCAAAAATAGACGTCGTTCGAAAGAGCACCGGGGCTCCCCCCAAGAGACGCATCTGCTTGGGAAGCCCACCGAGGCGTGTGCCCATACCTGCTGCAGGAATGACCGCGGCCACCATGTTTCTACAGGATCAGCATGGCATCCCCAAAAGAGTAGAAGCGATACTCCTCCCTGATAGCGATCTCGTAAGCCTTCTTGAGCAGTTCAAATCCCGTAAAGGCAGCTGTGAGCATCATCAAGGTACTCTTGGGCATATGAAAATTTGTAATCAAGCGCTCCGTAACGGCGAACTCGTAGGGCGGGTAAATAAATTTATCCGTTCGACCCTCTTGTGGCTTCAGGTGACGCGACACGGTCAGACTCGTTTCCACCGCCCGAACTACCGTTGTTCCACAGACCGTCACTTTATTAATATCAGAATCTAACGCCCGATTGACGGTATCAGACGTACTCCTGGGGATCTGATAATACTCAAAGCCCATACGATGCTTCGTTAGATCCTCAACACTAACACTTTGGAATGTTCCTAGACCGACATGCAAGGTGATCTGCACTACCTGTACGCCGTTTTCAATAAGCTTGTCAATGAGTTCGGGTGTAAAATGAAGCCCTGCGGTAGGGGCAGCCACCGCCCCGCGATGTTTTGCGAAAATAGTCTGATAACGGTCGGCATCAGCTTTCTCTACATCCCTTTTTATGTACGGCGGCAGAGGGGTGTACCCCTCCTCCTGGATCGCACGATACAGCGAGGCATTGTCCCCCGCGTAATCAAAGCGAATGGTACGACCGCGCGACGTGGTATTGTCAATCACCTCAGCCGAAAGATCACTGCCGAAAAAAAGCTTGTTTCCAATTCTGATCTTTCGTGCAGGATCAACAATCACATCCCACAGTCTACTTTGGGGATTCAACTCTCTAAGCAGGAAGACTTCAATTTTCGCCGCAGTTTTTTCCTTTGCCCCCCGCAGCCTTGCCGGAAACACTTTCGTGTTGTTAACGACCAACACATCATTCGGAGAGAAATAATCCACTATGTCACGGAAATGGCGATGTTCTATGGTCCCCTTCGCCCGATCAACCACCATCAAACGCGCTGAGTCCCTGGGCTCCGCCGGGTACTGGGCAATCAGATGCCGAGGAATCTCATATTTGAAATTACTTAGCTTGAGGCGCTCAAGCGGCTTTCCCAACATTCGTCATTTCGTTTTGCCCCTAAAAATAACCTAATAATAACAATAATTGGCGCATATTAAACCAACCAGCAACAGCGAAGATATAAATGTCCATTATATCTGCAACCCCCTACTCGGAGACCTAAGAGTAGTTGAACTTGATGAATGGCACAGCCTCCTGCAGTTGCTGTCCAAGAGGTTGGGCTGAGAACTCTGGGAATAGTGAGGATGGACCGGCGATTGGTATTGTTTTTTCAGAATTTGCTCCTGCCATGCATACCAGAGGGTAACTTCCAGCTCATTGCTGATTCTAGGGTTCGCCGTGATAGAGGGCATGAAATCAGCCGTTTCTAAGAGAATTCCGCTCATTTGAGGTGCACACGTCCAATCCGGGCAATACTGGTCAACGTCTATTTTTTGGGATGGCTGGCCCGGGATTTATTGACCGCGGGGACTCGCTCTATCTGTCCGATCATATAACAAAACGCCACAATTGGATAGATCTTGTGCATTTTGCCGGATCCTACATGCCACAAAAGGCCTTGTGGATACCCATACATCCTGCTCCGCGCTATTGGGCAGGCCCACTCGGCGTGGATCCAAGTACTCAACACGCAGACGCAGTTTATCACATGTATTCTGTGCAACTCCTGGATGGCGCTAGGCACAACAGAGAATCAGTTGAGACAATTCAAGTCCGACACGAAGAGCTTGGCGTGTATTGCGAATTGCGCGGCTGATCCGCCCGCTGCCGGTATCCCGTGACCCGGCACGCACTCCCGAGCTACGCCTCCGCAGGTACAAGAGCTCAACACGCTCAGGATCAGAGTAGAAACAGCCTCGGACCGGAGCCCACATCTCGCTGTTTCGATGCTCCCTCGTATCACCAGACGCGAGCTAGATAGCAATGCCCAGACTGTCCAACGCGCGGCGCTTCTCGGAGATTTCACCAGGACTGTTGCACCAGGAATCCTCGAACAACTTCGAGCCAAATCTTGTCAAGCAGACTTGTTGGGCCGTCCGCCAAGACTTCAGCAACCCGCCCATCTGATCCACCGCCACGCTGTCACGTTCAAACTGTACCAAGCTACCGTATTCCGTTCTTAGCCGCAGGGCCTCCCCCAAGATCGCATTGGCGGATTTAAAGCAGCCGCAGACTGTGCTCAATTGAGAAAGGCGCAGAGTCTCACTGTTTTCCAATACAGGATGCGCGAGGCTTTTGTCTCGCTCCTGCGTTTGCCGTTGCCCTGCTAGCCTGTCGCCGGGATCGGGTTCAAGTCTGAAATCACGTTTAATGCGGGACGTGCCGGAGACCTCGAGCGTATCACTAAAGGATACATAGCCGCGGGCCACAGCCGTCAAGACATATTTCCCGGCCTCAACGCCCAAGAGCTCATACCTTCCGTCGACCGACGTAACCGAAACACGGGGCAGCCCAATGAGATAGACTGGTACACCGCTAATTGCCTCCCCTACCTCGGCGTCCGTCACTCTACCTGAAATGCTGGCAGTTTGCGCCGCCGCAGGAAGTGACTGTGCGCAAAAGGTCAACCATAAGACTACCCCCAGCACCCTGCCGCTCCGTTGCATTCTAAGGCACGAGCGTCTTGCAAACGTGCGTCGGCACTTGTAAAGAGCGGCACTACAGGCGGTAGTCGGTTCTTTCATCCGGCCACGATGCACACGCGAATCCCGCTACTTGATCAGTGTCATCATTTTCGAGGCGGTCACGCTCCCGGTACTCAGAGTGTAGAGATACACACCACTCGCGACCTTGTGCCCTGCACTACTCGTTCCGTCCCATCGAACCTTGTATGTGCCAGCGGGGAGTGACCCCTTGACCAGTTCTGACACAGGCTGACCCAGAACATTGTAGATGACAAGCCTAACATCGGATAGCTGGTTCAGCGAGAACGTGATGTCCGTGGACGGATTGAATGGGTTGGGGTAATTCTGGTCAAGCGTAAACGAGCTCGGCACGCCCACCTCTTCCACATTCACGTTTGTGTAAGGTACCCATCTTGGATCACCGACCGGACCGCCCGTCTCACTGGCAGTGGCAGCTGGCGAATTGTATGCATAACGCAAGTCTTCGTGTATGGGCCATTCTACGTTGATGGGATCGTTGTCATGTTCGAACTGCCACCACTCGTCGAGGAACGTATCGTGCGCTTCATTATCGCGGAAATCCGTTATCCGTAGAATGATTCGCCTAAGGTATTCGGGGTTCAGTAACAGTGTCGGAGTCGTCTGGACGTTGTCGTATTCCCTGATAGAGGGATCGATTGCCATCAACGCCCGCGTCGAATCCCCGACGAACTTATTCTGGATTTCAATAGCGAGCATCGTATCCCGACGCACTTCCGTCTCGCCCTCAGCATTGATCACTTCCCACTCCCACGGCCCCTTTTGCCAGAAATCCAATACTTGCTCATCATTTACCCAAGCGTTGTTGTGCCACACTATATTCCTGTTGAGATGATCCCAATGTCTGCCTGCCGCCATCGCGGCACTATCTGGAGGCTCCTGATAGTTTATGTCCATGACGCCCGATCCGCCGTCAATACTTCCCCATAAGCCGTAAAAATAGGTCGACTGGCCGAAGATCTTCGTATTGTACATCAGGTTGTTCGAAAACGTCATGTTGTTGCCGCCCCGGTTGAAGATCGGACGCATCACCATATTCACGAATGAGGTGTGGTCAACCAGTCCGTGTTCGACCTTCTCATAAATCACAATGGCCTCGCCCCAGAAATTCATGACGCTGCTGTTGGTGACCACCAGTGTATCGATGGTTCCCAACCACGATCCGCCTCCCCATATAAATCCGTTGAAGAAGATACCTCCTGGATACGAGGGGACGGCCTTGACGATGGTGTTGTTGACCAGAAAGTCGGAGTTACTGCCCTGTGACATGAGCGTCATTTGGTAGTCCGACCACACGTTGTTTTCTACCTCGACCCTCTGATTGCTGCCGAAGGTAAGGGCTATGCTCCACACATGCGTGCTTTGGTCGGCCATGGCGCCGTTGAAGAGCAGGTTTTCGAGCTTCAGCGTTGCGCCGTCGCCCAGCAGATTGAAATGGGCCCCCGGCCACACTACATACCTTGACACTCCGTCCGGACCCGGTAGCGGCTGAATGGTGGCAGGCACATCTGTGGGATCCGCCGCGTCGTACATTTGGCCGCGCACTGTGAAGCTACTGTTGACGTCTATGGGATCAATCTGCAGGTAAACCCGGCCTTTTTCCAGTATATACACATCGTGCGCCTGCGTCCCGTCCGCCAGCGTATCGGCAACAATGGTGGTCTCCAGTTCGCCGGGCATGCCAGTCCAAGGAATAGTCATTTCAGTCTGCGCAGCCGCAGAAGCGGGAAGCATTAAAACTAACAGCAGCACACTGCCAAGTGTTGGTAGAAAGTTCTTCATGGTATCTAGTTCGGTAACGAAAGTCCTGTGGTTTAAGTGAATGGCAAGGGAAACCCACTGACTTCGCTGCCCGGTGTTTTCCTGCAATGCCAAGAGCCGAAATTCCCCACTCTAGGTTTGCCCTCTTTCGGACCTGACAACTGCCCGTATCCCCTATCGTGGGCAATATAACACATTGTATTCTAATAATTCACTATGCCGGAAGGGGTAAGCCGGACGGCATCTGGTTGTCGAGTCCGCAACGTGCGAGAATTTATGGTCAAGACACGGGTAAATCGTCGGTAGCATTGTACCAACACTTCAAGTGCTCTGATTCTATATCCAGGAATCTGACCCCGACAACTACGGCACATTTGCGTGCCGACCTGCTGAGGCGCCTTGTGGCTGTGAAGGCGAAGGCCGCCGCCCGACAATTCTTGATACCGGGGCAGTGGCGATGCCCGCACTCGCTAGAAACTGGCAAGACCGGGTTCATGGATCAAGACTCGCCGGGCCGTCATCAAGACTTGTCCGCATCCAAGGTCACTGGCACACAACAATCCACTCTTTCGCAACTCTTGCCGACAAGCCATCCTAGCAATGAACCGGAGCATCACTGCCGAGTGAGGAAAGCTCTTTGCCTGCTGGGGACCTAGTTCCGAACGTCTTCTGCAAGAGACCGTCGCCTACTAATACACGTATCGCAGTCCCAGATCCATCGTCCTACCGTAATTCTGCCTTAGACCGACGGCCCGCGTCTGGTCGAGAAACCTGTTTATATCTTCGGATGCCGTCATGTTACTGACGTTGACGTAGATGTCCAGCCCGCGAACAGGTAGCGACTGCTTCAGCGAGAGATCCCATCGCCTGAATCCGTCACTAGATTCCCTGAGTTCGGGCCAGAAATTTGATTTCCTGAATATGTCAGACCGGTAGAGCATGGAAAACCTGGCTGAGAAGCCTTTGTAGTCGTAACCGACTGCAAAATTCATTATCTGGTCAGGCTGATCAATCAAACGGTCCACGTAGAGTGTGTCCCTGTTTACGCTCGTCACGCGAAGCGGAGGTCCGAAGTCTATTACAAATTCTATGATCGTTCGAGGGTACTGGACTTCTGAAGTAGTGACCGTGTAGTTGGCATTGAATACAAGTCCGCTCAAGAATCCTGGCAAGTACCAAAAGCGCGTCTGATAGTCGAACTCGAGGCCTCGCAGCAGCACTTCGTTCGGATTGTTTGCCGTATAGTTCTGGATGAATCCTTTTTCGACCTCTTCGGGCAACCCATACGGTTCTGCGTCCACGATGTAACGCCGCCCGCTTGGAAAAACCAAATCCGTGATGCTCTTCTGAAAATACCCTGCACTGAAAAAGCCGATGTGATTCTGAATGACGGAGACACTCACGTCAATGTTCTTGGAGAGCGCGGGCTCCAGGTACGGATTCCTGTATTCAACGCCCCTGTTTGCGCCGTTGATGCTGTAGAGTGGAAGGAGATCGGCATAGTTCGGCCGAGCGAGGGTTCGGGTTCGGGCAATTCGCAATTCTAGCCATGCCAGAGGCCTGTATCGCAGGAACAGTGCGGGAAGAAGGAATGCATTCTGTCGCTTGTGCACTACCTGCTCGAAACCCGCAAACGTATAGCTCGGAATGACGTTCAGCCAGCCCTGCCACCCGTCGTAGGCGGTCGAGTTTCTCTCCCAGCGCATGCCGGCGACCAAGTTTAATTTTGAGCCGATATCAACATCCACCATCAAATACGCAGCATTGTAGGTCTCCTCGCCTGAGTAGTCAAATAGGTTTGAATTGGTCTGGTGAAACGTATGTGCAATTTCCTCCCAGTAAGTAGCAAAACTGAAGTGATCGCTCAGGAAATTCGAGACGTCTTCCAGGAGATCCAGATCCGCGAACGGACCAAGAGCGAAATCACCATTCAGGAACTCGCTCGCCTCGTAGTCCTCGCCAAGGAATGCCGTGTATGGCAAGCGCCTCACCCCCGGGTATCCGTATGCGCTCAGACGGGGAATCGCGACCAGAAGTGAATCCATGGCAGGCTGATGAATGTAATTCAGTCGTCCGTACTCTACTCCCTTGTCATAGTCCCTTGCTTTTGTGCGGTACTTGCCCCCTGCCTTGACTGCACCGGACAAATACTTGAATACCCGAAAATCATAACCGATATCAAGATCGAATGCCATTTCCGTCTCGTCGTTGGCTCCCCGGTCTATTGAGTATCCGTCGGCATAGACCGGCGCAATGTCATCGGTAAGAAAATCCTGGACGCGATTTGCGTTCACGCCCAGAGCAAGCTGCGTAAATGCCCGTTCATCACGGAATCTTGCCACGAACGTATCGGAATCCTGCGTCGACTCAGACAGGGACGCCGATGCATCGATGTGGAATTTCGAAAAGAGCGTCTGGCTGTATTCGAGGATATGCGTACTGACTCCGATTTTCCTCTGCCCCCAGCCGGAATTGTACGAGCGCGCGCTCGTAGCAAGTGAATAGGCTTCTGAAAATGTGACCAAGTCCGAATTGATCGTGCTACGTAGAAAGCTATAGCTGACATTGCCTTCGGGCAAATTGAAATCGGCAACCAGAAGGCTATTCAGGCGGGCATTTTGGCGAGTAACGTCAAATAGTCCCACTCCGATAGTACGCAGTGCATTGACCGAGTCCAACTGCGCGTTCGGGTTGTCATACGATGCGTTCAGCTCATGTGAGCTACGATTTCTGTCTTCCAGGTCCAGTAGGCCCAGAACGCCGAGACGATCCCCGAAAAACCGGTTGCTGACATCGACCACCAGCTTGTAATCTTTATACGATTGCCGCAGTCCGTTGTACATGCCTTGGGCGAGAGCACCGGCATGGAAACCCGGCTCGGCTCGCTTCAGCCTAAAGTTGACGGTCCCGCCCAATACGTCTGCATCCTGGTCTGGTGTACCAGCCTTGGTAACTTCAATTCCCCTGAGCATGTACTGGGAAACCATGCTGAGGTCTGTACTGCGATCCGAAGAATCGGTGGCAGCAAGTCGTACGCCGTTCACCGAAACGGCGTTGTACTTGGGTGAAAGTCCCCTAACAACGACCTTGTTGCCTTCACCACCTTCTCGCTGCACCGTAACCCCCGGAATACGGGCCACAGATTCAGCAGCATTGGCATCGGGCAATTCCTCGATTCTGTCGGAAGACACGATGTTGACGTGCGATTTAGCCGCCAATTGCCTGTTGATCGCCTCCATTTGCCCCCTGGCCTGCGCAGTGACCATTATTTCCTCACCCTCCAGCGTGGTGTAGTGGAGGTCAAAGTCTTTCTCGACAATATCCCCGCCGGCGACAATCAGGGTATCGGTCACCGGTGCATACCCGAGGTAGCCTGCCCTGATGATGTAAGTGCCGGGCTTTACGTTCGGAATGATATAACGGCCTTTATCGTCCGTTGCGGCACCCAATCCGGAACCAACCAAGATCACGGACGCTCCAGGCAGTGTTTCCCCGTCCTGCGCATCCCGCACGATCCCCCTAATACTGGCAGACTGTCCATACGCGGAACCTTCAGCGAGGAGCGAGATCACCAGGACTGCAAAGCACAAATACAAGCGAAGCAAAACTCAATCTCAAGATTTAATCAGTTCGAATGGACCGCCATGCGCAACACTCCTGTTCAGCACTGAATTGCCCGAAAAACCCGCCAAGAGACCCAAAAGATCAAGGCTGCCGTCGATTCAGCGCAAGCAGCACGCTATCGATTGCAAGCTCCATCAAGAATATAACGCTCTAACTTCAAACCGGCAAACCTGCCAATGACCAAGGTCATTTCCGGCTGCGCCGCACCACGGGACGTATACTGACCTACTCTTTGCCGCAATCCAATCAGGTCACAATTTTACGTTGGACGAGATTCGACGAAACGTCCAGCAGTACCGCCACAAGTGAAAGAGTGCCATCTTCAAATGCCTCCGAGAGTCAGAAGCCCGGCACACCCCAACAATGCCGCTGACAGGATCCGCGATTATCCGTTGATTGGTGGCCGCTGCAGATGAAAGTTTGTGGCTGATTGAAAAGCACTTGCAAGCCGCAGAACCTCGGCATCAGCATACAATGGACCAGCAAACGTAATGCTGCGGGGCTGCCGTCGTCGAGAGTCTGTGTCTGACTCCACTGCATCAAACCCGTTGGGTACCGTCACGCTTGGATGACCGGTCAAGTTAGTGATTGCCAATGTACGACCTCCAAAGGATGGGGAAACAAACACATCCACCTGCTGCATCACACTATTCATTCGCTGCAAAAGAAGCCAGCGACACCTCGAAGCCTGCAGGAATTCAACTGCGGGTACGAAACGATTCACTCGGAATTCGTGCGGCCAGGTTCCTTCACCCTGTCGTACCATCTGATCAACCCCATTACTTAATGTTAGTGTGTCAAATGCAGTTGCTGCCTCAACACCCAACGTAGTCAGCATGGCATCAATGGGTAGATCGTCAGGAAGCTCAATTGGAATGAGCTCAATACCCATATTCCGTAAAACATCCAGAGTGGCTGAATCCCTCGCATTTCCAGGATAGTCAGATTCAAAAGCTTCCTGCACATACCCGACCCTGAGAGCACTCACGCTCTTCTCCATTGAGAATGGGAAGGGGGCATTAACCGTAACCGAGTCCCGTGGGTCTGCCCCACGGATAGTGTCAAACACCAGCGCACAGTCAAGTGCAGAGCGTGCCATGGGTCCGAGTTTGTCCATACTCCAAGACAAGGTCATAGCCCCATGCCGACTCACCAAACCATAAGTCGGACGATGTCCGGTCACACCATTTCTCGTAGACGGCGAGACAATCGATCCCAGCGTCTCCGACCCAATTGCAAACCCTACAAGTCCTGCAGCTACTGCCGCGCCGGGACCCGCACTGGACCCACTAGAACCCTGTTCAATGTTCCACGGATTTTTTGTTTTCCCGCCAAACCAGACATCTCCCCATGCGAGAGCTCCGAGTGACAGCTTCGCAATCAGCACTGCACCGGAGGATTCCAGACGGTCAACGACAGAAGCGTTCTCGTCAAGTACCTGATCCTTGAATGGCGCGGCACCCCAGGTCGTAGGATAGCCACGAACACTCAACAAATCCTTGGCGCCCCACGGTATTCCATGCAGAGGACCACGCCACACACCAGCATCAAGTTCAATATCTGCGCGGGCAGCTTGCTCGTAAGCCAAGTCTTCGGTCAACGTGATCACGGCCTGCAGGACGTCATCATATCGCTTCAAACGCCCTATGTACAGTTCAGTCAGCTCTGTGGACGTGACGGCTCTTGATTTGAGCAAGTGAGCGAGCTCTGCAACCTGCATGAACGCCATATCCTCGTCACTTGACGGGCGGTCCACAGGGACGGGCTCCCACCTAACCCCCTGCACACCGGACGGAGGACGTGTACCCGACACGCGCGGATCGAACATCAACGCAGGCGGCACATTGTTCGGGAGCGCTAATTCGCGAACCGAGGCGTAATTCTTCACGTGTTGTTCCAGATCTTCTACGAGCTCAGTTCGCTGCTCTTCGGTAAGTGTGATGCCTGCGATTTCTTCTGCACATGCAATTGTTTCTGCCGTGATGGGGGTACCAAGGCGATACAGGGCATCCGACAGCATCGTGGACCCTGCCCCCACAGCAGAGCAGGCGGCAATAAAATGGCGTCTACTTATTGGCATTCGGTTTCTGATTCTGATAACTGATCGCTAACGTCAATGCGGTCCACTGTATAATTTCTCAGACCAATCGCCCCGATATAGCGCCCATCGTCAAATGGAATCCAATAAAGCCCATCAGTCTCTCCCGTCCGCATTTCCAGTGATGCCAGCGTTCCTTCAGCATCCGCGGATGTCGAACCCTCCGAAGACTCAAAAACAATTGTGAACCTATAGCGGATACAATATTCGTTGAGATTTTGGAGCATTATCACCACACCGTCATCAATCGTATTCGCCCTGGAATAGTAGATGTATCGAAAACGGAGTCCCTCGTGCTCAAGAAGTGGTTTCCAGGCTTCTTCGCCACTAAACTGCTGTGCAAAACCATCATATGTGGCAAGCATCATTCCACAAATGATCAGCCTGCGATACATAATCACATACCTGCTGCAACACTGCGTGCGACCTCAACCACTCGCTCGGTACTAAACCCAAACTGCTCAAACAGCACTTTGCCAGGTGCGGAAGCACCAAATTGATCCATGCTGATCGTATGACTCGCGTATCGATCCCAGCCAAGTGATGTACCTGCTTCAACAGCAACACGAGCAGTGACTGCTCGTGGCAATACCTCCTCCCTGTAGGCCTCAGTCTCTGCAGCAAAAAGCTCCCAGGATGGCATGCTGACTACACGAGTCGGAACACCTTCCGATTCAAGTAAAGGTGCAGCCGCGATTGCATACTGTAACTCGCTGCCAGTTCCAATGAGGATCACATGAGGTTCCGATGCACTTTCCTCAACGACAACATATCCCCCTCGGCTCGTATCCTTGAACTTGCCCGTGAGCGATGGCAGCCCCTGTCGGGTCAATATAAGAGCCGTTGGTCCATCCTCTCTGGTTATCGCTTCCTTCCAAGCATATTGCGTCTCGTTCGCATCCGCTGGTCTGATCACCACCAGGTTGGGAATCGCTCTTAAGGACATTACCTGCTCTACTCCTTGATGGGTCGGACCATCTTCGCCGGTACCAATAGAGTCGTGCGTGAACACATAAATGACGGGTATCCCCATAAGAGCACTGAGTCGCAGAGCGGGGCGCAAATAATCACTGAACACCAGGAATGTGCCACAATACGGACGCAGGCCACCGTGTAGCGCCAGACCATTACTTATGGCCGCCATCGCGTGCTCCCTGACTCCGTAGCGCACATACGATCCCGACAGTTTTTCCTTCTGCATATCAACCTGCATTCCACCACGTGTCTTGTTCGAGCCAGTCAGATCAGCAGATCCACCGATAAGGCCAGGGACCTTCTTGAGTAGAGCCCCCAAAGCCTGTCCACTTGCCGCCCTAGTTGAGATCGCCTGGTCTACGGGAAGGTTATCCAATTCCGCGGTCCAATCTGCGGGAAGTGTTCGATTGCAGAGCGCATTCAGAGTCGCACCTGCTTCAGGATAAATCCTCTCATAGGCAGCTCTACGGGAATTCCAGGCAGCCTGCTGTTCAGTTCCAGACGATGTACAGTCCATAGCCGACCGAACCGCGGTTGGTACATGAAAGGATAAATCCACCCGCCAGCCAAGTGCCTCCTTCGTCAAGGCTACTTCTTCAGCACCCAAGGGAGCCCCGTGTGCGGCGGCTGTGTTTGCTTTATTCGGGCTGCCATGAGCAATCGTGGTGCGCACACATAACAGCGACGGCTTATCCGTACACGCCCGGGCTTCGCTGAGTGCCTTTCGAACAGCGCGCGTGTCCGTCCCATCAATCCCCGGAATGACCTGCCATCCGTAGGCTGCAAACCGTCCCGGTATATCCTCAGAAAACGTCAGGTCTGTCCTGCCGTCAATCGTGATCCGGTTATCATCCCACAAGTAAATCAGTTTACCTAATCCCAGATGACCGGCCAAGGAAGCCCCCTCATGCGAAATCCCCTCCATCAGATCCCCGTCCGAAACAATACCGTACGTGAAGTGATCTATAATGGACGCATCCTCACGATTAAATCTCGCAGCCAGATGTGCTTCCGCCATGGCCATACCTACACCGTTCGCGAATCCCTGTCCCAGCGGCCCCGTAGTGGTTTCAACACCTGGAGTTAATCCATATTCTGGATGTCCAGGCGTCTTGCTTTCCCACTGCCTGAAGTTTTTGATCTCCTCAAGTGGGAGGTCATATCCGGTTAAATGCAGTAGTGCATAGAGCAGCATTGATCCATGCCCGGCGGAGAGAACAAAACGGTCCCTATTGAACCAGGCAGGGTCCGATGGATTATGGCGCATAACCTCAGTCCACAGTACGTAGGCCATCGGGGCCACTCCCATGGGCATTCCGGGATGCCCACTCCTGGCACGCTCTACCGCATCAACAGCCAGCATCCGTATCGTGTTAATACAGGTTTCCTCAAGTTGTATTGGTGTCATCTTGATACGTTTATTCCAGCATCTATAAGGCTGTAATTGCCTGCTCAACAAAGTGTCGTAGACAACCCAGACTTCGGCTTGAGCTACTTATACTGCGACCATTAATAAGCACGACCGGGACCCCAGTGAAACCCATGCCCTCGAATAATCTGCGAGTCTGAACCGTCCTGGATGCATACCCTCGATTTCTCAAAACTGACCTGAAATTATCCATATCCATGTCGAGATCTTCGGCGAAGTCAGCCAACTGATCTATCGACAGGCCGGTTGCTGGCGACTGATGCTCAAAAACGAGATCCAGCATTTCTTCAAATACTCCCTCCTCATTGGCTAGGTAAAGGGCCGTGATCTCATCAAGAGAATGCGTTGGGCTCCCTACAATTGGGATGGGCTTGTATACAACACGTACAGAATCAGGGTAGGCAGCAGCAAGTGCCTTGATGTTCGGGTGAACTGCCTTGCAGTGATTACAGTTCGGATCAAGGAACTCCATTACCAGAATAGGGGCGTCTGCCGGACCAATAACCGGATCGTAGTCCATTATGATCTGATCCAGGTTGCTAAATACCGGTGCATCCGGAACGTACGTGCAAGATGCCGGGTCAACGCCTGTTTCTGCCACCCCTATCGCCCCTACGCTCTCTTCCTGCCTCGGAACATTGCTGTAGTCCCACGCCAGGAAGACCAAAAGCAGAACAACACCTACGCCATGGAAAACTCTCTCCAATGCGGGAGCTGCTCGTAGCGTATGCGTCGTTGGTCTCTGGAATAGACCCAAGAACGTAATTGCCGTAATGAGTGTGACAATCGCGAACGAAACAAGACACAATTGGCACCACCCATCAATAGCCGTTGCCTGCAGCAACGTCAGGAACAGGGAATAACACCAGCCTGCTCCAACAACGAATGCACGCGCCCGTTTTAAATGGGCCCCTAGACCACCGACATTGTAGGCAATCAACAGTCCCGCAAGAAAAACGGTCATATAAAACAAAAAACCCCACCAGGCACTTGGAAGGCCCAGCGGAGCCGGATCACTGGCAATAACACCTGCGCAGTTGGAACCCACTCCACAGAATGGATCTTCTGCACCGGAAGCCCCCCCACTATACCACAGTGCGATGTGCAGCGTCAGACCAACACCGGCCAGTGCCAAAATGTAGAGCAGGCGCTCAAAAGTTTTGCGATAGATGAATAAGGTCATGGCGATTGTGCAAATTATCTCCCCAAGTTAGTGAATCCAACACGTTGACGTGCTGTTCCGGTTAAACGCAGCAATGAATTCAATTCATCTATTCTATTCGGTTGAATTGCTGGCATATGCGTATAAGCAATTTCGACCCTATTGGATCATGACACTGAACGAGTTTCACGCAATGATTGCCCAGGAACGCGCGAAAGGGGTTCAACGCTTTGTAATCCCTGTAAGTCGTCGTCTGAGTGCTGATTTGCTCACTCCAGTTAGTGCGCTGCTAGCCCTTAGGCAGAGCGGTAATCGTACATTCCTGCTCGAAAGCGTGGAAGGTGGGGAAAATATGGCACGCTATTCGTTCGTTGGTCGCAACCCCTATCGCGTTGTGCGTTCTACCAACAGTGCGGTTACCGTCGAGGATGTTCATACCGGTAATATCACCAAGATTCCTGAGGCCGATATTTTCGAGGTCCTGCGTCGCTTTATGGACGAATACGTAGAGATCAATGTGCCCGGTCTACCCCGGTTTCGCTGCGGAGCGGTTGGATATCTGGGTTATGATAGCGTACGTCTGATTGAGCATCTGCCTAATCCCCCATTGGACGATTCCAATCTCGCCAACTCGATCTGGTGTTTTTACGATACCATTGCTGCCGTGGATCGACTCAAGCATCAAATGGTGCTGATGGCCAATGTATTTGTAGAGCCCGAGTTGAACCTTGAAGAGGCGTTTACGGAGGCCCTGGTGCGATTGAAAGCCCTTGAGGAGGATTTACGATCCACATTTGACCGGCCAGAATCTGTACAACTCAGTGCGGAGCAAATGACCTCCAATTTTGCGCAGGAGGATTTTGAGAGTGTCGTTACCGAGGCAAAAAAACTGATTTACGAAGGTGATATTTTCCAGGTCGTGCTCTCCCAACGATTCTCCCTCTCGTTTCAGGGGGACCCCTTCAATCTGTACCGTGCCCTGCGCCAAGTCAATCCATCTCCATACCTTTTCTACCTGGATTTGGAAGAAGTCACTCTCATTGGCAGCTCCCCCGAGGTTTTGGTGCGGGTTGAGGATGGGCAAGCAACACTTCTCCCCATAGCAGGTACCCGGCCCCGTGGTAAAACGGACGAGGAAGATGAAGCACTCGCAGAGGAGTTGCTTGCAGACCCAAAAGAACGGGCAGAACATCTTATGCTGGTTGATTTGGGACGCAATGATCTCGGAAGAATCAGTAAACTCGGCAGTGTTACCGTTGACCGCTACGCTTATATCGAACGTTATTCGCATGTAATGCATATCGTAAGTGCTGTCTCTGGCATCTTGCGCGAGGATATGAATACCATGGACGTACTGAAGGCCTGCTTCCCAGCCGGCACTGTCAGTGGAGCCCCCAAGGTTAGAGCTATGGAAATTATTGACGAGCTTGAGCCGACCCGAAGGGGGATATATGCCGGTGCCGTGGGATACCTTGATTTTTCAGGCAATATGGACACATGTATTGCTATTCGCACTATGGTTGTTCAGGGAGCAAACATCACTATCCAGGCAGGTGCCGGCATCGTGGCGGACAGTGACCCTGAACTTGAGTATCAAGAGACCTGGAACAAGGCCCAGGCACTCAGACAGGCACTGTTAATTGCATCACAAGGGCTCCTGTAAGTCGATTCAATACGTATATTCCGCAATCAATGATAATTTCATGACGATCAAGGAAATCAAATCAACCATTCTGAAGAAGGGATGGGCCGGAAAAACCATCAGCCGGGAAGAAACGGTACACAAGCTTAACCCGCTGATTGAAGCGCATGTGGCGTTGAACCACGCGTATACAAGTCTACTTCCGCTACTAACGTCGGAGACCGTCAAACAGGAACTCGCTGCCATCCTGAAGACTGCCCGACTCGACGTTGGTAAGGTCATGGAGGTTGTCTTTAGCTGCGGTGGTACGGCCTACAATGGCACTACAGTAGAGCCAGAAACATTCGCTTTGAGCCGTGATGATGCACTAACAGACTTGCGTAAACAGGAAGAGGCTTTTCGTGACCTTCTATTAGCTGAGCGCCCTGTTGAACACCAGATCCGCACAGAAGCCGTTCTGACACGTCTGCTGACAAACAGCGATATTCGGCTTTCGTTTATCCGAACATGTGTCCGGCAAGCGTCCGTTCCTGCGTAGTTACCTATGACTCCATACCCCTTTAACCCTGGCGAGACTGTGGTTGTATCTGGCATTCAGTCCTCCGGGGCATTGCATCTGGGCAACTACTTCGGTGCGTTAAGGCAACATATAACACTTCACAGGGAGCATCCGTCATACTACTTCATCGTGAATTATCACGCAATGACCTCTTTACACGACCGGGAAGCGTTGCTGAATCACACCCTCGACGCCGCGGTAACCTATCTGGCTCTTGGATTTGATCCGACAAAGGGGAATCTATTCGTGCAGAGTGATGTGCCGCTACTTAACGAACTGACCTGGATTTTTTTCTGCCTTACCCCAGTCTCTCTTCTAGAGAAAGCAACGTCATATAAAGACAAGGTTGCACAGGGACTCCCGGCCAATTGCGGACTGTTCAATTACCCTATTCTGCAGGCCTCCGATATTCTCATCTACGGGGGAACAGTGGTACCAGTAGGTGCCGATCAGAAGCAGCACATTGAAATCGCAAGGGATACTGCCCAGCGCTTTAACCGTATTTGGTCGCCCGAGCAACCATTGTTTCCTGTACCGGATGCGCACATTATGGAAAGTGTTGCGGTAGTGCCCGGCATTGATGGCCGTAAGATGTCCAAAAGCTATGGCAATACGATTGGAATTTTTGATGAAGGCAAACAGCTTGCAAATCGTGTAAAACGCATTGTAACCGATTCTACTCCGCTCGAAGCCCCAAAAAACCCTGATACAGATAACGTGTTTGCGCTGATCCGTCTGTTCGCATCGGCAGAACAGCAGTCGGCAATCAGAGAAGCATATTTGCGTGGCGGTTATGGGTATGGTCACGCCAAGAAGGTGTTGATTGAACTGATTACTGAATATTTCGGGGAGGCGCGCGAGCGCAGAAGAGCATTGCTCAAAGACATGGACTATGTCCGGGATGTATTGCGTCAGGGCGCTTCAAACGCCCGTATCCGGGCAGAATCCTGCATGGATAAGGTCCGAGAACTGACGGGACTAATGACTACTTACAGGGTTTGATTCTCGTTTTAGACAATTACGATTCCTTTACGTACAATCTGGTGCAACTCATCGGCTGCACCACACCTGCCATTCGTGTCGTACGCAATGATGTTTTGGCCCCCTCGGAAATTGATGCAATGTCCTTGAAGGGCATTGTTATCTCACCAGGCCCGGGGCGCCCCAGTGACGCTGGAATATGTAACATGGTGGTGTCTGAACTCGGCAGCAAGATCCCTATACTGGGAATCTGCCTTGGGCATCAGATTATTGGGGAGGTGTACGGGGCAGAAGTGACTTACGCCCCCACCCTGATGCATGGTAAAACCAGTGCGGTCCACCACAACGGCAGCGACCTCTTTGAGGGTGTTCCAAACTCGTTTGAAGCTACACGCTATCATTCCTTGGTACTGAATCCCCAATCCATACCTTCCTGTCTCAATGTCACTGCTTCGACACCGGATGGCGTGATCATGGGGGTTAGGCACAGTTCCCACCCCGTAGAAGGCGTGCAATTCCATCCCGAAAGCGTCATGACTCGTAACGGTAGCGTTTTGATCAATAACTGGCTGAATCGAATCGGGGTTGAATCATGACGGAGTACTTGCGGATTTTGTCTCGAGGCGAATCGCTCTCTGCAGATCAGGCAGCTGATGCCATGCATCTAATAATGCAGGGTAAAGCTGATCCTGTTCAAATCGCGGGACTATTGATGGGGCTGCGGGCCCGAGGAGAAACTCTTGATGAGTTGATCGCCCTTGCACGTGTTATGCGGACCTACTTTGTCCCTGTGACCTGCACGGATCCAGATGCAATTGATGTATGCGGTACAGGAGGTGACGGGACTGGCACTTTTAATATTTCCACGGCCGCGGCCCTCGTTTGCGCGGGAGCGGGAGTCACCGTTGCAAAGCACGGTAACAGAAGTGTCTCCTCCAAGTCTGGAAGTGCTGATGTCCTGGAAGCACTGGGCGTGAATGTGGACCTTGGACCCGAGGGCGTTACCGTATGCCTGGAAGAGGTCGGGATCGGGTTCATTTTTGCAAGGCATTACCATCCGGCAATGCGTCACGTAATGCCGGTCCGCACAGCATTGGGAGCGCGCACAGTATTCAACATATTGGGTCCGCTTTGTAACCCCGCGGGCGTTAAACGACAAGTGATCGGGGCTTTTAACCTTGAGACTGCAGAAGTTATTGCAAACATTATGCATGGCTTGGGAGCGGAACATGTCATTGCCCTGCACTCCGAAGATGGACTTGACGAAGCTTCTATCGCCGCCCCTACTACAGTTATAGATTTTCAAGCTAGTGACAAAGCACCAAGTATCTTCCGCATCAGTCCAGAGACTTACTGCCTGGAACAGGCGAATCTGTCAAGTCTTATCGGAGGGGATGCAAAACAGAATGCATCTATCCTTCGCTCAGTGCTCGACGGAAAAACTGGCCCCAGCCGGGATGTAGTTGTCTTGAACAGTGCGCTTGGACTATGGGTATCCGGCCGATATGAAAGCATGAATGATTGTATTGCGGCCTCAAAGACGAGTATTGATTCAGGTGCCGCATACGCGCGCCTCCAGATGCTGTGTGAAGTCAGCAACAGAACATGACGGTCCTTGACCGTATCGTAACAGACGTCAAGATTTCACTGGAGCGACGCAAGCGTCTCACGCCAGTACATGAATTAGAAGCCGCAATTGGCACTGCTTGTTCTGTGAGAGATTTCGAATCTGCACTCACTGGACCAGAGCTCGCAGTCATCGCGGAAATAAAACGACGCTCCCCGTCCAAGGGCCTACTTAGAGATCCGTTTGATGTACAGGCACTTGCTAAGGATTATGCTGCTGCTGGGGCGAATGCCATAAGTGTACTGACCGAAGAAGATCATTTTGGAGGTGCTCTTTCACACTTAGCTCTGGCAGCTGCAAACTCCAACTGCCCCCTTCTGCGAAAAGATTTCATAATTGACCCCTATCAACTGTACGAGGCGCGAGCACGTGGAGCTGATGCCGTACTTCTGATAGCTGCAATACTTGAAGCATCCCTGCTCAAAGACCTACTCAGCCTCGCTGCAGAATTGAACTTGGCCAGTCTGGTTGAAGTCTATGATCCAACTGAATTGGACAAGATTGATTTTGATCAGGTTTCTATCCTCGGCGTTAACAACCGGGATTTACATACTTTTGAAGTAGATATTGACCACTCCCTAAGGGTATTCGAGCTGGTTGAAAGCGAGGTAATTAAAGTTTCCGAAAGCGGACTTCGATCGCCTGCTGATCTGGCATACCTACATCGTCGAGGAGTAAACGCAGTATTGATTGGAGAAACATTTATGCGAGCGGAGAACCCCGGTGTCGCATTGCGGTCTCTGCGAGAGATGACCGCTACTATCCTTACATCGCATACAAACTGATGCAGTGCAGAGTAAAAATCTGCGGGTTGACTTCTCTGGCGGACGCACGATTTTGCGCCGGTGCAGGAGCTGACTATCTGGGATTTATTCAACACCCTCCCAGCCCACGTTACATTGCTCCAGATCAGGTAGGACAGATTAAGGCATGGATCTACGGTCCCAAAACGGTCGGAGTGTTCGTGAATACAGATGCGGAATCGGTTAATCACAGTTGCACCATTGCAAATTTTGATCAAGTGCAGCTGCACGGCGATGAATCGCCAGCATACTGCAGACGTATGACGCTCCCTGTTATAAAGGCATTCTCTGTCAAGCCGGGTACCAATGCCCGATCAATGGCCCGCATACTTACAGCTTACCAGGACTGTGTAGAACTTTTTCTGCTTGATACATGGCATCCCGAACTAGCAGGTGGTACAGGCAAGTCCTTTGACTGGAATGTCGCCAAGTCACTGGCAGCGGATTTCCCGATCATCCTAGCTGGAGGTTTGAATCCAGGCAATGTAAAACAGGCTGTACAGTCTACATCCCCCTGGGGTGTTGATATTTCTAGCGGTCTCGAGTACGCACCCGGGGAAAAAGATTATGAATTAGTGACCAATTTTTTTGAATCAATAGCAACGGTTTCTTCTGATCTATAACGCACCAGACCATACAGGTCGTTTTGGGCCATACGGTGGCGCCTATGTTCCCGAGATTCTGGTCCCAGAACTCAATGCCCTTCGTACGGCATTTGAGGAATCCTGGCAGGACGCGGAATTTCACGCCCAATACAATGACCTACTTAAAACCTATGTCGGACGCCCTACCGCGCTGACACCGGCCAACCGATTAAGCGAGGCTCTCGGGGGAGGACGTATCCTCCTTAAACGTGAGGATCTGTGTCACACTGGTGCACATAAGATCAATAACACTATTGGCCAGATCCTTCTTGCCCACAAAATGGGTAAGACGCGAATCATTGCCGAAACAGGAGCAGGACAACATGGCGTGGCTACTGCCACTGTCGCTGCCTGTTTTGGGTTACAGTGTGTCGTCTACATGGGAGCCGAGGATACGGATCGTCAGGCACTAAATGTCGCTCGCATGCAACTCCTGGGAGCAGAAGTACGTCCGGTTACAAGTGGTAGTCAAACCCTGAAGGACGCTACGAATGAGGCAATCCGGGATTGGGTTTCTAATCCGACTGACACGTTTTATATCATTGGTTCGGTTGTAGGGCCGCACCCGTACCCAATGATGGTACGCAGCTTCCATACTGTGATCGGCGAAGAAGTCAAAGGACAGTTAAAAAGAGTAATCGGTAAGGGTCTTCCCGATGTGCTTGTAGCTTGCGTTGGAGGCGGATCCAACGCGATTGGATTGTTTTATCCATTCATAAATCATCCCGAAGTACAGATGTTTGGTGTGGAAGCCGCGGGTGAGGGGCTAGACGGACGGCATGCCGCCACGCTCACTCGGGGAGATAAGGGGGTCCTGCATGGGGCAATGAGTTATTTGCTTCAGGATAGTGATGGACAGATTGAATTGGCGCACTCCATCTCGGCAGGGCTGGACTACCCTGGCGTAGGCCCCGAACACGCCTGGCTCAAGGACCTTGGACGGGTAACCTATCTCACTGAAACAGATAAGAACGCCTTGGTTGGAGTTGAGTTATTGTCCAGAACGGAAGGAATCATCCCGGCGCTTGAAACTGCTCACGCCATCGCAGCACTGAAAAAAATCGTTCCCCAGGTTGCCACCGACGCGACAATTGTCGTGAACTGCTCCGGACGCGGTGATAAGGACATGCAAACCATCATGGATCACCTATGAGTTCCCGTTTATCCTCTAGACTGCTGACACTGAAATCGAGTGAGGAAAAGGCCATGGGAATCTTCCTTACAAGTGGATTCCCTTCCCCTGAAGTCACAGATCTTCTCCTGGATTCGATTGATGAGGGCGGCGCCGATTTCATTGAATTGGGAATGCCGCACAGTGATCCCCTTGCCGAGGGCCTTCCCATACAATATTCCAGTACACGTGCCCTGAAGGCCGGGATCACGATGCAGGATACGTTGGGAATCGCGGCACGATTCAGACAACGCAGCGAAACACCACTCCTTCTAATGGGCTATGTTAACCCCATTTTGCGTTTCGGCGCAGCAATATTTTGTGAACAGGCGGCTGCCGCGGGCGTGGACGGGTTGATCATCCCTGATCTGCCTCCGCAGGAGGCCGCTCTTATGCGCGTGCACATGCAAAAATACGGGCTGAACCTGGTGTTCCTCGTCGCCCCCAACACTCCCGCTGAACGCATGAGGGAAATTGACCGTCTGTCCGACGGCTTTGTCTATTGCGTGACCATCACAGGCTTGACAGGCACTGGTCTTGCAGGACGTTTGGATGCCATCAATTCTTACCTGAAACATGCAAGTGAAATAATAACACACAATCCCCTACTGGTGGGATTCGGAATTCAATCCTATGATAACGCCTGTGATCTCACGAAGCATACAGATGGTTTTATCGTTGGATCGGCAGTTATTAAAGAAGTGGAACGCTTGTGGGCATGCCCAGACCTGTCAATGGCCGAACGTGGTCAGCAGGTGGCACGATTTGTGCGATCCCTCAAATACGGTCCCAAGAAATAAAGTTTGCGTGAACAATAATGCGATGTACTATCCTCTTACTGACAGCGGCCTTCATAGGCACTAGCTGCGGTGACGGCGTATTCAATAATGACTTTCGTCCTAATGCCACTGGCGTAGATGGTCAAATAACGGTCGTTATTGACTCCGCACTCTGGCGAGGAGACGTTGGAGACGCTGTCCGAGACCATGTGGGCGGAGCGATTGAAACGCTTCCGGCAATTGAACCAGAGTTCGACCTTGAAGCAATAGGCCTTACTTCTCGTGCTGCCTTTGAAATGGTTCAGGACCGCAAGAATGTGCTCTTTGTAGGCCTTATTGACGATGAAGCTACCCCCGAAAGCCAGTACCTGAGCACGATCTTCGGGGCTGACTCTCTACGCGAAATGATCCTCGGCGGCTCACCCGCACTGGTAGCTCGTCCAAACAACTGGCGGAGGAACCAGCTGGTCTACTATCTGGCAGCAGGCTCTCCTGATGACCTGACCAGTTCCATTGAACAGTACTCAGAACAAATCAGATATCATTTTAATGAAGTCGAACGAGCACGTCTTCATATGAACATGTTTGATATTGGACGCCAGCGTAGCCTAGAACAGACCTTGATGGACCGACATGGATTTGCTGTGCACGGACAACATGATTTTTTTGTTGCTATCGACACAACACAGTTCGTATGGCTGCGTCGCGTACTTTCGGATACATGGAGAAGTATGTTTGTGTATTATGAGGAAGACGGAAACCCCGAGAACCTTACCGCTGAGTGGATTGTTCTTGCCCGAGATGCACTAACACAGCGCTATATTGGCGGCACAGCAGGAGGATGGATTGAGGTTGATCGTCGTCGTCCCATGACCGCTACAGAGATCAATTTTAATGACCGCTACGCAATTGAATTTCGTGGCCTGTGGCACATGGTTGGCGAAGAGAATGGTCGCATATTTCCCTTTGGCATGGGGGGACCATTTGTTTCCTATGCATTCTACGATGAACCTACCCGCCGACTTTACCTGATAGATGGAATGGTTTTCGCGCCCAATTATTCCAAGCGTGAGTTTGTGCGACAAATGGAAGTCATCGCCTATACATTTCGTACCCTTGAAGAAGAACAACGTGAGCGCATATAGCCGGTATTGTGTATTGCTCCTTGCTGTCTTCTCGGCCTGCACTACCAGTCCTGGAGAGCTCGGAAAGGAGCCTGTTGACAGCCTTATGGCTGAGATATTTATTGATATACATTTGGCTAACGCGCGTGCTGAACTAGGATACGGGTCGGATGGTGCCCCGCTAGATACAATAATCGTGCGCAGAGGACTATCCAGAAAGGAATTTGACGATCGTATGGCCTTCTATGCCAAGCACCCTCATGCCTACCTAGTTGTACAGAATCAGATCATGGATCGTCTAGGACAGGAAACCCGTTTAGTTGCGGGCTTCTAGTTACCTCTTTCGTTCTCATTTTCGTCCCGGAATTTCCTTATGCGGACTCCTCGCGTGGCAGTCATCATTGTTTCTTACAACGCACTGCCTATCCTCGAAAAATGCTTGCCAACGGTAGCGCAGACGAGCTGGCCCAACTTGGAAATTGTTTTTGCGGACAATAATTCCACAGACGGCTCCTCTGAATGGATTGCAGGCCAATTCCCCGGCATCCGCATCATTCGTTACCCGGAAAACTGGCTCTTTAGCCGCGGGAATAATGAGGCAATTCGGGAGGTTACCGCAGACTACATAGTACTCCTCAACAATGATGTAGCCGTTCCTGAAAACTGGCTGCAGCCACTTGTATCGTTTGCCGAAAGCAACCCGTCCTTTGCAGCACTCCAACCAAAAATCCTGCAATTCAATCGCCGGGATCATTTTGAGTATGCGGGAGCTTGCGGAGGGTACCTTGATCGACTCGGATATCCCCTGGCTCGCGGTCGTATTTTTGACTACACTGAGCAAGATTCAGGCCAGTATGACATGCCCGTGCGTACCGATTGGGCAAGCGGTGCGGCTATGTTACTTCGCCGAAGTGCACTTGACACAATAGGGCTCCTTGACGAGACCTTTGGCCTCCATATGGAGGAAATTGACCTCTGCTGGCGACTCCGCCGGGCGAGTCACGAGATTGGAGTGGTTCCAGAAAGTAAAGTTTATCACATCGGTGGTGCGACACTGCCCCGTGAGAACGAGCGCAAGCTCTATTACAACATCCGCAACAGCCTTCTGATGCTATACAAGAACCTTCCTCCAGGCCAATTTAAAGCAGTACTTTTCCAGCGAATCATACTGGATCATTCCGTGGCCATGGCGTGGCTGTTAGGTGGAAAATGGAGGCGAACCCGGGCGGTCATCCGCGGGTATGTGGATGCACATCGGAAGCGATCGAATTACTCCCAACCAACCGAGGCGACGGCACTCCCCTCATATCGGGGGCTAATTCTTCTAGAGTATCTACTCATGGGAAGGCGTCGTTTTTCTGATCTGCCTGACAAACGTCTCAGTCTCAATCACGTAACCGCCCCGCCTGACTCAACGTCCTGATTTTACGGTTTAAAGTGCGAACGGCAAGGGAAAGAAACGTGTACCCCAATATCGGAGCAAACAAGCGCACAAGCCACGTGAAACGGCCAATCTCGATTTCCAGTCCGGCAAAAAAACCGGTACTCCACAGCAGATAGTAGTATACTCCGGACAAAACAACTGCTAAAATTTGAGCGGCCTTGAGTACTTTTGACTGGACTTCATGCCCACCGCGAAGCACAAGGCTTCCCAGCAATGCTAGTGCAAGTAATATCAGAATGATCCTAGTTGCCTGGAGAACCGTTCCGGAAGAATCTCCTAAATCAAACAGTAGCAACAAATAGGCTAGTGCTGATGCGGTCAGAGAAACTGAATGGATATATCCCATGAATCAATTAAAAACGTCAGAGTAGCTTCGAAGTCCTGATCTCCGGACCAAGCGGATTGATGAAGCGGGAGTCAATGATCAGGTTAACAAGGCTCAAGGATCAACTTACAAAGAATAATCTATCAAAGATCAGGTTGAAAAGATACTAGCCCATAGTATTCATCCCTCCCCTTGCTTGTAGAGTCAAGTGGTTAACGATGGCATGACATCGCCCCTATGGTCGGTTTGATTTACGGTTTATCCCCGATACAGCTTGCGCTCGGGCGACGGCTTGCAGGAGTCTGCGCTACTGACCTTTTCCCGGCTCTGTTTGACTTTCCTGTGGGGAAGATGATTCGGTCATTATTCATCCCAAAAAGCCGATTTCGCAGGGCCGGTGCGAAGTCCGGGTCAGTTACCCGCCATTAATGCTCTGTGAATGGTAAATTAGATTGACAACCCAACGCCAATTTGCATGCAGCTCGTCCTTCTTGACTGGATTGTCATTGCCGCATACGGGGTCGTAACGGCGGTGATCGGACTGTGGTTTACGCGAAAAGCAGGGGGCAGTGTTGAGGATTTTTTCGTGGCTGGCCGCAGCCTCCCCTGGTGGATAGCCGGCACATCCATTGCAGCAACATGGTTTGCGACGGACGCACCACTGGTCACCTCTTCATTGGTGAGGACCAACGGAATATTCGGTAACTGGCTGTGGTGGTATGAGGCCGCCGGCATTATGATGCTAGTGTTCTTCTATGCCCGTATGTGGCGGCGGGCCCGCATCATTACCGATGCCGAGTTCATTGAATTGCGGTATTCCGGGCGGCCCGCCGCGCTGCTTCGCGGATTCTCGGCCGTCTATCAAGGCGTACTGAAGAATTGCGTGGTCATGGGCTGGGTGATGCTGGCCATGATCAAATTCAGCCAGGTGCTGTTGGGCTGGGAGCCCGAAGTAACTTTGGTGGTGTGTATTGCGCTGGCCATGGTCTACACCGTTGCCAGCGGGCTTTGGGGCGTGGTCATTACGGATCTGTTGCAATTTACTACCGGAATCCTGGGCACCGTCATTTTGGCAGGCATCGTCTTGCATCAACTTGGCGGTCCAGTAGAAATGGCCAATCAGATTGCCAATATCAGCGACAATCCGGCCACACTGGACATCATTCCCAACCCTGCCCACCTGAGCTCCCTAGAAGCTGTGAGTTTTTTCCTGCTTATCTTTGTCTTGTGGACTCGAAGCGGCCAGGGAGACGGATACATTGCCCAACGGCTCTTCGCGACGAAAGACGAAAAACAATCCCTGCTAGGTGCGCTTTGGTTCAGCTTTGCCGGCACGGTACTGATGACCTGGCCCTGGATTATTGTCGGCTTGGGTTCGTTGCTCATATTTCCGCTCGCATTGGCTGGGCCTGAACTGGCGGCCGATCCCGAACTGGCCTACCCCATGATGATCGGTGAACTGATGCCTGCGGGACTCAAGGGGCTGATGGTTGCATCATTTCTGGCTGCCTTCATGAGTACCATGGACACCCATTTGTGCTGGGGGGCCTCCTATCTCGTTAATGATGTCTACCGGAGGTTCGTTCGTAAAGATGCTACTGAACGTCACTACGTAGTGGCCTCGCGCGGGGCCGTGCTCGTTTTGGTCACGCTGGCGGCCATCACCGCCTGGCAAATGGAATCCATCGAACGCGGGTGGATCTATGTGATTGAGATCACGGCAGGCTTGGCTGTTGTATGGCTGATGCGATGGTACTGGTGGCGAATCAATGCCTGGGCTGAAATCTCTGCCATCCTGGCCTCGTTCGTGTTTGCCAACGGATTCCTTTGGATCCGTGTGCTAGAGGGCATCGGTCTGCTCGGTGGATCTTCGCTTTCTGCCATGCAGACATTCTACAGCGGAGAGTATGACTTTATTCGGGCTATTGCCATTTTGGTAGCTTGCTCTGTCATATGGGTGGTTGTGGCCCTGACCACGAAGCCCGACTCAGAATCCAGACTGGTCGCTTTCTATGAGCGCGTTCGCCCCGGGGGGTGGTGGGGACCTATCGCCAAAATCGTACCTGGCGGCAGCCCCGATCCGGCGGCGTGGAAACGCTGGATGGCCTGGGCCCTGGGCGTCATCTTCTTATGGTCCAGCCTCCTAGGTATTGGCTACCTGGTTACCGGACGCACCTTGAGTGGTGTTCTGCTGCTTATTGTAGCTGCCCTGGGCGCAGTGGCCACCGTAAAGGTTGCGCTGCAAGCTACTGAGGACCATGCGCCAAGCACAGGATAGCTATCGTTGCCAGCTAGATTGATTCTGCAGCTATTCACCATAATTTTGGGGAATTATATACAATGTTACCCATCAGGAACGGGAAACCGTATCAATTTGACGGCTCGTAGGGGTCTCTGACGAGAACGCCCCTCCACGTCCAGTAGCCCCAATCCCGGAGGCCAGTATATTTGCAGACGCGTTGAGGTCCGCATGATCCGCATGGCCACAGGCCACACACTTGAACTTGCTTTGGGTCTTGCGATTTTCCTTACACGTGTGTCCGCATACCGAGCACCTTTGGCTCGTATATCGGGCATCTACTTCTACAACATTTCTGAATTTATAATCACAGTATTGATTGAACCGACCCCATCCGGCGTTCTGAATTACACGGTTCAGCCCAGCCTTTGCCTTGACGTTCTTGCCGGGATTTTCTACCGTGCCCTTCGCGGACTTGGTCATGTTCCTGATCTTCAAGTCCTCCCGCACGAGTGTCTCCGCCCTATTGGCCAGTGCTCGGCTATGGTGGTGGGCTACGCTCTTCCGTGCATTCTTCTGCTTACGTTTCCACTTGGCGATCCTCCGCTTGGTCACACGTCTACGGTTTGATCCTTTCTGCTGACGGGCCAGCTTGCGCTGGTAGCGTCTTATGCGTATCGCCTTTTTGTCTGGCTTCGGGATGGACAGCATCTCTCGCTCTCCCGTTGAGTGCGTACACGCCACGTTGTACGTGTTCAAGTCTACGCCGACCGTGACACCGTTCTCGGTGCGTTCCCAGGTGTCTATCTCGTATATGACCGATACCCTCCACTGACGACCTACCTTCTTCACCGTAGCCTTCACGGGTTTGCCGTCAGGATATGGGTTTCCTCCCTTGCGGCGTATCCGCATCCAACCAACTTTTGGGATAAGCAACTGCCCGTCTCTGATCTTGACGTTTTCAGGAATCGTGAATGATGGACGCTTGCCATACTTGGAATGAAATCGGGGATGCTTGCGAACGCCCTTGTAGAATCCTTGCCATGCGTCCGCCTGATACTTGAGCGTATATCTAACTATTTTGAATGAGTACTCCTGCATCCAGTCAATCTCCTTACGCAACTGCGTGAATTCCTTGCCAAGCGAGAAGAAAGATGTGGACGGTTTCTTTGCTCCGTTCTCCTTAGCCAGCTCGTACTCTTCCTTGTTCTTCGCAAGGAAGTGATTCCATACGAACCTGCAAGCGCCTGCTATGCCTGACAGCTTACTTGCATTTGACCTTGATCCGGGGAGCAGTCTGTACTCTATCCCTCGATATTCCTTGTCTCGTGCCTCTACGGTCATGAGGTTAATGACTTGACATTATGGTAAGCAATAAGGCGAGTGCCCGCTCGTCTTATTGTGTCCATAAACACGAAAGCCCGAAAACAGTTGACAGACCGGGTAACATTGTATATAATTCCCTAATTTTGCCAACTCATGTGCCGCTTGACCATCCTATTTGTAGCCTGTTTATTCTGCTCATCTGTGACTTTGGCTCAAGAATCTGTACTCTTGAGCACCTTGGATACCGAAGGCGGAAACCTTCTGGACGTGGACCGGGGAAGTTCGGGGTTGTGGCAATAACTGCTAAAGCTGTCTACTACCGGCAGTATGCTGCATACCGTAGCCCATCCGGATGATGAACATGCCGGACTGCTTACGTACTTGAGCCGAGGAGTCGGTGCACGAGTGGCGCTATTCTCGGTCAATCGCGGGGAAGCTGGTGCCAATGCCATCGGCCCTGAATTATTCGACGGCCTGGGATTGATCCGAACTGAAGAGCTACGCCTTGCCGGTTGATATTATGGACTCGACGACCTCTATTTTTCCAGTGCTGCGGATTACGGATATTCCAAGACATTGGAAGAATCGCTCAAAAGCTGGGACACAGAGTGCCTGCTCTCCGATATGGTGCGGATAATTCGGACGAATCGGCCGCTTGTGGTCATCAGTAGATTCCACGGGTCCGTGCGAGACGGGCACGGCAATCATCAGGCTATTGGCGGACTGACCTCTGACGCGGTCGCGGCGGCAGCTGATCCAGACCGGTTTCCCGAACAGATTACCGAAGAAGGTCTGCGGCCGTGGACCGTGCGCAAATCATATCGTGGCGGCGTACGCGAAAACCAACCTTGGTGTATCAACTTTGATGCCGGACAGCACAGCCCGTGGATCGGAGATTCCTATTACAACTTTGGCGTTTATGGCCTAAGTCTTCAGCGTTCACAAACCAGCGGACGATCGCGATCCAGTATGGGACCGGTTCCCTATTACTATGAACACCTGTCCGAGCCCGGCCCCGCACCGGAAGAAGGTATCTTTGATGGACTGGACGTCTCGCTGGGAGGCTTATTTGAACTAACGGGCGAAATGCCCCCAGCGGGCGCAACAGACCTTTTGGCAGGGATAGCCATGCATGTGCATGAGGCCATGACGGCGCTCAAGCCGAGTAGTCCGGCAGCAGTCGTTGGCCACCTCACCGCTGGCCTTGATCAGACCAGGGCACTGCTGAACTTGCTCCCATCCGACTCAGAAACCGCCTTTATGCTGCGAATTAAGGAGCAGCAAGTCCAGCATGCCATAACCACGGCGATGGGCATTACCCTTACTGCGACAGCACAGCCGCCAGGCACGCCGGCGGCTGTAAGCTTCTGGCAAGCACCCAGCACAATGGGGGCAGTCGTCCGTGGCCAGACCTTTGAGGTGCATGCACGCTTGTATAATCCGTCGGCAATCGAGGCTGACGGTGTGATGCTGGCCATTGACGATCCGTCGGGATTGACCGCAGACGATTGGCAGATTGAGTCGGACACCCGGCAATCAGCACCCTATCACCAAGTGATGTTTACCGCTACCGTTCCGGAGAATGTTCCCTATGCCCGTCCCTACTTCTTTCGGTCAAGTGTCAAGGAAAACCACTTCCAGTGGCGTGAGCCCATGTGGATTCATCGGCCTACCCGACCCGCCAGCTTACGCGTAACCGCTACGATGGAGGTCCTGGGCGTGCCTGTTATGCTGATGCGGGACGTGAAAACCCGTGAAGCAGACCTGCCCTATGGGTTTGTCATGAGAAAACTTCAGGTTATGCCAGCGGTGGCCGTCAATGTGGTACCTGCGCAGCGAATCGTTATCCCCCAGGAAGGCGGCAGTCTTTTTACAGTGGATACTGAGGTCATTAACAATGTTGCCGGTGGCACGCAGGGCCTGTTGCAGCTCGGCCTTCCCGAGGGATGGACGGCCGATCCGGCCGGTTACGACTTGTCCTTCGCACAAGCGGGAGAACGTCATACGTTTTCCTTTGATGTAGCTGTGCCAACATTGCAAGCGGGCGAGGAATATGAAGTCCGCGCCATTGCCCAGATCGGCGACGCCCGTATCAGTGGAGGCTACCAGGTTATCCGTAATAGAGATATGGAAACACGCTACCTGTTCCGCGATGCCACTACTTTGGTCAGTGGACTCAATGTGGAAGTTGCCGCGGGTTTGAATGTGGGCTACGTCATGGGTGTCGGCGATGAGGTTCCTTCGGGAATTGAGCAATTGGGTGCTCATGTTACTTTGCTTCAGGAAGCGGACTTGGCCAGCGGTGATTTGGATTCCTATGATGTGATTATGGTCGGAACACGGGCCTATGCAGTGCGGCAGGACTTGCTTACCTACAACCGGAGGCTTATGGACTATGCCCATGCAGGTGGCAACCTGATTGTATTGTATCAGACACAGGAATTTGTGCCAGAGCAGATGGCACCGATTTCAGCCCGGTTGCCTCGGGGTGCCGAGGAGGTATCCGAGGAGGACGCACCCGTTACGATTCTCGCCCCAGACCATCCTGTTATCACGGTCCCCAATGCCATTACAGCGGCCGATCTTGACGGTTGGGTGGAGCAGCGCGGATCCAAATTCTTTACGGAATGGGATGAGGCCTATTCGGCACTCATCGAAACCCATGACACCGGTCAGGATCCGCAAAGGGGCGCATTTCTAACGGCGGAATACGGCCAGGGACACTATACATATTGTGCACTCGCGTTCCACCGCCAGCTGCCCTATGCGGTTGCCGGGGCGTATCGCCTGTTTGCCAATCTGTTGTCACTGTAACTTAGCGGCCCAATTCAAGGGCCTCTTGTAGACGGGATTCGTAAACGCGGCGGGCCTCGGCAAATTCGCCAAGGACATGCAAGCGCTCGGCTTCAGAACGCCAGCCTGGATGGTCGTTGGCCATAACCGACAATTTGTCAATCCAGCGGATGAAGTACTCGGCAGCACTTGACGACCGTACCGGCTTACCCTCTTTTAGAATCCATACGGGATTGGTGGTTGCCTGGACGAATCTGTCATCAATCGGATGTATGGGTGACGCCGAGGCGGCCTGCAGGGTAAGCCAGGTACTGGACTCAATGTTTACCTTCTGACTGAACGTGAACTGCGTACCGTCAGCATTTGACGATACAGGCCCCAGACTGACTACATGCCCTCCTGCGACCAACTCAATCTGATCCAGCGGAACAATAGACTGGACTTGTCCGGAGACCGTTACCGACTGGACACTCGCATCCAATTGCAATGTGTCTCCCATAGATATCCCGTCAACTTCAAGGTCAAGCAAGGGGCCGTTGGTGACGAACATGTCACCGGACCGAATCGCATGCAGCCAAGCATCCCAGCTTAATCCGTCCGGCATGTAGGCATAGGCGCGTACCTGGCCAATAATCGCGGTGCGATGCAGGCTGCTGATGGCGTCCTCCCCTCCCACAGCGGGGAGATTGAATCCATTGCTGAGTGCCTGATGCCAGACGTGGTAGGCGGCCCAACCCGCTCCCGAAACCAATTCATGATAGTCCAACACGCCCAGGGCCAAATCCACCGGGAAAGCCTTGGCCACGCCCAGGTTCGTGTCCAGCGGATCCTCGTTACCCCAATAGGGATGGACATAGGCATTAAGGGCTCCCTGCTCTCGGGCCAGCCTAAACATCTGCGTGTTACTGGGATACAGACTTTCGATTGCTGTTCCTTCGTATCCGGTGGTGAACGGAGATATCAGATGCTCGGTTAGATTGATGAAGGAAACGTGGCCATAGAACGGAGGACGGTACTCCTCATTGAAGTACAGCACGATGCTTGAGTCCGTAAGTGGATGCGGCCTGCCCGTGAAGTACTGATAGTCCAGGATGCGATTGTCCTTGTTGGCAATGAGCTCTCCGATTACATCCAGATCTTCCGCCCGTGCCATAGCCACGAGATTCTCCGGGGTGTTCCGGAGATTGCCGGCATAGTTCATGTGGACATGGTTGTCGCCACTATACCAGTGGTGTGATTTGAGGTCTGCCATGCGACGCAGTCGCAAGGTTACTTCCGTCAATTCTTCCGGCATGACCTCTACCGTGACCGCAGCAGGATGATACTCAAACCCGTGAACGGCCTCAACCGTGTAGGGTCCGGCTGGAACTATTTGCGTGTAGCTTCCATCAGTATGAAAGAAATGTTCCGTCATCCGACCTTGCCGCTGGTAAGTGTCAGGCGGCGTGTAGGTCTTACCATCGCTGGCCCGGGTGTAAATGCGGGCTGGCAACACGCGACCGGTGGCATCATCTACCACCGTAACATGTACCTGGCCTACATCACCGATCCACTGCCATGATTCGATGGTGATTTCCTCATCTTTGCCGCCGAAAGTCTCCAGCATACGCAGCTTCGGCAAGCCATGTTGATTCGACAGATAGACGATTTGGTGACCGTCGGGAGAAAAGCGGGGGTGGAAGCTGTCCCAGGTGCCAAAGGTTAGTTTATACGGCTCCCCGCCCAGTACCGGAAGTACGAAGAGATTGTTGAATTGTCCGCCCAAATGAGAACTGTACACAAAGCGGGTACCATCTGGAGATATATCGGCCCGCGTGCGATACAGCGTTTCCTCCTTGTGCACCAGTCGTGCGTGATTCATGGCATCCGAAGTGGCAGGAATCGCAAACACGCCGCCGGATCCCAGCGCAATGCCATGATTGGATAAAATGAGCAGGCTGTCCGCGCCAGAATGCCACGCCGGCTGGATGTGCAAGTCATATTCGCCGAAATACAACCTGGGTCGCCCAAAGGAATTGTCGTTGGTCACGGAAATTTCTGATCCGTCCGAATAAGTGCGAATTTTCACATTGAAATAGCCGTTGGGCGCTGTGGACACATAGGCCAGCTGCGTGCCATCCGGGCTCCATGCAGGGTCCAGATTCAAATGCCGCCCTTCGGTCAGGGCCATCACTGTACTATCAGACTGATCCAGCAAATACAGATTAATCGCTTCCCCATCGTCGGCAATAAACGCGAGCTGCTTGCCATCAGGATGCCAGGCGGGCGATGATAAATACTCGGGCCTGCTTACGAGCTCTTGGGCTACGCCCGTAGCCAGGTCCAGCGACCAGAGCGTGCCATGCATACTGAAAGCAATTCTTTCCCCACTGGGATGCCAGGCTGGCCACCACGGATAGCTTGAACCAGGCGGCGGCAGGTAGTAGTTAAACATGTAATTGCCGCCCGTCAGCGCATTTACGTATGTTTGGGGCTCAATCGGATAGATGGCAGGTTGGGCAACCAGACTTCCTAACCAGGATAGTACCAGGGCCAAAGTCAAGAGTCTTCGACCGGCGTTTATGGCTACATACATTTCTGGCTCTTCGCTTTTAAGAGTGGGCGACCTGTTTTCGTAAACCTGCGGGGTAGAGATCCAATCCTCCGAGATAGAAGTAAATGGCGTTGGCAAACCGCTGTTTGTTTCGGAATCCACGGGCACGAATTTTTACGGTTTTGATGCGACTGTTGATGCTTTCCGCCGGACCGTTACTGGCTTTTAGAATGATTGCATTAAGGATTCCCCACAGGTGCGTCTTGATGATCTTGGCCGCCTTTTTCATGGGTACAAGCCGACAACGCATCGCCCAGGATAACCACCGCTTCCAGGCTTTGAGCGCCCAGGCGCGACGGACATAAAGCCACAGTTTCTGGGACAGTTCCTTGATGGCCCATGCCCGAGCCGTTTTCAGCGAACTGGTCTTTAGTTGCTGGAATCGTTTCTTTTGTCGAACCGACATGTTCCTCCGATTGGTCAGCCAATCATACTTGGTCCCGATAAGATCCTCAATGCCTTGCTTACGTAATTCCCGGTTCTCCTGTCGGCGAACTTCGTCCGCGGCGGTTCCAATGTATTTGGCCACATGAAAACGGTCAAATGCAATCTTTTCGTCTGCGCCTGGAACCCGTGCTTTTGTGGCTGAGATGTACGCGGGCCACATATCCACGCTCACACTTTCAAGAGCATCCAGTTGCGCAGACGAACATCCATCATAATAGCCTTCCAAGCTCGCAATCGTGCGACCCTCGCCGACATAGAGCACCGTGCCTGTCTTCGGGTTCGAGACCACCGTAATGTAGTTGTGCCCCTTTTTGGAGGAGGTTTCATCCACACAGATATGGGCAACCATCGTCCAACTCACCCCCATCCGTGAAGCCACGGCCGAAACACTGGTGGCATCCTGTAACCACTCGATTACACGCGCCTCAAACGCCGTCGTAAAATGCACGCGCGCTTCTGTCCAGGGCACCGAAACAGTCTTGATCCCATGCTCCGAACACGTTACCCGTGGAACGTGCGCCACCACTTGCGTCCGATAGTCGCAGATCCCCGTGTGACGCCACTTCCGAAGACGATGATTGTAACCCGGACAGACTTTGTCACAGACTGGACACCGAAGAACTGAACGGTCCGAACAGACCACGTGAATCTCCGCCGTGAATTTCGCTTCATCTTGCTTGATCTCCGAGACCTCCCACGGAGGGGAAATCCCTAATAGATGATTGATATCTTCAATCCGTAGAGCCATAGATGATGAAATTTGAACTGAATCGAAAAACAGAACCAAAATAACAACGAAATCAATCCCAAACCTTTTACGACTAACACTCGTTCATCCTAATTCTGACATCCTACCCACTTGGAAAACGGAAGCCCCTTATTTCTAAGCTCCAGCGGTGATATGGTCAAAATAGTACTTGTGGGTGCGGGAAGCCGGGAGTTTGGCCCGGCGACGATCCGCGATGTCTGCCTCAGTGACACACTCTGCGCACTAGGGGTTGAGTTGATGCTGATGGATGTCAGTGCAGCGCGTCTGCCAGCGATGGAAGCCTATGCGGAAAACGTCGCGCGAAGGCTTGGACGCAAGATGTCCATTCATGCGTCAACTGACCTGGCCCAGGCGTTGGATGGGGCAGACTATGTGGTCGTCGCGATTGAGCGCCAGCGCTACTTCTATTGGGCGCAGGATTTTCATGTCCCGCGTTTGTTCGGGTTTAACCAGATCTATGGAGAAAATGGCGGCCCGGGCGGTCTGTTCCATGCGCTGCGCAACATGCCGCCAATGCTTAAAATTGCACGGGCCATGGAGCGTGTCTGCCCGAATGCCTGGCTGCTCAATTACACCAATCCCCTAACCAAACTGTGTGAAGCCTTGACGCGATTGTCGTCTGTTCGAATGATTGGGCTGTGCCACGGCGTGTTTCATGGAAAACAGCAGCTTAGCCGCCTGTTGGATATTCCGGCCGATGATATTGATGCGCGGGCCAGCGGCCTGAACCATATTACCTGGTTCCAGTCCATTACCCGGCGATCCACCGGCGAGGACCTTTACCCCGTGTTGCGAAAGCGGGAGCGAAAGGCGCATCCCCTGGGCGAGTGGGATGAAATGGCCTTGAGCCGCATCCTGCTGCGCGTATTCGGGCTCTATCCCTCGCCGGGCACCAACCATATCGGTGAGTATATCCGATGGGCCGCAGAATTTCTGGGCAGCTCACTGCTTCAGTTTTACTATGACCCGGTCGACGGCCATCCATGGGAAACCGGACCGGTGCCGAAATGGATTTACAACCTGCACGAAAAAGCCACCGAACATGCCCTGTTTAGCCCTGGCCGCGCAGGTGAGGAAACGAAAGGCCTGGACGCTGACCCTCTGGTGCCATCCGGAGAGCTCGCCATCCCTATAATGGAAGGCATGGCCGCTGGCCATGCACAAGCCCTGGACGCGGTCAATGTCGTCAACCATGGAGCGGTCCCGGGGTTGCCCGAGGACGCAATTGTTGAAGTTCCAGCCCGGGTGGACTCCGATGGCGTGCATCCGGCGCACATGCCACAGCTTCCAGAACCGGTATTGGCCTTGCTGCGCACCCAGTGTTCCATTAATCGGTTGCTGGTAGATGCCTATGCTGACAAGAGCCGACATACCCTTCTGCAGGCGTTATTGCTTGATCCCACTATTCACTCCTATCGGAGCGCGGCCAGTTTCCTTGCTGAAATGTGCCGACTGCAAGCGGATGCACTGCCCGAATTGGCGTAATTGGTTGCGCAGCTCAATTAAACTTGCACTAATTGAACACTTTTTCGTATACCTTATGGTTGTTTCCTTCCACCAACCCGACTTTGACATAAAAACTGGTTTTGGTGCAGCCACAGGCCGATTTTGGCCTGTTTTGGGTCCATTAGGGCACTACGGGAACTTGGAGTTTTTGTTCAGACGGTTGTGGATACGGTGGGTAAAGGAATCGGATCTATGTCTAATGCTTCATAGATCTCCCGCTGATAGAACTCGGGTTCGGAGGTGACTCGCGTGTGCACGGCGCCTCCTTCCTTGAGTTTTTGCGTGGAGGTTGCTCGCCGTTGCGGGGACAAATGATTGCGAATCGTATTCCAGCACCAGGTCACGCGTTTTTGCCGCAGGCGGGTTCGGATGACCTGTAGGACTTGATAGGCAAGCACGGTGATAAACAGGTGTCCTTCGACGCGATGTTGCGTCCGGTGAAAGACCGGACGCAATCCCAACTCGCTTTTCAGAGACCGGAAGACCGCTTCCAGATCGGTCAGCAGCACAAACGTCCGCCAAAACTGTTCGGTCGTATACTCCTTCACATTGGATCGCAATATGTACGTTCCCGGATCCGTCCACATGGTATTGTCTTTGGGCTGGGCCGTCCACTTGACTTCCACGGCGTTTTTTCCTCCTCATCTGCAATCACGTCAATCTCGTAGTGCTGCCCAATCCCGTCGCTGTCCCGCTTCATCCGATCAATCCGTGCCCGAACCAGATCCAGTCGCTTCCGGGTCCGCGGCCGGGATAGCCCTTCGTCCAACTGCTGTAACTGTGTCTCAAATCGCTCCCTGCGACGGACAATCATCGCCCGCTCCTTCTTCCCCCGCTGCGAGGAACGGCAATAGATCCGAACCTCCTCCTTCGCCCGAACCTCATATACCTCCAGGTGATCGTTGAGCTCAATGACCTCCCGATCCCCAGGATCAAATACCATATTATTCATCACGACCTTTATCCATGCACCAGCAAGTGCATTTGACTGGGGGTTCGTTGGGGCTGTTAGTGTGGAGTAAGAATTGTGGCGTAGTGTTCGCTTGCTCCCCTCGTCGTCGTTGTCCGAATTCCATGCGTAGCCGACCCCCAATGTCGTATCGGAACCTATCCAGTCATCCTGGAAGTTGCCCAGATCAGGATCGGAGTAAATTGCCGTATACACATCGGTTAAGGGCCAGTCCCCCTGTAGTGAAAATCGTACTTGTAGAATGTGGCATTACCAATGTCTCCCCCGGTTCTGAACGCAAATGCCGTGGCGTGCACTTCCAGACCAATAGGTGGCGTAGATGGTTCGTTATGCTCATTCCCACGGTCATTCACAACCCACCAGATCGACTGATCCCCGAGAATGGCAGGCCGCTCTCCGCCAGCCAGGTCAATCACACGATTCACCCGTTGCGAAAGAGGCTGATTCATTACGAAGATCGTTTCTCCTGACTCATCAATCTCTCCATCTCCATCATCATCAACCCCGTTGCCAGGAGGAGCATAGGTGGGTGCCCCTAACCCCGTAGGCCAATCGCGTAAGTCCGGAGTAACTACTCCCGTGGCCTCGTAATCCTGAATGTCATCAATGCTCACCTTGTAGAGTCGATCAAATTCGGAACAGTCAGCAGGGGGAGCACCGTAGTCGTCCAGCGGGCCGGCCCAGAACTGGTAGTCGCCGTAACGTGCCGCCGCTACACGCAACTGTCCATCTACTTTACCGCCAATCCATACACCGGCGGTAAACATAGCTTGCGCTCTCCGCCCTTCGGTACATTGTAGATGTGTGGACTTCCACGCCAGAAGAGATTACCGTTGTTTAAAATTCGAGCCCGAACATTGTTGATGTCTAGGTAGGACTCGGCCAGTGGCGAAGTACACGTTCCAACCTGTGCACGTGCCTCGAGTACTGAACCAAGTCCCAGTGCCACTAGACAGACAAACGAAAGTAAGTATTGGCGGTTGCTCATCATGTCATCTTTATTTGGATAAGCAGGCAGCAGTCCGGGACCAGACAGGCCCCAGATAGATGAAGTGAAAGATAGGGTTGCTATGGGTCAAGGGTCAAGTTACTTAGAATCATCAACCAAAGACCAGGTTGAAAAGAAACCACAGCCCTGCAATCAAGGTCAATCAGTGCCTAGGGCTATACAAAGATTAGTTTTCATGTTTCGCAATGTCTCCTATGCATCTGATGTTGCCCATCGGCCAGCGTACAATTCAGGCCGCGGGCCAAATGTGAGTCTAGTACACGTTTAGTTGAACGCGTTTTTTCACCACGCCGAATTTGATGGTATGCGAACCCACACCGGGTACCTCTACATGAATCAGATACATCCCACTCGCGATCGGCAAATTGTGATCCGTCGTCAGATTCCATGGGATGGTCGCCACTCCCGGCGATTGCTTGTTGATCGTCTTAATGAGCGTACCGTTGAGCGTAAACACACGAATTATTGCGACGTCGGGCAGGTTCGTGAACCGTACTTCGTCCGTGAAATGACCCACCTCATAGGACGACGCACCCTTGTACGGGTTCGGCACAATTCCTATATCCTCCAAGCGGAGTTGCTTGGTTGCAAGGTCAAACTCCGTCGCAGCATAGCCCTCGGTACTGAACGTATGCACATCCCCAGGTTGGTTAGGCTTGGAGGTCACGATCCTGAGTACTGTGCCCAGCTCAGGCATATCGGGTGTGTATGGAGGAGCATTTCCAATATTCCATCCCACAAGCACCAACCGCGCAATGATCTCATGCCCTACCCCGATCTCTCCGGCAAAGAATCTGTTATGACCGATCTCGCCGGGCGTCAGATCCGCAGGTGGATACCAGTAGACCCAATCCGTAAACGGATCGTTCGCTGCACCCGAAGCAGAATGATCGCCACCGATGTCAAATACATCATGCTCCGTTCCCCCACCACAAGTGTTTGTATCACAGATTATCGGGACCAGGCGCACATCGTCACTGGCATCGTTCGGAGTGGCAACTCCGGTATCCCACAGCTCAATTGGAAGCTCAATCAACGAACCATCACTAAATGCACGAAGCCCCAAACAGTCGGTCGTCTCAAGGACGCCATTGATTTCATTTGCGCAGCGCTCCGTGAAACGCATCTCATAATCTCTAATCCCGATGTAGGGGGAGTTACGTCCGCCACGCGTGCTGCGCGCAACGAAAAATGCATACGGCTGTGCAGCACCGCCCGCATGGGTCATCCAAATTGACCCATTGGTTTGCTGCCTTGCCCGGTTAAGCCCTACCCCTTGAGCATTGGGGAAGTTGTTCCATGTAATTGCGGCATAAGCCGGCGGAGCTACAGGCCCACCTGCATTAGCGGTAACCTGAAAATCCTTGAACCCCTGACTCGGCCCACGAATCGTGAACAGTAGCCCATCAAGTACCATCACATTGTCACGCTGGGGAGCCGCATAATCAATGGATCTGCCATCAAACAGGACCGCGTCGTCTCGCTTGATACTGTACGTAATCACGCTCGCATCAATATAGCCAACTTTCTGAATGGCCTCTACCGCACTGATCGGATCAACCACTTTCCCATCTTCCTCCACAGTAGCAGAATTCAATGCCTTGCCCGGAACTTCATGCTCAAAAAACTCAACCGAATACATGCCTTCCTTGACCCCTGCCGGGTTGACAATGTCTGCGGTCACAAAACCATCCCCAATGCCCTCCTTGTTCGCGACAAAGTCAGCAGAGCTGAAGTCCTCAGCGGCGGCGATGGCAGCTGGCGCAATCTCCAGCGTCGATTTGGTTGGCGTGACCGAAACGCGCGCAACCGGTCCTCGCGTAATCTTACGCCCGGGATTATCGTAGTTCTGGGCGTAAGCCCGAACACCAAAATGATAGGTGGTGTAATTCGTTAAGCCCGTTGCTACATGGAAATTCTGGACCCCTCGATCCGTTCCGTTCGCCACAACAACCTGCTCCTCCTGGATTAGCCCATCCACAACCAACTGGATTCCATCAACGACGCGCGTCACCCCATTAATTACGTCATATACCGCGACGGTTACCCCCACTTGATCCAGAGCACCGGAGTATTGAATTACCTCATACCCCTCAAACTCGACTGTATTGTTATCCTCTCGTGCAAATGGGTCTTCAGCCCGATAAGACTCAAGGAAATTGTTCGACTGAGGCGAGTTGGTCCACTCCAGAATTGCACCTCCATCCACAGCAGTAACCGTTACCTGGGGGGGAGCCGGCGCCGAAAACTGGAAATCAATGTCGTAAGCCGCCTGGGCAAGTGCACTTGCCTCTTTCATCTTCTGAACTGAATCAAAATTGTCTGCGCCTCGTGCCCAGACTATTCCGAAAACAATCTGCTGAGAATCGCCTGGATCGATCGTGAACGGCCCCGTTCCCATAACGAAGCGCCGGTCTGCTGGCCTCATGTCTGTGCCGGTGCCATCTGAATTGCACTCAGACCAGTACTGGCAAGTATCATCGCTGATACCAGGATCTCCAGGGAACATGAAATAAGTGCAGTTTAAATAAATTTCTTCGTAGCCATCGTACCCGTCCCTGATGCACTTACCATCCCTCCACCGCCCGCGCATGTAGTTATAGTAGTCCAAAGCGGTATAGGGGTCCCCTGTGGGACCGGGATCGCCATGATATCTTAAGAACGAGGTCATTTCAAGGTTCTTGAAATCCTGAACCCACTCAGTGCTCACCTTGGCCGAATCACCAGGCGATGGCACGACCGGTCCCTGGAAAAAGTCAAATCCAGCCGCCGGAGGAGGAGAACCGTAACCGTCGCTCCCTTCATCTTCGTTGTCCGAATTCCATACATAGCCGACCCCCAACGTCGTATCGGAACCTACCCAGTCATCATGGAAGTTCCCCAGATCGGGGTCAGCGTAAATTGCCATATACACGTCGGTAAAGGGCCAATTCCCCTTGTAGTAAAGATCGTACTTGTAGAATGTCGCATTTCCAATGTCTCCTCCGGTTCTGAACGCAAATGCCGTAGCGTGCACTTCCAGACCAATCGGTGGTGTAGATGCTCCTCTATGCTCATTCCCGCGGTCATTCATAATCCACCAGATCGACTGATCCCCGAGAATGGCCGGCCGCTCTCCGCCAGCCAGATCAATCACGCGATCTACCCGTTGCGCAAGAGGCTGATTCAAAACGACAATTTTTTCTCCTTCCTCATCAGTCTCTCCATCCCCATCATCATCAATCCCGTTGGCCGGAGGAGCATAGGTGGGAGCCCCTAACCCCGTAGGCCAATCACGCAAGTCTGGAGTCGTAACCCCCGTGGCTTCGTAATCCTGAATATCGTCAATGCTCACCTTGTAGAGTCGATCAAATTCGGAACAGTCAGCCGGAGGCGCACCGTAATCATCCAACGGACCAGCCCAGTAATGGAAGTTGCCGTAAAGTGCTGCGGCTACGCGCAACTGTCCATCCACTCTACCGCCAATCCATATACCGGCGTAGTACATAGCCTGGGCTCTCCCGCCCTTAGGTACATTATAGACGTGTGGACTTCCACGCCAGAACAGATTGCCTATGTTAAGGATACGAGCCCGAACGTTGTTAATGTCCAGATAGGACTCGGCCAGCGGCCAAGTGCACGTTCCAACCTGTGCACGTGCCTCGAGAACTGAACCAAGTCCCAATACAACCAACAAGACCAGTGAAAATAAGTATTTGCGGTCGCTCATTGTTGTCTTTATTGGGATTAGCAAGCGGCAACCCGGGACCAGGTGAGCCCGAGATAGATAAACTGAGAGATAAGGTTAACAAGAGTCAAGGATCAAGTTACTAAGAAAAATCAACCAAAGATCCGGTTGAAAAAAGAACCGAAACCGCTGCAATCAAGAGCAGCCAGTGCCTTGGGCGATACGCAGATAAGTTTTCATGTTTCGCTATGTCTTCTGTGCTATTGATGGTGTCACATCGGCGAGGCTAGTACACGTTCAGCTGAATGCGTTTTTTCACCACGGCGAATTTGATTGTATGCGAACCCACACCGGGTACCTCTACATGAATCAGATACATCCCACTCGCGATCGGCAAATTGTGATCCGTCGTCAAATTCCATGGGATGGTCGACACTCCCGGCGATTGCTTGTTGATCGTCTTAATGAGCGTACCGTTGAGTGTAAACACACGAATTGTTGCTACGTCGGGCAGGTTCGTGAACCGTACTTCATCCGTGAACTGACCCACCTCGTAGGAGGATGCGCCCTTGTACGGGTTCGGCACAATTCCTATATCCTCCAGGCGGAGTTGCTTCGTTGCGAGGTCAAACTCTGTTGCAGCGTAACCCTGGGTGGTGAACGTATGCACATCCCCAGGCTGGTTAGGCTTGGACGTCACGATCCTTAGTACCGTGCCCAACTCGGGCATATCGGGATCGTATGGAGGAGCTGTACCAATATTCCAACCTACAAGCACCAACCTGGCAATGATCTCATGCCCTACCCCAATCTCTCCGGCAATAAATCTGTTGTGACCGACCTCGCCAGGAGTCAGATCCTCAGGGGGATACCAGTAGACCCAATCCGTGAATGGATCGTTCGCTGCACCCGAAGCGGGATGATCGCCACCGATGTCAAATACACCATGCTCCGTTCCCCCGCCACAGGTGTTTGTGTCACAAATAATCGGGACCAGACGCACATCGTCACTGGCATCATTCGGCGTCGCCACTCCGGTGTCCCACAGCTCAATTGGAATCTCAATCAACGAATTATCGCTAAATGCACGTAAACCTAGACAGTCGGTCGGCTCAAGGACACCATTGATCCCGTTTGCGCAGCGTTCCGTGAAACGCATCTCATAGTCTCTAATCCCGATGTAGGGAGAGTTACCCCCGTTACGAGTGCTGCGCGCGAAGAAAGATGCATACGGCTGCTGAGCACCACCCGCATGGATCATCCAAATTGACCCATTCGTTTGCTGCCTTGCCCGGTTGAGCCCAACGCCCTGAGCATTGGGGAACTCGTTCCACGTAATTGCGGCATAAGCCGGCGGATCTACCGGGCCACCTGCATTGGCTGTTACCTGAAAATCCTTGAATCCCGGGCTCGGCCCACGAATCGTCCACAATAACCCGTCAAGTACCATCACATTATCGCGCTGGGGAGCCGCATAATCAATGGATCTGCCATCAAACAGGACCACGTCGTCACGCTTGACGCTGTACGTAATCACGCTCGTATCGATATTGCCAACTTTCTGAATGGCCTCTACCGCACTGATCGGGTCAACTACATTCCCTTCTTCCTCAGTAGCCGAATTCAAAGCCTTGCCCGGAACCTCATGCTCAAAGAATTCAACCGAATAAATGCCTTCCTTGACCCTGGCCGGGTTGATAATGTCTGCAGTTACGAAGCCGTCCCCAATACCCTCCTTGGCCGCGACAAAATCTGAAGAACTGAAGTCCTCAGCTGCGACGATGGCGGCGGGCGCGATCTCCAACGTCGATTTGGTTGGCGTGACCGAAACGCGCGTAACGGGTCCTCGCAAAATCTTACGCCCGGGATTATCATAGTTCTGGGCGTAAGCCTGAACACCAAAATGATACGTCGTGTAATTCGTTAAACCCGATGCCAAATGGAAATTCTGGACCCCACGATCCGTACCGTTCGCCAAAACCACCTGCTCCTCCTGGATTAATCCATCCCAAATCAACTGGTTTCCATCAACGACGCGCGTCACTCCATTAATTACGTCATATACCGCCACAGTTACCCCCACTTGATCCAAAGCGCTGGAGTATTGGATTACCTCATACCCCTCAAACTCGACTATATTGTTGTCCTCTCGTGCAAATGGGTCTTCAATCCGATAAGACTCGAGGAAATTGTTCGACCGAGGTGAATTGGTCCACTCCAGAATTGCACCTTCATCCACAGCAGTTACTGTTACCTGGGGGGCAGCAGGCGCCGGAAACTGGAAATCATTGTTGTATGCCGCCTGGGCAAGCGCACTTACCCCTTTCATCTTCTGAACTGAATCAAAATTGTCTGCGCCTCGTGCCCAGACTATTCCGAAAACAATCTGCTGAGAATCGCCTGGATCGATCGTGAACGGCCCCGTTCCCATAACGAAACGCCGGTCTGAGGCCATAGTGTTTGTCCCTGCACCGTCTGAATTGCACTCAGACCAGTACTGGCAGGTATCATCGCTGACACCAGGATCTCCCGGGAACATGAAATAAGTGCATTTAAAAGAGAAATCTATGCCATACGCCCCCCCCTCTGTAATACACCTACCATCCTTCCACCGTCCACGCATGTAGTTGTAGTGGTCCAAGGCAGTAGCGGGTTCCTCAGAAACACCGCCACCACCCTGATAGAATAAGAACGATGTCATCTCAAGGTTCTTGAAATCCTGAACCCACTCAGTGCTCACCTTAGCCGAATCACCAGGCGATGGTACGATCGGCCCTTGGAAAAAGTCATAGCCAACCGCCGGAGGAGGAGAACCGTAACCGTCGCTCCCCTCATCTTCGTTGTCCGAATTCCATACATAGCCGACCCCCAGGGTCGTATCGGAACCTACCCAGTCATCCTGGAAGTTCCCCAAATCAGGATCAGCGAAAAATGCTATGTACACGTTGGTAAAGGGCCAATTCCCCTTGTAGTAATAATCGTACTTGTAAAATGTGGCATTACCAATGTCTCCTCCGGTTCTTAACGCAAATGCCATAGCGTGCACTTCCAGACCAATCGGATGCGAGGATGCTCCGTTATGCTCATTCCCGCGGTCATTCATTATCCACCAGATCGACTGATCCCCAAGAATGGCCGGCCGCTCCCCGCCAGCCAGGTCAATCACACGATCCACCCGTTGCGCAAGAGGTTGATCCAAAACGAAAATCGTTTCTCCTGCCTCATCAGTCTCTCCATCTCCATCATCATCAACCCCGTTGCCGGGAGGAGCGTATGTGGGTGCCCCTAATCCAGTAGGCCAATCACGTAGGTCCGGAGCAATTACTCCCGTGGCTTCGTAATCCTGAATGTCATCAATGCTCACCTTGTAGAGTCGATCGAACTCGGAACAGTCAGCCGGAGGCGCACCGTAATCATCCAACGGACCGGCCCAGAACTGGTAGTTGTTGTATCGAGCCGCAGCCACACGCAACTGTTCATCCACATACCCGCCAATCCATATACCCGCGTGGAATATAGCCTGCGCTCCCCCACCTTTCGGTACATTGTAGACGTGTGGACGTCCACGCCAGAAGAGATTACCGTTGTTAAAAATACGAGCCCGGACATTGTTGATGTCCAGATAGGACTCACCCAGCGGCGAAGTGCACGTTCCAACCTGCCCACGCGCCCCGAGTACTGAACCAATTCCCAGTACCACCAGACAGACAAACGAAGGTAAGTATTTGTGATTGCTCATATTTGTCGACTCTATTTGGATGAGCAAGCAGCAACCCGAGACCAGGCAGGCCGCGGATAGATGAACTGAAAGATAAGGTTGCTATGGATCAAGGATCAAGTTACTAAAAACCATCAACCGAAGACCAGGTTGAAAAGAAACTAGAGCCCCCAATCGAGACCAATTAGCGCCTCGGGCGATACGCAGATAAGTTTTCATGTTTCGCTATGTCTCCCGTACTACCGATGTTGCCTATCGGCCGGAGTGCGTTGCAGACCGTTGAAAAAATGTGGGTCTAGTAGACGTTCAACTGAACGCGTTTTTTCACCACGCCGAATTTGATGGTATGCGAACCCACACCGGGTACCTCTACATGAATCAGATACATCCCACTCGCGATCGGCAAATTGTGATCCGTCGTCAGATTCCATGGGATGGTCGCCACTCCCGGCGATTGCTTGTTGATCGTCTTAATGAGCGTACCGTTGAGTGTAAACACACGAATTGTTGCTACGTCGGGCAGGTTCGTGAACCGTACTTCGTCCGTGAAATGACCCACCTCATAGGACGACGCACCCTTGTACGGGTTCGGCACAATTCCTATATCCTCCAAGCGTAGTTGCTTGGTTGCGAGGTCAAACTCTGCCGCAGCGTAGCCCTCGGTGCTGAACGTATGCACATCCCCAGGCTGGTTTGGCTTGGAGGTCACGATCCTGACTACTGTACCCAACTCAGACATATCGGGATCGTACGGAGGGGCCGTACCAACATTCCATCCTACAAGCACCAATCTGGCTATGATCTCATGCCCTACCCCAATCTCTCCGGCAATAAATCTGTTGTGACCGACCTCGCCAGGAGTCAGATCCTCAGGTGGATACCAGTAGACCCAATCCGTGAATGGATCGTTCGCTGCACCCGAAGCGGGATGGTCACCACCGATATCAAATACACCATGTTCCGTTCCCCCACCACAAGTGTTTGTATCACAAACAATCGGGACCAAGCGCACATCATCACTCGCATCATTCGGCGTCGCCACGCCGGTATCCCATAGCTCAATTGGAATCTCAATCAACGAATTATCGCTAAATGCACGAAAACCCAAGCAGTCGTTCGGCTCAAGAACACCATTGATCCCATTTGCGCAGCGCTCCGTGAAACGCATCTCATAGTCTCTAATCCCGATGTAGGGGGAGTTACGTCCGCCACGCGTGCTGCGTGCGAAGAACGATGAATACGTCTGGGCAGCACCACCCGCATGGATCATCCATATCGACCCATTGGTTTGCTGCCTAGCTCTGTCAAGTCCTACGCCTTGAGCATTGGGGAAGCCGTCGTTATTCCACGTGATTGCGGCATAAGCAGGTGGATCTACCGGCCCACCTGCATTAGCGGTAACCTGAAAATCCTTGAATCCCGGACTCGGCCCACGAATCGTCCACAATAACCCGTCAAGCACCATCACATTATCGCGCTGGGGAGCCGCGTAATCAATGGATCTGCCATCAAACAGGACCACGTCGTCACGCTTGACGCTGTACGTAATCACGCTCGCATCGATATTGCCAACTTTCTGTATGGCCTCTACCGCACTGATGGGATCAACCACATTCCCCTCTTCCTCGACAGTGGCAGAATTCAATGCCTTGCCCGGAACTTCACGCTCATAGAACTCAACCGTATAAGTGCCTTCCTTGATTCCGGACGGGTTGACAATGTCCGCGGTCACGAAGCCGTCCCCAATACCCTCCTTGGCCGCGACAAAATCAGCAGAACCGAAGTCCTCAGCTGCGGCGATTGCAGCAGGCGCGATTTCCAGCGTTGATCTGGTTGGCGTGACCGACACGCGGGTAACCGGGCCACGAGATATCTTACGGCCAGGATTATCGAAGTTCTGGGCGTAGGCCTGAACACCAAAATGGTAGGTGGTGTAATTCGTTAAGCCCGTTGCTACATGGAAATTCTGGACCCCTCGATCCGTTCCGTTCGCCACAACAACCTGCTCCTCCTGGATTAGTCCATCCACAACCAACTGGATTCCATCAACGACGCGCGTCACCCCATTAATTACGTCATATACCGCGACGGTTACCCCCACTTGATCCAGAGCACCGGAGTATTGAATTACCTCATACCCCTCAAACTCGACTATATTGTTATCCTCTCGTGCAAATGGGTCCTCAACCCGATAAGACTCAAGGAAATTGTTCGACTGAGGCGAGTTGGCCCACTCAAAAATTGCACCTCTATCCACAGCTGTAACCGTTACCTCGGGAGGAGCCGGTGGTGCTGGAACCTGGAAATCAATGTCGTATGCTGCCTGGGCAAGTGCACTGGCCCCCTTCATCTTCTGAACTGAATCAAAATTGTCTGTTCCCCGTGCCCAGACTAATCCAAAAGCAATCTGCTGAAAGCCGCCTGGATCGATCGTGAACGGCCCCGTTCCCATGACAAAGGTTTGGTCTGCTGGCCTACTGTCTGTGCCTGTGCCGTCCATATTGCACCTAGACCAGTACTGGCAGTCATCATCGCTGGCACCGGGATCTCCCGGGAACATGAAATAAGTGCAGTCTAAATAAATTTCTCCGTAGCCATCGTACCCGTCCCTGATGCACTTACCATCCCTCCACCGTCCGCGCATATAGTTGTAGTGTTCCAAGGCAGTAATTGGATCACAGTCTGGACACGCACCGTCCTGAAAGTTTAAGAACGAGGTCATTTCAAGGTTCTTGAAATCTTGAACCCATTCGGTGCTCACCTTGGCCGAATCTCCAGGCGACGGCACGATCGGCCCTTGGAGAAAGTCATAGCCAGCCGCCGGAGGAGGAGAACCGTAACCATAGTACCCCACATCTTCGTTGTCCGAATTCCATACGTAGCCGACCCCCAAGGTCGTATCGGAACCTACCCAGTCATCCCCTGCGTACCCCAGATCGGGGTCGGAGAAAATTGCCATATGCACATCGGTAAAAGGCCAATTCCCCCTGTAGTAAAAATCGTACTTGTAGAATGTAGCATTACCAATGTCTCCTCCGGTTCTGAACGCAAATGCCGTAGCGTGCACTTCCAGACCAATCGGCGGCGAAGATACTCCTCTATGCTCATTCCCGCGGTCATTCATAATCCACCAGATCGACTGATCTCCGAGAATGGCCGGCCGCTCTCCGCCAGCCAGATCAATCACGCGATCTACCCGTTGCGCAAGAGGCTGAGTCAAAACGACAATTTTTTCTCCTTCCTCATCAGTCTCTCCATCTCCATCATCATCAACTCCGTTGCCGGGAGGAGCATAGGTGGGAGCCCCTAATCCCGTTGGCCAATCTCTTAAGTCCGGAGTAATTACTCCCGTGGCTTCGTAATGCTGAATGTCATCAATGCTCACTTTGTAGAGTCGATCGAAATCGGCACAGTCAGCAGGCGGCGCGCCGTAATCATCCAACGGACCAGCCCAGAAGTGGTAGGGGCCATACTGGGCCGCAGCTACACGCAATTGTCCATCCACTATACCGCCAACCCATATACCGGCATTGAACATAGCCTGCGCCCTCCCGCCCTTCGGTACATTGTAGACGTGTGGACCTCCACGCCAGAACAAATTACCGTTGTTTAAAATACGAGCCCGGACATTGTTGATGTCCAGATAGGACTCACCCAGCGGAGAAGTGCAAGTTCCGACCTGCCCACGCGCCCCGAGCACTGAACTAATTCCCAATACCACCAGACAGACAAACGAAGGCAAGTATTTGCGTTTGCTCATAATTGCCGTATTCTCTTGGATGAGCAAGCAGCAGCCTGGGACCAGGCGGACCCCAGATAGATAAAGTGAAAGGTAAGGTTGCTACCGGTGAATAGCAATATTAGGTTCACTGGAGCGAGATTACGAATAAATCCGGCTTCCGGTGAAGGGATACAAACGCACCAAAAATCACTTCGCAATCAATGAAGTATCGGCCCCTCGAGGTATCCACGCAGGAAAAAAGCTTCCAATACGCCCCAGGCAACCTTGAACCGGTACCGTCTCTTGGTTTCCTGCCTGAACAAGACAATCCGGCCCCCGCCGACGCTGATGCGGAGCCGCAAACCATTGGGCCTGAAAATCAGGAGAGAAAAGCTCGGGGCCACCCGAAAACTAAGTCACACGTCCTTCAGGTCTGCCTACGTACAACCCGCCACTGACGGATCGCTCACATATTGGAAATATCCCGCCTGGATGAATAACTGATTCGAAGCGTCCCCGCTTTTCGAAGCTCACCATGGACATCCGTAACGATCCCCATTTCCGATTCTTCGTCAACTCGAAGAGAAACAATCAATCTCGGCTGTTCAGTAAGCTTCCTATACATGATAGATCGGATATTGGTCAAATCCTCGATGACAGCATCATCAATCTGTACTTTTGTATCCCCTACGGCATTACCCCGCAATTTCTCTGGCCCCATCCATATATAGGAAACATACCGCTTCTGCTCAATTTTCGTAAGTGCCTCAGCCTGGGGGAGGATCGTCCGAACCTGCACTTCCTGTTCCCGCAACACGGTTGTAACCATGAAGAAGATCAGAAGCATAAAAATGATATCAGGCAATGATGCCGTAGATATTTCCGGCTTAGCCTTGGACTTTTTGGTGAAGTGGGCCATTGATTTTTTTCAGATTCAGTTACCTGGATCAGGCTCTGCCAATGAAACTTGGGCCGGCCATTTATCCCGGATCTCGTTCTCACTGGGATCCTCCAAGTCTGCACGATATTCCACATAGCTTGCAAACCCCATGGAGCGCGCTTCCGTATCCCATATCTCGAAGTAGGCCATCCAAACCTCATCCATCGTTTGGATATAAAGATTGTATGGTGTCAGTCGGTCCGTCTTGATGGACACTACAGCCTTGCCCGGAGAATCCGAATAACGCGCGTCCGCACCGTTATTCCGAACATGAGTCAAGACTTCATTCCGGATCTGAGCCACAGACGATGGCAAGTCTTCCAAGAGAACCTGCCCTTGTGCATTAATCAGAATTTTAAGCATGTTACGATCTGCAACCGGGGGCGGAGGCGTCGTCTCATCCGGCTCCGGTGGCAAGGTCATACCAATCCCGGTATCTACATCGATCGTGGTTGTGACCAGGAAGAAAATCAGAAGCAAGAAGGCAATATCCGCCATAGAAGATGTCGGAATTTCCGCACCCGCGCGCTTCTTTTTCTTAGCAAGAATACCCATTGCGATGGAAGTTTAGTAGGTCAGGAAATGATATTCTTGACGCCCGACACCAAGAGTGCAACTAGTGTCAGACCAAGAGAGAGTATAATGGTCATGATGCCGGCATCAGCCAATGTAGGCAGAGCTAAGATCAGGACGACGAACAGCAACAACGGAACCGCTGCGATTCCAACTGAGAGCATCTTGATCTTGCCGAACATCAAACTGCGCACACCAGAAGCCACCATTACCAAAAGGCCAAGCCCCATCAACGCAAAGACTACATATAAGGCAATATTTAGAACAGACATAATGAAATTTGTCTATTGTGGGGTGCGCGAACACCCCGGTTAGCGTACTGTCAGGGCTCCCTCTAAGCAGAGGATCCAGACTCCTTCATTACAAGAGAGTCGATCAGTTCGATCGAAGCCTCCTCCATCTCTACAACAATCCGGTCAATTTTTGACACGGCGTAATTATAGAAGAACTGCAGAATAATAGCAACGATCAGACCGAACACCGTTGTCAGAAGGGCAATTTTGATGCCTCGCGCCACTAGACTCGGAGAAATATCGCCGGCGGCTTCAATCGCGTCAAAGGCCGCTACCATACCGATAACAGTTCCGAGGAAGCCAAACATTGGCGCCAGCGCGATAAAGAGCGATAACCATACAAGGCCACGCTCCAGAAAACTCATTTCGATAGAGCCATAGGCGACCACTGCTTTCTCTACGGCTTCAATGCCCTCGTCCGAACGCATCAGGCCGGCTTGAAAAACTGAGGCTACCGGGCCACGTGTTGCGGCACATACCTCTTCAGCGGCTGAAACCCCACCATCTTGTAGGGCCTCTTTAACATGCACGATAAATTTGCGTGTGTTCACATCAGCCAGGATTAACTGGATGACGCGCTCAAACGCTATGGCAAGACCGATTATGAGAATAATCAGTACCGGCCACATGAACTCTCCGCCCTGGTTGAAATAATTCACCAGAACGTTAATCATTCCTTCATCTGCGGCAGCTGCATCCTGTGGCAGCAAGACGTTTCCAAAAAGCTTCATTGACTAGTCCTCCGAGGAAATTGGTTTTAGGATTGAGAATTAGGTTAGCTGAACGACAATCATACGATACACCGCGCACCATCCAAAAGCTAATGTATCGCAAAAATGTCTTTCGTAGTTGGGTAACATAAGCCCGCCTAGTTAGGCGACTAATTTAATACTTTAAACTGAAAGTTGAACAATCAGGAGCATTTAGTCAATTATTGACGAGTGCCTCGGCTTTGGGCCAAAGCTTAAGTGCCGCCTGCAATGTCTTGTCCTGCGGATGCATAACCGGATAGAATGCCTCCAAATCAAATATACGCACCGCCAACCTTGCTTTTATTCTGGCCTCAAGATACGGCCTATCTGCTTCTATTTCCGAATCGCTGAAAGCCCCTTCCTCATCACCGATTAGGACGCCCCGTACACGGGCATATTCAAGAAATTTCTGGAATTCCACATCTTCAACGACAAACGAGTCGAAAAATCCGTTTCGATCGTCCCCCCACCTTGCTACAAGCGCCTCGCCTTCACGATCGTACCACGTACGGGCATAAGTATTCGCCAGATTCCGGCTTAATATCTCGCGAAGAAAAATTGATGCAGAATCAATGTCTGTGATAAAGTCAGGCACAATTCCCCCACCGCCAATCACCGTACGGCCACTAGCCGTTTTGTAGAGTAACGAGTCTGGAACGCTGTCGATAATTTCCTGAGCACTCAGCAATGCTGTATTCGCATGCAATTCACGCTTGGAATCCATATAATCCTCCCGGTCCCCACCAGCATACGGGGTTTGAATCAGCCGGCCGGAAGGTGTGTAGTAGCGGGCTATCGTTACACGCATTGCGCTACCATCGGGAAGTAGATGTTGCTGTTGTACAAGACCCTTACCGAAAGTGAGTCGTCCAACAATAAGCCCACGGTCGTGATCCTGCAGTGCACCAGCCACAATTTCACTCGCTGACGCAGACGCTTCATTCACAAGTACGATAACTGGCAGGCCTTCAAGCAAGCCCCTAGAACTGCCAACATACGACTGGTTTGCCTCGCGAATTCGGCCCCTTTGAGATACGATCAATGCATCATCCGGGAGGAATTCATCTGAGATTTGCACTGCCATCTCCATGTAGCCCCCCGAATTTCCACGCAGATCCAGGAGCAACCGCTGCATATTCTGGGCACTAAGCTCATCGACGGCCTGCCGAAATTCCCTGTGCGTCGTTCCTGAAAAGCGGTTTATCTTGATGAATCCGGTTACATCGTCAATCATGTAGGCTGCATCCACTGCATTAAGTGGAATCCGATCCCGAACAATAGTGAATTCAATGGGCCTAGAATATCCAGGGCGAACGACAACAATATCAACCGATGTTCCTCTTGGTCCCTTGAGTGTACGCTGAACATCAGCGGTCTCAAATCCAAGTGCGCTTTGCTGGTCAATCTCCACGATTCGATCCCCCGAGTGCAATCCTACCTCTTCACTGGGACCCCCAGGAATCACGCTGAGCACTGTCAAGGTATCCAGCCCCTCAATTCCCTCGATAAACTCAAACGAAATACCAATCCCCTCAAAACCGCCGCTGAAGTCTTCCTCAACGCGACGCATCGTCTCGGCATCGATGTAAACCGAATGTGGATCAAGCTCCTCCAGCATGCCTTCCAATGCATGCTCGGCAAGCGCCCCCGAATCCACTTCCTCTACATAGCGTTCATTGATAATCAGGAATGCGTTCTCGAGTTTCTGTAGTGCGGCCCGCGTATCATCCGACAAAGCAGACTCAAGTTGCATTCCCAGCAGTATACCCGTTACCAACACCAAGACGCCAACCAGTACCTTTGTATATGTGGCCCTGGACTTTCTCATTTTCTCACCGCGGTTACGTGACTAACAAGAATACGAAACGCGTGCAACAACTGCATGCAATAATGGATCCAATCCGTGGATTTATGAGCATTTGTCCATGAAGATAACAGTTTTCGCGACTCTGGTGCTATTCATGTGCCTAGTCGCCGGGATTTCAATATGGCGAACCGCATATCACTGGCAATCCTCTCCCCCGAAGAGAGTAACTATAGAGACTTTGGACGATCCAGTACAAATTCTTTGGGGAGAATTTAACTCAGTGGAAATAAGGGCAAAATCCATGCCAGATGCCTTAACGGGGCTTGGTTACGTCCAGGGACGCCTGAATGGCTGGACCATTGCGCTCTGGAGGCAGGCCGCATTGGGCAGACTCTCGGACTGGTACACACCTATGGGAGAGCACGCAGACCGGCTCGTGCTGCAGCTTGGTCTCGCGGAAATTGCCCAAGCGGCAGCCAACAATCTGGATGCACAGGAAAAGGAACTGATTACCGCATTTGGGGCGGGAATACAGTCTGCATGGAAGGGTACAGACTATATGCACGAATTTTTCCTGCAAGAAATCACTCCCGAACCATGGGAACCCTGGCACACACTCGCCATTGAGCGCCTGCTTGCCTGGATTAGCACCAGCCCAGACTCTGTATGTGGTTTGGGATTGTCCGTTTGTAGTGGAGATGCCGAGTTGCGGTCTATGCTGCACCTGCAAGGGTTTGAATTCGGCAGTTCGTGGATACTTTCTTCCCCTGAACGCTCTTTGCTCTATCAACGCCATGTGCTCGGCAACGCCGTACCACCGGTTTTTCAAGAGGCGGTACTGAATGTTCAGGGGCAATCAGAGCTGGAAGGGCTATCACTCATTGGAACTCCCTTCTTCCCCACGGGCAAGTCCCGAAATTATGCTTGGTCAGTACTCGTTTATTCTCCGAAGGCCACCGGACGTGTTTTAGACAGCCTTGATCAACAAATGCATCTGACCTTCCCCCTTCGGGAAGAGATTGTAATTCATCGGCGCACCGATAGCACTTTCAGCACCCCCGAGGCACTACACGAGTTGAAATGGTCTGGCTTCAGTGCTGTTTCTGACGCTAAAAGCTGGTTTTCACTACCTCGTGTTCCCTCTGCTGCATTTCAACTTTGGCAGGGTGCCGGAATTCTCATGTCACCTGACGGATCGTGGAGTGTCCTTGGCGAACCAATATTTGTGTTTCCCGCGGATTCAGGTTTAGTCATCGGTAACAATCCACAAGTTCGGCATGCAGCTCTCTACCTTGATGGTATTGATCCGAGAAGGAGCGACGTAGATACGTGGGTTACCGATACGCAGAGCAACTGGGTTAGGGATACGCTAAGCACTATGCTCGCTTCCTTACCAATAGATTCCGTAGCACAAGCTCTCCCAGACGCTCCTGCACCAATTAATTCTGCGCTTACCTACCTGATAAACTGGGACTACCGTTTTGACAGCCAAAGTATTGGAGCAACCATTTATCACGAATGGGCCATGTCCACAGGCCGCGATTTAGAAGCAAGCCTTTATGATGCAATCAGCCGGTTGACCCGAAAGTTTGGAGATGATCAAACCCAGTGGCTTTGGGAGCGCGTCTATGAAAGCTCTCGTATGTTTACAATCCACCGAAGAACGGATAGCAAAATCTTCGAGCCCCTAGAGGTGCCCTCCTCGGGGCATGAGACAACCATGGCCTGGGGAGGGGCTAATGCAGCTGTTGCACCGGTAACCTGGGAAGCTTGGATATGGAATGGAACAGACGCTCATTATACTGTCCGAAGACATCGTGTGGATATCCATCAGCCACTTGGCCGTTACACATCAAGCAACAACCATTTCACGTTTTCATTCCCCACATCATATTCAATGACTACAAGCCTTGTACCCTAGATGCCCTCTGCTAGTTGTGTATTCGGGCTTGATGCCGGTGCCACACAAACCCGGCTGTGTGCTCGCTCATTGGCCGGAGGTCCTGACCTAAAAGTCTTCGGAAATGCTGCGAATGTATTTCGACTGGGTGAATTGCAGACGGCTGAAATCCTGTCACGCCTAATCAAGAGGGCCCTTGCACAACTTCCAGAAGTAGACCTGCTTGCGATTCATGCCGGAGTAGCCGGCGCCAGTGCTCCCGCCACACAAAAGGCACTCACCGATCATATCCGCTCGCTGATTGATAGTAAGGATTCCCTCCAGATAAGCGTATCACACGACGGGGTAAATGCCATTGAGGGAGCGCTTGGTGGAGAAGCCGGTCTCCTCTTTATTGCTGGCACGGGAAGCGGAGTAATGGCCCGAACCCAAACAAATCACACACAGATTCACCATGTTGGAGGATGGGGGTACTTGATCGGGGACGAGGGTAGCGGATATTCAATTGGACGGCGAGGTATGGCTGCCGTTGGGCATGCGTTTGATGGCGGACCTACAACGACACTGACAGATCTGGTCAGAGACCATCTGAGTATTCACGACCGCTACTCCCTGCTAAAGAGCATCACCAGTCCTGATTGGAAGTTTCAACATGTAGCCCCTCTTGTGTTGCAGGCCTCCAGCGACGCCGACGCAGTCGCGTGCGCTATCGTAGATGACGAAACCGCTTTACTGGCACGTCAAGCAGAATGGCTGCTGAAAAAGCACCCTAATCTGAACCGTAGGTATACGATCACTGGCGGGCTCAGTAATCATGACTTTTACGTTGCCAGTATATGCAGCGCCATGAGGGGTATCTGGCCTGCCGCCAAATATACACCCCCGAAAGGAACTCCTCTGGAAGGCGCCGTGCAAATTGCAATGCGACAGCTTACTGGTTCTGACGCTCCTCAATAAGTGAATCTACCACGTCAGGATCCGCAAGCGTAGAGGTATCCCCAAGTTCCTCATAATCATTCTCGGCAATCTTGCGCAGGATGCGGCGCATGATCTTACCACTTCGTGTCTTGGGCAGGGATGGGGCGAACTGTACAAAATCCGGTTTTGCAATCGGGCCAATTTGCTTACGGACATGATTGGTTAGTTCCTTTCGCAATGCATCAGAAGGCGTTTCGTCGGCATTAAGTGTTACATAGGCATAGATGCCCTGCCCTTTTATAGAATGAGGGAAGCCAACCACGGCGGCCTCGGCGACACTCGGGTATGCCACCAGAGCACTCTCAACTTCGGCGGTTCCCATACGATGTCCACTAACATTGAGAACATCATCTACGCGTCCGGTGATCCAATAGTAGCCATCAGAATCCCGACGACACCCGTCTCCCGTAAAGTATTTGCCCTCAAACGTGGCGAAATAGGTGCTGATGAAGCGGGCATGATCCCTGAATACAGTCCGAGCCTGACTTGGCCAGGAATCGGAAATGGCCAGAAGGCCTTGGGCCTCGCCATCCAGTATCTTTCCGTTTTCGTCCAGAATCTCCGGTCGGACGCCAAAGAAAGGCACCGTCGCTGAGCCTGGTTTAGTTGGGATGGCGCCCGGTAAGGGTGTAATCAATATCCCTCCCGTTTCTGTCTGCCACCAGGTATCGACGATCGGGCAACGCCCATCACCGACAACTTCATGGTACCAACGCCATGCCTCGGGATTAATGGGCTCTCCAACAGATCCTAATAGTCGCAGAGATGATCGACTTGTTCTCTTCACGAATGCATCACCCTTGCTCATAAGCGCTCGGATGGCAGTCGGGGCAGTGTAGAACTGATTCACCTGATGTTTATCTACAACTTCCCAAAAGCGGGACGCGTCTGGATAGGTGGGGGTTCCTTCAAAGAACACCTGTGTTGCCCCATTGAGAAGGGGGCCATAGACGATGTATGAATGACCCGTAATCCATCCCACATCTGCTGTACACCAATAAACATCTCCTGCGTGGTAATCAAATACGACCTCATGTGTCATAGATGTATACACCAAATAGCCGCCAGTGGTGTGCAGTACACCTTTGGGTTTACCTGTCGAACCCGAAGTGTACAATATGAACAAGGGGTCTTCGGCATTCATGGACTGGGCCGGACATTCAGCACTGGCCGAAGGGACATGCTCATGGTACCACTGATCCCGCCCTGCAATCCACGAAATATCTGCACCGGTCCTCTTAACTACCAGCACTGTTTCCACCTCGGGACAGCGTTCCAGTGCCTGATCTACATTTTGCTTCAGGAGAACTCTTTTTCCACCTCGCATACCTTCATCTGCGGTGATTACAAATGTTGAATCGCAATCCAGAATCCGATCTGCCAAAGCCTCGGGAGAAAATCCTGCGAACACTACGGAATGCACTGCTCCGATCCGACTGCATGCCAACATTGCGGCGGCAGCTTCTGGGATCATAGGCATATAAATCGTTACACGATCACCGCGCTTCACCCCCATGTCAGTGAATACATTACTGAGTCGACATACCTCTGCGTGAAGCTCGCGGTATGACAAATGGCGCGCCTCTTCCTGCGGGTCGTCAGGTTCCCAGATCAGTGCGGTCTGGTTCCCTCTGTCAGTGAGATGCCGATCCAGGCAGTTATAGGACGCATTTAACTCTCCATCCTCAAACCAGCGAATGCTGACATCTGAAGAGGCAAAAGACACATTACGTACTTGAGTAAACGACTTAAACCAATGGATTCGATTGCGAGCTTCAGCAGCCCAGAATGCATCTGGATCTATAATGGATTCGTGATATCTAGCCCGGTAAACATCCTCAGATGCTATATGCGCGTTCTTGCTGAAACCGGATGCGGGGGAATATAGAGTCTTCGCTTTCACTTGTCCTTAGTAAGGGTTTTGGAATTAAATGTTGAGGATCACGATGTATCCAGAAAAAACCATTGTCAAGCTATCGCGCTCAACAGGATCCCCTCAATTTAAGCCGTATGCCAATATCAACAGAGGCTCGGCTGAAAAAACATGTGGTCAGTGTTGATCGGGAAAATAGCATACGCGAGAGTCTGTTTATTTATGCCTTCACTCGCGGAGAACTTGTAAAAGTGCCAAACGCTAACGGAGGCAACAATCCAGGGGGAGTCTAAGCTACTGCTTCACATGAACTTCCACGAGACGGGATTGAAGCGACAAAAAGTTGCCCAGCTTACTGGATTCACAGACTTTTGTTTAGTGCAAACCGGCTCACATCTATGATGAGATCCTGGTTAGATCACCTTCATCGGAGCAAAGCTTACCATGAGACGCTTCGTTCCGTAGCTATGGAAGTCAACCACAGCTTTAGTCATACTGCCACTACCTTCCAGTTGTATGACTCGCCCCTCTCCATAGATTTCATGTCTGACTAGCGTCCCTATACTCAGATCAGATGGGTCGCACGAGGGAACATGCCCGGATGTGGATGGCCTGTAAGCTTGTTTCCGGAAGCGAGTGTCTGTAAACCTCGCACCCAAACGTCTATCTGGCTGACGTGCTCCGTAACTAGGGAAACTACCCCTTTTCCTTGAACCTGACCTTTTTGAGGAACGTCGTTTTTTGAGTGTTCCCGGTTTTATTTCCTCAATAAAGCTACTCAGAGTCGTGAATTCTGGTCGTGATCCGTATCTGTAACGCGTTTTGGCCCAACCCAGATAAAGGCGTGATTTAGCTCGAGTTGCGCCGACATAAAATAGCCGCCGCTCCTCTTCAAGGTCCTTTGGGCTAATTCTATCTCCGCGTATCAATGGCAACAGTCCCTCTTCCATGCCACCAATGAAAACAACTTCAAACTCCAAACCCTTGGATGCATGAAGTGTCATGAGAACGACCCGATCCGAAGCAGGATCGTCCTCATCTGCATCCGTCATGAGTGCAACTGTTTGCAAATAGCTACTAAGCGTATGCGCCTCCTCCCCATAATCATGCTCCTGGATTGCGCGCAATAACTCGTAAATATTCTCAAGCCTTGTCTGCCCGGACAGGGTACCATCCTCTTGCAAATCATCCAGAAGCCCCGACTCCCGAAAGATTGCCGCGGCCACGTCGACAGCAGGTTTTCCTGCTGCGGCTTCTGCAGCATGATGGTTGATCAGACTTATAAAGTCCTGAGTCTGATTCTTGATTCGTCCTGTAAGATTAATCTGGGAGAGTAAGTCTCCCTGAATCACTTCCCTTAGCCCGCACCCAGTTCTGCGCACATACTCAAAAATCTTCTCAAGAGATTTTTGGCCAATTCCTCTGCGCGGGTAATTGATCACCCGTTGAAAACTTGATACATCCCCGGGATTTACCAAGAGGCGCAGGTACGCTAGTGCATCCTTTATTTCCCTGCGCTGATAAAACGAAATCCCGCCAATGATTTGATAGGGTATATCTTCTTGGCGCAAAGCCTCTTCAAAAATGCGGCTCTGCGCGTTTGTTCGATAGAGAACTGCAAAATCACGGTAGTTGAGCGCATTCCTGATTCGTTCACCCCTAATTATTCCGACGGCACGTTTAGCCTCATCCCGATCGCTGCGGGCCTCTATCAACGCTACAGGATCTCCCGTACCGTTATTTGTCCATAGCGTTTTTTGTATCTGATCGTGATTATGGATGATAATTGCGTCTGCCAAACCGAGAATGGCCTTTGTCGAGCGGTAGTTCTGTTCGAGACGAATCACCTTAGCTTCAGGATAATCCTTTTCAAAGGAGAGGATATTCCGGATGTCTGCACCCCTGAATGAATAGATACTTTGTGCATCATCGCCAACTACGCATAGATTGCGGTGCTTTCCGGCCAAAGCATTTGCCAGCGAATACTGTACCCGGTTTGTGTCCTGATATTCGTCAATGAGCACATGCGTCCACTTGTTCTGGTATTTTTCCAGTATATCAGGATGCTTGTCGAAGATCTCCAGTGGTTTTAGCAGCAAATCGTCAAAATCGAAGGCATTTGCTGCCTGCAAAGCATCGTTGTAGGAATCAAATAACTTAACGGCAACCCTATACTGCCTGGATTTCTTACCCTGTCTAATTTCTTCAATCGGTATCCGGGCATTTTTTGCCTCTGAGATATACGCTCGTACTGCACGTGGCCTCACCTCTTTCAGGTCGAACCCCTCTGCCTCAATAAGCTGCTTGATAACACGCTCCGAATCGTCTGTGTCATATATCGTGAAGTCGCGCGTAAACCCAATGCTTTCTGCCTCAATCCGCAGTAGCCGGGACATTTGGGCATGAAATGTGCCAATCCACATCCCCGACGTCATGCCTGGCGGCAGGAGATTCTCGACGCGCTCGAGCATCTCTCGAGCCGCCTTGTTCGTAAATGTGAGTGCAAGGATCTGGTATGGGCGTGCGGCTTGTGTAGCCAGTATCCACGCAATCCTGCAAGTCAGTACCCGTGTTTTGCCTGATCCCGGCCCGGCTACAACCAGTAAAGGGCCGTGAGCCGTTTCAACCGCCTCCTTTTGCTGATCGTTTAATCCTTCAAGGATCGGGGTGGTGTCAAATACGGGCATTGTAGCAGAACCACTCTAGATCAGTCCGAGAATATGGTATATCGTCGCGATTATACATTGTAGAGTAACGGCAATAACAGGATGTTTGGAACAAGGTTGCAGCAGCAGTGCAATATATCTCGATGCCCTACCTGCCACCGCGGTCCAGAAGAAGTTGAGAATAATCAGTCCTCGTCAACTACCTCGCCGGTGTAGAACGCGGTCGTGCGCCTAGCAGCAGTGCGGGCAGCTTGTGCGTCCGTGCCGCCGCGAACGGACGCCTCTCCCCACGCCTCGCTACTACCCGTTAGGAGGGCCTTTCCGTGAGGTGTGGTGTGGAATGTGGCTGCGTCCTGCCTGGGCTCTTCGGGATGGTCAATATGGAGTGCAAGCCCTAGGAGACCCATCTCCCAGCCCACGCCCGTGGCACCTGCGCCGTATTCGTCCCACTGCTCCGAAAGATGGGCGGTGTGCATTAGGGTGAGACGAGCTCGGTTGCCATCGTCGTCAGATACCCGCGCCTCCACCCAGCTGACATGGCCGCCGAACTCCCATGTTACTTCCAGATATGACAACCGCTCACACGCAGTGATCGTGCCCCCTGCGTTGCCCTCAAACTGAAATTGACCACCGAGTTCAAGCTCACCGGTGATTGGTAGGAACCAGCGAGGAATGCGATCGCCGTTAGTCAGCGCATCCCACAGGTCTTTGACGGTGGTCGTGTAGCTGCGAGAAAGTATGACCTCACTGGCCGCGTTTCCGTCGCGATCAAGGTACACGACGGAACGCTCAACCGCGTCAAGGTGGGATGCTACATCAAGGAGCATGATTTATCCTGGAGTTTATGATCGTGTCTGCCGGAAAATACCTATTTTCTGGCAGATATAACGCGGCGATGGAAAAACTTCCTTGTCCGGTTGGATCGCCACGATCCTGCATCCCTATGTGACCGGATTAATCGTTTACGATCCCCGACACAGTGCACGCGTCAGTCGTAGCGGGAACAAGGATAGCTTCAAGCCTGCAGGTTACTCTGAATAGATGAATTCGGCCCGGTTTTTCACAAGGATGCGTAGTACCGCATGGATTTCAAGATCGCTATGCAGCGATTGCGTAGGAATGGAGATTTGCTCGAAGACCGATGTCCGTTTCTTAAAGTGGTGCAAGCTCGCCCTTGCACCTTCGTTAAAATAGCGTTTATTATTCCCTTACTTAAAGTATAACTTTAAGTAAGGGGCCGATTCCCCAATATGATAGACACTTCATGGAATTTTCTGTTTCTTTTGTCCGAGCGATTATAGGGCTCTCAACGGTGATCGGGCTTGCATTACTGCTTTCAGAAAACCGCCGGCTGGCTAATTGGCGCCTTATCTGTATAGGACTACTGGCACAAATAGCCCTAGCCGTGCTCATTCTTCAGGGTGATGCCATGGGAGAATTTTTCTCCCCACTTGGTTGGCCGAAAGTCTTTTTTTCCTGGCTAAGTTTTGCATTTGTCAAGACCTTGCAGTTTTCGACTGAGGGAGCTCGGTTCGTGTTTGGTGACCTTGCCCTCCCTCCAACCGAGAGCATGGCACCGGGAACACCGCTGGTCACAGGCCGGAGCTGGGGCAATGCCATTGTCTTCCAAGTGCTTCCAACTATCATTTTCTTTGGAGCACTGATGGGAATTCTATATCACTTGGGCGTCATGCAATGGATTGTAAAGTCCATGGCACGAATCGTAGCAAAAATGCTCAAATCCAGCGGAGCAGAATCCTTATCGGTAGCTGCTAACGTGTTTATAGGCCAGACAGAAGCTCCTCTGGTGATTCGGCCCTACCTGGAAGGCATGACGCGCTCGGAAATCATGACGCTCATGACTGCGGGTATGGCCACAATAGCCGGTGGTGTAATGGCAGCTTACGTAGGCTTTCTGGCGCTCCCATATGCAACAGCCCAAGGAATCCCACTGGATGAAGCGCAGCTCAGATTTGCAGAACATCTCCTGGGTGCCAGCCTGATGGCTGCGCCAGCAGCAATTATTCTAAGTAAAATCTTGGTTCCAGAAACCGGCCAACCTGCCACTCTGGGAAAAGTAGTAACTCCAAAGATCGGCGATTCGAAAAACATAATAGATGCAGCCGCAACCGGAGCCGGAGAAGGACTCAAACTCGTGCTGACTATCTCCGCAGTTTTATTGGCCTTCATCGCCCTGTTAGCCATGGCAGATTTTATTCTGGGTTGGGCCGGGGGATTATTCGGTCTCGAATTGACGCTAGGCAAAATCCTGGGCTGGGCATTAGCGCCCATCGCATGGCTGATTGGAATTCCCCTTGAAGATGTGGTCAGCGTTGGATCAATGCTTGGCTACAAGATTGTCGCCAATGAATTCGTCGCCTATCTACAGCTTGCCGAACTGATCCAACAAGGAGAACTCGCGCAGAAATCAATGATCATGACAACATTTGCATTATGCGGTTTCGCAAACCTCTCCTCCATAGCAATCCAGATTGGTGGCATCTCTCCACTGGCCCCAAATCAACGGCCACTAATTGCCGAACTGGGCATTAAAGCAGTGCTTGCGGGAACGCTGGCAAACCTAATGACGGCTACCCTGGCAGGTCTAATAACCTGACAAATTTGACTTAAAGTAAATTCTAGGTTGCCTCTAAATACGGCTATTTTGGCCTATTTTCGGAGAATTAAAATTAATTTCAATCTTGGGCACTTAAAGTTCATCATTAACCCCGGCATCCGTGTATATGAGTCGAGTATTTAAACCAGAAACTGAACTGAGTGATAAGAAAACGCCAAGACCTTCGTCGTCGACGTTTGCTCAATTGAGTGGGCGTATTGCGAGGTCGGATCGTGATGCTTTTCGGGAGTTGTTTGAAGAACTACATCCAGCTTTGCTCCGGTTTGCTTGGCGATATACAAGAGATGCAGATACTTCCCGAGACATTGTGCAGGACGCCTTCGTTAAGGTCTGGGAGAAAAGAGAAACCCTTGATCCCAGCAAGTCGATCCTTGGGTTCATGTACACCGTGGTGCGTAACCGGGCACTTAACTTGGCTCGCGACTCACACTACACGAATAGCGTAGATGCTGATGAGGTCATTATTGAAGATGTACCCTCCCCGGACGAACAGGCGGATTTTGCCGTCTTGGAGGAAAAGGTTTCCGAGTGGATTGAAAGCCTACCCAAACGCCGACGCGAGGCATTCAAGCTTAGCCGATTTGAAGGGCTTACCCACGCTGAAATTGCTGAGGTCATGAATCTTACACCCAGAACTGTTAATACGCATTTAATGCTCGCCCTCCGGGATCTCCGGGGCAAGCTGAAGGCGTTCCGTAAAGATCCCCAGGTTATATGAAAACAGAGCCTTACCACACTCTTCCCCGCGAGGTCCAGTCCGAATTGGATCACGCAGAAATTGCTGAGACGCTGGAAGCTTGGCAACTTTCCGAATGGTACTGTTCTCAGGAGCCCCCTCTTGATGAATTCCGGCAGATGGGTGCAGGGATGTGGCCCGTGATTGAGGAAGCAACCCGCCCCCGCCTGACAAGAGTCTTTATCTGGCAGCGCGTGCCTCGCATGTCTGTCGCGGTCGCTTGGGCGGCATGCATCGCTGTGGTCCTGGCGGTTGGAATCACGCTCACACAACAACCTGTTTCCGTGACCGCCCCGTTAGGCGATCAGATCACGCACGAGTTACCAGATGGGAGTTCAATCGTTCTCAATAGCGGCACAGATATACAGTACAAGAGAAATTTTGGCAAGACATCTCGCAATATCATACTCCGTGAAGGGGAGGTTTTTCTGAACGTAGTCCCAAACTCTACCCCGTTCGTAGTCGAGTCATTCGATGCACACATAGAGGTGCTGGGGACGTCTTTTAACGTGCGGGCGTGGCCCGACCAGATCAATGCGGCAACTCATGTGTTCGTTAGTTCAGGACAGGTAAAAGTCACCCCGATTGCTGCATCCGAATTAGCAGTTACCCTAGCTGCTGGGCAGTCTGCCCAAGTACGTCACGATAGCCAAGCCCCCTTGGTGATGGAGTCCATACAGGGCCCGATGCAGCGCGCATGGGTCGATGGCGGTTTCAAGTTTTCCGAAGAGCCCCTCGGCAACGTTGTCAAAGAAATCGAACGACGTTACGATGTAGAGATCACGATTGCATCCCCCGCTCTGGAAACGGTATCTATCGGCATTCTGAAAGAATCCCCGGAAGGCCCTGAGGAAATCATTCGAGACATTTGTGCGTTGAAGGATACTGATTGTGATTACCGCGCTGTCCCGGGTGGTTTTGTTCTAGAGAAGCCATAAAGTAGGAAGTCGGCACCCACCCGGCCACGCGGACGTTGCTCTTTGCATAGTATAAGTGGCCCGTAGGCTCCGTTTCCGTGCGTGCTGTAATTCGTTGGGGAGTTTGCCTAGCCGTCGTCCTTATAGGAAGTGCGTCGGTCTCAGTTGCGCAGTCCCATCTAAATCTACTTGATGCGGTCGAACGATTCCAGGCCGCCTGGGGTGTGGATATCTCCTATGCTTCCAGTACACTGGAGGGTCTAAGGACGGAGTGGACCGGTCCCGTTGCAACCGATGCGGAATCGGACCTGGAGTTCCTGCTTCAGGGAACGTGCGTGACTTTCGTTCGACAGCCCAGCGGTACATTTATTCTTGAAGATCCGGTCTCCACACTCACCGGAATTGTCCGCGCACAAGAAACCGGTATTCCACTCAGGGACGTACACATATCCCTTGTCGGAACATCGGAAGGCACAACATCTAATCTGAATGGGAATTTCACCTTGACCACAGCTCGATGCGGCCCTGCAAGAATTGCGGTAAGCCATGTCAGGTATCAAACAGTTATTCGAGAGGTTGAACTGCTTTCAGCCTCAAATCCGTTGATCGAAATCTGGCTGTCCGAATGGGTCATTCAGGCACGCGGACCTGTTGAAGTTATTGCTCCACGCATACCTCCCGAACCTACCCTCGTCATTAGTCCCTATCCACGTGAAATGGATACACGAGGGCCCGAAGACCTAAGGCAAACTACCGGCGTGGGAACATACGATGTGCCCGGCAATCTCTGGGATATCCCTGGTTTGTATGTTGACCCGAGCAACAGTGATATTCATATCCAGGGTGGAGGACGCGGAGAGCACCGATTCCAACTTGATGGCAGTCCAATCTTCGAACCGATCCATCTGGGGCTCTTTGGAATCTTTAACCCGTTTGCCATACGCCAGGTTACCGTCCGAAAGGCTGGTTATGATGTAGAATGGGGAAGCTCTTTGGCTGGGATCATCAATGCAGAGCATTCAATTGACGCAACTAAAGCTATTGAAGTGCAAATCGATCCAATTTCATTCAACGTCCGTATCGCCGACAGAATTGAACTTGGCCCGGCAAGGGTATCAGCAATGGGGGCATTCCGGAGCAGCGTCTGGAATCGCTGGTGGAATAATTTTCGCAGCGAAAGCATTGATCAACTGCTCAGAGACTGGAACCGTCCTGACGCATTTCTTATGCGTGCGAGCATTTACCCGCTCAAACGTGTTTTTGAGCTTGGCTACAATACGCTTATTGACCGACTCCAAACCGTTCCCGCACCCCTGTTGCCGGATATTTACTTCAACGATCTGCATGTCGCAACCAAGGGTGAATTGACCAGCAACAAAGAAGTAGGCTTCTCCTGGTATCAGGGAAACAGTACGCTTGAGGGCAGATTACTTTCAGCTACAACAGACAGTACTAGAAAGGTCTCCCCTGACCGCCATGACTGGGAGAATCAGAGCATGCGCATTTACTGGAGTCAGTACCTCACGGAGAATTTCAGTTGGCGTACTTCGTGGCGCAGGGGGAATTACGCACTCTCGCATGATTACGGAGGACTCGACCGCCAAAACAGTGTCCATGCAGCCTTCAACTTGTATCAATTCAATGTCACAGAAACCAGCGATCAGAACAGCCTCTTGAACAATGACCTTGGGCTATCCATTGATTATTCGGTTCCTCAACTTCACGTGAGTGCCGGCTTGGATCTCTCATGGTCAAATCATCGCTTCAGCATACAACACGTATTTCCCCGTGTACTGGAACATGAGCGCAAGTCACGCACATCGGCCGGCTACGTACAGCAAATCTGGAGCCCTTGGCAGTGGGTGGAGCTTACCACGGGCCTCCGCCTCACCTGGACAAAGGCACAGGATCGGTTTCACTTGGAGCCACGTGCCGCAATTCTATTCAAATCACCGTACACAGGAGGCTACGGAGTGTCCCTTAGGCTCGCAACCGGCGTCTATTATCAATTCCTGAATCAGTTTGAGATTGCCACCATCAGTCCCAGTACTATTGTCCCGTCAACCCGCTTTTGGCTTCCCATCGACGAAACCAACCGTGCTCCTCTTGCCTATCATTACAGTATTGATCTGTCGGCACAGCTGTGGACTGATTGGCAGTTTGGGTTTGAATACTACTACAAGGATCAGCGCCGGCTTTACCGAATTGACTACCCGATGCTCTGGCGCCAGGAAACGGGGGCCTCTCCGATCACCGCCATCAATGAGTTCGTGACCAACACCCATGGATATGCATTCGGTACGGCGGCTGAACTACTCCGGAACGGTGATATATTTGACCTTGAACTGCGCTATGAGTATAGCGGATCAAAACGGGAGTATACGTTTCGCAACAATGAGCCGGTGCTTTTGCCTGTTCCCTGGAATATTCCCCGACAGTTCCAGACCAAAATAGCCGTGCGACCAATCCCGCTGTTGGAAGGAACAGTGCGCTGGCGAGGTGCCTGGGGACGGAAATGGGGATATCAGCAGACTTACTATGATCTCTTGGGATCAAGTCCTGACTATATCGAAAACTTTGACGGTTATTCCTTCACAGATCCCACAGCACCTGGGCATGAACTTGCTCCATTCAGTCAATTTGACGTTGCCTTGGCTGCGCACATCCGAGACAGAGCTGGCAGTAGCTTTTTACAACTGCGACTCGATGTTCTCAATGCCTTTGATCGATTCAACCCCGCGCATCGATACCTGCGAGAACAAAACGAATTTGAAGACGAGGATCGGAGTCTGACCGACGAGATGAGCTATCTGCTGCGTCGCACTTTCACATTCTCTGTTCAGCTACAATGGTAGCCTGAACTACGCGGTATCCAGTCGTGCAAAGAATCGGCGACGATCCATTGCGACAATACGAATATTGCTCCCTACTGCAATGAATTCGCCCTCTGTGGCAACTTCAATCCTTTCGCCATTAATCTCTACAATCCCCGTCGGCCGAAGAGGTGTAATAGCCACTCCCGTTTTCCCTAGATAGCGGGCACGCTTGTCTTTTCTGTGGCTAGCTTCATCTACTTCCGTCTTGAGCGTGGTTGAAAGTATGAACCTGTCCCATGCTCCTGAACGCCAAAGCAAAACAAACAACAGCACGCCACTACCAAGCGTCCCCACCAAGGCAATCGTTCCACCCAACAAACCGGACTCGCTGAATGCGTACCCGACCGCAAATACAATGAGAAGTGCTCCCAGTACACCAATCACGTTGAACCCTGGGATCAAATAGACCTCCACGGTGATCAGCAGGAGCCCTGCCAGAATGCACAGAATGGGAATTAAAGTTTCCACAATTAAGATTCGTGAATTCTAACTTCGACACGGTTTCCACGCACACTGACCACTCGGACCTGTTCGTCTTGGTCTATATACTCACCCGCGGTAATCACGTCAACCCGCTCCTGATCAATCAGCATCGCACCAGACGGTCTAAGTGCAGTGAGCGTCCGCCCTACTCTGCCTATGTATTCCGAGTGTGTAACAGCGGTCGTGTAGCCCTCACTGCTTTTGAGTTCGGGATGCAACACAAAAGGATTCGAGGCAGCAGTGTGCGTGAGCGTACGACCCATAAAAGCTGCACCAATAACCAGTACCACCAGTGTAATTGCCACGGTGTAGATACTGGGCATCACATCCATTATTGGGGGAAATGACAGCCCCACATTACCGACTAGTGAGACAACAAGAGCAATTAACATCAGCACCAAGCCGGAAATCCCGGCTATCCCAAATCCCGGGAGTAATAGTAACTCAACCAGTATTAATCCAACTCCGATGGCAAAGAGCAGAATCTCCCATATCTCGACTAAGCCCAACAGATAATGAGGAGCAAAGAAGAGAGCAATGCCAAGCAATGCTACCGCCCCGGGAAACCCCACGCCAGGTGTCTGCAACTCAAAATACAGTCCACCCAACATCATGAGCATAAGGATTGACTGAACTACCGGAGAACCCAGAAATCTGAGCAACTGCTCGGTGCGAGTTTCACGATGTGCCACCAACATGGGGGCCTCTAATCCATAAGCGGAAATCAACTCATCAACTGAATCCAGTATCCGATCTGCTACACCAAGTTCAAATGCTTCCTCTGCACTCAAAGTCAGTACTTTACCCTCCTCAGATACTCCTTCCACTTCTAGAGACGGATCCACCATAGATTCGGCAATTTGGGGATCGCGGTCGTTTGCCTCCGCAGTGGACCGCATGAGGCCACGCATGTAGCTCTGATACTTGTCTGGGGCAGCTTCTCCGCCCACTCCCTCTACCACGGTAGCCGCCCCGATTGAAGCGCCTGGCACCATCACAATGCGATCTGCGGCATACGAGATCAGCGCTCCAGCTGAAGCTGCATTTTTGTCAATGAACGCAACTGTGGGCATTTCTGCATTCAATAGTGTCTTGCGGATCTTGTCGGCAGCGTCTACGAGTCCCCCAAATGTATCAATCTCGAAGACCGCAAGCGTTGCCCCACGACTGGTAGCATCCCCCACAGCCCGGTCAATGTAGCGTGCCAAGCCGTTATCAATCATTCCGTTGACCGGCACTACAAACACAGGACCTTCCCCAGTGCCTGGATTCAGCTCCAGGGGTTTAGGTGCGCGTTCCTGAGCGAGAGCAGAAGGCACAAGTAAGGGCAATAAGAGCAGCAGTGACTTGTTCACTTTATTCGGACTAGTCCAGTAATACCAAACTCATACCTCATCTTTACGCCTCATCCGGCTTAAAGGATTCATTTTGGAATCAACCGGTGCGACAGAAAACTGATAGATCACATGTTTTCGAATGAACCTCGGTTGCCTGAAGTGTACTCCAATAAATTTCTGAAAGTCTGAACTGGTCCAGAAATTTACATGACCCGGATCTTCGCTGAAGCGAATTGCCCGAGCAAAGTCGTTGACAAATTTAAAATAAGGCTCACGAGGTACTGTGATTACGACAAAGCGCCTCGCAACACGCTTAAGTTCGGCCATAGCAGTCTCAACATCGTCCAAATGTTCAAGAACCTGACTACAGACCACTGTATCAAATGAGTTATCCGAAAAAGGGAGAGCATACAGACTCCCCAACCTGTAAGTCACCGTTTCTCCGAAATTATCCTTCGCAAATTCAATGGCCTGGGGTTGGACATCTACCCCCGTAATACTCATTGAGCCATTGCGCATTGCAAGGTACTGACTTACAAATCCCTCTCCGCATCCCGCATCCAACAATGTTTCTGGGTTCGTACTCTCGACGAGTTGATAGATTACTTCCATCATACTTCGCACGTGCCAACGCGAAATCGGGTCTTTACGTGAATGCTTTTGCCTATTTGCACGATTGTATCCGGTCATACTAGTCTACTTCTCTATTACAACTGGCGTCCCTTCCGTCACGTAGGTCCACATGAAATCCATGTCTTCATCACGGACTGCTACACATCCCTGGGTCCAGTTCGAGGACAAGCCTGTACCATGGCCATGAATCTCGATCATGCCCCCAAGTGGAGTACCCATGGGGGGCGCGATGCCTCTTCTTTCGGATTGCATGATCGTATCAAATTGATGCTGACTGATCAAACCATCGCGTAGTCCTCTTGCAGCATCCTCTGCGTTGGGATAATTAAGCAGAAAAGCTCTGTGAAATTGACTGTACGGATTCTTTCTTACAACATAGAACGCTCCTTCGGGGGTCCGCCAGTGATCGGGATTACCCTCCGTTCCCAATATCTCCTTATCTGAATAGGCATTGTAACCAAAGTCTGCTCTGAACTCACTCACAACTTCCAAGCCACGATGAAGTGTTACAAGTTTGCGCCGTTTTGACACGAAGATCCAAATATTCGAAACTTCGTCCTCTTTCACGTATCCTGTTGCACCGTCCATTGTGCGTACGCGCATAGCGGAGCCTTCAAGGGAGAGAAACGTGACCGGCTCCCTGAAAGCAAGTCGCACATAAGGCTTCGATCTTTCGATATCCCGATACAGGCTTGTTTTGCGGCCGGTCACGTAGTAGAGACTCTCTGCATCCAAGTCATCGCTCGTAGGTGCCTGCAGGGCATACGAATCTAGATGTGCGATGCAGCAAATGGCTACCGCGGAAAGCAACAAGTAACGCATGCACAAATTTGCTAAGGTACTGATCTTCGGTACCAAATTAACTATTGTTACTCAGGGGAACTAGTCTCATGGATCATCTGCATCATGGGCTCAACCATCGCATTCGCGATCCCCATCCCGCTAAAGCCTCCATCGTTGTAGAGTGTCTGCATGGTGACCATACGTGTCAGATCACTTAGAAGGGTTACGGCATAATCCCCACAACTGGCTGCATCCGCATTGCCCAATGGGGACATTCTGTCGCCAAACTCAAACATGGCATCAAAACCCGAAATCCCTTGCCCCGCTGTGGTTCGCGTCGGGCTCTGGGAAATGGCATTAATGCGAATATTATGTTCACCTAATCGAGATCCCCAAGTACGTACGATGCTTTCGAGTAAAGCCTTGGCATCACCCATTTCGGAGTAATGTGAGAATGACCGTTGCGCTCCGATGTAGGAAAGCGTCAGGATTGAGCCCCCGCTTCTCAGGGCTTCGGTCTGCATTGAATGATGAATGATTCGATGCAGACTGATCGCGGAAATATCCAATGTTTTGGCATACCAGTCATAGTTCAGGTTTTCATACGGCCGGCGCTTTCGAACGTTTACCCCCATACCGATAGCATGAACGATAAAATCTATCTGACCATAGTGCTCCTTGAGCTCATCAAATAGCGCAATCAGGTCCTGATCTTTAGTCGCATCCGCCCAGATAACTGGACTATTAACCTGCTCAGCTAGTCCTTCAAGTGATCCAAGTCGTTTAGCAACCGGAGCATTGGAAAGTGCAAATCGTGCTCCTTCCCGGTGCGCAGACTGAGCAATTGCCCAGGCAATGCTGCTCTGGTTCAGAGCACCAAAGATAACCCCTGTCTTGCCGGTCAATAATCCAGAACGTTCCATTTGTTGACTATTTATTTGTGCCCTAAAATAAGAAGCCTACTCCTATTTCCGACTGATTTTCGTGTGGTAAGAGACTTTCAACGGAACCGGAATTAAATCTGACTTGTATGTCATTACTACGCCTGACGCACATAAGAGTGGGATTCCCGTCCACCATAGAATCCAGTCTGAAAGGATGCGACACCAATGACTCCGGGCATGAAGTGTGAAAAGCTATAGACCCTAAAATGATCGCCTTTCGGCGCAGTCATCGCCTTACGCAGGCTGCAAGTCGTGATAGAAGAAATCGCCGCGCCGCACGGTAGCGCCGTGTGAAAACAAAACTGGAGCAGAAAACATAGGCCCGGAATGCACAAAAGTGTGAAACTCTCCGTTCTCTCCGCAAGGATCCACGCCTGTCGGCAGATCACTTAGAAACGACATATCAAAACTTCGTCCCGCAAAAGAGGCATTCAGTGCCTTGGCATCCACACAGACCGCAACTGCCCTGAATCCGTCCGTGATGAACTGGCGTGACAGGGCTCGCGTGGACTGCCTCCACAACGGAAACACCCCCGTCAAACCGAAAGCTGCAATCTGGTTTTCCCTGTATGCACGCAAATCCTCCAGAAAAATGTCTCCGAACACAACCTTGCGTATATCCTTGACTGCCATGGCCGCGAATGCCTGTCCCATTCGTCTCTCATAAATGGCATTTGTCGCATCCGGCGGAACGACAACTTCCGTCACCGGAAGGCCAATGGCTGCACATTGTAACCGGAGTAAACTCCGACGCGTCCCATGCATACTCACACGGTCGTAAGCATCGGTGACGGTGGTAATGAGATTAACAACTTCATACTGGTCGTCGTTATGCAGCGCCTGGAGAGCCATCATGCTGTCCTTTCCCCCACTAAAACACATCGCGACAGGCTCGCGCATGGCCCCAATCAAGTACTTTGATATCCGTAATGCCCAATGGTTCTGTGTACGCACATAAGTGGCTGCACGTTGCTTGATGCTTACGCTTTAACATGCCTCGGTTCGCCGGCGTGTGCCATGTCAATGACCTATCGGTAGACCAATTGCTTGCACGTTCCGTCCTTCACTTTAATCATCCCGCACAGCGGCGGAGCCGTCGGTAAAGATCCCCAAACCCTTCCGGGTTGTATTGCACAACCCATAACACTAATCTGAACTGGGATTTCGAAGAGAAAAACCTTGTATCGGCGAAGCACAACGCAGCTGCGAGCTTTGATTATGGGATTGGTTCCACCGAGAAAGGTATATTCCCCGTTCCATGGATATTGGCCAGGTAGAGCCCTGCTGCATTTGACCATGCGGGTGCGGAAGTTCATTTATATAAACAATCCTTGTATCTTTCACCGCTTACGGCAAAGAGTAGTTGGTCGGATAGAGCTGTAAAACTGGATAGTGGTTAGCAATGGTTACGGTTCTGTGCGGTTGGTTCGCTGATGCGGTTGCAACCGCTGCAATTTTGCCACTTAGCCTGGAGCACGGCAATCTCATCTGAATTTATAAGCCTGAATAGACACCAGCATTCTATGGATAAACTTTTGATCGCTACAACTATAAGTAGTCTCGTCGTTGACTGCAATGGATAATTTGTCGCAGGACTCTCCTGATACGGACTTGCAAGACCAAGCCTCTACGGGTGTGGATGTGATCCAGACACTTGACCTGACCAAGCGCTACGGAATGCGCGCCAAGAAATCGGTTCTGGCCGTGGACCGGATCTCTTTCGCCGTAAAACAGGGCCAGGTATTCGGCTTTCTCGGTCCCAATGGGAGCGGCAAGACAACCACCATCGGGATGCTTGTGGGCATCATCATGCCAACGGGGGGCAGCTTCCGCTTGTTTGGCAATTCCGATCCCAGAGGGCTAAATGCCGCACGAGCTCGCGTTGGCGCCACGCTGGAAACGCCCAACTTCTACCCATACATGAGCGGTCGAGATAATCTGCGAATTGTTGCGGCAATCAAAGGAGTGAAACGGTCCCGCATTGAGGAGTGCCTCGCGCTCGTCGGACTGTCACGCCGCGCGAAACACCGGTTCAAGACCTACTCGCAAGGAATGAAGCAGCGGCTAGCGCTCGCGGCTGCTATGTTAAACGACCCCGAGCTGATTGTCCTTGACGAGCCTTCGAACGGGCTCGATCCACAGGGGATCAGGGAAATCCGCGAGATTATTCGCACTCTTGCCAAGCGCGGCAAGACGATATTCCTGTCGAGCCATCTGCTTGTGGAAGTCGAGCGTACATGTTCCCACGTCGCCATCATTCGCGATGGGCGAATAATTAAGTGGGGTCCGGTGGCGGAGATGGTGGGAGAAGGGAATGCTGTATTGCTTCGTTCGGAGGATATCGAAGTCCTCGCGGGCGCAATGGAAGCCTATCCAGACGCCACATCGGTCCGCAGGACCGACGATGGCATTGTCGTTGCACTGGACTCGGGTGATCTGGCAAGCGTGACACGCTATCTTTCGGAGCGAGGAATATACTTGTCCCTGCTGGCACCGCACCGGCCGAGCCTTGAAGAGGTCTTCATTGACGTTACCGGGGACACCACGGATTCGATGACGGGGCTCGCGGCATGAAGATTCTAACTATTCTTTTGCGAATCGAATGGCTCAAGGCGGCCAAGCGGCGAATCTTCTGGGTGGCCATTGGTTCGTTCGGCCTGTTCACCGTGATTAGTGCAGTCGTAGGGATCTACATGGCCAGTACTATTCCAGATGTGGACTTTACCCTGCCGGAGAGATGGCCGGATATTCTGGGCGCTGTATCCGGGTTCGGACCGCTCTTTACCGCTATACTGATGATCCTGCTCTTCGCCCCAGAATTCTCATGGCGCACTGCACGCCAGAACATAATTGACGGGCTCAGCAAGGAGCAGTTTTTCACAGGAAAGGTCATCTTGCTTGCCGGACTCGTCCTGCTCTTCATGGCGGTGGCCGTGCTGATCGGCATCAGTAGTACGATGTTTAGCCCCGGCGAGATTGGCTCCGCTATTTTCCGGCCTAGTGATCTCAGCTACATGGGCGGAATTGCCCTAGGCATGCTGGTTTATGGAAGCTTCGGCCTGATGCTCTCGACGCACTTCCGCTCTTCAGGATCGGCGTTAGGTATCCTGTTCCTGTACATTATCGTCGAAGGAATTATCCCCTTGCTGACGCTCCGAATGGGAAGCAGGACTTTACGCGAAGCGATGGAGTTTCTTCCGTTTAAGGTGGTCGAGAACCTTGGGGACAATCTGGCCTACTATCCCGCAGAGCTGTTGGAAGTGAACCCTATGCGCCCTGAACTAGATCTTGCACCTCTCGGGAGCCCTGATATTGGGATTCATGTTGTCGTTGCGTTGGCCTACATTATGGTACTTCTCGGACTCTCGCTTCTGAGTCTGCGTAAGCGAGACCTTTGACGCAATTCCTGGACATTGTTCGTGTTTGCACGGGTCGGCGGGGAAGTGGAATTCATGCTCTAGAGAAGCGCTCTTGCTTCCTTTCTCGAGAGCGGGGTTTGCTATTCCCAAGTACACACCGAGCGACATCCTTACCAACGGATGAAGGCCCGCACGAAAGGTGGACCTTGCCGTCCCCTTGCACAAGATGAGGGAACAGCTTCCAGAACTCGCTCGAGATTTCGTAAACAACTCCTGGAAACAGGTTAGGACATCAATTATAAGGTGAAGAAACGACACTTCATCAATGTAGGCGAAATCACGCTCCTCAATTCGAGGACAGTATGTACGGAGCGATTGCTTTCGAGGTATACCAATGGAACTACTTTCCAGGATCTTGCTAGAGCTTGGGTTCTCAGAGCGGACATCTAAGGTTGCCTGCCCAATGACAATGCGGCGTACGCTCAGTACAGACAGTAAGCGACCTTGATGGACTGGATGAAAGGTTCGAAGTGCGTACATTGCAGCACCAGATTCCCGAATGGTAGATCTTCGGTTTTTTCGGCTAACTTCCCGTCACGGTAGATCATCATGATAAAATGACGTTTTTCGACTGGGGGATAGTCTACCTCTACTTTCTCGTTGTTGCCGGCATAGCCATCTACTATTCCAAGCGTGCTGGGCGCAATACATCAGAATTCTTCCTGAGCGGACGACGCATGTCGTGGTGGCTTGCTGGGATAAGTATGGTGGCTACAACCTTCGCGGCCGACACCCCAATGGCCGTAACAGAGCTTGTTGCTGAAAATGGTATAGCCGGCAACTGGCTCTGGTGGAATTTTGCCTTTGGTGGTATGCTGACGGTATTCTTCTTTGCACGGTTGTGGCGACGATGTGGGATCCAGACAGATGTAGAATTCGTGGAGGTTCGCTACTCTGGACGAGCTGCAGCATGGCTTCGAGGGATCAAGGCCGTCTACTTTGGTCTACTGCTCAATGTCGTGATCATCGGATGGGTTTCGCTTGCTATGGAAACCGCGATTAAGGTATTGTGGCCCGATCTGACTATTTTCGGGCAGACCGCTTTTGTCATTGGAAATTTGACAATAAGCGCGGCGCTCGTTGTGGTCAGTGTGCTGGTGATACTGGTATCCATATTTGCGTTATTGTCTGGCTTATGGGGCGTAGCTGTTACGGATGTCATGCAATTCATATTGGCTATGGCCGGATCAGTGCTGATGGCCATATTCGTGCTTCGCGTTCCCGAAGTGGGTGGAATTGCTGGTCTTAAGTCACAGTTACCGGTTGAAACTTTTCGATTTTTCCCGACCTTTGGGGAAACAGCTGGAGCCGCAGTAGCCTTCGCATTATCTATTCCCGCGTTCGTGGCATTTATTGGCATTCAGTGGTGGAGCAGCTGGTATCCAGGTGCTGAGCCGGGTGGCGGCGGATATAACGCGCAACGCATGATGGGAACTAGTAGCGAACGTGACGCTACCTACTCTGCCCTACTATTCACAATAGCCCACTATTGCATCCGGCCGTGGCCATGGATCATTGTAGCCTTGGCTTCTCTGGTTCTCTATCCTAACCTGGTAGACTCACGAGAAGGCTTTGTGCTCGTGATGCGGGATGTGCTACCTGTCGGCGTGCTTGGAATGGTTTTTGCCGCTTTTCTGGCAGCTTTCATGAGTACTATTTCAACCCAGCTGAACTGGGGGGTCTCTTATCTGGTAAACGACTGCTGGCGAAGATTTGTGAATTCGGACAGGAGTGAACGCCATTATGTACGTGTCGGGCGCATATTTACGTTCGTTGTGGGATTCCTGAGTATTCTGCTGGCCACACAGTTGGAATCTATCAGTCAAGCCTGGACACTGATCCTTACCGCATCTGCCGGATTGGGCACGGTTCTAATCCTTCGATGGTACTGGTGGCGAATCAACGCATGGAGTGAGCTCGTCGCAACCTTGGCCCCCATTTTGCTAGTTCTGCTGACACTGATCGGAGTGCCTATTCCGGGACTTCAGGCCGCCTTCCCCTCTAATCTGTTTGTAGTGGTCGGCCTTACCACTGCGTTGTGGCTAGTGGCAACCTTTTTAACCAAGCCAACGGATCAGTCCACACTTGAAAATTTTTACAAACTTGTGCGCCCGGCCGGTCCCGGATGGACTTCCGTTGCGGCACTGTATCCCGATATTCATGCGGACGCCACAATCAGCACTATGATTCGCCAATGGGCTGCTGGCGTTGTAATAGTATACGCCTGCCTGTTTGCCACCGGATACCTGATCCTAGGGAATATATTGCCCGGTATCGTCGTAATGGCTGTAGCAGTGGTTTCAGCGCTCTACCTAAGACAAACATTCTCCTAGTCGTCTTAATCAGCTATACACTTAAGAATGTCACAGCTAATCGTTGTTGGAGATCGCGTTTTAATCAAACCCGACGTTGGTGAACAACAGACAGAATCTGGACTGGTTCTGCCTGCCTCTGTTGCCGAACGAGATCGGATCGGATCTGGTGTAGTGGAAATGGTTGGCCCCGGTCACCTGATCCCGAACCCAGACTATTCCGAAAATGAACCCTGGGCCGAACCGAAAACAATCGGAAGATACCTGCCCCTTCAGGCAGAGGTGGGGGATAGGGCTTTCTACCAGCGTAAGGAGACGATTGAGTTTACCTACAAGCACACCAAGTACTTGATCGTGCCCCATCACGCCATACTCGTATTGATCAGACCGGATCACGAAGACATCATCGGCGAGCTTCTTGATACCGACACGCCGTAACCACCTAGACCTGCCGCTCAACCAGCATGCTGCCCGTAGCGTATTACATTGAGGAAGACGGCGAAAGTGGCGTGGGAGAGACTCGAACTCTCGACCTTGCGATTATGAGTCGCACGCTCTAACCTGCTGAGCTACCACGCCGAGCACCTGACTTCAACTGATCTTATCCAGGACTGGTTGCAACCACGAAACTAAGCCGGGGTACCAAGATACTCAACTTGGTTGGTAGACATGCACTGGAGCAATATCATCGGGCAGGAAAAAGTCATTGGACTGTTGAAAAACAGCGTTGCCGCGGAACGTGTGGCTCATGCTTACCTGTTTCACGGTATTGATGGTGTAGGAAAACTTGCTACTGCCCTGGCGTTCGCGCGTGTCCTACAATGTGCTGGTTGCTATAGTGGTGTATCCTGCGATTCCTGTCAATGGGCACTAAAGTTCCGACATCCTGATATCCAGGTAATGATGCCACAGCCAAGTGACGCTGATCCTGAGGATGTTATCGAACGGCTAGCGTTGCTATCCCAGGATGAATATGCTGTTGTAGATTATATCCGTGCTCCTTCTTTGAACCGAAAAAACGCCCCCAAATCTCTCAAACAGCCATTCTACTCCATCGAAAGAATTAATCTGGAGTTACGCAATAAAATGATTATGCGGCCGCAGCAGGGCCGCTATCGAATTGCGATTATCCTTGATATACACACGATCAGCGAACCTGCGGCTAATGCTTTTCTAAAATTGCTCGAGGAGCCAGGGCCAGATACAGTATTTATCACACTTACTCGCCGCAAGGATTTACTGTTGCCAACAATTCTGTCTCGTTGCCAACACATCGCATTTAGCAGTCTTGCAACAGATGTGATCACCCAAGCGCTGCAAGAGCGCAAAAATATAGATGTACACCTCGCCGCAACTGTTGCGAATATATCTAATGGTTCCTATTCCCGTGCAGTGGAACTCGCTGAGAATGAAGACCTTAGGTACGATCGTGAGCGCATTCTGGACTTTCTCCGTCTTGCATTCACGCAAAAGATAGGCCCCAAAATGGCACTTATTGAGGAGTTTAATCAAGCCGGTCGTAACCGTATCAAGAATTTACTTGAACTCCTCTTGGGCTGGATGCGTGATGTTTCACTCTATAGAACAATTGGGGAAAACGCCCCAATTGTTAACCAGGATAAGCAGGTTGAGATTGCCAAATTCTGTGGAAACTTGGACAATGCAGACCTGGATGCAATGATTCGCCTTATTGAAGAAGCCCGGTTGCTCACCGAATCGAATGTAAATACAACGTTGCTCCTGATTAACCTATCATCCAACCTTGGGCAAGCCATGCGCGGTCCGCATAGTGGTGTGCTATTCAAGTCTCTCGCAACCCTGCAACCTGACCTTCAGTCCTAATCGATGCGCTTCCGTTGGGATCTGCTAATATCGAAAACCAACCTGCCATTGCATATCCCCCAGCTTGCGTGCGAACGTTGTATGTTGCAGGGCGTAAATGCCAGTTAAGTAACAGGGTTGATTATGGCGTGTGGCTCGAACGGGGCTTGTGGGTGTAGTGGCAGCACCTTGGTAGGGTATGGCGGCTGTAACGACAGTTGCCCGTCCGTACAGATTTTTGACTGGTTACCAAAATCTTCCAAAGATCCAGGGCGAGATCAATGCGACTTGGTTCAAGTGGTATTCAAGGGACGTCGAAGAAAAATCTATAGAAACAAGCGTCACATCCCCCTGCGGGCTGGTGACGATGTAATCGTTTCTGAGCAACGCGGTCTGGATTATGGACAAGTTTCGTTGACCGGCGAGCTCCTGCACCTTCACGCGAAAGAACACCTGAATTATCACCAAATTCTTCGCCTAGCCTCTTCCAACGACCGAAATATTCACTTGAAAAACAAGGCTTCCGAAAAGGATGCCTTAGCCACGGCAAGAAAAATTATCCGAAAGAAACAGGTCAAACTCAAGGTGGTGGATTCAGAATGGCAGTTTGATCGGAAACGGCTTTCAATTTTCTATACTTCCACACAAAAGAAACTCCCTCTGGGACCGGTTATCGGCGATCTACGAAAACATTTCGAGACACGTGTCGATTTTCGCCGTCTGAGGCCCCGTGAAGAAACCGCACGGATAGGAGGCCTCGGGGTATGCGGCCGGGAGCTCTGCTGCTCCTCCTGGATGCGTCAAATGCCCCCCGTGTCCATCCACTCTGCAAGAAAGACGCAATCCTATATTTCAGAGGAACAACTTCTGGGAAGATGCGGACAGCTCAAATGCTGCCTCAATTATGAACTTGAACACTACATGGAAACGCTAAAATCCTTCCCGAGAAAACATACACGCGTTTCAACCGCGAACGGGATTGGGAAAGTAATTGACAGAAACATATTTTCGCGGACGGTTCGGGTCCGATTAGATAAGTTTTTCGTTGAAGAGTTTTCACTCGAGGAGATTGAGTATCCCGTCAAAAAGCAACGCACTTGACTCGTGTGTGAAGGGATAGAAATCGCCTGTCTCCCGGCAACAGCCCTCCAGAGAGCATTGCGGGAACGCAGACTGTCTCCCGTTGAGCTCACCCGTGCCTGCCTCAACGTTTATGAAAAACTTAATTCTGAGCTCAATGCGATCGTCACCCTCAATGACCGGGTGTTAGAGGAAGCGCGCACGCTCGAAACCAAGCCACCCAAGGGCCCCCTATACGGGCTTCCCGTGGGTATCAAGGATACTACAGACACACGCGGGCTGCGCACAACGTACGGCTCACCGGCTTATCGTGATCATGTTCCTAAACGGGATGCTGAAATTGTTGCCCGACTTAAAGCTGCCGGTGCACTAATTCTGGGAAAAACCAATACCCCCGCATTTGCTGTTGGAGGTGAGACCACCAATGCGGTATTCGGATCAACCCGTAATCCATGGGACATTACACGGTCTCCAGGGGGATCTACCGGAGGAGGGGCGGTAGCGGTCGCGACCGGCATGGTTGCCCTTGCAGATGGTACGGATCTGGGTGGTTCTCTCCGGATGCCTGCGTCATTCTGTGGCATCGTAGGCTTGCGCCCCTCTCCGGGAATCATTCCCGAAGATTCAGTGAGCTTCTTGCGGGATCGCCTGTCCGTTGCTGGAGGACTTGGCCGAACTGCGGGGGATGTCGGTCTCTTCATGCGGTCTGTAGCTGGGCCTTATGACGCAAGACCACTACAATATCCTGCCCATCATCCTGGTTTTGAAACACCAGAACTGAAAGCAAACATACGACTTGGGTACTGTGATCACCTCACCGATCTTGAACCTGCGCCTGTCGTTGCCGCTACCTGTCGCTCAGCTATCAACTCCTTCAAATCCCGGAGGATGTCAGTTAAATCCGTGGACCTTAGCTTGGTGGGTGCTCCTCGCGCATTTGCCGTCCTTCGTGCGCACCATCTGCTGGCTGTTCATAGGAGCAAATTGAACGAACCTGAGGCAGCAGGCGAACACCTGACCCAAAACCTCAGCGAAGCGCTTAATTACGGCGCACTGGATTTAGCAGATGCGGAGCGCATTGTTGATGAGGTGTGGCGGGCCTTCAGAAGGGTATTCAAAGAAGTGGATTTTTTGCTGACTCCTACTACAGCCGTCCTGCCGTTCAAACTCTCAGATGGCTATCCTCGCCGGATCGAAAACACAGAATTGTCTACCTACTACGACTGGTTCGCCCCAACCTCTGCACTTTCGCTTACCGGATTGCCGGTCGCAAGTGTCCCGTGTGGACTTAGCCCTGAGGGGCTACCCGTAGGAATGCAGATAGTCGGCAAACCTGGTCAGGAGGCAGCCGTACTTTCTTTGGCATCCCTTATACAGGAATGGTGCCCGATAGGCCTGCCGCCTATTCTTCAGCAGCTTTAGCTGCATCAGACACCACCTGCTCCTGCACATTCCTCGGCATGGCCTGATAATGACTGAAGCGTGCACTGTGAATACCTCGCCCCTGGGTCATTGACCGGACTCGTGTTGAATACTGATATAGCTCCGCCTCGGGTACCTGTGCAAGAATAATCTGCATACTTCCCCCAGCTTCCATGCCCTTGATCGTTGCACGACGTCCATTCAGGTCTCCCATAATATCTCCCGTATACGCATCGGGGATCGTTACCCTCACATCATGAATGGGCTCCAGGATCACTGGCTTGGCTTTTCTGAACGCGTCACGGAATCCGAAGCGAGCAGCCGTGCGAAAGGCATTTTCGTTTGAGTCAACCGAGTGCATACCCCCGTCATAAATCACCAGACGAACATCCCCGACCGGGTAACCAGCCACCGGTCCTTTCTGCATGCCTTCCAGTACACCTTTCTGAATAGCACCAAAGAATCTTCGCATATCGATCACACCACCAACAATGCCGTCAATGAACTCGATAGTGGATCCCCAGCCCGTCGTAGACTGTACCGTGTTGCGCACTGAGATATCTGGACGCTTCTTGAATTCGCCGTCCAGGGGCTCAATCAGGACCGAAATATCAGCGAACTGCCCTGCCCCTCCTGTTTGCTTTTTGTGTCTATAGGACGCTCGTGCTTCGGTTGTCACTGTTTCCCGGTATGCTACACGTGGCCGACTATAGTCTACCTCAACATTTACCTTGGATTTGAGTCTGTACTGGGCAACCTTCAAGTGCATAGATCCCTGCCCCCCCAGACTTATCTGGCTCAAGTGTGGCTCGTGCACAACTACTAGAGAGGGATCTTCTGCTGTTATCTGATGCAAGCCCTGAGCCAACTTATCCTCTTCTCCTTCTGCTTTCGGTCGGATTGCCTCCCGATAGCGCGGCTCAGGGAAGGGGATTGGTTTCACTTGCACACGATGACCCTTTTTGCGAAGCGTATTGTTAGTGTGGGTATCGCGTAACTTGACCAGCGCTCCCAGATCACCTGCCACCATACGCGGCACGGTTTCCCTATCTCTCCCACATAGTACGTAAAGTTGTCCTAGACGCTCATTGGTCCCGGAACTCCCGTTTTCCAGATCCATTCCGGGTTCAATCGCACCACTGCAGACACGGAAGAAAGAATAATCACCAACATGATGTTCGGCCATCGTACGATAAACAAATACTACAGGGCCGGCATCAACATCAGAATCAAGAGCCTCGCCATTCTCCACTGGAACTGACGGTGCAGCCAGCGGTGAGGGCAGTACATTGTTTATAAAACTCATCAAACGCGCAGTACCCGTGTTCGCAGTGGCGGCCGTACAGAATACCGGATACAATGACCGTGATAGCATCGCCTCCCTAAGTCCTGAACGCATATCTTCCTCACTCAACATCTCTTCTTCGAGATATTTATCCATTAACTCCTCATCATTAACCGCAATGTCCTCCGCCAATGCATTATGCAACTCTTCTGCACGCTCGAGAAACTCTTCGGGAATCTCACTCACGGTTGGTGGACCTTGGACACCCGGATCGAAAGTAAGCTGCTTCATGACCAACACATCGATGAGCACATTCGGTGCACCCCCAGGAAACTGCACAACGGTTACTCCCACACCGAATCGATCCCTCATTTGTTCAATCAATGATTCGACATCAGCCTGCGCACGATCAATCTGGTTAATCACGAACATAGCCGGCTTCTCATTTTCTGCTGCTGCACTCCAGGCTAGCTCTGTACCAACTTCAACTCCTTCCTGAGCATTCATGACAAAAATGGCAGTATCCGCCACACGTACAGCAGCGACTACCTCCCCTACAAAATCAGGGTATCCCGGCGTGTCAATGATGTTGATCTTATGCCCCTCCCATTCCGCATGTAGAAGGGATGAGAAGATGGACATCTGGCGCTCTTTTTCGCTTGGCTGGTAGTCACTCACTGTTGTCCCCTCCGTAATTGTCCCTAGACGGCGCGTTTTTTTACCGACATATAGCATAGATTCAGACAGAGTGGTCTTTCCACTGCCCTGATGACCTACGAGAACAACGTTTCGGATGTGATCCGTACTATAGACTTTCATGGGGCTTTATCGCTTGATTTACCTTCAGTGCATGTTTTGCAACCGAAATATACGCTTGGAGGAAGAATCTACACACTTGAAAGACACTAACCGCATCTAATGGAGAACACACCTGGTTAAAGCAGTTTAATCGGGTTTACTCCACTACAATCAATGGCTTGGTTTCACAGAACAAAAAAGGGCATCCTGACCAAAGGCAACGGGAAGAATAAAATGCCTGCCGGGCAATGGGAAAAGTGCCCGAAATGTGAAGCCATCAACAATCTGCGAGAGCTTAAAGCCAGCCTGAGGGTCTGCCCGAAGTGCGGCTATCACTATCGAATGAATCCTGAGGGTTATTTCGCGGCGCTGTTGGACGACGGATCCTGCCAATTTCAGGACCGGGATGTAACTGCGAAAGATCCCCTGGGGTTTACAGATAGGAAGAAATATTCAGACCGACTTAATACCACGCGCAACAAGACCGGGCTGTCAGATGCTGTGCAAGCCGCCTTGGGAAGAATGGAGCGACACTCCGTATCCATAGCAGCTATGGATTTCAGGTTTATCGGGGGATCAATGGGCTCCGTTGTCGGGGAAGTTATCGCCCGCACCATTCGCCGCGGGATTGATCAGAATATACCGGTAATCATCATCGCACAAAGTGGCGGGGCTCGTATGATGGAAGGTGCACTCAGCCTTATGCAGATGGCCAAGACCAGTGCGAACCTTGCAAAACTACATGAGAAGGGGATCCCCTATATCTCGGTATTAACCAACCCCACAACTGGCGGGGTAAGTGCCTCCTTCGCAATGCTGGGCGACATCAACATTGCTGAACCAGGAGCGCTCATCGGCTTTGCCGGTCCGCGAGTGATTCGGGAAACTATTGGACAGGACCTCCCCAAGGGTTTCCAGAGTTCAGAGTTTCTACAGGATCACGGTTTTATTGATGCCGTCGTTGACCGGCGGGAACTCCGCAGTAAATTGATTCATCTACTGGATCTTCTTCAAGAATAATCTAGCGTAGATCGATACGAATGGTGATCAAGTGCCTGGAGAATTATGACGCGATAAGTTCCCATGCCGCTGATATTGTTGCCGCTGCTATCCTTGAAAAACCGACTGGCGTTTTTGGGTTTGCCACCGGCAGTACGCCCATTGGACTCTACAAATCGCTTATAGCGCGTTACCAGCGTGGAGAAATTTCCTTCAGCAGGCTTACCACGATGAATCTGGACGAGTACGTTGGTCTCTCCGCAGACCACGAGCAATCTTACCGGTTTTTCATGCAGCGCCACCTGTTCGAACATGTAGATATGCGACCGGAACATATTTACTTCCCGCCGGAGTCCGGGGAACCGTCTGCCTTTGATGACCTAATTCAGAGCAGGGGAGGGATAGAATTGCAAATTCTGGGTTTGGGCAGTAATGGCCACATTGGCTTTAATGAACCTGGATCTGCATTTGACTCACGCACGCGTGTGGTTGAGCTTGCATCCTCGACGATTCGTGATAACGCACGATTTTTTAAGCACTCCAGAAATGTGCCACGTCAAGCAGTAACCATGGGAATTAGGACGATCCTGGAAGCCCGTCAAATCCTCTTGTTGGCCTCCGGGGCAAATAAGGCCGACGCAGTGGTCCGCAGTCTTGAGGGTCCTCAGACTGAAAACGTTCCCGGCAGTTGCCTGCAATCTCATCCTAACGTGACCGTTTTACTGGACGAGGCAGCGGCATCTGGACTTACTCTTAATGAGAAATAAACATTTAGTGTACTCGTGATACTCATACTAAAACCAGATACGGATCCAGAATCAGCCGAATACGCATTGTTGATGCGCTACCTGGATTCGCTTGTGAACATAACCCATCGGGCGCGCCACGTCCAAGGAGTTGATCACCGATTGACCGAGATATATCTCCTGGGAAATACAAAAGCCCTTGCGATGGATTTCATGCGAAGTCTGCCCTGCGTTAAGCGTGTGATTCGTGTGCAGGAAGCATACCGGGTACTTGGTCGACATGGTCAGGAAGACTTTCCTCACCAGTTTGAATACAACGGGGTTACCTTCGATCAAAAAAGCCTACACGTTTTTGCCGGTTTGTGTGCAGTAGACACCCCTGAACACGTAGAGCTAATGATGAAGGCCCTTCAAGAGAATGGGCAGGTATGCACCCGCATGGGAGCGTACAAGCCTCGTACAAGCCCGTACTCTTTCCAGGGGCATGGTAAAGATTGCCTGCCCTATGTCTTTGAACTGGCCGGCAAATATGGTATACGGATCATCGCCATGGAGGTCACACATGAGTCTCATATCGAAGAAATCGATAAAACACTCGAGGAAACGGGCCATCCATGCGGCGTCCTGCTTCAAATTGGCACCCGCAACACGCAAAACTTTGAATTGCTCAAGTGTGTGGGCCGCCAGGATGAGTATCCCGTTCTGATCAAACGGGGATTTGGAATTACGCTGAATGAATCTTTGAACGCCGCGGAATACCTTGCCAGCGAAGGCAATCGCCGCGTAATCTTTGCACTGCGTGGAATGAAGAGTAACCTTGGAGATCCGCACCGAAATTTTGTGGATTTCTCGCATGTTCCAGTTGTGCATCGACTTACCCGCATGCCTGTATGTATTGACCCGTCCCACTCGGTCGGTACTCGCCAAAAAAGCCCAGATGGCCTGATGGATGTCATGCATGTGACTGCACAAGGAGTGATCGCGGGGGCTAACATGGTGCTGGTGGATTTCCATCCCAAGCCTGCCAAAGCATTGGTGGATGGTCCCCAGGCACTGTTGCTTGACGAGCTTCCTTTATTTCTTGAAGATGTACGAATTGCTAGAGAGGCCTACATCAAGCGTGTCGCACTCTTCCAAGCTGATTGACAATCCTTCCCCGGCCTTGCAATACATCTGTTGTAAGGGGCACAAGGGGGTGCCTCTCGACTTTCTTTGTTGAGCAAAGTCAATCCCCATGTCGCCCCATAAAGAGAAGATGAAAACGCAATCAAGAGATGTATCAATTCCCAAGATGGTTTTCTTTCTCCCGAAACTGCACGCAGCCCAAGGGTAGTTGGAAATGCATTGCAATCTTTGGTAACTAAAGGATTTGAATCTTTCTTCGGAAACTGGTGTGGGCAGTAATCAATTGAATTTGGACGTCGTGCCTTGACCGATATGGCATTTGCCGATGTGGAGGAATTCTATTCCGCGACAGACGCATAACGTAATCGAATAGACACTCACTTCACTATGCCCAATCTCATCATGTCAGTTGAACGACTTGTACGTCTGTATGAGTAGGACTACCCTGAATCACTCTTTCCAACCACACGGGGACTCATCAGTACGAATGGAATCCTCGGGATCATCATCAACGAATCGCGACTTATTTACAATAATTATGAACGGATCTCTTGCCTTATATGTGTTTGCTTTCTTTGCAGTATCCACGACTTGGGCCAATCCCACCCAATTGGCAGATGGGTTTGGCAGAGCGATTGCTACTGGGGATGGGTATCTTTTTGTATCAGGATCGGCCGGGTTTGATGCCCGTTCTATGGTGCATGTTTATGTGCAGGAAGATGACCAGAAATGGGTTTGGAAAGACTCCTTGCATGTAGGAGGCGGATACGGCAATACAATAGGATACGGGGCCGGAATCCTGGCAGTCTCGGAACGATCTGTCGTGTATGTATTTGAGCTGGATCCTGAGACAGACCGTTTTGTGCAGACAGGTCGGCTGGAGTCAAAGTACTTGAACACGTTTGGCAGCACTCTTGCGTCGGATGATGGATGGATTGCTGTAGGCTCCTCACAGTCCAATGGATCCACGGCCAATGTCCACCTCTTTCGGAAGAATTCGGAAGGAACTTGGGTCAGGAGGGCTATTCTTGAAGAACCTGGAGGGCCAGCTGCATCCATGTATGGGATTGCACTTTCGATGGACCAGGAGCGGCTCCTGATCGGTTCACCCGGAAACTGTACAGCATACCTATACGAGTATCAAGCCGGCGAATGGGACTTGTCCGCAACGCTGGCCTGTGGGGAACTAGGTGCGGAATCCATGTACGGAATGACATTGGACTTGAAAGGGGGGCGAGCAGTGATCGGAGCCCCCCGACACAATTCTGGAAAAGGTGCAGTCTTTGTCTGGCAACATGGGGAAGGTTCAGGATGGGAAAAGGTGAAAATTCTTGCTCCAGAGGAGGATGCATTCGGGTCACTTTTTGGTTCACAGGTCAAGATTCAGGACCCTCTGCGGATCGTTGTTGGATTCCCCGTTTTTCGATTCCCCATGTTTGGAGGGTACGGTGACACGGAAGATAATTTACGGATCTACACCGTCCGGGAAGATGAGAATTCGGAGCCTGAGTATACTACAGTTCCAGGAATCGTTGTCGCAACTAGATCTTCGATTGCCGTAAACGGAAGTATGATGGCAATTGGATTCCCGGATGATGCGTACGGAGAAGGAAGCGCTGAACTGCTGGAATTCAAGAGCGGAGCATGGGAGGTCGTCCAAGAACTCTTTAATGCTGAACACATGCCTCGTAAAGCCAACATCCAGTGTGATGACGGGCGGGCAGAGGTGTTTGATTGTGGGCATGTGGATCTAGCTTCGTTTCTGCCGAATGAAGAAATGGGGATGGATCGAGGGGTGCGTCTGAGCGATGTATGGGGATGGACAGATCCCGAAACCGGAATTGAATACGGTTTGATCGGCCATCTTGAAGGGACGGTTTTCATTGATTTGAGTATTCCATCAAGTCCCACGTATCTGGGTACCCTGCCTCGGACTCAAGGCTCACCTGCAAGCACTTGGCGGGATATCAAGGTATATAAGGACCACGCATTTATCGTCGCCGATGGTGCCCGGGAGCATGGCATGCAAATCTTTGACCTCACACAACTTAGAGGGCTCGTAAATCCTCCAGTGGAATTTGAATCAACTGCACATTACGACCGCATCCACAGTGCTCATAATATTGTTATCAATGAAGAGACCGGGTTTGCCTTTGCGGTCGGAGCTTCCGCAGGAGGAGAAACCTGTGGCGGAGGGTTGCACATGATTGACATCCGTGAACCCCTACATCCTGTATTTGCCGGGTGCTTTGCTGACCATACGACTGGAAACAGTCATGACGCGCAGTGTGTGATTTACAGTGGTCCAGACAGCGAATACACCGGGCGTGAAATATGCTTCAGTGCAAATGAAACGGCGATCAGTATTTCAGATTTGACGGATAAAGAAAACCCGGTTGCAATCGGAACAGGTTCCTATCCAGATGCTACGTACGTGCATCAGGGCTGGCTTACAGAAGATCATTCCTATTTCTTCCAGAATGATGAGCTTGATGAAATGCGCGACAAGGTCGATAAAACGCGCACCTTGATTTGGGATGTGAGTGATCTAAGTGACCCGATCATGATTCGTGAATTCTATGGGCCTACTTCAGCATCGGATCACAATCTGTACATACACGGTAATCTGATGTACCAGGCCAACTACAAAAGTGGATTGCGCATTATTGATGTATCCTCGCCAGAGGATCCTGTTGAGATTGGATACTTCGACACCACCCCGCATGGGACTGATGAGCCCGGATTTGATGGAACCTGGAGCAGCTATCCATACTTTGAGAGTGGAATTATTGTTGTGACAAGTATCAGAGAAGGAGTGTTCATTTTGAAGAAGCAGCCCGCAGATATTTAGGCACAACTCTTGAAAATTCTATCGTTCGGAGGTGAGTATTGCTCTGGGAGGTCTAAACGCATACTTTGTGGGTTGCAGGAGGATTGCAAGTCCCTCAATTTAGAGAACTCGAACAAGAGCCTCATATCGAAGATGGGTCAGGTCGACTGTTGCAAAATCAGGCCGGTGTGAAGTTCAGGGCTGTTACGTAATTGTGTAGCCCTCTTCAATAAGTATCCGTTCGTAATTGAAAACGCTGCAACGGCTCCGGTGAAACCGTCCGCTTTCTCAATTCCCAAATCCTTACCATCGAATCCAAGCCGGGTATTGGGCCAAATCCTAGTATACAACAGGCAGAATCTTCGATTAAGCGAGCTAGGATCGTGCTATGCGACACGAAATTCAACAATAGGTCATCCTGAGGCCCGCTGACAATCCGTGTAGACTGCCTCGGCGCGCTCAATAAGCGTCTCTATTGCATTCAAGCCCTGCTGCCAGAAGGCCGGATCCTGCAAGTCTACGCCCAAGCGACCGACAAGCGTGTGTGGCCAGTCCGACCCACCCGCACGCATGAGCTCGATGTACCGAACAGGAAACGTATCCGGAGACTCCAAGTAGCGGGCATACAGGGCCAGCACCAGCAGCTCACCAAATGCATAGGCGTACACGTAGCCTGGCGTATGCAGGAAATGTGGAATGTAGCTCCACCAACGACGATAATTGTCAGTTAGAGTAACGCTTTCTCTGAACATTGCTGACTGGGTTGATATCCAATAATCTGCAAATGCATCTGCAGAAAGCTCTCCGTCCTTTCGCCTTGCAGTATGGATCTCAACCTCAAAGCGGTTCATGGCAACCTGGCGAAAGACAGTCGCCATGGTATCGCCGATCTTGCTAATTAAAAGTGCGAGCACATTTTGTGGATCTGACTCCTCTGCCAACAAACGCTGAAAAACAAGCATCTCTCCGAACACAGAGGCAGTCTCCGCTGTGGTCAGTGGTGTGCCGGCTTGCAAGTATCCCTGGTCTCTAGAAAGAAATTGATGCACACCATGCCCTAATTCATGTGCAAGTGTTTGTACATCACGCGCGCGTCCGGTATAGTTCAGCAAGATGTATGGATGTGCACTGGGAACTGCGCCATGGCTAAATGCCCCACCCTGTTTACCCTCTTTCACAGGCGCATCAATCCATTTTTCCTCAAAGAATCGTTCGGCGATTTGACCCAAGAGTGGGTGAAATTCTCCGTAGCCTTTCAGCGTAATCTGTTTTGCCTTTTCCCATGAGTAATAAACCTCACTATCGCCAACAGGAGCATACCGGTCATAATCATATAGTGGGCTCAGACCAAGAATCCTGCTTTTAAGATCATAGAAGCGGGCCACCAAATCATAGCGACTCACCACAGCGTCTATCAGGGCCTCCGCAGTCTCATCGGATATCTCGTTGCTGAGATTGCGGGCCCTAAGCCAGTGCGGCAGACTCCTCATACGGTCGGTTGCTGCTTTGTCCGCCAGAATCGTGTTGAACACAAACGTGAGTGTGTGCTCCTTTGAGACTAGTCCTTCAGTAAAACTGTCCGCCGCCTCCTTACGCAATTCCCGATCCTGTCCGTGCAATTTTGCAAGTATTTGCTCTTGGGACAGCTCCTCGCCACGCAGCGTGAAGCGCATCCGACTAGTGGTTTCGGTGAAATAGCGCATCCATGCAGATCTGCCCGTCACCTGTTTTTCTGCTAGCACTTGCTCCTCTGGTTCAGACAGGGTATGGTCCTTGAACAACCGCTCACACTCGAGAAAGTGACGATATCCAGCAAGCGTATCCTCTTTCATCAGGGCCTTAGCCTGCTCGTCTTCCACCTTCACCCACTCCAGGCCAAAAAAAAGCAGAACTTTCCCAATTCTTGTACAGCTCTCGCGGACATATTGCAGGAGTGCTCCGCGCTCTGGATCGTGCGTCGCCGTTGCCCAGCACAGATAAGCATAAGTCATTGCCCGGCCAGAACGTTCCTGGAGCTGCTCATACTCAGTAATCGCTTTTTGCAACTGGGACGCCTCAAGACCTGATAGTTGCCCCCGCCATTTCTCAGAGAAACGCTTGGCATCATCGTGCAATGCTGTTAAGTCCTGCTTTAGTGCAGTTTCATCTTCGTACAGATGTGTCAAGTCCCAGTGTACATCCTCTGCACCGGTCGGTCGACTGCTCATGTATCAAGTAAAATTTTGGTGCACATAGAACCTTGAATCCTGATAATTGTTGTAGATATTATCGCAAGCCATCCCTTGATACACTCCCATGCCATACCGGTTAATTGATTCTACCGATGGGCTCCAGGATGCCCTTGATCAATCTCAGTCAGAACCCATCGTATTATTCAAGCACAGTAATACCTGTGATCTATCTGCGATGGCAAGGCAGGAAATGGTCACGATTGATATCCCTGTTTTTGAGCTTGTAGTTCAAACTGCACGGCCCCTTTCCAACCACATTGAAGCACATTTTGGAATTCGACATGAGTCTCCACAAGTCATTGTTCTTCATGAGGGCGAGGCAATCTTCAACGCATCCCACCGGGCCGTGACCGCGGATAACATTTATTCAGCAGTCAGTCCTCTACTGGCATCTTGAGATTTGCAGCCTGCTTACTGGTCCTTGCTGTCTGTATCGCATGCAATCCGCCTGAGCAGGGAGCCTTACCGGGCGTATCTGTGCGCCCTGCTCCCGACTTTACGCTGAAAACGATCGAGGGAGATTCATTGCAATTGTCCTCATTAAAGGGGCGTGCGGTCCTTCTGAATTTCTGGGCTACATGGTGTACTCCCTGTCTTCAGGAGATGCCACTGTTAGCTCAACTGCACCGTAAATGGGAGGCAAATGGTGTAACGGTTCTTGGGATATCCCTAGACCAGGGAGACACTGAAATTATTACCCACTATACCAATAGACTGGGAATACCTTATCCAATCCTCCTTGGCAGCGATGCTGTCGCAACCGCCTATAGAGTTATCGCACTGCCTGCCACTTACGTAATTGATGCAGACGGTATGATCACAAATCAGATCACTGGCCTCGTCAACATAGAGGAACTTGAAGCTACACTGAATACACAGCTGAAATCCCAGATTCAATAGAACCGTTATGCTTCAAGGTTGCCTGCCGGATCTTTCAACCCGAGCTTTGTTCGTACGGCTGACTTGATAAACTCATAGTCCTCTGGGTTTTCCACGAGCCATCTTTTTGCCTGCTCCCGTCCCTGCCCCATCCTCACATCTCCATAGCCATACCACGAACCGCTCTTAGTAATCAGATCATAACCCACCGCCAGGTCCACGAGCTCTCCCGCTGACGAGATCCCCTCTCCGTACACGATATCAAATTCAGCCTTGCGAAAAGGCGGAGCTACCTTATTCTTGACAACTTTTACGCGAGTCCGGTTGCCAACAACCTCTGTGCCGCTCTTGATCGCACCAATGCGGCGGATATCCAGCCTGACCGAGCTGTAGAATTTGAGGGCTTTTCCGCCCGGCGTGGTTTCCGGGTTCCCGAACATAACCCCGATTTTCTCTCGGAGCTGGTTGATAAAAATCAACACGGCCTTTGAGCGGCTCACGATTCCGGTCAACTTCCGCAGTGCCTGACTCATCAGCCGGGCCTGCAACCCCACATGAGCGTCTCCCATGTCGCCCTGGATTTCGGCTGAGGGAACCAATGCCGCAACAGAGTCAACTACAATCAAATCTAGTGCACCGCTCCTGACCAGTGTCTCACAGATGTTCAAAGCCTGTTCTCCCGTGTCAGGCTGAGACATGAGCAATTGGTCAATATCTACACCTAGCTGCTCAGCATACGAGGGATCGAACGCATGCTCTGCGTCAATGAATGCACATTGTCCACCTAGCTTCTGCGCTTCGGCCAGACAATGGATAGAAAGTGTGGTCTTGCCCGAGGATTCAGGTCCAAATATTTCTACCACTCGACCACGTGGGATTCCTCCTACACCGAGCGCGGCATCCAGCGCAATTGATCCCGTCGGAATAGCTTCCACCTGTACAGGTGGTGCGTCACCCATCCGCATGATGGAGCCTTTACCATGCTGCCGTTCAATCTCCTTGATTGCAAGATCCAGCGCTCGTTTCTTTGGATTTCTCTTTTCAGTCATGACCTTCTTCTCGTAATTTGTCCCAAAAATACAACTCTGACAGTAGATACAGCCAAAAGTCCTGTTACGATCGTAACAATACTTGACGCATAAAATTTATCGCAGCAATTGCGCTTTTGTCCTTATTGCGCCGACGATCCCGCCCAAATTGATGTTTGATGGCCCGGGTCCGATGGTCGTCCGCATACCCAATCCAGACCGTGCCAACCGGTTTCTCTTCGGTCCCCCCTGAGGGACCCGCAATTCCTGTCACAGACAGTCCCAAATCACTTCCCAGACGAGCACGTACGCCTTCTGCCATTTGCATGGCAACAGGTTCGCTTACAGCACCAAATTGATTTAGAGTATCCCCATCAACCCCCAATTGATGTTGTTTCACAATATTTGAGTAGGCCACTACACCGCCCAATACATAGCTTGACGACCCCGAAATATTTGTCAACTTGTCTAGTACCAAACCACCGGTGCAACTCTCGGCAATAGCAACAGTAAGGCCACGACGCTTCAGAAGATCCCCTACAACCCCTTCCAGCGTATCATCGTCACAGCCATATACCGCCGATCCAAGCTTTGCACGAACGCGTCTCTCCGCTGCATCCAGACGATCGCTGGCCTCCTCTCCCGTGACGGTCAGCCTTATTCGGACGCCGTGTAATCTGGGCAGGTACGCAACAACAACATCTGGGTCCATTAGATGAGACACGGCTTCAATTTGGCGCTGGACCGTAGTTTCCCCTATTCCTGCGGTCTGAAGTGTACGTTGCGCAATCACTGTACGGCCACTCAATGAACAAATTCTAGGGATCACGTGCTCAGAAAAAATCGCCCTCATCTCATGGGGTACACCAGGCAGGAGAACCACTATACTTCCGGTATCTCCTTCATACCATAGTCCAGGAGCTGTTCCTTTGGAGTTGGAAAGCACTTCAAACCCGTCTGGAACACTGGCAACACGCTCGGAACCGGCAGGCACATCCCGACCCAACAGGGCAAATCGACGCTTAATCGCTGCAAGTGCAGTAGTATCTACGCTGAGATTCGATCCTATCAACGCTGCGGCGGCCTCCCTGCTTACATCATCAGGAGTTGGTCCCAAACCACCTGTTAACACAGTTAGTCGACCATGATGCATACCCTCAGCAAGTGCCCCCCTAATGGCTTCCTTGTCGTCTCCAACAGTCAACGACCGTTCAACGGGAATACCGAGTCGTGTCAACTCTGCCGCAAGGTATGCAGCATTCGTATCAAGAACCTGACCTATAAGGAGCTCTTCACCTACTGTTACGATGCTCGCGATGAGCTTAGTCACGCCACCTACCTCCAATTTGCATACGTCCACGCTTGATAGCTGTTACGCCACTCTCGCAGTGTTTCCACCATTTCGGGGTCCCAGTACCCGGTCTCAAGCCCTTCCACTAGCAGCGTGTCAAAGCTGGACAGTGTTACGAGCGGGGACCCCCTGTCCGCAAACCGTTCGGCTACGCCGTCCAATTTATATGTGAAGATCGCCAGCGTAGCTACTGGCATAAAACCGGTTGCGTTCTTTACGGCCTCGGCAGCCTGAATGGCTGAAAGACCCGTAGCAACCAAATCCTCAATCATGAGAACCTTTGTCCCTTCCACAAGTGACCCTTCAATCTGATTTTGGTGCCCATGACCCTTCGGCTCTGGCCGGACATAAACCAAGGGAAGAGAGAGGCGCTCCGCCAGGAATGCAGCGTGAGCGATTCCGGCCGTTGCTACACCCGCCACACAGTCAAACTCGAGACCCGCAGCTTTTTCAGCGAATCCGTCCGTCAGCATTCTGCGAACTTCTGGATACGAAAGCGTGAGACGGTTGTCACAATAAAACGGTGCTAACATTCCAGAGGCCCAAACAAACGGTTCCCCCTTCGAAACAGCTGCCGCTCCGATCCTCAGTAACTCTCGAGCTACTCGAGACGCAATAGGTAGTGATTGCTTGATTATTTCACCCAGTATCTTGGTTGGAAGTAAAATACTCCTGTCAAACTCGTCACGACCACCAACAGAATCATGAATCCATACATAAACCAGCCCTCAAGCAGTTTACTAGCGAGCGGCCCCGTACTGGATATATGACTTAATACGAGCAACAGTAAAAATAAACCTAAAAATACCAATTGCAACGCAGTCTTCACCTTAGCAGTCTGCATAGTGCGAAGAGACCGCCCACCGGACTCTGCGATCATACGCAACGCAGTCACCAGCACATCACGCAAGGCAATGACACCTACTGCCCACCAAGGTACCTGCTGTGGATACAACCAAGCTAGTGCAAAAAAGGTGCCTAGTACTAGTACCTTGTCTGCGATGGGATCAAGGAAGCGTCCGAGGCGACTTTTCATTTTCAGCGCACGGGCAGCATACCCGTCCGCAAAATCTGACAATGCCCCAAGGATAAACAGGGCGAAGGCAAGCGAATGCGACCACGCCGTGTCTCGAAAAAGACAAGCGATGACTAAGGGGGTGACCACAATGCGAAAAATCGTAATGGCATTGGGTATGAACCGCATGGCGCAACTGCACAGAATCCCCCGTTGTACCCGAATCATTGTCGCGCGTTCATGGCCAGATACGGACATAACTGACGCAGAAATGTGCCATTCTGTCCAATTGTAGCCATGGCCGGATTATTGTTCGCTACGGTTGTGTTCACATTATTGACAACAAACTCCAACAAAAAGAAATGAGCAAGATTATTGGAATTGACCTGGGAACAACAAACTCTGTCGTCGCTGTCCTGGAAGGAGGCGAACCCAAGGTCATTGAAAATTCCGAAGGCGGGCGCACAACCCCGTCGGTCGTGGCTTTCAAGAAAGACGGTGAGCGACTTGCTGGAGGCCCCGCCAAAAGGCAGGCGGTTACCAATGCCGAGAATACCATCTTCTCGATCAAGCGCTTTATGGGCCGCAGTTATTCTGAGGTGCCGGGCGAGCTAAAGACTGTTCCTTATAAGGTTGTAAAAGGAGAAGGCGGAACCGCCCGCGTGAGCATAGAGGACAAGACCTACACGCCGCAGGAGATTTCGGCAATGATACTGCAGAAGCTCAAGAGCACTGCAGAAGATTATCTGGGAGAAAAAGTCACGGAGGCGGTCATTACTGTACCTGCCTACTATAACGATGCCCAGCGGAAAGCAACCAAAGAAGCGGGGCAGATTGCTGGATTGAAGGTTCGAAGAATCATCAACGAACCAACTGCGGCTGCACTCGCTTACGGCCTTGGAAAGCAGCAGCAAGATCGTACGATTGCGGTATACGATCTCGGAGGAGGAACCTACGATATCTCCATCCTCGAACTTGGAGGCGGCGTCTTTGAAGTTAAGTCAACAAACGGCGATACGCATCTCGGTGGCGATGATTTTGATCAGCAGCTGATCAACTATCTTGCCGACTCATTCAAGCAATCTGAGGGCGTAGATCTGCGCGCCGACAAGATGGCGCTCCAGCGACTGAAAGAAGCCGCAGAGAAAGCCAAAATTGAACTCTCAAGCAGTACGCAGACCTCAGTCAATCTGCCGTTCATTACTGCTACAGCAGATGGCCCGAAACATTTAACCGACACGCTTTCACGCTCAAAATTCGAGCAACTGATCGGCCACTTGGTGAAGCGTACTGTTGCTCCAATGGAGAAGGCTCTGGAGGATGCCAAACTCAATCGAGATCAGATTGACGAGGTGATCCTGGTTGGCGGTTCTACGAGGATTCCCCTTGTGCAAGAGACCGTCAAAAAATTCTTCGGCAAGACACCGAACAGGTCTGTTAATCCAGATGAGGTGGTGGCAATGGGCGCGGCTATCCAGGGTGGAGTGCTGTCTCAGGATATCAGTGACGTACTGCTCCTTGACGTAACCCCGCTGAATTTGGGGATCGAAACCCTGGGCGGAGTTATGACAACGCTGATTGAAGCAAACACAACTATCCCAACACGGAAGCAGGAAATGTTCTCAACTGCAGCTGATAATCAGCCTTCGGTGGAGATCCATGTACTGCAGGGTAACCGGGATCTGGTAATCCACAACCGAACTATCGGAAAATTTCACTTAGATGGAATTCCTCCTGCACGGCGTGGAATACCGCAAATAGAGGTCGCCTTTGATATGGACGCGGACGGAATACTGAACGTGAGTGCGAAGGACAAAGCTACAGGCAAGGAGCAGTCCATACGCATCGAAGCATCCAGTGGGCTCTCGGAAAGAGAGATTGAGGAAATGAAACAGCAGGCCAAAGAAAATGCGGCCGAGGACAAAAAGCGGCGTGAGGAGATTGAACTGCTCAATAAAGCGGATACGCTGATTTACACTTCCAAAAACAATCTCTCTGAGTACGGAGAAAACCTTCCTGACGATAAAAAAGCAAAGATTACTTCTGCGCTTGAGCGTCTGGAAGGCTTGCACCAATCCGAGAATTACGGAGAATTGGAGAGTGGCATTGATCAACTCAATGAGGCCTGGGCTGAGGCGAGCCAGGAGATATATGCTGCGCAGCAGGCGAAAGCGCAAGATACTACTGAGGCTACGTCAGACAATGGACAGGCCTCCGAGGAGGACGTGATTGATGATGCTGATTTTGAGGTTGTCGATGACGAAAACAAGTAGACTTTAGACATCGTCGGGATAAAACAGTCGCCGAGCAGTGGTGGAAGTGATCTTCGCCACCTCGGCGACTGTGCATTCATATACTTCGGCAATTTTTTCGGCAACTAGTTTTACCCTGGCCGGTTCATTGCGCCGTCCCCTGTATGGAACCGGTGTCATGTAGGGAGCATCTGTTTCAAGTACGATCTGACGCAACGGAACATCGCGCAGCATGTCCGCAACACCGGAGTTCTTGAAGGTTACTGCACCGCCTACACCCAGCAGAAACCCTAATTTGGCGGCAGCTTCCGGTAACCAATCTGGACCAGTAAAGCAGTGAAATATCCCGCGCGCGCGTCCATTATCGAATGGAGGCAGCTCCCGCTCAAGTATTTGGACGGCGTCACGATGAGCATTGTATTGATGCCGCTTATCCCTTAGATGTATAATCAAAGGTAGTCCTGTCTCCACAGATAACCGAATATGTCGAGCAAAAAAATCGGGCTGTCTTTTGTCGTAGTACTCGTCCCAGTAGTAATCTAGTCCGCATTCTCCCACCGCAACCACCTGGGGAGTTTCGCACAGTTGAATGATTTTGTCAAAATCATCGTCTGCCGCCTCCAGGATATAAGTTGGATGTATGGCAGCCATTGCCCGGAGGTTGTCGTACCGAGCACACAGATTGAGGGAAAGGTGAACTGACTCTACATCGACGGCAGGTAAAAAGATCTCTCCTACCCCAGCCTCATGTGCGCGTGCAAGAACAGTAACCAGGTCGTCTGCGAAGCGACCATCATACATGTGTGCGTGCGTGTCAATCAACATGTGGTTATCGGTTATTGATTAAATACTAAGTCGTTCAAGGGAATTACGGCACTGTGCATGCGGACACCCTCATTATACCCAGACATCCATAATCAGTAACGCTCAGATAATCTCCTGAATCCGTACCTTGGACTCTCACATTCTCAAACAGAACTTTGATCAATCATGATCTGGAACAAATTAAGCAAGCATACTGACTTGGGGCTACTCATTTTTCGAATAGGTTTTGGACTTGGCATGTTGATATTCCACGGCTGGGGCAAACTCACCGGCGGTCCTGAAGCTTGGGCCAATGTTGGTGGAGCTGTGGAGATTTTCGGTATTGGTTTTGGTCACACTTTCTTTGGATTCCTTGCAGCCCTGGCTGAGTCAGTTGGTGCAATATGTATTGTGCTTGGACTATTCTACCGCCCGGCAATAACTGCACTCGGACTTACTATGCTCGTGGCAACCCTGATGCACATTATCACTGGACAGGGAAGCCCCGCGCATGCCGTCAAAAATCTGTTTGTTTGTGCAGGTATGTTATTTGTCGGCCCCGGTAAATACAGCTTGGATTGCGGCCTCGGACGAAAAGCTGCAGGATCTGCTGCAGTATTGGCCCTGGCTTTATTCCTCGTTCCCGGTAGCACGATTGCGCAACATAGCACCGTGCACGACGAGCTGACAATGCAGAGCGATATCCTGGATTCAGAACGAAAATACGCAGTCTATCTGCCTCCGGACTACCATACAAGTGAGCGAAGCTATCCAGTCCTCTACTTGCTGCATGGAGCAGGAGATGATCAGACTGGCTGGATTCAGTTTGGCGAAGTCCGCCATATCGCGGACAAAGCAATCCGAGCAGGGAAGGCAACACCAATGGTGATCGTAATGCCCGACGCGAATACCGGAGTTCGCGGTTATTTCAATGATGTGAGCAATACCTGGCGGTACGAAGACTTCTTCTTTGAGGAGTTGATGCCCCATGTAGAAGAGCGGTTTCGGATCAAGTCCCACAAACGCTATCGCGCAGTTGCTGGACTCTCAATGGGCGGTGGCGGCTCTTTCATGTACGCGCTGCACCGACCTGACCTCTTCTCCTCCGCTGCGCCACTGAGTGCCTGGGTTGGACCCAGTTCGGTAGAGCAATACAAAAATACAATGGAACGATGGGGAAATGATATATCAACTGTTTCAGATGTGGAGATTGAATCCTATGTGAAACGGCACAATGCGGTAGAACTGATCCGTTCGCTGCCAGCGGAAGATATCGGATCAGTCCGCTGGTTCATTGACTGCGGTGACGACGATTTTCTGTATGAAGGCAACTCGCTGGCACACATAGAAATGCGGAAACGCGACATCCCACATGAATTCCGCATCCGGGATGGTGGACACACATGGACCTACTGGCGTGATAGTCTGCCTACAGTGCTTCACTTTGTTTCACAGGCATTCCATCAATACTAATAGGACTAAGGCTATGCCTCAGCCGGTGAAATGGCGTGCCTTACTGCGTGCCGCAATTGTGGTCTGCGTAGTGTTTCCATTGATGTCAGCGAGGTCCCAGTCTCAATCTGTAGAGACCGACTCCCCCTATATTCCAACACGGCTTTCTGAGCCTATTGACATAGACGGATTTGTCAATGATTTGGCATGGGAAGAGGTTGACCCATTGCCTCTTGTCATGTACGAACCCATATTCAGAGGGGCTCCGTCTGAACGAACGGATATTCGTATCGCCTATGACGATCAGTATCTGTACTTGGGTGGGAATCTGTATGACAGTAATCCAGATGGAATTCGAGCTAATTCAATGTACCGGGACTTGTACAGCGGTGATGACACCGTAAGTCTCATTCTGGATACATTCAATGACCGCCAAAATGGACTGTGGTTCTTTACCAACCCAAATGGGATTCGTGCCGATATGGCCATTTCGAATGATTTGGAGGGAAGTGTAGGAAGCCCCTTTGGAACAGTGATTAATTCAAGCTGGAATACTTTTTGGGATGTAGCAACACAGGTGACCGACCTGGGATGGTCCGTTGAAATGCGGATACCCTTCACCAGTCTGGGTTTCCAATCCGAAGAGGGTGTGGTTGAGATGGGCTTTTCAGTGACACGTCAGATTGCAAGGAAAAACGAAACCCAAGTGTTTCCTGCAATACCCCCGAATTGGAACATGTCCTTTGCCAAGCCTAGCCAACTCGGCCGTATCCAATTGCGTGACGTGCGCGCAGGGCGCCCGCTATATATCACGCCCTATGTATCAGGCGGAGGCGCTACGGAAGCCAATCTCCTGGAAGACGAATCAAAATATGAACACAAATCAAGCTTGACCGGAGATATAGGAGGTGATGTTAAGTACAATATTACCAACAACCTAACACTGGACCTAACTGTCAATACCGACTTTGCACAAGCGGAGGCAGATGACGAGCAGGTCAACCTGACACGTTTTTCCCTTTTCTTCCCTGAAAAGCGCAGATTCTTTCAGGAGCGTGCCGGGATCTTTGATTTCCGAACTGCAGGACGGTTCGACAGACTCTTCAATACACGTCAGATTGGCCTTTACGAGGGAGAAACTGTGCCCATATATGGAGGGGCTCGTCTTGTGGGTCGTGTTGGTAGCTGGGATGTTGGGGCTATTAACATGCAAACCGCCGCTGCGCATGGGAATCCATCTGAGAATTTTGGCGTCTATCGTCTACGTAAGCAGGTATTCAATCCCAATTCATACGTGGGTAGCATGGTCACCACAAGGATTGCATCAAATGGATACTGGAACGCTGTGTACGGCCTTGACAGCCAGCTAAAGGTAGGCAGCCGAGAGTACCTTGAATTCAAGTGGGCGCAAGTGTTTGACGAATCCCTTCCCGATGTGTCGCTTCGAGACAACAGCTATGCTCGTGCGCGTATTGAGCGGCGAACTGAAATCGGATTTGCATACTCGCTCTCATCGACTTGGGGAGGGCCTAATTTTGAGCCCGGCATGGGTTTTGTCTCACGTACTGGATTCATCCAGCCATTCTTTACACTCAGCTACGGCTGGTTTGCAAGTGAAGCTTCCAAGATTCTATCTATGCGTCCACGTCTCCTATTTGCACAGTTCCGGCGTGACTCTGATGGCAGTCTCGAAACTGGCGCTTATTGGTTCAGCTGGTTCCTTTCGATGAAATCTGGAGCATATCATACATTTGAGGTTCAAGCACGTACGGAAGACCTGCTTGAAGCCGTTGAATTCCCTGAGGACACCGATGTGCCTATCGGCAAGTACAGTTTTTATAACATTGGATGGGAGTATATGGCACACAGCGGACGTCTTTTTCGCGTGGACGGGGCTGCAACGGTCGGAAGTTTTTACGATGGTACCAATATTGAAATTCAGGCAGAGCCCACATGGAACCTCTCGCGTCATCTAGAGCTTGGGGCAACCTATCAGTTTAATCGCGTACGATTTCCAGATCGGGGGCAAGCCTTTTTTGTGCACGTCGCTCGCATTCGGACGCAGATTGGTTTTACTACGCAAGCCAGCATTAATGCCTTCCTGCAGTACAATACTGCATCTGATGTGGTCTCAGCGAATGTTCGCTTTCGGTACAACTTCCGTGAAGGAAATGACCTCTGGATAGTCTATAATGAAGGACGCAACACCGACCGTCTAAGCAATGATCCAGAATTACCGTTCCTGGATGGTCGAAGAGTACTTATGAAGTACACGTACACATTTATCCGTTAACCCCCTTTGAGAGCAACGATGAGCACCTCCCTGATACATTACTTACGTCTTACGCTAAGCTTATTACTGCTCGCGCTGATGAGTACCCCATCAATTTTTGCCCAGAATCGACAAAGTACTCCCCTTCCAGAGGGACATGCAAAAGTACTTGTAGAGCAAGCATGCACATCCTGCCACACGATCAGTGCAATCACTAGATCGGGGTTTGATGGCGTAGAAATGTGGCGTTCTGTGCAGGAGTCGATGATTCAGTTACCCGAATCAGATGCCATCAGTATCGCCGAATACCTGGCTGAACATTTCCCTGCACGTGAAGACCGGAAACCAACGCTAATTGATGGACCGGTTGAAATAGATATTCAGGAATGGATTGTGCCAACGCTGGGACAGCGCTCTCGGGATCCAATTGAAGCCCCGGACGGATCCATTTGGTGGACTGGAATGTGGGCAAGCCTGGCGGGACAACTTGATCCTGTAACTGGCCACATGAAAGAATATCCCTTACCCCCCGAAGCACGACCTCATAGCATTGTCCCTGATGAGGATGGCTTTATCTGGTACACCGGAAACAGTAACGGTACAATTGGAAAACTTGACCCGGCAACAGGAGATATCACCGAGTATCCAACCGAAGCAGGGGATCCACATACGGCAGTATTCCATCCGAATGGAAACCTTTACTTCACTTCCCAGCGAGCGGCAATGCTGGGAAGGCTGAACCCGGTTACCGGTGAGCTCAAAGAAATACCGACTGAGCCTCGCCCTTATGGTATCATCGTGGCTCAGGACGAGACTGTGTGGATTGCCTACAACGGTACCAACAAACTCGGGGCCATGGATCCCGAATCAATGGAGGTTCAATACTATACCGTGTCTGATCCAGATACACGCATCCGTCGGCTGGGAATTGACTCAAAGGGGATTATCTGGTTTGTTAATTCGTCCAAAGGGCGGATTGGTCGCCTGGATCCTGAAACCGGTGAAATCAAGGAATGGGAGTCTCCAAGCGGACCACGCTCCCATCCGTATTCCTTGGCCGTGATCAATGATAAAATCTGGTACAATGAGTCTGCCATGCGCCCTGATGCTTTGGTTCGTTTCGATCCAGAAACAGAATCTTTCCAGAGTTGGGCTATCCCCAGCGGTGTGGGAATCATCCGGCATGTATGGGTGACGCGCGAAAACAAGTTGCTCATTCACCAGAGCAGTTCCAACCGAATAGGCTTGGTAACCATTAAAGAACTGGCTAATTAAGTAATCTTATTCTTAACAACGGCGAAGGAATAGGAGAAAGGTCGTAGTGATCACCAATCTGTGGCAAATTAACACCTACCGTGGACGCGTCAATTATTGATCCCGTCTGATTGAATTAAACTTGTAGGGATAAGAGCGATGCAGGCGAAAGCCGGTTGCTCTTCGATCCTTCACCTAATTCAATACTCAGCCGCGAGCTTTCAAAATTTCACGAAAATACCCCCGAAGCTTGCTTCTCTCGCCTTGATTAAGGTCTCCGCCAGTCACATTACGGGCTCTAGACAGGAGATGCCCATCAATTTCATTGGGAAGCCATTTGCTCTCCGTACTGGATAGCAGTTCCTCTGCTATTTCCTCGGAAATACTATCGTATACTTCTTGGGCAATCACCCAAAGAGTATCCGTGTCCTGATTCAATTCGCTGAACTCAAGGGAAGAAGACTTTGAAAGAAATGTTTCCAGCTTTGAAGATTCCTATACATGAATGACATCAGCTTCTTGGCGTAGAAGATTAAACTGATTGCCTTTCGCAGGCTTGATGCCCAGTAAATGAACCCGAACACCGTACTCTTGCGCCAAGAGAACTCCCACTCAGATGTCTTCATCTCCCGTCAATAGTATACAGCTAGCCATTGCCCTATTGCGTGCCAGCGTTATCATATCTGTAACAATCAAGGAGTTCACACCTTTCTGCTCTCCTTGGCTGTTAATGAGACCAAGTCGGATCTTGACATTTGGCGACCTGGCGAGTTCTGCGTGCTGGGAAGTCGGACGTGGAGGCGCACCATCATACCAATGTATCCAAAGTAAAGCTAACCCAGTATACTCCTCTGCTGCTTTTCTCAACTTGTCTCTGATTGCAACTCAGTTTAGTAACACATCTTCCCCTTTCAGTTGTTTTCCAAATAACTCCTTTGTCTCTGCAGCAAAAAGGTAGCCCGCATCAACAAATACAGCCACACCTTCCATGTATTACTATTGGACATAAAAAATTAAAGGCCCCCGCGGGGGCCTCCTAGTAAATCGCCCAGCAATACGGGCGAAGAGAGATGCTGTAAAATACTGCTTGGAATGTTCCAACTTCCTGCATACTTGTTCGGAGACCTTCCCGGTCAAGATTTCGTCTCATTATCGCATGCCATTCCGAAAAGCCCGAAGGCCTCTCTGAACGCATGTGGATTCGTGCACGATGCGGCTAGACTGGGTCCGCTCACTTGATTCGCGTACTTCGCTCGAAGCGCTATCGGTCGGCGAATACCGTACTCCGTTCGGACCCTTCCTGCCCGTCCTGCCTGATATACAGCACTCGTTTCGGAAATGGAATTTCCACGCCGGCCTCGGCGCATTGAAGGATGGACTGTTCGGTGATCTCGTCCCCAATCCTACGTCGTTCTCTGGCCTCCACGATCCACACGCGCAATTCCAGGTTGACCTGCGATTCCCCGTACCCGCGAACGATGACAATGGGTGCCGGATCCAACTTCACTCCCCTCACCCGCTCGGCGGCTTCGACGAGAAGCAGCTTGGCACGCTCAATGCCTTCCTCGGCACACGTAAACGGTATCCTGAGTCGTATATCGCCACCGGACATCGTGTAATTAATGATGTCCCTCTGCATGATTTCGTTGTTGGGCACCACGATGACCAAGTTGTCGGGATTCTTGATCTTCGTTGCCCGCAGGCCGATATCGATCACGTCTCCCCAAGATCCGGTCTCCCTTGGCGCGCTCCACAATTCGATCCTGTCCCCGACTTTAAACGGGCGGTCGATGATAAGGAGAACGCCGGCGATCAAGTTCGAGAGCGTATCCTTTGCGGCAAGCGACAGTGCCAGCCCGACTACGCCGGCTCCCGCAAGCAGGGGAGCGATCTCGAGTCCGAGCTGGGTTAGGGCAAGAAGACCGCCGAGGGCCACCACAGCTATTCGAGCGAATCGGTTGACCATCGGGAGCACGGTCTCGTCCAAGGCGGTCTTGGAATCGGGGTCCACCTTGGACCCAAGAGTGCGGACCACCTGCCCGACGAACCCGCTCAACGGAAAGAAAACCAGCCCGATCCAAATGCCCCAAATCCAGTCGCCCGGCTGCTTTTCGTAGGGCACAAAGCTGCCCTGGGCGGTCTCGGTTCCCAAGATGCCAATCCATATGACCGCTAACCGCCACACCGCCCAGGCAGCGACAGTGATCCTGAATGCTTTGCGTAGGGCATGAAGAAGGGCATCGTCGAGTTCCGTCTTGGTCTTCGCGGCCACTCTATGCTTCAGCCAGCGCAGAATCCAACCGCCCGGCAGATACAACACCGCTGCGACAAGTAATATACCCAAGCTCGGCAGCCATCGCGGTGCGGCGTACGCAATGATCAAGTCCCACCACTCCGCCAGATCGGTAGCGCGGATTTCAGCGCCTAAGAATTCCATGGGTTGTTTGCGATTGCGTTTCGACCTAGGCTGTCTAGCGACAATTAAAATTAGGGCGCCACGGCAATTGGAAGCAATCTACTTTTGCGGTCTGAATTCTGTTCCCGCCTCTGCCGGGCAGAATTTCTGGCGCCCCGTCAAGGGGGGTTGGCCGTTTTATTAGTCTTACCCCAAGTTCACCATAAATACTTGACTTCTTGGTCGGTAACTATTAAATCTTTGTTAAAGGGGTTCATGTGGAAAACATCTTCTACTTGAATCAATTGGTTCGTCTCCTTTTTTCTGCCTCCTACTTGTTTCCTCCTCACCTTCATCTCTTCCGCTCCGCTCTTCACCTCAAATCCTCACGTTCACTTACCTCTTCAAATCCATCTTTGCATGCTTACATCTTCACTTGCACATGCTTCGTTCTACCACTGTAATTCCATCTCTACAAATTTTCGACTTCCAAAGCACCCTAATTGTAATTGTCGCCAACTGTAGTTTTAACTGTAGTCAGACAAATACATCCGTATTCCGCCCATTTGTTTTTTTTCGCCTTCAAAGTAACTGCTGGTCATGTCGTAGAGCACCAGTCCCACCCTCCTTGAGATGTCGTTTCGCCAGGCGGCATTCAATCTCCGTCTTGCATTTCATGAGATCATCCATCGCGTGATAAAGATCGTCCTCATCCGAGCGAAGTAGCGCGCCACAGCGCCGCTAGCCCATCAGCACCGTCGGAATATCATGCCATTTATTGGGATCAAACGGGATGCCAGCAATCGGAACCTGCCGAGGTGAACTTTGGCCGTGAGTCTTACGCAGTGCACAAGGAGAGTAAATAGCCCGAATTACACCCTCTATCACAGCGAACAAAGAATCAGCAATAAATTGGGAGTTAGCCTCTGGTATGGATGGCAGGTGACGGCTTCCGTATAAACAGCATCAACCGTCGGCCAATACCTAATTTCCCGAAGTTCCCAGTCTATGCCCCTTGGACGGCAACCGCAGAAGGCTATCTTATCCCTCACAGATAAACACAAACCGCGGCGGGTAGGTCAAATGCCTCCTACAAAAAACGATATAGCTCCTAGGGGCTATATCTGCAGACTATTACACCAAATGAATGATCAGCCTGTTGCAGCAGCGTGATTCGCAGCGACCTGATCCCAGTTGACCACATGCCAAAACGCGGCAACATAGTCGGGGCGGCGATTCTGATAATTGAGGTAGTATGCATGCTCCCACACGTCCAGCCCGAGGATGGGCGTATGGCCCTCCATGTATGGACTATCCTGGTTAGCTGTGGAATATACCTGAAGCGCACCATCACTGTCTACGACGAGCCAAGCCCATCCACTACCAAATCTCGTACCTGCAGCCGCGGAAAACTTGGCCTTAAAATCATCGAATGATCCAAATGCTCTGTCTATCTCTGCGGCTAACGTACCAGTTGGAGTACCACCACCAGCTGGACTAAGCACCGTCCAAAATAGATTGTGATTGGCGAAGCCACCCCCATTGTTGCGGACGGCACCTTGAACCACCTCGGGCACGTGATTGATGCCACGCAGTATTGCATCAATAGGCTGGTCCTGAAGACCTCCATGTCCTTTCAGGGCGTTGTTCAGATTATTCGTGTATGCCTGATGATGCTTGCCATGGTGAATCTCCATGGTGCGGGCATCGATGTAAGGTTCCAACGCATCATGTGCGTATGGGAGGTCAGGTAGTTCGAAGGCCATTTGTCTGATATAAGTGAATGGGCGAGGGATACCCTAAAAAGACCAATTTGTTCGGAGAGTGCACCTAGCAGAACAAGTCAAGGACGATAATCCATCAGCCCTCGAAAATCTTCCTTTGTAAGCTTTCCACTTGAGCGTAATCCTTCCAAGACCCGGGAAACTGCATCCCAATCGGTCTCGCCGAGAGCAGATTGCTCTGGCAGAAGCATCACTTGTTGAAGTAGCCGTTCAATGTACTCAAGACTATCTGGATGTTTTGAGAGATCCAGCTTTGCAGAAAAAGTTGCCCGCCCCCTATTGACTTCCATCTCAATGTAGGTCCCGCGGAGCCTCGATCGCTTGGTATCCAGATGCACCAAGTCGCGGTAACGCACAGTCTGAGCAGGTTCAAAATCTGAGTTCTGGAAGATTAGACGATCATCCAGAAAGATCGCGCCGTCCCTGCCATTGCCAAGCAACGTGCCGTCGTAGAGCGCAATCACATCTTCAAAATGCACGCCTTTTGCGTAATCCCGAACTGCTCCCCTCAATTTCTTTTCCGGTACGTCAGGAGAAACATATAGCCCCATCTTGGGGGCATGCGGCAGCAAATCCTCGATCAAAGAACGCATCCAAGAACAAACTAAGGCAAGGCAGCGAGTCCTCCCTGAGCAAAAAAGGAAAGAGTTAGATCTCGTAAACCCGGGACCAAACCGATTACCAGCAACAGAACCGCACATCCTACAATCACCACTGAAGAAGTTCGCGGAACAGAAAAGTCTGCCGACCGAGCAACTGGATCACCGTCGTCAGGGGATTTCATCCAGAAAACGTACAGTACACGCAAGTAATAGTACCCCGAAAACACACTTGCAAGGACACCGACTATTGCCAGCCAAGTAAGTCCAGCATTGACGGCAGGGGCAAATACTGCGAGTTTGCCAAAGAAACCTCCCAGAGGAGGAAAGCCTGTCAGGCTAAACATGAAGACCCCCATCGTCACTCCTAGTAGCGGTTTCTTAAAACCGATACCCGAGAGCGAATCAAGCGTCTGTACCCGCCCCTCCTTACCATCCCATTCCAGTAACGCCATCACGCCAAATGCACCTATGTTCATCAGAGCGTAAATCAATAGATAGTAGAACGCACCTGCATAAGCTTCGCTCGTGCCTGCCGCAAGCGCAATCAGCACGTAGCCCGCATGGGCAATGGATGAGTAAGCCAGCATCCTTTTAACGTTATCCTGATTAAGCGCGAGTATATTGCCCATCACAACTGTAACCAGGGCAACAAGCGCTAATGCCAACTGCCATTGCCCATCACCAGGCGCCAAGGTCCCAATGCCGTGATAAAGCACCAGTACCAAAGCCGCGAAGGCCGCTGTTTTTGATGCGGTGGCCATAAAGCCAGTCAATGTGGTGGGTGCACCTTGATAGACATCAGGGGTCCACATGTGGAATGGCACTGCCGCAACCTTAAACAGGAAGCCGACCAGAAACAAGGCAACACCAACCCAAAACAGCGGCTGTAACTCGCTGACTGCATACCCAGATGCCATTTCTGTGAAGTACATGGTTCCAGTGGCACCGTACATTAATGCTATGCCGTAGAGAAAGAAACCAGTTGAGAAAGCACCCAGCAGGAAATACTTTAGCGCGCTCTCCATTGCCCCCTCATCGCTTCGAACAAGTCCTGTCAGTATGTAGAGTGCAATCGACATAGTCTCGAGACCAACAAAAACAGTAACCATGTTGTTGGCCGTCCCCAGCATGACCATTCCACTTGTGGCAAACAGTATGAGCGCGTAGACCTCTCCATAACCGTGCTTGATGCGCGCCAGATAAGGAACGGATAGGACAATCGAACAGAGCGCGCTGATCAAAATGACCAGGCTCACAAATGAAGCTGGCCCTCCGGTCCGTACAAGCGAGAAAAACACAGTTGAAGAAGGGTCCCCCAATCGGAATACTTCTATAACCGCGGCACCTGCCACCACTAGGCAAGCCAGCCAAGGCAGAACTGGTGCATTGTTGCGAAAAATATCCCAAACGATCAACACTACACCGGCAAGCGCCAGCCAAAGGATTGAAGCACCCCCGGCTAAGTCCGAGAGAATAGTGTCAAATGCAGCTGATAGCTCCATCAAAAAGGCTATTTGCTAACCACCTCGTCTATGTCTCGTGCCAATACGATATCCATGGTCGTGACCTTGTTCCCCGCATCATGAGTCGTTAATTCAACCCTGACACGGTTGTACACATTATAAAGTTCGGGGTGATGGTTTAAGGATTCTGCACAAAATCCAATACGCACAATGAAGGCCACCGCCTCACAAAAATCCCCAAAAACGAAGGTCTTCACCAAGCGGTCGTCCTTGTGCTCCCAGCCTGGAAGTGACCGCAGTGCCAAATCAATTGAATCCTGATCTAAAGGTTTACGCTTCATTCGTTTACCTACAATATCCAGCCACTATAGAAAACCAGCCAAACAAGAGCATATACCGGCAGCAAAATGGTCAGTCCATACTTGACTAGGTATCCAACAAAGGAAGGTGCATCTACATTGTTCGACTCTGCAATGGCTTTGACCATAAAGTTTGGTGCATTGCCGATGTACGTCATCGCGCCAAAAAATACAGCAGCAACAGAGATTGCCTGCAGATACAGCATGGAATCAATGCTGTTTGCGAACGCCTTCACCTCCATTGCCACATTCACATCCTGACCAAACTTACCCATGGCAGCTGCCAGGAAATTAAGGTATGTGGGCGCATTATCCAGGATTGCCGAGAGTGAACCCGTCCCCCAATAGAAGGTGGTTACAGTTAGCGCATCTGCATTGCTGTGGGCGTAATCCGAGATCAACGCCAGTGCTGGCACCATGCAGGCAAAAATGCCCAAAAACAACCAACCAACCTCTCGAATAGGCTCAAAGGTAAACTCATTCTTTGTGAGTGCTTCCTTATCACAGAACTTGAAGGCAATCGCACACATCGAGAACATGATGATCTCACGAATCCCAAATGGAAGATGATACGTGCCCGCCAGATCTAACGGAGTTCCCTTCATTGCACTGATCACATTCGGATCAATGAACACTGATAACACAATGACTACAACAAAAATGAAACTACGCGTACCCTGAAGCTCAATCGTTTTTCCAGAGGAAATATCAGTCGTAGACTGCGCCTTGTTGCGGCTGTCAATAACGTAAAAAATGGCCAGCAAAGCTAGCATGGTCGGAATCCAGACATGCCAGACGTGAGCAGCTGTCCAGAAGAACGGCACACCACGCAGGAAGCCCAGAAACAACGGCGGATCCCCAATCGGAGTCAGTGCCCCGCCCACATTAGCCACAATGAAAATAAAGAAGACGATATGGTAAGCCTTCAAGCGTCCCTTGTTGAGACGCATATATGGCCGGATAAACAGCATAGCTGCGCCGGTTGTAGCGATGAGGTTTGCAATTACCGCCCCCACGGAGAGAAGTGAAATATTCGTCAATGGGGTACCACGAGCATTAACTTTCAGGAAAATTCCACTCGCGGCAATAAACAAGGAGGCTACCAGGGCAATGAAAGATAGATACTCCTGGAGCGCGTGAAGCATCGATATCCCGTCATGCAGCACGATCAGATAATACAGGGTCACGAACATCCCCAGCCCCACTGCATACTTGGGATAGTGTTTATGCCAGTGATGAACGTAGAACAGCGGCCCTGTAGCGATCATCAGAAGTAATATGATGAATGGGGCAACCAGCCAGAGTGGGGGAATCACCTTGGCGTGCCCATCCCCATGATCTCCCTCTTCGCCGTGTGCGCCAGCAGCTTCCTGCCCTTCTGTCGGATCAGCTATACTTTCGCCTGTATCAACTGTGTCAGCTTCAATAAGAGGCTCGGTGTTATGGTCTACCTCTTGGGCCAGAGCATGAGAGACACCACCAATGAGAAAAAATGCGAAAAATAAACAGGAAACGCGTGAAGCAGCCATTGAATAACTGAGTTAGCTATGGTTGAGGCAGAGATTCATCTGCCGAAGGGGATGTGGAGGATGGTAGCGTTCTCTCCATTAGTTCAAGCCTGCGCTCGAGCTGAGGGTCATCCGTTTCAGCGAAAGCACGTTTCTGCTCTATCACCTCCAATAGACGTGCCGCTGCCGGCTCGCTAACCTTTAAAAAGGGTTGTGGCATGAGGCCAAGGAGAATCATCAATAAAGCCATTGGGGCTAGTATGACAAGCTCCCGTACATTCAGATCTGGCATCTTACGGTTTGACTCAGTTGTCAAGGGGCCGAAGAACATGCGACTAAGCATCCAAAGCAGATAAACTGCGGCAAGTATCACTCCGAGGGTCGCGATCACCGTCAATACCTGCATGCCGGGAGCGTCACTGCTGAATGCTCCAACCAGAATCAGAAACTCCCCTACGAACCCATTAAGCCCTGGAAGCCCCGCACTGGCAAGAGCCGTCAATACCATAAAGAAAGTGAGCACGGGAACTGATTTGGCAATCCCACCATAATCGGCCATCAAACGTGTGTGTCGTCGCTCATACAGCATTCCGACAATAAGAAACAACGCTCCAGTAGAAATGCCATGATTAATCATCTGAATCATGGCGCCCTGGATACTTTCCAGTGTTACAGCAAAAATACCCAGTACTACAAACCCCAAATGACTGACACTTGAATAGGCAACCAGCTTTTTGGCATCACTTTGGGCGCGAGATACCAGTGCACCGTACACAATTCCAATTACCGCCAAAATGCCAATAAGTGTGGTATGCGACGCAGATGCGCTGGGGAAAAAGGGCAAACAGAATCGCACCAGCCCATAAGTACCCATTTTCAGCAGGACGCCAGCCAAAATGACTGAACCGCCCGTCGGTGCCTGAACATGAGCATCCGGCAACCATGTGTGAAAGGGGAAAACTGGAACTTTGATTGCAAATGCGAACGCAAACAGAATAAACAACCAGGATTGCATCCCCAAAGGCACATCAAACGATAACAGCTTGAAATAATTGGTGGTAAACACGCCATCGTTTACGGCATTGCCGGCTGCATATCCCATATACAAAATCGCGACGAGCATCAGAAGTGAGCCGACCATCGTATAGATTACGAACTTGATCGCAGCATAAATGCGTCGCTCTCCTCCCCAGATCCCGATCAGAAAGTACATCGGGATCAGTGTCAACTCGAAAAAAATGTAAAACAGGAGAACGTCAAAGGCGCAGAACACACCTGTCATGCCCGTCTGGAGAACGAGCAACAGGATGTAGTAACCTTTCGAGTTCTCCTTGATATACGACCAAGAACATAACACCACGATAGGTCCGAGAAATGTGGTTAAAAGCACAAGAAGCAGGCTGAACCCATCAACCCCCACCAAGTAGCGAACATCCAGGGTTTCAGAAATCAATGGAAAATCAACCACATTGAACTGGAGTTCAGCCCCAGCTGCTACGTCAAAACCGAACCAGAGTGGGAGTGAAAGCAGGAAGGTTGCCGTTGTCACAATCAGGGCAAACAGCCGCACTGCCCGGTCAGTTGGTGCCAGGAGCATGAGCAACGCTCCTATCAGAGGCAGAAAAATGATAGCCGTCAAGATATGTGCAAACTCCATAGCCTTTATCTCCGTCCCGTTACAGCAGTATGAGGGCAATGATCAAAACGGTTCCAAATACAATAGCGAGCGCATAATTCTGCACAACACCAGTCTGTAACCTTCCAAACAGCCATCCGAACACCATGGCTACACGGCCCGCAGCATTGACCAGCCCGTCTACAATATGCTGATCAAATGGTGCAAAGGCTTTTTCCGCACCACCAATCACGGGCCTTACAAGCGTGCGATCATAAAACTTGTCCCAATAATAGCTGGATTGCCACCAGCGATAGAGGGCACCAAATCGATTCTGGATGACCTGGTCACCACCGAGTTCATATCTGGCGAAAAATCGCCAAGCCCATATAACCCCGACCACGGCAATACCGGCGCCGAGCACAATAAGCCCAATCTCAGCCATAACGCTCACATGAGCGTGAATCTCAGGTTCTGCCACAGGTCCTATATGACCAGCATGCCCAACCAGGTAGTCGTGGATCCAATTGGACAGTCCAAGCTCCTTTGCAACCTTGGGTAAGCCAATGAAACCACCGACGACTGACAGACCCGCCAGAATCATCAGCGGCCAAGTCATGGATCTCGGTGACTCATGCGGATGCAATTGATCCTGCATGGGCCACCTAGCCTTCCCTTCAAAGGTCAGCATATACGAGCGCGTCATATAAAACGCAGTGAGGAGTGCTGTAACGATGCCGACTCCCCAGACAAACCATGCATACGGATTACCATCGTACCCGTACTCGAAAGCCTTGAACAGGATTTCATCTTTTGAAAAGAAGCCTGCACTCAGCGGAATGCCCGCAATCGCAAGGGTCGCTATGAGATAGGTCCAGCGGGTTACAGGCATATACTTCTTCAGCCCGCCCATGTAATGCATATCCTGTGCATCAAACGGACCCTCATACCCCTTATGGCGAAGGTCATGCTCTACGTGGTGCATTCCATGTATCACGCTGCCAGAGCCTAGAAACAAACAGGCTTTGAAGAAAGCATGTGTGACCACATGGAAAATTGCGACGAAAAAAGCTCCTACACCGGCCGCCATAAACATGAACCCTAACTGAGACACAGTTGAGTAGGCTAGCACACGTTTGATGTCTCGTTGTGTGAGCGCGATGGTTGCCGCGACCAAGGCCGTAACTGCGCCGATCACGGCAATAAGTGTCATCACGCCTGGCGCCATCAGCACCAGCGACGAAAGCCGAGCCAGTAAATAGAGCCCGCTGGTTACCATAGTCGCTGCATGGATCAACGCAGAAACCGGTGTAGGTCCCGCCATCGCATCAGGCAACCAAATAAACAGTGGAATCTGTGCACTCTTGCCAGTTGCCCCCACAAAGAGGAGCAGCACAACCGTTGCAATGGTTCCTTCTGACATCGCCTCCGCACCAGCAAGAACACTGTCAAAATCCAAACTGCCTAGCTCCTTAACCAGAATGAACATGGCCAGTAGGAAAGCAAAATCCCCTACCCTGTTGACAATAAAGGCTTTACTCGCTGCTGCACTGTTCTTGCGTTCTTCATACCAGAATCCAATCAACAGATAGGAACACAACCCCACCCCTTCCCAACCCAAAAACATGACTAACAGATTGTCAGCCAAGACCAGGTTGAGCATCATAAATATGAACAAGTTCAGGTAGGCGAAGAATTTCCAGAAAGATCGATCCTCTGCCATATAGCCGACCGCATACACATGAATCAACGCTCCCACCCCCGTAACCACCAAGGTCATGATCATAGAGAGTTCGTCAACCCGATAGGCAATTGAAACTGAAAAATCGCCCGCACCCAGCCACGTGTAAAGTGTGGCAACATAAGCAGAATCCACGCCCTGGGCAAAAAGGAAAGCTGTGAGGCCAAACGGGATTGCAACCATCAGCACGCCCACAGCACCCAGAAACCCCTTATATGCGCGTATACCACGTGCAAAAAGAGGAATCAATCCTAGGAATGCCGCCCCTGCTAGCGGTAAAAGAATGATGAGTTGAACAATCAGATCAGTAGACATCAACTGACTCAATGCCTGAATAATTTGATATCGTTAACATCTACTGTGAGCTTGTTACGGAAGATCGCAATCACAATCGCAAGGCCTACTGCAGCCTCAGCAGCAGCCACCGAAATTACAAAGAATACCAGTATCTGGCCCGTTATATCTCCCATAAACTGACTGAATGCAATCAGTGTGAGATTAACTGCGTTGAGCATCAACTCAACAGACATCAGGATCACGATGAGGTTACTTCGGAAAAGCACCCCCATCACTCCGATAGAGAAGAGCACTGCGCTAAGCGTCAGATACCATGTAAGCGGGATTTCCATTGAAGTATGAACCCAGTGTTGTTATTCACTCAAATGTGCGCTTTGCCAGCATAACTGCTCCTACAGTTGCCACCAGTAGCAGAATCCCAATGATCTCAAACGGTAGCGCGTAGCGCGTAAACAGCTCTTCCGCAATCTTCAAGGCAGATCCGGTTTCCACAGGATCAAATGATGCTGTTACGAGTGGCTCAGAGGCTGTAGCTGTAATGTAGACTAACTGGGCCAAGATCACAGTACCCAAAACAAATCCAACCCCCTTCTTGAAATCAACCCGCTCAAGATTGGGTAACGCTCCCAGATTGAGCAGCATAATGACAAATAAGAAAAGAACCATGATGGCCCCTGCGTAGACCAATACCTGCACAACAGCAATAAATTCAGCGCTCAATGTCATATACAACCCGGCTACGCATAGCATAACCAGGATCAACCACAGTGCACTTCGCACAGGACTGCGTGAAACCAGCATCCCCAAAGCAGCAATCACCGCCAATAGGCCAGCCGCAATAAAAAATGTCTGAGCAAGCATTTATTGTGACAATAATCCGCCAGTGCGAATTTAGGCAAATCTAGCCAGATACTTCAAGCTACAACCCGGTCTGTATCCAAAAAAAATCACTATGCCCTCATTTGGTGTGCATTTCTTCAAGTAACGACCGCAACTCACGCTCAAATGTAGACGGCGATTTCTCCGCTGTCCAGTAAAGCACATGTATGTGATCCCGATTCTTGAACATCCACGCACTCAGTAGCCTAACTGCATCAATCTGTTGCATCTTCAAGCGATCTGGTGGCTGAAACATTTGATCCTGAAACGCCACAAGCGCTTCTCTGAAAACACCATCGGCGCATGGCCAAACCAGATGTACAGTCGGACAACCGTGAATAACGAAATGCACTTCTGTTTTATCCTCATTCCGGTATAGTACGGCACCGCTCCGCTCTAACAGTGCAACGCGAGTAAAGTGCGGACGCGAATGAATCGTCTGCATGGCAACCAGCCAATTACGTATCCGGGCTGCTCGCTCATAGGCCTGCGTTTTTGCGGCGTGCTGAATTCTACGCTCCAATATGCTCAATGCCTCATCGTTTTCTCCCTGAAGAAAAGCTTTAGCCTGTACAAACCCCTCCTCTGTCAAAGGACCTCCAATCCGGGCTGAGCCCAAGCCTACACCAACTCTTTCGGGATTTTTGAAAGAATTTGGTGAGGCACCAAACAACATCACTAGTGCCTCGGCCAAAAGCTCTGCTTCTCGACGATTGGCCAATGGTCCGTAATGCAGCGCTCCATCTGCACGTACATGTTCAATCACTGTAATCCAGTCTGAACCGGCAATTGCACCAAGACGCAAAAACGGGCGTCGACGATATGTCCGCGCCGCCCTGTTGAACCGCGGAGCATGTTCTTTGATTAGGCGGGATTCCAACAGGAGTGCTTCAAGTTCTGTCGCTGTCTCTGTCCACTGGATATCCTGGACCTTCTGCATCATCTTCCGAATATGCGGAGGATGACCCTCCACACCTGCAAAATAACTGCGAACTCGGTCACTAAGCACACGGGCTTTGCCAATGTAAAGCAATTTATCCCCCGGAGCTATCATGCGATACACTCCGGGCCCATGCGGCAATTCTCGCAATATTTTCTTTCGGATTTGTGCTTGCCGTCCTTGGTTACGATGAAGCCCTTCGTATCTGGAATGCTGAAAAGCAAGAAGCGTATCTACCTCTGTTATTTCGAACTGCTCCTCCAGCCTATAGAGTAGTCGGCTGAGTACCTGTTGCGTAGCAATTGCGTCACTCAAGGCGCGATGACGCTGCCCCGGATCCAGGTCGAAAAAAGTGATCAGGCTACTGAGACCTTTAGATGGTAATCCCTGAAGCAGTCGACGTGCCAGACGCAGCGTGCAGAGTGTTGGATTATTGAGCGGAGGCAGGCCTGTCCGCTGCAGTTCTGCATCAATAAAGCTTGAGTCAAACTGGCAATAATGAGCAACAAATATTGCATTTCCCAAAAAGTCCAGGAAATGTGGTAGCACCTCCTCTATCTGCGGCTGATCAAAAACATCTGCGTTGGTGATACCTGTGATTCGGGTAATGTGCCGAGAAATAGTACACTGGGGATCAACCAGCGTCTCCATCGTGTCCACTACTTCACTTGCACGCATCTTGACAGCTCCGATCTCAATGATCCGATCGTGTTTTGCTTGTGTTCCTGTCGTTTCCAGGTCAACGATCACAAACGTTGCATCCCGAACTTGCATCAGATGCTTATGAGTAAACTTGCATGTTTGTGCGTATCATCTCCGCGGTCAACATAACAAGTTAATTATTATGAGTAAGGTTACGGTTATTGGTGCTGGCAATGTCGGAGCCACTGTCGCAGAATGTGTGGCCCACAAGGACATGGTCAATGAGGTTGTTCTGATTGATATCAAGGAAGGTCTCTCGGAAGGGAAGGCCCTTGATATTGCAGAGTCTGCTCCGATTCATTTGTTTGATACGAAAGTCAAGGGAGTTACAAATGATTATGGAGCTACTGCAGACTCCGACATTTGCGTAATCACCAGTGGAGTTCCTCGACGACCGGGAATGAGCCGCGACGATCTCTTGGGAATTAACGCCAATATTGTGCGTACGGTAACCGAGTCCTTTGTAGCCGGAAGCTCGAATGCTATCATTATCGTGGTTTCGAACCCACTTGATGTCATGACTTATGTGGCTCACGAAGCCAGTGGTTTTTCGGCTAACCGTGTCATGGGGATGGCCGGAGTACTTGACACGGCCAGATTTCGAGCCTTTGTTGCAATGGCACTTGATGTGTCTGTTAAGGATATTCAGGCACTCTTGCTAGGTGGACACGGGGATACGATGGTACCTCTTCCACGCTATACTACCGTCGGAGGAATTCCCCTCACCGAACTGCTCCCTGCGGATCAGATCGAGGAAATTGTAGCACGTACTAAAGGCGGGGGCGGTGAGATCGTAAAACTTATGGGGACTTCTGCATGGTATGCCCCCGGCGCTGCGGCTGCGCAAATGGTTGAAGCAATAGTAAAGAACTCCGGCAGGGTGCTTCCCTGTGCCGCACGCCCTTCGGGGGAGTATGGTCTTTCTAATCTGTTTATTGGTCTGCCTGTGCGTCTCGGTCATTCGGGCATCCAAGAAATAGTAGAGGTTGATCTGAACGATCCCGAACAAGCGCTCATGGACATTTCTGCTGACCATATCCGGAGCAATTTTGAAGCACTCAAACGCGTATTGAGTCAGTCGAGTGCTTGATTGTGTCCGTGCGTAATCGATCGAGTGGAGCAGGTCATGCCGTCGGGCTTCCCCTTGTGGATGAGGTCAAGGGAAAAGGGAGCTGATTCTGCCAACGCCGCACAGAGAGCGTTGGCTGACATTCAAGCCGGAGTTAAGAACCTAGTGGATTCGCCCTTGGCGTGCGCAGTAAAAATAAAGCAGCAAAGCAAGTGCAAGCGTACTGACCTCGGGGATTAGGAGCTATAGAGTGAGGATGCTCGGGCTGCTATCCCTATGACTCGATTATGCAAACTCTCGACTAGATGGTTAGTCAGATGTGTCATTCCTCTTGAGGTTTACCACGGTTGCTCCCCAGCCACTTGAATCTGGCGCAGTTCCCCAAGAGTCAACGAAAGAACAATCGGATAGAACTGCGTGGACGATACCTCTTAGTACCCCCTTTCCCTTACCGTGTATAATGCGCACACAGTACGTACCCTCTCTATGGCACTCGCGAAGATACTCGCGTGTCACCTCGGCCGCATCCCGTGGATGAAACGTGTGCAAGTCCAGAACCCCGTCTATGGGATAACGGATCAGGTCTTCGGTCTGCTGGTCAGGATTATTTGGCAAACTGGTCTCCGGTTCTGGTCATCAGGTGCACCGCACCGCCGAGGGTACCATCAGATGTATTTTGGAAATTATGTCGTCCTCCTACCTGGGCATGGGGCATCAGTTCTTGCATTCTTTCCGAGAATAGACACAAGCAGATCGTTCTGCATTGACCTACACAACTGAGCATCAACATTAAGCCCGCTGTCATTCTACAGCCTATTGTGTTCCAATTCAGTATCTTGCCATTATTATACGGCAATGTTGTCAATGCATACTGATTGCGGTTGACCATATAGTTGCAGTGCGTAACTGCGCAATACAGAAGTGTCGCACAGACAGACTTACATAGAGACCGTTACATCTACTCTCCAATCAGAATAATAATCGTGTGAGAGCACGTAGGTCGTGGCCAGTACAGTCCATTTAGTAGCCCGCAACAATGACCGCAGGCGTTCGTCGGCTGCCAGTCGATTTGATGCCCTGCATGAAATGCCGGATGAGGACCTGATGGAGCTGTTCCAGGCAGGAACTGTGGAAGCCTATGATATCTTGGTAAGCCGATACAGCGAGCGCTTGGTGCACTATCTGTATGGTTTTCTGGGAGACCGCAAGCGCTGCGAAGACCTATTGCAGGAGACCTTTCTTCGCGTTCATCGCAACCGACACTCCTATCAGCGTATTGCAAAGTTCTCTACGTGGCTCTATACCATTGCAGGCAATCTTGCAAGAAGCGAGTACCGTAAACGGAAACGTCGTCACATGTACTCAATTCAGTCCGTAAACAAAGACAACGAAGAATACGAAATGCCCTTACCGGACGAGACCTTTTCGCCCGATAAGCATGCGGAAAGTGCATTGCAGGATCAGTATATCCAGGATGCGCTGGATACAATTCCGCCAAACTTTAAAGAGGTGGTGATCCTTCGTGATATTCAGCAACTTTCATACAATGAAATTGCACAGATCACCGGACTTCCGATGGGAACCGTCAAAAGCCGCATTAATCGAGGACGTGCCAAACTCCAAGACCTATTAAAGGGGGTATACCCATTCAATAGGGATAAGAATGGGCGTTATAGGCGTAATTGACCATCAGGTAGAGGGTTCATCCCATTTGAGTATCTCTTTACGAAGAGACCTACGATAGTGTCAGTCAACCATTCGCTCCTGAATGAGCAGTATGCCTGAAACGGTAACCTGTCTTCGTGTGATTGTCAACCGGGAGCGTCAAACTTTTGACATCCAATGGTCTGATAACCATGCCTGCTCCTTTCCGCTGGATGGGCTACGGCGCGCATGTCCATGCGCCGGCTGTCAAGGGCATGAAAAAATGCACGAGCTGCCAGATCCAGAAATCTTCCACTTACCGGCCCTCGTGCGGTGGGAGAATGTCAAAGTTGAGGTAGCCGGCAGCGTAGGCTTGCGCCTGACCTGGGATGATGGACATAACAGTGGCATTTTCACTTGGGAGCGACTGCGCGCAATGTGTCCGTGTCGATAGCGGAGATAGCTTGCCGCCGGTCCAAGGATCATTGAACAGGGTCTGTGGCCGTTTCAATAGTCATGAGCACCGGGGCCCCAATTAGACCAATCCAGTGGCAACCCCGCCACAGCTACATAAATGAACGTGAGAGACTGCTATCTCTCGAAAGGACCTTCCGGCTGCCTGGACAAAACCAAGATTGTTGTGGTCAATGCACAAGTACTTGACTTTGTAAAAAATATTTCGTAAACTTCTTAGCTGTACTGGAGCCGTCGACTATAACATCAGGTTGTTACATGCTCCACCGTACAACAAACTGACGAACATTTGCTGAATTTACTCTATGGGTATTCAACGGTTCCAAGCCTTATACAGTAAAGGCAATTTTGTGAAACCCGAGTACGTTATGCCATAGGGTGTAACAAGGTGTATATATAATACGTAACGGGGGCCGAGGTTGGTCCCGTTAAAAAATAGATAAGAGAAAAGTGAGGAACATAGCACGCATTATTCGAAAGGACGTTAGGCGCCGTTCGGCTCTCAGCCGCTTTGACGCACTACAGGAGATGTCCGACGAGGACCTGATGGAGCATTTCCAGGCTGGTGTAGTCGAGGCATATAATATCCTCTGGGAGCGCTGGACTGGTCCCCTTGTCAACTTCCTGTACCGGTTTACCGGAGATAAGAAAGCCTGTGAGGATCTAATCCAGGAAACCTTCCTTCGTGTATACCGCAACCGGCATTCGTACAAAAGAATTGCCAGGTTTTCCACTTGGCTATATACCATTGCCGGCAACCTGGCAAAAACGGAGTACCGCAAACGCAGCAGGCGTCGGATGGACTCCATTCAGTCGTTCAACCGGGATGGTGAGGAGTTTGAAATGCCCCTCCCCGATGAGACCTTCGCACCTGACAAGCATGCCGAAAGTGCTATCCAGGATCAGCACATCCAGAATGGGCTTCTTGCACTGCCTGACCACTTTCGTGAGGTTGTGATCCTGCGAGATATTCAGCAGCTCAGCTACGAGGAAATTGCTATTATCACCGGTCTGCCGATGGGTACCGTGAAGAGCCGAATCAATCGCGGACGTACAAAACTTCAGGAACTCTTACAGGATATCTATCCGTTCCTGGAGAACGAGGAAGAAGATGAGGACGACTTTGATGTGTTCTTTTCCGAACTCGCATAGCCACGGCTAACAGCAAGCGCGCAAGCTGACCTATTAACTGCTCAACTGGGTTACGATTGCCAGGACCACGGTAATCCCCACGAGGATAGCGAGTGCGATTATTATATTTTTGCGCTGCTTACGGTTCATGATCTCGTGTGACTGTGACTAGTAATTAAAGCCATTATCTTCAACTTTGCAAGTGTTGTGCTTCCGATCCGCGTTCATGGTTCTGGTAGCTACTGACAGATGGCGTCCTTCCCCTTCTTTCAAGTAGACGCATTTGCGAGTGAGCCGCTCCACGGCAACCCCTGTGCAGTTGTACTTGACGCGGATCCACTGACCAGCGATCAAATGCAGGCGGTCGCGCGTGAACAGAATCATTCGGAGACCGCATTTATTCTGCACTCAGACAAAGCCGACGTGCGAGCTCGGTATTTTACGCCAGCCGAGGAGATTCCGCTTGCCGGTCACCCAACGATTGCATCTATCCATACGTTGATAGAAGCCAACCGTATAAAGCTTACAGGGGAGCAGACGAGAATATCCCTTGAGCTTAAGGCCGGGATCGTGCCTGTTGATGTATTATCGGCTGAGGGACAACCCCGCGAAATCGTTATGACGCAGCTCAAGCCAAAATTCCTCTCCACAGTTCCCCATGACAGGGCCGCGTCGGTCTTCGGACTGTCAACCGAGGATCTCGTAACCGGAAGGCCTGTGCAAGTCGTCAGCACTGGAACTCCGCAACTTATGGTACCCGTGCAAACACTGGATTGCCTGAGAAAAATTCAGGTCGACATAGATGCACTCGCAAAGCTGCGTCGTGAGTTTTTGTTTTTCAGTGTGCACCTGTTTGCCAAAATTAATTCAGGAACGTTCGCCCGCCATTTTGCCGGTCCACCGGACGTGTTCGAAGATCCTTTTACTGGTAGCGCCACAGGAGGAATGGGAGCATACCTGTGGCATTATGGTCTCATTGATGTACCCGATTTTCTTGCATCGCAGGGAACCTGGATGCAGCGTCCGGGGCAAGCTCGTGTAAGAGTATTGGGGCCGCGTAACGATATCTCTGCGGTACAAGTTGGAGGAGAAGCAGTTACCGTGATTGCCGGTACACTTCATCTGCCCTGATTGTTACTGTTTCACGTTATCGTCTCTGTGGGGGCTTGTCATTAAACAAACCAACAATACTTAATGAATCACGCTATTGACACACAACTCATTCATGCGGGAGAAACGGATCGCGTGGAGGGGGCTGTACGCATGCCTATTTTTCAAACTGCCATGTTTGAGCATGATGATAGCCCCTTACGATATATCCGCTACAATAACACACCTAACCAGGAAGTGCTCAACCGCAAACTTGCGGTACTGGAGGGTGCAGAGGAAGCCCTAGTCACCGGTAGTGGCATGACAGCCATCACTGGAGCAATCCTATCCGTACTCAAACCAGGCGAACACTTGCTTGCTCAGAACAGCCTTTATGGTGGTACGCATGGATTCGTATGCACGCTGCTGGCAGACCTTGGAATAACTGTTTCGTTCTTTGATGCAGATGCACCGGATACATGGCAATCACTTCTCCAGACCAATACGCGTGCAATTTATGTCGAATCTATTACGAACCCCCTGCTCCATGTCTGTGATCTGGAGGGCATTATAGCATTTGCTCAAGCCAACAACCTTACATCGCTGATTGACAATACATTTGCTACGCCGTTCAATTATAAAGCTACCGCTGCCGGATTTGACCTGTCTCTTCACAGCGCGACTAAATACCTGAATGGTCATTCTGATATCGTCGCAGGAGTAATTGTTGGCAACGGGGAACTGATTTATAAATCGCGGCAAACACTTAAGCACCTAGGGGGTGCCCTAGACCCTCATGCCTGCTTTCTGCTCAACCGAGGTATGCAGACGCTTGCATTGCGAATGAGACAACACAACTCTACCGCGCTTGGTCTTGCCAAATTCCTCGAAAACCACGACAAGGTTGCGCATGTATACTATCCTGGGCTCCCTTCCCACCCCCAGCACAAGCGGGCGGCACGTCTCTTCAAAGGCTTTGGTGGGATGTTGAGCATTGAATTAAAGGGGGGATTGGACGCTGTCACAGACTTGATTGACCGACTCCGTCTGCCCCTCTACGCACCGAGCCTTGGGGGTGTTGAGTCACTCATGACGCGGCCGGCAATCAGTTCTCACGCGGGGCTCACGTCAGAAGAGCGGGAAATCGCAGGAATAAGGGACTCCCTGTTACGTATTTCGGTAGGGATTGAGCACGAGGACGACCTGATTGCTGATTTCAATCAGGCGTTACAGTAATACTCGGCCTTTCCCTTCGTTGACGGGTCGTTTGCTTAACGCAGTTTTCGGCGTAATCAGACAACAGAGGACATCCCCGAGAACAATCGCTTCGTTCAGGGAGAGCTGTTTTCCGATGATGAATAGTTGATGCTTATGCCAACTATTCTACAGATAAGTAATTTTATTGCTACGTAGACCACGATCCTCTTCCAGCTCGGCCTCCTCGCCCTATGGGGCGGGCTGATCTACGCAGCCGTCAAGGTCTGGACCTTCTGCTTTGGCTATCCCGACCGGTTCTGGGAACTGGCGCTTTTTGCCGTGCTGGCAGGGGCGCTACGGGTGCAGGGCGCCCTGAAGCTGCGGAGACATTGATCGGAGCGAAGATCAGAGGCGCACGCATACGGCGCATTCTACGCCGTCAAATTTTCTGTGGGAGTTTACCCCTATGAATAGAATCTCTGCTAGTGCCCCAGATTTGAAAGGGTTGAACAAGCTCGGGATTCAATGGTCCCGCCAAGCCAGTTGTTAACGCGTTTCTTTACTAATGCGCCAGTGTTGCACAGTTGCAGCAATACTCGCGACTCATTTTGAACTGATATCTAGATTTGCAACACTGAGCACAGCGAAGCCTTTACTATTCCTCCGCACAAGGTATAGACGATCAGCCGTGTCAATCCACTGGATGCTGATGGACTCCATTACGCGAGCGTTTCCGTTTAACTCAGGGTTATCGAATTGCAGCTGGCCATAGCCAACCAAGTCCCCATTCTGATTAAATAGTTCCGCTCGTGGCTCAAAATCCTGTTTCAGTGGCATCCGAACAGGGAAATGAAGGATCTCACCTGTGCTCAGGATAGCCACACCGTCACTCCGGCTGAAAATCCTCGCACGGTATGTCCCAGTGGGGCCTGATAGCATAACAGCACCCCGCTTTACGTCCGGGTTCGTATCAATGTCCTTCTTGCTCACGGGCATAAACGATCTCTTGGGTACCGGCCCCCCTTTTAGCTTCTCCATGACCCACATGTCATTTGACCGTGTGTATCGGTAAATGTACCCACCATACACGACAGGAGCCAAGACTATGGTGTCCGTCCCATTGGTTGCCACATTTATCGCGTCGGACCAGGTGGAAAACGCCTTCAGGAATGGATCGTCCAGGTCGTAGATATCGTCCAATTGGGCAAAAGTCTCTAGTCGGTTCAAATCCGTATCATATGTATGAAGAACCCTGTCGTCCTCGATACTTGGGCCTCCTGCCGGATCTGCAAATAGCTTCACATACTTGAGCACAAAGGAATTGTCAAGGGACAGTATTGGATCCGGCGCGATCGTCCTCCCGTCTTCTGCAAGAGACTTTGTTGCGAAGCTCTTGCCCATATCTGTGAAAATCGTCAAACGCCGGCTCATTCGGTCGGCCACAATTACCCGGTCGTCGCCATCTACGTGCATGCCGTAGACTTCCCGCAATTCGCCTGGTCCTTCGCCTCTTTTGCCGACCGTAGTTACATATCGGCCATTCGCGTCGAAAACCCGAACGTCCGCGCGTCTTGCATCGCTTACGTAGATGTTACCTTGCGAGTCCGTGCGTACTATTTCGGGGGAACCCAAGAGGTACTCGGATGGTGCCTCTTCGTCATCACCAATGATTAACTGCTCATGAAGCGTGAAGGACAACTCCTGAGCCTGCACGGTGACCAGCACGCTAGCGCCTATGGCAAGCGCAGTAAAAATTCGTCGCAAAGCACGGATGGCATTCATGTCTATCTGATGTACTTGTGGCAGGCCAGGTGAAAGACTTCATCGTATATCTGCCAGAACGAACGGTCACGGCGAAGCAGTTCGGCCACTCTACAAACTGACTTCGTCATTACTGACACGCCTCTGGCATAAAGTAAGTGGGACGAGAGCGCTGGCAAGGATGTAAAAGAAGGCCAACCCATTAGTCCTCTGTTCGGAACACGAACACCGTCTGTGTTTGATATACCTTCCCAGGTCTCAGAATTGTAGACGGAAAGTTCGGCTGATTCGGTGAATCCGGGTAATACTGTGTCTCCAGGCAAAAACCTGTCCTTCGTCCATACTGTACCCCACCCTTACCCATAATGCTTCCATCCAAGAAATTGCCCGTATAAAACTGAATCCCGGGCTTGGTTGTATGGACCTCGAGGACTCGACCGCTCACCGGTTCCAAAACCGTCACCGCTGGCATTAAGTCTCCAGACATGCGATCCAGTACAAAATTGTGATCATAGCCTCCTCCGTACAGTAGCTGTTGATCATCATGATCTATATGCTCACCAATCCTTTTCCCCGACCGAAAATCAAACGCTGTACCGTCTACAGGAAGAATCTCGCCGGTTGGAATCAGCGTTGAATCAACCGGAGTGTAGTGACTCGCGGCTAACGTCAAGTGATGCCCCTCTATTGAACCCTCTCCCGCCAAATTAAAGTAGGCATGCTGCGTCAGGTTGACGGGAGTAGCTTTATCGGTTATTGCCTCGTAGTCAACTATAAGTCGGCTGTCCTCCGTAAGCAGGTAGGTGACACGTACGGTGAGCATCCCCGGATATCCTTCCTCCCCATCGGCACTGACATAGTTCAGGGATAAACCCACCTGATTCGTGTCTTCAATTACCTCCGCCACTTCCCAGTTTACTTTGTCAAACCCCTTGACACCCCCGTGCAGATGGTTCGGACCATTATTGCGAGCCAAGGTATAGGTTTCCCCGTCCAGAGAAAAGCTCCCTCCGGCAATACGATTGGCGTATCGGCCAACAATCGAACCGAAGTACGGATTGGCTTGAAGGTAGCCAGACAGTGTTTCGTGCCCCAATACGACATCTTCCATAAGGCCGTCCCGATCCGGCACGCTCAGTGCGGTCAAAGTTGCCCCATATGTAATGATTGAAGCCTCAACTCCAGCAGTATTTCGTAATTGGAAACGTTCGACTTCCTCCCCCTCCGGTAGCATGCCAAAGGACGTGCGTTCTATCATTGGCCTCGGCTGTTCTGGAACTTGACAGGAAACTATCAATGCCAAAGTAATGATGACGAGATAGAAACGCATGAGTAATCAGTTCTTAAACCAACCGGGTACAACCTCCTCTTCTTCCATGATCTCCATATCCTGAATGGCAAACCATCCTTCATCTCTTTCCTCGTAGACATGCCTGTAGGGGACCTCTCCTTCTGGCACTTTGATGTCTATAACGAATGCTAAATCCTTTTTCATACCAGGACAAACTTCAACATCAGCAGCAACATCTGCCACTCTACCGGAAATCGGTCCCATCATTTCCCCTCCACGTGTATAGAGATAGACACGAACCTGTTTACCTATATAGCTATACATGTCTGATAGCTACTCCTCTTCGCGCATTGCAGTAATCGGTACATCTACACCAAACTGGATTACTCTCAAGGTGCCAGCCATTCCTTCCTCCCCGAGAACCATATTGACTACCATCTTTCCATAATCATCGTGAATAAAGGAGAAAGAAAGTGCCTGTGCTTCCTCATCGAATGTGATTTCGTCAGCCATCAGCTGCCCGCTTCCTTCCGGCTGACCTTCCTCTGTCAGGCCAATGCTCAGGCCCGACTCCCCCTCATCTATGTGCAGTCCACCCGTAAAGATACCATCCGGGGTATCAATGGCATACCCCCAGTCCCCAAGAAGAGGGTTCGCAGGTTCAGTTGAAGCCAATTCGCCGAAGGACGCACATGAACTGGCAATAAGGACAATGAGCAGAATTAGGTTGATTTGAATAAAACGCATAATGGGCAGTGATTAAGGTCAAGGGCGTATCGCCCTGGGTTTGAGGGAGGTGAGCGACGTGACCCTGATAGGCTCACCTGTTTTGACGCTTTCTCGTGCTGCAATGCCAACCAAGATTGACATGGCGCCATCCCGGGCTCCGGCCGCCTGACGATACGGATCAGGCATGGAGGGATCCTTGAAGATTCGATCTTTCAGCCTTCGATCTCCTCCTCCATGTCCGCCACCACCGTGAGGAACCTGGATCAGTTCGGTCTCACCAAAATTGTCCGTTACACGGATCTCGTCATACGGCTCCCTCCGCCATGGCTGACGTTCCTTTACCCAGGCTTCCATCCTGCCGCGGGTTCCGTTAAAGGCGATCCGATAGCCCTCATACGGCGAATAAGTAGTACATGAATAACTCACATGAACACCGTTGGCATATCGAATTTGCGCGGACATTTTGTCATATATGTCTATCTCCTCACTCCATACACATCCATCCCGAAGGTAGCCATCGTGATGCTCGTGTGCAACGTAGAGATCCATAGAACGTGAGTCCGTTGTAATGTCCCAATAGTGATTGCATTGATCGGCGTGTGGGCAGCCGCGACAATTCGTGTGTCGGAATGGGTTGTTATGTCCATAATACTCTAGCTCCCCAAAAGCAAAAACTTCCTCGGGCTCAGATTCCAGCCACCAATTCAAGAGATCGAAATGATGGGTTGCCTTGTGAACGAAGAGCGTGCCTCCATAGCGCTCCTTACCGTGCCAGCGACGAAAATAGCTCGCTCCGTGATACACATCCAGGTACCAGTGAAAATCGACCGATCTTATTGTTCCGATACGACCCGTCATGAGTAGCTCCTTCATACGCTGACGGTGTGGCGAGTATCTATAGTTGAATGTGACCGTTACAGACTTGCGGGTGCGCGCCTGTGCATCTAGTATAGCCTGACATTTTTCTGCATCCGTGGTCATTGGTTTTTCTGTAACCACATTACAACCGGATTCCAGTGCACGAATGATGTACTTGTGGTGCGTCGAGTCAACGGTGGTCACGATCACGGTATCGGGCTTGGCAACCCGCATCATCTCGTCAAAGTCGGTAAACGTTGGGCAGTCAACCCCCATATACTCCTTGACATACTCCAAACGCCCGGGATTAATATCGCAAAGTCCCGTGAATTCGACCTCGTTCGCATAATCGCGAACCAGTGAGCGGCCCCACATAGTGCTGCCACGTATACCTGTCCCTACAAGCGCAACCTTCATGCGCTGGTTCTCTCGTTCTCCGGGTCGCACAAGCAGCCCCCCGGCGGCAGCAGTACTTCCGGTTCGAATAAAATCACGCCGGTTCATATGTATAAATTATACCTTGACTTCCCAGCCCGGCTCATAGTCACGCCCCCACATTTTCATCGCATCATCGTCCCCCAGTATATGTCCATTGCTTGGATCACAGTGCAATGTTCGTCCGGTTTCTTGGGCAATGTTACCAAGATGACAAAGCAGTGTACTCTTATGCCCCTCGTCAATTGGCGAGTTCTGCGGAACGTCGTCCCTGATCACCCGCAGCATATTTCTAATATGCCGATCTGTTAGACCTCCCCCGCCTCGAATATCCAAGGTTGCCTCTCCGGTAGCCCGTGAACGTCTCCATATCTCTCGATTATCCTGGTCATAAACTATGTAGCCATTTCGATCAATAACAACGGTTCCGTGATCACCGTGAATTGACGCACCGCGTCCCCGCCCCTCAACAACGCGGCCATTACAGCTGCGGCCATCCCAAGTGATGGTCTTGTTATCTTCAAATTCAAAGGATGCAATCTGCGTGTCATAGAACTCCCAGTCATCGTCGTAACGGTATCTGCCACCGGCCGATGTTACCTTGGTAGGATAATCAACGCCAAGCGCCCAACGGCACATATCAATTTCGTGGGTTCCGTTGTTACAAATCTCGCCGGTCCCCCAATGCCAGAACCAGTGCCAGTTGTAGTGGATTCGATTATCCATGTAAGGCACGCGAGGAGCTGGTCCCTGCCACAAGTCATAATTCAACCAATCAGGTACGGGCGCGGGTTGGCCTCGACCTATGGGGCCGCGGGTATTGGCATACCAGGCTCGTCCGTAATACGGGCGCCCTATTATACCCTCATTAATGGCATCAATTACTTGTGCGGACTCCATAGAGGCACGCTGTTGATTGCCCATCTGTACCACGCGATTGTAATAGGCTTGTGCCTGAACCAGTAACTCCCCTTCCTGTGGATTATAGCTGCACGGCTTTTCCACATAAACGTGTTTCCCGGCCTGCAGGGCCATGATTGCAGCAGGGGCATGCCAATGATCCGGGGCTGCGATCACAAGAATATCAATGTCGGGGTTATCCAATGCTTCACGCACATCAACAATCCCTGCTGGTACTCTGCCCGTTCCAACCTCTGAAACTTCTTTGATTGACCGGGAGATAGCACGCTCATCCACATCACAGATAACCCCAACCTCGCAGCCTTCCGCACGCGCGAACGAGGTAGCAAGAACCCCACCCCGGCTGTTGACTCCCATAACGGCAGCAACTAGACGGTTCGACGGCGCGGCCACTCCGCGCGCAGCTCCCAAAAGAGTGGCCCCGGCTACACCCGCCGAAGCCGTTTTGATGAATGTTCTACGATCGGTAAGTCGCTTCATGTGTCATAATTACTAGTGTGACACACAAGTTACGACGAAGCAAGCTAATTAACGATGGGAAGCTATTTTCTGAAGAGGTACTGGACCTTGAAGAATACCTGTCGATTACTCTGACGGAAGTACTTTGCCGCCCCCTCCGTACGCGTGAACTGGTCAAGATCATGGGTCGAACCTACGTGTAGTGCAGTAAATGCATTGATCTTGTACGTAAGTAGTGGATCAACCTCCAATGATTTGGAGAAATCATTGTACTGTACAATCGTGCGCAGGAAGAAGTAACGGCTAAACTGATACTTCAAGCGCATACGAGCAACGTATCCGCTGAAATACTCCTCCCCCGTCCCTTTTTCAGAAAGCCGTGAATATGAAAACTGCGGCTGAACAGACATCCGTTGCGTTGGACGAAATACCCCCCATGCACTGACATCAAGGCTGTTGCCGACCTCTGGATCACTTAGGAACCGGGCAATGGACTCACCTATGCGAGTTTCGACTCCCAGGTTTACACGCTTGCTGAAATTGCTGTTGACTTCGAGATTGACCGCTGTGATCCCGTCGAACTGCTGTCCTGCAAAATGCTCCTGCCTGTACCACCAGTTAAGCTGTACATTTGTCTGTCGCTTAAGCTGGAAATAAACTGCCGGACGGAAGAAGAAACTCTTTTGAAGGCCATCGAAATTCCATCTGCTCCCCATCACCAGGTTCGGCCGTATACGGTCTATGAAAGGGATCACTCTTTCAGGATAAATCGTGACCCCCTGCCACATGTAAGCCGTCTGGTCATTGTTCTGACGCACAAAGCCATTGTCTGCACGAAACGTTGGGCTTACGGCTTCATACCCTACTTCAAACATCCAGTAGCGTGCCTGCCTGTCAAGTTCAAGTTTTGCAGCATACCCGCTAAAGGTTTCGCCATCCAGGGCCGCGGTGTATCCCTTGGAACCAAACGTGATGTCTTCCAAGCCCTCGTTCAATTCTTCATTCGTGGGTTCGGAATTGTTGCTGTACACGAATTGCGCACCAATCATATACTTCTGCAGAAATCTTGCAGACCCGTCAAGGCTGACGGTTGATCCGGATCCACCTTCATCTAATCTTCGATCGGTCAGAATTGCGCCAATAAATGAATCATTCCCATAATTCTTTTTTAATCGCAGAATATTGGAAACGCTGCGTCCTCCTTCAAGCAGCCTGCTTTCTTCCTCAAAGGGAAGCAAAAGAGGGGAATTATTGTCCCGTGCACCGATATAGGCCACGTCAACCGTTCCAAAACGCCCCGTCATTTTTGCCGCACCTATCGGATCATTGATGGAGCGGGTGTATACGGTTTGAATCTCAGTATTGAAGAGACCTGATCCTTCCTGAAAAAATGGGCGACGTTCATCAAAGAAAAGCGCAAAGGTTGAATTCACATCAATCTGCGCCTGATCAGACTCGATTTGGCTGAAGTCGGGGTTCACCGCTACATCTGCGGTTAACTCGGAAGTTATACCGTACTTGACGTTCAGCGACGGCTCAAGTGTCACGCGTTCATTCTTGAATCCCGAAGCAGGTGCAGCGGCATCACGGAGAGCCCCTGCGCCTCCACCGGTCAATGACGGTAAGACCTCCAGGTTACGGCCGGATGTTACTCCACGGATGCCATTGATCTCCCCCAGTTGGCAGCTCATACATGGATCATCCCTGTTAATCCCCGCCCAGGAATACTGGCTTCTGCTTTCTCTGGGGTGTGTAACCCAAAATGTTGCTCCCCAAGACTGGACATCCACATTAGGGAAACGTAGGCTTTTAAACGGAATGGCTAACTCTACCTGATAGCCATCTTCCGTGATCTGGGCATCCGAGCGAAAAAGCAGGCTAAACCCATCATCTTCATTGTTCGGCGTAATATAGGTATCGGCTTGTATGCCCAAGGGGTTCGATGCTATGAAATACACGCCTTGACCATCGCGATTGGGATCAAGCACAATCCCGGCATAGTCGTCCTGCCAAATCTCATCACGATCGCTGAGATTAGCCCGAATCAGTCTTGGATCATCCTTAACAATGATTCCCACATAGAGGTTATCATCGTCATAGGTCATCATACCACTTACCTCCACCGGTGGGCGAGTTTGGTCCCCCGGAAAAACCTCGGAAAAATTCCGCGCGAGTGCGGCATCCCTCCAAGCATCATCGTCCAAATTTCCATCAACTTCAATACTCCCTGATGCCTTTGTAAGCACTAAAGAGGGTTTTATATTGGGATTAAAATTATCGGAGGCAACCGTTTGTTGAGAAACAGGGTTATTATCCAGTGTCTGGGCCTGGGTGACAGACACGAAGTATAACATAGCACTTAGGAGGGCAACTGAAAAGTATCTTTTCATGGGCTACAATTGGTTTTGTGGATGGCGGACCAGCTAACTGCACCTCCAGGCCGTGCAAAGTACTGATTGCCCTTACGAGAGCTTGGACTTGATTGTTACAAAATTTACACACCTTGTCATTCTGATGGACGAAATAACAGAGTTTCATGTTTAAGGATCAGATCGTATTGATTACAGGAGCTGCAAAGGGGATTGGGTACGCTGCGGCCCAGCAGTTTGCGGATATGGGTGCTCAGGTCGTTATAAATGACCTGGACGCAGATGCATGTGCAGCGGCTGCTCGTTCAATTCAGGAAGCCGGGAATGTCGCATGGAGCATGCCGGGCGATGTGACCGATCCCGCTTTGCCTGAGCTGCTAATCAGAGAGGTTATGGACCAGTGCGGTCAACTTAATGTGCTGGTGAACAACGCCGGGTTTACCTGGGACGGCATGCTGCATAAGATGACTGACAAACAATGGCGCCGTATACAGGATGTGCATACCCTGGCACCCTTTCGACTAGTTCGTGCACTTGCCAGGGTATGGCGTCCGCTTGCAAAAGCTGAAATTGCCACCGGTCAGCCCCATCCGCACCGATGTATTATTAACGTGTCTTCGACATCCGGTCTGCACGGAAACATCGGGCAGATCAATTACGCCACGGCAAAAATGGGCGTCATTGGGATGACCAAAACGATTGCTCGAGAATGGGGTGCCTTTGGTATTCGATGCAATGCCGTCGCATTCGGGTTTATTGATACGCGTCTGACACGGCCTGCGGGTGAAGGACACACACTTACAGTTGATGGAGAACAAGTATCGCTGGGTATCCCCGAGAATGCGAGAAAAGCCGCCTTTTCAGCCATCCCCATGGGGAGACCGGGCTCACCAGAAGAAGCCGCCAATGGTATAATCCTTATGGCTTCCCCGCTTGCGGGCTATATCACCGGGCATACCTTGGAGGTAACGGGTGGGCTTGGAATTTGATTTATCTTGACTGCGCCCCTCAGCGTACCGAGCAATTGGGCAGTGAGATTCCAGATTGGTAGCCGGTAATCCGCAAACTAACTTGTGCGGAGATTGCTGGCATAATCACGTATGCTAGCCTACATCTCAGCCTTGATTGAGGCAATCAAGTCTTCAAAAACCTCCAGTGGCTGTGATCCACTCAAGAGGTGACCATTCACAAAAAACCCTGGGGTCCCTGTGAGACCAAAACGCTCCGCCGTTGAACTGGCGATATCTACCTGAAGGGTTGCTCCCTGGTTAGACGCAGACGATTCATCCGTAGCACAAACCTCCCAGGCATCAAGATCAATATCCGAATCCGTGAGCCAGGTACGAGTATCATCAAGCATGGATTCCTTCGAAATACTACCTTGGAATTCGAAGAATTTATCATGCAAAAGCCAGAAAGCAGAATCACTCTGTCTGGCAGCACACTCCGCTGCCACTGCCGCCGGCTTCGCCCAGTCATGTATATCCAGCGGAAAATGCAAATAAACAAAGCGAATATCGTCGGGATATTTATCGAGTAACTCTTCAACAATCATACTTGCCCGTGCACAATAGGGGCACTGAAAATCACTGAATTCATGTACGGTGATCGGGGCACCTGCGGGCCCCCTACTCGGCTTGCCTTCAGAGAATCGATTCAACGCATCATAGAGCTCGGCAGCAACCTGCTGCTCCCGCCTTTCCTGTTCAGTGAGCAGGTCAGCGATTTCTGCTTCTGACAGGCTTACATCAATAGGATCGGTGGCAAGAAGGATCAGGTGCGGCGGATCTTCTGAGAGCAGAAATTGAAAAGTCTGTTGACCATTTATAGTGAATGATCCCCGTTTCAGGTCAGCATAAGGGCTGTCTTCTATATCTCCCAATACAACTTCGGCATTCTCCAGATTGGGTACACGGAATCTAAGGTTAGCCAATATTTGCTCCTTGTTCAACTCCTGAGCTACCACGGGAAAAACAAACAACACACTTATTAGGAGTAGAGCCCACCGCATGCAGAATATTGAACAGTTTAGATTGGCAGGGAACGATTCGTGGCATCAAAGGTTGCCTCATGGGAATAATGCAAGCCTGCCATGAAGCGTATCTCCAAAGATGATCTTCCGCGCGAAGTTTTTGATCTGTTCGACCGCTATGTCCACAGTCTGATTTCCCGTCGGCAGTTTCTGGACAAGGCCTCGAAGTATGCAGTTGGCTCTATGACAGCTGCTGTGATGCTAGACTTCCTGTCGCCGAAATACACTTCGGCGCAACAGGTTCGCCGCGGAGATCCGAGGCTGACCGAAGAGTATGTGACCTACGACAGCCCTAACGGAGCTGGGACTGTGCGTGGATTATTGTGCATTCCAGAAGGTGCTTCTGAACCATTGCCTGGTGTAGTTGTCGTTCACGAAAACCGCGGACTCAATCCACACATTGAAGATGTTTGCCGACGTGTAGCGCTCGCTGGATTCGTCGGGCTTGCACCAGATGCACTGACCCCACTTGGCGGCTATCCGGGCACTGATGACGAAGGGCGTGAACTACAGCGTCAACGTGACCGTAACGAGATGCTGGAAGACTTCATCGCGGGCTATGAGTACCTGCGTACACACGGTAGCTGCACAGGCAATGTTGGAGTCGTAGGGTTCTGTTTTGGTGGCTGGATTTCGAACATGATGGCTACGCGTCTTCCAGAGCTCGGGGCAGCAGTGCCATTTTATGGTGGTCAGCCGGATGCAGAGCTTGTCCCCCAAATCCAGGCCCCCATCCTGCTCCATTTTGCTGAACAGGATGCACGAGTCAATGCTGGATGGCCCGCCTACGAGGCCGCTTTGAAGGCCCATGAGAAAGAATATACCACCTACATGTACGAGGGTCTTCAGCACGGTTTCCACAACGATTCCACACCCCGGTTCGATCCAGAGGGGGCCAAGCTAGCCTGGGAACGCACCGTTGCGTTCTTCAGAGAACATTTGCTCGCAGACGACTGACCTATTGCGGCAGAGGTGGTTCGGATCTGTTGAAAATAACCAGCGTCCCTGCATTCGTCAACTGTCGTAGCTAGTTTCGCGCGTTCTGAATAGAGGTGCTTAAAGTGGGTTCGGCCTAATGCGGAAAACCTTGACCTGACCTCCGTCAATAGTCTCATCGCCCCCTCGGTATTGTTGTGTCATACCTATTCAGTATGATCGAGATCAAACAAAAGTAGAAATTGTCGCATGCCCCTTGTATGATATTGTGTCCACCATTGTCCTAGCTATGGACATTGGTGGAGTTGTGCTGGCATGGATATTCGGCATTCCTAGGAAGCTTGGGAAAATGCAGTACTCAAGGGTTTGACCTGGACTCTAAAACAGCCAGCTACCAAGCAGGGATTTTCAAGAAAGTCCTGTCTGTCGCAGGTGTATGATATTATACTCGTCGGCATTGCTATGCAGATCGTGAGCAACCGGGTGTAATGGTACAAGTCATGCGATACGGCCTTTCATTCAAATACGTAGGCAGACCAGCCTGTATTAGACTAAATCGCGGCTGAGCGGGTTATCGTGCAATTGGGCGCGCTCGTGGCTTTCCTGGATGACCTTGGATCACTTGTACCATGGTTAGTCTCTCAGGGAACAATTCCGGGCAGAATCATACCACGCCCGTTTGTTGGCGTGCGGGTGATCCTACCGCCAACGGAATTTTGGTCCAACGATATAGCACAATTTCGTCTCGCATTTGATATGACGCAGCAACCACAGATCTGCACTATTGAGCGCGAACTACCCATTGATAAGGACAAGCCTTTTCAATTCGATCGCCTGGGCCGTGAGCCTTCATGTGATTTGCTAACTAGTTTCGCGACTCATGTTGAAAGACCTTGTACTATCGCAATAGATGCTGCCTGGGGGCACGGAAAGACTACGTTTCTGCGACTGTGGGCTGCACACCTCAGACTCGAGCAAAATGCATTCCTGGTTATCGAAGTAAATGCATGGAAAACGGACTACTTCAACGACCCTTTTCTGGCGATTGTCGGTGAAATGACCAAACAGCTAAAGGCTAGCGGCCTAACTGATGCTCCAAATGGAATTGGGCTCTCAAGGCTTAAAGAATGTTTCACCACGCTAATTGCCATTGTTCCACATTTTGCAGCCTCCCGTGTTGGATTAACCAGTGAGGATGTTGACAAGATTGCTGCCGCATTTAAATCTGACACGACCGGGCAACTGGAACAGTATGAGGAGCAGCTAGCTTCAGTGGAAGAATTTCGTTCGGCTTTGGAGAGCGTTGCCCAAGAGGTTCGGAACAAGACAGGGAAACCGCTAATCGTGCTGATTGACGAATTGGATCGCTGCCGGCCTACCTATGCAGTTGAGTTTCTGGAAGTGGTAAAACACCTGCTGGCCGTAGACCATGTGGTCTATGCATTTGCCATGTACCGGTCCGAACTGGCCCATACAGTTAAAGGTTTCTACGGCCCCGAGTTCGATGGTAAGGGATATTTGCGTCGCTTTTTTGATGTCGATTTCACGTTGCCGGAGCCGTCACGGCAATATTTTATTACCTTTCTTCTCGAAGAGCAACTGACAGGGCTAATAACCAACCAGGATGCGCGGGGCAAGACAGCGCGTTTGCTGCACGCCTTTTTGGACGTTGAGTGGATAAGCTTGCGCCAGATTCAGCAGGCGTTGTACCGCTTTCGATTGGCATTGGTGCTTGCTCGGGAGGATATTGCGAAATATTCCAATTATGTAGAAGATTTTTGTATCGCCCTGATATTGCGTGTGTATGATCCAGATATGCTCGGAGAATTCCTTCGTGGCGAGCTGTCAGACAAAGATGTAGTTGAACGCTGGTTGCCCCCTACCGTGAGGGGCAATGGGAATCTCCTTGAGGAGCGACTTTGGTTTGAAATGGCTATCATCAGGGCGGCTCAAGAAATTGCTGACCCGGAACCATCGACGAGCGAGTATGACCATACTCCACTCTTTCAGGCGTACAAGGACATCGTTGATTCAACTTCCGACAGCCTTGATGCAACTGCGGATAGGTACTTTGTGGGTCGGCTTGTGGAGAAATTTGAAAACCGTACGGGCCCTGGTCTCTATTCCGGCCACTCAACGCGGGTCCCTCGTAGATTCAAGCTCGCGGTAAAGTGGCTTGAGATGCTGGAGTTACTGAAAACTTCCAGTTAGCAGTTGACCGAGTACGGTCAGGGTACACAGCCGCAGGCAAAATCAATGAGAATGGTCCGATGGAAGGATCGGATTCCAGGCATCGTTTCATTGTTTATCGAAACCATGCTGCATGCACTGCTGCGCACAGTGATTGCTGCGTACTCCAATAAATTCGCTAACCTAATCGGATTTAAATCATTGCGTACCAAGCTACCTCGCATATGAGAATCGGCGAAAAACTCGCGTGGATGCAGACTCTGCAGTGGTGCAACGCATTTACAGCTGGAAGCATAATGTCATGACTGCGTTATGCGTCTGCGCAAGAACCAGATGCCTTGAGGGCATGGTACTATCTACGCTTGTACATTCCAAGTTGTTGGGCGCCGTCTACAGCATTGTTACTGCCTCGAAATGTCCCGAGGCGTGGTAGCTTCCCCAGTAAGTCCTTGAGTATTCAAGGCCTGAGTTATCGCCGGGCTTTATGTAGTTGTCGGAGTAGAAATTCTCCGATCTTGCCGCAAACTACCGAAGGTCGAAACGGTCAAGATTCATCACCTTTGCCCAAGTCTCCGCAAATTTCTGTGCAAACATCTCATCCGCATCACTGGAGGCAAAGGTCTCTGCGATGGCACGCAGCTGTGAATTTGAGCCGAATATCAGATCAACAGACGAACCCGTCCACTTGAGTTCCCCCGTTCTATAGTCCCGTCCCTCGAAGACACCCTCGGCCGTATCCGAACGCGTCCACATGGTGTCCATATCCAGCAGATTCTCAAAAAAGTCACATGTGAGCAACCCAGGTCGATCCGTAAATACACCCAACTCGGATCCATCAAAATTTGCCTCCAGAACACGCAAACCACCAATCAAAACTGTCATCTCAACAGCCGTCAACGTCAGCATGTACGCCCGGTCAATCAATAAATTTTCCGCGGACTGAGGTAACCCCGGTTTTACGTAATTGCGAAATCCATCAGCGACAGGTTCCAGCACAGCGAATGAATCTACATCAGTCGCTTCTTGCGTTGCATCTGTGCGGCCGGGTGAAAAAGGAACCTCAACCTTATGCCCGGCGCGCCTGGCGGCCTCCTCAACTGCTGAACAGCCTCCCAGAACAATCACATCCGCAAGCGACACCTTTTTATCATGTTCTGCACAGAAATCCTCTTGAACTTTCCGTAAAACACCAAGTGTCTGTTGGAGCTCGGATGGGTTGTTGACCTCCCAGCTTTTTTGCGGCTCCAGGCAAAGGCGACCACCATTAGCTCCTCCGCGTTTGTCAGTGCCCCGAAATGAGGCCGCCGAAGCCCAGGCCGTTCTAACCAACTCCGAAATCGAAAGCCCCGATGCCAATATGCGGTGCTTCAGCGAATCAATATCTTGATGACCAATCAACTCATGGTCTGCCTCCGGCACTGGATCCTGCCATAGCAACGGCTCATCAGGAACCAGCGGTCCCAGATAGCGACTGACTGGTCCCATGTCCCGATGCGTAAGCTTGTACCATGCGCGTGCGAAAGCATCGGCGAACTCATCAGGGTTAGCCTGAAATCTTTTCGATATTGAAGCATAGACTGGATCTTCTCTCAGCGCTAGATCCGTCGTCAACATCATCGGCGCATGCCTCCTAGACGAATCGTGTGCGTCAGGTACTGTTCCGTTCGCAGATGTTTCAGTCGGGGTCCACTGCTTTGCTCCACCGGGGCTCTCAACCTGCTTCCATTCGTATCCGAACAAATTTTCAAAAAAATTGCTGTCCCATTTTGCAGGCTCTGTGGTCCAGGCACCTTCAAGTCCACTAGTAATGGAGTGAACTCCCTTGCCATCCCCAAATCTGTTCTTCCAACCCAGCCCCTGCTCCTCGATGGGGGCACCTTCCGGCTCGGGACCAACATACTCGCCATTTGGCGCTGCCCCATGTGCCTTTCCAAATGTATGTCCACCTGCAATTAGAGCAACTGTTTCTTCGTCGTTCATAGCCATCCGGGCAAAGGTCTCACGTATATCCCTTGCTGCTGCCAAAGGATCTGGAGTACCGTTCGGCCCTTCAGGATTCACGTAGATGAGCCCCATCTGGACTGCACCTAACGGGTGTTCTAGATCGCGATCACCAGTATATCTTTCATCGCCCAGCCAAGTGGTTTCCGGTCCCCAGTAGATGTCTTCCTCAGGCTCCCAACCATCTTCGCGTCCTCCAGCAAAACCATAGGTCTTGAGTCCCATGGATTCCAAAGCGCAATTTCCCGTCAACACCATGAGGTCAGCCCACGAAATTCTACGCCCATACTTTTGTTTTATTGGCCAGAGCAACCGTCGTGCTTTGTCGAGGTTTGCGTTGTCCGGCCAACTGTTAAGGGGAGCAAAACGAAGCGTACCTGCTGATGCGCCTCCACGCCCATCTCCCACACGATAGGTCCCTGCACTATGCCAAGCCATCCTAATGAAGAGGGGACCATAATGTCCGTAGTCTGCCGGCCACCAGTCTTGTGACTTGGTCATCAAGGCGTAAATATCATTTTTCAACTCATCCAGGTCCAATCTTTCAAATTCTCTGGCGTAATTGAAATCTTCTCCAAAGGGATTCAGCTGAGGAGAGTTCTGGGCGAGAATCTTCAGATTTAGCTGATTCGGCCACCAGTCTAGATTGGAATAACTTCTTGTAATTGCGTGGTTACCACCCTGCACGGGACAACAGGCTGTTTTGCTCATTGATCTATCATTGATGATTACTGGTACTGGGGCGGGGAAACTCATCAATTTTCGACAGGTTTCCGATCAACAAATGGCAGATAAGCAGGTACTCTTATGTGGCGTTTTTTCAACCATTCACTTAATTTTCCTCGGCAATGAATCAAGAGTGTTCGAACAGGTTGCGATCATTCAAGGCTCTGACGTTTGATGTTTACGGAACTTTGATCGATTGGGAAACGGGTATCTCAAATGCTCTACGGCCTCTGATTGACCAAGTTAGCCGGTACCTCTCGCGTGATGAAATATGGAGACACATGCCCGGTACGAGTCATATCAGCAAGCTCTCACGCCCTCTAAATTGTACCAGGATGTTTTGGCAGTAGTATATCGTCGACTCGCGGAACATTGGCAAATCAATGTGACTTGGGAGGAGTGTTTGCGATATGGTCAGTCCGTACGTGAGTGGCCGGTATTTTCTGATTCGGTTGAGTCTTTGCGATACTTGAAGGATCATTACCGGCTGTTCGTTCTCAGCAATGTTGATAACGAAAGTTTTGCATGGAGCAACGAAAAACTCGGCGTTTCCTTTGATGGAATCTATTCAGCCGAGGATATCGGAAGTTACAAACCACAGGATCGTAATTTTGATTTTATGATTGATCAACTGGCTACACTTGGGATCAAGAAAGACGAGATTCTTCACACTGCGGAGAGCATGTTCCACGACCACCTGCCTGCTAACCGCGCAGGGATTGCCAGTTGTCACATTTACCGGAGATCGAAGCAAGATGGATACGGCGCAACCATGCCCCCAACATCAAGGCCCCATTATGATTTCCGATTCACTTCGATGGCAGCACTCGTCAAAGCTCATCAAGGAGCCACCTAACTAAACGATTCGGATTTGTTTAATTGCCTTTGCGAACATGCAACACCTCATTCCATGTCACTTATCGTTGTGGCTGAGGGCAGATGCTAAGGCGAATGGTGGATTCGCTTTCCCCGTTGAGCCGCCGCTCCATATCTCAACATTTTGATGGATATATTGCACCTTGCCATTCGTCAAGACATCATCGTTGGATTAGACCCGAATGGTGTAGCTTCCTAGATAGAGCATTTATCATTGAAATGAGCTTGTTCAAAGAGCGTCTGGTTGTTCGTAACTTCGGTACTTGAGTGTGTACTCCAAGGCAGGGTTGATTCAACCATTCACCATGATCTCCTTCTTTGTTAGGTACTCGAGAAGACTTCTGATTTCCATTGTTTACCCTCTGCTAAGTTGGTGGGTATATTTGGGCGAGGTTGGTCGCGGTCAGAGGGGGACTGAATTTCTAGTGGTCACGATTGCAGCTATAGTTGTCAGCATCAGTATTTTTGTATCTGCGGATTTAATTGCGAAGGTGGAACTCGGAAATAAAGCCTCAATAGTAGGCATTGTTTTTTGGGTGCTCTGTACAGTTGTGGGTATTGTTTCCTGGATTCATAATCCTGATTCATGGGGTTCTCCTTTAATATTTTTTTGTATCTGGGTTCCAGCACTTCGCATTGCGTGTAAGACTCTAAAGGATGGTTTTGAATGGAAATTTCTTCGGAAGATGATCACCCGTACCTCTTCTTAAGCCCTCCAATTGTCTCTTTTGCCATACGACCACCAGAACTAGGGCACTGGCTGTGGTTTCAGGATCCGCACAACGAGTCAAACCTATTGCCTCATATCCGAGTCATCAAGAGTTACCGACAACTCGATCAACCCTTCAGTCCAAGCTTAACTTGTGTGTCATACACCAATTCCTCCGCTCCCTCACCTGTAGGAGCCTCTGCATAGATTCGAAGTATGGGTTCAGTTCCCGATGGACGCACCAACAACCAGGCATCCTTCATCAGATGCTTGAACCCGTCAAGAGTGTCCATTGAGTGGACTTTTCGACCTGCAATTTCATCTAATCCACCGGTGCGACGCAAGGTTTTAATGATCTCTGGCTGCTGCTCGGCATGCACATCTGCGCGATAGTAAGCGTGTGGTCCAAATTCGTCAAACAACTCCTCAACAAGAGCAGTAAGCGACTTCCCGCGTTGCATAAGCATTTCCAGAAGTACGAGCCCCACATAGATGCCGTCACGCTCTGGAATATGTCCCGCCACAGCAATACCCCCTGATTCCTCTCCGCCAACAAGTACCTCTGTCTCCAGAAACCGCGGAGTTACATATTTAAAACCTATCGGAAACGTCTCTACCGGGATTCCCCAAGCAACTCCCATTTTTTCTAGAATCGCAGAAGTTGCAAAAGTGCGAACAATCGCACCACTCATACCGAGATACTTGTGTAGATGCGCGACCAGCAGCGCCATCACCATATGAGAGGTGACTGTACACCCCAGTTCATCGACAACACCAATTCGATCTGCGTCTCCGTCATGGGCAATGCCGATCGCAGCACCTTCTTGCACTACACAACGCATTAGGTCTTGGAGGTTTCGTTCAATCGGCTCTGGCGGTATACCTCCAAAACTGGGATTGATCGTACCATGGATCTCTGTCACACAATCACTTCCTAGCAGCGTCGAAAGTATTCCCTGCCCTGCCCCATACATTGGGTCATGGACGATGTCCAAATGAATAGATCTCAGATCAAACCGAGTACCCAGAAATTCCACGTACTGGGTCTTTATATCCTCTTCACTTACCTTGCCTCCACCATACTCCAGACGATTCGGGTAATAGGGTTCAACTGCCGCCTCAACCGCGGCGGTCATGTCTGAGGTGGCTGATCCCCCAAAATGTGCTTTGATCTTGTATCCGCTGTACTCCGGTGGATTATGACTGGCCGTAATTACCACACCTGCATCTGCCCCTCGCACTTTTGTTGCCCAGCTTATGGCCGGAGTAGGTGTAATGCCGCCAGCAAGAATTACTGCTGCTCCTTCATCCGCGAGTGTCTTTGCGACGTGCTCAGCAAATTGTCGACCCAGGAATCGCGTATCATGACCGACGATCACGGTTGGCGAGTTTCTGCCGGATTGCTTTAACCACTTGGCGGTTGCACGGACAAGTCGGTCCAAATTGGCGAAAGTAAACTCGCGCGCGATTACAGCACGCCAGCCGTCCGTCCCGAAACGTAATCGTTCATTCATGTGGTTCACTGATCAATAGTGCATCATCAACTATGAGTTGAGCCTCCTCCAGGATCTGAACCAAATGAGATTCTCCCAGAAAGCTTTCAGCATAAATCTTGTATATGTCTTCCGTACCGGATGGCCTTGCAGCGAACCAGCCGTTTTCTGTTATCACCTTAAGCCCGCCTATTGGTGCTTCATTGCCGGGTGCTCGTGTTAGCTTGGCCTTTATCGTCTCACCTGCCAGCGTATCCGCCGTTACACTTGCGGACGACAACTTGGAGAGCGCAGTCTTTTGAGCAGGACTGGCAGAAGCATCAACCCGCTGATAAGCCGGCTCTCCAAAGTGCTCTGTTAGAAAATGGTAATGTTCGCCCGGATCATGTCCTGTTCGAGCAAGAATCTCGGCGGATAGAAGTGCCAGTATGATTCCATCCTTATCTGTAGTCCAGACAGTCCCATCCTGACGCAAAAATGACGCTCCTGCACTCTCTTCACCCGCAAAACCGCACCTTCCTTCAAGTAATCCCTCCACAAACCACTTGAACCCAACGGGGACTTCAAAAAGATCTCTTCCCAGATTCTTGGCAACACGGTCGATCATAGAGCTTGATACAAGCGTCTTGGCAAAACTGGCGCCCTCAGGCCAGCCCGAACGGTGCTCAAACAGATACTTACCTGCCACAGCCAGATAGTGATTAGGGTTTAACAGTCCACTGGTTTTAGTGACAATCCCGTGTCTATCTACATCTGGATCATTACCAAAGGCGATATCAAAGCGATCTTTAAGATCAACCAGACGGCGCATTGCGTATCTGGAAGAACAATCCATACGCACTTTACCATCATGATCCAGCGGCATAAACTCGAAAGCTGGGTCAACCTGATCATTAACAACGCTTATGGACAAGCCATATTGCTCGGCAATCGGTTCCCAGTAGCGAACTGCAGCTCCACCCATTGGATCTACTCCAATCTGTACGCCCGCGCACTTAATAACTTCCATATCTAGTACCTCAGCAAGATCAGCCACATACGGAGTCATCAGGTCCTTTACAATGGTCGTGGAAGCACTATATGCCTTTTGTAATGAAACTCTTTTGACTCCCTGCAACCCAGACGCCATGAGCGCTCGCGCCCTCTCCTGGATCAAAGCCGTAAGATGGCCCGGTGCCGGCCCGCCGGATGGAGGATTGTACTTAAAACCTCCATCTTCTGGAGGATTATGCGAGGGTGTAATAATCACGGCATCCGCCAAACCCTCCGTACGATCCCGATTCCACCCCAGAACCGCATGCGAAACTACTGGTGTTGGAACATATCCCTCACCTAGAATCACAGACACATCATTGGCTGCAAACACCTCCAATGCTGTCGCACAGGCAGGTTCGGACAACGCATGCGTGTCCTTTCCCATGATCAGCGGCCCCTTCGCTGGGCGCAGTTCACTGACCGCCTGACATACCGCCAAAATATGCGCCTCGTTGAAAGAACCATTCAGAGACGATCCCCGATGACCCGAGGTGCCAAACGTGACAGCTCCACTGGGTGTATCTGTGTAGTATGCACGTACTAAACGGGGGATATCTCTCGCAGTGGTACGCATATAGATTTATGAATCGCTTTTAATATCCATTAGTTCTTTTGCACTCTGGCGCATCGCATCGGTAACCTCCGCTCCGGTAATCAACATAGCTACATGTTCCAGAGATTCCTCAGGTCCCAGACGCCGAATTTGCGTAGTTGCACGTCCTTTCACCACGGGCTTTTCCACTACATAGTGTGCCTTTGCCAAAGCTGCAATTTGAGGCAGGTGAGTAATCGCTATAATCTGGTGATGACGAGCCAAATCCGCCATGCTCTCACCCACCTTTCGTGCTATAGAACCACTGACTCCAATGTCTATTTCGTCAAACACCAGAATGGATAAATGCCCAACCTCAGCCAAAACACGCTTGATTGCCAGCATAATGCGGCTGATTTCTCCTCCTGAAGCCACGCGAACAAGCGGCCTCAGCGCTTCTCCGACATTTGTTGTAATCAGGAACTCCACATCGTCCATCCCATGGCGGTAAGCCTTGTACCGAACCGTTTGCTGGTTCGCAGTTTTCAGCGTAATCCAACCTGTAGGGTCCTCACGCCTATCAATTCGAACATTGAAGCGCCCGGACGCCATCCCAAGGCTTACGAGCTCCTTTGTGACTGAGGCTCCGACCTGTTCGCCCACTTCTTGACGTCTAGTCGACAAATGCTGCGCCGCGTCTGAAAGTGTCTGTTGTGCTTCCGCAAGCGATTGCTCGATTTTCTTTCGAGCGGCATCGTAGTCAACAACAATTGCGAACTCATCTGCAATCTGCTCACGATAAGCCAATACGGCCTGTATGGTGCCCCCATACTTGCGTTTCAATGTATCCAGCGCCCCCAGGCGGTCGCGTACTTCTTCGAGTCTAGCCGGATTTGATTCTATACTCTCACTGTAACTCTGCAGCATTGCTGCGATTTCTGTCACCGAAATGTTTGCCTGATTGATCTCCTCACAGGCAGCTTCCAGCGTCTGATCGAACCGCGCCAGATCGCGTAACTCACTGTATGCAATAGACAACCGGTCAGTGGCGGAGTCGTCGCTGGCATATAGCATTGAATACAGGGAAGCCGCAGACCCACTGAGACGTTCTGCGTGTGCCAACCGATGCATTTCATTCCTGATCTCCTTCTCTTCATCCTCCTGTGGTGAGACTGCATCAATCTCGTCTATCTCGTAAGCTAATCGCTCCCGCAAAACCTCGAGACTACCCTGATTAGACAACAGTTCTTCACGCTGTTTTGTCAGGTCACTTACACGCTCGTAGGCGTCCTTGTATGCCGAGCGCAGGCCTGCGAGTCCGCCAAATCCGTCCAGTAATGCCAGATGAGTGTCAATCTTGAGTAGGGACTGATGCTCATGTTGCCCATGCAGATCAATCATCTGCGCCGCAACCTTGCGCATCAGGGTGAGCGTTGCAGGTGAATCATTGATATACCCGCGGCTGTATGTCTGAGTGATTTCCCGTCTCAAAATCAGCACGGGTTGCAACTCTATCTCAGCCTCTTCGAGGAATTCGTCCAGTTCAGGTGAGGATATATTGTCAAATACCCCTTCCACGATTGCTTTTTTTGCACCTGAACGGATCATCTGACCGGAGGCACGCTCGCCCAACATCAACTTGAGCGCTCCAATCAATATGGACTTACCTGCACCTGTTTCGCCTGTCAGGATATTGAGGCCATTTTCAAAATCAACCTCAAGTTCATCAATGATAGCGTAATCCCGAATGTAGAGGGTACGCAGCATCTGATTCTCTGCCCGATCAGGTACGTCCGTGACAATGCTTGTACTTCTTGCCACTGCCACATGGGCATGAAGAATTCCTTCCCACCTGCTCACCAACCAGAACAGGTTTCCGTTTGGCGCTCGGATCCCGTTGGGCCCCACCATTTCTGGATCCCACAACGCCGAAGGAGGCGGCTGCCGATTGATGTCTGGCTGTTGCACGGTTACGATCCATTCGACTACGCTGCCCCACACTACCATTGCCCCTGCGCTCAACCAATGGCCCTGCCCTGAATACAAAGGTCACAACATCCTCGCCAATCTGGTCAATGACCTCCGAAAAAAGCCTGAACGCCTCCATCTTGTACTCTACAAGTGGATCCCGCTGGCCGTAAGCCCGAAGTCCGATCCCTTCTTTTACTTCATCCAATGAGCGTAAATGTTCTGTCCAATGCTCATCAATTAACGATAGCATTGCAGTTCGTTCTAGACCATCGTTAATCTCCTGCCCCTCTGATTGAACAACATCCTCAATACGAACAACCGTACGCAGCTTACGATGTCCATCGGAGAAGTCTATAAATGCGCGCTCAGGCTTGTTCTCTACATCACTATCCAGGACCGTCTTCATGCTGTTGAAGAACGGTTCGGCTAATGCACGGCGCTTACGTTCATAGTAAGCAACCGCTTTATTATAGGCGTCTTCTGCTACCCCATCATCACCCAGATCAAAGAACAGCTTACGGTCAATCTGATAGTCAAACGACAGGAGTCTGCGAAACTCCTCTCGTAACTCATCCACCTCTCCCTCTCCGTGATGACGCTGCACCAGTTGCTGTATAAGCTTCTGCAGCATGCTCAGAATTTCTCCGCGGAAACGCTCTCCTTTCAGCGCATGCGTGCGACGGTCGTAAATCACGGCACGTTGGGCATTCAGCACATCGTCGTACTCAAGCTGCCGTTTACGAATGGCAAAATTGTTCTGCTCAACTTTTTTCTGAGCGCGCTCAATACTTTTCGTAACCCAGGGATGTGTGATTACAGCGCCAGTCTCAAGTTTGAGTCGATCCATGACGCCCGCTACCCGGTCGGGGCCAAAGAGACGCATTAGATCGTCTTCAAGTGAGATATAAAACTGACTCTCCCCAGGATCACCCTGTCGACCAGAACGACCCCTGAGCTGCAAATCTATTCGCCGACTTTCATGCCGCTCCGTCCCGATAATGGCTAAGCCGCCCAGCTTGGGAATTCCTTGGCCCAGTTTAATATCTGTGCCGCGGCCGGCCATATTTGTAGCAATAGTGACCGCACCTCGCCGGCCAGCTTCCGCCACGATCAGAGATTCCTGCTTTGCGCGATCCCGCTTGGCGTTGAGCACGTTATGTCGAATACGTGCACGTCTTAGCATTCGGCTCAATGTTTCAGACACCTCTACCGAAGTAGTCCCAACGAGCACTGGTTGGCCTTTGTCGTGATATTCTTCAATCTTATCAATGACCGCGCTGTACTTCTCCCGTCTTGTTCTGAATACAAGATCCTCCAGATCCTGCCTTGCAATAGGCCTATTGGTCGGCACTGCCACGACATCCATCTTATATATCTTGTGGAATTCTTCTGCTTCAGTCTCTGCTGTACCGGTCATGCCAGCCAATTTGCTGTACATACGGAAGTAATTCTGCAGCGTAATTGTTGCGTACGTCTGCGTGGCTGCCTGTACTTTCACGCCCTCTTTGGCCTCAATGGCCTGATGCAGACCATCTGAATAACGGCGACCCGAGAGTACCCGCCCAGTGTGCGTGTCAACAATCTGCACCTTGTCATCCTGCACGATATACTCCGTATCCCGCTCATACAGTGTGTAAGCCTTTAGAAGCTGTTCGATAGCATGTAATCGCTCCGCACGATTCGAGTAAGTTGAATAGAGTTTACGTGTTTGCTCATCAAGGGCATTCTTTAAAACACGCAAGTCATTCTGCAGCTTGTGCTCCCGCTTCTCCTCAGAGATATCTTCACGCTCTCTGAGTGAGTCATAAAGTTGATTCTTCCGATCCTCATATTCCCGGTTCAGGCGTGCGGTCTCCTCCCCTACATCAGGAAGCACAAACAGATCTACTTCCTCGCCTGCTGCCCGTGCAACAAATTCACGACCTTGATCCGTCGGTTCCAAGGCATGCTGCTTCTCGTCGAGTGCATAATGTAATGCCCCGTCGACGATAGGCATATTTTTAGCATTGTCCTGGAGATAGAAATACTCTGTCTTGCGGCGCAGCTGCTCAACCCCAGGTTCCTGTAGAAGCTTCATAAGCCGCTTATTACGTGGAAAACCACGAGAGGCACGCAGGAGCTCCAATCCTGCACTTCCTTCCACCTCCTTAGCTTGTCTCTCATCGCCTCGTTCAAGCGCCAAATCACGTTCCTTGAGATGTTTTTCTGCTTTTGCCACGCACCCGGCAACGATTCGCTTCTGCGCCTGCACCAATCTTTCAACAGCCGGTTTGAGCTCATCAAAACGGCTTTTGTTAGCCTGCGGAACCGGACCACTTATTATCAGGGGGGTCCGGGCTTCGTCCACAAGTACCGAGTCGACCTCATCCACGATTGCAAAGTGGTGACCTCGCTGTACAAGTTGGTTGGGGGCAATTACAAAGGAGTTGTCCCGCAAGTAATCAAAACCAAACTCATTATTTGTCCCGTAGGTAACATCGGCACGATAGGCGTCGCGGCGACCACCTGAATGTGCATCATATCCATCAATAACATCCACCGTTAACCCCAGGAACTCAAAAATTGGCCCCATCCACTCGGCATCCCGCTGCGCCAGATAAGGGTTGACCGTAATCAGATGTACGCCACGGCCAAGGAGTGCATTCAGGTAGACCGGTGCAACTGCCACAAGCGTCTTGCCTTCTCCAGTTTTCATCTCGGCGATGTTTCCGCGATGAAGCACCACCCCTCCGAGTAACTGCACATCGTACGGGATCATTTCCCACTTGATCTGTGCACCACCTGCCTCCCACGTATTCGGCCAGATTGCGTACGATCCCTGCAAGTTGGGATATGCACGACGAGCGCGAATGGCTCGATCATGGTCGGTGGCTCGCACCCGCAATGAACCCCTTTCTGTCAATCTTCGACAAACCTCCTTTACGACTGCAAAGGCTTTTGGGAGAATTTCGTCTAGGGTCTCCTCTGCTACCTCCAACCACTCCTCCTCCAATTCATCCAGTTCTTCAAAGTAGTCCTGGCGATCATTTAGTGTAAGATATTCTTCATCCTCCTGTGTATGTCCCAATCGAAGCGCCTCATTGATCTCCTGCTGACGTGTTTCTATTTCACCTACTGCATTTTGGATCTTCTCACGATACACTTTTGTTTGGCCACGCAAATCATCATCCGATAATCCTCTGATCGCAGAAGTGGCCTCATGGATCTTATCAACCACAGGTTGATACTTGCGATCAATCTCACGTTGGTTCTTATCACCGAATAATTGATTAACGAACTTCAACATATTGCTACGGCACTAGCTCAGCTAGTTTTGAGGCGCTTCCTGCACTAACGAATTGAGGAGGAGATTCACGAGAATGCATTCCACTCGAGCGGCGGACTGCTGACACGCTTATACACCGAATCCGTTCCCTTAACGCTCAAATCCAGTGCCCCGTGAGCTGTCCTTTGGAGTCACTCAGCAAACATCATTCCAACGCATCTTGAACGCCCTTCTATCTGTAAAACACATTATGATTTGCCATGGACGCGTATGTAAGCCAACAAATGTGTATAACGACTTCATGGAACCTGGAGCTGCTGAATTCTGAAGCTCGCTGATACCTCGTAATCCTTCTTGAGAACACTTAGCCTTCTTGTCGTTTTATTTGGAACAAATCCAGTTACATAGTTTATCCTCCCTCACTCCGCCGGAGCGCTCAATAGTTTGGTCATATGGCCAGTCAATTTGCAAAACGGATTTTGCTTGTGTCTGCACCTGGCGCGGTACAACCCCTAAGAATGTTTAGCTGAAACTCATGGCCTACCCTTCTAGTGTGGTTGTTCGTACGAATATTTTCTGGCTAACCGCACTTACGTTCGTATGTGGGACAAACACCGTACACGGCCAAACACTCTCAAGCTTCGATTTTCTTCGGCTTGAACCTTCTGCCCAAGCAGCCGCCCTAGGAGGCACATCACTGAGCACCACCTCAAACCACGGGAATGTCCTGTTCTACAATCCGGCGCTACTGGGTGAGGATCTGGACGGAAATCTTTCGGTATCCTGGCTAAACCACCTCAGCGATCTCCAGGCCGGTGCACTTACCTATGCTCAAGACTTCGGCCCAATCGGCACAGGCGCAGTGGGGGTCCGTTTTTTCCATTGGGGTAGCATCACTAAAGCAGATATATACGGAGAACGCAATGGCACATTCTCGTCAAGTAATCTGGCACTCACGGCTGGTCTGTCAAGATCCTGGCAATCCGGACTGCGTTACGGCGGGAGTATACATATGATCTATACTTCCGTAGGGCAATTCAATGCAATAGCTGCCGCCGTAGACGTGGGCGCTGCCTACCAAATCCCCGAACAGGGATTTGTTGCCTCAGCGGCCGTAACGAACACAGGAATAGTCCTTTCGAGCCTTGGCCCTACGCGTGACGAACTTCCAATGGATATTCGTATAGTCGTGTCCAAACGACTCAGGTACATTCCAGTCCTGTTCGGCCTCACGCTCCACAATCTGCAGAATGCTCACCAGATTACAGCCGTGGATGACGGATTTCGTCATGCGATCTTCAGCCTCCAGTTCGAGGCCATACCCGCGTTTCATCTTCGCCTGGGCTATAGCCACCGCAAGCGCAACCTTAAATCTGACCGCCGACTAGATCTCGCAGGAACCGCTGTTGGATTCGGACTCCGCGTACGAGGCTTTCAGGTTGACTATGCCTTCAGCTCCTGGTCTTTTGCCGGACTGCACCAATTCACCCTAGCCAGGAAGTTCAATAGGAGGCGTCAATAAGCCCCTGAGCTTTCAGATCATTGAGGCGGTGGAAGAGTCTCCACGGTCGCGTGCGTTGCCGTAATTCTGCCCTTGAAATGCCGCTCTGTATCAACAGATAAATGGAGGTATGCGTCAGGCTTTGTGGGGAAACATCCAGACGCGTGATCCCGGCTCGATCAAGCAACACACGCATGCGAGCCCTTACTGTACGAACTTTCAGGCGCTCGTTTTGCCCGCGTGGACCATGCGACACGAAGAGCGGATCGATGTATCTGATATACTCAGCCCGGCTGGTCAGATAGGCTACAATACTCTTATACGTTCGCGAATCCAACGGCACACGTAAGCGCCCCCCTTTGCCGCGAACAACCAACTCTTCGCCCATTAACGTGCGCTCCAAGTCTTTGTAGTTACACCGCACAACTTCCCCCTCGGAGAGACCCTCAATAAGCATGCAGCACAGGATGGCCCGATCACGCAGGTCAATGGGATCCGAGGACTCCGATACCTGAAGCAAACGCCCTACCTCATCCATGGTCAATATTCCCCGACTCACCGCCGACGCACTTACCTTCACGGTAAGCCCCTTTGACGGATCTTCTCGCAGTAAACCCTTTTCGGATAGAAAAGCGAAAAATTGCCGTACCGCAGTCAGATAAGTCTGGATCGTACGATCCTTGACTTTCCGAACCCGGCGCAGGTACAGCAGATAATCCTCCAAACTTGCCCGGGAGAGCTGAACTTCGCCGCCCTTCTCATCCACCCATAACAAAAAAATTCCTAGTGCCCGGCCATATGTCTTCCGTGTAGCTGGAGATTTTTCAGAAGCCAGGCTGCTTAGGAAGTGCTCTACCCGTGCAGAAATCGCATCCGTAGTCAAAGTGTTGGCTCGGTCACGATTTTCAGACGACATGCCTCAGAGGGACCTGTGATTATTCCTCAAGCAAACCTATAGCTCCATCTCCGGGTCAAGGTTTTCAAGTACCTCCGTGTACCGACGTAGGAAAGCTATCCCCATAGCGCCATCAATGACACGATGATCATAGGACAACGACAGGACCATCATGTGGCGAATCGCAATCGTGTCGCCATGTTCAGGATGCTCAACTACAATTGGCCGTTTTTTGATAGAGCCGGTGGCAAGAATGGCCACTTGCGGCTGTAGGATGATTGGCGTACCCATCAAGGACCCCAGAGAACCCACATTAGTCAAGGTGAAAGTTCCACCCTGTAAATCATCAGGGAGCAATTCAGATGAGCGTGCACGATGCGCTAAATCGCTTGCTGCATGGGCGAGTCCAGCTATACTCAACCGCCCAGCATGCCGGATAACTGGAACAATCAGTCCAGATTCCTCAATCGCTACCGCAATACCGATATGGTAATCTTTTTTGACCAGAATCTGGTTTTTCTCCACCGAACTGTTCAAGATAGGAAACTCACGCAAAGCTTCAACCGCTGCATGAACAAGAAAGGGAGTGTACGTCAGCTTCACTCCGTCGCGCGCTAGAAAAGCCTGCTTATTGGCCTCCCGTATGCGGACAAGTCGTGTCACATCAACCTCTGAAAATGAGGTTACGTGTGCTGACGTACGTTTGGAATGTATCATATGCTCAGCAATAAGCTGACGCATCCGCCCCATCTGGATAACCTCTACGCGCTGCGAGTCCCCGTCAGCAGGTACAGGGTGGGAAACCTTTTTCCTTACAGGCGGGGGACTGGCCGGAGTTCTCGTTCGCCCTGTAGGCCTTTTGCGGGATTCCAGATAGTTTACCACATCTTTTTTCGTGAGCCGTCCATCACGTCCAGATCCTTTTATGCTGGACAATTCATCCCTGGATATATTCTCAGCCTGTGCGATGCTGCGTACCAGCGGGCTCAGGAATCGTCCGTCCGCAAGATGCCGCTCGTTATCGATCGGTTCCGACTCGCCAGCAGGTGTGATCTCAGACGACGGATCAGGCTCCTCTGCAGGTCCAGACGACAATGGAGCAGCTTCTTCTGCCGTTTCTGGCACTGATCCTGTGTCCCGCACGGGCACGGTCCCTTCCGCACCTATTAACGCTATCGTAGTGCCTACTTCGACCGTTTCTCCTTCGGACACTAGAATTTCTCGAAGAGTCCCCGTAGCGGGAGCCGGCACGTCCGTGTCTACCTTGTCTGTCCCGATCTCCAAAAGGGTCTCGTCCAATTCAACCGGATCTCCTACCCGCTTATGCCAGGCAATCACCGTCCCCTCGGTAATACTTTCGCCCATCTTCGGCATAACTACAGATATATCTGCTGCTGGCCCTGCCGACGATTCTGGCCCCGATGACTTCGGAGCTTCTGCTGGTTCGGAAGCAGCAGCACCTTGTGTTGCGCCAATTGAATCCTCGCCCTCGGTGGCAATAATAGCGATCACATGTCCAACCGGCACGGTCTCACCCTCCTGAGTGAGAATTTCCGTGACAATTCCACCCGCCGGAGCAGGGACGTCCGTATCTACCTTGTCGGTTCCTATTTCCAGCAGGACTTCATCCAGTTCGACTGGATCACCTACTTGCTTATGCCAGACAATTACCGATCCCTCGGTAATGCTCTCGCCCATCTTGGGCATTAGCACTTCAACCTTCGCCATGGAATGGAAATACTTTGGAAATTTTGTACCGTAACGCTACATCCACTTCGCGGATCACAAGGATGACTAGCTATAATCTCCATATGCAGATCCCCCGTCCCAGATACACTGGGTGAATCACTTGAAAATCATACGCTGCCTTATCATCATGTTCCTGAAAGCACACCCCTTGCTGAATATAACGACTATTAAGGTGGTTACTTTGATAAACATTCTCAGTGTCTCTTAACAGCTTCACCGGATTGTGCAAGGTGTAGATTTGTCAAGACATTCCTGGAATATAATTTGCATTTGAGATTCCCGAAAAGAATTTGACGATGGAAGTTTTTTCATCGGAAGATCACACGTGTACCAAGATTGAACGTTCTGGGCAGACCAAGAAATACTTCTGCGTCATCTGCCCTTCCCATATTTATTCCGTTAAGGGTGTAAGCGTGAAAACGGGAATTATTAACGGCATCCTGCACATAGAATGTGTTCGCTACGTTGAAGACATGTAAAAACAATCGGACACCAAAACGCCCCCTATCAAAATTATAGCCCGCCTTGAGATCAAAAACTGTGTACCCGGGGGCCTCCCAAACCGGACTGTTTCGTTCGCTATAGCCGGCAGGATCAAAATCCGCAAAATGTTTGGCATAGAAACGTCCAGTCAGCACCACATGCATCCCAGACCTAGGAAATGCCGTTATGGCATAGGCGAGTTGCGTCTGCGGGGCATCCCCCACCTTTACCCCGCTAAGGGGGAGCGACACTTGTTCTTGACTATCTGGATTGGAACGATCAGGAGTATATGTGCCAGAAACATCATCCGTGTATTTCCAGTCTCCAACTGAAAAAGCCCCATCCAAACGCACGAAATCTACAGGTTGCCAGGCAAGCTCTCCTTCAATTCCCCTGTGCAGGGCATTTAATCCCCCAATGTTGACCAATGCATCATTGCCACTCTGTTCCACCAAATTACGCGTCACAGTTCGATCATTCCATGTTGTATGATAGAGGTTCAGCTTTGCTGTAACCCTCCTATCCAAAGATCGAAAATTCACACCGCTTTCAACTCCGATGAAGGATTCATTCTGGGGGTCCGGGTTAATACTGCCGGAGATGGCGTCAATGACACCATCAAAAACAGGAACCTTGGAAACACGGCCAATACTTGCATAGACGGAGAAGACGTCGTTCAGACGGTAGTTTGCTCCTCCCTTGACCTGATAACCGCCGATAGGGGATGGCGAGGCAGAAAATGGCCTTCCGTGCCCATCATCGGTAAAGAAATCTTCGAATGTATACTTGATTCTCGAATAACCCACCACGGCAAAACTGCTCAACGGTCCTGCTTCATACCGCCCCTGCAGAAATCCACCGATCCAGTTAACAGTCACGATATCATCGTAGTCAAACCGCTCCCCTAATTGTACCGCCTGCCCCTCCGAGCCCCAGAAATCATTGTCGAATCGCCAGTATCCTTGCCCCCCCAACAGATCTCTCACAGTACTGAAATGCTGGATTTCGGCGCTGCGCCAGTCCAGTCCCCCTTCAAGTTCAACACGATCGTTGACTCGATGAGTCAACTTGGAAATAGCCCCCAGCGTCCATTGTACATTGTGGCGGTTTCGAATTATTCCGCGAGACAGTCCATTTCTTCTATTGGCCTCAATAGTGGCATCATAATCGGGGACCGGAGAAGGACCGCTATGATCTAAAATCAAGTCACCGTGCCGGCTAGATCCGCCCCCCTTTCCCCCCGAATAGTACACGATGGTCGAAAGAAGAGATTTTTCCGTCAGTTGTCCAAAATGACTTAAGCTCAAAATGGGCTTATGAAAGAAATTCTCGAATTCGTCAATATATCCGCTATTCTTTCGTCTTACAGGCCCAAAGCCATTATGCTGATCCCTTGTATAAGCCTCCGAAACAGCACCGATATTTTGATTCCAGCGCCGCCCCCTTTCTGGATAAGCCTGCAGAATCTCACTGATGGTTGCCGCATCCAATCCGTCCTGTTCAAATACTTTTCTGGCATACTCGTGGTCGTAAGCAGCAATGTTCTGACGGAATAAATTTTGTCCGTGGCGCTGAGGGGAGCCGATCGCGAAAAAGTCGAAGCGGTGTGCGCTGCTCGCATTCCAACCGACTGCAGCATAGTAGGACCACATGTCCGTCCAGGTTCCATCCACAAATCCCTGTCCCGTCTTGCGTACTCCAGAAACCGTAACTGCCACCTTGCCATTAATGAGCCCCGAGGATAGCATAAGGGTAGATTTACGCAGTCCATCGTTACCGAATTCCTGTTTGAGCAGTGCTTGCCGCACATTGCGTGCCGGATCGGTAAGAATATTCATTGTACCCCCGATTGACGGCGTTGCCAAAGTGACAACTGACAACCCACGTTGGAGCTGAATAGAATTTGTCACTTCCTCTAGACCATCCCAATTTGACCAGTAAAGCCAACCATTCTCCATGTCATTTACGGGGACGCCGTTAATCATAATTGCAACGTTGCGCTGATTGAATCCGCGCACATTCACGCGCGCATCTCCCGCACCTCCCCCTTGTACGGTACTGTAAACAGAGGGCGTGCTGTTGAGCACGAGCGGGACATCACGCGAACCGAGATCGCGTTGCAATCGCGCCTTTCCCAGAGTTGTGAAGGCAACCGGCGTTCGCTGCTCCAGGGCTCTGGAAGCAAATACTTCCATGCCCTCCAAGGCTACACTGGTGGCCTCAATTTCAAAGTTCAATACAATATCTGCGCTTCGCACAGTCACAACCTGTGATTCATCTTCGAAGCCCACGAAAGAGGCGGTAATGGTGTACGTACCTGGTGAAAGATCGGAGAGTAAAAAATGTCCGTCTATATCCGTGGTCGTGCCACGCGAAGAACCTTCTATGATCACGGAGGCCCCGGGTAACAGTTCGTCGGTGTCACGAGTCGTTACAGTTCCCGAAAGGTTGTATTGCGCGCAGGATACACTCACTGAAAAGAAGCTTGCAAGAATAAGCAAAATTGATTTCATAGGAGCGAAATTAGTGTTCCAAAATAATAGTGCACCACCACCAATGTGGTGAGGCGGGTTCAAGTTACGCAAATCACGACCCTGCAAAGCGGCTAATACTCGGCGCAGCCAGTTTTGGAGGGCACAGAAAGATCGACTTTCTCGCGGTACACGACAAACTTGCAGAAGGGGCGCCAGAGAACGTTTGACCTTAAAGAAGCGGTGCAATCACGAGCGCAACCACTGCGATCAGCTTAATCAAAATATTCAAGCTCGGCCCGGACGTATCCTTGAATGGATCCCCAACCGTATCGCCAACGACGGAGGCCTTATGTGCTTCTGTTCCTTTCCCTAAAGCCACTCCATCAATACTGATCCCTCCCTCTATGCGCTTCTTGGCATTATCCCACGCCCCTCCAGCGTTCGATTGGAATATGGCAAACAAAACACCTGAAACGGTTACGCCAACAAGTAGGCCTCCTAGCATATCCGGACTAATGAATCCAACAATCACCGGCACCAGAATAGCCAACAGACCGGGAGCAATCATTTCTCGGATTGCCGCCGCAGTTGAGATATCTACACACTTGGCATACTCTGCAGTGGCTGTTCCTTCACGCAACCCTGGGATCTCTTTGAACTGCCTGCCAACCTCCGTAATCATATCAGCCGACGCACGCCCTACAGCACCCATAGCCATTGCACTGAACACGTACGGAAGTGTAGCCCCAACCAACAGACCTGCAAGAATGTTGGGTTGAGCGACATTGATCGTTTCAAGCCCGGCCTGCTGCATGAATGCAGCAAACAGTGCCAGCGCTGTCAGGGCTGCCGAGCCAATAGCAAAACCCTTACCAATAGCCGCTGTCGTATTACCAACCGCATCCAGTTTATCGGTTCGCTCCCGGACCTCCGCTGGCAAATGCGCCATTTCCGCGATGCCACCCGCATTATCGCTGATTGGTCCATATGCATCCACCGCCAACTGAATACCGGTAACTGATAGCATACCCACCGCTGCAATGGCTATCCCGTAAAGTCCCGCGGTACTGAAAGCCCCAACAATTGCCAGGGCTAACACTAATGCGGGAACTCCAGTTGAATACATGCCCGCCCCGAGACCTGAAATAATATTAGTTGCCGCCCCGGTTACACTCTGCTTTGCAATAAGGAATGTTGGTAATGTTGCCGTGGATGTGAAATACTCGGTTGCCAGACCAATGAGAACACCGGATACCAATCCGATGAGCATTGCCCAAAACACGCCCACCGATGTATAGACTTTTTCCCCCACAATACTTGTAGTGGCCACCCACTCAGTAGGCAACATCCAGGTGATCACAAAAAATGCGAGTACCGCCATAACTGCACTCGCACCAAATTCACCAAGGTTCAATCCTTTCTGCGGGTTTCCGCCCTCCTTCACACGAACGAAGAAGGATCCCAACACAGAAACCAAGATCCCCACGGCCCCCAGCACCAGAGGAAGGACCACTGCACTCAAATCCCCTAACGCCGCCCCCGAGCCCTCAAATACGGTCAGGAAACCCGTACCAAGCACCATCGCACCGATGATTGAGCCGACGTAACTCTCGAAGAGGTCCGCTCCCATACCGGCAACATCTCCAACATTATCTCCAACGTTATCGGCAATCGTCGCCGGGTTACGTGCATCGTCTTCAGGGATTCCTTCGTAAACCTTGCCGGCCAGGTCAGCCCCTACATCAGCAGCCTTTGTGTATATCCCGCCACCTACACGTGCAAAAAGAGCTATAGATGAGGCCCCTAGGGAAAACCCGGAAATAACATCGATAACTTTGATGGTTGTCCAGTCAGTCAACCCGCTGTATACAAAAAACAGGCCAGCGAGCCCCAGAATACCTAGGCCAACCACACATAATCCCATGACCAGACCACCGGAAAACGCAATGCTGAGCGCCTCGGATAGCCCCGTTCGTGCTGCATTGGTCGTCCGAACGTTCGCTTTTGTGGCCACACGCATACCAACAAATCCTGCAGCCCCGCTGCAGACGGCACCAACCAGGAATGACACAGCAATGAGTGGGGAGCGACCTGAATCCGCTCCTCCCATCAGGCCTGTCACTGCGAGAATCACGGCTACTGAGAAAACAAAGATCGAAAGAACACGGTACTCCCGCCTCAGAAAGGCCTGAGCTCCCCGTGCAATGTAACCGGCAATCGCAACCATTTGCTCGGTGCCGGGAGATTGCCTAGTGATCCATCTCGCCTTGGTCCAGGCAAAGAAAAGCGCGACAAACCCACAAGCGCACACCAGAGAAATCAAAAGACCTACTTGCATTATATAATTGAATTGAATTTGGACTTAGTGATCAAACCTGAGACCGGGTGGCTGTAGCTGTCGATACTTTTGCTCATCAGCGGTCCAGCTGTTCTGTACCTCCGGAATTGACTACCCCAGGGTGACTTGTAGTTCGCCGATTAAACAGATTCATAGCTGGTACAATCCCATCTGTAACGAACATCAGTGCCGCATCCCGCGCGTCGTTGAGCGTTGTATCAATTATGATTTTTTCTTCTTCATTGAACTCGGACAGGACATAATCCGACTGCCCGCCACGTTTAAAATCTCCTCCGATCCCTACTCGTAACCTTGGGATATTATCATCTCCAAGGCTATCAATAATGCTCTGCATGCCGTTATGTCCTCCCGCACTTCCTCCCTGTCGCAACCGTAAAGCTCCGATCGGCAAATGAATATCATCCAGCACTACCAGGAATTCCTGTTGGCCCAGATTCATTCGTCGTTGAAGGCTACGTGCTGATTCCCCTGCACGATTCATCCATGTTTGAGGTTTTGCGACGACAAACTTGTAACCGCGCCAGCGCCCCTTTCCTGTGATTGCGTTCGTTCGAGGATTTGGCTTCAGCGATATTTTGCACCGTTCTGCAATCCGGTCAACTACCTCAAATCCCACATTGTGACGGGTACCCGCATACTTCGCCCCCGGATTGCCTAGCCCAAGAATCACGCGTTTTCGTCGAGGCATAGGCCCCACCTGTGAACGGTCTCTCTGGCCTTATTCCTCAACTTCTCCTTCCTCTATCTCTTCTTCTCCTTCTTCTACCTCCTCCTCAGCAGCTCGCGGAGCCTCTACGGTCATCAAAATCTGGTCCTCCGGCGCCAGAAAATCCAACTTGTCCTCATTCAAGTCACGTACGTGAAGTGACTGCCCAATTCCCACTTCACTGATATCTATATCAATCTTTGTAGGAATGTCCCGTGGAAAACAGCTTACCGTCAGCTCATTAAGTATATAGCTCGGCAATCCCCCCTGGGCTTGTCCGACCGAAACGCCGACGAAATTGAGCGGCACGGAAAGTGTCACCTTCTCGCCTGCCTGAAGAACCTGGAAGTCCACGTGCATGGGACGGTCAGTAACCGGATGATAGGCCACGTCCTTAATAATGCAATCCCAGCTGTCGTTTCCAAGACTCACGTTAACAATGTGGGTGCGATTGGTGAAAATGAGCGGTTTGAGGCTTCTCTCACTGGTTGTAAAGCATCGCGCCTCTACATGATGTCCATAAAGAACACATGGTACATTTCCCTGCCTACGCACTTCCCGGGCTGCGGCCTTGCCAGGTGCACGCGCTTCTGCTGTGATCGAAATAGCGTTCATTCAAAAATGATGACTTACGGATTGAACAGGGTAGAAACTGAGTCGTCAGTTGCGATGCGCTGAATTGCATCAGCAAACATCTCGGCAACACTGACTACCTCCACAAATTCAGACTCACGTTTGAGAGGGATACTGTCGGTAACCACGAGCTTACTCAAAACAGAAGACTCAATCCTTTCATAGGCTTTACCTGAAAGGAGTGGATGTGTACATGCTGCCATGATTTCGTGTGCTCCAGCTTCCCTGAGAGCATTGGCGGCATTCGTTAAGGTTCCCGCCGTGTCGATTATATCGTCAATCAGGAGCACATTGCGTCCTTTGACCTCACCAATAATATTCATAATCTCCGCTGCGTTCGGATGTGGCCTCCGCTTATCTATAACCGCAAGATCTGTGTCGAGTCTATTGGCATAAGCTCGGGCCATCTTGATCGCACCTACATCCGGCGCAACCACAACCAAATTCGACAGACGGAGATTCTGAAAATAGCCCGTGAATACTGCTGAGGCGTACAAATGATCCACAGGAACGTCAAAAAATCCCTGAATCTGTGAAGCATGCAAATCCATGGTCAGAACCCGGTTAATGCCCGCTGTCTGCAACAGATCTGCCATCAGTTTGGCAGCAATGGGCACCCTTGGCTGATCTTTGCGTTCCTGGCGTGCATAGCCAAAGTAAGGGATCACAGCGTTGATCCGCACCGCAGAAGCGCGTTTGGCAGCATCTATCAGTAACAGAAGTTCCATCCAGTTATCCGCGTTGGGGTACGTACTCTGGATAATGAAGAGATCTCTTCCGCGGATAGACTCCTGATACTTTGCGTACAATTCACCATCTGAAAATACCACCCGGCTGAGCTTGCCAAGTGACTGACCGTAGGAAGCGGCAATCCGCTCCGCAAGCACCGGGTTGCTGCTGCCAGTAAATATCCCTATGGGTAACTCTTGATTTGGCGACATCTCTTCAAGTCTGCGTTGTACAAAAACAATTAAGTTGCCCGGGGAGGACTCGAACCTCCACCGACGGCTCCAAAGGCCGCTGTCCTGCCATTAGACGACCGGGCATTAGCTAAATTTGGGGATAGCCCATTACTTTGTGTACGCAAAGATAAAAATTTCAACTTGGTCATTAACCTTATACTACAACAAACATCAATGGAACCTCCAATTATTGGCATTATCGGCGGAATGGGACCACAGGCCGGTCTCGACCTTGCCGAAAAAGTCATCGCGGAAACCACCGCTGCAAAAGATCAGGAGCATCTTCCAATGGCGCTTCTTTCGTACGGCCACAAGATTGGGGATCGAAGTGCATACGTGTTCGGGGAAATTACGAAGAATCCCGGATTCGCCATCGCTTCTGTGGCCCGTACACTTGCCGAATTGGGGGTTCGTGTCGCAGGGATACCCTGCAATTCTGCACATGCTCCAGAAATATTCAACGCACTGACAAACTCACTGAAGGACTTGAACATCCGCATACTGCATCTTATCCAGGAAACCATTCGATACATACAGGAAGCACTGCCGGGTATTACTCATATCGGATGTCTGTCAACCCTGAGTGTTCATCGCCTAGGCTTGTACCAATCCGCTGTAGAACGTGCTGGCCTTACCCCAATTATGCCCAGCAACGAAATCGCGGAACATGTGGTACACCGTGCTATATTTGATCCAATATTTGGAATTAAAGCCAAATCGGCCCCTGTAACTTTACAAGCACGCGATATGGTTCTTTCAGCTGTACACACATGCTGTGATCTGGGTGCAGAAGCTGTGATCCTGGGATGTACAGAACTGCCGCTTGCTGTACCGCATATGCCGGATGTAACCCTCGTTGATCCTGCCCGTGCACTGGCACGTGCGCTGATCCGGGAGACCTCTCCGCACAAGCTTGCCCCACTCTGAACAAACTGTCAATTGGTGAGCATTCAGGTTGTAACTTTGTTCGGAAATGAACATACGCTTAATTATTTAGGACGGTCTATCATCGCTGATGCCGCGGACCTTGATCACTGGTGGCGCTGGTTTCCTAGGATCTCATCTGTGTGACCGGCTACTGGACGATGGACACGAGGTTGTCTGCATGGACAACTTTCTGACTGGATCGTCCAGCAATATCGCCCACTTGGAACAGAACTCTGGATTTACTTTCCTTGAACGCGATGTAACCGAATATATTGAGATTGAGGGCCAATTGGATTATGTCCTCCACTTTGCCAGCCCGGCCTCCCCTATTGACTACCTGCGACTCCCCATTCAAACACTCAAGGTTGGTGCACTTGGCACCCATAACGCACTCGGACTGACCAAAGCTAAGAATGCCTGTTTCCTGCTAGCCTCAACAAGCGAAGTGTACGGTGACCCCTTGGAGCATCCCCAAAAAGAGACGTATTGGGGCAACGTAAATCCAGTTGGATTGCGCGGAGTCTACGATGAAGCCAAGCGGTTTGCAGAGGCACTAACCATGGCCTATCATCGATATCACGGCGTTCAGACACGCATTGTGCGCATCTTCAACACATATGGCCCTCGCATGCGTTTAAATGACGGGCGGGCGCTCCCCGCCTTTATGCGTCAGGCGCTTTGTGACGAGCCCGTTACGGTCCACGGAACCGGTGACCAAACACGATCATTCGCTTATGTAGACGACACTATCGAGGGAATCGTTCGGCTCCTCAACAGCAGCGTCACGAGTCCTGTCAACATCGGTAGCCGTGATGAAATTTCCATTATGGATTTTGCAAAAGAAATTATTTCGCTGACAAATAGCAAGAGTACAATCATTCAGCACAAGCTTCCCGAGGACGACCCCAAAAATCGGCAACCCGACACCTCTCTCGCACAGGATCTTCTCGGCTGGCGCCCGCGCGTGGACCGCATTGAAGGACTCCAGCGCACACTCGCCTATGTTCGTCAAAAAATTAGACAAACGCCCTGACGGTATGCATCTTTTTGATCCAGAAGCCTCCATTTATGTGGCTGGACATAGCGGACTGTTGGGACGATCGATCGTCAAAAAACTTCGTGCGAACGGGTACAGAAATCTGCTGCTTCGAACAAGCAATGAACTGGATCTTCGTGCTCAAAGCGCCGTCAATGATTTTTTTGCTGAGAATCAGCCAGAATACGTTATCCTGGCCGCAGCCCGTGTAGGAGGTATACTTGCCAACGACCAGTACCCCGCAGATTTTTTGGGCGATAACCTCTCAATCCAAAACAATGTATTGCAAGCCGCGAAAAACTGCCGTGTAAAGCGTCTGGTTTTTCTGGGCAGCACATGCATTTACCCCCGGGAAGCTCCGCAACCCCTCAAAGAAACTGCACTGCTTACCGGCCCTCTCGAAATCACGAATCGATGGTATGCCGTGGCCAAGATTGCCGGTGTTGTTCAATGCCAAGCACTTCGTCGGCAGCATGGATGTGATTTTGTTACTCTCATGGCGACTAATCTGTATGGTCCAGGAGATAACTTCGACCTGACTTCGAGTCATGTACTGCCTGCGCTCATGCGCAAGTTTCATGAAGCGGGCATCCGGGGTGACGACCGTGTATCTGTGTGGGGCTCCGGAAGGCCCAGAAGAGAATTTCTATACAGCGAAGATATGGCCGATGCCTGTGTGTTCGTGCTGGAAACTCCAGAAGATCAGCTTAACCGTGTAGCCCCCGACTCGATGCTGAACGTGGGTTGTGGTAAGGATCTGAGCATCAGGGAGCTGTGCGTGCTGCTTCAAGAAGTCATCGGTACAAACTGCACACTTGACTTCGATCGTTCAAAGCCTGATGGCACGCCCCGCAAGCTTGTGGATGTTTCTCGCCTTGCACAGTTGGGTTGGCAGGCTCCAACATCGTTGCGAATGGGTATACAAAAGACCTATACCTGGTATCAGGGACATTGCTCATGAAAGAAAAAACGGCTCTGATCACCGGCGTGACCGGCCAGGACGGCGCATATCTCTCTGAGCTTCTGCTGAGCAAGGGGTACATCGTGCACGGCGTAAAACGCCGTGCCAGTCTCTTTAACACCCAGCGGGTTGATCATCTGTACACGGATCCTCATGTAGGCGAGGCCCGGTTCCGGCTCCACTACGGAGATCTCACGGATTCTACAAATCTCATCCGCATCGTACAGGAGGTCCAGCCGGACGAGATCTATAATCTGGGGGCACAAAGCCATGTGCAAGTAAGCTTTGAAACACCCGAGTACACAGCCAATGCCGACGCGGTCGGTGTTCTGAGACTACTGGAGGCGATACGCATTCTTGGCATGGAGGATCGCATCCGCTTTTATCAGGCTTCTACCAGCGAACTTTTCGGCAACGCGCCCGAGTCACCTCAGTCCGAAAAAACTCCATTTCGCCCGCGTAGCCCCTATGGCGCTGCCAAACTCTATGCGTACTGGATTACCGTCAACTACAGAGAGGCTTACGGCATGTTCGCATGTAATGGTATTCTCTTTAACCACGAGAGTCCACTGCGTGGAGAAACCTTTGTGACGCGCAAAATCACCAGAGCAGCTGCACGAATAAAGCTCGGGATTGATAAAAAACTGTACTTGGGTAACCTGGATGCCAAAAGAGATTGGGGGCACGCACGCGACTTTGTGGAGGGCATGTGGTCTATGCTACAGCAGGAAGAACCTCGTGACTACGTGCTAGCGACCGGGCGTGCTACCTCGGTTCGTGACCTCTGCTCATTGGCATTCAGAAAAGCCGGATTGCCCTTGGAATGGACTGGAACGGGCAGAGCAGAAAAAGGACGCAATGTCAAAACAGGACAGACGCTGGTTGAAGTTGATCCACGCTACTACCGGCCAGCTGAGGTTGATCACTTGCTGGGAGATGCCTCCCTCGCACGAAAGCAGCTCGGCTGGATACCAAATACTTCTTTCGAGGAACTGGTTGACGAAATGGTTGAACGAGACCTGCAACGTGAACGGGCGTCCTCTGTTTAGGTGGATCAAAGCGCCGGGAGTTGCATTGATCCGGCCCTAAACTACAATTTCACAAATGCATGAATCCTTGAACGGAATCGTCCTTGCTGGCGGCACAGGAAGCAGACTTTACCCGCTCACCAAAGTCACCAACAAGCATCTACTTCCGGTTGGCCGATACCCCATGATTTATCATCCGCTCATGCGGCTCAGAGAAGCGGGGATTGAGCGTGTTGCCGTAGTAACCAGCCCAGAGCATATGGGGGATGTCGTCAATCTTCTTGGCAGTGGAAGAGCACTTGGACTGGACCTTACTTACCGCGTACAGGATAAGCCAGGCGGTATCGCACAGGCCCTCGGACTCTGTGAAAATTTTGCTGGCGGTAAACCCTTCCTGGTTGCCCTTGGAGATAATATTCTGGAAGATGACCTAGTCGAAGAAGTGGAAGTATTTCGGAACCAGGAGCGGGGAGCACGAATTCTTTTGAAAGAGGTTCCCGACCCCGAGCGTTATGGCGTCCCCCGATTTGAAGGAGATAGGATCGTAGAAATCACAGAAAAACCCACAGACCCGGCAAGCAGGTATGCTGTGACCGGCCTTTACTTCTACGATGCACAAGTATTTGACTTTATCCGTACGCTCTCGCCAAGTCGGCGTGGAGAATATGAGGTAAGTGATCTCAACTCCGCTTATGTTAATCAAAGCGAACTCACTTATGGGGTGCTTAAAGGCTGGTGGGGAGACGCCGGAACACTTGAGGGTTGGCATGAGGCCAATCAGCTTTCGAGACACTTGGTCTACCCCAATCTGAGCTCCCAAGAAGAGGCAAGCTCATGACCTGGAAAACTGGCACTGTGCATGATTGTGTAGTCCGACAGCTAACACGCTACACCGATGCTCGCGGGTGGCTCTCAGAAATATTCCGACAGGATGAGCTTGCCCCAGAAGTGCATCCCGCTATGGCCTATGTCTCCATGACACATGCGGGTATTGCACGCGGTCCCCATGAGCACCGGTACCAGACGGACATCTTTGCCTTCCTGAGCGGTACATTCAGACTTTATCTCTGGGATAACCGCAGCGGATCCCGGACCTACGGCGTGCGTCAAATACTTGACACCGGAAGAAATAACCCCTGCACTGTACAGGTCCCCCCAGGCGTGATTCATGCATACCGCAATACCGGTGCGTCTGATGCCATCGTCATCAACTGCCCGAATCGACTGTATGCAGGATACGGAAGAGCAGAAGCGGTGGACGAGATCCGCTGGGAGGACCACACAGACCATAACCTATTTCTGGACTAGACCGTGAAACTCATTATCCCTATGGCTGGCCGTGGCAAGCGACTGCGCCCCCAGTCATCAATCACCCCCAAACCGCTCCTGACTGTACGCGGTCAATGTATGGTGGAGCGCATCGTAGAAAAGTTTACCCAAACGCTTCCTCGGCCGGTAACCGATGGAGTTTTTATTCTGGGGCCGGGTTTTGATCGCAAAGCATACGAAATATTGGATGCCGTTTGCGCACGACACAACATAAACGCACATTACGTGATCCAGGAAGAAGCAAAGGGGACCGCCCATGCGGTGATCTGCGCACAGGAGTTTCTGGATGGTGAAGGCGTCGTCGTTTATGCGGATACAGTATTTGATATGGATCCCGTGCATAACCTCGACGCCAGCGATGTGGTTACCTGGGTCAAAGAGGTGGACGATCCCAGCCGGTTTGGCGTTGCCGTTCGTGAGGGCGACCGCGTGATCGCTTTTGTCGAAAAACCGCAGGAGTTTATTTCCAATGAGGCGCTGATTGGCATCTACTACATAAGAGAACTCAGTGAACTGAGGTCTGCAATCCAGGTACTTTTCGACGAAAATATCTGCGGTAAGGGTGGAGAATACTATTTGACAGATGCTTTTGATTTGATGCTCAAACAGGGTCTGACCTTTCGAACGGCTGCCGTAAAGGCGTGGCTGGACTGCGGTACGCTGGAAGCATTCATGGAAACAACCCGCTATCTGTTACAGCATGAACCACAGGACACCGAACGCCCCCGTTGCAAGCACTCAGTCATTCGCGAACCTGTGTACATTGCCGAAAACGCAGTCGTTGAGAATTCCGTCCTTGGACCCTACGTAGCCGTCGAGTCTGGTGCCTACATCGGAAACTCGGTCATCCGAAATAGCATCATCTTTGAATCTGCGGAAGTCACCAACTCTGTTCTTGACCAATCAATGGTTGGAATGAACAGTTCTGTTTCGGGCAAATCCACGCAGTTAAACATTGGTGATCACTCGTACTTATCCTGATGTCGGCTCGGGTATTGCGAATTCATCCCGGTGACAATGTCGCTGTCGCACTGGTTTCACTCCCTGCGGGTATTGAATTCCTGCCCGGTTGCTTGACCCGGTCGCCTATTCCTTCGAAGCACAAGGTCGTTACGGAGTTTATCCGCCAATCGGAGGCCGTGATTATGTACGGAGTAATGGTCGGGCGGGCGCTGCGTGATCTTCATGTTGGAGACCGTCTCAACCGTAATGATCTGACACATGACACATCGGAATACAGTGTACGGTCTGCACACAGGCCCCCTGTCTGGCAAGCCCCCGATGTCTCAAATTGGGAAGAGACGACCTTCCTGGGGTACCGCCGAAGCGATGGCCAGGCGGGAACAGCGAATCACTGGATTGTGCTCCCTCTGGTATTCTGTGAGAATCGGAATATTGATGTACTCCGCCGCGCCTTTGAAGATGAACTGGGATATAGCCGAATCTCTCCTTATCGTCAACAAGTCGCTGCACTGGCACATGAATACCGTACCGGTAACCCACTGGCAGACACAATCGGGACAACGACCACGTCTGAGCGGCTATTTCAAAACGTGGACGGCGTTCAATTTCTAACACACCAACTAGGATGTGGTGGAACGCGTCAGGACGCCAGAAGCCTGTGCGGTCTTCTAGCAGGCTATTTGAATCATCCAAACGTAAGTGGTGCAACTGTACTAAGTCTAGGTTGTGAGAATGCCGAATACAAAATACTCGTGGAGGAGGTACACAAGCGCAACCCCGCATTTGACAAACCCCTCTACATATTCCGACAACAATCATTCGCAAGTGCAGATGCCCTTATCACAAAGGCCATAGCGGATACGTTCTCTGGCCTGCGGGAAGCCAACAAATCTCGACGTACCCCCGTACCTCTGAACAAACTTACCCTGGGACTTGAATGTGGGGGGTCCGACGGGTTCAGTGGCATTTCGGCAAATCCGGCAATGGGGTGCACTACCGACCTCCTCGTGGCACTTGGCGGCAGTGCTATCCTAGCGGAATTTCCAGAGCTTTGCGGTCTGGAGCAGTCACTGATTGACCGATGCACGCATGAGTCTGCTGCCACTCGTTTTGCTGACTTAATGGAATCTTATGCCACACTGGCGGAGGCCGTAGGCTCCGGCTTTGAAATGAACCCCTCACCAGGAAACATCAGGGATGGGTTACTCACGGATGCCATGAAGAGTGCTGGCGCTGCGCGCAAAGGCGGTACATCCCCCATTACAGCAGTACTTGATTACCCCGAATACTCCACTGAGCCCGGCCTTAACCTTTTATGTACACCTGGAGGGGATGTAGAATCTACTACGGCTATTGCCGGAGCGGGAGCCCAGATTATACTCTTCTCCACCGGTATGGGAACGCCAACCGGTAACCCCATTGCCCAGGTTGTCAAGATCAGCAGCAACTCTGCAATTGCCCAACGACTTCCAGACCTGATAGATGTAGATGCGGGAAGTATTATTGGAGGCGATGAATCTGTTGAGTCTGTCGGGGCCAGACTCCTTGACTTTGTTGTGAACGTCGCAAGCGGCGATTACATCACTGCTGCAACACGCTTGGGACAGTATGATTTTATCCCATGGAAACGTGGAGTCTCCCTGTAGGTAACAATAGCTTGCTGATGAGACGTTTCGGCAGCACCAGTTAGCATTTACCCGGAACTGGATGTATGAATCGATGGCAAACTCTCCGTACCAGACTTGGAGTGTCCCAAGTTCTTGGCAGATCAAATGAAAAGAACTACATCCGTCCAGAAATACGTAATTTTCGGCCAGATACTATGTGACCTCATGAAGAAAAACATTATGAGATACGCGTTAATCCTCGCCCTTCTTGCGTTTAGCCTTCCTGTTCAAGCACAGACGGCCAAGGAATTATTACTCCGGGGAAAGGAGCTTCTGGACGATGGGACCAATCGCAGAGATATAGACGTATTGCTGGAGGCGCGTACAATTTTTGAACAAGTCACCAATGATGATAGCTTATCAATGCTTGCCTATTATTACGCTGCATCCGCATCCAGTGATATAGCCACTGTGCTGACAGATCGAGGGGCTTCGGGGAAACGGGGAGAAATTCGCACGCACATCAACTACTCCATTGATAACTATGAAGCATCCGTGGAAATAGACGAAACGTTTGCCGAAGGATGGGCCTTGCTTTCGACCTCCTATGCGCATAAGATCTCTGTAAGTCCCCTGAGGACTGTGGGCTTGGCGCGCAAGTACAACTGGGCTATGTCAAAGGCCTTGGAACTAGAGCCCGATAACCCACGAATCGTACTCTTAAAAGGAATCATGGACTACAACATCCCAAGAATTGCTGGGGGCAATAAAGAACGCGGGATTGAGGGCTTGAAGCGAGCAATCGACATTTTTTCCGAGGAAAGAATTGAGGATCCTCTCATGCCATCCTGGGGGCATGCCCACGCCCATATGCGACTCGGGATTGCTTATATGGATCAGCGAGAACTGGAAAAGGCTCGATCATCGTTTGAACGGGCACTTGAAATAAACCCAGATTTCGGATGGGTGAAAGACGAGCTAATCCCTTCACTGGAAAAACTGGAGTCCGAGAATTGAGACAACTGGATCAACCACTCACGGCGTACCGCACGCCAATTTGGGTAAGCTGGAAGCGGCGCCTATTTGTCATTGCATTCCCTCACAAAACCCTGGCGTACTAGGACGGTCATCTCGAGGAGAGCTAACGGGGCGCTACGTTTGTTTATAAGTTGCATGAAGTATGACCTGTGAAGCAGCGGTCTGGTAGCTTATTGGGAAAATTAGCCCAGCATTCATTTGGTTGGATCTCGAAGGACAGTAACGCATAGTTTCTGGTACTTATAGAGTTGCCACGATCCGAAAACGCGCATCGGTCGGCTAGATGCCGCACATCGCGAGGGAATTAAGTTGGTATTCGTACCATGCCAAACGCTTTCCAAGTAATGTAGGTGACCTCCGCAGACATCGCTTGTTGCGCTTCTTCTAGCACCCGGCTGCATCGCGGAGGCCTTGCGTACTTCCATGCCGCGGAGATGATGGCATTTTGCACATAGACATTCCTGGTTTTGGGATACTCCCTCGTTGTCCAGCTTCAGATGGTTTGACGTGCCCAGAACGGGATTCAACTCCAGGCGAGGGAGTTTTGCAAGAGATTCTACTTCGACGCTCCACCTGAAAAGAGAAGTGTGAGAATAATGTACCTGGAGTTTGGCTCCAACGGTAAAACACGAGAAGGTGCAGCTTCGAAAGGATCCGAATCTTTTTGGCGGCAAATGGAACATTGTTTATGGAATGGGGCTACATTCTAGTCTAAAGCAGATTCATTTCAGGAGTAAATGAGCAACGGTGACGAACGGCATTTGGGTCGTTTTGGCGCGACCGCGCTAGGCGTCGGTGCGATAGTCGGAGGCGGCATTCTTGCACTTGCCGGAGTCGCCTTCGCCACTGCCGGCACGGCTGCTATCGTAGCCTTTGCACTCAACGGCGGCATTGCATTCCTTACGGCCGTCAGTTTCGTGCGACTGGCCTCCCGCTACCCTGAGTCCGGCGGCACATATGCCTACGCGAAGCGAGTAGTCTCAATCGAGGTTGCTTTTATCGTGGGGTGGGTAGTCTGGTTCGCCTCGATCGTAGCCGGTGTGCTCTATGCACTAGGATTCGCTGTCTTCACTGTTGAAGGCGCAATCCGATTATTTCCAGCAATCACGGAACAGTGGAGTTGGGTTGGAGATGGGCGAGGAGAACTCCTGCTAGCGCTCGCTGCTATCGGGGTTTACTCCTGGTTTCTTGTGAGGCGCTCGGCAGGAGGTGGCAATGCAGCCACGGTTGGCAAAGTGGTCGTCTTTGGGCTGCTCGTTGCTGGGGGAGTGTGGGTGTGGCTAAATGGAAGTCCGGCCGAAGCAGTCGGGCAGTTTCGCCCATTTGCGCCTGGTGGTGTATTGGGGGTTGTGCAGGCAATGGGCTACACCTTTATTGCTCTCCAGGGATTCGACCTGATAGCCGCCGTAGGCGGCGAAGTGAAAGACCCGCAGCGCACGGTGCCGTTCGCGATGTACGCAGCCCTCGGCATTACGCTTGTGATCTACCTACCGCTTCTCACAATTATAGCGACAGTGGGGGCTCCACCCGAAGGAATCCATGCGGCGGCGCAGGCTAACCCCGAAGGGCTCGTTGCTGAGGCTGTGGACCGGTACTTGGGAACTCCCGGTTATTGGCTCGTGATTGGGGCAGGCATTCTGTCGATGCTGTCAGCCCTGAACGCCAATTTGTACGGTGCCTCCCGCGTGGCGTTTTCTATGGCCCGCGACCGAACACTTCCACGTCAAATTGGACAGGTACGCGGACGGGCAGGAACACCAGCTATAGCGGTGATCACGACCGGATTGATGATGGTTGTAATTGTGCTCGCAGTGGACAACGTTGCTGCCGCAGGAGCAGCTGCGAGCCTGATATTTCTCGTTTCATTCGCCATGGTACACTGTACCGCGATCCTTACTCTCCGGCGCTCAGGGGAAGTCCGCCTTCCGCTGCTACCTGTCTTAGGGGTGATTTTCTGCCTGGCCTTGGCAGTATTTCAGGCCGTCGTTGTGCCTGAAGCGGGCCGTGTCGCGGGCCTGTGGCTGGGTGTCGGCGTAGTCCTATACCTTATGGCACTTGCGCCTGGCGCGAGGCTGGCTGACGTGAGCGCCGAAGCCAAGGACCCAGAGCTGGCTCGCTCGAGGGGGCGGAATCCGCTTGTCCTCGCGCCGACCGCAAATCCAGCAAGCACTGCAAGCCTGTCCAACGTGGCCGCAACGGTATGTACACCGAATGCGGGGAAGGTGGTTCTTCTTTCGGTGTTGCGCCCGGATCAAATTCCCGACGATGCAATGATCCGCGACGCAAAGGACATTTTGGCCGAGTCATTCGGTCAGAATCTTGATGTCACTGCGAGTCCAGAAACGCTGTTTACGGTAGCATCCGACGTATGGGAAGAAATCGCACGCGTAGCAAACGAGCACAGTTGTGAAACTGTCCTTCTTGGCCTACCCCGTATCGAGAAATCTGGAGTGGAAACCCGGATGGAAGGATTAATCTCGGCCATCAATGCGAACGTGGTCATTGTGCGCGCCCCGACGCGGTGGCGTATCTCTGAGGCCACGCGGATTCTCGTACCTGTCCGGGGCCAGCGCGTGCATAGTCCCTTGCGTGCACGATTGTTCGCTAGCTTGTCTCGCACAACCCCTCCCGACCTGACGTTCGTACAGACGTTGCCTTCTGCCACAAGAGTGGAGGCCCAGCGACGACAAAGGCAAATGATCCAGCGTCTCGCCAGGGACGAAGCTGCTGGACCATATCAGGTGGAAATCGATTTAGTGGACGATCCGATCGCCAGTATTGTGTCCAGGGCATCAGAGAGTGACCTTCTTGTGATGGGGATGGAAAGCCGCCGCCGGCACAAGCCGTCTATCGGCCCGTTCGCTCTAGAGGTCGCGAGAAGGACTACAGTGCCCTTAATCCTCCTCGGGTGCCGCTACTACGCTGGCTCCTTCACAGCACGTGGATTCGTACAGGCCGTCTCCGCAATCCAGAAGCCCGGCGGCCGAATACGAGATGATAACTGGTGACATTGCTATCGTGATCATTGGTGGTCCTTCTCCTGAACGAATGGGTCGAGTATTTCGGACACTGTCGGAGCCTTGTGCCGCGCAGGAAAAGGCACGTACGAATCACTAGTTTTCAACAATGAACTCGACTGCACCTCATCGAACTGTCCAAATGCAGCGGCTATTGGACTGGAGTTTAAGTTTGACTATACCTGCTTGCCCGTTGTGCTTGGGCATGATTGTTGCGAATGTGAACATGGAGGTGTTTCAATCGGCTTTAAACATATAAAACGTGCCACGATGGTTAATCTCAAGAATCTGATCATTTCTGCAGTAGCGGTCGCAGGGATGATAGCCACCAGTAATTTGAGCCATGCGCAGACCGTGCGAACGACCCAAATTGCAGATTTTGATGAGTTGTTCGTGGTGGAGGACACGATACGGCTGGACCAATCTGTGCTTATTGGCAGGATTAACGATCTGGACATTAGCGTCTCTGGTGAAATGCTAATTGTTGACGACGTTGCGCAGAAAGTCTATCATTTCTCTGCTGCGGGTCGGTTGTTACATGATCTTTCGGTTGTAGATTGCCACCCTGGCGGGACGCCAAGACCTCACAGCGCCCGCTTTTTGGGGGATGGACAGTTACTAATGTGGGACACAGGAAGTGTCGACACATATCTATTTGACAGCGACGGTCAGTGTGTCAAGTACGTGAAATCTCCTGATTTCACAAACATGAATGGAATGTGTGCACACGGAGACAAGATCTTTGCAATGCCTATTCATTCATCGCTAAGAGCAAAGGCCTTTTCGCGCGATTTGGACTTATTGGATGAGTATGAACTTGAGCCAGAAAGGTGGCCTGTGCTGATAACATCTATGCTGGTACGACCAGGACATAGTCTTGAATGTTTTGACGATGGGCCGTGGTACATTTACATCTATAGCATGGATGCGACCCCTATTGAGCGTGAAGCAGGTTTTGCACGTTTCGAGCCCGCCTTTTTTGTTGAACGGAAGCGCGATATACGCAGGCCTGCCCCAACTAGCCTCATTGGTTTGAACGATGCTTCCCGTGTGGTCGGGCTATATCGTCTGGACAACTCCACACGTGTTGTCGTACATAGTCGCATAAGGCACCGCAACAAATGGTTAAGTAATTGGGGCCTCACAATTGTAAGCCACAAGAACCTGTTTCCGAGTGTAAGTGTGCCACTATTCCCGCGCAAAGGATTCAAAGGGGGCGGGAATGGGATGTTGTACTTCCAAGGCGATCACGAGCAGCTTGAAGATGGGCTTCTGGGCAACCCCGTGCTTGTCCGGTACCGATTTATACCACCCAGGAACGCAGATGAATAGACGAGTTCAGCGCATTGTGGGGTCTGGAGTGTCGTTTCTAATCGCACTGTCCCTTGTTACAGATTTTAGGTTCGGCTTGTTAACGATACACTCCGCACTTACAGGTAAGTGCCTCGGCGCTTGGATCAAGGAGTGAATTGCATTTGGGCCAAAAGCTCTCCTATTTGGAACTCCTTGAAGTACAGCCCCACGGTCCGACAGCTGAGTTGAAAAAGGTCTTGCCTGATACAACTGATTGTACCGAACACATTAATGCTGTTGAACTGCAATCTTGAAATCCGTTCTGCACGGTTTATCCGAGTGAACCACGTCAACTAATTCCATCATTCGAAGTAGTCGGTAGAGATTAGCAGCGTCTTATTAGTTGTTTTGTTTCCATGACCGATGAGCACATAGTGCCGAGGTTCACAAAAGTTCAACTGAGTTACATACGGACGAAACACCGAAGCAAAACGGCCGGCCAAGGAAGATTCCTCTAACACCAAACACTTTGGCCGTGCAGGCTGTCCCGTAGCATAACGGTTCAGTGCCGTATCCGAAGTCGAAAATGCACTGGTAGAAACCACACGTCCAGACGAGTTCATTGACCCAGAACCCAGTTGCACATGCGGGCACGCAATCCCAGATAAAAAGAATCGTGCATAAGACGAAGATCTAGTGAATGAAGATAGCACGGATGCGAGATAGCATCTGGTCTTGCCATTGCCTCGATGGGAACAACAATATCAACTCAAGTTTATCATTCCCCAACTTTACTTATCCATCACGAATGTCTAGAGCTCGAATTTGTCCACGGCTTGCTAGGACGGGCCCAACCCCGATTGACAGAATTGGCCTCACCGGCGTATATGGCTTGAGCAGTTTGTTTCTGTTATGCATCTTGGTGTTCAGTGCCTGTTCCAATAATCAACCCCAGTTGCAAAGCGGTACGGCTGGAAGCAGCTCACCGGCTATATTGTCCATAGAAGAAGTTCTTCGCATTGGTGACGAAGCCGCCGGGGATACCGTATTATTCGCGTCGATCAGGGATATTGCTGTCAATAGCCGCGGGCATATCTTCATCCAGGAGTCCGAACCGACCGCTATTCGCGCGTTCGATTCTGATGGTTCATACTTGGCTGAGGTCGGCGCGGTGGGCAACGGACCCGGAGAATACTCAGATCAACTATTCGGCGGTGTGCTTATTGGTCCAGCGGACTCTGTATACGTTTTTGACGGTTGGCGGAAAAGGCATCTGTCTATATATGGGCCGGACCAATTCGATTTTGTGCGAAGTGTTACGGTTCCCGAGTATCCCGTTGAGGAGGACAATCGTGTAGAGAATTTCGGCATTCTGGGTGTGGTTGAGGGCGGATATGTTGCTCAATTGAGCTTGGTGCCCTCAAGATTATTGGTAACCGCCCATCGCGAAACGAGTGAAGTTATACGAATGGTGAATCTGGATGGCAGCTACGGGCCAGTTGTTGCTACGGGTCCAGGTTTTGAGGGCGTTGTATCCTTAAGAGAGTTTGCCCAGTTGCCGCAAAAGATACCATTTCCGGACCCCATTCCTTTTAGGCGCAGCATGAACTGGGGACTAGGATCGGACGGCATGCTGTTCTCCGGTTGGAATGACTCCATAAACATTGCCGTGATGCCGATTTACGGCTCCGAGGAAAAGCACATTTCGCTGACGCATGATCCGATCCTGATCTCAGATGCCGAAATGGAGGACTGGCTTTCGTTCTTTGGCCCCGAAACGAGGGCAAAGTTCAATGAGCGAGGGCTACATACTACGAAGCCCGCTTACGAGGAGCTACTGGTGGATGACAATAATCGCGTGTGGCTCGAGCTCAGCGCAACTCAGGATTCCACAGACGTGGAGTGGCTCGTACTGGATACGGATTCCCGCGTGGTTGGTAAAGTGACACTCCCTTTTGGCGCGAGACTCAAGGCTATACGTGGCGGACGTGTCTATGCCGTTGAAACAAAAGACGGCATGCCTACGGTTGCTGTTTACGAGCTCAACGTGTAACGTGCCCGTAGGCGTCGGACGTCTGGTTGTGTCCGTCACTGGCAAGCGCGCCTGTCAAACCAAGGCGTGTTGCCGGGCAACGCCCCACACCGCATATTGGCTGATAAGTGCAGAGGTAACTGGCCCTTGGCATGCGGGCTCATGCTCTGGTACTCGGTGCCTTTAAAGGACTCTGCCGAGACGCCTGATAAACCTGTCGGCACCGCACGGATTGCACACTGGAACCCCTCCTACTCAACTCTGGCTCGAAACGCGACCTTAGCGTCCGAACCGTAGCGGCCTAACTCGTGTCGGTTTTTGAATGTTGTCTGATCTCTTCATTTTGTACTCTGAAGATCTATTTCTTCGAATCTACCTTGGGGTGCGGGATTACTGACTTTGGTCCCGCAAACGAGATCACTCCGCTGATGCCAGGACACTGGTGCGCGTGCGGGCATCCACTCCAGATCAATAGAGTTGTACACGAGGCCGAGAATACTATGTGTACAGCAACGAGCGCAAGACAGCGCCCGGTTTTGCCATTTGCCTCGATGGGAACAACAATTTCAACTCAAGTTTATCACTCTCCAACTTGACTCATTCATCACGAATGTCTAGATCTCGACTTCATCCACGAATTGCTCGGACTCGCCCGGGCTCGATTGACAGAATTGGCTACAAGAGTTTTCGTGGCTTGAGCATTTTGATTCTGTTATGCACCGCGGTGTTCAGTGCTTGCTCCAATAATCAATCCCAGAATCAAAGTGGTACGTCTGGAAGCAGTCAACCGGCTGTATTGTCCATAGTAGAAGTTGTTCGCATTGGTGACGAAGCGGCCGGGGATACCGTATTCTTCGCACATATCAGTGACATTGTTGTCAATAGCCGCGGGCAAATCTTCGTCGAGGAGTTCCAACCGACAACTATTCGCGCGTTCGATGCCGATGGTTCATACTTGGCTGACGTTGGCGCAGTTGGCAGCGGTCCCGGAGAATACTCGGATCCACTATTCGGCGGGATGTTCACTGGCCCAGCGGACTCTTTGTACGTTTTTGACTCTTGGCGCGGGAGGCATCTGTCTATATATGGGCCGGACCAATTCGAGTTTGTGCGAAGTATTACGGTTCTCGAGTATCCCGTTGAGGAGGGTAATCGTGTAGAGAATTTCGGCATTCTGGGTGTGGTTGAGGACGGATACATTGCTCAATTGAGGTTGGTACCCTCAAGAAGATTGGTAACCGCGTATCGCGAAACGAGTGAAGTGACACGAATAGTAAACCTGGATGGCAGTTACGGGCCAGTTGTAGCTACGGGTCCGGGTTTTGAGGGCGTTGTAGCATTAAGACACGTGCCGCTGGTGGGTCGAAAAATACCAAGTGCCAACGGCATTCCTTTTGGGCGCAGCATGAACTGGGGACTGGGATCAGACGGAATGCTATTCTCTGGCTGGAGTGACTCCATAAGCATTGCGGTGATGTCGATCTACGGCCCCGAGGAAAAACACATTTCGCTTACGCATGATCCGATTCCGATCTCAGATGCCGAAATGGAAGACTGGCTGTCGCACTTTGGCCCCGAAATGAGAGCAAAGTTCAATGAGCGAGGTTTGCACACAACGAAGCCCGCTTACGAGGAGCTGCTGGTGGATGACAGTAATCGCGTATGGCTCGAGCTTAGCGCAACTCAGGATTCCACAGATGTGGAGTGGATCGTACTGGATATGGATTCCCGCGTGGTTGGTAAGGTGATACTCCCGTTCGGTGCTAGACTCAAGGCTATACGCGGCGGACGTATCTATGCCATTGAAAAGAAAGGAGACGCGCCTACGGTTGCAGTTTACGAGCTCAACGTGTAACGTGCTCTTTAGCGTCGGACCTTTGGTCGCGTAAGTCAGTGTCCAGCACGGTTGTCAAACGGAGGGATGCCACCGGGCAACACCCCACACCGTACATTGGCTGATAAGTGCAGAGCCAACTGCGCCGCGGCATGAAGGATCATGCTTTGATACTCGGCGCCGTCGCAGGACTCTGTCGATACGTCTGATTAATATCTCGGCAGCGTTTGGGTCGCACTGTCGGACCTGCTCTAATCTGGCCGAGTAACGCATAATGCACCATCACGTCAATGCAGTAGCAGCCCAACTCAAGTCAGTTCTTGGATGTTGTCCGATCGCTTGATGTTGTACTCGGAAGATCTGTCTCTTCGAATCTGCCTTGGAGTGCGGGATTGCTGACTCTGGTCCCGCAAACGAGATCACTCCGCTGATGCCACAATGCAGGTGCGCGTCCAGGCGCCCACCCCAGATTAATAGAGTTGTACTTGAGAATGAGAATACGATGAGTACAGCAACGAGCACAAGATAGCGCCTGGTTTATTCGTCTGACATCGACGGGACCAGCATTATAAACTCAAGCGTATCATCCCCCAACTTAGCCTACCGCCAACCAATGTCTGGAGTTCGACTTCATCCGCGGACTGTGATGACTCGCCCGGCCAAGTTCTACGGAATTGGCCACACGAGCCTGAATGGATTGAGCATTTTGATTCTTTTATGCACCGCGGTGTTCAGTGCTTGTTCCAATAATCAATCCCAGAATCAAAGTGGTACGTCTGGAAGCAGTCAACCGGCTGTATTGTCCATAGAAGAAGTTGTTCGCATTGGTGACGAGGCTGCCGGGGATACCATATTCTTCGCCTCCATCGGAGACATTGCTGTCAATAGCCGCGGGCAAATGTTCATTGAAGAGCGCGGGCCGGCCGCTATTCGCGGGTTCGATTCTGATGGTTCATACCTGGCTGACGTCGGCGCAGTAGGCCAAGGCCCCGGAGAATACCCGGATGAACTATCCGGCGGTGTACTTACAGGCCCAGCAGATTCTGTGTACGTGTATTATAGAAGGGGAAGACATCTGCTTGTATATGGGCCGGATAAGTTCGAGTTTGCGCGTAATGCTACAATTCCCCCGTATCCCGTTGAGGAGGGCTATCGTAGGGAGAATTTCCGCATTCTGGGTGTGGTAAGGGAAGGATACGTTGTTCGATTGAATTTGGTACTCTCAGAAATGCCGGTTACCACGCACCGCGAAACGAGTGACGTAGTACGAATGGTGAATCTGGATGGCAGCTATGGGCCAGTTGTAGCCACGGGCCAAAGAAGCTATGAGGCCGTCGTAGAATCTACAACGCTAACGCTGTTCGAGGTCGTCCAAAAGTTTCTATTGCCGGCCGGCATTCCTTTTGGGCGCAGCACGAAGTGGGAGCTTGGATTGGGTGGCATGCTATTCTCCGGCTGGAATGACTCAATAAACATTGCCGTGATGTCGATCTACGGCCCCGAGGAAAAAAATATTTCGGTGACGCATGATCCGATTCCCGTCTCAGATACCGATATCAAGGACTGGCTGTCGCCCTATGGCCCCGAAATGAGGGCGAAATTCCGTGAGCGAGGACTGCATTCAACGAAGCCCGCTTACAGGAGGCTACTGGTGGATGACAATAATCACGTATGGCTCGAGCTTAGCGCGACTCAGGATTCCACAGACGTGGAGTGGATCGTACTCGATATGGATTCCCGCGTGGTTGGAAAGGTGACCTTCCCGTTCGGTGTCAGCCTTAGGGCCATACGCGGCGGACGTGTCTATGCCGTTGAGCGAAAAGATGGTGTGCCTATGGTTGCTGTTTACGAGTTCAACGTGTAATGTGCTCGTAAGTATCTGACCCATAGTTGAGTAAGTCTGTGTCCAGAAGGCTTGTTAACCGGAGGGGCGCCATGGAGAAACATACCACGCCGCACATTAGCTGATGAGTGCAAAGCCAACTGGCCCCTGGCATGAGGGATCAAGCTTACGTCCTCGATGCCTTTACAGTGCTCTTCCGAAGTGTCTGACTAACATCTAGGCGGCGTATGGATTGCGCTGCCGGGTACCCGCTCTACTCTGATCTGGCTGGGGAACGCCACCATCGCGTCTGTACAGTCACAGACCAACTCAAGTCGGTTTCTTGGATGTTGTTCGATTGCTAGATGTTGTATCCGTATGCTCTGTTACTTCGAATCTGCATTTCAGTGGGAAATTCCTGACCATGGCCACGCACACAAGTTGACCAATTTGATGCCATGTGACCATGGATTCTGACCCAATCAAGTGTTTTACAGCAAGTCAGAGCAATAAATCATGAACCACATGGGCCTCTTCCACACCCGTGAGCTTGTGGTCCAGCCCCCGAAACTTCACCGTAAGGCGATTGTGGTCGATACCCAACTGGTGCAGGAGCGTAGCATTTAGATCGCGAATATGCACGGGATTCTCGAGTACGTTGTAAGAATAGTCGTCGGTAAGCCCGTACTCAAACCCCGGGCGAGTGCCGCCGCCAGCCATCCACAGCGAAAAGCAGCGTCCGTGGTGATCGCGCCCGCTACTGGGATGGCCGAGCGTGCCCTGGCTGTAAATCGTACGCCCGAACTCGCCGCCCCAGACCACAAGGGTCTCATCCAGAAGTCCGCGCCGTTTCAAATCCTTGACTAGTGCCGCAGAAGCCTGGTCCACATCAAGACATTGGGACGGTAACTGCTTCTGAAGCGCAATGTGCTGGTCCCACCCGCGGTGAAATAGCTGCACAAACCGCACCCCCCGCTCTATCATCCGCCGTGCCAATAGACAATTGGCAGCATAACTGCCGGCGCGCCTCGATTGTGGCCCATAGAGATTAAAGACCTCTTCCGGCTCGTCCGAAAAATCCGTGAGCTCCGGGACAGCCGTCTGCATGCGGTAGGCCATTTCATAGGCCGAAATTCGTGCTAGCGTTTCCGGGCTCCCTACATCGTCAGCTTTCTTTTGGTTCATGGCCGCCAGGTCATCCAACATCCTTCGACGCTGCCCGCGCGTGATGCCGGGCGGATCTTTCAAATACAAGACCGGATTGACTCCCGGCCTAAGCAGGACGCCCTGATGCCTGCTAGGCAGGTACCCGCTGCCCCAAAGTCGTGCAAAGATTGGCTGCCCTGGATTCTTGCCTGAGCCCTGTGAAAGGAGCACGACGTACGCAGGCAGATTCTCGTTTTCGCTGCCGAGTCCGTAACTGAGCCAGGCTCCGAGGCTGGCATGGCCGATTTGCTGTGATCCGGTGTTTATGAAGGTTATTGCCGGATCATGATTTATGGCTTCAGTGACCATCGACTTGACGATGCAAATGTCATCAGCAATGGTTTGGGTATGCGGCAAAAGGTCACTGATCCATGTTCCGTGCTTGCCACACCGCCGCATGGGCCAGTTCGGCGCTACGACAGGAAAGGAAGCCTGATTGACCGTCATGCCTGTGACCCGCTGGTCTCCACGAACGGAATTAGGTAGTTCCGTCGCGTGCAGATCCAGTTGCCTTGGCTTGTAGTCGAACAGGTCCACATGAGACGGACCACCAGACTGGAATAAATAAATGATTCGACGGGCCTTTGGAGCAAAATGCGGTCCTCGTGGGCGCTTGACCAGATCCGGGAAAAGAAGCGCGGCAAGGCCCATTCGACCAATACCACGGGCAGACTGCCCCAGAAACGTGCGACGCGTAATGGTGCGCTCGTAGGCAAGTAGCGGATTCATCAGTTGCGGGTGATGGTTTCGCTGAGATTGAATAGCAAGCTCGCCACTACAGTCCAAGCTGCATGTATGGCTGAATCCTCCGACAATGGCGGCGACGATGCGCCGACACTCAAGAACGCACGAGCGCGCGCAGGATCGGCTTCAAATACACTTATTTCTTCCGCTAAACGGGTTTCCAAGCGTAGCCGGTCCTCACTGTCAGGCTCGCGGCCAGTCACCGCCTCAAAGGCATACGTAATCCGTTCCGTTTCCGGGACAGTGCGGAGTAGTCGAGCTGCAAAAGCTCTACTGGCTTCTACAAATTGCGGATCATTAAGCAATACTAGAGCCTGTAAAGGTGTGTTCGTGTTTTCGCGCTGCACCGTACACACCTCTCGCGTTGGGGCGTCGAAAACCATCATGCCAGGCGGGGGTGCCGTACGTTTCCAGTAGGTGTACAAACTGCGGCGGTAGAGCTTTTCACCATGATCCTGGGCAAACGTCTGGGCCGTAGCTGGCGTGCTCCCGTAGTGGCTGACTTCCTTCCAAAGTCCTGCAGGCTGGTAAGGACGAACACTGGGGCCACCCAGTCGGCGAACCAGCAACCCGCTAATAGCCAAGGCTTGATCGCGTATGAACTCGGCCTGCAGCCGGAAACGCGGACCACGGGCCAGAAGAGTATTCTGCGGGTCAAGCGTCAACAAATCCGGCGTTGCCCGACTCGATTGCCGGTATGTAGCACTCATGACCATGGTTTTCAGGAGCGCCTTTGTATCGAATCCAGAGTCTACAAACTTGATGGCCAACCAATCCAGTAACGCAGGATGCGTCGGTAAGGAGCCACGGGCACCAAAGTCTGCTGATGTGGTGACGAGTCCGCGTCCGAACAGCATTTGCCAGAATCGATTGACAGTAACACGCGCGGTCAGCGGGTGGGATGGATGCATCAGCCACTCAGCCAATTCCAGCCGCGTTGCATCATCCTGCAAAGGCGGCAGCCAAGACGGCACTCCGGGCGATACAGAATCGGCGGGCTGGTCATATTGGCCTCGGTACAGGATGCGCGTCGGGCGCGGGACATCAGTTACCGCCATAACCATCGTGGGGTGCGGCTCCGTAAGGACGCGCAGCCGCTCTTCGAGATTGGCAATGGCGTGACGCAGCGGAGCAGCCTCTTCTGCCCGCTCATAGAATGCCTGACGCAAAAGGTCCGAATCCCCGTCCTCATTTACCAGCGCATGCTGCACTTCCGAAGGCAGCGTTGTGCCGTCATCGACGCCCTCCATGGCCAGCACTCGAAAATGCTTCGCTACCTGCCGACTTCCGGCCCCAAAGTTCATCATCACCGTAAAGTGCGGTGCTTCCCTCGCATCAAGTGGTTCATCAAACGTGAGCGTTAGATGAGCAGGTGCACTTCGCACCGGATGGGGTGACCAGCCATTGTGTCGCCGGTCGTCGAGCACGTTTTCCGGGGCGTAGTCTGGATGGATATGGGATGCTGTCACTCGCGCCAATCCAAGCGCACTGTGAAAATCCACCTGGTCAGCAGGTTGTGCACCAGCACGCACATGAACGCTCGTTACGACAAAGGACTCGGGCAGGTCGCCATTGCCGTGGCCCAGCGCACCGGAATTGTCATCCGGGTAAAACTCCACCCGCAACCCAGTGATTGCCGCATCCAGATCTTCGGGAACGGTAAGCGAAACATTGTAGGCGGCAAAGTAGACGGGCTCGTCAATACGCACCGATCCGTCGGATTGCACCTCACCTGTATACCCCGAGTTGGGTGTAGTAATCTTGGTGGCCTGCAGCGGATGCAGTTGCAGCTTGTGGCCACGCAAACTGAGCAAGGATCGCTCGCGCTCTTCCCAATTGCCCTGTGCTGGATCGACGCGGCCGGTTTCGGCACGCAAAATTGCCAAGTCGGACTTTACTTGTTCGATTTCAACTTCCGTAGCGAGGGGGCTCAAGGTTTCCAGTTGTGGTACAGCGTTTACGCCGCCGTCTCCGTCCAATCCTCGCTCGGGCACACTATTGAAGAAAGCAAAAAGGCGATAATAATCCCGCTGGGTGATCGGGTCATATTTGTGATCGTGACACTGCGCGCATGCAAACGTTAGCCCTAGAAAGACCTCGCCGGTCGTCTTGACGCGGTCAGCCACATAGTTGACTAGGTTTTCTTCCGGGATAGTACCGCCCTCGTGCGTAATCATGTGATTCCGGTGAAACCCTGTGGCCATGCGCTGCGCATCGGTAGCTTCAGGCAACAAGTCTCCGGCAAGCTGTTCGATAACAAATTCGTCAAAAGGCTTGTTGGTATTGAAGGCGTGAATGACCCAGTCCCGCCAGAGCCACATATGTCGGCCACCGTCGATCGAATAGCCATTCGTATCCGCGTAACGCGCCAAATCCAGCCAGTGTACGGCCATTCGTTCGCCAAAGTGCGGTGACGCCAGAATTTGATTCACCAAGTGCTCATATGCATCTGACCGATTATCAGCTACGAACGCGTGCACATCCTCCACCGATGGCGGCAATCCCGTGAGATCCAGATGCAGCCGACGTATCAATGTGCGCCGGTCGGCTTCTTCGGAAGGTTCAATTCCATCTTGCTCCAGACGCGCTAGGACAAAGTTGTCAATTTCATTTCGCGTCCACTTTCGTTGCCGCACTCTGGGCAAATCAGGCGACTGTTGGGGGATGAGCGACCAGTGAGGCTTCCATTCCGCACCTTGGGCTACCCAACGGGTAAGTGTTTGGATTTCTGAATCAGTGAGAGCATGCTGGGCCTCAGGCGGTGGCATGCGCTCCTGAGGGCGCTTGTCGGAAATGCGGCGCACGAACTCGCTCGCACTTGGGTGGCCTGGCACTATGACGTGCCGCGTTGTATCGTCACGCAACGGAGCATACAGCCCGGCTTCCGTGTGGAGACTCAATTCAGCTTCACGGCTTTCAGGGTCCGGGCCGTGGCAAGCGTAGCAGTTGTCCGCCAGAATGGGCTGGACATCATAATTGTAGTCCACCACCGGACTTGCGTCCTGCATACAGCCCGCGATGACAAGTGTCAGAAGCAGCGGGCCCAGCGTCCTATGGCCCCAAGGCACCATTACCAAGCTATGCCGTAATCCTCGCCATGGTTACTGGTCCCGTCCCCCATGGTTCCTGTTCATTTTCAAAGTGAGTTACAGTTATCGGATGGACATGCACCACTGAACGGCAGAGTAACTTCCATGATAAGCGGCTCCGCGTCAATGATGTTGGTTTGACAATCTGCCGAGGTAGTTTCTGAAAGTCTGCCGAGGTAGTTTCTGAAAATCTGCCGAAATGAAACAGGGCAGTTGAAGACTTTTTTTGGTTCAATGTCTTAGCCTTATTTTAGCAGCGAGGAATCATTCATCTGGTAATTCTCTGGTAAAACGTGACTCACAACTATTCTATTTTCATGATGAAGGCTACTTTTTCGATTCTTGCCTCACTCCTAATTGCTGGCTCTGTGTGTGCTCAGAATACTATAAGCGGGATCGTAACCGACGCGGAGTCTGGTTTACATCTCCCAGGTGCAACGGTCATTCTTGTCGGCACAACCACGGGTGCAGTGACAGATGGCGATGGAAACTACAGTATTAATAACCTACCCTTGGGTACGTACACTATTCAAGTTTCCTTTGTCGGATACGAAACAGTATTGCAGCCCATTACGCTCCAAGATGCCGATGTCACGTTTGATTTTTCGCTCCAAGTGTCAAGTCAGGCACTTGAAGCCCTAGAGATATTTGCATCAAGAGCCTTAAACCGGCAAACTCCGGTCGCCTATTCAGACATTGAAAAACTCCAGGTTGAGCGTGAGCTAGGCTCTCGCGATGTCCCGCTAGTTTTGAACACGACACCCTCCGTCTATAGTACTGCTCAGGGGGGTGGAGCTGGGGATGCTCGTGTGAATGTACGTGGATTTAATCAGCGGAATGTTGCAGTCATGATCAATGGCGTACCGGTAAATGATATGGAGAACGGTTGGGTGTACTGGTCAAACTGGGATGGTGTTGGGGATGCAACTACCTCAATCCAGTTGCAGCGGGGGTTGTCCGCAGTGAATCTGGCGACTCCTTCTATCGGCGGAACACTGAATATCCTTACGGATCCTGCTGCGAATAGACGGCGGGTCATGGCAAAACAGGAGTTTGGAAATGACGGATTTCTCAAATCAACCGTCTCTGCTTCGACTGGCTTGATTAACAACCGCTATGCCTTTACAGTGAGTGGAGTTAGAAAGTCCGGCGATGGCTATTATGAAGGCACATGGACGGATGCGTGGGCTTATTATGTTGCCGCTGCATGGAATATCAGCGCGAGGCATAGGATAGATTTCTATGCGGTTGGAGCACCTCAGCGGCATGGTCAAAACCTTTATCGGCAAAACATTGCTGCTTATGACCATGAGTATGCCCGTACAGTCTTCGAGGCAGATGGGCTGGATGAATTAACGATTACAGAAATTCTGGAGACATTCCCGGAAGCTGGACGACGCTGGAACCAAAATGTATCCCCTGTTTCCTCTTCGTACACCATCGAACAGCATAACGGATTTGGCACCGTTCACCGCAACTCGCGGAACTCCATCAATGAGCGCGAAAACTTTTTCCACAAGCCTCAACTGAACCTGAACATATTTACCCAGCTAACGGATCGGACACTCTGGTCAACGGTCCTTTATTACTCTGGTGGCAAAGGCGGAGGAACAGGGACCCATGGACGAATGCAGTGGAATAATTCAGGTCCATCGCGTGTGGTTGATTACGATGGCACAATTGCCACAAATCAGGAGAACGGCGAATCACAAGGGGTTCTGCGGAACAGCCACAATGTGCAGTGGACGATTGGAACAATCTCGAAATTGAAGCTTGAGATGACTGAGACATTAACACTTGAAGCAGGCGTTGATTGGCGTACCGCCTCCATTGACCATTATCGAACGGTGCGTGACTTGTTGGGTGGGAGTGGATATCGGCGTTTTGATAACGATTTTTGGGGGGAAAGTGGCAAGTTGCTTCAGCCGGGAGATCGATTCAATTATAATAATACCAACGAGGTAGACTGGTTGGGTGGGTTTTTGCAGGGTGCCTATCAAAGTGGCGGTATCTACGCCTATGGGATGGCAGGATACTCAGCCATCAAATACTCCCACGAGGATTATTTTCGGGATGCTGGAGACGGAACCACATTTACAATCTCCACTGATCGCATTGGTGGATACCAGATCAAGGGTGGTGCTTCCTATTTGTTCAACGACATGATTTCCGTGTTTGTGAATGCAGGACTGGTGTCCAAGGTGCCGATTCTCGATGGGGCACTGAATGATATCACGGGTGTTTTGAACCCGGACCCCCAGAATGAGCAATTCCAAGCAATAGAGGCCGGGATTTCTTATGTGTCCCCGGATCGCACATTGAATTCCACTGTTAGTCTGTACAACACCGTATGGAACGACCGCACGATCACACGTTCAGTTTTGGAGCAAAACGGAGATGATGGCTTGATCAACATCCTTGGGTTGAATGCATTACACCGCGGGGTTGAAGCGGAGGTAGCCTATCAGCCGCTACGTTCTCTTCGCGCAGATTTAGCACTGTCCGTCGGCAATTGGCGATATACCGATGATGTATCTGCGAGATACACACCGGATCGTTCAGATCCTTCCACCCAGGAAACTGTATCGCTTTACGTGAAGGATGTAAAAGTGGGAGATGCGCCACAAACTCAGGTCGCCTATGCGATCAGCGTTTTTCCTGTGAGGGGAATGTACGCCAAAATAACTGGACGCTCCTACTCGAACTACTATGCGGATTTTGATCCTTCAAGTCGTACGGATAGTGGCCAGTCGGGACAACCTGTTTGGAAAGTACCGAGCTATAATATATTCGACATAAACATCGGCTATACGATTCCCCGCCGTCTGGGGCCAGGACAAATTCGCGTATTTGCCAATGTGTTCAATCTGTTTGATTCGTTCTATATCCAAGACGCAACAAACAACTCACGCTTCAATGCTTTCCGTGGTAATGGTACGGGAGCCAACAGAGCTGACGACGCAGAGGTTTTTCTCGGACTACCACGCTCCTTCAACCTCGGATTGCAGGTTACACTTCAGTAGCCCGACTGGTTACTCCGCAGTTCGTCTGGAATAATTCAATCTTGCAGATATCCAGCAGCCCAGTGGTGAGTTTTTCCTCGGCTGCTTGACATCCCCGAGTATTATTTCATGCTACGTTAAGATTCGAGGCCCCTGACACTAGAATGGATAGGATTCCACGCTCCATATCTTGGCAGATGGAGACACCTGATGTCCTAAAATCGATGATGTGTTGGGACAGAAAAGAGCTTTGCAAGAGGCCTTTTTGTAACCTTTTGTTCCTCATAGGGCGTCTACAGCCCAAGAGTTAAGAGTTAGCGCAGTACGTCTGAGGTTTTCAGGCTCCGGTCAGGAGATAGATATTCATCGGGATGTATAACTGGTCCGGCAACCTTCATACACCAACCATCTTCGAAGCCATGCTATCAATTTCGAAACCTGGTCCAACCATCTTGTTCATTCTGCTGTTTGCCGGATTTTCGCACTTGGTCGCGGCGCAGGAGCCAGTGCCTGAGTTCAAGGACCAAGTTGTGGTCGTGCAGTTTGAGTCAGGTACTATAACTGGGAAGACGACAACAAAAACAAACCTGTCTGGCTTTGATCGCGCAGCAGAGAGGTATGATGTATACAAGATAGAGCGTGCGTATCCATTCTTGGATCATGTGGAGCCCACTCCGAAGACAGCTGATAACTTGGATGCCCTTCGCCGCACCTACTATGTTCATTTTAGGGCACAGGCAGATCCAGTGCGGGTTTCCCGAGATTTTTCGTCGGAATTTGGGGTAGTGTACGCCGAGCCAGTGTTGGTATTCCGTAGACATGGATCAGTGCCCCTGGAAGAGCCCAATGATCCTCAGTACGAACAACAACAGCCGTATCTAGAACTCGTTAATTTGCCAGAAGCTTGGGACCTAGTCAAAGCGGAAGATGCTTCAGAGCCGATTGTGATTGCTATAATAGATACTGGCGGAGATTGGGACCACGAGGATCTATTGGCGAACGCGTGGGTCAATGAAGACGAGATTCCAGATAATGGGATCGATGACGATAATAATGGTTTCATTGATGATGTAAATGGGGTGAATTTTAACAATGGGGATGATACGGACAATGATCCTACGCCGGATCCGAACTATCCAGAAGTGACAGGTCACGGGACGGCTGTTGCAGGTACAGCGAGCGCCACAACTGATAATGGTGTGGGGATCGCGGGTGCGGCTTGGAATGCAAAACTGATGCACGTAAATATATTCTGCGAAGAGGAGGAGATTTGTGGTGCTTTTGAAGGTATCTTGTACGCGGCCGTGAATGGTGCCGATATCATTAACACAAGTTTTGGTGGATTTCCTGGCGGTGAGTGGCTACACATGGTCCCCCAGGCACTCGACCTGGCCACGGACATGGGGGCTTTGGTAGTAGCGGCGGCAGGTAATGAGATCTCAAATAATGATCTCTATCCGACTTATCCGAACTCGCATCCTCGGGTGCTCTCAGTCGGTGCAACTGAGCAGGATTCAGGGCAACTTGCGGAATTTTCGAATTATGGAAAGTCAATCAACATATATGCTCCTGGAGTAGACATCATTACGACACTACCTAATGATGAGTACACCAGTGAGGAATGCCATCCTTACGACGGGTGTTTTCACGTATCAGGCACATCATTTTCATCTCCACTGGTCGGCGGCATCGCTGCGTTGGTGAAGACGCGCTTTCCCGACATATCGCCGGATGAGCTTCGGGAACGGTTGCGGCTTTCGGCCGAGAATATAGATGCAGACAACTCCTTGCCCTTGCATGAAGGGCGGTTGAGTGGAGGACTCGTCAATGCCGAGGCCAGCTTGCGGGAGTTAACAGTTCCGGCTGTACGCGTCAAGAATTGGTCATGGGAGGATAGTGACGGTAATTTGCAGCTTGATCCCGGGGATGAGGTCACTGTCAATGTGACCTTTATCAATTACCTAGCCGCTACTCAACAACTGACGGTAAATTTGGTACCTCTCGAAGCATATCCATACATCACCCTGCCTGGCGCAGAGCAATCAATAGGGGTATTAGGAACAGGAGATTCTACGATGGTGACATTTCGGTTCTCGGTTGCTAATGATGTTGCTCCGAATCTTGCTGCCCATTTCTCTGTCCAGATTCGCGACGGTTCCTTTACGGATGAGCCGGACGTTATAAACTTCTTCAGACAGCTCAATCTGGAAGACTTGATAGGCGCACTCCATGCTCTCTATCAGTCTACAGACGGTGATAACTGGTTCGACAATTCGGGTTGGGACACTACGGCCACCCCCACGAGTGAGGAATTAAATGGATGGTTTGGGGTGCAAGTCTTTCAAGATTGGGTTGAAATCATTTTGGCTGGAAATAATCTCACGGGAATGATCCCACCAGAATTAGGCCAAGCAGCTGGTTTGCGGAATCTGTGGTTAGCCGCAAACCAGCTTTCCGGCTCGATTCCCCATGAGTTAGGGCAACTAACAGAATTAGAGACGTTGATTTTGTCTCATAATTTGCTGGCTGGATCGATCCCGCCAGAGCTGGGACAACTCCCAAAATTAAACGCGCTGCTGATTGAATTGAACGAACTATCCGGGCCAATCCCACCGGAGCTAGGGCAACTTCCAGAACTAAGATACCTGGGATTAACCGAAAATCGGTTTACCGGAACCATTCCACCAGAGCTGAGCCAACTCTCGAAATTGGAAAGTTTGCGGTTGACTTCCAACCAGTTTACTGGACCGATTCCACCAGAACTGGGACAGCTTTCGGATCTGCAAGTATTGGGGCTGGGCGAGAATCAGCTTAGCGGGACGGTTCCACCAGAGCTGGGACAGCTTTCAAATTTAATAGAGTTGGATCTGTCAAACAATGCCTTGACAGGAACTCTCCCCAGAAGTTTGATGCAGTTAGATAGCCTCCAGTTGTTTGTGTATTCAGGACAAGAACTCTGCGCCCCCGGGGATGATGAATTTCAACAGTGGCTGCAAAATGTTGACTTTGTAATTGGCCCAACTTGTACTGCTGTGGCAATAGAAGAAACGAGTGAAAGAGGATCTTTACCAGAAAAATTTGCGGTTCACGGCAATTACCCTAATCCTGTTCGGGAAGCCACGCAGTTGACTTTTGACCTTCCCTGGCAGGCACGTGTTCGGGTCGAAGTGATTGATGTGATCGGAAGACATGTTCTGAGCGTCCCTGAGAGTTCCATGATGGCCGGCTGGTCAAAGAGTATCGAATTGAATAGTGCTGCGCTGCCTGCGGGGCTCTATCTATACCGTGTGATTGCTGATTCGCCCACAGAGCGTTCCGTGCAGGTTGGACGCTTTGTGCGAATCCGATAAGGAGCTTCGGTAGGGAACATGATCCAGATATTTGTCGTGCGGCGGTCAAACTATATTGCGTCTCGAACGCGTATAGGAGTAATTCCCATTACCGGTATGATTTAGTTGTGCAAGTGAACCCTCGGCAGTACATCAAATCTTAACACATCAAGTTGATATTTCGAGTACAACTGCAGAGCGTCTTGGTTTGTCGCAAACAATGGCTTTGTTGTACGTGACCATCTCCTGAGTAAAGCGCATCCTGTGGAAGCCTATACTGACTTGATTGCCAGGATAAGAGCGAATCCTTGGCCTGGTTCACTTGCAGGGCATCGTCGTAGTTGGTGCATTGACTGTCTGTTCAGACAGAGCTACACGTTCAGCAAGAGACTAACCACGGATTTCGTAAGCCCTTGAGCAATCACTCCCTGAATCCAATACCATACCTCCAAATCACACTGTGCGAATCACCTGATTCCGATTCCTAGTAGTTGTATTGCGAGGTGCTCATTCCGTCAAAGCACTACTGTCTTACCGAACCCGAAAACGAAAATATTCTCGAGCATTTGTGTAGCAGATGTTCTGCACGATTTCGCCAAGCCAGTCCAGGTCATGGGGTAATTCACCGCGGTCTACCTGCGTCCCAATCATATTGCACAGGATACGCCGAAAGTACTCATGCCGCGGGAAAGACAGGAAGCTCCTTGAATCGGTCAGCATACCCACGAAGCGGCTCAAAAGCCCCATGTTTGCATATGCAGTTAGCTGGCGCTCCATACCATCAATCTGATCCATGAACCACCAAGCGGTTCCAAACTGGACTTTCGCCGGGACGGGATGCTCACAGAAATTGCCACACATGGACGCAAGCACCTCATTATGTGCCGGGTTTACTGAATAGAGTATTGTTCTGGCCAGTTGACCACTGGCGTTGAGGCGATTCAGGAAATTGGCAACCCCCGTCGCAATAGCAAAATCACCGATCGAGTCGTAGCCGCTATCTGCTTTTGGTGCACGAGAATTATTATTGCGCAGCGCAGACAGATGAAATTGTTGCGTCCACTCTGCAGAATGATCCATCTTTGCCAATTCAAACAGCAGCCAACTCTTGAATAACCTAACATCACTCTGGGATGGTGCAATGCCACGCAACGTGCAAGCAAAAATGCGCTGAATATCAGCGGGTCCATAGTTCTCAGCGTACAGTAGCTCCTCGCCGTGATCGCTGACCATGCATCCACATTTAGCGAAAAAATCATGCCGGATCTGCAACGCTTCAAGTAGATTTTCCGGAGACGTGATATCCAGGTTTGCCGCTTCCCCAAGAGCAGATAAGTAGGTGTGCCAGGCAGCAGGATCCGTAATCTGAGAAGCTTTGTCCGCTCGAAATCCAGGAACAACTACCAATCCCCCACCCTCTTCCGCAATTGCGGTGTGTGCAGACAGATCTTCAATTGGATCATTAGTAGTACAAACAACGCGTACCTTCATACGCTCAAGTAGCGCACGACAACTGTAATCTGGGGTTCTCAGCAATTCTGTGCACTGGTCAAATATTTTCTCGGATGAACTGCTATCCAAGATGTCCTCAATTCCGAAATACCTCCGTAATTCCAAGTGCGTCCAGTGGTAGAGCGGATTCATGATTGTATGCGGTACCGTACGCGCCCAAGCATCGAATTTGTCTCGGTCTCCGGCAGAACCGGTACAATAGCGCTCCTCAATGCCATTCATGCGCATTGCTCGCCACTTATAGTGATCCCCTTCCAGCCACGCCTCTGTTAAATTTTCAAATCTTCGGTCTACTGCGATATCCTCCGCTGACAAGTGGCAGTGATAGTCAATTATTGGCGTCCCCGCCGCGTACTCGTGATACAATACCTCTGCAGCCGGACTCATAAGCAGAAAATTCCGGTCAAGAAATCGTCTCATAGATCATTCCGCTTGGTTACTCGGTCAAATCTCGTAATTTCTCCCTGAAATACCTATACTCTCTTCATGATTCCTACCCGACACATCGGACCTGTCATCACGGCTCCTCCTCTCTCGGCAACTCAACGAAGGCTGGATGGACGCGCAGTCGTACCCGGAAGCGATGCGCTTCGCACGGTTGAGCTTTTTGATACACGCGGGACTATAAATAGATACCAGGAAGTGATCACGTCTGGTAATTCTAGTTTTAAGTTCCTACGCATGGCACGTGTTATACTTGATCCCGCTGCACCAAGCTACAAACCCATAGAAGTTAAACTACCGGAGGATGCCGAGGCTATATTCTACGTTAACCGAGGTAAAGCAAATATTGCAACCTCCAGCGCATCTCATGAACTTGGCATGGGAGATCTGGTCTATGCCGGCATTGGTGATCGCATCCTAGTCAGCGCTCCAGAGGGAATCTGTGATGTTAGCGAGTATCGCGCAATCCGCTGCCACACCCGCTACCCCACCGTCCTCGTACGGCACGCCGACATTGAAGGAACTCCTCTGGCAGCAGATGTGGGGACAAAACGTCCGATGTCCAAGCGTACCGTCTATAAACTCGTTGATCAGAATATTCAAGCCTGTCGGTTGCTTTTTGGGGATACCTTCATGGGACAGCGCGGAGGAGTAGGAAGCTATCCACCTCATTTTCACGGTCCGGATGGACCTAGTGGACTGGGATCGGAAGCCAAAGAAGAAATTTATCACTTCCGCTGCACCTCGGATATTGAAGGGGATACGCCCTATGTCCTCCAGAACTGTGCACGCCCACCGGAAAAGGTGAACACCTATGTGCATGTTTTTGATGAGCAGGCCATCAACGTGACACCCAATTACCACGACACCATAGCGCCACCGTCGGTAGATTTTATGTTCGTCTGGTGCCTAGGGGCATTCACTGAGAATGTTCGGGACTGGTCAGCCATTGTAACACGCCCCGGATACGAGGACGAATGGTAGGTCGATTTGCCGCACTCCTATTTCTTGTAACCGCGAGCTGCACGCGCACCGGCGTTGTGGAAACCATCAAACTTGGTCATGGGCTGGACACTAATCATCCGGTCCACCACGCCATGGTGTTCATGCAGGAAAGACTGGATAGCCTGTCCGGTGGTGCACTCCAAATCCAGATTTATCCAAGCCAGCAACTTGGCACCGAACGACAACTGCTTGAGCTATTGCAGCTTGGCAGCCTGGGAATGACAAAAGTGGCCTCCGCTGTACTTGAAGGGTTTGCACCGGAATACAAAGTGCTCAGCTTACCCTACATATTTCGAAGCGAAGCGCACCGTTATGATGTATTGAGTGGAGCCGTCGGACGTCGAATTCTGTTGTCCAGCGAACAGTACTGGTTACGCGGACTTACCTATTATGACGCCGGAAGTCGGAGTTTCTACACAAAGGACCGACCGATTCACTCACCCGAAGATCTTGAAGGACTCAAGATCCGTACACTTGAGAGCGCAACCCAGGTTAAAATGGTAAATAGCCTGGGAGGATCAGCGACTCCCATAGCATGGGGAGAACTTTATACGGCACTTCAACAGGGCGTCGTTGACGGTGCGGAAAACAACCCTCCCTCGTTCTACACCTCCCGCCACTATGAAGTATGCAAATTCTATTCACTTGATGAGCATACCGGACTACCCGACGTACTGCTAATCAGCACCATCGTATGGGATCGGCTTACGCCAGAGCAGCAGTCATGGTTACAACAGGCGGCTGATGAGTCCGCCGAATATCAGAAGCTACTGTGGAAGGCCGCTACCGAAGAAGCGTTGCAGAAAGTGCAGGAATCCGGCGTAGAGATCATTTACCCTGACAAGGAGCCCTTTGCTGCACGTGTAAGCTCCCTGTATGATGAATACCGGGAAACCCCTGAAATCTATGCACTCATTGAGCAAATCCGGGCTACCTCTTCGTGTGATGACTCAGAGGCTTGTTGACGGCAAATCGGTGACCCGGCCATGAATAATCTCAGTCTTTGATGGCTCATACTCGCAAGTGGCTTGACCGCTCTTTAGCTGTACTCGTAGCCACACTCATGGCCGCATTGGTACTGGATGTGCTCTGGCAGGTCTTTACAAGGTTCGTCCTTCGAGATCCCAGCTCCTGGACGGAAGAGCTGGCACGGTACTTGATGATCTGGGTGGGACTAATTGGAGCTGCATACGCTGCCGGGAGAAGAATGCATCTGAGTGTCGATCTCCTGCCAAGCGCTCTTACGGGCGGTCGGGCGCATACTCTACGCATTTTCATTGAGTCGCTGATCCTCGCATTTGCCTTAGCGGCTCTTTTTGCAGGAGGAATACGCCTGGTATGGGTAATGCTGAAACTAGGCCAAACTTCGGCCAGCCTGCAAATCCCATTGGGATATGTTTATCTGGCTGTCCCGATCAGCGGACTGCTGATTGCCTGGTACGCAATACTTGATCTAACTGACGCAATCAAGGGCCTGCGCCATGGAAACAACTGAAATAGTTGTACTGATTGTAAGCTTTGCGGGAATGCTCCTCCTGGGCGTTCCGATCGCATACAGCATTGGTCTGGCCACGCTGGCTACAATGCTGGTGACCATGGGAACCTGGCCCGCCCTGACCACGCAAGCACAACGGATTGCCACAGGCCTTGACAGCTTTGCCTTACTTGCGATCCCGTTTTTCATATTAGCTGGTCAGATCATGAACCGGGGAGGTATGGCCAGGCGATTAATTGACTTTGCCCGTTCACTGCTAGGCCTGCTTCCAGGCGCCCTGGCTCACGTGAATATTTTGGCTTCCATGCTGTTTGGAGCTATATCCGGGTCAGCTGTGGCCGCTGCATCGGCAGTCGGTGGAATCATGACTCCCGAGATGGAGAAAGATGGGTACGAACGTAATTACTCCGCGGCCGTCAACATTACCTCGGCTACCACGGGGCTTCTGATCCCTCCAAGCAACATTCTGATCGTCTATTCGCTTGCCAGCGGTGGTGTATCCATTGCCGCACTTTTTCTGGCGGGTTATCTACCTGGGATCCTGGTAGGCCTTTCACTGATGGCAGTAGCTGGAGTTATAGCACTGCGCCGCAAATACGGCGCCGCACAAACCATGAATATCCGGCAAGTTTTTTGGAAATTTCTGGATGCCATTCCCAGCCTGACGTTACTCATCGTTGTGATGGGAGGGATCGTTGCTGGATTCTTTACCGCAACCGAGGCCGCCGCAGTAGCCGTGCTATATGCACTGATTCTGGCGCTAATCTATCGGGAAATATCTTTTCGAGACCTCCCCCGCATCCTGATAGATGCCAGCGGCACCACAGCAGTTGTTCTGCTTCTAGTTGCTACTTCGGTCGGGATGTCATGGATCATGGCTTACGTAAACATCCCACAACAGCTGACCGCATCACTCTTGGCACTGACGGATAATGGTATCATCATCCTTTTGCTCATCAATGTGATCCTTCTCTGTGTCGGAGTCTTTATGGATATCACGCCTGCCGTCCTCATATTTACACCAATATTTTTGCCGATTGCAGTCACACTGGGAATTGACCCGATTCACTTTGGAATCATTATGGTGTTGAATCTATGCATAGGACTTTGTACTCCTCCCGTGGGTAGTGTACTGTTTGTAGGGGTCGGTGTAGCTGGAACAAGGATTTCCCGTGTGACCCGCCCCCTCATGCCCTTTTTTATTGCCATGATCATAGCGCTTATGGTGGTCACATATTTCCCAGACCTTAGCCTATGGCTCCCCAACCTTTTCCTAAAATAGTAGGCACTTAAGTGACTATACCTCTCGCGAAGTCTCCAAATTGGGTACTTTCCAGAAGGAATCTCCACCTCTTATTGCTACGCTAAACCTGGAGTGGATCGTAGATCAGCTCTCATACAGCCCCGCAAGGCACAGGACGTTGTTGCACGATGAGAAGGGAAAGGGATCGGGGGCACCTAATTGATTATCTTCGTGCAGTAAACGCAAAAAAGAGGTTCTCATGCCATCCAGGACAATCGCAGGCGATGATCAACCGGAGGTTTTTCGTAAGACTGAAAGGATCTTGCAGTTCGGGACCGGGCGCTTTCTGCGAGCATTCGCGGATTGCTTCATTGACGAAGCTGTAACCGCCGGACGTTATGATGGTCGTATCGTCATGGTCGCTTCAACGCCCAGTGGGCGGGTAGAACTCCTGAAAAACCAGAACAATTGCTACACTTTGTGGACACGGGGGTACGCCGAAAACAAGCCTATTGATGATTTTCGTACGGTCACAGCGGTAAGTCGCGTGCTTGCAGCCAGCGAAGACTGGGAACAAGTGCTTGCCCTCGCACGCAGTAATGATCTGGAAGTAATCCTTTCTAACACTACCGAGATCGGCCTTTCTCTGCAGAAAGGCGATGAGTTGGCATTTCCAAAGTCTTATCCCGGACGACTTTGCGCACTGCTGTTTGCGCGTGCAGAGTTTTTTGACTATTCCTATTCAAACGGCGTTGTTATTCTGCCCTGTGAACTGATCGACAATAATGGTGACCTGTTGCGCAGTCTGATCATTGAGCAGGCACGCCGCTGGAAGCTCGGAACGCGCTTTCAGGACTGGGTACAGCGTGCAAACCTGATCTGTAATACTCTGGTGGACCGGATTGTACCCGGCTTGCCGGGCCGAGCCGAACTGGATGCCGCCTACGAACACCTGGGATATCCTGACGAGCTGCTTACTGTTTGTGAGCCTTACCGGATTTGGGCAATCCAGGGGGACGAGACTCTGCGGCCCCGACTAGGCTTTGCTGAGGGTGCTGACGAAATTGTTATCGCCCCCGATATTAGCCCCTACCGCATCCGAAAGATCAGACTCCTCAATGGAGCGCACACACTTTCCGTGCCTGTAGGACTCCTTGCAGGATGCCAAACCGTCCTTGATAATATGAACCATCCCGGGGTAAGCACTTTTATTGAGTCCCTCTTGCGACACGAAATCGGACCGGTACTTCCTGTGGATCCAGATACTGTAAATCCCTATATAGACGAGGTACTCCAGCGCTGGCGAAACCCGTACATGTATCACCGACTGATTGATATTACATTGCAATCAACAACAAAACTGCGTCACCGGGTTGTTCCGACATTGATTGACCACTATGCACGCTACCCCGATGGACCCACTCCAAAACGCATAGCATTAGGGTTTGCCGCATGGCTCCTCTTCATGCGGGGTACCTCTCAAGCAAATGGCATAGTGCACGGCGAGCTGCAAGGACAATTGTACCCTATTTATGATGACCATGCAGCGCGATTCTTGGATTGGTGGCCGAAGGACAATCAAATGATTCCCATCTTTGTGGAGGAAGTGCTGTCCAATGACGGTCTGTGGGGCATGCGCTTGAATAATCTGCCAGGTTTTGTGAATGCCGTAAAAAATTACCTCCAGACGATTGTCCGTCATGGTATTGAGTCCGCTCTCAATGGCACCGGGGCCCAATAATTACGTTATACGTAGTGCTTCGTAGCGCCTTCCATGAGTAGAGACTTTCGACTTTTTAATACATTATCCGGCCAGGTTGAACCCCTGATTCCAATTGAATCTGGTCATTTGCGCTTTTACAGCTGTGGACCGACCGTCTACTCCTATGCACATATCGGAAACTTCCGCTCTTTTCTGACCGCAGATCTCATACTGAGAGCCGCACGGGCGATTGGCTGGAAAACCACTTATGTGACCAATATCACGGATGTTGGGCATCTGACTGATGACGATACAATGGATCCATCAGGGGAGGATCGCATGGCGCGCGGACTGCAATCCAAGGAAGGTCAACGGTTCGCCAATGTCTGGGATCTCAGTCGTCACTATTCGTCCGCCCTGCAGTCTGACTGGCTTACCCTGAACCTATTGGAACCGGATGTCCGACCACGGGCAACGGAGCATATTCGAGAACAGATTCAGACGATCGAAAAACTACTGGCCTGTGGCGCCGCATATCAGACTTCATCCGGCGTCTACTTTTCCGTCGAAAGCTTTCCGAACTACGGCAGTTTGTCGGGCAACAAAGCAGCCGAAGCGCTCGAGCTTGCGGTTCGGGACGTCGTTGTGGATCCTGAGAAAAAAGATCCACGTGATTTTGCGCTGTGGAAAAAGGACGCCGAGCACCTCATGCAGTGGTACAGCCCCTGGGGGTGGGGATTCCCTGGATGGCATATTGAATGTTCGGTCATGGCCCAAGCCTACCTCGGTGAGGAGATTGACCTGCACGCTGGTGGAGAAGACCTGATCTTCCCTCACCATGAATGCGAGATTGCCCAAGCGGAAGCCCTGACCAAGCGTCCATTCTCCAGGCATTGGGTGCATACGCGTTTTCTTCAAGTGGAGGGGCGTAAAATGGCCAAGCGCCTCGGGAATTTTCATACCGTGAGAGAGTTGGTCAACGATCGCGGGGTTGCACCTCTGGCCTTGCGTCTTGCTCTGATTAGTGGGCAATACCGAAAGCCTTTTAATTTCACTTTTTCTACGCTTCGGGACAGTGAGAGACATGTAGCACGATTCGGCGAAGCGTTTAGATTAGCCAATAGCGCAAGAGATCGTGGATATAACCAAGCGTCGACGATTGGAGAAACGCTTAAGGACAGATATCAATCTGTCTTGAATGCCTTACTGGACGACCTTAATACTCCTGCTGCAATTGCCCATGCACTCGACGGGGTACGTACCATCCTCGGCCACAAGGATCAACTGGACAAGCGGGCATATAACTTTATGCTTGGGATTTCGGACTTACTGGGAATTGTACCCACTACAAAAACTTTGTCCGCAGATCCCACTGAAACGCAAGCTGAATCAGAAGCACCTGATACAGACCCTCTCACAACCAGGATTGAAGAGCTTATACAGGCACGTTCCGAGGCTCGCAAAACACGCGACTTTAAACTCGCAGACAAGATTCGCGATGAACTGCTGTCTATGAACATCGAAATCAAGGACAGCCCGAACGGTACTTCCTGGCGCAAAAAGAGCAAAATCTAAATTCTATGCATTTTCAACACATCGATCACAGCGAAGTAGGTGGTGGGCTTGGACGTATGATGGACCGGTTTCTGGCAGAAGGAACGCTAACCGGGGATGCGGATGAAGACGCCTTTATTGCCGCAAGTCCAACGGCCGCCCTACTCGGCCTCTTGTATGATCAGCGCGTACGAGCCGAGATTGCCTTTACGGGCGCTAAACGGCTTTATGACCGACTGGGACACCTGGACTTGGAAACAATCGCCAATATGGACGCGGAGGCATTGCGTGATGTTTTCGCTCAGTCGCCTGCTGTGCACCGGTTCTCCAATAAGATGTCTGACACAACCCAAAAGGTTGCACGCGTTATCGTAGGCGAATATGGCGGCAAGCCTGAGCGGCTCTGGAATGACGGCGCGCCCGTCAAAACCATTGAAAAACGCCTAAAGGCCTTGCCAGGCTTCGGTCCAGGCAAGTCTGCCAAGATTAAGTACGTTCTGCACTACTTCGGCTTCCGCGACTTTTCTGGGGAATAGCAACCAGGCCGGTCACTAGTCCGCTTGACTTAAATGCAATGGAGACATGAACACAGCTATATTTGTATACAACAGTTGTATTTAGATCTGTAAAGAAGACGCTGGATGAGAATGATCAGAGGTAAAGCGAAAAGATTGGTAATGTCAGTATTGCTGCCTCTTCTCTGTATGTTTGTATACTGGCAGAGGCTTCATGGCGACTACAGCACTTACCAATTATTGGTGGCAGTGTCCATCGCAGTATTGGCAGGCGCCGGGCTGTTTCTGTACGCCACAATAGCCCGGAAGGTTGAACGCATAAGCATCGCCTGGGGATTGTTTCGGATCGCTGTCATAATCATTGGCACCATTGGACTTATAGGAATCATAGGAATGTTCTATGTTGATGAGCCATGGGGCTTTCCTTTGGTCTGTTACGCGATTTGGGCTCCGATATTTTACAAAATATATAGGCAGAGTGAAGGGATGGTGAAGTTTAGCTTTTTCAAGGCGCCTCAGAAATCACAGTGTAATTGATACCGGCTATGCCCGCATTGGCTCGTTCGTTCTTGTGAGTGTCCCGTTGCTCTTAGGGGGGCTATCCAGCAACAAGGCACGCTTTGGACAAGCTCACGCGATATCATCCTTTCCCCGCAGGTATTATCCGTTGCCGAAAACCCGGTCGTAGGAGCCCATAGGAACATCCTGCTATAGAAGTTGAGAGGGGGAGTTCTGTTGGGGTAGTGCCCACTGTGCCAATAAGCAGGGTCCTTGAATTCGGTTTTTGCAAATTTTCGAGTTGGAAAACAGACCTGAGAAACGGAACGCTCCCCTGCACACATTCCAGACAGGTACAAACGTATTCCTTTACTAAGGCACGCCCAGATATTCGTTGTCACATAGCCCAGCTACGGATCCTTTACCGGACATGCACGAAGCGTCCCGCGTGCACAACGCGGCCGCCCGGTAATGACGCATGCACCCTGTACAGATACAGCCCTGAGGGCTGCGCAGCCATGGTCAGGTTCACGCTGCGTTGCCATCCGGCGGTCAAATCAGCCGCAGGCATCGTGAGCACGCGGCGACCTATCACATCTATCACCTCAACCGTCACACGGGCGGGCCATGGGAGATCCATCAGCAACTGCGTAGTATGCCGGAAGGGGTTAGGAAAGTTGCCGTGCAAGGCGAATGCTTCAGGCAAGGATTCATGCTCTGCACTGACGGGAGAATACACCTCTATGCTAAAGGACAGGCTGTCCGTGGATCCGTTCGCATCGGTGGCCTTGTACGTATAGGGCGTAGCCGGCGTGACTACCGTCGGTAACCCAGTAAGGGTGCGGTTTGCTTGGTCAAAGGCTAATCCTGTCGGCAATGTGGGTGTCAGCGTATAGTTAATCGGTGACGCCCCTACAGCTTCCGGCAAGACAACTGGGACGATGGGCTGGGCACGCGGAAATGATTGATCCGCCACGCTATCAGCAAAATGGACACCAGAGCAGTTTGGACCGCTGACATAATGGACGCTACTGAGCCACATCTGAAACGCATCATCTCCAGGTGCGCAGAGGTCCTGACCGCCAAAGGTCAGTGCAAACAGATCCGTTAGCTTCATGAGACTCCTCGGTAGTCTGCCCGTGAAGGCGTTATCGGCGAGGTACAACCCTCTCAATTGCGAGAGGTTACCCAGTTCATGGGGAATTTCCCCGGTGAGTGAGTTGCCATTCAGTTCTAGACCTTCCAATTGCGAGAGGTTGCCCAATTCACCGGGAATCTCACCAGATAGCGAATTGTTGAACAGCCGCAGCAGTCGCAACTGCGACAGGTTACCCAGTTCACCGGGGACCCCCCCAGTAAGTGAATTGCCACGCAGGGACAGACTTTGCAATTGCGTGAGGTTACCAAGTTCACGGGGGATCTCACCGGAAAGGCCGTTGACACCCAGCCAAAGGTATCGCAACTGCGTGAGGTTACCAAGTTCACGGGGGATCTCCCCGGTAAGGGAATTACCCGCCAGCGACAGCCATATCAATTGCGTCAGGTTACCCAGTTCAACGGGGATCTCCCCAGTAAATGAGTTTATATCCAGCTTTAGAGTATGCAATTGCGTCAGATTCCCCAGTTCACCCGGGATCTCACCAGAAAGCGAATTGTAATCCAGTTCCAGCCTTTGCAGTTGCGATAAGTTACCTAGTTCATGGGGGATTTTCCCGGTGAATGAATTGTTGCGCAGGTCCAGATATTGCAATTGCGTCAGATTCCCCAATTCACCCGGGATCTCCCCAGTGAGCGAATTACGACCCAGCTCCAACCGTTGCAATTGCGTCAGATTCCACAGTTCACCGGGGATCTCACCAGTAAGCGAATTAATATCCAGATCCAGCCATTGCAACTGCGCCAAGTTGCCCAGTTCAGGGGGGATCTCTCCGAAGATAGAATTGAAATCCAGCCGCAGGTGTATTAACCCTCGCAAGTTGCCCAATTCACCTGGCAGCGTTCCCGTCAAGTAGTTACCACGTAGATCGAGTCTACTCAGAATACCGTGGCTGACTACGACGCCATGCCATCGAGCTAACTCACTCGGAGTGGGAACTGTGGTGATATCCCAGTAGCTACTATTGCGCCAATTGGCTCCACCAGTAGACATGTAGAGCGCACTGAGTGCGGCGTGATCCAACTCTATTCTCGAGTTTATTCCAAAAGATAACTGGTCAGGCTCATCGACGAACGCACCATCGCGAATTCGTGTATAGAATCGTATCACACGGGAGGAGGGTGCGTCGTTGGCCACCACAAACCGCAATGTCACCATCGTGGAGTCGCCACGGGCCAGACGGCCAACCATTTGCTCCGTATTCGAAAGATCAATGTATGGATACGATTCAGCCCCTGTCAGTCCTATTCTCAGTTCTCGAGCATCCGCCAAGTGGTTGACGAACACAGCCTTCACCGTTACCTCTTCCCCTGACGTGATCATGCGGTCGCTGTCGGTGTCGTCCCATGTCCAGCGCGCCAGGCGTACAGCTGGAAAAACAGGCGTCCTCAAGGACGTCTCGGCATTGACGTACCCACGTCCCAGTTGTCCTGCTTGACCTGGGTTCTCTGTGTCCATAGACTCGCTCGCAAGCCGGATTTGTTCCCGCAACGCATCTGGTGAAATGTCGGGATAGCGGGTTTTTACCAAGGCTGCCACACCGCTGACCAGAGGACTCGAGAATGATGTTCCACTTACCGAAGAGATGTATTCCCCGTCGAGGTTGGTAGTTACAATGCCTACCCCAGGGGCAAAGACATTCACCATCTTGCCATAGCTCGAAAAAAAAGCCAGCCTCCGCGAATCCTTGGCCGTAGCACCAACGGACAGTATGCGAGGGTAGCTACTTGGGTAAAATCGGTACAGATCACTGTTGAGATCGTAATCTCCTGCTGGCGCTACCACCAGCGCACCCATATCGGTGGCGAGATCCAAAGATTGAGCAATGAAAGTGCTCTCCATAGGGGCCCTCTCACCCCAGCTTGCGTTTATGATGTCGGCACCGTTGGCGGCAGCATAGAGAATGCCCTCGTAAAAGCCGCAAATATGCATCAGCTGGGCATTCCAGGCCGCGCCAGCCACCCCAATGCCGTTATTGGTCACGCCACCGGCCGTGCCCGCCACGAGAGTGCCGTGCCAACCTCCCCTCGGATAGAATGGATCGTTATTGGTGTCATCTCTGTTGCAAAAGTTCGCCCCGTGCACATCATCAATAAAGCCGTTGTTATCGTCATCTATGCCGTTGTCTGGAATCTCATCCGTATTTGTCCACACGTTCGCCAGAAGGTCTTCGTGCCGCCAATCACTACCGTTATCCACGATTGCGATTACCACAGGCGGGCTCGAGTCTTCTCCCTTGACGATGTCCCAGGCTTCCGGGAGGCGCAGGTGACGCAGGTAGGTTTGATCGCCGAACAATGAATCATTAGGCTCTACACGGCTCTCCGACTCCAATAGGCGATTGATGATCACAGGTTCGGCGTAGATCACGCCAGGTGCCGAAGCCAGCGCCTTCGCCACGCGCTCGGGATCATCGCTCGCGCTGTACCGGGCATAGTAGGTATGACGAAGTGCCAAGAGATTTTGCCTGGTCTTGGGGGTAGGCTGCATATGATCCAGGAACGGAAACACGCGCTCTATCGTGTGCAAGCCGTACCTGGCGGCTGTACGGTCAAAGACCTCGAATCCCGTCTTGGCGGCTCCTTCAACAATAGCTACACCCGGCTCAAACTGCACGATTACCACCTGGGACTCGTATTCCGGCAGTTCTTGGGCCCTGCCAGGTGTCACAGCCCAAAGCCCGATAAGAGCCCAAAGCAAGAAACAGAAAAACAGACGGGCCAGCAGACCCCATGTAAGAGGTGGCGTGTTCATGCGAGAGACCCTCTTCCATTTATGTAAGTGGGGACAAACTGGTTTTGCAATTAATCGGGGTTATGATTTTTTCACTGTCCTTTTGGATACTATTCTTTCAGTTTGGCAAAGATCCGTACCGGCGAGCAATTTGGCAGCTGTGGTTTTATGAACGGGATACTCGTGCGCAGGCCGGAGACTTTTGCCTATTACCGTTATGGCAGCGATCTTTTTTCAACATACACGGCCGCGAATCATACCGATAAGGTTTGATTGAATATTTAGTATCTGGCGACGAGTCGTCCCCTGCATACCTTCCAGACAGGCACAACCATATACTTATACTGCGGTGTGGCCAGATATCCGTTTTCAAGTAGTCCCGACACGGATCCTTTACCGGACATGTACAAAGCGTCCAGCGTGAACAGCTCGGCCACTTGGCGATGAGGCATGCACCCTGTACAGGTACAGCCCTGAGGGCAGCGCGGGCATGCTCAGGTTTACGCCGCGTTGCCATCCGGCGGTCAAATCAGTCGAAGGCGTCGTAAGTACGCGGCGACCTATCACATCTATCACCTCAACCGTCACACGGGCAGGCCACGGGAGATCCATCAGCACCTGCGTGGCATGCCGGAAGGGGTTAGGAAAGTTGCCGTGCAAGGCGAACGCTTCCGGCAAGGATTCATGCTCGGCACTGACCGGAGAATACACTTCTATGCTAAAGGATAGGCTGTCCGTGGATCCGTTCGCGTCGGTGGCCTTGTACGTATAGGGCGTAGCCGGCGTGACTACCGTCGGCAACCCACTAAGGGTGCGGTTGGCTTGGTCAAAGGCTAATCCTGTCGGCAATGTGGGTGTCAGCGTATAGTTAATCGGTGACACCCCAGCAGCTTCCGGCAAGACAACCGGGGCGATGGGCTGCGCCCGCGGAAATGATTGATCTGGCACGCTATCTTCAAAATGGACTCCAGAGCAGGTTGGACCGCTATTAAGTGGAATATTATTGAGCCACGCTTGAAACGCATCATCTTCGGGTGCGCAAAGGTCCTGGCCGCCAAAGGACAGATACCACAGATTCGTCAGTTGCATGAGACTCCTAGGTAACCGGCCCGTGAAGGCGTTATCGTGAAGGTACAACCGTATCAAATGCGAGAGCTTGCCCAGTTCACTGGGGATTTCCCCAGTAAGCGAATTATCGTTCAGTTCCAGCACTTGCAATTGCGTCAGGTTGCCCAGTTCAGGGGGTATTTCCCCGGAGAGTGAGTTGTCGAATAGTAAAAGCGTTTGCAATTGCGGGAGGTTACCCAATTCATGAGGGATCTTCCCGGTAAGCGAATTGCCGATCAAAACAAGCTGCCGCAATTGCGAAAGTTTACCTAGTTCAGGGGGGATTTCCCCAGTGAGTGAGTTGAGATTCAGCCCCAGCCTTTGCAATTGCGTCAGGTCACCCAGTTCAGGGGGGATTTCTCCGGAGAGTGAGTTGAACTCCAGCCCCAGCCTTTGCAATTGCGAAAGGTTACTTAGTTCAGGGGGAATTTCCCCAGTGAGTGAATTGCTACTCAGCACCAGCCTTTGCAATTGCGTCAGGTTGCCCAATTCAGGGGGGATTTCCCCGGAGAGTGAATTGGCACTTAGCTTCAGCCATTGTAATCGCGTAAGGTTACCCAATTCGTGGGGGATCTCCCCAGATAGTGTGTTTGTACTCAAATCCAGCCATTGTAACTGCCTCAGGTTGCCCAATTCAGGGGGGATCTTCCCGGAAAGGAAGTTGTCGCATAGCCGCAGATCTACTAACCCTTGCAAGTTGCCCAATTCACCTGGCAGCTTTCCCGACAAATAGTTACTACATAGAAAGAGCCCATTCACAACACCATCAGTGGCTACGACGCCATACCACCGAGCCAACTCGCTCGGAGTGGGAACTGTGGTGATATCCCAGTTAGTATTTTCGCGCCAAATGTCGCCTCCAGTGGACGTGTGGAGTGCACTGAGTGCAGCGTGTTCGAACTCGATCCTCGCGTTTATTCCAAACGATAACTGATCCGGCTCATCGAAGAACACGCCGTCGCGAATTCGTGTATAGAATCGTATCACACGGGAGGAGGGCGCGTCGTTGGCTACCACGAACCGCCATGTAACCTCCGTGGAGTCGCCACGAGCCAGACGGCCTACCATTTGCTCCGCATTCGATAGATCAATGTACGGATATGATTCAGCTCCCGTCAGTCCTATGCTAAGTACTTGAGCATCCGCCAGGTGGTTGACAAACATAGCCTTGATCGTTACCTCTTCTCCCGACGTGATCATGTGGTCGCCATCGGTGTCGTCCAATGTCCACTGCGTCAGGCGTACAGCCGGAAAAACAGGCATTTTCAAGGACGCCTCGGCATTGACGTACCCGTGCCCCAGTTGTCCTGCTTGACCCGGATTTTCTGCGTCTATATACTCGCTCGCAAGTCGGATTTGTTCTCGCAATGCATCTGGTGAAATATCGGGATATCGGGTCTTTACCAAGGCCGCCACACCACTGACCAGAGGACTAGAAAATGAAGTTCCGCTTGCTCTAGACGTGTATTCACTATCGAGGGTAGTAGTAACGATGCCGACCCCAGGAGCAAAGACATTTACCATCTTGCCATAGTTGGAAAAACTCGCCCGTCTCCGCGAATCCTTGGCCGTCGCACCGACGGATAGCACACGAGGGTAGCTGCTTGGGTAATGTCGGTGCAGTTCGCTATTGAGATTGGCATTACCTGCTGACGCAACCACCAGCGCACCCATATCTGTGGCGAGATCCAGGGATTGAGCAATGAAAGTACTCACCTCGAGATGTCCTCCGCTCCAGCTTGTATTAATGATGTCGGCACCGTTGGCAGCAGCATACAGAACACCTGTGTAGCTTAAACCGCAAGTATGCATGAGCTGGGCATTCCAAGCCGCACCAGCCACCCCAATGCCGTTATTGGTCACGCCACCAGCCGTGCCCGCTACGGAGGTGCCATGCCCACTTAGCCTCGGCTCGAATGGATCGTTATTGGTGTCATCTCTGTTGCAAAGATTCACCCCGTGCACATCATCAATAAAGCCGTTGTTATCGTCATCTATGCCGTTGTCTGGAATCTCATCTGCATTGGTCCACACGTTGGCCAGAAGGTCTTCGTGCCGCCAATCGCTGCCGTCATCCACGATTGCGATTACAACCGGCGGGCTCATGTCTTCTCCTTTGACGATGTCCCAGGCTTCCGGGAGACGCAAGTGACGCAGGTAGGTTTGATCGCCGAACAATGAATCGTTGGGCTCTACCCGGACCTCCGACTCCAAAAGGCGATTGATGATCACGGGTTCGGCGTAGATCACGCCAGGTGCCGAGGCCAGTGCCTTCGCTACCTGCTCGGGATCATCGCCAGCGCTGAACCGGGCATAATAGGTATGACGAAGCGCGACAAGATTCTGCCGGGTCTTGGGGGTGGGCTGCACATGATCCAGGAATGGATACACGCGCTCTATCGTGTGTATGCCATATCTGGTGGCTGTACGGTCAAAGGCCTCGAGCCCCGTCTTGGCGGCTCCTTCAACGATAGCTACACTAGGCTCAATCTGCACGACTACGACCTGGGACTCGTATACCGGCAGCTCTTGGGCCCGGCTAGGTGAAACAGCCCAAAGCCCGACAAGAACCCAAATCAAGAAACTGCTAAACCGACGGGGCAGCAACCCCAATGGGAGAGGTGATGAATTCATGCGGGAGACCCTCTACTATACATGCAAGTAGGAGACAAACTGGTTTTGCCACGAACTTGATCTATTGATTCGTGGCCAGAGACAACATGCGACGATTAGGATCAGGATAAATCCAGCCGTAGCGCCGAGATTGGCTGGGCTCATAGCATCAATACCAGCTTTGTCTCGAGCCTACTTCAATGTAAGCGTTTAGGATTCGTAGTGTCAGGGCTTGTGCCACAATCCTGACGTTGCACTTTTGATTCGTGTTTCTACGTCAATGCAATCCGTCTTGATTTCGACAACTACGTTAGACACCTTCTCTGTGGTTACCCGCAAAAGAGCAACAATAACCACATATGTCGCCCGATTATAATACTGATCCTGAAATACACTGCACGGGCAATCTCCGTCAAAGGATATACCCACTCGCAACAAAGTTCGATTTTGCACTGAGAGCGACTCCCGTGATGGCCCCCATCGAGGGGATACACTCTTAGCAGCAGGCATGACTACTCGCCCCCCGGGTCCAGCGGAAGATCAATCCGCATAGTAGTGCCCTGCCCCAATTCCGTGCTAAAACTTATGGATCCGCCGGATAGCTCAACTGCCTGTCGGGCAATTGCTAATCCAAGCCCTGCCCCACTTGTCTTTGTGGAAAAACTGGGCTCATAGATTCGGTCTTGAACCTCCAAAGGGATTCCTGGACCATTATCAATCACTTCGGTAATCACTTGATCCTCTTCCTGCCTGGCAGTAAATGTGATCGTCCCCTCGTCAACGTCCTGCACAGCCTCCAATGCGTTCTTGACCAAATTGATATAAGTGCGAAGAAGCTCACTGGGATCGCCCCGAACAGGCAAAGGTTCTTCGGAAACCTCCAGCTTCAATGTAACGTTATCCGACGCCTCTGCCCGCATAAGGCCATATGCTTCACTGATCACTTCGCGCAAATCAAGGCGCACAACTTTTCGGGTGGGAAGCCGGGCAAATGTCGAAAACTCATTGGCAATATGCGCCAGCGAATCAATCTGTGCGACAATTGTTGCTGTCGTTCGAGAAAACTGTCGTTTAAATCGGGAAGAATCTGTCTTCGTATTGTCGTATGAGCGCTGGAGATGCTGAATGGACAGCTTCATTGGCGTGAGCGGGTTTTTGATCTCATGTGCGATCTGGCGAGCCATTTCGCGCCAAGCCAGCTGCCGCTCCTGTCTAGCCAGCTTCTGTCTGTTTTCCGAGAGCTGACGCTGCATCGTATTGAAGGTTGTGACCAGCGCTCCCACTTCATCGCGCGACTCAACCGGTAATACATGTTCAAATTTTCCCTGGGCTGCTTCCTGCAAACCCTCCTGTAGTCTTGCAATTGGTCGTGCCAACGCCCGGGAGAGCACTGAACCAGTAAACATTACCAGGACACCCAGGCCCAACATTGCCCCAAACAAATAGGCCAATGTCCGTGCCCGTTCTTCCTCAATCCGCTCGGCCTCCGGCAGCGTGGGCACGGAAAGGACATAGGCCGGATTGCCGCTGTTATTCAATATGGCACGGTAGCCCGCAGTGTACTCAAAATCCCCAAGCTTGTGATCCACAAATGTAAAACGCTGGGCCCTGCCATAAATGGCACTGAATACTTCCGCCGGAAGTCGTGTATCTACAATTCGATCGTCCACCAGTTGGCGTCGACTAGCGGCAATAAGTTCCGTATCCCGATAAAGATTCAGATCTAGTCCAACGCGGGCAGCTAACGAATCAATATTGACGCGCGCCAGCGCATCAACATTATTCTCTCCCAACCTTCTTTCCGGCACCAGTGTAGACTCAACGCGCTCAAGATGTTGTCGAAGCCAACTTTGAACCGCTTTTTCATTCTCCTCGGTCACAACATTGTATCCGGCTATACCGACAGGAATTACTGCGATTACGCCAACCAGGAAGAATGCATTCATCACTTTATCCTGGTACCGTACACGCTCACGCGGAAAGAGGCCGGCCCTCCACTGCATGATGTATCCGACTACAGAAAACGGAATACATAAGAGTAATCCACCGGCCACCAAACGAAGCAAATAGTAGAGATGGTCAAATGGACCATCTGTTGTCATTCGGGCAGCCACGACTTGCCCGTTCCTGCGGAGATAGTAGGTCAGGTATGTACTACCACCTCCTACTGACTCCTGCCTCCACAGCGATGATTGTAGGGCCAGCCCTGCTGCAATCTCAGGATCCAGTCTGTACTTTGCAAATCGGCGACCGAACGTACGGGTTAATTGCCCCTCACGGTAAGAAGCCAGCGATAAGTCCTCGTAAAGATCTAGGTAACCGGACGACAACAGCACCCGCAGGAGTGGCGTATTCGCCTCTTCAGACACAATATGAGGCTGCGCCCGCACGAGAACCCATCCATCTCCAAGTGGGGCCAACCCTGCATACTGATAGCGAGCGGCTCCCGGTGATTGTGGCTCAACAAAATCATAATTGCTTGAGTTCAGTTCTATCCCTGCTCTCAACTCTGCCCAAAGTGCCATCGTAGCTTCAGGAGATGTTGTGGCAGAAACACTGCCAATACTGTAAAGCTCGTCACCACCTGTTGTGAGAACAGTCATACTGGCGTCATACGCTCCCAGTGAAGACAGAAGTGTGCCTTCAAGCAGTTGCTCTAACTCGCTGGAAATATCTTCATCAGATGCCAATGCACTGTACAACTCCGGTCTTTGAAATGCCTTCTCGACAGCCTCGCGTACGGCCAAAGATACCCCACGGTCACTGCCTTGATCAAAAGTCTCGACAGCATATTCAACCCGATCCCGCTTGCGCTTATCCAAATTTTCGTAGTAGGCGGGGTAAAGCAATAGACAGATACCCAGGACCACCGGTACAGCCCGCCGTAGAGACAGCCATTCATAGACACTTCCACTCCCTGCCCTTGCTGCAAAGTACAGACAGACAAGCAATAAGCCCAGACTGACCGCCCAGGAGCCCCACTGCAGCAACTCCAATGCAACAATGATTCCCGCAGCAACTGCAAAAAGTGATACTAGGCAGGCACGACTGGGGCGCATCTCCAGTCCTATACGCAGTATGCTGATCGCAATAAGTGCCGACCCTAGAGTCAGGAGCACAAGAGAGATGTATACGACCAACTCCAGTGGGCTTGGCAGAAGTGCGCCGCGCCCGGTGTAACTGAGTGTAGAATCCAATACACTTGCCTGTACAACCACCGCCAGCATCAATGCCAATACAAGTGTCAAAAGAATACCGGCTGCAAGACGAACCCAAGCAATGCTTCCGTAGCGTGTAGACGGGTTTGCGGGCGCGTTAGCATAGCGAAGCACTGCAAACCCAAGAATCACAATGCAAAATGCTCCGATAAACAAATCTCCTGTCGTCCGCATTAACCCACCCCCCACCGTAGAGGCAAGATGAACAGGATCAAATAATGGGCTGAACGGAGCTTTACCCGTCTGATACCTCGCCGGCACTTCCAGGTAAAGCCAAGCGATACGTCCCAAACCCAGTAAACCTGCGAAGATCATGAGGCTGTGCAGCTTCGGAGCATTTCTGAACCATCGCCAAGTACCCCAGACGAGCCAAAGAACCAGGAGTGCCATCCCCGCCGCCATCAGGTTGTCGTAAAATGCAACCGTCGTGCCAATCAATGTAGCCTCGGTCGGTGGGGTCACGGTGAACGTCCCCAGAACGCTACCGTCAATGGATCGAAGTGTGTTTTCACCGAGATTTCCTCCATAGTCGACCTGAACCTCTAAGCCGGTCTTGCGCGTCCAAATGTTTGTAATGTCATAATTGTCCAAAACGGAATTACGCACAGGCGCTCTTACAAACAGATTTTGTGTCACGCGGATGCTGCCAATTTCAGCATCTCCCACATGGAGGGGCTCCCAGAGAACCAGTGTGGTACGCCAATCATCATCCCGTATGATATTCCACCGGGGGTGGTCAAACATGTGTCCCTCGCCCAGCGGAGTACTCTCCCCTCTCCATGCGACCAATCGCATGTCTGTATCATAGATTGACAGCGCCCCCTGCTCCGGTATGATGATGCGGGCCAACTCCTCGGTTAGTAGAGGATCTGGAACGCGCCTGAATGAGACATTTTGCCTGTCTACTACTCCTGCCGCTTCGGCTGCAAGGACCTGCATTGCTTCCTGAGTGGCCGCAAATTCAGACAGTAACAACTCTTCGGCGGCTGCAACGGCTTCCCGCTGTCGCAAGTCCACTCCCTGACCAACAGATCGAACATGAATCTGTTGCCCGGTCCAAGATAAACCAACGGTCAGCAGGAGGAATCCGGCTATCACGACAAACGTCCTTTGCTGCAACATGTCCCGGATCAAGAACGAATTACCTGTATTGCCATGAGCCTATACACTGGGTAAGAGCCTCCAAACCGTAAATAAAAACGGAGAGCCTGCCCCCCGCCAAGTACGGTATAGCGTCCTGTGAGCCACCACTCATCCCCTTGTGTCATGCTGCGATCAAGTCTAAATCCCGCTGGTGCATAAGCTCGGAAGAATTTGCGGAGAACATATAGTGCCTGTGATCGCGTGTACCGGCGCGGTTGCTCCAGTAAGGCGAGCTCCAGGTAATCCTCCGCGTGGGAAACCAATACATCTGCATTGCCTTCTGAGAGGCCATTCAGCACAACGACCAAATTAAGAGTATCTGCCTGCCCCCAGACTACCTCCGGCTTTGAACCGAGCAACAAGAGCAACGGAACTGCAATACACAACCTTGCCAGGAAGCATGCCTCAAATCTTGCGATTTGTAACCGTAGCATCTTCGTCGAGGAAACTCAGAATTGACTCAACCACTGAGTTAGACATCGCATCGCGTGTTTCCGTGGTTGCTGTTCCAGCGTGTGGAGTCAGCACAACGCTCGAATGATTACGAAGCGCGTCTAAAACTTTTGGACCAAACACATCCAAGCCCGCACCTCCTATGTGCCCCGAGGTAATTGCCCGTATTAAAGCTGCTTCGTCCACAACCCCCGCACGCGCTGTGTTAATGAGAATTGCGGTGCTTTTCATAAGAGACAAAACCTTTGCATCCACCAGTTGATGGCTGTCCGGGTTAAGATCACAGTGTAGAGTTACAACATCACTTATTGTGAACAGTTCTTCCAGACTGCAGCGTGTCGCAATGGTTTCGCGCTCAATGGTCGGATTGGCTTGCTTTCGGTTGTGATAAAAGATCTTCATCCCAAACGCATGCGCCCGACGCGCTACTGCAGATCCTATTTGCCCCAGGCCTACAACGCCAAGTTTCTTGCCGGTAAGCCCCACTCCGAGTGGCATTGCATCTGGTCTCTCACCAAGCACACGTCTTACTTCGGGCAAGCGACGTGTCAGCGAAAGAATCAGGGCCATGGTCAATTCTGCGGTGGATATTGCCGTTATCCCGGGCGTATGGGTGACAATAACACCCTGTGCCTTGGCGGCCTCGAGGTTAATATTGTCGGTTCCTGCTCCAAACTGCGCGACCAGTTTGAGATTCTGGGCTCTGTGAAGAAGTTCAGGGGTAACTTGATCATATGGTGTAGTGACTATCGCAAACGCACTTTCGATATTCCCGTCACCAACCGGACACCCCATCGGTCTTACATGAACCGTACATTTCTCCCGGAGCCTTGCCAGATCATCTTCCGTCAACATGCATGCAATCACTGTTGGATGTGGCATATATAAAAACTGTTATTGCTATAGCAAGCCTGCCGACAATTGCCGAACGGCATAATCACATGCGCGTGCAGTTAGTGCCATGTAAGTGAGAGATGGATTCTGGCATGCAGACGAAGTCATGCATGCACCGTCGGTCACAAACAAGTTACTTACGTCGTGGCACTGATTATACGCATTCAGTACGCTGGTAGCAGGATCACGCCCCATCCGGGCCGCGCCCATTTCGTGATTGCCCAGACCGGGAGCGTCCTGCCATGTGTCGTAGTTAGAAACGTTCTTTCCTCCACCTGCCTCCAGCATTTCTGCAGCAGTCTCCATCATGTCCTTCCGCATGGCCCGATCATTATCATCCCGGGTCACATGGAATTTAAGTACAGGTAACCCCCACTGATCAAGTACCGAAGGATCCAGCATACAGTAATTGTCGTACCGTGGCAACGTTTCACCAAAGCCTCCCAACCCCATCCTCCAGCGGCCTGGCTCGCGCAGGCTGTGTTTAAACTCACTCCCAAATCCGGTCATACTATTGCCTCGCGACCAACTCTGTCGACTGGCGGATCCCTGAAACCCATACCCCCGCACAAATGAAGGATGTTGTGTTTCCGGGCCCAGATTGCGAAATCTGGGAATGTAGATCCCGTTCGGGCGATTCCCCTGATAATATCGATCAGTGTATCCATCAAACGAGGCATTTGCCCCAACATGATAGTGATGATCCATGAGGTAATGGCCAAGTGCCCCACTAGTATTTGCAATACCGTCCGGGAAACTTCGACTGACCGAAAGAAGCATTATCCGAGCGGTGTTCATTGAGGAAGCACACAAAAACACCAGCCGCCCAGTGAATGTCATCCGCTCCCCAGACTCCGTATCAATCACATCTACTCCTGTCGCCCTGCCTGTGGCTTCATCATAATTGACACCACACACAAGACTATTCGGCCGAAGTGTAAGATTCCCCGTCTCCATTGCCCTTGGGAGAGCAACACTGAGGGTGCTGTAATATGAACTGGTAGAGCAGCCCCGCTCACACGGCCCGCAATAATGACATGCCGCACGATCGCCCAGCGGCTCCGTGAGTGTAGCAGTCCGCCCTATTGTGACTATTCGCTCAGGAAAACGTGCCTCCACACGCTCCTTGAGCACGCGCTCAACGATATTCATGGGCATGGGCTTCTGGAATATCCCATCCGGTAGATGTGGTAAGCCTTCTGACTGCCCACTCACGCCAATAGTTCTTTCCACATGATCATACCAGGGGGCCAAATCAGCATATCGAATCGGCCAATCCACGCCATGACCATCCTCTAGGTTAGCCTCAAAATCCATGGGGCTTAGTCGGTAGCTCTGGCGCGCCCACATTAATGATCGTCCGCCAACTACATTTGCCTGTATCCACGTATAGGGTTCGTCCTGAATATACGGATGCTCCGAGTCACGCATGAAGAAATGACGGGTAGCCTCGGAGAATGCATACGTCTTGCTTTGTACTGGATAGTCTTCGCGTACCGTAGCTGGAGGGACTCGCCCCCGATGTGGAAGCTCCCATGGTGCCTTATGTTCGGTAATGTAGTCCAGGACGTGACGCACCATTCGTCCACGCTCAAGAACAAGCGTCTTGAGGCCAAGTCGACAGAGCTCCATCATAGCCCATCCGCCAGACATCCCCGAACCTACTACAATGGCATCATACTGCTGCTGCCGATGGTAATTCATAGGCTTGTCAACGAACGATATGTACGGTTAGTGGATTGGCGTAGTCCTCCCATAAGGCATCTAGAAGGTCCTGATTATACGCACCGTCATAAGTTACAAACCGATACTTCCAGGTAGTATGCTCATCCGAAGTGATTTCAAACTGACCTGCCTGAGTGGGCGCGAAATTGAAGAATGGTTCAGTTGGATGAATTCGCATCGGTTGGGGAGATTCGTGATTATCTGGGTGGCTGAGCACGGCAATGCCTACCCGCTCTCCATCTACAATTCCACCTATATGACACCAGCGCGCACGCGTGGCATGCCCGTTTTCTCGTGTCAGCCCTTCGGAAGTAAAGAACTCTGTTCCATCTTCGCCGACCCAATCCCGATGTCCGCGAACACCAACACCACCATACCTGTACTCTGGGAGTACCAAGGTGTCGCCGGTTGCCACTATCTGGGTTAGTGAGAGATCTAGAATATTTATATCTGCTGGTGTTCGGTACACTTTCAGATGCCAGGCCTCATTCAGTGCAGTGACTTCTTCCTCAATCATGTCTACATATCTATGGCGAGCATTCAGCCCTGCGTGGGCAACTCCGCTCCAGATGCTGTCCAGCGCTACAACCTCAACGCGCCCGGTAGCACGCCCCATATTCCAGAAGTCCGGAGTTCGTCCCTGGAAGATTGTATTCGTCCAAGCCGCCCAAATGCCATGGTGATGAATGTGATCAGGCGGATAATCGTCTGTGATAACGCGGCCACTGGGGCTCCATACCGGATGCAGATAACCGTCCCGATTATAGACTTCTGGTATATCTTCGCGAGGCACCACCCTCTTCGCGGTCCGGTATGCTACAACATCCCGACCATCAGCCCTGATAAGAACGGCATCACCTCTGGTTGCTGCATCAACTTTTGGGGTTGCATCCTGATCCAATCTGACTGTCCATCTTGTAGTGGCACCAGGCAATGCTCGTGACATCAGGAACGTAGCCTTGCTATCTCCGTCCACCTGTAAGTCTGCGCGCTTACCTGTGTGGTCGCGCGCTATGTAGGTCCCCTTCTCTAAATCTGCTTCAAAATTGACAATAGCCAGTGGGCGCAGTTGATCCCCACCTGTAGTCTCAAAAGTAAGCAGTACATCCCCGCCGCACGCGGAAAAAACCAACGTGAACAGAAGAATCAACCCCTGGGAAAAGTGGAACCGTCTTGTCTTCATGACCTTAGAGGGATAGGTTCAATTCATACCATGCAATGATACGGGTTCGCCACCTATCAATTTTTCTCAGCATATCCGTATGTGTTCTTCGTGTACAGGGGCAGCACCTCCAAATGGATCCACGGGTACATATTGATACACTCGCCAACGGATTAACCTACTACATTCTTGAAAACAACGAACCCAAGAACAGGGTTGAGTTACGCATGGTCGTCAATGCGGGCAGCATTCTTGAAGAGGACGATCAACGCGGATTCGCACACTTTGTTGAGCATATGCTCTTCAATGGTACAGCACGGTTTCCTCGTCAGGAGCTCATTTCGTTCTTTGAACAGGTGGGCATGAGGTTCGGTGCTGATCTCAATGCTTATACCTCCTTCGACGAGACCGTCTATATGCTTGAAGTGCCAACGGACAGCATACAGACGGTTGAAACAGGATTTGCGGTGCTTCGGGAATGGGCTGAACATGCGACCATGTCCGACGAAGAAATCAATGCCGAACGCGGTGTGATCCTAGAAGAATGGCGTCGCGGTCGTGGAGCTGCTGGCCGTACACGCGATCAGGTTATCCCCGTGATACTACAAGGATCACAATACGAAGTGCGCCTTCCCATTGGGGATACACTATCTATACAGGAGGGCCATCCAGATGCTGTTCGAAGTTATTATGACCGCTGGTACCGCCCAGACTTAATGGCGATCGTGGTTGTGGGGGATTTGTCAGCCGATACCGCAGAAGGATTCGTCCAAGAATATTTCGCCGACTGGGAACAGCCAACCTCTGCGCATAATCGCTCCACCTTTGATGTTCCACTTTCAAAGGAAACCGTGTACAAGGTCATTACTGACCCCGAAATCTCCGCTGTACAACTCGAAATCATGCACCGGCGTCCTGCTTCACCACGCTATACACAGGCAGATTACCGGAGATACTTGGTTGAACGACTGACCGGTGGCATATTTAACCGCCGCCTTGCGGAAATTGCCAGGGATGGCACCCGTTCACCATTTCTGTGGGGACGACTGACCACCGGTTCCATTGTCCGACCTTTACGTACGCACAGCTTGGCTGCACAGGTTGCACCAGACAGCATAACTTCAGGCTTCCGGGGCTTCCTGGTAGAAACTGCACGGATGCTACAGCATGGTTTTACCCCAGGTGAACTTGATAGACAGAAGAGTGTCCTGCTGCGAGCCTACGAGCGTACCGCAAGTGACCAGGAAAACACGCCAAGCAGCACATATGCCGGCCGATTGGTCAACCATTTTTTGAACAACAGTCCGGTAATGCATGCAGAGACCCAACTGCTCCTGGTGCGTGACCTGATGGATCGAATTACTCTTGAGGAATTGCACGCGTCAATTCGCGAGCAGCTCGCACCTGAGTCTCGAGTAATAATTGTCACCCTGCCCGATGTAGCAGATCTTACTCCTCCCACGGAGGATGAACTGGCTCTTCTTGTGGACGACGCCCTGTCCCAGAGTACAGCCCTACTTGCAGATCAGAATACAGATCGCCCACTTATTGACGAATTACCCCAAGGAGGTCGTATCGTCCATGAATCTGCAATTGACACACTCGGGATCGACATCCTCACACTCAGTAATGGAATACGGGTCATACTAAAACATACCAACTTCAGAAACAACGAGATCCTGCTTTCTGCATTTAGCCCCGGGGGAAGTTCTCTTGTCGAAGACGACAAGTATTTTGCCGCGAGTGTCGCCCCGGTACTGGTCGGCCGTAGCGGTGTGGGTACTTTCAATCAGTCGGAGCTGGTGCGGAAGCTTTCGGGCCAATTCGTTCGGGTATCGCCGTTCATTGGCGATTATTCCGAGGGCTTCAGAGGCCGTTCTACCCCAGAGGATATAGAAACACTGTTTCAATTGATCTACCTGTATGCTACCTCTCCCCGCATTGACAACTCTTCACTCCAATCTTTCAAGAATAGCCAGCTCGCACAGCTAGAAGGGCGTATTAACACACCTGGGGCGGCATTCCAGGATACCTTGTTTACCGCTTTCTATCCTGATAACCCTCGTTACAAGCTGCTAAGTACCGATCAAATTAACGGCCTTAACGCTGAGGATGCACTGGATATCTACCTGGATCGCTTTGCCGATATGGATGACTTTACCTTCATCTTGGTCGGCAATCTGGATTCTACCCTGGTGCGTGATCTGGCAGCTCAGTATCTGGGAGCATTACCCCAAACCTCCCGGGAAGAGTCTTGGCGCGATACAGCCCCCGATCTTCCGGAAGGCCCTGTCATACGTCAAGTGTACAAGGGACAGGAGCCTCAATCCCAGGTAGCCATCATCTTTCACGGAGATTATGACTACACACGATCTAACAGGTACACCCTCCGTGCGCTTTCTGGTGTGTTGGACATGCGTCTGCGAGAGGAGTTACGCGAAAGACTGTCTGGGATCTACAGTGCATCTGTACAGTCAGGTTCAACCCGTCTCCCTGACGGGCAATTTACGCTGAGTATCTTCTTTGGGTGCGATCCCGCCCGAGCGGAAGAGCTTATTCAGGCCGTGTTCGACGACATCGTCCAGATTAAGAACGACCTTAACCTGACCTCTTACCTGGATCGCATCAAAGCCCAACATCTCCGCAGTCGTGAGGTCAGTCTGGAAACAAACGGGTTTTGGCTTGACCAAATTCGGTTTTATTTCGATAACACGAACGAGGATTATCGCGACATTTACCGCTATGATACACTCGTTGACGAACTGAAAGCTGAAGACGTACGTGAAGCAGCACGATCACTGCTTGGCGATCAATATGTCCTGGTTACGCTCCTACCGGAGTGAGTATTCCAAAAAGGAAAGATACTCCGTCAAAAGGCCTGACCGATGTAGTGTACCGGGATTCACGAAGTATGCCAGCATCTGTCGGCAAATTTCTACAGTCGGTATAGCAAGCGCCTTGTATCAAGCTGACTTACTTGCTTCGCCTTCCTCCAGGGGAATTATTGTAAATCCTGTGAATCCGTAAATAGCACTGATAACCGGATTGGTGTAATTGAAGAAAGCGAACGGTAAGTAAACTAGTGTTGGTACACCGAGAGTAGCCGCCATAAAGGCACCACACGTATTCCAGGGAATTAACGCCGAGGTAAGCGTGCCTGAATCCTCCAAAGCACGGGAGAGGTTCTTAGGGTGCAAGCCCCGCTTCTCAAATTCCGCCCGATACATACGACCAGGTACCACAATCGAGATGTACTGGTCACCGGCAATGATGTTGAGTCCCAGTGCAGTGCAAAGCGTAGCCATAATTAGACTACCCGCACTGCGCGCAGCACCGAGGATCATTTTTGTGATCGCCGCCAGTATACCCGTCTTTTCCATCGCAGCACCAAACATCATCGCCGAAACCACTAGCCAGATTGTATCCAACATGCTCACCATCCCACCCCGGGTCAACAGATCGTTGAGAGCCTCATTACCCGTATCTGCAGTAAACTCGCCAAACATGACCATCCAGAATCCCTTGAAAAGCACCAGTATCCGGGGCATATCAGGTTCGCTTACAAAATTCATCACGACCTCCTGCTGAAAAATCATTGCAGTTATCCCTCCCATCAATGCACCGATAAGAAGTGCGGGGAAAGCTGGCATCTTCTTGTAAATCAGAAACAGTACGATAACCACCGGAATTAGTAGGTGCACTCCCAGATTATAGCTGTTATCCAGAGCAACCAGAATCTCGGACAGGCCGGAGGCCTCCGCCGCCGATGGCTGCTGCACAAACCCGATCACTGTAAAGAGGATCAAGGCAATCGTGATACTTGGCACAGTGGTCCAGAGCATATGCCGGATGTGCACGAAGAGCTCCGTCCCCACCATGGCAGGCGCCATGTTGGTCGTATCAGACAACGGAGACAGCTTGTCCCCAAAATATGCCCCCGAAATGATCGCACCCGCCGCAATCCCCAAATTCAGGTCAAATGCCGCTGCAATCCCGACCAAGGCAATCCCTATTGTGCTGACGGTAGTCCAGGAACTGCCCGATACTACCGCTACGATCGCGCAGATAACACAACAGGCGCTGTAAAAGATAGTAGGATTCAGTATCTGCAGACCATAGTACATCATAGTCGGAACAATCCCACCCATAATCCAGGTGCCGATCAGGGAGCCCACTACCAACAAGATGAAGATCGCTCCCATGGCCAAGGACACACCCTTGACCATGGCTTCCTGCATCTGCTTCCATGTGAACCCGAGGCGCAGCCCAACCAGTGAAGCCACCACAGCGGAGAGGATAAGTGCAATCTGATTCGGGCCATACGATGCGTCCGAACCGAAGAAATTTACAGAAGCAACCAGCAAAAGGATCAGGAACACTACAGGGAGCAGTGCTTGCCAAATGCTGGGCTTCCGTTCCATCCTCTTCTCCAGGTTTATCTAAATCTCGGATCCGGATTCATGCTTCTCAATACGCGACCTGGCAACAGTAAGGTATTCATCTCTGGTCATCCCAGGTTTGAAAGCATTGAAATAATCATCCGTCAACTTCTTCGCAATCCCAGATAATAACAGCAATGCCAGCACGTTCGGAATCGTCAGCAGTGCAATTGCCGTGTCCCCAATACCCCAGACCGTGTTCAAGCCCGCCACAGCGCCAACAAAATGCATGACCACGAAAATCAGTTTGTATGGAAGAATAGACGACTTACCGAAGAGGTACATTGAACAACGATCACCATAATAACTCCACGAGATGGCCGTTGATATCGCGAATAACAAAACGCAAAGGACCACCAGATACTTTCCAATATCCCCGAGCCCCTCCTGGAACGCCAAGGCGGTCATGGGCGCACCATTTTCTACGGCCGGTCCATAGAGTGTGGCGTACTCTGTTGCATCTCCCTCAGCGATGGCCACGCCCGCCTGCGTATCAATAATGCCGGTAAAGGGTATCGTCTGCTCCTGGTCGATGAAGAATGCCTCAACCGGAACCTCATGCCAGGCGAACATAATACCGTCACTCGCGCCAGGTATGGGGGCACCCTGATCAACCATGATTTCAGCTGGAATATCCTCATTCGCAACGGGCTGATTCCTGCCCCCAACCTCTTCAACGTAGGACAGGTCCCCCTCTCCAAGGGTAAGAGCTGTTTCGGTCGGACTCTTCCATACGCCAGTGGTGAGCACAACCAATGCCGTGATTGTACAGATGACAATGGTATCAATGAACGGCTCCAGAAGTGCGACCGCTCCCTCAGAAACCGGCTCCTGAGTCTTTGCCGCGGAGTGAGCGATAGATGCAGATCCCTGCCCTGCCTCGTTCGAGAATATTCCACGTCTGACTCCCCAGAGGATCGTCTGTATGAGGATACCAATGCCAGTACCCGCAACACCGGCAGTGGGGTTGAATGCTTCGGTGAATATGCTTGCCAGCGCGGGAAATACGCCATCGTAGTTGATTGCCAGAATAGTGACGCCTCCCAATACGTACAGGACTGCCATGATGGGGGCGAGAATCCCGGTCACGCGTCCAATCCGTGAAATACCACCAAGGATCACCAGTGCGACAACGGCAGCCGTCAAACTACCCGTTATCCACGTTGAAATGCCAAACTCACTGTTCATCAAATCCGAAACAGTGTTGGCTTGGATCGCGTTGCCAGTCATGAATGCAACCAGAATCATAGCCCCGGCAACCAGCATCGCGAGTGGCCTGAAAGCCTTGCCCAACCCATACTCAATGTAGTACATGGGGCCGCCGGATACCGTGCCCACCAGTTTACTCCCAGACTTATCCACGACACGATAGCGTTGAGCCAGTGTAACCTCAGTATATTTGGTGCACATACCCAGAAGAGCTGTAATCCACATCCAGAAAACCGCACCTGGACCGCCCCAGTGGATTGCCAGTGCAACACCAGCAATATTGCCGATCCCTACTGTCGCTGACAGTGCGGTCGTAAGGGCTTGGAAATGCGATACATCTCCAGCATCTTCGGGATCATCGTATTTGCCCGTGGCGACCTTAACCCCGTGTCCAAACTGGCGAAACTGAATAAAACCAAGCCTGATGGTCAAAAATATTCCAGTCCCCACCAGCATAATCAGCAGCGGGTAGGCGAGAATGTTGTCAATGAACTGCTGAACACTCACAAAAACTTCCATGTCGTCAAGACTTTTAGATAACTAGGCTCTGAATATACACACCACTCACTTTAATTCTGTTGCTTGCGCTGCTCAACAACCGAAGCGGCCAAGAGAACAGCCTGAATCATACTGCCTGGATCGGCCCGGTCCTGACCTGCGATCCCAAACGCAGTCCCATGGTCGGGCGAGGTGCGTACAATAGGCAACCCCGCTGTAAAATTCACACCACTTCCGAACGAAAGCGTCTTGAACGGGATGAGTCCCTGATCGTGGTACATTGCCATAATACCATCATAGCCACAATACTGCCTGCTACCAAAGAACCCGTCAGCGGGGAATGGTCCCAGCGCTACAATACTGCGCCTGCCAGCCCCCTTGATAGCATCAATGATGACTTCTGTTTCCTCCGCCCCAAGCACACCATCTTCACCGGCATGTGGATTGAGGCCGAGAATGGCAATCCTGGGATGTATGATGCCAAAATCCTGTACCAGCGATGCCTTCACACGTTTGAGTTTTGCTATTAGCCCATTTACCGTCACACGTTCCGATACCTGCTTGAGGGGGATATGCCCGGTGGCTAGACTGATACGGAGACTTTTTGCCACCATCATCATGACATGCTCCTTCGCCTTCAGCTTTTTAGCCAAATATTCTGTATGCCCTGGAAAGTTATATCCCGCACGGACGATCGCTAACTTGGAAATTGGTCCCGTCACTAATGCGCTTGCCGTGCCCTCCCGAACAAGCCGGAGACCCTCATCTACCGCAAACATCGCCATGTTACCTCCCCGGGGCGTCAATTTACCCATTTCCACCACGGTCTGGGCCTCTTGGCTTGTATCAGCTATCCGAATAGCGCGCTTAGGTATCTTTCCTTCCAGGTTCTCAACCAAGGTAGGCAGACGCCTCCCCAGCTTCTTGGCATGAATCCGAAGTACCTCAGGCGGTCCAACAACGATCGGCTCCGTCCTGCTTTGGACCAGGGGATCATCCAGACACTTGAGTATCACTTCCGGGCCAATTCCGTTGGGATCCCCGAGAGTAATAGCCACGCGTGTGCGTTTTCTTGATTCCGTTGGCACGGGACTAACGCTTCTTAGGGTAGGCGTAATCGCGAACAAATTCCGTCAAAAGCCGCACACCAAAACCGGTTCCTCCAGCCGGCTTGTAGGGAAGTGACTTCTTAAGAAATGCTGGTCCCGCTATATCAACATGAACCCAAGGATAGTCCACAAAGCGCTCAAGAAACTTCGCCGCTGTAATAGATCCTGCTTCACGATCGCCGATATTTTTTATGTCGGCGACCTCGCTTTTGAGTGCATTGGCGTAGTGGGCATGCATGGGCATTGGATGGAGCAGATCCCCAGTACGATTGCCTACTGTCATCATGGTGTCCAAGCGCTCATCCGCGTCTTCATCCTGCTGTGTCATAACGGCTGCGACCTGACTTCCTAAAGCTACAACCTGTGCACCTGTTAGTGTGGCCAGATCGATCACGATTTCCGGGCGGTACAGTTTTGCGTATGAGAGAATATCTGCGAGAATAAGGCGCCCTTCCGCGTCCGTATTCAATACCTCGACCGTCATTCCAGAGTGCATACGCAGCACATCCCCGGGGACGTAGGCGTCCTCCCCCGGGCGGTTATCTGTTGCCGGGACTAAACCGATCACATACAACGGAATATCTAGGCGGGCAATTGCCTCCATAGCACCGATCACAGCAGCTCCACCTGCCATATCGGCCTTCATGTGATCCATGGAATTCTTTGTCGGCTTGAGCGACAAGCCTCCTGTATCAAAAACGATCCCCTTACCCACCAGAACAACTGGTCGAGAGTTACTTGCTTTACTGGGGTTCCAGGTCATTTCAATGAGGACCGGCGGCTCAACACTGCCCCGATTGACGCCCAGGAGCCCTCCCATCTTCTCTTTTTCGATGTCTGACTTATTCCAGACTGACACTTCGTAGCCGTACTTACGGCCGGATCGTTCAACGATCTTGCCAAGAAGTGTGGGGGTCTTTTCATTTGGAGACAAGTTGACCAAATCGCGTGCAGTTATGGTTGATTCTGCCTCAACCCGTCCCCGCTCAGCACCGCGTCGGGCAGATTTTTCATCACCTGACGCATGCAGTACCAATCGCTCTGTGCCGGACCGTAGTTCCCCGGAATCAGTCTTGTATCGATCAAATTCGTAAGCCGCCAACACATAGCCTTCCACCAACGACTGTCCCGCAGCTTCTGCATCAATGCCCGATTCGGGCAGACACAATGCAACTGTGGAAGCCTTGGTCTGCATGGCCACGCGATTTCCATCAGCAGCAGCTTTACGTAGTCCCTCACGATCGATGTCGTAAGGATCTCCCAAACCAACCATAGCAACCCTGCGAGCGCGTCCTTCGGTGGGATAACACAATAATGTTTCTCCCGGTTTGCCCTCAAAATCTATGAGCGCGCTCGAAAGTGCAGCTCCTATCGGCCCACCGATCTGGAGGGCGCGCGCCTTCGCCATCATGTGCCCAATAGGAAGGATGAGCAGATCTACATCCAAATCCTGAAGGCTGAGTGTAGTAACGGAAACTTTCATTAGTTCGAGCTGGACAATGCTTTAAAATAGGCGTGGTCTTCTTCGGCTAAAACCATATCGTTGACGTCCTCAACCCCCAGAAAACGCGGAGCAGATTCCAGGACATTTGTCACTGCGCTCCTGACTGATTGATCCTTGAGGAATGCTCCAGATGCATTCTGATGTCCCCCACCTCCATAGGCCTGTGCCCAGACATCTACACTCAGGTCACCCTTTGAGCGAAAACTGACCTTGGTCCCGTGCTTCGTTTCTGTGAAGATCAGAGTAGCCTTTACACCCGCTACCGACATTGCAAATTCGGATAGACCCTCTACTTCACTGTAATCAATGCCTGCAGCCTTAAGCATATGTGGTGTGACGGTGAGATAGGCCAGCATACCATCATGCAACAAGGTGAAGCTCCGAAGCACCATCGCCAGAAAGGGAGGCCAGGAGGGCGTATGGGTTTCATATACGCCAGCGTATACTTCCGAAGGAGAATAGCTTCCGCGATCAAGTAGGTCAGCAGCCATGCGGTGAACTTCAGAAGTCACCGCAGCGAATCGGAAAGATCCCGTATCTGTTATAATCGCTGTGTACAGGGCGGTCGCAATCTCCACGTCAATCAAATCTGCGTCGTACGTGCAAATCAGATCATATATGAGCGCACCAGTTGCTGCTGCATTTTCGTCACGCAACATCCATGTGAACCAGGACTCGGGTCCAGTATGATGATCAATCAACAACACGGGCCCATTGTAGTGGTGAAGGGCATTCCGAACAGTCCGCCCCAATCGATCACGGCTGTTCGTGTCTACAACCACAACTAAATCAGCGCCAACCATCGCATTGCGGTTGGCTTGAGTATTACCCGTTCGTATTGCCCCTGAACCGGGCATCCAGTCTAACCTGGGAGGAACAGGATCGGAGTTGAACATGACCACCTCCTTGCCCAATTTCTCCAGGAATCTTCCGAGTGCTATCTGTGAACCAATTGCATCTCCGTCAGGGCGCTGGTGGGTAGTTATCACGAAACGCTGATGATCAAGCAGTACACCGAGAATATTCTTTAACATGCCAAAGCTGAAGGCATCAGGACGATCACAAGACCCAAAAACTCCGTTTCCGATACTACCGAAGGCGGGATTCGATTTGCACAGTGCGGTAACCACCGAACTCCTGAATCTATCAGAACACTGGAAACGACTGGTTTCGGCGCCGAACGAACCCCCTACACGGACACATTCCGTAATGGGTAGCTTAAACGGAGATCCGCTCTGCTTGTTCGATTAGATGGACAGCCATGCTTCGGTTTGCCGAGGCAATACAGATTCTGGAGAAACATTCTTTGCAAGCAAAGCACGGCTAACGCGCTCCATACGTGCCCCTTGTGAACCCTTCACCAAGATCACGTCCCCTCGTTTCGGACGATACACCCTCCCGTGAGCAAGCTCTGAGGCTATCTCCTCAGAACTCGGAAAACCACGCACGTTTCGGGCCATCTCAGGCGGAAATTCATTTACAGCCAGTTGCATTCTGGGCCCACATCCATACACAAAATCAGCTATTCTGACCGCCTCGCGCAGCGCAGACACATGCGCCGCATGTTCACAAGACCCCAGCTCAAGCATATCCCCAAGGAACACGACACGACGTTCGGCAGGATGCTTGTCCAATACATTCAAAGCAGCCTTCACTGCATCTGGGCTGGCGTTGTAGGTGTCATCAATGAGAACGGATTGGCTCCGTCCGGGAAGCCGATTTAGGCGTCCTTTCTCGGGTTTGATCCTGCATAACGCCTCATTGATCACTTTGGGCTCCATACCCATTGCTCTCCCAGCTGCAAATGCCGCTAGCGCCACATAGATTACATGGTCACCTAACAGGGGAAGGTTCACGGTGATATCCAGGGGCGTAATCTGGGCATCTGGAGCAACTCCGAAGAGCAGGTGCTCCCCTCTGCAATAAGCGACCATAGCGCGGGTACGAGGATCATCGGCGTTCAAACAAGCAATACCGTCAGGGCCAAGCGCCCGCACAAGCTCGCCCTTGGCCTCCTGAACGCCATCCAGCGAGCCAAAGGTTTCCAAATGAACTCCCCGCACATTCGTCACAATGGAAATATCTGGCTTGAAATAGGTCGTGATCTCCGATAGGTCGCCCTTCTTGGTGGCGCCCATTTCGAGAACTAGGCACGTATTCGACTTGAGGTCACTGTTCACCAGTGTTAGCGATAAGCCCAAAAGGGTGTTCAGATTTCCGACTGAAGCAACCACCGGCCCTGCACCCTCCAGAACCTGGGCGACCGCATTACGCGTGGTGGTTTTTCCTACCGAACCGGTGATTGCTACAACACGCGCGCGTGCGACCCTTTCACGAGCCAATTCTGCAAGATGAATTACCGTATTCGGAACGATGGTTACCCTGTCTGCACGAACCCCAGCAATTCTCCGTTCGGTCACCGCATCTGATGCCCCTCTATCAAATGCCTGCTGCACAAAATCATGCCCGTCATAGCGTTCCCCTCGAATCGCCACATACGTATCCCCAGGTTGCAATGTCCGTGTATCCGTTGAGAAAGGCATTAACGCCTGCGTGTCAGCTCCTGACGCCGTAGGTGGGCATCCAGTGCGTCTCGGATCAGGATATTGACCACTTCCGAACGCGACCTACCCGAATACTCCCAAAGCAATGGATACATACTTACCGAAGTAAAGCCAGGAATAGTATTAACCTCATTAACCAACAGTCGGCCTGAGTCTTCGAGAAAAAAATCTACACGGGCCATACCACCGCACTCGAGCACCCTGCAAACTCTGGCGGCCATGTTCTGAATAGATTCCAGCACATCATTGGGCATTGGAGCCGGAATGATTAGGCTAGTTGCCTCTTCATCCTCATACTTGGCCTCGTACGAATAAAATGAATGGGTTGTAGTTATTTCCCCGCAAGTAGAAACCTCCACGGGAGCGTACCCCAACACAGAACATTCGATCTCACGCCCATTAATGGCCTCTTCCACCAATACTTTGTCGTCAAATTCAAAAGCCTTAATTATAGCTGCTTCACACGATGCCGCTGATGTTACGCGGGAAATACCTACCGATGACCCAGTATTGGCTGGTTTCACAAAGAACGTCTTTCCAAGTGTCTCAGCTATAGAGTCATAGCTCGGAAAATCCACCGTATCGCGGTACAACACCCTATACCTAGGCACCGGAATACCGTCCTCTCGCAAAAGGCGTTTTGAGACCTCCTTATCCATACATATTGCTGACCCCAAAACGCCTGCACCGACAAAGGGAATACCATACATCTGAAGTAACCCCTGGATTGTACCATCTTCTCCATTGGTACCGTGTAGCAATGGAAACGCCACATCCACGATCACTGCCCTATCCGGCGGTGTTACCGGGAAAAGCTTCTTCCCAGGTCCCAGCAAAACCGGCTCGCCATCTGCCTTTAGGTTTACTTGTCGCCGATTGTTTTCATTGACCGTTGCTACCTGGTACCATGTGCCATCGTGATCGATCCGTACCAAGGTGACCTTATAACGGGTCAGGTCAAATGCATCAAGAATATTTCTCGCCGATACAAGAGAAACTTCATGCTCGGCTGACTGTCCGCCATAGATTAGAACTACATGCAGGTCGGCTGGGACTGAATATTTCTTCACGATTCGTGCTCGACGAGTTGTCCTTTATTGTAGATTGCCCATGCACGCCCAATCATGGTCGTGCCCACAAACGGTGTGTTTCGGCTCTTGGAATGGATGTGCCGGGCCTCAAATGTCCACTTTGTCGTCGCATCAAAGATCGTTAAGTTGGCGGCGGCTCCAGGCTCAAGCGCAGGCACATCAAGTCCCAGAATCACGCGAGGAGCCACACAGATACTATACACTGCACGGGCGACGCTCAGGCACTGCGTTGCAATCAGGTATCGACCAGTCAGCCCCCATGCAGTTTCCAGGCCGATAATTCCAAATGGTGCAGCTACAAAATCAACCTCCTTCTCGAAGGGCGCATGCGGAGCGTGATCTGTGCATATCGCATCCAGTGTTCCATCACCGAAACCCTTACGAATAGCCTCTACATCTGCGGCCGTGCGCAAGGGTGGATGCATCTTGGTTTGTGAATCAAAACCGGAATTCTCAACAATCTCGTCGGTCAATGAGAAATGGTGTGCGCATGCTTCTGCTGTGACCCTTATACCGCGGGACTTGGCGTCCCGGATCATGTCGGTTGAGCGTGCCGTTGATACATGGGCAACGTGTAGATGTCCTCCCGTCAACTCAGCCAACATGAGATCGCGTGCCAACATTGCCTCCTCTGAAAAGGTTGGTATAGGCGTTAAGCCAAGTCTGGTGGAAACCAGTCCCTCATTAATATGACCTTTGGGACCAAGCTCCATGGACTCCATGTGATTAATGATGGGCTTGTTCAATGTCCGGGTATATTCAAGTGCTCGGCGCATTAAGCTTCCATCCTGCACTGGTGATCCATCATCACTGAATGCAACCGCCCCTGCGGCTGCAAGCTCGGCCATTTCTGATAGTTCTTTGCCCGCTCGCCCGCGTGACACACAAGCAATGGGATGCACATCCACGGGTAATGCCTCCGCCCGCTTAATGAGCGAGTGAACCGATTCTCTCGTATCTATGGGAGGCGTGGTATTGGGCATACAGGCAACCGCAGTGAAACCACCAAAGGCAGCTGCGCGGCAACCTGTCTCGATGGTCTCCTTGTGTTCCTCCCCTGGTTCACGCAAGTGGACGTGCATGTCTATCCATCCCGGTGACACCATTCGCCCTTCTATATCCAATACCTGCTCCCCGGAACTGACCAAGTCGCTCCCGATTTCCGTGATCACGCCGTCGCGAATACGCATATCTGCACGATGAGCGTCCCCGGCAAGAGGATGCAAAAGCGTTCCGCCTTGAATCAAAAGATTCGGTGTCATCTGCGCAAGATCCTGCATTGAATATAGCAATACAGCAGCGATTGATCCCCGCTCACGACAGGAATGCCAACATTTGTATTCTTAGCCAACGACCATATTCGGTTGCCTCCTCCTTGAATACGATGGGTTGAACAATGAACGGCGTGCAATGGATTCGTGATTGCGCTCAAGGTGTGCTGCTCCGTCGAAATTACCCAAAACTACGATTCAGAACATCTCACTATACCGGGAGCGAGTTACTGTCAAGCCCTTCACCGTTCTTCATAACATAGTGTGGCTGGTTCAGCCTGTAGCATTCAGCTACAAAAGACTCTGGTGAAGCTGTATTGAATGTGAACATGTCATAGTGGCAGGGCACTACGAGCCTGGCTCCTATATCCTTCGCCAGTCGGGCCGCCTGCCTGCCATTTAAATTACCGGCAACACGGCGTACCGGATCACGACCGTTGATGGGCAATAATGCTACGTCCACACTCCATGGTTTTAGCCGATCAACCATTCCTTCATAAAGTAACGTATCTCCACTGTGATAGAATGTCCAGCCCCCAAACCTGATAATGTATCCCATAAACCGATGCCGCCCAAATTCATCCATTTCGAGGGACTCGTGAGCTGCCGGAATACCTACGAACCGAAACCCCCGCACCTCATGCTGACTCCCATCAGTAATGCCAATGGGCCACGCAGAATCACATTGTAACCGTTCAGCAACAAACGACCTGTTCGCCTCCGGAATCACCATGGCCAAGTCTCGATTGACGCGCCGCAGCGGCTTGAGTGTTTCGGCATCCAGATGGTCCGTGTGATTGTGACTTGAACTGACAACATCTATGCAATCAAGCATTTCCGGAGCCAACACGAGTTCTGTCATTCGTACATGCGGCTTGTCCGTGCTGGCGTACTTTATTGTCAGCGAATCTGAGAGGTATGGATCAAACAGACAGTACCGCTCCTCCCACTTAATCAAAAATCCACTTTGGCCAAGCCACCACATACGCCATTGACCAGATGGGACTGTGCTATCCCGGATATCCGCAACCAACTCCGCTCCTTTCTGCAGGGGCTCAATCATCTTCGACAACTCGTTGCGTGACCTCACCCGTGCCAGGATCTTTTAGGATGAGCTTGACCTCTCCATTTGGGAGGCGTTCACGCTTTACGAGCTCAAGTCCATCAATCATCTCCTTTAGGCCCTGTATGCGTTGCACTCCTGTGCGTCCACGCCAGTCCTCCAACTCTACCGGCTCCCATTTGCGGGATTTAGCAGAACGGTAGCACGCATCAATCACCGCATTAACTACATATCCATCATAGATCGTCTCCATCGGTTCACGACCTTCATCCATCGCATTGAACATGTCTGTGAACATGTCCGTGTAGCCCAACTCATGCACTTCATCACCCACCGGGAACAGCCATCCTGACTCCAGCTCAGCTTTTTCTGCAACATAGCCTCCTGCACCACTCGAAAACATCTCAAAACCTGTCCTCAGAAAATGGTTTAACCAGATTGTACCCTCGGTACCTGCCACCTCGTCACGCAAGTCCATACCTCCCCGGAATGTCCAGCTGACCTCAAACTGACCTACTGCACCATTCTCAAAGCGAATCAACGCTATGCTGTTGTCTTCCGCCTTTATTGGATGCACCAGCGTATCCGCCCAGCAGCTTACTTCTACCGGTCGAATATCCTTGCCCACAAAATTGCGGACGATCTCAATACAGTGGCATCCTAGGTCCACAATTGCGCCACCGCCCGCCTGCTCTATGTCCCAAAACCAACTACTGTGAGGACCACTGTGTGCCTCACGCGAACGCGTCCAGAGTATTTCTCCCAAGGCACCTCGACGCACCGATTCCAATGCCTTGAGTGTCTTGGGGGTGTACACGAGATCTTCCAGGTAACCCCCAAATATGCCACTTGACTCGACTATTTCCAGGATGCGCTTTGCTTCTGCAGCAGTGCGTGCCAGCGGTTTGGTACAAAGCACGGCTTTGTTTGCCTCCGCACAAAGTTGCACTGCCTCCTCATGCAAATGATTGGGTAACCCAATGATAACAACATCGCTGGATGAGTGTTTAATGGCATCCTCCATGTCCGTTACTGCATGTTCAATTCCCCACTTCCGAGCAAATTCCTGGGCACGATCAATGTCTCGCGAGTATACGCAACTGACACGATCACGCCCTCTTTGTCCGTGTAGTGTCATGGTATAGAACAGTCCGATCAGACCAGTCCCAAGCATCGTTATGTTGTGTTTCTGCGCCATTTGATAGAGTTTTTTGTTAGTGTGGCCTTAATGATTCCCATAATAAAACTTTTGGGGCGTAGCCCGAATAAAAATTACGTCTTACATGGATTCTGCACAAAATTACCTGAATGAAGCCTCTCGTGTGCTTGAGGAAATTCGCACGACTCAATTGGATGCACTGCAAGAAGCCGCCGATATCTGTGCTCACAGTATTGCAGGGAACGGCCTCGTCCACCTGTTCGGGTCCGGCCATTCGCGAATGGGAGTTGAGGAAGTCTTTCCCCGCTATGGAAGCTTTCCGGGGTTTCACCCAATTGTAGAACTATCCCTCACTTACCATAATCAGGTCGTGGGAGCAAACGGTCAGCGACAGGCCATCTTCCTTGAACGCGTTGAGGGACTGGGCAAAACTATTCTTCGCAATTTTGTACTTGAGCCCCCCGATAGCTTCATGGTGTTCTCCAACAGTGGAGTGAATGAAGTCGTTGTAGAAGTTGCTTTGGAAGCCAAAGCAAGGGATTTACCGGTGATTGCAGTTGTCTCTAAAGCGCACTGCAGTGCTTCCACTGCTCGACATAGTAGCGGTAAACGATTGATTGACCTCGCTGATGTTGTCCTTGATAACTGTGTGCCGGCAGGCGATGCGATGGTTCGCGTGGAAGGACATCCTGATTTGATCGGTCCAGGATCGACGGTCGGTGTAGCCCTTCTCGTAAACAGCCTGAAATGCCTAGTTGCTGAAAAACTCACTCAGCAAGGCAGTCCACCAATTGTACTAACGAGCAGTTATCACATCGGGAGCCCAGCATCGGCTGCGCGATTTGATGAGTGTTTTGATGATTATCGCGTGCGAGTACGCCGAGTGTACGGGGCTACCGAATGACGATCAGAGGCTGCGAGGCCTCAAATACAGTGCCCCCAAATCCATCCACTGAGATCCTATAGAAGTAAACTCCACTCGGCAAGGCGGATGTATCGAAGAAGGTTACATACCATTGACCTGCCTCTCTGTACTGTTCCTCCGCCGTAAGCACCCGTTTGCCGACAATGTCAAATATCTCAGCCGAAACGATGCCAGACTCCTTTGCAAGGAAGTACCTGATCGTGGCCTGACCTGATGTTGGATTGGGAAAGGACTGGGTTAAAAAATCTCCGGCAGCTGCTCCCACATCAACGTCAGCAAACGCCAATCGCTGCTCAAACCCACTTTCACTTCGTGCCCAGAGCTCATAGATGTGACGACCCACGCCGGGGGTGTCAATAGTCCTGCCGTCAACCGCCCCCGACCCACCAGAAATCCTTACTGCATCGTCGTCTCCAACACGTCGCCGAACAATAAACTCAACAATACCAAAATCTGCAAGAAACGCCCAGGTGACTGTTACTATACCCTCGTTATCCACACGAGCATCCATTGCCGCCCGTCCAAGGAGGCTGTTACCGGTCACAAGCAAACCCTCTATCCTCTGAATAAAGTCTGGGATTCTCGTATAGTTGTTGTCACCAGGACAGGCAGTGCTACCAAAATCGCGATGCCCCCGCATATTTCTGGGGGACACCCCATAACGCTCAGACATGAATCCAAAGGTTACGATCAGTGAATCCACTGCCGAATCCGTCATTTGATCCTGACAGTTTGATCCCTCTGGCGGATGGTAGCATCCCATCAATGATATCCCAATGTTACCTGTATTCGCCCCTCCTGCATGGGCACCATGCGCCAGGGGAGGACCTCGATCAAAAGGGACTGCCTCGTTCAGAAACGGGCGCCCCTGATATAGGCGTCCCTCCTGATCCATAAGGAACTGATACCCGATATCGCTCCATCCGCGACCATTCTGATGGAAATCCTGAATCCGCCGAACCTGATCTAGGCCTTGCGCCAGTGTCTTCGCCGAAAAACCCGCCGTGTGATGCAACGTCATATAGTTGTAACTGGGCCTGTTCAGAGCAATTGGTGTACCCCGAAAAGGCTGGGCGCCCCATTCTGCCCTGCGTCGCAACTGGGGAGCTGTTATCCTAAAATCATTCGATTTCCCCGTCGTCTGTGGTTGCTGAGTTGGTATATCCTGCCCGTCGAGACGCTGATCAAATGTGCCTGCACTCAAAATCTGTACCTCGTGCGCCGAATCTATCTGGAACTGAAACTCAATGCTTAAGGCCGAACGAACTGCTTCCCCCCGGTGCGCGGCAAGGAATGCTTCATCCGTTCCGCTTCGAACAATGTAAAGCGGATGCCACGGTCCCCAGGCATTGTTCTCATAAAAACGGACTGAACCAGATAAAGAATCGCTGGCCGTGAATCCCTGCAAGGCAATCCCGGTAAACTCAGCGGAGAGTTCCTCACTCACAATCCTGGTCGTCGCCACCTTTCCCGCAACAGCAACCCTGGGCGGATTCAACTCAATTTCTGCATGAATCACATCATGCAATAGTTGAGCATGTGTAGATGCCACCCATGCAAACAGCATGGCAGCAGTGACCAGGAACGGCCTCATACGGCGCTAGAAAGAAAGGTTGAAGGTGAACCAGTGCGTCTGCGTCAATCTACCAAAGTCTGCATACGCATAGTCGAATTGCGCGGCCAGATCCCTGTTGATGCGGACGATTAAACTGCCGCCGGCGGTCAGCCCCTGCTCTGTATCCGGCTCAAACAGATTACGATATCCCCCCCTAAATGCAACAAGGTCCCTGAAAGAATACTCCACACCTGCATTCACATATTCCGCATTATCATTGGGATGCGCTGCATCGGTTGTGATCAGCACACGATGTGTCCCGGTGTCTACCGCATCCCAAGCAAGACCAACCCTGAAGATCAATGGCATGGAAAATGAATCCATGCGATACTGCGCATTAATGATCTCGGCCGTACCCTCTGTGTTTGGACTGGGATCTTCACTAAAAAGTATATCCCGTCCATCCATACGCAACTTGGGGCCCAGATTGGACATACTTGCACCAAGACGCAGACCCTTGAACGGGGTGGTGAAAAGTGTGCCGACATCAAACGCTACTGAGGAGGCCTTACTATGCCAAACACGCTCTTGAATAAATTTGAGTGAACCCCCGATCGAAAATTGATCACTCAGATCACGCGCATAGGAAATCTGTAGCGCGAAGCTGACTACATTGAACTGCTCACCAGTGCCCTCCGGCTGCATTTCTGTACGAACGGCCATATCTCCACTGTCCACCATTAGCAACGCTATCCCCATAGAGCCGACGCGATCAACTGAGGTACCAAATGCAGCAAAATTGTAGTTAATATCCGCCAGATAACGAGTATTGCTGAGCTGCACATGACTTCCACGAAGACGGGCAAACCCTGCAGGATTCCAGTATACCGAACTCATGTCGCTAGCTTCGGCCACATAAGCTCCACCGAGCGAAATTGCACGAGCTCCAACCCCAAGCTTTAGAAACTGCGCCGCAGTCGTTCCAACACGTGTGATCGTTCCACTGTCGGGGCTGTCGGGGTTATCCTGTGCCATTGCCGAGACACCCAAGGATGCCCCCAACAGCAGAACCGCTATGGAAAGACACTTATACATGGGCTTATTTGATTACTGCGAACTTGCCAATGTAGGACCCATCCGGGCTGTCTACGTGGAAGATGTAAAGCCCGTACGCCAGATTCATATTATCCTTGGTCCGCATATCCCAGAATACTTTACCGTCATCCAGCGTACTCTCATGGTAAAGCGTCTCTACCAATTCACCTGCCAGCGTATAAATCCGAATCGTGCACTGCTGCGGCACATTTGCAAAATAGAGCCTGCGTTCTCCACGCTCGGTGCGGGCTATGGGATTGCGCGGTTCAAAAACAGAAGTAGCCACATAAGGATTGGGAACTACGTATATATCGCGTAATTCCTGAGCTGCCAAGGTCGACTCAGTTGCTGCTGCAACGGTCCGAAAAGAAAACATATCCCCCTTGGCAAAAGGTTTCCGTGTGGCCAGATAAAGAACATCTCCATCTCCCGGCACGGATCCCACATCATCCATACGCACTTCCCAGGTCGCAGTCAGTAAACCATCTACCTGTTCCAGAAATACGATCCGCTCATCAACATCCCAGACTCCGTTCCGATTAACATCCGGCACAAACACATCAATGGGCATATTGGCGCGTGTAACATTTACCACTTCAAACGGAATAGGCAAATTGTTATTGAAACCATTGCCGATTGGTGAGTCCGAGAATCTGATTTCGTAGTCTGCGGGATACAACATACGCCTTGGACCAGTGCTGGGAGGGCGGAGTTGATAGGGAATCTCCGTATTGCTGTCTGTCCAACCGGAAGCCTCCACATTCGGCTCCAGCGGATCATCCTGCACAAAAACGTGCAATCCATCAAATACGATGTTCGCCTCTTCACTCTGGAGCAATCTGCTTTCGAAGAGCGGTGCGTATTGAAATGAAGCGAATAACTCTTGCCCCGCGGAAATACCTGCACTCGGGAACACATTAATGGCCCCGGAAGCCCCATTGACACTGTAATCCGTGCCCTGTACCAACAGGCGCCCGTCTGCTGTTCGCACTTCAAGCGAGCTTTCAATAATATTCGTATATGTTGTGCGCTGACTCTTGCCTGGGGAGGCAAGTACACTGACCGTGACGGGCCCCTCGTTGATAACCGAGTAAGCAATACCCTCATTGGTCTCGTTGAATTCAATGCGATAGGTCTGACCATCACGCACCGCCAGCTCATCAACCACATTGATTACTATGGCCCCCGTTGCATGCCCACTCGCATGTACAAGGCCTGATGGATCCAGTGCAGAAGGAGGTATATATCCCGCCACTTTTGGACCAGGCACAGCAGCAATCGTGTTCAGATCAAATATATACTGGTCCGTGGTCGGATCATAGGTAATGGTCTTGCTCGTCTCACTAGGGGGAATCCCATTCGCAAAAGCCTCTTCCTCTTCACCTGCAAATCCACGATCATAGGCAGCAACCGTGTAGTAATACGTTTGCCCATTAACGACATTATTAGAGTCAACAAACGTGTGGAATAGTCCAGTATCATCGCCCAGATCATACGATACGCCACGACCGGGGAACGGTATCGGGCTCGGTCCCTTCAGCCCATTATCTAAATCAAAGCGGGCATCAACTCCCAGGGAAGTCTTGAGTGGCGTAAACAGAAACTTGCTCCCATTTATATCTGTTATGGTTTGCTGGTCCGAGAATTCGTGATCCGTCGAACGATAGATCACATAGCCCTCAAAGTCCTGCTCGCGCGTAAGCGGATCAACGGACTGCTCAGAAACATCGTCCCAGTATAGTGTGACGCGTTTATCTCCGGCCGCCGCTCGCAATGTGGGCTTCTGCGGAGGCTTGGCAAATACGTATCCAACATCATAGATCTGCTGGGCTATGTTCGCGTTAAGCGTTAGATCCTGGCGGTTCTGCCCGACAATCAGCGCGATGGAGAATCGTTTAGTGGCTCCGGCTTTCAGTCGAAAATCCCCAGATCCGTACAGAAACACATAATCGCCCGGGGTAGAGGGTACGACATCAAAGCGCCCCGGCTGAATAAAACTCCATACGCGTTCATCATTATCAACGCGGTTCCCTGCGAAGGGAGGAGACGCGAAGGAGGTTAATCCAAACTGATCGCTCTCATCAATATCCGTAAATTCGAAATTTGGCTCTCCAGGCTTGGTAATATCAAACTGATCACCCGCGGTGGGAACACCGTCGCCTTCACCAATGTCTCCTGTCCCTGGTATCCCGTCTACACCCACATCATCCAAATCTGGATCCCAGTCTCCGTCATTGTCAATGCCGTCCGTCCAGGACTCGTCAACCAGGCCGTCTCCATCATTGTCAATACCATCATCATCCACTCCCGGGCTTTCTAGAAATTTGTAGCCAAAATATCCAGGAACACGGCCCGCTATATCACTGCGACCGTCATCATCCCATGCAAAAACCATGTTGAGATTTTCATCATAGAATGCCCAGTCATCCGGCCAATCCCTTGGACCGCCCACATGCGGGTCACCCCACATTCCGAAGATCACCTTATCAAGGTCCTTTTCACTCTTATTAGTAATCTTGTAGATCAAGAAGATTACGTCCTCCGCGAGCGGATTGGCCCACTGGTAGAGCCGCACTTCCACCTCCAAGCCCAGCCCCCGCTTGGTGCTGTCGCTGGGAAATGGCCAATAACTGAATTCACTGTTGTTATAGTCATTCATGAAGTAGAGTGTCTCCTTATCTGCATTCGAGGCACCCTGACGTAGTGCACCAGGCCACAGGTACTGTTCCAGGGTTTCGTTGTACCAGTCGTCGGGCCATGAATCTGGTTTCCCATCCAGATTGTCGTCGGTGTCGTCGTTTGTAGGAATCTTGTTCGACGCCGGGTTAACCACCTGAATTCCTGCAAAGCTTCCGACCGGCTCAGCACATGGTATCGGCTGCCATCCCCAGTAAGTGGAACCGTCCGGAGAGATTTCGCCTCCATTGGACACCAACCCATCGGAGACAATCCGCATGACGTAGACCTGATTACCGTTTGCATCAAGGACACGATTTCCGTTTTCATCCCGTAACGCAACACTCTGGGGATCACGTGCGCGCCCATCTTCACGATACGTATCGACTACCTCTGCGGCTACGAACGGTCCAAACTCGTATCCGTAACCTAGACCATTCCACACAATATCTGTAATCGTATTTCCAGGTGCGGAAATTGACCCGAAGTTGAAAATCTGGGTTGTAATCCGGTTACCATTCAAAATGGCGTCCCTTCGATTAGTGAGCCCCTCCTCGCAATCCTGATTGGCTCCTTTTATAAGAGGCATTTTTGCCAAGTTCGTGAGCCATGTGTTCACTTCAAACTGATCCCATCCACGCAACCGATCCGTGCCGATTTCCTGGGCGTGCACCTGCCCTATGAAGAGTGATATACCTAGGATCAGCAGGCTGTTTAGTCGAAAATTCATCAGAAGGACACCGTCAAACCAACCCTCACCTGACGTGGCGAGCTGTACCAGTGTGGTCGTGTGTCATATTCTTCCAGCGTGTGGACACCTGGAAGGTCGTAATTTGGTTTCCACGTGGCGTGGAGGTTTCGCTGATCCGACAGTGAGTAGGTGGCACGACCTGTATCGTTAAACACAAAGTTCTCGTTCAAGCGATCCAGCAGGTTGAATACTTTGACAAAAGCACGGATCGGTACATTATCCATCACCCTGAATTCCTTGAACAGGTGAACATCCAAACTCAACTTGGACGGCTTTCGCCCGCTGCGCGTAGGCAGGTCCACGTTCTGGTCCAGAATGAAGGGCGAGTAAGGATATCCCGTTGAGAACTGTCCATTGAAGGACAGCCCCAGGCTTCTAGTACGCGACAAAGTGACCGTTGAAGAAATCACGTGGCGCTGGTCAAATGTAAGCGGAACAACCTCGAGTTCATTCTCTCGACCAGACAATCTGTTGAAGAAGAACCTGTTCGCATCATCATCGCTACCCTCAGCAATCTGGAATGTATAATCCAGCGTGGCAGACAGAAAACCGTTGCGTGCCCGACGCTTGGTAAATGAGACGGTAAGCCCCGTAACGTTGGCGTATGCCTTGTTCAGGTAGATATTGTACAAATCTTCACCGGCAATAGTAGAGTGACGCACCAGCTGCAGCGCCATGTAGTCCCGTATGTTTTTGAAGTACCCTGTCAGGTGCACTGCCAATAGGTCACCTATCTGCTGCTGAAGGCCAAATTCGTACTGAACCGTGCGTTCAGGGCGCAGGTTGGTATTGCCAAACGTAGGCGCACTGCCTTTGGGAAACTCAAATTCAGGGTTGACATACAGATTGCGCAGAGAGGGCATCTGAGCGAAGTGCCCGTACGAAAAATGGATTATTCCACGCTCTGTAATCGGGAACGAAACTCCCAACCGAGGCAAGAGCAGATTCTTGGTTGACGCGTCTGCAAGGTCTCCCTGCGGGTCAAACAAATCCGGGATGTATGTGCCGTTCGGCTCAAAGCGCTCGAAACGGAGCCCGGCATTGATAATGAAGTTGTCAAACTCTAGCTTATCCTGGGCATATGCACTCAGCTCCAGCACAGTCTGGTCGTCGTAACGATCGTGAGAAGGATTATCGACCGGCTCAACCGTTGGTTCCAAGTATTGATTGCCATCAAACAGCACAACAAAATTTTGGCGACTTAGGCTATGCTGCTGCACCTCTAGTCCTGCCTTCACTTCGTGCGTAATGCCAAACTGGCGTGTAAAATCTGCCTTGCCCCGCAACGACTGGGAATCTTCGTAGATATGGGATTTCTGGTTCCCGGCCAAAAGGTAATTGTTGCCGGGAAACCCGATTACGTTCCCTGCACCGATCGCCCCAATATCTTTGACATAGCGCGGATCATGCGGGTCTTCGTACAGGAAGTACTTGTACGAGGCCTTGGCCCAGGAAAGCTTTACCGTATAGAAGGCGCGTGTACTTAGCGTATGTGTAAAATGCAGACTATGGTTCTGGTTACGACGTTGGTTGGAGGCTACACCATCGGGGTTGTATCGATAACCAAAACTGAAGCCCTTGGCCTCACTGTTGTCGATGAGGTACGAGTACTCCAACTGTGTATTACGTGTCAGCCGCGTCGTCAGCTTTGAAAGCACATTAAAGCGCTCGCTCGGGTTCATGGCTACGCGATCATTTGGAAGCGCCAGCCCCCCACCCTCAATGACCGTCCCGTCCGGGAGCGTTACAGTACTGTCCGCATAATCCCACCATGGCTTGCCATGGATTTCGTAATACCAGGGATTGCTGTTGAAATTAGCTGAATCACTCGGCAGATGCTGGCGGATTCCGTACAGGTGCCCATCGTTATTATCATACCTGCCCGATACCAGGAACCTCATTCTAGGTCCCACAGGAATAGGTCCACTCAGAGATCCCTCAAATGTTAAGGTATTCAGATCCAACCCCTCTGGCAGGAGGAACAGCTCGTCATTGCGTGTAAGATAATCCCCTCCATAAGCAGTCACCGAGCCCTCAAAACGATCTCCCCCTTCCTTGGTGACCAGATTAACGACCGCCGACATCGCCTTACCATACTCAGCATTGAACGCCCCGGAAATTACCGTCAGTTCTTCAATAGCGTCAATCGCTACACGTGTGTTTATTCCGTTTGTATTGAATGGATTGCTGACCGCGAGTCCATCAACCAGATAGGAGATCTCGTTACTGCGTCCACCGCGAACGTGCAACTCACCACTGGCACCGGTCGTAACGCCGGCGGTCGTGGCCAAAACACCAAAAAAGCTTTCTACGGGCAAGGCCTCAATCTCTGCTGCAACGACTGTTTTCTTTGACGCAGTCAGGTCCTTTTGTACTAACGGCCGCTCTGCCTGAACGATTACCTCCTCCCCCTCAATAACGCTCTGACGAAGCTTAACGTCAATTCGCGTGGTTTGCCCGCTTGTAACCTGAATATCAGTAATAAATTGGGTCTGGTATCCGATATAGGAAAATTCAAGTGTGTACAATCCTGGACGTAGATTGAGAAGCACATAATTGCCCTCTAGATCCGTCGTCGTACCTCGCCCAGTGCCATCATCAACACGAATGGCCACTCCAATGAGTTCACCGCCGTCATCTGCGTCTTCAATATGGCCTGCGATCTTGCCCTGTCCCAGCGCGGGCAAGGACCAAAGAAAAGTGAAAACGATCAATCCAAGAAGTCTGCGCATTATGGCCGAGAATCTCCCAGTACACGAACATACGAACGCCTTGCCCACCCGTGAAACGCTTCAGCTACCAGACCGTATGGGATGGGACGAGGCGGAATGTCTCGTCCCATCCCGGTTCTTTGCTACTTCACAAGCACCATGCGGCGCGTTTGCCGAAATTGCCCCCACTCCAGCGTGTAGATGTACTGTCCACTTGCAACTGCGTGCCCGCTGTCGCTCAGCCCATTCCAGACTACTGAATGTGTGCCCTCGGCGTAATACTCGTCATTGATCAAGGTTCTGACTAGTCGCCCGGTCATGTCATACACTCTCACGCTGACACGCTTATCCAACGGAAGCGTGAATGAGAATGTTGTTGATGGATTGAATGGGTTCGGATAGTTGCCATGCAACTCGAAATCCGAAGGAATGATGATCCTGTCATGCGATATCCTTGTTGAAATCCCATCTCCTGAGAGTACGCGCATGAAAGCCCGATAAGGATGCGCTTTAACTTCGGCAACCGTTCTCGTGTATGTGGAATCGGCGGGGTTGAACACCTCATTGAACACATAAACACTGTCAGCCACGCCTTGGAAAGACATCGCGACTTCGTTATGGCCATCACCATCTACGTCCCCCATATAAACCATTTTTCCCGCAAATTCAGGGCCTGCGGGACCATGTTCCATGAAAGTGGTCATCGTCCCTGCACTGTCCCGATTGACCGTGTCGAAGATCATTTCCGCAGGCATTGGAAAATCAACTGAACGCACTTCGTAGTTGGCTGGATCTTCCACATCCCCTCCATTGTAATCCACGATATTCACCCAACGAGGAGGATTGCCAGATGCGTACTGCTGATGTGTGTAGGACGTTCCCGTCAATATCAGCTCTGGAACTCCATCCTTGTCAATGTCGCCATGGGTTATTCCAAGCCCCCCACCTGCCTGTTCAACCAACGGGTTCACCAAATTATTTTTGCTGTAATCATCGTCGGTCACATCTGAGGTATAGTAAATTTGCAGAGGATCTTCGCCAGCCTCATAATTCATGAGCGCAAGGGCGCCGGTTTGCAGCACAGGGCAGTAAACCTCATCGTCGCCATTCATATCCATGTCCAAAACTGTGCATCCAAAAAATGATACATGATCACTGGAGGCCGCCCTGGCGTATGGACGATCACCTGTTGGATCCGCATAGGTATCTGGACCAGTCACATCCACATTTGAGAAGTTCAGGTTATTCCACGAGCCCAGGACGATTTCCATGGTGCCGTCCCCATCCAAATCTGCAGGAACTATACCATAAGCACTTCCCCCACCACGGTTAACTGGATCAAAATCCTGCGCCGCTCTGCTGCTCCAACGTGCTTCCTGCGTCCATGTAGCAAATCCTGATCCTAAATCAGCTGCTGAAACTACGTACCAGCTGTCATATGCGTTGTCAGCGCCATTATTGCCAAATAACAATTCGTTAGCTCCATCCCCATCTACATCAGCAATAGTCATCTGCTCTGTCCGAAACCGATCAGGGAGGTCCCCGTCGAAGTCCCAGAATTCAGGAAGCGTTCCGAATTCGTTGTCGTTACCCGTAGCATAAATTGAAAAAAGTGAAGGTGCAAAGCCTGGGAAGAGGAGACCGACCACTCCTAATGTAGTCTCACTCAGACCATGGCCGGCGAAAATATATACTTCTCCGAAACCATTGCCATCCAAGTCTCCTGCTCCAATTCCACGGGCATTATTAGTTGTTCCAGAGGTTATTTCCAAGGACATCGCGGAATAGATCAATTCCCATGTGTCTACTCCAACATTTTCGATGACATGCACACGTCCGCCGCCCGAGTAGTCGGACAACACCACCTCCATTTGTCCGTCTCCATCCAAATCCACTGGTCCAGCTATGGATCGGGCACCAGATTGAATTCCTGGCGCATAGGCCGGAATGTAAGGTACTTGATGAATCAAATTAGTGAGACCAGGAAATCCCTCCGATTGGCTGGGCTCCCACTTGAATTCTACCTGTTGGGCGAACACCGGAGCGGCAGCAACAAGTGCAACCAACAGGGTAAAAAGAGTAGCTTTACGCATGTGAATCTTAGGCTTGGTTGAAATTATTAAAAGCAGCGCCAACTAAGTTCGACGCTAACAACCCGTAATTTAATCAATTTGAAGTAATTATTGTCATAACACTGTATCAATAATTTCGCTGATGCGCCCTAAATTGGCCTGCGGAAATCTAAACTGTTTCTCTTCCTAAGACAATGCTCAAGACAAGTGTGATCGGCAGTTATGCCCTGCCCCCCTGGCTTATCACCGCTATCAAGGCTATGGGGCGTGGAGACTATGGCCCTAAAGACGTTGAAGAAACGCTAAACGATGCGGTGAATATGGCGATCAGTGACCAAGAAGAGGCTGGTCTAGATGTTATAAGCGATGGCGAAATGCGCAGGTTTGGGTTCTTTACCGCCGGGTTCTACGGATGCCTAAGCGGGCTCTCAGCCCTTGAACCACTTCGACGGCTGGGTCCAGGCGGTCACGATCAACGCGAACGCTACGAAGCTTTGGAGCCGTTTGATGCCCCTGATGGGCTCGGACTGGTACCTGAATTTCTTTATGCCTGCAAGCGCGCCTCACGACCGGTAAAAGTCACTTGCCCTGGCCCCTATACACTGGCTGGCCGCATCCAAACCGGGGGTATCTACCCGGATCGCATGGCCGTATCTGAACGATTCGCTGAAATCATCAATGCTGAGTTGAAAGCCGTAGTTAAGGCGGGCGCAACCTTCATCCAATTGGATGAACCGTCTTATGCCGTCCATAAACATTCGCCCCGGGCATTCGTCAACCTCTTCAACGGCTGCGTCGACGGCGTGGACGCGGAAATAGGCCTCCACTTATGCTTTGGCAACTACATCGGACGGCCAGTGGCACATCGAACATATGCACCACTCTTTCCGCATGTCCTTGACATCTCAGCACAGGAGATTCACCTAGAGTTTGCCAACCGGGAAATGGCTGAACTGGAATTGACGAAACAGATTGCCGAAGCTTCACGAACCGTTGCGGCAGGAGTAATTGATGTGAAGAATTACTTCGTAGAAACCCCGGAGATCGTGGCAGACCGGATTCGCCAGTTGCTGAAGCATGTCCCCCCAGATCAATTGGTTCTCGCGCCTGATTGCGGTTTAAGCGAAACTGCACGCTGGGCCGCACGCGCAAAGCTGCATGCCTTGGTTGAAGGTGCGCGCCTGGTCAAGGCCGAATTGGGAGCTTAGGTTACAAGCCCTGCCTCGTTCCTGCAGGTGAACAGAAATATGGAGGAAATTCTCCGTTGACTGATCGTCCTTTTGAATGGGAATTATCAAGAAATGTACAGTGCTACTCCTCGAGTAGGAATAACACTAAGAATTCCCCTGTGATCTACGGATAATCCAAGATACCGGTTAGAAAAACCCTTAGAAGCGGGCATTCTACCAATTCGAAGTTCCTCACTGCCGCCTCCTGTAACAGAGATATAGATCTCAGGGAGTCCATACTGCTAGCAGGCCTTTGCACTCCCAGGTCACTCCTGGATCTTATAAACCACAACCATTGGAGCGGCGCCGTCCCCTTGGTGTATGCCGTAGGCATAGCCGCCTCGAATCACCTTAAGATCCACGGTAGCTGGAAGCGTAGTACGTCCAACTGCGTGAGAATCTTGGCTCAGAATCAACCACTCCGCCTGAACCGCATCTTCGGGGCTACTCAGCTTGATCCAAATGCGACTCATCTCGTCCACCACAAGAGTCTGAAATGCTGGCTTCGTCTCGTGAGGCTCACGGGCCTCCACTAATTCCCGGAAGAGGGACTCCTCCGGCATTGCTTCAGCCATTTCCGCATCTGTAATTGGGACCGGTTCATGCTCATGGCGGATTGTATCACGAGTTGATCCGTCAGTGGATACGGTTATGATTTCGATTTCATCGCTCCAACCATAGTAGAGCATATCATCATGATCAACTGCCCAAGACGGCGATCGGCCAAATGGAGTCCAGATAAAGTTCATGCCACCGCCTTCCTGAAGATTGTAGATCATCTCATGTTCATCTACGGTGCCAAGAATGTCTGTCCCGTAACTTCCGTCCCTGTTGACCTTGATCAGTTCATAATGACGATCGTTGTTGATCGTCATCGAACCATCATCGGATTCCAGGAAAGAAGATAAACTCTTCGTCATGATCCACCCATCTCCAACGGCACCGATTATCATGTTGAATTGTTTTTCACCATCATTCTTCACTCCAATGCTGCGCACATAGGAGAAGTCATCAGGATCATAGACTAGGATTCGATTCGTTACGATTTCCCACAGATACACGGAATCTGCTGCACCAATGACGACACCACTTAAGTACCGATACTCACCCGGTCCTTCCCCCCGACCTCCGACTTGACTCAGATAGGTACCGTCTGACTCGAATACGTGAACCAGTGGGGATCTGGGGCTTTCTAACACAAGTAATTCACCATCTCGATTGACCGCGATTCGGGTAATCGGTCCAAACAGGATCGTGTCGCCTGCGGATTCATCGCCGAGCCGAAAGACTTCTTCCAGCGTGATCAAGGCGGCCTCTCCTTCTTCCTGTACCGGACCCGTGCCACGTCCACACCCAGCCAGAAGAATGATGCAGAAAAGAATTAATGGAGTAGTGTGAGTGCCATTTCGGGTCTGATTTTTCATAGAGCACAGAGCTTCTAAGTGGTCAACAATCGTGGATCATAAAGTTAAGCACAATATCAGTACCGATTCCGGTCTCAGTCACGACCAAGTAAAAAGGTAATCCGCTCCGTTCTCAGAATTAGGAGCTTCCGGAACTGTATCCACAACTGTAGGCTGCATCAGGGTCCGTGTAATTCTAGGCAAGAGCACTAACCGGTGCATACAACCACCCCGTGATCGGACGGAAAGAGGCTGTGCTGCAGCTCTTTGGCTAACGCTGCCAAGCGTTCGTACGGCAAGTCAGGAGAACTGTCGAGGACCGCACAATAACATCCTTCTATCACAGCTACGGCTACGAGGACACCTGTGGAAATTGCTGTCCCCGTATGTACGCAACTTATGAATATACATGAACTTGAAGCGTCCAATGCGCCCATAGATAGGGATTTCCCGGGGGTCTATGTGACCTGATATGTCCGCAGCTACAACGTGGGGCTATCGACACGATCGGAGCATGGGCAGGCAGCCTCTCAGGTTCTCATGCTTCGAGATGGCACCTCCATTACAAGTCCGTATGCTGCTTGGATCGACTTGAACTACTGCCACTGACATGAAATAACGCCATTAAGGCAGCCCCACGTACTTGCAGTGCACTCGATGGCGCTACTGCAGCCGCGGTGTAGTCAATGAACTGACCTCCACTGCCCAACCTGAATGACTGAACCAAGTCAACTAACTATCTTTATTCCCACTGGATGCTTGGATGAGCTTCCGAGAGAATTTTGATTTAGATATTATGAAACCACTGTTACTCGAATCAAGAGGAGAACGCCCCGCCTGCACGAGTATGAACAGTCGGGAAGCTTGATCACCCGGAAGGAGTATGCCTCAGCCAATCACACCGGGACTTGTCCAGAAGATTGGAGTGGATCCAAGTAAACAGACTTGAACCCGTCACTGGTTGAATATTCATTAATCATGACCCAGATAAAGGCCCTCCCCCTCATAGTCCGAGAACGCGTTGTTCTGGCAATCATAGCATTAAACGGATTCTTGCTTTTTCTGGACGCCTTTCCAAGCGTGAATGCACACTCCCATGTCTGGATTCAATGGGTGGACATGTTATTCCTCGGGTACTTCGTCGCCGAGGTATTCATCAAAGTCCGTCACTACGGTTCTTTCAGGAAGTACTTTGCCGATCCCTGGAATGTTTTTGATTTCACAATCATTGCGTTGAGCACACCGGCGTTGGTTAGTCCCTTTATCTCACTGGGTGCTGAGAATGCTGGAGCGCTGACCGTATTGAGAATCCTGCGTATCCTGCGGCTCATTCGACCGATGCGACTTGTGCCCGATGCAGACAAGATCTGGCCTGGGATCTATCGGGCGCTCCGAGCCTCCGTTGGGATACTGTTGATCCTGGTGTTCGTGAACCTGATCCTTTCATTAATGGCTACGTTGCTGTTTGGGGGAACTCCTGAAGCCAAAGAGTTCTTCGGGAATCCTATCGTTTCCATGTACTCGCTCTTGAAGGTATTCACAGTCGAAGGCTGGTACGAAATTCCCGAGTTACTTGCGGAGCGTGGGGTGTCGAGCCGCTACCTCCTTGGCCTTCGCATCTATTTTGCTTCAACTGTGCTGATCTGCGGCATTTTTGGGCTATCTATTGCAAACGCCGTGTTTGTGGACACACTCGTGGCAGATAACTCAGACGAGCTAGAAGAGAAGGTGGAGAAGTTGCGCGAGGAACTTCGGGAATTTCGTGCAGAGGCAGCACGCTGGAATAACAAAGGGTGATGGTCTGTACCCGTCGTCAGCCGCAACAAAAAAGGGGCGCCACGCAGGCGCCCCTCAGCGGCGGTCCGGACGGGACTCGAACCCGCGACCTCTGGCGTGACAGGCCAGCATTCTAACCAAACTGAACTACCGGACCAGACCTCGTTTAAACTACGGCATTCAAAGAAGTTTTCCAACTGAGTACCGCAAGCTTTGGTGGTCAGGGAGGGATTTGAACCCCCGACACACGGATTTTCAGTCCGTTGCTCTACCACCTGAGCTACCTGACCACAGAAGCGCGTAAACCCTTAATTATGGATCCTGGTTTCAATTGTTTGGCTCAATAATGCCGCAAAGCCCTCGTATGCATACATATTACACGGATGATCCAGTTGAAGCAGCCAAATTCATCTTCAGCGATGAGCTTGTGGTCTTCCCTACCGAAACAGTCTATGGCCTGGGAGGGAATGCCCTAAGTATTGCGGCCGTAGAATCTATCTATGAAGCAAAGGGACGTCCTACCTCAAATCCGCTGATTGTTCATGTTGGAGCTATTGCTGATCTTTCACGCGTCGTGAAGGAGATCACCCCGTCGGCACATGCGTTCGTGGAGGCATTTTTTCCAGGTCCACTCACCCTCGTCCTCCCCCGCCACCCCTCCTTATCCGAAGTTGTCTCAGGAGGACTGGATACCGTTGCAGTTCGAATGCCGTCTCTACCGATATCTCTGCAATTCCTGCGAGCTGTCGGTCTTCCGGTCGCCGCTCCTTCCGCGAACATCAGCGGGCGCCCCAGTGCTACTACATGGCAGTCGGCCGCAGAAGATCTTGATGGTCGTGTGAGATGTATCCTGCGCGGACCAAACGCAATCGTAGGGCTCGAGTCCACAGTTGTGGACTGTACAGGAAGATCACCAATACTCCTCCGTACTGGTGCAATCAGTTTGGACGCGCTAAGTACTGTTATTCCAGATATCTCAACCGATGCCCCGGATATATCCCGTAGCCCTGGTCTCCGCCATCATCACTACGCCCCTTCTGCACGTGTTTGTATAATCTCTACCCCCGACGAAGCTGTTCCAGGGGATCAGACAGGATATATTGGCCTTGCACCGCCGCATACCGAAGCAAAGTTCAAACAGTGTGTAGTAGCCCGTAGTGTGGAGGAGTACAGCCACAGGCTCTTTGAATTTTTTAGAGAATGTGACCGATCGGGAGTAACCACGATTTATTGCCAAAGCTTGGCTGAAACCGGTTTGGCCCAAGCACTTATGGATCGAATCAGGCGTGCGGCTAAAGCCGCCAAGTGAGTGAGAATCCGTTCATACTCAAACTCAGGCTTGGTACTCGTGACAGTCGTTGATGCCTGCGCGAAAGCAGATAACCGACTCCAAAGCCTATAAAAGCACCTCCGAGAACGTCGCTGAACCAGTGATATTGATCTGCCATCCGCGCTATCGCAGTACCCAAACCCAGGGCAAACAGCGCGCCCGAAGCAATACCCGGATAGTAAAAAATCCAAGGAGTTGTAAAAGCAAATACTGTCGTGGCATGCCCTGACGGAAAGGAGCGACTCCCACTAAATGGCTTTACAGAATTGGGGCCCACGTTTTCGTGTGGCCTTGCACGTCCAATAGCGAGTTTCAAACCATTGGCCAGTAAGTTGGCAAAAATGATTGACTCCAAAGAAGTAAAGGCAGCGTCCTGAAAATGAATATTACTGCTGGTCAGTGCACCTACAAATACCACCGCTGCCATTGGCCGTATAATATTTACATTGCCGATTTCGTGAAATACCTTGCGCACGCGGGTTGGAGTTACATCCTCCAATCGTTCGGCTCTATGAGAGAATCCGCGATCAAAGTGCGATGCGGCCAGGATTCCCCCAGCGGCCACTCCAAGCGTCAACCCTGCCCGCAGCGTAAGCACAGATCTCGGTGCTGACAGCACGTCTCCTACCGGCCAGCGAATAAATCGCAAAGGATCCTCAGACTGTGCGCCTACGGGAACAACAGCGGATAACCACACGAGCCACAGTACAGCACACCACCTGAATGATCGATTGACTGTAATCCTCATCACTCGTTTAACAGTATGTCGCCGTACGATACGAGGCCACCTTGAGTGTCAACAATGAACACCCTCACGAGCCCGGTAACGCCCAGTGAACGCGGCAAGAACCGCAATACATAGGATCCGGGATCTCTAGCATTGGGGATACTGTCCATCCTGCGTGGAATCCCATTCATATCATGGGCCGTGATTTCCAGACCTCCCTGAATTGAGTTTGACAGACGGACGCGGACGGGGATTGAAACTGTTTCTCCCGATGGAACCGGATTGGGGAAAGCTGGATCAATCACTACACGCCCAAAATAGGCCGGCGAAATCCGCCAGTCATCGTCATCTTCTGACTGTATCTCTCCGCTTGCATTCGTCCGCGTGAACCCATCGGGCTCTGAGAACGCCTGATTTTCGAAATCGTCCTGGTCCTCGCCAGCGTCACAGGCAAGCAGCAATAGTAGCAGGATAAAGCAAAGTCTTAGCATTACCGCTTGACCAGACAGACAGAATATACTTGGCGGCCCGCAAGCAAATGGATCATGTCCCACTTTGAAACACTGCAAATGATCATGTTTCAGAGGGAGTACCGCGCATCAGGCCCGGAACTGCTTCTTCTCCAATGATACCCTTACTACACGGCTGGATGAAATGATTAACACCCTAGGGGAAAAGTCAATTCCCCACACTGCCCGATTTCCGTCGCCAAATAGAAGCTCTCTGTGCATGCTTGATTGGCTTCTCCGGTTCAGACACCAGCCTAGGTAACTACTAATGACGGATTGAAACAAGTTCGTATAGGACTGTTCCAGTTTAGATAAAGGTATCAGTCCGAAAATCCTGTTTTTTCGGTTTTTGGAGAGGGTCCTGTTGAATGTGTCGCGTATCTAACGAGCAATCAAACAACCGGGATAGCACTTGCTCGCGCAATAACTTGAGGTGTCTGAGGACGGATTTCGAAGGCAGGGAGTGTCCCTGTTGATGGGAGCGGCCCATGTATCACAAACGGTATGTACTGACGGGGAATGAAAGATGGATCACCCTAAAGGAGCGGGTGCCTTTAACATGGCCATAGAAGATGAGTAGCGGACGAAATCACTTTCGCCTTAATAACTTGGAGTGATCGGCAGAACATTGAGGGAGGAATCCTCAAACTTGTTTGCGTTCCTCCTCCACCCATTGAACAATCAACTGTCTTCAATCGTTGCCCACGATACGCAATCACATGAACTCATACTCTATGCTTATTCGGATATTGAAGATAGGATGCATCTGTGTACTGATCTTGGCCGGTACCTCAACTGTTAATGCACAGACAGGAATCGTTGAATTAACGGAAGCGTATCGGATTGGAGATGAGGGGGCGGGTGACTCTATTTTCTTCAGAAATGTTGTTTCTATGGCTGTGGACTCTCAGGGACGGCTATATCTCACGGATTATACGGGAAACAAGTGCATTCAATTGTTTTCACCAGATGGTGTGCCTACTCGCGAAATTGGTCGGGAGGGTGGCGGCACCGGAGAATTTGAGTTTACACCTACCGTGCACATTGGCCCGGGCGATACCCTGTATGCATGGGAACAAAATAGTTTTCGTCTCACCACATTCTCTCCTGAGGACCAGTCGCTTGTTTCAAGTAAAACGATTGGGAATCATGGCTCCCGTGCTCCCCGCCCCCTTAGATTTCTGGGAGCCGTAAATCAAGGGTATCTGATGGAGTTTTCAGGCTCCTACATGCATGGATCACTAGTGCAGTACGACATGGGCCACCACGCCAAAATCGTAACTTGGGACGGCAACGCCCCAGATGATCGTCTGGCCCAACTTCCAAGTGCTAACTATGTGGTTTTTGAGACGAATTCGATTTCTGGAATCCGCTTTTTGCCTTATTCTGCCCGTCCTAATTATGTACTAAGTGCAGATCAGGTTCTATACCATGGTATGAGCGATGCCATTCAATTAACCGGAACTACACTGGAAGGCGAAGATGTGCACAAAATCTCCCTCCCCCACACTCCTGTTTCCGTCTCCGCGTCCGAGCGGGAATCTCGGGCTGGCCGCATCCAGCTTGAACAACTTCGCAAGGATGTACTGGCGAATATGCCGGAGCATAAACCGGCCTACGTACGGCTAATGTCGGGTGACGCAGGACATATATGGATGTTGCTGAGCAGGCCAGAAAATGAGCACACGAGCACATGGCTCGTAATGAACGCCTCGGGCGATACGGTGGCCACCGCACAAGTTCCAGATGGAATGCGCTTGATGGCGGTACGCGGAGGCCGTGCTTATGGGATTCAGGCTGACGAAAATTCGGGGGCGCAAATTGTTACTGCATGGGAGATTTCCTGGTAGAAAGTGCATCTGGAAGCGTGGTTAGCCTCCCTCTATTGCGAGGAGCCTATAGTCTGTGCGGACCGACTCATCTCCGCGGCACTTGCTCTGTTTTGCAGTATGCTGAATGAGAAGCAGAGACGTTTGTTCGCTGGCAGGCTCCCGTCTTGCAGGACGCGGCGGGGGTCGACGCCCTGCGAAGATCCTGGGACTGAGTTGTAATAACGTTCGGAAGGGGCGTCTTGAATTATCTATTGCAACGTGGAGACACATCGGATTCGGAGACTTGGTGGCGGACGCATACCAGTTGAAAAATCCTTTGTCGTTGCTCGACTGCTTAAACTGATCCAGCCGGAGATCACGGCGATCCCATGGGGCCTGTTGAGGACCCGCCGTTCGCTGTCAAAGCTGACGGTGGCCTTATCCGAGGACGGCATTAAGAATTTTCCGACGACGGTCAGATAGTGGCTTCGCGCTCTTGGATACTCAATGCGCATAAATCGAAAGTGCCTCAGTCGAACCTCGCCGCCTGGAGCATTGATAACTTTTCCTAAATGAATGGACGGCCAGTGTGAGAAAACAATTCCAATCATCCCCGTTGGATCGTTGTTTTCGCCAACTCGTTGTAAGACTCCAGATGGTTCGTGAGTCTTGGGCTGATCTTCCAGAGCTGCAAGGCACAGAGTCCCCGAATAATCGTTAATGCCCGTACTATGTGGCGTGTTTTCACCAATAGAGTCTGATTCGTGGCCAGCATCCAAACAAACGGCAATATTCCATCAGATTGGAACACCCCACTGGTGAAAGTGAGTGACCTAACCGTTCAGATCCAGAGAAACACCATTATCCGTGATGTCCATTTTAAGCTGTATCCAGGTACCATCACCGGACTCATTGGACCCAATGGTTGCGGAAAAACCACATTACTGCGAACCATTTGCGGATATTTGCCCTACCAAGGATCAATACTCCTGAAAAACCGACGTCTTACTGACTGGTCGCGACGACAATTGGCCCGCGAGGTTGCCTCCGTTCGACAGGCACCCTCATTATCCTTCGATTTTACGGTTAAGGAAGTCGTTCTCCTCGGACTGCTGCCGCGAAAAGCATGGCTGGAGGGCGTATCTGACCAAGACCGTACATCGCTGAAAACTGTACTTGAACAGGTGGGGCTCTCCGGTTTTTCCGAAAGATCACTCCATTCTCTCAGCGGGGGCGAACGCCAACGTGCCTACCTGGCCCAGGCAATACTGCAGGACTCCGAACTCCTACTTCTTGATGAGCCTACCAGTCATCTAGATATTTGTCATCAGCACCACTTCCTCAATCTGATTAAAGAATTGGCACACAAAGGAAAAACTGTTCTCGCTGTCTTTCACGATCTTGGCCTGGCAACAAGATTTTCCGACCAACTACTCGTTTTAAACGAGGGGCGACTAGTTGCAGAAGGTTACCCCAAAAGTGTTCTAACAGAGGAACTGCTGTCAGAGGTGTTCGGCATGCATGCCAAGATCGCCCAGTATGAGCACGGACAGTGGGAAATCATCTATGAGCGTCCCGTATAGTAATGACCGCTCTTTCAATAATGATCATCCCATCGCTGTGACTGACGCATACATCCGTGGACCCTGTCTCATGCCGAACAAACACGAAAGCTCTGTCGCTCTGACTCTTCACAGAACAATGTTAATGTAAATTCTAGTCCATAACTTGGATCCCAGATTGACTCCAAAATGAAAATCTATACACGTACTGGGGACGATGGAACTACCGGCTTATTCGGTGGAAATCGTGTACCCAAGAATCATCCACGTATACAGGCCATGGGGGCGGTGGACGAAACGAATGCTGCGCTCGGAGCCGCTCGCGCTACGCTGCCCGCTGAAGCAGAATCGATGCGTGAACTGATTTTGCATCTCCAACACGAACTCTTCGTTCTCGGTGCGGACCTGGCAACCCCTGCCGAATCAAGAGCTAACGTTCCGCGTATTCAAGCTGAGCACATCAAGTCACTGGAAGAAGCTATTGATTCCTGGGAAATGGAACTTGAGCCCCTCAAGTACTTTATACTGCCCGGGGGCTCCCAAGCGGCCGCTATGTTACATCTATCCCGCGTAATATGCCGTCGTGCAGAACGCTCACTTGTAGAGGCGCTTGATACTATTTCGCATAATTCTTACGTTCTCGGGTACCTGAATCGATTATCCGATCTGCTATTCATACTTGCCCGACGTGCAAACCATGATGTGGGACTGCCGGACGTCAGATGGATTTCGTAAACCAATAGCAGCCAGAGAACCCGACAGTTCCCTGTAATGATGCGAAAACCCGCCGTACGGCTCGCACTTTGTCTCCTCGCGTTGTTAGTAATCCAACTGCCGCACAGTGCTCGCATAAAGGACAGACCTGCTGCACTCCCCATCATCGAGCGTGACGCATTTGGCGTTCCCACGTCTGGACTTGATAGGCATGGCTCTACAGTTCAGCGGAACGAGTCCCTTGAATCAATAATGGATGACTGGAAGGTGCCCAGAAATAAACAGCAAATTGCTTTCCAGCAGGCCGGGGCATTCATCGACTTTCGGAAGATCGGCAGAGGCGATTCATTGTATACCTATACCGACTCCACCGGTGCGGCTGAGTTTGTAGTCTATAAACCCAGCATTAAAGAGTTCCTCGTCTTTGAATTCGGTGATTCCGTACGAGTCCATGAAGATTCTCTCACCTCACGTAAAATTGTTCGGCGTGCATCTGGTACCATTGAAAAGGGTAGTTCTCTTTTTCAGACCATCCAGGATTCTGGCCTGAATCAACAATTAGCCCTAAACCTGAGTGAGATTTTCGCTTGGCAGGTCAGTTTTTTTCATCTACTCCCCGGGGACCAATTCTCAATCCTGTTTGAGGATGAGAAAGTTTATGGTCAATCCATCGGTACAGAGATCAAAGCTGCCCGCTTCCGCCACGCAGACCAGGATTACTATGCATTCTATTTTCCTGAGGAAGGAATAAGTGGATTCTACGACGAGGAGGGGCGTCCATCAGAACGTCCGTTCCTGCGTGCGCCCGTAGAATTCAGCCGAATATCGTCACAGTACAGTCGAAGACGATTCCATCCCATCCAGCGACGCTACAAGCCACATCTCGGTACAGACTTCGCCGCACCAACAGGAACTCCCATAGTTGCTACCGCGAATGGTACAGTGACCAACGCAGGGTACGCAGGCGGCAACGGCAATTACGTCAAAATTCGACATAACGATGTTTACACTACGGGGTATCTCCATATGTCCCGAATAAGAAGTGGGATCCGCCCAGGAGTGCGTGTTCAACAAGGTGACGTGATTGGATATGTCGGCAGTACAGGCCTGGCCACAGGCCCACACGTCTGCTACCGCTTCTGGAAGAATGGGCAGCAGGTTGACGCAATGAGAGTAGAGATGCCAAAATCAGAACCCCTGCCCGACACTATTCTGCCAAAATTCTTCGCGGTCAGAGATGGACTTTGGAAGCAGTTACCAAACACCCCTGAAGATCAACTAACCTCCGAAACGATTGCGGGGGCTGGCGACTGAGAGCACTACTGACTCCTCTGCATCGCCAAGTTGAATAGTCACTTCATAATCCCCTGGAACCAGGTAATAGACGCCATTTTCTCCGGGTTCAACTGCCTCTTCATCTTCCCCTATCAACGCATCCGCAGAAGCTTCGTCAACCGAGAGATCATATGAGAGGAAATTCAGACCACGTTCAGCCTCATCTGTGATCGTGCGAAGAACTGCACCCTCTTCCCCTTCAATTTGTACGGTAACTTGCCCCGCAGATCCGGCCCAGTAGGTGATGATGACCTCCGGCTCATTATAGTCTGCCCACCAAACAAATCGACTGCCCCAAAAGGAGTTTTGCGTGATTTCTGCTGGCGCATCCACCGTCAAAGCACTCGCAATGATTTCAGGAGTCAGACGCTGCAACGCTGCAATATCTGCACGGTAAATTGATCGACCATGCGTACCTGCCAGCAAATGCTTTCTGCGTGCCTGGATCTTTAGATCGTGAACTGGCGCATGCGGCAGTCCATTCTGCATGGACATGAAAGATGTCCCGCCATCAATGGAAACGTACAAGCCATTATCTGTGCCCAAAAAGAGCAGGTCCGGATTCTCTGGATCTTCGAGAATTACATTCACCGGTTCCATAGGTAATCCTGCGTGAATCGCCTCCCATGTCTGCCCATAATCGTCCGAGCGAAAGACATACGGCGCAAAATGATCCCACCGGTATCCGTTGAGTGTCACATACACACGCCCCAACTCATGATTGGAAGCCTCCACACGACTTACCCACAGCTCCCCCCAATCATCCCCCGTGATATTCTCCCACGTATAGCCTCCATCCCTTGATACATGCACAAGGCCATCATCTGAACCGACATACAGCAATCCAAATCGCAGCGGCGACTCATCAATGGTGGTCAATGTGCCATACGGCACATCCCCTCTCCGCCCCCCACGCGTTAAATCACCAGACAGGGTTTCCCAGTCATCCCCTCGGTTAAAAGAGCGATGAAGCTTGTTGGATCCATAATAAAGAACATCCTGGTTATGCCTGGACAAATGAATGGGGGTCTGCCAATTAAATCGCAGTGGACGTTCACCCAGTGTGTGGCGTGGACGAATTGAACTTCGGCTTCCTGTGGAAGTCTCTATGCGCTGATAAAATCCAAACTGCGAACCGGTGTATATGATATCGTTCGTGCGCGTATCTACTTCCACCTGCATGCCATCACCGCCCAGATACCGATCATACGGATACGTACCACTCGCATGCCAGCCTGTTGACGCCGTGTAGGTATGTGGTCCGCCCCATACACCGTTGTCCTGAAGCCCCCCATAAACATGATAGGGCGTTTGATCGTCGACACCAATGGCATAGAACTGCCCGACAGACGGTGTATTTCCCTTGAACCAGGATGCCCCATCATCATACGTGATATTCAGCCCTCCATCATTGCCGTCAATCAGATGACCTGGGCGAGACGGATTTACCCAGAGGGCCTGATGGTCTGCATGTACACTCGGTCCGCCAATGGACTCCCAGGTAGCTCCACCATCGCTAGATGCCAGGAAAGGAACACCCAGTATGTAAATCCGCTCAACATTATGTGGAGCAACGCGGATTTCTCCGAAGTAGTATCCATACGAATTGTATACCCTATCCAGGTAATTCTCATGCGTTCGTGTCCACGACGCACCCCCGTCATCTGATCGATAGACCTCCGCTCCAATAACGGGCGTATCAAACAACTCCCTGTTCGCATCCTCCACATACCATACCAAATGCACTGGCTCGAGTGTACCTTCTTCAACCATGCCCCGAATTACTTCCGCACTGTATTGTGGTCCAAAGTTATTGTCCTCCAGGTACTCTGCTACAGTTTCATTATCCAGCGCCAGGAACTCATCCACACTCATGGTGCGAAGCGCCTCGCGCGTGAGCGCCGGGGTTTCTTCTTCATCTTCAGCGGGACGTCGGGCCTGATTATCCACAAGGGCATACAGTATCTCCGGGTTTCCAGTAAAAATATCCAGACCTATTCGCCCTACTGTATCCCCACTGGGCAAACCGTCAGCCGACAGCCGATCCCAGGAATTGCCTCCGTCAGTTGATTTCCAGATGCCTGATCCGCTTCCACCTTCAACAAAATTCCATGCCCGTCGCTCCCTATGCCAACCTGCCGCATACAGGACGTCTGGATTCGTCGGATCAATGACCAGGTCAATCACACCAGCTTTGTCCGAGATATAAAGTGTTTTGGTCCAAGTCTCTCCACCATCACTACTCTTGTAAACGCCTCTGTGCGGGTTCGGTGAATAGAGCGCACCCACTGCGGCAACCCAAAGCGTTTGTGGGTCTGTCGGATGCAAGATAATCCGCCCGATCCTGTGTGTATCACCTAAGCCCATGTGCTCCCAGGATTCACCACGGTCCCGAGATCTGTAGACTCCGGTACCTGCATAAGACGATCGGCTGGAGTTGTTTTCTCCGGTACCTACCCAAATGACCTCATCGCGTGCCCAATCAACAGCAATGTCCCCCAAGGTCATGGATGCCTCCTGGTCAAAAAGAGGCTCAAAAGATATCCCATTTGTCTCGCTGCGCCATAGTCCCCCAGAGGCATAAGCGACGTACATCTGCACGGGATCAAGGGGATTGGCATCAATGTCCACGATGCGCCCGCTCATTACTGTCGGCCCAACGTTATCAAACCCAACATTAGAGACCAGAGATTGTCGCGCCTCCTGGATGCGAAGAGAAAAACTGTTCAGTCGTTCGGCAGCAGGCGTGGGAGCAATCGCCGATGGCATCTCCGGCACCTGGGCGAGTGATACCTGTGTTAGGAAAATCAGAAAAAAAAGCGCAGACAGAAAGAACCGCATAGGACAGCCGATTGAGTGAACCCGTAAGTTACAATCAACTGCCCGAACGATCTGCTTCTTTCCGGATGAGGCCTTCCCAGCAATTGAATATTGACCGCGTTCCAGACATGCTCCACTTCAGTGGCACGGGAATCAAGACATGATGCTCCCAATTCAGCATTCAGGGACCAGCAAATGTTGGCTAATCGTCTGCTTCTGCCAGACGTTCAAGCCTTCGGAATGAAATTCTGTCACGGGCTTCTTCGCATACCGACATGGCGGCACCGTCTCCCGAGATTGCAACAAGGAATCGATCTGCCACCCACGAATGTAGCTCACAAGATTCGTGCCCCTGATCGCGATGATATTTCTCATAGCTTGGGTACTCCCCCCTGCGACTATGAAAAATACTCGTACGCTCAAAACCGCGATCACTTTCCCTATCAATCTCTTCACCAATCCAATCGGCCATGGCATGGGCCGCGATCCCACTTAGGAATGCCAGATCAGCAATCACAATCGTTACCTCCTGCTCTTCATCCTTGTATTGTCCACTCACGCTCGAGAGCCCAGTACCAATGTCGATTGTCTGCCCCTCAGTTAAGTTCAACGGAACCCCGTCAAGCTTGTTGGGCAGCAGTTCTTCCAGCTCCCTCCAGTTTACCGGTGAACGCCTTGCTCCTTCTTCCAATTCACCGATCAATTGATTACCCTGCGCGATGAACGCATCTTCTCCAAACGCTAAATCTTCGTTCCTATCGTCATCTTCCGAATACACAGGCGCGTCATTCGCATCTACTGCATCTTGTGCATCTTCAGATACCGAATCTTCCTCCTCAAGTGTGATTTGACAGCCTGTGGACAGAAAAAAGAAAACGATTGCAGCGAACACCCTTGGCCGCACTGGATTGGTCAAGTAATTATTCATAGTCCCTTCCGTTGGTGAAAACCGTCTGCCTGCTATTCCTTACGACATTTCTTTTCGCAGGATTCACTGAGGCCCCTAGAGCTTCCCTTCAACCGCACTCCATACCTCCCGAGCAATGTCTTCCCTACTCCTTAGCCTACCGTCTTTATTCTGACAGTTAATCACTTCATGCGGGTACATATCATTAGATTGGACTAGCTGGTAATACATTTGATGAACCGCATGGAGATATTCTGTGTTTTCCTCATGAATGTCATACCGCGCAGGAGGTACGTCAACCTGTTCCGCCATAGCCCCTTTGATTTCATCGTCTGCTGTATACGCGCGAGTTCCCCTTTCTGAAATCAGATGTTCCGAAAATGCAACGGGCATGTCCAGGAATAATGTAAGGTCTGGTTTTGGTAGCCCGTATATCTCGTATTCAAGTTTCAGCAACCGATCAACGAATTTTGTACGGTCACCGTTAGCAACACGTGCACCCTGGTAGGCTAAATTCGACGCGACATATCGGTCCAAGATAACGAGATCGTGCTCTTTCAATGAATGTATGATCTGGTTTTTGCTTTCAAAACGATCCAGTGCAAACAGCGTCCCAGCGAAGAGCGGATGCACTTCGTTAAGCTCTCCAAGTTTACCCTTCAGGTATTCCGCAATCCACTTTGAGCATTGCGTGAGCTGGTACTGCGGAAAAGATAGCAGAGCAGTAGTATACCCCATTTCGCGAGCACGCTCCAAAAGCATTTCTGCCTGCGTTCCTTTCCCTGAACCGTCAATCCCTTCAATTGCCACTAACATTCCCCTTGCCGAATTTTGAGACGAATCTAGCTTGCCACTCGTACCATGTGAAATCCAAGACAGCACGTTCGGCACACCTGCGACCATATTTAGGTGTGCTTAGCCCGCACGCACCCGTGAGCTCACATGCAATATAACTTACTTGCTGCATGTCTTACCGACATCCCTGAAAATTCTCCCAGATCTGAATCGTGTAACTGGGGAATCCCACGTATCCCGTGCAAGGTACGAGGAATACTCTGTGATAATAACTTGCTTACACGGCTGCAAAAATGATAGATTATGGAATACCGGAATTCCTGAAACGTTCGTGCGTTACACTGATCACCCGTTGAGTCATGAATAATCGTTCGATTTTTCTTATCTGTGGCCTCGCACTTCTGGCCCATATCGTAATGGCACAGGACACGTCAGTGGTATCTCTGCCCACCATGACGATCCAGTCCACAAGGCAACTGGAAACCGAAACCACCGCTGCCCGCAGCCTTTATATTCGACAACACTCGACAATCACTTCTGAACCTGGGCTATCGCTGCAGCGTGTACTACGGGGGTTACCCGGACTTCAGATCAGTGAACGCGGCCACTTTGCCCTTGGTGAGCGCATCCTTGTTCGGGGAATGGGCTATCGCGCGGCATTTGGCGTCCGCGGTTTGCAAGCTTTCCTGGACGGTATCCCGTTGACAATGCCAGACGGGCAAAGTATGCTTGATGTCGTTGATCCGGCATTCATTGGACGCTCGGAATTACTCCGGGGGCCAAGTTCACTGTTCTGGGGGAATGCCAGCGGAGGAGTTCTGCACCTTGCTAGCATGGAAGATTCTACCCGTGTGCGAATCCGGCACGTGGGAGGGAGTTATGGTCTGAGTCATACGCTGGTAAGCACGGGTTTGCGGCGTGGACCGAACAACATACGGGTTTATACTTCACGCGTGAGCAAACGAGGACATCGGGCACACAGTGAGGGCAGTTTCCTCCGTGCAGGTATAAGCGCGCGGACAGTTCCAAGCGCCAACACAGCACTCCTGTTCACGCTGAATACAGCTTTCCAGGATGTCCTGTCCCCGGGATCCCTCACACTTGAACAAATGTCCCTGGACCCCAACCAGGCAGATTCCAGGTATGTCAACCTATCGGCTGGAAAAGTCAGTGTTCACTTGCAAGGTGGACTGACCCTTCGTGCACAGACCCGCTTAGGCCATCTGACTGCCACGGCTTACGGAATTCGTAGATCTCTTGACAACCCCTTAACTTTTGCCTGGATCGAACTGGATCGTTTAGCTGGAGGTGTTTATACTCAGCTTCAGGCCGATTTCGAGGTACTTGACTTTGCCGTGGGGATTGATCTGCGCCAACTGCGAGATGATCGTTTCCGGTTCAACAACGCTGCTGGTAGTAAAGGAACGAGAGTACTCCTAGATCAGCAAGAACGAGTGGGTAGCATTGCTGTATTCGCGGGTGTGAATGCTCAACTCTCATCGCGCTTTGGGCTATCTATCGGAGCACGACTTGATCGGTTGCAATTCGAGATGACCGATAACTTGCTCGCTAATGGCGATCAGAGTGGCGGGCGGGACTTTGTCGCACTGAGCCCATCACTGGGAGCCTTTTACCGTACCAACATGCTTACCTGGTACACGAATATCGGCACCACTTTTGAGACGCCAACTACGACTGAACTGATCAACAGTCCCTCCGGTGAGGGAGGGTTTAACTCGGATCTTGGACCACAGCAAACTCGCGGTGTCGAGGCCGGTGTACGCGGTCAACTTGACCGGATGCGCCTCGGGTTGGACCTTGCCGTTTTCTCTCTACATATCCGGGACAGACTTATCCCGCAGCAGGGAGAGGATGGACGCACATGGTATAATAACGGAGGAAAAAACCGCCATAATGGTATTGAGCTCGCGGTGGATTGGCCCACAGGTTCGTTAATCGGCATTAGAATGGCCTACAACTATGGATCATTTCTCTTTCTGAATGAGCCTGGCGACGGTCTACGTATCCCGGGTGTACCTGCACACCAGCTACACCTGACGATTCACGGTGCAGCCCGTAGTGGGTGGCAAGCCCAAATTGTTCTCGAGTCCGCGTCTGGAATGTGGGCAAATAATACAAACTCTGTTCAGTCAGAAGGATTTACAGTCTTGGATATTTATCTGGCGCGATCGAAATGGCATCTCCGCAGATTCTCCCTACATCCTTTTGCACGTTTTCAGAATATTCTTGACAGTCAGTATGTGCGTTCATTGGTAGTTAATGCCTTTGGGGGACGATATTTCGAACCAGCCGAAGGACGGTCAATACAGGCCGGTATTGGAATCAGCTTGCATTAGTGCCGATTAAATGGGTACCTGTAACTCCACAATAACCCTGACCACTGATTTTGGGAACAGAGATGGTTACGTCGGTGCCATGAAGGGCATGATGCATGGCATTAATCCTGATCTGCTTCTCATCGACATTACCCACGAAGTAAAAGCATTTGATGTCGCAGCGGCCGCATTTGTACTGCGTCAGGTTATTCAATATTACAGTGCAGGAACCGTGCATCTGGTTGTCGTTGACCCAGGAGTTGGATCTGCTCGTCGGGCGGTAGCCCTGAGACATAACGAACAGTACTTCGTAGGGCCGGATAATGGCTTGTTCACCCTCCTACTTGAGACCGATACCCCCGATCAAATGGTTGAGCTAAAGCCCCCCAGCGACAGCATTGTGTCAGCTACATTCCACGGAAGAGACGTGTTTGCCCCCGCCGCTGCACGGCTGGCGAGCGGAACCGCGCTTGAAGAGCTGGGCACGCCCTTTGCAAAATTAAAGCATCTGCAATGGGCTCTGCCGATTGACGATGAGGAGGGTATCCGTGGCTGGATCGTGTACATTGATCACTTCGGTAACTGCATTACGAATATTTCTCGTACACTATTCGAAAAGCGTCAAACGGGACGCAAAATCAAAGGGTACGCGGGCAGCGGAATTATTCGGGGCATTCACAAGACGTACAACGATGCACCTGTGAGTGAGCCCTTGATGCTTTTCGGAAGCAGCGACTTGCTTGAGATCGCTGTTAACCAAGGCAGCGCAGCAGATCTCCTTCACATTCAAAGGGGAACACCGGTCAATATAGTCTTTGGAGATCTTCCAGGCAGCGCGTCTATGCGGAAATAATTGCCGCACAGGAAGTCCACTGCCGGGAATCAGCATTCTCCCTAGTTCCTCTTGACAGGCGGCCGGTTTTTTCCACCTAGGATCCACCGGGTAGACTATATCTTTTATTTCCGCAGGGCACCTTCGACCTGTTGCGAATCGGTCAAGCACTGTCTTCGATACACCAGCCGTCCGCATATGGAATGCACGCCCGCTATCCGGGCAACTACGCTCAATGCAAACGCAAAGGTGCCCCGCCCATCCTAAACAACAACGGCCAGATACCGCCGGGTAGTTGAACTGCTCAATATGCTACTTTACCAGCGTCATGAAACCAGTCTTCTCATACGTGCGCTCCGATCCTATCGCGATCACCCGATATATATAGGCCCCCGATGACAGGTTAGCCGCGTTCAGTTCAACCGTATGATTAGCACCCGCTTCAAACGCCCGCATGGGCAATTCGACAACTTTTCGGCCAAGCAAATCCAATACCTGCAGCGTCACCTGCGCCCTCTCAGGAAGATCAAACTGGATCCGCGTTGACGGATTGAAGGGGTTCGGATAATTGCCGTGAAGCGCAAAATCTGCCGGAATTTCTGTGGCCGTACCCTCTACCGAGGTGACGAGACTCGGAAAAAAAGAACCTGCGAGAATATATTCTCCCTGTATGCCAGCGGGCATCATAGACACCGCATATGTCGTCCTTAGGGTTCCATCCTGATCATCATTTGGATCATCAGGATTATCCCAGTAATAGTCCACAAATCCTCCCCCGGACTGAGCTTCATCGATGATCCTTCGCACGAAAGTAGTATCACCTCTGGCATCGGGGTTGTTGATGACTATCCGACCTTCGCGCCATGGATCCAGTGCGTGAAAGACTACATATCCGTCAGGAGTAATGCTGTAGAGCAATGTCAGACCGTCTTTGAATAACCCACCATCTTTGACATCTTTTCTGAATTCAATCTTCCAGTGAAGGACCGCCGAAAATCCCAACGCACTAAAAAGCGACTCGGACCACTGCACGGCACCTTCTACAAACTGCTTCAGGGTTTCCCGGTCTACCACGTCAGCAGCGGTAACGGGGGGCAACGGTATATTAGGGAGCGGTGTCGCTAGAGCGCTCAAATCCTGATAATATCCACCAACGACCACAAGTTCGCGGTTGATTGTTGGCGCAAAATAGCGCATGGCATAGCTGGGCTTGCAAGTGGCACCTGGAGCGTTGTCAGAATCATCATTCGGGTCATTCCAACAATACTCGACTCTCATTGGCTCATCTGTGCCCGCAGCTAACATCTGCTGAACTACTAGAGTGCCTTCATCGTCGACAACCGAATCTGCTGGTATACTCTCTACGTGCCGATTCCCAGGATGAAAGAGGATTGTGCCCCGATAATCTGTGAAGTACACGAGAAAGATCTTATCGCCCGATCTATAATCACCGGTGGAATCATAAATTGCAGCTCGCAGCTTATTGCCTTCCTCGATAGTCGTTATTTCTGCAGATACTGCCGTAGCCCAGGTGACAAAAGCCTTTAGAGAATCTTCATTTATCTTTCCATCCGCACCGATGACGGCGTCGGCGGTAACCTTCGGCACCTGTGCTTGAAGTGCGGTCGAGTCAGATAACCCTATCCCTGCGACCAAAAAGAGGACTGAAATCACGGTTACCGACAATTTCCTGCTGCCTAAATACATCATACTTGGTTGTTGCGTTTATACGACACCAATATAATGAAAACACGCGGAACCATTGCAGTTACGCTCGCCAGAAAAGGGTTCGATTTTTCATTGCCACCAGTTCTGGTTTGAGGGCGTTGCTCCAAGTTCAAGATCGAGGAAGAACAATTCTAAAAGTTGACCCCTGACCAACGACTGATTTCAATAACGTCAGCGATCCACCGTGATAGTCTACTACGATACGCTTGGCTAAACTGAGGCCCAACCCCCAACCTCGAGTCTTTGTACTGTACCCCGGCTTGAAAATATTGGACCACTCGCGACGATCTATGCCCTTGCCGTTGTCTCTGATATCGATGTATACTCTATTGCGTTCCGACCCGGCAGTTATCTCAACATGGGCCTGCTTATTCTCTATGGCATCAAGAGCATTCTTGAGTAAATTCTCTATCACCCAGGCAAATAATTCTGCGTTGATGGGTGCTTCAAGTTCCTTCGACACACTCACCGTCAGAGCTGCGCCGCGGCGTGGCAGACGCCTGCGGATATAATCTGCGGTTGCCTCTATAACGGGAAACAACTCCTGATCTTCCAACTTAGGCATTGAACCGATATCATTAAACCGATTCGCAATCAAACCTAATCGCTGTACATCTTCGTCGACTTCTTTCAATACGTCGTGGTCCGCATTCGGACTCGTACGCATCACTTCAAGCCAGCCCATCAGGCTGGATATTGGAGTCCCAAGTTGGTGCGCAGCTTCACGTGCCATGCCTACCCATAGATTACTCTGCTCACTCCGGCGAGCGTAAGAAAAGCCCAGGTAGCCGATTCCGATGAACAGGGCTACAAACGTAAGCTGCAGGTACGGATATACGCGTAGATCCCTAATGATGACACTCTCATCGTAGTGTACCCTTTGGGTCAAAGGTGCGGTAAGGGGATCTGATTGAAACTCAATCAAGATTGGATCAAACCTCCGGTCCATCCGGGCAATACTCCGCGCGATATACAGCGAATCCTGTGGGGTCAGGTCTACGGAATCCGGCACCCCCAGATATTGCCATATGATCGGGTTTCCCTCATCATCAACTATCGCCGCGGGAACCTCAGGTGGGTGGTCGTGAATGATGCTAAACATGAAATCAATATGATCCCCCTGTGGTAATCTTCCAGCCCAGGCCAAAGCCGCCCGATACCGCTGTGTATTTGGATCCGCGGGATCCAAGTTTTCTGCCATAGCACGGAAATCCTGCTCATAGGGATTTTGGGCCGTGGCGCCGGCCACCTGCTCAATCGCACCTGCCCAAATGGTCACGCTTGTGCGTTCGCGCTCCTGCAAATGACGAACAAGGTTGCTGGTATACAAAAGAGACGCCGAAGCAATGCACAGAGCAAATACGATGAGCACAAGCTTCAGCTTGGGAGTTGAAATAAAGGCTCGCATGAAACTGAATAGTCTGCAATGGGGACCATTGATTACCTACTCAGCTCAACGGTTTGAGCGCGATTTGGTCCCGTAGAAATGGTTTTAACCCGCACACCCGTGAATGAACCAATGCGATCAATCAAGGCCAAAGCTGCGGGCGGCAGCTCGTCCGCTCGAGTGCATTTGCTTATGTCCTGCGTCCAACCCTCTAGCACTTCGTAGCGGGGCGTTGTCATGCCCAGCACTCGGGTATCGTTGACAAAACGAGATTTGGTCGTACCACCCTGGCCATATTCCGTGCATACCTTCACGATATCCAGACCAGACAGAACGTCCAGTTTTGTTACGACCAGCTCTGTGAATCCGTTAAGTCTGCAACTATACTTAAGTGCGACCAGATCCAGCCACCCGCATCTGCGGGGTCGGCCTGTCGTTGCCCCGAACTCGGCACCAACTTTACGAAGATGAGCACCCGTTGCATCCGTTAACTCCGTGGGGAATGGCCCATGCCCCACTCTTGTGCAGTACGCCTTCGTGATTCCGATCACCCGCTTAATTGCAGTTGGAGGCAACCCCAGACCCGTACAAACACCACCTGCAGTTGGGTTACTTGACGTGACGTAGGGATAGGTCCCAAAATCAATGTCCAGCAGCGCTCCTTGTGCACCTTCTGCCAGAATTTTCTTTCCTGCTCCCAATGCCTGATGCAGCAGTTCAGTGGTGTCTATGACGTATCCGGAAAGCTTAATTCCAAGGTCGACGTAGTCGGCCAGTATTTCTTCGGCATCCAGGCCGGGATGTCCGTATGCACCACGTAGAACTGTATTCTGGCGGGCAACCTCACTCCGTAAGCGCTGGGCAAATAAATCAGGATCAACCAACTCACCAGCCCGGATCCCAACGCGCGCCACCTTGTCGGTGTACGCCGGTCCGATCCCACGCCTTGTCGTTCCAATCCTGTCCGCAGACAGAACCTCTTCTATCGCCTTGTGATACGGCAGAATACAGTGAGCATTCCGGGAAATCCATAACCTGCCAGTCAGATCATACCCCAGCCGCTGAACCTTTTGGATTTCAGAGACAAGTGCCTTCGGCTCAATTACTACACCGTTGCCAATAACACACTGAACCCCTGGCGTAAATACTCCGCTTGGTAGCAAATGAAGAACTTGAGTCTGGCCGTCCCATCGGATGGTATGCCCTGCATTGGCGCCCCCCTGGTACCGTGCAACAATGTCGAACTGAGGCGCAAGCAGGTCCACAACCTTTCCCTTGCCCTCATCTCCCCACTGACTACCAACTACTACCGTTACCGCCATTGAGATGCCGTTACGTGACATACCTCACGCGAAGCCGGCGCCAAAGATGGAGCCTGCTGTAAGGAGTATGTAACCAAATTCTTCTAGTCTTCCTTAAAGCTGTCAACGGCTTCCTCCACAGAATCGTAATGTTCAAAAACAGTGACCAATCGGGTCACTACAAGTAACGATCTGATTTTTGAAGCCGGGTTCGCAAGGCGTAAGTCTCCACCGGCGTTCCGCATCGTGGTCAGTGCACTGATCAGCATACCAAGTCCACTGGAATTCATGAACTTGACCTTAGCCAAATCTACAATTACATTCAGCTTGCCCTGCTCCTTGAGCTCATTAAGTGATTCGTGGAGTTTAGCGGTGGCCGGACCACCCATCACATTGCCCTTGAATGTGATGACTACTGCGTTGTAGGTGTCTTTGACGGTGAAATTCATACTACCAAATGTTAACGGCGGACCGCCCTGCGGGCCGATCCAGACCGGCTATATAACTCGACCACCACAGGGGTGGCCACGAAAACAGACGAATAGGTCCCGATAATTACGCCAATGATGAGTGCAAAGGTGAAGCCGCGCAGAACCTCACCTCCGAATATAAACAGTGTAGTTACAACTAACAACGTCGTTCCGGAAGTTATGACTGTGCGGCTGAGTGTTGTATTCACTGAACGATTAACAACGATCTTATATGGCTCCGTTTTGAACAGGTTCGTATACTCACGGATTCGGTCAAAAATTACAACCGTGTCATTGAGTGAATAGCCGACAATCGTCAGGAAAGCTGCAATGATCGCTTGATCAATCTGCAGCGAAAACGGCAAAAAACCCTGCAACAGGGAGAATATCCCCAGCGTAATCAAAACGTCATGAAAGAGTGCCGCCACGGCACCCAGCCCAAACCTCCATTCAAAACGTAGCATCACATAAAGAAAGATCACCAGCAACGAGCCGAGGACAGCATACAGTGATCCACGCTTTAAATCTTCCGCGAACCTCGGCCCAACGACATCTGTCTTGATCACCTGCGGATCACTGCCAGGAAAAGAATCCGAAATACCTTGAACCACCATGGTCTGAATCTCGGTAGTCTCTCCTTCAGATGGAGTTCGAATCAGCAGGGCGTCCCGTCCACCTGCCCCTACATCGCTGTAGGTCTTGACCTCAGGTGAGGTTTCAAGTACCGAGGTGAGGGCAGTACGTACGGCCGTCGCATCCAGTACCTGGCTGCTCTCAACAACAAACTCCATACCACCCCTGAAGTCGATCCCTAGCTCCAACCCACGGGTAACTATTGCGCCGAGGCTGAGCAGAATCAGAATTCCGCTCAGAATATAGCCGCGCTTTCGGCTGCCTACCAAATTAAAATCAGTGTTCTCAAAAATGCGCATGGCAAAATGCCTGAATTCAGATTATATCGCTGCCGATCAACCGAAGTTGACGGACATACGACGACCAATCACTGCGTAATCAAAAATGATTCGGGTAAACACAATTGCACTGAACAGCGAAGCCAGTATGCCTGCCATCAGCGTCACTGCAAAGCCCTGAATTGGGCCAACCCCGAACGAATAAAGGATAAGACCAACAAAGAAGGTCGTGATATTGGCATCAATAATTGCGCTGAGCGCCTTACTGTACCCACCATCTATTGAGGCCTTCAATGTCTTTCCAGTGGACTGCTCCTCCCGGATACGTTCAAAGATGAGCACATTTGCATCCACCGCCATGCCGATCGTCAATACGATTCCGGCAATACCAGGCAGTGTCAGGGTAGCATTGAATCCCGCCAGAATCCCCATAATGAAGATAATGTTGATGATCAGCGCCATATCGGCCACCATCCCTCCTGCACGATAATAGACAATCATGAAGAGGACGACAATAGTCAGTCCAACCATGAGCGACGTAAAGCCAGCTTTGCGGGCAACTACACCGAGGCTGGGGCCTACTGTCCGTTCTTCAACGATCTCTACCGGCGCCGGTAAGGCACCACTCTTGAGCACCGTTACGATATCCTCGGACTCTTCCTGTGAGGCCAGCCCAGTGATCTGAGATCTGCCTCCGCTGATCTGACCAATGACTGTTGGATACGAGTACACAACGCCATCAAGTACGATGGCGACGTTTTTCCCCACATTTGCACCGGTAAGACGTGACCATATGCGTGCACCTTCCGAATTCATCTCCATGTCAACAAGGGGTTGATTTGTCTGCGGATCAAAATCCGCTCGCGCATCCGTAATCGCATCACCACTCAATTCAATGTTCATGTTAACTGCCAGTACCGGGAAGTACTCCGGCCCACTTCCGCTGCTGGGGTTAGCATCATACCTCAACTCAATATCGCGCGGGAGCATCGCCTGAACCTCAGGATCTGCCATTAGTGCATTAAAGGCCGCTGTATCCTGTGCTGCAACCTCTCCGAAAACAACTGTGCCCTGCCCCGCTGGAATCAGAACATCCAATAGGGGATTCCCCACGTCGTCAAGGTCGTCCGCTTCAGCAAGCAATTGGCTAACATCAAAGGAGGTATCTGATTCCGCCTCGTTGATTTCTTCCTCACCAACATCTAAAGAGTCTGCGGGAGGCGCTATATCGACCTCATAGTAACTGATGATTCGCTGCAGAGACGAATTCAGTTCGCCGGGATCCGCCATAAGGTGAAAGCCCAATCTTGCCGTACCTTTGAGCAACGCGCGAACGCGTTCGGGATCATCTATACCCGGTAACTCAACAACAATTCGCCGACTTCCCTGAGTTTGAATTGAGGGCTCGGTAACCCCGAATCTATCTACACGGTTGCGGATCACTTGCATGGCACGCTCAATCGCGTCTGCACCCTGGACCTGCAAATACTGCGTTACTTCCGAATTGCTGGAACGACGTGTGATCTCTTCGCTGCGGAAATAGCGTGACAGGCTGGCGTCGGGATCCCGGTTTTCAAATTCGTCAACGAATGCGTCAATCAGAGAGACGTTCTCTGCTTCACTGCGGGCATCTGCCGCCGCCAGAACCTCATCAAATGCCTCATCCCTGCGCTCGCCCGCCAACTCGGAAATTAATTCCCTGAGACCAACCTCCATGGTTATATGCATCCCACCCTGGAGATCCAACCCCAGGTTAAGTGATTTCTCCTTGATCGATTCAATCATGGAGAAATTGTCACGCTCATAATCAACCCTTTCCTCCTGACTCATACCCTCCAGCCGATTGTTCAGGGATAACCCCCGGAACGACGGGAACAGGTACCAAGCAGAGAGTGCCAGAAAGAAAATAACCGCTCCGACCTTGAATCCGTTACCTTGCATGTAAGCTCTTGACTATTGTGTTGTCACTTATAACTGGGCCTGCCAGCCATTTTATCACAGCCCCATGGAACGCCATGAAACTATAAAAGGTGCCAGACTTGCGCCATCTTAACCAATCCAAATCCACTAAACCTAGCATTCAGGTATTAGATACGGCCTAACTCGCTGTTAAGATGCAATCATCCTGGCAAGGTGATTAGATGGTGATTGCTTAGCGAGAATAATGAGGTAGAGCGGCAAATCCGAGCTACCGCCGCATTGCCCAGGTTTCGCGAATCGACGCAAATTCTGCGGGGATTCCGGGGAATTAGGTTGATGACCGCCATGCAACTGATCTGTGAAATTGGAGACTTCAGTCGGTTCAATAGTGCCCCAGCATTGATGGGCTACCTGGGACTGATTCCCTCGCAACGTTCATCGGGGAGTACGACCCGTTACGGAGGTATTACCAAGACCAGCAGTCCGCATGCGCGAAAAGCCCTGATCGGTGCTGCCTGGAAGTATATTTACTCCCCGCGGGTTAGCGCATCTCTCCGGACGCGTCAGCAGGATTGCAGCGCCCGAGTTGTAGAAATCAGTCAGCGAGCACAGAAACGATTGTACAAACAGTACCGCTCGCTGACCAAACGCCGGCCTTCCAAAGTGGCCGTCGTCGCACTCGCCCGCGAACTGGCCGGGTTTTTATGGGAGGCCGTGCAACCCGTTCCAGTGAAATGAATCTTTGCGGATTTTCATGGGGAAAGGCCCCTTGGCGAAAAAGGAGGGCCCATGTAGCAGGTCTATTCGGTAGCTATACCAGCGAGTCCGAGTCATTAGATTATGGCAGCTCCGACGAATTCGAAACTGAGCATTAGGGCCGTTGGCCTAGCATGCGTATACCAGATTGATCAGCCGTCGTAACTACGCCAGGGGGCCTTTCCTCATGAAAATCCGCAAAACACTCGGAACAATGTAACAATAAATGCGCATATCGCCTGGAAATGGAACCTGTTATCCTATACCAGACCTATATACTTAATTGCAGCAATTCGGGAACCTTTTAGTGCAATTACGGCTTGTGGGAGGGGAGTTCCAGGACGTGTTTTACGTATGGCAAGGCTTTCGGGAATTTTGCTTCTAAATAAGTATGCAATTTCTTAGGTAGCCACTCTTCGTTGAAATACTGTCTGAACTCAGGCAACAATTCGATTGGATATAACCGCGCCCGAACAGGTGGGCGTCGCTTGTCAACAAATTCATGTTCGTAGTAATCGAACTTGTCAGGGTCTATTCCCTTTTCTCTTAGAAATCCAGAAAACATCCTGCCAGTAGATATGTCTGGCATCATGTTGGCAGGGGGAATGATCCCCTGTTCTTCTAACGGAGCAAGGAAGTTGAGATATATTTCAATCAGCATTGAAAAATGCGAGTACGGAATCTTAGACTTGTTCCTAATGTATCGCTTGACGTGTTCAGGCTGATGATCCTGAACCTTGCCTTGCATCCAGTCAAATACCCATCCACTCACCATAACGGCGAAATGAGGGGACAGCCATTGACTAAGATTGACTGCCACTTTCGGATGCACCCATGTCCCGTGGGCCATTTTGTTGTTTCCGCCCTTTCTAGACTCTACTAATACCGATATGGGAATTCCCATATCGGTAGAAAGAACATCCAATAATGCTTTTGTGGTTACAAGACGATAATAATCAGCAAATAGCTTTCCTCGTTTCTGACACAACAGAGTCGCATTGATATACCCATCTCTTGGTCGCTGTGGAATCACACGGCCATTGACAGGATGTTCAATAAACAGGTCGGGTGGTGGAAACGGCAAAGGAGTGAGTGGTAGAAATTGTGGCATGACGGTAACCTATGTGCACATGGCAATATAAATAGAAAGGTTTCTCTATTAAAAAATTTAGGAAGCTCTGATCAATAGCATTTTGGTGGTAGAGGAAGCATAATCGGACATGAAATGCGGCCACGGAGGCTGTTATCAGGCTACATGCGTTCTATTTGCACACCGCAACATACATTTTGAAGGCGCCAGATGCGCCATCGGTGGCGTCAGGGCAGAGCTATTCCGCGATCGCGGCAGTCAGCAGTGAATCACGGGCCAAGTAAAAGTTGGCCAGGGCGGCCAGCGTGTAGACCTGCGCCGCGCTCTTGCCCAGGCCGCGGTAGCGCGTCCTGCGATAGCCCCAAAGATGCTTGATCACCCCGAAGGTGTGCTCAACCCTGGCCCGGGTCCGGTTGCTCTTCTTGTTGAAGGACTGGTCCGCACAGTTGAGCTTTCGCTTTCTGGTTGCCTTGCGTAATACACGCCATTCCACACCCTGCGCTTCCGCTTCCGCCTTCCGCCGCGCGCTCACGTAGGCCTTGTCGCCGTAGATCACCTGCTCCTGGCCGTGCAAACATTCGTCCATCTGCGTAGCGTCGTGTGCGTTCGCAGGCGTTACCGCCACACTATGCACCAGACCTTGCGTATCGGTTCCGATATGCGCCTTCATACCGAAATACCACTTGTTGCCCTTCTTCGTCGACTTCATCTCGGGATCGCGCTGCTTCGCTCGGTTCTTCGTTGACGAGGGCGCCGAGATGATGGTCGCATCCACGATCGACCCCGTCTTCACAAGCAGACCACGCTCTTCCAACATATCCCGACTCAGCTCAAACAGCCGCCGCGTCAAGCCGTGCTGCTCCAATAAATGGCGAAACTTGCAAATGGTCGTCTCATCCGGTGCGTGGCCAGCGTCCACACGGGCGAAAATGCGCACCGCCATGTTGTCGTACAATGCATCCTCCATGGCCGGATCCGAATACCCATACCACTGCTGCAAAAAATAGATGCGCAGCATCGTATCCAACTCGATCGGCGGACGCCCCTTGCCTCCCTTGTAGTAAAACGGCCGGATCAAGTCCAGCATCGCTTCCCAAGGAAGAACCGTGTCCATCTGGGCCAGGAAACGCTGCTTCCTAGTCTTCTTGGTTCGATTCCAGTAACTCGCGTCCTCAAATGAAACCTGTCTCATGGCTCGGTAATCAATGTCTGTGGTCCAGAAAGATGAGGCTCTTGCAAAACTCTACCCCAAAAATACAACCTATCACAAATTAACAATAATTTACCCACATTACCGATTGTGTAACAAATAAAGAACGCAATTGATGAAACAAATACTTGAAGAGTTACTATATTTACTGTGAGGCTTATCGGGGCTCTGTTTGTGATCTGCCCCTGGTTTTAGATTTTGGAATTTTGCAAGAGGCTCAGATGAATACGAAACTGCCCCGATTAATCAGAGCTTCCTTTACTTATGTTTACCGGAAACGAACCTTTCTCTACACATTTACATGCGACGAATAATTCCAGCTGCGATTGTGGTACTCACACTGGCATATTGTGACAGTGGCTTTGTTCCAGACCTAGCTGATCGGGGTTCTGCAAACACGGACTTGGTTGAATCTCTTAGGCTTCACTACGAAGACATTACTGAGGCGGGCATTCTTCCTGTAGCACACAAAACACTTGACGACAGCATTAAGGCGATTGTACAGGCAAAACTGGTTAAGAAATACCCGCCTGATTGGGACAAAGCTGTCACATGGCCAAGCGGGCTCGGGACGTACTACATTGCCACCCTGAGAGGTACAGACAAACCCATGAGGGCATATAGTCCTGACACCTTGGATTTGATCCGCACATTGATTGCGGAGACAGACGCTGACGGCAAAATAATCACCTCCAAGATTGTTGACTTCTCAAGTCTCAACCCTCTTGACGAGTCGCTTTTTCAGATATATGCCAAAGAATGGCTTGATTCTCATTTTGGAGACAAGAAGATTGTTACTTCAGAGTACAGCGTGGGGTATGGTTGGGAGAAGTCCGATTTGTTCAACCCCGCTGACAGTACGCTTACACCGCAGGTCGTAAGCTTCGGTAAGCTGGACGCAATTGGCAAGACGAAAGAAGGCGGGGAGCATTGCTTTTTCTCTCATGTTGAGTGGGGTGGAACCTGTTGGCCAGACCCAGATGGCGAATGGGTGGACTCAGATGGAAACAGTGTGTCTTGCTCTGGAATAGACGAATATCACATTTACTATTGCACAAATATAGACCAAGATGACGGCGGTGGAGTTGATGATCCTGGGGATGACGATTGTCCCAATGGATGTGACGACGTAGGAGGTGGTACGGGTGATGACGACGATGATGAAGAAGACGAAGATACGACACCCAAATTCACCCTTAGTTGTTCAACGAGCGTTCAGCGTGGAAGTGAAGGCGGTTGCGATGTACTTGTCAGTGGCACGAACGCGGAAGGCGAACAATACACGGCTGCTGATTTTGATTTTGATTGGTCTTCCAATTTGGGCGCATCCTTTACAGGATCAGGCAATGAAGGCAACGTATGGCGGGGTACAGCTACATCTGACATTACTATATCTGTATCCGTGGCCACGCATGACTACAAAGCTTCCAGAGACATTCCAGTAACGTCACGCAGTGTCGGATCATTGGCCCAGCTCAATGCTGGACATGTCCGATATACAGGTCGCCCTCGGTCAGAAAAAGGCGATAATGTCTATGGATTTTATCGGGTACCTGAACCGGCTTCGGGTGAAGTGACTCAAGCCACAGGCAATGGTCCGTGGTCAGGACAGGCATACACTAAAATAAAACTGTATGCTACCTTCTATTCGGAATTGCACGTGTCACATGATTACACTTCAAGTGGTCCGGCATGGCCACTTGCCAATGCGTCATGTCCAGGTTCTGATGCATTTCCTTTCAATTCGTCATACGATTACGTCAATCTTTACTGCAACACCTTTAATGCATGGATCAGTTTTGGCGCCGAAGTCGAAGCGCACGAATGGCAACATGAAACCAGTTTTAATGCATGTCTCGGCAGCCAAACGGCTACAGATATGCTAGTAGCTGTAGAAGCCACGACTGGCAGTGTGGCCGAAGTGTCGCAAGGCATTCATGACCATTGGTACAACTTCTGGGCAGTCACATTTCGTGATTCAGGTTTTGCAGATGGTCCATCTACTGGTCCGGGCTTCCACCTTTATGCAGGCGGAAGTTGGTCGCGTGTACCAGAATATCCAGGCATCAACCCCGATGGCGGAAACCAAAGTGGTTGCTAAACATAACATGTCAAAATGAAAAATCTGATTGTCTTAATCATCGTTTGTGCGTTCTCGATGGACGTATTTGCCCAATCTAAAATCGGTATGCACCAAAAGGACGGAACGTGGCTGAAGCCAACACCACAATCGGCATTGGTCGCTTTTGAAGAAGACAAAAAAGACTACAAGTATGCAGTAGCTGTGCTAAGGCAAACATATGACCAATGGCCTGCTACTGAACTTGACGCATTGGCCAACGAACTGGGAAGGATCTTCGTCGAAGGCACTCTTTCAGAATCTGTCCAAGCCGGTCTTGCATTGCAATTTTCAGCTTGGCAGTCTAATGATGGAACCCCTTACCTGAAGTCCAGAAATGTCTTCATGCGCATATACGAATCAGTTGCCGACACCAACTATGCGTTAGGCGTCAGAGCGCTTACGGCAGCGCTTAATTCGCATGGCGAAGACTATGTGCGTGACCTGTTTCGTGAAAGCAAGAAGCCTGAAAAGGCATGTCTGAAAAGCATGCGTGTGTGGAATCGTAATGGCACAAGGATAGACCCCAAAACAAGATGTCCTTACCGTCACGAACCGTGGTGTGTAGCTGGCTATGTGTTGGCAAACAATCGCATGTCGAAAGCTCAACGAGTCAATCCGCTATTTTCCGATCCAACCCTGGATGACATTTTGCCGTATTGTTATGGCCAAGTAAAAGAAGGAGACAAGTGGCCACTTGTAGTGTATTAGTGCCATAGCCGAACCAATTACGTTAGCGGAATGATGCCGGATTGGAAGATCATTGCTGGAACCATATTTGCGAGCCTCTTGCAATAATCAATATTCGCACCCAATTCTCTGGCTATTTCGGGGCATAGATTAATCCAATTAGTCCTGGATTCGGTGAGGAATCGGGATGGATCTGGCACTCTTTACAATTCTGCGAGTGATTTGTTACCGTGAAGTCTGGTGTGTGGAGTCAGCGTAGTGATTTTGTCCAAGGCAGGTGCGGACTTCACCCATCTATCCCATGGTTCCTGGGGTTCAGCGCCGCAAGATTCTGTATTTCGGTGCTGGATGACCCGGTTTACTGGGTCATGCGCAGGAGTTGATCCACGGCAAGCACCACCACGCCAAACATCAGATGGCACAGGACCTTCTGATAGCCGCGCACCCGGACATGACGTGCCCCAAACTCGTCCTTGAGGCGTCCAAAGGCGCGCTCCACCGTCGAACGTTCTCCATAACGCACCCGCTCCGGTGACGTAAACCCGACTGCGCGCTGTGCCTGCTGTTCACGGGTATATTCCGCTTTTCGATTGCGCGGATTCGTATCAATGATCGGGACATGCTTCAATTTCCTACTGTGTGCATGAATCTCCTTTGCGTCATACGCGCTGTCCATGAGATCATAGCAGTTAGCCACCCGTTGCTGCGTCATGGTCGCCAATGGAATGGCGGCCTGACTATCGTGCAACGAGGCAGAAGAAACCACGCAACTGATCGGAACCCCACCATTTGCCACATCCATGTGCAGCTTATAGCCCGTCCACTTCTGCGTGTATCCTTTCGAATTCCTCTTGCATCCCACCGTGCAGTCCTTCGGTAAATCGTTCAACATCTGCGCCATGCTCATCGTGGGCTGGAGTTCCAAGCGGCGAGGGACCTTTGGACGCTCTTCCCCCTTCTTCGGACGTCCGCGCTTGCGTTTCTTCGGTTGCGGGGCCTTTTTCTTGGGCACCGGCCTCTCCCTCGCCTCAATCGCGGTCGAATCCCGGGAAATATGCCCCACAAGATGCGCCCGGAAGCCTTCTCTGATCAACGCCGCATGAATCCGAGTCGGCAATGCGGCACCCGCAAACTCCTTGAAGGCACGCGAAAAGGTGGATTCACTGGGGACCTTGCTCCGCTCGGGCCAACCGCACAGCGAGCGAAGCACCCGCTCGGACAAAAGACGCTCACGCAACCCAGACGTCGTGGGAATATTCAAGACCATCTTGGCTAGAAACGCCCGCGCAAGCGAAGCCCGGGAGGACAAGGGTCGCCCCCTTGAACCCGACTTGGGACGCGGCAAAAAATCATGAACCCCGACAATCTCGAATACATGAAGCAACCTCTTGTACCGCCTCGAGAGCGAACCGTATTGCAGTTCTACCTCAGGAAACAATTCCTGCTGACAGGAAATATAAAAGCCTCGTAACGTACGTTCAATGGGCATCGGAACCCTCCGTTTTTCGTCGAAATTTTCGCGAATTCTTCAACCTCGAAAATACGAAATTTGGAGGGTTCCACCCCTTGTTCTTCGGCTGCTTGGACGGAAACAAGCCTCGGAAAATCTCGTCGATCCGCCCCAGTTTTACCAATCAAAATCACAAGCCCCTATAAGACCAAATGTGCAAAAACTTCCCCCGATTTGGATTTTTGCAAGAGGCTCTAATATCAAGCCTTTAATAACGGTGTGCCCCGGCCGCTGAGGAACTTCAAGCTACCAGATTCCTGGAAAACTTTTGATCGCCATGATGCCTGCTGGATGCAAGGGCACCGAGGCCTCCCCTGCTCATCAACCGGACGGCCGGATTCCTACAGGCGACTACTGGTTGGAAGACGACTCCCCCTTCTGTAAATTCCACCTCGACAGCGAATGTGGTCTTGGAATTCGTTAGGGCGCGGCAAGAACCACAATGGTATCGGGAGAATGATCCGTTGAACTCATACAGACATCATTTACCGCAATACTCCGTCCTATCGATAGCTCAGGAGACAAAACAGCATAGTTCACTAATGCCTATCCGGAGGGAGTTTGCTGCCGCTCGTTAGTTGGCCAACCTGCTCTACAATACCTGTGAAAATGCTTGACGAGATCTGTCAATTTGGGTAGAATGGTTGCACTCAAAATAATCTCAAACTGCATTGCCATATTTTATTGAAAGTTGCAAATGTGACCTTCGACCAAAAATGATCATCAGGAACACTCCGATTTTCAGCGAAATGGGAAGGAATTCCGTGCAAGCGCGCCAAAGGTCACGGAATTCGACCCACAGAACGGAACAGCCTGGGGTTTCTCCTTAACTCACATCTCAGAGAGTAATTTCCGAATAATCCATTCCCGTTTTTACATTGTATATCATGCAGTATCGGTGCTGGAGGTATCCCTCTGTCTGTAAAATGCGCATGGTACAAATACGGGGATCCGCGCTCGCAAACGAATTCAAGCATGCTGATCCCTGACTGAGACAGTGATTTCGCAGTATATTCAACTGATCTCAGATCCTGAGCACTTGGCTCAGTGCAATCGTACAATGAAGGATTAGAGTTGGGGTGGTTGTGTAGTAGGGCTACTAGGTCGGCATTTTTTGATCGGGCTACAGATATTATGGATCCAATGGGTAATCTCGGGGCGACGCTAGTATTGTCAGGTCCCTTGTTCCACCACAAACACAGGGAGTTGCGAGATTGAACTACAACCACAATGATCCATTCGTGCTTCTTATATTTTAGAAACCCCGCCATGCGTGCAGGAACGAGCTCAAATTTCTCGTAAAACTCAAGCCATTCCCCGCCACTTTTCATTCTCTTTTTTTCTTCTGGATTCGCCAGTATCGGTCTGCTCGAAAAACTGTGTAGCATAAGACCTTTTTCCCATTGTCGTTTCCGTAACAATTTCTGAACCTCCTCCTGGGTAAGTGGGTGTCGGTTTGCCAATACGTCAATTACGAACCAGAGGGCCGCGATAGCTATCACGGCAATAAAAAATTGTCCTATCATGAGCGATTATTGTATCCCAATACTGTTGATTGTGAGGAGGATCTGCTCATGCATCTCCCTTTTCTATGTGTGCTAAAGAACTGCGCCTCATCTGGTCAAGCTACGTTATCGCGGCGGACTCTACTCTTCTTAGGTAAGCTAGACCACTGGGAAGAAATTTATGTGGGTACAGAAGGAAATGGTGTCAAATTTTGCTGTCACTGGCCAAGTTGCCATCCAAGAGTTCATTGAAAGCATCGAATATCTTTTCCGCTACATCAAGAGTCCGCTGGACCGCCCTTGATTCCCCGTCCAGGATATCAGGGTTTTGTATGAGCCATTCCGCAGGGGCGTAGTGGTTAAATTCAGGAATTGATTTCGGCATAACGTTAAACATTGATTCAACTCTTTTAACCAGACGAGTTGTGGTTGCATCATCACTGAGATTCTCAGTGGTAATACAATGGGGTTCTGACAAGTTGTAACTCCGGTTCACGATTTCTAAGTAAACCTCTGGTGCGAAGATATCCTCAATGTCCGATTCTGGCAAACCGGTAAAATCCGCAACCGTGTAGCAATGACCTGCTTTCAGAATTTCCGACTTTTTTATCCTCTTAGTTTTCCCTTTTGCCCCCTTAGCGAAGTCTGTCAAGACTGCAACTTTCAAGCCTTTTCCAGAGAACAGAGAAATAAATGGCATGATTTTATCAATTCCTCCAGCTGGACACAACGTCCATCGGGAATCCAAATTTTTCCTGCGGCGTGACTCAAGTGCTCTTGAAAGGGCCTGCAGGTACAATATATCACCAGGTCCTTCCACCAAAAGAACATATTTGCCAACAAAAAGAGTTTGCGTTACCTCGTAACCCAGTGCCCCTTGCAACGGAAAGAGTGTATCTGCATTAACACTAAGAACGTCATGACTCACTTTGGTGCCATGAATCTCGAGAGGTCTCTTCGTTCTGTCAACCTTATCCTCGACAATTCGCACGCGTTCTAGCTTATCAGAAGGCACCATAAATGGGGAATGCGTCGAATAGATGACTTGGTGGAAGGGGGCCAACTTTTCATCTATGAATCTCAACAGATCCCCCTGTGCTCTTCCATGCAACGACAGCCCTGGCTCATCCAAGACCAAAACGATAGGAGTGTCTGCCTTTTTTATCTGGGCAAATTTTACGAGAAATGAGAAGAACCAAACAAATCCTGCACTTCGTTCGGAGAAGGGCGTGTCAACGCGGTGCAGATTGTTCTGAATACGAGCTCTGGCAATAGTCCCAGTGTTGAATGGTGGCAGGTCGCCACTACGAGCCGGGTCAATGCGTACCTTTACATCAAGATCTTGGTTTTGTGACCAGTACTCAAGTAATTGGTCGGTGATAGTGGTAGATGCCGCCTGTAGCCGGGCATTGTAAGTTTCAAACGTGGACACATCAGTTATGGAATTGAGCGGTACGCCTGCATAATCCAAGAAATCGACGAACAAACGCGACCCTCGGTGTTCGTCATAGTCAATCTCCCCAGATTGGATTCTGGCTTGTGTCTGTTCTATCTGGATCGCACCGTCCATTCGGTCATAGGCAGAAACATACATGAAGCTCGGGAGAGCCCGAACCACATGTCCATGCACTATTGTTGAGGGATCCCCGTGTTCACTTAAATGGTTCCGCAGGCTCTGATGTTTTTCTGTGGGAGATGATATATCGTTCAGAACTTGAATAAATTGATCTACAGTCTCAAGCGAATTGGGCTTCAGCACCGACAGTTCTGCCGCATTCAAGGGAAATAGGTTCAAGTAGTAGTCCAAAATAGCCGCTTCATTCAATTTCGCACTGACATCAATATCTTGACCATAGCATCGGCTTATTTCAATCTGCGTGCACTTCAAGGCGTTTACACCAAAATCATCATTTATAGCTTGAATCTCACTTTCATCCAGCTGCCAGATCGTCCGGACTACTCGCGCATCCTTGTTCTCGTGAATCTGTTCATATTGAAGTAAATTGCGGCGGGGGTAATCCCGTTCCTTGTCCAAGGTCACATAGGTAGCCGCACCTGGGTTCAGCGCAGAAAGTGCCAACAAAATTGCACTTTTTCCAGCTTCGTTCTTGCCAACAAGACAGGTTACCGGCTTGATATCAAACTCCCCACTGTCCTCCACTGAGCGGAAGTTGGTAATTTGAACTTTCTGTAATTTCATTTATTGTTCTCTATTGTGGGACAATAATTTTCCAGGCATATTATAATCAAGCAGGAATCAGATGTTTGTACCCAGTAAAAGTTGATATTCTGCAACCGCTCCCTAGGAAAACTCCCCAACACTTTACTCTGGTCTAAATAACTAACTCCCAAATCTTCAACGCCTCGTAAGCCATTGCCAATGAAAGGCAGCGTTTCGTCCAGCGTGCGTCTGGCTCTGGTGACATAAGAGCATCGAGTCAATATCAAGGGGGGCGAACGCAACAGGAGTAATGGCCGTTTCCGCGATTCTAGCCCAGCTCTAGAATAGCGATTCCCATTACCTGCACAATTGAAGGTTGATTTACTATAGGTGTGAATACTTAGGAGCCTGTAAATGGAGGATGGATTCAGCATGAAGGGGATGTCTGGGGTGAATAGCTTAGCAAGGAATCGGCGGGAACTGCGGTCGAACTGTCAAACCCTGGTGGAGATTTTTCTTCTACGGAGCTATAACTAGACCAACAAGACCACGACCAACGGCATTCCGGTGTGATTGATCCGAACTTAGGTGGGGGGAAACAATAGAACGGACGGTTGACCAAGGACGTATTGAATCGTTCGGTCGCCCGTGGTCAATAAATCAACCGCCGAAATACGAAACCGAAACGATGAAAGCCGCTTGCAGGTAATGTGACGAATTAGTTAGATAACAAGAGGTTATACAATATGCCATCATCCATCTATTTGAGAAGATTGTCGTCTGAAGACCGACAGGAATTAGTAGAGCAATTACTGTCCATTCAGTCGGGAAATTGCTTCATATGTGCTAAGCCCATTGACGTTATTATTCACAGAAATCATATCGATATTGATCACATCGAGCCAATAAGTTCTGGAGGAAAAGATTCCCCTGAAAATTTTGCTGCTACCCATGTTTCATGCAACAGATCAAAGCAGGCAGGCAATCTCCAAGTAGCGCGCCTGTTAGCCCTCTTTGACGACATAGCCGAGGGAGTTAGGGAAGAAAATCGATCTCCAAACCTCGGAGACATCTTAGAGGAATATGAAGGTGGCAAGTTTGACTTGCCAGTGAGTTTAGAAGGATCGAAGCTAAAAACGTCTTTTCCAGATATTAATGAACCTGATTTGCTCATCCATCCAGTTTTTACGGATAAACTTTCGGGATTCATTTCGACGTTTCTTGAACTTCCAATTGAATACCTACACCATGATGACCACATTAACCCAAGGGCAATTGGAAAGAATTTGAAAAAATTAGTTGAGGAGTTTTATAAAAAGCGACCACAGCTTCACGTGTCTTTAGGGTGGATAGAAAATGTGACAGGTGATCGCGTTAAGGTCAAAATATTTGATGGACAACATAAAGCTGCAGCTCAATTGCTCTTGGGTGCACGTAGATTGCCCGTCCGAGTTTTCATTAACCCCGACAAAGATGTCCTGCTGACTGCAAATACGCATGCCGGGACTACCCTGCGTCAAGTCGCCTTCGACAAGTCTGTGCAGCGACGCTTGGGAAGCTCTTTGCTTGCTGACCGAATGAGACGATATCGGGAAGATTGCGGTAGAGATGAAGCTGATGACTCTTTTTCCGAGAGAGACTTGGTGAATCACTTCAAGGGCGAGAGCCGTGAAATGAGAAAATATGTTATTGATTGGGTCCGTAATAGTATCACAACAGCCAGGAAGAATAAGCTACGGGACTATATCGATTACGGTGGGCGTGGCAAGGAAATGCCGTTGAGTTACAGCACGATCGAGAAGACGTTCTACCATTTATTTATTTCTGGTGAATTGCTAGTTACTCCATTTAATCATAGGAGTGACGAAGGGCTCAATCCAAGAGAACTTGAGATTGAGCAGGTTGTGAAACTTATGAATATAATCGCAGAGAAGATTTACATCGGCAGTTTTGACCACAAGCGAGGAACTGGACGAATAGAGTTCGATATTAGGAAAGGGAAGGATGTTCCTGCGCCACACTTGCGTGCTTGCCGAATGGCGAGAGAGGAGGTTATTCGCAATTGGTTAATGTATGTTAAACAGCTTGTTCAACACTATTTTATCACGACGGGGAAGCCCATTGTTAACTCAAAACTTTTCCAGTATCAAATACCAGATGCCTGTTGGGGAAATATCGAAAATTATATAAGTGCGTTGATTAAGCTTCCACTCTGGGTAAATAGGGACTTGTCAAGATCGGTTTTCGGTGGCAAACAAGCCTATGGCTACTGGCAACTAATATTCCTGGAAGGGACAACGCCGGATGGTGTCGTAGTAATGCCGAGCGGTCTTAATTTGATTGAAATGATTAAACCGTCGCATGATCATGATACTGACTAGACGATAGATATCGAAAGGTTCGTATTGCTTAATTAACTATCTGCGCAAGTCACCTTATGCAGGTTTGTATCCCCACAGGAACGCATGGTTTACACAAACGATGGGCGCATAGTTCTCCGGAAGTTGTTTCTTATAACTGATGTGAACATGTGGATTTCTTTGAGCTCTCCTATGTCATCCGATACGATCCCGCGAGCGAGTATATTTTTACGTGTAACCTGAATGAGATCCCATCCGTGGTAACAAGGTGGGGTGTTATTGGATCGCCCCAACGGGAAGCTTGATCCCCGTAAATCAGTTACTGCTTGTGCCGCGCAGGAGCTGGAGGAGGAGATAGTAGCCGTTGATTTGGTTCAGGGAAAACTATTGGGAACGACCGCATATGGATATCGCCAATCAGGCTTCTTTGAAGTAAATACCACGGACTGGTACGCATTACATCCGAGTTTATGCAGTTTACTCCCGGACTGGAAGCGGGATTGACACAGTTAATCGGGTTCACTATTCGCAGGCAGGAAAGTAATTGGGCTATCCGGTTCTGCGTAATCTTCTGATAAACTTGAAGTCCGTATATCAGGCGCATTGAGGAAATATTCAATGCGAGCAGTTGAACCATTTCATGCAAATGGTGGAGGAACATCAAATTCAGCAAATCTTATAACTCGCGCGAGAGTTGTATATGCACACATACTTTTGGTGCTGGTTCGTAGCAAATTAACGTGTTTGCGAGGCCTAACATACTAGATCCAGACATTCGCGAGATCTTGGTCGGGGGACGTTCTGGGTTGCACGACGGCTCGAGGTTACACGATGGTTTAAATGGCGATTTGGTTATCCACGAACTCGGGCTGTTACATGCTAAGAGGCGAGTGGACGTAGCCGTAATCGATCAGAATGAATTTCATGGGTACGAGATAAAGAGCGAGAGGGACAGACTTGACCGACTGAGAGGGCAAGTACGCATCTTTGCCCAAGCACTGCACAGACTGACTTTGGTTGTAGCAACTAAGCATTTGAAACCTACTCTTGAAATTATCCCTGCATGGTGCGGCGTAATGGAGGTCCGAGTTGCCTCCGAAGGACACATATATTTGAAAAGGGTACGGCAAGCAAAAAAAAATCCTTCCACCGATCCATTTATTTTGGCGCATCTTCTATGGCGTAGTGAAGTCCAAGACTATCTATTGAAGAACGGTGTTCGCCCCACAACTCTTCGTGCTTCTCGCGACGTACTCTACAAGTTGCTCGTGGAAAAAATGTCGGAAGACCAATTAACCGGAATGATCAAGGACACTATAAAGAAGCGTAATAATTGGCGAGGTCGTTCACCGCTGCCGTGATATGGTGATTGATTGAAACTCTCTTCCAGCGGCCTAGATTGCCCGTTCCTTCTTCCCCTGCGGCACATTGTGCAATATATTTATCGCCATCAGAAAAATCGGCTCCACGGAACTGGAATTGGGGGTTTGTCATGACTGTCTTACAATGATCGATCATTTGCGTCTCATTTTTGCGAAATCCAGGGCCCTTACAAGTGGCCCAGATTGTCGGAGTAGTATAGATTATTTTACCCGCTGGATTGATCATGCGCATGTCTATGTCAAGTTTAAATTCTGGATGGACAGTTGTATAATCACCGTAATTGGGGCGTCGTATCCCGCTTGGCAACGCGGCAAGTAGAGCTTTGTAGAATAGCCAGTCATGGCGCGGGATTTCATCAATACCCCGCGCTATTTGTCCAAAGCCTGCCGGAATAGCTGAGGAGACTATCACAAAATTTCGATAAACAGAAAGGTCACGATAGCCATTAAGTATATTGATCAAGGCCTTGGCAAAATGCTGGTAGGGCTCAAAATTTGGTGCTCGTAGGTCAACAATTAGATCAACTTCTTCGAGGGGTAACAACAGCTTCTTGGCCAACTTTGCTATGCTGTCTTCAGAACCTCCAGACATTAGTTTTTCAAGGTGGATACGGATACCGGCACCGTATCTGTCTTGGCCAATAGATCCGGCAGCAGCGGTAATCGCGTCCGCATCACTTTCGAGTGTTAAGACTGGCACAGCGTGTGCCCCCTCTGAACGGAGCCCGTTAAGAATGTAGTCGAAGACATGACTATGATCATTCATTCTCCCCTTGGCAATTTTTTCGTGCAAGGCTAACCAAGCTGGTCGATTTCCCCACTTGGCTGTCCATCGCCCAACTGATGGAAGAACATGGTCATGCACTGTTTTCTTGGCCTTCCACGTTTCAGAGTCAAGTTCAACATCTGGGATACAGATTAGGGGCATGATCTTATCCTTATCCCTTGGCTTAAGGTATCTGAGTGCTTGATATTCTGATTGCCGTAAATGTAGTACCGGTACATACATTTTCTCACTCAGGATCATGGTCCACCTCTTGAAGTAGTTCCCGCACACCAGATTGGATAAGCCCGGTAAGGATCTTATAGTTATTCTGCTCTCTTCGAATTCGACCGGCTACTATGCTTGCAGCAACGTTGAGCTTTTTCGCGTCAAGCTGAACTGCCTCTTCCGACAAAGCAAAGCGTGATAGACAACCTTCCCATTGATCTCTAGGAATGAGCGCATTTAATGCAAATTCGTCGGCTTCTAGTTCAATTGCATCCCGAGACTCAGTTGTGTCGTCGTCAAAGAAGTCGTAGCGGACACCCTCGAAGAGATGCAAGAATATATGGCCCAATTCATGAAGAAGCACGAACCAAAAGTTGTCTACTCGATTATGGCGTAGCGTCAGGCCTATTACGGGATGATCTCTGGCTCCAAGCATTGCTGCACCATCAAGATAGGTGCCAGGCATGTGTTCTTCGATCACTAGAACTATACCTTTACGACCGAGCAATTTGCGTGCAGCTCGTGGTCCATCAGGTCGTCGAGTGAGTGCGACAAGTTCTGACAACCAACGGTCGTCCAGTTTAAACGCTGGAGGATTCCATTCTTCGGTCCACATCCGCGCAAGATCAAGTACCCGTGCCTGCCATGCAATCAGAGAATATTCATTCGGCGGGTAAGTACCGCGCATTTTCTTTCGGTGAAGAGCCGAAGCGAAATGCGGGCCAGCAGTTTCCAAAAAATATGTTTTAGCAGCCTCAATGAGATCACCACCTCTTGGGAGATCGAACCATCGGCGTCTCACCATTTCTTTGGCCGGAAATTCTTGCCAGCGAACGGTATCGGCGTTTTCCCATGAAAAGATCACATTTCCATGAGTTTCCTCGGTCCCAAATGAGCCAACTGTGTGAACATTCAATATTTTGGCAACTTTGATAATACGATCTAGGCTTACTCCCATGTAGTCAGATGCTTCGTAGCGCTGTATCTGCTGCAGCTTGACTCCTAACGCGTCAGCCAATTCGGACTGGCTCAGGCCACGCGCGATCCGGGCCTGAACTAACGTCATCGGAAGGCTTTCAAGCGAGTGTGACTTCGCCACAGTAATCTCCCCAGATATGAGCATCTGGTAGTATGCGAGATCTGCTTCAAGTTCTGCGATCTGGGATTTCAGAGCATCAATTTCGACAGCGCGGGCCCACTCGGTTACTGTATCTGGCTCCGTCGCAGCAACAAGCCCCTCCTTCAGTTTGGACACCCGATCGATAGTGATGTGGTATTGCTTGTTACTGTAAATCATGTACTACGGGTGTCAAGCATTGGATCGTTAGCGAGCCCCACAAGAATGATTCCCTTTTGTTTGCCAGAATACTTATCAATCTGGAAGAAATCAAGGAAGGTCTGTCCAACCTCCTTTACCACAAGACTGGAAGGAAAAAACTCCCCACCGAATCTATCTTTCTGGGCCGCTCGGTTGTTACGAAAGTCAAAGAATACGGGATCCATGAGTCGATTGTCTACGCCAAATGGGTCCCAGCAGGCATCATAGTCATTGGGAACCGGCTTCTCCGTTACAAAGCTACCATCGAGGTATAAACGCCTACATCCTGCCCGACGAAGAAGTCTGGAAGCCTCAACCAATCCATTAAATAAATTTCGGCGCCGCTTATTTGAAACAAAGCGTCCTTCAACAGCACATAAGTTTGTCCGATGAAATCCGGCAGGCAGTACGGCCCACGGCGATTCGAAGATCTCTGTCAATTCAGGAATCATAATCAGCGTTTTCGCAGCCAGTCACTGCGAAACTCAAGCCGCTGTCGTTAATTGGGTTGCAGATAAGATTGTTGCAAACTCTGTTTATCACAACAAGGAATTTCGTGATTGTACATGCCTTTCCGCGACTGTTTTGTAGCGAGATAGAGTAAGATAGTTTTGTATACAGTTTACGGGGCATCGGCAGCTTCGGTGAATGCTTGCTTCTTGATGTTGTTCGGTCGGGACTCACAGTTTTTGATAACATAAAGAATCAAAGGTACGACCCATCAGAACTGTAGAACAATACTTCACGAGTTCACAGTCTAGAGCAATTATACGTCCATTGGAATCAAATTCTAAGTCCGTTGCATCTCCTAGCATTTCATACCGTCTACCGTCTGCAACTCCTATAACAACCGTGTCGATAAGCGCGAGGGAGGAGCAGAACTTTGTACCTCTCTCGAGGATATAGCCGGGAGGCTTAAGGATAAAATCAGGATCCGTAGTCGTTGAGTTATTGTCGCTGGTTGGATGCGCGTGGTTCTGACCAGAAAAAGCCAATACCTCTGACACGCTCAAGAATGCACTAATGTTGAATAGCACAAGAAAGAAAAGGACAAACCGACCAGTGCTACGCATTTTCATCAAAACTATACTGATTTATTACAAACAGGTTAGAATTAACACCGAGCCTTCCACCACGGACAACATTCGCCTGTAGTGCATTCGCCATTCTCGCCCAGATCGCAATTCAAACCTGAATCGTTGTTGTGTATGCAAGCCTCAACACCGGTAAAACGGGCCTTCGGGATCTGTCACGAATACATTTTCGCATGTTTCACCATCGCAGGGGCGAATTTTAGCGTGCTCAACCGAGGTGATTAGAGTAGAAAGGATCGCACGTGTGCCTCTTCCCTCGAATCCCGCGGACGACAGGAGAACAGAACGGATAGGATATCCCCGGCACTTGCAATTGTAGTCACGAGACATGTGCACCTTGTCAGAGGTACGCAATTTATAGAAAAATGACCTTACCAAATGGCTCGCTACTCGGATTGATAAAGCGAAATAAATGTGCGCTCAACCAAACATCTTCTATTGTAAGCTACAACTCCGCAACAGTAAACCCTGCCAGCACGACCGGAATGCTTCTGGTCAGGGATCTCTTCTTACAACTTGTTGATACCGGCGAAAATAAACTTCCGCATTCAGTGTATCTCCGACCTGCACAAGGTAACGCGCCATATTGAAAAGCATCACGGCCGATTCAGGATTGTCGGCTTCAATTGATCGCAATAGCGATCCAGCGGGCTCGAGGGCGCCCTGTCGTATGCGTAGAGCTGCGAGGGTATTCAAATAATTCTCGGATGGCTCTCGCGCTACGATCAGCTGCATTACTTCTCCTGCCAGATTGCTTGATTGGTATGAGGCAAGCTCGGCAGCTTCCATGTGCAGTCTCTCATTGAACGGTTGCCAGTACAATAGCGATCGCATATGTGCCAGAGCCTGCACTGTATCCCGTGCCGCCAAATCATGGTCTTTGGCCTTAGACAGTGCTTCGTACACGGCGAGCTCGCCCGCAACTGCCAATGCAGCTAGCGAGTCTGCCAATCGTCCTGATTCGCGATGTAGCTGCAGAATTCTCCCGAATCGACTTAATTCCTCTGCCTCCGACAACCCAACTGTAAACGGAAAGCCCAAACGTAGCCTTGCAATCAACAACCTGGCATGTCCGGCATCTAATGGTGCTGGCTCAGGAGCACCCAAATCCAGGGCGATTTTTGACGGAGTCTCCACGATCGCACTGACAAAAACACGCGCCATTCGATCATACCCCAATGCAGTGGGATGAAGATGATCCGTAAATAATGAATCGCGTACATCTGGCCCGAATTGTGGCTCTAGATCGACAAGGATTGCAGCGTGATGCTCTGACAGACGGGAGAGTATCTGGTTCATTGCCTCAGGAGCCCTGAACCTGATGGGGTCGTGTTCCTTTGCCTGCACAAAAGACGCCATAGCGGCCGCTGTATCTCCCATTGCCCACTGCTCTTGACCCGTGACCCATGCTACATTGGCAATAGAATCAACTCCGAGCGGGGGCTGCGATTGCAGATTCGAGACCAGTGTTCCAATGTAGGTCGGGATTCCTGCCCTCTCAAATCGTTCAAGAATTGCTGTCAGGTTTGATTCGAAGTTCTCCACTCCAGCCTGATATACCGCCCCCTCGAATGCAATGGATACATCCGTTGTAGATTGTGCCATCATGGTGCGATTAGATTGAATGGGCGGGGCTATCAATCGCTCCAGCTTCCGGAACAATACGCTCCTTTTAAACCAGAACAGTGTGCGTGTAAGCATCCGGCTCCGATTCACACCACCCGCTCCGTATGCTCCGTAGTATTCATTGTGTCCCGCGTAAATCAAAACAGCATCGGGCTGCATGCGCACTACATGCGGCACAAAGTCTCGTATCACGTGGCTGCTTAGCGCAGTCATCCCTAGATTGATGACCTCTATTTGCCGGGTTGGATAGATGGCCCGAAGCCCCGCGGCTACCCTCTCCGGGAATCCAGAGTTGAATGAATAGGGATACCCTGCAGTGGATGATCCGCCAAGTGCTATAATCCGATAAACCGGATCCGGCTTCTTCTGAAGAAACCGGTTATATGCCGCCTGAGGAATAAATCCACGAAAATAGCGCCCTGCGTACGCAGGGTTCACCGTCTGGTACTCGGGTTCTCCCGGTACCGGTATAAGAAAAGGTTCGTGCTCAAAGATGCGAACGATGCCCTCCGCTGCTGCAAGTAACACCAGGGGTAACACTATAGCTGCTATCTTAAATAGTACCGTTCGCATCTTTTATTATACAAGTGATAAATTACGGTCGGCAAAGCTGAAACGATATTGCAATCTCAATACGCAAGATCATCGCAATTATTTTTACCGACTTCACCGTCGTTCGTCAGAATTTATTTAGTACTAATCCGAAAATCGTCGTATGATTCCAACTGTTCACGATGTGGCACATCACGCCAAGGTATCCATTTCCACAGTGTCACGCGTAATCAATGATTCTGCTCCTGTAAGTCCCGAGAGGAGGGCGCGGGTTATCGCTGCCATCAAGGCGCTCAAGTTTTCGCCAAATCCAGCAGCGAGAAGACTTTTGGGTCTTGCTTCCCGCACGATTGGCGTGATATTACCCTCCATCACGGGTGAATTTTTTGCAGACCTTATATCCGGTTTGGATACAACTGCCAAAGAACACGACTACCTTCTCATGGTCAGTTCCTCCCGACGCCTCGAAACTGATTTTCTCGCCGTTTTCGAGAGCATGAACCGGCGGGTGGACGGAATGGTCATTATGGTGCCCGAATTATCTGCTGAGCAAGTACTGTCGGTGGTGAACCCGGTCTTTCCTTTCGTTTTTTTGAACACCAAATCACGAGACCAGGAAATAAACACCGTTAATTTCGATAACCACGGAGGTATGGCCAACGTAGCACGACATATCTCTGATCTGGGACATACACGTATTGCTTTTATCCGCGGCCCTGATGACGCTTTCGATGCGCAGCAAAGACTGCAAGGGTTCCTTGAAGCTGCGCCGAGCGAATTGGAAATTCTCGAATACCCAGGTGATTTTTCTTTCGAGAGCGGATATGACTGCGCTCAAGAAATCCTGCGCCTGCAACCGCGACCGACTGCCATTGTCGCAGCAAACGACCTGGGGGCCCTCGGCGCCTTGCGCGCCCTGCTTGAAAATGGGATCAGTGTACCAAATGAGATAGCTGTCACCGGTTTTGATGGAACAAAGAGCGCTGACTTTGCAACGCCTTCGTTAACCACTGTGAACGTCCCGATTGATGTGCTTGCCGCAAAAGCGATGGATATATTGATTCGTCGGATTGCTGGAGTACCTGCCGATGAGCTTCATTGCCCGGTCATGCCACTGGAACTCATCCCTCGGGAATCTTCGATTCGGGAAATGCGAGTTCCTTACCTGTAGTGATGTGACGATGCCGCGCTGCATTTGCCCAGGTGCACCTCCCTGGCTCGCCAAAAACTCTTTATTGACCTGCCTTCTTGGACTGTTAATCATTATATGCACCGGCTGTGGATCCCCAGAGCCACAGTGGACATTTGTCGAAATCACGGAGGAAGCAGGGCTCGGTGATTTCAGGCACATGAGTGGTGCAGAGGGGAATTGGTATATGCCTGAAACTTTTGGGGCCGGGGCGGTCTTTTTCGACTACAACAATGATGACTTAATTGATCTGGCAGTTGTGGGAGGACAGTCGTGGACTGACAACTCATACCCTGGAATCTGGATTTACAGGGGTGGCGGTAATGGACATTTTACTGACGTTACCCAGGAAACCAACCTCGGAACGATCTCAGGTTATGGTATGGGAATCATCGCAGGGGATATTGACCTGGATGGTGATGACGACCTCTACTTTACGTCGCTTGAGCGCAATATGCTACTCATTAATGACGACCATGTGTTTAGGGATGTCACAGACGCTTACGGCCTAAATGCACCATCAGAATGGAATGTCGCCGCATTGTTTCTGGATGCTAATCTTGACGGCTGGTTAGATCTTTATGTAACGGGGTACGTCGACTGGACTCCAGATACCGATCTGATTTGTACCAGCGACGGTACCCAAAAGCGATACTGCACACCTGAACTCTACACGGGCACGCCGGGGCGATTCTATTTGAATCGCGGAGACGGGACATTCATTGAGCAAACGGAAGAATCCGGACTCGCTGGCTCTGGGAAAACTCTTGGAGCAGTTACACTGGACATCAACAGAGACGGCTGGCCCGATATTGTGCTGGCTAACGATACCGACCCAGATCAGCTATTCCTGAATCTCCAAAATGGTACATTTGAAGACATCGGGCTTGCCCGGGGCATGGCCCTAGACATGCGGGGACGGGCGCGCGCCGGCATGGGTATTGATGTGGGTGTTGTAGACTCTACCGGAGAGCCGACAATTTTCATAGGTCATTTTCAGGACCAAATGAATGGCGTATACCGATATACACCCTCAGGTTTCTTTGAAGAGCGTGGCCCGAAGAGCGGTGTCGGCCCGCTAAGCATACCGGCACTGACATTTGGATTGGTCCTGTTTGACGCTGAACTTGACGGGGATTTAGATTTATTGGCGGCCAACGGTCACATTAACCCGCAAGCCAGCGAATTCAGTGACATTTCGCGTTACAGGCAGCCTGCACAGCTTTTCGTAAACGATGGGCACGGCGTATTCACGGATGAGGCCCCCAACCTTGGACTGATACATCCAGTGGTGGGACGGGGAGCTGCCACAGCGGACATTGATCTCGATGGCGACCTTGACCTCCTCATTACAGAAAACAACGGTCCGCTTTACTTATTCCGTAACGATCTGCCCCCGGAAAACAACTGGTTACGCATACAGCTGGATGGACAGGCAATTGATGCTGTGATCGAAGTCTGGACCGGAACACTGAAGCAATCCCGTCGCGTGCGTGCGGGGCACAGCTATGCTTCCCAATCCGAGAAAACAGCTACGTTTGGGCTGGGATCATTTCAAGATGCTGATTCTGTTACTGTACTTTGGCCCAATGGTCATGTAAGCCGGCGAACCGATGTAGCTGCAAATAAAACCCTTCGCCTCCGTGAGACCGGTCAATGAGAATAAGCGTACTCTTGTTCGTGCTGGTGCTGTCTGCCTGTAGCTCTCCAGACAGCCATCGGGACGTGGCAGAACTCATCCAAGCGTCACAGGAAGCATTCAAGCTCAGGGATTACCACGAAGCACTGATTCTGGCTGACAGTGCACTTACACTTGATGCCCGATCAGCGGATGCGCATTTCATGCGTGGACGCATATACTTCGAACTTCAGCAGTGGGATAACGCTGAAGCAGCATACCTGGCTGTAATCAATATTGAACGAGATTACCCCGGCGTCCGACACAACCTTGGCAATATCTACTATGGGAAGCGACAGAACCGCCAAGCTCTTGACCAATTCCTCCATGCAGTCAACGACAGCGCTGCAGCGATGTCGTGGCATGCTCTCGGGGCGGTATATAATGTTCTAAGCGAGCCTGACAGTGCAGTTGCTGCATTCAGACAGGCAATTGTTTTGGACTCCCTGTATGCCCCTGCACATACCAGCATGGCTGATTGGCTGGAGCAGCAGGGTAGCTACTCTGAATCATTGCTCCATACCAGGGTCGCGTTGAGTATTCGGCCGAACCACCTTACAGATCAAGTTCGACAGGGAAGGCTCCTCCTGCGACTCGGTCGCAGTGAGGAGGCTGTGCCTCTTTTACAAGACATTGTTGCCACGTATCCCCGAAACGCAGAACCTCAGTACATATTAGGACAGGCACTCCAGCAATTGGGGCAGTCGGATCGCTCCTCCCGAATTCTTGCCAAAGCGGACTCTTTGCGAGCAATAGAGCAAGCAGCAGGTCACTTGGCGAACACCGCGAACCGTCAACCAACAAACTTCCAGGCACAAGTCGACTACGCTACAGCACTTCGTCGCTCCGGCCGCACAGAAGAAGCTTTGAAAGTATACCTGATCGCCCGCGCACTCCGGCCGAACAATATTGATTTGCAATTTCATATTGCGAATGCGAAAATGGCACTAGGCAGCCTATTGGAGGCGGAACAGGAGCTACTGAACATCCTGACTATTGACTCGAGCTACGTTTTAGCATGGTTGAGTCTGGGAGAGATCTACGCAAAAACCAACCGTACGCCACTGGCACGAGAAGCCTGGGAAAAGGCTGTCCTTATTGATCCAGATCATCCAGCTGTCCAAAGATTGGGAAGGCAATAGCCCAATCCAGAAATCGGCCTCTGGCGATGTCCGCTCAAAGATTCGTCTGGAAAACAATTCAGTGGCCCCAGATCGTAGGTGTTCATTGCAAGCTTCAAGCACTGTATACATTCGCAGTACCGAAACCTGAGGGATACGAAAGCAACTGCAAATGATGAGCTCGATTCCCAGCTTTGAACATTGAGAAAGAACATGAGCATAACACCGGCCACTTCAAGAATTTGGTTGTCTCATGCAATTGCGACGACTCGTGTGTGGACATTTTTTTGTATACTTCCCTTCCAATTTTAAATTCCTTGGTTGCTAAGTTGCTTACCAGATGCTAAAAGAATCAGGGATTAATCCTACAAGATTGACACCTTCGACGTGACCTACTACCCCTTTCATGAACCTCTTGCACCCTTCTAGGTACGCGGGCAGGCTAGAACAGACTGTAATCTGTCCCAATGCTTATCATGCCTTTGAGAGACCTCGTGCAGCCTGTAAAGACCAGTTTCCCAGGTCGCCGGAGTCAGGTTGGCCTGGTCGGTCTGTAAGTTCTGTCCTGATGCTGAAGCCCAACGGGCCGAGTCTCAGTCTGCCGACCGGTAGACCCGGAGCAATCAAGGGAAGAAGAGTCATCATTTGGCAGTGCACCTTCGCAGCCATGCCTTCATGGTAATGGAGAGATTCCGCGCCTTCGCGCCAATATGCTACAGTCGCTTAACCTCAACAAAATATCTTTATGACGACCAGCACCACTCGTCCTCCACTTGACGCGACGGGCATAGTCCTTTCGACACTGTGCTTCCTGCACTGCCTCGCCGTGCCGTTCATCGCTACGGGTGCACTGGCATGGGTGGCCTCTGAAGCCATCCACATCGGCTTAACAATAATCCTCGCGGGGGTCGTCATACTCGTGGCTTGGCCCGGTTACAAACAGCACCGCCACGCCATCGTACCTACTTTGCTTGTAGGTGGCGTTGTCTTGCTTATCGTCGCAGTCCTCAGCGAGGACGTGCTGGGCGAATACACCGAAACAAGCGTGACAGCCCTCGGCTCGGTTGTCCTTCTGCTTGGCCACATCCTGAACCTGCGGTTTCGGAGGACATGTGTATAACGGACTTACCCACGTAGACTCAGCCTATACATCGATAATGGTCCGCAAAACCCGAAGATACGCCGAGTCCAGAGTGGCACGAGACTAGGCAATCCTATTGTTCTGCAGTGGCTTGGATCTTTATCCACCAGATCGCGGTGAATCCATGCCCCGAATTCGCGTAATCTGGCTAATCAGTTAGGCCAAATTTGTACCACCACATTTAGCAGATTCACCAAGTGAGCAATATTGGAAAATGCTCCTATTAGCTATGAAAAAAGAGGCGCATGTACACATTTAATAAAAAATCCTTATTATTCCCACCGCATTACCCGAAATCGGAGCCGTTTTTGTGTGTTCTGGTTTATGAAAACCTTTTCTAGCGTATATTTAGCGTTTCGTATATCAGCGTATCGTACATTGTGACGATCTGGAACCATCTATTCACTAATCTAACAACCGCAATGAGGCACACTGCTTTCTACTTGTTTACCGTCCTCCTGCTGCTTTTTGCAGCTACGGATGCCCGCGGACAGGCTGGCCCACCGCTGGGGGATGACTTTATTTTCTTTGTTAATGGGACAAACACATTGGTCCCGTCCTTTGATGGCAATATCATAGACGATCCGGCTGACCCAACAAACAAGATCGTCGAATATGTATACAATAACTGGTCCTTCCAAGCCTTTCGTTTCCCCGCAGATGTTGGCGTTGACATGTCACAAAACCGTGCCGATGGTGATGTGCTGCATGCCAGGATTTGGGTCGATCCGGCAAATGCCGGAATGCCAAATGTCCAACTTATGTTCGAGGACAAGACGGACGGAAGCGGAGCTGATGACGGTTCTGCTGACCTTCCTTTTCGTCTAGCCTGGCGCATCCCCGAAAGTATGCGGGATGGCCAGTGGCATGAGGTTTCAATTCCGTTGCCCCCGGCCACCTACACCGAATTGGAAGACGCCAAAACGGCCAATACTCTGGACGGCCTGGACAGCCTATGGAAATATGTAGGCGCCTGGTCCAGTGGAGGATTTGGGGTTGGCGTTGGTGATGAACTTGGCCCTAACACAGTAGACAACCCTCAGCTTTGGGAAGAATTTGAATGGACCAACGTCCAAAACATTGGGGCCTTCTTTGACAACAATACAGGCGGCGGTACCATTTATGTGGACGACGTCTATATCGGAGCGGACACTCTGGACCTCTCTGTGGCGAATGATCCCGTGGGTGCAGCCATGGGGGTTTCGGCCGTGGCCACTGCGGACAGTAATATGATATCGTGGATGCCCGTAGATGGTGCAGACGGATACAACGTCTATTCCAGTGTCAATGAAATAATGGACATTAAGGCGAGTGGAGTTAGCCTGGCAGCGCGAGTTACTGACGGTGCGACCTCCGCCTACCACAGGATAGAGGTTCCGCACGCGTCATTGGCTCCACTCACACTACACTACGCGGTAACAACGCTAAGTGGATTCGGAGTTGAAAATACCGACATATCAATGAGTAATGCGAGTGTCGCGAATGAAAACCTTCCCGTTCAGGCTCACATTGCGGAACTGACTGAAGATGAAGTAAATCATCTAACTGACATGCTCTTTGACGACATGTTTGACAATGTAGTGGAGGATGGCTTTCCTGATGGGTACATGCCTTTTGAGCTTAACCGAGCACACTCAAAACCTGGAGACGGTGGCCAGTTAACCCCAGACGAGGACCTTAGTGGAAAGCTCTGGGCAGGCTATGGGGCCGACCCTCCCGAACTATACCTATATGTAGAGGTTACCGACGATGAGATTACCTTGCAGGCTGAGGGTGGAAATCCGGCTGATGGCTGGCAACATGACAGCATTGAGTTTGGATGGGGAAACTACGACGTGCGAGATGTTGGTGGCGGCGGGATCTTCACGGGTTCCCCGCACCAGGATATTATGCGTGGAGATTTTGCAGATTATCAATTCCGGCTTATGGGCCAAGGCGACGGCACCAAAGCGGGTACTGCCGGAGCCATATTTGTCGGCTGGAGCATAGATGCTGTTCCTCAAGGCGCAGGAGCAATTTACGACCAGCTTATGGATGGCAGCGGCCAAGTTGTGGGCTATAAGTTGCTCTCCGTGATCCCGCTGGATCAGATCCAAAATACGGATCAAATGGATGCCATTACCCCTCTCCCCACAGGCTCGGATGTCGCCTACTTTCCATTCAACTTCGTGCTGAATGATGGGGACGGAGGCAATCGCGATAATCAGATCCAGTGGTCACTCAAAGGCAATGCCGACGGACAATGGTGGAATACACCAGCGCAGTGGCCCGCTGTAGCCCTGGCCGGTCGGGAAGCGCAAGGTGGTATGATGAGGGCGGAAATTGAGCTTTCCGAGATGGCGGCTGGTGCAGCGATCACCACCCTATCTGTGGATGAGGCCGGGAGTCAGACCTACTACGTGAAACTAACCTCAGAACCATCGGCGGATGTGATGGTGGCGATTACAGGACAGGCCGGGACGGACCTAACGCTGGACAATGATGGGGATCCAAGTACAGATTTCTCGGGCCTGACGTTTACGATGCAGAACTGGGACACTGCACAGGCGGTCATGATGACGGCGGCGATAGATGGAGATGGCGACGATGACATGGTGACACTCGTGCACACTGCATCTAGTAGTGATATGGACTACGATGGTAAGACCATGAACTTGGAGGTGACGGTAACCGACGTAACCCAGACAAGTCTTGAAGATGCCAATGAGCTTCCAAAAGAGATCGCCTTGGACCAGAATTATCCCAACCCCTTCAATCCAAGCACATCAATTCGATTCGCACTGCCAGAATCCGAAACCGTCACGCTGCGTGTCTTTGACACGCTCGGAAGACCAATCGCAACCCTCCTGAATCAAAAGCCACACACAGCAGGGACGCATACCGTAAGTTTTGACGGTGCTGGATTAGCCTCAGGCGTCTATATTTACAGACTGGAAGTTGGAGCGTCCGTAGTAATGACACGGTACATGCAATTGATCAAATAATGCATGGTCAGCTGCGTCGCAGCTTTGCTGCGTCGCTCATAATTTTACTGATGATCTGCGCTGGAGGGACGGGTAATTTATTTGCCCGCCCCTCCGGTCCGACTGGTAAGATTTCTGGAAGGGTCCTGGAAGCAGGCACCAATCAAGGGCTTCCTGGCGTCAATGTTATTCTTGAGGGCACCGTGATTGGGGGTGTGACCGACGCTGACGGGTACTACTATATCCTCAATATTCCGCCTGGCACCTACAGCGTCCGGGCCTCCTTCGTAGGTTTCGCAACGGTCACTACCCAGAACGTCCGCGTAGTTCAGGACCAAACAACAACTGTTAATTTTGAGTTACGTGAAGAGGCAATTCTCGGCGAAGAGATCGTAGTTGTAGCGGAGCGCCCCATCGTAGAGATGGATCGCACTACGACCACCGCCGTTATTGATGCGGAGCAACTTGAAGTCCTGCCTGTAACGAATGTGCGGGATGCAATCAATCTGCAGGCAGGCGTCGTTGATGGCCACTTCCGGGGAGGACGCACCGGGGAAGTGACCTATCTGGTCAACGGTGTTCCAATTACGAACGCCTTTAGCAAAGATGCCGCATTCGAAATTGAACAGAATATGGTTGAGAGCCTGGAGGTGATCAGCGGAGTGTTTAATGCTGAGTATGGCCAGGCAACCAGTGGCGTAGTGAATATTGTAACCAAGGATGTACCTGACCAATGGAGCGGCTCTTTGCTAGCTTACGCTGGCGCGATTGCTAGTAACCGGGAACTGGAGTTTGTCGGTCGTACTAGCGAACCAGGCTCATCTCTCTCTGCCGCGGACTTCAAACCTGATACTGTCTCCTATATGGACGCTGCCAGCCTGCCGAATCTTCTTGATGTGCAGGCTTCTCTCGGAGGACCACTGATCCGTAACCGCCTCGGTCTACAGGCGACAGTTCGTTACCTGCAGGACAACTCGCATTTTATCGGACGAAACCTGTTTGCTCCGTCGGATTCTTCCCAAAACCTAAATACCGGTTTACCCCGTGAGGCCTGGATCATTGATTCCTCAGGAGATGGCGCGTTCGTGCCCCGTAACAATACTGAGCGCGTGTCCGTGAACGCTACCCTGGGATACGCAATTACACCACGGTTTAATGTAGACTACAACGTCTTTTTCCAGTCTGGTACGTTCCAGCCTTACAACCATAACCTCAAGTACATCCCTGACGGCATTAATACTGTACATTTCCTCAATCAGACTCACATTCTCGGATTGCATTACACCATAGGCAGTAGCGCGTTTGCGAATCTCTCTTATAGCTACCTGCATGATAAAACGGAAGTGTACCTGTTCGAGTCGCCGTTCGACGAACGTTACGTGAGTAGTGACTTCTCCTTTTTGCAGGGGGCAAATGCGTTTGCAGTTGGTGGCAATGACCTATCTACCAGCGATCAGCTTACAGCAACCCATACTATTGTTGCCGACTACTCTCACCAGCTCAATCGCGTGCACCTGATGAAAGTTGGAATGCAAGCCCGCTTGCATACCTTGGACAACAGGGATTTTGGGATTGAACGCTCCTTCAGGACGGGTAACCTGCCCCAACCCTCCCCCGACCAGTTCGCCGATAACTCTCTCCAGGCAAAGCCGGTAGAGTTTTCCGCCTATGTGCAGGATAAGATGGAGTTTACCGGACTTATCGTTAATGCAGGCCTGCGCTTCGATTATTTTGATCCTGATTATCTGTCACCATTGGACTGGGGACAGGGAGAACTTGAAGAAATACCAGACCCCGACAATCCCGAAAATACAATCTCCAATCGTGAACCGGCCAAAGTAGACATGCAACTCAGTCCACGCCTAGGCGTGGCTTTCCCCATTTCGGAAACCGGAGTTATGCGCTTTTCGGCTGGGCTGTTCTTCCAGATTCCCTCATTCGGGCTTCTGTACACGAACCCGGAGTATGAGGTCAACCCCGCCTCGCTGTCTAACTCATTCGGTAACCCGGGAATAAATCCTGAGCGCACACTTTCCTTTGAGGTTGGCCTGCAACAGGGATTTACACGCCGGATTGGTATGGAAATCACGATCTTTTCTAAAGATGTACGTAATCTCACTGGCCAGGAAATCGCGCGAACCCCACAGGGAGACTTCATTATCCGGTGGATCAACCGGGACTACGGCACCATAAGAGGCCTCACCTTCTCACTCTTCCAGCGACCTGGTGGCGCCCTGAGCTGGACTATTGACTATACCCTGCAGTTTGCCGAAGGAACCTCCTCCAGCCCAGGTGAAGCCTTTGGTCGGCAACAGGCCGGTCTGGACGAAATTCTTTCCCTTGTACGTCTGGACTGGGACCGCAGACACGTACTCAACAATACTATCACCGTAGAACCGGTAACCGGACTCTCCGTCACATTCATCAATCGGTTACAGAGCGGTACACCCTACACGACCGTACGTGAGTTTATTCGTTCTTCGAAGAAGAATAACGCAACCAAGCCGTCTATATTCGGCACGGACGTACGCATTTACTACCGTATACCCGGCATCAAAGCGAACCTGCAACTGTTTCTGCAGGCCCAGAACCTCTTTGATACCGTGCAGGAAGTGGGTGTTTACGAGGATACCGGAAGGGCCGACGAATCTGTTACACTAGAATTATTCCGGCGAACCGGTGCACAGGTAGGAGGGCTAAACAGCCTGGACGAGTTTTATTATCGCCAGGAAAACTTTGGAGCACCCCGCAAGGTCAGTGTCGGGCTCAATTACCGTTTCTAATGCAACGTGCAAGAATCCGCTGGCTCATCCTCGGTCTGGCTGTCACTTGCTCTCTGACCGCAACCAGCTATGGACAAAACATCTCTTCGGATCTCCGGGGAGATGAGACACTTATCGCGCGTGGCGTACTGGATGGTAATCTAATTGAGACCAATTTCCGTAACCACGGTGAACTTGCCCGCTGGAACGACATCCCTTTTGGTGTTTGGCCCCGTGGTATTGGCGGACGGCATATTGACGGTGTCGGCATTATGGTCGCCGGCCAGGTTCCGGGAGAGAGAACCAAATGGCGGGAATTTTTTCCGGGGGCCCGAGGCGATACGACCCTGAATCCGGTAATCCTTACGTACCGAGATTTTGGTAAAAGGCTAAGCCCGGATGGATCACTTTGGGGGTGGACCCCATTACCTGGGTTCATGAACGAGAATCGCCTGGATCCGATTACTGGACAACGAACACCTACACCGGCATTAAGTGACGATCCTACGTCTTGGCCGCAGTTCTGGCCCGATCGGTTGAACAATCCTGATGATCCAGGTTGGCCGGGTAACTGGAATGGGTTTTTTGGCAGGGGTGTGTTCAATGCAGATCTGGAGAGTTTTTATGTGATGGATGACTTCACAGACCTAGAGTATGCCATTGACCCCGACACTCAAAGACCCAATAGCGAATACGGAGTTTTCTACCCAAGCGCTTCAGATTCCACAATTGGCGGCATGGGGTTGCAAGCACAAGTCCGCCTCTTTCAGTGGGCAAATGTGCTTGCGGAAGACATCATGTTCATCCTCTATCGTATCACAAACGTAACCGAAAAATCCCATTCGGACCTCTACCTTGGCCAAATAATGGATTATGGCTTGGGTAATGAAGAAGGCGACGAGAATGCTGCGTTTGATCCGCAACAGGATGTAGCCTACGGCTGGGATCAGGATGGAATTGGCACACGCTCCACTGGAGGCACGTACCCGCTAGGTTACACCGGTTTTGCATTCCTGGAAAGCCCCGCCCGGGCGACTGATGGCCTGGATAATGACGAGGACGGCGTCACAGATGAGTCTAGGTTTAATGGGCCTGGCATGCTTATAGAAGGACAACAAGCAATTCTGAGTGCTGTTAGCTCAATGTATGACCTGGCCAATTTTGAGGCCTATAATGGCCCGATTGAGTCACGCCCCGCGTATCAGGCAGGACGGTGGTGGACCGGAGACGAAAACCTGGACTGGGTTGGTTTTTCTGACGAGAACGACAATGGCGTCCTGGATCCAGGAGAGGCACTTAATAATGATGTTGGACGTGACGGGCAAGGCCCGTTTGATCTAGGGTACCCTGGTCCAGACGATGGTGAAGCTGATGGGATACCAACCTTGGGCGAACCCAATTTTGACGAACTGGATGTAGATGAATCTGATCAAGTTGGTTTGACTGGTTTTGACCTGCAGACGCGTCCTTTCTATGAGAGCGGGGATAACCTGCGGGACGATGCATGGATGTGGGACCGAATCATCAACCATGCACAGTTCCCCTTGGGCACAAAACCGGACGCTTTCAAAGCAGATCTTGAACCCTTCATCTTGTTCTCTTCCGGTCCAATCGGACTTGAGTCAAAAGGAACCGATTTCTTCTCCACCGCCTGGATTTTTGGCGAAGATGAGCGTGACTTTTTTAAGAACCGGCGCACCGCTCAAAGCATATTTAACGCTGACTACAGTTTTGCCCAGCCTCCTTTTCTACCCGCTCTCACGGCAGTTCCCGGTGACGGGCAGGTGGTCCTGAGCTGGGATACCGTTGCGGTACGAAGCTTCGACCGCTTCATCCAGGAGTTTGATTTTGAGGGATTTAAGCTCTATAAAGGCACGGATCCCCTACTCTTTGATGCCCGGACCATTACCGATTTGGACGGCACGGCTACTTTCTTCAAACCTATTGCGCAGTGGGATCTGATCAATGACATTCAAGGACCCGTAACTGTACTAGAAGGTGAAGCCGTCTATTACCTTGGAGATAATACAGGGCTCCAATTTCACTATATCGACGAAGACGTAACCAATGGAATTACGTACTATTATGCCCTTGTAGCTTATGACCGAGGAGTTCGTGATTCTGAAGATGCTGCAAAAGCGGGGATTGATCCCCAAGAAAATTCATTCAACGTCAGTGTTAATCAAGCCGGGCGCTTGACCGGTTTTTCGCGCAACGCAGCCGTAGTGACCCCGAGGTCTGTGCCCGCTGGATACGTTCAGGGGGGGGCCAATGAGGATTTGAGTCGTGTAACGGAAGGCGTTGGATCAGGCTCAATTGCTGTGAGCATCATCCAGGAGGCCGTAGCTGACTTTGATGGGATTTACCGTATCTCATTCTTCAGCGAACTCGTGTCAGATGTCGCTGACCTTTACGAAACAACAGCATATCAGGTGACCAATATCGTATCCGGAGAGGTGCTCCTTGGGCCCTCTCCGATGATTGATGCAACCCCGCCCGCCGAAGGCTTCATCATCGAAATAAATAACGTCGAATGCCCAGCGCCCCTGGGCTGTGAACTGGATGAGTTACAAACCGGATACTTGGCTAACGAAGGTTCACAAAATGAAGTGTACGACTTGGATCCACGCACACTTGACGGATACGACACCAACTGGCTTGCCTCTGTGGAGCGAGATACTACAGCCGCCTTCCGCGCTTCACCAGATGACTACAAATTGATCTGGGTTTCTCCCAGTGACTCTCTATATCGGCCACCGCGGTTTTTTGGGTATCTGCGCGAAGAGGTTCCCATCTTCACCATAAACGAAACAAAGGGAACACCTGCGGAACTGTTCATGCAGGACACCAATGGAAGCAGGGTCTTTGATGCTGGCGACCACGCGATCATCGCTGAAAGACCTACCGGACGTGGCCCTTGGCGTTTTCGCTACCGCATCAGGTTCAGTGCTGCAGATGAAGGCAGTTCCATTGCCCCTTCAGCGGGAAACTCTTTTCATGTGAGTTCAAAAAAGCCTTTTGCTACCGGAGACTTTTTTCAGTTTACGCTTCGCTCCTCATCCATTGATACAGATCTTGCACGTAGTGAGCTAGATCGTATTGCGGTCGTTCCCAACCCTTACGTTGGGTCTTCAGCCTTTGAACCACGGAGCCAGATTGAAGGCCGCGGAGAACGACGGGTACAATTCATTCACCTGCCTCCAAAGTGTACCATCCGCATCTTTAATATCCGTGGAGAATTGATCCGTACACTTCATCATGATGGAGTAGTCAGCGATGGTTCTGAGTGGTGGGATCTTCGCACCGAAGAGCAGCAGGACGTCGCCTTCGGCATATACGTGTTTCACATCGAAGCCCCGGGTATTGGGGAGCATGTGGGCAAATTTGCACTTGTCAAATGAACCACATGCTACGCATACTGACACGCCGGCTTATCCTACTGACTACATTGGTTCTGTGCATGGCCTGTACAGTGGTTGCGCAGAGCCGATCCGGCACTACAGCCGCCGCATTCCTGACGATTGGAACTGGAGCACGTGGTCAGTCATTGGGGCATGCATACACCGCTCTCGCGACCGGTGCTGATGCGCTTTTTTGGAATCCTGCCGGAGCCGCCCGCACCTATGGCGATCACTCATCAGGCAGCGTGTTCCTCTCCCATTCGCGCTGGTTTGCAGACATCACCTATAATGCTGCTGCAACCGTGATTCCTGTTTCAGGTGACCGTGTACTGGGACTCAGTGTTGCAGCAGTGAACTACGGTACCATGATTGTACGTACGGTAGCCTTTCCTGAGGGGACCGGCGAAACCTTTCGGGCAAATGATTTCAGTTTGGGCCTGAGCTACGCGCAGCCGCTGACTGAATCATTTTACTTCGGTGGCACTGCCAAGTATGTCCGCCAGCAAATCAGGGATATGCACGCCAGCACCATTGGCTTTGATGTTGGATTTGTTCTCCAGTCCGGTTACCTGGGTGGCTTGGTTCTGGCGGCATCAATCCAGAATTTCGGCGGCAAAATGCAAATGACCGGTATCAATAGTGTCGTGTTTGTTGACATTGACGAAACGACCAGTGGCAATAACCCGGACATCCCCGCCCGCATCGAAATGGATGCATGGGACCTGCCACTCTCCTTCAAGTTTGGCATGGCCATGCCCGTGGTGCGGGTCGGTATGATGGAGTTGATGGCCCTTGCAGACATCCAGCAAAGCAATGACAATAGCCTGAACAGCGATGTCGGGGCACAACTCCGTGTTCACAACCGTACCTTTAATTTCGACCTCCGGGGCGGCTACAAAGATCTGTTTCTAGATAATGTCGACAGTCACGCGACCTTTGGAGCGGGAATAGATGTTCGGGCATTTGGATTGCGAATCGGATTTGATTATGCATACACTCCATTCGACCTACTCGGACAGACACAAGTGGTTGATTTTCGGATGTACTTCTAGCGTCTGGGGGGCGATATTTCTCTTGGCTGTTGGCTGTTCCACGCCTTCAAGTGAAAAGGACCGGACGCTGGCCGACGTAAATGGCTACAGTATCACAGTCGGCGAATTTGAACGTTCGTATGTGGATGTTCTTATCCGAAGCGGCCAAAATGATACGCCGGGGGCACGGTACAGCCACCTCAACACTTTGATTGACGATCAGCTTTGGTACGAAGAAGCACTCCGCCGTGAATTGGACGCCGACACCTCGCTCGCATTGTTCATTGACTTGGCCAGAAAACGCGCCTTGGGTGGTCGGTACTACGAGTTAGAGTTTCTTGAGCAGCTGCCACAACCAACAGAGTCCGAGATTCGCCAAGCATTTGCCCGATATAAACAACCCGTTATAGCCCGTCATCTTTTTTATGGTAATGAGACGGAAGCTAACGCCGCATACACCAGACTACGGGCTGGGACATCTTTTATTGACGAGGCGCAGATCTGCTTCCAGACCGTGAATTTTGACTCTACTGCTGGATGGCTTGGCGAGATCCGTTACTTTCAGGTGGATGACACCTTCGCTGAGGCGGCCTTTTCATTGGCGACAGGGAGTTTTTCTGCGCCAGTGCGCAGCCGACAGGGATGGCACATCATCAAAGTTGAGGACCGCATTGCAACTCCAATCATAACGGAATCAGAATTCCAAAATCGAAAGGCCGGTATTGCAAGCCTGTTGCGTATCCGAAAGCGTCGGCTGGAGGGGGATCGCTTTGTACACACGTTTATGGAGAAGCGCGATGTGCGCGTTGATCCACAGGGTGTAAGGGCCTTGGATGCCGCCCTTGCCCGAATTGAACGTCGGGTCTCGGGCAGCCCGGTGACGCTAGATGATGATTACGATACTCCTGCCCCACCGCTTACATCTACGACAGCCTTAGCCACGTTCACCATGAACGAAACGGTGCAGACGTTTACTGCTGAGGATTATTTTTTCTGGTTTTCTGAACTTCCGTTCAGGGAGGCAAGATCAAGACCGGCTGCTTCTATAGGGCGTGCAGTGCGCAACGAAGCGTTTGCGTTAGCCGGAATAGACGCTAACTTGGAAGGGGACGCCAATGTACAAAGAGATGTGGAATACTATACACGGACCTACTTGGCCAACTCCATGCGTCAACAAGATCCAGACAGCACGCTCATTTATGCGCTCCACAGTTCCGCATCCATCCGTATTGACTCGCTCCTATTCGATCAGATAATGATCCAATAGCAGGCAAAAGCGATATTGCTTTCTGTACTACTGCACTTCATGTTCTGGCCGGAGCTCATTGGGTAGGCTTTTTCTGGAATCAAACCCTTCCAACAATGCAGCAGCTTGCTCACCTTCTCCCGCCTGAAGCAGCGCCATAGCTAGGTTATAGCGGATCTCAGGATGCCCCGGAGCTTGCTCCATTGCTTTATTGAGCACAGATACAGCGTAATCTTCGTTGCCGGTAAGCCTCGCCAGGCGCCCAGCGGCCAACAGGCTGGCGGGATTATCTGGAGACAGGCGCAACGCCGTTTCAATATATTTGCGTGCATCTTCCAGCTCTCCCATATGCTCCTCGATCATTGCAAGACTGATGTACGCTGGAGCATAGTTGGGATCAAGAATCAATGCTTGATGACAAGCATCCCAGGCATCATTTGTAAGCCCCATTTCCCAGTATGCACCGGCAGCACCATGCCATGAAACAGCGTCTGGATGCATACGGACTGCACGTAAATAGTAGTCCAGAGATGCCTGGTAATCTGCCTGCTGAAAAGCTGCATCCCCAAGCGTCTGCACCCATACCCAGTTATCCGGCTCCAGCCTGCTTGCCATCTCCCAGGATCTGCGAGCCTCCGTGTAATTACCGCGTACGTAATGCGCCTGCCCTAGTATGAAATGAGGCTGTGGATGCCCCGGTGCCATTTGTACGGCCTGCTCGGCCATGTTGACAGCTCGCCCCGGAGCATTCTCGCCTAATGCGATGGTAGCTTCCTGGAGTAGAAACGCCGCTGACTCCGGTAGTGGAGTCGGGGCAGACTCACAGCCAAGTATCCATAACAATAGAACCAGTAACAACCAACGAATCAGCATCTATTCCTCAATCCCTTCACGAACAATAATGAACGTATTCTCGAGCGGCCCGATCAGCTGCGAGCGTTGTCCACTGGGCCAAAGGACTTGCAGCGAATCAACCATGTCGGACGCGCCCAGTCCAAAGGTCAGTACTCGCTCGGACTCCGACAGATAACTGCCCCCCGACCGTATATGGCGTTGCCCCAAGCCGGAAGAGGTATACACACTCACACGTGCCCCAATACCATCACGGTTGCTGCTCATACCCTCCAGCCTAACACGCAGGTATCGGCCTTGCATATTGTTGCGCCACAGACGAACACCTGCTCCATTCTGACCCATCAAAATATCCAGATCTCCATCCTGATCTATGTCAGCATACGCCGCTCCGCGACCCACTAGTTGCTCAAAATCTCCTTTGTCTGTAAATACGCCATCCCCCGCGTTTATAAACAGGTGAGGTCGCTGATAAAACTTGATCCCACTTGATCCATGATCTACATGTTCGTGAATATGGCCATTAGCGACAAACACATCTTCATCTCCATCCAGGTCGGCATCAAACAGAAACAGGCCGAACGCCAAAGTTTGGCGACTCGCGCCGCCTATACGTGATGCCGAAGCGTGATCACGAAACACTCCTCCTCCAGCATACTGCCAAACGCTGATCATCTGATTGGAGAAATTGCCGACTAGTATGGACCATTCTCCGCCCAAAATTCCTGCATCTATCCCCATTCCAGCCGTTGCAATCCCTCGTGCATCATAGGCAATCCCGGCCATTAGCCCACGCTCAACGAATGTGCCATCGCCCTGGTTGATGTATAACTGATCCCTTTCGAGGTCGTTTGCTACCGCGAGATCAGGCCACAGATCGCCATTAATATCCAGGAGGACCGCCCCAAGTGTCTTGCCTGGAGTTGGTAAAAAACCGGCACGCTCTGTCCAGTCAGAAAAGGTCCCATCAGCATTATTGTGGTAAAAACGGTGGGACTGCCCATCATATACTGCGGGTGTACAGTAGATCTTTTCTTCAGCCGGCCCTTGACACAGTTGGTCAGTTTCGGAGCCCCAGTGCACGTATCCACCTACATAAAGATCCAGCCAACCATCGCGATCAGCATCAATAAATACGGCTGCAGTACTCCACGCAAACGGACCCTCGGCTCCTGATTGCGTCACGGTATACACCCCGTCGTTGTTACGTAGTAGTATATCGTGCCCCAGTGAGGTTAAGAATAGATCTGCATCACCATCATTGTCGTAATCAGCCGATGCAATCCCCATTCCGTAAGTCACTACGTCCTCCAAACCCGCGTCCTGGGTAACCTCGCTGAAGTAACCTGAGCCGTTATTTGCATAGAGACGAATGGCCGGTGGCTGTGCTTCAAGCGAGTCCCACGTTCCACCGTGTACGAGTGCTATATCAGGGTGACCATCACCATTGTAATCCACAAACGCAAGGCCCGGTGGCAGGATTTCTGGTATCCACATTAAACCAGATGCACCATTCACGTGTGTAAAATCGGCCAGCCCCGCTTCACGGGTCACGTTGGTAAAATGCTGAATCTCGCTAGAGCAACTCAAAATAAGCACGCATATCCCCGCCAGTATACAGCAGATCGTAGCGTCAGAGAGTAACGTAATGCGCTTAGCAGCGGGAAGCCTCATTGTTTTCCCTCGGCCTGCCTTTACTTCGTTACATCTTAAGCTCATTTTCACTCACTGCCCATCCGGTTTTTCACGTAGCATGATTGGAGCCTCCGGGCTTTGCTCGACCCTGTTAGACACTTGTCAGTTGTCATGCTCCTTTTTCAGCCACCATGCAATGTTCAACTTAAGGTCTCTTCTCTCGACAGTCATTATCGCGCGTCTGCAATGCTACAGACCCATCCGCTCCCTGACTGCCCCCCATGAATGTCAGGTGCTGTTGCGCACTCCCAACATCGACAGAGCTTCCCGTGTTGTTACTCCTTCCATTGTATGCATGCTAAAGTCAATATCCCGGTGATAATTTTCCAGTGCCATTGTCGTTCTCTCCCTGAACAATCAGCGTCCTTCCCCTCTCCCGGGTCTGGCTCCAAATTGATCATTTCAACAACCATCTTAAGTTTCAATTAACCGCTCCAATGAACCCTGCACCTTACCCGATCCAGTAGAAGTGTGCGAACATATTACTAGAATTCCTGTTCACCATCCGGGCTGTCAAAGCCCGATTCTTGACACCGTTTACCCCTCCGTTATTATCCTTTATCTCTCTATGCGTACAGGTCATTCTGCCTCCTCCTATTATATTTGCTTGCTCATAGGAGTGATGCTGGCCCCAAACCTGCTGGCACAGTCTTCCTGGGAGCTGATCTGGAATGATGAATTTGACTACACCGGGCTACCCGACAGTTCCCTCTGGTCCTACGATGTTGGTGGACACGGCTGGGGCAATGGCGAAGATCAGTATTACACGGAAAACCGGGAAGAAAATGCACGGGTTGATGGCGATCATCTTGTCATAGAAGCCAGAAAAGAAGACTGGAGCGGTCGCTCCTACACTTCCGCAAGACTAGTCTCTAAATACAAAGGGGATTGGACTTATGGACGCATTGAGGTCCGTGCACAACTTCCGTCCGGTAGAGGCACCTGGCCAGCAATCTGGATGCTTCCCACAGACAGCCACTACGGCAATGGAGGATGGCCCGATACGGGTGAAATTGACATCATGGAGCATGTTGGATTCGATCAGGATCTAATTCATGCGACCATTCATACGGACGCCTACAACCACATGATCAACACACAAAGGGGCGGAAGTAAACGTGTGTCGGGTGTCTCAGACAATTTCCATATTTATGCCGTCGAATGGTCGCCGAGGAAGATGGTGTTCTCCGTTGACGGGGATGAATTCTGGACGTACTCCAAGGGGCTGAGTAATTGGCAAGGCTGGCCGTTTGACCTGGACTTCCATCTGATCATGAATATCGCCATTGGAGGTGCATGGGGAGGAGTTCAGGGTATTGACGACAGCATCTTTCCACAGCAGATGCTCGTTGACCATGTACGAGTGTACCGCTACATTGATTTTCCCCAAGTAACACTCGCCGCGCCTGCTACCTTGGAAGCAGGCGAGACCGCTGTGATTACTGGTACGTCTGTAGACCCCGACGGTCGTATTCTGCGGGTTAACCTCTACCAGGGCGATGGCCTCTTAGAAACAATAACGGGGGGAGCATCGGAGTGGAGTTGGTCCGCCAGTAACGTATCCGAAGGATGTTACAAGTTACGCGCAGAAGCCACAGACGATGGCGGATGGACCAGCAGTACAGACACCCAGCCCCTGACTGTAGGTAATTCATGCACTGACAATGCCCCATACCTGATGAGCCCTCATCCTATTCAGGATCGGATAGAAGCAGAGTACTTTGATCTGGGGGGACCCGGTGTAGCCTATCGCGATATTTCACCTACGAATGAGGGGGGTGGTATTCGTCTTGACGAAGGTGTAGACGTATTCCCTACAACTGATGGCATTGGCTATCATATTGGGAATACCGCCCGACGCGAGTGGGTGACCTATACAGTACATGTGGATCAGGCGGGTATCTACGATCTGCAGGTACGACTGGCCAGCCAGGCAACCCAGGTTTCCTTTTCGCTTGAATTTGATGGTGTGGATAAGATTGGTGTTTTCACACATCAAAGCCCTTCCGATGACTTCAGGACTGTCCGCGTAATTACCGAAGACGGTATTGAGTTGGATGAGGGGACCCAGGTTATGAAGCTGCAGTTTTACAGCGGTGTGCCAAAGGTGAACTGGTTGAAATTTCGACTGAGGTCTCCTACTGATAATACGATGAAGGAGGGAATTGAGCTTTCCGAGATGGCGGATGGTTCAGCCGTCACCACCCTATCTGTGTTAGAGGCCGGGAGCCAGACCTACTACGTAAAACTCACCTCAGAACCATCAGCGGATGTGATAGTGGCGATTACAGGACACGACGGGACGGATCTAGTGCTAGATAATGATGGCGATGCGAGTACAGATTTCTCGGGCCTCACGTTTACGATGGAGAACTGGAATACTGCACAGGCGGTCATGATGACGGCGGCGGTGGATGGGGATGGAGACGATGACATGGTGACACTCGTGCACACTGCATCGAGTAGTGATATGGCTTACGATAGTGTGAGCGTAAACTTGGAGGTGACGGTAACCGACGTGACCCAGACAAATCTTGAAGACGCCAATGAGCTTCCGAAAGAGATCGCGTTGGACCAGAATTATCCCAACCCCTTCAATCCAAGTACATCAATTCGATTCGCACTACCTGAATCCGAAACCGTTACCCTGCGCGTCTATGACACACTCGGAAGACCAGCCGCAACCCTCCTAGATCAAAAACCACATACAGCAGGGACGCATACCGTACGTTTTGACGGTGCTGGATTGGCTTCAGGCGTCTATCTGTACAGACTCGAGGTAGGAGCGTCCGTATTGATGACCCGGTACATGCAATTGATCAAATAGTGCATGATCAGGTGCGTCGCTTTTACTTTGAGATCTATGATATCTGATGGAAAAGCCGGGCGCTATCTTACGCCCGTCGCATACTCATTCATTAGATCTTCGTTAATCATGTACAACACTCTTTATCTGGTGTTGGATGCCCATGCGCGCACCTGTGTTCTGTCGGCAGTGGACCAAGTGTAGCCTATCGAGATATTTCACCTACCAATGAGGAGGGCGGTATTCGCCTTATCGATGGTGTAGATGTATTCCCAACAACTGACGGTATTGGCTACCATATTGGGAATACCGCCTGTCGTGAGTGGATGACCTAAACTGTACGTGTAGATCAGGTGGGTATCTACGATCTGCAAGTACAACTGGCCAGTCAGGCAAACTAGGTCTCCTTTTCGCCTGAATTTGACGGTGGATATAAGATTGATGTTTTTACACTTCAAAACCCTTCCGATGACTTCAGGACCATTCGCGTAATCACCGCAAACGGTACTGCCCTGGATGAGGGGACCCAGAGTATGAAGCTGAAGTTTTCCAGCCATGTACGGAAGGTGGATTGGTGCCAACTTCGGCTGAGGTCCCCAACCGGTACCGAAAAGACACGTGAAAACGGAAAAATGGACCCTCTCGGTAATTACCCCAACCCTTTCATGGACGCTACGATCATAAGTTATCAGATGGGTCGCCCCTGTCAAATAGTTCTGGAGGTCTTCATTACGCTCGGCCAACGTGTACGTACGGTGGCCGATCATCACCATCTGGCGGGCAAGCATAAGACTATCCTGTATGCGGACAACGTCAGTACGCGCACATATTTCTACGGGCTGACCGGTGTTGCGACGCCTAAGCGTACACTTCAGTATATCGGGAAACAACCGGAAATTACGTCTCTGCGAACCCATCCATTCATTTGGGTTCAATCCTTATTTGTATGGGATGATTGATTTTGACTGACCAAAATTGGTCATATTCATAAATGTCTCGGATCGGTTGCCGGTTCAAGATCCTGTCTTGTATGAATACCACAAGCAAGCTTGATTAAGGCGACCCTGATTAACCCGTAGAAAGCCAAGAAAGAGCCAAGGCTCAATTCCGCTACAATTTGACTGACGGCCGCGCTACGTGAACTGTTTATTTACTGTAAGCTTAGTAATTCGTCTGGGAATAGTTTTCAGCTCTAATGGCGACTGCTGAAGCGCATTACATCCAAACTGGGATCTCCTCTAAGCGACCAGCAAGAAGCGCCCCTGTGTTCAGGGGCGCCCGCGCTTTCAGATTCTAATAATTGCCAAGTCGATCACTCCAGTTCAAGGGTGCCGTGCATCCCTTGCCCCGTGTCCACCGCCGTACTCACCTCAGCAAATCTCGGCACGGACATCAAGGTCTTAATTACTTATGAGCGGGAGGACCCAATCTCGACATGGACGCTGTATGTGTTGAAATTACTGTGTGTACTGGCATCAAGTTCGACCGACTCGGTCTCTCCAGCAGCGAGATCTACGTTCGGTGTGGGACCGAGCTCCACTCCGTTTGACAGATGAATCTCAACTCTGACCTTTGTGACCGTTGCATTCGTAGTGTTGGTCACCGTGCCGGTAAACACCTTGCGTGAACCATCATAATTCATGACTAATTCGACTCCGCTGCGAATCTCCTTGGCTGTGTCGGTTAACGCGAACTGCGTACCCGACTCACCTTGTTCCCCCATGGAATCGCATCCGGCCAGAATGCCAATCATAAGGGTGAGAACAGCAAGTACTTTGAAGCTTCTCATGGTATCGTCCTGTTTTGTTTTGGTGGAAGTGTGTGAAACCAGAGTAGCTACGATGCATGCGATAGTTTGAAAAACGGAAAATGCGGTGGTTTAGACGGATCATACGCTTAGTGTGCATCGTGCTGCCAGTAGTCACGCACACTATTAAATGAGGCCAACAGGAGTCGAATATGCATCAGTGTGTCACTATACCGGGCTACTTTCAACATCTTTAGTGTATACGTACTGCTTTATAGCCCGCCGGGCCATACCAGCCACGCTGATCCTTGTCGAACATACACTTGGCAAAAAACCTGCTATAATTGTTTGTTGTGTCCAAGAGATTGACATACCTACACAACACGGGCCAGTTATACGCAATTGACGTGGAGACGAAATCCGTAGAGGGGAAGTTCAATACCGTCTTTACCCCATAGCAAGACTCCAAACTAGTCAGTTTCAACTAGGATTGCCGAAGCAATGCCCTCCGACCGGACGCATTTCCGAAAAAGCGGAGCGCAGGGCGCATACCGGGTATCCCTGCTTCCCTTAAGTTCTGGAGAAGAGAATAGCTTGGGTCCTACTGGTCAAATCTGCAAGCGGCTAGGGCCGATGCTCCCCTTCCTCCTCACTATGTCCACTGCCATGTTCGCCAGATCCGATCTCGACGTGCGCGCCAAATGTAGTAAAAGTCTGTGAACCGGCATCAAGTTCGACTTCGCTGCTCTCGCCTGCCGCCAGATCCGCGGCAGCCGTGGGGCCAAGCTCTACTCCGTTTGATAGATGAACTTCAACCCGAACCATTCTGACTATTTCGTCCGTCGTATTCGTAATCGTACCGCTGAACACCTCACGCGTGCTATCGTAGCTGATGCTCAACTCTATCCCACTCCGGACCTCCTCGGCAGTGTCGGCCAATGCATACTGCGTGCCAGATTCTCCTTCCTCGCCCCCCTCCTCCTGCTCTAACTCCGCTGCTTTTTCCTGGAATTCTTCCTGAAGCGATATGAGCTCCTGCTGTTGTTCCTCCATTCTTCCGTCGTCCTCCCCGACGCAGCCGGCAAAAACGCCAACCAAGAGCGTAAGAATAATAAGTATACTAGGGCTTTTCATGAATTAGTTCGAGTAGTTAAGAGTCTGGTTTTTCCTGGAGGACAACGAACGGTTCCTACGAGGCGTGGATTTAAAAGATGCAACGAAGGGCATGTGTTTTGTGTGTATCATTCCACCGGTAGTCATCTGCCCGACTTCATTAGCGCTGAGCGTACATCGGAAGCCATTTGCCATACGCTCAAGCTCAGCCTGTATTATTGAGTACTTGAAGAATCCTTCCAGCAATTGTGGCGTCCACGCTCAGAATCGAATAATCACTCTATCTGGCGGGCTAGTCTCCGCTGTATCTGCACCGGACTGACCAAGAGATCACTCAACCTAAATTGGCGTTTCGGCATGACCATTCGCGGTAATGGGATCAGTGCCAATAAAATTCTACAATCCCAAGAAGATTATCCCAATACAGGAACACGGAATATCTAACACTTTAAAACCCTGCTAGCTAAGGTCGGAAGAGAGCTTAAACCTGACACTAAGTTGGGATATGTAGGACATGTAAAGTTATGTGGGCACAGAAATTAGCCGCAATAGATCTTCAATCTCTGGCACAGACGTATGCGCAGGGGCGCGGTTTGATTTGGCTTGACAGCTCATCAACGTCTCTGCGGTTTGACCGTTACTCCTACCTGTGTATTGATCCGGTTGAATCAATCCCGGAAGCGGCAAAGATTGGCGACATGCGGCGCGCACTCAACTTTTATTCAGCCGGGCGTATTGATCACGGTCCACCATTTCAGGGAGGGTTGGTAGGGTTCTTCGATTACGAGTTTGCAGAGCTTGGCCCACGAAACGCAATGCAGCCTTGTAGTCAAGGTGGCGCACATTGCCATTTCAGGCTGTACGATACAATTGTTGCCGTCGATCACTACGCTAATCAAACATGGATTATCTCATCGGGCTTCGTAAAAGAGTCGAGCAAGCCGTGCAAACGTACAGCACAAGCCCGCATTAATGCAGTCAGACTAGATATCCGAAACGCGCAAAAATCGTCCACGCCTGCAACGAATCTAACTTGGCGCAGCGAGATTTCGAAAACAAACTATTTGAAGACGGTGCAAGAAATCAAGGAATTCATTCGAGCAGGTGACATCTATCAAACGAACTTTGCACAAGCCTTCACGGCGGATTTACCGCAGCACGCAGATCCGTTTCACATCTATCTTTCAATCCGAAGGAGCAATCCCGCCCCCTTTTCTGCCTACGGTGCCTTCGGCGAGCGGAGTATTGCCAGTACGTCTCCAGAACGATTGATCGCCGTGAACGCGCAGGGATTGGCCGAAGCGAGGCCAATTAAAGGCACAATTGCACGGTCAGATAATCCCGTCGAAGATCAACAGTTCAGAGACAGGCTTCTTAATTCTGAGAAGGATCGCGCCGAAAATATTATGATTGTTGATTTACTTCGCAATGACATGTCACGAGTTTGTAAGCCTCATTCGGTAAAAGTGCGGGACCTTTGCGTACTGGAATCATATGCCGGACTGCATCAACTCACATCTTCTGTTCAAGGACAGTTAGAAGACGGGAACGATGCCTTTGATCTTTTGTCTGCGGTGTTCCCAGGAGGATCCATAACAGGAGTACCAAAACGTCGTTCCATGGAGATCATTCACCAGTTAGAACAGCGGCCCCGTCGCGCTTTTTGCGGATCGTTTGGGTATTTCGGATTTGATGGCGTGGCAGACTTTAACATAATGATTCGGACCATCCAGTTTCAGGGTGATCGCGCACGACTTGATGTTGGCAGTGGAATTACCCTTTTATCTGATCCAGAAGAGGAGTATTCGGAGACCCTGCTGAAAGCACAAAAGATCCTTGACGGGACTAGAGAGGCATCGTTGAATGATTTTGCTACTTGACAATCATGACAGCTTTGTCTTCAATCTGAGCCGATACCTTCGGGAGCTTGGCGAGACAACCGAAGTGGTTGGATCTGATTGTTCAACATTGGAGGATATCGAAGCGATGCGGCCCAAAGCACTGGTGATTTCGCCAGGCCCCTGCACCCCAAATGAAGCCGGGATCAGTCTAAGTGTAATCTCGCATTTTTCAGGGCGGATACCAATCCTGGGCGTGTGCCTTGGCCATCAGGCGATCGCACAATCCTATGGTGGCGTCGTGACGAATTCTCTGTTTCCAAAGTATGGTCAGGCAAGCCCCGTGATACACGATGGATGTGACCTATTTCAGGGGTTGCCCAATCCACTGACCGTAGGCCTGTATCACTCCCTAATCGTAACACAGATTGATAACGAGGATCTGATCATTCAAGCTAAATCCTCAGAAGGCGAGATCATGGCGCTGCGACACAAGCAGAACCCAACATTTGGCGTTCAATTTCATCCGGAATCTATACTTAGTGAGTCAGGACACAGGCTTCTTCAAAACTTCATAGGGATCATAGAGCGGTTTCGATGTTCCTCTTAGAGCAATCAGGCAGGCAAGATACAATTCACCCATTCGACCTAAGGGATCGGGGGTTGTTACTCGCACATGGTGTATTCGACACGTCCTTAGTTGTATGTGGCACCGTGATTTTACGTTCGGCTCATGTGAACCGGCTTGTGTGCGATGCCGCTGCACTCGACATCGCAGTTGATCAGAAAAAGATCAACGATCTACTCGAAAATAACCTGACCGAAGACCATAGCGGTGTGTTGCGTATCACGGTTACGTCAGGCCCCGCAGAAAGATGGAGCTTGAATACTCAAATGTTACCTCCAACAGTACTGCTGAGCTTATCGCCGCTTAATAAGAATGATCAATTTAAGTCGATCTCACTGCAAACCAGTCTCATTCGGCGAAATAGCACGTCACCTACAAGCCGTCATAAAACTCTCGCCTACACGGATAATCTAGCAGCCCTTAAAGCCGCTCGGGCCGATGGCTATGATGATGCCCTCTTTCTGAATACTCTTGGCAAAGTTTGTTGCACGACAATCGGGAATCTTTTCCTGAAATTTGGTAACACCTGGACTACCCCACCAATCTCGGACGGTGTCTTGCCAGGAGTTATGCGAAGATGGATAATGCAGATTGCCCAAGAAATAGGTCTCAGAGTTGTAGAGCGAACGATTCAGGAAGACGAATTGCAGTTCGTGGAAGCGGCGTTCATGACGAACAGTGTACGACTGGCTGCACCAATTTCAAACTTAAATGAGCGTGAGCTCCCGTCTAAATTACCAGAAGGACTGAATTCCGCCGCAATGGAGTTGATCAGGAAGTCCTAACGTAACCCTGTGAGGACCCCTATATTGATCTGAATACAGCAACTTGGGAATTGTATCCGCCATCACACGCGTAGTCGCTGGAAAAAAGACTGAATCAGCCCCCTCACACTCCTGAACCTATATCACTCACGGGGACCGTTTTTTTGCAATCAACTCCACACTCAGAGAACTAATTTATTTGTTTAGAGTAGACGCTCGATCGGCAATCCTATCCATTAGTTATTTTTGTGAAAAAGGCAGAAAACGCAAATTTTTTTGCCAATTTTGCTTTTTTGCACTAATATCCAATGAATTTCGCTGAATCATCGTTTTTTATTGTCTACGAGTTCGTACCTTTCAGCGTACCGAAACTTTCCCTCATTAACCGTAAACACACTACGTTACACCCATGAGCCTCAGACTCCACAACATCACCGCTGCGACTAAATATCGCGCCAATCACATTGATACGATTGAGCCGCCTGACCTGGAGGTCCACTTCGCTGAAAACACGTTTGGTATCGACGAGATGCGCAAGCGGCTGCCGAAGGAGGTTTTCCAGGGGATGGTGAACTGTATCACCAAAAGCTCTCCTATTGCTACGCATCACGCTGAGATCGTGGCACTGACCATGAAGGAGTGGGCCTTGGAGCGTGGAGCTACACACTTTGTCCATTGGTTTCAACCGCTAACCGGTAGAACCGCTGGTAAGCACGACAGCTTTATTAATCCGACCGTTGTTGGCAAGGCTATCGCAAGCCTGAGCGGAAAGGACCTCATTCAAGGGGAACCAGATGCATCCAGCTTCCCGAACGGTGGCCTCAGAGCTACGCATGAGGCACGCGGATATACGATCTGGGATCCTTCTTCACCTGCCTTTTTAGTTGAGAATGAGAACGGAAGTTACCTCGCTATTCCAACCTGTTTCGTCTCTTGGACCGGTGAAGCACTCGACCACAAAACCCCACTGCTACGCTCCATTGACGCGCTAGACAGGCAGGCACGCCGTGTCCTGCGCCTGCTCGGCGAACATGTCGAACGCGTACAGACAACCGTGGGAGCAGAGCAGGAGTATTTCTATATTGATGAGGAATATTTCTACCACCGGGCGGACTTGGTCAATACAGGACGCACACTTCTCGGTGCCGCACCTCCGAAAGGACAACAGCTGGATGACCATTACTTCGGAGAGATCCCCAGTCGAATTCTCGCGTGTATGCTGGCAACCGAAAAGGAGCTTTATCGCCTTGGCATCCCCGTTAAAACCCGCCACAACGAGGTTGCACCGAGCCAGTACGAGGTTGCACCCGTCTTCGAGACGAGTGGTATCGCCTCCGACCACCAGCAGCTTATAATGATTACGCTCAAGAGTATCGCGCGCAAGCACGGTCTGGTGGCTCTATTACATGAAAAACCATTCGCTAACCTGAACGGCTCAGGTAAACATATTAACTGGTCAATCGCTACTGATAAAGGAAAAAACCTGCTAGATCCAGGAGACGCACCACATGAGAATCTGCCCTTCCTAGTTTTCTGCTCAGCAGTGATTCGTGCTGTATACAGACACCAGGACCTGCTTCGTATATCGGTGAGTTCCGCCAGCAACGACCATCGTTTGGGAGCCAACGAAGCCCCTCCTGCTATATTGAGCGTCTTCCTCGGAACGCAGCTCTACGATCTGTACCAGAAACTAATAAAGGGAGATGCGCTGAGTACTGCAAAAGATACGGACCTGTTTCTGGGAGTGAGTATGCTTCCGCTCGTACCCAGACACGCAGGGGATCGTAACCGTACCTCGCCATTCGCCTTTACCGGTAATAAGTTCGAGTTTCGTGCAGTAGGCTCTGATCAATCACTCGCTTTCCCCAATGTAGTGCTTAATGCTTCGGTTGCTGAATCCTTGCGAGACTTTGCTAACAGCCTTCGCAACCGCCTACGGGACAAAGACAATAAAGGCCCGGATGCCCTTAAAGAAGTCGTTCTTGAGATGGTGGCTGAGATCGCCAGGGAATGCAAGGATATTCTTTTTGAAGGAGATAACTATGCAGAAGAGTGGCATCAGGAAGCTGAGCGACGTGGTCTGCTGAATCTGCGCACGACTGTTGATGCGCTCGGACTCCTGACTTCCGAGAAGAATACTCAACTTTTTGAATCCTTTGGTATCCTCAGTTCCTCCGAATTGCACGCCCGTTACGAGGTTGCCTTGGAGCAGTATGAGATGGCAATTGATATTGAGGCCAAAACATTGGAGAATATCGTGCGAACACAAGTACTGCCGGCTGGGTTCAGTTACCTGAATGAACTCACACAGACTGCTGCACAGACTAAAGGTATTGGACTGCATGTGAAGGAATCCGTGGTCCCCGTCGTCAAGACACTCAACGACACACTGTCCGAACTTGTGAGTGCTGTGGATGAGCTAACCAAGCTGCTGAATATGCACCAGGAAAACTTGCTTGCCGAAGCAATGCACAAGAAAGACATGATCATACCGGCTATGCAAAAAGTGCGCGAGGCGGCGGATAAATTGGAAGGCCTGGTACCAGAAAAGATGTGGCCGCTACCAAACTACGGTGAGATCCTGTTCGTACACTGATAGAAGTCCTCACGGGGCTCGCCCTATGGCGGGCCCCGTGGCTTCTACTTCTGCACCGTCTTCTCTTCGTGCCAGCTTGCGAGTTCTTCAAGGTTCTTGCGCTGCAGATCTGGAACCGTCGCGTTCTCTGCAGGATAACCCACGGGGAATAGAATGAATGCCCGCTCGTTTTTGGGGCGACCGAGGATCTCGCCCAGAAAACGCATGGGGCTCGGCGTATGGGTTAGGGTGACCAGTCCCAGGTTGTGAATCGCCGCGATGAAAAGCCCACAGGCTATGCCACAGCTTTCCTGCACATAGTAGTTCTTCTTTCCATCATCCCCAACATTTTTTGCGAAGCAAATAACAATCCAAGGGGCTGTTTCGAGAAAAGGCTTATGCCAGTCCGTTCCAAGCGGATCAATCGCTTCGCGCCAAGCCATTGGCATCCGTCTCTCGTAACTCTCCCGCTCCTCCTTCTCGGCTGCCTCACGAATTTTTGATTGCAACTCGGGATCACTCACAGCAACAAAATGCCACGGCTCCCGATGTGCACCGCTGGGTGCCGTACCGGCAGTTAAAATCGCCTGTTCAATCAACGCTCGCGGAACGGGACGGTTACTGAAGGTGCGCACAGAGCGTCGCCCCTGCATAAGATTGAAAAAATCCTGCGCACGGACCAACATTTCTTTTGATGAGCGTCCAATAAACCGCAATGGCCTTTGGGGATACAGCTGCATACTCCTATGGCGTCAGGCGTCCTAGTGTGCGGGGAAACGGAATGGTTTCACGAATATGTTCTAGCCCACAGATCCATGATACGGTCCGTTCAAGGCCTAGGCCAAATCCACTGTGCGGCACGCTGCCATAGCGGCGAAGATCAAAGTACCATTCAAAGGCCTTGCGAGGCAAGTCGTGCCGCTCAACCTGTTCCTCCAGAAAAGCCAGATCGTCGGCACGCTGCCCTCCACCGATAATCTCGCCAAAACCTTCGGGAGCGAGAACATCCATTCCAAGCGCTAGCCTATCATCTTCTGGATCACGTTTCATGTAGAAAGCCTTGACTGCTTCCGGATAGCGGTGGACGATGATTGGGCGATCGAAATGCCAGGTTAACAACGTTTCATCGCTGCCACCAAAATCTCCTCCCCACTCAAACTCGGCCGCAGATTGCCACCATTTGGGCAAGTTTCGCAATTCTTCCTGAACCTGGGCCAGACGAGCATTAATCTCAATCTCACGTGCATCGACTCGACGTTTCTTCCATTCTTTCAGTTGCCCATAGTTCGATTTGTTACTGGCCCGTTCCTTTTCCAGGTCAGACTTCTCGCTGTGAAGCGCATCTATTTTTTCGTCCACCAGATCCTTGGTCTTATCACTGTGCAAGAGCTCTACTGCTTCCGAATAGCTGATACGAGGGAACGGCGCCTGAACACGCCTGAGTGCGTGCAGATCCCTTCCCAGTAACTCCAGTTCATCCGCACAATTGCGTAAAGCATCCGATGCAACCCGAACAAGAAAATCTTCAGCAAGGGTCATATTCATATCCAGATCATAAAAGGCCATCTCCGGCTCTATCATCCAGAATTCAGTCAAATGCCTTCGAGTCTTGGATTTCTCCGCCCTGAAAACAGGACCGAACGTGTAAATTTTACTAAAGGCCATCGCCATGACCTCTCCATGGAGCTGTCCGCTTTGTGTCAGGTATGCAGAACTACCAAAATAGTCTATCTCGAAAAGTGTACTTGTCCCCTCCACTGCATTCTGTGTGAGGATAGGAGCATCCATTTGCAGGAAGCCGCGCTCCTGGAAAAAGTTGTGGATACTCATGATCACGCAATTACGCACACGCATGACGGCCCACGGCCGACGACTGCGCAACCACAGATGGCGTCGATCCATCAAAAACTCTACTCCGTGCACCTTCGGAGTAATGGGGTAGTCGCTGACTAAATGAATGATCTCAAGACCGGAGACCTGCACCTCGACGCCACCAATCTGACGCTCATCCACACATACTTCACCCTTGACTGTGAGCGAGGTTTCCTGTGTCGCGGTTGACGCAGTAGCCCACGAGTGTTCATCCACATCGCGCTGATTAACTACGCATTGGACCAATCCCGTTCCGTCGCGAATAACCAAAAAGATCAACCCCTTGGAAGCACGTTTTTGTTGCAACCACCCCTGCAACGTAACCACTGAGCCAACCTGCCCTGCCAGGGATTCTATCATTATTGAGGCCACAACCTAATAGGACTCGCTGATTCTTCTGATCCAGTCTGGAAGCTTACGTTCACCTGCAACGGTCGAATGAATAAGTTCATACTCGCCAAATCCGTCCAGGTCCGCAAATACAAACATGGCCTGACCCTCACCAGAAATATTATTGTAGTTCCAGATTTCATAGGGTTTAAACCCCCTATCGTACTGGTGCTGTTCAATGGCGCTCGGGCGTCCATACTTTATTAGAATACGCCCTCTGTCTGTCTCCCATCCATCTATGCGCTGAACTGAATAACGCTCATTGGCATACATCAGCAGGCTGTAGAATTCATCCCGGTATTCGTTGACCCCCGTCCTTGGAGTGGGATCACGAACCAACCAAAAGTCCATCAGCAGTCGACGCCGCTCATCAAGATCTTCCACATTCCTGATCCGCCGCAACTCCTGCTCGGTTGCAACAATCTGAATATGCTCAAGCCCCTGCTCTACCTCTTCCTCCGGCATAGCGGCATAACCACTTGTCTCGAATGTTTGTGTGGCGACAACAGGCTGTGCCAGTGCCGAATCTGCACTAGGATTGAAGACAAAGAATTTACGGGCTTGCTCAACCTTGGACTCATTGGCATTGTCAAGAATTACCATGTGCAGAAAGTACGTGCCAGAAACAAGAGGAGCCAGATTAAACCTGCCGACGAGAACATCCGTCCGACGCACCGGTCGATTCGAACGCTTCTGTAAACCCGTAAGCGGCGCCGGCCTGTTCGCTTCAGAAACGTATATCAGCATCGTATACTCGTCCGTACCCGAAGCTGCGCATGCAGTATTGTAGGCCTCCGCGTAGTAGTATAGATTAGCAGCCCCTTCACCGTACAACTGACTGGCATTTGGACGTATATGCAGCCCGTTCTTGAAGAACGGATCCTCCCTGTCTTCCGAAGGAGTAATCCTGGAAGCCAGCGTTATGTCCGAAATTGAACAGCTTTCCTGCTGACCATAGTCCGGTATGATTACATCACGGCTTGCCTGCACGGGATCTTGCCCGGACAGAGGCATGGCAATCTGCAACTCGTACTCGCCGGGTACGACCGTTAGCCGGACTTGACGCAAAAACACCTGCCCTTCTGTAATCACAGACGGATCCATTACAGCAAACTGCAGATCCATCTGCCGCTCCCATACAACACGCTCTGCTGATGCATCCAGATCCGTATCAGAGGAACTGAGCAAGCTTAGTTCAAGGGGGATCGTAGAAGTGTAAAGCGAATCACCCTCTTCATACGTTAGTGAGCGTGCTTCGACCGCCATATAAAGCTCGACCAGTGACTCCTGTTCGTCATAAGCGAATGAAGCGTAATCAATATCAATCTGAGGAGCCTGCTGTGCTGTACTGCTGGCCGCAGAAAGAAGCAACCCCAGGAGGGCTATCAAATAGCATGTTTTTGTCATAAATTCCGTGTCCTTTTCTAAATGATATTCACGAATCAACACAACTTGCGTTCCCGCCTACCGTTCGCACATCAAGCAGAATTGCAACTCACGGTAAAATGATTCCCTATAGTACCCTTTGCTGAACCTCTGAACTCGACGACGTCTGAATTTCAGAAGGTCCCATCCCCCGTTTGGTACAACGAAAACATATTCCAGGTTGCAGGTGACAACCTTCACAAAGTTCCTCCTGCATCTGTACGGCACGGAATATCTGACTACCGTGACCGGTAAAGTTGAATCAAAGATCAGTCTTTGAGAGAATGCAAGCCTGGGATGTCATTCCCAATTCTTGCACTCCTCTTCTGCAACTATTGTGTGCCCAGCACACCTGCAATATCCGGTGGTGTCCAATCCGACGGCTTCATCCATTTGCCATCTTCGCGAACGTAGCTACCTGGACCAAACTTTCTTAGGTTTGCTTCATCTACCTCACGCAGCAGTTGTTCATCGTCAATCCCAAAGGCAATTAACGTTCCAACCGTTACAACAGATATATCTGCACAGCCGTCTGCCACACCTTCCAGATCAATTGCCCTCTCCGGTTTGAACATGCACGTATCAATTTCCAGTTCACCCTCGGGCACCTTAACTGCAATGCCAAGTGCATTCACCGTCTCGATGGCCTCTTCCAGAATGAGACGCGCCCGAAGCAACCGGGTGTGCTCGTCAGGTACAACTACTTCGGACGGCGTTTCCTGACCCGCTTTCTCCATGAAGCTCCTTACACGCTGATAATGTACTGTAGGCATAACGAAATCTGGGTTGATCAATTCGACCTGTCCATCATGATGAATTCTGTTGCAATGACGCCATAAGTGCGTCATACTGCTCTACATGAACAGACCAGTCAAGGTGCTCTACGATGCCGCGGAGCGTACCGTGTGGAAGGGGACGTTCCTCTCCCATCAACATCGCCTTCAAGATTGTGAAGAGACTTTCATCATCGTCGTACAGAATTGGAGCATGCAACAATGGCTTATGCAGCTTCTCTGGAATTAACTCGGGGTAACTCAAACGATTCGGCAGCAGCGGATGACAACCACAATAAATCGCTTCCAGCATTGCTATGCCAAAAAATTCATGGATTGCCGTGGATACCACAATATCAGCCCGATGCAGCAGCCGACTGTATTCCTCAAAATCCTCCGCATATCCATAGTGTAATATTCTGTCGGCATAACGCTCAAAAGCTGTGTCGAATTCCGAGGGCTGCTCCTCAAAACGTTTACCCGCAAGAATCAGCCGAAACCGACATCCCGCATCATCCAACCGGTTCATTAACCTGAAGAATGCCTCAGGATTCTTGTCGTACTCCCAGCGCTGATTCCAAAGTACAATCGGAGAGTCCCTATCAGAGCCCTGCGTGTTGGAATAGCGTGCGTGTGCCTGAAGATTCATTCCAAGGTGCATGACCCTGCTCTTTGCGCGGATTTCCGACACTGTATGCAGATGTGTGTAGTCTGGAAACACACGGAGCAACCCGGGAAGGGCACGTATAAACTCGTTGTAGTGAAACTCCGAATTGAATACAACTTGATCTGCTGCCAAACACGACAGATAGTTGATGTAGGCGTACGACAAATCCCGTTTCTCTTCCTTGGATAACGGATATGTCAACTGATTCTCGTGCAAATAGTAGACAACCGGCACATTCCCGATATATTTTCGGCTGAGAGCAAGAAATGCCGGAATGTTGACCATACTGGAGGCCAAGATCACATCTGGCGTGAAGCCACTCTCCACCAGGTGGCTGCATTTGCGTGCGAGAGTCTGCGCACCGCCCTGGAGTCTCCACTTCCAGAACCTCGCTGCCATCGTTACGAGTTCGTACTCGTGACAACTATTCTTGATGAGTCCATCTACAAAGTTCCGGTGCGAACCTCCATACCAAGGCTCGAGTGCCAGTACCTTCATTGATGTTCCTCGGATTTTTCCCGAACGGCAAACTGGTTTTGGACCTCTTTATTTTCCTGCTCTGTGAGTGGACGAACGATCGCAAGTTGGCGAACCTGCAACAGATCGCGCATTGCGTTCTCCATCACCTCATCCGATGTAATCGGAGCTTCTCCGCCAGGCGGGAGCCCGAATTCACGGTGCTTTAGCTTAACGGTCAATGGCTTTTTGTCCGTGTTCTTGATAATCATACCCTTACGCTTGCGGGGTATCATGATTTAATGGTGTTAGCTTCCCCAAAGTATACGACTTATTTTCCTGATGACTGCACTTGGACAGCTGATCTCGGTGCGTAATCTTCAATACAAAGCGAGCGGTTTGTCAAACGGATCTCATCTTTGGAGTTGGTGGCAATAGCGACCAGGTGGCCTGCTTCTTGTGCACGGGATATGGCTTTCTCAAACACGGCCCTACCCTTTGCATCTAAACCTGCCATCGGTTCATCAAGCAGCAATACCCTGGGCCTGTGCAATAATGCAGCTGCAAAGCGTACCCGCTGCTGCATCCCCGTCGAATACGTGCCTACTTGCGCATCAATCCACGCTGACAATCCAACTTCTGCGACTATAGACTCCATATGCTCCATCTGCTCGTTCATTGAACGCACTCTCATTATAAAGGCAAGGTTCTCACGCAGAGTGAGATCCTCGTACACGTTTATGTAAGGGGCCACAAAACCTACATTCAGCGGATGCAGCTCCTTGGGTATGCATTGTCCATCCAATACAAGTTCCGCCTGCCCCTTGGTTGGTTGAAGAACGCCTGCTAGAATTCTAAGCAATGTGGACTTCCCTGAACCGTTTGCACCAGTGATAGCAAGTATCTCCCCCGGCAACAGTGTCAGCTCAACATTGCTGAAAATCCTCCTGTACCCATACCTATGCCCGCCTTCGCGGACGGTTAGGCTCAGACTATTCTCCATTTACTATCAACATCGGTTGGCCTTCATGAGGCATTCTTCTTATGCCAGCATCTGTCCCAGGCAACCTCACCAGTGACTTCCTGGGTCTCACCGTAAAGCTATGAAGTTCATTCACTTGTGCCAGGCATGCAATAATCACAGCACTCATACTAGTGCATCTGGACCAAACCTTAAAGAATGCCCAGTATTTTCAGAGCCATGATCAATACAGCAACGATCAGCACCATACGTATCGCCTTTTCTCCTCGCCGTACTGCTATTTTCGCTGCAGCAAAAGCTCCTGTTGCATTGCCCGCAGCCAGTGAAAATCCCAAAACCCAATCTACATCTCCTGCGATCGCAAATACTAGCAAAGCTGGTATTGAATAGAGGAGTATGACGACAATTTTATGCACTGTGGTAGAGACCAGGTCCATATTCAGGAGATGAAAAAAAACGGCCATGAACAGGAATCCTATCCCCATATGAATAAACCCTCCATAAAACCCAAGCAACAATAGTATGGGGCCAGACCATGGAGATTTTCGTGCGGCTGACTCTGACTCCGGATTACTCCGCGGAACGATCATGGTCAATACAACCACAATCAAAAGCACGCCCAAGATCCGCTCAAACCAGGCATCTTCAATCCTGGTTGCCATGAAAGCACCTATCAAGGCACCAGGTATCGCCCAGAGCCCATAGGACAAGCTCTCACGCAAGCGGGTCTTCTTTTCGGCCTTAAAGGCTAGCGTAGCCGATATATTCTGAACAACGATTGCAACCCTATTGGTGCCGTTTGCCACACCCGCGTCAACGCCGAGTAAAATGAGCACCGGAAGTGTGAGGGTTGAGCCGCCCCCTGCCATCACGTTGACCACACCTGCCGCTGCACCTACACCAAACAGGATCAATAATACATGCAGCTCCGGCATACTTTCGCCTAATAACGGCGAACCATTGCAATCGTCTTGTGTCTGCCTTCCAGATCTGACTTTTTGCGACTGAACTTAAAACCTCCTGGATGACGCCAATCAGCCAGCGATTCCGGCTCAACAATCGGCCCCCGAACTATAAAGTTCATCATCTGTCCACGATAAACTGTATCCATCTTAACCTCGCGTCCGTTCGCATTCAGAAACTTGACACACCCCCGACCATGGTGGGATTCATCATCATCCCATACCTCCTGGAATGATTCCGGCAACAAATCCCAAACAAAGCGACCCTGGACCGCCTTGTTAAGCAGGGGACTGATACGAGGCCTCCAAAAGGAAATCAAGGGCCCTATGCCAGGAATATCTGCGGACAGATTGAGACTGTGCTCCGGCACCAAGTCATCGGGGCGCAAGAGACCGAACAACCCGCTTACGATTGCGCTGTTTTCCAGAAGCCTGCGTTGCGCTCCTGTAGGCAGCCCCTCAAAGTCAACTGCACTGTAAAATGGATCCGGCTCAAATCGTTTGCGCGCTGCCATTAGCGGCGCAGTATACACGGCTTTTGTTAAATCCAGCAAGTCCGCGAATCTCTCCTTACCGAAAATTCCTTCCAATGCGTCAGTCTCTTCACGTCGAATGGCTCCCAGCAGTTGATCCAGAACCCGCCGACGTTCGGGAATCAACTGGTGAAAGTAGTTGAACGTAGTCTTTGAGCGATAGTCAAATACATCGGGAGCAAACGGATTACCTCCACCCACCATAATATCTGCCGGCGCAGCCAAGACAGCAAAACGGTCGTCAATAGTACCCCTTCTCAAGACTCCGTTCGTGATGCTGACGTAGACCCCAGGATTTCATCCATACGTGAGTTGATCTCTCGCGCCTGTTCCTCCGCCTTTGCAACAAGGGCTTCTCCCTTCTGCCGAGCATCCGCGTCTTTACCAGGCGTTTTCATGGTCTCCGCCAAGGTTCCAATTTGATTTGCCAATCCTTCCAAGTGATAGGTAACTCGACGGCGTAATTGGCTACCCTCCTCGGGGGCAAGCAGAAGCCCCAAAGTAAAGCCTATTCCGCCACCAAGCAACAGGCCCCAGCCCAACGCTCGGGGCACATTACCTAGGCCATGATCTTTTGACATTGCTTTGAATGATACTTATAACGCGCGGCTAGGCCGGGAACTACTGGGCAACGCAGCAGCCGTCAAATGATGAGCGCGCAAAGACCTTATCGGATTCTTGGTCCACAGACCATCGCTACCCGATCAGTTTAGCGATTCCGCTTCTTGTGGCGATTCTTACGCAGTCGCTTCTTCCGCTTGTGCGTCGCTATCTTGTGACGTTTCCTTTTTTTGCCGCAGGGCATACAGTTATGATTGGTTAGGTATTCGTAAGACTTGAAGTGCAGGATAGTACTTGGGATACCAGCTAAATGTTCCATTTTCTTCCTAACAATGGAATCCCATTTGCTTACCCGTTGTTTGCTCCGTTAAACTTATATTTCACTTGAGTGGTGCACATTTTTCTACTGGCTATACCAAGAGGGTAAGTTGACTTTAGAATTCCAGTATGCTGGCGGCTTCAAATTTGTCGACCTGAACGGTGCCTCAGAAAGACCTCCAGTCTTGATGTTGCATGGCCTTTTGGGAAACCCGGAAGGATGGTTTGATACAGCGGCGGCCCTGGCCACCAGTAATTGCCGCGCAATCGTGCCATACCTGCCGATTGACGAGATGCCCCGCGGGCAGGCTAACGTAGGCGGGCTGGTTAAGTACGTGCGTAAATTCACTGATTTCCTGGATCTGGATTCCATGGTGCTGGTCGGCAACTCCCTTGGAGGCCAGATCGCCCTTAAGTACTCAATAGATCATCCAGAACACATCGCTGGACTGGTCCTATCTGGTTCCTCGGGAATTTATGAAACGGAAGTTGGTACAGCAACTTTTCGACGTCAGGATCGTGACTTCATCCGTGACAAGGCGGAAAAAGCATTCTATGATCCGGCCATGGTTACCGAAGAATTGATTGATCGGATATATGAACTGGCAACAAACCGTCTTCGGGCACTTCGAATTGTCTGGGTTGCTCGTAGCTCAATTAGTGATTTAGTAATTGACGACCTTGGTGATATCACAGCCCCGACTCTGCTCATCTGGGGTGCCGAAGATCAAATCACTCCTCCTGACGTCGCCCACATGTTCGATCGCCTGATGCCATCAACCCAGTTGCACTTCATTGAGAACTGTGGCCATGCTCCTATGATGGAACATCCAGATACGTTTAACGAAATAATGATAAATTTTCTGGAGCATTCAATTGACAGGATTGCCTTGCCCTCCACACCTATCTGAGACAGGACTCTTGTCTCTCAGAGCACCTGCTGTGTTACTCTTGGGGCTTTCAGCACTGTTGATCGCCGGCTGTTCACCCGCGCTGTATCCGCTCTACCGAGACTATGAGCATGATTCTAGGAACCCTGATCTGTTACCTAGCATTGAGGAGGCTCTAGTTGAGGCTGGCTGGGAGCTGATTCCTCCACCGGCACCGAACGTTGTGGCCACAGCAGATCGACAGATTCGCGATTGGATAATCTACCGTGTCGCAGTACAGGTGGAAGCTGTTCCAGTAGGCTCCAGACATGTTCGCCTGTTTGTGCATCCTTATCGAATATATGCAACCGGATCGCGCAGTAAGATTCCCTTCTTGAAGCGCAGCATTCGTCGTAGAGTGATCCATGATATTGATCGGGTATTTGAATCACGCAACCTCGTGGCAGTTGGAACAGATATGTCCCGAGATCGCGTCCGCAGAAGGTAGCTCCGTGGACAACTGTTACGTATAGATAATCTATACTGTGTATAGGCACCCATTGGTGCAACCTTGGTTGGGTACAGGCGTACCTATGTTGTTATTTGACTTAATGGGGATGATCTGGCTTCGACGGATAGCATTGTGCGATAAGTTGCGTGTCGAGCTAACCTGACTTGAGCTCGTGAATTACGTCAGGAAACTGTAACTGCGAACGATTACTCGTACGCGATGGCGGCATAGACCCGCGATCTGTCTTATGGACACGCTCTCCCACAGGTAGTCCTTAAGGCATCGGCAAATGTGGGGACTCTATTTTGAATCCCGGCTGCATTCCATTTAGAGTATTGATCAGCCTTTATCTGACCTGGCTTTGGTCGCACGCCAAAGGGCACAGACGAGACACTAAGTACGACCTACGCACGTAGACGCTTGATCGTTCGACTTTTCGGACCCGGGTTCGATTCCCGGCATCTCCACGACAAAGGCCTCGCACCGCAGGGCGCGAGGCCTTTTTTGCTTCGGACAGATTTCCTGGTTCAACCCTAAGAGAAAAGTGTCCAGGAACACATGCTGTACTTCAAGACTCGTAACGACTACGCCTAACCGCTCTTCTTTGTCAGTTCAACCATACTGTCAAACAGCAATCGCTGATGTCCTAATGCGGCTACTCGATCGTCGGGTTCTGTCCGTGCCTCCAACAAAATCCAACCCTCATATTCAGACACTTGTAACAGCTCAAATAGCTGTCGGTAGGGATACGTGCCGACATCCAGTTCACGGATGTGAACCGTTTGTCCAAAAAATTCGCGGACAAGCCCAAAATTGTGAGCCAGCCCCGGATCACTTAAGTCGGCCTCGTTGCAATTCCAACAGACCCTGACGTTTTGGTGGTCGGCGGCCTCCATGATTCGTCGGACGACCGGCAGCCGATCCGTGCCTTGACCATGAACTTCAAGGCGAATCTCCTGACCGTAATCTTCTCCATACTGTCCAAGTATTCGCAGCGCACGTCCAATTTGGGCAATGGTCTGCTCTTCATCTACTTCACTTGGTAAAGCATCCGGCTTAACCTTTACACCACTACCCCCGACATCATGGGAGAGTACTATAGAAGCTTTCGCGGCCGTAATTTCATGCGCTAATCGCGCAGGATCGCGATGGTGAAAGGCCCAATTCGTGCCCAATCCGAGCAATAACACATCACTGTCTGCGAATTGCGCACTGACCGCCGCACGCTCGGCCGGCCGCAGATGGACCTCTACGCCATGAGCGTGCTCCGTTCTCAGTTCCACCCCCCCTGCACCGGCAACCTCGCAGTTATGGATGAGCGTTGGAATATCCCAGTCTCGTCCCCATAGATAGGTTACAAGACCAAACTTCAGCGCACTCTCCCACTGCCTGATAGACGTGAGTAATTCCCCCAGAGAAAGCCTTAAGAACTGTCGACGAGATGAATGCATGATCAACCATCAATTTATTGGCCAAATCTGCCAACCAAGAGCTTGTAAAGACTGATTGCCAATCAGGATCAGCGATTTTCCCATACTGACGCCCCATTCAAAATACAGTTGCACCTAAACATGAATCAGTACAGATCTGTAGTTATTCGTAAATACACCGAAGTTCCGTTGTGATCGAATGGCAAGCTGCGGGGAGACAGGTTGCCCTGCCGATGGGTCTCCTCCATATGTGCGCTGCGGGCTATATCAAATAGATTGTTTACTCCAAATGTCACTTGCCAGAAATCCCTGAATGCATAACCAATCTCAACATCCGTAAGCCAGACGCTTGGGAAATAATCCAGAACACTGATACCATCCTCAGTGCAGGTGGAACTGGCAAACCTGCAGGCCTGCCAACTGTCGAACCAACTCACACGAAAGAGCGCAGACCATCTGTCCAACAAATACCGCTGTGTTGCAACCACTCGATGTTTTGGGTTCAATTCTTCTATTTCAACCTGACGGCGTTTGGTGAGCAAACCTAGTGGGAGTGGTTCTCGCAACGTTTCGCCAAGAAAACTAGTGATCTCGCTTGGAGGCGTGAAATGAGTGAGAGACGTGGCCGTCCAGTTCCATGCAATGCTCCCTGAAATGGCGTGTGTAGGCTCCCATTCACGCTGCCACGCCAACAGCAGGTCCAAACCATTGGTCCGTGTACTGAAATCATTTGAATAAAAACGGACTTCTCTAATATTGGTGATCCCCCCCAGCAAATTTTTCGGGTCAATGATCTGTATAATCTCGTCAGTGATGGGGATGCTACCCGTGAGTGAAAGACGGTCGCGTACATTGATCTGGAAAAAATCAGCCGTCAATGTAATATCCTCACTGATCACTGCAATTATTCCCGCAGACACATTGTTGGCAAGCTCGGGAGTCAGGGGCTTGCCTCCTAATTCTTGCGAGATGGGATGTACTGACGGTAAAACTCCAATTTCTATCAATCCATGCTCTTTCGAAAACCCCGTCGTCCGGAAAACATTCAGATTTGCCTGCCCCGGTGTCGGCGCACGAAATCCTGTACTGGTTGTCGCACGCAGCGAAATACGCTCCGATACGCGGTAAAGTGCTGCCAACTTTCCGTTCAGCGTGCTTCCAAACTCAGTGGTAAAATTTTCATACCGCACTGCAACGTTGCCTAGCAGCCGTCGAGTGAGATCCGCTTCGGCATCTACATAGATGGCGAAATTCGGCCGGGACCACCGGCCTGCAAACATCGGATTCAGCCCCTGATAGCCATTGGAACCAACACTGAATCCCTGATTAGCGTAGGGACCCACTGCATAGGACCGGGCATCTCCAGGCCGGCTCTCAAAAACCTCCGTTCGCCAAGTTGCTCCCCAAGCCAAATGGATCGGTGAAGCCAGCCGGCGCACGGTAAGCGGAAAAGAGAAAGCTGCCGACACTTCCGCTTCCTGTTGAAAATAGGACCGTGGTTTGAAGGAGGTCGGCGTGTCTGGGCCGTAGGAGGCATTGACTGATCGATAAAGGAAAAAGTTCAACAGGCTTCGGGCCCCGCTCACACTGACATCCCAGTTCAGCCCGTCAATTTTGTCACTGCGCACGCCTGCCGTCAAACTGATATCAAATACATCTCCCCCAAATCGCGGAGTGAATCCTCCCGGAAATATTTCATTAAACAAGAAACACTCCCCTTGGAACTCATCAATAAAACCCTGTATTTCCGCATTCGTCGCATCAAGATCCGGTAGAATCTTTCCCCCGCGACAATCAACACCAGCGTCTGGCTTAAGGTCTACTACGGCCCGCTCACCACCGAAACGGAAAACGCTGCTGCGGGCCGTCGCTGTACCTGGTGCCCTGAAATAAAAACCGTATTCCTGGGTTCTGCGTCCCCCACCTCCAAAAACATAGCCTCGAATTCCGGGAGTAACTTCAAAGCCGCTGTTCAAAAATCCAACTACACTGTGACTCACTTCTGCACTCCCCCAAGTCTGTGCTGGGTCCGCTACAGGGTAACCGCGACTGGCCAGGGTTAGGGCATCATCACGCTGTGCGGCACGTACGGTAGGCTCCACATCTCTATACTCCAGGCTCAGATTCACAAAACCGTTGTTCGGCAGCGAAAACCCTGTATTCGCTGCTGCATGCACATAGCGCCCATCCCCTTTCAAATATTGTCCGGTTCGTAGCCGTGCACGTATTCCCTGTGCATCTTCGCGAAGCTGCAAATTAAAAACACCAGCTATGGCATCCGCACCATATTGGGCTGTTGCGCCGTCACGTAATATCTCAATTTGGCGCAGAGCAATTGTTGGAATCATGTTGAGATCCGGTCCCTGTGCCCCCTCATTCAGGGAACCTGCCGACAAGGCAATGGAGCCGGATCGATGCCGACGTTTCCCGTTAACTAGTACAATCACATTGTCTGTCGGCAGACCGCGCAGCGTAGCCGGGCGTACAATAGCAGCTTCATCACCACTTAGGGCCTGCAGATTATAGGATGGGATTTGTGTTCGTACCGCATCGTCCACATCTGTACTGCCCATCGAATGTAAATCGGAGGGTCCAAGTACATCAACCGGCACCGCCGAGTCCTTCAATAGTCGTGGTTGTCGTCGTGAACCTACAACGACAAATTCATCCAGACCAAGTACATTTGTCTGGAGAACCACATCAATTACCTCACTACTTGTAGATACATTGAATTCCTGTGTTCGGTAACCAACGAAACTAAATACCAGCGTAACATCTCCAACCGGCACTTGCAATGAGTACGTGCCATCCGCCGCTGTCGTAGTACCAATAGTGGTTCCACGTACGGAAACGGTAACGCCAGGAAAGGGCTGGTTTGTCTCGCCGTCAGTTACAGTACCACGAACAGCAAGTTGCGCGCTTGCAGCCGGAACGAGGACGACAAGCAACAGAAATGCCAGAGAGGTCAAGCGACGAAACGACCTGATTGCCATAATCATGGGGCAGCGAACGATTAAACTTGGGTCCTCCACCCAAACAGGTGGAGAATCAATATCGGAGTTATTTGGCGTTTGGATCCAGGGGACATCTGACAAGAGAGTGAATTTGATCCAGCAACAGGAGACATCACTGAGTATCCAACCGCCGAGGTGCATTAAAGGGTCCGATTGGTTCGAAAATATAAAATACAGTATCAAATCTGGCTCTAAGGTTAGCGGGCGTTGAATGGCGTTCTTATCGGGACCTCGCCGCGAAACTCACCGATTCGTTTTGTAGGTCTCTGCGGAGACCGCTAATGCAATCAGGATTGTAATCAACCCTGCCATAGTAGACGTGGCTGTCTAAGCTCACAGCTTCGTGGTCACTACTGCCCGGTTTCCAGCATATCAGCGCTGAGTATGTAATGTGTTTAGGGTTTTGCAATAGATTTTGCAGATTGATCGATCTTTGTCCGAGCGTTAGATCGTGGGGATTGAATGAGATGTGCTGTTACGCTGAAATGTCGAACATCCGCAGGTGATGCCTGATATCAAGCACCTCGTTGATCCATGAACCGGGTTCGAGAGTTAACTTGCGATCAAGGAGACTCAGACATAGTGATTCCCCATAAATTATACAGGCATCCTCCTGCCACAGATTCGCAGGCTCCATGACACAGGCACTGCCCAGCCCTGACGGATTGAGAATGGTTCATGTTATTGGGCGATATCCCCCTCCAATAGATGGGCAAAGTCTAGCAACACTCAGCCTGGCCAGGCTACTCGAGCAGGACCATGATGTCATGCAGTTCAATATGACTCTTACTAACAGGGTGTTGTTGTCTTCCGGGCACTCAGGAGCGAGGCAGACCATTCAGCATTATCTCAAACTCAAACCAAAACTAAAATCCAGACTTAGAGATGGTAACCCGGTGCTGTGGGCAAACATCTCCAGCCAACCCTCAGGGCATTGGCGTGATCTAATGACTGTAATGCCCTGCCTGCAGCCCAATCAGTCGATCGTAGCAGTGGTGCATTGGGGAAACTTCTCCAGGATTTTCACACACTGGTCTATGGCAACCTCGGCCCGGAAACTGGTCCGGCGACTCGATCGCGTGGTTGTTCTAAGCCGTGAGTTGGCAAACCAAATTGAGGCTTATGTACCAGCAAATAAACTTTGTGTTATTCCCAACTATGTGCCACAAATTGCATCTGAGGACGAATTCCGCGCAAAGCATGAAAACCATGCAGCTTCAAACACTATCCGTGTGTTGTTCCTGAGTCATATGATCAAGGAAAAAGGTTGCTATGATTTGCTACAGGCCATTGCCATCGCAACCAAACAGGGACTGTCCCTGGAAGCACATTTTGCTGGTCGCTGGAATGTTGAAAGTGATGAAGAAAGGTTTCGTAGCGAAGTTGAACGCCTGGGGCTTTCAGACACCGTTATAATTCACGGACCGATTTCCGACCGAAGGGCGGTTGCTGAGTTGCATCAAACTGCGGACGTGTTTGCGCTGCCGAGTTTACTTGCTCATGAGGCACAACCCTTGGCTATCATGGAGGCACTAAGTGCCGGAACACCAGTGATCATCACCAAGCATCCAGTGCTTGAAGCCCTCGTAAACGAAGAGCAGGGTGCTTCTCTTGTGCCACCTCGTGATCCCGAGGCAATCGCAAATGCACTTGTAACACTAAGCAACAAAGAAGTGTGGCAAAAAAAATCCTGCGCCGCACGTAATCATTATAAAACGGAATACAGCCCGGAAACTGTTCGACAAGCCTGGACAGACCTAATTAAGAACCTGTAAAAATTTTGTACCTTGGTTGGTTGCATGTATCGCACACTGCCTTCTCCGCCTTACCCGAATCTGATCCGTTCTTGGCGTCCCGAGGTCGTTGTGCATCAATAATTTGCTGGAAATGATAAAAAACCTTTATGTGGCACGGACGGCCCTGATTGTCGCCCTAGGAGGGTTCCTTATGGGCTTCGATGCTTCGGTTATTTCTGGAGTAGTCGGTTTTATTGAAGTGGAATTTGACCTATCCAACCTTCAACTTGGATGGGCCGTAAGTTCTTTGACGCTGAGTTCAACGCTGGCAATGTTGGCGGCCGGTCCTCTCAGTAATCGTATAGGTCGCCGAACCGTACTCTATTGGGCTGCCGTTCTGTATGCTGTTTCGGCTATTGGTTCAGCATTGGCGCCAAACTATATGCTGCTGGTCATCGCCCGTATGGTCGGCGGACTTGGAGTAGGAGCATCCCTGATAATCGCTCCGATGTACATCGCGGAAATATCTCCGCCAGCACTGCGGGGACGTATGGTCTCCTTCAACCAGTTGAATATCGTCATTGGCATCTCAGTCGCATTCTTTACCAATTACCTCATACTGGAATTGGGTGACAGTTCCCTTACCTGGGCTGAAACACTGAAGTTTGGTCCATACAACTGGCGCTGGATGCTTGGTCTCGAGACTCTGCCCGCAGTGCTCTATTTTGGCGCACTCTTTGCTGTACCTGAGAGTCCTCGCTGGCTTGTAATGAAGGGACGCATCTCCGAAGGTCTTGCTATTATGACCCGGGCAAGCGGGGCTGAGGAAGCAGAAGAAGATCTGCGTGCCGTACAGGCTAGTCTGGATGCAGATGCTGCTAAAGCCAATGTCGGCCTGAGAGCCCTGTTCGCACCTGCCATGAAATTTGTACTGCTTATAGGCATTGTGATTGCCATTGTACAGCAAATCACGGGAATCAATGCTGTGTTCTTCTACGCTCCCATGATTTTTGAGCAGTCCGGCATAGGTACCAATGCTTCCTTCGTTCAGGCCATACTGGTCGGCTTGGTCAACTTGGTTTTTACGATTGTTGCTATTGCACTGGTTGATCGACTCGGAAGAAAACCCTTGCTCATCACAGGGCTAACAGGCATAACGATTGCAATGGCACTCTTGGCCTACGGATTCCACGGGGCCTCGTATACATTGACGTCAGATGCAGTCCTGCCCGCTGCGGTAAGTCTGGATGCACTACAACCCATACTGGACACCACCTTCAATTCTGATGTTGCCTTTAAACAGGCACTGGAGTCTGCGCTGGGGCTTGCTACCGCGCGACAGTATGAATCCGAGTTGATCGCGGCCGCAATCAGCATGAATCCCGTTCTCATTCTGATCGGCATTCTGGGATTTGTTGCCTCCTTTGCAGTGTCTCTCGGGCCAGTTATGTGGGTTCTGTTCTCAGAGCTCTTCCCGAATCGGGTACGCGCTCTGGCCATTTCGTTTGTTGGGTTGATCAACTCGGGCGTCAGTTTCACGGTGCAACTGGTCTTCCCGTGGGAACTCGCGAACCTCGGCAGCGCCTTGACCTTCCTGCTGTATGGTGTTATGGCTGCACTGGGCTTGGTTTTTGTTATTATTGCTCTTCCTGAGACGAAGGGGCGATCGCTTGAAGCACTGGAATCACTCTTAGCACGGGGCAATGAAGCCGATGCGCAGACCAAAGTTGAATCAGGATAGCATGAGCGAATCTGCACAATAATCGCACAGAAATTCCTAGTCATCTTGCGCACTGTGCGTCTTCATTCGCCACGCGCGATGCGACATAACGGCGGTCTCCATTCCCATTTAGCGGGGTTTACGGTTGTGAATTTGTGGAATAAGAGGTCTACTGCTGGCTGGATGTACGAGGCTTTTGTGAACAATAGTGCGACCTTCCAGTGATAAGGCAACAGCGTGTGGAATTCGCCTTTGGCCACACTGGATAAAGGTTTAAATTTGTTTACCAGTCCCCTCGTGGAATACCCCGTGCAATGTCCGGGTATTCAAAAACGGATGAGACTGTCGTACGAGACTATCGAATCTTGTTGGTCCTGTGCAACAGTCTCATAATCAAGTAGTAAATATTGTGCGCCTCTTGAAATACTTCTTATGATTACAGGCACCATGTCACACGTTCAGACCCTTACAGCTGCTGACGATTTAAGACGTTCCCTCAGCACAACAACTGTCGAAGATGTTTTGGCAAATTCTATCCCAAGTAAATACCTGAAGCCAAATTTTTCTGCTATAGATGGCGATTTGGCTATGATTGAACAGTTTGCAGTTATGTTAGGACGGATAAAGACACTCTCCGACCAAGACCGAGAAAACCTTAGAGCTACAGCTACCGAAGCATTTGAGTTTGTCAAAAGAATCGATCGATCCATAGAAATTCTCGATTCTTTATCCGATGATGTAGAGTGGAAACAAAAAGCACATGCCAAAATGGTACATTTGGCAAATCAAACAGAAGATCTTGCGGAGACTTGTGCTTTGGCTGCAGACAAAGAATTCACTGAAACCATAAAAGCCCAAATACAAAGAACCCTAAATGCCTCAGCGGACGGTTAAAGAAGCCAAAGAGTTCAAAAGGGCATGCAAAAAACTATACCGAAAGCACCGAGGGCTAAGTAGCAGAGTTCAGGCTACACTGAATAACCTTGCTCTTGACAAAATACCAGACGGGAATCAATTCCCGGGATTTGACGAAGAGCCAGTCTATAAGATCCGATGTGGTACAGGTACAATTGGAACCAGAAAAGGTGCACGCATCCTATACTACAAGACTAATGAAGTCCTTATTGCTTTGTACATCTATCTCAAAAGTGATATGGCCGGTGTCTCCGACAAGTTCATACGAGGCATCCTTGAGAGGAACATGCCATCCTCTTGAAATCTAAACCATCAAAGTAGAAGACCAAGCAAGTTGGTTGTCAAAAGGGTTTAGAGGACGTAAATGGATCTATCCCAATGGACCGTGGAGAGATAGCGACTGTCCTTCTGGATTCCTGGCCGGAGACAATCAAGAAATAGAAAATCGGATGGTCACTCACGTATATAATTGCCTACAATAAGATCTGTGATATCTAGCATACCTGGAGAACGTTCTTGATCTGCTCAAAGACCGGTTCTGATTCGTGCCTACGGACTCGCTTGTTTTCTGCAAATGAAGTGCCGCGTCTTAGAATATCCCGTTCGATCGCGAAGCAATACTGGAGCAAGGAAAGAGGAGTACCACAAGGACAAGCACAACCTCAGACTATGAAGATGTCGTTTTCCCAATATTTCGTCGGCCCTATCTTTATTCTGTCGTCAGGGGTCATCACATAATTGAAGTACCATAAATACTAAAATAATAGTATTTTAAGGTATAAATCGGGATAACTAATATTATGATATCACTAATTACACCTACAAAAGCGAAATTATTGATCGCTCAGAACATGAAACAGCGTCGCTTAGCACTTAATCTCACACAAGCTGGTCTTAGTGAGCGTTCAGGGGTCGCCTTATCTACCCTTAGAAAATTTGAGCAAAGCGGTGCCATATCTATTGACAATTTATTGAAGCTGATGCTGGTTGTCGGGGGCCTGACAAAAATCGTAGATGCTAGCGCACCGAACCAAACAAGATTCTCATCTATTGATGATGTCCTGTCAGGCAAAACTCGTCCAATGCGCAAACGTGGTTCACGCTCATGAGGCATGAGTCGGAACAACATATAAAAGTTGGACTGGATTTTAGAAGTGGCTCGTGGCACGTGGGGAGTCTAGCCCTCCGAGATCGGCAAATATATTTTGAATATGATGCAGATTTTATTCGTCGAGGTCTCGACCTGTCTCCTTTCCGCTTACCATTAAAACCTGGGGTACAGACTTTCCATACAGAACTTTTTGAAGGTCTGCCAGGCGTATTCAGTGATAGTTTACCGGATGGCTGGGGACGACTTTTGTTTGATAGGACCATGCGCAAGCGAGGCATATTGCCGCAAGCACTGAGCCCACTTGATCGGCTGGCACATGTCGGTAAATCTGGTATGGGGGCGTTGATCTACGAGCCGGATCACTCCGAAGCTTTGGAGAGAACAGGAGTAGATTTGGACTGGCTTGCCAAGCAGTCACAGGATGTACTAGAGGGCGGAGCCGAGGATGTCTTGGACGAACTTCTGGCACGTAACGGATCGTCAGCAGGCGCCCGGCCAAAAGTACTGATCGGTTTCAATTGTGAGACCGGGCACATCACTCATGGACGCCAGGATTTACCGAATGGCTATGAGCCATGGATTGTCAAATTCGCGAACTCACAAGATGGCCCGGATGCGGGGGCCGTGGAATTTGTGTATTCAGAAATGGCTCGACGGGCTGGGCTGATGATCCCGCATACGTATCTGTTTCCGGCGAAACGGGGAGCCGGATATTTTGCGATCAAGCGCTTTGATCAAAACCAAACCAATCGCTTGCACATGCACACCCCTTGCGGACTATTGCATTCGGATCATAGAATTCCAGCTCTTGATTATCAGGACCTACTGGAACTCACTCTGCATCTTACACGCGACGTTCGGGAGTCAGAAAAAATGTATAAGTATGCTGTCTTCAACGTCTTGGCACACAATCGAGATGATCATTCCAAGAATTTCTCATTTCTCATGGATGAAACGGGAACATGGAAACTCTCACCAGCCTATGACTTGACGTTCTCATATGGCCCAGGCGGAGAGCAGAGCACCATGGTGATGGGTGAGGGCAAATCGCCAAGCATTGATCACCTTCGAGCACTGGGGCGGCATGCTGGGATAAATGACGCCAAAATCGAAGTAATCCTTGGACGAACAAGAGATTTACTTGGGTGGTGGAGCGAGTTGGCGAAAGCCCATGGTGTGAGTACGGCCACCCACGATCTGGTACATACACAGATAAATGGGCTTTCGAAGAGGAGGTCAATTACGAGGTAGAGTCTGCGTAAACCATTGCAAATGACTCTGACTCTCATTTCGTATGCGTCTTATGTCTGGGCTATATCCGGCACAATTCCAGAACAAGATCGTATTCAGGCCACACAGAATTTTCGGACCGATTCTACATGAGCCATCGAAAACGTCACTATATACTAGCTGTAGTCCTCCTCTTCGTGGTGATAGGTTGCGGGCAGGAAGGAACGGCAAACCAGAGTCAGGAAGCGAAAAAGGTGGAGATTCGCCAAGAGGACGGACGATACCAACTTTATGTAAATGATGCTCCATTCTATATCAATGGGGCCGGTCTGGAATTTGGGGATGTAGAAGCTCTGGCCGCGCACGGAGGTAATTCGTTCCGTACTTGGCGTACGGATAATGGGCAGGACACTGGTATGGAGGTCCTGGATCGTGCACACGCGAACGGCCTAATGGTGACCATGGGAATCGAAATCGCACGGGAGCGCCCAGGAAGCGGACGGGGAGTGTTTGAATTCGATTATAGTGACTCGGCAGCTGTCGCTGCCCAACTGGCTGCCGTGCGGGAGGAGGTTATGCTGTACAAGGATCACCCCGCCCTGCTCATGTGGGGAATCGGGAATGAATTGAATCTGGGAGCCACTAATCCGCTCGTCTGGAATGCCGTGAATGATATCTCTAAAATGATCCGTGAAATTGATGGCAATCACCCTACGCTAACGATGTTGGCAGGTATCAGCCCTGAACTGATCGACCAGATCAAAACACGTGCCTCGGACCTAGATCTTCTGGGTATTCAGATGTACGCCGATATCATCAATCTGCCACGTTACCTAGAAGAAGCTGATTGGAACGGTCCCTATGTCGTGACCGAATGGGGCGCCACCGGACACTGGGAGGTTGCAACGACGTCCTGGGACGCACCTATCGAAAATAACTCTACGGTAAAAGCAGACTGGTATGATCGGCGATACGAAGCTGTGATTGCATCCGACACGATTCAGTGTATTGGCTCCTATGTGTTTCTTTGGGGACAAAAGCAGGAACGCACACCCACTTGGTATGGCATGTTTATGCCAAATGGAGATAAAACGGCTGCCGTTGACGTCATGCACCACAAATGGACCGGTGTCTGGCCAGCCAATCGATCCCCCCAAATTGATTCCTTCACGCTTAATGGCTTAGGAGCCACCGATAACATAGAATTGTCTCCAGACGCAGATGCCGTCGGTACCGTCGTCACAAATGATCCCGAAGGAGATGTGCTAAATTACCACTGGACCGTTCGCCCCGAAGCTACAGCCGTTGGCCATGGTGGAGATGACGAAGTCGAGCCAGAACCGATCCCGGACCTGTTCGCAAATGCAGATGGCGCGCAAGTTAACCTCAAGACTCCTTCTGAACCGGGTGCCTACCGACTATTTGTTAACATAATTGATGGCCAAGGAAGTGCGGCGCATGCCAACATCCCGTTCCTCGTTACGGGAGAGTGATCCTCAGGACATATTCGTTGGACAGAGCAAGGTACATCTAAACCGTGGACCCTGTACCGGGCGATTCGTGGAGCGCTACGGTGAGCGCTGGTACCGAATTGGGAATTACGACAAGCTTCCCCCTTTTCTGACTACGTTGGCTAGCGTCGGAGATCACTGGTTGTTTGTTTCAAGCACCGGTGCACTCACTGCCGGTCGCCGCAACGCCGATCATGCACTCTTTCCCTATGTAACCGACGACAAGCTTCACGATGCGGCCCCACATACAGGGGGGGTCACCATCGTGCGGGTCGAACGCTCCAATCGAACGATGCTCTGGGAGCCATTCGCGCCTATACAGTCAGGGTTATATCGGATCGAACGTAACCTGTACAAGAACACCACAGGCAATAAGCTGTTGTTCGAGGAATTCAATCGCGACCTCAGCTTACGCTTCTCTTACAGTTGGCAATGCGTTGACGGCTTCGGGTTTGTACGGCGTGCCCGGCTGGAAAGCGTTTGGAACTTACCCATACGTGTCAGTGTGCTGGACGGGATCTGCAATATCCTGCCTCCCGGTGTCAGCGCACAACTGCAGCGTTCTCGCAGCACACTCGTTGATGCGTACAAGATCAATGAACTGGAGAAGCAGGTTGGTATCTTCTCCCTCAGTACTCTGGTAGTTGATCAGCCAGTCCCGGAGGAAGCCCTAACCGCCACGCTGGTCTGGCAACATGGCCCACGTCCAGTATCGATATTGCTGTCCACTCTGCAATTGAATGCCTACAGGGCTGGACAACCACTGAATACAGAACACCGGATTCGTGGTCGCCGGGGAGCGTTCTTCGTCGAACGCAATCTTCGCCTCATCAAGGACCGCCCTTCTTCTTGGGACTTGATCGCGGATGTGGACCAGCACGTTGGTGATTTGATCTCACTGCACACCGCCTTGGAAAATTCAGCGACGCATGTACGAACGCTGCGTCGTCAAGAGCATCAGGATACAGCAAGTCTTCGTCTTCTTATTGGGAGTGCAGACGGTTTTCAACAAACCGCATTGACCTCCAATGATTCGCGACACTACGCGAACACGTTATTCAACGTGATGCGTGGAGGCATCCCGCTTCGCGGATATCTCGCCGACAAGCAGGATCTGATTGATTTCATTCGTGTACGCAATCATGCACTTGCCGAGTCCTCATACTTGGAGGCCTTGCCTCGTACCATAGATCTGACCAAGGTAACACAACCAGAAGATCCGCAGCTGCGCCGACTTTTGTCCGAGTATCTCCCATTCGGATACAGCAGACGACATGGCGATCCCAGCCGTCCCTGGAATGCATTTGAAATCCGTACACGCGATGAGAAGGGTAACTTGACGCTGGACTACTCGGGAAACTGGCGTGATTTGTTTCAAAACTGGGAGGCGCTGGGCAGGTCCTTTCCCCATTATTATCCGGCAATGATCGCAACTTTCGTCAATGCCTCTACTGCTGACGGATACAATCCCTACCGGATTGGACGAAGCGGTGTAGACTGGGAAGTGCCTGACGAGTCGGATCCATGGGCCTCAATTGGGTACTGGGGAGATCACCAAATCAACTACTTGCATTGCCTTTTGGAATGGGCATACGCACATGACCCGACCGGGCTTGCCCAGTTGCTAAATACGCGCATCTTCAGCTATATGCAAGTACCCTACCGATTGGCTGAACATGAACAGATCCTGTCTGATCCGAAAAACTCGGTGCATTTTGACTGGGATCTGCATGGACAGATCTCCGAGCGTGTACAGAAAATGGGATCCGACGGCCGCCTGCTGCAGACCACGGAAGATCAACCGGTTCTTGTTACGCTTGCGGAAAAACTACTTGTCCCCGCACTGGCAAAGTTCTGCGCACTGGTGCCCGGTGGGGGAATATGGCTAAACACGCAGCGTCCCGAATGGAATGATGCCAATAACGCACTTGCCGGCTGGGGATGCTCTCTAGTTACACTGTTCCATCTGTACAGATACCTGCAGTTCCTTGGTCATTTATATGAATCACAAGAGGACATACAATACCAGGTTTCCGAAGAAGTGGCAGACTGGTACAGTGATGTCGAAAATGAGCTGGTAGGCTGTGGCGAAGTTAACAGCGCCACTGCCCAATTCCGCTCAATGGATGGGCTGGGACGTGCAGCTTCCAGGTATCGTGCGAACCTGTATGCCCACGGGATACAGAAAGGATCGACACTAATTGAAGCTTCAAGTCTGGCCGAATTCTGCAGCCTTGCAAGTAAAGCCATTCTCCCAACACTCCAACAAGCGATCCAGGAGAATCATCTTGCACATTCCTATACGATTCTCCATGTAACCTCTGAAGAATCCATCCAGATAGAGACACTGCCGCTCATGTTAGAGGGGCAGATTGCAGCATTGACCTCCGGCATGCTTAAGGCCACGGATGCTTTGGCGTTACTGAACGCATTGGAAAAAAGTCCACTGTACAGTACTCGACTGGGCAGCTATCTCCTCTACGCTGATAAAAACCTCCCTACGTTCAGCGCTCGTAATCGTATCGCTCCCAACGATATCGTACGACTGACCCTGGTACGAAAATTAATCAAGAATAACGATTATCGACTGATCGCCCGAACCGCCAACGGACAGCACTATTTTAACCCATCACTTGTAAATGCTACTGAGTTAACAAATCTGCTGGATGTGCTGCGGGAAGAGGGCTACAAATCCGCTGATCGTGATAAAGCAAACATTTTGGCACTGTACGAAAAATTGTTCAAGCACGCGTCCTTCACGGGTCGGTCCGGTCGATTTTTTAAGTACGAGGGCCTGGGTTGTATTTATTGGCATATTATTTCCAAACTGCTTCTGGCAGTACAAGGCGCCTTCTGGGATGCGGTGGATGGAGATGCGCCGCATTCCGTGCAAAAGGAACTTGCTCGACATTACTATAAAATCCGCGATAGTCTGGGCGGGGCTCAGTCACCGAGCAAGTACGGCGCTTTTCCGCAAGATCCATATTCGCATACTCCAAGTTGGGGCGGAGCACAACAGCCTGGGCTGACCGGGCAGGTTAAGGAAGATATTCTCTGTCGCTGGGGTGAACTGGGTATTCGCATCACCGACGGAATTCTCCGTATCAATCCCGCCCTACTCCGCAGTACGGAATTTTGCCGGAGCCGAGAAAAATTCAGCTGGTATGACCTTGATGGCAATCTTGAGTCCCTGCAACTAAATGTGGGGATGCTCGCATTTACTTTTTGCCAGGTCCCTTTTGTTTTTCATCTGTCTGAAAAACCCATGCTTAAAACTCGAGGGGAATACGCGGAGGAGCGGCCAGAACTCGCACTTTCCTTCGAAGAGAGTGCCGCCCTCTTTGGCCGTACAGGGAATCTGGCGCGGGTTGATGTGTACCTAAAGCCAAGCTTTTGAGTAACTTTCTCAGAATTAATCATCATTATCGCATTCGTTATACCCTAAATTCTGTAATCCACATAAGGAAACTGCTGCTGGCTTAATTAGGGAATCCTTCTTGGGAAGCAACTTTTCGTATGGACATTCATTTTCGCAAGTTCCTTGGCGACCCTGACAGCGTATAACCACGAAGTTTTTGGGCACTCCTCCAAATATGTCAACACTTGACGCCGTACCTGCAACTTACTCGTTTCCTGCCTCATTCGACCATGAGCGGCTGTCCGAAGATTTCGTTGATTACCTGATCGCTCTGCGTCGGCATTTGCACCGTAACCCGGAAATCGGCTTTGAAGAATACGCTACCAGCCGATTAGTACGTGCACACCTGGAGAGTCACGGCTTACAGGTTTCTGGACCGCATGCAAAGACCGGACTGTACGTGGATATAGACGGTGAGCATTCCGGACCGCACATTGGTTTTCGTTGCGACCTCGATGCACTACAGCTCCAAGATGCCAAACATGTAGCATATGCTTCAAGGAACACTGGTGTTGCCCATGCCTGCGGGCATGATGTACATACGGCAGTTGGTATTGGTGTTGCACTAAACCTTCTCCAACTCCGGCACCGTCTAAGAGGGCGTGTGCGAGTCTTGTTTCAGCCAAATGAGGAGGGCAATCCCAGCGGTTCTATCCCAATGATTGAAGCGGGAGTGTGCGAGCCCTTGGAAGCTCTCTATTGCGTCCATGTGGACCCAACACTTGATGTTGGGCAATTTGGGATACCTGAGGGACAGGTCACGGCATCATCTGATCGTCTGCTCGTTGAGGTCACTGCACCAAGTACCGGACACTCCGCCCGCCCACACAACGTAAAGGATACTGTATGGATTGCCACACAATTACTAAATCAGTACTATCAGCTCATTGGGCGTGTAACGGATCCGCGTAATCCTTCAGTTTTCACTGTATGTGTACTTGAGGCTGGGCTAGCACACAATGTGATTCCCGCCAAAGTATCGTTCGAGGGCACACTGCGCAGCCTCAATGATAGTGACCGTGTTTTCCTGGTTAATTACATGCAGCGCGCTGCCGATAATTTTGCGCAACTGCATGGCGTAAAGATCGAATTAATTAATCGTGGCGGACTCCCCGCTGTCATCAACGATCCCAAACTATGCCAGATCGTCCGAACCTGCGTACACGACCTCTTCGGCAAAGACGCTTCGCTAGATATATGCGTACCTAGTATGGGAGCTGAAGATTTTGCAAACTACCTGCTGCATGTTCCGGGTATGCTAATCCGTGTTGGTACACGTGGCAGTACAGCCACAGGTTACCCACTGCACGATGCCCTCTTTGATGTTGACGAACGCGCCTTGAGTCACTCAGTACGTCTCATGACCCGGGTCTTGATGTACCATACTGAGTCTGCGTTCTCTGCGGAATCGGAACAGGCTTCAACAGAAGATGTATAGGCGATACGGGCCATTTCAAAATCATCATGGTTGATTCATCTACTGCCCCAGTAACGCTGAGCCCCCGTGCAGCCGAAGAGGTACAGAAAATTCTGACCACGAAATCAATCCCCGAAGATTATGGGCTCCGGGTTGGCGTTCGGGGTGGAGGATGTAGCGGTATGAGTTACATTTTGGGCTTTGACAAGCTTCGTGAACACGATATTACGTTCAATTTTGATGGAATTGTGTTGTACATTGACAAGCGACAGGGACTGTACCTCTTAGGAACCATGATTGACTATCATGCAGGCCTTGATGCGCGTGGTTTTGTTTTCAATAATCCAAACGCTACGCAGACGTGTGGTTGCGGATCCAGCTTTGCAGCCTGAACCAGACGCTAATGGATCGACACAGTAACTTTTCCAACCGTGTACGTGATGTGATCTCATACAGTCGTGATGAGGCTATTCGTCTTGGTCACGACTACATCGGCACCGAGCATCTTCTTCTCGGGCTGATTCGCGAAGGAGAAGGCGTGGCTGTTCGAATACTGCGCAACCTTGGCTGTGACCTGAATAGGCTAAGGAAAAAAATTGAACACACCGTGCGTTCCGGCGGTGGCACTCTCACTGTAGGTAATCTCCCACTAACCAAACAGGCTGAAAAAGTACTCCGTATTACTTATCTGGAAGCCAAACTCTACAAATCGGACGTGATCGGTACCGAGCACCTCTTATTAAGCCTGCTTCGAGATGATGACAATGTAGCCGCCCAAATACTTGGGGGTACATTTTCAATAACGTACGAGGTCCTGCGTAAAGAACTGGATGCGATTCTATCTGGCGGATCTCCAACTAGGCGTTCGAATGAGCCTCGACGTGGCGGACCGACGCAAGGTAGCCGCGGTCCTCAGAAACCGCGAGATTCGAAATCCAAAACACCTGTACTGGACAATTTTGGACGTGATCTGACCCGACTAGCGGATAAAGGGGAGCTGGATCCTGTGATTGGACGACATAAAGAGATTGGGCGAGTAGCTCAGGTTCTCAGCCGCCGCAAGAAAAACAACCCTATCCTGATTGGCGAGCCTGGTGTCGGGAAAACTGCCATTGCAGAGGGCCTCGCGATGCGCATAACCCAGCGCAAAGTCTCTCGTGTCCTGCATGAAAAACGCATTATAACCCTTGACCTTGCTGCGCTAGTCGCAGGGACCAAGTACCGTGGGCAGTTTGAAGAACGCCTGAAGGCCGTAATGACTGAACTGGAAAAATGCCCGGAGGTGATCCTCTTTATAGATGAGGTCCACACCATTGTCGGCGCGGGCAGTGCCTCGGGCTCACTTGACGCGTCCAATATGTTCAAACCAGCACTGGCCCGTGGAGAGTTACAGTGTATCGGAGCCACTACACTGGACGAGTACAGGCAATATGTCGAAAAGGATGGTGCACTTGACCGACGCTTCCAGAAAATCCTTGTTGACCCATCTACGCCAGAGGAAACGCTGGAAATCCTGCGCCGAATAAAGGATCGATACGAGGATCACCATAACGTATTCTACCAGGACGATGCATTAGCGTTGGCCGTATCGCTCTCAGAACGCTATATCACCGACCGTCACCTCCCTGATAAGGCACTTGATATCATCGACGAAGCCGGTGCATGCGTTCATCTCGGCAATATCCACGTACCGGATCATATTATCGAACTGGAAAACCAGATTGAAGCAACGCGGAAAACAAAAATCGAGGTGGTCACTCAACAACAGTTTGAGGAAGCTGCCCGCTTACGCGACGAAGAAACAAAACTTCAAGAACAACTGGATCAGGCCAAGAGTGAATGGCGGCTTCTGGCTGAGGAAGAGCGCTTCGATGTCACGACCGCAGATATAACTGCAACGGTGGCCATGATGACCGGCATCCCCCTAGAGAGATTGTCCGAGCCCGAACAGCAAAAACTGCTGAGCATGGAAAATGCTCTACGCAAATTCGTCGTAGGCCAGGACGAACCAATCGCAAAGCTCTCTAAGGCGATTCGTCGCACACGCGCCGGAATCAAAGACCCCAATCGACCCATTGGGTCGTTCATCTTCCTAGGACCTACCGGAGTTGGGAAAACAGAACTTGCAAAAGTGCTCACCGAGTACCTGTTCGATTCTACCGATGCACTCGTGCGTGTTGACATGAGCGAGTACATGGAGAAGTTTGCAGTCAGCCGTCTGGTTGGCGCGCCTCCAGGATATGTGGGCTATGATGAAGGCGGACAATTGACCGAAAAAGTTCGTCGCAAGCCGTTCTCGGTCGTACTGCTGGACGAGATCGAAAAAGCCCATCCCGATGTGTTTAACATCCTGCTACAGGTTCTTGATGATGGCGTGCTGACCGATGGAAGTGGCCGACGGGTTGATTTCCGCAATACGGTCATTATCATGACCAGTAACATTGGTGCAAGGGATATCCGTAACTCTGGCTTGGGACTAGGTTTCTCGCAAAGCTCCGAGACCTTTGACTACAAGGCAATGAAGAGCACCATTGAAACCGCCTTAAAGGATGTGTTTAATCCCGAGTTTCTGAACAGGGTTGATGATGTGATCGTCTTTCACTCTCTGGAAAGAAAACACATCTATCAGATCATTGATCTGCTTTCTGAGGAACTCCTCACACGTGTCAAGGCACTTGGAGTCTCCGTTGAGTTGCAACCCTCTGCAAAAGATTTCCTCCTCGAAAAGGGCTACGACGCCAAGTTCGGCGCCCGACCACTCAAGCGCGCAATTCAGCGCTACCTAGAGGATCCGCTGGCAGAAGTGATTCTTGAACAGGGTTTGGGGAATGGAGATCGAATCCTGATTGACTACACTACCCCAGACGAGACTCTTGCCCTTGAGGTCAAAAGAGCGCCAACACCCCCTCCAGAAGCAGAAGAACCCAAGGAAGAGAAGGGGTCCCTTTCTCTTGAGGCCGAAACAGCATCAATGCCCCTTCCAGAAGCTGGAGAACCTCAGGAAGAAGGTGAGTCTGAGTAGTAACCTGATGATTGAGCGCGTTGCCATTATCGGCATCGGCTTGATTGGCGGATCGCTCGCACTGGCCTGGAAAGAGCGATTACCAAGTTTGCATGTCACGGGGTTTGATAAACCGGATGTGCTCCGCCAGGCATCTAAACGGGGGGTGATCGACCATGAAGCCATTTCGCTGGCGGATGCGGTACACCGGGCTGATGCTGTATTCTTGGCGGTTCCGCTCAATGCTTTGAAGCCCGTATTGGGCGAAATTGCTGCACACCTGCAGCCCCATACCCTTGTAACCGATGTAGGATCTGTAAAGCAACCTGTGATCAATGCAGCTGCTCACCTGCTGCCAAACAGTGTCTGTTTCATCGGAGGACATCCCATGACTGGATCCGAACAGAGCGGCCTAGAGGGAGCAGACTCTTTTCTCTTTGAAAATGCTGTATACGTACTCTGCCCAAATGGGCAGGAAGAATCAGACGCCTATCGTGCGCTCACGCACCTGGTGGAGTCTACAGGAGCTCGAGTGCTTTCCATGGACAGCGTACAACATGATCGTGTAGTTGCCTGTGTCAGTCACTTACCGCAACTTTTGGCCACAAATTTGATGAACGTTGCTGCGGATCAAAGCCAGGACAACCCAATCACTTTGCAGCTGGCTGCAGGAGGATTCAGGGACATGACGAGAATCGCCTCCTCGCCGTTTGAGATGTGGTCTGCAGTCCTCGAGGCCAATCGTACGGACGTCGGAACTGCACTTGATGAGTTGATTCATGCCTTGGAATTCACCCGGAAACAACTGCACCACGATGGTGACCTTCGGGAGCTGCGTCCCGTATTTGAACGAGCACGTGCGGTGCGCAATACCATCCCCCGGGATTTTAAGGGATTTCTCCGACCGTTGAGTGATGTATTCGTGTATGCAATCGATCAGCCGGGAGTACTGGCACACATCACAGGAACGCTCTTCAAGCAGGGGATCAGCATCAAAGACATTGAGCTACTCAAAATTCGTGAAGGGACCGGCGGCGCGTTCAGGATAAGTCTAGAGGACGATAAGACGGCTGATGCGGCGGTTGCGGCGTTAAAGTCACAAGGTTGCCGCGCACACAGACTCCCATAATTGTTGAAGTATGTCACGCACACTTGCACTGAATGAAACGCATGTCAGCCTGGGGGGCCGTATGGTCGATTTTGCCGGATTCAGTATGCCACTGCAGTACACCGGTATTCTAGACGAACATAAGGCCGTTCGAAGGTCCGCCGGATTATTTGACGTGAGCCACATGGGAGAAATCTTTGCCATGGGCGAGAAGGCAGAAGATTTTGTGCAGCATCTGGTTACCAATGATGCCTCCCGGCTTAGTATCGGGAAAGCCATGTATACCCTGATGTGCAATGAGGCGGGAGGTGTGATTGACGACCTGCTCGTTTACAAAGTCAATCATGGCGCCTACATGCTCGTAGTAAATGCATCCAATACCGTGATGGATTTTGAGTGGATGCAGGCTAATAATCCTATGGGAGCAGATCTGTATGATGTATCGGATCAAATGGGACTACTTGCGTTGCAGGGACCAGACTCGCTGAAGATCGGAGCGAAACTACTGGGAGAACCCGTTCATCAATTATCAAGTTTTAACTTCCTGCGACCGGCTGCCGGTGAGTTTATGGGCTTCAATAAGGTGATTGTTTCCCGGACCGGCTACACCGGAGAGATCGGACTTGAGTTTTATGTTGAATCCGAAAACACCCGTGCACTGTGGGATGCCATCATGGCTGCTGGTTCAGACTACAACCTGCCGCCTGTCGGCCTAGGAGCTCGAGACACCCTTCGGCTTGAAGCAGGTTTTTGCCTGTACGGAAATGAGCTAACCGAAGGCATCAACCCCTATGAAGCCGGCTTAGGCTGGGTTACCAAATTGCACAAGGGAGCATTTGTCGGCCGGGAAGCCCTGAAGGAGATCAAGGCCAGTGGCCCTGAGCGCCGTCTGGTTGGCCTGGTCGTGGATGGGCGAGGAATCCCTAGGTCAGGCTACACGGTCGTATCTGAATCTGGAGACCACATCGGTCATGTCACCAGCGGGTCTCAGTCTCCCACGCTGAATCGCGGTATAGCACTGGCCTATGTCCAGAACAGTCCGGCGTTCACGTCTCCCGGAAGTAAGGTAGGTATACGCGTTCGATCCCGAACACTGGATGCCTTTGTGCGGAAATTACCATTTCACCGGAAGCCAACTAGATAGGCATAATCTCCTGCGTCGTATCTTACTTGGTCTTTGCAATTGATAAATCCCAAGTGTTTCTTTAATGGCCGATCGTAAAGCCAACCGCCGGCGCGGCAGTTCGACCACATCCAAAACCAAAAAGCGCCCGCCATCCAGAAGAAGACAGGAAGTTCTGGGGATACTAATTCTCACACTCGGCGTCTTTCTCGCTATTGCCGGCGGTACGTACTCTTCGTCAGACAATACCCTTATAGAGGGTAAATCTTTCTGGGAATTACTGTTCCCTCTTGAGGGTGTTTCCGTCAGCAATGCTGCCGGAGCTGTTGGGGCGTGGCTCGCCCACGCCGCGGTACCTTCGTTTTTTGGGTACACCTCCCTCTTCCTGATCGTTATCATACTTCTGTGCGGGTACACCGTCCTCAGAAAGCGACCGCTGAGGACCATCTGGATACCGGCAATACATGTGATCTGGATCGTGTGTCTGGGCGCCATCATATTTGGTCGCCTTAGCTTGTACCCGTCCATGTCTGAACTGGAGATATGGGCAGGTGATATTGGTTTTCGGGCAGCATTCTGGTTGAATGAAATCATAGGCGGGCCTGGATCATGGGTCATTCTGGGCGCTAGTTTCATTGTCGGGCTAATGCTGGCCATTGATCTGAATATTCAGCATTGGCTGGACCGTACAGAGCAGGTATGGAAAACCTCTGCTCGCATGATGAAGGAACACCGGGATAAATCCAGAGAAGAACGGGCAGCGGAGAAGGCCTCTGGCAAAGATGGGTTGCAATCAACCTGGGAAGATCTTGACCCCCAGTCCTCTCCTGCATCGGTGGAAACACGCAGTAACAATGTGGATTCTGAACCTCTGCAGAATGCTGAATTGGAACAACCGCGTGCAACGGAACCCTCCGCCGAGCAGCCTACGAAAGAGATTGATCAAACCGGCTTGGAACTCAAGGTTACCGGGCAGATTACCGAAGAGGCGGGGCATACGTCCAGGTCCCGAAGTACTGAGATAGCGGGCGTGGGTAAATACAAATTCCCACATATTCGACTGTTGGAGGCTCCAAAGGAAACCGAGCAAAAGATCGACTATGATGAGCTGGAAGACAACAAGATCAAACTTGTCGAAAAACTCGCCCGGCACAAGATTGAAATCATTGAAGTGAATGCCAAAGTGGGGCCCACCGTCACACTCTATGAGCTAACGCCGGCTCCCGGTGTGAAGGTCAGTCGTATCAAGTCACTAGAGGATGACCTAGCCATGGCTATGGCTGCCCAGGGAATTCGAATGATTGTCCCAATTCCCAATAAATCTGCCGTTGGCGTAGAGATACCGAACAGCCAAAGGGAGCTTGTGCGGGTCCAGTCGGTGATCAACACAGCTCGGTTCCAGGAGTCCAATATGGAGTTGCCCGTAGTGCTGGGAAAGACCATTGAGGGAGGCGTCTTCGTGGAGAATCTCACTAAGATGCCACACTTGCTGATAGCCGGGGCTACAGGGTCCGGTAAATCCGTCGGTCTGAATACGTTGATCACAGGTCTTCTATATGCATGTGCTCCGTCGGATCTGAAATTTGTGATGATTGACCCGAAAAAAGTCGAGCTTCAGCAATATGAGAATCTTGAGCATCATTTTCTGGCCATGCCAGAGGACGGAAGCGAAGCTATTGTCACGGAGGTTGAAGACGCGCTCAACATCCTTAAAGCCTGTGAACAGGAAATGGATGCGCGTTATGACCTGCTCAAAGACGCTGCCGTGCGCGGAATCAAGAGCTACAATACCCGATTTACTGAGGGGGCTCTTGACCCCGCCTATGGTCACAAATATCTGCCCTACATCGTCGTGATCATTGATGAGTTGGCTGATCTTATGCTGACAGCCGGAAAGGAAGTTGAGGCACCTATCGCGCGACTTGCTCAGAAGGCACGGGCCATAGGTATCCACTTGATCTTGGCGACCCAACGCCCGTCCGTTGATGTGATCACCGGACTTATCAAAGCAAATTTCCCCTCTCGTGTCGCTTTCCAGGTTGCCTCTAAGGTTGATGCAAGGACTATCCTCGACCAAAATGGCGCTGAGCAGTTGGTTGGTAACGGGGATATGCTGTATATGACCAGTAGCAGAGTTTTGCGCCTGCAGGGGCCTTTCGTTTCTGGCAAGGAGATTGATCGATTGATTGCTTATATCACGAAGCAGCCGGAACCGAGCTCCTATCGGTTACCCAAGATCGAACTTGATCCCGCCAAAAGCTCTTCCTACGACCAATCGTTTCAGGATGGTACCACGGATCAGTTCTTTGACGAAGCTGCCCGAATCATTGTGCGGGAACAGCAGGGCTCTGTTTCCTTGATTCAGCGCAAATTATCTATTGGCTATACGCGGGCTGCTCGGATCGTTGATCAACTGGAGCAGGCCGGTGTCGTCGGACCACCTGCCGGAGCAAAGCCACGAGACGTGCTTGTAGCTAACGAGGTTGCTCTTGAACGGCTCCTGTATGGCTGATCCTTTTGCTTTAAATCCATTAACATTTCACGTTCAGTACATGAAGCCTTTAGTTGGAATCCTAATGGGGAGTGACTCTGATCTTCCCATCATGCGCAAAGCCGCAGATATTCTGAAGTCTTTTGACGTTCCCTTTGAATTAAATGTCATGAGCGCACACCGTACGCCTGATCGTGCGCATCATTATGCAACTACTGCCCATACCCGGGGGATCAAGGTATTAATAGCGGGTGCTGGTGTTGCAGCACACTTGGCAGGTGTGATTGCCGCCAATTCCCCTCTCCCTGTGCTTGGTGTACCCATCAATTCCGGTGCGCTTCGAGGCCTTGATGCACTGTTGGCCACCGTACAGATGCCGAGCGGAATCCCTGTGGGAACTTTGGCCATAGATGGCTCAAAGAACGCGGCTCTCCTGGCGGTACAAATACTTGCCACATCCGATCCTGCACTCCAGCAGCGCTTCATTGATTACAAAGCGAACATGGTCGACGAGGTAGACATCAAGAATGCACGCGCCCAAGAGCAATTGTTTGCTTGACCTGGATTCGTCAGAGCTAGCTTGTCCAATTTGCCCCCTATACATGCATAGCCATTGAGACAAGTGATCCAGACGATAGTCCGCATTGTTCATACTACATCAGCCAAGAGTGTTGGTCGCGGTTGTCGATTAGATGTTGCGCAATGGCTTTGAGAAGTGGATGGTGTTTGGCCCTCATGGCTGCAATTCTTGGCTCGTTCGCCTGTCGTAACGGTGAGGAAAGCATTACACTCCACCCTACGCCAGCCAACGTTCCGGTGGTTAGGGATTCAGCGTTTGTTCTTTCTGAGCACAGGACTAATGGCCCATGGCTAGATATAGCTGCCCTGCAGGGTCAGACCATAGGGGTAGAAGATGGCGCTATACAAGAAATGATTGGGTTTCTAGCGGATCTAGCAATTGGTCCTGAAGAGATCGTGTACGCAGACTGGATACATCAGGAAGTGCGCGTTTACGGCTTCGATGGTTCGTTCAAAGGGCTTGTCGGGAAAAGGGGACAGGGTCCGGGAGAGTTTATTTTCCCTAGGAGGGTGGACATCGCTGATGGAGGCGAGCTGCTCGTTGTGGGTGATGATGGTTCCAGGATTCAATATTTTCGGCGTCGAGGTTCGACCTATGAGCTGGAGGGTCTATTCCGAGCAGCGACTGTATTCTCGCATGGCGACATCTGCGCGATGCACGGCCATGTATACACGCTTGGTTATTCGGAAGAGCTGGACGGAGTGATCCACAAGCACACAATAGAGGGGACGCTTGTGACTTCTTTTGAGGCTCCATATGAGCATTCATCCCCATTTGTCAGAAGCCAACTGTCAGGTCGTGGACAGCTGGCTTGCAACAAGAAGAGTCGCGTCATCGGCCATGTCAGTGGTTTGCATTCTGTGGTTACCGGTTATTCAGAGGCGGGAGATCGGATATGGCGCGTAAAACTCGCCAGTGCGAAACGACCACCCGTGACGGAAACCAGGAATGTGAGGGGGAAACGCTCACTGGAGCACACAATAGCATCAGTTGGCGAAGCCGCGGCCCTCTGGATGATGGCGAGTGCAGAGGCAGACTCTACCTTTACCATTGCCTACTACACAATCGGAGAAAAAAAGTCGGGAAAGCGGCATGTGTTTCAAATTGACGCCCTGTCTGGAGATGGGGGCTATTTGGGCTGGTATGCGGGTTGGGATGGGGACGTCAAGCTATCGAACTTACTCGCACTGGATAAGGAGAGGCTGTATACGGTACAGGACAGGCCGTTCCCCTACATCGGGATCTACGATAGGCCAAATCGATGACAAGGAATCTTGTGCGACGGCGCGGTTGGAAATGGGGAGCTTTTGTCGTCGCGGTCACCTGCTTCGGCCTTGGTGTGGCCGACGTATTGCCGATTCCAACGATAGGGATCCACTGGATTGAGAAGTCTCGGTCAGAAGCAGGCCTCTACATGCCTTCCTACGAGTACAAAAGAGGGCGGGAGTTCATGTTGGTGTACATGGGCTGTTATTCCTATGGAACTGTCCATCGGAATCTACAGAGATGGTGAGAGAGCAAATCCTGCATTTTGCCTATGTTGGAAGGAGCCTTCCTCTCGGATGATATATCGGACGATTAATCCCAGTGCATCAGGTTCATTGGTTGACTCTTCCAAGGACTGAGGATGCGAAATTGGTGCTTCTTCAAACTATAATGGTAGATCAACAGCCAGAAAAGCTTCAGAGAGAGTGGCTGAAAAGGCAAAACAACTGCAGCAATGCGCAATGTCTAGCGACAAAAGGTTAAGCCTATCCATTTTAAGGCGCGGCAGGAATGATATTGCGGTTGATACCGGCTGTGCTCGCATTGGCTCGTGCGTGCATGCAATGGTCCCCGCGGTCTTGGGGCAATCCAGTGAGCAAGACTGTATACACGACATCGACATGCCCCCGTGATTGGCACAAAAAGAGAGGTCTATCCCAGCGTCAGTAGATGTACGGGAAATTAGGAAGACATTGCTCCCCTGGATGGGAAAACCAGTTAGAGAGAAACGACACACCAACACCTCGCAGGAAATTACCCTGCTAAATCTCGCTCGCTGAAGTAGAACAGTTAGTGAGAGCTCCGCGCTTCGTTGGAATTGCAACACTGTAAATCGACTCAAACAAAGGGCAAGTACAAAGTTGCCGCCAACATAAAGAACACGATAAGCCCGATAATATCATTACTGGTGGTAATGAAAGGACCCGTGGCCAGTGCTGGATCCACTCCAATTCTGTCAAGCATAAGTGGGGTAGCAACCCCAATTACGGCGGCTAGCACGATTACTGCAAAAAGCGACAATCCCGCGGTTACTGCAAGTCGCACGGGTTCAGGAGCAGGCATTACCATAGAAGACCAGACCGTTGCCACCCAACCAAACAGCAAAAGAACAACTACCAGCATCATCATCGCTAAGGCCAAGCCATTGACAATGGCCACAAGAAGCTCTTTGCCAAGACGCCGAAACATATTGGCTGACCAAACTTCGCCGGACGCCAAACCCTGAACGATAATAGCTGAACTCTGAATTCCGGCATTCCCTGCCATGGCCATGACAACCGGAATGAAGGCCGCAAGAACCGAGGCGCGCCGGATATTCTCTTCGTAAACGCCAATGACGCTCCCGGCAAATACGGCCCCAATCATGCCCAGAAACAACCAAGGCAATCGACCACGAGTAATGCGGAACACCGAGGCCGTGGGCTCCTCATCACCAGTAATACCACTTAGACGCTGATAGTCCTCTTCAGCCTCTTCACGAATAACATCCATCGCGTCGTCAATCGCAACATGACCAACCAGGCGCTGCTCATCATCCACTACCGCCAGAGAAACCAGGTCGTACCGTTCCATAGTCCTGGCAACCTCTTCCTGGTCCACATCCGTAGTCACATACCGCACATCTGTTCGTACAATATCACCAATCAGAGCCTCGGCGGGTGACAGCAATAGACGCCGAACGGTCACAAACCCCTCCAGATGTTTGGAAGAGTCGGTAACAAAAACTACATACAGATCTTGCGTGTTTTCTGCATTACGGCGGATTTCTTCGGTGGCCTCAGCGACCGTCCAACTGGCGAGTACTGTGACAACCTCGGCAGCCATAATACCCCCTGCCGTATCTTCCTCATAGGCCAGCAGACCGCGTACAGCCTCGCGATCCTCTAAGACGCGAAGAACCCGTTGACGCACTGTCTCATCCAGCTGCCCTAGAACATCAGCAGCATCATCGGATTCCAACTCATTGAGTAGAGACGTGACGCGCTTGGTAGGAGTCGCTGCAAGCAGGTCTGCACAGAATGCTTCATCCAATTCCGAAAGCACCTGTGCACCGGTAATGGTCGGCAGAGCAAGCGTCAGACTCGCAGCATGTTCGCGACTCAATTCCGTAACGAGCCGCGCGATGTCGGCCGGATGAAGTTCACGTACCAAGTCTACCGCAGCAGAAATACTATCCTCCCCTAGCTGTTCTTCAACTGCCTCGGCTATCTCCGCATTCAGTTCAGGAAGCGGCGAAATTTTAACTATGTCGGTAGGGGAATCAGGCACAGCAATCTATTAATCAATGACTGAAAAGCCAGTTATTGCTTCTTACGGTTTTGAAGGTAACGCGCGAGTTCCACATAATCTGCAGGGGATAATTCCTCTGCACGACATCGCTTCCAATAATTTGGGATATCCCTTTCCCCCGCCAACTGCCGAAGGCTATTGCGAAGCACTTTACGACGCATACTAAACCCTGCACGAACCACAGCATGCAATAAACCCTTATCTACATCAGGAATCTCCACGCCCTCAAATTCCAGCCGAATTACCGTGCTTTCGACGGCCGGCTTGGGAGTGAATATGTTGCGACTGACCTTAAATAACACACTTGGGCGTGCATACAGCTGCGCAAATACACTTGGAATTCCATATGCCTTGGTTCGCGGCTTGGCTACGATACGGTCAGCCACCTCCCTTTGTACCATGAGAACTGCCTCCGCAATTACATCGTGCGCAGCCAGTAACCCAAAAAGAACCGGACTGGTGATGTTATAGGGTAGATTGCCGATGATATATAAGGGAGGGGTCCCCACATGCTCCCAGTCTATACTCAGCACATTTTCCTCCCGCACACGCAGCTCCGGGTAGCTGGTGCGCAAATAAGCCACCGCTTGTGGATCCACTTCGATGGCTTCAAACTGCGAATAACGTTCCTGTAAAAATGCAGTAAGTGCACCTGTCCCTGGACCAATCTCTACAACATAGGCATCACTCGGCGCCCGAAGCGCAGAAATAATGCGACGCGCGGTGTTGGGATCCGTGAGAAAGTGCTGCCCCAGATGCTTCTTAGGTGGAATCGGCGACTTCACTGTACTTCCCCGTCAGTGTAGACGCTTGCGCCGGTTGCGTACATAGTCTTCAAACAGAAACTCCCCCAGATTATTCAGATCCGCATAATAAGCCCGCCCATGATTCGCTTCGGTCAACTGGCGAACAAACCCCTGCAGATATGGATCCCGCGCAATCATAAAAGTAGTGATCGTTATCCCCTCGCGACGACAAATCACAGCTTCGTCCAGCACTTTGTTGACGATCTTCCTGTCCAATCCAAACACATTCTTGTAGAGGCGCCCCTGATCAAAATGGCAGCTTGGCTTACCATCGGTAATCATAAATATCTGTTTGTTTCGATTCTTGCGCCGCCGCAGAATTTCTCGTGCCCGCTGCAACCCTGCACGCGTGTTCGTGTGATACGGCCCAACCTGCAGGTATGGTAAATCCTTGATTGACACTTCCCACGCGTCATCTCCGAATGCTACAATATCAAGCGTATCCTTGGCGTAGCGGCGCAATATCAGTTCCGACAACGCCATCGCTGTCTTTCGGGCAGGCGTGATACGATCCTCGCCATAAAGAATCATCGAATGGCTGAGGTCAATCATGAGCACGGTAGATTGATTTGACTGATGATCCGTTTCGTGAAGTACATAGTCTTCTTCCTCCAGCGACCAGTCATCAAGTCCACCTCTCCTGTAAGAATTGGAAAGTGTGTCGGTAATATTCAGCAGGTGTGGATCGTCCCCGAATTTCCACGGTCGCGTTTCAGGCAGGCGCTCATCTCCTTTTCCTTCAAAGGGTGTTGGATGACGTCCCGTACCCCCCTTACGAAGCTGCCGAAAAACCTCCTCCAGTGAACGAGCCCGGAGGCTACGCTCCGTTTTGGCAGTGATTTCTATACTACCTTCGTTCTCCCGCAGATAACCGCGCGCCTTGAGCTCCTCAATAAAATCTCCAATACCCGTTTCTGAGTCAGTTAGACTGTAACGTTCATCCAACTGAGTCAGCCAATTCAATGCCTCAGTAGCATCTCCGGCGGTGTACTGGAGCAGCTGCTGAAAGAGGTCAAAGAGTTGCTCAAAGGTGGAGGTCTTCACACCATGCCTCTCTGGATCCCACTGCACGTATTTATATGGAACCATGGCTCAGATTAACAGCAACTTCGATGCGCGCCGACCAGATTCATGCGCAACGAATTCGAAAACAGGCCAAAAATCCAGCAGCTCCCTAGCGACGTTGCTGAACAAGTTATAGTTTGCAATCCTCCACAGCCCACTGTGACACTCAATACGTATCCGTGGTTCCAATTTTTCGCAAAAATACCCCAATACTATCGAACAAGCAAGACAGGAAGAGACGCTCTTGAGGATTCACCAGACATAAGAACCGTATAAAGCCCGGATGGCAACGAAACGGCATTCAGTGTCACCGAATGCGTTCCAGGTACAAGAACCTCGTCTACCAACCGTGCAATCCGGCGACCAAGCACATCAAAAACATCAATGCGGACCGACTGTGCTCGATCCAAGCTGAATTGAATACTCGTCTGATCTCTGAAAGGATTTGGATAATTGCTCAATAATGTAAACCCAAAGTCTTGTGGTTCAGGGATTTGCCTGTCCACTGTTATGAGGCCTTCGGGTGGTGTTGGTACACGTTTGGATGTATACACATGAAACTCGCCGGGCTGCAGCATTGAGGGAATATTACCAGTTGCATTGAGTGAGTCCCCCGAAAAAAAGTCGTACCAGTATACGGGGGGAACCCCAAGTCCAAGTCTATTGCGTTCGGGCGTGACCCCAAAATTTCCAACAATTACTGCCTCCATGTCCATGTGTCGCAAATGTATTCGCTTGACCGCTCCGTCTAACGAAAGTGCAACTTCCGATTCGGTGCTATGAAAGACCGGATAGTTGTGGCGCAGATTAATTAGCGCCGACCATGAATCATAGAGGCGTTTCCGGAGCGGGTCATCATAGTAATCCCAGCGAATGGGTTTTGGAGCTATTCGTGCAGGGGCAAAAGGTGGGCAATCATTGGGCTCCAGACACTCCTCTCCACGATCACCATACCCGTATCCAAGCTCTCCGAATTGCCAGAGCATACGTGGACCAGGAAGTAAAAAATAAAAGGCACCTGCCATCTTGAGACGATCAAGTGCAATCGGCAGATGCCGAACATTATAGGTTCCCGAATTAGCTGCGAGTGATGCATCACAGGTATCTCCTCCTGATGGAGAGCGCTCACAAGCCCCGTATTGGCGCATCTTATACATAAGCCACTGTTCGTCATGGCTTTCCATGTAGGGAATCACATGGGGTAGTCTCCATCCCCTGCCCCCATCCCCATAGTAGGTTCGCGAGAAGTTGCTGTTATTTCCACCATTATATCCCATTACGGCTTCCCCAAACTGGTGGGTCACGTTAGCCCAGACCATCATCCCGGGTAAACCTAGATCCGTGCCATACTTGGCTAATTCCCGCTCCTCTCGGTCCTGCGTCCAGTGCTCCAGAATTATATAGGCATCTGGATTGACCGACCACATCCTGTCTGCCATACGTTTGATCAAGCGAACACGTGATGCATCATACCTATCCCATGCTGCCCAGTCCGAACCCGTGTTACGCTGCGTGAATCCCTTGGACAAATCAAAGCGAAAGCCATCCACATTGAACTCGGTAAGCCAATAGGCATTCGCACGATCCAGCCAGTACTGAGTGTAGAGATCTTCGTGATTGAGGTCAAAAAACACGTTGTACGGATGCCGCGCTGGAATATTGACCCATGGGTTGGCATCCTTGGCCCCATAAAGCGTTATCAACGGGGATGGGATATCTGCATGGTTGTACACGACATCTAGGATGACCGCCATTCCCAATTCATGGGCCGTATCTACGAATCGCTTCAGATCTTCCGCCGGACCATAATACTTATCCGGTGCGAAATAAAAATTCGGCTGATACCCCCAGTTGATGTTACCCCCAAACTCGGCCACCGGCATCAACTCAATAGCGTTGATGCCTAGACGCTGCAGGTAGGTTAGCGTGTCTGTGAGCGTTGTCCAGTCATGCTCATGCAAAAAATCCCGAACCAATAATTCATAGATCACCAACTCTTCAGGAGCAGGAGGGTCAAAGTCGTTTACCTTCCATTCATACTTCTGCTGATTCGTCTGCAATACAGACACAGGGCCTTGGGTACGACCATAAGGATATACTTTCAACAGCGGATATGTCGTCGAGGGAATAGACGGATCATGAACTGGATCAAGTATTAGTTCGGAAAATAAATCTGCAAATCGCACCTCATCTTCGGTCTCGTATTGATAACCGATTTGTTGTCCTGGGTCCAAACCCTCAAGTGTCAGCCACCAGTGTACACTGTCCGCGGAAACTGCATCCCGATTCATGAGACCGTTCTGATTGGATTCCCAACCAGTGAATTCACCAATTGCATACATATAACATTTGTGGGGTGCAAAAACCGACAAGGTCGCTTGGGTTGGATCCTGAGGATTGTAGTTAACTCCGTCTATGACCCCCTCAGGTCGCGGAGCATCCACCACTAGAGGAGGTGTCTTACCAACTGTGTGACTCACTCTATTGCCATCGGTGTCTACGGCTGTAATCGTAAATGCTAGATCACAGGCAGCAGGGGTATCCAATTCAAAATGGAATATGCCATCTGAATAGTACGCTAGTCCATCCTGCTCCTGACCATTGATTGCAAACGTGAGTTCCGCCAGATCCTTCGTGGCAAATACTCCCGCACTCAGGCTCGTTACTGCGCCCTCGCTGTTACGACGCCGGGCCAGTTGGAAAACCATAGGATCCGCAATGGTCACAACCGAATTATTGTGCTCACTCGGATTAGTTCGATCATTCAGTGGGTCAGTGATCCACACATTACTAGACCCTGATTCGTTTAAGTGAACATGTACTTTGTACTGGTATGTTTCCCCAATCTCCAAGGTGCGCGTATAGCGCCATTCTCCGGTTGCACTATCAAAGGTCATCAATGAAGGTGCTGTGGGGGCTATACGTCCGCCGTTGTTTGGCCCCCACCCGTTGAACTCACCAGGCAGGAACGCTCGTACAACTGTGCGATCTGGAATCCATCGAAATGTGACGTCCAATTGCTGGGCCCGTGCCTGTGCCATAACACAGGTCAGCGCTAGAATGGCAAGCAAAGACGCACAATGTCGAGGGAATCTCATAGGACTAAGTTTAAAGAAGTTGGTACACCCGCAAAACCAGACAATAAACCCTCCGCTTTTTTGTTGAGTTCGCACAAAATGTCCAATCTGCACCGAGTAATCCGACGATGAATTCCCAGTTGGACGATATAGGTTCAACTCACGGGTAGTGACCACTGATTAACCCTATCGCCTTTGACTACCCTGCTGCTGTCCTTCCAGTGAATCAGGGTGTTTGCAGAATAATACCATTTTTTGAGATTCGCCGATTTGGCTTTCCAAGGAAACCTCTGTCGTCGGAAGCGACAGTCAATAACGCCACCGACTCGTAGATTGCCGACTTAATTCCAGAGCCCCTGACGGAAGAAAACAGCGTCCACTTGAAGCGTTTGTTCGGTTTCCGGGTCAACAAACACGGGCTCCAACAACACTGGTTGAAATTTCCGACGTTCCAACTCCTGCAGAAGTCTGGCATAGCTCTGCCCTCCGTCAAACAGTGGTACCAGAGACAATTCAACCTGTATTCCCACCATCTCGTTCAGCGTATCCCCTGCCCCATCAATCACGCGCCCCTCGTAACCCTGCGTATCTATCTTCAAAAAAGTACACGCCCCAGCCTGAAACTGCACGCCATACAGATCACTTAACCTCTGCACTCGAACAATAGTTGAGGATGAAGTCTGTGCGCCGGAGTACACTCGAGTCTGTCGTTCTAACGGAGTCAGGAGTGAACTGCATTTGTCATCCTTGGCAATATTCATCTCGGCCTCCTCCGATACACTCCCCAATGCATACTGAAATACCTCCCAGTGTTCGTCTTTCCTCGACTTGGCTAACAAGGATCGGTAAGGCTTCTCTAATGGCTCAAATGAAATGATCCGCCCCTGATAGCCGGCATCCCTCAACTCAGAAGCGAATCCGCCATCGCTTGCTCCGGCATCAAGTACAAGATCTACTCCAGCACGCTCCAGCATCCTCTGTCTCCTTGCAGTAAATGAACCCGCTGCGTTGAACCGATTCACTTCCAAGCCAACTCTACGAAGCTGCTTTTTCAAAAAAGTCCTGACTCTCATTGAACCAGAGGCTTACGCCCGAGACCGGCAATCACTCGATTGATAGCCTCGCCTACGGGATTATCCCAACATCAAGTTTGCAGCTCCTGGAATTCCGCTATCACTTTTCGCCCCCGACCAAGCGACAAAGGCATCACTTACCTTGATTCGCCAAAACGAAAATGGGCCGACGGGAATTACCCCGCCGACCCATGATCGCTTACTTGATCAATATCATCTGTTTCGTGTACGCACGATGCGGAGTTTCGAGGCGATACAGATAAATACCGCTCGCTAACCTAGAAGCGTCAAACGTGACGGTATAGGTAGCAGCCTGCTGCAGTCCATCAACGAGTGTGGCTACCCGACGTCCGAGCATATCATAGATATGGAGTTGAACGTGTGCCTGCTGCTCGAGTCCGTACTCAATCGTGGTTGTTGGGTTGAATGGGTTAGGGTAATTCTCCCCTAACCAAATATTGGAAGGGATCTCCTCAGATTGCTCAATCGCCGTGCTGATGTAGGGATTGTCATCGAACGGGAGTGGGCCGGGCATAAGATCGAAATCGTGAGCGGGCAACTCATATTGCGCTACGAATGAACCGTCTGCATTCTTGGGAATGAAATGAACCCTGTTACGCCCTGGTACCCTGGTATCTGAACCCATCTCCTGAGCACTCGTACTTTTGCCTCCGTATATATATCTGTACGTCAGGATGTTATAGCTGGGGCCACTAACTGTGTAGCTTCCGGTGTACGTACCATCTCCATCATCATCCGTAAGCAATACTTCATCCCAGAGCGGAATGTCATGGTCCGTTCCGTCCACCCCTTGGGTATGTGCCCAAATCGGATCCCCCAGGTGAATGCTTACAGAGTCCATCGCCGGATTGAACGGCTGTGCCTGGTTATCTATAGCCTGCTGCATGGTGACCGAAAACATCACCTCAGTTTCATCTCCATCCATCATCACATTCATCGGTGTTGCATCATTGAAGTAGGACAGAGACAGAATCTGCGGGCCGCTTGGGTCTCCTGCAAATTCAAACTCGCGATTGACACCTGTCCTGTGACCCTCTTCCCATCCACTTGGAGGAGGCGCACCGAATTGGGTCTCAAACTCTGCATCGTTAAAGTCAAGGAAATACTTATAGCCGGAACTCCAGCCGGGGGGACGTGTCAGCGGAACGGCTGCCGCAAAGTTGGTGCCTCCTGGCTCTCTGAACATGTAACATTCGTCCAGCCTTTGTTCATCCCGACAGCCTCCCCAGCCATTGAAATCCCCAAAGACCCACAAGGTGTCATTTCGGGCAGTATCAAAAAGACCAATGGTCTCAAAAGCACTCATATCCACTCCAAAGACAACCTGTCCTTCCACAGGCACGACCTTACTGGGTGCCGTGTTACCGAAATACATCCAGTGTAGCGTGGTATCAGATGCCGGCACGGTGAAACTACGGTTGCCTGCAAGGTTTCCTTCCTCCCATCCAACAGTAGCCCCATGTTCAAGGACAAATTTGTATTGCTGCTCCATTCCCGCTAGCGAGGCCGGATAGTAGGCAACTCCCGAGTAGATACTGTAACCCGCAGTCGATTCATCCATTGACTCACGGTCTAACACCACCTGTGAGGTTCCCCAATCCAAGGGACCTACGAGCGTTGTGTCAGTGGCATCCATCATCGGGCCTCCACGTACACCAACAATCTGGTCTGGGGCCATCATCGTTGCATCATAGCCTCTATCCTCGGAATGTAGGCCGAACATGGCTACGCGATACCATACTGCAACAGAGTCCATCTTGGGCTCCCAAGGCAGCCAGTTATAATCTCCGCGCCTCCCCGAAACCCCGTGCCATGGAATCTGCGCCTCAAAAAAGTGCAGACCAAGATCAACATCTCCGGAACCCGGCGCTATGAATGGATTGGGATCCGCCTCCCAACCCGCGTTCAGTGACATATTGAGCTGATCCGAGTAGAATTTATGCTGGAGACTATCCGTCTCGTCAATCATAAACGTGATATTCCAGTAGTCGCTGTCCTCGCCATTGGGCCCCTTTTCGTTAACGGGCTCAAGCGTGCTGGCGTCACCCCAGTCAATAATGTTTCCATCTGCCAAGGTATCCGGAGCAACATTACCCTCTTCTCCCCCCGCTCCACGCACCTCAATCAACCCCATCCCATTGATTGTGTCTGGAACAGAGGCCATATTTAGCCGCATCGTAACGGTGCGTTGAGCCTGTGCATCGGCCACCGCAAACATGCAGCAAAGCAGCAATCCAAGTCGTAACAAGTTTTTCGTCTTCATGAAATTTCGTTTATGTCTATTGCGAATGCCAAAGATACGAACACTTCTCCACATAACACCCAAGCACTAGAAACCGAGAGACATTGAGATTCGACTTACGTTATCAAAGTAGCGCTGCTGCTCGTACGCATAGTCTATAGCCAATCCGACTACAGAAAAGTCATACCGCAACCCCGCTCCAAAAGAAAAAGAACGCACACTGTCTTGCAGAAACAGTTCACTGTGGCCACCCCGCACCATTAACAGATCACCAAGTAGTCCAGCCTCTACTCCCACATTGACATACTGGTCACTGTTGTTGGGACTCAGAACGTCCAGCGCAAAAGTTACGCGTGCGGTTTCCGTTTCCAGTACTTCCCCAGCGAGCCCAATGCGCATGATCAGTGGCAGATCAAACTGATCTGTTCTCAGGTAGGCCCGATTACTTTCATTGTTGCCGCGATTGCGAGGATCAATATCTGCTGTCACCAGCAAATCGTCTCCCATCATCTCCATCTTTGTGCCAAAATTGGAGATGGCGGCCCCTAACCTAATTCCTCTGAAAGGTGTCACAAATACAGTACCGATATCAAGTGCCGCTCCCCTTGCGGAGGAATGCCATATCTGCTCAGTGATCACCTTTACCGTAGCTCCAAAGGTAAATCGGTCCGTGAGCTTTCGCCCCCACGCAAGTGCAAAAGCGTAACTGGAGGCCCTAAAGGTTTCCCCTGTGCCCTCCTGGTCCTCAACCGTTGTCACCCGCATATCCGGTGTTCCCATGGCAGTGACCGCTGCGCCAAAAGCGCCCAAGCGGCTTGGCAAAGCCACGGCTGCGTAGTTGAAGTTTATGCCTGCCAGCCAGGATGCATGCTCAATAGACACAGAAGCCCTGGAAAGCAATCCCAAACCTGCCGGATTCCAATAAAGCGCGGTTGGATCGTCAACGCTAGCTGTGATTGCACTTCCCATGCCGGTTGCGCGTGCCCCTATGGGAATACTGAGAAATTCCGCAGCGGTCGTGCCCTTGCGAGTAACATCACGAGTCTCGTTCGCGAACTGGCCCAACACATCCAGAGAACTGATCAATGTCAGTATTACAACCAAGCAACAAGCTACCGAATATGAAGGCCGACACAGTATCATTTGATGATGGCAAATGTACCCGTTTTTTCACCTACTCCAGGGGCTTCCACATGGTACAGGTAAACACCATATGCTACCGTTAGAGCATCAGAACTCAGCAAATCCCAGGTTATCGTACCGTTCATGAGACTGCTGGCCAATGAATGATTCTGCCCCTCATTGAGATACAATGTTCGGATCAAACGGCCGCTCACGTTGAAAATTCTAAGCGTACACTCGGGTGGTAGATTGATAAACTTGATCACACGCTCTCCCCGTCCGGTGGAAAAAGCATTCAATTCCTCAAATCTATTGGTTACTACATAGGGATTGGGAACAACCTGAATGCGAGACAGGAGCGAGTCCGGATTATCCGCAGAGGCTAGCGGGGCACGGGTACTGAACTCAAACACGTCTGTGGAAAGGAATGGCTTGCGGGTAATGAGCGTCGCTATATCTCCCTCGGATGGATTCGTATTGCTTTCAACCGAAAAATCCAATGCCATACGCCAGGTGTATACAGGATCCCCGCCATCATCTCCAACCCTGGGCTCACTAATGATGATCAGATCCGACTCCCGTCGATCTCTGTCTGCACTGAAGGTTGCCGGCGAAGTTGACTGCGCACCGGTAAAGTCATCGCCCGTCAAATCCCAGAATCCGTATTCAACTTCCACGTCACGTCTGCCTCCCGAGCCATCGTGCTCGACTCGAAACACACGAACATTTGTTGGCCGGGACGGCAATCTTCTAAAGAAGGACGCCTGCATTTGGGTTGATTGCCCCTGCGCCGGACCAACGATTTCCAAGCGGTAATCAGCAGGATTACGGAGGCCCAAGGTAAAACCTGGAGAGATGTATGGATCCAGGGTGACCTCATACACACCGTCTCTATTCCAACCGCTCAATGCGTTGTTAAGGCGCACAAGCGTCTCCCCAAAAAACTGTAGACTGAATCCCAGCGCATTGCCCAAATCGTCCAGAGGCGGAAATTCCCAACCCTGACGCCATGCTACCGACCTGTCAAGAAGTACACGATCGGAGGATACATCCGTAAGTGTGAAATACTTGGTCTTCAATGTGTCCGGTGAAAAGCGACCGCCAACATGCAGTGAATCTTCAAATGTGATACGGTAGCGGTTGCCATCAACGATCGCTCTGGAATCAGTGATCTCGTAAGCAATTCGACTTGAGGTTGAGCCCTGAATGCGCGGCAGGTACCCATCTACAGTTTCCAATGTTGCATCCTGGTAACCCGCTACCGGCGCTGCGGGCGTGACCACGACTACATTGCGGCCAGTCTCTACCGAACCATCTGCACGCCGCCGGATTCGGACAGGAGTCTCCGTAGGAGAAATATCCGCAGAGGGTGCCCCGAAATCATATGCTGTTACTGCGTAGTAGTAGGTCACTCCATTGTCTACCGTGGCGTCAACATATGAATGAGCGAGACCATTGGTCCCCTCTCCTTCACTCACACGATCATCCCCTAGGTAGAAGCTGACTCCATTTACAGCAACGGGATGAAATCCTGCATTGCCATTTATGAGATCAAACTGGGCAATCGGCTTTCGGAACGTCAGGTTGCCTCGGCCATCAGTAATCTGTAAAGCATCCAGGAAAGCCGGATCAGTAGCCCGGTAAATACGATATCCTTCAAAATCCTTGGAAGGCAATCCGAGAGATCTTAGGAAATCATCATCTGACTCTTCAGCCTTGGCGTCCCAGTAAAGTGTCACGCGACCGTCCCCTGGCACTGCAGAAACCTCTGGCGTGATCGGAGCCTGGGCAAACTGGTAATCCTCTCCGTAAGCATCCAGTGCATTATCCCTTCCTGCCAAGACCTCTTCCTGGCTGAGCCCTAATTGAACCGAAAGCGAAATCCGCTCCGTCTGCCCCGCTTTCAGCGGGAATAGGCCACTGGAAATCGTCAAATCATTATCCCCTGGATCCGGTTGTTCCGTATCAAACTCGCCTGGAAGCAAATAATTGAAGAACAGGAATCGGTCACTGGCACTGCCAACCGGCAAGGTGAACGCCCCGAAGAGGCGGACATTGGTGATCCCGATTTGATCCGACTCACTTACATCGGTTACATCTATATTTTTTTCCCCGGGAAAGGACGATCCCGCCCCGCTGGTTGGCATCCCGTCCCCATCCCCGTAATCCCCAGTGAAGGCGACTCCATCAAGTCCAGTGTCATTCTGCAGCAGTATCCAGTCCTGATCGTTATCTATGCCATCCGCCCGGCTTTCGTCAATCATTTCATCGATACCTTCGTCAATTCCCTCGTCCACAGCGCCATCCTGATCATTATCTACGCCATCGGCATAAGCCTTACCTAGGTCCTCGGGGCCCACATCATACAACAGGATGCCTGCATCGGGGACCAAATAGCGTCGGTACGGATCAGAGGCAGCAGCGTCTATCATTCCCTGTGTAATCACGGGAGAACCAGGCTCGGACAAATATGGATAGGCAGCTGTTGGAACGATATGCGAGTCGTCATTATCAATATTATCCCTGAACGGCAGTCCGATAGTTTCCTGGGTCACATTTACCAAGTGAACTTTTACCTGACCATTCACCTGCTGCACGGGGTCGTTTTGAGGGTTGGGCGGCCAACGCAGCCAAGTATCAATTGAGGCGGCAGCAGCCATCTCGGCTGTTATGACCGGTGCACCTTGTTCGCCATCCTCATCATTATCTATGTAGTCTGCAAAACCTACGCCTCTTTGCGTACCAAATGGTACATGCACGGCGTTTTCATCAATGAGACCATTACCATTGTCGTCAATATTGTTTGCTGCCACTTCTCCCGACAAATACGATTCCGGTACTATAGGGCTGTTACACTCGCCCTTATTTGCGGGACATTCATCCGCCACAGATCCATCTCCATCATTATCAATGCGGTCAGTCGCGTTCCCCGGCGTTTCCAGAAAGGCTATTCCAACCGTTCCTGCAGGATCACTGCCAAAGTTTTGGTCGCCAATCCCATCCTCATCTGTCATAAAGGCCACATCCTCAAGCAAATCGAAAAAGATGACATCATCGCCACAATCTCCTGCAACACAGTCAGCAAGCCAGACTGCCATCCCGACCTTTTCCAAATCCTCTGTACCATCATTCTTGACACCATAGATCAAAAAGACTACATCATCCACTAATATTTGCGTCCAGGCCATAATCCGCGTCTCGATGATTAGGCCTAGACCATACCTCGACTGATCAGTGGCATCCGACACATAACTTCCCCGGTACCGGTCATACTGGTCATCGCCGGCCTTGAAGAAAAACTCCTGATCTGCGTTGAAGATGTCTTTTCCGAAGAAACCGTTCCATGACCCGCTCCAGCCAGGATCCCCCACGTCCGAAACCTTATCCGGCCAATAAGGGGGCCAGCTGTCTGGTTCGTCGCTCTGTGCAATTCCATACTCGCTTCCGGCGGGGTTCACATAACCCCCAACAGGTTCAAACGTCCATGACGTGTTGCCTCCTGCATTATTGGCACGAAAATCGGCTACATTGACAATCCAAATGGGCTCGCCTGCATCTGGACCGGCATTCGCAATAGTCTCTGCACCGACCCACAACTGCGTTAGTGCAACGTAGCGCCTGTTGGTGTTCTTAGGCCACTCATAATTAAAATCTCCCGGAGAGCCGGAACTGGCAGTCTGCGTCCAGTTTGTGATCGTTGCCCGGATATTATTTCCGTCTATATCGTCGCGTCTGCGTTCCAGCGGATCCACACGTTCGTCGCTGGGCACATGATTGCGATCAATCACGCCCTGTGCAATGACTGGTGCAGCAAAGATCGCCAGGCACCCAATTACTACAAGTTTGCGTAGCTCCATCATCAGAATTGCAGCCGCACTCCCGCGTGCACGCGCCGGGGTTCAGAATAGTGATTAGGCCGGGAAAAGTACCCGGGGTCCGCCGACTGAATGGGGGCGGAAAAAGTAATTCCGGGAAGCCCCGTATCCCCATAAACCGTCACTGCATTCCTTCGATCAAGTGCGTTATAAACATGCAGGAACAGGCGCGGACGCACCGGACCGATCGAAAACTCGCGATAAATATCTACATCAATCTGGAAGGTTGATGGCTGTCTGCGTGCATTCGTCGGAAACTCCGGCTGTACATCTGCTCCGACAAGTGCGGCCTCCTCAAAACTCGGCGTGTACGGGAATCCAGAGGCCCAAACAATGAGTGCAGAAGCACCCCAATTGCGTCCGCCTACAAAGAAAGATCCGGCCACCTTGTGGCGTTGGTCCCATCCTAGAGGCAGAAGTGCTAAGCGCGGTTCTTCCTCATTACCCGCCGCAAAAAACTCCTCTGTCGGGTCTGAGTTAGATCCCTCAACCACCTGGTAGGTGTAATTCAACTCAAACCCGTAATTATTCGCATACGGGCGCGACAACGAGAGAGTGACTCCACGGGTATTCGCATAATCCCGATTGGCATACACGACGTAATTGACGCCAGGCAGTTCGGTTCCGATCAACCGGGAAGTAGACACCCAGCTCCGTACATCCCGATTATAGGCCGTCACATTCAGTACCACGCCCCTGATTGCCTGCTTGAGACCGATTTCGTACATGACCGTACGCTGCGCGTCCAAGTCGGGGTTTCCGAAGGGACCGTGACGGCCGGATTGGCGGGGAATCTTGTATCCAAAATTGTCAAACAGTCGATTTAGTGTTGGAATCTGGAGGAAGTGCCCCCATGAAAAATGGATCACGCCTTCTTCCGTAATGGGATACGCAACCCCCAGTCTGGGCGAAAACTGAAGTTTGGGGCTTGAATCTGTCCACCAATAAGTTTCCCGGTCGGCCTGCGTCAGCGTATTGTCTTCACGCTCCTCATCGTCGGTAATAATTCCGTTGCCGTCAGTATCCCTATACAGGTTGACTTTTTTGAATGGATTGTAGATGTTCGGGTCCGATGGATCTGCGGGGATGTTCGCCCTTGCATCAAAAAAATCCATTCGCACTCCTGCATTCACGATAAAGCTTTCGTACTCAATCTTGTCCTGCAAGTAAGCACTTATTGAGATCGGCTCAACACCATCAAATTGACGGTAGCCGAAGGAGACGGGAGGCGGAACAGCCGGCACGAATGGTTCAATGACCTGTCCGGTGGGGCCGGTTGCCGGCACAAGGCCGTACTCCTCAAACTGGAGCTGATCCATACGTGCCTCAAATCCCGCTTTGACCAGGTGGTAGCGCGACAACTGACTCGTAAAATCTCCCTTGACGAAGTAACTCCGCGTACTCCTTTTGAAACGTCCGAGGTCCGTTCCTCCACGCGCAAAATGGTTACTTCCAGCTTCAACCTGCTCCCACACTCCCGGTGTGATCTCGATTGAATCCGGCGGACTCAGCGTAAAATCGTTGTACAGCGGATCCGTCACACTGGAAAAACGGTATCGCTCAGCTGACTTTTCAAAGGTGGCCAGATTCAACGTATAGAAGGTGCGCGCACTGATCAAGTGTGTAAACTTGAGCTTCAGGTCTATCCCGTTATCATAAACCTGCGGGACTCCGTGCGGCGCCCACCGGTAGTACTGATAACGCCCACCCAAATCATTTGCCTCGGTCCGCGACCCCAACCCGATCACATTAAGGATCATATTGCCGGTAAGTTGAACCCGAAAATTGGTTTGCCAACTCAGCTTTTGCCATGTGTTCATTGGCACAAGCGAGGAATCACCTCCCGAACCATCAATATCATACAAATCAGCTCCATACAACCAGCCGTCGTTGCTGAAATAACGACCGGTAGCATACAGCGTCAGACGATCCTTGATGATAGGACCGTCAATGGAAGCGTTCAGGTTTGCGTAATGCGTCGGCGCAAAAGGTAAATAGGAGTACACATCTACCTGATCATAGGGAAATCCTGTAGTAAGTTCTTCTGATCGGGTTCCCCGAAGCAGGTCATGACCGCCTTCACCGGGCACCAGGTATGTACCGGAATAGGCTTCCACTGAACCACCGATTCGATCATTCCGTCCTTCTTTTGTTACCACATTGATAACACCGCTCATGGCATTGCCATATTCTGCATTGAAGGTGCCACTGATCACCTGAAGCTCCTGTATACCTTCATTCTCTAACTGAAGTGCAGTTGAGCCATCGTATGTGTCGGTCACTGGGACGCCATCAACCATAACGACAACTTCACTGCTACGCCCTCCCCGTATATGGAAGCCTCCGCGTTCGGTTACCCCAGCCTGCACACTCAGTACCTGCCCCAACTCCTGAACCGGCAGCCGATCAATGGTCTCTGCGGTCACACGCGCCTCACTGCTCGTCAAGTCCTTCCTGACACGAATGGCCTCTGCAATGACAACGATCTCTTCCCCTTCAATGACCTCCTCACGCAATACAAAATTCACCTCAGTAGTCAGATCAACGCTCACATGTACACCCTCGCGCCGCTGAGTTCCAAAACCCACAAAAGAAGCAACCAATTCATACACACCCGGACGGACACCAATAATCACGTAACGTCCTTCAGCATCTGTTACTCCGCCCTGGAATGTACCGTCAATAATCACATTCACGCCTGGCAACGACTCTCCTGTCGTCCCATCGGTAACCAGACCTGTCAGTTTACCCGTTGTCTGTGCGCTTACAGGCACGGCTATCAGGAGTACAAGTCCTGCCAGACAATTAATCAAGTAAGCTGGTTTTCTCGAGAGTTCCTTCATCAACTTTTAGTCCATAGCGCGAGATAAGCTCTGCATATCTGGCCAGACGTATTTGTCGTTGTTTTTCCTCAACAAGTGCAAAATATATTACACTTTTGGCTTCTGCAAAGCTTTGGCGTGATTCTGGGTACTGTTTACCGATTTTCAGCAATATCCACCCGTCATTTGTTTCAAGTGGGCCGACCACTGCATCCTCCGAGGCATCAAATATTTCATTTGACCGGGAACCCAGCTGATGTGCAAAGAACAACTCCTCGGGCCCATTAAAGTCCATACCGCTATTTCTTGCTGCGGTGGCCTCGGCTTCGGTTGTGAAAAAATGCCACCGAAGGGCAATCTGCCGTGGACGTACAAACTCATTTGCAGGAGCATTGTCGTAGTAATCTCGCATTTCCGCATCAGTTAGGTCCACTGAATCTGCTGACTGCAGATATTCGACAATATATCTGTCCATTGCCTCGCGAAGCTGCGTCCGATACGCCTGTGAATCTCGAAGCGACTGCCCCGCCACCAATACTTGCTCTGCGACAACCAAGCCCCGGGCAAAGTCCCGTAGATCAGCTACCGTCCGAACTTGTGCCCGTTGTCGATCACTGGCAAACCGTGCGTGCTCCCGAAAATCCGATACCGTCCAGACCCGTGCGGGATCTCCATAGCGCAGGATCTCACGCGAATCCAAGTTCTGGTCAAAAACCTCGCTCCCAGGCGTAATCCTGACGATCAGCGCCTCTAGCACCTGATCGTTGAACACTATTTTGCTATTATCTACGAGCTCTAGTGTGTAATCCCGGCGTGCAATCCTGCGTGCCCGCTCCAATGCGTAGGCTTCATAATGAGGTCTTCTGCCCTGGAACTCCGATTCTGTGATGATCGGCTTGGTAATGCGTTCCTCGACTCTGATCAACGAATACCCTTGCGCTGTGCGTACGGGTTCAGAAATCTGTCCAATCGGGAGCGTGAACGCCACCTCTTCAAACGCCGGATCCATTTCATCGAAGGTGAATGACGGCAGCAGACCGCCCGAATCCCTTAGGTCAGAATCCCTGAAGATCTCATGCGCCAGTTCTGCGAAGGATTGGCCTTCGTGCAGACGGTGGCGCAGTTCCAGCGCCTCTGTAAGCGTTCGCGCGTAGAGATGACGTGCACTTACTGTGGTCTGTGCGCGCGCAAACAGCGTGCGAACGTCAGCTTCGGATACTTCAACGGTATCCAGTACGACCTGCTTAATGTAGAGGTCTAGGAGCAGCTTGCGTCCGAGTACCCGTTCCCGCATTTGGTAGTGCGGGGTTTCTGCAATCCCCGATTCACGAGCTTCCATGACTGAAAGTCTGGTTGCGGCCATGTCATGGACAAAGGCAGATCGACGCTGTGGGGTGTCCTGAACGCCCGTCCGAAGGAGCCAGGCTCTGTATGCCTGCGTGAATTCGGACTGCTTAACTGTAACTCCCTTTGATTCAGCTACTGCTGGATCCGATTCAGCCCTACATCCCGAAAGCAACAGACCGCATACAAGCCAGAGTTTCCAGCATGCAATCCTCCGCACACGTATTTTCATTGAGTATCAGCAACAACGTACGAAGGGTGACGGACCTAAATGGGCCAGTATCCCATTTGATACGTACAACTCAGCAGACGCACAGGCACAATTACCCTCATGCAACGTCCCAGGAGAGACTCTCGCCCCGTCCAGGTAGGTCCAGTGCAGATTGGTGGCAAAGCACCCATCTCAGTACAGACTATGACGGTTTCCAAAACCTATAAAGTTAACGAAACCCTCAAAGAAATCGCTCAACTCGAAGAAGCTGGCGCCGATATCATTCGTGTGGCCGTGCCACGGCCCGAAGATGCCGAAGCACTCCCGGACATTGTGCAGGGAACCAGCATGCCCATTGTCGCCGACATTCACTTTAACCACACGTATGCTCTAAAAGCCATCGAAGCGGGCGTTGCAAAAGTTAGAATCAATCCCGGAAACATCGGCAAAGAAGAATGGGAACGTGAGGTTCTTCTTGCTGCAAAAGAAGCGGGCACCCCAATCCGCATCGGAGTTAACGGCGGATCATTGGAACGTGATATCCTGGATAAATATGGCTATCCACAACCAGAGGCCCTGTTGGAAAGCGCATTGCGCCATGTTGAGATCTGTGCACGACATGGCTTTGAAGACATCGTGATCTCTGTTAAGCATTCCGATGTGTTTTATATGATTCAGTCCTACCGGCTCGTGGCAAAGCACACAAACTTCCCACTACACCTGGGGGTGACTGAGTCCGGATCTTTCAAAGTAGGGACTATCAAGAGCTCTATTGGTATTGGGGCATTGCTAGCCGACGGCATCGGGGATACTATACGCGTTTCCCTAGCTACCCAATCCGTGAAAGAGGTGGAGACTGCACACGCCATCCTGAAATCGCTTCGCCTGGGTCGTCCAGGAGTTAACGTCATCGCCTGCCCTACATGCGGTCGATTAAACGGCGATTTGTTTTCGATCGTTGAGGAAGTAGAAACTGCGGTCAGTGCCCGCAAGTTTGAGAAGGACTTGACCGTGGCCTTGATGGGTTGCGCAGTCAACGGCCCCGGTGAGGCACAGGGAGCTGATCTCGGGATTTCGCTAGGACGCGGAAGAGCACACCTGTTTAAGCAGGGCAAGGTCGTTGGCACGGTACCTGAATCTCAGATTGTACAGACGGTGTTAGAGGCTATTGAAGACTGGGATCCAGAACAGGGGAACTGAACTCTTCCCGCCAGTCTTCGATCTGCTCCAGAAACCCTGAAATCAATTCCGGGTGATCTGCGCTCACATCTTCAAACGGATTTTCCTCCACATTAAAGAGTTGGACCTCCCCTTCTGTGGACGTGAAATGCCACTGGCGCGTACGGACGTAGTACCCCGTTAGACGCTTGCCCATTGGATCGGTCTCAGATCGCATTTGCGTAACCCGGCCGATCAAGGCATCTCTTTGGATGCTGCCTCGACCTTCAATCACCGGACGCAGGGATGACCCTGGCAAGTACTCCGGTATTTCTACGCCTGCATAGTCCAACAGTGTTGGCACCAGATCCACACTGCTTACAAGGACATCATCAAAAACGGCATCATTGATCGTTCCTGGCCAATTGAAAATGATCGGGGTTCGAAAAGCCTGATCATGTAGTGACAACTTACCGTTGGGACCGCCGTTATTGTATAGTATGGGTACGTCCTTGTATTCTTCAAATGGTGGTTGCTCCCAACCATTATCGTTCACATATACGATCAATGTGTTAGACAGAAGCCCGCGCATTTCCAGATGATTCAGCAAGTCTCCTACCCCGGCATCAAACCATGTGCAATTGCCGTAGTATTCTTTGGCTGACTCGGACAGATTGGTATCCCTATACCGGGCATAGTATGCTTCGGGGGGATTCAGAGGGACATGTGGCAGAGAGGGCCCATACCACAGGAAGAAGGGGGTATCAAGATTACGGTCAATAAAATCAAATACCGGCTGGGATGTCTCCCGGACGAGCTCTACACCGTCACCTCCCATGAGTTTTCCGAAGAAGCCTGGCTGACCGACCTCATCCGGATCCCATCCCTTCGACATACCCTCGGTAAATCCTCCATTGGCAAAGGATTGCTCCCACCACTTACCCGCCTGAAAGCTGACATAGCCGACGCGAGAAAGTAGACCGGGAAGAGTCTCAAATTCACGCATGGCATTGGCTTCATACAGATAATCCCACTGCGCTTGCTCATCGGGAGCGAGTTGACTGTACTCAGGATCGGCTGACTGCTCCCTTGCCTTGAAGGCTTCCAACTGGGCAGCATACTGTATAGGATACAGTCCGGTACTGAGTGTCTGAAGGGCTGGGCGGCAATGGTTGTCCGTTGTGTGCCCACGTGTAAAGAGCGCACCGCCATACGCTAAACTGTCCATGAATGGCGTGTGGACATGGACCGATCCCGTAAAGCCAAAATATGGATACCCGTGATCATCACCAATAATTAGTACAATATTGGGTGGAGCGGGTGAGCTGCATGCGCTGCCAAGCACAAGTAGTATTCCAACAATGAATCCTCGATTCATGTATATAATCCCTGACTTTTTCATTGTTACTGAAATTGCTCACTTTTGGCTCCCTTGGGGCGTGGGGTTTGCCGAGTACCTTGGGGCGTGTTTGAATAGACTGACCGCAGCCTCAAAGCAATTATTGATCCGATGATAGTAAAGCTAAACTTTAATAGTCACGGGACAATTATCCGATTTTGTCCAAGTTCGCTTACTTTAGGTTGAGACACAAAGAAAGTCAATCAGGCAAGTATGGGAGATGGATATACCATAGAGGAAACCTTCAACCAGGCACTTGGTCGTGCCCTTCGAAAGGCCTGTGCCCGTTGGTCAGCGGAGCCGGAATGCATCAAGGTTGAAGAGACCCGACTCCTGTACACCGAAAAAGGTTCGGGACTGCGCCCCGACATATTAATTGATGACGGAGTTTTCCCACCCGTAGTGATTGAGTGTTCATTTGGGGCTTTGGATGCGCACAAGGATGCCGTTGCAAGATTAGGGCTTGAGACTCGACGGAGACGTGCTAGGATCGGCACCGCCATTGCGTTGCATATTCCACAGCGTTTTCGTAAGACGCATGGGTTCAGGATCACAGATATCTTGCTGGAGGGGGCACCGCTTGCGTATGCAGTTCATCAGTTGTTGGAGAGCAAGGGACAGACCACGATTGAAGGCACATTTGAGCGGAGGTGGCCACAGGACGGATTCATTGCAGGTAGTGTGTTTGATCTTGCAACGCTCTTGACTGCGGCGGGACTGCCGCGCGAGGAAGTAAAGTCTGTCGGAGATCGGGTTGCGCTACTGGTTGAAGCGGCAGCCGATGGGTTGGAGGCGGTGCTACCGATCAGGGGACAACAGCAGATTGCTGGTCATCTACACCAGCGTTCGCCGCTGAAAGGTTTACGGACTACGGTCGTGTTATGGTTGAATGCCCTTTTAACGCAACAACGGCTTGCAACGCAGGGTGTCGCGTACGCACCGTTCATAGATTTTACAGGACGTTCTGCCCCCAATGTGCTTGCGCAGATTGAGGTCTGGCGGACCATTAACCTGCACAACTGGAATTCTGTCTTTGAGCCGGCGATTGAAGTCTTTGAGTTGGCGAGCAAGTTTGATCCCGGTGGGACCTCCCGGATGCTCAGGAAACTGATTGAGGCGGTTCTGGAGATTGAGACTGCCCAGTTGGGGCTTCACATCAATATTGGTGCGGAGTTGTTTCCTAAGTTGAGTGAAGATCGAAAGACCGCCGCCGCATTCTACACCCAGTCAGCCACGGCAGAACTATTGGCGGGTCTGACGATCGAACCGTCGATGCTGACTGCGGTTGAGTGGGCGGATCCAGACCTTTTCAGAAAGCGATGTCTGAGTGATCTGGCCTGCGGAACCGGCACTCTTCTGCGTGCAGGATACTACCGCGTGGCCACGCTTCATGAGCATGCAGGCGGGAGCTTAGAGAGTCTGCGTGATTTACATGCCGCAGCAATGGAGGGCGGGCTGATCGGGGCCGATGTGAGTCCGATTGCGGCGCATCTAACGACCTCCTCACTGGCGGCGTTGGGGTATGGAGATCCATATGGAGACACGCAGATTGGTTGGGTGAATGTTGGCGGAGAGAAAGGTCAGACGGGATCGCTGGAGTATTTTGCTGCACAACAGGTGGTTGATCTGTTCAATGTAGGCGCGGGCAGATCAATGGGCAACGGTAGCGGTGAAGAGAACTCGGTCAGTGTGCCGGATAGTTCGATGGATTGGATTCTGATGAATCCGCCATATTCGCGCACACGGGGTGGTCAAAGTGTATTTGACATTGCGGGATTATCGTCTGCTGAACGCAAGGCATGTCAGCGGCGTTGGAAGTTCTTGGTACGGCATGCACCGGTAAACAATCAGGCTGGGTTAGCGGCATCATTTCTTGTGCTGGCGCACCAAAAATGCAAGCCGGGCGGTCGGATCGGATTTGTGTTGCCACTGTCTGCCGCATTTGCGGAATCATGGGCAGTGACGCGTCAGATGATCACACGGGAGTTCACCGACATCGTGGCTATAACGGTGGCGAGCGGTCAGGCTTTGGGGCAGCGGGCGCTTTCGGCTGACACGGAGATGGAGGAGATGCTGTTTGTTGGAACGAAGCGGACGGAGAATCATCATGCGGAGAAATCGCCCTCGGCGGAGGTGCATTGTGTGACGTTACGCGCCCCTGTTTTACGGGCTGGGGAGGCTGGCGAGGTCGCCCGTTCAATTCGCACTGCACTGAGGATAGCCCAGGATTCCGGGGGCAGCTATGCGGTCCGGGTAGGGAATGATGAGGTCGGGCAGATGTGTACTTTCACTGCGAAGGGAGATGGCGCCCCCTGGAACCCGCTGGGAGTTTTACACGCCGACCTTGCGGTAGCGGCAAATACACTCCTGGAGGGGATACTTCACTTCAATGGTCATATCATACCCCTCGGTATGCCAATGTGCTCAATTGGAGAACTTTTTGAAGTTGGCCCCACTCATCACTTAATAGGCCATTTATCAGGTCGAACTCCAATTGGTGCTTTCGAGTTCGTACCCGTATTCAATTCAGTGGATACCATTGGTTCTGATCGTGCACTATGGAAGGCCGACAGCAGCACACAAAAGCAACTTCTTGTAGCGCTGACTCACAAGGGTATGGCTCCTCCTGGTATAGGGTCGGAGGCAAAGCGGGAGGCAATGCGGGCGTCCCGTAGTACGCTGTTTTATGCACGAAACATGCGCTGGACCTCCCAGGCTCTCTTGGCGGCAGTAACGACCTATCCGGGAATGGGTGGACCAACCTGGACTTCGCTGCGGCACGATAATCCACATGTACTCAAGGCTTTTGCCTTATGGTCCAATTCTACGCTGGGCTTCCTAGTTCACTGGACACAAGGCCAACGGACGCACAGTGGACGGTCCAGAACACAGCTAAAGGCATTGTCCGGTATTCCCTGTCCAAGACTCGATCAGATACCGGCAACTCAATTAGAACAAGCCGCAGCTGTATTTGACCACCTGTCTACCGAACCGCTGCTTCCGGCTTGTCAGGCCCATGCGGATGATATGCGAATGCAAATTGATCACGTGGTTCTTGAGATGCTCAATCTGCTAGACGGTACCACTCCCGCAATTCTGGACACGTTGCGCTGGCTCTGGTGCAATGAACCCTCGGTTCATGGACAAAATAAAAAAGCACTCCACCACCTGAAGCAGACGTGAGTGCCTATTGATCAATCGGCGTACGAGGCGATGGGCCGCGGGGAGGAACGCTCTGGTGGGCCGATCTGACCTAAAGGTCGTAAAGGTCAGTGCAAACCTTCCCGCTGCGCCTCTCGCAAAGACCTGATTTCAAGATAAAATCTCCACTACCAGCAGAAGGTCAATAGTTAGACCTGGGTTTAAAGGGCAGCCGTCCGCGCCAGTACATAATCAGCAGAAATCCAGCGGCCATTCCTCCTAGATGCGCAAGGTTTGCCACTCCTGGCTGAAGATCGGTCGTAGCAAAAAATAGCTCCAGTACACCATACCCAATCACAAAATACTTGGCCTTCATTGGGATCGGTGGAAAAAGCAGCATAATTCGCTGTTCTGGGAACATCATGCCAAAGGCTAGAAGTATCCCAAACACACCGCCTGATGCGCCGATTGTAGGCCAGACCGCCCCCGAGAAATAAGTGGCAGCAAGTTGAACAAAGCCGGCGCCTATCACGCAGGCGAAATAATAGATTGCAAAGCGTCGAGAACCCCACGTGTTCTCAATCTGCGCCCCAAACATCCACAGCGCAAACATATTGAACAATATGTGCGAGATCCCCCCGTGAAGGAAACTATACGTTGCAAGTTGATACAGCTGGAATCCGTTCGCAAGCGGCCACAACGCAAACCATCCCACAAGTGGAAAAATATTGACAATCTGGGCAAGGAAAACCAGACCGTTTATGATTAACAGGTTCTTAATGACTGGCGGAAATGCGCCGTAACTACCTAAACCGCCATACGAGGAATACACCATGCCAGATATTCTAAACCATCTCCTTATAGCACTTGTAACACCATTTGGTTGCAGTGCAAACGAAGAAGCTGCCGAGTACAATTGTCCCCTCCACCTGTCCGTTTCCACAAGTCCTGGCGCTAAAGCTACCCGTGTTTTCCCGCGCTCCCACCCAAATACTGGACACGCTCACTCACGTACCTGGCTCCTCCCTCGGATCGGACTGCGTACGTGATTACGTTTGGTGGCTGTCACATTTTCCACCGGTGACAGATGGAAGTTCGCCTGAGAGAGAGCACGACCACCGAGGCGGAGCAGCGAGCTACGGAACCAGAAGATAGAAGTATTCAACCGACTCGAGCAACCGCGAAGCCTCCATACAATCTGGGATCTAATCACGGTCCCGAGCATCCACACAAACAAGGAGAATTATGCGCTCAATCGCACGAACTATTCGTAAACCATAATGAGTACACATTTTCTTTCATTTTGACTTAATTGACAACCTTGGCGGTTTGCGTGGGACGAATCACAAATTACGAGCAATTTCAAAGATTGGACTAACAGACTTACCCAGTATGGCCTCCCCTGCCTCATGAGGATCAGGGAGATTGAATCGACTTGCTGTTGCTCCGTTAAGTGCAAACCTGTACCCGTCTATATAAACCAAGCAAAATATCCCTTTGTCGCGCTGTACGACAACACGTTCTACCCTAAATGGCCATTTATCGCCGAAATCGCGCTTGTGCAGTACGCGAGTAGGCGATTTCATTTCAATATTCGCCGCTCGGACAGCCTTTTCCATTTATGCCTGTCACGCCTCAAAACCTCCACTGATTTCCTGTAATCTTTGGTCCCGATAGCCTCCTCTGTGATTGAAATAAACTCCATGTATACTGAAATCACTGGCTTAATCCTTTTGAAGTGCTTGCCATGATTTCCCAACGTAAACTGCAGCGCAATTGCACGAACCATGCGCTCCAACACGTATATAATTTTGGCGTTAACCCTCGAGGGATATTCACTCCATGATGTTAAATCATGTGGATCGGAGTCAATGCCTTCTATGCTATCTTCCAACTTTTTCCACTCCTCCTTGGGGTCAATTTGTACCGGTGTCTTGCCCGTTACAACATCAAGATTGTAGTATCTGCCCCACATACCAAAAACGGATAGAATCTTCTCGCACTCCTTGAGAACCGGATCTTCTCTGAGGAAAGTCAACTCATCCTGGAGAATTGATCTTGAGTCACTGTCATAGTATTCATCACATACTTTCTCAAGGATGCGTGTCAGATCGTGACCCAGATTCAGCATCATTTTAGGGCAAGGGTGGGAGCCATTTCGAGAGTATTCAACCAATACGATGAAGCATTTCATCAACCTCTCTAGCCCACTCGCTATCAGAAGTTGAGGGATATGATAAAAGTCATTTCCTCCATCTATCTCCTGTAGACTCCCGAAACCTGCTTTGATCAGATCTCGGGATGTCTCTAGTTCTTCCGACAGTGAAAGAAACTTTAACTTGCCGTTATCCATTAATACTTACTCCGTAATAAGAGCGAACCATTCCAATCGGATTGGTACCAATCCGATTGGAATGGTTCAATCAACTACCTCGCCGAGTCTCTGGAGGTCGATCGTTCATGCCTTAAGCAATGGGCAGATCGTTCTCAATCGCGTCCATTTTAAATGTACCCTACACGTTTGATGTACCATTGTTTTTGGGGAGCAGCTGTTGCCAATAGGCAGGAATCACTGGCGTTCGAAAATGACGGCTTGCAATCAGGCCCAGAGCTGGGAAATCGCCTTCAATGCAAGAGAGTTGGAAGAATGATGTTTGTTCTGTAAGCATGTTTTGCATGGTATTACGTAGCGCATCAATGTCTTCTGGAAGAGAAATAGATATTCCCATTTTCCCTGTATCTTTGCCTGCGTTTTCCTTATACAGTACTGATTCAGTCTCGCTGTCTGGGTACCATATTTGAAGATTCACTTCTTCGCATCTTCTGTTCGCAGTTTCCCTGAAAGCTTCGTATTCGTCCTGCTCACCAATTATTGCATACCACTCAGCAATAGTCGGAAGAATCGTTGACAGGTCCATCAGCAGTTCTCTTTGGGCATTCTGACCAAATTCCATGTCTATGAGATCTTCATAGTTATCAGATGCGACTGGAAAGTACTTTCCCAGCTTATAGGCTAATGTAATACGACGGTATAACTCCCTCATCCATCCTAATGCATGGTCAGTCCGCCCCGTCAAAAACAGCAGTAACAGACCGAGTGTTATTTCAATTGCATGTCCGTCGTATCGTGGGGAAAAAGCAACGCGATTGTTGCAAATTAGCTCTACAAGCGTGTCAACAATCATAAATAGGCTTTCTTCGAGCCCATCCAATTTCGTTGCTTGGAAGAGAAAGGCGTAATTAATGCCCAACGTGCTCAGGATACCAATAACTTCAAATACACGGAGCGGATATTCAACTACCTCGGCACGAGAAGAATGGTACGCAAGACCGTCCTTTACTAGACACATCGGGTGAATCCGCTTTGCATAGACCAAGGCAGTTGCAAGGTATTGCATGTGCAACCGGAAATGTATCTTTCGCGCGGCTTCGTAGTCCAAAAGCTCATGCTGCCGTAAGAAATCCCATGTTCGTAGCAAAGCACGTTCCGCACACTGTAGCGCCGGGCGGGTGTTTTCCACATCAATAGCCCACTTGGCTACTACACCTAGGCAAAGATCTACCAGCCTAAGAATCTTCAAATGCTTTTTGTATGATTGTTTGGGCGCATTCGTTGGCAATTCACTCTCGAATAATATCTGTTCTATTAGCCTATAGAAGAAAACTGGTTCTTGCTCGTTCTGATCGAGTAGAGCGAGGGCCTTTCGCATCAAACTTTGGTTTTCCTGCGGAAATAGGTACTCGTCCATGAAGTGCTTCTCAATAAGAAGTGCGAGCTTGTAGCCAGTCCAAAGGGCATACTCTAACTGTCTATCCTCATTCCTTTTTACATACCCTCTCCAGTTCCCTTCTACCTCCTGTTTAATCGAGCCCCCGCAACACAAAACTATCTTCTTCGGCATTCTTTTATGGGCATTGTCTACTAGTTGTGTAATGTATACATCTTTAATCTCATCAAGCGAAGGACGCACGTCGTTGAGGTTTACATTCCAATTACTTCGAGTAATATCACCCGGCTTTATGGTGATCAAAAACAGCTTTTGTATACCATCATCTGGATCCTTGCCTATAGCAGGTATATCCACGCCATACTGACGTACCCCAGGCTGAGGCTTGCTTAGAGGCTCAATCTGCATATTGAGTAACAAATCCGCAACCAGAACATCCAGTTCACCCAGCTCTCTCATTTTGGCTAGATACTCTCTGAGCAAGATTTTCATGATTATTCTGCTCTCTTTTCTTCATTGATTGTTCCACTATTATCCGAAGTCAAGGTCCGCGATTCGGTTGGAATCCCATTAACGGCCATAATCTTCCACTGCATTCGATTGATTTCGTGTCCAAAGGGATCAATTATGAGTTCTCTTGGCAATTCAACATCGGTCTGGACAGGTCTCATTGGGACGAAGGATTCTGCAGTGCCTCTCTCCAATGAAAATGATGCTTGCCCATATTTAACGGGAATCTTGGTTATATGACTCAGCAATCCAGATCTATGAAACGCCTTCGCCCCCATATGATGGGAAAACTGTTTATCGAATTCTGCATGGAAGCGATGAACGCGGATATCGGGTGGTATTAGTTCTTTCAGGTTAGGTCTCTCGCTTAGCCGTGTACGGTAAGACTCAAAAAGGTCCAGCGCATCTGTGATAACTTGGCGAACATACTCCTGAATATCTGCATCCTGAGTTAAGCCTCTCAGGTACTCACCTGCTAAACCCGGCATGTTGTAGAGGACTACTTGGTTAAGGGCGTTGACTATCAGTTCGCGCACACGTTTACTCACGGTCCCGCGTGAAAGTACCGAAATCAATAGAGAAGCCAGTGCTTTGTAATCTTCCACATAGCCCGTGAGAGCGCATATTACCCGCTGCACATTCTCCTCACCAAGCGGATCCAACTCCGAAGAATCCAATTGAATAGTACGGCCCGGCCAACGACGTTGCTCTTTAACGAAGCATCCCACTAAATCTGCTGCCGCTGCATGGAGACGCCGATCTTTGGAAGCAAACCACCTTGTAATTGTGGATTCAAGTATTGGCTGCTGCTCATCAACAAGGCGAAAGACCGTTTCCCTATAGAGGTCCGGCAGTTTGTCGCTTTCTCCTTCCCTTCCATACTGCCGCCTCATCACTACATCCCCCAAGTATGTTGCGACACGCTCTGGATGGCGCTCAAATAGACTGAACGTGGTCAGATCAAGCTCTTGCAGCGTACCCTTATTGCGAGCTTGAACACCAGACAAGCAATTTAGAACAGCCCAAAACCAATCAGCAGCTCCATAATCAACTACTTTCCTGACCAAAACTTGGGCCATGGCATGCTGAATTTCTGGTTCTTCACGCGAGGCCAAGTCTAGAATCCCCTTCTGAATTCGTTTAAGTTGATTGTCATTGAGCAAATCCGAATAGAGATCACCGAAAGCCTGGGCAATTGTGGGCAATAGATTCGTTTCATTACTCTTACATAGCTCCTGAAGACGATCTATCGTCTCTAAGAGTTTTCCTTCATACGATGGGAGTTCGTAATCGAACCAAACGAGTGCTATAGTGCCGATACGTTTCAGAGGTGTAAGTTTTGCCTCAGTTAGCTCCATAGCCTTCCTGTGGGCTTTGTCAGGAACGAATTTCCATAGAGACTTGAGAGCATTGGCAGCAAGTTCAACCGTTCTCTGTTCCGTCCGCTGCAAAAAGGTATCCAGCAGGTCCTCCGCTTTTTCCTGAGACTGCCCGGCCAATCGCTCAATTGCTCCATGAAGTTTGCCCCGAGGCAAATAATTCTCTGTGGCATCTAACACTGGTCCTAAATGGTTAGCGAGGTCGCTAGGCGTGTAGCCCAATTCTGGGAGTACATCACAGAAATTGAAGTAGATCGATCTTAGGGGAACGTTGGGTTCGTCCGCCCTCACCTCTAAACGTGCGGCTGCCTCCAACCGAGCCAATAAACTCTTGCCGCAGTCATTCTCAAGCGATAAAAATAGTTGGGTAGCAGCCGATTCTATCAACGCCAGTGTACGAAAAAGATAATAGGCTCGGTCTAGTTCCTGAGCAGTTCGATCAAGATCTTCCCATACATCTGATATACGCATAGCGCAGTAGTGAGAGACCCAAGTTGCGAGTAGCTCGGGGGTTACGAAGGCTATCTGGTCATCCTTTATCTCAACGAGCCGCTCATCTACAACCGCTGTGAGCTCCTCGGCCTGACCTTTTGACAGTGGAGCCGGATGCATTCCAGAGCGAGTGATGATCTCTGCCACAAACAGCAGCTTCTGTTTCACTTCGATTTCAGTCATATTGAACAAGCCTCAAGCAATAAATCCGTTGCCACCGATAATATTTCTCTGATAATTTACCGATTGGTCCTTCATGCCATGTTATCACCCCCTTGCTATGCGGTCCGTTGCTAGCGGAGATGATCTGCGTGCGTCGGGGCTTACATTTACTCCTGGAAAGCAACCTCCGTGGTTACGGATTTAAGTTGATTCAGGAATATTTCCTGTTCGGAGTCGTACCTTCACGGCTCGTTGAGTTCACAAGCGATAGAAAATTGGCCAGAGGAGCTGAGCAGGATTCCAATCCAATTTGGTAGCTTGCTCTGAAATTTTCTGCTAGTGCAAATGCCCCGCAATTTGTCGCCATTGGATTCGGAGACCACGGGGACACACATTACTGTCACCCCCATTGATGAGTCTCTTAACACGAACGAAAAACCTACATAAGCTTCACCTCGAGTGACCCTATCCAAAGCCATACGGATTTTTCTATCAAATTCTTTTATTAGACCGGAGTCGTGGACTATTGCATCCAAGAACTCTAATCCTAAACTTATGGTTAGGTCACCAGGGTTGTTTTCGAACAAATTGATAATATTGCCGAAATGTGTATTCGAAAAACTATCGAATATATTTTCTGGCAAATTGAAACCTTCAGCATTATTACGCCTGACCTCCATCGCAATATCAATGTAGTCCGATATATTTTCATCTACCCAAACAATATCCACATCTTCTTCGAAGACGAGACCATTCTTTAGGTACGTGCCGATCAATTCATGCTCGTTACTGGCTAGTAGAAATTTGGGTTTGCGAGTCCTCCGAGATAGATAGTGCAAGAACTTCAGGGGGGAATCCAGAATTTCAGTCATTGTGTCCAGTGCAAATATGTCCGTAACGAACGGCGCGGCTATTCGGCCACTGGAGCGGTGCTCCAAAAGAAAAAAAGTTTGATACAACAATGCAGGATAATGATCAAGTAGTGTAGTCAACGTAAATATTATTGAGTTTGGACTTATCTCGGGAATCAGGCGGCCGTCCGGGCTACTCAATATGGCCTCAGCGCTGCTAACATGTTCCGCACATAGGAATGCCTGATCCGCTGCCTTGCGCACCGCTTTTCCGAAATCTTCTTCCAATGCTTGAACATGTCCTTCGCGTGCTTGCAGCCTAAGCCTCTTGGATTTTGCCTGCAGTATCAGTACATGATTGGCATATACAACTAGTACATCTATTTCGCCAAGTGATTTCTTTTTCCTTCCAAGTATTTTTACATTCTTGAATACGTTGTCTTGCAAAAAAACTCGTTCTAATAGATCCGCGGCAATTGATTCCGTAGCCCTACCTCTGTTGGAAGCCGCAGTCTGACAATACTCCTCGTCTTCTAGTAGCCAATAGTGTGGGGATTCATAAAATGCATGCGTCAGCCAGTAGTAAGTAAGAACCATGATTTCATCTTCGCTCATGCGTATAATCGGGTAGGCATATGCTGCGTTGAAATCGGTAGCTGAGTTGAATTCTGCGTTATCTTGGTCGTGAGGTAGTGTGAAGGCTTCAATGAAATTAAGCTCGGCTCGTGAAAGACGAAGGTCCTCGTGAGAGTACTGAAACTCTCCCAGAATTGACTCTCGTAGCAATGCATCATGGTGTCGACCTGTCAATAGTTTGTTCATGCGGTGCTGGTGTAGTTCGGCCAGTTTCGTGCATACAGACCTTCCCGCATCCAAGTCCACATTTTTATTGTCTAATAGCCAAGCAGCATCTGCTTCGTACTTCGGTACCACAAAGTCAAGATATTGGAAATAGTATGCTGAGTCTCCTGCGTAGAAGATGGAGCCGCGAAACATTTTATATATCGGATTCGCCTCTTCTAAGGTTGTCTGCAAATTATTGTTGACCATCGCCGTCTGTAGCTCGCGAACTGACTGGTAGAATTGGCTCTCCATTGTCTCCTGTAGCTCGGCGAGTAACTGATAGGATCGATTGACATAGCTTGTCAATTCTCCGATAGAGGGCAACTCGTAACTAATGGGCGCTTTGATGTGTAGACCAACGAGAGTCAAGATCTCGGTGTAAGTCAAGCACTGAGGAGCCCCCTCTGGGAGCGATCCCTCTTTGATCCCACGGACTATTTGGTTAGAAAAACAAATAGACGCAAGGGCGTGAACATAGCCGGGTGAAGTGCAGAGCCGTTCCAGCTTTGAAAATATTTCAGATTCCGACGATGTCATTTGAAGTGAGGTTGTTGAGTTAAATGCATTTCTGGATGAAATCGTAACGGATAGCCCAAGTTCAATCACAACTCAAACGACGGAGAAAAAAGCTGAATCTGATATAGCCCCGTTCGAAACACATGTCAAATTTTCATGAGGCTGACAATGTCACGTTGCCCATTGTCAGGTTTGGAAAAAGCTCTGTGTTCTCGCCTAATGAATTGATCTTATGACAACAACCGGATCGCGTTCGTCAGATATGGCCTTACATCTGAACAGCTACACTGGAGCCAGTGGGCAAAAAGTGGGGATTATATGCTTGTTTATTCGACTTGTGTTTCATTGAATTCGGATTTGACTCAAATACTGCCCGCCTGATTACTTGATCCGAGCTCCAATGATTCCGATCTCCTGATATGGTTGTTGGCAGATGCAATTTTAGTCTTTGATATCACGCATGGTTGTTAGGGTACTAGAGAGAATATTGCCGCATTACTCCCAATCTAAGCAATGCACACACTTACCATCCAAGAGTCCGAGGACTCTTGTCCCGGTGGACTATTACTGTGGACTACACTGCGGAATGGTCACTGTAAAGAGAAGTGATAATTCTCGGATGGGCTTGTATACTGCCTAACTAAACTACACGAAAGCCTTACTTAAATGCTCTTTACAGTCACAAGGCAGGGTTAGTGTTAAGATTCGTAAACAGAGTATAGTGATTTATGTATAATTCATTATAGGACCATATAACTCATTAAAAACACAAAATGAAATCACTTTCAACCTCAACACTTCCTTTCGTTGCTCGAAAAGCCTTAGTGAAACTAGGCACCGACATTACTGTCGCACGCAAGAAACGAAGGATCTCAACGGTCTCCATGGCTGAGCGCGCTTTCTTGAGTCGCAGCACACTCGCTCGGATAGAAAAAGGGGATCCATCGGTTTCAATGGGTGCTTATCTCTCCGTACTGGCGATCCTAGGATTAGCCAAACACCTAGAACAGGTTGCTGACCGCACCAATGACACGCTCGGCCTAGATCTGGACGAAGATCGACTGCCAAAGCGCATCAGGTCTGGAAGACGAACAATGATCAGACCATGAATAATGTCATCGAAGTTCATGTGGAACTTGATGGGAAGACACATCTTGTAGGACACGTCCGCAATATTTCAAGAGCCCACCGTAAGAGTTCGCTGTTCGAGTATACGGACTCCTGGCTATCACATCGTGAAGCCTTTGCAATTGATCCTGCGAACCTACAACTCTCGGCAAGGCATTATTGGCCTTCGGAACAAACTGCACTACCAGGTGCGATTCGAGACTGTGTGCCTGACCGCTGGGGACGGCAACTGATTCGTCGTGCATTTCAAAGGATGGGCCACCGCAGAAGCCTCTCGGAGCTTGACTATCTGTTGGCAATTAATGACTACACCAGAGTTGGTGCTCTTCGCTTTGTGCGCGATGGTGAGTCTGCTTTTTGTCGCGACGTGGGACAACGCAATGTGCTTCCATTGGCATCGCTCCCTGCTTTGTTGAATGCTGCGATGGCCATTCAGACGAATACGGAGTCTACGGAGGACCTGAGAATTCTGCTCGATGAAGGCTCTCCGCTTGGCGGAGCCCGCCCAAAATCAACCGTCATTAACGGTGAGGGATCTCTGGCCATTGCTAAGTTCCCGAATCCAAATGACGACTACAGCATCCCGCATGGAGAAATTCTTGCTCTTATGCTTGCAGACAAAGCAAGAATCAATGCCGCGAAAGGCAACCTTCAAATGGTTGGCAGCCTACCCGTTGCCCTAATCCAAAGATTTGATCGAGTTCGCGAAGAGCGCATACCTTTCCTTTCCGCCATGAGCCTCTTGGGACTTCAGGATGGCGAAATTGCAACCTACACAGATATTGCACAATGTATCCGCATGTATTCCTTATCGCCGATAGACGATTTGCATGAACTCTGGCGGCGGATTGTATTCAGCGTAATGATTGGCAATCTGGATGATCACCTGCGTAATCACGGTTTTCTGTATGCGGGCAATGACCAATGGCGTTTATCACCTGCATATGATCTAAATCCAACGCCTAGGTACAAGAAAGCTCGTGAGTTGACTACATGGATTTCCGAGGAAGGTCCCGATGCCGATCTGGAGCTCGCATACAGGGCAGCCCCCTATTTTGCGCTCAAACCGGATACCGCGAAAAGCATTTTGGCCGAGGTAGCGCTGGCTGTAAAGAGCTGGCACGAAATAGCACTGCGACTGGGTATGAGTAAAGCCGATATGGACATTTATGAGACTGCAATTTCTGTGAAAGTATAGGCAGTGTTTCTCCACGGCTCCTGACATTCCCAAAGCATTGCTGCAATAGTTTTCAATACTAATCCGTTGGGTTATCCTCAGAACCACTTCCTAATCCAAAACTATACTTTCAGACTGTTAATAAGCCGATCCAGCCTGGTGAATTTGTCGAGTAATTTCAGGTTCAGACCCGGCACAACAATGACAGAATATGGAACGATTTCCCCATTGCAATGGTGCAAGGACTCATGGAGCGAACAGTAAACAGAATGGCGCACAAGAGCCTGCCACGCACTCGTCCCACTCATGCCTCGTAAAAAACACAAACGGCGCTTACCTGCACTGAAGGGATATCGAGGATTTCTTCTCCGCGTTTTTCGAAAACCCGAGATTGCCCAAGCTGCCTTCGTTCTGAGTATCCCGACCATACCGATCGTCCTTGGGGCAATTTTTCTGTTCATCTATATGCTGATTCTTTCCCTGGATACACCATCCTTGCGGGAAATCGAAAACCCTGAACTGTCGTATGCAAGTGTAGCGTACACAGCAGATGGTGAAGAGCTGGCGCGCTATGGACGGGAGAACCGTTCCTGGATTACTTATGATTCGATTTCGGTACATGTGCGCAATGCATTAATTGCAACGGAGGATCACCGCTTCTACGATCACTGGGGCATCAACCTTTTTCGCACAGCTTCAGCAGTAACCCAAACTATTCTCGGAAAGCTCGGGCTCCCGTTCGAGCGTCAAGGAGGTTCAACTATCACACAACAATTGGCGCGGAACATCTATAAAGAGCAGATCGGATTTGAAGACAGTGTGAAGCGCAAGCTCAAAGAGATGGTTACAGCAGTACGGCTGGAACAGCTCTATGCGAAGGACGAGATCGCCGAGATGTACTTGAATACCGTCCCCTTCCTCTACAATGCCTACGGAATTGAGGCTGCCGCGCGGACTTATTTCAGAAAATCCGCAGCTGACTTGGATCTATTGGAAAGTGCAACACTTATTGGATTGCTCAAGGGGACATGGCGCTACGATCCAGAGCGCAACCCAGAACAATCACAGATGCGCCGTAATACGGTCTTGTACCGCATGGTCTCCGTAGATTTTCTTGACCGGGAACACTATGAGGCGATCAGGGACTCCTCCACGATAACCAATGTCCGAACGGCAGAAGTCACAGATAGCTTTGCTCCGCATTACGCCGAGCAATTGCGCCAGTGGCTTAACGAATGGGGGGAGGAAAATGGCAGAGATGTATATGCTGCTGGCTACAGGATCGAAACTGCACTCGACTCAAAAATGCAATCTATGGCCCAGGAAGCCGCCAGAACCACAATGGACTCCCTGCAGGCCGTAGTTGACTGTGAGTGGAGTACCCCCAGAAGTCCAAGACTGGACTGGGGAACGGTTCTGAAAAAGTACATGGAGGCCCCCTGCCACGCAAACCCCGACAATCGTTGGGCATGGTTCTGGGAGCGCTACAACTCCTCAGACCTGAATACCTATATCGGAGAAACATCGCAATACCAATTCCTTCGGAATCAGGGAATGTCTCAGAATGAAGCATTGAGTGAGCTTAAAAAAGATCTGGATTTTATTGATTCGCTTAAGGTTACCAAAAGTCGATTGGAGGTTGGCTTCGTTGCAATGGATCCCAGAAATGGACACGTAAAAGCCTGGGTTGGTGGTCGAACGCTCAAAACGGACTGGTATGACAAGGTTAACATCGCAAAAAGACAACCTGGTTCGACTTTCAAACCATTCACTTATGCAGTCGCCATTGACAACGACTACTCACCCGAGAATATGTACAAAGACTCGGTCTATCAATATGTGGATGAGTCTACGGGGGCGGTTTGGAGTCCTAGCAATTATGGGAATGAGGTTTCCGGGGACAGTGTCAGCATGCGAGAGGGCTTAGCAAAATCTTTAAACACCGTAACTGCACAGATCATTCAAAACATTAATCCCTTAAATGTGGCCAATCTTGCCAAGAATATGGGGATCAATAGCGAATTGAATCCGGTCCGCTCATTGGCCCTGGGAACTAGTGAAGTTACACTGCTTGAGCTGGCGGTCGCGTACAGTACTTTTGCCAATCAGGGGTTCCTGAACGAACCCGTAATGGTTACTCGAATACTTGACGAGGATGGCACTGTGTTGTACGAACATCAGTCTGTTCGGGAAGAAAGGCTCTCAGAGCAAACTGCTGCGACCGTCACAGATATGCTTCGTGATGTAATCAACTACGGTACGGGCGTCCGCATTAGAACAAGCTATGGTCTTTCCGGCTATGATCTCGCTGGTAAGACTGGAACAACACAGGGGCGCACTGATGAACGGACTGGACTCAGGAATGGGGGTGGAGACGGCTGGTTTATCCTGATGCATCCGGAATTGGTTAGTGGTGCTTGGGTTGGCTTCAATGATCGACGTATGACCTTCCGCTCAAGCTATTGGGGTCAGGGTGCGCATAACGCTCTGTTTGTTGTCGGTGAATTCATGAGATATCTGGACAACAGTGCGGAGCCGATGATCAGCATGAACAGTTACTTCCCCGCCCCTCCACCGAATCGGACGCCTGGGAATCGAGCGAACTCGAAAGATCGCGTAACTTGGTAACACCAGATCAAGCCGTGTTCATTGGAGCAGCTGGAGCACATGGTTCGTGTAGGTCAACGTAGCCGTAGCGTATGCTTCCGGAAAAAGAGTCTACCTAAGTCCGTACGTAAATGGCAAAATATCCGGTAACGGCTGTTGAATATCCGATGTCATGAGAACGAAAAGATGCAATCAGTCTGACTGTCTGACCAATCGGAAGATCTATCCTGGCAGCAACAGCTGATTTTCAGCAGCACGGTTTCTGACCAGCGGCACGGGTAAAACGCTCAAGAACCCTGTTCAGTCACGCGCTCCAGCCGTAAAAGACGGACGTCAGCGACCGCTTGGCCCGGAATACTAGTTGCTCGCAGCGATAAAGGTTTGTGTCCTGCTTCTAGGAATATCTGCCCCAGCAGCAACGGACGGAAATCCTTTACATACGACTCAATCCGGAGTACACGGTCTTCATCCATTCCGTATTCCGGTGGATCATGTACCTCGGTAATCCTTGCTCCCACTGCACTGTCCCCGAAATCCAGCGTGACCTGCGCCCCTTCATCGCCTGATGCTGCCGTATAGTACAGCGTGGCCATATAATTCCCCGCCGTGAGAACCTCAACGTCCCAAAGAATCGCATCATCCGTATGCGTCCAGTTCATGAGAAAGCTATCATTCGGATACCGGTTGGATCGAAGGATTCCACCCGATCCTACTGCATCCCGGGCAGGTAACCAGGTTACTTCGTAGTCTGGATGCCCCACCGTGAATGGCCAATTCTCAAAGGTATCCGGGATAGCTTCGTCGATCCAGGCCTCTCGCGCTCGGTAAAGAGAATCAGCCAACTCTGGATGCTCAGAGACGATATTCTGTCGCTGCTCTGGATCATCAACCATATTGAAAAGCTGTCCCATATGATCCAATCGATGTGTTTGTGTACGTACACTGGTTCGTCCGTTCCAGTGCGAAAAAATCATACGCTCTGGTAGCGCCTCAGCACTGCCGGTAAGCAGAGGCGCAAAACTTACGCCATCCAGCGGATGCCGGGTATCGAGTTCAATGCCCGTTAGCTCAGCCAATGTTGGCATTAAATCAATCGCAGCAGCAATCTCCGTGATTACAGTGTTCGGATTAAGGGTACCCTTCCATTGCATCAGAAGCGGCGAACGGACGCCCCCTTCATCCGTGGATCCCTTTCTCCCTTTCATCCCTGCATTCCAGCGCGCACCGTTAGGACCATTATCCGAGAAATAAAGCACTATGGTATCCTCAGAGAGCGACAACTCATCCAACAAGGACAGTAAACGCCCCACATTCCAGTCAATATTAAGAGTCATAGCGAGTGCTGCCCGTGTGTGCAGTGTGTCCTCCCGTTCAGCGTCACGATGATCCTGCAATCTCACCGGAACGCTGTCCCACCATTGATCCGGCACCTGCATAGGAGAATGTGGAGTATTGTAGGGCAGAAAAACCAGGAATGGAGATGCCTTGTTTTCGGTGATGAACGCCATAGCTGCCTGTGTCAAGTCATCCGGCAGATACCCTTCTCCTTGAACGAGCTCATTATTCAACTCAAGAGGTGGAGAGAAATAATGCCCCCAATGTCCAGAGGCAAAACCATAAAAGTGGTCGAACCCCCGACTGTTCGGGTGATAGGGAGGCTGCTGCCCGTTATGCCACTTGCCAAATACCCCCGTTACATAGCCAACTTCCTGGAACACCTCGGCAAGGGTGGTCTCGTCTGCATGCATGCGCTCGGAACCTGCACTGGTTCCATGCACTCCCGACCGCGCATGGTACCGCCCTGTCAAAAGTTCAGCACGGGTCGGAGAACAAACAGGACTGACAAAAAAACGATCGAACCTGACTCCTGAAGCAGCCATTGCATCAAGGTTTGATGTGGTGATACTGGTGTTGCCGTTTATGGATAAATCTCCCCACCCTTGATCATCAGCCAAAATGATAATCACATTGGGCTGACGGTCCGTGCTACCACAGGCAGAAAAAAGGATTATGACCAATAGCAAGAGTGCAATACGAGACATGAGAAATAATCAACTGTGCGATAATTGCGAGCCGTAAGATCGCTAATTAATGGCTAAGACGGAGCCTCACACCAAGTCGCACAGCCTCCTGCTGCGGCTTCCTGTACAGCGTCCTCCGCAAACTTGTGGCTCTCAAATACGCCATAAACTCCCGAACCCGTCCCTGTCAGGGATGCGAAAGACGCACCTGAACGCAATAACGCAGATTTAGTCTTGCGAAGTGCCGGCCACTTAGAAAACACAGGTCCCTCAAAGTCATTGGTCAATTCATGCCTCCAGCGATCCAGATCATTGGAACGAACCACTTCGGCTAAGTCCGTACGACCAGTCTCACGTACCTCAACATGCCGAAAAGCCCATGCCGTTGAAATACGAACAGGGTTCACCACAACTGCCAGGCTGAAGGGAAAACGGTAGTCTTCCAGGGGAGACAACATTTCGCCTCTGCCTTTCGCAACGGCTGTGCACCGCCGCAAGAAGAACGGTACATCTGATCCAAGGTCCAACGCAAGCGATGCAAGCGATGTAGTTGTGCAATCCAGGCGCCAAAGTCTACACAGGATTTGCAATGTGGTTGCCGCATCGCTTGATCCGCCACCAAGCCCCGCACCGTGTGGCAAGACCTTCGTCAGATTCATTGTTGCGCCTCGGTCGACCCCAAAGGAGGCCTTTAGAAGTCTGGCGGCACGTACAACCAAATTACCCTCTCCACTGGGTAGCGTAGTGTCCGTGCAAGTGAGACTAACCGTGTCGGCATGATCAGCTGTAAGTGTGTCGGCCCAGCCTATTGGATGAAACACTGTAGCCAGATCATGATACCCGTCTGTTCGCTTGCGTAGTACACACAATCCCAAATTAATCTTGGCCGGAGCAGTTGCAAATAACACGTGTGGACTGGCAATATAGTTGGTATACGCAGTTACCCGTGTTGACACATGCCGTTCCATGGGTACACAGCATGGTTAATGACAAACGCAGTCAATCGGTCGAGTCGCTGTCCGCAGTTATGATGTACGTTAACCCACTTTTGTCATGCTTCAACCTAAGAATACAAGCACAATATCACGCAATTTGAAATTCATTACCGAAACATGCGCTGCCCCATATCGTTGTATGCCCCGTTTTCTGCTCAGCTTCAGTTACACACATCGCTACATCGGCTACTCCGTCGTCTCTTTGTTCGTGAAACATTCTTCGCCGATGCGTAAGCTCACTATCTGCTGGGTTGCTGCCTTTTTTTTGGCTCTAACGATTCCAGCAAGTGCTCAAATCGCTCCTAACCGAGTGTCCTCGGTCAGCACAACCCCGGATGACCCCCAGGAGGAGATCAGGAGAGCCATACTTACACAGGTTGGGCAATCCGGCCTTCTCGCACTGGAGGGGGCCGTTGATCCCAATGAATATCTCATTGGTCCTGGCGATGTCTTCCGTTTAATGATTGGAGGACTGAGCCCACTCGAGATCCCGCTGACCGTCTCAGCTTCAGGTGTACTACCGCTTCCGGAAGTCGGTGCCCTGGATGTTGGTGGCAATACACTTGCTGAGGTTGTGAGCAGTGCAATGGAGCTGCTCGAATCCAGATATGTAAATGCCCCCATCAGTCTCTCTCTCGCACAGGCGCGAAGCTTCTATGTTCACGTTACAGGCTCAGTAATTAAAACTGGACGATTCCTGATGCTCCCCGCTTCGCGTGTAAGTGATGTAGTACTCCAGGCGCTCTCCTCCGGTGTAATGACCACAAGGCAGATCAACGAAGATGTAGAGGTTGATTTTGTGGCTCCTGAACAGCTGTTTCGACCGGAAACCAACGAGGCCTACAAACCTTCATTGAGAAACATCCAGATACAGCACAGAGACGGAACGGAAGAGCTGATTGATCTTCCTCGTTACCAGACAACAGGCAATGTAGCTTACAACCCGCTCCTGCGGGATGGCGATCGGATCAATGTTCCCGCCTATCACGAAATTCGGGAGAGTATACGTATTTCCGGTGATGTTGCCTGGCCCGGCCTGTACGACTGGCGCCCAGATGATACTATTGCCAGCCTGCTTGACCTTGCAACGGGGGGGCGCCCGCTAAATGGCACAACGCAATTCCGCCTCATGCGATGGCGTAATGGCGCCTATCAAACGGTTCTTGATAAGAGCATTGAGGAATTGGAACAGAACTCGATGAGGGAACAGCCTCTAATGGCCGGCGACCATCTCACTATCTATGAACAGAAAACAGCTACAGCAATAATTGAGGGATGGGTCAAATACCCCGGAGAATATCGTATAGAGGGAGGGATAACGACGCTGACACAGTTGGTTGAACTGGCTGGCGGACTCAGGGACGGTGCAAGTACTAGTTCGGCCACGTTGGAGCGTACGAGCCAAAACAATCTCATAGATACCCCTCAAATCCTTGCAGAATCTGAATTAGTACCTACTTCGACTAGTGATCCCACCGGCCGATTATTCTCTGAAAGCTTTCGGAGGCCCTTCTCCGGTGAACTCGGCAGCCATGTAGCTGCGGACATCGCCGGTGCACTGTCCGGCAGTAGTAAAGATATTGTACTCTTCGACGGAGACCGGCTAATCTTCCCTCGTGACGAAGGCACAGTCCTGGTAACTGGAAACGTTCCTCAGCCAGGCTATGTGACTTTTGTGTCGGGAATGACTGCTGAGTACTATGTTGATCGTGTCGGGGGATCGGGGCCGGAGGCGGATAAAGTTTATATCTATAACGGGAGTAGTTCTACTGTACGCCAAGGATTGAATGAACCTGTACGTCCAGGCGATACCATTTTCGTTTCTCGACTGGAACAGCTAACCGTGACGTCCCGGCAAGCACGTGCACAGCAGGTTCAAGCCCTAGTTGGGGTCCTCTCCGCCGCAGCCACAGTAACTCTTGTTATATGGAACGCGCTTCGATGACTGAACCCTCAAGATCCCCCAGCGAGATATTCTGGGCATTTTTCCGCGCTTTACTGAAAAAGCGCTGGCTGATCATTGGGATCACTGGATTCTTCGGAGTAGCTTCTGTAGTTATCAGCCTCCTACTGTCGAACTGGTATATGGCAGAGACGCGCCTCCTGATCCCTGGACAAACCTCCTCGGGTCTACTTTCGGGGGTCATCAGTGGGCGTCTCGGGAGCAGCGCTTCATCGCTGCTTGGAGGATTGGTCAGCGATTACCAGCAGCAGCTTGCGATTTTGGATAGCCGCACAGTAAAAGAAAGCGTTGTGGAAGAGTTCAATCTCATAGAGGTGTATGACCTTACTGACAGTGACGCCCCTATGAAATACGCGATTGAGGAACTGGAGGGCAATGTCGAATTTGTTGTGGACAATGAGTATAACTACTTGTCTATACAGGCCTATGACAAAGACCCGCAGCGTGCGGCCGATATGGCCAACTTCTTTGTCTCGGAGCTGAACCGGATCGGAGTAGAACTGTCAACACAAACTGCCCGTGAGTATCGCCGTACCGTCGAAAAACGTTATCAATCGTTTGTGGATAGTTTGGCGGCAGTAACGCTAGCCATCCGATTACTCCAGGAAGAGACCGGTGTGCTGGATTTACCTTCCCAGGGAGCGGCGTTTGCGGAAGCACTTGCGGAGTGGAGGACGCAGATCTTTGTGTCGGAACTTGAACTTGATAACCTGCGCTTTCTGTACGGAGACAGTCACTCACAAACACGTGCGGCTCAACGGGCAGTTGATCAGGCTTGGCAATCCTATAATCAGGCGCTGGAGGGACAGGAACGGGTCATGCCGGTACCCCAGGATGTCCTTCCTGAAGTTGCACACAGGTTCGTGGAATTAGAGACGGATGCCTTAATCCTGGGCACGCTTCTTGAGTTTACGCGACCGGTACTGGAAGAGGCCAGACTGGAAGAGGAGCGTGCTTCAGAATCGGTCCAGCAACTGGACCCCGCTATACCTCCTGTTGAAAAGGCACGCCCCTGGCGTGCAGCTATCTGCGTTATCAGTACATTCTCAGGCTTCCTGCTCTCCATTCTATACGTTCTCATCAGCAGCTGGTGGAAAAAAAATCACACACTGATTGCCGAACGCCTGAGTTCCGGGTAACCGGAGAATCATTACTATTGGCGCAACGCTCAATAAAAGCACGAAATGGGACTGGTTGGCGCCCTATCAACTCCATCAAGTCTGTACCGAATTGGCAATGCACTGATCATTGCCGGCCTCATTTTGGGCCTGGCACTGGTACTTGCGCTTGCCTTCACTGGATCTGTGATCTACACAGCTGTGCTTCCTGTGGCAATAATCGGGACAGTTGCCATATGCTTTTTATTTGCTAATCCTCTGATCAACCTGGTAGCCACCATCGCTGGCTTCGTATTGATCGCCTCAAATGAGAGCGGCTTTCAGGTGGTAGAGGTTGCCTATGCACTGTACCTGTTCGCGGTACTCGGCATGTGGTTCCTGCAACATGTTGTTTTTGGATCAGGAAATATTCTGACCGAAAAAGCAGATTGGTCACTCGCAATATTTCTGTTTTTGCTTCCGGCAAGCTTGATCCTCACCACGGTATTTCAGGGGGATTTCAGGGTTGCGTTCAGCGAGTTGATTTCGCTATCAATGTTGCTGATATACTTTCCGGTTAAGCATACTGTGGTCCACCACAGGCTCGGACCGAGGATCATGCTTACAACCGTGGTGCTTATGAGTGCAGGCGTCGCATTGTTGAACACATTCAACTACGCATCTGACCTGGCTGGGGCGACTCAGCTGTGGCAAGTGGCTGGCTCACGGGTGGTTGTTAATGACTGCTTGCTCATGGTTGGTGCACTCATGAGTCTGGTCTTATTGGTTTATGCTAAGGGCTTGATGCCCGTTCTACTTTCTGCGATCGCACTGGCGCTAACATTTGCCGGCTTGATCATGACGCAGGCCCGGGGTTTCTGGCTTGCTTTTGCCTTCGGTGCAATTGTACTTGTTTTTCTCGTTCGTACTCCCGAGCGCATCAAAATGCTGACGACCGGAACGATTGTCAGCGTTGTGATTCTGGGGATAGGTTACGTGTTGATCGGACCATTCCTGGTGGTAATACTTGAAGGAATCACTGAGCGCTTTAGCTCAATTGCCACAGCTTTTACGCAGGACCTGTCTCTCGTGAACCGGTTCAGGGAAACCGGCGCTGTGCTTGAAAAAATTGCGGTGAATCCACTTATTGGGCACGGCCCTGGCGTGTCCTATTTGTTCTTCGACATTGTTCATCAATCAACCGACACGGACTCGTTCGTGCATAATGGATACATCGGACTGTGGTACAAGTACGGGCTCTGGGGGCTCGGGTTGGTGATGTATTTCTGGTATTCCGTGGTTAGGCTGGGCTTGCGGGCATTTCGAAGTAATACTGCCGAACGCTGGACGCGCTTGGCAGGCTTGGCGGGTGCCGTGCCCCTGATTGCATTAACGATTTCGACGTTAACACAAAATCCTTTTTTCCTCAAAAACTACCTCTTCATTATTGCCATCGCTGCCGGACTGGCAGCCGGTGCCGGGCACCGAATCATGCGGGAACGGTCAGATACTGACCACGTGCATCGGGATAATCATAATTCAAACCGTCAGGTTGAGTAACTGCTTCAGTCTTTAAAAAGACGAGTCTATCATAGGCCCCGTAGCCCTCTAACAGCTGACAGATTTCCCACATTCTGCCCATTCTTCATTTTCAGATTGAACACACAATTGGTGAATGCGAATCTTAATTCACGATTTTGGTGCCTACGCTTTCCCAGTCACACTAAGTCATTCTCTGCAAAATCGTGGACATGTGGTGGCGCACGCATACTGTGACAGCCTCGTCACAACCCCTCGCAATGTGCACGAGAACTTATCAAATCTCACACTACTCCCTATCCAGACCGCACAATCATTCAACAAATACAACCTCATCCGACGCTGGGGACAGGAACGGGAGTATGGACGTCTGGCGGCAAAGATCATTTTAAAATTTAATCCAGACATTGTTATTTCCGCAAACGCCCCCCTGAGCGCACAAGACCGCATACTGCGGACATGCAAGCAACACGATATACCGTTCGTTTTCTGGCTTCAGGATCTCATTGGGTTAGCAGCATCGAAAGTGCTTCGGTCCAAGCTACCGCTGCTCGCCTCGGCTATTGGTAGTTATTTTCAGTCCATGGAAGGTAGACTGCTGCGTGAGAGTGATGCAGTCGTCGCAATTACTGAAGACTTCCGCCCTGCCCTCCAGGAATTTGGGGTTGCCCCTGACCGGTATCATGTGATTGAGAATTGGGGAATTCTGGAAAAACCTACTGTCGAGCCTAAAACATGGGTGCGTCAGCATAATCTTGGTGATCGTCCCATCCTGCTCTACACAGGTACCCTAAGTATGAAGCATGACCCGGCTGTACTCGTGCGCCTCGCGCAAGAGTTTGAGGAGCGGGCACAGGTCGTGGTTGTCTCCCAGGGAGCAGGAGCGGCCTGGCTTACTCAGGCGATAGAATCCCACAACCTTACTAATCTTGTAGTGCTACCCTATCAAGATTCAGATCAGCTTCCGGCAATGTATGCCAGCGCCGAGGTGCTCCTTGTTCTGCTCACGGAAGACGCGGGGCAATTTTCCGTGCCTTCCAAGATCCTAACCTATCTCTGCGCAAAACGCCCGGTTCTTGCAGCTATTCCCGCGGAAAATCTTGCGGCTCGCATCCTTGAAGAATCAGGTGCTGGTTTCGTCACCGCACCCACCGACCACACAGATTTTATCCGAAAAGCCGAGATTCTCCTTGGCACCCCTGAACTGCGCCAAACCATGGGGGAAAAAGCGGAAGCCTGGGCAACAAAAAATTTTGAGATTGGGCGGATTACGGATCGGTTTGAGCACGTAATTCAACAGGCGTGTAAATGAATGATCCAATTGCCTACATCGCTCGCTTTGTGCCGGGATATCGGCGACCTATTCTTGAGGAGCTCAATGATCGTTTGGATGGACGTCTTGTCGTGTGCGCAGGTACTCCCCCGGAAGCTTCCTTCAAAGCACTTTCCAGTGGACCGGCTCCAACTTATAAACGTATCCGGCTACGCAACACCTGGATCGGCGGGCAAAGAGCATTAATTCAAAATACTCAGCCCGTTTTTGCCTGTAACCCTAGTGTCTTACTGGCAGAGGAATCCCCTCGTACGCTCTCATTGCCCTTTCTGCTGAGTTCTGCGCAAAGAAAGGGTATCGGTACGCTTCTCTGGGGGCATTTTTCATCCAATAATCGTGCCTTATCGAAACTTCATCCATTGGACCGTTACCGCATAGCACTTGCAAAGAGAGTGGATGGCTGCGTCTGCTACACTGATCAAATCGCCGAATTGATCGCCCCATTTGTACCCGGAGGGCGCTGCTTTGTCGCGCGCAACACATTGGATACTCCCCAACTGTTCAGACTGTACAGCACGTTGGCAGAAGAAGGTAAGGCACGCGTTCGGAACCGCCTGGGTCTGCCTGAGCAAGGAAGGATCGTGGTCTTTATTGGACGCCTGGTCGCGGACAAGCGACCGGAAATCCTCCTGGACCTGCATAAATCCTTGGGAATTACCGAGGAAAATGCCTTGGTCCTAATTGGTGACGGACCAGAATACGCCCATCTACAAGCCAGAGTTAAGAATGAAGACTTGAAAAATGTATTCCTCCCAGGTGCAATCCCGCGCTTGGAAGATTCTGCTCCATGGATCTACGCGGCAGACGTGATGGTTTGCCCGGGGTACGTCGGTCTGAATGTTAATCATGCATTTTGCCTGGGCCTCCCCGTAGTAACCTGCACAAGCCCCGATCCGAAGATCCGCTACCACAGCCCGGAAATCGCCTACTTGCAACCTAATGTGAACGGCATGCGGGCCAGCTATGGAGACCTCAATGGTCTTGTTAAAGCAGTCCTCGCCGTCCTGGATAACCGCGACTATTTCTCAGCAAATGCACTTGCGTATGCACAAGCCAACCTGAAACTGGAGAGTATGATAGATGGCTTGGTCGAGGCAATTCAGTATGCAGAAGAACGAACGCTGAAAAAGGGATGACCCTCTTAGCCTAAATTTCCAAAAGCTTTAGCCAAGCAGGATTTCACAGAAATCCGGTGCCTGAGGTCTGAAAACAGCCTTTTTCAACAGTCACGTATGGTTAGAACGTGATCGTAGTGGTCATTGAGATCGTCCGTGGTGCCCCAAGCCAGGCAGCGTTCTCCGTAATTGCGGACAGGTATGTTTCGTCGAACAAGTTGTTTGCAACCAGCGAGAATTCCATTGACCGAAACAATTGACCTAGGGTTTCTCCCAATAAACTGACATAAGCATCCACGATCCAATAGGCATCTGCGTACCAATCATTTGTCAGGCTTACACGCCGGGTAGACGTATACTTTGCTGATAGCCCCGCACTCAGCGGGCCGGGGCGATCAACGGAAACAACCCAGAGTTGATCAGGCACGCCCGTGACGTCCGTACCCGGTAGCGTTCCTTGGTCCGCATCCACGGCGGAATCGCCGCTGCCAATATACTCCGAGTTATTGCGCGTGTAAGCCGAATAGAGAGATACCTGGCGTGGTAGCTGCACAGTGGCCGAGAACTCGAATCCTCGCGTGTCTAAACCGCCTGCATTGAAGTATGCTCCCCCGCCTGGAATGAGGTAATTCGGTCCAGCTACTGTTTGCGGGCCGAGAAATACAATGCGATTCTGGAAATCCACGGCGTACAAAGTTCCGCTCAAAGCAATCTTACCACCTGAATACTGAACACCTACGTCAATATTTGAGGAGGTTTCGGGTTCAAGTGCATCGAGGCTCCGACCGGGGACTTCCAGCAGCGCCGAACTGAATGCCCGGAAATTCTCGGAGTAGCCAGCAAACAGACGCAAGCCTTCTATCGGCGATTCATACGTGACACCGCCGGAGAAGAGCAGATCCGAGTTGGAATCTACAGCCAACTCTGGATCCACATTAAAGTCGTCTGTGCGTGATACTTCAACAAGAAACTGTCTGGCACCAACGCTGGCAGTCAACGGACCCACATAAAGCGTCTCTTCTAGAAACCATCTGAATATATGCTGTGGAAAATCCCATTCGTACTGGTGCCAGTAAGCCTGCTCATCCCACATTTGGCTGAGCGAAGGATCCAGCATACGGTGCCAGTCCCGGCCAAGTAGGCGTCGTGATCGCTCATACCATATTCCGGTGCGTAGTGAACTGCCAGCCGCACCAATCAATGCAATCCAATTTCCCTCGGCCGTGACACCGGTACGATCCTTCCCGTAGTGGCTGTGGCGATATGACTGAACAGCCGTTGCTCCTGGATGACATGCAGGGTCAACGTCCGGCCCACCTGCCCCATAATAATTGAAAATAAATGACGATGTGCACCCAGGCTCGGGCGATACGGCTGAGCCATTCTGATCAACAAAACGTATCAGACCGAGTTGCTGCCCGCCGCGAATTGGGGGGCCACCCTGCAGTTCCGACTCCGGTCCGCCTTGATCGTCAGAAACGTCAACAATGTACGGAGGCATCCAGTCACCTCGGCCCCTATTCCGATGGAAATAGGCTCCCGTAGTAATTGAGAGGGACAAGCCAGTATCCCATTCAGCCTTCACGTAACCAAAGGTGTTGTTCCGCACTGTCTTCCAGCCTCGTCTGTAGAATTGGTTCAGGTATGGTACTCCCGGCCAATCGCCAATCAGACGGTCCCACCGCGGGTTTGCCCTAAAATCAGCTTCGCTGTAGATCCGCTGGTAGTTTTCCTCATTAATCCGATCGTATGAGAAATAACTGGTGAGATCAAGATGCCCATGCGCTGATGCGAGTTTCGCGGCAACGTGCTCACGTTCATTTTGCGCTGAGCCCTGAACCCAATCGGTTGCTTCCTGGCGAAGAGCTGTTATCCAGGCATGTGCCCCTTCCCCGAACAGCGGTCCGGTATCAATACGCATGGCGATCCTCCTCGCATCATGCTCACCAACCGCAGCCGATATCTTGTAACGTCGCTCTAGTGCAGGATCGTCCGTGATATAGTTAAATGTTCCGCCCAGTGCCTCCACTGACTGTGAGGCAATGTCGGCGGTTCCTTGCGATACCTCAATGCCACCCAAATTGATAATATCAACAAACCGATTCGCCTTCGCGCCGCTCCAGTAGTCAGATGTACCGTTCGAGAATCCGTCAATCGTGGTCCCAATTTGCGATTCATTGATGGTGACTTGAAAACCTCGCATGACGACGTTGCTTGACCAGTCTTCCATACCGTACGAATCACCTTCCTGGACACTTACACCAGGAAGATTGTCTATAACCGATGCCACACTGGTAACTGAAGACTGCTGACGTATCATTGGAGCAGCTACCACGTTGCTCGCAAAGATCTTAGGTTCCTCGCCGACAACGCTGATTTCCTCCATCTTGACAACATCCAGTTGCATGCGAACATTAATCGACGTGACCCCCGGACCCACCATGCGGCGCTGTGTCCGAAATCCTACGAAAGAAAAAACCAATACATCATCCTCGGTCCGAAGATCAATCGCATACATGCCATCTTGATCCGTGATGGTACCGATAAACGTGCCATCAATCACAACAGAAACCCCTGCGAGCGGCTCACCAGTGTCGTCAGATACCACCGTCCCCGTAACCGGTATCTGTGCGCTGGCAACCTGATGAAGCAATGAAATCAAAAATATAGCTACGAGACCACTGCTGATTTTCAAGGCCACACGAACAATCGAATGAATCTGTTTCATCATTGATATAAGGTAATTATGGTGCGTCAACGAAGGCTTGGTGAGAATGACGAATGCTCAAACCGCACACCGGTCTTCGCTAGACCTGAGCTATTCTAGCCAACGGTCCAACTGCAAACGATGCCTCAGCAGCGTACTGAGTCGTCCTACCCATTCGAGTAAAGAATTTGTCTGCCCATTGTACTGCCTGCGACGTTGTGTAACTTAATTTAGCCGAAAAGATCAACGGATTCCAGCCATAGCCTCGTTCCAAGGACATTTAATGCTCCAATTCCACATCGGCGTACGACTAACGGTCGTGTAACCTGCCTGTCATCGGTGATGAGTCGCAAAAATACATCCCTCCTGAAAGCTGTCCGTTAGCCAGCTCCAGACCATGCGAACCGGCCACTTGGGCCGCATCCAGCATACTGACTACCTCACATCCAAGAAGATCGTGGACCGTCAACCTGACCTGGCTTGCTTTCGAAAGCGCCTATTTGGCCGGTGGCTTACACCCTCATGGGCTGCGGTTTCATGTACGTCGCCGAGCGCCAAACCCATTCCAGCGGCCCGAAGCGGAAGCGTTTGAGCCACCAGGGCGACCAGAACAGCTGCAACGCCCAGATCGCAAACACGATACCCATGCGGCCGGGCGCCGCGACGCGCTCGAAGAGGCCCAGGCCGTGTCCATAGAAGACGAGAGTGCAGATGAGACTCTGGGTGACGTAGTTGGTCAGCGCCATGCGTCCGGTTGCGGCGAGACGGGCCGTTAGTACAGGAAGCCGGCTAAACTGAACCATGAGCATGACGAGACCGACGTACCCTAGGAAGACGCCGACCGACCCCACATAGTTGAACAGGGCACCCTGGAACATCACGGTCTCAAAGGCGAAGCCCTGGTCGACCTTGTACCAGGCTCCGGCCACAGCCAAGGGGAGTCCGGTACCGATTCCGATGACTGCCATACGCCGGTAGAACACGGCCGAACGCGCCGCGGCCAGGACGCCGAGCTTGTACAGGCCCATGCCGACCAGCATGAGTCCCCCCGCGCGCCACAAGAAGAGGCCCAGGAACGCACTCGTCTGCAGCTCGAGAGCTATTGGCGCGCGGGCCGCCAGCTGCTCGCCCAGGCCGCCTCGAAAGGCGGTGATCTCGGAGTCGAGCACCTCCTGCGGCGGCGCCCATTGCGCGACGAGTTCCAGCCGATCCGCCTCTGGCCAGTACGGGATCGACAGGCCGGCCAAGAGCCAGAACGGAACGACGAACGCGACCACACACCCACCCATCCACAGCAGCGTGCGAGCGTTGAGTTTGCGTAGCGGATACAGCAGGAAGCCGCAGAGGGCGTAAGCCACAAGGACGTCGCCGTGCCAGATCAGGTACGCGTGGACCAGACCGATCAGCAGAAGCCAGAACTGTCGGCGGTAGTGGAGGCTTGTCCCGGAAAGCCCACGGCTCACCATCCGCTCGCTCATCATCGCGATCCCCGCCCCAAAAAGCATCGAGAAGATCGAGAGGAATTTGGTGTCCGCCAGGATATACACCACCGTCCAGATCCACGCCTCCTCGCCGACGAGCGCCGAGCCCGACGTGGGGTTCATGTACGCGGACGACACGCGCGCGAACCCTTGCATGTTGACGATGAGAATACCCAAGACCGCGAACCCGCGAAGCACATCGATTGAGGCGATGCGCTCCGGTGCGGTAACTGGAGCGGCGTGCAGTGACGACGACGTTGAGTTCATGAGGGAGTATCCGTATTAACCGGCGCGGAGGTCGCGAGCGCAACGGGAGACACCGGTTCCAATGGTTTGACCGAAACATCCCATAGACTGAATGCTATTCCACCGACAGATGCAATGAAATTGTCATTTCTGGGAATGGCTGTAGGGGTAGCAGGATATTTATGATCCAACTGGACCATCTCCTGTCTCGTGGCTACATTCCACAGACGAATCGTGCCGTCATCATACCTAGAAACCAGCCGCGTGCCGTCTGGTGAAAATACCACTGAAAAATCCCAATCCGAATGTCCTTCAATGCGCCTTACTTCCTGCCCTGTGGACACATCCCACAGACGGATACTACGATCCCACGATCCAGAAGCCAATTGCGTGTCATCCGGCGAAAATGCTTCAGAATTAGCCGACGTAGCGTGCCCTGTCTCTCCAATCGTCCAAAACGTCTGTCCCGCAGAGGATGTAGACAGCGCAAGCGTCAAAGCAATGATCCCATATCTCATTTTCATGATTCGTTATCCTCTGTGGCCGCATGCAATCAATTACCAAGCCCCAACACGCAACCAACGATACCTATCAAAAAGAGCTAATCACCTTAATCGTCGGATACACCAAGCAAAAAATGCCCGAATATCCTCTCAAAACGAATACTGAATCAGTACGCGTAACACACATTAGGCGCCCCCGTACTCGTTCCAAAAATAGCCTATCTACCACATAGAATTACCGTTCCCATGAAACACGCATCTCATTGATCCAACAAACTGCCGACAATAATGAATCAACAGCAATTCCACCCTCAATTCAATCATTACCGACTTCGCGCAGCTTGCCGAATATGCGCCAGATTACGATACAGGGTTCGCGCACCCGCTTTATTGTAGCCCTGGCCTATGCGTGCGCCGACGAAACGGCAGATTTCATTGCCATGACGTCATCTGTAAATCTGCATTGCCCCGCATCGTGGCCGCCAAGCGTACTATGCCATGTTACAGCAGTAAATGGCACAACCATTCACACTCTTGATGATCATCCTCCAGGCGCGGAGGCCAATCAGTCAGGTCGGCATGCGTGGAATCTGATTAACAATCTGGACAGTTGGCCTGTTGTGTCCCAAGCCCTTGACCAGCATCTGTAGCAGTTAGTCAGGATAGTTTTTACTCAACTTTTCCCATCAGGCGTTTAATCAATGGGAACGCAGCCAGTGCTACTGCCCCAGAAACACCAATAATCATTGCCACATTACCAAAGAGCGCCGACGGGGCAAGCGTCTCGAGCTGCCCTGCAACGAGACCCGCAAAAAGATTGCCCAAGGCTGTACCTATAAACCATACCCCCATCATCTGCCCTACACGACCCGTAGGCGCCAACTTTGTGATTGAAGACAATCCAACTGGGCTCAAACTCAACTCTCCTACCGTGAAGAGGAAGTACATCACAACAAGCCATGCGGGGGAAACCAGTGAACCATCCTCTGTATTGGCCGCTCCCCATGCAATTACAAAAAAGCCTGCGGCCAACCCAAGGAGTCCAATGGCAAATTTGAGAGGAATAGATGGGTTTCGCTTCAATCTGGCCAAAGTGATCCAGAGAGAGCCAAAGACCGGCGCGAGAATGATGATGAAAGTGGAATTCACCGACTGCAACCAACTAGCTGGTAGCTCCCAGCCGCCTATTATCCTGTTGGTTGAGTCACGGGCAAACAAATTGAGCGATGATCCCGCCTGCTCAAACCCCGACCAGAAAATTGCGGAGAGAATGAATAACCAAAAAATCACAACCAACCGCCTCTTTTCCAGATTAGTGTGATTGGTAAGAATCAGCAGGTATGCAAAGAAAAGCACAGCAATAACAATTACCGCATAGCCAAGCCAGGTAGCGAGCGTCTGCAGTGATAGGGCTTGCAGGAGTAATGTGCCCGCTACAGCGGCAGCTACAAAGGAAACCGCCAACACAATGTAGGTGATCTGCACCTTTTTCTTCTGTTGTTCTTTTGACCTGTCCAGCTTTAACAGACCGGCTTCGCCCAGGTACTTTGTACCTAGTCTGTACTGAATTAGGCCCAGGATCATCCCCAACCCGGCCAAGGAAAACCCATAATGCCAATTATAGCCTTCCCCCAGCCATCCGGTGAGTATTGGCCCGGCAAACGCACCTAAGTTGATTCCCGTGTAGAAGATCGAAAAGCCTGCATCTCTTGTAGCACCTCCTTCCGGGTACAGATCACCAACCATCGTGCTAACATTGGGCTTGAGCAATCCAGTCCCAATTACAATGAACATGAGGCCAAGAAAGAAACTGGGCCTGTCTGGCAATCCCACAAGTGGCCCGGCCATTGTGAAATGGCCAAGTGCTATGATGCAACCACCAACAAAGACCGCTTTGCGCTGCCCCCAAATATTATCTGCGATCCACCCGCCAGGCAATGCTAATACATACACGAAGAACGTGTATAAACCATATATAGCGCCCGCCTCACCTTCACCCAAGGCCAGTCCGGGATTGCCCTCTGTAGCAGCGGCCGTCATAAATAGAACTAACAGCGCGCGCATACCGTAGTAGCTGAATCGCTCCCAGAGCTCTGTAAAGAATAATGTGGAAAGACCCCGTGGATGGCCGAACCATTTCACGGTATGCGGGGAATCAGTACTGACTGGCATTTTTGAACGATCTCTATGGTGACGGCAAAAGATAAGCGGTCAGGCCGATATCTATAGGATTTTCCGCAGAGACCGCTGTCTGCACGGACAGATCCGGTATATTTACGGGTTTCCAGGAATTAATGCAAATCTAACCAGAAAATATGTCTGGCCCTTCAAGCGATTTAATGAACGAGCATCCACACCGGACACATACCTGTGGAGAGCTTTCCGATATACATCTGGGAGAGAATGTTGTACTCAAAGGTTGGGTGGACACACGCCGTGATCTGGGCGGAGTGATCTTTGTAGATCTTCGAGATCGCTACGGTTTAACCCAGGTTGTTTTCTCCCCTCAGGACAATGTCGCTGCACACGATCTAGCTGATCGTCTGCGAAGTGAATATGTCGTGTCAGTAATCGGGGTCGTCGCACCAAGGTCAAGCGAGACCATTAATCCAAACCTCTCGACTGGAACGATTGAGGTTCGTGTAGAGAGTCTGATCATTCTCGCTGAAGCAGAACCTATGCCCTTTCCCGTGTCTGCACATACACAAAAGATTAAGCTGGCATCCGAGGATCTACGGCTGAAATACCGCTACCTGGATCTTCGAAGACCGGATCTGCAAAATAAAATTGTGCTGAGACATCAGGCCTACCAGACGATCCACCGCTATTTTGACGCACAGAACTTCCTCGAGGTCGAGACACCGACACTCATGAAGTCCACCCCCGAAGGAGCCCGCGATTACCTAGTTCCAAGTCGAGTACATCCTGGATCATTCTATGCACTCCCTCAAAGCCCACAGACGTACAAGCAGCTCCTCATGGTCGGAGGTCTGGATCGGTACGTGCAGATCGTGAAGTGCTTCAGAGATGAAGATCTACGTGCAGACCGACAACCGGAGTTCACGCAGATTGACATTGAAATGACTTTCGCAACAGAGGATATGGTTTATTCTTTAACCGAAGGGCTCATGGTGGCGCTTTGGAAAGATATCCTCAGCGTAGACCTCCCCACCCCCTTCCCCAGATTGTCCTACAAGGATGCCCTGCGCCGGTATGGCTCGGACAAACCTGATCTGCGTTTTGATCTGGAAATTTGCGATCTCAGTACCGTTTTCCAGAATTCGGGGTTCCGTGTATTTGATCAAGCACTTTCTACAGGTGGATTTGTGTTGGGACTCGTCGCTCCCGGACAAGGCGATCGAGGACGGGGGTATATGGACCGCCTGGATAAGACTGTGGTTCGCAAACAAATTGGAGCTGGCGGCCTGATTTATGTACGGATCCCTTCCGATGGATCTTCTCCAAACTGTTCAGTCAAGTCACATGTCCTCCCGGATGAGTTCGTGAGCAGTGCCATCGAAGCCTCGGTAGCCCAAACAGGAGATCTACTGCTTATTCTTTGTGGTCAATGGCCCACCGTTCAGGAACAGATGGGCAGTCTTCGACTGCATATGGCGCGGGAGCTCGACTGCATTGCAGAAGGCGCGTGGCAATTCGCGTGGATCACCGATTTCCCGCTTTTACAATGGGATGCCCAGGAAAAGCGCTACACAGCAATGCACCACCCGTTTACTTCGCCACGAACAGAGGATTTGCAGCTTCTTTCAAGTGATCCAGGTCAAGTTCAAGCGCGGGCCTATGATATTGTGCTTAACGGTATGGAGATTGGTGGCGGATCTATTCGTATTCACGATCGAAACATCCAAGAGCAAATGTTTAATGTTCTGGGTATAGATCCCGAAGAAAGCCAGGATCGATTCGGGTTTCTACTGGAAGCATTGCGCTATGGCGCACCTCCTCACGGAGGGATTGCCATGGGGCTGGACCGCATTGTCATGCTGCTTTCAGGTTCAACCTCCCTACGTGAAGTAATCGCATTCCCGAAAACACAAAGCGCCCAGGAGCCCATGTCTGGAACGCCCACCGCAGTTGCTCCCGAGAGGCTGGATGAACTGCATGTTCGGTATGTCCCTAAAGCCAAATGACGGACGCATACCTGTCAATTCTAAAAAAGCGTTTTTCTTGGGATCTGTGGGAGCAGTTGATTCGCATTGAGGGTGTAACATTGGATCGTCCTCGACGTACGGCACACCCCAAATACCCAGAAATTATTTACCCTTTGGACTATGGATTTATCCGCAATACTACAAGTTCTGACGGGGCCGAAGTAGATGTATTCATGGGTTCAGGTGTAGACCATTTGGTTGGATTGATTGCAACCACTGACTATCGCCAAGGCGACCGAGAGGTCAAGCTGCTTTGGCGCTGTTGTCCCTCAGAAGTATATATGGCACTTGGCTTCATCAATTTTGACACTTCAAAGTTAAAGGGACGATTGGTGATGCGCTTTCCAATGAAGACACTCTGGAACATGCAGCCAGCAAAAGATTAAACTCCGGGAGATTGCCGTACATTGCCCGGTCCTAGTTCTCGTACTTATTGATCCCGTAGCTCAGTTGGAAGAGCATCTGACTTTAATAATGGAGCCTCGCGCAGGGAACTGCGTGAGTGGAGGCTGCTGTATGCTGGGACGCCCTAAAGCCACCGCTACGCTGTCACGCGTAAAAATGCATTGGATATGTGGGTAATCAGCAGGCAACCTTGATCTGTGGCCTGATACAGTCAGTTCCTCCCTCGAGGAAGTGACAATCCCATGGGACAATGGCTGAATAACCTTCACGCCACAACTACCGCACTATGCGGAGTCAAGAGAGCCCTCAGAGGCCATACGCAGCCCACCCGACACCATCACGTGGAAGGGTGAAGAGATGGTCCAGACCACAACGCCATCAGGAGGCCGGCGAAAGCCGGTGTGGTAGGTTAATCAGAGGGTCCCAGGTTCGAGCCCTGGCGGGATCACTTCCAAGCCCGGGTGGCGGAATAGGTAGACGCGCTGTCTTGAGGGGGCAGTGCCCTTACGGGCGTGCTGGTTCGATTCCAGTCCCGGGCACCACCATTTCAACGAAGGCAGTATGGTCCGCAAACCTACGGGCGGCCTACAAGTGCTGCATCTCACGTAACATTTCGCAACTCACTACCCGGTAGGCTGGGACATACAGAGCCATGTATCTCTCCGAATGGTGGATTGCGGGAAACCCTTCCGCAGACATGATGCCGTATAGCGAGTCCAGTGCATCCACACTGACCGCTATTATGCGTTTCTTGGCGGCTTCCCGAAGAGATTGCCAGTATCGTTCAAACCCATCGCCAAGTTCTGCCCCTTGGTTCGCCGACTGCAGAAAAACCCGGAAAAGCTCGTCAGATCTACCACCCGCAGACTTGTACGGGCGCAAGTTTATTCGTGCATACATGGAATCCGGTCCAAGGATTTCCAAGAGAGGCTCATTGCTGACCGTGTCAAGACCCTCCCACTCGTGGATTAACCACTCTTGCGCAGCTTCAACGTTTTGTATTGCATGGCCCGCACCAAAAACCGACTGGTGGACCAGCTTATACCAGTCCTCGGCTTCCATTGCCGGGTAACGCGCGTGCTGTTCCTCCAGAATCGTTGAATACCCGAATTCTGCTGGGGAATTACAACCGATGGCCAGAGCTGCCAGGATAATCCCCGAAAAGATAATTTTCATGCTGACTAGCCCGCGTGTTGTACAGGTTTTTACTGGTCAGGCCTATCAAAGACGCAATCCTCCCGATCACACCAAATGTAGCAATTGTTGGTAGGTGATAAATCGAAACGACGGTTTGAGAAAAGCCACCTTGCAACAGAACGCCAGTGCAGGGATTCACCGGTTTATCATTGAAAACATTAAAACGACGAGCCTCCTTGAAGCTGGTTAGCTGAATTCTGTGGCGCCAAGGTCCTCCATCGACTTTGTATGCACGGTCCATTCATTGCTCGCCCGAGGGCGGGACAAATCGGTAGCGGATGATCGGAGGGTTGATGGCCTCTTCGATGGCTTCATCTTCCAGATCACCCAGGATATACAATCCTCCTCCCCCTACGGCCTTTGGAAACTTTTCAAATAGTGTACTGACAGCTGAAAAATGATCACTGTGGTTGGCGATGACTGCTCCTCTACCCAAACCCCTGTTATTGTAAACGATCATTCGCGTTTCATTGTCAAGAGCAAACATTCCCTCTACACCTGTTGCCTCAGCCTCAGCTTTATTAAGCATCTCGGTAATCTCCTGAAAGTTGGACTGAGTAACAACTTCAAAATCTGGATAATCCTGAGTTCGCTCCACGAAAAAGTCCGGCATGAATCGAGTCAGTCCAGTACGGGGTAGTCGTGGCGTGGCATCAAAGTCTTCTGTATACACCCACCAAACATCGTCATCAAAACATCCCATATTGGATCCCGCGTTTGTTAGCTGAATGCCTGCCCGTCTTTGGAACCTGGGCGCGGTGAGCGGGAACTGGTCGATGAGTGTAAAATCTGGACTGTACGCTCGAATGAAAGTGCTGTCCCGTATATCACGCGGCATGGTAAATATGGTATCCCGATGCGAGCATAGCGCCCACGTATTCGTCGCCAATTCTGAATCAGTAATAGTCTGGACGCACTCCCCATTTTGGCCTAAAACGATTGCTCCCTTGTTAATCAATACGGCAGCATGAGAATCGTCCAGAAATGAAGCCTGTGCATTGAAATTGAATTCTGCCCCAGGATAGCAGTCTCCGATTGCCTTCGTCCAAGCCAATATTCCATCTGGTGAAAACAGGTGTACGCCTTGACTCTGGGTATCAAGCACCAGGAGTTCACCTTTAGAATTCACATCCAGATTCCATCTCAAACCAAGCAGCACCGAATTGTCGAGCCGGATTTCGCTCTCTTGCACAAAGAGATCTCCGAATTCCATATGAGTTGGAGTCAGAATCTGATCAACCGCAGGTCTAGAGTTGCAGCCAACGACCAGACAAACCAGCATCCCGGAAACAATTGTCGTGTGTAATGTGGGAATTTTCATAGAGACAAATAAGGATGGTTTAGTTGATCGTTCACGGACTAGAACACCGCGTAATGTACGCATGCATAGTACATTTATCAATAAGCAAGCCACAACATACCATTACATCCACAGTCGATTTGACAAGCACGATATTACTGTTCGCCGAATGAGGCAGTTTCCACACGTAACAACGACACTATGTCGTACCATATTGTGCATGCTTGATAAAGACCATCGCCCTTCATTTTGACGAGCAGAATTTGTTCGTGCCACTCACCAGTCGGCAACCTGTATCGCTTGACTCTGTATCAGTTCGATATCCCGCTGACGGCCTAAATGGACGCTCCGCAGTCTTCACTTCCATTCATTCCAGAGTACAATAAACCGGACACTCCCGGTGTCTGGATGAATTTTGACAATACGGTGGCGATCTATCTGATCATAACCAGGGAAATGAGTTTTGAAGAAGCTGCGCAGCAGGCATTCTCTATGGTGAGGGATGCACAGGATCGATTTCCCGACTGGCCGCGCATCTTCTACCTGGATGTTGGGGGACACAGCAGCGCAGACCAAACTTTTGGTGACGAAATGATTGAGTTTCAGCAAGAATTCTGGTTCTCTGCCATTGCCCCTTTCCTGACAAGCTTCGATCTGCCCCTGACAGGTCCTCTCGTCAATCCCGATACACAACGAAATGACATCCCGGATTCATTAGCTATTGAGTAAGCACTTTTTCTCATTACTTTTTATCATAGAATCAGTCATTCAACATGCTTGTTCTGAGTTTAGTCAACTCGGGAGTCGTCCTCGATTCAGCTGATGTGTCGGTGACTAACAGACTTGAACGAGTGGCTGATATAAGCTCACAAGACTTGAATTTGTTAAGTCGCTCAACTCTTGTTATTTTCCGCTCTAAACTAGTGATGTCCTCACAATTTCACTCATGCTACGAGTAACTTTTATCATTTTAGCGATAGTGGCCACAGCCGTTACTTTCCTTATTGGAGCCACTGAATGGTGGGAATATGCCCCAATGGCCGGGCTGATCGTTATCACAATTATCTTGTTGATTTACGTTCCCATGTCGGAACGTGCCGAGCGTAATGATGAACAAAACTCGTCAACGAGACCTCCCGAACCACCTTCACTGAAAGAGGATGGAATCATTGATATACGCCCTATAACTAAAAAGAACGACGTTCAACCCGAACCGGACCCTGTCGAGACCGATTCCGCTCCAGATTTGTTTGTAAATACCCCAAAAGTCGAAACACCGGCAGTCCAACGCCACAAGAAACCGCGAAACCCATTAGAAAAGCACATACTCATTCCGGTGTTGCGAGGGATGCAGGCAGCACTTGACGCACATGCTGTCGGGCTAATTCAACGAACAGAGGAATACAACTACAAAGTTTGGGGGACCGTAGGGTTGGACTGGAGCTGCCTTCGTGGAGAATCCTTTATCCTTAGACACAACCTGCTGCGAGAATCTGAAACCGTAGCAATCCATACAGTCGGCGAAAACGGAGTGCCTACCACTCAACTGAAATACAGCAGAACGCCAGCGAATCTCACCAGTCTCGCGATTGCCGCTGTTGGACAAACACCCTACCTATTGCTGGCAGATGCTGCTAATGAATCTGGATTGTCACATCCGCGTGCAAAAGAACTACTTGAGGCATTCGGGAAAACTCTGAGCCTGATGCTTTACAGAGAGGACCCCCATCGTCCCCGACGCGAAATCATTACTGAAGAAATGGCACGCGCAAGACGACAAGGAACCGAACTTGCGCTGGCTATCACGGTGCCCCAAAAAGCCGAAATACTCACTAGATCATACGGGGATGTTCTCAGCAAGACGGAGCAATTGTTCTCGGAATGCCTACAAAATGCAGCCCCAAACAGCCGTGTGGTCAAATTCGGCGAGATAACGTACGGCGTATTCATTGACGGACGGAAAAAACAACTGGAAGCTTGGCACCAAGACATTCAGTCCGCTGTCAAGAATCAGGGTGGATTGCTTACTGGCGGTATCTATGTAGGAATTGCGCGGATGACCGAAATGCATAAAAGCCCGGACGATTTGCGTGATGAAGCTACCCGTGCCCTGATTAGGGCCCACGAGGGACCTGCGGAAACGGTCATCATTTAGCTTTGCACCAGCGGCACAAACATGAACATGCCCCGCTCTTCGGATTCGTACGAATCTGGTCCCGTGCGAACAATTTTCGTCATTCGTTGACCACCTCGGTCTCCAATCGGGACAACTAGTCGTCCTCCCGGTTTCCGTTCACTTGGCTCACGAAGCTGCTCAAGAAGTCGTTTCGGGATCTCCATGGCTCCGGCCGTCACCACAACCGCGTCAAATGGGGCCAGCCCCGGCCACCCCAACGATCCGTCTCCAACACGCAACAGTACGCGATAATCAAGTTCATTCAATATTGCCTTTGCTCGCTCATGCAGTAACCGATGCCGTTCAATGGAATAGACGCGAACTCCCATTTCGCAAAGCACGGCAGCCTGATATCCGCTGCCTGTTCCTACTTCAAGCACCGAATCGCCCGGTTGCGTGTCCAACATCCAAGTCTGGAAGGCCACGGTAGTGGGCTGTGAGATTGTTTGGCGCAGTCCAATTGGTAATGCCTGATCCTCGTACGCCCGGTGCTGCAAGGCCTGATCAACAAAGCATTCCCGCTTTACGCGCCCGACAGCGGCAAGCACACGTTCATCTTTTACACCGTTGCTTCTGACTGTCTCGACCAGCCTCGCCCGCCGTTGAACATACTGTCCTCCAGATCTCAGCATTGATTACTTTTTCGGTTGGGTAAACCCACCTGCAGGCACAGTTTGATCACCCAATACTTCAGATAACCGGTGGTGCAATTCCTCCGATGTCAGTCCAGAAACAATCACGCCCTGCTCTGCAACTGAAATTCTCCCCGTTTCCTCTGAAACTACGACCACAAATGCATCTGTTTCCTCGGTAATACCTACAGCTGCCCTGTGCCGCGTACCGAACTGAGCTCCTAGGCGCTTGCTGCTGGACACGGGCAATAAACACCGTGCGGCTTCGATACGATTACCATAAATGATAACCGCTCCGTCGTGCAGCGGGCTCATTTCGTGAAAAATAGAGATCAGGAGGTTGCTCCTGATAGCTGCCTGTAAAGTTTCACCGGTTTCCACGTAGCTCCGCAGACCATTCTTCCGCTTGAATACAATAAGGGCCCCGGACTTTCGTCGACTCATGATACTGACCGCGGTAACGATTTCTATGATGATCTCGCTTTGATCCCCAGATGTAAGAAGACGCCGCAGAAATGGGGTCTGTCCAAGCAAAATCAGAACTCGTCGGATTTCCGGCTGAAACACAATGATAGCTGCCACTACGTATATGTCACTGAGCGCGGCGAACATGGATTGTAGGATTTTCATGTCCGTCACCTCCACCACAAACTGAACCAACAGGAGTCCGATTAGCCCTGCAAATAGCGAAACGGCGAGCGTACCACGCATCATCATATACAGACGATAGAACACAATCGCTACGAGGACGATCTCGAAGAGATCAATTACTCGCACAGGTACTACGCCAAACAGATTCATCTTCAGGCGTGCAGAACAGCTTCTAGACCTTTGATCATTTCACAGGTCGCACGAACATCGTGCGTTCTAATAATATTCGCTCCGCGAAGCACAGCGGCAGCAGTCATCCCCAGTGATCCAAACAGACGGTCGGATACCGGTGCCGGTTCGCCATCCCCGCTGAGTACTCGACCAACCGTACTCTTTCTGGAGATTCCTACCAATACAGGATAACCTAGTTCAGCAAGTATATCCAGATGTTGAATCAAGTGCAAATTATTTGCGTGTCCTTTTCCAAAACCGAATCCAGGATCTACCACAATGCCGGTTACACCTGCAGAACGAGCCCGATCTGCGGAATCCGAAAGTGCGTGACAAACTGCTGCAACTACTCCATCGTAGGATGCCTCATGTACTAGACTACCCCGGCGTTTGATTGAATGCATAACAACAAATGCCGCGCCGAAGCGGCCTGCGCTCTCTGCTGCAGCAACGCCCTCCCGCAAACCAGATATGTCATTAATCATGTGCACGCCCGCCTTTAGCGCGACTGTTGCGACTTCAGCGTTAAATGTATCAACAGAAATGATCGCCTCAGGGAACGATTGCCTGATAGCCTTTACGACCGGCAGAATTCGATCTATCTCACGTTCCGTCGAAACTGGCGCCGCACCTGCGCCATAAACCTGACCTTGTGGCCTCGACGAGGCGCCGCCAACATCAATGATGCGTGCTCCCTCATCTAACATCACCTCAACGCGTTGAAGTGCTTCGGAGGGATTCAAATATCTGCCACCATCATAAAAGGAATCTGGGGTCACATTCAGGATACCCATCACCACTGCCCCGTCAGCCAAATCAAGGAGGTGTTCGCGACAGACCAATTCCATTGTTACATTTATATTTTCACTCCTACTTAACTGATTATACGACATGGGGATCATGCACCGTATGTTGGGGGTTTACGTGCGCCAGCGACAGTGACAATGCTCATAACGTCTCCTGACGCATTATTCAGCACATAAAAGCTTCTATCTGTTGCGAATCGTCTCCCATATACGTACGCGGACACCGGCTGAAATGCAGGCGTATCTCCTGCGGCGAATGCTGCGACGAGCCTCAAAGACTGAGTGGGGTCGCAGGTTTGAGTTCGCAGAGATTGCGCAGCAATCGGACGTGATTGATGCATACCAGTCGCGCGTTCCAATACACACCTACACAGACCTTAAACCGTACATAGACCGAATAAGAGCGGGGGAGCATGATCTGCTCTGGCCAGGTGATGTTAAGCATTTTGCCGTTTCGAGCGGAACCGCCTCCGAGGGCAAGGTCATTCCTCTGAGTAAAGACATGCTCCGACTGAATCGTGGCTTTTCGGTTGGTCTAGGGTTTAGCTACCTGGTTCGTACGGGCGCCTTCAAAACTTTCCTTGGCAAGCACCTGACCCTTCCTGGACGTGTTGAGGATGATCCCAATTATCCGGGAACACTAGTTGGAGAGGTGAGCGGCCTACAGATTCTGTTCGCACCTGGGTTCTTTAGGGCCTTTCTGCAGGCGGTTCCAATCTCTATAGCTTTTGCACCCAACTGGGATTCAAAAATCCAGGCCATTGTCGACCAGACGCTGAATCAGGATGTGCGTATGGTAGCCATGGCCCCAACCTGGGCTTTGGTGCTTTTTGGATTGCTGATCGAAAGATATAACGAAGTAAACGGAACCAGCGTACGAACTGTCGGAGAAATCTGGCCCAACTTGCAGCTGTACATCTCCGGCGGCGTAGCTCTGAGTTCTTACCGTGCAGTTCTTGAGGAGCAGATTGGTCTACCGAAGATGCATTTCCTTGAAGCATACGGTGCATCGGAGGGATTTTTCTCTTATCAAACGGATCTAAGCGATCCCGCCATGCGGTTACATCTGAATAACGGAGTCTTCTACGAGTTCATCCGCCTTGATGAACTGAATTCCGAGATTCCTGAGCGACGAACGATTAGCAATGTGGAACCTGGCGTGCGGTACGCCATGATTCTCACAACCTGCAGCGGACTGTGGTCCTACTTGCTGGGGGATGTCGTGCGGTTCACAAGCACTGACCCACACAAGATTGTAATTGCCGGCCGTACCTCTGAAATGATCGACAAGTACGGTGAAGCAGTCTTTGGTGAGGATGCCCGAACCGCAATTGATAGGTCATGCAAAGCCACAAACAGTCACGTGCGTGACTACCATGTTTCGGCTATCCCCCCGAACGGCGCACAGGTTCCTGCGCATGAATGGCTGTTTGAATTCAGCCGCCTCCCAGGAGACTGTGAAGCATTTATAAGATCACTGGACTCCGTTCTCTGCGATATTAATCGACACTACCAAATACGGCGTGAGGCCAAGGCCTTTGGCCCACCAGAAATTGTAATTCTACCGGATGGCACTTTCAATGCGTGGCTTAAGGCCAGCCGGGGAGACATAAACAGCCAGGCAAAAGTACCGCGAATGAGTGAGAACCGAACGGTGGCTGACGGTGTTCTCGCGCATGCCGGTCAGCGGGCCCGCCGGATCCTGGTAGATTAGTCAACAGAAAGTAGTGCGTCAAAGCTCCTGACCATCTCGGGATGCCCTCCTATCATTAATGCCGGGGCTCTGCAGGTGAGCATATCTTTCAGGCTAACCTGACCCCCGTTTACATACGATAGCTCTCCCCCGCTCTCTCGTAGCATTAGCAGCCCCGGAGCCACATCCCATAAGCTCACGCGAGTCAATAGTGTCGCGTCGCAATTGCCTGCGGCTGCATAGCAGAGGTGGGCTATTGTTGATCCAAGGCTCCGCACCTTCCCGGGGTAATTGGAGCTTAGAATATTTTGGCGATGCAGCTTAGAGTAGCTGAGTAGTACGGATTCACGATTCAGTGGGCCGGGATGGCGAACTGAAAGACGTTGCTCTCCCCGGTATGCTCCCTCCCCTTTTAGTGCCCAGTATTGGTCCCTTGTTACGGGTGCGGAAAAAAAAGCGGCTATGGGCTCATGGTCCTCCATCAACGCCAATCCTGTGCCCCATATTGGCAGACCACCCACAAAGGCTGCAGTCCCGTCAATAGGATCAATTGACCAGTACCGGCTACCTGTCGACGGCTCTTTTCTTAGATCTTCTTCCTCTGCAATGATGCCATCATCGGGATAATGATGGTTGAGCCATTCAACGATCAAATGCTGTACCGCAAGATCAGCATCCGTTACATAGGACATTGAATCCTTCCAACGTGGCGTAACAAACCCAAAGTACTCCATGGCTGTGATGCCAGCCACATTCAACAGATTCATTACATCAGCCACAAACACATCATGAACTGATGCTTCTGTATTTGACTGAATGACTTTACTGCTCTGAGCAGAATCATCCATGGCTTTTCGGTTAGGGGTGTCTCTGGACGCGCTGGGCTGAATAGCTGTCTAATCCTGTGCCTACCGTCACAAAATTACAAGCGATGGCATCGCACCTGCCGGTTTACCAAACTTGGAACTGTTTGTTTAAGAACGAAAAGTCTGGGTCCTATCACAACATCAGGCACAGATCACAATCCATCCGAAAACCCCATGCAATCAAAATAGCCATTCTAAATTTTGGGAATCTCACCCCTCGGCTACTTGACATCTCCATTTAAGGCTAAAAATCCTTACAGATGAGGTACCGAAGCACTTTTTCATGGTTTTTGTATTTCCAGACAAACACGAATCAGTCGGCTGGTGAACTGGCCGGCCTTCGATTGCCGTTGAATCGCATTGACGATACTAATCCCGTCAACCGTACCATCCTTGGCGTTGATACCGGTATTTCCAATGACCTCAATTCGATGCTCAAACAGCGACACAAGCAACAATATAATCGTGGGTTCACCGTGTAAGACCATCTGGGTATGTCCAGAAGGCAACGGATGCTATAACGCCAAAAAAATATAGTGCCCTAGATACACACGAGTATCATCCCCGATTTTTAATTCCTGTAGCGTATTATCTTTGGCCATACCGGCTTCATTACTTAGTTATCATTAAACAGCGGGAGAGTCATGCAAATGTTCAAGCAACTGAACCGTGCGGGACGTTGATTGGTGCCTTTAGTTTAGCGATCGTATCGCTGATCCTGCCAGGTATTTAGACAATGTTAGATAGCCAACACGACGCGCGTAATTCGACAGACTCCGTCGATGGAGTGCAGTCGAGTGCGGTGTGCCCCAATTGCGAGTCGCCGAACGTAGAGGACTATTGTGCTTCCTGTGGACAGCGGTCCGTGACATTGCATATTCGGATACGTGCTATCGTAGCCGATACGCTGCTTAGCATATTTGCCTTCGATTCCCGGGTTTGGCAAACATTGTTCATACTGATACGGCGCCCGGGACTACTGACCAGACACTATCTGGATGGTAAACGTGCCCGTTATGTGGCTCCATTGAGGTTATATCTTTTTATCAGCTTTGTGACGTTTTTGCTGCTGGCTGTCATTTCTGATTCCGATGACAACATAGTCGATATTGGCATTACGGATTCACCGGATACCGATACGACAACTGTTCAAGCCAATGACGACAGCCTGGTAACCACTGAAATGGATGAAGGCGACCAATGGCTAATAGAACTCATCCGACCTGTGCAAGAAAATCAAGAGTGGGTGTCGGAAAGGTTCACCAGCCGGCTGCCGTGGGTCTTCTTTATAGTAATGCCGGTTTTTGCCGGCGTACTGCGGCTTCTCTATCGTAAACGTGAGCCATTCTATGTGCCGCACTTGATTTTCACTTTGCACGCGTATGCAGCTGGATTCCTCATGTTTGCCGTCGGTCTAGGCTTTGGCACATTGCTGGGCCTTGATATTCTTTTAAATGTGGCGATAATTGGCATGTTGTGCCACCTGTATTGGTCTCTCAGGCGTGTTTACTGTCAGGGACGCCTGCGTACGCTGGTCAAGCTGTGTGGTCTCCTGTTCGTCCATGGTGTTGTTGCGCTGATCGGAATGACCATCATATTACTGTATGTATTAATCACAATGTAGCGGGCGATCATATTGTCGTACAGGGAAGTACAGGCTTTCTGTCAGCCTCGCGCTGGATCTGGGCAGCCGCGAGTACATCCTTGCCAGTGCTCTCGCCCCATTCACTTTATGCCAGACTCGTGTCAGTAATGACCAAATCAGTTTGTAGAGTAGACATGAATGCCAACCGTGCTTTGCAACGAATTTTTACTGCGCTTGCCATAGGCGCTAGCATGCTGGCTACCGTGCAGGCTCAGGAGTTGTCCTTCACGCTTCACGAGCAGTTAATTATTGGTGATGACGAAGAGGCACCATCCGAGTACCTCTTTTATTACCCCCAAATAGTACGCACGGACTCGCGAGGTAACATCTACGTCAAAGATGCAAGAAGCGCGGGCGTTCGGGTTTTCGACGCGAATGGCCGATATGTAACTACGGTCGGCAAAAGAGGCGAAGGACCAGGCGAATTGCGAGAAGTCTTCGGCATGCATGTAGATGGCGACGACCGGGTAATTGTGGCCGACCGAACGAGCCGGCGTCTCACGATTTTCACGGATATGGGCAAGAGCTTCACAACAAAGTCTCTTGCAGAAAAGGGGATGATCGCGCCGAGGCCAATCCTGTCTCTTAACGATTCCTTTGTGCTCACATTTGTGGAGCTATTTGCAAATCCTGAAGGAGGCCCAAGTATCAAGGACGACAGGGTCCTTCACACATATGATACGGATTTTAACCGACTAGAGACTTTTGCCCAGTTGGATGATATCTACGACTTGGACGATCCATTCCTGAATGCGTATTCCTCCTACTCGCCCAGGGCGATGAATGTGGCAACCAATGGAACGGACACCATAGTCTTGTCTCCTTTCGTATACGGTGGGTACATTTACCGATACACACGGTCAAATGACATGTGGGTCATGGAGAAGCTAAAAGGGGGGCCGGTTCCCAAGAGATCGTTCATGCCCGTCAGCCAGAAAGATATAGAGGAGAACCAAGACATTAGAAGGGGTTATGTTTCAACCTCAGGCCCAACTGGGACGTACTACGCGAGGATTTTCAGCCGGGGTGGCGGTGTAGCTATCCTGAGCACTGGTGAGATCCTTCATTTCCCTCGTCGGACCCCACTGAAACAGGATTTTGAGCCACGAGCGGAACTATTTAATCAGAATGGAGACTTGGTTGGCTATGGCCAGCTGCAATTCGATAACCCTGAGTTAAACGGAAACGCTCGCGTAATGGAGTCCATCCGCATCCAGTGGATTGACACGGCTGATCGTCTATACCTTGCCCGGAAGAACGGTGAAGGCTTCTTTGTGCTCAGTGTTGCGAATCTAGAAATCAGTTCACTTTGAGTCGCGAGTATTGCTGCAACTGTGCAACACAGTCGCATTAGTCAAGAAATGCGTTAACAAAGGGCTCGCCGGGACCATTGAGTCCCGAGCCTGTTCAACCCTTTCAAATCTGGGGCGCTTGCAGAGATTCAATTCATAGGGATAAACTCCCACAGAAAATTCGACGGCGTAGAATGCATACATCATACTCCGTTCCGCTGACCCATCGTCAATACAATTGTCGTTGAGAGCTTTCGTGTCTAGGCACTGGTCATAAGGGACGATAACCCGAACATTTCTCGGATGCAGCTGGGTCTGAACTTGTACTAAACTTGGCCAGCCGGTATCTTCCAGTAATCAAGGTGATGGAAAAACTGGTCAACCAGGACGGAGGGGCCACCTACCATCGGGAGTGGTGCCGGTCTACCGTCAAGAAGGATTGAGAGATCACAATCGCTTCCATCCAGATAGCGCAGGACCCCGCCATTTGCACGTAACATGGCGTAGCCCGGCGCCAAGTCCCATATCTTGTCTCGTCCAATCAAAACTATATCTGCTCCGCCCGTTGCAACCAGAGACAAGTGGATGGACGCTGTTCCCAGAGAAAAGATGCGACCCGGAAAAGACTCGGCAAGTGTATAATGCTGATGAGGACGCGTATGCGTTAACAAGATCATGTCGGCATCCAGCGAAGTACGCTCACTCAGTAACCTGACCACATCACCCCGAAATACATTCTTCCCCGTCGAATGAAAATAGTCCCCCGTAGAGGGCACACGTATAAACCCTGCTACCGGCTGACCCTCCTCTATCAGCCCCAAAGCAATGGCCCAGCTCGGAATTCCAGCAACGAATGATACCGTGCCGTCAATTGGGTCAACCGTCCAATAACGCGAACCCTGCCGTGGCGTACGTACTATGTCGTTTTCCTCTGCTATAATTCCATCCTGTGGAAAGTGCTGCGTGAGCGCCTTGATGAGATACTTCTGGATGGCTTCATCCGCGGCGGTAACCGGCGAACCGTCACGCTTGATCTGATGGGATGAACGAAGAAACCACTCCATAGCGTACCTGGAAGCAGTCTCCAGTAATGAGCGTATGAGCTCGTCTAGTGATTCCATGGTCGGTAAACGATTGTATTTCTTTCGAATAGCTCAAAAATATTCTTTCTGTGTAAAAGCCACAAATTAACGCACCTTCCGTACCTTAATCCACCCATAACGATTTGCTATGCCCTTACGCCTTAATCTTTGTAGCGGACCCAGAAACGTATCCACCGCACTCATGTATGCGTTCGCTCAACGCTCTGATACGCATGTGGTTGACGAGCCACTCTATGCCCACTACTTGCAGGTCACCGGGGCGCAGCATCCCGGACGTAACGATATTTTGGCCTGTATGGATTCAGTGGGCTCGCGTGTGGTTAAACAGTCTCTACTCGGCCCGTGCGACCGTCCCATACTTTTTGTCAAAAATATGGGACATCATCTTGTGAACCTTGACTTGGAGTTCCTGAATCAAATGACAACCGTTATGCTTATTCGGGATCCTGAGCAAATGTTGCCTTCGCTCATTAACCAGGTTCCGCGGCCAGCACTCGCTGACACAGCATTGGCCAGACAACGGGAGGTCTTTGATTATCTTGTAAAACAGGGACAGACGCCGTGCGTGCTTGATGCACGCGAGATATTGATGAACCCGGAAAAGGTCCTTCGACTCCTGTGCGAACGACTCGAGATTGCCTTTGAACCTTCCATGCTGCACTGGGACAAAGGAGGCAGGCCCGAAGATGGCGTTTGGGCGCAGCATTGGTATCATGTAGTTCATAAGTCCACAGGCTTTGCACCGTACGTGCATAAATCAGCACCATTTCCGACCTTCCTGCGCCCGCTGCTTAGCGAATGCATTCCTCATTACGAGTACTTATTCCAATACGTAATCAAGGCCTGAAAAATGCACATCTCAATACCAGATAGTCGCAACGATAACATCGTCGTCTGGGTCAAAGATCGCCTGCTCCACCGATCAGAAGCCAAAGTATCCGTATTTGACAGCGTGGTCCAAGGCGGAGATGCGGTATGGGAAGGTCTCCGCGTATATGATGGCCGGGTTTTTGGGCTGGACGCGCATCTAAACAGGCTCATGGATTCTGCACACGCAATGGGCTTCACAGATGTACCCTCGCGCGAGTTTATTACAGATGCCCTGTTTGCCACACTCAAAGCCAACGGGATGCGGGATGACACGCATATTCGTTTGACTCTGACCCGCGGAGAAAAGACGACTTCCGGTATGGACCCGCGGCTTAACGTATTCGGTCCGACGCTGATTGTATTGGCTGAGTGGAAAAAACCGGTCTATGCAAAAAGCGGTATTCGCCTCATAACTTCTTCCGTGCGCCGTAATACTCCGCAATGCCTGGACTCCAAGATTCACCATAACAACTTGATCAACAACATACTGGCCAAGATTCAGGCTAACCTAGCTGGCGTAGATGATGCGTTGATGCTGGATATACAGGGCTACCTTTCGGAAACCAACGCAACAAATGTATTTCTCGTCAAGCACGGCCAGCTACTTACGCCTCACGCAGACAGTTGCCTGCATGGTATCACACGGGCAAAAGTGCTGACTCTGGCCAGAGAACTCGGCATCCCGGCCACCGAGCGTAATCTCTCTCCGACCGAAATGTATACTGCGGACGAGATGTTTGCCACGGGAACCATGGGGGAATTATCGCCGGTGCTTGCGGTGGACGGACGTATGATCGGCAGTGGGGAACCCGGTCCGGTGACCCTGCAACTGCGCAATGCCTATTGGAAAAAAACCCAATCCGAAGGCACACCCCTGCCCTTCTGATCAAGGGATGCCCAAAACTTTGTGGGTCTGAACACTGAGCCTCCACTGCGGGTTTTGAAGACAGTAATTCAGTGCCGCCTTCGTATTGTCTGCGAGTTCCGGACCATCCATTGGCTGCAGGAAAAAATAATCAAAGGCAAGCGTTTCAAACTCAACCGGCATGGCCCCTGGCTGCGGAAAGACCAGTTTCAACTCGTTCCCCTCGACAAGAACCAACGGGGCGTCTGCCTTGGGGCTTACACAGATCCAGTCCAGTCCCGGGGGTGGAATAAGCGTACCATTGGTCTCTATGGCGACCTCAAACCCACAGAACTTGAGTGCCTGAATCAGATCTGCATCCAGTTGCAGTAGCGGTTCGCCTCCAGTGCAGACTACATATGGCCTGGCATACGGCGCCGTGCTGTCTGGCCAAGCTGTACGTACAGCATTTGCCAGCTCCGTCGGCGTAGCAAAGCGTCCGCCCTCGATTCCGTCCACACCAACAAAATCAGTATCGCAAAACTTACATACAGCGGTGGAGCGATCTCGTTCGTGTCCGCTCCACAGGTTACAGCCGGCAAAGCGCAAAAATACTGCGGGGCGCCCGGTCATGTGGCCCTCCCCTTGAAGCGTATAATAAATCTCTTTTACTGCGTAAGCCATGCAAGCCGGTCTTCCGGTGCCGGTGCGTTGATTCCCCAGTCCAGTATGGCCAAAGTCAAACGGCTGGCGGTAATCTGCCACCCGTCTTCGTCCACAATATCAATCTGCCAGACTTGGGTTCTTTGTCCGAGGTGTAACGGCTGGGCAGTCCCTACAACCAAGCCGGCACGGATCGCACGCAAATGATTGGCATTAACCTCAAGACCAACGCAAAAATGCCTGCGTAAATCCACACACAGCGATCCTGCAACACTCCCAACGGTTTCTGCCAGTACTACCGAAGCACCTCCGTGCAGTAACCCGGCCGGTTGTTTCGTACGGTGATCAACCGGCATGGACGCGGAAAGATAATCAGGCCCGAGAGCTGTGAACGTGATACCCAAGTGCTCGACCATAGAGCCCTTGCCACGTCGATTGAGTTGTTCCAGTGTAGGTTCCTGCTTCCAGATTCTTTTCATAATCTCTGAGACGTTGATTGCTGCCGGCACCCTATACTTCATTTTGGTAAGCTGTGCCGGTACAACCCCTTATACGCATAAATCCGCACTTCTACCGCTGTCCCAATCAGCTCAGTTGCTTGCGCCAGTAACGTGCAAGACCATACCAACTCTCGCGCGGCTGCCCCATGTAACCGTAAGGCTCCTGATCAGCAGTATCTACCGAGGCGTTCATGAGTGTCATTTCCGATTCATGAAAGACCGCCGCGCGTGCGACATCCGACTCATAACCCTCGTCTAGTGAATGTCGTACCGCATCACTCCAAGTATTCAGCCTCTCACGCATTCGAAGCAAATGCTCTTTCACATCCCTGATCAACCCAAAGTGGGTCAGGAAAAGTTGCTTAGGGTTCTCCGTTTCCAGCTTTGAAAGTGTCTCTTCCCATGCGACCAGATCTATATCTGGCGGTGGAGCCACCGGGATAATGTGATCCGCTCCTTCAATTCGCATCCCTGCCGCGTCACCGGCAAATACCACGCCTGCTGCATCGTCAAACCAGGCGATATGGTGAGAGGCATGTCCGGGTGTATAGCATGCCCGCAGGGCTCTCCTGCCTATTTGCAGGAGCGTGCCGTCGGCGACGGCACAAACCTGACTGGCTGGAACCGGCAGGATTGCTCCCCACAACGTCTCCATCCGCTCCTTGTATATCCGGGTCGCACTTCTGATCAACCGTTCAGGGTTGATCAGATGCCTTGCTCCAATCGGATGCACATGGATCGATACCTCGGGCAGGTTTGCCGCCAACTGCCCAACGCAACCCGCATGGTCCAGGTGAATGTGCGTCAACACTACATCATTAACCGCCTGCAGCCCGCCTAGAGGAGTTAATGCACGATCAAGTGTCTTTAATGTGCTTGTCGGACCTGGATCAACGAGTATCAGTCCAGTATCTGTTTCAAGTACCGCACAGGCAATAAGGCGGGAACGCCCACGAAATCGTACATCCGCCTGCCATGTGGGAAGTTCAAGATTAAGAGATTTCACCAGACCAAACCTTTGTCTCTTCTCAAACACATTCCGCGCCCACGACTAAACAGGAGAGATTCCCAGGTCCTTGTCAGTCAGAATGGGTATATCCTCCTGCGCCGGCGGCATGAGCGGGCGCTCACGCTGCCATGCCTCATCCAGTTGCACAGATACGTCATCGTGATGGATCAACACCGGACCATTGTATCGGGCTTTCATTGAACCGTTCTCAAGGCGAAGCACTCCACGCGGACACACGGTCGCACACATACCGCACCCCACACATGAGGCCCTAACTATGTTTTGTCCTCGTTGCGCATACCACCGAACGTCTATACCCATTTCGCAATAGGTTGAGCAGTTGCCACACGAGATGCACTGTCCACCATTGGTCGTTATCCTGAACCTGGAAAGGTATTTCTGCAATAACCCGAGAATTGCGGCCATTGGACAACCAAAACGACACCACACACGGGAGCCCATAATCGGGTAAAATCCGACTCCAACAACGCCTGCAAAAATCAACCCGATAAAGAAACCATACAGTCTCGAAAATTCATTAGACAGCCCACCTAACAGGCCTCCCCCTGTCCAACTGTTAATCCATAGTGCAAGGGTCGTGACGATTACAAATACCAGCACACTGTGAACCATCCACCGCTCTACTTTCCAAGCCTTTGTAGACTTATCCGAGAGGTGACGGAATGGGTCCCCCGCGGTTTCTGCCAGTCCCCCGCAGCCACAAACCCAGGAGCAATACCACCGCTTACCATAGAAAAAGGTCAGGACTGGAGTGGCGACAAAGGTCATTACCGACGTCCAGAACAGCAGGAAAATACCCAGTCCGGGCCCCTGAGTCAGGGTGCTAAAGGTGGACGGCCATAAATAGTCGTACTTGAGCGGCCAGAAGTAACTGAAATAAAACTCAGGCTCATTCAGAAGCAACAATAGACTCGGCAGAATAAAGGCTAGACCTAACTGAAAGAACATTACCGAGATTGTCCTCAATATCTGATACTTGTTGTCCCGGTACTTTATGAGCATACGGGCGCCCATGACCAGGATCGCAAGCGTGTAGAACAATCCATACAGAAACCACTGATCCGAAGGTCTGCCACGGAGTGCAGAGCTCAGAGCATCCGTACCACGGACAAGCTGCTCAAGGTTTGACGGAGTCCAGTAGAGGATGATATAGAACCCGGTGAACACAATTGCCATGATCCAGCCAGCCATTCCCCGGGCGGTCGCACCGGAAAACCAAACACCATTATTGTTTACCCCGGGTGCCTGCTGCAGCAAGTCTGCAAAGAGCAAGCCGCTACCCACCAGAAAACCGGCCATCGCAACCCCCATCGTGAGCGCGGGGTTGAGTGAGCCATCCCCGACGAGCATCACCAAAAGGGCCAATACGCCCACGCCAATCAGTGCCAAGCCTGTTCTCTGGCGCGCAGAGTATCTGGATCCTGGAGTCGTGAGTTGCAAACTGGCGTGATGTTCCATAACAGTTACTCAATCTGAAGTGGCTGCAGCCCGGCGATAAACCCTGCTGGATTGAAATTCGGAATCAAACCGGGCTTTTGCAAGGGATTTTAGAACCTGGTCCACGGGAGTGCGACTGCGAATCCACGCTTCGCATTGATCTTGCCTGAGACGCAAACCCATGGTATTGAACCCCAGTACGTGCCCCGTCCTGTGATCGCTGTTGACACGCAAAAGTGCACGCCCTTGCCTGAACAGTTGTGACTGAATGTGTGGCCCGGGCCGGGCAGGTACATCTCCGTAAGTCTGGTACTCTACAGTGAAAAATTTTGCCGAGTTAAAAAAGACTCCACGCCGATAAGGCGTCCTATGCCCACATAGTGTATATCCAACGGTCTTTCCATGAGCGCGGCCCGTATACCAAAGTTGTTCGACTCTACGGCTACCAATCCCGTCCGAACTGAATTCAGCACAATCGCCGGCAGCATAGATATCCGGTACATTGGTCTCGAAGAACTCATTGACCAGAATACCCTTATTGGTGTGGATCCCCGAGGCCCGAGCTATATCAGTGTTCGGATGAACGCCCGCCGTCAGGCCGACAAACTGACAGTCTATACGTTCACCAAGATTGGTTTCAACAGCAGAGGCGCGATCCGGGCCAATGATTGACTTGAGCTCTGTCCCGAGCCTCAAATCTATCCCATGTGCTACAATCTCATCATTAATCAGCGCGGACTCTTCCTCCGGGAGCAGGTAATCCATATAACTTTTCTCACGGACAAGAAAAGTCACCGGTATATGTCGGGCATGAAGCATCTCGGCCATCTCTATGCCGATCAGCCCTCCTCCAACAACGACTCCACGTCTGATACCGCGTGTATTGCGTTCCATTAGCGCAAGGTCCTGCATCCCATAGAGACCCTGTACCCCCGGCAGATCCTGACCAGGCCAGCCAAACAGATTGGACTTCGACCCAGTGGCCAATAGAAGCGCATCGTAGGCGATGTCTACACCATCAGCAATCCGAACGACCTTGCTCTGCGTATCAATCTGCGTAGCATACCCGCGAACAAGGTCTATATTGTTTTGTGTCCAAAAATGATCTTCGTACGGTTTGGTCTCCCGGTACCGCATATGCCCCATGTAGATGTACATCAGAGCGGTTCGAGCGTAGAAGTGATCGGTTTCGCTGGAAACCACCGTAATGCGGTGGTCACTTAACTTGCGTATAAACCGTGCCGCAGTTATTCCCGCAACTCCATTGCCAATGATGACGACATGCCGGGCCATAATTATGTACGGTCAAAACGAAAGTTACATTAATCTCGTTAAAGATTAGCACATTCAAGTGCGTTTTGATCAATGAAACGGTTGATCTATGGCGTTACCGGAAATACGGCCAAAGATGAACTCTGGCCGCTAGTCCAACGGTTGAAAAACTGGATGGATAAAAAGAGTATTAGCTATCGGTTGCACGCTTCCATTGTGGATGGCCTCCTGAAGCGCTCCATGATCACGCCTGAAAATGCAGAAAATGTTTGTATAGATGAGCTTACACAAACGAGCAATGTCATCCTGTCGATCGGAGGTGATGGAACGCTGCTTCACACGGCCTTTGAAGTTGGGACATCCGGTATCCCCATTCTGGGGATAAATATTGGTCGCCTCGGCTTTCTGGCTGATGTTGAGGCCAGCAAGATCCAAAATGCTATGCGGCTCATGGAGGAGGGACGATATACAATTGAAGAGCGGATGGTTCTTGATTTATCTGGTCCTCACGCTGGTCTAGCACTTAACGACATCGTAATTACGCGCAAACCTGCGGGTGGGCTTGCGGCCATAGATATCCAGGTGGATAATACCCGGCTGAACCGTTACTGGGGTGATGGCGTGATCATAGCCACGCCAACTGGATCAACGGCCTACTCGCTGGCGGTTGGCGGACCTATCGTGATGCCGGGCAGTAACGTAGTGATTGTCAGTCCCGTGGCCCCTCACAGTCTAACGGTCCGTCCGATCGTGTTGCCTGCACAGGCAGTACTGACGATCCAGTTGGCTGCGGTTTCTTCGGACTGCACCATTGCTCTGGATGGGCGGACACACACGATTGCCGGAAAGAAAACCCCCTATACCGTACGTCGAGCGAGTCATTCGATCCGGCTGATCAGGCTCGAAAACATGCATTATTTCAGCACCTTGCGATCGAAACTTTCCTGGGGAATGGGGCCCCAAATGCTCGAATGAGAAAGATCGCCTTAATCTGTGCATTAGTTGTAGCGGGGTGTTCCGGCACACGTACCTCAGTCGTAGATCCGGTCAATGTCCCGAACCTATTTGAAGCAGCAACTGTCCTTGACAGCATCTGGGCACACCCTGTACCGAGCTCCATCAAGACACAAGTCCAGCTTTCCATGGATACGCCGATCCACTCTGGAACTATGATAGCCGATATTTCGCACCGGCGCGGAGACTCCCTTCTAATGGCGTTCACTGTTCGCGGTCTGGGTATCGAGGTCGGACGGGCCCTAGTCACTCGGGACAGTATTTTTTTCTATGATCGTTTAGCACAATCGCTGCATACCGCAGACAGCAATTATCCAGCTATACCAGCAATATTCACGGTTCAGGACGCAATCGAGAACATGCTTGGCCTGATACGGCCAACACATCAATCACATATGCAGTTGGAGCAAGTATCGGATCGACTCGTTCTTGCGGACACGCTCCAGAACAAAGCCTATACCGTTGATCCTTCTCTCTGGCGCATTATTCATGTGGAGCAGCGGGATTCGACCGACACGCTTATTGAATCATTGTATTTCAGCGATTTTTTCACCGTCGGAGAGATGCAGTTCCCACAGCGTGTGGTCTACCGTAATCCAGCTTCGGATATAAACGCCATCCTTCATTATCGCTCGATCCAGATCAACGAGCCAATCGTTTCAATGTCACTGAACCTCCCCACCGGGGTAACCCGTGTTTCGCTCCCTGAACGATAATCGGCCTGCGGCTTGTATCTTAAAACCACTCTTTCAACCTAATAAATCATGGCAGATACTTTTGATGTCATAGTTGTCGGGACTGGCCCCGGCGGATACGAAACAGCGATCCGTGCCACGCAGCTCGGATTCAAAACAGCGGTCGTCGAAAAAGACAAACTGGGAGGCGTATGCCTAAACGTAGGCTGCATCCCTACCAAAGCACTTCTGAAGAGTGCAGAAGTGGCTTCTTACGCCGATCACTTGTCTGCCTACGGCTTAAAGCTTGAAGGGAAGATTACAGCGGATTTTCCAAGCGTTATTCAGCGAAGCCGGAAGGTCGCTGCGAAAATGAACTCCGGCGTGCAATACCTCATGAAGAAAAATGGCATTGAGGTTGTTTTCGGACATGCTAAACTGTCGGGAGGCGGCGCATTAAGCGTTACGCCATCCGTCAATATGGATAACAAAAGAATAGGAACCTCACGCACACTAAAGGCGAAACACATCATCCTAGCAACTGGGGCCCGTGCAAGAGAAATTCCCCCGTTACCAATTGATGGAAAAAACATTATTGATTACAGGGGGGCGTTGCTGCAGGAAAAACGGCCCAAGCGCCTCCTGATTGCCGGTGCCGGTGCTATCGGAGTAGAGTTTGCCTACTTCTATCACCACATGGGTACACAGGTCCACTTGGTGGAACTCCTAGATCGTATCGTTCCCATTGAGGACGAGGATGTGTCCAAGCAACTGACGCGTTCATTCAAAAAAGCCGGCATCAAAGTTCGTACGAGCGCAAGTGTAGCCCGTGTGGAAAATGGCAATGGTGCCCTAAAAGTGCATCTGAAGACCACTCGGAAAAGTGATGTGGTAGAAGTTGATCAAGTTCTTAGCTCGGTCGGAATTACAGGAAATATCGAAGACTTGGGCCTGGAAAGCATTGGCATAGAAACTGAGCGTGGCTTTATCAAAACTGACGAATTTTCCCGCACCCGAGTACGGGGCGTTTATGCAATCGGCGACGTAGCCGGCCCGCCCTGGTTAGCACACAAAGCCAGTCACGAAGGCATTATTTGCGTTGAAAAAATTGCCGGACAAAATGTGCATGCACTGGATAAGGGAAATGTTCCAGGATGCACTTACTGTCAACCCCAGATTGCTTCAGTGGGATATACCGAGGCCAAGGCACTTGAAGAAGGATTGGACATCAAGGTTGGTAAATTCCCATTCTCTGCATCTGGTAAAGCTTCGGCAGCCGGACACACGGATGGATTCGTAAAGGTCATTTATGACGCGAAGTACGGAGAGCTACTGGGTTGCCATGTGATTGGACAGGATGCTACAGAGCTCATCGCGGAGGCCGTGACCGCCCGCACACTAGAGACTACCTACCATGAAATCCTGGACGCCGTACATCCACATCCGACGCTCTCGGAAGCGGTCATGGAGGCTACCCGTGATGCACTAGGGCAGTCCATCAACATCTGATCCTATTTCCTGGTTGATTATTCCTGCTCACTCGATCATTAAGTCTCATTTAGTGCCCGCCCGGAAATATAGCCTAGTGCTTGTCAGAGCTATCTCAGGACCTACAGCGAGATTCAGAAGCCGTTGTATGGACCAGATTCGTAAATCAAATCTTGCAATCCACCTCAATCTCCTGTATGCGAATCAATGATGACACGCTACACTGGCGACAAATAATCGGAGAAATAGAAGTGTTATCGTTGCCGCCTTGATTGTCACGTTTAATTGGCGGTTATTGAGGGGCCTTCCGGGGTCGTTCAGGCTCAGCAAATATATTGGAAGCTAAATGGAGGAGTACGAAAAGAAAAACAAGACAAATGAGAGCTTATGGACAAGTTGCGCAAGCTCTTTTAGACGTGTAGGACTATGTTATCACCTCTATGCTCTACCCCAGGACCCCGTCTCACCATTTGTCTCGCCCCTGCTGGCATTTAGGTTTAGCGTACCCGCACCACGCGTCCCGTATGTATGAATTGATCTCCGGGAGTTTTAATCGTCATGCGGTACACGTATGCCCCGGAGGGAAGTCTAACCTCTCGCAGGGAAAGTTCACGCCCCCAACCGGCAGGAATGTCCGTGGGATATTGTTTGATCACGAGCCGGCCCGTAACGTCAAAGATTTCGACCCCAACGCGGGCAGGCCAAGGCAGATCAAACTGTAAAGTGGTAGATGTCCGGAAAGGGTTGGGGTAATTGCCCTTAATCACGAATTCTGCCGGCAGGGCACTTTCCTCTTCCACCGAAACTGAGGGAGCGCAATTCGGGCCCCCTCTACCACTTGAATTCCTTCTCAGCCACCTCTGAAACTCATCGTCGGGTGGAGCGCACAACCCCGCATTGTTTTTAAAGCTGAAGTCACTAAGCCATCGAAGTTGCAGGAAGCTACGCGGGATTGAACCGGAAAGCCGATTGTAGGTCAGGTTCAGCTTTCGCAGCGCAAGCAGGTTGCCCAGTTCAAAAGGGAGTGAACCCGTTAGCTGATTGTCGCTCAGGTTCAGATTATCCAGCGCTAACAGTTTGCCCAATTCAGGAGGGAGCGAACCCTCAAGCTGATTGTAGCTCAGGTCCAGCCTTGTCAACGCTGATAATTTGCCCAATTCACGAGGGAGCGAACCCCTAAGCTGATTGCGGCTCAGGTCCAGCCTTGTCAACGCTGATAGTTTGCCCAATTCACGAGGGAGCGAGCCCGTAAGCTGATTGTCGCACAGGACCAGATCTTTCAGTGCTGAGAGGTTACCCAGCTCAGGTGGAAGCACGGAAAGCTGATTATTCTCCAGCCTCAGCGATTCCAGCGCGAGCAAATTTCCCAACTCAGGAGGGAGTGTCGTAATCCTATTGTTATAAACCCACAGCGTTTTTAGCGACGACAGGCTGCCCAGCTCAGGAGGGAGTGTGGTAAGCTGATTGTGATACAGGCCCAGACTATTCAGCGCTGACAGGTTGCCCAGCTCAGGAGGGAGCGTGGTAAGCTGATTATTGCCCAAGCCCAAACCCCTCAGCTTTGACAGGCTGCCCAACTCAGTAGGGATAGTGGCAAGCTGATTGTCATACAGCATCAGCGTTACGAGCGACGACAGGTTGCCCAACTCAGGCGGAACCGTGGTAAGCTGATTACTGGACAGCCACAGCCCCTCAAGCGCTGACAGGTTGCCCAACTCTGGAGGGACCGTGGTAAACTGATTGTCGACAAGGTTCAGCCTTTTCAGCGCTGACAGGTTGCCCAATTCAGACGGGATCGATCCCTCAAGATGATTCTCTGACAGATTCAGCTCTTCCAGCGACGACAGGTTGCCCAATTCAAACGGGATCGATCCCTCAAGATGATTTCTCCACAGGATCAGCTCTCTCAGCCCTGACAGGTTGCCCAACTCAGGAGGGAGCGAGCCGCTGAGATCGTTCCGTGGTAGGTCTATTCTTACCAGGGTATTTCCAACAACACGAAGCCCGCGCCATTGGTTAAACTCCGCCATTGACTGGGGAACCGTAATTACATTCCAGCCGGTTCTGTCTGCCCATGAATCCCCGTTGGTAGAGAGATAGAAGGCGCTAAGGGCTTTATGGACGGTTTCTACATCCTGCCTATTTGCCAAGCATTGACAGGGAAGCGAAAGCAACGCCGTGATTAAAGGAACTGTCAAATAGGAGCAAAATCGAAGAAAAAAGCGCATCAGGTGCAAATCGTTGTCTGAGCACCGTCGTCAGACAGCAAGCAAGGGATTCCGGCAGCATTTCCCGGGATACCCACTTTATGCTTCCCCCTGCGTAGAATAAAAGGCCGAGGGGCTCGCCTCTGGGAATAGAAGATCGTAAGGCAGGTCCACGGTTATGCTGCTCCAAACTCAACTACTCCCACTTCTGCAAAACTGTTTCGCTGAGATCAGCAAACGATGGCTCCAGGCTCGCTCTCGGACGAGATAAGTGCAAGATGTCCCTCTCGGTCTTCCGCCATCAGGAGCATACCCTGGCTTTCCAGCCCCATCATCTTTCTTGGCGCCAGATTCGCAACCGCGACCACCGACCGGCCGACCAACTCTTCTGGTTCAAAATGCTCCGCAACACCGGCCAGTATCTGTCGCTGTTCGTAACCGAGATCAACCTGCAGTCTTAGAAGTTTCTCTGATTTTAGGACGCGTTCAGCACTTAGTATGAGTCCCATTCGGAAGTCCAGCTTTGCAAAATCATCATAGCTGATTGTAGGCTTCGCCTCAGCATACGGCAGCCCCTGAGATGCATTTGCAGATTCCAGTTTTTCGATCTGTCTCTGTATAGCAGTATCACTCACCTTACTAAAAAGAATATCCTTCCGACCAAGGACATGACCAGCCGAAAGTAAACAAGAGCCCGCCTCCGCCCAGCCGATACCTGCCTCGTCGCTACTGCCTGGCAAGCTGGACCGAATCCCCTCCAGTCGGAGCATACTCCGAAGCTTTGCAGCCGAAAACGGCAAAACCGGTTCCATTAGCACCGACAAAGCCGCGCAAATCTGCAGTGATACATGGACGGTATTGGCACACTGCACACGATCCGTCTTCCGCGTAGCCCACGGAGCCTGGTCGTTGAAATACTTGTTGCCCAATCGCGCGACGCCCATAGTCTGGTGTACCGCCTCGCGAAACCTGAAACGTTCATAGGATGCCGCAATTCGTTCTGGGAATTTTGACAGCTGCTCAATAACATCCTTATCCGTGGCAGAAGGATCCACTAACGGAGGAACACAGTTGCCAAACTCGCGCTTAGCAAAGGTTAACGCGCGGTTTACAAAGTTCCCGAGAATATCTGCCAGCTCACTGTTGACACGTGTCTGGAATTCTCCCCAACTAAAAGCTGAATCTTTCGCCTCCGGGAGCGTGCTTGCAAGAACATAGCGGAGCAAGTCTGGCGGAAAATCCTCGAGATATTCGTGCAGCCACACCGCCCAGCCTCTACTGGTTGAAAGCTTGCTACCCTCAATGTTCAGAAATTCATTTGCTGGCACCTGATCTGGTACTACATACTTGCCGTAGGCCATTAGCATGGCTGGAAACATCAGCGTGTGAAACACGATGTTGTCCTTGCCTATGAAATGAATCAATCTGGACTCATCATCCTGCCAATACAGCTTCCATCGCTCTGGATCTCCCTGTTTGGCGGCCCATTCACGTGTAGACGAAATATATCCTATGGGGGCATCAAACCACACATAGATTACCTTTCCTTTCGCTTCCACTCCGACTGCTTCGGCAATCTCCTCGGGTACGGGAACTCCCCATGGAACATCGCGAGTGATTGCCCGATCCCGTAAACCGTCGGTAAACCAGGCCCCGATCTGCCCCAGTACATTGGGCTTCCATTCGGGATGATTGTCGATATAGTCCTCGAGGCGGGCCTGCCAGGCCCCCAGAGGTAGATACCAGTGCGTCGTGGGACGCAGTTCCGGTACCGCATCGGTTAATGTGCTCCTGGGATTCTTGATTTCCGAGGGGCTGAGCGATGCTCCACACTGTTCACACTGGTCTCCATAAGCATCCTCATATCCACAAAGTGGGCACGTGCCTCGTATGAAGCGATCCGCAAGAAAAACTCCTGCCTCGGGATCATACAACTGCTCCTCACGCTTCAGTACGAACTCGTCCCTTTCCGACAACCGTCGAAAAAAATCCTGGCTCGTATCTGTATGAACTTCCCGAGAGGTGCGACTGTAATTATCGAAGCTGATCCCAAAACCTTCAAAGCTGTCCCGGATCATCGGATGATAGTGATCTACGACCTCCTGAGGTGTAATTCCCTCCGCCATAGCCCGCATAACGATTGCCACACCGTATTCATCAGATCCACAAACATACACAGCATCCCGCCCTTTCAGACGTAAATAGCGCACATAGAGATCCGCGGGGAGGTACGCACCTGCCAAGTGCCCGATGTGTACCGGACCATTCGCATATGGTAGCGCAGAAGTGATCAGCGTACGCTTGAAAAACTTGGCCGGCATTGGCAGTCAGGATACTTGGGCGGTTTTAACCAAGACCATCCACTACGGATCCTGAGATATTTTCCCCAAACCACACCTTACGCCGTACTTGTGCGTACAAGCGTTCTCGTTGAACAATAAGCTGCTATGGCAGAATCAATTTCCCCCAAGCGAAGTGCCGCTGTTGTCCGCACGACCAAAGAGACAGATATCTCGGTCAAGCTCACACTCGATGGAACCGGGCAGTACAAGAATCAAACGGGTGTAGGTTTCCTGGATCATATGCTAGATCTCTTCGCGAAGCACGGTCAATTTGATCTGGAGACCAAATGCAGTGGGGACCTGAGCGTGGATGAGCACCATACCGTTGAAGATGTGGGAATCTGTCTTGGTCAGGCCCTGCGGAAAGCGTTGGGGGATAAAGCACGCATTGCCCGCTACGGCCATGCCTATGTACCTATGGATGAGGCATTGGCACGTACTGTTGTTGACCTTTCTGGAAGATTCGCGATACACTTTAAGAGTGATTTTGACCGTCCGACTGTGGGAGATTTGGCAACTGAACTTGTTCAGCACTTCTGGTACAGCTTCGCCGAACACGCAGCCTGTACACTGCATATCAGTGTACCGTACGGCACAAACACGCATCACAAGATTGAAGCCATCTTCAAGTCCGCCGCTCGCGCACTGAAAATAGCCACACAACAGAGTGCAACAAACGCGGTGATGCCATCAACCAAAGGGACACTCTAATACACTTATGTCGCTTTCTAATCAGACCATAACTGTCATCGGTGCGGGTAATATCGGCCGCGCCCTCGTTGGGGGATTGTTGGCTGGTAATTGCCTGGATCCATCACAGATTCGTGCAACACGCCGAAATCACTATGCCCTGGAGGACCTGAAAAGGGCTCTTCCTGGGGTAACAGTGGGGACCGATAATCCCGCAGCAGTAAACGGTGCTACTATCGTGGTCTTGGCGGTTAAGCCCACAAATTGGTTCGCTGTCGCAAAAGAAATCCGTGATCATGTGGAGTCGGAAGTTCTCATTGTTTCTGTACTAGCCGGACTTACCACTGCGCAGATTGGGCATGCATTCTCCCCGAATCAACCTATCATCCGCACTATGCCCAATACACCTATGGTAGTTGACTGTGGAGCAACAGCCATATCTGCGGGAAGTACGGCCTCCGACGAACATATGGCCCTGGTACAGGAAATATTCGAAGCTGTTGGAAATGTGGAGCGGGTTCCTGAGTACCTAATGGATGCTGTAACGGGACTTAGTGGTAGTGGTCCTGCTTATGTCTACATGCTTATAGAGGCGCTGACCGATGCCGGAGTGAAACAGGGACTGCCCCGCTCTATCGCGTTCAGACTGGCAAAGCAAACGGTGCTTGGAGCAGCCAGACTCGCCGATAAAACCAACAAGCACCCTGCCATTTTACGCGACGAAGTGACCACACCTGGCGGCACTGCCATAGCCGCGATCGCGGAGTTGGAAAAACATGGTCTGCGTACGATGTTCATCCATGCCGTTGCCACGGCAACACAACGCTCCAAAGAACTCAGTCAGACCAGTGACTGACCACAATGATTACGATCATTGACTATGGTATCGGGAACCTGCGGTCCATCGAAAGGGCCTTTCAGCACGTACGCCCCGATGTTGTTAGAACTGATGATCCAGACCTCATCCGTGCAGCTGATCATCTGGTTCTTCCAGGCGTGGGGGCATTCGGTGCATGCATTCAGGAAGTCAGGCAAAGGGGGCTGGAACAACCAATTATGGAAACTATCGCACGCAAGGTGCCTTTCATCGGAATCTGTGTAGGAATGCAAATGCTCTTTGAATCCAGTTCAGAACAGGGCGTGCACACTGGGCTGGGACTACTAAAAGGATCCATCAAGGAGCTACGTCCTTCGGACCCCACCCTTAAAATCCCGCATATGGGCTGGAATGTCGTTTCGCCTGTGAAGCACAATCCGCTTTTGAACGGGCTCTCTGCGAACGCTCGGTGCTATTTTGCACATTCATTCTACGCCAGTGATGTATCTCCTGAAAATGTAGTGGCTGTGACTGATTACGGGCATCCCTTACCGGTGGTTGTTGCCCATAACAATATATATGGGGTACAATTCCACCCCGAAAAGAGCCATGACATCGGACTTCGGATTCTGGCAAATTTTGCAATGCTTGCATGATCGCCCACATACCGGCTATTGACCTGTTGCATGGCAACTGTGTGCGGCTGATGCAGGGTGCTTACGATCAGGTAACGACTTACCATAACGACCCCATCGTTATGGCGCGCCGATGGGAGTCATTGGGCGCACAGTTCCTGCACGTCGTGGACCTGGATGCGGCACGCTCAGGTGGCCACACCCACAATACCGCAGTGATCGGATCTATTGCTCAGACGGTGACTATTCCAGTCCAGACCGGTGGAGGCATCCGTTCTACAGTGGATGTAATCCGTGTACTTGATCAGGGTATACACCGCGTGATCATTGGTACCGCGGCTGTCAAGGATCCTGCGCTCGTCAGGACGATGGTTGCAAAATACGGGGCGGACCGTATCGCTGTTGGCATAGACGCTCAAAACGGAGAGGTGCGTGTTGACGGCTGGACCAGCGGAACTGGACTGTCTGCGCTTGACTTTGCCCGAGATATGGAGGCACTTGGTGTTCGCCGTATCATCTACACCGACATTGGTCGGGACGGTACCATGGTCGGACCAAATCTTGATGCCTATCGAACATTGGGCATGCAGTTAAAACATGCACGGCTGACAGCCAGCGGTGGGGTATCTGGACCCAGGGACCTGACGGCACTAGCCGAACTGGAATCTTTTGGAGTTGATTCCGTGATCATTGGTCGTGCTCTTTATGAGGGCAAGTTCAAGGACTATGAACTCTGGCCAACGAAGACTTAGGGGGCATACCCAAGAAACTATGTAGTGTGGAATGAATCGCGCATCAAGAAGGAAAGTCCGACGAGGATTGGACAGTTCTTTCGTTACCTATCGCAACATCACATACCGATTTTGCCGGCAGTCCAGGCGCGCAAAATACTTGGACTTTGCGAACTGCAGCCTAATGTCGTTAACCCAGTAAATCATTCCCAAACGCACTGGATGTCTATAGCCAAACGCATTATTCCCTGCCTGGATGTTGATCGCGGGCGTGTCGTTAAGGGCATCCAGTTCGTTAATCTGGTTGATGCAGGTGATCCACTAGAACAGGCGCATGTCTATAATGCAGAGGGCGCCGATGAACTGGTATTTCTGGACATCACGGCAACCCACGAAGGACGTGGGATCATGCACGATGTTGTGCGTCAAACCGCCGAGCAAATATTCATTCCCCTCACCGTTGGAGGTGGCATTAGAACCCTTGAGGACATGCGGCAGATGCTTCACGCCGGTGCCGACAAGGTTGCCATAAATTCTGCTGCAATCAAAAACCCCGGACTTATCTCAGAATGCGCGGGGGCATTCGGTGCCCAGTGTGTGGTCATCGCAATAGACATGAAAAGACGTGCCAAGGGTGGCTGGGAAATCTATACGCACGGGGGACGCCGTCCCACGGGAATAGACGGACTTGAGTGGGCGAAAGAAGCGGAGGACCGCGGAGCGGGCGAACTGTTGGTTACATCTATGGATCGGGATGGCACACAGATCGGATATGATCTGGAGCTCCTGCAGGCACTGGACGAGCTTGTCCAGCTTCCGGTTATAGCTTCCGGCGGGGCCGGCACGCTTGAGCATTTACGGGATGCTTTGCTAATTGGACGCGCCCATGCTGTTCTGGCCGCATCAATGTTCCACTTCAAACAGGTGACCATCAACCAGGCAAAACAATTTCTGCACAATGCAGGAATAACCGTAAGGATGACGTAGGTACTTGCGAACAACGCCGTGACGCACTATTCTTAGTGATATACCCATTCCGCTATGCTCCGTCAATATCAAGCCCTCGCGGTTCTTCTCGTGCTGGCAGCCTGCCAGACGTCTGGATCTGAGGAACCCAACATCCTGGCTACTTCTGACCTTCCAGCATACGAGCAATCACTTGACCACGCAGGCATAATTGAGAACTGGTCAGAGGAATTCTATCACCGTGGACTCCGTGTCTATCGCACCGCCTGCTTCAGCTGTCACGGAACACCTGACGTTCCTGGCACACTGCCCAACTCGCGACAGTTCTGGCAAGAGCCCTTCAAGTACGGAGAAGACCCGCTCTCTCTGTACAACACGCTTACACGTGGGCGTGGACTCATGCCGCCCCAAGTACAACTCACACCACGGGAAAAATACGCGGTGATCGTGTTCATTCGCGAAGAGTTTTTGCGCGAACATAACCCGGAGGCCTTTTTCGAGGTCACAGAAGCTTATCTCAGCGGTCTGCCCGAAGGCGATTCGCTTGGACCTCCACCCACTCGAAAGACACCGTGGAAAGAAATGGACTACGGACCGTTTCTGATGAGAACCTATGAGATAGCACACGCATCGGAAGGACCCAAAGGGATAAACAGGCGGGGTAGCCCCATCCCAAATGAAGATTTTCGTGATCGCAATTTTGCTTATAAGGGTATTGCAATCAGGCTTGATCCGGGCGAGGGAGGCGTCGCCGCAGGCAAGGCATTTGCGCTGTTTGATCACGATCTCATGCGCCTGGCGGCATTCTGGACCGGTGACGGCTTTATTGACTGGGAAGATATCCTGCTGGACGATCAGCATAATATTTTCCCCCGGATCGTGGGCAATCTGATCGTCGAAACGCCTATGACCCCGGGTTGGGTCAATCCGGCCACAGACTCCACATTGGACCCACGATTTCGTGCCGTCGACGGCCGCCAGTTTGGACCGCTCCCACGGGATTGGACACATTATAAGGGCCTGTACGTGCACAATAACCGGATCATCATTCACTACACGGTCGGACAGGCGCGAGTGCTTGAATCCTACACCCTCAGGGACGACACTCTGTTGGCCAGAACGCTGAATATTACAGGAGTCACACGCCCGCTAACCCTTCGCGCCGCGCCTGACAGCGTAGCACTGACTGCTATCCCATCGTCTGCTGCGACACTCACACAGTCAAATGGAATGCATCGGGTCACGATAACGGCCGACACGAATTTTGAGTTGGTATACGGGTCCGACGAAGCGGCACCTGGTCTGCCCGAAAACCTGGAACCGTATACCCAGGGCGGACCAACCCAGGAGCTTCCCGTGCTTGAGTCCCCGATCGTGTCAGGCACACAGGCAGGCTATGCGGCCGATGTACTGACCCTACCTCTCAATAACCCCTGGAAGAGCCGGGTACGCCCAACCGCAATTGACTTTTTGGCCGGCGGTGATCAGGCTGTTGTCACAACCATTGACGGTGAGGTGTGGCACCTCTCCGGTATTACCCAGGAAGGAGGGCAACCGTCGAATGGCGGCGCGTAGCTACCGGCCTTTTTCAACCCCTAGGGAGTCCGCGCTATCGGAGAAGAACTGTATGTCGGCAGCCGCAATCAAATTGCACGTCTGCACGACCTTAATGGCGATGGGCAGACGGATTACTATGAGAGCTTCAACAATGACCATCAGGTCACTGAGCATTTTCATGAGTTTGCCATGGGCTTGCAGACAGATGCAGACGGAAATTTTTACTATGCGAAGAGTGCCCGTCACGCACGCCCAGCACTCATTCCCCAACACGGCACCTTGATTCGTGTGAGCGCCGACGGAAATGAAAGTACAATCCTCGCCAATGGATTCCGGGCAGCCAACGGGGTTACACTTAATCCCGATGGCACTTTTATCGTAACCGACCAAGAGGGACATTGGAATCCGATGAATCGGATCAATATGGTAGAACCGGGAGGGTTCTATGGCAATATGTACGGCTACGGCGCACCCCAAGACTCCTCAGATGAGGCCATGGTGGATCCGTTGGTCTGGATTGACCAGAAATATGATCGTTCGCCCGCTGAATTGCTCTGGGCCGAAAGCGACCGCTGGGGGCCACTGTCTGGAAAATTGCTCAGCCTTTCATACGGATATGGCCTGATATTTCTTGTAATGCCGCACTCCGTGGAAGGCACACACCAGGCGGGCATTGTAGAACTGCCCCTGCCTGCATTCCCAACCGGGATCATGCGAGGCCGTATGAATCCCCTGGATGGGCAACTCTATGTCGTTGGGATGTCTGCATGGGCAACCAGCCAAATGATGCAGACAGGAGGCCTTTACCGAATTCGGTATACCGGTGAAACTGTACGCATGCCTATTTCCCTGCGCATGCTTGAAGGAGCTGTAGAGTTGACCTTTGCCACCTCACTGCAGGAAAGGGCTGCAACTCGCGCCGACAGTTACGAAGTGAATACCTGGCAGCTACTGCGCTCGCGACGCTACGGATCCGAGCGCCACGACATGCAGCGACTCAGGATTTCCGATGTATCTCTGCGTGATTCTACTGTGCGAATTGGTCTCCCCGGTTTAGGGCCAACCTGGATAATTGAGATCAAGTACAACCTCGTTGATGCACAGGGAACAGCGTTTAACGGCGTCGTCCAAGGAACCATCTACGCCCTCGAAAAATAGCGCACCGCTTTCAAGTCTAGTTATAAATGCTCTGGACAAATAGATTGTTCGCTACGCGCACAACTTCCGTTCTCAGGTCACTCTGACCAATGGACACAACTGGCGTGTCCAAAGGGCAATTTACCCACCGCTGTAGTCTGCGTTCAGCGACAACTTTTTGCAGTCGCAGGTATCAAAAGTTTAGAAAAATTTATATCCGCCACAACCTCCACGGCATTGGACACGAGAAAGACGGTTACGCGCAACCTGCAAGAGGCAATCTCGGTCATCAGCCCGGATGCGGCTAATACGAACCTCCCGTGACCTCCAAGCAGGTTTGCTACAAGATTATTTATCTCCAGTTTGGAAGGATCGCGAGAACGGCGCATCGAGTGCAAACCTTTCCCGCGTCTTGTGCATTCCGCGTGACTATTGAGATTAAATGAGATTAAACATGTGACATTTCTGTTACTATTCGAGAATTTGCCCGTGTGGCTTATCCTTGAGTCCGGCATTTATGCTATATTAGCGCAGGACATTGCACTGTGAGAATGGTTTTCGCCTTTTGTTTCGTTTATGCCAGGGTCCCTGGAAACAGCTGATGAAACACCTTAATGTATTCCTGGGGGCAATGCTCGCAGTTCTAGTTTCTTCCTGCGTTTTCACCTCGGCGGTTAATGTCGAGTTGCTGGATCCGAGCGATACGGAGGGGACAATTGTCGAAACTCCGTTCAAGGCCTTTTTGACCGATGGCAGGATAGCGGTCTTCGAGGATGGGGCTCGGGTAGCGGCGGACTCTGTTTTCGGTGCGGGAATCCTGTACTCGCTGGATCTATCAAGCTCAGCTGATATTGATGAACTTGCGGTCGACGACTTGATCGGTCTGGAGTCGGTTTCGACTGAAGTCCTGATGGGACGGTCCTTTGCAAAAAGCCTTGGGGCTACTGCCGCTACAGTGATCGCTGGAGTTGCGATTTATTGCTCCCGGCCTAGCGCTAAGTGTTTCGGTTCGTGTCCGACGATATACTCGCACAATGAGTCTGGAGAAATCCTAGAAGCCGAGGCATTCTCGTACAGTATCGCACCCCTCCTCGAAGGCAGGGACATAGATCGAATTCTGATTGACGCAGATGCCGACGACGTGGTGCGGCTCGAGTTGCGTAACGAGGCCTTCGAAACACACTACATCAATCACCTTGCTCTTCTCGAAGTACGCCATGAAGCGGACCAAGCCGCATATCCGAATGAGAAGGGCCGAATCTTGGTTGTGGGAGACATCACCGGGGCAACCAGCGCGATAGACCGAGACGGATCGGATCGCTTTGAAGAACTGCGCGCCAAAGACGGTGTGGCCTTCTATTCCTCTGACCGACGTATCCGATCCGTAACGGCCGAGGAATTCCAGGATTACATTGAATTGGCGTTCCCCAAGCCAGCCTCCAACTCCGCTGTGCTAGTTCTGCGACTTCGCAACAGTCTGCTCAACACGATTCTGTTCTACGACCTGATGCTGGCCTCCCAGGGCGCCAAAGCCCTAGACTGGTTGGGTGCGGACATGAAGACCATTGGGCCAGCACTGGAATTAGGCCAGTGGTTCCAGGAGACTATGGGACTTGAGGTCAGCGTGCTGGGCCCGCAAGGGTGGAAGCGAGTCACGCGCCTTGCGGACACGGGGCCGCTGGCCTGGAACGAAGTGGCAATTCAGGTTCCGGTTCCCGAGGGGAATGAACTTCGCGTGCGACTCTCCTTCCTTGCCGATGAGTGGAGATTCGATTTTGTGGGCCTTGCGACAGAGGCCGCATTTGCAGAACCGACCGCAGTTCCGTTCGTGCATGTCGCACCAATAGATGGAGTCCACGATCCTGCGATGGCGGCCAGAATAGCACAAGCTGATGAAGACTATCTGGTGACGCATCCTTCGGAGGCACTGTCGATTGAATCGGCACCGCTTGGAACCCATTCGGAAGACGAACGAACTTTTTTTCTCTCCAGTCAGGGATACTACACGGAGTGGATCCAGCCGGAGTGGATCCGGTCGGCAGATCCGCCAGAGGAATTCCGACCCTCCGGGGAGACCATCGTGCGCTTGATGGAACGATGGCTGGAGGAGAAGGACGAATTCCAAACCAGGTTCTTCGAGACCCGCATCCCGGTAAGGTGAGTCATGAGAGACACTTGTTTGGCTTTGATTCTCAGGGGGGCTGCCATTGCCTTGATTATTTCGCTGTGTGCTGGCTGTTCCCGCACTGACAGGATCTATACGCCCCGGAAGGATAGATTTTTCCTCCCGGCCGGAATATCCGTGGTTCCGAATGGAACCACCGTAATCCTGAGAGTCAGGGGAGTGGACGCAGCTCCGCGCCTCAGCGGAGAGCTCATTGAAGTTCGAACGGATGGATTCCTTATTCTAAATAGGATCACATCTCAGCTGACGCTTGTGCCTTACGACCGGATGACGAGAATGCGGTTCGGAACCGACGTGGGCATCAGCAGGAACATCAGCAGGCGCCGCGGTATCCCTCCGTTGAAGCAGGATCCCATGCGCCAGAAAGCGTTGGCCCGATACAGCCGCTATCCCTTTGGACTCGATGATACGCAGCTCCAGCACCTGCTTGAAGCACTCGGACAGACCGAGCTCGTCGTTATAAAACCTACGTAGGATAGCAGGCCAACATTGCGCAAATACCGATTCGACTCTGAAGGAATGAACCGAATTGAACGAGCCGCCTTGTCAAACTTGACGCCACTCTCTTCTGGCTTGCCAAGATGAAACCGGACGCACCAGCCCGAACCGCTCCACCGTTTCGGCAGATCGTACGTGCGACGTGCCTCGCCTCACAACTAGCCGTTTCAGCTACGGTCTTGGGTAACACAACCTATGCACAGGAGCAGGATGAAATGTCCTGTGTGCAGCCTGTGTCATCCTGGTGCGAGTTGTCGGATGAACAGGCCGAATTCCTTAGACAGAGTAGGCTGGCAACATTGCCGTACTTAAGTCTGACAGCCGCCGTAGCCGATGGATTCCGGCCCGTGGGCGCTGACGCTCCGGCAATGGGGCGTCACTGGGTCAACTTTGCACGACTGTTCGACAACGATGTCGATCCAACCGAACCTGAAATCCTGATGTATGCGGATGTGAACGGACGTGACTCCCTGGTAGGCATTGGATTCGGGTATGTGGTTGGCCACGAAACGCATGCATCTATTCCGGCAAATCCATTCCCTCCAGGTGCATGGCATCGCCACTCGGGCTCACTCGACATGGAGAGCCACCGCACCGATCACGAGGATGGCGGCCTGCACGACCCCGGATTAGCGACCCATTCGCGCGAGGCAGAAGTTGCAGTTTCGGTCCTGCACAGCTGGGTGTGGGTAGAAAATCCTGCGGGCGTCCTTGAACCCAATAACTGGGCGCTGCCATATGTCCGCCTTGGATTGTCCAGGCCGGAGAACACCACTCCAGAAGCTGACCGTGCCCTGTCGCTTTTGTCAATGGGAGCCGAATTCTTCATCGCCCGGGCACAGCTGTTCCCGGAGTTGGGTTCGGCTCCATCGGGCGGTTGGGGGGAAGTATTTCGCCGCGCGGAGGCAGAAGTCAATGCTTGGTGGGACGCCCGCCCCGAAGGACCACTGGCCTCATCCGAAGTCGAGTGGCTCGCACGTCTGTGGGAACGGTCTGGGCTGAAAGGACTCTGAGCTGCGGATTACCGGCTTGACGCGACACGGGAAGAGAGCATGAGGATTGCCGCCGACGCGCACAGCCGTCAGTATGCGCGGGCTGCACTTACAGGCGACGTGCTTGGTGTTGTTTCCCGCTACTCTGCGTGGGACGAGTTTGATCTGCGCATGTCTCAGGATACAGCTGGGGTTCGCCTGGAAATCTGGAACTATAATCCAGGGTCGTTGCGCTACCGCTTGCCTCTGCAGCCTGTCGCCAGGGACACATTATGGCAGGCATTCCGATTCGCTGCCCCTGTTGTCGTTATGGCCTTCAAGGATGCTTCGGATTGTGTGCAGACCTATAAAAGAAGAACATATGTGCATTGACAGAGACTCTTGTCCAAAAAAATACCTCCGAGGTAACAAGGCCCTGAATAAGTTTTTGAGACCGTTGCGCAAAAATGTCGGATCATGTTGGATTTGTGCAACAGTCTCGACGTATAAAAGCTTTCACGGAATGATTCAGTGAGCTTGGAATTGCCAGCCGAGTGAATACCTTGCCAAGACAGTCACCCCGCCTTCAACATCCGTGATGGAACCAATAAGAATCCTTACAGCAATTGGGGATTAGCTCCATGGCGAGGCGAGGTGTGCCAGCCAGCGGGGCACCCGGCGCTACCGTATGGGAAAGGCTACGCCAACCATAATCGCGAACGTCCGGTTTTTTGGGTCTGGAACCATCTCATCGTCGCCTATAGTTGACATCAGGCCGTAGTTATACATTAAATCCAGTACTAGCGACAAGGACGGAGTCACCGTAAAGACCAAGCCCGCACCGGCATTTGCGCCAAAGTCAAACGTCTTGTATTCGGGGTCTTCGCATTCTTCCGACTCAGACTCGGTAAAGGATCCGCTGATGCTGTAGCTTGCCCCGCAACTGAGCGCAAAGGAAAATGCCGGACCCGCCGTGACATAGGGTGACAGCGGCCCCTCTAGTTGGGGACTGATTCTCAGGAGCACCGGAAATTCGAGATAGCCCATATTCATGGTAGACTCCAAGTAGAAGTCATCTCCCCGCACCTGCCCAGACGAGCCCTTTTGCATATAGGTCGCTCCTATCTGCAGTCTCAAGAGGTCCGTAAGCGGCAGAAGAGCCGATCCACGCATGGCCAAGCCGGTCCGATATCCAACGTCAAAGCCAGTGTTTCTCGCCTCTTTAGCGTAATCCCCGCCCCAGGTCGTGAAACTCGCACCGGCTTGAAAGGAAATGGTGGTCTGCCCCCGTGCAACTGTGGCCCCAATCAGGCCGCCGGAAAACACGAGTACAAGAAGGATAGAAGACTTGAAAAGCGGCGTTATTCTCATTTGTATGAAATGGTTAGCGTTAGTCTAGCCAAAGAAATTCTAGCGTGAGCAGTTCCGCGACCGGGCCACACATTCCAGCGCCGAACATAACCTTCTACCATTTGCTTGGACTGTTGAAAAAACGTTCAAATATCTTGCGCAGAACTGCCTTGTGCGCGACGGAATTGCTCTTTCGTAAGACCAACTGATCTAGTTGTTTTTTGATGGCCACACTACACTCGACTTATGAATATTGTGTAGCCACTTGACCATTACATCGCCCAAAGACAGATCTTCCACAAAGATAGTAATACTTCCAATATTATTTCGTCAATAGATATTCCTTATCTGATATAAAGTAGGTATTACTTGTTCATTACTGTTAATACATGCCGGACTGATTCTCTGGGTCACAGAATTGAAGAATCACTATCACCTTGTCGGCTGGCGCACGGCGTAAAACCTGAATACTTCTTTCAGAGCAATTCAAGACGTGGAAACCTCATTCAAATTTCCTCAATTGGGTGATCTATTAGAGGGTTTTGATGATTAAAGAATCTGAGTACTGATGCTGTTCGGGGGTTCTGTCCCTTGTTTCTCGTTCCAATACAAGGCATTTTTAATCTCGAAAAACAGATAGAAGCATTGAAACATCTCGGCCACCCGCCCCTGATTCGCCAATCGGAACCAGTAAGACTCAATAGACCAAATCTTCAAAATCCCACGGTTTAAGGATTTTGCAAGAGACTTCAAGAAGAATAGATTTCTGGCCCACCAACGCGATTGAGACCACGAATCTTCAATCAGGCTACAACCAGTTAACAATCACCACCCAACACCATCCTCGAACTTCCCTAGAACAGCATATCACGCCTCGGCGCTGATGTGGCCGAGAATGTGCTCATTCATCTTCATCTTTGGTCTGACAACCCTCCTCCCCTGTAAAGCATTTATGCTCAGGGTCTGCCCCGCTTAGAAGGTATGCCATCAAGTCAGCTACTTCGTCGTCATTCAATTTATCCAGGAGCCTGGATGGCATCGTAGATACAGGAGATACTTCACGCGAAAGTACTTCTGACGCATTAATGCCTATTTCCTGTGACGGATCATACGGATTCTGGTTGACGAACACTATGCCATCTTCCTCACGCAAGATCCTTCCCACAATTACCGCATTGTCGTTCGTGGTAAGCACGGAAGCTCCGTACTGGTCACTGATTTCATCACTTGGAGAATCAATTGCCTCCAGTATCTCGTGCCTTGAGAACCTTGATCCGATCCCAGTCAAATCCGGACCGATACTTCCCCCTGCTGTCCCCATCCTGTGACATGTCCCGCACAAAGCGGCCGCATACATGGTCTCACCCCGACTAAAATCACGCGGCTCTCCCAGCGCATCGTTGAGCATCAGATTCAACTCCTGTCGATTCCATGTTCTTCCGGGACCCTCTGGTTGTGGTAAATCAGCTAGGGACTGCCCCGGCGGAGATGCATCTACGAGTCCAGCCAAGGCTTCCACCTCTTCCTCGGTCAATAGCTTCGCGGCATCCGAGCGAATATCCTCAAGGAAACCCACATAACTTGCACCCCCACTCCGGCGCATAGCTTCATGGAACCACGTAAAGTAATCCTTCCGTTGCTCTATTGTCCATCCTGACTCCTGGACACGAAGGTTCATTACGAGCTCAATCTCCTCTGGACTGGGCGGGTTTGCCCGCATCTCCGTAATGGCCTCACCGTACTGTTCACTCCGCTCAGCAACCTCACCCGGGATCAAAAACGCTTGCACTGGACCAGTTTCACTTAACTCGTGCAATCTGGACATCATTTGATCAACCAAACCGGGTGCCTGCAAGGCGGCCAATAAAAGTCCGTACTCCCGATTGAGAGCTTCATCCCTGGAGGGGTAATATCTGTTGAGTCGATCAATGAGTTCACTGCGAAGCTCGCCCTCAGGTGGTCCCATGCGGATGATAACGAGTCCGACTGCCCGCAGCAGGTCCAGCTCCTGGTCCCGTGAAAGTTGGCCCGCATTAATCGCAAGTAAACCCTGCAAAATTCTTGGACCCAGGCTCGGATCGCCATGCCGTGCCAAAGCTATGGCAGCATGAATTCTGCGAATTGGATCCTGTTCGCGCAAGGCTTCAGATTGCCATGATCCCAACGACTGGTGTTCTACGGCAATTCTCGCGGCATATCGTACAAAGCGGTCTCCATGATTCAAGTACGGCCAGGCAATGGACAATGCGTCGATACCCGGTTCCTCAACATGCAAAGCTTCCAAAGTACGACGAAGCATCTGCTGAGAAGAATGCGCCGAAACAGAACCGTCTGCCGCGGCCACGGTAGGACCGTGATATACCCGGAAAAGAAAAGAATTAAGCCGACGTCCTCCTGTCGCGAAATACAGTGCTCCGTCATCTCCGAAAACGCCATCTGTGACTGGTAAAGGCACACCGCTCAAAAACTCCTCAACAGTTCCAGTATATGTGCCTCCGCGAGCCTTGAGAGTCACATGATAAATTGTCCCGAAACTCCAGTCGAAAATAAAAAGCCCCTGACGGTACTTTCGCGGAAACGCCGCATCCTTACCTGATACAACACCGGTCGGGCTTCCCTGTCCGATTTCTGCAACGGCTGGCAAGTTGTCCGGATAATATTCTGCCCATTTGCCTGATCCCGTGCGCCATCCAAATTCACTCCCACTGGTCACATGCAGTACGCGAACAGGCCTGTACCACGGCATACCCAGATCCCATTCCATATCTGAATCGAACGTGAAAAGCTCCCCATCAGCAGAAAATGCAAGATCATACGCATTGCGGTAGCCAACACTGATGAGTTCCAGTTTGGACGCCAGCGAATCAGTTCGTATTACCCATCCACCCGGTGGCTGACGATCGGCCGCGTGCCCCCTTGGATCTCGGAGAGAGGGAAGTAATTGATCCGTCTGCCACACAGGAGGCACAACAGGCTCATATGTCTCCGGTAACTCCGTATGGTTACCTGCGACAAGATACAAAGACGCACTATCGGGACCAAGAACAATCCCATGGGGTCCATGCTCCCCCCAACCCTCAAAATTGGTCAAAGCATGCACACTATCCAATACCGTATCGCCGTCCGAATCTGTAACCCGATATAGCCCACTACTGCGTCCAGAAACGCCTTCCTCACTGTTAACGACTACATACAAGCTGTTGAAGGCCCATAACAATCCTTGTGCATGTCCCAATTCCAGGTCTAGCTTTGTGACTTCAGTATCCTCGGGATCACTTCCTATCGCAGGTATACTCACGTGATAGAGTGCTCCGTATTGGTCTGACGCGAACAAGCCTCCTCTCCCGTCTGTGGCCAGCGAGACCCAGGAACTAGAATCCATTTTCATGGGATGATAAAGGACTTCCGAGCGAAATCCGTCGGGCAAATTCAACTCAGGCGGCTCATCATCAGAACCTCTGTCAAGTTGCGCACAGGCCGCCAAGCCAGATAAAACCAGCGCACCTAGAAGAACCGAATACCTTAAGTTTAGCATTCCATTAATGAGTATTAGCCTCGGAAAGGTACAACTCCTAACCGGTTTATTCCGCATATTCTCAAACAAATGCTGACGTGTCAACGTGAAAAATTCTTCCTGCCATCTGAAAAGCATTACCTGAATTGTGCTTACTTCTCTCCACTAATGCGCAGTGTGGAGGAGGCAGGAATTCAGGCGCTTAGAATGAAGCGGGAACCCGCACTAATAACGCCTGCCATGTTCTTTGAGGGTGGAGACAGGGTACGTGTGCTCTTTGCCAGTCTCATTAATGGAAGGGCTGATCAAGTTGCAATTATTCCCGCTGCTTCCTATGGTATTGCAACGATTGCCCGTAATATCAAAGTCGGGTACGGCGACAACCTGGTTCTCATACAGGGGCAGTTTCCAAGCAACGTATACAGTTGGCATAGATTGGCTGAGAACACCGGAGCTGCTATACGTATGGTGGAGGGCCGTGGTGCTAATTGGACCCAGAGAGTGCTTGAATCCATTGATTATCGTACCTCAGTCGTGGCAATGGGGATCGTTCACTGGACTGACGGGACACTCTTTGATATGAAAGCCATTGGAAAAAGAGCCCGGGATGTGGGAGCAGTACTTATTATTGACGGAACACAATCCATAGGGGCACTGCCCTTCGATGTACAAGAGATTCAACCAGACGCTCTCGTATGCTCCGGCTACAAGTGGCTCATGGGACCCTATGGTACCGGGCTTCTGTATGTGGGAGAGAGGTTCCTCGATGGAATTCCACTGGAAGAAAGCTGGATCACACGTCAAGGCAGTGATAATTTTGACGGGCTGCTTAACTACACTAACCAGTATCGTCCAGGAGCTATACGATATGACAGGGGACAAACTACGAGCTTCGCACATACGGCGATGATGATCAAAGGTCTCGAACAAGTGATTGATTGGCAGCCGGAGAATATTCAGACCTACTGTGAGAATCTCATCGCGGACTTACTGCCTGCCGCGCAAAATAGAGGCTATAAAATTACTGGTCCTCATCGGCCCCACTTGTTCGGGATCTGCGTACCGACCCATGTGAACCGCCAACAATTGCTGGATCAACTTACCCAACGAAATATTTCCGTTTCCCTGCGTGGTGATGCAATACGAGTCTCACCAAACGTCTATAACAATGCTGCGGATGTTGACGCTCTTCATGATGCACTCGTTTCCGCTGCAAAATAGCACTTGACCAGTGCCTCCAGGAAGACGTAAGCGGTTTTATATATCCCGGGTTGCTCACTTTCGCGCGGCCCTGCCACATTTAGCCTACAACGGCCTCCAAACGCTTTTAACCAATCGCATGTCGTTATAGCATGTTCCTCCGGTATCGCATGATGAACCGGGCGTCCAAGTTCTTCGGCGATGCGCTGAGCAAGCAGTGTACCGTCAGACCTTGGGAGCTCGCCCAGGATAAGCAGGGCATCACTGTCACGTACATTCCAGACCGTGCGCTGCGCCGGATCGGCTTGTGGGGTTACCCGAAGTAGATATTGATCTGGAATCCTGCCATCCTCTGCCCAGCGTCCCGCAGGGCACCAACCTCGATAGGGAAGCCTCCACTTCATGGCCACATCAAGTGTCGCACGATCAACCCCCGTCTGACCTCCACTAACAAAGCTTAAACTCACGCTCATCCTGATCGCACAAATTAAAGATCAGTCTCTAATGTTGAATTGGCATTAAGTGTCACGTGATTGGACATACTCACCAGTGATATCATTTCCCAAGATACGTTCACGTTGCTCACTGAACATGCCCCCCCAAATAACCGTACGAGTGGTCATGATAAGCTATGCATCAAGAGTGGTACTAGTCCTCTTTGGATTTGCCATCTCATTCTCCCCAAACACATCTGCACAGGTACTGTCTCCAGAGTCGCTATTGGAAGAGGTTGTTTCCCTGTACCAAGGCACCATGGAGGCGTCTTTTGTACACAAACTTTCGTCCGAACTATGGGAAGGATCACGGACATTAACCGGAAGCATCCAACTTTCAGGAGATCAGTACCGCATTGAAACACTGTTTGAAATCATTATCGGGCGTGGTGCCGAGGTATGGATTTATCGCCCGGAGGATCAGCAGGTCCTCATCACCTCTGTCGAAGAAAGTGATCTGGCCTATTCTCCCGGCGCATTGTTCCATTCTTACGAAAAACTTTACTCTGCTCATGCTTACACTCGTGAGACACTCAGTGGCATTCCACATTTCCGTCTCGAGTTACATCCTGCCGAAGAGAATTTTTTGATCCGCTCGCTGACATTGTGGCTAAGGGCAAATGACCGTGTTGTAACACGACTGGTCGCTTTGGATCAGGACGAAACACGCACGGAAATCGAATTGACGGACGTGCGTGTAGGCGTACCTATCCCTCCTGAGACGTTTGAATTCACGCTACCCGAACACGTAGAAGTCATTGACCTTCGATCGTGACCTATCCAATCAGATTACGCACTTTGGCGCTGCGCCTACTGTCCATTCTCGTGGCAGTATTCCTTATATGGCTATCGCTACGCGGCGTAGCTTTTGCGGAATTCGTGGAAGCTATGGGCTCTGCGCACTATGTCTGGATTACTCCGGTTGTGGTTGCGACCCTTTTCAGCCATTGGATTCGTGCTTACAGATGGCAGGTCCTGGTGGCAGCTATTCCTAACGATTCAAGCTCACGGATTCCCACGTCGGAGTTGTTTGCGTCTGTAATGATCGGCTATATGGTAAACTACGCGCTGCCACGAGTTGGGGAGATCGCCCGATGCACGCACTTGTCAACCCGGCACCGCCTGTCTTTCCCCTCCGTGTTGGGAACTGTTGCCATTGAACGAATTGCAGATATACTCGTCCTGGGCTTGGGCCTAGTGATCACCGCGTTATTCCTTCGTGGACGCCTACAATCCATGTTTGAGTTGGTAACATGGCCACAGTTGCCGTGGGGTTGGATTGGTATCAGCTGCCTGATTCTTGCAATCGTAATCTACTTTGGACTACGTTCAAAGGCCGCTTCGCCGTTGCGCACCAGGTTGCTATCGCTGATCACAGCATTTGTGGATGGGTTCAAAACGATTGTCCGTACACCTGAACGCTGGCGCCTTGTCTGGACAACAACTCTGATGTGGTTGACCTATGGTCTTATGGCCTACATCCCGATCCTGATGTTTGATTTGCAAGGCTCGTTCAGCCTATCCTACTGGGATGGTTTGGCTATCATGTTCATTGGTGTTCTGGGACAAGTGATCCCCACACCGGGTGGAGCAGGCACGTTTCACTACATCACAGTCCTGTCGTTAACCGCTGTGTACGGCATCGCTCAGTCAGATGCAGCAGCTTATGCCGTTTTCCTTCATGGTGCGCAGTTACTCCTCTACCTCGCAACCGGAGCAATGGTTCTAGTATGGAAACCCTCCGGGCCAAGCTCCTCCCAACACCTGACTTCGACAGGTACGAGCTGACTCGGGGGTCGTGAAGGGGCATTTTTGGCCATTTTCGGGTGATTTCGGGGCATTTTTGGGGTGTTTCGGGCCATTTTGGCCTTAATTTCCGGCATCCAGTTTTGTAGTGTTCAGTTTATTTTGGGACTTGTATAATTGAGCGGCGTGCCGTATATTACGGGTACCATGTTCGTACGCAAACTCAAACGCAAGACGACCCAAAACATCGCCGTCCAGATCGTGCGCAATGACCGCACGAAAGACGGCAAAGTGCGGCAGAAGATCGTGCGCCATATGGGCACGGCCCCCGAAGGCCCCGCATTGGAGGCCCTCCTGCACATCGCGGAACAGGAACGTCTGCGGATAGAAGAGAGTGTGCAGCCCACCTTGTTTCCATCGGAGCATAGTGCCAATGCCGTACTGGAGGCCCGACACCGTAAGCAGTCCAAGCAGCCCATCCCGCTGGCGGACATCCGCAAGCTCGAGGAGGTCAAGCGGGTCTGCGTGGGCTTTCATGAGGTTTTTGGGGCCTTGTATGCGCGTATGGGGTTAGATCGGTTGTTTTCCACACGGCATGCGATGGCCGCGCGTCTGTTCAGGCAGGCGGTGTTGTTGCGTTTGGCGGCTCCAGGGGACAGCAAGCTGGCTCATGCGCGGCAGTTGTCAAAGGAGGATGGCGTGGAAGTGCCGGTACACAAGTTTTACCGCATGATGGATGCGGTTGATGATCGGCGCATTGCGCGGTTGCAGTCTATTGTGGCCCGGGAAGTGACCGACTTGCTCGGGGGCAAGCTGGATGTGCTGTTTTTTGATGTCACCACGCTGTCGTTTGCGTCGGACAAGTCGGACGAACTCCGCAAGAAGGGATACAGTAAAGATGGTAAGCACAACCGTGTGCAGGTGGTATTGGCTTTGATGCAGACCCGAGACGGATTGCCGGTGGGCTATGAGCTGTTTGAAGGCAATACCGCGGACGTAAAGACGCTGGGGCCAGCGATCGCGTCGTTGAAGGCGCGTTTTGCGCTGGACCGCGTGGTATTTGTGGCGGATGCCGGGATGCTGAGTGCGGACAATGTGGCGTTACTGCACAGTATGGGTCATGACTATGTGGTTGCGGCCCGGTTGCGCTCGATGAAGGCGGAACAACTGCGCAAGGTTACCGGCACGCTTACGTGGCAGGCAACTGCGGATGGGCGCAAGGTGACCGAAGTGAGCATTGGGGGTCGTCGGCTCATATTGCGCTATTGTCCGAAGCGTGCGGCCAAGGACGCCCACGAGCGGGAGCAAGCGATAAAGAAAGCCCGTAAGCGTTTGGCGTCCGGGGTCAAGGGATCTGGCCGGAACGGTCGTTACTTGAAAGTTAAACGGGGTGCGGTGAAGCTGAATGCGGCGGCCATTGAAAGGGATCGTCAATTGGAGGGCCTGCATGGGGTATGGACGAGTCTCAAGGCGTCATCCGGTCAGCAAGTGTATGCGCAGTACGGGGGTTTATGGCAGATTGAGGAGGGCTTTCGGGTATTGAAGCACACCCTGGCGATTCGTCCGGTGTTTCACTGGACTGAGCGCCGGGTCCGCGCGCACATTGCCATTTGCTTTGCGGCCTTTGCGATGCTGCGCATTCTGCGTCGACTCTACAACACGCGGCATGGCGCCGAAGCGCCCATCAGTGAGGGTCAGATTTTGGCTCAGTTGCGTGAAGTAGAGGTGTCCGTAGTACGGGACAACACCACCAAGCGTCATTTCGCGATTCCCTCGGCGGCCAACAGTACAAAAGTTCGACTTTACAAAGCGCTGGGGTTGACGATTCAGCGCCAGACCGTACCCGTAGAAAAAGACCAGTAACCCGCGCCTCAAGTGGTTGCTGACGTCTGGAATTAAGGCCGCAAAAAACGGCCTGATAGACCGTCTTTGTAGTGTTCAAATTGTCCGGGACACCCCCAAAAAAAATCCTATGCCCCTGGTAATGGGGCTCTTTTAACTTTCAGAGAGTTACAAATTGTCGAAGTCAGGGTGTTCTGGGACAAGTGATCCCCACACCGGGTGGAGCAGGCACGTTTCACTACATCACAGTCCTGTCGTTAACCGCTGTGTACGGCATCGCTCAGTCAGATGCAGCAGCTTATGCCGTTTTCCTTCATGGTGCGCAGTTACTCCTCTACCTCGCAACCGGAGCAATGGTTCTAGTATGGAAACCCTCCGGGCCAAGCTCCTCCCAACATAAAGGTACTTGACTCGTCCTGTGTCTTAACTCAGATGGACGTGACACCAGCTTTATTCCACGCCTCGTCCAAGGATCTCTTCTTTGCCCCTTGATTCGTCTCCAATGCCTTAGCAGCTCTTAAATGGCTGCGTCTGCCGACCAATTCCTCAGAAGTATGTGGCTGAGCGGCGATTCATGAATACCGCAATTTATGTGCACCACGACGTACCGGTGAATTGACGAACATTTGTTCGTTGAGCATTTATATCGTTGGTTACTCTGGATGCTGATTCCCGGACTTGCAAATCACACAAATTCAACCAGTGTCGACGCGAATTGGCTGAGAAGCCAAAGCCAACAGGATACCGGTTGCTACCGATACATTTAAGGACTCTACATCTCCCTCTAGCGGAATTGCAATCAAGCTGTCGCAGACCCGTTCGGTATCTGGATACAGCCCCCGATTTTCGCTACCAACCACCAAGGATATAGGACATTTCCAGTCTACATCCCAGGCTGATCGTTCCGCATTCGCCGCAGTACCATACACAAAGTAACCACGCTCCTGCAACTCGGGAATCACATCCGCCAATCGTTCAACACGCGCAATTGGAACACGTGTAGCCGTACCACTACTGGCCTTGACCATCGCCGTACTAACGGGTGCCATATGATGGGAGCATACAATTACACCCTGTACTCCAAACGCTGCCGCGGAACGAACTACAGCCCCAAAGTTACGGGGATCCTCAATACCATCCAGTAGCAGCAGTCGAGGACGCCTCGCTCGTACTGCATCAAGATTTGGCGCAATTGCTGACAGCATTTCGGAATAATCAGCATACTTGAATGCTGCCTGCACGGCCAGGACGCCCTGGTGAGGTACTTTGCCTGCCAGACTCCGAAGCCCGTCCTGCGGGAGCACTCGAACAGGCACCCCTGCCCTGGATGCCAACTTTCTGATTGTGTTTAGTCCGCGAGCATCCCGTAGAAGGCACACCTTTTCCAGTGATGCTGGGTTACGCTCCAAAGCCTCTCGAACGGCATTGCGACCAACAATAACCAGTGAGGTATCAGCCGGCATCAGCCTGTACAAATGCCACCAGACGATCCACCAGCGATTCTGCATGAACGGCCTGCTCCGGCCGCATGAGTACACTTCTTAGAATTCGGGCGCTATCCTGATCTACGGACAAATCGGGTACGCGAGCAAGTAAGTCTTCTGAACTTGTGCGAAGCACGCTCAGAAATACCGGGTTTGAACTTGGAGCCATAGCGTGTTCAAACAGGGACTGGGACGCCCGGTCTATCGCGCTTACTGAACTGGGCTTAACCGCGGGAAAGTAACACACAATGTCCAAATCCGGCTTGCCCCAACTTATCAGCGATGTACCTTCCAGTGCGATATGCCAAAGTTGTGCAGCCTCCCTGCAGGCAGACAATATTGGCCCGAGTCCCTCTTCCGCCGATAGGGGCAAAAGCTGGAGGGTTAGCCACAAGGCGCCGGCTGCTGCGCCTGCACGGGAGCATTCCAGGCTGATTTCACCAAGATGCAGCTCATCGCTCGTAAAGTACGTGTAGGGTGAATCATGCAAATAGTGTCGTGCCATCGTTGGATCGCTGTACAAAATGCAGCCACAGCCATAGGGCTGTAGCCCATGCTTATGCGGATCTAGGACAATAGAGTCAGCTTCTTTGATGGCATCCAAATTTCGTCCGACCTCGGGAGACAGCATCCCGGTCTTGCTCAGCAACCTAAAGAAACCGCCATACGCAGCATCTATGTGCATACGAACACCATACTGTCGGCACAGTGTCACGGCTTCAGCAATGGGGTCTACCGCTCCTATTCCAGTAGTGCCTGCGGTAAGCACAACGGTTCCAATCGACTGCGAACGAAGCAATTCTTCAAGCGCATCCAAGTCCATTCGGCCATATGTATCCGCGGAAACGCTCTGCACGGGCATACCCAGCAAATGCCCCATACGGGCATGCGTGTAATGTGCTTCCTGACTGACAGCAATAGCTTTCCCCGGATGCTCCTCCCGACTGACAAAGAGTGCCTCGAGGTTGGCAATCGTCCCGCTGCTGGTCAAGTGCCCCAATGCATCCTTTGGGAACTCGAACATCCTGGCCATCTCTACCACAACCTCCTTTTCCATGGCTGCAGTTGGTGGTCCCCCATCAAGCGCATGGTTGTTGGGGTTAATCCGCATAGCCGTCAAGTATCCAAGGACTGCAACCGGGTGCGGCGGCTTGAGCATCTGCCCGGCATAGCGGGGATGGAAGAAGGGGTAATTGCCCGCAAGACGGTTTACATAGGTCTCGTAAACATTACTGAGTGTCTCATGCTCTACGCGGAGTGACGGATGCGTCTCATAGGCTCCCCAGCGCGCCTCCCAAGCGCTCACACATCGATCTGCTTCCCTTAGCCAACCACCAAGTGATTGCGGCGCAATGGTCTGGATCATTGCGGTTTACGCCGGGTGGTGAATATCAACCCTGCAATCCCCAGAACAATCATAATCACCGAAATCACCTCTGCCTGCGTGACCTCCATTCCAAGAAATTCAAAAACATTGTTGACCCGGATCTGCTCGATTAAAAGGCGTTCTACTCCAAAAAACAGCACCGTCAATGATGCCAACCATCCCGTCCTGAATGGATGCTTGCGCAGGCTCCACAGCACGGCAAACAAGGCTGCCGCCATGAGAAATTCATAGATTGAGGTCGGATAGACTCCCGATTCAGGTAGGGTTACCCCGAGTATATTGTTCGGATAAGTTTCACTCCACAGCCAGTCCGGTATAAATCCCGGTTTGGCTTCCACGTTTGCGGGAATCCCCCAGTCACCATCACCAGCAAGGTGACAGCCAATACGTCCAATCCCATACGCCAGCATCACGGTCGGCAATGTGACATCCACGAAGATCGGTAGATTTACATTGTGCTTTCGAACATACCAGACGATCCCTACCGCGGCAAATAGCAGTCCACCATAAAATGTGAGTCCTCCTTGGGAGAAGAGCATTCCCAAAGGATCTGCAATGAAATCCCCCCAATTCTCCAGAATATGAAAAATCTTTGCGCCAATAATACCGGCTACAACAGCAATTACTGTCACCGTTCCCACCAGCGATGACGGGCTTGCTTCCACAAATTGTTGCTTACGACTTTTATCCTTTGATCGAATTCGCACTGGTCCTAGCCGCCCTTCGTTATACAGTCTATCCAGTTCACGTTGCATCAGCCAGGCAGCCACCAAAAAACCAATGGCCATCATCGTACCAAACGAATTGATGGTTAGGGTTTCGCTACCCAGAAACTCAATGGGCAATGGAATTTCAAGGATGTGTGGAAACATAGTTCAGTTCAGTTTTTTGATCAGATTGTCGGCTAATCGGGCTAATGGAATCGTTGACTGCTCACCAGTCTTCATGTCCTTGACCGTTGCGACCTCCGCCTCTAACTCGCGGTCCGCGACGATAACAACTTGTCGTGCACATGCGCGGTTGGCAAGGCGCATCTGTGCCTTCATCGAACGGTAGCCTAGCTCCATTCCCACGCGTAGTCCCTCTGCGCGCAGCGTCTGCAGTAGCAGGAAAGCCTCCCGGCCTGCTGTGTCCCCCAGTGCAACCATCCATACGTCAAACGGATGTTCTTCGGGTAGCAATAGCTCAGAAGCCTCCATTGCCAGAATAAGACGCTCCATGCCCGCAGCGAAGCCTACTGCTGGAACAGGCTGCGACGCCCCAATGGCAGGAGCTAGCAGGTCGTATCTGCCACCACCTGCTAATGCACGCTGTGCCCCTATTCCGGCATGCTCCAACTCAAATGCGGTCTCTGTATAGTAATCCAGTCCACGTACAAGCATTGGGTCCTCCACAAACGAAATCTCCAGAGACTGCAGAAGCCCCTTGACCGCTTCGTAGCTAGCCCGACTGTCCTCGTCAATATAGTCCAGTAAACGAGGAGCGTCTTCGAGGAGAACGCGTTCTGCTTCAACTTTCGTATCCAGGATTCGAAGCGGATTGCGTGAAAGGCGTTCGCGACTGATTTCTGTAAGCGCCTCCGTATGTGGGGTCAGATACTTCACCAGAGCCTCGCGGTATCTAGGCCTGGTCTCGGCGTCCCCAAGTGTATTTATGCGGAGTTGCGTGTCGGTGAGTTCAAGAGTCCGGTAAACATCCATCATCGCGGCAATCACCTCGGCATCTGCTCTCGGATCGTCAGTTCCGATGATTTCAGCGCCAAACTGATGGAATTGCCGGTATCGCCCCTTCTGAGGGCGCTCAGCCCTGAAACACGGTCCAATGTAGTAAAGCCGCTGCACTCCTGGCTTCTGTTCCATGTGATGCTGCAGATATGCGCGCATGATGGGTGCTGTCAACTCCGGACGCAATACATAGCTCGTATCCCCGCGTTCAAATGTAAACATCTCCTTGGAGACAACATCCGTGAGTTGACCTAAACCTCGAGCAACTAATCCAGTGGGTTCCAGGACAGGTGTTCGGATTTCTGCAAACCCGTGCCTGTGCATGACCGCTTGGATTACATGTTCTACGTGACGCCAAACCTCAATGCGTACGAGAGGTCGTCTTGCCCCCGACAGCAAGTCGCTTGTCCCCTCTATTGTTTGAAAAGTACCTTTCACTGAATTTACCTGAATGCTCAGCCACGAAAAACTGCTGGATCTTTACGTAACTGCTCAATTGCCCAAATCATGTCCTCCGGCAAATCTGTAACAAACTCCATAAGCTCACCGGTATCTGGATGAATAAAGCCCAGCGATTGCGCATGCAGGGCCTGACGATCAAGCACGTTAAAAATATTCGTAAAGAACGCGCGCCTATTTCCTGTGACCGTGCCGCGTTTGATTGTGGCGCCCCCATAGGCAGCATCTCCAACAAGCGGGTGCCCTATATGGCTTGCATGAACTCTGATTTGATGAGTTCGCCCCGTACTTAGCCTAAATTGCACCACTGCGGTCACTCCCAGTATTTCGCGCGTTTCATAATGTGTCAATGCCTTTCGTCCCCCGGAATGCACCGACATTAGGGTTCGGTTACGCCTGGACCTGCCAATAGGCGCATCTATTACACCCGTCCGGGGATCAGGGATACCCCACACAATCCCGGTATAATATCTCGTAACAGTCCGGGCTTCAAACTGAGACTGTAACGCACGATGCGCCTCATCGTTTTTGGCAACAACCAATAAACCCGTCGTGTCCATATCCAGTCGATGAACGATACCTGGACGAAATGCTTCGTCCGGTGCGTGTGGAAGTGTTGCATTCACATGATGCAAAACTGCATTAACCAGGGTTCCCGAATGCCTGCCTGCTCCCGGATGAACAGGCATACGTGCCGCCTTATTGACTACGAGTACACTCTCATCCTCATATACCACATCAATGGGCAGTGCCTGTGGCAGCAGCTGCGGTGCCTGTACGACAGATGCTTTCCACCTGATCACCGCACCAGGTACGACCGGATAGGAAGGTCGTGTTCTCACCTTACCATCTACGGTAACATTTCCAGCACGGATTGCTTTCTGTGCCTTGCTTCGCGATCCCATATCGGGGATGCAGGCCAGACTAACGTCCAAGCGCTGTCTGGCATCTGCAACCAGTGTATTTTCTTTTTGATTATCCATCTCCGAGGCGCACCTCCTGAACACACTTCCACAGCTCATACTTGAGCGTTTTCAATCCAAAACCGGTCACTGCGCTGATCAAAAATACCGTCTCGTTGGTTCCAAATTTGGCATGGGCACGCTCGAGATGATCCGCATAGTCTTTCTTGGGAATCAAATCTGCCTTGGACAATGCAATAAACCTACGCTTTTCTGAGAGTTTGGGATCATAGTTGTTCAATTCCCGCATCAGGTCCACAAATTCATCAATAACGTCTTCCGACGTAACCGGGATTACAAACAGAAGCACCGCATTACGTTCAATATGTCTCAAAAAACGTAGTCCGAGCCCTTTGCCTTCGCTAGCCCCCGTGATAATACCTGGGATATCAGCTATGACAAACGATTCATAGTCCTCTACCCTGACGACTCCTGGACTTGGTACAAGCGTTGTGAATGGGTAATCAGCTATCTTTGGGCGGGCAGAGGAAACTGAGGCTACCAGCGTACTTTTTCCTACATTCGGAAACCCAACCAATCCGACATCGGCCAGCATCTTGAGTTCCAGTAGAACAGACTTTTCTTCCCCCGGCTCTCCGGGTTGCGCATAACGGGGTAACTGGCGCGTCGAGGACTTGAAAAAAGTATTTCCCTTGCCGCCCCGCCCCCCTTCGACCAGCAGTAGTTGGTCACCATGTTTCAAGACCTCACCCAGTAGGGTGCCGTCCACAGACAACCGTGCCATAGTGCCGCAGGGAACGCGTAATATCAGGTCCCGACCATTCTTACCTGCACGATTATTGCCTTGCCCCGCTTCTCCCCCGGGAGCTCGCTGATGTGGATTGTAACGCAGATCTAAAAGTGTATAAAGATGTTTATCCGCCATCAGGATCACCGAACCACCCCGACCACCATTGCCACCCGCTGGACCGCCCTTAGGAACGTATTTTTCTCGACGGAAAGCCACGCAACCAGCGCCTCCGGAGCCGCTTCTCGCATGAATGGTAACTTGGTCTACAAATCGCATCAATAAAATCCGATAATGAAGAAAGTAACGATCTATACCGACGGTAGCTGTGAAGGTAACCCTGGCATAGGCGGCTGGGCCGCAATCCTTCGCTATAATAAAAAAGAACGCGTTCTTACGGGTGGATCACCCCAAACCACAAACAATCGAATGGAAATGACTGCAGCACTCAAAGCGCTGCAGCTGCTAAAAGAGCCGTGTTCTGTAAAGCTTCATACTGATAGTCAATATCTCAAGCGCGCATTCACGGATGGATGGCTTCATAGATGGCATTCCAACGGGTGGTTGACCTCAAACAAACAACCGGTAAAAAACCAGGACCTCTGGACAGACCTGTGGAAGGAAGCTCAAAAACATGAAGTTCAGTGGATCAAGGTCAAGGCCCACGCTAATAACAAACTCAACAACCGCGCAGACGCGCTGGCCGTGGCTGCATGCCAAAATGTTGCTCGCGAACTGGGCTGAGGATTTTGGCAATACAACCGGAATAAATGCGATCCTGAATACGTCTATCTCTGCATGCGTACATGTTGTTTTGCTCTCCCTAAGGTGATATCTTTGTTACCGTTATGCCGAGGATCTGCGATCGTTTGTGGTTAGAGCTACTTGTCGTAACACAGGCTTCAGTATTATTTGAAACTGGTGCTTTGATGTACTATTTCGTAACCGACCAGGAAACAAACAGTACAAGCATGTTGGTTTGCCGTTTTATCCCCAAATAATCCAATCACCACGGCCTTTCGAATGCATTTTGCGCTAACAGTTTTTATGCTGGGTACGGCGCTGTATGGGCCCACGGATACGCCCTGCCCCGAGGATTGTGTCCTTTCGGCATCGTATGCATCGGGGGAGATCCGTATAGATGGTATACTTGACGAAGAAGCTTGGCTGGGTGCTGCGGCAGCTACTAACTTTACGCAATACTCTCCTCACGAAGGACAACCCGCCACTCAACAGACCGAGGTTCGCATTCTCTACGGACAAAGTCAACTTTTTATCAGTGCAACGCTTCGCGATACCGAGCCCGAAGGGATCCGACGCATACTCGGGCGTCGAGATGAATTCAACCAGGCAGATTGGTTCATTGCATCCATAGATTCCTATTTTGACCGAAAAACAGCATATAATTTTGCGGTAAACGCCGCTGGGGTGCAGGCGGATGGGGTCTACACCGGAAACCGTTTTCGTGGGGGCGGCGGGTTTGACTTCGATACGTCCTGGAATGCAGTGTGGAAGAGCGCGGTCCGCCGTACCGAGGAGGGATGGATTGTGGAGATGCGCATACCCTTTACCATGCTCCGCTTCTCTGATACGCCAGATCAGCGTTGGGGTATAAATTTCAGACGTGTAATCCCTCGGCTCGGAGAAGTGTCCGACTGGGTCCTGATTCCGAGGGCTGAAAGAAGCAGCGGTACGGTTGCCCAATACGGTACTCTGGAAGGAATCATAGAAATTCGCCCCCGTCGTAACATACAGGTCACTCCTTACACCGTGGGCAATTCCACACGCGATTCGGAAGCTGGATCTTCCTCTTTTTCAGGAGATATCGGGGCTGACTTTAAGGTCGGACTCTCGCCTAACATTACCCTTGATGCAACGATCAACCCAGATTTTGGACAGGTTGAAGCGGATCCGGCAGAACTTAACCTGACGGCTTTCGAGACCTTCTTCCCCGAAAAGCGCCCGTTCTTTACTGAAGGAATTGCCGTGTTCAACTATGATGTCGTGCGAGGTGGTTCACTCCTGTACACACGGCGCATCGGTTCACAGGCCCCTGTACTGGGTGCAACCAAACTCTCTGGACGAACCGAGAAGGGTCTTGATTTTGGACTCTTCGGAGCCTCCACCGGAGATAACTTTAATCCAGAGAACCTTTATGGGGTTGGTCGCGTGCTCCAACGGATTGGGAGTCTTTCCAGCATTGGCGGTATGGCAACGTTTTACGATGATAATCTAGGTGGACGAAGTTATACGGGTGGGACAGACTGGGATATCAGATTTGCCGATAACCGGTATAGTTTTTCAGGCCAGTTGAGTGGTACACACCGTATGGACGATGATGATCTGGAACGGGGCTTTGCATTCACGACAAGTCTGGATCGACAGCGTAGCATATGGAATTTCTCCGCTAACCTGGCTGTGATCAGCGACGGATATAACCCGAACGACATTGGCCGCTTGCGCCAGGATAATTACTTCAACTTTTTCGGGGGCGTATCCCATCAAGTCAACGGAGGTCAGCCGTTTGGACCGTTCCGCCGAGCTTCCTTCTTCCTCTTTGGGGGAGGCGGTTTCTCGTACGACAAGCGCCTCCACGATGGTACAGGCACTTTCTTTCGCTCCGACTGGACAACGCACGGTTATAGCGAGATAGAACTTGGCATTCAGTCCGACTACCTGTTTGGCGGTTACAATGAGTACGAAACACGAGGTCTGGATGCACGAGCCCGCCCTCGGGAATTTGAATTTGAGTTAGGATACACCACGGATACCCGCCGCAAATGGATGCTCCAGCCTGAACTCCAGACTGCGATCTACGGTGACGGCGGGCGGGCACTTGGTTCCAGCCTGGAGCTTGAATGGGTTGCTACTCCCAAACTGAACTTATCGCTGGAGATTGGCCTTGAACGCGAGTTTAACACCACGGAGTGGGCAGCAAACGAAGCACTATCGCTACCTCCGGATTCCCGGGAAGGATATTTTTGGCAAATTGGAGAGGATAGCGGTACGGAGCCAGCAGACATAGAAACCTGGAGGCCTGTGGCTTTTGATGCCACACTCTATAGAATTCTGTCTGAGCGGAAGCCCTGGGACGAAGAAAGAAACCATTTTGTCCCTGTATATGGTCACCGAAATACACGCGCCGCCGATATCACACTACGTACCGGTATTACACTATCCCCTACCCTGGCTGTTCAGTTCTACGGACAACTTTTTGCAGCTCGTGGTCAATACGACGACTTTTCACTCCTCCAAGATCGAGATACACTCGTGCCCGTTGCATCCTGGCCCAAGCAGTACGACTTTGCTTTTAGTCGATTCCAGACCAATACGGTGCTGCGCTGGGAATACCGCCCAGGATCTGTACTGTACCTAGTGTGGACACAGTCCCGCTCGGGACGTGACGACGCGGATAGATTCAATGTGATGGGGAACTCCCCTTTCGACCAGTCAACCTCGAGCCAACTTAGCGACACATTTGGTCTCCCCCCCGTAAATGTCCTTCTGGTTAAGTTAAGTTATAAATTTCTCAACTAGTCTCCGTTGATCTGCGTTACCAGCACAACAGTCTGCTGGTTGCACACGAAAATCAGGGATTCGGCCGAATAATCGTATTGCGCCTTATCGCAAGTGATTGGGCTAATTGCAAATTTAGCACCGCAAATGGGGCGGCCATTGAACAATTTAACTTCCCGGACTCTTGACGTCTGGCACGGACAACGTTGTCCGAATCCTTCATCTCTCGATTACCCGGCTGGCTCAACGCGAACGGCATAATCTTCCATAACCGGGTTCGCGAGCAGTTTGTCACAGGCGGAACGTACCGCGACCTCTGCATCTTCCTTCGAATCCGCAGAAATCTGCAACTCCATGTACTTGCCAATTCGAACGGAATTTATCTTTTCGAATCCCAGATTTTGCAAAGCATGATGTGCGGCCTTTCCCTGTGGATCCAGTATTGCCGGACGAAGCGTTACTGTTATAAATGCTGTATACATACTTTTTTGAGTTGAGTGTTTGGCATATCCCCTTACTCGCTGTCGTTACTTGGGCAAAGTTACCAATGTTCGAATAGACCGAATGGTCGCGCGCGTAAGCCCGACCAAAATATAAACCAAGAGCGTCAACAGTAATCCCGAATAGGGGAAAAATAGGATAACCAGCACCGATAACAAGTAGGCGCCGGAGGCAACGGGATGTTGGTGCAAGTAGTCAAATGAAATCCTTGGAACTCCATCAAAACGAATTATGGATACCATCAATAAGGAAAGAACGACTACAATTGGGATCATTGAAGCCGTATCCAGTAAACCTGCCCTCAATAACCAAGCCTCCTGATCAATATTGAGTACAATCGCAATTACACAATACGCCTGAACCGGAACCGGTAATCCCTCGAAATCAAGTTTCTTTTCCCCCGAAAACAGCAAATTGAATCGGGCTAGACGAACGGCGCAACACATGACAGGCAAGGCACAGATGATTAAGCCCAGTGTCCCGCTTTCTCCCAGCATTCGTGCATAAATCAAATAGGCCGGCGCCAAACCAAACGATACCATATCACATAAAGAATCCAGCTCTGCACCGAATAAGCTCTGACCGCGGGTTAAGCGTGCCATCATTCCATCAAGCAAATCAAACAGGCCCGCAAGAATGATCAGATAGCAGGCATATACAAACTGCGATTGATGTATCTGGGTAATTGCTACGAATCCGCAGAACAAGTTCATGAGTGTGAAAAAGGACGGAACCGCCACGCGTGCCTTATTGCCAGGTCCTCTTCTCTGCCGAAAACCAGTTGTGCGACCAGACAGCAAACGCCGGGGAGAAACAACAGTGTTTTTATCGTCCATCGGTGGTGTTCTTCGTGGCCACTAGTGAATCGCGAATGCCCGTTTGAGTGCTAATGTATTCATTAGGAGTAATCGTGCCAAGCACACTTACACCGGCTCGAACTCGCTCACCAACTCGTACATCAATCACCGTATCTGCAGCAGCCAATACATCCATTCGAGACCCAAATCGGATCAATCCGAACCGCTCACCTGCCCGAACCTGATCTCCGATTGCAAGCCTGTACACAATGCGACGCGCCAAACTACCCGCAATCTGCTTAAACAAAATCCTTCGGCCGGAGTCATGTACTAAGCCTATTTGGGACTGTTCATTCAAAGTGGACGCCTTAGGATGCCAAGCTACCCGATACTCTCCCGGCTTATACGCTACGTATTTTACGGTTCCACTCATCGGAACACGGTTAACATGAACATCAAGAACCGATAGGAAAATCGAAATCCTCCAGGCCGGACCCTGGATAAACAGCGGCTCATGCACCTGTACAACCTCGACTACTTTACCATCTGCCGGCGCCAGGATCAATAACTTGGAATCAGGAGGGGGAGTACGCTCTGGGTCACGGAAGAAGAAAGCAACAAAGAGCCCTGTGCCCGGAGTAAAGAGTGGGATTAGACCAAATTCAAGCCATTCCGGTAAACCGGGAATGATCAATGTAAGTCCGGCCAAAATCAAACCGATAACAAAAGCTGCAGCAACGAACGGCCATCCTTCCTGAGCAATCATAGAAACTCGCCTGGGACGAAATTCTCAATACTATTCAGAAGCATAAACCCGAACCCTCTTCAATTGATCTTACTTACATACCCCTGCCCTAAAGTATTGCACGTCCTGTTAATCTGGTAGAATTGGAGGAGCCAGCTGCAATCCCACAGACCGAAAAAATGTACCAGCTTTTGCCAATTGTTGTCCTGTTCTCCCACTTGCTCCTGAGCAATCGTGAGCAACAAAAAATCTGCTGGCGTCGACAAATCAACTGCCCCTCAGCGGTTGATCGGACAGGCAAGCAGATGCGATTGCCCCTAAACATGACAACAATTTCTGTGAAAAATGTATAACATCATGGTCAATGAACAGTTACGACCTCCGAGAAGAGCGGAATACTATCTCTTCGGACGGCCAGTGATGTTTGGGAGTACAACCAATCCTGTTACCTGTTACAACTAAGTATTTGATTCCCAATCCCTTCCCATGGGACGCGTCTCATTTCATACACTTGGCTGCAAACTCAACTTTGCAGAAACCAGTAACCTCCGACGAGAATTTGAGTCGCGAGGTTATGAGACTGTGGACCAGGCGGACTCCTGCGACATTTCGGTAATCAATACCTGCTCTGTCACGGCAGAAGCGGATCGAAAATGCCGGCAGATTGTCCGTCGCATTAATCGACTGAACCCACATGCATTTATTGTGGTGACGGGTTGTTATGCACAACTGCGTCCGAAAGAAGTTGCCTCCGTTGAAGGGGTCAGCGCAGTACTTGGCAACGCAGAGAAAGCGCGTATTTTTGATCTGATTGAGGACTTCATCCCCAAGGGGCATACGCAGATCAATGTTTCCTGTACGGGCACTCACACCTCTTTTACGCCAGCTTTATTGTCCGATGACCGTACGCGTGCATTCTTGAAGATCCAGGACGGATGTGACTACACCTGCTCATTCTGCACCATCCCTATGGCGCGTGGAAAAAGCAGATCTGCCTCGCCAGATGAAATCGTTGCTCAGGCTGAATCACTGGCACGAGGCGACGTAAAAGAGATCATTCTTACCGGCGTAAACATAGGCCTTTATGGCAATGGCAGCCTAGATGAGAATGGCCGCCCAGAGCTCCTCGATCTGCTCTATCGTCTAGCAAAAGTAGATGGAATACTTCGCTACCGTATTTCTTCAATTGAGCCCAACTTGCTCACGGACGACATCATTGACTTTGTTGCGGATACACCGGTGATGGTGCCCCATTTTCACATTCCTCTACAGAGTGGCAATAACGCGGTGCTCGGAGCAATGCGGCGGCGTTACCGTCGGGAGGTCTACTCACATCGGGTCGAATACATTCGACGACGTATGCCTGAGGCAAGTATCGGCGCAGATGTCATAGTTGGTTATCCAACAGAAACTGCTGAACATTTTACTGACACACATACATTCCTGGCAAACCTCCCAGTAACGTATCTGCATGTGTTCACCTACTCAGAGCGTCCAAACACGGCATCTGCAAATCAGACAAACCGCACAGTACCCCCACCTGAACGCACATTGCGCAATCGAACTCTGCGTGCGCTCTCTGACCGAAAGCGACGCATCTTCAGAGAGCAGTTCCGTGGACAAGTGCGCCCGGTTCTCTGGGAACGTAATGTAAAATCAGATACTATACGGGGCTATACGGACAACTACATTCGTGTTTCCCGTCCGTTCGATCGAGACCGAATTGGGTTAGTGGAAAAAGTCACGCTGGGCAGTACAGACGCGCAGTTTGTCCTCTGATGAGCAGCACCAAACCTATGGTGTGCGCGATCTCTTAAATTTTGTGAATCAAGGTTAGCCCGTCCCCAATAGGTACTAGACTCAAGTTCACCCTGGGGTCTGTGTGAAGTTTTTTATTCAAGGCCCGAATGGATTGCGTACTCACACTCTGTGTTGCAGAATTAGCTGAATCTCCACCGCGCAGAACATTGTCAATCATGATCAGGCCTCCAGGACGAACGAGGGCAAGGGAGCGCTCAAAATACAGGTCGTAATTCTCTTTGTCTGCGTCAATAAAGGCAGCATCGAATGTATTCGTCCTACCCTCCGCAAGTAGATCGTCGAGAGTTTCGGATGCGGGAGCCAACCGGAGTGTTATACGGTCGGCAACACCAGCCTCTGACCAGTACCTACGGGCAATTTTCGCGTAAGCACCACTAACATCGCAGGCAATGATGTGACCGTCTGGAGGAAGTGCGAGTGCCATGGAGAGGGCCGAATACCCGGTGAACGTGCCAATCTCCAACACCATTCGTGCCTCCATGAGACGCAGGAGCGTAGCCATAAACTGCCCTTGGTCTGGCGATATTTGCATTTTCGCCTCAGGCATCTTTGCGGTTTCTATCCGGAGAGACTCCAGGAGTGAATGCTCTCGCAACGACACACTCAGGATGTATTCTCGGAGTTCGTCAGTAATTGCAAGTGTATATCGTGACATAGAATGTTGTTAGTGCAAGGTCTATCCCCGTTTGGAAAGACAATTTTCAATTGAACTGTCGCCGGACGCTGATTGCCATGTTGTATTTGGCGTGATGTCAAAGTTCTCTGAATCTCATAACCGGTTGGAGATGGGTTTTTCGGGTTGATCTGGGCCAGCAGAGGAGCAATGACCTCTCATCCCCTCTCGGTCATATACATCCTCACTACCGTCTTCTTAGCTGCACGCAACCTCTACATCCGCGATCGACTTGGGGATAGGAGAACCGAGAATCCTGCATCCCTCTGCTGTCACCACAATATTCTCTTCGATACGAACTCCGCCAAAATCGCGCCAGTTATCTACCTCATTGTAATTGATGAAGGCCTCGTGACGCTTTTCTGCCTTCCACTGGTCAATCAATGGGCCAATAAAATAACAGCCCGGCTCAACCGTCAAAACGTATCCTGGCGCAGGCGCCCTTCCAAAACGCAATGCTCTAAGCCCAAACTGTTCACTTCGCGTGATCTCACTATCATACCCGACAATATCCTCGCCCAGATTTTCCATATCATGAACATCGAGTCCCATCATATGCCCCAAGCCATGCGGGAAGAAAAGTGCATGGGCGCCAGCAGCCACCGATTCGTCGAGATTACCCCGCATCAGACCTATCTGCTGCAAACTGTCTGTAATCGTGCGTGCGGCAATCAAATGGCTATCCCGAAACGGACACCCTGCTTGAACACTTGCCAGCGAATGCATCAATGAATCCAATACGGCCAGATAGATTTCGCGCTGACGTACAGAAAACGTACCACTGACCGGATAAGTACGCGTGATGTCACTTGCATACCCCAATTCCGTCGCAGCACCGCTGTCCTGAACTACGAGATCGCCAGCCTCCAACCTGCGGTGGTAATGGTGGTTGTGCAAAACTTGCCCCAACTTGGTCAGAATACAGGGATAAGCCAGGCGGCCACCCCCAGCAATGGCGATCCCCTCTACCAAGCCTGCAATCTCCCGTTCAAATTTCCCTACGCATGTGGCTTGCATGGCCGCGCTGTACATTGCCTGCGTAGTCTCCAATGCTAATTCGATCTCCGCTAACTCGCGAGGCTCTTTGATTGATCGCTGCGCTATAACGGCACGTGCAAGCTCCTCTGAATGTTTCAGCAAGGATTGCCCAGGCTTCAACCCAAGTAGATCTTCCAGTTGACAACGTGTTTCTGCTCGATATGGAGGCAGATAGAGCACTTCTCTACCTTGTTGAATTGCATGGGTCAACGCTCGATCCAACGCCGCCAGATCATCTACTTTGTCCGCACCAGAACGCTCACGCAACTCCGCCAAACCTGGTTGGGGACCCGACCACAAGATGTCTGTCACGGTGGGTTCTTTGCCAAGAATCGTTGTCGTGCCATCATCAATATCAATCACCAGGAATAAACCTGGCCTATTGATCCCCCCGTAGTACAGGAAGGTGCTATCCTGCCTGAAAGGATATGTATTGTCTACGTAGTTCATCGGACTCTCGCTATTGCCAGGCAAAAGCACGATTCCGCTCGTCAAGGACTTGAGCAGCTGCCTACGCCGCCCTCGGAACACATTAGGCTCAAACATCAGAATCAATCAAATAATGTTTTAGTCATCCGTATGATGCCACTTGCCCGTGGCTCCTAAGGAAACAAGTTACCACTTTTTGGGTAAGCCGCAGTTCTTCAGCATGATCCCAGCATGCTCTCTCAACGTGCTCTAATGGCCTTGATGATTTTGGTCTGGGCATCCTGTGACAGCTCCACAGAACCTGTCCCCACAAATCCAGACAACATACCGGTTCCTCGAAAGGTGGCGGAGGAAGATTATATAGAGCTCACTGGTGGACTCAGGTACCACGACTTCAAGGTGGGGACTGGCGATTCGGCAGCAAACGGAGACATCGTTTCTGTGCACTACCACGGCTGGCTAACCGACAGCACCCTCTTTGATTCCTCGTATCTCCGGCAGGAACCCTATTTTTTCCGACTGGGAACTGGAGCAGTCATAACAGGATGGGATCTGGGCGTGCCAGGCATGCAGGTTGGAGGCGAACGCCAACTAATAGTCCCGCCGGGACTGGCATATGGTAGTCAAGGCAGGGGGCCTATTCCGGGAAATTCGACCTTGATTTTCGAAGTCACACTCGTGTCCATTGACTAACACCGCATCCCGTCCTCCCGTAGCACGGTGTCCAGCGTATCAGCGAGCCTCTCTGCATTGGCTTCATTGAATACCAACGGGGGCTTGATTTTCAATACGTTGTGAAGTGGGCCATCCGTCGAAACCAACACGCCTAAGTCACGCATACGATTCGCAGCATAAGCCGCCTCTTTTTCTGCAGGTTCCAATGTCTCCGGATCCCGAACGAGCTCCACGCCTAAGAAAAGCCCCCGACCCCGAACATCTCCAATGATCGGATAGCTCTTCTTTAATTCCTGGAGGGATGCTTTCAGGAATTCTCCTGTTCGGTGCGCATTTTCCTGCAGACTCTCGGATTCGATTACATCCAGTACCGCCATACCCACCATACACGAAACCGGATTACCCCCGAAAGTGCTGAAGAACTCCATACCATTATTAAATGAGGCAGCAATTTCCGGGGTCGTTACAACACCTGCAAGTGGATGTCCATTACCCATAGGTTTACCTAAAACAACTATATCCGGAATAGCTTTCTGCGTCTCAAAACCCCAGAAATTACTGCCCAAGCGCCCGAATCCAACCTGCACTTCATCTGCAATACAAACCCCGCCTGCTGCACGTACATGTGCGTAGACCGCCTGTAAATATCCCACCGGTAATTCTATCTGTCCACCACAGCCGAGAAGAGATTCGCAAATGAACGCTGCAATACCATTGGGAACAGATGCAATTATCTCTTGAAGTACATCAGCGTACCTTTCGCCCGCATCGGGTCCACGGAACCGCCCCCGATAGACATCCGGCACTAAGGCCTTGTGTACATATGAAGGGGCGCCAGCACCACCCGGTCCATCATACTTGTACGGACTGATAGCAATTAGTGAGCTCAGGTGACCGTGATAGGCACCATCCAACACGGCAATATCCTTGCGCCCGGTATGTGCAAATGCCAAGCGCAAAGCCAAATCATTCGCTTCACTCCCCGAGTTCACAAAATAGCATACACTAAGTGGATCAGGCATTTTGGCTGCCAGACGCTCAGCATAATCAACAAGCGAACGGTGCAAATAACGTGTGTTGGTATTTAGAACACGCATTTGCCGGGCAGCCGCAATATTTACTCGGGGATGGCTGTGTCCTACATGTGGCACATTGTTTACGCCATCCAAAAATGTCCGCCCGGTATCGTCATAGAGATACTGGAGATACCCCCGAACAATATGCAGAGGCGCGCGATAGGAAATACTCAGATTACCACCTATACAATGCTTCCGTCGTGTTTGAATATTAATGGTAGGGGGGGACTGGTCTGGGAAGCATCTGTCTGGAATCCCGAGTATCAGATTCGGGTCTGGGCAAACAGACAACCAAACGTCCCGCTGACTTGCAGGTGCTACCCCCCAGTACTGACCAATATTGCCCAACAGATCCGCGATCACCTGAAAATGCAGATGCGGCACCCATCCTCCATTCTCTTCCGGTTCTCCAAGGTGTGCGAACTGATCGCCTTTAGAAATTCGCTGACCAGGTCGCAACTGGCGAATGGACTGTTCACTTAAATGGCCATAAAGCGTATAAAAGATGCTTTCGCCTGTACTATGCTCCAGGATAGCGACCCCTCCAAAATCCATGGGATCCGGACAAAAGGATAGGCTATGTACTTTACCCGCAAGCGGAGCATAAACAGGTTCACCGGCTGCTTTGAACAGGTCTATGCCCAAGTGAATCGTGCGGGTTTCGTCAAATCCGTTATTGGGTACACGAAAGTGCTCTGCTGTGTACACGATGCGCGGCTCATCGTAGCGGCCAATCCCAATAGCAGCCCCCGCACGTCTGATTCTCCTGAACCATGCTGCCGAGGCCTTACGCGGATCAGGTTGACTGCCCGGAAACCCAGTAATCGGACTGCTGACCCCCAGGTCAAACACGATTGGATCTATCTTGCGTAAATCTGGCCTTAAAACCGGCGCGAACTCTTCTGTACTTTGCCCAATCCACGTAACCAAGTGTTGGCTCTTCGGGCACGGCTCCATACCACACGCGGACCGCCAACGATATTCGGCCAATATTGGCGACTCAGAGCACAGATGCTGAAGTAAGGCCCACGCACCTTTCTCTGAAATACGTATGTAGTCATTGTCCGGCTCCAGCAATCCCCTGTAAGCCGAGACTAGTACACTGCTGCAAAGTCTGGCTTTAACCAGTTCGTAGAGAACCGAGACTTCTGGCTCACTCAGGGGCCGGGCCGAATGATAGCCCTTTATGAGTTCTGCGGCAATACCGACAGGATCAGGCTTACCCATCATGACATAGGTTGCTGCAACAGCCAACTCGACAACCGTAGCTGTATGCAGTGTATCACCAAAATCAATTAGTCCGCGAATCCTGGAATCATAGCCGGTTCCCTCGACGATGATATTATGATCATTGGCATCGTGATGAATAACACTGTGGGGCAACTCGTCCAGACATGGGAGTATCTTACTCTTGAAAGTTCGCAGTATGCTTTGCACGAGTTCTCTCCGCTCAAAATCCGGAATGCACTCCAAGTACTCTGCGAAGCGATCAGCTTTACGCAAATCCCAGATGTAGTCTCGATGCGTTGATTCGTGCTCAAAGCTGCTCAAAACCCCATCGAGTCGTCCAAGGAATTCGCCCAGATCCCGGACGAGCGATCCAAGCATCGGAGTTACACCTGCAAGTACTCTGCCCTCAAGCCAAGTGACTGCCCACAACTGGTGACATTCACCGTTTTTGCCTTCTACAATCACTTTCTCTGCTCCATTGCGAGCGCAGACGAGTTCGGGGATGTGCTTTACTCTATCCCGCTTCAAGTGAGCTAGCACAGCCTGCTGAAGGTCAACGTAATCGCTCTCTGCTGCTGAGTTGGCCAGCTTTAGAACAAACCGTCCTGACTCGGTGTCAAGCCGGAAATTTTGGTCAAGGTGACTGGGCAACGCAGTTGTGTGACCGTCCAAACCAAAATGCTCTCGCGCCAGTAACGAAGCCTCCGTTACCGAGAACCGGGGAGCCGTGTGTTCTAACATTAGAAATAATTTAACTGGTTCAATATTCTGACTTACTGTGGTTGTCACCAGACGCCGTCTGGTACGCCTGAATACATGCAGATACCTCACGAGGCATCAAGGCATTGAGGGGAGGCCTTAAGTTTGCCCAGTTCCCCTGTTGGGTTAATTCCCGCATCAATGCTTTCAATGCCGGAATCATGGGCCACTGTTCGACAACTCTACGTATGCCATACAGTCTGGCCTGAAGCAATTTGGCCTCGGGAGTCTTCCATCTATGCAATATTTCGGCAGCCAACTGAGAGGTTACATTTGCCGTTGCGCTAATGCAACCCGCACCTCCTGCATTGAGCGTGTCCAGCAAAAATTGCTCGCTCCCCGCAAACACATCCAGCTGACGAAAATGTCGAATCATCGCTGAGATGTGCGCCCAGTCTCCGCTGGAATCCTTGAACCCGGCGATACTGCCAGGGTACGCTTGAATAAGCCGCTCAACAAGTCCAACAGAAATTGGAACTGCGCTCATCTTCGGGAAATGATAGAAGTATACCCTCATTTCGTCATTCCCTACGGACTGGAGTAAATGGTCATAGGCAGCGAACAAACCGTCTTCACTAACCTGCTTATAATAAAATGGCGGGAGCACCAAAATACGGTGTACCCCGGCGCGCAGTGCATTCCTTGTTAAATCCACTGTGTCCGTCAGTGCGCAACATCCTGTTCCAACAATCAGTTTCCGCGGATCAACCCCAGAGCTTAGGACCGCCTCCAACGCCATCATTCTCTCTGACGCGCTGAAGCTGTTAGCCTCTCCCGTTGTGCCCATTAGAACCACCCCACTGGCACCCCGCCTCAGGAGCCATTGCACATGACGCGCCAGATGATTGCCATCAATATTCAGGTCCTGGTCCAAGGGCGTCAGTGAGGCCGTCAGCACAGCAGGTCGTGTACTATGCATTACAGAATAATTGAGAATTATGGCAGACAATAATACAAGAATGCCCGCAATCAATCATAACTGCACCTGGCCTCTAGTCCCGGACCAATTATATGAGCAACAGGCTTCTGCTTGTATTTGTCTTCGTAGGCTGCCGTAACCGATGCTGCTACGGCAGGTCCGTCCCCAGCCTTTACTAGATTGATTGTACAACCACCAAAACCACCTCCCATCATCCTCGCTCCAATCACTCCGGGATGTAGTTCCGCATATGCTGCCATAAAATCCATCTCTTCGCAGCTTACTTCGTAATCCTCACGTAAGCTTTCGTGTGATAAACTGAATATCCTACCAAGTGTACTCCAATGCGAATGGACCACTGCGCTGCAGGCTGCCTCCACACGTTTGTTCTCGCTAATCACATGCCTTATACGCCGCCGCAATACGGATTCTTTTATCTCCCTAACATGATGGGCTCCAGCGTAACGAAGTGAAGTAATTGTTGCATCTGATGACTGCATACATTCAAGTGCCTTTTGACATTCCGCACGCCGCTCGTTGTACTTGGAGGTTGCCAGTTGCCGTCTGATGCGGCTGTCAATCACAAGAAACTGCACGTCATCACTCTCAATAGGAATATGCTCCCACTTCAGCGTGTGGCAATCCAGGAAAAGGGCGTGTCCAGTCCGGCCGACTCTTGACACAATTTGATCCATTATCCCGCACTTGACGCCTGCGTATCGATGCTCCACGCGCTGCCCAATTTGAGCAAGTTCAAGCGCGGGCAATGACTTGCCTCGAAGAGCTTCCAGGACCAATCCAATTGCCATCTCCAGTGCGGCAGAAGAGCTGAGCCCGGCTCCGAGAGGTACATTGCCCGTAACAAGGAGTTCGATCGGGCCAGGTGGTGGCAATTCCTGGATCATCCCGCCGATATAGGAAGCCCAGTGCCCGAGCGGCACTCTCGGCCATTGCCCCGGTGAAAAGGATACACCTTCCCGATAATTCTCAGACCAAAGATGATGGGTTCCATCTATGCTGAGGCGCGCGGCAACATATACCGCACGGTCCAGGATCATCGGCAATACTAGGCCATCATTGTAGTCCGTATGATCACCCACAAGATTGACACGGCCTGGCGCTCGCGCCACGATTACTCGGTCGGCGCTTCCGCGCCATATTGCAAAAGCCTCCCTTGCTGCCTGCTCCATATCGGGCATTACCACGATTGAGAAAAAAGTAATAGAATTAACCGGAGTGACAGGTTAGCCTAGTGCCCCAAATCAACCTCCCCGAAAATACTGCTTCTTCAAGTTGACACAAAAGGGCGAGGTATTGTATTGGTGATAAAATATCGGGAACATCGCCGTTTCATGTTTTTAAGATGTCCCACACTTTTTAGACCTCCGTTTGGTCATGAGAATCTTATTCATCTGTCTGTCTTTCGCGATTTTTCTAAGCCTGAGTGCATGTGACTCATCAAGCAGTAGTCAACAACCGTCACAAATCACCATTGGCCTCGCTGCCCCTCTGACTGGCACCTCAAGCCGGGCTGGACAGGATATGCGTACCGCGACGGAAATGGCTGTAGCTCTCGCGAATGAAGACCTCGAGGAAGGTGCTCCATCCTTTCGACTCGCTGTTGAAGATACCAAGAGCACTACCGAAGGTACTGAGGAGGCATTCCGCAACCTTATTTCAAAAGGAGTTGTGTTTATCGTAGGACCCTATTCCTCTTCGAATACAAACCATATCATTCCTCTTATTGATGAAACCCGGGTCGTCACCATTGCCCCCGCTTCCGCCGCACAGGGACTGGCTGCCAAATCTGATTGGCTCTTCCGTTCTTCGCTTACTGTTGATGTTCTGATGCCTACTGGAGTAAGTGTAACTCAGAAATATCTGGACTACAAGAACGTCGGGGTGCTGACCAATGCAGGCGATCACTTTTCTCAAAATGCCGAGGACAAATTTATTGAAGAAGTGGGTCAACTTGGTGGTGTGTCTGTGGGAATGAAGCAGTCTTACAACCGACCGGGCAGTGACCCTGTACCCGATCTGACCCCTCAGATTAATGCACTTATAAATGCAAATCCGAAGTTGGATGCTCTTTTCTTTTTCGGACTTACCGCTGACCGTCACAGTTTCATCCTGCAGGCCCATGAGCTGGGAGTAACGGATTTGCCATTTGTGATCACTCTGCTGAGCACTTCTGATATCCGCTCGGCTCGCGAATCAGCACCTGCATCAACAGAGGGAATTCTCGTTCTTCAGGTATGGATCGCAAGTAGCAATCACCCTGCAAGCCAAGCATATGTGAAAGAGCATCAGAGTCGATATAATGGTACGCCGAGCGACTTTAATGCAAGGACATATGCTGGAGCAGACCTTCTGCTGCGGGCAATCATGGAAGTCACGCCCGATAATATTTCTAATGATGCAGTTAGGGAACAGCTGGCGCAGACGCGCAATGTAGATACCATCTACGGTTCATTTTCCTTTGACGACGATGGTGATGCTGAATACATTCCATTGGTCGGGATTGTGCGTGGTGCCAGTATTGAGCTCTTGGAAGACTAGCCACAGGGTTTACCCTTCCGTGACACACGGCGGCCTATTGTAACAGCACCCCAGGCTATCTCCTGGTATTTGCTGCCCGAAGTGCGCTACGTTACATGATGAACCATTGCGGCCTCCGTAGTCCAAAACTCCTTGGTGGATAGTGGGTCGTCTGACGGATTGATTGCTACCAGAATGCAGATCATCCGCGGGAAACCGACCCCCCAGCTTCGGACTGTTTCCAGCGCCGTCAGCAGATTGGATTCGAAGCTCCCGAGGCTAACTCTTCCAGAGGCGAGATGCACTACACTTAATGTAATTGAAGCGAATTTTCGGAAGAAGCGTTCGTCGACCCAGCCTGCTGCGTGCCATGTCCGACAGAAAGGCATTTGTAATACTATTGGAGCTCTGCGCCTTCACTGATTCGATAATAGCCAACCACAATGCAAGAAATAAAGATGGTTTAGGAATCAGAAGTTTCCCCACGGTTAGAGATACAATAAAGGGTATCCCCCGTACGCGACAAGGGATACCCTTTATGCAAATCTCAACACGAATCTACTTAACGAGCGTCATTTTGCCACTCAGACGATGCCCTGCGACCTCTAGCTGGTACACATAAGTACCGGAAGCAAGAGTATTGGCAGCATTAAAAGTAGCTGTGTACTTGCCAGCAGCCAGATGCTCATCAACAAGTGTGGCAACCTCCCGGCCCAGTACATCATAGACTTTGAGCTTCGCGAAGCCCCCATTCTTCATTTCAAACTCAATCTTGGTCTGAGGATTGAACGGGTTTGGATAATTTTGCGACAACGTAAATCCATTCGGGATTTCAACCGGATCGCGTTGGATGCTTGTCCTAGCGCCACGCATGAATTTTTTAACCGTTGGCTGTCCGCCATTAAATATCCCTACGTACGCGTAAAGTCCGTCAGCTGTAAACGCGATGGCGCGAGTGTTCTCACCAGCATAATCCGTAGGTAAATTGAAACTAAGACTGTCCACAAGTTCATCCGTAGCAGGATCAATGCCATACCACGTCAGGAAAGTGTACTTGGTGGAATCGGCATTACTTCCGCAGCAATCTCTTGCATGTCCAAACCAGACATGCCCTGTGCTAGGATCACGAGTACTGGATTCAGAAGTAAGTCCTGCATGGACAATTCCAGTAGAATCGAGAGGATTGAAATTCGTCGCGTAAGGTGAGAACTCATCAGGACGAGTAAACTTAATGAGGCCAGGAGCCTGTGTAGCGACTGAATTGGCCCAGTAAACGTGATTCCCGTCCGCAGATACTTCTACATTACGTCCAATCCCAAATTTCAGAGTGTCAGTTACTAGACCAGCAAAAGCAAAACTGGGCGTGGTAACGGCTATACTGGAACCAGGTGCTCCTACGTTGGCTATATAAAAGTTGCCGCGAGCATCAATGCCAGGAGAGGCATGCGAGTAGTCGTCAGTTACATGTTTATCCATGACCTCCCCGGTCTGATGATTAAACCGGTATAAAATGCCACCTACCCCACCTTGCCGAATCGCAACAATTATATTGCCATCGATATCGGTTTTCAATCCGCCTACAAAACCACCTTCCCCGAAGGAACCGAGAGTGTCCGTGCCGATAATGTGAATGGGTTCCATCGCCAAAGTTCCATCTGGATTGTAAATCCAAATCGGGCCAGAAGTGAATGATTCACCGTTTGCATCCCTCAATGTATCACCGTTCATACTCAACGCGGGAGTACGAGTGAACTGATCAACCCAAATCTTGCCCTCACCGTCTACGGCAAGGCCATGAGTTGGGAGGGTAAAGGATGAATCTGCGGGAAATGGCCCCATATCGATCCAGTTCTGCGCACTAACGGTAGTGCTAACCATAATGGCTGATGCTGCGAGTAGTAACGTTCTAAGTGTCATGACTAGTGGTGTTTGGCCAAAGTGTTTTTGGAAACAGGGCAAATGCCCCGACGCGTATAAGAAAAAATTCTGCTAAAAACCAAACTTCCCATACCCCAGTCTGCGTGACACAATTCGGATAATGCCCGCTGGATTGGAGTCAAGGGAGTTTGTTGTTGCATAAAGTAGTCCTTCAAGCCCCCATGCGAATGCGCGAACAGGCTGAGTGAACACACCGGAGTATAATACTTCTGAAGCGCCATCAGGATCAATTACAAGGATGGGTTCGGTATTGTCGGTACCCACATATAGGTGACCACTCTGAGAAAATGCAAGAGCGTATGCATTTGAACCATTGAGAGACGTGAAGTCAACCCACTCCTCAGCTGCCCCCAGCTCACCATTTGAACCAATTGAAAAACGCCAGACCGTACTGGCCTCATCCTGAACACCTGCCACATAAAGATAGTTCTGAAAAAGAGCAATATCTTGAATGTCCGCCTCAAAAGCGTAAGCATTGACAGTCTTGTCAGAATCAATACTGTATATTTCTGTGTTGTCACCGGCGGCCCAAATGCGTCCGTTTGCATCAATCGTCATCGTGGTCAATCGGACTGCTGTATTTGGGATGACGGCAAAAACTTGAAAATTTGACCCGTCTCCTGAACTACTGAAAACTGCTCGGACAGAACGGACCCCGAAAAGTGAGTTGTCCGGCCCGAATTCAATATCAGCCCAGGGAAACGGAGAGCTGATGAATTCACTTCGCTCTCCCTCAGGAGTGATGCGAATGATGCCAACCGCTGCACCGAATGAAGTAAGAGAAGCGTATAGATTTCCAGAGGGGTCGGTTGTAATCCCAGAAATATCCTCAAAGTCTCTCACATCGCCAAAATCAACGAAGGGAGGATCTAGCCCATATCTGACTGTATTACTGAAATTTTCTGCTCCAATGACAGCAATTCGAAGATCTAACTCAGCCTGGGGATCGTTTGGAGCAGTTACTTGAATCTGACTGGGTGAAGCCTCAACCACATCACCTCGAGCATCGCCAAAATAAACCAGATTGTCCGCAGACTGAGCTGAAAAATTGGTCCCTGTAATCGTAACTACATCTACTCCAGCTAAAGCACTTCCCTCAGGCATCACACCTTCAATCACCGGATCAGGCAAACTGAGACGGTCTGGATCGTAAATACTGGGTGCCGTCCCCGAGTCACAACGCCCGAACAGAACTACGCACAGTAGGCCACCAGTCAGCAGGGCGAAACGCCCTGCCCTATAGCGAAAATCGTATGGCAAGACGTTGAACATTCGACAATATTCCAAAGTCAGTGTAAGAATAATCTGCCCCGAAGCCAAACCTCCGAAGCGACTGCTTCAGCCCCACGCCAAAGCTAACACCCTGCTCATCGGTGGGGAAAACATACCCCGCACGGAGGATGAACGTATTTAGAAAAACATACTCCGTTCCAATCTTGATCTGCTCAGCAAAATCGCGTGGGTTTGAAGCGTCCACAGACAACAATAATTGATGCGAACTGGACCCTCGATCGATTAGGTCCATCATATTCATTGACACACCAATATTTAGCGTGAGCGGCAACGCAACACTCTCTTCACTGAATGTGATTTCGGGTGCAAAATTTCGAGCACTTACCGCAAAATTAAGACTGCGAAAACCGGTCTTGTACAAAACGCCAAAATCATAGGCAAGAACCCTCTCTTCCACTCTATCGCGTTCATATTCGTCCGGTCCAGTAATTCCCGAAACGGAATTTGCCAGAAATTGATTTGCTAACTTGAAATGAGCACCCACTGAAAAACGATCCGAGAGTGTGCGGGCATATCCGACTCCAAAACTCCAGGCTGAGGGAGAGAAAGTGCCAACATCCAAGAACCCGTCTTCATTGTTAAAACGAATGGTCTCTTCCAACACCCCATAATCCACCATCAAAAACGAAAAGCCTATCACGCCTAAACGCCCGCTTCCCGGGCGAAACGATAGACTGCCCGCGGAATAGTCGATTTCAGCAATCCATTGCGTCTGTCCAATATTCACATCGATGTTGCTCTCTTGCCAAGCCATCCCGCTGGGATTGTAGAACAACGAAGCGGATCCATGCTCAATTGCAGTAAGCGCATCTCCTAAACCAGCAGCACGAGGACTCACGGACACGGACAAAAATTTCATCGCGGTCTGAGCAAGCTTTTTCTGCTGTGCTGAGACAGAAACTGCCGTAAACAGCGGCAAACAGAGTAGTATGTATGCCAATCGCTTCATGCTACCATTAACGAACGATGACAAACTTCTTAACAATTCTCTCACCTGTGTCCAGATCAGTAATCACCGCGATATATAAACCGCTGGATACAATTTGCCTAGACGATGTCGTGTGATCCCAAAATTCATCCCCGCTTCCATCAAGGTGCTCAATCTCATCTACGAGTTCCCCCAGATCCGTGAAAATTGCAATTGTACAGCGGCCTGGGATATTGAAAAAAGCCAGCTTATCCGTTTGGTCTGGAAAACGCACGAATGGGCTTGAACCAATATTGAAAGGATTTGGCACAATGCGTATATCCGATAAAGCGGTACCTGCAGGTCGTTTTAATTGGGTTGGTGTATAGGTCTGCGTAGCGTAACGTGAACTTCTAAGCGAGCGCCCGGCAGGGGTAAGTCCAACTCCATTATTTTCGCTTGCACTTTGTACCGCAACGATATAATAGTAGTAGTCAATCCCTCGAATCGGAGTAGTATCTTCAAAACCGGTATCCCCCGCGGCGGCGGTGTGCACAAGAGTGTAAGTACTGTCGAAGCGGCCTTGCGCACGATAAATTTCCCAGCTGTCCGGAAGAGGCTCGGTTGCATGTGGGCTCCACGTCAATAGAATTCGGTCTCCCCCACCATCCACTTCAAACACGCTCGGGGGGGCGGGGCCACGGGGAATGGCATACCCCGATTCATAATTAGCAATTGCCCTGCGAAACATCTGAAACAGCGAGTCCCGCCCAGTGAACACCCATTCATTCTTTGTCATTGAATGAGTTTGACCATGCACATCCAGTGTGATCGGGGAACTGTCATTCGCGTTTGATTCTTTATACGCTCTGCCAATCGCCATATTTGCCTCACGACTTAATCCCGCCGCTCCCTCTGCGACGACAATACGAATGCTTTCGCCTGGTGCGAGTGTATAGGGACCATAACCATTAGCATTAGAGAATCCTCCTGGTGTGCCCAAACTCGGATCCCCAACAGGAGCCAAAAAACCTGGAAGTCCACTAGGTTCAACCACATCCGCATGGCGGGGGGATTTATGTCCGGCCGACATCACCCCGTATTCGGCTTCCATTTTCGTTGGATTGAAGGCGTCATTTTGGGATGTGTATGGATCATCGGACCCGACCCAAGAAGTTGTACTAGGCTGACTTGGGTCATCCGTCCGATCAGACGGAGAAGTATCTGCATGAAGGGTAACGACCCCTACAAACTGAGAGGCACCAAGGCGACCTGTTGTATCCGTGGGAGCAATATTCAATGCGGGCAATGCCTGTGGTAGAATTGGGCCCCCAATATTGTCATAAGCACTAAAGGGTGGAAACTTGCCATGCCATACAAACTGCGCGCGAAAATTCTCATCTGGAGGATCTACTTTAACTCCATCTCCCCGTGTATCCAACATTGCATTTAACCCCCAACCCGTCCCATTTCCAATCACAAAACGGGTTTCTTTGGCGACAGACAAGCGCCACTGATAGAAGAAGTAGACCCCCTCCAGTGTCTGATTGGGTAGTTCTATATCTGGATCATCATCCGTATTGCCCGTATTCGTGAATGTGTATTCAAGAATGTGGTAATTGTCGTGGAATTCCTGAGTAAACTGGAGGATTCTGCGTTCCATGGAGATCCCAAGGAGAGTATTTACCTCGTTGACGATCATGACGTCCGACTCAATTGAGGAATCAGAAAAGTCAGTGACCATGGCTGCCTCAGGCTCAGTAATTGCCCCATCTACCAGTACAGCCGTAGGAGGTAAACGGCTGATCAAATCAAAGCGCGTCGGGAAAAACTCCCCCCCACCAGATACACGTGGGCCAACATGGACCACGCGATGCGGATAATTCGTTCCAATATCATCGGTCACATTCGTAGCACCAATCCACAATGCTTTGGCCGCTTGCATATCTGTCAATCGGTAAAGGCCAGGCCACCGAAGTCCATCCTGTTGATCCCCCACAAAACCACATACCTCACACTCACTCCCAACTTCAGAATACCAATTATGCATTGAGCCAGCCGAGAGCCATTTTTTGATAAACTGAGCCTGGGCAGGAGATCCAATCACCGCGAACGTGATCATTGTGCCCGTTATGAAGCACCGGATCAGCCAAGTATTGATGGATGGGATCATGAACTAAAACGACAAGCGGATTCCCCAGTAGATATCACGAGGATCCAGGAACGTGAGAAAACTCTGGTTTGGCATATCAATATATGCCTTGTCCTTGATGACCTGGTCCACGACCTGCGAGTCGGCGGAACTCCACGAACCATCACGAAACACGAAGTATTGTCTGGAATCGAATTCCCAATAAATCACACCTTCCTTCGGGGCGGTGAGGGTCTCGCGATCAGGAATTCTTTGCATTGGCTGATAAGCCACATCGTAAGATCGGTACGCACCAATCTTGTCATTCCCCGGAATATTTGTCTGATAGTCATCAGATTCGGGAAGATGCAGAGACCTCAAATATGACAATTGATCGTTCCCGTCAACGAATCCATTGAAAGACAGATTGCGGGCATTCAATGCGTTAAAGATGTCCACGAAGAATTGCGCGCGTTTTCCAGCAATGACCAGATTTCTGGTGAAACGAAGGTTGACATTCCAATAATCCCGGAAGGAAACGTTGTTGATGACACCCGGAATAGCCCCTCCCCCCGTCCAGGTAAATTTAGATCCTTGCTGCCAACTACCGATTACGCTGATCCGCCAATCCCCTAGAATCGGAACAGGTCCAACGCGAGGACCAAAATCTGAGGGAACCAGAAAATCCACATTAAGGCGTGCAAATGGCCTGGGAACAGGCCTCGAGGATGCACGGCGTCGTTCGGTATCACTTTCTGAAAATTCACGCTGCGCAGTTGGATTTTGAAAGTTTTGGCGGAGACCGAAATAACCTGACGTGAATACCATATAGGTGTAATTAACAAATCCTTGGATCCAACGCCCTTTATTACGAGATAATGTTACTTCAAACCCTCGAATATCTTCAAACGAATTCGGCTCATTAACCGTATAGTTTACCTGCCCATCACGACTGATATATTGTGTGAGATATGGCTGGAGAGACACATCCTTATAGTAGCCAGCCATTCGGATCAAGAGTTGATCGAACAGAGATTGTTCATAGCCGAGCTCGTACGCAACCGTCTTTGGTAACGGATTATTCGGATTTGCTACCCTGCTGATTTGTCCGGTTTCAGTGAATTCGCGTAGCAGAAATAAATTATTGGGATCCGGGAGGGAGCGAAAATGCCCGTAATTGAAATAAAGTTTGCTATACTCGGTAATCGGGAACGAAACTCCCATCCGAGGGCTCAACGAAAAGACTTGGCGGGTAGGATCCTGTGTCAATAGTGTGTCTATGACGGGTGCCAATCTTGCACTGAAGGCAGGGCTGAACGGGTCAAAACTATACCAATCCCCACCGGCATTAAAGTAGTCTAACCGAAGTCCCAGATTCGCAATCATCCCAGAGAATTCCAGTTTGCTTTGTGCATACGCAGCCCCTCGAACCGGAGTACGATCCCATTGGGAATGCGAATTGCTACTCGGCAAAAATTCGTCAAAACGTCCGTAATTCACTCTGGAATCTGAAAGATTGTACTCAAGTCCTGTCTTGATTTGTAGGAACCGATTTAGCTGACTGGTGAGATCCGCTTTGACATTATAGGCCGTTACCAAACTGCTGTCACGGGCATTACTCATGCCGACACCAGTACGCATGCCATCCACCCCAAATGTTGGCTTAGGTTGAAACCCGTACGGGGCCTCATCGAATCCCACACCGCCAAAGGTCACAACAGGAGTCTCGTCACGTAACCGTCCCGGATTAGTGTCGTAATTAGAACGAAAAGCGTTCAGACGTACTTCATAGAACGTGCTGGAGTTAAGAGAATGCGTCAGCTTAATCCCACCCATAAAATTGTTGACCTCCGCAGGTGTCCAATAATCCGTGGAAAAAATTCTTGAATCAATAAAACTGACACGGCTGAGCTGACCAGCAATACTAAACGCGGAGCGAAAAATTCCAGGCTGCCCAACACGGCTCAGGGATGTGCCCGTGATACGTCCTCTTAACCCCTCTAAGGTAAGCTTCATTCCAGGTTGAAGATCAGCAGTCACCTTCAAATGCCCCGACCATTCCCGATAGCGATCTGAGTTTAATGGAATCAAATACATGTTTTGATCAGCCCGAACCGAGGCGTAAAATCGGAGTGCACCCAAATACTGACTGACGAAAGGAACTGGCCCACCAAACCCCACATCAACGTTGTAGTCTGGACGGACCACTTCCATTGGCTTGCGATGTTGCCAGAGAAAAGCCTGCTGGAGCGCTTCTGGAGTCATATCATTCGAGGGATCATCGTCCTTGAGCCGCTCTTCTGAAATCGCAATCCATCCCTCAAATCGGGGGTATTGTGCCTGGGTAAATTCATCCCACCCACCGGCTTCGGTCCCCGTAAATGCTACATCGGGATCTATGAATGGACGGATCCAATAAGCATTTGGGTCATCCGCACGAGATCCGAAATGCTTCTGGGCGGGAGCACTATAGCGGAGAATCGCACTACCAGTATACTGGTTGCGTCCTCCTTCCTTGGTCACAACATTAACAACACCCGAACGAACATTCCCATACTCTGCATTGAACCCGCCGGTTTGAACCTGTACTTCCTCCACAGAGGAAAGGCTAATGCTGGTGTAAGGTGCATTATTCCGCTCGTCTCTGAGGGTAAGACCATTGACCATGAATGACAGCTCATCAGAGCCGCTGCCGCGAACAGAAAGCCCCTGAATCCCAGCCTGCAGACCAACAACACTATTGATGGTGGATACGGGAAGCGCCTCTATTTCATCAGAGGTTACATTTAGTTGGCTGTTAGATACGTCTGCCTGAACGACCGGTAATTCTGCAGTCACGATCAGCTCTTCAAGCCCCACAGCATCCTCCGTAAGCTCAAAGTCTACGGTCGTGGTTTGATCAATATTTACTCGAACCCCCTCAACAATTTGAGTGGTAAAACCAATGAATGAAGCGCGCAGAGTGTATGTGCCGGGAGATACGTTCAGGATGGTATAATACCCATCCAAATCTGAGATAGCTCCCTGTAAAGTGGCAGGGATGAAGAGGTTGACACCGGGAAGCCCTGCACCAGAATCATCGGTTACCCGGCCAGCGATTTTGCCAGACTGGGCCAACACACTGCCGGCCAAAAAAACAGCCGACAAGGCCAATGCATACAGAACTCGCATCTATAGTAGTTTAGATCCGAATGTTAAAACACGAAACCCCATCGCTTGCTTTACGGGCAAAAGCCTACCATATTTCTAACATTCACAGTGTCACTGGCAGCTTTACTAGCTCCTAACGGCCGATGTAGTGGGGCCCTATGGAATATAACACTAAAGCCAATTTGATAAATTCAGCCTGAACCTTAATTCCTTGGAAGGAGAGGATCAATGCACAAAAGTTTATATTCGATCTGGATTGTGTCAATCATGGGCCCCATCATCCTTTGAATATTAGGACTATCTAGTAGAATACCGTCATATTTGTACGGAATCGGATGGACAACATCAAGGAAATCGAACGTGCGGAACTTCATAAAACGATCTGGCGCATCGCCAACGACCTGCGTGGTTCTGTGGATGGCTGGGATTTCAAAAGCTATGTGCTTGGTTTGCTGTTCTACCGCTTTATTTCCGAGAATCTGACCAGCTACCTCAATGAGGAGGAACGCAAGGCTGGTAATGTAGAGTTTGACTATGCGAAATTGAGTGATCTCAATGCGGAGCACGTTCGAGAAGACGTGGTGATGGAAAAAGGGTTTTTCATCCTACCATCTGAGCTCTTTTTGAACTTGCGGGCAAGGGCGCGAAACGACAGTAACCTCAATGAAACGTTACGCCGCACTTTCGCCAATATTGAAGGATCCGCCCTTGGAACGGAAAGTGAAAATGACCTGAAAGGGTTGTTTGACGACCTTGATGTCAACAGCAGCAAACTTGGTCCCACGGTACTCAAGCGAAACGAGAAACTTGTAAAGCTCCTGGACGCCATTGGCGACCTTCCATTGAACAACAATGGTGTTTTTTCCAGCAACACAATTGATTTGTTTGGGGATGCTTATGAATACCTGATGATGATGTATGCTTCCGCGGCTGGAAAATCTGGTGGAGAATTCTTTACACCACAAGAAGTATCCGAACTTCTTGCACGGATCACTGTGGTCGGTAAGCGTGAAGTCAACAAGGTATACGATCCTGCTTGCGGATCCGGTTCTTTATTGTTGAAGTTTCCCAAGGTGCTTGGTCCTGGCAAAGTGCATGGAGGATTCTTTGGCCAGGAAATCAACCTCACCACTTACAACCTGTGCAGAATCAACATGTTTTTGCACAACATCAATTTCGAGAAATTTGATGTTGCCCTTGGCGATACGCTGCTTAACCCGGCCCATTCAGAGGAGGCACCATTTGAGGCCATTGTTTCGAACCCGCCCTACTCCGTCAAATGGGAAGGCAAGGATAATCCCCTCTTGATCAATGATCCGCGCTTCGCGCCCGCCGGTATTCTTGCCCCAAAAAGCAAGGCGGATCTCGCATTCACGATGCATATTCTTAGTTGTCTATCCGTGAATGGCACAGCTGCGATTGTTCAATTTCCCGGGGTCCTCTATCGGGGTGGAGCAGAGCAGAAAATCCGTCAGTATCTCATTGAAAACAATTTCGTTGATTCAGTCATTCAGCTACCCGCCGATCTGTTTTTCGGGACGACCATTGCTACCTGCATTATCGTACTCAAAAAGTCCAAGCGCGACAACGCGGTCTTGTTTATTGACGCGTCAAACCAATTCGTGCGTAGTGGCAACAAGAATAAGCTTGAGGCAAAACACCAGCAAAAAATCCTTGATTCGTTTACTGCTCGCGACAATATTGAGTACTTAGCGCGAATAGTTGAGAGTGGTGAGATTGCAGAAAACGATTACCTGCTTTCAGTTTCGTCTTACGTCGAGGAAGAGGACACCCGTGAACCCGTGGACATTGACCTATTGAATGCCGAGATTGCCCATATCGTAAGAAGACAGTCAGAATTGAGAACAGAGATTGACGCCATAGTATGTGAATTAGAAGGGAATTAGTCATGGGCCGAATTGAGAAATTGATTGCACAATTATGTCCGGAAGGTGTTGAGCACATTGCTATTGGAGATTTGGGTAAGCTGGTTCGAGGTGCTGGTATTCGTAAATCGGATTTTACTGAGTCCGGTATTGGATGCATCCATTACGGTCAAATCCACACGCACTACGGCGTATGGGCCACAACAACAAAGTCGTTTGTCAGCCCCAATTTTGCAACACGGTTGCGAAAGGCGCGCACGGGTGACTTGGTCATTGCCACCACGAGTGAAGATGATGAAGGTGTGGCAAAAGCTGTTGCTTGGCTGGGCGATGAAGAAGTCGCGGTCAGTACTGACACATTTATTTTTCAGCATTCTGTCAACGTGAAATATCTTTCTTATTTCTTCCAATCTGAACTTTTCCAGTCGCAAAAAAAACCTCATATTACAGGTACCAAAGTCCGCCGCATATCGGGTAAAAGTTTAGCTAAAATTCACATTCCCAATCCTCCCCTCGAGATTCAGCATGAAATCGTAAAGATACTTGACATCTTTACAGAACTGGAGGCAGAACTGGAGGCAGAACTGGAGGCACGCCGTAAGCAGTATCGATATTATAGGGATCGACTGCTAGGTTTCGCCCCCCCCCATATGAAAAACATGTAAAATATCTGACACTCAACGAATTGGCAAATTTACAGCGGGGAACATCCATTACACGAAAAGAAATTGCCCCCGGCAACATTCCGGTTTTGGCAGGTGGTAGAAAACCTGCCTATTTTCACAGTACCGCCAATCGCAGCGGAGAGACGCTTGTTGTGGCGGGGTCTGGCGCTTATGCAGGATTTGTAAGTTACTGGGCAGAACCGATCTTCGTTTCTGATGGTTTTTCAATAAAACCTGATGAATCCCAAGCCTTAACCAAATACATTTATTATGTTCTGAAGTCAAATCAGTACCATATTTATAAAATGAAACAGCGCGGGGGCGGCGTACCACACATTTATATCAAGAATATCAAACTCTTTCGTGTCCCAGTCCCAACGCTCGAAATTCAACAGAAAATCGTCGCTATCTTGGATAAATTCGATGCGCTTGTGAACGACCTGTCCACTGGACTACCCGCAGAAATCACTGCACGCCGCAAACAATACGAGTACTACCGTGACCGACTACTTACCTTCAAAGAAGCTGCATGAGCGAACATTTGAGGCCTAGGCATTTTGAGCCGGTTGCGCTTTCCAGTGAGAGTACCGTTGTAGCCGAATTTGAGCACAATAAGTCTAGAGAGACATCTTATCAGTCCGAAGCTGAACTGGAAAAGAGGTTCATCCAGCAACTTGAATCACAGGCGTACGAATACTTACCTATCTCCTCAGAATCAGATCTGAAATTTAACCTTCGCCGTCAACTGGAGAGCTTGAATAGATTCAAATTCTCCGATGCAGAATGGGACCGATTTTTTCAGACTAGTATTGCGGGAGCCAGTGATGGCATCATAGAAAAGACCGTACGTATTCAGGAGGATCATATTCAGGTACTCAAGCGTGACGACGGTACATTCAAGAATATTTATCTCATTGATAAGAAGCATATCCACAACAACAAATTACAAGTTATCAATCAGTACGAGGCAGAGGGAAAACGTACCCATCGCTACGATGTAACGGTGTTGATCAACGGCCTGCCACTGGTACATATAGAACTCAAGCGGCGGGGAGTAGACATTCGGGAGGCCTTCAATCAGATCAATCGTTATCAGTGCGACAGTTTCTGGGCCGACAGCGGTTTATTTGAATACGTGCAGTTGTTTGTCATTAGCAATGGAACCCTTACAAAGTATTACAGCAACACCGTCCGCGATGGACATCTGACTGAGCGCCGCAAACGTTCACGCATCAGGACATCCAATAGTTTTTCCTTTACCACCTGGTGGTCCGACGCGAAGAATCAGCGTATAGGAGACTTAACAGGATTCACTGAGACCTTCTTTGCCAAACACACCTTACTGAACATTTTGACTCGATATTGCGTGCTTGACGCAAGGCGCAAGCTCCTTGTAATGCGTCCGTATCAGATCGTAGCGACTGAGCAAATTCTGCAGCGAATCAAGACTGATACCAACCTCAGAAAACCCGGCAAGACCGCTGCCGGAGGTTATATCTGGCACACAACGGGCAGTGGAAAAACGCTGACCAGTTTCAAAGCAGCGCAATTGGCAAGGGACCTACCTGACATAGCTAAGGTGCTGTTTGTAGTTGATCGGAAGGATCTTGATTACCAGACAATGCGAGAATACGACCGATTTGAGAAAGGAGCAGCCAATTCCAACACATCAACGAACGTATTGCAAAAACAGCTTGAAGATCCGAACGCCCGTATTATTATCACCACGATCCAGAAACTTAGTCGTTTTGTAAAGAAACACAGGCAGCATCCCGTCTATGGGAAGCGCTTGGTTGTGATTTTCGACGAGTGCCATCGCAGCCAGTTTGGCGACATGCATGCAGATATCACCCGCGCTTTCAAGCGCTACCACTTGTTCGGTTTCACGGGCACACCGATCTTTTCCGAGAATGTTAGCACGCACGGGAGACGGCAGCGCCGCACGACCGAGCAGGTTTTTGGTGACAGGCTCCATACCTACACGATTGTCGATGCGATCAACGACAAAAATGTGTTGCCTTTTCGGATGGACTACATCAATACCATCAAGGCCTCACCGAACATCAGAGACAAAGATGTTTCTGCCATTGCAACAGAGGAGGCTTTGTTAGACCCGAAACGAGTTGAGCAGGTGGTCAGATACATCCGGGAGCACTTCGAACAGAAGACCAAGCGCAAATCTAGCCCCGGTTACCGCTACTTTGGCAGACACGTGCTAGGATTCAATGCGCTCTTTGCCACTGCTTCCATCAACGCAGCCAAAAAATACTACGCGGAATTTGTAAAGCAACAAAAAGCACTTCCTCTTGCACAGCAGTTCAAGATTGGCTTGATCTACAGTTTTCCTGCCAACGAGGAAGAAAACGATGGTTGGCTGGGAGAGGAAGGCTTCACGACCGATGGGTTGGATCAGAGTTCTCGCAATTTTCTGGAGTCTGCCATCCAAGACTACAACAACCTGTTTGCTACGAACTTTGGTACCTCGTCCGAGAAATTCCAAAATTACTACAAGGATATATCGCTGCGCCTCAGGGAGCGTGAACTGGATATGGTCATCGTAGTCAATATGTTTCTCACTGGCTTTGACGCCACAACACTTAACACCCTGTGGATTGACAAGAATCTTCGGGCCCACGGCCTGATTCAAGCCTATTCGCGCACCAATCGAATTCTCAATTCGGTTAAGACCTATGGTAACATTGTGTCTTTCCGAAACCTTGAACAGGCTACAAATGATGCCCTTGCCCTGTTCGGCAACAAGGATGCCAAAAGCATTGTCCTGTTGAAGTCTTACGATGAGTATTACAAAGAGTATAAAGACCTGATTGAAAAGCTCATAGCCGATTTCTCTCTCAATGTGGCCCCTGTCGGTGAAGCGGCACAAAAGACATTTATCGAGCTATTTGGTGCGATCCTTCGGCTCAGGAATATTCTTACGGCATTTGATGACTTTTTGGGAAATGATCTCCTTGATGATCGCACTTTCCAAGATTACCAAAGTTTGTATCTCGATTTATATACCGAATATCGTAGGAAATCGGACGCCGACAAGGAGGTGATCAACGATGATTTGGTGTTTGAGATTGAATTGATCAAGTCGGTTGAAATCAATGTAGACCACATCCTGATGCTGGTCGGAGAGTACCTGGAGAAAAAAGGCGAAAGTTCAGATCAAAAGATCCGCCGCACCATAGAGCGATCCATTAATGCAAGCCCAAGTTTGCGCAGCAAGAAAGACCTCATCATCCAGTTTGTAGATTCTATTTCCACAAAATCCGAAATAGATACGGCATGGACCGAGTTTATTGAAGCCAATAAACGCAATGAGCTTGACCAAATCATTATGGAAGAAAGTCTGAATGCCGCCCAGACGCACGCGTTTATGGAAAACGCCTTCCGAGTCGGCGCAATACCGGTCGCTGGCACGGCCATCACCAAGATCCTGCCGCCAACATCAAGGTTCAACCCAAATAACGGCTATGCCACGAAGAAACAGGCGGTGCTAGGCAGGCTTGGTAAGTTCTTTGAGCGATTCTGGGGCTTGACCTGAGAATGCTGCTGAATTTAAACCTCTTCGGTGGAAGGATTTTTCCGAAAGCAATGTTCCTGTAATCCACGAAGCGGTTTTCAGCAAGGCAATATCGAGCCAGTAAGCATGTGGATCAAAGAGTGTCGCAATTCGGCTGAAAATGGACGCATCACTTCTCAACCAACATTTTTGAACGTTCACCCGGAGGTCGTCTCCTCACGAGCCTGATCTGAACGCACAATGTATATGTTGCCAGTCTGAAGCTTCAAGTTATAATCGTTATATCGATCAAACATCATACCGTGTAATTTACATTTGCATGCTTAAGTATCTCCATGTACAAATATTATCGTACACATGTCAATCGCTTGATCAATTATATTTCAAGCGGTTCTGACATGCGGATTATCTCCGTTGTCGGTCCTCGTCAGGTTGGCAAAACAATCATTGCCCTCCAAGCCCGCCAGCGATTGATCGAATTAGGGTTTACGTGCCAGTACATTTCCTTTGACGATCCCAGTTTAAGTAAGCCACACAGTGTCCGAGACATAAATTGCTTTGATATTACACAGATTGAAGACCTTGCAACCCCAACGAATCTTGTGAACATATGGGATAACGCCCGTAAGGCGTCGCTACAATCACCCCGAGGACACGTGTTGTTTTTGGACGAAGTTCAACTCGTCCCACGGTGGTCAAATTACGTCAAGGGGTTATGGGACAGAGATCGATTAGAAGACCATCCACTGCATATTGTGATATTAGGATCAGCGGCTTGGCATATGCTAGTCGGGCCTAATGAAAGCCTTACAGGTCGTTTTAGGGAGCTCTCGGTCAAACACTGGTCACTTTGTGAGATGGAAAAAGTATTCGGTCTTACGGTTGATCAATTTATGTTCTACGGTGGCTATCCAGCCTCATGGCCAAGTGAATCGGAAGAATCACGATTCGATTTTTGGCGCAAGTACATCACAAAAACAATCGTGGGTTCCGTAACCGGTCGGGATATACCACTACTTAGTCAGATAAGGAAGCCTGCCCTGATGCGACAGTTAATGAATATTGCTCCCATCTACTCCGGCCAAATAGTGACATATGACAAGTTATTGGGATTACTTCAAGGCAAAGGAAATGCAAAAAAAGTCAAACATTACATGGACCTGCTTGCCGATGCTGGTCTAATCACCACTCTATTCCGATATACTCCATATTTCGGCATGGCCTCTCTCCCTAAATTCACTGTTCTGAACACAGCGCTTATGACTGCACCGTCCGGTTATTCATTTCAGGAGGCACGGGAAGACCGACACTTTTGGGGCCGTGTCGTGACGAGTGCAATTGGAGCGCATTTGTGTAACACCCGGAATACTGCAACACGAATTCAGTATTGGCGTGACAAGAGTAATGAGCATGAGGTTGATTTTGTCATCTCACGCGGTCCTCACCTCGTTGGCGTGAAGGTAAAGAGCAATAAAAAACAGACGCACCGTGGACTAGATGCATTCAAGGATCGCTTCCCCCAAGCCAAAACAATGATGGTGGGGGCCAGCGGTGTTCCATTCAACGAGTTTTTATCGCTATCCACCGACGAATGGATTGAGCATTTATGAGTGAGTTCATTCAGCGTTCTGTCAGTCCAATTGAACCAACAAGCGATCAGTTTTTCGCTTTTGCAGGATGGGTAGTAACTGCAGGACATTGACCGCGATCTCGGTTATGTTCTTTTGGGCGGACTTGGCATGTGTGAAAGGTATCCGTACGATGATAAGGTATTGTCGTTGGGCACTGGTAAATTGATGGTGTTGTAAAGTAGCGAAGTTGTGGTAACTTGATCACAGTAGTAGAAAACCTACTTTTAACCACACTACCATGCTTCCCACTCCGTTCTACCCAAGGCAGCTGCCGCTCTGCGAAAGCATGGACTGGAAGCGATGGGCCGGGTACTACGTACCCCGATCATATCAGCTTCAACACGAAAACGAATACTATGCGATCCGTAGTGCTGCTGGACTGATTGATATTTCCCCACTCTTCAAACTCCGTATTACAGGACCCGATAGTCTGGCATTACTGAATCGCGTCTTCGTACGCGATCTCTCTCGGCTGAAAGAAGGGCGGCTTGCTTATGTGGCCTGGTGCGATTCAGAGGGTTATGTACTCGGTGATGGAACAGTTTTAAGACAAGGACCGGAGACCTACTTCTTTACCTGCGAGGACCCTACCGCCGGGTGGTTAGAAAGACATGCCAGTGGCATGAATGTTACAATCACAGACGAATCGAGGGCCCTAGCAGGCCTGGCGCTGCAAGGCCCATCTTCTGCCAGAATACTGATTCAAGCAGGCGCAGGATCAATCCATGAACTTAAGTACTTTGGCGCCACATCCACATCCGTGAACGGCATTGAATTCTGGGTTTCACGAAGTGGCTACACCGGAGATCTGGGCTACGAAATGTGGCCTCCCGCCGATCGTGCACCTGAACTCTGGGATACGTTAATGGACGTGGGATCCAAGTTTGCCCTCCGAGCCGTCGGCCTGAAAGCTCTGAATGTATGTCGCATTGAGGCCGGACTCTTACAAAAGGAGGTCGATTATCACAACGCCTCTCGTGTGCTCACGCGCGAACAGAAGTCTATACCCTACGAATTGGGATTTGGTTGGATGATCAATTTGGATCGTGAGCCCTTCGTTGGCCAGTCTGCGCTGCAACAATTACAGCAACCTGCGTGGAAATTGGTAGGGCTTGAAATTGACTGGGAGCAAACAAGAGGTCTGTATGAATCCAAGGGACTTCCCCCGCTACTGCCAACGGAGGTGTGGACCTCATCCGCCCCACTCTACCGCGACCACGCACGCCAAAATCAGGTCGGCTATGCAACCAGTGGGACATGGTCACCCGTACTCAAGAAATATATTGCACTGGCCACGATCGAAAGATCCTACCCGTCAAAAACCGTACATATTGAACTGGCCGTGGAGCATTCACGTCACAGTGTTGATGCTCGTATCGTTTCGCCCCGCTTCTATGATCCCCCACATAAACGGGCACCCGTTGAATGAGCACGCGATGGGATGAGGTTGTGATAGGGGGCGGACACAACGGTCTGGTCTGTGCTGCCTATCTCGCACGAGCGGGACGTAAGGTACTGGTGCTTGAACGACGCGATGTATTGGGCGGCGCAGCGGTATCTGAAGAGGTATTGCCTGGATTCACCTTCTCAGTGGCCTCATATGTTGTGAGTCTGTTCCGACCACGAATCATTCAGGAATTAGAACTAACCAAATACGGTTACCACGTGATTCCTATGGATTGTGCCTTCCAGCCTTTGCATGACGATCACGGGATCGCCCGTTGGGGGGACCCCGAACGTACCCGGATAGAGATCAGCCGCTACAGCAAACAGGATGCGGAAAATTATCCCAAGTTCAAGAAAACCATGACACGGTTGGGACGCGTTGCTGCCCAAATCGTTGACCGGCCTGCACCAACTGGGGTCAACCCACAGAGTCTTCGCACGCTGATTGACCTCTTTCGTACTGTTCAAGGCGTGGAAAAACACGAATTCCAGCAACTAATAAGGCTCCTCACCCTGAGTGCTGTAGACTTCCTGGATACATGGTTTGAGTCGGAAATACTCAAGGCACCTCTTGCTGCAAGCGGGATAATCGGCACTTTTCAAGGGGTCCGGTCACCCGGGACCGCCTATGTTCTGCTGCATCACTACATGGGTGAGATTGATGGTGCTTTCAGATCCTGGGGATTTGCTCGTGGAGGAACAGGTAGCGTCAGTACCGCCTGTGCAAGGGCTGCCGAAGCACATGGCGCTAGCATTCGTACCAATTGCCAGGTCGACAAGGTGCTAGTGTCGAATAACCGCGCAACCGGGGTTGTTCTTTCCAACGGCGATGTCATCAACGCACGCAGAATCGTATCCAACCTGGATCCACGACGGACATTGATGGGACTTGTAGGCGAGTCCCATCTGCCAGAAAGTGTAGTCGCCTCGCTGGACCGCTTCAAATACGGGGGAAGCAGCGGCAAGGTCAATCTTGCGCTTGATGGTCTCCCCGACTTCACCTGCCGACCAGGCATTGGGGATCACTTGCGTGGCGATATCGCAATTGCCCCCAATGTTGACTATCTGGAACGTGCGTTCGACGAGGCGAAGTATGGCTCCTTTTCTTCACGTCCATTCGTCAACATCGTAATCCCGTCACTTACGGATCCAACCGTTGCGCCGCCGGGAAAACATGTGATGTCATGTTTTGTCCAATATGCACCCTATGAGCTTGCAGAAGGTCCCGAAGCCTGGGAATCTCAACGAGATGCATTCGGAAATGCCGTCCTGGATACACTTGAGGAATTTGCTCCAGGACTACGGAATCACATAGAGCATATGCAGGTATTGACGCCACTGGATCTAGAGCGTCAGTTTGGCCTTACAGAAGGCAATATCTTTCACGGAGAACTCAGCCTGAACCAATTGCTATTTCAAAGGCCTGCCTGGGGAATGGCGAGATATCAAACACCAATACGAAATCTCTGGATGTGTGGATCGGGAACACATCCTGGCGGCGGGGTCATGGGAGCCAGTGGTGAGCTGGCAGCAAAAACACTCCTGCGCAAGAAAATCTGATGCATAGCCCGGATGTCATCGTAATCGGAGCGGGGACCAACGGCTTGGCGGCTGCCGCCGCCCTTGCCAAAGCAGGAGTGGATACACTCGTGCTAGAGAAACGGGCCCGTGCCGGAGGCTTATCATCATACCATGCGTTCACCCCAGAAAACCATATTCCAGGCTTCCGTCCTTATCCCGGTAGAATTGGGAGCGCCCTCAGTAAAGCTCTAGGGATTGCATTGCCTAAACAGCCGGTAGTCCCAACTAATGGTTTCTGGAAAGAGGAGCTCTACGAAGTAAAGCCGGTACCAGATCTTATAGACGCTGGAAGCGTGCTGAAAAACATAGTCGGCCTACCCTTGGAGCAATCTTCATTACGACAAAAAAGCACGTGGCTAACCCCCGCCCTCATAAAACAGGCAAAACACTTGGCACAATGGATCCCGCTTAGCAGCGCCGATCTGTTGACCGAACTTAACCTTGATGAGTACCAGCGCAACGCCCTAGCCGTCCCTCCATGCTCTCGTACGTTTGGCGCCCCCAAGTCACCATTTGGCGCCTTTCAGTTAATGCTTCACGAACAGGAGATGACGACAGATGGTCATGCTCCACTCGTTCAGGAACTGGAGAAAGTTGCAATTTCAAACGGTGCAACAATTCGGACGAGTGCGGAGGTTGAACAGATCTTTAGTGACACGAACGGTCTGCATGTTATGATCACGGGCGGTGAACCTATTTACTCCAGGTTCATCTTGGCCACATGCTCGCCTGGCATGCTGAAGCATCGCCTGATGAGCCCTGTCTTGACTCATAACTGGCCCCCTGTCCGGTCTAGGGGAACGTGTGCTGTACTGGCGCTCGTGGTGAACAGATTGTCCGACTGGCTGGGTTCAGCCAGGGTACGCGTATCCCCCGACCTGATCACACAGGAAAAGGCCTTTGATCATGTGAAGTATGGACGCATTCCTCCTCTGCAATCCCTCGAGATTGTTGCTCCCGAAGGGCAGAATACGGTGGTCATCTACGCACTACAAACCCCATTTCATGTCAATGGCGGATGGACACAGAGCAGTCGGGAGTCGCTTGTGGCGCATATTTTCGAGCAAATCCCCGCCCTGAGTGACAATGTTACTACCTGGCAGCTCTGGACTCCATCAGACATTGCAACCGAGTTTCGGGTACCTGGCGGGCATCCTCTGCATTTTGAACGGGATCTCGACCAGTTACTATTCCCCGCCCCCGACTGCTTGCAGACTGGGGTGTACTGGTCCGGTCATTTTGCGAACCGAGAGCTCGGAGAGGCAGGCATTTCCGGACTACTCGCTGCGCGCAAAATCCTCCGTAAAAGAAACCGCAGGCATTAAGCTCTCGTAAAGGGTACTAATAGCCAGATCCTATGTCATGGAACGCATACTAATCTACATTTTGGGCGCAGTTCTTTTCGGCTGTCAGCAGAATGCGCAATCGCAGGAGCAATTGCCATCCACTGAATCTTCGGCTTCGGCCAATGAGTCCATCACACAAAGTCGCCAAACGGCGATCACGCGTGCAGTTCATGCGGCTACCCCCGCAATTGTGAGTGTCAACGTGATTGAGGTACAGCGGGTACTTTACCGGGATCCGTTTGAAAATCTGTTCAATGACCCCTTCTTTGGACCTTTTTTTGAGAGACGGTCAAGAGTGATTGAACAACCCGTAGAAAACCTGGGAAGTGGCTTTGTCATATCCCCGGACGGCTACATCGTCACTAACCATCATGTAGCCGGGGACGCGGTCAAGATAACAGTATCGCTTGCCAATGGTCAGACTCTGGATGCTGACCTCATAGGAACTGACAAAGCCACTGACCTGGCTTTGCTAAAAGTTTCTACCGATGAACCGCTTGAATACCTGCGCTTTTCCAGCGAACCCGAGCCAATAATAGGCGAATGGGCTATTGCGCTTGGGAATCCCTTTGGTCTTTTTGAGGCGGCGGCTCCAACTGTAACCGTAGGAGTAATCAGCGCGGCGGAAAGAGATCTGGGCATCCAGGATGGGCACATTCTCAACGATATGATTCAGACAGACGCTGCTATCAATTGGGGGAACTCCGGTGGACCACTCATAAATGCCCTCGGTGAAGTGATCGGCGTAAATACCGCGATCTACACCACAAACGGCGGACCCGTTGGCTTGGGGTTTGCCGTACGGGCGGAAAAAGCCCAACGAATTATTGCAGAATTGCAAGAGCATGGTCGTGTTGACCGTTCGTACTATACAGGGATCAGCTTTGTGGAAGTAACAAAGGACATCGCCCAAGCACTGGACTTTGATGATATCCGCGGCCTCCTTGTCGCTGAGGTGGATCGTAATTCACCAGCCGAAAAAGCAGGGCTGAAACCCTATGATCTGATTACGGCAATCCAGGATGAACTGGTAGCCGATCAGGACGATTATGTGGCCCGTGTATTTGATTTTCGACCGGGAGATACCGTCACTTACCATATATTGCGCGATAATCGTGAGTTGCAACTAAGCCTTCTGATCGGAAGGGCGGAAGATTGATCATTGCGTTACATAGTCGTATCGGTTCCGGGTGGCTGATTGTAGTCCTCTGTATGTTATTCACGGGATGCCTTCCCTCATCGTGTAGGCGCATTGAGTCACGTGCCATATTCCCCGCAGACTCCCTGTCCAGAAAAATTGCAGCATTTATACCAGTTGATACGCTTGCACCGCCAACAATCATTACTGCCCCCGACCTGAGATACCCTCGAACTGTCCTTTTCGGCAATGACGACCAGATCTACGTAGGTGACACCAAACAAAACAAAATCTTCATCTTCCCTTCCGACGGGACCTCTCACACTTCATTTACATTGCCTCATACCTCCTTTCCATGGCTTGTTGGCTGGCAAAATGACTCGCTAGTGGTTTTTGATCCAGAGAACCGGCAGTTTCATTTTGTGGTGGATACAACTGCAAAGGCCTCCCTTACGGTGGATCAGGCACCCGCCAACTCATTGCAATATGCATTGGCTGCTGCGTCTGGGTTGTATCTTAAGGCGGTTACACGGGATACAATACATTATTTGTGGAAACTAGACAGAGCCGGGATTCCTGTTCAGGAGACTGTCCTGTACGGATCACAGTGGAAGCACGCAGGACTATTGCGTGCATCTGGGAATCGGTTAGTCAGCCTGAGCGGATTCTATCCACGGGCATTATTCTGGACTGAGGACCTGATTGAAGGACCCGATACATTACGCTGGTGGGGGTTTGATTCGCCGATGCTACGACGCACGTACGCATTTGAGCAGGGACAGGGACGGGGGGCGCCGCTCATCACCAGCGCCGCTGCAGCGGCCGGTGAGTTCTGGTTCGTACTGAACCAGCGCGCCGGCTGGTTGCGTATTGACGTTTACAATAAGTCCGGGATGATCCAGTACATCTTCGTGGAGGCCAATCCTGGCTATCTCAAGAATTTCAACCCCATCGATATTGCTGCGAGGCTTAACCCGGATAGCTCCTACCGTCTGGCCGTGGCGATCGAGGCAACGACGCCCTCAGTAAGTGTGTACCAATGGACTCCTCCAACACAAGATTGATACCGTGGACGACAACTATATACCGACGAATATAAATACTCTGGGCGCCCTCAAGAGCTCTGGCTACTATAAAGGTTCTAGACCAGAGTCGGTCAAGGATGAGATGCGTCGTAACCTGCTGCTTCGCCTCAAGCGTGGAGAGGAAGTTTTTCCCGGCATCCTCGGATACGAACGGAGCGTGATCCCCCAGCTTAAAAATGCAATTCTGGGGCGCCACGACATTTTGCTTCTCGGACTGCGCGGACAGGCCAAAAGCCGCATCATTCGACTCCTTCCACAGCTTCTTGACGAATATATACCCGTTGTGGCAGGTAGTGAGCTCAATGACGATCCGCGCAAGCTCGTGTCGAAGTACGCACGCGAGCTTTACAAAGAGCGCGGTGATGAAATGCCTATTGTTTGGCGCCATCGAAGTGAGCGGTATGCGGAAAAATTGGCTACACCAGACACCTCTATCGCTGACTTGATTGGAGATATTGACCCCATCAAGGCTGCTCAGAAGCAACTTACCTACGCGGATGAGGAAATTATCCACTTTGGAATCATTCCCCGCACCAACCGGGGGGTATTTGCGATCAACGAATTGCCAGACCTACAGGCACGCATTCAGGTGGGACTGCTCAATATCCTGGAGGAGCAGGACATTCAGATCCGTGGTTTCAACATCCGCTTTTCTCTGGATCTGATGATGGTGTTCAGTGCGAATCCTGAGGATTACACCAACCGGGGCAACATCATTACTCCACTGAAAGATCGCATTGATTCTCAGGTATTGACACACTATCCCAAGAAACTTGATACGGCAATAGCTATCACCAGACAGGAAGCATGGCAGGATCGAGACCATGCTCCCTCTGTGACTGTTCCGGATTTTATCCGTGAGATCATTGAGGTGATCGCCTTTGAGGCTCGTGCCAGCGAATATGTGGATCAAAAATCAGGCGTATCGGCACGAATGACACGCTCCGCACTTGAAACAGTGATCTCAAATGCTGAGCGGCGAGCAATTAGCCATGGGATGAAGCATGTTTATGTAAGGATTAGTGATCTCTACTACATTGATGCGGCAATAACGGGGAAAATAGAACTCGTGTATGAGGGGGAGCAGGAAGGTCCACAAAAAGTTGCCCGCCTCCTTCTTGGACGTGCCGTTCGGGTGATTTTTGCCAAGCATTTTCCAGACCCGAGCTCCAAAGGAGAAGATCGAGGAGTCTACCGCCATATACTTGGCTGGTTTGCAGAAGGCAATACACTCACATTGGATCCTGAGTTACAAGACGAACAGTACAGGAGACGCCTGCGGTCTATTCCCGGTCTTATTGAATTGGCGAAGAAGGCAAAGCACCGGATCCCGACAAAGCAGCGCTGGATACTTAGCGAACTAATCCTGGAAGGCCTCTATCAAACTTCAATGCTTGGTAAGGAAGAATACACCTATTCCGATATGATTGGGAGCGTATTCGGATCACTGGGTCCCGAAGAAGAAGAGTAGTTTTTCATACGCATCATGGCAAACAAGTGGGCGTTCCGTACGTTGAGTACGCTACTTTCCCGTGTGCCTTGCACTTAAAGGAGGCTGGGGAATTTTCCAATGCTCAATAATGCGTGCGGTGCCGGATTGTCACCGCAATATCAATGCCGTCTACTGCTTAAACAACTCACTTGGGAACGACGCGACCATCCGGCAGAATCCTTTCATTCTCGGCAGGCGGTTCGGTTGGAAAACGTGACAACGGTACACTGTGATCGCGATCCTTTGGTACATAGTGTACATGATTGCCGTGCGGAATCTCGGCATATTCCTTGTCTCCAAAGGGATTCATCACCTGCCTCATCACAATGAAAAGAATTACCGCAGCCACAATCAATATCAGCCGGCGCAGCTTCTTTCGAGTAGACGAAATCCTGCGTACACCTGGTGCCGCTTCGGTATAATTGCCCTCATCCAAATGCGATCGCGGATTCATATACGCTGGAATTTCGTATTTTACGCGGTCCCCAAGATAAACAATCCAGATCTCTGGACCGCTGTTCAGCAGTTTTATCTTTTTAAAGCGAGCATTGAACCTTGTACGGAGCAATACTTTTAACCCTCCCTCAACGCGTCTGATCATGCGCATTTTCTGTAACCTACTCTTACTGGGTGTACTTCTGACGGTGAGTCAGGCGCAGGCCCAGAACGCGGTCTTGCGAGGCTTCGTCCGAGATGCTGCGGATGGACAACCTCTACAGAGTGTCAATGTTGTCTTGACCGATGACGGCGATGCCCTTCTCGGCGCAGGAGCGGATCGAGATGGACTGTATGCTATCAGTGGTATTCCACCGGGGCGCTATTATTTGTCCGCCTCCTTCATTGGATACGACACTCACAGAGATACTCTCGATTTAGCCGCAGGCGATCTTATCACTTACAATATTGAGTTATCGGTCTCAGAGGACCTCCTGGAAGAGCTTGTGGTCGAAACCGAAAGAGAAGGGGCCGGTGTCGCTGGTCTAACCGGAGGACTTCAGTCGATTACCCCTCGTGATATCGCCCTCATTCCTTCTCCTGATATATCGGGGGACCTGGCCAGCTATCTTGCTGCTCTGCCAGGTGTCGTCGCAAGTGGTGATCAGGGTGGGCAGCTATTTATTCGTGGCGGAGAACCTACACAGAATCAGGTCCTTGTAGACGGAATGACGGTGTTTCAACCCTTCCATCTGATTGGGTTTTATTCGGCATTCCCTTCTAGTATCCTGAACGTTACCGATGTTTATGCAGGTGGGTTTGGTCCCCGTTATGGTGGCCGCATCTCGTCGGTGATTGATATTTCCACTCGTAACGGCAACAAGCGGCGTATGGCTGGAGAATTTTCTGCCGCCCCGTTCATCAGCGCGGGACTCCTGGAAGGCCCAATTGTAGATGGGCGTGTGTCTGCATTGGTTTCCGGGAGATTCTCGGTCATCGATCAAGGAGCCGCCCGCATACTTGATCGACCACTCCCATACGATTTTAATGACCAGTTTTTCAAGCTCCATGCTGATCTGTCTGATAACAGCCAAGCATCCATCAGCGGATTGCGCTCCTTTGACCGCGGCATAATCGGGGTGCTGAATGAGTCGGAGGCTGACAGTACCAAGAACCAGGTAACCTGGACAAGTCAGGCCGTTGGTGCGCGCTACGTGCTGCTGCCCACACGTATCCCTGTGCAGGCCGAGCTGCTTCTGTCTATGTCTACCATTGAAAACACATTCGGTCTATCTGAAGATCCTTCACGGACTTCAAACTCGCAGGAGATCAACCTGTCCACAAATGTGACACACTACAACCGGACTGCCGATATTTCTTGGGGACTTCATTTTCGTTTCAGCGAGTTGGACAGCCATCTCGGGGGATCTTTCCAGAATGTGGCTCAAGACACAGAATACGTCAGCGAAGCGGGTGGATATGTTCTCCTTGACCTGAAAGGAATAGAGGGGTTGAGTTTTCAACCCGGTGTACGCTTCTCGTCATTTCCCAGTAAGGGGCGGAATTTCATTGAACCACGTGTTCGTATGACCTACAACCGAGGTATCCATCAAGTCAGTTTGGCTGGTGGTATATACCATCAGGAAATTGTGGGACTCACCGATAGACGTGATGCAGGAGATGTCTTTACGGCATGGACGACCTCACCATTCGGAGAAGTGCCAAGAGCAATTCATGGCCTTGCCGGATACCAGATTCGTCCAACCTCCTGGGCCCGCTTCGTTGTTGAGGGTTTTGTAAAAGCATTGGATAACCTCTCTATCGCGGAGTGGAGCTCTTTTCCCCGGTTCACTACGCGCTTGCAGCCGGCGGATGGTAATGTTCTGGGGCTTGACGGCCGTGTTGAGGTGACTGCCGGGCCATTCTACGGATTTGTGAACTATGGCTTTGCAAAGGTCCGTTATCAGGCCAAACAGACCGAAATTCAATACTGGTTTGGTAGCAGTGAATATGAATTTTCTCCACCTCACGACCGGCGACATCAACTCAATGCAGTTGGGAGTCTAACACTTGCAAAATTCATACTCAACGTACGCTGGCAATATGGTTCTGGGTTGCCTTTCAGTCAGGCGCTTGGATTTGACGAATTTGTGCTGCTGAGTGGCCCCACGGATGTTTTCGATGAGCACGGAGATACGCGTGTACTCTACACTTACCCCTATGGTGGGAGGCTGCCCTCCTATCACCGGTTGGATGTATCTCTGGAACGCTCCTTTGAGATCTCGGGTAACACAGCCGTTTCGGTTCTTGCCAGTGCTACCAATGCTTATGATCGTTCCAATCTGTTCTATATCGATCTTTTCACACTGGAGAAACTTGATCAACTTCCATTCATCCCCGCTGTGGGTCTAAAATTCGAGTTCTAATGCGGAAACTCATCTTATTGCCCACAATTGTTCTACTGCTGGGAGTCCTCTCGGCGTGCGAGGACTCGGTCTCACCAATCATTGAGACCGATCGGGACTACACGCTTTTTGGTACACTGGACATGGCGCGTGACTCACAGTTTGTGCGTGTGATCCCCATCCGGAGTTCGATAACCGAAGTTGGTGATGTCTTGGATGTGACCGTGCAATCCATCGAAATTTCGACTCAACAGACCTTTACCTGGCGGGATTCTATACACACTTTTGATGACGGCAGAATCGGACACATCTTTTTCGCGCCATTTCGCATCCGTCCATCTCAAACTTATCGTGTAGAGATTATTCCAAGTGATAGTGAGATCATCACTTCGGCAGAAACAACTGTGCCTGATCATCCGGAAATAGAGGTGCTTGACCCCACGCTGGAGCGTGTCCTGACCACTAGACTTGATGCCCGACAACGGGTTTTGTGGCATGGCATTGATAGAGCCCCTTTTGAAGTTGAACAGTGGTATCGATTCCTTTCCCTGAGTGATTTTACCTATAAGGACTATCAGCTGAGTTATGCACCCATCAGCAGACCCCTTGCAGGTGAGACCGATGTCTGGGAGATGGACAAGGATTTGATTCAGGACAGAGACACATTATCCACAAAACTGGAGCTCGGCGCATTCTATCGCTTGGCTGGCGTTGCTTTGCGGATAACTGTCCTTGACGAAAACTTTATACCACCTGGCGGAGAGTATGATAGAGAGCTCCTGGCGCAGCCAGGAACACTTTCCAATGTGCAAAATGGCTTTGGTCTGCTGGCTTCGGTTGGGAGATTTTCGGTAGAATGGATCCTGCCCGACTCCGTCGCCTGGCAAATTGGGTACATCCCCCTCGGAAGCACTGCGATTCCAGGCCCTGTATGGGCAGCACCGCCAGGGACCTACGAAGTGGCACAACATTAGCCCGTGTCCAGGTACTACCACTGCTTGTAGCTATATTAGCATGTGGTTTGCTGAGCGCAACCGTGAGCAGCCTCCGAAGTGCACTTTTCGCATCTGGAAACAGTTCGCTGCCCTGCCTGGGAGATTCAAACGTTTTTGTGATACTGTCGACATACCTCTGGTGCTCAACATTTGTGTAATATTTCTGCCTTTCCATGCGCATACTCGTTATTATCCCTGCATTTAACGAGGCTACTGCGATTGCACAGGTCATTGGAGATATACCCGGCGGACTCGTGACCGAAGTGATCGTAGTGAATAACGCGTCCACTGATGAAACAGAGAAAAACGCACAGAAGGCCGGGGCTACTGTACTGCACGAGCCAAGGCGCGGCTATGGGTATGCATGCCTGCGCGGATTGGCGTATGCTTCAAGCCGTAATCCCGATGTGATCGTATTCCTAGACGGTGACTACTCCGATCATCCCAATGAAATGTTGGAGCTTGTTGCTCCAATCAGAGCAGGAACTCATGATTTTGTGGTTGGCAGCCGTACAATTGGAAACAGCGAAAAAGGCGCTCTACTACCACAGGCCCGATGGGGTAACAAGCTAGCTTGCCTATTGATACGCTGGATTTGGGGGATACGTTATAGCGATCTGGGGCCATTCCGGGCTATCCGGTACACCTCTTTGATCAAGCTGAATATGCGCGATACCACCTTTGGATGGACCATCGAAATGCAGATAAAGGCACATCTTGCGGGCCTGCGCACTATAGAAGTCCCTGTATCTTATCGCAGGCGTATCGGTGTATCCAAAATAACAGGAACACTCATGGGAACTTTAAAGGCCTCTGTAAAGATTCTGGGGACGATCTTAGGTTTCGCAATTTTTTCGCGGCGCATACGTAAGAAACTGGATTTACAAGGCTAGTGCTCGTTAGAAAGCACATCAGTATTCTACAACTCCGTCCAATGCCGCGAATTAACGAGAAGGTTTAAAGCGGCCAAGGTCAAGCCTGCTGTGATTGCCAACCCGGGGTACACTCACATCTGAAATTGAACGCTATTCCTGGTACGGAATGAATCACAAATTGACTTCGAACACAGAAGAACAGTATATCCCGAAGTCCGCCGAAGCACTTTTGTGGGTCAGAAATAATATTTCATTCCGAAGCTCAGCACCAGTGCCGACAAATCGTCTGTAGTCATCAAACCGTCGACGGGTTCGCTTCCATCTCTGCGTAGATTCGGAACATGGCTCCGCAGTGGATCCCAGACGATTGTTCCTTCGAACTCCTGTGACAACATCCAGCGAGCTCTAAGGTCAAACGCGATTTTCTCCCCGATGAAATACTCACCACCGGCGATCACCTGGAGAGTAAGCAGGGTTTCTTGCATCGTGGCATGTCCACTACTAGCTACGCCAGCCAGATTACTAACAATCTCATCAGCGTTTGGCTGGTCCCGTCCCGTTCGAATATCTCTGGGGTCGGGGCTCCTTGACCAAACACTTCCATAGTCAACCTTGGTGTTTCCGAATCCAACCCCCATTCCCAGATAAGGCAAAATTGGGCTTTTAATCATGTACAGATCAAAATGTACATTTGCAAAGAGTCCGAACATTGACACCGTTCCCAGCCATTCCTCGGCGAGAAAAAGCTCATCGCTGAGCTTATCTGCATTAACCCCTTGGGCTGTAGTGACAGGAGATCTTTCCCCGTAGTTACTGACTCGGAGAATGTACTCTAATTCTGCGCGAAGAAGCGGAGAAAAGCGGTATCCCGCAAACATACTGCCAAAAGCTCCCCCGGTACCATCAAAAGGTACGGTCCAACTGTCGCCTTCTCCGCGATTTGGGACCGTGCATTGCGACAGTGCAGCATACAGTGGGTTTATGAATTCATCGCAAATACTGCTACGATCATTACTGTCTCCCACCATATTGACTCCGGGAGATCGGGAGATCCCGGCCGACCCTCCAATATAAATGTTCGCCGCCTGTTGGGCCAATGAATTTGTGGTCCAGAGAATAGAAGCTCCAATGAGCAGCATGCCCAAATACACAATCTTGTTTCTGTAGCATATCTGGAATCTTGGAAAAGTTGCTGTAGTGACACGCATGATAGAATCCTTTCTGTTAAGTGCCGAGGTTTGGAGTACTGCCTTTATTGTGTATAGTTTCTGTCGAGGTTCACTCTTATGTGCCCGCTTACTAGGTGTCTGCCAAACACATCGCTAGGGCTGAAACCTGATCAAGTCCTCTTGCCAGCCTTTGAAAGGATAATTATATCGTAATGTTACGCATGAGATTGAAGAATATTTTATTACATTCGGACATTCTTCGCAAACTATTCCGAATCAAAAGGGCATTCACTACTCAGCGATAAGGACACTGTCTCTATGTCTACAGAACCTAAAAAACCCTTCGAAAAGAAGCAGATTATTCTCACATCCGATAAAGCAAAAGAAGGGTTGAATTTGACTCGCTCACTCGAAACAAAACCGTTCCGATATGCGAAGACATTGCCAGGCATTCCACATTGGTATACACTTCGAAAACATTGGGATCTAGATGAATTTCGGAGTAGTGTGATTATTCTGCGCGAGTTGGCAGAGGAGGAGATATTCTACTTTAAGAAGTATCTGGTCTTTGGAGCAAATGGTGAAAAATACTGGACGATGGGGGCTCCAGTAGAAGAAACGGAATTGATTAATCGAACCACGAAAGAGTATCGATCTCCTTACAATTTTTACAGTCCCACGTATGATGATCAATTTGCACAGCCGTTTATTGAGCAGGAAGATGATGAGTTTTTGGAGCATCTGCCAAAGGATCTTGATGGAAAACGAATTCTGGATGTTGGATGCGGGACAGGATGGTTGCTTGACCATTACGAGGTAGATCCAAAGCTATATACAGGTATTGATCCTTCGTGGGGAATGCTGATGCGATTGACTGCGAAGCATCCTGCATTTGTGGATTCCTTGATATGCTGTTCGATTCAGGATTATTGGCCTTGGAAGGATAAATTCGATTTTGTGTTCCTCGGACGGCAGGGGGGTAACTATATCGACAACAATTCGCTCTTGAAATTAAGGATGATCACAACTGAGGATGCAGAGATTTATGGTACTTGTACCGACAAGCCGTTTGAGTCAGATACGTTCACGGAGATTATGTCATCGGATAAGGTCTTGTTCTCGAAAGCAGAAATATCTGTGGGTAGACATCAGAAATTGATTGCAGGGAAGATTTCAGACTTTACTTTGCCGGGTGATGATTAAGGATTCGTATGCAATGTTTGCCATGGTGTGGATACAGTGATTTTTTGCAAGGTTGATTGACAGGAACTCCCTGACTATGGCATTACAGTAGGCCTTGATTAGGAGAATTAGGGGACACATAGCAAGCTCTAGTGTATGTCCTGTGGAAAAGCGAATTGTAACGCCTCTGCAATTGCATTGGCCTAAGGGATAGGGGCGTCTGCGCATGGAGAAGCCTTCTTGTCAAAGACATCTATGAGCCGCGAAATGGAAACAAAGGTCTCGCGGTATTGGTAGCCCCCTTTCGCTACAATATAGCAGTGAAGTTCATGCATGAGAAACATACGCCCTTACTGGCACAAATTTCCCCAATGTTCAGCGGACGGACCGAGGATGTTGCGGTAGAGGCTCTCGGTTATATTCTCAACGGCTCTCAGCCGGCTAGAGACGCGCTCTCTGATGTCTTGCAAAGCGGCGGTGCGGAAGTGGGAAGGATCGCGGAAGTGGAAACTCAGGTAACCATAGAAGACGAGGCACGTCCAGACCTCGCGGCCTACAATGAGGACGGCTCCAGATGCGTCTTGATTGAAGCGAAGTTCTGGGCTGGATTGACCAAAAACCAGCCCATCACGTACCTTCGGCACCTCCTCCAAGAGCCGAAGACATCCGCTTTACTATTCGTCGCTCCTCATGCCCGATATGAGTCCCTTTGGGCGGAGCTAAAGCAGCGCATTGTAAAGTCGGACTTTGGAATCTCGTTCAAGGTTGAGAGAAACCACGAGGCACTTGTCAGTGATCTTGCGGGGGGCGAAAGCTGGATGATCTTAACCAGCTGGACGAGCCTCCTTGAAAGCATGGCAACCAAAGTTTCTGCCGCTGGGGATCCAAAAACCGCGGCTGACATTGCGCAGTTGCGTGGACTTGCTGATAAAGAGGACACAACTGCGTTCATGCCACTCAGAGCAGAGGAACTAGGGCCAGATATTCCGCGCAGGTTGATGGGTCTAAAAACTCTTGTTGGCCATGTGACGGAACGATTGGTGGCGAGCGACATCGCCGATCAAAATGGCCTCACCGGGTCGATTACGGCAAAGAGATACATTAAGTACATAAGGCTTGCCGGGGCCGGCGCAGCGTTTGGAATTGATTTTGACAAATGGGCCACGGTTCGCGATACACCCTTGTGGCTGACATTCTACGAGTGGAAGAATTTTAAGCCCCTTGAGGAAGTCTGGGCTAACCTAGCTTCTTTCCGCCGATGCGATCCGCCTAAGCTTTTCAAAGTGGGCGGGGAAACTGTAATGCCTATTGAGTTGCCCCTTGGAGTTGAGCGAGAGGCGGTGCTTGATAAAATCGTCGGACGTCTGGAAGGAATCGCACGTCAAATTGATCCCGCGTATGGACCATAATGTTTCCCCGATTCTCTAGGCACATGTCCTCGCGTTAAGCGCCTAACTCTGAGTGTAACGTGGTCCACTTCACCTGGAATCGGTGGCTCACTTGGTCGGAATATGCATCGTGACAGCTAGAATTCTTCATGCATGCCTACACCGAGCACTATGTGCTTTCGTTTTCCCACGACTCGAGGGAGAGGCCGGTCTCCCGTTTGAGGAGCGGTTCCATTTTTTCCTATAAAAGGGGCAAATCTCATGGCTAGAAACGCCTGCCGTTGACTGCGCCAGTGCGTGCCCGGTAATCGTCGCGAAGAATAATTGGAGGCTGATCAAAGATCTACGAAATCATCCTAACGTCATAAGTCAATACTCCGTTTCCGAACGATAAAGAGGCCCTCATTGATGCTGGTGATCAGAATGGTGCCGCTGGGGAAGAAAGGGTAATTGCTCCATGAACCATCAGTGCCTGGTTCGTCATCACCATGGGGAACGGTGTCAAAGAAACCGACCTCCACGGGATTGATGCGATCGCTGATATCAAAAATGCGCAGACCGCTCAAATAATTGGACTGATACATCAGGTCTCCCTGAATGTAGAGGTTATGGTCAGTCGCGAGGTTCTCGGATACGAATTCGCTGGCGAGTTGTGGATCATCCAGGTCGGTTATATCCCAAATGAGCGTTCGAGTACCAACGATTTCCCCCCGCAGTTCGTCCAATTCATCATTCATATAGAAATAGTCAAAGTCATCCGTAATCCAGCCCTGGTGTGCATATACCGCGTTGGGATATTCCGCTGACGAGAGAGCGATGGGCTCTTCCTTATTGGTGACATCCGAAATACTCAGGGCGGTTACATTTGAGCTAAAGCAAATCTCCTTGCCTTGGTGATCTGCATCCGGGCCTTCGTAGACTACGCACTGCGCATCATGCGTATATCCGCTACCTGATCGTCCGGTATTTTCATCTTTAAAGCAGCCGGCGAATACAGGCGCGAGGGGATCCCTTATATCAATCATGTGCAGGCCACCACCACATGTTTCGCCACCGCCTCTGCTTCCAACGGCGTATGCGAAGCCCGTATCCTCATTGATCACAATGTTATGCGCGCTTGCGATACCGTCGTAGATGGCATCTTCTGAATAGGTTACAGGTTCCTCAGTGTTCTTGCGTAGGCGCTGGAGATCAAATACTTGCACTCCGTGTTGTCCTGCGCCATCAGCAACGATAAAGGCGTGATCTGCGTAGACTTTGACATCCCGCCAGGCCGAAGGTCTTGCCCCTTCCGTTAACGGGAGGTTTCCTTTCAAAACCGGATTGGCTGGATCGCTGACATCCACAAAAGCCAATCCGTCGTTGCGACCCACCAATGCATACTCACGGTCTGTTTCAGCATCTACCCAGCCCCAGACATCATTCGTCTCGCTGTCGCTGGCCATACCCATCAGATCTTCCACCGTCATGAAGGAAAGCAGATCCACATTGTTACAGCCAAACTGGCCTGCAATTCCTTCGGTACAATCTACTGCGCCACTGGAAAAGAGTTGAGGCGGATCTTTGGCGGTTTTCAGCGGATCGCTTGTGGTCCATTCACCTGTTTCTGAATCCAGATTGGCCACGCGGACTGTACCTCGTCCCCTGCCAGAAGCGGGAGCACTGATGGCAGCTGTCTGACCGCTCATGGAGATCACAAGTCCGAAGATCTGATCCCCGTCTCCACCTGGTATTTCACCGGTCTTGGTCCACATCATTGTTCCGGGATCAAGCTCATAGGCCAAAGCACCTCCTGCTTGGCCATTCGCGATTGGGGTACCTACGAGTAACTGCGAATCGCTATGGTCAAACCCGACGGCGAAGAAGTCAAGTTGCCCGCCCGATTCATCATCAAGGACCTGGAGGATCTCGGGTCCATCTCCTCCGGTGCGTGCCCAGACAAGTTTGCCTGGCGGCGAGGGCGCAGTGAGTTGGACATTGGGGGTGAATCCTGGGCCTGCTGCGAGTACAAAATCATCGCCGACAGTTTTTACCAGTGTACCAAGTTTGGCAGCATTGATGCTTTCATGGTCGCCGCTGAGGATTTCCTCTCCGTGCCAGTTGCCTCCGTGATTAACAAAATGGTACACGGCCCCTGCACCCTCGTTGGCGCCTGGGGCACCGACACACACGGTCCCGTTCCTAGCAATGGCAATTGAGGCGCCAAACAAGAGGCCATCCGAGGCTCCTTCGGGAGCCAGTGTGGCGGTATGTTCGAGGCCCTCTTCGGTTTGCATGTAGACAGCAACAGATTTGATCGGATTAACGCCGACCATGCCACTGGTAGCCAGTGTAGTTCCTTCAATGGCAACGGCGCCCCCGATGGGAGCTTCTGCGGTGCCCGTCGTTTTGGCTACTTCCTGCCAGTCGCCGGTTTCCGGGTTGCGAACAAACAGATAGACGGCTCCGCCAAGACTATCCAGAGATGGCGCACCAATCGCGAGATGATCTCCGTCCGAGGCGACACTGTAGCCAAATGCATCACCGGGCCTTGCGTCTGAAGCCATAAGCTCGGCTGCAACTTCCCAGCCTTCTCCATCCTCCGAAAGCTGATACACATAGACCAGCCCGGATTCGTCGTCATCGGGTATAGGATGCCCTACGAAGATTGAACTGCCGGCAACCTCGGAAGAGAGTCCAAAGGCATTTATCTGGGAGTAGGCAGCGGAGGGCAGCAAAGAGAGTAGTAAAAGGGGTAGAAAACGGTTCATGAAGACTTGCATGGGCAAACGTTAATGAAGAACATAGGCGGTCAACTCTGTTACGAAATTTGTTCCAATATGATTGGAAACACGCATTAGGTACCTTTTTCCAGCACCAGGAAAGCAAACGGAGGCAGTAGGACAACGACGCTTACAGCGCGTCCGTGGCAGAGGACGGGCAAACTTTCCATCTCTGGTCAGCGGGGCAGTCCAGCAGCTCCCAGCAGAGCGGTTTATCGTGATTCCATTCTTCATCCTGGGCAAACTCGCTCCCCATAGAGCGTGTTTTCTTGCCGGGGAGTCCAAACGGTGCCCAAGAAGCAGACGGTTGTTGGCTGCTTTCTGCCATTCGTCTCCTGGCATACGGTTTCCATAGAGAGCCCTTGCCATGGACCACTTAATCGTGTGAAAGCGGAAGCACATAATGTTCGCTGAAGGCATACATGAGGGAAAACGAGAGCCGGTTATAGTGATATTTCCGGTGCACAGGGTCTTCCCGCATGTAGGCGAGTGTGTTGTGCATCCAGCCCATATTCCACTTGTACATGAAGCCCAAACAATCGCCAACCCTTGTTAAAAGCACGAATCTAATTCGTCCTACATATGATTTTTGGGGACATAACTGCGCCTACATTAGTACTAGGCGCGTTCATATAACCTGATTCACAATGGAGCATGACATCTGGTTCAATGGTAAGTTCGTCCCTTTCAAGGACGCAAAAATCCACATACTTTCACATGTAATCCATTACGGCTCGAGCGTATTCGAGGGTATCCGGGCTTATGGTACGGAAAAGAAGGGGACGGCCATATTCCGTCTCAGTGAGCATATGCGCCGTATGGTGGACTCTGCTACTCTCTATCGAATGCAGTTGCCCTATGATCAAGCAGCACTTGAGCGGGCCGCTATTCAGACCGTCTCCCGGAGTGGACTTAGCGACAGCTACATTCGACCAATAGCATTCCGTGGCGTTGGCGAAATGGGAGTGAATCCTTTGAATAATCCCGTTGAAACAGCGATCATAGTCTTTGAATGGGGCCCTTATTTGGGACCTGATGCACTTGAAAACGGCATTGATGTGCAAGTGGCTTCATGGAACCGTTTTGCTCCCAACACGCTACCGTCACTTGCGAAGGCGGGAGGCAACTATATCAATGCCAGCCTAGTCAAGATGGATGCCGTAGTTAATGGCTACACAGAGGGGATCATGTTGACTACCGACGGCTATCTCGCGGAAGGAAGCGGAGAAAATTTGTTTGTCGTACGGGATGGAACGATTTACACACCATCCACAAACCTTTCGATTCTACCCGGGATTACACGTTCATCCGTGATCGAAATGGCGGAAGACGCAGGAATTACCGTTAAGGAGGGTCGTATCCCACGAGAGGTACTCTACATTGCAGATGAGTTGTTCTTTACTGGCACCGCCGCCGAGATTACTCCCATCCGGTCAGTTGACAAGTACACTATTGGCAACGGTAAACGGGGACCAGTCACGCACAAGTTGCAGAAGGCCTTCCTGGATATCGTGGAGCGAGGAAATGATCCGTATGGCTGGCTTACTCCTGTCAGCAGTTAGACAGACCTGGCCTCCATTTCGAGAATTTCCGTGCTACAGCAATTCCGTGGCACGCATACCAGAGCTAGCCGGAAGCACGCTGGGGAGAATGTCAACTCCTAATGTTGGCGTGTAGGCTGTGACCAAGCTACGATCCTTGATCATTTTACTAGCGATCCGAACCAGATCAATTCGGATCCTCGGCCAGTCCAGCTTCTGGACCGGATACCTCAAAACTCCCTTCTGCTGAAAATTCGGAAGCAGAAAAAGTCTGATCAATCGCCTGAACACTCCAGTAGTAGACAGTCCCAGGTTCTAGATCGCGTAGAATCCAGGACTTTGCATGATCAACGTTGCCTCGTCTTGATACATAGCGCCGCCCCGTAGTTAAGTTTGCCAGAGGAGAAACCAAATCTATTCCCCCGGGCTCGGTACCAACACGCAAATTATAGGTTAGGCCTGCAGTGGGTGTGTGCGTGTCGTTCGCACCGTCCCATGAAAGCTGAACCGAAGTGCTTCCAAGAACCATAGCCTGCATTTCAGTCGGGGGGCTTGGCGACTCCAACCCAAAGAAGATTGTGTTCTGCATTACCCGAACACGCATCGTTTGATCGCGCGGAGCATGCCCCATTATAAACAGGTCTAGGTCCAGGTCATAGTCATGATCAAACCAGAGTACCGTGCCGTGGACGCCTCCGTCGAATTTGTCAGGCACAGATTTAGCGAACCGGGTGCCCCGCCTCCCATTGTAAATCTGTGTGCTTTCCGAAGACAGTGGTCCCTCAAAACCTGTGATCACAAAGTCTGGATATCCCGAATTATCCTGATCACCCCAATCAACATTTCCATCGAAGCGCCCAGGCGTAGGATCATTCGTGAAGCCTCCTTCCAATATGTCCTCCTCAACAAAACTTCCAGCTTCATTACGATAAACCGTCACCACACCCTCGAGAATCATCGGAGTAATTCTTGCCCCGCTTTGCACCAAATCCAGATCACCATCCATATCAAAATCACCCCACGCGACAGACTGCCATCCACGCGATCTGAAAGCGTGCGAAGCCGGCATCAACTGTCCTGAACCGACATTGTCGTAAACCAAAGTCAAAAAACCGTCCTCGGCAGTTACGCCAGCTATCACAAGATCCAAGTCTCCATCCGTATCGTAATCTCCAATATCAAGATCACATTCAGCCAAACCCGTAAATGTGTTAGTCGAGACTTCAAAACGACCTAGAGATTCACCTGTGTTCTCATAATGAACTGTTTCCGGCACCCCTTCCTGGTTACGTCCACAAGCAACCAGATCAATATCCCCGTCATTATCTAAATCCCCCCAACCCAAATCACCGGAGTAGAGTCCCTCTAGTTCATATACAAGATCAAGGAGCCCCTGCTCCTGCGAGTATTCGTACACATAAAGTCTGGCAATATCACTTGCGTCAAGCCCAAGTGTGGCCACATCCAATGTGCCATTTGAGTCAAAATCACCAACAGCGATCGCACTATACCACAGGCCGATCAACTCCTGCCCGACCGCATTTGACTCCGTGAATGCAACCGCATCCACAAACTCGGTCTCTCCAACTGAATTTGGTACTTCCACCTGAGTAATTCCATCGTGAGTATAAAACCCTGCCAATGGACCTGCAGGGCGCCCTAGGATAGGCCGCGGATCCTCATCCGCATATCCGATCATGATGAGATCTTGGTCGCCATCCATATCAAAATCACCCAGAACCGCATCTCCATAGCGAACCCCCACCGGATCCGTCACAAGCAACTCTTGGAATAAGCTTGCCTCTTGGGCACTTGCCACAGATACACAGAATACTGTAACTATCAAACTGGCAGACAACTTGAACATTACTATAGGCTCTGGCAAGGGTGTATTAGCATGACTCTTATCTAATCAAGGTTAGATGTTGTACGTGATGTGCAGCCCCGGCATTCATGCGTACCATATATAGTCCCGGGGCTACCGGCATATTACGTTCATCTGTCCCGGTCCACTGCACCTGATGGTTGCCCGGCTCCAGAGAATCATTCACCAGACGCTTCACTAGGCTACCAAGAACATTATATACCGATATTTCGACTGTCGATGGAGCATCCAGCGAAAAGGGTATGGTTACGCGTTCATTGAATGGGTTTGGGTATCCAACATCCAGAATAGTTGACCGCGGAACTACATCCTCAACGGAGGTGAGCTTCCCCCCCGCAGAAACACTGAAACTCCCTTCTTCCGACCATGAAGAGGCCACGAAACTCTGGTCAATTGCCTGTACACTCCAGAAATAGTCGCCTGCCGGCAGACTCTGTAATCTCCAAGAAGTTTGGATCCCTGCATTACCTCGGGTAGGATACAGACGTCGGCCAGTGGATAGGTCGCTATACGCGGGCATTACGTTATCCGTACCGGCAGCAGTTCCGATCCGGATGTTGTAATTCAGTGCAGCTGCCGGGGTTTCTTCGTCTGCCCCTGCCTGCCAATCAAGCGTTACAATCCCATCATCTTCATGTGCTTCCAGTCCTGTTGGTGCAACAGGAACCTTGTTCACCGCACGTGAATCATTGCGGTAAAGCCTCATCAATGGATTGATATTCACACTGCTGCCCGTGATGACAAGATCCAGATCATTGTCTCCGTCGTAATCCCCCCAAACCGCATTGGACGCAGCAACACCGGGAACAGCAATGCGGGGCACCAAGTTTCCCTCTTCATTTCGGTATAGCCGGCCGGAGCGTCCACTACGCACATCAGTGCTACCAACCACCAACAGGTCCAAACCTCCATCACTGTCGTAATCTCCCCAAGCCACATCACCATCTAAGACAGCAGGTATTTCAATTCCCGAATTACTTAGCTGTCCGCTTTGGTTTTGCCAGACCTGGACGACTGATTCAAAATATTTCGTCCTGTGATAGCGTGCTCCGCTCAATGCCAGATCCAAGTCGCCATCGTTATCGTAATCCCCCCAGTCCATGGCCGAGAATAGTAAACCGGGAATATTTACCCTATCTTCGGTGAAGTTTCCAAGCCCATCGTTGCGATAAACCTTAGTCTTTGGAACTCCGTTTTCTGTTACTCCTGAGAGCGCGAGGTCTAGGTCCCCGTCGTTGTCTATATCGGCCCACTTAGCATCTCCCATCGCAAGTGGTTCAAATGGAAGTGGTATTGTTTCGAATGTGCCATCGTTATTGCGGTACAAAGCTGCGGCAATTTCTTCCTGCGTACGCAGCCCCGTTATGAAAAGATCTTCATCTCCATCCCCGTCTATGTCTGCGGTGCTAACACTCCCACCATAAATACCAAGAAGCTCCGACGAAACAAATGCAAAGGAACCAGATGCGCTGCCGCGATATACGTGCGTAACACCTTCCAGTGGTCGCGTTTCAAAATTTGCAGCATTATGAATCCGCCCAGACACCACGACATCCACATAGCCGTCTAGATCAAAGTCCGCGACTACTATAGAACTCTGCCAGAGTCCTTGGCCGAGCGCTCGCTCGGAAAAGACCAGTCCTTCACTCCCATCAGCAAAATTATAAGCCCCCTGCGAAAGAGCTACATACGCTCGTGGCACAAATGGGGGCAGGTTTGCAGAATTCCCTGTTGCCAGCAGATCAAGCATCCCGTCCCTGTTGAAGTCAAAGAATACCACTTGTCCATACTCAAGCTCATTCAGGGAAACCGGTTTTACCGAAGAAAACGTAAACGGCTGGGCCTGCAGGGGCGTTACAAACAATACGAACGCGACGGCTGCAAGGGCAGGTAACCGCAATGACATGTTCGAATTTTGGTTTAGGTAGGTAGAAATTGGCTGCCGCTGGCAATCAAGGTTGCACTCTGGGATGTTTCGACATCTAGTCTAAGGCACACTCAACCCCATCTCCACCCTCACGCGATCCCACTCAACAATCATGTTGACACCAAGTTCCTGCTCTTCAAAGGATATTGTGAATGCTTCCCGAATTGCGTTCAGTTCAGTCACCGGAACCGTAACACTCAGAACATCCTGCTCCTCATCGTATTGTCCTGTACCGTTCTGTCCCAAACCACTGTTGAGAATAAGCGTCCATTGGGTCTGATCAGGAATACTGAAGAGCGAGTATGTGCCCGCCGGCAATATCTGACCACCAACGCGAACATCTGCGGTGACGGTGATTTCGGTGGCTTCATTTGCTGCGGTACGCCAAAGTTCTCCGTATGGAACCAAATCTCCGAATATCTCACGCCCCCGCTTGCGCGGTGAGCTATAGTGCACTTTCACGTAGGCATCTCCAACTTGTGTACGTGCCAACTGCAACGGACTTAGGCGAGGCTCCTCCTCTGGAATATGAGCCACATTCCAATCGGATTCATAGAGTGTCTCATCAATTGCCGGAATAGTTTTGAGAGCATTCTTGTAATAAATCTTTCGCAACACCTCATCAGGCAAGTCCAAACCATACATTGTCCACCAAGCATGGCGCTTCCGGTAATAGGGAAAAAATTCATCCGCCGTTTCAAAAATGCGGAAATAGACATGATATTCTGATGGTTCCCAGGAATCTTTGCCCATCAGCACACGATCCTGGTAGTCAATTAGCCACTGCCGGGCAGTGCGGGGTTGTCGACCAAGTTCTGCCACAACAGCCCCCAACTCTGTGTATACGTTGGGGTACACATCAAGACTATCACCCATCCTCTTCAGGTTGTTTCCGAACCAGCCGAGGTGTGCATTAAAGAAAGTGGTCTCTGGATGCTTCTTGAACACGTTCCATTGTTCCTCTATCATTAGGTCCCAGGTCGGATCACCTTCCTGCTTTCTTCCCGGACGCTCCTTGAGCTCAAACCAACGCTCGTTGTACTCGTCATGCGGAAACCAGAACGGCTCCGGATCCGCTGTGTGAATCAAAACGGGTATACCCAGTTCACCGCATTTAGCCCAGATCGGATCCAACCTCGGGTCATCAGTTGGCACACGGACACCGTCTGCATCAACCACGGTCATTCCCAGGTTTTTGAAAATTTTAAGTCCTGCGGCACCGTTTTGGAAATCAATCTCGAGCTGTCTGGCGGCAGCCTCGCCGAAACCGGGTTCACCTACCCGAGAAAAATCAATGTTTGCGTAATGCACAAATCTGCCCGGAGCATGCGCTTCCGTGTTCTGGATTTTTTGCAGGAGGTCCTCACCGCTGCCTCCACTGAGATTGACCATGGTCACCAGATTCATGGCATCCATCTCAGCAACCATTGCTTTGATTTCTTCCGCCGATGCTGTACCAATCCTCCATTGATGCGCATGAGCATCAACAAAATGGTATTTGGCACGTGTTACGGGGTTCTTTTCAACTTCAAGCGTCGAAACAGGCGAATAGTCTTCCCATTGAAGTGTTTGTCCATTGACCTGCAGGGCAGGAAACACGAACAATGCGGCGATTAAAAAACGATACTTCATTACTTAATCCTATGTTTATGAGACCGAACCCGGCACAGTGTACGGTAATATACGCAAGTATCTTCCTTGATTAGATTCGACTCTGTTGCAAATCAGCCCATGCCCAACCCATTTTCTCAGCGCAGATTTGAATTGCAGGCCCCATTCAAACCATTCGGTGATCAGCCGGAAGCCATTGAAACACTGACTGAGGGGTTGCTCAATGGAAAGGAGCACCAAACGCTACTTGGCGTAACGGGATCCGGCAAAACTTTTACCATTAGCAATGTCATCCAAAACGCTGGCAAGCCGACGCTTGTTATGAGCCACAATAAAACCTTGGCTGCACAGCTCTATGCAGAATTCCGGCAGTTTTTTCCGAAAAACGCTGTTGAATTTTTTATCTCCTACTATGACTACTATCAGCCGGAAGCCTACATCGTCCAGAGTGACACCTACATTGAAAAGGATCTGTCGATCAATGATCAAATTGACAGACTTCGACTGAGAGCGACCAGTGCTCTGGTCTCCGGCCGCTCCGATGTTATTGTGGTTGCTAGCGTGTCCTGTATATACGGCCTTGGTTCGCCTGAAGAGTACAAGTCTCAAATCGTACAGCTCTCGCCCGGGCAGTCGATAGAACGAGGTGACCTGCTACTGCAGCTTATCAGCATCTTTTACCAACGCAATGATACTGAACTGCAGCCCGGGACATTCAGGGTACGGGGGGATATCGTAGATGTTTATCCTTCCTACATGGAGGATCGCGCCTACCGTATAACTTTTTGGGGAGACGAGATTGAACTTATAACCTCCATTGACCCTCTTACAGGAGTAACGCTGAACAAAGAGGATATCGCTCTGACGATTTATCCGGCTCGAATTTTTGTTACCCCCCAAGAGAAAATTGATCGCGCAATAACCACCATTGAGGATGAGCTCAACTGGCGTTTGGCTGTACTGCGGCAGCAAGAGAAGATGCTGGAAGCTCAGCGCCTGGAGCAACGCACGCGATTCGATCTTGAAATGATTCGTGAGCTAGGATATTGTTCAGGTATTGAGAATTACAGCCGTCACATGACCGGATTACCGGAGGGGCAGCGCCCCTACTGTCTCATGGACTATTTTCCAGACGATTTCCTTCTAATTGTTGACGAGAGTCATGCAACCATTCCCCAGGTACGCGCCATGTACAACGGGGATCGCGCACGCAAACTTGCGCTTGTAGAGCACGGATTTAGACTGCCTTCCGCTCTTGATAATCGTCCGATGACTTTCGAGGAGTACGAAGTACGTCAGCGGCATACGATCTATATGAGCGCAACTCCGAGCGACTATGAACTGGAAAAATCCGGTGGGGAAATTGCCGAACAGGTCATTCGCCCAACGGGAATTCCCGATCCACCGGTGCTGTTGAGGCCGAGCAAGAATCAGATCGACGATTTGCTTGAAGAAATTCGCATAGTAAATCAGCGGAATGAGCGTACGCTGGTCACGACGCTGACGAAACGTATGGCAGAAGACTTGACCGACTATCTGGATTCGTTTGGCATCCGCACACGGTACCTACATTCAGATATAGATGCCTTAACGAGAGTCGAACTGCTTCGTGACCTTCGACTCGGGGCTTTTGATGTCCTTGTCGGCGTTAATTTGCTGCGCGAAGGGCTTGATCTACCGGAAGTATCCCTAGTTGCTATCATTGACGCAGATAAGGAGGGGTTCTTACGTAGTGACCGTGCATTGATCCAGACCGCGGGTCGCGCTGCCAGAAATATAAACAGCAAAATTATCCTGTATGCCGACAAGGTAACCGGCAGCATGCAGCGAATGCTTGACGAATCCACTCGCCGAAGAACCAAGCAACTGGCCTATAACGAAAAACACGGTATTACCCCGCAAACGGTGCATAAGGATCGCAGTGAGGTGCTACGTGGCACCGTGGTCGCAGAGGAGCGCGGCCCGGAAGGGCAATCCCCCTCTATGCAGCCCATAGAAATTCCCGGCATGCCCAAACAGTTGGACGATCCATTGCTCAAACTGCTTAACGATAGCGAAAAACATCAACTGATTGAACAGACAAAAATCGAAATGCTCGAAGCTGCAGAGAATATGGAATTCGAAAAAGCAGCCATGCTCCGAGATACAATCACACGCATTGAAGGCCTGTTGTCAGACGGAACTAAGACATAACAAAACAATTGAACGGGGCCATTGGATCTGATAGCACCATTGGTAGCTCAAACAACATGAAAAAGGATATCCACCCGGATTACCGTCCCATCACGGTACGTCTGGCTGACGGTACGGAGTTTGAGACGCGATCAACCATGAAGGTTGATCGATATGTTTCGGAGGTTGACAGTACCAATCATCCGTTTTACACTGGACGCAGACAATACGTGGACACCGCGGGGCGTGTTGAGAAATTCCGCCGTAGATACGGCAAAACATCCACCGGCAAGTAACCTTGGGCTCATCTGCTTAATGGTTTTTAGGGCGGACCAAATCGTAGCGCGGTTCGCCTTTTGCGTGTTCTGAAGCAATGGACGCAATCAAAATAATAACGCATAAACGCGACGGCGGCGAGCTTGCAGACAAGGATATTCAGTATCTCATTGACGGATATACTGCGGGGCGCGTGCCTGACTATCAGATGTCTGCGTTTCTGATGGCCTCCCAGTTGCGTGGGCTGAGTTTGAAGGAGACTATCGCCCTCACCGAGTGTATGCTTAACTCGGGAAGGATCCTGGATTTCACCTCGGTTTCCAGCCTTGTAATCGATAAGCACTCAACCGGAGGCGTCGGGGATAAAATTTCACTTGTACTCGCTCCGATGGCCCGTGCCTGCGGCATCTGTGTGCCCATGATGGCGGGACGTGGTCTAGGCCACACGGGTGGAACACTAGATAAACTGGACTCTATTCCCGGTTTCCGTACTAGTCTGGAACTGCTGGAAGTTTACAACCAGGTGCGCGAAACGGGACTTGCGATTATCGGCCCTACCAAGGAAATTGCACCTGCTGATCGCCTGCTGTATGCATTGCGCGACGTAACGGCAAGTGTGGACTTTATCCCTTTCATTACGGCTTCCATTTTGAGTAAAAAGTTGGCGGAAGGCTTGGACGGCTTAGTATTGGATGTAAAACTCGGGCGTGGCGCCTTCATGAAAACCCCCGAGGATGCAAGAGAGCTAGCAGAAAGCCTGGTGCATGTTGGGGAGCATCTGGGGATGAATACCATTGCCTGGGTAACCAATATGGATGTTCCGCTAGGACGAGCTGTCGGGAACTGGCTTGAAGTCGAAGAATCCATCCTCTGCCTGCAAGGTGACGGCCCTGAAGATGTAATGGAAGTGTGCCTTTCACTGTGCAGCGAAATGATCGTTCTCGCCGGCCTGACCGATTCTCTTGAGGAGGCTCGGGAACGTGCACAGGCCACCATTGATTCGGGGCGGGCACTTGATGTTTTTGCGAAACTCGTGGATAGACAGGGTGGGGATTCTTCGGTAATTTATGACACTACGCTCCGCATGCGCAGTATAGAACCTACAGTGATTACCGTCCCATTGGATATCGGCGGGTATGTGAGCGATATAGATGCACTGAAGATTGCCCATGCCTCTAATGAGATGGGAACCGGTAGGCTAGTTATGACAGATTCAGTCGATCCTGAGGCAGGTATCGTACTGCATCTTCGCCCGGGAGAAAGGGTGCAACCTGGTGCTCCATTGGCAAGTTATTATACACGCAAGGTGGACCAGACTGAACGGTTTGCACGGAATATCACGGATGCGTATGCATTTTCAGATAATCCAGTCGAGAAGCCCAACGTTCTTATAGATCGACTCACTGTGGATGGATGGAATTCCGCCGCATAGTGCATCTTTTGGATTCCTTTTCTCGTTAACTCTATAGAGTCGAAATCGCTATTTTAAGATCAAGCAAAATATACAGTAAGTAATGTCCCTCTGGACCCGTTTTAAGCGCGCTGTTCGATCAATCTTTGGAGGAGCAATCTCCTCTATGGAAAACCCTAAGCTCATCCTAGAGCAAAATATTCGGGAACTGAACGACCAGGTTCCGAAGATGAATGAAAACATTGCGACCGTAAAGGCCAATGTGATTTTACTTCAAAAGGAAGCCAAGCGCCTCTTGGGGGAAGTTCAGGTTCTGAGATCCAAGATCAAGTCGGCTATTCAGGGTGGTCGAGACGACTTGGCACAGCAGCATGCGATCAGATTTGAAACAGCCCAGGCAAACCTGACGAAGTGTGAGGAACAACTCGCTGGTGCAAAAATGGCCTACGAGAAGGCGCAACAGGTCAAGAAAGCCTTCATGCGTGAACGCCAACGCAAGATTGATCAAGCTCAGGAAGCCTTGCGTGCCCACGAGCGTGCCAAATGGCAAGCCAGTGTGGCTGACGCCTTAGAGCAATTTGAAGTCGGAGGTGTTGATCAGACACATGACGAGATGATTCAGCGTTTGGACCAGGAAACGGCCCGTAGTGAAGCTCGTATTGAGGTAGCGCTGGATTCGGTAGATGTAGAGTCTATGCGTCTAGATGAAGCGGCCGAAAACCTGCGGGCTTCCGAGTTGGTGGAACAGATGAAACTTGAAATGGGGCTTGTCGAGCCATCTGAACCTGAAGAAAGTGAACGTATCTCCGTTGATGACCTGGAGCCGGATGACAAAACTTTGGGTCGCTCACGTACTCGCGAAGTGTGATCATGCCCGAAAAAGAGCGTGAGCGTCTTAAGAAGCAGTACATAAAGGAGTTGCGCAGACGCAAAGAGGTTTTGCAAACTGTGAGAGCTGCTCGCAATAAAAGGTCCGCTGACCAGGCGTTGCTGAACATGGTCGACGCACTGGAGAATACCGGGGGTACCGTGGATGAATTCACTGAACGCCTTGATGCTGAAACGGCGTTGAACGAGGCCCGCCTAGAAATAGCCCTTGAAAACCAGCAGCCCCTGGAGAGCGAAGAACCTTCGATTGTTCCTGAATCTTCCAAACAACCCCCTGCCCCCGTGACCAAAACAATTGGTTCTTCGCCGGGAGGCACACGCTCCGACGAGGACGCATGAGGGAAGAGGAGATCAATTATACGCGGGAGGTGTTTCTGCATCCATGGAATCTCACGTTCCTAACTGCCGGGACGGCGATTGCGTTAGGGTTTGGGTTTCTGGGAAGCATGCTCCCCATCGCCGGTGGATTGAGTAACATTCTTTTCCAATCCCTTCTGACGCTCACCATTGCATCTGAATTGCTGCTTTTGGGCTACATCCCCCGCCAGAAACGCTTTCGTGATATTATCCGAGCGAAATACGCCAAGCTACGGGCTAAACCTCCCACTGAGGAAGAGATGTACCGACAGCTTAGCCGACCCAATCAACGTCGATACATTCGCTTGAGAAATCTGGAAAAAGAGCTGAGGACCAGCTATCGTAAGTTTAGTTTTGCATCTCAAGGTTTGCTTGAAAGCCATTCTGATAAGGTCAATGGACTCATGCGATCCTGCCTTAAGCTCATGTTTCAGCAAGAGCGCTACATCACAGTCGGGCAACGCAAACAGCACGAACAGGAGATTGCCACTGCCATCGCTGCACTTGAAGCAGACTTAACACATTCCTCTGAGCCGCTTCGTAATATCAAGCGCAAAAGACTGAAAATCCTGGAACATCGTCTCGAACGATTCAAGCAGAGCAAGGAGCAATTGGAAATGATCGAAGCTCAGGTTGCTACGATTGAAGATGTGATAAAGTACATCCACGAACAATCCCTCACCCTGAAGAATCCAGAAGAGATCACTTATCAACTTGATCTTCTTCTTACTGAGGTTGAAGAAACAGAGGCCTCGATCTCTCAAATGGAATCGGTATTTGGATACGAGGATAACGAAGACGAAAGGGGTACATCGGTATTGCGATCAAGCTCCCGTTATTGATCGCTTGCTTCGTGCATGGCACTCACCTTAATAATCACCGCACTTTTTCTCAGCGCGTTTTTTTCCGGTACAGAAATCGCGTTCGTCGCCGCAAATCGCCTGCGTGTCGAAATGCGTGCACGCCGCCGTGGCATCCTCGGGCGTCTGGTGATCACCTTCTTTGAATCCCCCGCAAAATTGCTGACCACCACGCTGGTCGGCAACAACATTGCGCTTGTTGTCTTTTCTACGCTACTGGCCCTCATGTTGGCCGAGCCCCTGTCCCAGTACTTTACCACCGAAACAACACAGGTAATTGTTCAGACATTGATTGCGGCGACCATTGTCTTGCTTATTGGCGAAATACTGCCTAAGACACTCATGCGAGAAACTGCGAACAGGGCCGTGTTTTTCCTCATAATCCCGCTGGTCATAACATATGTACTGTTGCTCCCCCTGATTCTTCTGATAGGCTGGACTTCACAGCTTCTTCTCAAAGGATTTGGCGACGGACCAAATCATTTTGCTCAATTTTCCCGTCGCACGTTTGAGCAAATGATTGAAGAAAATGTTGAGCGTGGATCTCTGGAGCTGGATGCTGAGGAAACAGAAATGCTGACAAATGTCTTTGGCCTGCATGCCAAGCGTGTCAAAGTATGTATGACTCCACGGACCGAGATCATAGCGATTTCCGAGGACACCTCTCTCGAGGCTTTTCGCAAGCTTTGCATTGAAAGTGGTTATTCAAAGGTGCCCGTCTATCGAGATAATATCGATACAATTGTTGGCATAGCCTTCGCCTATGATCTCTTCGACACCCCCCAAACATTACAGGAAGTCGTGCGGCCGCCCCGGTTTGTTCCAGAATCAAAACCTGCAAAAGAACTCCTGCGGGAATTCAGGGACAACCGTCGTTCGATCGTCATCGTTATTGACGAATATGGGGGAACAGCCGGCCTTATCACGCGTGAAGACCTCCTGGAAGAGCTCTTCGGTGACATCCAGGATGAGTTTGATACTGAGGATGTGATGATGAGCGAAGTTGCCCCGCGCAATTATCTGTTCAGTGGAAGGGCGGAGATCGACGAAGTGAACGAGCGGTTCAATTTAGACCTACCTACTGGCGACTACGAAACCATAGCCGGATTTATCCTTGATCAAAGCGGAGCGATTCCCTCCGAGAACGACCGCCTCACGCTTGGAAGATTTCGGGTTGAAATCCGCAAGGCCTCCCGAAATCGGATTGATCTTGTCCGATTCACGATCGCCGAGTAGCCACCTGTCTTTGGACGAGGAAGAGTTGAAGGATTATCGTTCTGAGCTGCAGAATCTGGGCCTCACTGCTCGACCACGTTAAGAAGTGCACCAAGAATCTCCCCAGTTTTTAGGCGGCCCACTTCCAGCGTTTTGGGCGGCCCAGTTCAGCGTTTTGACTGTCCCACCCCCAGCGGAATACGCAGGCAAGTGAAAATAACCGTCAAATAAAAAAACCCTCTTGGAGTGCCGGAAACAGGGGTTCAAGGCCTGTTTTGAGTCATTCTTGGTAGCTAGTGAAAATAACCGTCAAATAAAGAAATGCCTCTTGGAGCGCCGGAAGTAGGGGTTCAAGGCCTGTTTTGTGTCATTCTTGGTGGCTAGTGAAAATAGCCATCAAATAAAACTTGATCTCATCAATGAAGAATTGAGGAGGTAGGCTAGGCTCGGTGATACCCGCAGAAATCAAAGCCATAATAACACATGTCAGTCTTGATCACGACGCACGAATTGCTACGTTATGTTCATGACTTTCTGTAGCACCTCCGGCCCAGTAGGGCAAATATTCCATGAATTTTCTGCCTGCTTTCGGATTTACAGGTACAATGTCTCCAGCAGCCAAGGCCTCATTCAAGAACCGCGATGCCTTTGCGCTGTTTCGTTGGTCCATTCCAAATCTTTTTCGAACGGTGGTATTAGTTATACTGGCTCCTTCATCCGCATACCGAAGACAAGCATGTAGATAAATAGCCCGTACCCGATCGGCAGAATTCATTTTAGATAGCGGTTTGGCCCCATAAATCGTAACGCGTGTGCTGTTATTGATCACATCAATTCGTGGGGCTGGCAAATGTCGCATCTCAATTTCATACACGATCTTGTCCCAGCCGCTTCCAAGTTCTTCACAAATGCCAAATCTTCGAAGAAGTGCAGCTAGTGCCTCGTTTCGTGATTTTGGAGGGGCATTGACAAAATGTCTCGAGTCTACTAGAGGTGCACCAGGATTCAGCACTTCTATGCGATCCTCGAATATTTCAACCAATGGTCCAGTGCCTCTTTCCGTCAAGTCTTGATGAATTAGCGCATTTGCAATCACTTCCCGAACCGCCAACGTTGGAAAGCGTGGCTCCTGTTTTCTGATCCCACCATTGAAAGTCTCATCAGTGGGTGCGAGTTTACTCACGTAGTCTATTATCTTGGCAAATCCTGCTGCATAGCCAATTGGAAGCTCTTCTTGACGACTTCCATGGTATCTGGCCGTCCCCGAATACTTGACAATCCTCGTTGACTTACGACGCAATGAGTCAATATTCCCCAGGTTTCGTGCAAATGCCAGGAGGCCCAGATTTAAAATATCCCACGATCCATCGTCACGTTGACGTACAAAATTTTCGTGCTGCAGTGATTGAAGCAAAATAGGTGCGTGTGTGGGGATCGGGCTCTTCACTAGATCGAAATATGACTCGTAGTCCAGTAAGTCTAGCACACCAGAATTCTGCACATACTCAATGGCAACCCCTGTTTCAAAGGTTCGACTACCTGACAATCGCCAAATCAGACTTTCCTTTTGGGGAAACCGGTTTAGCTTTCTGGTATGAGATCCCACACGGATATATGCTTCATTGTCAAATCTAACAGGTCGGTCAAGTGCACGGGGGATCAAGAGCACGACCACAGGCTTGCCATCTACATTGTCTGTGTGAAAGCGGAAGTTTATCGAAGGGTCAAGCCTTTGAGATAACCAGTGATCAAGGTCGTCCCTTTGCACTCGCTTTAAATCAGGTTTGAACGTAGTCCCAATGATCCGATGATCCTCATCTTGGATCCCCCAGATAATGTATCCATTGGATTTTCCAGAAATTGCTGCCGCGTTTGCAATCGCAGAAATGTTCCGGCCGAGCTTCTTCGGGTCAGCGTCGCTGGACTTGAATTCAAACCATTCTGTTTCTCGTGCGTGCGCACAGAGTCGCTTTACGAGAGCAGGAATGTTCTCTGTGGTAGTCATCTCATGTCCCACTCGACTAGATCATGAATACATTCACTCATTTACGAACTCAGTCACGGTGCCATGGTTCATATTTAGACATGCAGTGAAATCCCTCCCAGTATATCGTGCCTGTGGTTGGACATCATCATACAAAGAGAAAAATCCCGTCCGAGGATTAAGTGATCCAATTGGACCGGTCTGCAGATAGTGACTTGTATTTGGGTACTCGTTCTTCACAGCAAGCCTATACGTCCGCGAAATGGAATCCAAGATGTAGCCCTGATGGATCAAACGTCTGCCCATGCCCGTCCAGTAGGAATCACCAGGACTTTTTCTATTGCCTTCAATTCGAAAAGAAGACTGTCAAGATGTGAAGCGGAAAGAGGCCCCCAACCCTCTCCATCCAAACCGTGGGCGTTGAAGATCAGCCACCCACCGGGCGACGCTAGAAAACGATTGATCTCCTCCGAAAGAAATGCGTCAATATTCCCGGGCCCGTGGCTACTACAGATCAGCTTCTTCTGCCCGGCGTGTGGCAGCGCGTTAATCTGCGCATAACCCGTTCGAAAAGCCTTCACATGATCCGCCAGCCATTCCTCTATGGCAGGGTTTGAAGCATTGTAGGGAAAGTTGAAAATGGCTTCCTTGGGATCAAATCCATCCAATGCTTCGCTGAAATAGTCCAGGCAGCGCATGATCAGGTCCTTTGCGACCTGCAGCGGCACCTCGGTCAGATTCTGGTGCCTATACCCATGGGGCATGACTTCATGTCCGCGTGCAACCAATTCGTTCCACAGTCCAAAGTCACCGGCTGGAACACTGTGGTATTCATCGGGCGGAACGAAGTCATCATGGTGGGCCGTAGCAATAACGTTTATGCAGGCCGACAAACCGTGCTTCTCAAAGATCCTCGCCGTTTCTATACTTGATTTACGGAATCCGTCATCAAAGCTAAGCGTAATCACATGCGTCTTCTGCCGCTTGGTCGCTGCGGCAAGTGCAGACACTCCCACACTCTTTAAAAAACTCCGACGTGTCATGGAATCCAAATGCCTGGCTACTTCGCGGCTTGTTTTCTGGACTCCATCAATCGTTTCAGCCGAGCCAAAGTGTCTGCATAGATGGGCTCGTCGACCAGATTGTTGATCTCCATTGGGTCCTCTTCGTAATCGTAAAGCTCAGAGCCTGCATTTCCACCATTCCATTCGGTGTACCGGAATCGTTCCGTGCGAATCGAATGTCCCATCACGCTCCTTGCACTAATTTCGGGATGCATCCATGCGGCCCTACTCCAAGCAACCGTAAAGGCGGTGGCCCTGCCTAGGTGGCCTGTGTCCTCCAGAATGGGTCGCAAGCTCGACCCTTTGAGGTGCTCAGGTGCCGGCAACCCGGCCAGATCCACCAGTGTAGGATATAAATCTACTAGCTCTACCAGTGCCTCAGTGCCAAAACCTTTTTGCAGCCCCTCCGGCGCAGCAATAATCAGTGGAGTGCGAACGGATCCCTCGAACAAATCACCCTTTTGCCAGAGCCCATGATGCCCCAGATGATATCCGTGATCGGAAACAAACACAACAATGGTATTGTCAGCCAGATCCAATCGCTCCAGCGCATCAAGGAGGTGGCCCACCTGTGCGTCCATAAACGATACCGAAGCGTAGTAAGCCTGAATGATTTCGCGACGCTTTTCGACGGTCAACTCCCGCTGCTTTGGTCGATCGGCCAGAGCCGCGATAGGAATATCATCTCGATCTCCTGGCTGCTCGAGAACGGGATCGATCCGATCCATCGGATACAACTCAAAGTAAGGAGCCGGAGCCAAAAACGGCGTATGCGGGCGATAGAATCCAACCGCAAGGAAGAGCGGCATACCAGTCTGAGATGGGTGCTGCTCTTCCATAATTCGAATAGCTGCGGCCGCGCCTAACTCATCCGTATGCAATCCTTCCTCCGGGTCCACGCTTAGCCAACTTAGAGTTCCGCCAAACTGGTTTGGAACGAGAGTATGTATGCGATCATGAATCTCGCGATCGATTCCGCGCGGATTTACAGTTTCGGACCACGACGCGGGATCATCCATTCCGTCCGAGCCAATTTGGCTTGGAACACCGTAGTGAAAGAGCTTCCCCACACGGGCTGTATGGTATCCGTGCTCCCTAAACCATTGGGGAAGTGTAGGAATATCGGGAATATGTTGGCGGAGGCTGTCCTGATTAGTGAGTATGCCGGTCTGTTCAGGGTAGAGTCCAGTTAGAAAGCTGGATCGACTAGGGCTGCAGACAGGATACTGACAGTATGCACGTTCGAATCTCACGCCGCGAGTGGCAAGGCGATCGATATGTGGGCTGCTTACCAGATCGTGGCCGTATGTACCGAGATCTGTGTTCAGGTCATCAACGGCTATGAAGAGGACATTCGGTGGATCCAATTCCTGTGTACACGACGCGCCACACAGCCCGAATACAAGCGCCACCGTCGAATACAATAAGCCGGAAGCTAAGGAGTTGCGTTGTCGTGAAAGGCGGCTCATATCCGAATTAGAAATTGGGGCATGTCCGTGCGATTTGATCGTAGATTAGCTGACCAGCGTAGACTATGTGAAACAGATATTCAACTGGGGTCAAGCAAAGATAACAACCCAGCTTCATACTTGGATTTCGCGCTGACAACTAGCGCGAGAGCGTACCCATCATCTCCCCAAAGCTCAAACGGCAAAGTACTCCCATCGCTCTTAAACCTTCCGTCGTACTTAGTCCGTTGGAATGGGACAATACTAGAAGGATGAGGACATTCCAAGCGGCTACCCCATTCACTCGATACACGACAACCCCCATCTCTGCAAAAACAGGTCCTTTACGCGCTCAGATTTCTCGCCCGTCTCGTTATCTCGAACAGTCAAAGTTAGCGTGTATAGCCCTGTTTTCTGGTCACTGACATCAAGTATCTGGTACAGAGATTCCTCCGGCTCCGAACTGTTACCCTTGTAGCCTACGGACACTCCCTCCCTGTCCCTTTTCCATCTGAACCGACGCCGATTCCTATGATCAGAATCCTTGCGTTCCAGTGTGATTTCTACATCGTAATCCGCTCTCCCCCGAGCATTCAGAGCTAACCCATAGACCTCGAAGTATAGATAGATCGGCCATTCAGATGAGTAGACATTCCGTGGCGCAGGCAATATTGAGAAGCCTTTACGGACAATTTCACTGGCACTCGGGGAAATACCACTTTCCGTGTGTTCAACCGAATAAGCAAGCATGACGTCACTTATTCTCAGACCAGCCTGATCATAACGCGGCACCTTAATCTTCTGACGCCGAAGATCCGTAGTCTGTCCGTCAGCTTTCTGAACGACCATGAGGTCATGTGCATCTGACGACACCTGCATCTGTTGCGTATCAACCCATAGAAATCTATCGGGGAATGCCTTCACCTGATTGGTGGAATAATCGAAGTGCCGGGTACGCTCAGCTAACGTATCTCCCTGATCATTGATGAGAAATGTGCTGATAATCGCATTTTCCACTGGCGTTCCGTCCGAGCGATTATAGATGGGTTCCAAGCGGACTCCATAATTGAATATCAGATCCGTTTGCTGCCCATCTCCCTTAAATGAATCGTAGTTTTGGGTACGCTCAACCAAAGTATCTCCCTGATCATTGATGGGTTTCCAACCGACTCCATAACTGACCAACAATTCCGTTTGCTGCCCATTGCCCTTAAATGAGTAGACCAAAAATGACGTCTCAACCTGATGACTGAATGCATTTTCTTCCTCATGCTTAATCCATGCTGACATGAGAGAGTTTGGTTGTAACCGAGGGTCTCGTCGTATCTGGAACTTGACTAAGGTTCCTAATTTTCGCGGTTTTCCGCGTGTCCCTATCATTACGAGAGGATCAGGTCGTAAATGGACCTGGACCTCGTGATCCGCATTGCTAGTTTCGCACGACTCTATAATTCTATCTCTCCAAATTTCATACGATGAACCATTTATTTTGGCCCGCATCGGGAAAGCTCCGTCAGCAAATACCTGAAAGCCAAAGCTATCGCTCGTGGCGCTCAGGATTTCGGTTACATTGAACAGACTTTCATGCAGATTTCCGGTGTCAATAGTCTTCCCGTTCACGCTCAGCCCATTATTATCACCTGCAAAGCGAATTTGGGCTGAAACATCGACGGTTATAATTAATGCGAGTAGTACCGCAGTTGAAGTATATGTGATTGTCGTTCGTCTCATCGTAGATACGCGGCAGTCGGATTACAGAGGAAGCGTACTAGCAGGTCCGACCTCAGACGGGTTGATGTCTATCTTGCCGGTAGGTAAGTCCAGACTAACGGCCATGAATTTTTCCCGTTAACCGGGGCTGATTGCCCGGCAGGAGACCAAGTCTTTCTATATTTCGGTACGCGTCCGTCCTGACCGTTGTTTCACGAACTCTATCTGGATCCAAGAACTCATTCGAAGTTACAACTGTCTCCTAGACCCATCGCTTTGAAAGAGAGCTAGGCTATCACCAGGATGGTAAAAATCTACGAAATTGCATTCACCACCATTCCCGTCAAATGGGATAGTTCCTACAAGATGAGGACATTCCAAGGGGCTACCCCACTCACTTGCTACACGACAACCCCCATCTCCGCAAAAACAGGTTCTGTATCCGTCCAGACTCCTCACCCGTCTCGTTATCCCGTACAGACACGGTTAGCGTGTAAAATCCTGTTTTCTGGTCACTAACATCAAGTATCTGGTACAGAGATTCCTCCGGCTCTGGACCATTGCCCCTGTAGCTCACGGATACTCCCTCCCTGCCCCTGTCTCTGTTCCGTCTGAACAAACGCCGAACCCTTCGATCAGCATTCTTGGGCTCCAGTGTGATTTCTACGTCGTAGTCCGTTCTCCCGAGAGCATTCAGAGCCAAGCCATAGACTTCGAAATATAGATAGATCGGCCATTCAGTTGAGTATACCTTCCGTGGCGCTGGCAGTATAGAGAAGCCTCTGCGGACGATTTCATTCGTGCTCGGAGGAACACCATTTTCCGTTTGTTCAATCGAATAAGCATGCATTACGCTACTTAACGTTAGACCAGCCCGACCAAAATCTGGCACCTTAATGTACCGATGCCGCATATCCATAGTCTGTCCGTCGGCTTTCTGGACGACCATGAGGTCGTGTTCATCTGACGACACTTGCATCTGTTGCGTATCAACCCATAGATCCTGATCGGGAAATACCTTCACCATATTGGAATAATTGAAGTTCCGGGTACGCTCAACTAAGGTATCCCCCTGATCAGTGATGACAAATGTGCTGATAATCGAATAATCCGCGATCATTCCGTCCGAGCGATCATGGATGGAATCCAAAGGAGTTCCATAATTAACAAAAATATCCGTTTGCTGCCCGTCTCCCTTAAATGAGCTGACCAGCAATGGTAACCCCAATTGGGGTCCAGATGCCGTAAGTGCCCTTTTATGAGTCTGTGCCTTTGCGACGTTACTTGGTTGAAGTCCTACCTGGATCTCGTGATTCGCTTTGAGCGTATCGCAAGACTCTACAATTCTATCTCTCCAAACCTCGTACACTACACCATTAATTCTGGCCCGCATCGGAAAACCTCCGGTTGTATACGCCGCAAAGCTATCGTTTCCGCTTTGGGTGCGTAGGATCTCGACTACACTATGGAGGCTTTCATGTAGATTACCGGAATCAATTATTTTCCCGTTCACTTCCAACCCATTCTTATTGCCTGCAAAGCGTATTTGAGCTGAAGCATCGGCAGTCAAAAAAAATGCGAGCAGTACTGCGGTTAAAGCATATGTGAATGTCGTACGTCTCATCATAGATACGCGGCACGCTAATTACATAGGAAGCATACTGGCAGGTTCGACCTTAGATGGGTAGATGTCTATTATTCCACTAAGTGAGTCCAGGCTAACAGCACCGGGTTTTCCCCATTAGCCTGGGCTGATTCTCCGTCAGGGGACCAGTCGATTGCTGTATTTCGGTACGAGTCCGTCCCGCCCTTTGTTTCGCGAGATCTATCGGAAAAAGAAACTCATCTGAAGTTTCAACCATCTCCCGCACCCATCACTTGAAATGTGAGATAGGCTTTCAACAAGTGGGGAAAGGTCTACGAAATTACATCCATCACCATTCGCGTCAGATGGGATATTCCCTACAAGATCAGGATATTCCAAGCGGCTGTACCACTCACTCGCTGCACGACAGTCCCCATCTCTGCAAAATCAGATCCTGAATCCGCTCGGACTCGTCACCCGTTTCGTTGTCCCGAACAGACAAGGTTAGCGTGTATGGTCCTGTATTCTGGTCACTAACATCAAGTATCTGGTACAGAGATTCTTCCGGCTTGGAACCGTTGCCTCTGTAGCTTACAGATACTCCCTCCCTGCCCCTGTCTCTGTTCCGTCTGAACAAACGGCGAACCCTACGATCAGAGTTCTTGGGCTCCAAAGTGATTTCTACGTCATAGTCCGTTCTCCCGCGAGCCCCCAAGGCTAGCCCATAGATCTCGAAATATATATAGATTGGCCAATCAGTTGAGTAAACATTCCGCGCCGCAGGCAATATTGAGAAACCTTTACGGACAATTTCATTTGTGCTCGGAGGAACACCATATTCCGTCTGTTCAACCGAATACGCAAGCATAATGTCACTTAATCTAATACCAGCCTGATCATAATCTGGCACCTTAATCTCACGCTGCCGAGCAACCGTGGTCTGTCCGCCAGCAACTTGAAGGATCGTGAGGTCATGTACATCTGACGACATCCGAATCTGTTGCGTATCAATCCATAGATGCTTGTCTGGGAATGCCTTCACCTGATTGGTTGAATAATCGAAGTTCCGGGTACGCTCAACTATGGTTTCTCCCTGATCGTTGATGAGAAATGTGCTGATATTCGCATTTTCCGCTGTCATTCCGTCCGAGCGACCATTTACGGGTTCCAAAGGGACTCCATAGTTGACAAACAGATCAGTTCGCTGGCCATCTCCCTTAAAAAAGTTGACCAAAAATGGCACATCAATCTGGTGACCGGATGGCTTCTTTCTCCGGCGTGCAGGTCCGGCTGTTAGAGATGAGTCTGGTCGTATCTGGACCTCGTGATCCGCGTTGCGATTATCGCAGGACTCTATAATTCTATCTCTCCAAATTTCATACACTGCACCATTGATTTTGGCCCGCATTGGGAAGGCTCCGTCCGCGAACACGTGAAAGCGACGACCTGTAGTGCGCAGGATTTCGACTACATTAAGTAGACTTTCATGTAGATTACCGGTGTCAATTATCTTCCCGTTCACGCTCAGCCCATCCTCATCGCCTGCAAAGCGTATTTGCGCCGAAACATCGGCCGTCACATAAAAAGCGAATAGCGCCGTGAATATTGCGTGCGATGTCAAACATTTTCTCATGGTACGCAATAGCCTGATGGCAAGGAAGTGTGTTTGCAGAATTGGCCCCAGGCCGGCGGTGCATAAATCACCAGCGAGTGAATCCAGCCTCACAGCCGTGGACTCGTCCCATAAACCGGGGCTGATCCGACGGCTAACTAGATCATTTGCCAGATTTCGATACGCCTCCTTTCGGACGTTGTTTCACGAACTCTGTCTGGATTCAGGAACTCATTCGAAGTTACAACCATCTCCTGCACCCGTCACCTGGAAAGTGAGATAGGCTTCCATCGAGTGGGGAAAGGTCTACGAAATTACATCCACTACCATTCCCGTCAGATGCAAAATACCCAAATGATGAGGACATCCCAACCAGCTACGCCAGTCACTCGATACACGACAATCCCCACCTCTGCAAAAACACATCCTGCACCCGCTCAGACTCCTCACCCGTCTCGTTGTCCCGAACGGACAAGGTTAGCGTGTATGGTCCTGGTTTCTGGCCACTAACATCAAGAATCTGGTATAGAGATTCCTCCGGCTCTGGACCATTACCGCTGTAGCTTACGGATACTCCCTCCTTGTCCCTTTTCCGTTTGAACAAACGCCGAATCCTACGGTCAGTATTCTTGGGCTCCAGTGTGATTTCCACATCGTAATCCGTTCTCCCCCTAGCATTCAGAGCTAAGCCATAAACCTCGAAATACAAATAGATCGGCCATTCAGTTGAGTATACATCTCGTGGCGCAGGCAATATTGAAAAGCCTTTACGAACAATTTCATTCGCACTCGAGGGAGTATCATTTTCCGTCTGTTCAACCGAATAAGCAAGCATAATGTCACTTAACCTGAGGCCTGCCTGATCATAATCTGGCACCTTAATCTCACGCCATCGAACATGCGTATCCTGGCCGTCAGCTATCAGGACCACCGTAAGGTCATGTGCATCTGACGTTACCCGCATCTGTTGCGTATCAACCCACAGATACTTATCTGGAAATGTCCTCAACTGATTGGTTGGATAATCAAAATTCCGGGTACGCTCAACTAAGGTATCTACCCGATCATTGATGAGAAATGTGGTGATATTCGAATGATCCGCAGTCATTCCGTCCGAGCGACCATAGATGGGTTCCAAAGGAATTCCATAATTTACAAACAGATCCGTTTGCCGTCCGTCTCCCTTAAATGAGTTGACCAAAAATGGCGTCTCGTAATGGTGACCGGATTTCTTCTTTCTCCAGCGTAAACGTCTTGCTGATAGAGTTGAGTCTGTTAGTATCTGGACCTCGAAATCCGCTTTGCTAATTTCGCAAGACTCTATAATTCTATCTCTCCAAATCTCATACGTTGCCCCATTGATATTGACCTGCATCGGAAAAGCTCCGTCCGAATGCACACTGAAGCCAAAGTTATCGCCGGTTGCGTTCAGGGTTTCGACTACACTAAACAGGCTTTCATGTAGGTTACCCGTGTCAACTATCTTCCCGTTCACGCTCAACCCATCCTCATCACCGGCAAAGCGAATTTGCGCCGCTACGTCTGCCGTCGCATAACAAGCGAGTAGCGCCGCGAATATTGCGTGCATTGTCACACATTTTCTCATGGTACACGATAGCCTTAATTTTGAAGAAGTGTACTTGCAGATTCGGCTCCAGACGGGTTTATGCTTATATCGCCTGCGAATGAATCCAGCCTTACAACCGCAGACTTGCCCGACTAAACGGGGCTGATCCGACGGCGGACTAGTTCGCCCTATTTCGATACGTCCCCTTCCTGACCTTGTTTCACGAATTCCCCGCGAACCCGAAATCATGCATTGTGACCTTCCACGACCAAAAATACGCGACTATCAGACTGATTAGCCACCGAAATCGCAAATCGCATCTCCATAAGCTGAATTGTACATCCTGATGCAAATCACATAAGCCATTGTCCCTCTTAAGCTCTTCCTATTCATGGAAAACCCTACGATGCCAAGGAATCCATGATAAATGCCGGTGTTACAGTCGACGGCTTAGTTGTTCTTTCATGGTGCTTGCAAAATTAGCAAAGCGACCCTCTTGAATTGCCAGTCGCGCACCGCGCATCAACCATGCATATAGAGCCAAATTCTGCATTGCCGAGATTTGCAGCCCCAGAATTTCGTTACACTGGAACAGATGTCGCACATAGGCGCGTGTGAAGGTCTGACTTGCATAGGTATCCAGTCCACTGTCCAATGCACTGTAATCACTGGCCCACCTACGGTTGCGAATGTTTATCATGCCGTGCGTGGTGAACAGCATACCATTGCGTCCATTACGTGTGGGCATCACGCAGTCGAACATATCTACACCACGACCAATAGCCTCCAATAGGTTCGCAGGCGTGCCTACCCCCATCAGGTAACGAGGCTTATTGGGTGGTAGCATTTCACAGGTTACGCTGACCATTTTGTAGAGAATCTCCGCTTCTTCGCCTACCGAGAGACCTCCAATTGCGTAGCCAGGAAAATCCATAGCCGCCAGCTCTTCCACAGACTCCCGCCGCAGATCTGGAAACGTGCTTCCCTGTACAATTGCGAAGAGTAGCTGTGGGTGCCCGTACATTGAGCGGGTTGCCTCAAACTGCACCATACTTCGCTGAGCCCATTCAGCCGTCCGCTGGTTGGCTTCCTTTGCTCTTGACCGGCTGACTCCCGCCGGTGGACATTCGTCCAGAACCATCATTATGTCAGACCCCAGTATGCGTTGAAAATCAATTACACTTTCCGGGGTGAACAGGTGTCTGGATCCGTCAATGTGACTCTGAAACATCGCGCCTTCGTCGGTAATCTTGCAGCGACTTGCAAGAGAATAAACCTGATATCCCCCCGAATCGGTAAGAATCGGACGGTCCCAAGCCATGAATTTGTGCAATCCATCCGCTTGCTTCAGACACTCAGCTCCGGGTCGCAAATAGAGGTGATAGGTGTTCCCAAGAATAATTTGAGCATCCAAGTCCCGTTTCAACTCACGCGGAGATAAACCCTTCACGGTACCGGCCGTCCCCACAGGCATAAATACTGGCGTTTGTATCTCACCACGTCCAGTCACCAACCGGCCTGCCCGTGCGCCCCCGGATTCATGTAAGACTTCAAACAACATTAGGAGCTGTGACCTCAACAGAATCAGGCTTATTCAAGGCGACAAGTAAGTCTGAGTGTGTATCAGAATCAATACCAATTGCTGTGTAGCCCTGTCCATGAAAAATCAACAATACATCAGACGGAACATGCGTCATGAAGTGCTCTACGTCTCCCCGCCGCCGCCAATGGCGATAGTAATGCAGTCCAGGCACAATCCGGCAGCCCTTCAGGCTCGAAAGGTTAGTCTCAAATGACCGCTTGCCCTGGTGAACTCGAAATAAGTTTTCGGTCACCGCAACACTGACCCGTGGACAATAACCCAGAAAACCACCAATAAGAATCAGACTACCAATGGCCAACTGCCCAATCCAATACCACGAGGCAATTCTGGAATTAGCAGCAATCTCTCCTGCCAGTAGACTCCAGCTTATGAACTGCACTATAACCACTGCTACGATGATGCACGATATCGCAATGATGTACCAAGCCTCAGCCTGTTGTTGGCGGTTACCAACCCCGCGCAAGAAAAAGCGACCCAGGAGCGAACGACTGGGACACCAGCGTGCTCGTGCCGAATAGGTGATCTCGTGAACCACGTTTACTGATCAAGTTGCTGCTGAAGAGAGTCCAGTTTCGCTTGTTGGCGATTGAGGCGCTCTTCCAGGTCCAGGAGTTCCAGCTCCCTGACCTCCAATGCCTGAAAGCTCTCAGCGATTGCCCGTTCACGTACCTCAAACGGCGCCTGCTCCATAAACCCACGCTCTTCAAAGTAGCGTTTGAATAGCCAATTGTGTTTACTGGCCTCCATAAGTTCTGCAAACCTGAAAGCTCCAAGAGAAGCCCAGTCTGCCATAACTTCCACACGTGCCGTGATGGTGCCTAATCCGCGTATAATTTGCTGTAAAGTATCCGCAGTGGACTGTACAGATTGATATAGTCCTGGCTCATTCAGAAGCTGAGCAAACGTCCCCTCCCCCTCATCAAGTTTGCCCAGAATAGATTCTACGCCCTCTGTGGCCTGGGTAGCAAGTTCCACCAACGCTTCTGCATCATCGCCCAAGTTTGCCATCAGACGCTCGGTCTCTTGGGTAGTGGCTACCATACTGTTGTAAAGCTCTGGATCGTATACCAGTTTTCCCAGTGTGCCCTCCCCGGCTCGAATATCATTCACAATAGCTTCAAAGGATGTAGCAGATTGCTCAAAACGAAGTACAGAAGCTAGTGCCTTATCGGTTATTTCGAATAAGTCGAAAGGATCAATACCAATAATCATGTCACCACTTTCCAGGGGTAGAGGCGAAGTGTCTGTCTGCGGGGGGTTAACCAAGACTATGATCATGCTTCCCAGAAGCCCCTGCGTCTTGATTTGAGCTTGCGTATCCCTGTGCATAACCGAGCGAGCACTCGTTCGGATACCCATAGTCACTTCAATCATTCCACCAGGCTCGCTAGGTAATGCTACGCTCTGAACTGCCCCCACACTCACACCTTGGAACTGAACGTCAGCTCCCGCACTCAGCCCCGCGACAGAATTAAATTGTGACCGAACCAGAAACCGATCACTGAACAGCAATGTCCGGCTCCCTACAATGAGCAAAACCGCTGCAAAAAGCCCCAGACAAATAATTATAACAAGGCCGACGCGCGCTCTACTGGACATCTATCTGTTTGTTTTGGCGTAATGGAAAGATAACAGATCTTCAATGTTGCACGGTAACACCGGAGTACCAAGTCTGTCCCGCAAGTTCTCGTCATCACATCTCTAAATCAATTACTGCCAAAGTCCAGTCACGATCGGAGGATTGACTCGCAATTCTTATGGTCACAACTCAATATATGTCCCAGTTCACTCATGGGAATCAATTGCTCAGGGTTTCCCAAGTACCCCCTCTCCTTCGTGGGCATAATCATCCTCAATCAATTTCTTGAGTCATCCGAAAAATGCACGTAGTTCAGGATGCTCGCTCGAACGCAATTCATTTAACGTACCCTCGGCAAGAGCTCGTCCGTCGTATAGAAATATTCCATGATCAGCAATTATTTCCGCGCACAGCAGATCATGCGTGATCGCTATCGTCGTGATTCCACGTTCAGCCCTCAGTCGCATGATCAGGTCGGACACGGTTCGAACACTTGCGGGATCCAATCCAGTTGTGGGCTCATCGCATAAAAGGATATCCGGGCGCAGGATGATCGCACGGGCTAACGCGATTCGTTTCTTTTGGCCACCTGACAATTCGGCCGGGTATTGTTCGGCCGCGTGAGGCAGGTTTACCCATGCGATGGCCTCATGGATCTGCTCTATCCGTTCCCGTCTGGACAGCTTGCTATGCCGACGCAGAACAAAATCAAGGTTCTCTTCCACGGTCATTGAGTCGAACAATGCGCCCCCCTGAAAGAGATAGCCGATTCGGAGTCGCAACTCATTAAGATCAGACCTATTAAGTTGATCTACCCGTTTCCCCTGTACCCAGATTTCCCCGGCATCCGGCTCAATCAAGCCAACCAGATGCTTGAGCAGGACGCTCTTCCCTGTTCCAGACCCTCCCATAACTGCCACCGTACTGCCACGCTCAGCGTGCACGGACACTCCTCGCAAGATCTTCCGATCTCCAAATGCCTTATGGAGTTCTTTAACAACGATCTCCGCTTCGGGCGCTGACATATCAGCCTCCAAATAGAATTAACGAGAGACGAACCATCAGAACATCTGCCACAAGAACAAGAAGTGATCCAATGACTACTGCGCGCATGGCAGCTTGTCCAACCTCACGGGTACCCCCGCGGACATAATACCCGGAATAACAGCCCACAATAGAAACCAAAAAACCGAAAACACTCGTCTTCGCCGTAGAGAAGAGCACATCTGACAGACGTAAGCTCGAAAACGCCTGATCCACGAACAATCGATAGTCCAGATCACTTGACAGTAGTGATTCCGAATATCCACCAAGCAGTGCCACAACGTCACAGGCAATCGTTAAGAGCGGAAACATCACCACGCAGGCTAGCACCCGGGTAACGACGAGATACTTGAAGGGTTGTAGGGCAGCCACCTCCAGTGCATCAATCTGCTCAGTTACACGCATGGATCCCAGTTCAGCCGCGATTCCAGCACCCAGGCGCCCTGCAAGAACCAGTGAGGTGATCACTGGGCCGATCTCCTTTACCACTGATAACGCCAACATGTTGGGAAGCACTGCTTCCGCCCCGAACCGGGCTAGTGTTCCGCGGCTTTGCATGGAAAGCACAATCCCAATTGAGCAGCCCGTAATCAACACTAGAAGGAGGCTCTTCGAGCCGGTTTCATCCATCTGCCTGATCAACTCCCGCCCCTCAAAAGGCCGCCGAAACAACTGTCCAAAAAACGTTCCCGCGAACGCTGCAATGGCACCAACCTGCTCAAGGGTATATGCTATGAAACGCATTTACCAGGTGTACTGATACAGTAGACTAAGCCCCAAAGCCCCGGCATCCCCACGCATTCGGGCTAGAAGCCATGGGTACAGCGCGTACTCTATGACCAATTCCTTGTTGCTTTCAATCGTAGTGCTTGTCGCGGTCGACTCTTTCGTGATCGGCCATTTGACGGATGCAAACAGTTTGCGGGACACATACTTACCTGCGGTTACAGTCACTCCGCCCGCGGCTTCTGGATCAATTTGTACGACATCAAGCCCCAATCCCGCCCCCGCTGCACCCGCGACCAGGCTTGACAACTGACGTAATGCCAGATCTCCACCGCTCTGTAGTGCGCCGCCACCCCCCAATTGAAACGCATCGGCCGCCGGACGCCCCGTTGCCATATAAGAAATCATGTCCGCACGATCCAGCTGCACAGGTTCACTGCGTAACTCTAGTACCAGCGACTCCGGTTCCTGCAATAGGCCAGACGCATCCAAAAGAATCGTCACCGGTGCATCCCGCCCGCTCCTATTTGGAATATCCAGCGCTGCCTGCAGATCAAAAAATGGATTCGTGGCCGGGCCGGCAAACGTCACCCGACCCCGACGAATATCAAATCGTCGACCAAACTGCCGCAGATAGCTGAGCTCCGGTACAATACTCACCGTGCCCTGAAGCTCCTGCTCCTGGTAAGGTTCTTTAAACAATGCGACCGATCCACTAAGTAGTACATTCATTTCTGGATTTTGCAAACTGTGCAGACGTACCGTTCCGGGAATACCGACAGATATATCCATGGTTAGTGCATCAACAAGCGAGTATGTCGTTGTATCCCAGACGCTCGCCCTGATATTAAAATATTGCTCTAACATCTGTAGATCTGTCTCGGTGAAGTGGATCATTCCATCTGACAGGTCTACAGGCACATCCTGTGGTCGAATGACCGCATTCGCCATCTCTATATGACCGGTAAGTACCGGGCGGCGCACTGTACCGCCAAACGCCAGCGAACCGGTAACATCCGCTGCATAGGGGGACGTATTCACGACCCGAAAATCCTCCAGCTCCACAGCCAATTCCAGATCTTCTTGACCCGGTTCTGTCAGAATTATCTTACCCCGCCCCTCCACCGTACCACGCCCACTTTCGGCAGTCAGCCTCTGAACATCGACTGTTTTACCCGCCAAAGCTGCTTCCAACTGGAACGCCGTGGGGGCAATATTGAGCTGTGGCAACTCAGCAAATCCATCGGAAAGACTGAACTCACCAATCATATCGGGGGCACTGCGGGACCCGGCGATACCGATATCGGCTGTTAGCTTACCCCGAACATTACTGATCTCTTCCTGACTTAAAAATGGATTGATCCATCCGATATTGAAGCGATCCGCCTGAAGTGTCAGTGATGCTTCGGGAAAAGAAACCCCTTCCTGTTTTTTTAGCCTGAGATCGAATGGCAGAAGACCCGACATTGTAAGTGTACTGCCGTCTACGTGCGTAAACTGCGCCTCTGTGTTCAAACCACTATCCCCGTAACGAATCCGGGCAGACACATCTCCTACACGCTCGCCTTCTGAGTTCACGATCAGACTCAGCGATCCTTCCAGCTCCGGGGCTGTTGCCGGACCACTGAAGAACAAATCCGCAGATGCCAGCCCGCCCAAACCAGGGAATCCAAAAACATCCGTAAACGGAGCAAGATCCACATTGTAAAGACTGAGCCCCAAACGCTGCTCGCCTTCCGGATTGAGGATACCGTCCAGTGTGATTTCCTGCTCCTGGCTTTCCAGTACAAAGTATCGGATGCGTATGCCTTCATCAGCCAAAATTTCGGCGGGCACTCCGAGATGCCACTCCTTTTCATTCAGATACATATCCAGCTGCTCCAGCACACCGCGACGCTCCGAAAAATCAACTCCCCCCTTTAAGTAGAGTGAGCGGCGCTCGTCTACGCTGATGCGTGCCTGGTAACCAAGATTGCTCTGTTGTCCGTCTAACCGCAACCACGCATGTCGTGCGGACAAGTTAGGAACAGAGGCCCGTTCAATGTTAATTTCTGCTTGACCAATCCTGGGCTTGAAGTCCAACAATGTGCCCTCCGCATAACCGGAGGTCTGAAGTACGCGCACGGTTTTCCATGTCAAGGGCTCAACGGTCACCCCGGCGGCCCATCGAAGCGTATCCAAATGATGCATTACCTGCCCCCAGAGGGTATCCGTCTGCGCACCAGATATCGGCTCGCCCCCAGTCCAATATGCGAGCGGGGTTGCATTGACGATTCTCCCATTGAATCGTAGCGTGTCTAACGATCCCCCAAAAAGTGCAACCTCTCCCTCTCCACGCAACCATCCGGCGTTACTTGATAGGTCAAAATTACTCAGCCTCAGCTTTCCGTCCCTCATAGCCCCTGCAATATTTAACCGGTCGAACTGCACTTCTCCAATCTCCGTACCTCCTGCTTCGATGCTGGCGTGATGCACCGTCGTTGCCTGGAACGTACTGCCAGCGGCAGCTACGTCAAAGGAACCCGTCAGCTGCGCATCCAAAAGGCCAAGATTCTGCAGCGATACATTGTGAATCTCGCCCCGTGCAACATATTCCGGTCCAGGCTCTACATGCAGACTGTCCAACCGAATATATCCTTCATCTGACACAACCGACACTGTCATCGCGAGCGTATCTCCCGATACTTTAGCGTGCACGTGCCCCTCACGAACTGCCAGTGCGTTCACCGTTGAGGGTTCAAGCGTCAGCGCAGCATCCCCTGAATTTCCCCAATAGCCACGGTCTATGCGTCCTGTAAGTTGCGTTTCCAACGAATCCAGACCAAGAAGCGGCCCCAGATCAATTCGTTGAAACGCACTTCCTGTAAGGTCTATGGTTGGTACAGAGGCGAATGGCTGCAAGCTAGCGAGAACATCCAACTCTCCTGAACCTATCTGTAGACGACCGTCTATCACAGCTTCTCCATCCGTCATCTCAAGAGAGACCGTTCCACCAGCAATTGACTCGTCACGCACAATAGATGACTCGACAATTAATTCTCCATTGGCATTCCTGGTCCCGTTGCCAGAGAGCTTTAGTTGAACATTCAGGTCTGTGTCCATATCTACTCCCAGATCGGACAGGTTTACACCCTCAATCTGTCCCTGTGTTAAGATCCATCTGGGAGGATTTACGCCGAAGTCCGTATTGCCCCGAACCAGAACACGGCCTGATGGAAATTCCACTTGGCCTCGCACACCCAAATCCAAGCCCTGCAGCACCATTTCCAAATTGCTGTCGACAACCGGCACTTGTCCCCAAGAAGACGGCGCCAAATCTGCTTGAACTGCTATGCTGTCTGGGGGCCAGTTGGTAGTCAGCTCAGCAGTAAGACTGAGACTGGATTCTGCATCCTCTTGATTCATTAATGCGGGCACATCCAATTCGTACATGTCGAGTTTCCCTGAGAGTCCAGATGCCTGACGAATAAGCTCTAGATTGACCCATGAGGAATCAGCATTCACCGCCGCTGCCACTTCTGTTCTTTCGTTTTCCGCAAGTAGCCGAACCTCTCCACCCGTCAAATCCAGCCGCCCTATCTGCCCTCGTGAAAGCGCTACACGAGCTATCATAGTGCTGTCCCAAGCCAAGTTGATATCACCATTCAAATCACTGCTGTGTGCGGGATTCAGAGCGCGCGTGTTGATGTTTCTGAATTGACCGGTGAGCCGTCCATTGGCCGGAAAAGGTCGGATCTCGCCAGAAAGGTCCAAGGAGCCCGAGGCCAGTCTGGAGTTCATTTCAACCAGGGCGTTGCCTGCCTCCAAGCTTCCTGTCAGTTGCATTGACTCAATCGGAATATTGGCCAGCATTCCCGCTTCAAACGCAACTTCAATGCCGCCACTGAGCGAATCCCAAGATGCGCCACCTACATGGCCATTGATAGACCCCGTCAGCTCTCCCGTTATGTCGGGCCAAAAGTTCGCTAGATCCAGATTTTCAAACTGCAATGTATCCAAGGCTACTTGCCGGGCTCCAATTCGAGTGCTTCCACGCAGCATTAATGCAGACCCGGCCAAGGATTCCCCGTCAAGTGCCAGATATAATGAATCCGCCTCTCCTGTGAGCTGTGCACTTAGTACCAGATCCTCCGCAATATTGGGTAACAGTGGACGAAGAATCGTGGGTGTAAGCGGTTCTGCGGCTAGCTTCAACTCAGTATGTTGCCCAATCTGTCCATGAGCTCCAATGTTTGACCCCGAGCCGCTAAGTGCGAGGGTATCCAATTCCAATATCCCGCGGCCGAGTTGCATCCGGGTAACAGCAAAGAATCGCATATGGAGATCCTGCCACAACACCTCTCCATGTACCGTATCCACCTGAATTGCATCCGGCAATACGCTGCCCCAAAAGTCAATGTTGGAAACATTGACCAACTCATCTCTCAGACTGAAACTGCCGCCCTTGATACGAAGGTCATCAATCCACAACAAGATACCTGCACCCGTATTAGTTTCATCTGTTGTCTCGGCCGCCGACACAGATGATGTATGGTCGAGTTGCAACACGGGAGAACTCAGTTCCACATGCCTTGCATGAAGACGGCCAGTAAGTAACCTTCCCACAGAAAGTCGCACGCGTGCGGTATCCACACGAATACCGTTCCCTCCCACACTGCCCTCAAGCCCGCGTACTTCAAGTGAGTGCATCCAGAACCCGTGCAGAGACTCGAATGCAATGTCCACCCTGCCAGCATACAATGCCCAGCGTACTACCGTACCCAGACCCCATGGAGTTTGCACAACCCCAAGTATGAGCACAATCCCTAGCACTATTAGCCAGCGACGACTAAAACGCCGGCCCGATGCTGAAGTGGACATTAAAGCGATACCATGGATTCCTTTGTTCTTCCCCAGTCGCTGCTGCATCCAAAGCATTTTCAGCGGACTGAAAATCAAGCGGGTCAGGGTTTAGTTTGGCTGCAAGATCCAAGCGGATAAACCCGATGGGGGTATCGTAACGCAGACCTATACCTGCCCCCAACTTAAAATCACTAAATCTAATTTTTCCAGTATCCCTGAACCCACACTGAACCGTTACCGGTTGAGTCAGGTTGACATCTTCATAAAGTGGACCTGTGCAGTTTGCTTCTGCTTGGGTCGAAACTGCACCCGCATCTGCGAATGTAGCCCCGTACCACTTCCCGACCAAGCGAAAACGTACCTCCGCACTGGCCGCTAAGCGGGCCAACCCGCCAATGGGCTCGTACACCGCTCCTGTCGAAGTTGTCCCATCGCCAGACAACTCATCTGTGCGAATAGCCTTCGGACCTGCCAGGCCCGTACTCCATCCCCGCACATCGTCTGCACCACCTATGTAGTACCTGAGTGGATCAAAGCGGTTTTCAAGAGGCTGCAAAAACTGCGTGTCAATCATATGGACACCATCCGCACTGTACAGTGTCCTGGTTTCTATATCTCCGGGCCAGATCCGTCCCGCTTTTAGTCGTCCACTAAAACTGACTGTCCTCATGAGAGGAGCATACGCCGCGACCTGTAACTGCAGCTTGAAATAATTCACGCCAAACGGCCGTGTACCAAGCCATGACTCAATACGCCCGCCCTGTTCTATGGTCGGCTGGAAGAGCAGCCCGCGAGTGGGACGCAAAAAATTGTCGGCCCAACCTACTGTTCCTCCCAAAAAAAGTACACTCTTATCATAAGCGTCCTCCGAGAGATTGGCCGTGAAGTTAGTCGTTCGGCTCAGACTGTACCGTAGGCTAAGCACCCGAGTTTGCTCCAGACCGTAAATGAATGTAGTAGAAACCCCGTACTCGCGTCGATTAAATTCAAAAAAGTTCGAAGATTCCCCGGCAAGCGGATCCCGCTCGTACTGAATGAACGGTTCCAGGATACCGCGCAGTTCACTTACCCCCAGATGAGGCTGCGTCAGCGCGACGGCCCCGCGTGCCAGGCGCCCCGCCGATGCTCCAACCCCGGCCGTTGCCAACAGGCCAGTCTGCATCTGGGCGGAAAGGGTTAGTATCCGCGCCCCTCCCAAGAAATTGCGGTGAATCCAGCGACCTTCCCCGATGATCCCTTGACGCTGGTGATAACCGGTTTCTGCGGAAATATGTCTGGGACGCGCACGCTGTAAATTAATCCGAACGTCCACCGTACTGTCACGTACTTGCGACGGTGTATCCACCTGGACAACACTGAATAACCCCAGGGCAAACAAGGCGCGCTGGCCTTCAATCAAAGCCCGCTGCGAAAACAGATCGCCACGCTCAAGCGACAACGCCCTGCGAACTATATTCCGGCCAGTCCCAGGGGCACCGGTGATTTCAATGTTGTCAACATAACCGAGAGGGCCGGCATCCACAAAAAACCCGATATCCGCGGCATTATAAACTGAATCAATGCTGATGGAGGTATTCATCTCGGCAAAGGCATAGCCCTGGTCTTTCAGCCAACTCAGAACCGCATCTTCAATCTGCACACTCCCGAAATGTGTGAAAATGTCACCGACTTCAAAGCTCGTCCGATCCCGAAAATCAATCCATGCCGCCCGCGACTCTGGATCCAGGCTCTGCGCCAGATATCCTGCTTCTGAATAAAACCCGACATCCTGAATGATCACGGGAGGACCCTGGGTAACACTGAATCGGATCTGGGCGGTATTGGATTCTCTGTTCAGTGTAGAGGTCCCATAGTCCACATACGTATGCAGGTAACCGGCTTCCCTGAAAGCCTCACGGAGGCGGACCACATCCCTCTGCAGCTCAATGGGATTGAGCCTGTAATCTTCCGCTTCGGCCCGTCCAAGCAACCGCTGCAACCAATAGCGTTTCGGGATTGCACGTGTGGCAGTCACTGCCCGCAACTCAGAAACGGTAAACTGCGGGTCATAGCGATCTGCATCCGTGTAGCTGAACGCTACACGTTGCACTACTGTATTCTGGTCTACCTCCAAAAGATCTGACTGCGCCCAAACCAGTGGTGTCGGCACGACCCACAGGAGGGTGAGCCAGAGCAGGCCCCTCATGACAATTTAGGCCGAGGCTTTACGCTTTTCGTAGATGGGAGATCGTCCCAGCAGGATCGTATCTCCTGTTATGCGACAGACGCCAACATCGCTTAAGCTGTGAATCTCGAACATGATGTCCAACATCGACTGTTCAAGTATACTGCGCAATCCACGTGCCCCTGTACGCAGGTCAAGCGCACGCGCTACGATGCCACGGAGTGCGGATTCATCAAAAACCAACTTAATCCCATCAAGTGCAAACAACTTCTGATATTGTCGCACTATAGCATTTTTGGGCTCCGTAAGGATGCGTATCATCTCCTCCTCCGATAAAATGTCCAGTGAGGCGGTGACCGGCAAACGTCCAATCAGTTCGGGAATCAGCCCAAACTGCATCAAATCGTCCGGTTCCACAAACTGCAGCACCTCGGAGTCCGACTTGTCATAACGTTTTTTCTCTACGGACGTAAAGCCAATCCTGTTTACGTTTAGCCTACGTGCAATGATTTCCGGGAGCCCCTCGAATGCACCACCGCAAATAAAGAGTATCCCTCCCGTATCAACCTGGACCAGGTTTTGCTCCGGGTGCTTGCGTCCGCCTTTGGGGGGGACTGCCGCCTGCGTTCCCTCAATTACCTTGAGTAACGCCTGCTGCACACCTTCTCCCGATACATCCCTCGTTATGGATGTGTTGTCACTCTTGCGCGCAATCTTGTCTATCTCATCGATAAAGACGATCCCGCGTTGTGCATGTTCGATCTCAAAATCCGCTGCCCCTAGAAGATTGGATATAACTGTCTCCACATCCTCTCCTACATAACCTGCCTCGGTGAGTGTGGTCGCATCACTAATCGAAAATGGCACATCCAAAATCCTCGCGAGCGTGCGTGCAAGTAGTGTTTTCCCTGTTCCACTCGGTCCCAAAAGCAGAACATTTGATTTTTCCAATTCAACCTCCGAGAAGTTCGGCATGAAATCCTTCGATTCCACACGCTTATAATGGTTGTAAACTGCAACGGCCAATGTCTTTTTGGCGCGTTCCTGCCCAATCACATGCTCATCCAGGGCGGCCTTGATTTGCTTGGGTGTCATCTGCTTCCTGCGTCGTTTTTTGCGACGCGGCAGCGATTCGCTCTCTGGAATACTACCGTCGTCCAAAATGACCCGGGCATCTGTAATGCATCGATCACAGATAAACACATCCTGCCCTGCGATTAGAGAGTTGACCTCGTCGCTTGTACGATTACAAAACGAGCATTTAAGTCGACCGCTGTCCCCGTTATTGTCCATGACTAAAGACTATTCTGTGGTCGGATTGGTGTTGGAGGTTGGCATGCGTGCGTTCACCTGTGCCAACCATGCATCCAATGCTCCCGAAAGTTCAGTGACTGTTTCTTCATTAGTAGACGCAAGATCATGCATTTCAGCCACATCATCGGCTAGATTATACAATTCCTCTCTTCCATCTTCATAAAACCGGATAAGTTTCCAGTCCCCACGTCGCACTGCACTCCCCGGGCTCCCACCCTGATTACCATAGTGAGGGTAGTGCCAGTACAGATCGCGCTCGGGCGCGCGACGCTCGAGAAGTAAAGGCAACAGGCCGACCCCGTCGGTAATGCCCGGTAATGGCTGTCGGGCGATTTGCAATAACGTAGGCATAAAATCCGGGCTCGTCACCGGTGTATCCTCAACCCTGCCCCCCGCCAGGAACGCCGGCCAGCGCATGAGCAACGGCTCACGAATACCTCCTTCATAGAGCCATCCCTTGCCAGCCCGCAACGGCAGGTTGCTCGTCGGATGACCCTCAGAGGTCGACAGCCCGCCGTTGTCTGACGTAAAAATCACTACGGTGTTCCGCGCAAGATCCAGTTCATCCAGTGCCGCAAGTACCGTGCCGACGGCTTGATCCATGGCTTCGACCATAGCCGCATAAACGGCATGGTTTTGTGTTTGCCGCACCCGACGCTGGCCCTCTGTTCCCCATATCGTTGAGTCCGCAGGCTTGGCATTGTACTTGGCTTCAAGATCGGCCCTCGCCACAAGTGGCGTATGCACCGAATAGAACGACAGAAAGGCCAAAAACGGCCGTTCCCTGTTCTCGGCGATAAACTTAGCCGTTTCCGCGGCCAGCCGTGCTGGCAAATGCTCCCCCTCCGGCCCATCCTCCAACCTGGGATTATCGTAGGGCACAAAATACTTGCCCCGTCCGTATGGTCCACCTCTTTCCCAACCACCCCTGTTAACTGAAAAGCCGTGATCTTCTGGATACGATCCCTCGTGACCTAAATGCCACTTGCCTGCCCAGAAAGTCACATACCCAGAGTCCGACAACGCCTCTGCGAGAGTAACCTTGTCATGCGGTAACTGGGGTTCATACCTTGCAGGGAGCAGCGGTTTGTTGCGCGTCCAGTGCCCGGATACGCGATCGGGCTGGGGAGCTCCAAAATAATCTGTTGTTGCCATCCGGGCAGGATAAAGCCCGGTCATTATACTGGCTCGCGTCGGACTGCAGACAGGAGCAGCTGCGTATCCCTGTGTGAAACGTACGCCCTCCGCCGCCAGCCTGTCAATATTCGGGGTCTCGTAAAAAGTGTCGGGGTTATAGGCACCAACGTCCATATAACCTAGGTCGTCTGCCAGAATGAATACAAAATTTGTTGGTTCTTGAATACTGCAGCCCGAGAGCAGTACGAGCAATGCTAAGCCTGTAAAAAATCTCATTTCTTCAAAATGGAATTGAGCACGCTGTCAGCATATTTATTGTGCAAACGCCGTTCTCTATAAAGGTGCCGTGCAGTTTCGCACACACGTGCGGTATAGTACGCGTTAAATCCTCCTCCTGCAACCACTGCAGCGAGTGGTATCACTTGCGCCAGTTTCAATTTTACCAGACGCATTCCAAGTACGCGGGCGGTGCCACGCAGCGCAACACCAACAGTCGCCTGTTCCATTACGGAACGCGTATGCTTACGAACCAAAGCTCCTGTGTGTCCCTCCTCTTTGCCGCCCTCGTGCGCAGCCACACTCAGAACGTTCAATGCGTAGTTACGCTCTTCCGGGGAACTTATATCATACCCGCAACACAATGCGATCTGTCCTGTGACCCGAAGATTAAGTGTTACCAATGCGACAATATCCGGAATCAATCCGGCTACTCCTGCAAGTCCCGCAGCTGCTCCGTGCGCAGCTGTCAGACTCTGGTAGCGAAGATCCAGACCACTGATCACATGGTCGACAGCTTCCAAGTCTAGTTGTGCAATATCCGAAAAAGTCTGCACTTGGTGCCCCTTTGATCGAAAAGATTCAATGGCGGCCGTGTGTGAGATTGTATCCTGAGTGATTTCGTTGGCACACTGCACCAAACCAACGACCAGATTGTCCAGTGTCCATCCGACGCCTGGAATCTGCATTGCACGTTTCGAAGCCTGTTTGAGCGGCCGGTTCAACCATCGAACCTTCCTGCGCAACCAGGATTGTTCCCGGTGCCGCCAAGCATAAATCTCACGATATACGCGCTGTTCGTATAGGCTGGGAGTACTCAATAATTCTCTGATTGCCAGTACTTATACGATTTTCTTGCCAATAGTTGTTAGTTGGCAATGGGCCAGTATACTCCAAAGCGCAACTGCTGCGCCGGAAGCGGGTAGTCTGGAACCAGTTCATTGCCTGACATAAGGCGTGTGCCGCTGGTAATGTTTTCGTAAATGATGTAAATGGTTGCTGTACGGATACCTCCTTCAACGGCCAGGTCCAAAGTATAAGATGCATCAACAGGAGCACGTTCGGCAGACGGAATCACCAGTAGTCCAGTCGGTGCATGCAGTGCGCGGCTATCCATTGCGCTCCATGAACGCCCGCGTACCGATGTATTCAAACGCAAATCTCCGGTGAACAAAACAACCTTGAATCCTACTTGTCCAGACGATACCCACTCAGGCAACAGTTCTCCTGTATCGAGCTCGTTTTCCCCAGAACCGGTCATGGCAGTGTTGAGAGTAGCATACAACCCTCGCTCCGGTTTGGATGAAAAACTCAGCCGGATACCTGCACCATACGTAACGTACGTGTTACTTACGACCTGCAGAGAGTCAATGATCATCTCCCTATAGTCGGGCATATTCTGTGCGCTTGTTACAAATCCGTACGGCTGTACTGAAAATCGTCCCCTATGCAGCCCAGCTCCCCCACTCGCCTGTGTAATGCTACCCGTATCCACCAACCCGCTGATTAGATATTTCCCCCATCCGGTCAATGGTCGTGGCGCTGAACTGTGGCTTAATTCCAGGTATGGCCGGGAGCTGAAAAGCGTCGATTCCCAGCGAAGGCGTCCTCCTGGACCCCAGTCCGCATTCTGATTTCGCACGATTCCCTGAGCAAGCAGGTACCCCGTTTTGAACTTTATTGAGTCTCTGACCTGGACCTCAATCAGCGATGTGCTATGCCCGATTGGTAAAGCACTGCCAGATGAAATCCGCTGTGTATATGCATCGCCCCGTACATGCAATCGGTGTCTGCCGATACGCAGGTCACGATGGACCGCTACGCCCAGACGACGTGCAGCAGCACCTACACCCTCGTAGTACAGGGATTGTGTGGATAGATACACCGACGCGGTCAGGAGACGAGTCTTGAGTGTGGAGAGAAAATCATTGCGGACAGTGCGCCTCGTTTGACGCTCACCGCTTACCTGCGCAATCAGGCGATTATAGCGTGTCTCTCCTGCCCCTTGTACTCCACTGTGCGCACCCAAACGACGCTGGTTATGCAAGTAAAACAGTTCCAGAGACCATGTATAGCGCTGATAGCGTGTACGCAGGAGTAACTGTCGTTGTCGTCGCAGTCTACTGCCGGGATAGTCTCCTGCAGCAGCCGCGCCACTGTAAGCAAACAAACCCTGAAACCTTCCCGGCAAACCAAGCATGCCACTGCTCTGCTGTGCGTGCAACGCAGTAACGCGCTGAAGTCCATTTCCGCCAGCCTGATAATGTAATTGTGTGTACGGCTTCCTGGAGTCTGCAGTCCGCAGCTCTGTTTGAATACCTGCCACTGCACCTGGCAATCCGGGATCTATTTTCGGGTATCTCAGGAGTGCGGTCGGAAGCAGGTCGTACCTCGGCCTTCCAGTGAGCAGGTCATTAAAAGGGATTGGACCGAAATACAGCTGTACTGCCTGAGGGCTGAGCCCATTAAAACTCCACGATGTCGGCCAGCCAAACGCCCCGAAATCATACACGAAGGAGCCCGGCACACCAGAAAGCACGTGCGTGATATCGTGGTCAGCGGATAGTATAGCACCTTGAAGGGAATCCTCGTCTGTGCGGAAGGGCATCAGCGACCGCACGGTGTCTACCGGTATCTGGGCGCAAGCGACTGGCACACTCAACACCGCCACGCAAAACAGGACCGCCCGAAGCGGGTACATACTACAATCGGAGATGCAGGTATGCCAGGTTCTCTTCGTCAAAAGGGCGCTCGGTCACCGAAAACGTATTGTAGAAGGCTGTTTCATCCGCTACGTTACCTTCAAGTAGCATCGTCAATTGGTCTGGCGTAATGGGTAACATTCCTCCCGCAAAGCGCATACCGGCTCGTAATAAAGACACGGGCACTTTAATTTTCGGTCGAGGATTGTTATTTATAGCGCGGGTGACTATATCCAGCAACTCAATGTAGGTCAACCGTCGACGTCCAACTGCAGCAATCGTCTGACCATGCGCGTCGGGGAGCGTCAAGGCCTGAACAACAGATTGAGCGACCTCCTCAACCGCGATCGGCTGCATCTGGTAGAGTCCATCACCAAATACCGGCAGAATTGGAAAGGGTTTAATCAGATTGCTTGCCAGAACAGTGCAAAACTCTTCTCGCTCCATTCCCGGATCCCCAAAGATCAGCCCCGGACGAAGTATACACCAGTGTTCCAGCCCTGACTTGCGTACGGCTTCTTCGGCCGCCCATTTTGTGGTTTGATATCGCGTTGCACCCTGTTCCGAAACGCCATTGGCACTCACAAAAACGAATCGCGGCACACCCGCCGCCTTGGCTGCTTTCACAACATTCTGGGTGGCCTGCGTGTGAAGGATTTCGAAAGTGACCATCTCGCGCGGTACTTCTTTGATGATGCCTACCAAATGAACAACTCCGTCCATCCCCTGCATGAACTGCTCCAGTAAGCCATTGATATCAGCACGAACGACATCCACATTCCTGCTTTCAAAGCCTTCCGGCACTCCACCCCTCCGAATAAGTGCACGGACCTCGTGTCCCTGTGCCAACAGTTCAGATAGCACGTAGCGGCCAACAAAACCTGTCCCTCCTGTTAATAGTATGCGCATGGTAGTACGAGAATATAGATACTACGCGTGCAACTACCCTATGATGCCATATTACGCAAACGATCTATGCGCATAATCGCCGGTACCTTGCGTGGTCGCCGATTATTACGCTCGAAAGGATTGAAGATACGGCCGACCACAGATCGCGTACGCGAATCCCTGTACGGGCTTATTGAGGCCAGAATCCCCCTGCAGGATGCACGTCTCCTAGATCTTTTCTCGGGCACCGGTGCCCTTGCGCTTGAAGGAATCAGTCGCGGTGCATCAAGTGCCATACTCGTAGAAGCTGACCGAAAAGCGGTGGCTGCTGCGCGAGAAAATGCTGAACGTCTCGGTGTTTCTCAAAAATGCCATTTCTTGTGTGCTGATGCCGTAACCTATCTAAAACGTTATCAGGGACTTCCACTGGACCTCATTATTGCTGATCCACCCTATGACCTTGAAAAGATGCTTGATCTGCCGGATCTTGCGATAGCATGTTTGCGTCCGGACGGTTTATTCGTAATTGAACATGACACCAGAGTAAGCTTTCTAGAACACCCTGCGCTTGATACTACACGCAGTTATGGTCGTACTAAAGTGAGCATATTCCATACATGATCTAATGACATTGGCAGTTTATCCAGGGACTTTTGATCCCTTCACACTTGGTCATCTGGACATAACGGAGCGTGCGCTCCGGCTGTTCGACAGACTCGTTATCACGGTTGCAGTCTATTCCGATAAACCAACCCTGTTATCCTCAGAAGTGCGTATTGACCTGATAGAACAGGCTACTGCACACCTTGACAATGTCAGTGTGACAGGCTTTGAAGGCCTGATTGCCGAGCACGCACGTAATTTGGGTGCACGTGCACTGGTACGAGGTCTACGTACTCCACGTGATTTCGACTATGAATCGCAGATGGCGCATATGAATCGCAGGATGGTGCCCGAACTTGACACCGTATTTTTCCATACGGCTGCCGCCCATGCACTGACCAGCTCATCTTTGGTTCGCGATATCTTGCGTTGGAATGGAGACATTCGACCCTTTGTCCCCACAATGATTGCGGAAGCACTCATGAAAAAGTAGCGCCGGCCGAAGAGGTTCCGCAGTTGTTCTTGGCGCTAAGCAGGTCCGGGCATCATCGTTGTCGATAATTGCCTCATTGACATAATTTATTCCCAAGGTCGGCAATAGCCCTGCGGAAAGCACCAAAAGCCAGAGCAACCGCCTAGGTTTGATACGAAGGGTTACACAACAAGGTAGGATTCACGAACGCAGTTTAAGCTATCTTGGAAAGGCTTGCTTGGTTGTCAGACACTTCCATAGCACGTTCCTCAATAAGATAAAAACTCCTCTAGAATATCTACACTCGGCATAGTATTGTGCCTGTTTCACTTCCCCCTGCCGATGTCGAGACTGATGCGTTTTTTCTCTCCGATTGACATAGCAGGCCTCCTGTGCCTGATGGCTTATGGTCTGCTCTCCTGGATCACCCGAAGTTCCGGCGACCCCTCGCTTCATCTGTTTCTTGGGCTCTCCGCCTGCGTTTCTGCAATCACTTTTGTCCTTTACGCCTATCACCGTCGGAATCCTGATAAAAAATTATCTGTGACGCGTCTCATCGTCTGGGCTGTTGCATTCCGCATCTGCGGATTGCTTGGCGGTCCCTTCTATGAGGATGACTTCTACAGATACTTATGGGATGCTTTTCGCTTCATTCAGGACGGTACCCCTTACGGCCTGCCGCCTGAGGCCTTCTTTGACGACATGAGTGTACCGGATAAGTTTCAGCGTATCCTGGATGGCATCAACTACCCCGAATTGCCGACGATCTACGGACCGGTAACACAACTTGTCTTTCTGGGGGGATACGGACTTAGTCCTGGCAGCGTCACTGCGCTGCAGGCGCTAATGTCGGTTTTTGATCTGATGACCATCGGCCTACTGCTGCGACTGGCACCCGCACGACTAGTCCTACTGTACGCCTGGAGTCCACTGGTGATCAAGGAGGTTGCCTTTACAGCACATCCTGATGGCATTGCTGTATTTCTTGTGCTCGTTGCGGTGTTTCTAGCTCAAAGAAATAGGAATTACGGTGCTGCTATTATTTTGGCATTGGCCGTGAGCGCCAAAATCCTTGCAGTGCTCGTTGTACCATTTATATTGGTCCGAGCACGGTTACGCGGGTGGGGTCTCTTCTTCGTAGTACTGGCGCTGATCTATCTGCCTTTTGTTCTGCAAGGCAGCACAGACCTGCAGACACTACTTGTGTTCACCCGCGAGTGGGAGTTCAATGCTGCCTTGTTCAGCTTGCTAAAGCCCTGGGTGCCTAACCCGGTGGCCCGTGCACTGTGCGGCCTCTTGCTCACAATAGTGATCGCCAAGTACTATTTGGTCTACAGGCGAATAGCTCTTGGCACAATTGTTCGGGGGGACTGGATCTATGGTGCCCTGTTTGCACTCTGGCCGGTCGTGAATTCCTGGTACCTGTTGTGGCTTCTTCCTTTTGCAGTGATTCGTCCAAGTGCCTGGGCATGGACCGCATCCGTTGCAGTGCTGTTGTCGTACATCACCGGACTGAATCTGAGTGATATGGACATGCACCCATTTGCACACCCCGACTGGGTACGCCCGGTGGAGTATGGCTTGATTCTCCTGGCTTTGGCCTACGACCTATTTAGGCGGCGTCGCAAGTCCAAGCTGATGCCAGAACAAGCTTCTGCGCACCCCGACTAATAGGCCTGGGGGAAGTGCTACTTGACTATTGAGTGACTGGCTCATTAAGACGCCAATCGTACTCATGATCCAGTGACCCGTCAAAAACTCTTAGTTGCTCAGCCAAGTCCTGTTCGGCGTACTTCTGCAGATGCGCCAGCACGCCTGCCTCAGAGTTCCCGAAGTCCTCGATGTACCAAAAATACAAGCTTGAAGTAACCCCGAATGCTTCATCTAAGAGCTCCACTGCACGCAGATGGTTCACAAATTCATTCGCACACTGATCCATTAATGGCTCCAGGTTAGCCGCCGTGAAGGCCTCTGATGCTAAATTTGGACAACCTAAGCTGGCACAATTGACCGCGTAATGAATACGGTTGTCCTTCCAGATCGGACGCAGAATATCGTGCTCAATATTATCAAGCGTCAAGGGAACTCCTGCAACAGTTGCGTGAATATCTTTCCATGGGCCCGAATCGGGTGTTTCTCCGGTATGGATCTGCAGAATTGATTCCACGGGGTAGGCATCGACAACTACCCGCACAGTCAACGCATTGTAAAGATTGATCCAGTATGCCATCTGAACATCTCGTGAGTACCGGCGAGGATCCAACTCCTGAAGATGTCCCAAGTACTTATTGAGTCGGTGGCGGTCCGCTGTGTTCTCCTGCAGTGCGCGATAGTCAAACAGATGTATTCCAGACGGATCGTCGGTGATCAGATAGGTATCCAGAACTGCCTGCCAGTCGGCGTGATCAATCGTAGCACTATTCGTGGCGTCAGACTTGTCCCAGATACTTTCAAGTGTCTGACCATAACCGAGGTGGGTCGCAAAGGTCAGCAGGCCCAAAACTCCAATATGTCGCAACCCAGAGAACATGAGAGTCATCCTGGCGCTTGTCATTTTCGTGTACATCCAGACTTACTTGTCAATTTGCTTGATACACTGTGTCTTGACCGACCTCGGTGATTGCGTCCTCGGTGGCCGGTCCCCGTCCAGGGCACAAATAAAACACAGATATCCCTGATAATCCTACAGCCCGCCACCGAAGCCGCCGCCCAATCCTAAAGTAAGACCCGCACCGATCACCGTGGATTTTGCCGTGTTACGGCCTCCCACTATCCATCCTGTAAAACTGTGCACGCTCAAGTTGTCAATACCAAATAGATTGGACGCGAACAACTGCAAGCCAAGGAGCTGACTATCCTCCTCCAATCCTGGAAATCGACTCGGTGAAAAACCCGCTCCACCAATATCCAATCCTGACGTGGCATTTACAATACGGTAGTTCGCACCTACCCGGCCCAAATCGCGAATCGGAACGAAAAGCCAAAAGTTCATAAATACTTCGGAAGGAATATCAACATCCTCGCCTTGAGCGGCACCAACTGCATCTGGATTTACCATCGTGGATCCCCTGTGACGATAGCCAATTTCTGCCGATACACCAGCTACACTCCAGAACTTGCCCAAAATTAGCGAGCCCTCAATCCCGCTCCCACCATCTCCAAGCGAATTGATGTAGCCGGTGTCGTACCTACCAGGAATAGTTACACCAATGCGCGCAGCAACACTGGGTGTTTTGGAGACCAACTCGTCCAGAAAACGCCAAGTCACGGAAAGATTCGTGTCGTACAGCCCATTATAACGCTCTTGGCCCCCGGACGGACCAACCGCACCGTCTACGACACTTTCTGCCCAGGCCATCTGCAGATCCACAGCAATCGCATCATTAAGTGCATAATTGGCATGGAACCACAACGTGTATTGCCTCAGGGTTGCCCCTGTAGCTTCCAGGGGACCTTTAACAGTCTCAGTACCCCGATAGAATTCTTTGGCACTCTGTTCAAAGAACGAAAGGCTGATACTACCGGTGCGAGGCTCAGCAATCCATGGTGTGCCCTGAGATAAGGCGGTCTGTGACGGATACCACGCCACTACGCCCATGAAGACCGGTAAGAGCAGCCTGCGGAGCAGGCACGCAGTCTTCCTGCCTAGATTATCCTTCATCAATCACATCGTTCTGTATGCCGCGAACGGGAGTCTGCAGCTTGTAACGCCGGGTGAGGAAGTAGTGAACAACCTCCATGCGAATGCCACAATCTTCGGTATCTGGACCACACAGCGCTTTAACCACCTCGTCATCTGGCGATCCAGTTTCCTCCTCAGCATATACCGCCTCTAAACTGGCCGCCAAACTCATTGCCCGGTCACGATCTATCTCGGACTTCTGGAGCGGGCATCCCCTGCAAGCCAGCACCTTGAAAGTCAACGATTTGCCCTGTGCATAGGCTTTACGCGGGCTGATCTGACCTGGTCCCGTACCAATTGAACCCGATGGCGCGGCCACCGGAGGCACAAACCCGCAAAGAACAACAATAACTACAAAAAAACAGATAGAACGAATCATGAACCCACTATTTATTATGGTCGTCAGTTGCTAATAGCTATGACAATATAAACGCAACAGATGTCAAAAGCTAATGACAAAAGATACTTAAACTCGACTCCTTACCGTCAGTCTCAGTCCCCCGGAAATGTCTGGTCCTTCACGGCTGGAGCAAACGGCATTGATAAACCGATGTTCGCCACAAAATTCTCCACACTAATATGATTTTGATCCGACAGTCAATGCTTTCTGTAGAATCGTTCTCACCCTCAGCACGATCACCCCAAGGATCATCGACCTCTTCTGTGCCCAAGTTCGGGCTTATCTTCCAGTAAACATACTTTGTGCTATTTCCGACTGATGCAGCGGAAACTTCTGTTTACCTCTGAGGATTATTTCTCATGTGCCTTCCGGCCGGGTACTACAATGGTAAGACCGGCCAAACAGGTCATTCTGCTATGCGCTTTACTCTTCCCGATAGCTGCGTTACAGGGTCAGGATGCGCCAATCAAACTCATGATCCAGCGATCCATCAAAAGCTTTCAGTTGCTCAGCCAAGTCCTCTTCGGCGTACTTCTGCAGATGCGCCAGCGCGCCTGCCTCAGAGTTCCCGAAATCCTCGATGTACCAAGAATGCAGGCTTGAAGTTGCCCGAAATGCTTCATTCAAGAGCTCCACTGCACGCAGATGGTTCACAAATTCTTTCGCACACTGATCCAGTAATGACTCCAGGATAGCCGCCGCTGAGGCCTCTGATGCCAAGTTTGGACAACCTAAGCTGGCGCAATTGACCCCATAATGAATACGGTTGTCTTGCCAGATCGGACTCAGGATATCGTGCTCAATATTATCAAGCGTCACGGGAACCCCTGCAACAGTTGCACGAATATCTTTCCATGACCCCGTATCGGGTGTTGCTCCACTGTGGATCTGGAGAATTGATTCCACGGCGTATGCATCGACATCCACCCGCACAGTCAACGCATTGTAAAGATTTGTCCAGTACGCCATCCGAACATCTCGTGAATACTGGCGAGGATCCAACTTCTGAAGATGTCCCAAATACCTATTGACTCGCTGGCGGTCCTCCGTGTTCGCCTGCAGTGCACGGTAATCAAAAAAATGCACGCCGGATGGATCGTCGGTGATCAAGCGTAGCTGTATTCGTGGTGTCAGATTTGTCCCAACCACTTTCTAGCGTCTAACCATAACCGAGGGAGCCGCACAGGTCTGCAGGCCCAAAACCTCAATATGACACAACCCAAATAACATGAAAACCTGCCTGGCCCTTGTCATTGTCGTGTACATCCAGACTTACTTGTCAATTAACTTGATACACTATGTCTCGACCAACCTCGGTGATTTTGCCCTCCATAGCCAGTCTCCGAGCAAGGCATGAATAAATCGCCGGCCTCCGTGATGGTCTTATAGTCCATCACCAAAGCTTCCCCCCAATTCTAAGGTAAAACCGACGCCGAGCACGGAGGACATCGCCGTGTTACGGCCTCCCACTACCTGACCGTAAAAAATATGCGCACTTACGCTGCCAATAAAGGGAAAGAATAACTGCAATCCAAAGAGCTGACTATCCTCCTCCAATCCCGGGAATCGACTCGGTGAAAAACCCGCTCCACCAATATCCAATCCCGAGGTGGCGTTAACAATACGGTAGTTCGCACTAAGCCGACGGCTACTGCCAATCGGAACAAAGAGCCAAAAATTCATAAATACTTCGGAAGGAATGTCAATTTCCTCGCCTTGGGTCGCGCCAACTGCTTCAGGATTTACCGCTGTGGAGCCCCTCTGACGATAGCCAAGTTCTGCCGACACGCCGGCAACACTCCAGAACTTGCCCAATATGAGCGAGCCCTCAATCCCACTTCCACCATCTCCAATCGAATTTATGTAGCCTGTGTCGTACACACCAGGTATAGTTACACCAATGCGCGCAGCAACACTGGGCGTATTGGAGACCAACTCGTCCAAAAAACGCCAAGTCACGGATAGGTTCGTGTCGAACAGTCCACTGTAACTCTCTTGGCCACCGGACGGACCGACCGCACCTTCTACGAAACTTTTAGCCCAAGCTGTCTGCAGATCCACAGCTATCGCATCACCAAGTGCATAATTGACATGAAACCACACCGTGTACTGGGCAAGATTTGCCCCTGTGGCCTCCAGAGGACCTTTAACAGTCTCGGTACCCCGATAGAACTCTGTGGCATTCTGGCTATAGTACGAAACGCTGATACTACCAGTACGGGGTTCCGCAATCCATGGTGTGCCCTGAGACAAAGCGGTCTGTGACGGGTACCACGCCACTACACCTAGGAAGACCGGTACGAGTAGCCTGCGGAGAACACACGCAGTCTTCCTGCCCTGATTATCCTTCATCAATCACATCATTCTGTATGCTGCGAACGGGAGTCTGCAGCTTGTAACGCCGGGTGAGGAAGTAGTGAACAACCTCCATGCGAATGCCACAATCTTCGGTATCCGGACCACACAACGCTTTTACCACTTCGTCATCTGGCGATCCAGTTTCTTCCTCAGCATATACCGCCTCCAAACTGCCGGCCAAACTCATTGCCCGGTCACGATCTAACTCGGACTTCTGAAGCGGGCATCCCCTACAAGCCAGTACCTTGAATGTCAACGATTTGCCCTGTGCATACGCTTTGCGCGGGCTGATCTGACCTGGCCCAGTACCGATTGAGCCTGACGGTGCGGCCACTGGAGGTACAAACCCGCAAAGGACAACAATAACTACAAAAAAACAGATAGAACGAGTCATGAAGCCACCTTTTGTTAATGGTTGTCGGTTGCGAACAGCTGTGACAGTATTAGAGCAACAACTGTTCCAAACTGATGAAAAAGGCCCCCTGGACCCGTCTCATTTCCGTTAGTTTCAGCCCCCTGGGGAATGTCTGGTCCTTCACGGCTGGAACAAAAGGCATTGATAAACCGATGTTCGCCCCAATATTCTCCACACCAATATGATTTCGATCCGACGGTAAATGCTTTTTGTGGAATCGTGCTTACCCTCAGAACGATCACACCAAGTATCATCGACTTTCTCCGTGCCCTAATTCGGGCTTATCTTGCAGTAAACATACTTAGTGCTATATCCGACTGATGCAGCAGAAACTTCTGTTTACCTCTGAGGATTATTTTTATGGCGCCTTCCGACCGGTACAACTATGGTAAAACCGGCCAAACGTGTCATTCTCCTATGCGCCCTACTCTTCCCGGTCGCTGCGTTACAGGGCCAGGATGCGCCAACCAAAGAATTGCTTGACTGGCATCGGCTGCCCGATCTTCCAGACTCAATCGGGGTAGGTGGGCCATGCGCTGGAATCTCAAACGATGCACTGATCGTGGCCGGAGGTGCACATTTTCGTGATCCGTTCCTGCAGGGTGGGGAGAAAGTGTGGACCGACAGTATCTACGTTCTGACTTCTTCATTCAGCGAATGGAAAAGCGGATTCACACTCACCCGCCCAACGGGATATACCGTAGCTGCCCAATGGGAGGACGAAGTGATCTGCGCGGGCGGAGGGGATGCCCGAGAACACTTTGAGGAGGTGATTGCACTCCGTTGGGATGGCGAGAGCATAACACAGCGATCATTACCAGCTCTCCCACAACCCCGCGCCTTTGCCAGCGGAGCAATAGTTGAAACTACCCTTTATATCGCCGGAGGCCTGGAAACCCCCGATGATTCCGCTGCAAAGAGCAATTTCTGGGCACTCAACCTGGCTGATCCAGACGCGCAATGGCAAATACTTGAACCTGTACCCGGTGATCCCCGCCACAGTGCCGTGGCAGGCGCATTAGGTGGGGCATTTTACCTCTTCAGCGGCACTGCGGCGGAGCCGGACACTGCCGGTGCAATAGCTTATGAGTTTCTCACTGATGCCTACCGATATCACGCCTTGCAAGGATGGGAGCGACTGCGTGATCTGCCGAATCCTGCAGCCGCAGCCCCCTCGCCCGCAATCGCCGTGGGACCCTCACACCTTTTGGTATTGGGAGGCAATACCGGAGCGGACGTGGCTCGCGTTCAGGAACTCGGTGACCGGCATCCGGGATTCAGTCGGGATGTGCTGGCCTATCATGTTATCACGGATACTTGGGCACACCTGGGGAGTTTGCCCATGGGACAGGTTACCGTTCCGACAGTGCAACAGGGCGGTCATGTTTTTATCGCGAGCGGCGAAATACGCCCGGGAGTACGGACTTCCGCAGTCTGGCAGGCAACACCGAGCAACGCCGTTCCTCCTTTCGGCACGATAAACTTTGTGGTCGTAGCGGTCTACTTCCTGATTCTTGCAGGAATGGGCCTGTATTTCTGGAATCGTGGAAAAAGCGACACGGATTACTTCCTAGCCCGCCGACGCATCCCCTGGTGGGCAGCGGGGATTAGCATCTTTGGAACACAGCTAAGCGCCATCACCTTCATGGCCATACCCGCAAAGGCCTACGCTACGGATTGGGTTTACTTTCTAGGACAGATTGCCATCCTGCTGGTTGCGCCAATAGTCGTCTTCCTCTATCTGCCCTTCTTCCGTCGGCTCCAGATAACGACAGCCTACGAGTACTTAGAGCAGCGTTTCAGTGTAGCCGTGCGACTTTTCGGCAGCCTTTCATTCGTGCTCCTTCAACTCGGACGCATGGGAGTAGTGATCTTTCTTCCTGCGCTTGCCTTATCCGCAGTCACGGGCTTCAACCTTTACCTGGCCATCCTGCTGATGGGCTTACTGAGCACCTTCTATACAGCGCTGGGAGGCATGGAAGCCGTGATCTGGTCGGATGTGATGCAAGTAATTGTGCTCTTGGGAGGGGCGTTATTAAGTCTGATAATCATGGTTTTGAACATTGAGGGCGGCGCCTCCGGCTTGATCGAAATTGCTACCTCTGAGAACAAATTTCATATGCTGTCCTGGTCGTGGGATGCTACGACCACAGCGGTCTGGGTGGTGCTTGGGGGCTCAATTTTCAGCAACCTAATCCCCTATACGGCAGACCAGACTGTAGTACAACGATATTTGACCACGAAAACCGAAAGACTTGCTGCGCGATCTGTCTGGACTAACGCAGCGCTTACCATCCCGGGCAGCCTACTTTTCTTCTCCCTGGGTACAGCCCTGTTTGTATTCTACCAACAGCACGCAGGCGCGCTAGAACCCTCATTGTCTACGGACGCAATCTTTCCACTGTTTATTGTACAACAGCTGCCGCAGGGGATCTCAGGACTTCTGATTGCTGGAATCTTCGCCGCAGCGATGTCCAGTCTTGACAGTAGCCTTAACAGTGCTGTTGCTGCATTGGTATGCGATTTCTACAAGAGATTCAAGCCGCATTCTACTGCGTTAATCCGCCTGCGACTGGCCAAGTGGCTGACGGTCGGACTGGGATTCCTGGCCACAGCCATTGGCTTATTGATGGCTACCATTGAGATTGCCTCACTCTTCGACTTTTTCCTAGAACTACTGGGATTATTGGGAAGCAGCCTGGCAGGTCTCTTTGCTCTGGGCATCTTCACACGCAGAGCACACAGCACAGGGGCGTTGATTGGTGCTTGTACCAGCGCGATCGTACTCTACTTGGTCAGTGCCTTTACCGCAATCCACTTCTTCTTGTATGCAAGCATTGGTATACTGACGTGCTTTGTCGTAGGATATATCCTGAGCCACCTTCTCCCAAATCACCGCACGCAACTTAATGGACTAACGATTTATACCTTGGGAGATCGACTGCCCAACAATGACCAGAATGTCGCAGACTAGATCAATGCAACTCACAGGCCTTACGGCAGCAGCGTTCACCCCCATGAAAAACGACGCTGCACCGGATATTGACCGCATCCCAGGCCTGGTTGAACACTTATTAAGAGACGGTGTCTCTGCGTTGTACGTACTGGGCAGCACGGGTGAAGGGGTCTTACTGACACTCCGTGAGCGACAACAGACCGCGGCAGCTTTTGTACAGGCCGCCGCTGACCGTGTACCTGTCGTAGTTCATGTCGGACACAACAGTCTACAGGAAGCTCAAGCCCTCGCCGGACACGCACAGCAGATCGGAGCGAGTGCTATTTCGGCTGTTCCTCCCTGCTATTTCAGGCCCGACACCACAAAATCGCTGGTAGACTGTCTGGCGACAATTACCGCGGGCGCACCTGACCTCCCCTTCTACTACTATCATATCCCGGCAAAGACCGGGGTAGAGGTGGATTTGAATGATTTCCTGCGTTTGGCAAGCCGCCAACTGCCCTCGCTCGTTGGAGTCAAGTTTTCTGATACGCGCCTGCATGCAGTCTCGGCGTGCGCATTCACCGAGAAGTACGACTTTTTATGCGGCGTTGATGAAATGCTCCTCAGTGCATGGGTGACCGGTATGCGCGGTGCTGTGGGGACAACCTACAATTTTGCTGCACCTCTCTACAACCGTCTTATCGCCTGCTGCGAACAGGGACGAATAGAAGAGGCTCGACACATTCAGGAGCGCGCCTCCACGATGATAAACGTGATTCTGAAAACCTGTGGACGCCCCGGTTTCAAGGCCGTCATGGGATTGATTGGCCAGGATTGCGGACCGCACAGATTGCCCCACTCCACCGCTACGCCTGCTCAAATTTCAGAAATGCACCAAGCACTGGACACGATCGGATTTTTTGAGTGGGGCCGAAAACGTATCAATTGAACATCCTGGAAGTATTCACACGTTGATACAAACCTCATATCACCTATGCGACTTTTCATCTTCATCAACGAACTGGCATGTCTTCTCGCAGCCTTAACCCTGCTAGCATCCACAGCCCTTGCGCAGGAAACCATCACCATCGTGCAGAACGGTGTCGCAGAAATGGGCACCCCGGGCACGTGGGTAGAACGGAACGGACATATTGCGATTCGGTCAGACGCTTCGGGGAATACAGGACTATTCGCTTCCCGTGACCTTGGAATGGGGGATTTTCAGATTACAGCGAGGCTCAGTATTTCTGAACTGAATGCATCGGGAGCCGCTTTCCAGTTGGGAAGCAGCTACTTCGGTTTCGATGGACCAAATCAACAGTTATACGTTTCTGGTGCCTTGGTAGGCCGGCGTCATGTAGTCCTCGGTGACGCCCGAGATCGCTTCGAACCCGAAGAATGGTTCACATTTGAAATTACGCGAACAGATGGTACCATCCGGTTTTTAGTCAATGACCAGTTGGTCCATTCGGTGGGAAGTTTTGCAGGTATCGGCCAGTTTGGTTTCACTTTCTCCCCCCTTGGCCGTGTAGCACCTGTAACCAATAGCGTACTCAACGTCCAGGAATTTGTCAGTACAGGCACCTTCACCTCCAGTGGAGCGACCGACCCCGGCGGCTTTAGTATCCCACTGATTGACCTTGCTGAAGAAACGCACCGGCAAGTGTTGGTGGACCGTGAGCCTAACCAGTACCTTGGTCATCCAAGCACAGTGCTGCTGGATGACCAGCAAACAATCCTCACCGTCTATCCAAAGGGACACGGACGCGGTGCGATTGTGATGAAGAAAAGCCATGATGGCGGACTCACCTGGAGCGATCGCTTCCCCGTGCCGGAAAACTGGTCAACCTCGCAGGAGGTCCCAACCCTCTATCCGGTCATTGATCGACATGGCACAAAGCGTTTGATTATGTTTTCCGGTTTGTATCCCATCCGCATGGCCGTTTCTGAAGACGAAGGAGATACCTGGAGCCCACTGGAGTCCATTGGGGACTTCGGTGGAATCGTGGTTATGGGGGATCTGATCCGATTGCATGATGGCCGCCACATGGCATTCTTTCACGACGACGGCAGGTTCATTAATGGGCGCGAGGAAGAGCGTGGACAATTTTACGTGTACAAAACAGTGTCGTCTGACGGCGGACTAACCTGGAGTCGGCCGGAAGTCGTTGTAACCCATCCCGTGGCCCACCTGTGCGAGCCAGGTGTAATTCGGTCTCCTGACGGCCAGCAACTCGCCATGTTGTTGAGAGAGAACAGCCGGCAGTTCAACAGCTTCGTAACTTTCTCGTATGATGAAGGGGCGACATGGAGCACACCAAAAGAAGTCACAGGAGCCCTCACGGGCGACCGGCATCAGGCCGTGTACGGTCCCGATGGTCGACTTTTTATTTCATTTCGTGACCGCACCCACGTCTCACCCACATGGGGCGACTGGGTCGGATGGGTTGGCACTTATGAGGATATCGTACACGGTCGAGAAGGTCAATATCGCGTACGACTCATGGACAACCTTGAAGGGGCGGACACGGCCTATCCGGGTGTTGAGATACTTCCCAACGGAACCGTGGTCACCACTACCTATGGTCACTGGACGCCAAACGAATCCCCTTACATTATGAGCGTCCGCTTTACATTTGATGAACTTGACAGCAAGGCTGCCGAGAACTGACTATGATGCCACGGCAGCAATGCAGACGATTCAACAGGCGACAAACTCAGCCACAATTAGAACCGGATAGACGCCACGGAACCAGGCTCATATTGCGGTGCTCTGAGTTAAATTTACTGCATTTAGCGTAACCATTACCTACTTGTAATTTTACTCGCAGTCAATTAAACCCATGTCTACCTTCTTTAATCCGCGTGTTGCCTCCATGCAACCCTCCGCTACGCTGGCCATGGCCGGACGTGCGAAAAAACTCAAACGGGCCGGCGCCGATGTCATTGCATTGAGTGCGGGAGAACCCGACTTCAATACCCCCGAACCCATTGCTAATGCCGGCATCCAGGCAATTCGGGAAGGCTTCACGCGATATACACAAAACCCGGGCATGATAGAGCTTCGGGAGGCTATCTGCGAAAAATTCGCGCGCGAAAACTACCTGGAATACGCCCCGAGTCAGATCCTTTGCTCTAACGGAGCAAAACAGTCAGTGGCTATGGCGGTGTCCGTACTTGCAGCCGAAGGCGACGAAGTCCTGATTCCCGCCCCCTACTGGGTCAGCTACCCGGAAATGACTCGCTTCGCCGGAGCGAAGCCCGTCATCGCTCATACCACCGCAGAAACCCAGTACCGCCTCACGCCCCAGCAATTGGCAGACTCACTCACGGAACGCACGCGTGTGCTCATTCTCTGCTCTCCCTCTAATCCAACCGGATCCGTGTACACACATGAGGAATTGGCGGCCCTTGCAGAAGTGCTGCGCGATTACGAGCAGGTCGTGGTGGTCTCAGACGAGATCTATGAGCATGTTATCTACGATGCCGTACATGTGCCCATCGCAACAATTCCCGGTATGCAAGAACGCACCATTACCGTAAACGGGTTTTCCAAATGCTTTGCGATGACGGGTTGGCGGCTTGGTTATATGGCCGGCCCTGAGGATATCGTGAAGCAGGCAGCCAAGATGCAGGGACAATTCACTTCTGCACCCAGTAGTATTTCCCAGCGGGCCGGGGTCGCAGCCCTCAATATGGATATGGGACCCATCCGCCTCATGGTCCAGGCCTTTCGCGAGCGCCGCGACTACTTGCTTGAGAGGATGCTATCTGTGCCGGGGATCCGTGCACCTAAGCCCGAGGGCGCCTTCTATCTCTTTCCACAGTGCAGCGATTACTACGGAATGGTTGCAGAGTCTGGGCGGACTATAAACTCAAGTGATGATCTTTGCTTCTATCTCCTAGAAGAGCATCTGGTGGCATTGGTCCCCGGTGCTGCCTTCGGGGATCCCAACGGGATCAGAATTTCTTACGCATCATCCATGGAGGATCTGCAAAAAGCATTCGATCGCATAGAACTCGGCCTGTCACAGCTTAAACGCAAGTGAACACTTCGTCTGGTATTTGCATAGAACGCGCCTATCATTACATGCCTACCCCTATTATCGGCATCTGGACTGTTGACCCGTGATCGCTACCTGCTCCATGCGGGACTTTTTGTCGTAACACTGCTCTCTACCGCCCTTACCGGTGCTCTGCTGTTTATTGGGCGGAGCGAGGCTTGGGCGGCGGGGGAACCTATATTAGATCTCGGCGGATTCCCTTTTACAGCAACCTTTCTCGCCGATGCATTTGTGTTTGGTGGAGCACTCATTGCCTTTTTGACGGTCCACGAATTCGGGCATTATGTCGCCGCGCGCGTGCACAAGGTCAGTACCTCTCTGCCCTATTATATTCCATCTCCTTTGATCGGAATTGGAACACTTGGAGCAGTCATAAGCATTCGGGAACCAATCCCAAACAGGATCAAACTTTTTGATGTCGGAGCCAGTGGACCCTTGGCGGGATTCATCATGGTTCTTATTCTGCTGTTCTGGGCGATGGGAACGCTGCCCTCGCCAGAATATATGTTCGGAGTTGGAGGCCACGAATCGCTACTTGAGTTCATTCGTGCTACCGGCAGATTCCCGGATACAGCAATTTCTGACGCTCCACCTGGAGGTCGTCTCACGCTGGGATCGACCCCGCTTTACTGGGCGGTCTCGCAAGCCTTCCCGAATGTGCCGCCCCTTTACGAAATGTACCACTACCCGCTCCTCTTCGCGGCCTGGCTGGGACTCTTTTTCACGGCACTCAACCTGATGCCGGTTGGCCAGTTGGATGGCGGCCACATTGTCTATGCTCTTTTCGGCCCCCGGTGGCATGCCCGGATATCCCGTGCATTCGTATTCCTGATGCTCTCCTCTATGGCCGTAGGCGGTGCATTGGTATTGCCCTCAGTATTAATAAATTTCGCCGGTAATGACTTTTGGGCAAGCATACTAACCTGGTTCATACTCGGTGCACTACTCGCCTTGTGCACACGCCGTGCATTTGGTGAGCTGTGGTGGCAGGTAACGCTCACCATTTTAGTTTTGGCCTCGTTCGCGGCTGCCATTCCGCATGCGCTAGACTGGTTCGGTTACTTTGGCTGGCTCCCCTGGTGTCTGCTTCTTGTGTTTGTGATCAAGGTGGATCATCCACCTGTTCCAGTGTCGTTGCCACTGACCCGCAAACGTAAATTGATAGGCTATTTCACGCTGGCGATATTCGTGCTCAGCTTCAGTATAAAACCGCTATACAGTGTATAGTGATCACTTTGAAGCACACAAATCACCTCATACTTCTGTCCCTGATCGTCGCCATTGGCGCGTGCGATTCAGTGCCGGGTCCATCCTCAGTCGATCAACGACCTCCACAGATTGAGGCTTTCTCTCTTGCGCCCCAACGCATCGTGTATGCGCTCCTAGATGAAGAAGCCATTGACGGTGACAGTGTGACTGTTGAGCTTAATCTTTCGGTCACCGTTCAAGCCTCCGACATACCGGTTGAAGAGGTTACCTACGCTATCCTCTCTCCCGACACCACAGCAGCCCCCATTCACGGAGGTGTACTGCCTCGCTCCGCAACAAATACCTACTCCGGTACAGTTGATGTAACCTTGAGTGCGCTCGAGGTTCAAACCTATCCTGTCGTCGTTTACGTCACAGATGCAAACAACCGGTTAGGTGGCGAGGCCAGAAGCTCCGTGATCTATGTGCGCTCCTTTGAGCCGGGATCTCCACCCGTAATCGAAAACCTGCCAATTCCTTCAACCATTCAGCGGCCAGCCGCTGGTGAACCCGCCCGAAGCCTATCTTTTGTCGCCGAGGTTTCCGATCCGGACGGATTGAGTGATATAGAGCAAGTAGAGTTTTGGAACGAAACATCTCCGGGGAGCAGGTTCCTGCTTTGTGACGACGGAGGGCGACGTACGTGTGGATCAAGTTCAGAGAGCGGAGACGTGACAGCTGGCGATGGATTATTCACGCGCCGCGTCTTTATTGCCAGTGACAATGCTCTGGGAACGAACACCTTCGTCTTTGAAGCAATCGACCGCGCCGGACTTCGCAGTCAACAGGTCAGCCACACCGTACAGATTGTCGAATGATTCGTAACGGAATATCGGTGCTTTTAATCGCCTTTGCGTTTCCTCTGCAGGCACAGGATCTCGTTTTTTCACCGGGGATCCTGGCGAATGATATCACCAATATTAGCGCTGCGGGCGAGTCCGTATGGATAGGCCCCTATTTAAATGTCTCCCATGACGGAGGAGAAACCTGGCTGGCTGCAAACGTCGACTCCCTCAGAGGATTTGCGAGCTCTGTATACTCTCTGGAAGTGAAAGGCCAGCATATCTGGGGAGGACTCGGGGGTAACTACGTCAGATCCGGCAATGATGGACAGTCACAACTTGTTCATGAGATTCGTGGACTCGTGCACTCATCTGATGGTGGGAATACGTGGACTTATTTGTCACATCTACCGCCAATCGATTCCGATCCAGTAAGTACGGGACTGATTGATACGCCGGACGATACACTTATTACTTATGGGTCGGTTGAACTTTCTACTTTGCCCATAACTGTTTCCGCGCTGAGCCCCCCGTGGGATATAAGCTTTGACCCTACCAACGAATCGTTGTGGGTCGCTGGGCAACTTGCCGGGATCCGTCGCAGTACGGACTTCGGGCGTACCTGGGAGCGGATCGTTCTGCCGCCAGATACCACCGCGTACCTGGCACCTGAACTGGAGTATGACTTTCCGTTTACTGTACAACCTGTCGGTATTGCACCGGATCAGTTTCACGGTCTCAATTTTCAAGCTTTTGCTGTGCTCGCAGATCGGACCGGCACGATCTGGGCGGGTACAGCAGGTGGTCTTAATCGTTCTGTGGACGGTGGTGTCCGGTGGCACCATTACACAACAGAAGACGGCTTGCTCGGAAATTGGATCATCTCTATCGAGGAACAGCCACGTGGAACACAGCCTCCGGCTATCTGGGCCACTAACTGGCTTGGCAACGGAAGAAATGAGCGCTATGGCGTGTCCGTCACCCGCGATGGCGGCATATCCTTTGAAACAGCTCTGCAGGGCGAGCAATGCTATGATTTTGGGTTTGACGGCCCACGCGTCTATATCGCCTGCGACCGTGGGCTCTATCGATCAACCGACGACGGTTACACATTCCTGTTGGAGAATGACTTTGTTGATCACCGGGATCCTTCGCGTATTATGCGACCCGGTGCAGCCGTGTATACGGTAGAAGTAGTCGGCAATGCCGTATGGGTTGGATCTGGAGACGGACTTTTCAAGAGTCTGGATCATGGCAAATCCTGGCAGATTTATCGAACGGCAGTACCACTGGATCCAGCTGACTTGTCTCCGATCATCCCAAGTGAGCAGGTTCCCCGCGTATCAGCGTACGCTTACCCAAACCCATTTTCTCCATCGTCAGACCGATTGACCCGCCTGCGTTTCGATCTGTCAAATCCTGAAGCAGTAACCATTCGAATATTCGACTTCGGAATGAATCTTGTCCGGGAGATTTTTTTCTCAGGGGGAGCTGCCGGTGCAAACGAAGTAGCTTGGGACGGTACCGATGAGGGAGGGGTGCGACTGGCCAACGGTACTTACTTCTATGCCATCCAATCACGGAAGGATACTTTTTGGGGCAAAATCCTGATCATAGACTAGCCCGATGGGACGACTTCTCACATTGTGCCTGTTGTGGCTCTTACCTACCTCAGTCATAGCTCAGACTGCGGGCGTTCCTGGAAGTATGGGTTTCGGTGCTCGAGGCATCGCGATAGGCAATGCCTTGGCAGGCGACGCATCAGGATCTGCGAGCCCCTTCTACAACCCTGCACTCGCCCCGTACCTGACAGACCAAAGCCTCGGGATCAGCGCAGCATTGTTGACACAGGACCGACAACTGCAGTTTATAGAACTCCGTACACCTCTCAAACCATTGGCAGGTATTGCCGCAGGACTCATTCACGCAGGGGTCAGCAAAATCGATCAACGGGACTTGAGTGGGTATCATACCGGTATGCTCTCTACAAATGAGTACGCTTTCTTTGCCGCTTTTGGGCTGCGTGTGGGCCAATTCACCTCTATAGGTATAGGGCTGCAGCTTTTCAGGAACGATCTGCATCAAGAACTTTCTCCTGTGCAAACCTTTGGCCTGGACATCGGCGTAAGTACTCGGGTTATTCCGTCTGTACATTTAGGCCTTGTAGTGGACGACCTGCTTGCCAAGTACACCTGGGATACGGCGGGTGCCGGTGGCAGGGGCATAACAGATAAGTTCCCCACGCGCCTACGTCTGGGAGGCTCCTGGATGCTGTTAGAGAATCGATTGCAACTACTGTTTGAGTATGAGTCCAGGTTCTCTGTAAGAGATGTATTTGAGCCTGAAGTAATTTTCTCAAGCAATAGACCGCAACAAGTGTTCAACCGCCGTGAACTTACGCTTCACAAAAGCCACTTTCGCGTTGGCGCGGAATACGTGCTTGTGCCTGCCTTGGTAATTCGCACGGGAATGTCTCGTCTGGAAGAGATCTCTGATGGGGGGCCACGACCCAGCGCTGGATTTAGGATCGAACAGAGTCTGGGGCTCTTAGTCACACAAGTTGCGTATACTTTCGTATTGGAACCGTACGCCCTGGGTACCATGCATCTTGTCACATTGAGGTTCTTCCTGTAGCATGCGTGTACTCGCTGCGCTTGCATTGACTTTTTTTGCTGGCCCTGTCGTGGGACAGGACACCGGCCTAAGTTTTTTACGGATCGGAGTCAATGCACACGGCGGCTCCATGGGGGATGCCCAAGTAGCCAGCGTGAGTAACGCTTTTGCAACATATTGGAACCCTGCTGGGTTGGCCAGCGAAAGCCGTTCGATTGCCGGGTCTCACCGCATATGGGTTGGGGATGTCCGGGCCTACGATATTGCTGCCCAGCTACCGGCCGGAAGTAATAGTTCCTGGGGTCTGTCTCTGACTGCTACGGATAGCGGAGATATGGATGCGCGTACGCAACCCGGCCCGCCCGAGGGCACGTTCAGTGCCCAGTTTATCAATGCCGGAGTAAGCTACGCGCGTGCTATTCGTGGTTTGCGCATCGGGATCACGGGCAGGTATTTACGTGAACGTATTTTTGATACGAATGCATCTGGATATGCATTTGATGCTGGTATTCAGGCAGACCTGCTTAGCCGGAGTCTGAATGTCGGCGCATCTGTTCGAAATATCGGCCGCATGAGTGAGCTGGAGTTTGAGCGCACTCCACTGCCCCGTCTACTGCAAGGGGGGATAGCTTTGTCGCCACTTCAGATTGTGGGATATACCGATAATGTCCAACTCCTGGATCTGGCGCTAGCACTTGAATCCTCCCACTTGTTTGACGATAACCTGACAAGGTTACATGTGGGCATCTCCGTAAAGGTCATGGAACTGGTAGACTTGCGTGGAGGCTACGTTTCCAGTGATGAGTTGCGCGACTATACATTTGGTTTAGGACTCTCGTTCGACGGGATCTATGCAGACTATGCGTACATCCCGTTTGAGGGTGGTTTTGATGGTCCGGGACATATCCTCAGCCTGCTCTATCACTGGTGAATTGACCCGATGTAAGTGAATCCCGTTTTGGAAAACTCCGTAACAGATAGTACCTTTACTGTCACAAAGCAGATAATTTCATGGGGATTCTCAGTTGGGCTGTTTTTGGGCTCATTGCCGGTGCATTGGCCAAATGGATTTATCCCGGCCGACAAGGTCGCAGTTTGCTTTCCACAATGCTTGTGGGTATAGCGGGCGGGCTCCTCGGGGGTTGGGCCGGCAGTGCATTTTTCGGTGTGGGCGTGAGTGGGTTTGACTGGCGCAGCATACTCGTTGCTGTGCTTGGTTCCATGTTTGTAATCTGGCTCATCGAGCGTATCCGCAAATGAATCGCTTAGCAACTTAGAGACAAGTGGCTGGTCTGAAAACAAACCTGTCCAGTATTAAACCCCAGGGACTCGTTTCCGGGCTGCTGGGGCTGATTGCGGCATTCTTCGTAGGGGTTACCCTGCTTGAACTTCGTAGCGTTCTTGTGCCCTTCTCTGTGGCGTTGTTGCTTTCGTTCATCTTCCAACCCATCGTACTCTATCTAAAGGCCCGTCGCATCCCGATTGCGGTTGCCCTGATCGTGGTTTTTGTTACACTGGCTGCAGCGGCAACCGTCGTTGGGTACATCGTGTACTCAAGTGCAGAATCGCTGATAGATGCCACAGAACGCTATCTGCCGCGCATTGATACAGTTGTAGCAGACATTGAAGAACTCCTGCAACAAACTGCAGCCGCATTAGGGCTGGCGGAGGGACGCTTGGACTTGAACCAGGTTGTTGATCCGTCAATCATTACCCGTATGCTGCAGGGTGGCATTGGTGAAGCGTTCACGTTTGCCGGCAATACCTTTCTGGTTCTCCTCTTCATGCTATTCATCCTGGCTAGCAGTGGAGAACTGGTAGTGAAAGTACGAAAAGCGTATCCGCCGCACATTGCAGAACGTATTAACGCTGTAACCGACAATATCAGTCAGCAGGTGCGCCAGTACCTGGTGGCCAAAACACTCGTCAGTTTGGGGACCGGGTTGCTGATATTCCTGGCGCTCTGGATTATTGGAGTTGACTACCCAGTATTTTGGGGATTTCTAGCTTTTCTATTGAATTATATCCCAAATATCGGCTCGTTTGTTGCCGTCATTCTTCCGTTCGGATTTGCACTCCTCCAGTTCGATACTCTGACCTTCCCAATTATAGCAGCGTTGGTGATGTGGCTTATCCAGATGGTGATGGGAAATGTTGTAGATCCTCGGCTTATGGCCTTCAGTCTGAACCTGAGCCCGGTGCTGGTCATCGTATCCCTCATCTTCTGGGGGTGGCTCTGGGGTGTTGCGGGTATGATTCTGGCAGTTCCTCTAACGGCAACGATCAAGATTTTCTTTGAAAATATTGATGGTTTACGCCCAATTGCAGTTCTCATGGGCTCCGTTAATGGGGCCTCTAATCAGGAGGACACAAAGGAACCAGAAGCATAACCAACGCTGTTGCCCGTGATCTTTTGGCTCCGTTGTGCATGTCTTGGACATGCACATCCCGACTCTTTTCGCCAGTGACGGGATGTTTTCCTATCAGCTTATTTCAATCTGCAGCGTCCACAGCACATTCTACGTCGGGAATTGATTCATGATGGACTCAGTTTGGGTTCTGATCCCCCAAGACCTGACCGGGATTGACGAATCTTCCGCTGGAGGCCGATACCGAAAAGCCAGCCTCTACTGATCGATAAGTATTCCAAACGAAGTGATCTACTTCACCCGGAATGCGTGGCTTACTCGGCTGCAATATGTACCTAAAATTAAATACTTACCCCTAGGCATTTAACTCTATCCTGAATCGGAATCATATATGTCGCGGCCTATGATCAAGTAATGTATATATTGGGGGAATTTTCGTAACGATTCTTAAAAACGCCCCGTTGGTGAACAGAGGAGGCCCTTGCAAAACTCTCCCCCAAAGATACAATCTATCATTAATTAACGATAATATAACAAATATTTCCATTATGTAACAGATAGAGAATTTGCTTAGTGAAAAACACTTGAATGGTTATTATCTTTGATGCGACGTTTTCGGGGACTCGATTCGTGATCTGCCCCCGGTTTTAGGTCTTAGTATTTCAAGAAAGGTTTAGAGGAAAACAAAATGGCCCCACCTGAAGAGACAACCTGGTCAATAAAGCCACACACTGCGGTGAAGCACCTAATATTAGAAAAATATCTGCAAGCTTGGTTTCCAATTCTCGCAAGACGGAATGGACGTATAGTTTACTACGACGGTTTTGCCGGACCAGGAGTTTATTCGAAGGATGAAAACGGATCGCCCTTAATTGCGCTCAATGCAGCAAAAGGACATAAGTATCAGCCTGGTACCGAGCTAGTATTTGTTTTTGTGGAAGAAAGAGAAGATAGAGCGAATTCCCTTAGACAAGTAATTAGTAGTGAAGAAAAAAATCTGCCAGAAAACTTTCGTTGTAAAGTTATAAATCAACAATTTGAATCCGCTCTAAGAAAGACCCTTGATGATCTTCATCGAAAAGATTTGAGCATTGCTCCTACTTTTGCATTTATAGATCCTCTTGGTATAAAGGGTTTGCCGTTTACTTTGATAGAACGGCTTCTTAATTATGATCAGTGTGAAGTGTTGATCACTTTCATGAGTTCAGCGATACAGCGTTTTGTTACTGAACTTCCAGAACACGTAAATGATTTGATTGGTAATCCATCCGCATCAGCCGCTATAGCATCATCCCAAAATCGTGTTGCCAAAGCGAGGGAACTATACTCCTCGTCGTTAAAAAAGGCTGCAAAATTCGTTCGCTTTTTCGAAATGAAAAACGAGTGGAACAGGACTATATACGATCTATTTTTTGCTACAAACCACACTCTCGGACATGAGAGAATGAAGGAAGCAATGTGGAAAGCGGACGAATCGGGCCTATTTAGTTTCTCCGATGCGACTGATCCTAATCAAATAGTGCTCTTCTCGCCTGACCCAGCGGGGGATTTGGCACCGATTCTAGCAAAAAAATTCGAGGGCAAAACAGTATCTTCTGAAGATATCCTTGGATACACGAGCGAGAAAACCGCATATCTAAAGAAACACGCTCGCAAGGCTCTGAAGCTCTTGGAGCCTGAAAACGGTCATGAAGGATATGGAATTCGAGTAGAACCAATAAAGCAGAACGGTAAGCCTAGAAGGAAGAAGACTTTTCCTCCCGGGACAATTATTACATTTCACAGACTAAGTTGATATGGCTGTAGTTTCAACAATTGAATGGACAGACTCGACTTGGAATCCCGTCACCGGATGTACGAAGATTAGTCCGGGATGTAAAAATTGCTATGCAGAGGTAATTGCGGAAAGATTCAGAGGTGTACCTAATCATCCCTATGTACAGGGGTTTGATATACGGCTATGGCCCCAGCGCCTAGAGCTGCCGCTTAAGTGGAAGAAGCCTAGACGCATATTCGTAAACTCGATGAGCGATCTCTTTCATCCGTATGTACCGGATGAATTCATAAATAGGGTTTTTGAAACGATGTGCAAAGCGTCCAATCATCAGTTTCAAGTCCTTACGAAACGGCCTGAGAGAATGTTGGAGTATATGGAGTCTTGGGATAAGAATATGGGGCCTCTTGCCGAGAAACACCCAAATATCTGGCTTGGAACCAGTATTGAGACCGAGAAGTACATGGAGCGAGCGTTTCTTGTATCAAGATTGTCTTCCTCGGTCAGGTTTCTTTCCTGTGAACCACTTTTAGGCTCCCTTGACCTAAGACCTGTTTTAAGCGGAGAACACGGGAGAATCAATTGGGTGATCGTAGGTGGGGAGAGTGGGCCTCGTTCCCGACCGATGAAGAAGGAATGGGTGACCGAGATTCGCAATCAGTGCCGAAGTGCTGAAGTGCCTTTTTTCTTTAAGCAATGGGGTGGAACTAATAAGAAAAAGGCGGGACGTATTCTGGAAAACCGCACTTGGGATCAATTCCCGGGCGCTTAGACCATGCGGATTGTAGAAGAACAGAATGTTTCGCAGCTCTCCGCTATTCTGCCTCGTATTAACGACTGTCACTACGTATCGACCTGAGAGAGTTGGGAGTGACGAGGTGTCATTATGGTTGGGATTGCTAATTGTTTTCCCTCCCGCAGTTCCCCTTTCCCACTCCATCGATCCGCCCGGCCGATCTAGTTGATCTATCGAGGACGCCGAGTGATCTTTTACACCTCCTGTACACTAGCGAAAGTATTAATCCGAGTAAAACAAAACCAAGGACTGCCAGAATTCGATGAGCAATTCATGCGCTCTTTAGCACAGTGGCGAGGAGATGGAGGCTCTCTTCCATCGGCTGGCAGAGCGCTCTGAATACGGAAGCGCTTTTGTCACAAGCCACATGCCGTTCTCTAGTGGGAAACGTTTTTTTGATCTGATGAAGGCAGCTTCCGCTATTGACCGATTGGTATATCACTGCGCAATCTTAGAATTCAACGTGCCCAGTTGCCGACTTGAAGCCGCACAGCTCCGTCAGAGAAGCCCGAACGCAGTGTCGCTGTAACCGGGTGGAAACATCTAAAAACGATAAATGAATGAAAATGCTGGGATCCCATTTGTATTGAATCTGGCTGCTGTTGTCCGTTTCCGACCGGTCAACAGACAGACCAGGCATGGACGTACATAGAACACGTTCATCTCGGCCACGCAACCCGCTGCTACGTCTCCATCAAGCACAACTACTCAACATGAAACTTTGGAAGCCCGCGACTAAAAAATTTGTTGTTATTGACTTCAATAAACTCTGTCGCTGAATAAGTCCTGCCAGCGACTTGATCGCGCACTTGATGGTCAAGAGGTCTGTGAACCCGTACAAGGTATTGTCCGGTTCGTGAGCGACCAACATGAATCTTTCCCTTGAAGTAGGGTAATAGGTCAGGCACATGCTGCACTTAATCCATGAAGACCGGAGCCCTCCCCTAAAGTTGACACTTCCACTGGGCAGAACTAACTGTCGCTCACCAGTCCTTTACTTTTAATTCCTCCCGAGCAAGCTCAATTTGGCGATCAACTTCTTTTGTCGCTGTTCCGCCAAAGCTACTTCGCGCGTTAACAACTGCATCCAGATGAAGACAGTCCATTACATCCGACTCAATCAAAGCGCTTACTTCTTGCATTCTTGCAACCGGCAATGATTCCAGAGAAACCCCCTCCTTGAGACAAATCGCTACAAGTTGCCCCACCACATCATGAGCTTCACGGAATGGGAGACCTTTTCGAGCCAAATAGTCTGCCAGATCCGTAGCATTGCCAAAAGCAGCCCCGGCTGCTACCCTCATGCGATCTGCATGCACCTCAATGCCGGCAAGCATACTTGAGTATATTCTCAGGGATGACTGGACGATGTCAACTGCATCAAACACACCCTCCTTGTCCTCCTGCATATCCTTGTTGTACGTCAATGGTAACCCCTTAATGGTCATTAGCAGCGCCATAAGACTACCACACACCCGACCGGTCTTCCCCCGGACAAGTTCGCACATATCCGGGTTTTTCTTCTGCGGCATAATGCTGCTACCCGTAGTGTGACTCTCTGGTAACGTGACGAAACCAAACTCCTGACTAGACCACAGAATGAGTTCTTCACTTAAGCGGGACAAATGCACCATCGTGATGCTGCAGAACGACAGAAAATCCAAAACAAAATCCCGATCACTTACTGCATCCATTGAATTCGGGATCACCCCCTCAAACCCCAACTGATCAGCCGTTGCGTGCCGATCAATATTAAATCCAGTTCCTGCCAGCGCTCCAGCACCAAGCGGGGAATAATTCATCCGTGCCAAGGTCTGAGATAAACGCTCCGCGTCCCTGGAGAACATCGCATAATAAGCCATCAGGTGGTGCGAGAGCAGGATCGGCTGCGCTATTTGAAGATGGGTATAGCCCGGCATGATCACTCCCACATGCGCCTCGGCAAGATCCACCAATGTTGCCCGAAACGTGCGTAACTCCTTGCCGATCTGCCTGCCAGCTCTTCGCAACCAGAGACGTAGATCCGTAGCGACCTGATCATTGCGACTCCGTGCCGTATGCAGCTTTCCACCCAATGGACCAATGCGCTTGGTAAGCTCATGCTCAATATTCATGTGCACGTCCTCAAATGCAGCATCCCATTCGAATTCCCCCGCGAGAATATCTTCCCTAATGGCCTCTAAGCCGTCCTTAATAGAACCAAGTTCCTCTTCGGTCAAGATCCCTTGTGCCATGAGCATCGATGCGTGCGCAATTGAACCGTCTATATCTTCCAGTGCCATACGCCTGTCAATATCTACCGAGGCGCCAAATGTCTGCACCAGCGCATCCGTATCTTCTGTAAAGCGGCCGCCCCACATACGTTTCTGTCTACTCTTCATCTGAAAGATTGACTAATGATAAAAGTGTCCAACAGTCTGAAACTACCCAAAATAGGTTGTAATATCTTATTCTTAAACTTATTCAGTTGTCTGGGGAGCATGCGTCTGTTAGTCTATCTATTGACATTTCTTCCACTTGCTGTTACCGTCAACGCGCAATACTCAATGCCCGGTGCACCAGAAGAGCCCGTACCGACTTCAGCTGCGGTGCATACAGAAGTGGCTCCTGTGCTGGATGGCCTGGTCATCGGTGACCCTGCCTACACACAGGCCGTTCCAATCAGTCAATTCTGGCAAACTACACCACAGGAGGGGCAACCGGCAAGCGAGCGTACCGAAGTATATCTGGTTTACACTGATCGCGCACTCTATGTCGGTGTCATATGCTACGATCGTGAACCAGAAGCGATCATTGTTTCTGATACTCGGCGCGATGCGCCACTTGATGAGACCGATAGTTTCCAGATGATCCTTGACACATTCCTAGACGGACAGAATGGCTTCGTCTTTGGTACAAATCCTGCAGGGATCGAGTACGACGCTCAGGTGACCAAGGAGGGTCAGGGCGGATTTGGTGCACGGCAACAAGCCGGCAGTGGTGGCGGCTTCAATATCAACTGGGACGGATCCTGGGATGTTCAGACAAGCATCACAGACGAAGGCTGGAGCGCCGAGTTTGAGATCCCTTTTCGAACCATTCGCTTTCCTGCTTCACGACAGCAGACATGGGGCATAAACTTCCAACGAAATATTCGCCGACGTAATGAACGTGCTTTTTGGACGCGCATGCCCCGCCAGCACCAGCTTAGCAGAGTATCACAGGCCGGCCGTGTCAGCGGACTGACCGTACCTCAGCCTCGAAACCTCCAGGTTGTACCGTACACACTCGGACAGGTAACACGGACATTTGAACCGGGAGACCGTCAGGTGGAAACCTCCGGCGATCTTGGTCTAGACCTCAAGTACAGTGTTACACCAAGCCTCACGCTGGACGCAAGTTACAATACCGACTTTGCACAGGTTGAGGTGGATGAACAGCAGGTTAACCTGGATCGGTTTAACCTCTTCTTCCCGGAAAAACGTCCATTCTTCCTCGAGAATGCAGGACTCTTTTCCATTGGTGTTTCCGAGTTCAGCGGGCAGGAAGTTGAACTCTTTTTCAGTCGACGAATAGGCATCGGTCCGAGTGGAGAAGTGATCCCGATCCTTGGAGGTACACGGCTTTCAGGGCAAATGGCCGGCGTAAATGTAGGACTCCTTACCATGCAAACCCGTGAAGTTCAGGGAGCTGCTGCCGGGACAAATTTTTCCGTTGCGCGCATCCGTAAAGACCTGGCGAATCGCTCCGCGGTCGGCGTCATGGCAACAAGCCGCCTGCATAGGGATGCAGGAGATGCCACACCGTTAGAAGAAGATAATCAGGCTGTGGCCGTGGACGGACGATGGGGGATTGGGGAATTCGCAACCATCTCTGGCTTTGTCGCCCGAACATTTTCGCCACACTTAGGAGGGGCCGAACATGCCTATAATATCAATGCCGATTATGTCTCGAACGTTTGGCGTATCAACGGGACCTTTACCGAAGTCGCCGAAGACTTCAATCCGGGAATCGGCTTCCTGCGACGAAGTAACGAATACAGGAAAATTACTGGGCTCGTGCTCTACGCTTGGCGGCCGGAAAACTCGCTCGGCTTGTTGGAACTGCGTCCTCATGTGAGCTATCAGGGCTATTGGGATTTTGCAGGATTTCAAGAAGGAGGACGCTGGCATATCGACAACCATTGGGAATGGAAAAGCGGGTTTGAGGTCCACACCGGTATCAATCTCACACGCGAGGGCGTTCAGGAAGACTTTGAGATCTCAGGTAAGGTACGTATACCCGCTGGCACCTATGATCACCGTGAAGCCCAACTTGTACTCATTACGAACCAGGGGCGCAAGATAAGTATCAGCTCACGTGCTGTTCTGGGTGGCTTCTTCGGTGGTACGCGCCGGAATGTATCAACTACGCTGCGCATTCGGGCCAATGAAGCACTCACCACAGAACTTGACTGGTCACATAATGATGTTCGCTTACCCGGCGGAGACTTTGTGATCAACCTAGTTCAGACACGGATCTCATATTCGTTTACTCCCCGACTATATGTTCAGGGACTGTTTCAGTACAGCAACAGTATAGGTGACCTGTGGTCAGCCAATCTTAGGCTTGGCTGGCTTCAGACTGCAAATACGGGCCTGTTTGTCGTATTGAATGATGTGAGTGAATCCAGTCAACCGTTCCATAACAGTCTGGGGCGCACGATCACCGTTAAGTATAGCCGACTCCTCAACGTACTTCGCTAATGATGCTGAGATTTTTCTTTTGTCTGACCATCTTGGTTGGCGGGCTGATGCCCGTACAGGCACAGGACCTGAATGCGCTTCATGAAGCGCTGGACGCGCACGCAGCCGCGATTGAATCCGATGTGATTGAATGGCGCCGGGATATTCATGCTAATCCTGAGTTGAGTAATCGTGAATTTCGGACGGCTGCGCTTGTCGCAGATCACTTACGCGCACTTGGTATGGAGGTGCGAACCGAAGTTGCACACACAGGAGTCGTCGGATTCCTGGAGGGCGGCAAGCCGGGCCCAGTGGTTGCACTTCGCGCAGACATGGATGCGCTGCCGGTTACCGAAATGGTTGACTTACCCTTCGCCTCCAAAGTCCGCACAACATACAATGGAATGGATGTTGGCGTGATGCACGCTTGTGGACACGATAATCATGTGGCAATATTGATGGGCGTTGCAAGTGTCCTGGCAACCATGAAAGAGGATTTGCCTGGCTCCGTAAAATTCATCTTTCAACCTGCAGAGGAAGGCGCGCCTGCCGGTGAAGAAGGTGGAGCAGACCTCATGCTTCGTGAGGGCGCCTTTGAGAACCCGCGACCAGAAGTCATTTTCGGGTTGCATGTCTGGCCGAACAGGGTTGGTGAAATCAGTTATCTGCCTGGCCCATTCATGGCTAGCTCAGATGCCATGCGTATCAAGGTCAGAGGTCGGCAAACTCACGGAGCAGTTCCCTGGGGAGGCGTTGACCCGATTGTTGTTGCCAGTCAAATTGTCCTAGGATTGCAGACAATTGCCAGCCGGCAATTGGATGTGACTGCCACGCCCTCCATCATCACGATCGGTACTTTCCATGGCGGTGTACGCAGTAACATCATTCCAGACGAGGTTGAATTATCCGGCACAATACGCACATTCCTACCCGAAGTCCGCCGAGACATAGAGCGTCGCATTCGCCATACGGTTGAACATATCGCAACCAGTGCCGGTGCCACTGCAGAAGTCGAAATTGACTATGGATACCCTGTTACGGTGAATGACCCAGAGTTGACCATGCAGATGCTTCCTTCTCTGGAGCGCGTGTCTGATTCTGTGAAGCAGACTGCAAAAATTACCGGAGCCGAGGATTTCTCCTATTTCGCCAACGAAGTGCCGGGATTATTTATTTTTCTCGGAGTGGCTCCACCGGACGCTGATCTTGCAACTGTCCCAAGAAACCACTCGCCCTACTTTTTTGCCGATGAGGCAGCTTTACTGACCGGGGTACGTGCACTTGCCAGTCTGGCTGTTGACTATATGGTCCAACAGAGCAGCGAATGAGGGGGCCCGCTCGCCGAAAATGCAATGTTGTAGGATCGACCGAATTATGGGGAGACCGCGATTGCGTCTCAAAGGGAAAGGGAGCAAAAATACGAGGCCCTTGTGAATCTAGCCAGAGACTGTTTTGCAGGCTAATCAGATCACGGTACATGCGAGGGCTTCAACCGTATAGGGTTGGTATAGAAAGCATGGAGGCTAATGTGCGCCGATCATATGCCATTTAACCGTTGAGTATCCCAGTTGAATGGAACATGCAAACATAGAGTATGGGCATTTGCGAAGTACAGCAAATTTTTCCGTTTACTGTGAATTTCCTGCTGCTTTACAATGTAAGACAACGTTGTGATAGGAGATTTCATCGACATATTAAATCTCGGAGACATTCGCCTCCTATTCCTCAACATAATAGCAGCTTAAGACTGAGCATCGATAGTAGTGGATCTTGACACTTGGCAAATACGCTTAGAATCTCGCTTTGAAGAGCTTGCATATAAACGAAGTTCAACAACAGGCACATCACATATATTCTCCCTTGAGCATGGGCTAGATGAGTCTGAGATCAAATTGATTGATGAAGCGGTTCGTGCACATATAAAATCCTGGAAACCATCTATGGATCATTGGCTTCCGTGGATTGTCTACGCTACCGAACTTGGATATCAATATTCCGGAAGCGAGTACTGGCAGACCTTTGAGATGAAAACCCCAGGTTGGACTGAACACGGCTCACCTACTTGGATCAGAGAATGCTATAAACGATTTTGTGATAAATACGGAGGAGTTCGTCCAACCGGCAAGTGGGCCAACCATTTTTCTATCATTTGTTGGCCAATTACTAACGCTATACTGCCACAGGATTTGCAAAGGCAACTCGCATATGTTCTGTACAAAATCCGACACTTGTATTCCGAAGAGATGTTTGAGAGCCCTCTTCTGCTCGGGAATATTATCGCCGCTCACAGCTTGAGCCAATCTGACAGGTTTCGGAATTTTGCTCAAGAGACACAGCTTGCGGGGCAAATCTCAGCGGCTCTGTTGCTTGAAGGTGTTTTAAACACGAGCGATCTTCTGTGTCACTCAACTCTACAGAGAATCAGTCAGGATCTTGACAGTATACGACAAAGGCGTACATGGCTTAGGGAAGCGCGTAACTATGCGAGGAAGCGTACAAGAGTGCATGGGTTGCGTAAACCCATTGGTTTTCACAAGCCTCGTACTAAGGAAGAAGCTCGAGAGGAGGTAGAAAACCTCGGAATTGAGCCAAGGCTCATTCTTAAACCAATCAGTGACAATTGCACCTCATGGAATGTTTCATTGGAGATTCCAAATCTATCTAATTTATATCGGAGATTTCCTGACACTCAACATATACTAGAACATTCCCGATGTCATATTACAGGGACTGATTCCAGACCTATCGCACGAGGCCATTTCCTTTGGGGATCACAACGACTCACGCTACGTAGCTGGCCGAACGCTGACGAAGTTCTTCTACGGTTTGAAAAGAGTAACTCTGGTTTGGAATTCCTCTTGAAGACAGAATGCATGTTTAGACCCGGCCCACCCTGGCTGTTCAGAATTGCATCTGACGGACTTGCTTATGAGTGCAGAGGCTTAGGTGTACGATCAGGTCAACAGTATATCATCCTTGCCCCAAAATCGGCGATATCTGCCGACATTGCCAAACCGGTCAAGATTCAGTGCAAAGGTATTCGGGCTACTTTACTTCATCTCCCAACCGAACTCAATTCTGATGTCGAAGAGGTGATTAAGAATCTGGGACTAAAGCTGTCAAGGCAGATCAGAGTTTGGCCGGCAGGCCTTTCTCCAATAAATTGGGATGGCGAAGGTTACAGTGAGTGGCTTGAGGGTGAGCATCCAGCATTCTCAATTCAATGTGATCATGCTCTTAGCATGGTCAGGATGCGTTTAGACAGCCCTTGTTCACAAACTGTCGAATTTAACCGAGTTATACCAGGCGAAACTTTTTTCGTGAAGCTGCCTCCGCTGCCAGTCGGTCTGTATTCAATGTATGTCGATGAAATTGAAACTGGAACTGGAGATGCTGAAACTCTTGGTCATTTGAAAGTACGTGTTCTAAAGAGGCGGGAGGGGCCGCTTGGATTAAAGCCGTCTGGTCCCCTAAGAGTTTACATTAATCCTATCGTTCCAACTTTGGAAAAGCTCTGGGATGGACAGGTTGATCTTGAGATTGTAGGACCTCACGGCCAAGTTGTGCAGTGTGAATTGTCCCTAATTAATAGGAACAAAGAGAGGCCTCTAGCTCGTATTGCCACATCTATGAAGTTGCCAGTAACTTCAATTCAATGGAGAGGTCGTTTCGAAAAACTATTCAGAGAAAAACCGAACGTGTTCACGAAATACGATCTCGCCCACATGTGCCAAGTGGAATTAAGTGCCGGCAAGTTTGGAGCATTTAAATTCCTGTGTGAGAGAGAGTTTACTCCACTCCGTTGGGTGCAATCTGGACATGACACCGTACGCCTGATAGACGATAGCGGAATCGAAGGAGCACCACAGGTTTCCCACTATATGTTTGAGAAGCCAGCAGACAAAATCGATTTGAATTCAGACTTGGAATATGAAGTGACTACGCCTGGTGGACTATATTTTGCGAAGAAGGGAGAGTTCACAACAGGACTTATTGCCTCCTTGAATAAGAGCAACCGCCTTAGCGATTATTCAATTTCGCCCGGTATTCTCCCTGAAAAACGATCATTGGATGCCGCCGTGAAAGCGATCAAGCTGAGTTACGAATGGGCTACGGCAAGGTCTTCGGGAAACATCTTATCTGCCATATGTAGAGGTAAATCGCTTCGGGCATTTACTCAACACATCTCAGGATTAATCGCCGGTGAGAACTGGGAAAAAGCCGAGTCCGAATTCAAAAAAAATCATAATCTTCAACTCATGAGTTCCGTAATAGAAAAAAAGATGGGGAGTGAGTTTGGATCGTCTCTCGAAAGTGAAATTACCGAACTTGCGCGGAAATCTATTGGGAGACGTGTGAAATGGCTAACGAGATTGCTTGCACGCCATGGAGTGTTGCATATGCTAAAAGGTAGTATTTCGAATAGGCAAGATCTTGAGAGAATCACCGAGTTTTCTTTGCGGCTCTGCAGCAGCCCAAAGGACGCAAAAGATTGGCTCGAAAATAACGTTCGGGAGGAAGTAAACCTTCTCTTGCAGGCACCAGCTATTCTGTGCGCAGCAAGGTTCCTGGTTCTTGCCACTCATGAGTGTATAGATTCGGATGGAAACGTTCATGAAGTCTACCGGGGATGGGAATGGTGATGAGACAATTGAGATTGGAGGAGCTATGTCACCAAAAAGTTGCTGAACTCGGGCTTGATCCGATTCGCTTTAAACTTACGTCTATCGAAGCCATCGCGGCAGTAATACGTAGAGCCGCGAGCTTATCTTGCCCTTGTACTTCACGCTCTCTGACACGCTCAATTGTTTACCCACTCCGAGGTTTGGTTGAGGATTATAACTCGGTTAGAGCCGATGTTAAACAGGTTTTGGAAACAATGATTATGCAAGGCGATCTAATTAAACTTGAAGATTTCGACAAATATTCGACAGCAAACGATAATGAATTACTTTTTGCGGCACCAGCCTCATTTATCCCTCGTTATTCTGGCACTCAAATCTTGGCAGGAATCTCAGATTTTCACTTCTCCGCAATCCCTAAAGATCTTTCTAAACGTATCGAATATGTCGGGCACACTCGCCGTCTACATCCCTTGGAAGGTGAAAATCTTCAACAGGAATTGAAAGATTGCGGATTACTTGAGATTTCATTTGATAATTGGCTGAATGCTCCAAAAATCTCCGATCCATCAAAGTTGATTTCAAATTATGACAGGCGGCTGAACTCGGCTGGCCCGTCTGGTACAGTTTCAGGACTTCAAATATTAGACACTGAACGCCCCGTGCGATACTACCGTGGAAGATGGGTAGGTCCCCAAAAGAGGTCGGGCCGCTTTGTTGCACGTCGGGAGCAAGCATACGGTGCACCGTTGTGGTCATATGTACGGTTAGTGGGTGGTGAACCTGAAGCACTGATTGATCTTCCGTTAACAAAGAGTCCGTGGCGAGGCTGCGATGAGGCCTGGCATCTGCAAATGGCGATTGACAAAACATGCGGGAAACCTCAGAGATTCGTAATCCGTGATGAAACGGATAAGACACACATCATAGCCTTCTTTTCGCCCGTCCCACGGTGGGTCGTGCTGCGTTTGAATATGATTGCCGAGCGAATTCCAGGCGAGCTTGCTTATCGGATATCCAAGGATGAACTCCCGCAAGAGCTGGAATTCATTCGTCGGTACCTATTCCTGGAACAGACTACCAACGAAGGATAATGGAAGAAGTAAGTGCATCACATACAATCGGACAGACAATTGAAGAATTGCGTATTGCACTGCAAGACTATATAGAGGCGGCCTATCACCTAAGTAACCCAGAACTTGTTGAACAACGCAATCAACTCCTTGCTGAAAAAGGGATAATTTACCAGCGTCCTTATCTTGAAAGTACTCCCCGCTATAAATACGCAGAGTCGTTCAACAGACTAGGCTTGGATCCCGCCGTAATAGAAGTCTTTTCATCTGTGTCCAAATCAGATGGAGAATTGGATATCCGAATCCATGACCCTCCATATCAACATCAGGCTGCTTCGTTGAAATTTTCCCTTCTCGAGGGGAAAAGCTTAATAGTTACCACGGGTACAGGTTCAGGAAAAACTGAGTGTTTCCTCCTCCCTATACTTGGAAAGCTCGCCCTTGAGTCTGCCAATACAGGACAAGATTTCGGGACTAGTACTGCGATGCGAGCAATGGTACTGTATCCGATGAATGCGCTCGTCAATGATCAGTTAGGACGACTCCGACTCCTGTTTGGGGATCAAAGAATCGTGAACAAATTCATGGATTGGTCTGGTCGACCCGCAAGATTTGCAAGATATACAAGCCGTACTCCTTACCCAGGAGTTCGTACAAATATCAAGGACAAGAATCGTCTTGCACCCATCGGGAACTTCTACGTTGAATCAATCAAACGCGCCAGTCAGACCTCGTCTCCCGAACAAAAGGAGGCTGCCATGTTAGTGCGAGAGTTGAAGAATCGGGGGAAGTGGCCGGCTAAACCCGATCTAATTCGCTGGTATGGTGAAAAGGGATCAAGATGGCGTGAGTCCAAAACTGGGGATTTCAAGAGATGTGTGACGCTCCCCGAGGATCCGGAACTCCTAACTCGACACGAGGTGCAGACCACCCCACCCGATATTCTTGTCACGAACTACTCAATGCTCGAGTACATGCTGATGCGTCCACTTGAGCGTCCAATCTTTGATTGCACACGAGACTGGTTACAGGACAATCCTCACCAATCATTCTTATTGGTAATTGACGAAGCGCACCTTTATCGTGGAGCAGCCGGTGCAGAAGTTGCCCTGCTTATCCGACGCCTTCGAATGCGCCTGGGTATCCCACCCGACCGCCTTCAAGTAATCTGCACAAGTGCGAGTTTTCACGACCCAGAGAAAGCAATGGCTTTCGGTGCGCAGTTGACTGGAAAGGATCCTAGTGATTTTGCCAGGATTGCTGGCGATCTCCTTTTCCATCCAGATGCGAGTCAAGGTACTCTTCGAGATGCCGAAATACTTGCAAAAATTGACTTGGATGCGTTCTATGAGTCAAATAGTGATGATGGTCGTCTTTCACTCGCCGCACCCTTCTTGGAGTACCGAGGCATTTCCCCCAAACATGGCCTACAGCGTTCACTTCATGAAGCGCTCAAATCATTTCCACCAATGGCGGATCTGATCAACCGCACTATGAATGAGGCATGCCCGATTGATTCTCTCGGCGTGAAACTGTTTAAGGGAATACCACAGAAGCTGGCCGACCGTGCTGTTACAAACTTGATCGCTCTTGGTAGCTTGGCCAGACGAAATCCAAATGAGGCAGGCCTTCTCCCGTGCAGGATTCACTCGTTTTATCGAGGGTTGGCTGGGCTTTGGGTTTGCATGGATCCTGAATGCAAAATACTTTCTCCTGAGAAACGCGGAGGCCCTGCCGGAAAACTTTTCGGTCAACCACATGACAGATGCGAATGCGGTGCACGTGTGCTTGAACTCTACCGCTGTAAAAATTGCGGAGCTGCGTATGGTAGAGCTTATACGGATAATCTTGAGAACCCCGACTACTTGTGGTCAGAAGCAGGAAGTGAGTTCCGTACTCTTTCAGGACGGGTTGATGAAATTGAGCCTCTAGATCTGCTTATAGAAGAACCTGTCGTGGGAAGGGAAGACATCGAACCAGCGGATTATGATCTCGAGACCGGGCGCTTGAATCCAATGAATTTGGGTCCACGCAGTCGGCGAGTCTTCATTCGCAAGGACAGGACAGGATTATCTCAAGGCTCAGGCAGGGTATCAAACAGTGGGGGTGGACAGTTTCGTCCTTGTACCGTATGCGGCCAAACGGCAGGTTTTAATCGCTCTTCAGTTCAAGACCACCAAACTAAGGGAGATGAGCCATTTCAAGCATTAATTGCAAAACAAATTGAGATTCAGCCTCCAAACCCTGTTGAAGCTACAGCGTTTGCACCCCTAAGAGGCAGAAAAATTCTCATTTTCTCCGATTCACGACAGACGGCTGCTCGACTTGCCCCCAATCTTCAAACGTATTCTACTCAGGATGCTCTGAGGCCCCTAATCATCTACGGATATAAGCATCTTTCTAAGTCTTCATTCCTATCCGATGAACTTTCCTTAGAAGACCTTTACTTTGGTGTCCTCTTGGCCGCCGGCCAGATGGGCATTCGGCTTCGGCCTGAGCTTAGGCGTAGTGAGAGCTTTTTTAGGGAAGTAGGAACAGTGGAGAAAGCTCTGCTAAATGGGGAATTAAAGAGTGATACGGGACTTATTAAACTCCGCTCTCGAATTAAGGGAGCACGACCTCCCGAGTCACTTCTAAGGACCATAATAACGGTCCTGACAGACCGCTACTACGGACTTGAGTCTCTGGCACTTGCTTCCTTGGTGGAACAGCCCAAGCATAAGGAGAGGATATATGACCTTCAAGATGTACCTAATGTAGCGGAATCCAATGACAGCAAGACCGCTTTGGTGAGAGTCTGGATTCGTTGTTGGCTGAGCTCAGGATTCTGGCTGAATCAGATGCCATCCGCGTGGTTGTCACAAGACGTTAGGACTCATTCTGGTAAGTTTACCGCCGTGAACCAATTCTTAGCCAATAAAGAAGCGAAAACTATCTTCCGGAGGAATTGGGTTCCCGAATTGCTTAATCTTCTTGCTGAGCCTATAACCGCTGGAAAGTTTCGCTTGCGTGGAGATGAATTGTCTCTTGATATAGGGGGGAAATGGGCATATTGTAAGTATTGCCGAACTACGCAACGCCCTTTTCCTGGACTCTTGAAATGCGTGAATTGTGGTCAAGACTCTTCAATATTAATTGACCCCGATCAAGATCCAGTGTTCAGCGCTCGTAAGCGTTATTACCGTACGAGTACCGTGAACTCACTCAAAGTGCCTCCTGTGATTCCCATGGCCCTGATAGCAGCCGAACATACTGCTCAGTTAAATGCAGCCCAAACCGATGAGGTGTTCTCAAAGGCGGAAGAACATGAACTGTTGTTTCAGGACGTAAATCTCGGATCGAGTACGTCGGGTCACGAATACAAAGCTATTGACGTTCTGTCATGTACTACGACGATGGAAGTCGGCATTGATATCGGCACACTCTCGGGCGTGTCGTTGCGCAACATGCCACCAGCGAGGGCGAATTATCAACAGCGTTCAGGCCGGGCGGGAAGACGCGGCAACGCCGTTGCAACTGTTACTGCTTTTGGCAGCTCTGACAGCCATGATGAGCATTATTTTACACACCCGGACCAAATGATCCGAGGGGAGGTCGATGATCCATTTCTGACTCTTGACAATTTAGATATTGCCCGTCGCCATGTTACGGCATATCTTCTTCAGCGATATCACCAAGCAAAACTACCACGCATTGAGCCAGAGGCACAGCCGCACCTTTTCGCAGTTCTTGGCACAGTCTTGGATTTCAAGGATTCAACTATGCCATTAAATCGGGATGATTTCGAGAAGTGGTTACATTCTAATGAAGCCAGACTTAAGGGAGATGTTGATGCACTGCTGCCATCGGAAACCCCCATCGATGAACGGCAAGAATTTTTAGATTCGTTGATCTCGGGCACATTGAATCCAATTGATCACGCAATCAATCACAATGGTCTAGGAACTTCTGGGGAACAACACAAAATTCACCCGCCCCAGCCTTCTACGGTGGGTAACGATGATGCCATTGTGGAAATGCAAGCGGAGGAGGGGGAAGAAACTCCGAGGAATGACCCTGCATCTGAGAACCTCCTTGATAGATTATTCTACCAAGGAGTCCTTCCTCGTTATGCATTTCCTACGGATGTAGCTACGTTCTACGTATTTGATCGCGAGCGTTCAACATCTTATCGACCCGTGTTTCGGTTTTCGCCATCTCAGGGCTTGGGGCTGGCTTTGTCGCAATATGCGCCCGGAAAAGAAGTCTGGATTGCGAATAAGCTCTGGACATCAGGAGCAATTTATTCCCCTATTCGAAATGAAAGATATCGCGCCTGGGAAAACCGACGTTTATACTACGAATGTCAGGAATGTCGTTTTGCAGAAACGAGGTCGTACCATCATGGAATTGTCGGTGAGTACAAAGATTGCGAAGCATGTGGGGGCAGCAAATCTCTCGGGCCCGCAAGACAATGGTTGCGTCCTCCTGGATTCGCACATCCCATCTCAAAAGAGGAAGGCACGTCACCAGATGATCAGCCTGAGAGGAGTTATGCAACGCGAGCCAAGCTTACAATGCAAACCCCACCAGACGATTCTAAGTGGAATAGATTGAATTCTTATATACGTGTTTTTCCAACGAGGGAGCATCTCCTAATTACCAATCAGGGGCCACGAGAAAAGGGTTATACGTACTGTACGAAGTGCGGCCTTATTGAGCCTACAGTTCTTTCAAGTTCTGATAAATATCGTTCTGCCCACAAAAAACCGTATCCTGATTCCAGGGATGAGAATTGCTCGGGAGATCGTGTTACCAATGAACTTGTATTGGGCACCGATTTTATCAGCGATATCCTGCTAATATCCATCTCCGTAGATTCTCCGATTACGGTCAAACCAGGACTCTTTGCAACGGATGTTGCACTCCGAACATTGAGTGAGGCATTGACTCAAGCCGCATGCAAACGGCTCGAGTTGGAAGTGAGGGAAGTTCATGCAGAATACCGTCCTGCTCTTACCGCGCGAGGCCGTGACGGCATTGAGGCTGAAATTTATCTATATGATACTTTACCTGGTGGAGCTGGGTTCTCGCGGCATATAGGTCAACTTGGATTATCCATCTTTGAAGATGCCCTACATATCTTGGAGAACTGTCCTGAAAAATGTGATAGATCCTGTTATCGTTGCCTCCGAAGCTACAAGAACAAGTTTGATCACGACCTACTTGATCGCTATGTGGGTGCCAGCCTATCAAAGTACATTCTTCATGGCACCCCCTTTTTCGAGAATGAAAGAATTGAAGGATCAACAGTTCTTCTCTTTCAGGATCTAGAACGTCAAGGGCTTGAAGGAGTGACCCTTCGTCGAAATGCTCCTATACCTATTTCCGGGACGGGGTCACCTGTTGCTCCAATCCTCGTTTCAAAAGGCGATAAGCCGGGTTTTGTAGTTGGTCTTCATGATCCGCTAACTCCTGGCCTATCACCTTGCCAAGAAATAAACGAGTTAAAGGAATCCCAAAAATTTCCTGTATTATTGCTGGACGAACTCGTTGTGCGGAGAAATTTGCCGCATGCTACGAGCAGCGTGCTTGATAGGCTCGAGCCCGGCTGAGATGTCATGTTTATTCACCGATCCCTGATGCTCCCTTGGAGTGCGTTGAAGATTGCACGGGCAATCTATTCAGCCGTTGCAGAATTAGGCTTCGGGTCCTTCGGGGACGCTCACGCGGCCGGGCTGACGCCTCCTTCGTTTGTAGTTGGGACTTGGGGGTCCGGGGCGCTTCACGGAAGTTGGAGGTTGGACTAGTTACGGCGTGGGGATTTAATCAGTCATTGATCAAGATCTGCCAGGCGTCGCTCAACCTCTTTCCTTATAGCAGCTCTCTCTTGCCTGCGGGCAAGTTCTCTCTTGACCTTTTCCTCAAATGTATGTGGTCTGTTTTTCTCAAAAGCCTCTTCGGCCGCACGCTTTCTCTCGTAACGGAGTCTTAGGATACTAAAGATCAGAAGGGCCGCAGGGATAAGGAAGAATATCACAAAAGTATCCATTATGTCGTTGGTTGCTAGAATAGCCAAGGTAGCACCTCTTTACCCGTATACGGATCTGCAAGAGGTGGCATTCTAGGTAACTGGTTTTCGAAGTGATTCTCAATAGACCACAACTGAGCACGAGGGAACTCTGTGACTCCGTATTGGATTTTTCCTTTTTCTCCTATGGCTGTATGTGCATTGTGGGATTTGACGGAACTGAGGGTAATGTATATGCCCATTGCGGCCCTGTTTGAATCAATCACACCAAGAAAATCCCGGAGTGCACTTGCGCTGTGTTTTCCACCTTTAACTTGAGCAAGTACCAGTCTAGAGTTGTAGTTGCTTGGTCTCTGCAATAAAATACCCCGTCCATCTATTCCACCATCTCCTACCTGTTTTGAATTGGGAGCAAGCCCTGGTATCCGACAAACTGCCCACTTTTCAAAGTCAAACGGATTCTCCTGAGCAAGCTTTGCTGCACCTAATGGGTCTTTCGGGATTCCATATACGTCAATAGGAATTCCTCTCATTCGATGCTTCTCAATCAAGTTAATGGCGTATGGAGAAATATCAATACCAACCCAATCACACTTTAATTTGTGAGCTGCTTCTATTGTTGTCCCACAACCGCAAAAGGGGTCAAAGATTACTCCACCATCTGGCAATGATGCCTTAATGATTCGTTCTAAAAGCTTAACCGGTTTCCGTGTAGGGTAATCTTTGATATGTTCATTCACATCCTCAAGGTATATATCAGTCCAAACATCATTCACCTTAGGGCCCGAATTCTGCGCCTGTGCAGGACGAAATACTCTGGGAATCCCGTTTTTTGAAAACCTGATCAGCCCCTTTTCGTCCAGTGCATCCAGTCGATCATGGATACCTTCAATTTGCATATAGCCCGGGATTAGATTCTGGTCCAACCATTCGGCGTATGTTCCCCTTTTTGGTACTGACCAACATCTTCCCCTTCCAGATGTGGCTGGATCATATCCCTTCCACGGTTTTCCAGATTCTCCGCTTGATATGCCTGGCCCCGTCAATGGGATAGTCTGATCTCCACTGACGACCAACCCCTCCTCCTCATACTGATTCCGCCATGTGGCACCATTTGGGGCATAATAAAGGATGGAGTCAGAAATACGGCCGTATCGATTTCCATCACCACGAGATGTCGTTCGCTTCCAAGTAATATCGTTTCTGTATTTATCCGCCCCAAATATATCATCCATGAGCACTTTCAAGTAATGGCTCATGGTATAATCACAATGCAAGTATATACTACCCGCAGGCTTCAGTATTCGCCTCATTTTGGCTAGACGCTCAGCCATATACGAGAGATAACCAAGTGCCCCAGTTTCACCTATCACATCCCGTAATGCTTTAATGGTTTTGTGGGCTGGATGAGCTAAGGCATTTGATATATCACTCACGCGTTCAAACGCCTGTTCATCCCAGTGCCATGTATCTTCAAAAGCCAATATCTGAGCAAGATGTGATTCCTCTCTGATCTTGGAACTACTGCTTACAGAACTTGGAAAAAAACAATTATAATCTGTCCTGCTATTGAAAGGTGGATCCAAGTAAATCAGGTCAATACACGAGTCGGGAAATTCATCCATCACCTCCAAGCAATCCCCATAGTACAACGCGTTGGTCTGCATCAGGCTGCCGTTGAATCCAGCCCAGCCTTCCGCGTGAGCGTCTTATACGTGATCTCTTTCCCTACCAACCCCTTTGCCAATTGCTCCATCTGCTTTTTGGAATCAAGATGGCGGGCATCGTGTCTGCATACAGACTCATTGACGTAGCGCCGTAAGTGCATTGGTGACATTCTGTGATAGGTGCCATTATAGCCCCGCTTCAAGAGCGACCAAAACGATTCCATCTCGCTGATATGGACTTCCCCGTTGACGTATTCTTTGACGGAGTGCTTAACCGTTGCGTGTGCTGCTCTACGTAATGCCTAGTAGGCTTTCGCATCATCAGTATAGGGGGTGCGTGTATCCTTATTTACTGCCAGAGAGGAGTTTGAAAAGTGTTGCAATTACTGCGTTAGTTTCACCCAATATTACAACTTTTTTCCCAAAAGATGGGTTACACACGCATGTAGTTGCTTTAATTTGACTTCTTCATTGGACGGAGGAGATAAAGGATTATTGACTGAGAGTATTACAGGATTTCAATCAGTCATACTCCTCATTAGGTTACTTTATATCTAATTCACAGATGTGCTAATAAATAAGCGCTGAGATATGTGAACATACGAATTCATTATTCAGAGCGGTCCGCTGAAGATTGGTTCATAAGTGATAGGACTTACCGCATGAGTCCTATGGTGCCAAGGTTCGTTTGCTGGATCGTTAAGTGAATCTATCCTATCTTCGATTCACCTGTTCATCCCGTTGTGTTGGATATCATCCATGTCCTCCAACCCAAAACCTCAGTCACAATCAATTATTCCATGACATTCAAACCTCCCTCAGCACGACGGGGCTACCGACCTGACGATAAACAGATTGCTGCTCTTGCGGACGCACCTTCGGAAGTTCTAGAAGCCATTCTTAACCTCGTCGAGCGTCTAGGAATGAATCTATACGATATACGCGCTGTAATCTGTCGCGTTCTCTTGGTCCGTCCTGATTCAAATAACAGGCTCCCGCCACTCGTTTGGAACGAGGTCAAGTGTCTCATTGATGGCGCCCCCTCGGACAAAGTGCATGCTATTGCCGAATCATTCTACACCGAACTTTTTTCAGACAATCCGCACGCCGCCTTTGAGTTTGAGCGCCAACTAAACGAGTTTTTACGTGAGAAAGGGCTCGACTGGGAACTCCGAAATGGTCAAATCACTGACAGAGACTCTGAAGTGTTTTCCGATGGCACAAGCGGAACGTCTCAGACTCCGAAGAAAATAAACTCCCGCCGTGCAGTAAACGAAACTGGAGAGACTAGATTTGAAGATCTACTTTCAACGAACAAGAAATATGATGTAGCCCTATCCTTTGCTGGTGAGCAGAGAGCTATTGTGGAAGAGGTTGCGAGGTATCTTGAATCTAGCGACTTACGGGTTTTCTACGATGACTTTGAACAGAATTTACTTTGGGGTAACCCACTATTTGAAATCATAAAGGATGTCTATACCAATAGCCGCTATGTTGTACTGTTTATTTCCGAGGAGTATTGCTCCAAAGGGTGGCCGAAGCTGGAAGCCAGTCATTCCATTTTTTCAGCACTGATCGAAAGAAAAACAATTGTCCTGCCAGTGCGCTTAGACGAAGCAGTCCTACCCAGCTTGCCCGATAATATTGCATATTTAGATGTCAATAAATGCCCAACTCCTGCGCTCATAGCGAAAGAAATTTGCCAGAAGGTCGGTGTTCAGCCATTGGCTGGAAAAGAGTCCAATTCTCCACCACCAGAAGCGAAGCAATTTGCTGGTGAAGTCGCATTCAATTACAGCAATTACAACGGAGTATACATTATCGGTTCTGGCAAAGCCAGATTCGAAACAAGGTGGAGTAAGGCCAGTGATACCACTATTTACCTCCTCAACGATCCTCCTTCGATCAGGGGAGTTGCAGTGGCTGGAAGGAATGTTCGGTCGATTCAAGAAGTAAATAATGCTGAAAGTCTGAATTACACTTCACGATGTCGTACCGTTCATCGCAATCAAATTGCAGTACTCAAAAACATGGAAGGCTTTTTTGCGGCCATTCGTGTGTTGGAGATCAAGGATGATAGTCGAAACGACGACGAAGATAAGGTGCGATTTGAGTACGTCATCCAAGGAAATGGTTCAGGTAACTTTTCCAATATTGACCATAGAATTTGAACCAACTATACGACATCAGTACAGCCACCAACTCCCATATACTTACGAAACGAAGCAGTTTTTTTTGCCTCAAGCGAGAGGGGAAATAATGGGACTCGTCTTTAATGGTATTTCCAACCGCAAGCTATTGGCACCTACCCTGAGCGCAAGTTCACTGCCTATCCTTCAAAAGGCTACCCGTTCGAAAGAGTAATGCACCTTGGGAACTAATCTTCCGGGCGTCGAGATAGACATCAAGACCACAGGTGTAGGTAAAACTCAATCCTCCTGTCCCTTCACATCGCTCGTCAGAAAATTTTTGGTTTAGGGTTTAGCTTATTGGCGTTTGAGTGCATATTTCGACCAAGTGGCCCATTTCCCTCGGAATACTCGGTTTGAGGATAAAAAAACAGACGACCATGAATCTCATACCGGATGTCTCAACATAAAACAAACCAAAGATTTCGGCTGAGCATTGGTAATACTCTAGATACCGCACAGATGTCACGCAAAACTCGTTGAAGATCTGGCATTGCCCCAGCCAACTATATTCCTGTGAACGCCGTACGCAAAGCCTCAATCCCAAAACCACTTGCTCCTGTTCGGATACGCAGACTGCACCAAAAGTCCAAAGCCAGCATTTGTACCGAATGAATCGGTACTGCTATCCAGAATGCGCGACAGCGCCAGACTAGTGCGCCCAGAACCACTCCTCCCACAAGAGATAGCACCAATTCACTCGTAGGCTTCTGTATATGCATTAATGCAAATGGAATTGCCTGGACAAGTATAGCATGCAGCCCAAACGTGCGTGCTGTTCCAAATAGAATAAAACCTCTCCACAGGTACTCCCAACCCATCCAATAAAAAAGGAAAAGTGCATGATAGGTAGCAAACACAGACCACGACTCCACTGCCCCACGGTAGTGGGGATATTCTGCCTGGAAGAGCCGTCCATCTGAGAGCACCCAGGTGCCAATAATGACGACTGGTAGATAGAGAACAAAAAGTATTATTGCTAGCTTCCAGTCACCAAGCCCCAAACCAATAGCCGCAGGCCTCTGGCGAAACCCTAGAATCAAGACAAGCACCGGAATTGCAAATCCTGTAATTCCCTGGACAACAAACCACCAGGCCCACGACTGTAGTCGGGTTCCCTCTGGAGCCACCTGCTCCAGAAAGAAGTCGCGGCTTCCGAGCTTGAACGTGGCAATCAATAGTAGCCCGGAAAGCGTCAACACTGTGACCGTCTGCAAGTCCAATGACCGCAGCGCTTTAAGGAACCGTCGTGTCTCTGTACGAAACACCTAACTAGGATTCGCTTCCAGCATATCTTTCCATAAACTCCCAAATGCGCAACAGCCGATCGATACGCTGTTTTGGGTTTCCAGTACGCGACAGATCATGCCCTGCATCCGGGTACCGAACATACTCTACTGGGCGGCCAAGCACCTTCAGGCTCTTGTACAGTAACTCGCTTTGAATCACTCCAGTTCGAAGATCGTTGTCGGCGTGCATTATGAGTAGAGGGGTTCGGATTTGATCTACGAACGTGATCGGAGAATTCGCTCTCAAAAGCACACCAGACTCCCAGGGATAACCTCCAAAGTGATTTGGCACAAGACGCCATGCATTACCCTCTCCAAAGAACGTGGATAAGTCATAAACCCCCCGCTGGGCAATCGCAGCCTTGAAGCGGTGATCCTGGGATACAATCCAGGCTGTTAGGTATCCAGCATATGATCCCCCAGTAACAACCTGCCGGTCAGTATTCACCCACCGACTTCTCCTCGCAACCTCGCTAGCCGCAGCCAATACATCCTCAGCCGGTCCTACTCCCCAATCCTGGTAGTTGCCCCGACGAAAAGCATTTCCGTATCCCCCAGACCCTCGAGGATTGGAATAGACTAGTCCGTACCCCTTTGCTGCCATGAACTGAAACTCGTGCCACATGGTGGCTTCGCCAGGACCCCACATCGACGCAGGCCCTCCATGAATAGCAACCATCAGCGGATAGGTTCGACCAGGAACCTGAAAAGTAGGCGGCATCACCCAGTACTGCACCGCGACTGTATCCCGCCGCAGACGATAAGCCGCTGGAAAACTTAATGCCTTATCCTGGAGCCATTCCTGATTATGCCGCGTAATCACTCTTGGCGATTCGAAATCCATCGGAGATGTATACAATTCGGACGGATTAACAACCTGCGTCATCACCATGTAGGCAGTGGCCGTTGTTAGATCATAGCTCCCAATACCCTTTTCGTTATCGGTAAGCTGTGTCACGGGCAATCCCCGGTGAACCAGTTCTCCACGATAGAAGAATGACCTTGCACGCTGATCCAGACTGTCAGCCAACAACGAATCTGCAACCGGCTCGGGGGTGGGTAATGCTGGTCGACCATCATTCACTGATGCACGATAAAGCGGTACTCCCCCCTCAGACGGCGCAGTAAAGTAAATAAACCAATTATCATGCGACCACTGAACGTTCCGAACACTGCGATCAAAATCCAAAGTTAGCATCTCGGGAGGGCTCCGTCCATCAATCGCAAAATATCCCACCTCCGTTTGCGCGTATCCGGCATCTTCAAGATTAGTGGCCTGGAATGTCACAAAGCGCCCATTGGGAGATACCACGGGAGAACCCAGTCGATAGCCCCCTACATCAAGCAGCAACTGTACACGTTTGGTTTCCACATCAATTAGATAGAGGTCGCGGTCCCGCTCGCGATCGGGGTGTTGGGTAGTTGCCGGGTAACCGCTGACGACGATCTGACGGTTGTCCAATAGCCAAGTCGCACCGCTGAAGCCATAGTGCCCCGAGGTAACCATCCTGACCTCAGGCTCGTCCGCTGTCAAATCTGCAACGAAGTAGTGTTGTGAGCGACGTTCAGGGGACAAGTCCAGTTCGCCCTGCAGATTAAGCCTCGTCAGTAGACGCGGATTGCCCTCTTCCCGGTTCCTGTTCAGCCAGGCTCGAACATTTGCTAGATCTCCATTCGGGGCTGGATCAACAGTATACTCCTCCCAGGAGGGTCTGCCCGGTCGCTCTTCCGACCACACAGGATCAGATCCGGTTAGCTCGGTTACCTGCTCTCTCGTCAATGAGACCGTGAAGAGTACATATCGGCCATCTGGAGACCATTGTGGGTTACTGATCCCGTGTTCAAAACTGAACAGCTGCCTGGCTTCTCCTCCATAAATGGATATTTCAAATAGCTGCATTTTTCCATCCACAGAACGCAAAAATGTCAGACGCTCGCCATCTGGATGCCAAACGGGCGAAGTTCCACCTCCTTCACTGTATGTCAATTGCTGAGGGGGCTCTGATCCACCCGCGGATATCATCCATATCTGTGATTGGTACTTATAATCCGCTTCCTCATCCGGGACAATAGAACGAACCGTATAGGCTATGTAACGACCGTTGGGCGCTGCGACTACATTACCCAGCTGCTGAATCTTGAGCAAATCATCGGCTTCAATGGGAGTCCGCTGCACCTGGGCGGCAGCGCTGAAGGTCAGGAAACAGAGACCAAGCGACAAAACTCGCATGCGTGTCATATGCGGCAGATTTCTTAATTGACGCCAATTATACGCCAGATCTAGAAAGTAGATTTGGGTAAGTGCATCGTTACCAGCATATGGGGTACATCGACGGTCTCGGCAATATGAAGGTCCCCCGCTAGAGAAGCCAGCACGTATGCTTCTGTTCGATCCAGGCCATGCTCATAGCTCACGTAATCAATCATGTACCGTGTGGCTTTCTTCGCAGCCTCATCAATGGTCGTCGCAAACCCCGTCACAGCGTAGTACATGTCGGTTTCGTACTGGGGTTCGATGAGGTATGGTTTATCCTTTACAACATTCACTTCGTAGACAATGCGCATCGGCGCTTCAATAGCTGTACCACAGACCTCCCCCAAACCTTGTGCGGCGTGCGTGTCCCCAATAGAAAATAGCGCCCCTTCCACCAGAACTGGAAAATAAACGGTGGTCCCCTCCACTAGATGAGGATCATCCATATTTCCGCCATTCGTACGGGGCGGGATCGTGGACAGGAGGGAGTCAGTTGCAGGAGCAACGCCCATCACTCCGGGAAACGGTTCCAGTTCTATACGCGCTCCACTTGGAAGCGTAGCATACGTTTGTCCTTCTTCAAAAGTATATGTGTGCAGGAAGGGTTCCGTGAATTCGTCCGCCAAAAACCCGAAACCGGGAATGACCGCACTCCATCCAAACTCCCCTATTTCAATTTCATGAAGCGTGACCGCCAGTACATCTCCAACTTCGGCACCCTCAACATACACGGGGCCGGTCAAGGGATGAATCGGCTCAAAATCGAGCGTTAATACATCCTCGATCGTTGACTCGGGAGAAAACTGACCATCTGAAGCTTCCTTAGTATAAACTTCAACAACGGCACCAGATGGCACAGTAAGAATGGGCGGAATTGATCGGCTGAACTTGTTGTGCGTATTGCCCGTGTCTAAAAAGTACTCCGGGACTACTTCTTGGGCCTCCACGACCTCTTCCACAGGTTGATCCGTGGGCGCGCGCTGACATGCACAAAAAATGATAAGAAATGCAATGACGGTTATTTTTGGCATGACTGTCGAAAGGTTGGCGTCTGAAAAATCGGATTTTTCAATTTAACGTAAATACGCTTGCAGGTCAATAACTTGCGTGCGAACCCTAGTGCAGTAGTAAGAGTTTGCAGTGCCATCGGAGAAAACTTGCTTAACCCCAAAATAAAATGTCCATTGATCCTCTTGACCTCGCCTTTGGCGACATGGAGTATGAGTTTGCCGTGACGCGAAAGATGCTCTCACGTGTCCCCGACGATTGTTTTGACTGGCGCCCACACGACAAATCCTGGACTATGGGCCAGTTGGCATGTCACGTCATTGATCTTCTCTGGTGGGGCGTTATTACACTGGAAGAGGACGGTATTGACATGTCTCAACCCTGGCCAAAGACCGAAGCCTCCACACAGGCAGAGTTGATGGCCAAATACGAAGCCAACGAGAAGCAACTCCGCGAAGTTTTGGATCGGACTACTATGGGGACGCTGGAGGAACCTTGGACTTTGAGCTATGGGGACCAGGTCTTCTTTACCGAACCCAAGTGGGTCGTATTTCGGCGTTTCGTGATCAGTCATATCGTTCACCATCGGGCGCAACTCTCGGTTTACTTGCGCATGAACGATGTGCCGCTCCCAGGTAGCTATGGGCCATCTGCTGATGAGAATTAGCTGACTGGCTTAATCAACCGCTGGATAGGGATTCGCCGGATAGTGGCGCGCGCTGGAATGACTTTATCCTAAGCGCTTCATTGCAAGTATACTCTCGTACCGGGCGATTGCGTTTTCCGGTTAACCCAACAAATCGTACACAATACCCAGGTATAGTAGGCCTCCTGTCGGTGAATAATCACCCCTGCGGCCGTTGCCCAGCGAACTCCATTGCATCCAAAGGAGTTCGTGTTGTCATCCGACAGACTTCACTTAACCCACCAACAAAATGTCTCTTGATCCCCTCCAACTCGCCTTTGGCGACATGGAGTACGAGTTTGCTGTGACGCGAAAGATGCTCTCATGCGTCCCTGACGATTGTTTTGACTGGCGTCCGCACAAGAAATCCTGGACTATGGGCCAGTTGGCCAGCCATGCAGTTGATCTCTTCTGGTTTAGCGCTGTCATCCTGGCAGAAGACGGCCTCGACATGGCCAAAACCTGGCCGAGGACCGAAGCCTCCACACGGGCGGGGTTGATGGCCCAATACGAGGTTTACGAGAAGCAACTCCGCGAAGTATTGGATCGGACTACTATGGATACACTGGCAGAACCCTGGACTTTGAGCCATGGATCCCAAGTATTCTTTACCGAACCCAAGTGCGTCGTGCTTCGGCGTCTCGGAATCAGCCATATCGTCCACCATCGGGCTCAACTCTCGGTATACTTGCGCATGAACGATGTGGAGCTACCAGGTAGCTATGGACCAACTGCTGATGAGAATAGCTGGCTAGACTATTCAATCGCTGGATAGGGATTCGCCAGGTAACGACGCGCGATGGAATGACTCGAGCCCCAGCGCTTCATTTCAAGTACACTTTCGTACCGGGTGACTGCATTTTCCCGTTCACCCAACAAATCAAACGCAATCCCCTGATATAGGCGCCCCATGACCTTGAAATAGGTATCCTCGTCCATTCTTGCAGTCAGCGCCTCCAGCGAAAACAGGTTGCCCAAGGCAGCCCGTTCCTCCCCCCGTACAATCTGGGCCCTCGCCAGGAAGTACAGCGCCTGTTCACCCATAGCAGGGGTATAGCCGAAGTCCTTTGCCATATAGCGGTCCAGAACTTCTGTGAAGACAGTATCGACGGCGTGCCACTGATACCAGCGAGCGTATATGCGTCCCTCCAGCGTGTGGAAGAAGGCGTTGCTGGGATACCTCTCACGAAGCCATCTGACCAGCCGTACGCATTCCTGGAAATTCCCTTCATAGAGATAATGAATCTGAAGCAGAAAATATATCGCCTCGGTCTGCATGTAATATCCCTCAGTCGCCGTGCGTCTGAGTTCAGCCAGACCACCTTCCCGATCGCCCGGTGGGAGGAATAAGGTAATGGGACGTACCAGTGGATAGCGTTCAGGAATCAATGCAGCATAATAGCGGTACAGCCCGCGTCCCAGCACAAAGTCGTCATTGGTTGAATCCGCCGCAGCCACTGCCAACACGTAATCCATGGCCCGTTTCCCGTCTGCGGCGGCTCGTATCCAGTCCCGTCGGTTTGAACGTAAACGCCCCCTGAATCCCAACGCGATGCCCTTGAAGAACATAGCGTCAAAATCATGTTCGTCTATAGCCAAGCGTGCCTCACTGCGATCAATAACCTCCCCCATGGCCACATAAAATTCTTCATCATGCGACGTATCCGTCAAATCCAAAAGAATCGTCCACCACAGCGTTAAGGCCTCCAGGAATGGACCGATCGGATGATCCCCATATCGCTGGGTGATCTTCTGAAAGTGCGCTTCCGCTTCCTCAAAACGAAGATCATACAACGCCTCTAGTCCGGCTTTTGCTTCTGTCCGAACTTCAGTGTCGTACAGTATACTCGTCTGAGCTGCAACGCTTGAACAGGCACAGACTGCGCAAAACAACGCGATGAGAAACACGCGATGCATGCGTCCAGCTATCGGCGCCAGCTCCGCAAACCACGATAGGCAATAGCGACGATCAGTACCTTTGCTAAATCAAAACCGACAAATCGAAGCCAACCAACTTCTATCGAATACCACCATGTGGGGTGAGCGGCCGCAAAATGCAGCCAGACTACTCCGCAGGTGAACAGCACCACCGAGCCCGCAAGTACAGCAGCCGTATCACCAAGCAAACCTGCGGCACGTTTTCCCAATAAGCCGATCACGTACGCGGATAAAGGCATTCCCAACAGGTAACCTGCACTGACCGCGGTCATCAGGTAGGTAAATCCATGACCATTTCCGGCATACACCGGCAAGAACATTCCGAGGACCAAATACAGCAGCATGGACAGCAGGCCGTTACGGGATCCAAGTACCAATCCGCTTCCGTACACAAAAAGCGTCTGTAACGTGATTGGGACTTCCCAGAGATATATCCGTACCTGGGCGCCAAGTGCCGTAGCTACCGCGAAGGAACTAATCGCCAATACTTGGACGAATACAGAAGCTCTGTCTGGAGACAGGGCATCTATCCAAAGCGTCTGGGAAGATCTTGCAGTCAAATTATTGGCCATTGTAACCGAAGAAATTTCAACCCCTAGGATACTCGGCTGAGCAACATAAGTTTTTGAGACTTAGCAACCCTTATGATACCTTTTGGGGTTGCATTCGTACTAGACGGACTAACCTGTAATGTGCTTTATGTTAATACAGGGCACCTTTTGGACGTTTGCCAACATACTCAGCATTTCGCGCGTCCTTTTTTCGGCCGCAGCTGCTGTCATTATACTCAGAGAAGGCCCGATCAGCTGGAGTTTAACCTTGCTTCTGACGGCTGTAATCACGGACTGGCTTGATGGTCAGATTGCCCGGCGTACGAACACTGTGTCCGAGTGGGGAAAGATCTTAGATCCAGCGGCAGATAAGATTTCGGCCGCCCTAGTAGGGATAGCACTTGTTTGGGATGATTTGATACCCCTGTGGTTCCTGGGCGTTGTGCTGCTGCGTGATCTGTTGATCGCAGTGGGAGGAATGGCCGTGGTGCGCTATTCCGGAAGTATCCAGATGAGCAATATTCCGGGCAAAATTGCAGTTACTGCAATCGCAATAACATTTTTCATGGGGCTTTTGAGAGCTGACCAGGTAGTCATGGATATTTGCATCTGGATAACCGTCGGACTCCTGGGGGTTTCGCTCGTGATTTACTCGTTTCGGTTTGCATCCGTGCACAGCAATCCTGCATAATCAAATGAAACTGTTCCGACGCCGTCAGGCCGAAGATCAAGATCGCCTGGAATCAGGGCTTGAGAAGACCCGGGAAGGAATCTTTGGCAAGATTGGACGTCTGGTCAAGGGAAAGCGAACGATTGATGATGCCCTGCTAGATGACATTGAGGAAGCCTTGGTGACCAGTGATGTGGGAATCAATACAACCCTTGACATCATTGAGCGGATTAAAAAAAGGGCTGCGCGGGACCGGTACCTCTCATCCGAAGAATTGCAGACACTGATTAACGACGAGATCGCACTGCTTCTTGAAGAAAACACATCCTCACGGCCAGCAGACTTTGATGCGCCGCTCAAAAACCAACCCCATGTCATCATGGTGGTCGGTGTAAACGGTGTAGGCAAGACTACTACCATTGGAAAGCTTGCATGGCGCTACGCACATGCGGGACGAAGTGTACTTATCGGTGCAGGAGATACCTTCCGTGCTGCAGCCATTGAACAGCTCGAGACCTGGGCTGAACGGGCCGGTGTAGACATCGTAAAGCAACAACACGGGGCAGATCCTGCCGCTGTCGCATTTGACACGGTCCAATCTGCCGTTCGACGCTCCGCGGACGTCGCCATTATTGACACTGCCGGACGCCTGCATACCAAAACGGGGCTGATGAATGAACTCTCGAAAATAAAACGAGTCATGGGCCGCCAGGTCAGGGATGCACCTCATGAAGTGCTTCTGGTACTCGATGCCACCATCGGACAGAACGCACTTCGTCAGGCCGAAGAATTTACACGTAGCGTAGATGTAACCGGTTTAGTCGTAACCAAACTGGATGGATCTGCCAAAGGGGGCATCGTTATCGGCATTTCCAACGAATTCAAGGTGCCCGTGAAATATATTGGCGTCGGAGAGAGTTTAGAAGATCTACAGGTCTTTGATCGCCAGCGTTTCGTACAAGCCTTATCAGTCGCATGAAGCATATTGTCATACTCCTCCTAATTGCTGCACTCCCTCTCACTTCCCTTCTACAGGCACAAACCCTAGATGATGAACTACAGGTACGTGCAGTGAGCATTAAAGGTGAGACCACTACGGGGCATCTGGACGTTTACACCGAGATTCCGTACGCAAGCCTTCAATTCGAGGCAAGCCCGAGCGGATTTGTCGCACGCTACACCGTGGAGGCCGAGGTGTCCCGGCTGGACTCAAGAGGCCGCCCAAGAAACGTGACGACGTCCTCCATATGGGAGCAAAGTGTCACTGTCCAAATGCACGCAAACACGGTTGCCGAGAATGCAAGCGACCTGTCCACACATTCGATAGAGCTGCCCCCCGGAAGGTATCTCCTGGCCATCACACTTACGGATCTTGTATCATCAAAAACCTTTTTCCAGGAGATCACTGTGGAACAACGCGATTTTTCCCGAACCGTTACAATGAGTGATGTCGTGCTGCTTGCCGGCTACGACCCTGAACGTCGCGCTATTGTGCCGCGCATCTCACCAGATGTCAGTGCCGGAGATCTACAGGCATACTATGAGGTTTACACACGGAACGCACAGACCCTATTGGTTACACAGGAGTTGCTCCGAGAAGGCGAAACTATGCTGTACAATAGACCGCATCAATGGTCCGACACGCTTAGTGTAGATACTGGACGCCATCAACAAATCACAAGGATCCCTGCCAGCGATCTGGAATTTGGTCAATACAACCTTGTGATCACACTGCAAAGTTTAGACAGGAACTTGCTAGACCGAGCATCCCATACCCTGAGCGTACGCTGGGACGGTGTTAGCTCCTATCTGAACAACCTGGAAGAAGCCATTGAACAATTGACTTACATTGCCCGCAACCGGGAGCTTCGTGACTTTCGGCGCGCAGAATCACAATCTGAGCGCAGATCCCTCTTCGATTCCTTCTGGAAAAGGCGGGATCCAACTCCGGGAACGCTTCGCAACGAGGCTTTGGAGGAACACTTCTATCGTGTGGATTACGCCAATCAGAATTTTGGGCAGCAGATACCTGGATGGAAGTCCGATCGTGGACATGTTTTCATCCTTCATGGTCACCCTGACGAAGTAGAGCACCAAACCTTCAGTTATAACAATAAACCATGGGAGGTCTGGTATTTCTTCCAGATTGGGAGACAATACATGTTTGTGGACGAAACCGGATTTGGAGATTATGAGCTAGTGCTGCCAGTCTGGGATGAACGCACTCGGCTGGACTGAAATGCGTATCGTATTCATGGGGACCCCGGAATTTGCGGTCCCCTCACTGGAAGCTCTGGTTGAAGGGGGATATAAGCCCGTTGCCGTGGCAACTGGGCCAGACCGTCGACGTGGACGCGGTCGAAAGCTGCAATCAACGGCAGTTAAGCAGGCAGCAGAACGACTGGATATCAGAACCATCCTACAGCCTGACTCGGTTGATGATCCGGCGTTTGCGTCTGCAATTGATGCACTTGATTGCGACTTGCAGGTTGTGGTTGCCTTCCGTATTCTCCCCCGCGCAGTTTTCTCAGGTGCTCTACTCGGTGCGTTCAACCTGCATGCTTCACTATTGCCGAAATTTCGGGGCGCCGCTCCAATTAACAGAGCACTTATGGAAGGAGCCACCCAAACAGGCGTGACCACTTTTTTTCTAGAGGAAAAAGTAGATACCGGCAACATCATCTTACAGTGGCCAACCGCTATTCTTCCACACGAAACGGCAGGAGACCTGCATGATCGGCTTGCACGACTCGGCGCGCGCGCTGTTCTGGAATCTACCCAGCGCATCGCTGGTGGACGTGCTAAAGCATATGGGCAGGATGATGTACAGGCTACCCCCGCTCCAAAGATTTTTCGTAGTGACTGCCGCATCCCCTGGGAGCAGCCTGCCGAAGCTGTTCATAATCACTGCAGAGGGCTTGCCCCCTACCCCGGTGCCTGGACGCCCTGTAAGTCCACTACACTGAAGATCCTGGAAACCATGGTAACCCACGGAACAGGAGAACCAGGCACGGTCCTGAAAGCGAACGGCAGCTTGGTGATAGCCTGCAAGACAGGGGCGATTGCCGTTGCACGCCTGCAAGCACCGGGTCAGCGTGTACTTGAGGTGCGAGACTTCCTCAATGGTTACCCCATTGCCCCCGGAACGACCCTTACATGAACATGAACGTCACGATTGCGTAATTGCGCGCGGTGTATTTATTATCTCGCCCATGGCTGATTTTGACCTTTCGCAAGTTAGTGAACGTATTCGTATCGAAAGTGCTTTTGTAGACGACCTGCGCACAGAAATTGGACGCGTTATCGTCGGCCAAAACTATATGGTCGAACGTTTGCTGATCGGGTTACTGGCTTCGGGACATATCCTGCTAGAAGGCGTCCCCGGACTGGCCAAAACACTGACGGTAAGCTCTTTGGCACGGGCAATAGGTGGAGATTTTCAACGCATTCAGTTCACTCCCGACCTGCTTCCGGCAGACTTGCTGGGCACGTTGATTTATAACCAGCAGAAGGGAAGCTTTTCGATCAAGAAAGGCCCGCTGTTTACGAATATCGTGCTCGCGGACGAAGTCAACCGCTCGCCTGCCAAGGTACAGAGTGCGCTACTTGAAAGTATGCAGGAACGGCAAATCACGATCGGGGACACAACGTTTCCGCTCGAGGAGCCGTTCCTTGTGCTTGCCACACAGAACCCCATTGAGCAGGAAGGAACCTATCCTTTGCCCGAAGCACAGGTTGATCGCTTCATGCTGAAAATCAAGGTTGACTATCCGACCCGGGAGGAAGAATTGCAGATCATGCGTCGCATGGCACGCACCAAAGCAAGCACCGAGGTGCGAACAGTCGTGCAGCCCGCGAAAATATTATCTGCGCGCCTGGTTCTGAACGAGCTCTATATGGATGAGCGTGTTGAGAACTACATCGTGGACTTGGTGCTGGCTACGCGCGATCCTGCCAAGTTTAACCTGCCTGATCTGGTACCATTAATTGACTATGGCGCATCTCCTCGGGCAACAATTAACCTGAACCTGGGTGCACGTGCCCACGCATTCCTCACACATCGTGCTTATGTGACCCCGGAAGATGTGCGATCGGTAGCCATGGATGTCCTGAGGCACCGCGTTACCGTGACCTATGAAGCAGAGGCCGAAGAAATGGAAGCTGAAACAATTGTGCAGAACATCCTTGACACTATTGAAGTACCATGACGCCGGTTTGTCCGGGAGAACATGTCATTGACAAGGGCGACATTAGAAATCGCATGCTATGTTAAGTTGTTCGATTGATTTTGTTGTCATTTATTAATTGCAATAGAGTTATATTGCTCGGGATGTGTGCTAATCTAGGTCACTCGAACTAACCAGTCTCTTGAGGAATGGGATTGCAGAGATACGATTTTAACGCAGAGAACCTTGAATTTGTAGAAAGAAAACCTCTCCTAAGCTGGCCGATCCTAGTCAGCATATGTGTTCTTGGACTTGGAGTTATCGTGGTGACTGCAATTGTACTTTCAACCTCTTTCCAGGACGGACAGTTGGCTGCTGAGAATCAATCGTTGCGGAATCAGCTTAGTGGATACCAACTAGAGATCTCCACCCTTTCTGATGAGCTTTCGGATATTTCAACAAGAGATAGAGAATTGTACCGGGTAATTATGGGGGCGGACCCTATACCGGAGGGTGTATCCCAGGTTGGAATTGGTGGTACGGATCCATACAGTCGTTTTGATGGCCTCAGCGAATCGGCAGCCAGACTTCTTCGCCAAAACACTGAAAAACTGGGTGAACTCGAGCGTCGGATTAAACTGCAGTCTATAAGCTTTGAGTACCTAGAGGAGCAGGCCCGTGACCGACCCGAAATGTGGCTCCAGACGCCATCAATCATGCCCACAACCACAGGACGGATTTCGTCTATTAAGGGTATGCGTCTACATCCAATCCTGCGGTACAAGCGACAGCACAACGGCGTGGACATTGCTGTACCAAAAAACACGCCCGTCTATGCCACGGCTAATGGAGTCGTTGAAAGAATTGGATACGAGGCTCGGGGATATGGTCACTACATCGTTCTCAACCACCCAAAAGCAGGATATCGGACGCTCTATGCACACCTGAATATGGCGCCTCCTCTTTCCCGTGGCACCACCGTTGTCCGTGGAGAACAGATTGGGCTAAGTGGTAACTCCGGGCTGAGCGTTGCCCCCCATATTCACTATGAGGTACAGGATCAAAATGGTACGCCCCTGACGCCCCGTGACTTTTTTATGCTGGGAATGTCGCCTCAGGACTATCAGCAATTGCTCGAAGAATACAGCAAGGTCGGCCACCTGCCATCACTTGACTGAATTGGTCCACTTACAAATCCGTCCCGGGATGCAACAAAATTTGCTCTCAATTGCATAATATCCCTAGATTACCGCGGACATAAATGACGCATATTTGAAAATGGGATACTGGACACTTGAATTAGCTTCTTATTTAGAAGACGCTCCCTGGCCGGCCACCCGGGAAGAGTTGATTGACTACGCCGAACGCACTGGCGCCCCTTTTGAAGTAACCGAGAACCTTGGGGAATTGGAGGACGAAGGGGAGCCCTACGAAAGCATGGATGAGGTTTGGCCAGACTACCCAACGGCCGACGACGATTTCTATTTCGAGGACGAGTAAGTGGTATTTTTTTCTCCTTGTGCTGGTCTCGGGGCTAGTACCACCAGTCACTCTTTCCCAATCGCCCACTGAAACGCCCCATGTGGATGCGGTGCGCTTTGTCGGAGCCGCCGATTTCTCACATGAGACACTTCAAAGTCAGATCCAAACGACGCCCAATAAAAAGCTAATGGGGCTTCGTGGCATGCACTGGTGGCTGTGGCTCTACCGACTTGGAGAATCCGGTAAACTGGGCGCGCGCATAAGCAATGCATTGATGGATCTGGGAGAGGCACCCGCCTTCCTGGATGAAACCATACTTGAAGCAGACCTAGAGCGACTCAGGATTTTCTTTGGGCGTCACGGTTATCGCCAGGCTGTCATTGAACCCCAGGTACACTTGAGGGGCAATCATATTACTGTCACGTTCAATATCACTCAAGGGCCTGCCACAATCGTTCGCCGGGTAACCTATTCCGGATTGAACGGGCTCAGCCTATCACAGCAGCAACAACTACTGCAATCGTCTGTCCTGCCACCAAAGGTGGACCAACCCCTCTTGCACTATCATGCAATACCGCAACGGTTCACGGAAACTCGACTGATTGAGGAACGACGCAGAATGTTGAGCCTGTTGCAGAATATGGGGTACGCGGCCGTTACCCGTGACTCCATTAGAGCGCTCGTAATCCCAGTAGCAGAAGATTCCTTTGATGTTGAGCTCCGCGTCAGTACAGGTGATCGCTTCCGCTATGGAAGAATGCAGTTTGAAGTGGAGGGACCTGAAGATTCAATACCTTTACGGACGGATACACTCTTCGCCGCAACCGGGATGCCAGACGACCCATCCCGACTTGTAACGTTCAGGATTAATGGTGATAAACGAATCAAGAGCAGCCTCCTTGCTAGAGCGCTGAGGGCCCATCCGGGAAACTGGTATAATCAATCGGAAATCTTGGCTACCAAGCGACGATTGGAAGCTACCGGGGTGTTCTCCTTTACAAATATCGTTTCGCTGGCTCCAACCGATCAGACCCTCCCCCACCGCATCACTGTTCGTACTCGACCGCGTCACCAACTTCTGCTTTCCACGTTCATTCGGCAAAGCAGTGGAATTCTTGGGGGCGTTGGTAACGAGTTGGGCAGCGGGCTGGGAGCAACCTACGAGAACGCCAATATATTTGGCAATGGGGAGGTGCTTAGCATCAGTACGACTGGTTCAGTCGCAGCGGATGTGGATACAACATTCTTTTCGTCCAGTGCAGCAGAATTTGCAACTACGGTCAGTCTGCCGTATCTGATGTTTCCATTCCACCGACTGGATTCCTCGATGGATTTGTTCCAGACCAGAACGCGCTTCACATTTAGCTACCTCACGGCACGCCGCAAAGACCTGAGCCTAATCATACGTGGACGCGCATCTGCTCGTATTCGGCTGGAGTTGCAGCACAATCTGGATGTCACTTCAATCATTGATCTGATGGACCTGAGCTTGAGCCAACCAGATACACTGAGTGGCTTTCAGTCACGATTCCTGGATCGAGTGCTGGACGCCGGAGGAATCCCACAAATCATTGATCCTGTACAGCGTGCACAAATCCTTGAAGACTATACCCAACCCCAGATCAACAACGCGATCAGGTACACGCTGCGTTCGGAGAATGTGAATCCGCTGCGCAGAGACAGGGGGTACAGTTATGAAGCTGCAATTGAGCTGGGTGGTACGTTGCCTTATTTGCTTGATCAATTCGTATTTACGCCAAGTATCCAAGAGCAACACCTCCGTCTCTTTTCTTTTGCAGGCAGCGATACAGAGGTTATTTACCGCCAATATGTGCGATTCGTGGGTAATTTTCGACGATACTATCGCCTGAGTAATCGAACCGTCCTTGCCATGAAATTTGTTGGTGGACTGGCCCATCCCATCGGAAAAGCCAGTGTTGTTCCGTTTGATCGACGTTTTTACAGCGGAGGTGCTTCAAGTGTACGGGGATGGCGACTCAGACAACTGGGGCCGGGGGCTGCTAGCTTCCGACAAGATGATAATCGGAGGACCGAAACTAGCGTGCTAGGTGGAGATATTAAACTGGAAACCAGCCTTGAATTACGACAAACTGTGGCGCGAGACCGTCTGGGGGCAGAGTGGATCCTAGCCACATTCGCCGATGCAGGGAATGTGTGGTTCGGGCGGCGAAACCCTGGCTTCACCACAAACACATCCGACAGCCCAACAGGACATTTTGTTCTTCAGAACCTGTTCAGGGAAACCGGGGTTGGCGCAGGCGTGGGAATACGAATCTCGTGGGCTTACCTGATTGCAAGACTGGATCTGGCGGTTCGAGTCTACGATCCTGCAACACCGGATACGGGATTTTTTCCTACGGGCCTGAACAACTCGGTAGCACATTTCCGACTTGGCCATGCCTTCTGATCAGAAATCCGTGGAAACGCCGGTCGAAGCACGCAGACTGCGACGGGGAGATGTGTTGGAACTGATGATAGAAAAAACAGCCGATCGCGGCAAATGCTTGGCCTACCACAACGGTCAGGTTGTTTTTGTGCCCCATACATTGGCAGGAGAGCGCGTCCAGGTAAAAGTCGTCAAACGAAACCGGAAGTTTGCTGAAGCACATCCTCTGTCCGTACTTGAATCCTCCCCAAACCGGACTATACCGCGCTGCCAGTATTTTGGCAGTTGTGGTGGTTGCACACTTCAGCATGTAGCTTACGCACAACAGCTTAAGGACAAACACCAACTGATCCGTGAAGTAATGACGCGTCAGGCCGATCTTCCCGATCTGGAAATACGTGTGCCGCAGGGGATGGCTGAGCCATACGGTTACCGAAATAAAATGGAATTCTCCTTTTCGGCTTATCGCTGGCTGTCCAGAGAGGAGATTGACTCCGACATGGTCTACGACAAATCATTTGCGCTTGGGCTGCATCCTCCTGGGAATTTTGCCAAAGTTCTGGATATCAACGAGTGTCACCTGCAGAGCGAAAAATGTGTTGCGCTGCTGAATGGGGTTCGTGATTTTACTCGAAAATCAAACCGGATGCCTTGGAACTGGCGCCACAAGGAAGGTTTTCTGCGAAATCTGGTGATCCGCGAATCCGCAAATATGCCGGAGCTCATGGCAAACCTGGTTACATTCGGCTATGACGAGGAATTCATGCTCGACCTTGGAAGTTACTTGCAAACTGAATACCCCTATGTAACCACACTGGTCAATACAATCAACACCTCCCACGCACAAACCACCTTTGGGGAACGAATAGAAATAGTCTATGGCCCCGGAATCATAAGAGACCGGATCCATGATTTGACCTTTGAAATTGCGCCTGGTGCGTTTTTTCAGACCAACACACTCCAGGCCGAACAGTTAATGACTGTCGTAGAGGATCTGGCTGGTGTCACAGCAAACGACCATGTATATGACCTGTACTGCGGGACAGGTACTATTGCGTTATTGCTGGCCAAAAGCGCGGCGCGTGTCACGGGTATTGAGTTGGTTGAGGATGCCGTCCAAAACGCAATATCCAATGCGGCGCTGAACGCAATTGAGAACTGCACTTTCATCAGTGGGGATATGCTGAAACTCCTGACACCAGCCTTCGCCGCTGAGCATAGCCCTCCGGATATCATCGTGGTTGATCCACCCCGGGCAGGCATGCATCCAAAAGTTGCCGCCCGGATCTCTCAGTTGGGGGCGCGTACGATCGTGTATGTAAGCTGTAATATCCAGTCACAGGCACGTGACCTGAAGTTACTTGCGGAATCATACCGTGCAGTGGTTGCACAACCTGTAGACCTGTTCCCGCAGACACATCATATCGAGAACGTCGTGCTGCTCGAACAGAAATAGTAACTATGGGCAAAGTCGCATTTGTTACCGGTGCTACCGGCTTTGTCGGTAGCCATCTTGCAGAAACCCTGCTGGAGCGAGGATATTCGGAAGTCCGCTGCCTGGTTCGCGCCGAACCCAAGTGGTTGGCCGGACTTGATGTAGTTCAGATACGCGGCAATCTCAGTGATTCCACACTGATTGAAGAAGCTCTTGAGGAAGTACAGTACGTCTACCACTTGGGAGCGATGACGCGGGCGCGAACCTGGGAAGAGCTGTATTCGGCCAACGTTACTTCCACGATGCATCTTATGACAGCAATCGGGAATGCTTCTACGAATGTGACCAAGGTCTGTGTTGCCAGCAGCCTGGCTGTCGTCGGGTACGCTGATCATGTAATGGCCGACGAGTCAACACCCTGCAAGCCGGTTTCGCGATACGGACGCAGCAAACTGGCTATGGAGCAGGCACTGGTCGACGTCAAGCTGCCGTTAGTCATGATCAGGCCTTCGGTCGTTTACGGACCTAGGGATCGGGACTTGCTGACCTTTTTTTCCGCAGTTAACCGCGGAATCTGTGTAGTTCCCCGAGGGGATCCGGGACTATCACTTGTACATGTAAAGGACCTTGTACGGGGGATAATTGAGTCTGCAGAATCTCCTCGGACGACTGGAGAAACCTACTACGTGAGCAACAGCGAGATTGTAACCTGGGAGGCTTTGCGGGATGCCACCCATTCTGCCCTCAGCAAACAGTCGACGCTGATTCGGCTGCCACGCTCACTGATCATGCCCCTAGGAGCCATAAGTGAGTTTGCGGGAAAATTGACCAATACGTATCCGCCCCTAAACCTTGAAAAGGCCCGCGAAATCCTTCATGCCACAAAACAATGCTCATCCAACAAAGCAACGCGGGATTGGGGGTATTCTTCGCGCGTTTCGTTAGAGGAAGGCGTGCAGGAAACAATTGAGTGGTATCGTACAGAGGGATGGCTTTAGCAGAAACGGAAGTTGCTTCTGAGTTTTGACTATGTCAGGATCAGAAGTACAGGACCGAAGCCCCTTCCGGATAGTCCCGAAACCATCATTGTTTGCTGCCCTCCCGAAGTTGCGTAGAAGTTCTCGAACGGACACCTTAATTTTGGTTTCGAGGATCTAATAAGGAGCCATTGTTCTTACTGCCGCGCCGCGGGAATCAATGCGGCTTCAAACTTTTTTTCGACATTCGGGCGCGATAATTGCGATCCTGAACGCATTCAACCATTTGAGCGTTTGATCATATAGTTTCGTGTTGGCCTTGGCCAGTGCAATGTATTTCGGTTCAAATATATCCGCGCTCCTCCTTTGCCCTGCGAAATATTGTACCTTCTCTTATACCCACCATTCTAGATAGGAACCGTGAGCTTGCTTGGATTCAATACAGGTTACGTCGAAGCCCTCTACAAACGCTTCCAGGACGATCCTTCTAGCGTCAGCGAAAGTTGGCGAGATTTCTTTGCCGATTACGACCCGGGGGAAAGTATTCCTGCCACGGTTGAACCCAAACAGGATCGGCAATCTACTATAGCCAAAGAGCCACCACGTCCATCAGGAGACGGCCTGCCGGCCGATACTGCCGTTGCACCCATTCGTGGGCCGAGTGCAGCTATCGTGGAAAACATGGAGGCCAGTCTGGAGATTCCAACTGCTACCTCTGTTCGAACCCTGTCTGTGAAATTGCTCACCGAGAACCGGACTCTACTAAACCAATACCAGCGCGGAATTGGTGGGCAGAAGGTGTCCTTCACTCATCTTATAGCTTTTGCGATTGTACAGGCACTGAAGGCCTTCCCGACTATGTTCAGCACGTTCATTCGGGATGGGAATAAACCACAGCATGTACGTCCTTCGCATGTGAACTTCGGTTTGGCCATAGATACCCAGCGCAGAGGACGCCGATCGCTACTCGTGCCCAATATCAAGGGCGCAGAGCAAATGAATTTTGCACAGTTCCTGGCATCTTACAATGAAATCATCCAGCGTGCCCGCTCCAATAAGCTTACGCTGGAGGATTTTCAGAATACGAATGTAACACTCACCAATCCAGGGATGATTGGGACGAGTCTGAGCGTGCCCCGCCTTATGCCCCATCAAGGTGTGATCGTGGGTATCGGCTCAATCGGCTATCCAGCAGAATACCAGGCAATAAGCGCCTCCGCTGCAAGCAAGGTCGGGCTGTCTCCCGTAATGACCGTTACCAGTACCTACGATCATCGTGTCATTCAGGGCGCAGAAAGTGGTGCGTTTTTGGCCCATGTCGCTAAACTTCTGCAGGGAGAGGAGGATTTTTATTCAAATGTCTTCGAAGATCTGCATGTACCCCACCCGCCTTATGTACTAAGTCCAGACTCAACACCGCGCCTGGGCACCCCTCAGCAGACGGGTACGGAACTTGATGCTATTCAAAAACAAGCCCAAGTTATGATCCTGATCAGGTTGTTTCGTGTCTTGGGTCACCTGCAGGCAGACATAAATCCATTACAACCCAATTGGAAGTATCACCCCGAACTGGATCCGGCCAAATACGGACTCACCGTCTGGGACCTGGACCGGGAGTTCGTTACAGGAGGGTTAGGTGGTAAAGATGTACTCCCGTTGCGGGATATCCTGAACATCCTCCGGGAAACCTATACGCGCCGGATCGGCGTTTCGTACATGCATATTTCCAGCCCGCTTGAAAAGCACTGGTTGCAGGAAAAAATTGAGCCACTTCGCAATGCCGAAGAACTCACCCTGGACGATAAGCGCCGCATTCTGCATAAGCTGAATGAAGCGGAGTCGTTTGAGCGATTTTTGCATACACGCTTCATTGGTCATAAGCGTTTTTCTCTGGAAGGCGGCGAGAGTATCGTACCGATGCTGGATGTGATTATGAACGATGCCGCTGAACAGGGAGTTCATGAGATCGTGATTGGTATGGCGCACCGAGGACGTCTGAATGTTCTGGCCAATATCATGGGAAAATCCTATGAGGTGATCTTCTCGGAGTTTGAGGGTAATATTAATCCCGATACGATTTATGGGTCCGGGGATGTTAAATATCATCTGGGCAGTAAGGGGGTCTATGAGGCCCCAGACGGCGCGAAGATCGCACTCACGTTGGCATCCAATCCAAGCCATTTGGAGTCTGTGAGCCCGATTGTGGAGGGAATGGTCCGGGCCAAACAGGACTGCCTGAGGGATATGGATGACCCGAATGCCCCCGGCGACCGGGTCGTTGATGCCATAATTCCCGTGTTAATTCACGGAGACGCAGCCTTTGCCGGTCAGGGGGTTGTAGCTGAAACTCTTAATTGCAGCCAACTTCGGGGCTACCATACAGGTGGAAGCATCCATCTCGTGATCAACAACCAGATCGGTTTCACTACAGGACCAAGCGAGGCCCGTAGCTCTACATATGCGACCGATGTCGCGCGGCTGATTGAAGCGCCCATCTTCCACGTCAACGGAGATGACCCTGAAGCCTGCGTACGTGTTGCCCGCTTAGCACTGGACTACCGCCAAGTGTTCAATAAAGACGTCGTTATTGACATGCTTTGTTACCGACAACACGGCCACAATGAAGGGGATGAGCCAACTTATACCAATCCTGTTCTATATCAGCTAATCAAGAAAAAACGATCCCCCCGAAAGTTGTATACAGAATCGCTCCTTAATCGCGGGGACATGACGCCCGATGAAGCGGAGAAAATGCTGGATGGCTTCAGAGAGTTGCTGCAGCAGGCCTTCGAGCGCACGTCAGACCTAAAGGAAAAGGACGCCGCGCAAATACTCGAGCATTTCCACAACCGCAGTTACGACACGATACCGTGGGTGGACACACGTGTTTCTGAAGAGCAATTGGAAGCCGTGCTGAGTACACTGCTTAGGACTCCCGACGGCTTTAATGCGCATCCTAAACTGATGCAGCAGTTCAAGCGCAGAGACCAAAAACTGCGGAAATCAGGAACCATAGACTGGGCCTTTGCAGAAGCATTGGCATTCGGCACATTGCTTCAGGAGGGAACTACCGTTCGTCTGAGCGGGCAGGATTCCCGACGGGCAACCTTTTCGCAGCGCCACGCTGTCATCTATGATCAGGACACGAATGACGAATACGTCCCGCTCAACAACATCACGGAGAGTCAGGCAAAGCTGCATATCTACGACAGTCTGCTCTCCGAATACGCCGTAGCTGCATTCGAATATGGCTACTCGGTCGAAAACAAGAACGCCTTGGTGATCTGGGAAGCCCAATTCGGAGATTTTTCTAATGGCGCACAGATCGTTTATGACCAATTCTTATCGGCAGCCGAAGAAAAGTGGGGACAGGAAAGCAGTCTGGTTACCTTGCTTCCACACGGGTACGAGGGACAGGGCCCCGAACACTCATCTGCGCGTCTGGAGCGCTTTCTCCAGCTTTGTGCCGAGGGAAATATGATCGTTTGCAACCTGAGTACACCCGGTAACTACTTTCACGCACTCAGGCAGCAGGTCTTACGGGATGTCAAGAAGCCTTTAATCCTGATGACTCCCAAGAGCCTCTTGCGGCATCCGAGGGCAATCTCATCGCCAGCGGACCTGATTGATGGCGGATTTATGCCAGTGATCGGTACAAAGAAGAACGCTGCCTCGATGGAACGCCTCGTGATGTGCAGTGGAAAAATTTACTACGACTTATTGGCCGAGCTTGATAAACACGAAGACCGACACGAATCCATCGCTCTGATTCGACTGGAGCAATACTATCCCTGGCCGCGAGAAGCACTACACACCGAACTGTCGAAATACCGACCTGATGTGGAAATTTGCTGGGCACAGGAAGAGCCTGCAAATATGGGAGCTTGGACCTACGTCCGCCCACTCTTGACGAGCACCCTCCATTCTGTGCATCCCGGACATGAGTTCAGAATTCAATATGCCGGGCGTCATCCGAGCGCCAGTCCAGCAACCGGAAGCTCTATGGTGCACCAGCTTGAACAAGAAGAAGTTATCGCAAGTGCCCTTCTGGTCTAACCTGGGAATTATGTACCTGGCTTCACGGTACCAGTTTTCATAAACGGGTTATCTGCTGATTTCGTTTGAAAATTAAAGCTTCACACATATCTCCGAGGGCAGTTTATTCGCATTCCTCGCTCCGCAATTGAGTTGCACGCCAGCTTTACACTAATGTAGATCATCTCACCAGATGAAGGTATAAGTGTACTTGAGTAGGATCGCTCGGCTATCAGTTACAGGCAGCGTCGGGCCATAGGACTGATGCCGCTCGGTGTTGAACCCTTCGTTGAAAACCAGCCATAAATCGTTGCCCTCACCAAAGTGATAGCGAATCCGGGTGTTGACAAAGAATTCATCGGCGACGCTGTTGTATTGCAGGAAGGCTGTGGCCGAGAAATGGGTGTTAAGCGCAGCTTGGATACGAACTTGACCCAAGTGCGTATCTAGTTGCTGGTCTCTGTCCGAGAAACGAATGAGGTTGAGTTCGTAGGTGCCGCGCAATTCCAGATGACGAGATAGGTTCCACGTGGCTCCGGTGCTCAAGGTCGTCTTCCATCCATCAAAGAAAGTGCCGGTGCGGAAGGTAACATCAGGCCGGAAAAACCATCGATCAGGCGGATTTGCCTCAACCCAGAGATCATGAAACCAGTAGGAACCAATGGGAACCATAACCTCCGCGGAGAGCGGAAAGGACGTGCGCACGTCCTCGTAAGTATGGGCCGTCGAGAGCAGCAGCGTCGCCCCACCCTTGGTTTCAAACCAGTAAAAGGGATGGAGCCATGCCGATTCAACAGAACCGTCTTCGTTGCGAAGGTACATATTGGACCAGTTACCGACCCAGATTCGCCGGAACCGCGAGTCAGCCCCCCGGAATGTTTGATAGTTGACATCGGGGCTGAGTACGAAAACGTCGCGGCGGCGGACAAAGCCGACGGAGGGGTTGTAATCCGCCCCGCTCCGAACGACTTCTAGCTCATAGCTGAACCCCTGGATGATGCGCCGTTCCCACTTCAGCATAAACCGTCCGGCATCTAGGAAACTGAATGCACCTGCATCCATCTGATTCTTATCCAGCGTCTGCGCCCATTTCGCGGTGAAGTACTCATCCCCGATGATGCGCACAATTCCGTCAAGCCCATACGCCAGATTGTATCCGCCATCGACGTCAATCCGACTTGTTGCCAAGCCGCCAACGGTTGAAAAGGGATTAAAGACCTTTCGACGCAGCCGCAACACCCCGAAATTCTCGGTGGGAATGTCGCCTTCCTTCGCCGTTTGCATATTAAGTAATCCAATATCCCATTCGCCTATGCGCCCGACGAGGCGGGAGCCACCAAGGATACGGATCGGCTGCCCGTTGACCAAGCCGATGCGGCGGCTGTGGAAGAGACGGCTGCCGCTAGCTCCGGTATCAAACTCGAAGATTCCGGAACGCTCCTGGAAAAACTGCCGTTTCTCGGGAAAAAAGAGCGAAAATCGCGTCAGGTTAATCTGCTGGTCGTCGGCCTCCACTTGGGCAAAGTCGGTGTTGACGGTTGCGTCGAGCGTGAGGTTGTTGGTAAGATTGTACTTCACGTCGAGCCCGACTTCACGCGTGAAGTCGTCATTGAAACGGTAGGCTGTTTTTGAGGGGGCCAGTTTAGAATTCCGCTGGACACCTCCAAGACCGTACGGCGTCACATAAACGGGCTTCCGGCTATAGACGCCTTCGAGGATCACGTCTTGCGCGACGGAGGGCTTGTTGCTGCCACGTTCCCACCGGGGTGGTATATCCGGGAATATGTAGCGGTGGTTGTTGTGAGCCATCCACCGGTACACGATCATTCCCATTTCTACACGCCCGTCCTCATCCTGAAAACCAAGGCTGCTGAAAGGAATGCGTATCTCAGCAAACCAGCCCTCGTCGGTTCGTGTTGTTGCTACATCCCAGAATGTATTCCAATTCTCGTTGTTAGAAGCTCGACCATTAGCCCCATCGTCCGCTACTGCGATGTCGAAGCGGGTACCGAGAGGCGTTGTGTAGAACCATAGGGCATTCTCGTTGTCGTTGAATGTATCGAGCACGATAGCAAATGTCTCGTCACCACTCCAGCGGTCGCGGTAGAACGAATTAGCCCTCAGGTTGTCGGAGACAACGTGGTACAGTTTTCCAGAGACGTAAAGGTGGTCGTCATCGTATGCCACCCGAATCTCCGTGCGTTCGGTCATGGCCCCCTTGTACGTGGGCTGATACATTACCAGAGGAAAAGGGTCAACAGCTCGCCAGGCAGGCTCGTCGACAAGACCATCAAGTTGAATCGGCTGCGCGAGGCGATGTAGCTTGATGGGAGGTTGAGTACCGGGGGCATAGTCTGCGGTGACCTGGGCGGCCAGCGGGTGTGCGAGGAAGGACAGGCACATGCCTAGAATCAAAGGCTTGAAGCGATCGACTTTGCTATGCGGGCTGTCACGATTTCGTAAGAGTCTCGCGAAGAGAAGATAGGACATTGCGGATCAGATCGTAGGGCAGATCACAAGTGTGCTTGTGACCGACATGCGTGGTTGCCAACGGGAGACATGCATTCATCCACAGTCTGTTCGCGGACCTCTGTGTCAAATGTGGACGGGTTGCCCTGCTGCTGTTCGGCATGGCAGAAGCCTCGAGCAGGCACCACGCGCTGCCAGTCCGTCTCGCTCAAGCCACTGTCGAGATTGACCGTAGCCTGTACTCGTGCTGCTCGGGCGATAGATGGGACATCTGGTGTGGGGGATACTTCCTGGGCTTGTGCCGATACGGCCGTAATGAGCGCCAAAGCCAACCCTTTGAGTCGTTGCGAGGAGGCCTGCTTTCGATAACCTCCAATGGTTATACGATTAGGGTTCGCAAACATGATCAGGGTGCCACGACCGTTTAGTATACAAAATTTGGTGTACAACTTTATGATCACACTTACGATCCACTCAACACGGCATTCCGTGCCAAAAAGATGTGCGGCATTTATGTCTGCTGTCAATAGGACTTGTTAGCTTGTGTGAAGCAGAACTTTGGGGCGTGACCAATTGATTCAGGAAGTTGTTTTTTTTTGAAATGGTGTGTGTGTGGAGGATAATCTACCTCGTCTCCGGCTTCGTTCGACAGGACTCCCGCTGGCATACCGGGTTTGCCTTGCGCGGTCGTTTCTGGCCAAGATGGCATTACACATTCCTACGGCTTCCTGGGTGCGGGAGCACCTTCTTTCCGATGTCCTGCTTCGGTATTTTTAAGGCTGGCCCCGGCCGTGTGATGTACCGAGTGCATCCACGCATTCTCGGGCCGTCTAGGATCTTTCGGAGGCGTAGTTGCCCACCAGGATTCATGAAGCCTAGATTAGACGAGGCTACGCGGGAGAGTTAGTGTGGCATATTTCCAGGGGTTCAACTGCGATTGAAGCCTGCGGGTGCCGGTTCCGAAGATAAAGTGGTAACCCCTGTGAAGAAACGCAAATGGGGGAGTCCACAGAAGGGGACGTGCGTCCAATGGAGCCTCTCGCTAGGAAAAGCAATTGACGATGAAACAACTGTAGTCAATACCGGAAGCGTTGGCGAGGGACTACAACCTGTTCTGAGCACGAAGCCGCTGCCTCCAACCCGTCCGGTGGAATAGCAGGTTTCAAACCGGCTACCGGTCAAGCCCGACCAAAGTATAACCCTCTATAGATGCGAAACACAATAAAGTTGTATGATATGTGATATATTTCAAGTATAATCTCGTAGATGTACGAACCCAAGTGGAATATTCTATGTTGCGGATCCTGTTACTTTTTTTTCTTGTATTCACTGTGCCGTTTCAGGCTTCGGGTCAACATGCAGGGATCTTTATCTCACAGGATGATGCCCTCGCGATAAGGGAAGCCCAAGGCCGTTACGCCCTTCTTGATGAAGCGATTGCCCTCGCAAAAGAGACTATGGAGGTTGCTTTCGCACATCCTATGGAAGTACCCAATCCCGGAGAAGCCGGCGGATACGAGCACGAAAGACATAAACAGAACTATCGCGAAATGCGCTACGCCGGACTGCTTTACAGCATCACCGGAGAAGATAAGTACGCAGCTTTTGTACGCGATATGCTGGATTTGTACGCAATCCTGTATCCAACCCTCGGCCCTCATCCACTGGCCCATCATCAGAAGCCAGGCAAGATTTTTCATCAAACGCTGAATGAGGAAGTTTGGCTCGTGCATACGAGTATTGCTTATGACTGCGTATATGATTGGCTCTCGGAAGAGGAAAGGACGCGGTTTGAAACCAATATCTTTCGGCCCATGGCCGACTGGTTTCATATCCGTAACAAAGCGGAATTCGACCGCATTCATAACCACGGCACCTGGGCAGTGGCTGCAGTTGGAATGATTGCCTATGTGATGGGGGACCTGGCACTTGTCGAAAAGTCCCTACACGGCTCGGACCTGGATGGCAAAGGTGGCTTTCTGGCACAACTTGACCTACTGTTTTCGCCAGACGGGTATTACATGGAAGGACCTTACTATATCCGCTATGCATTAATGCCTTTCTTCTATTTTGCCGAAGCTGTGGAGCGAATGCAACCCGAGGTGGGCATCTATGAATACCGCGACCAGATCTTGCGAAAAGCCTATTATGCAGCTGTTCAAACTTCATTCCCCAACGGCGTCTTTCCACCGATTAACGATGCATCGCTAACGATGGATGTAGCGGCGCCTGAGGTCATTCTGGCTAACGCGCTGACCTACGATCGCTATGGAATGGATGAAGATCTTCTGGGCATTGCCAAAATCCAGGGTCGTGTTTCTTTAAGCGGAGCTGGATTAAAGCTTGCCCGCGATTTTGATGCCAGTGAATCGGATCCGCAGATTTCCTGGCCCTCGGTGGAATTCAGCGATGGAAGTGACGGTACCTCCGGGGGTCTGGGAATTCTCCGAATGGGAGATGGTATGGAACAGTCGATGCTACTCATGAAGTATGGCGTCCACGGAGGAGGGCATGGACACTTCGATAAGCTGCACTTCATCTTCTTTGATCAGGGGCGACAGGTCATTCGCGATTACGGGTTTGGTAGATGGGTCAATGTGGAGCCCAAATTCGGCGGACGCTATTTGCCGGAAAACGAATCCTTTGCAATGCAGACCATTGCACACAATTCTGTTGTTGTTGACGGAGTGACACAAAATATGGGGGACGAAGACACTGCAGAGTCAATGTCTGCGAAACGACATTTCTTTGAAGCAGAGGAGACGCACGCTGTTGCCATGAGCGCGCATGCCAACACATATTATGATGGAGTGGATATGCAGCGAACTATGCTGCTCGTTAAAGATGAATCACTTCCGTATCCGGTCGTTGTGGACTTGTATCGCCTAACCAGCAATACAACCCGCCAATATGATTACCCGCTGCATTTTTCCGGCCAGAACATTACCTCAAACCTGCAATTCGAAACAAATACGACAGCGATGCAGCCTTTGGGAAGTAGTCATGGATACCAGCACATCTGGCATACAGCACAGGCCCGTACAGATTCATCCATCCAGTTTACCTGGCTGGACGGCCATCGGTACTATTCGCTGATTTCTTCTGCCTGGCCAGAAAGTGAAGTGCATCTCGGACGCACCGGCGCAAATGATCCCGATTTCAATCTGCAATCCCATCCCCTTCTGGTCCTGCGTCGTCAGGCCGGAGACATGCTTTTTGCATCCGTCATTGAGCCCCATGGCTACTTCAATGAAGCTCGGGAAAGGTCTGCGCAGGCCAGACCCCGAATCACAGGCGTGAATGTCTTGGGTCATTCGGATGTAGCCAGTGTAATCGAAATCACCGGACAGGAGGGCCTTCACTGGCGCATTGTAGTTTCAAACCAGTCTGAGGGAATGACCGGACAACAGGAGGTGACTTTCGGTGATCAGTCTTTCCAGTGGACCGGAAATTTCCAGGTTGAGTTTCTGGGTAACTCCGAAACAGAATATTGACACGCAAGCAGAAAATATCTGCTCGCTTCTAATCACTTAAGATTCTAACACAAAACGACAGCATGAATACAGATCTGAGCGGGAAGGTGGCGCTGGTAACCGGAGGAGGAAGAGATATCGGGAGATGGATTGTCTACGGCCTGGCGAAAGCAGGCGCCTCCGTCATCGTTAATTATCACTCCAGTAAGAGCGACGCGGAGGAGACCGTTGCAACAGTCGCCGATTTCGGTGGCCGGGCATTTGCAATAAGGGCCGATGTCACTCAAGCAACGGACGTAAATCGTCTGCTCGCCGAGGGCACGAAAGCCTTTGGCGGGTCCCTTGATATACTAGTCAATAACGCCGGCGGTCTACTGGCGCGCAAGAAGCTCGACGAAATGGACGAAGCATTCTGGGATGCTGTTATGGCGGTAAATCTAAAATCTGTCTTCCTCGTTTCTCAGGCTGCATTGCCGTACATGAAGCCTGGTGGAACGATCGTGAACCTGGCATCACTCGCGGCCCGTGACGGTGGTGGAGGAGGGTCAATTGCCTATGCAACTGCGAAAGGCGGTGTCCTAACCATGACCCGTGGAATGGCAAAAGAGCTTTCTGCACGCAACATCCGCGTGAATTGCGTCTCACCGGGCCTGATCAATACAACATTCCATGACACGTTTACACCCGATAACGTTCGTAAAATGGTTGCCGGAAAGACAGCCGTTGGCCGTGAGGGTGAATCTGAAGATGTGGCCAACATCGTCGCCTTTCTTGCATCTGATGCCTCTGCATACGTAAATGGCGAGTCTGTGGAGGTGAATGGTGGCCTTTACTTTGTCTAATCTGACCCTGAGGACCAATCGGTCAATGGAAAACCCTGGCATGTTTGATGCGCAACAGTGTTTGCCAGAAGAATTGATCTGGTGGACTTGCATATGGTCGGTCCGCTCCGAAGCGCAATCCCGACCAATAGCTCCCATTCTGGACAGACGCATAATCCTTGCCCAAAGGCTTACTGTGCCATCAACATGAATTCAGCCACTAAGCTTGTGTTGCTCGCATTGCTGACCGTGCCGTTGCTCCTTAGCAGCGCGGGCTGCAATTCCACACAAGACAGCATTGAACTCCGTTTGGCACATGTGCTGGATTCAATGCATCCGGTGCACCGTGGGATGGCTTTCATGGGAGAGCGATTAGAGGAGCTCTCGGAAGGCACTATGCGGGTGAAAATTTATCCCAGTGGGCAGTTGGGCAACGAACGGGAATCTGTGGAGCTACTCCAACTCGGCACGCTCGACATGGCAAAAACTGCTTCCAGTGTGATCGAGAATTTTGTGCCCGCCATGGGCGTTTACAGTCTTCCGTATCTCTTTGAAGATCAAGACCATCTCTGGAGAGCGCTTCAGGGCGACGTAGGAAAGGAAATACTTCTGCAAGGATTACCCTACCGGATACGTGGATTGTGTTATTACGATGCCGGCTTCCGAAGCTTCTACATACATGACAAAAGGGTCGATGCTCCCGAAGATCTAGAAGGATTGAAGATTCGTGTGATGCGAAGTAATCTTTCCATCCAAACGATTAATCTACTCGGTGCAAATGCTACGCCAATGGCTTATGGAGAGCTCTATACAGCACTGCAGCAGGGGGTCGTGGATGGTGCAGAAAACAATCCACCAAATTTCTACGGATCCAAACATTTTGAGCAGGCACGATACTATACTTTGGATGAACACTCCGCTCCTCCCGATGTCCTTCTGATTGGCACTCATACATGGAATAAGCTGTCCACCCAACAACAAGCGTGGCTTACCCAAGCGATAGAGGAGTCAGTAGTGTTCCAGCGAAGATTGTGGAACGAGGCCAGCCAGGAGGCGCTTAGAGCCGTCGAGGAAGACGGTGTGATCGTCGTTCGCCCTGATAAAAGGCCATTCCAGGAAGCCGTTCTGCCGCTCTATGAATCTCTTGAAGGTACCGAACTGGAACCATGGGCCGATCGGATTTGGGCTCTCGCCACCCAAGCACCATGACACGCATTATTGACAAGACGCTTGCAGGATTGCTGGTCACCTTAATGGCGCTCATGGTAATTACTGTATCCTGGCAAGTCATTACTCGCTTCCTGCTTAACAGTCCCAGTTCTTACACGGAGGAACTGTCAACTTATCTGCTCATCTGGATTAGCCTGCTGGGTGCAGCATACGCGTTGCGTGTGCGTGCACACCTCGGCATTGATGTGCTTGTACGACGACTGCCCAGCACCCAAAAAAGATCCGTTCACGTATTCGCGCACATCGTCATTATCATTTTTTCCGTGGTGGCGCTGGTTTTTGGAGGCAGTTGGCTCGTCTATGTGACGCTGGACCTGAATCAGCTTTCTGCGGCTTTTCAGGTTCCCATAGGATACGTCTATCTAGTGCTTCCGATAAGCGGGCTTCTGATGATCTACTACAGTATCATTGCTATTCAAGAGAACCCGGAACAGGAGAGCCCTACCCTCTTGTCCGACGGTTGAGACATCAACCATAAACCCGAACAGATTAACTGTAAATGGAGATTGCCGTACTTGTACTTGTGGTAAGCTTCTTAATTCTGCTGCTGTTAGATGTGCCTGTAGCCTATTGCTTGGGCATGTCTACATTACTCACCATGGTCGTCGCAGTGGATTTTGTGCCTGCGGCCAGCACAACCGCACAACGCATTGCTACGGGCTTGGACAGCTTCACCTTACTAGCCATCCCTTTCTTCATTCTGGCAGGTAATTTAATGGGCCGCGGAGGAATTGCCCGCCGTCTTATTGCATTTGCCCGCGCCTTGATCGGGGCACTCCCCGGAGGTCTCGCACTTGTAAATATCATTGCGTGCATGCTGTTTGGCTCTATTTCAGGCTCGGGGATTGCTGCTGCAGCAGCCATAGGGTCGGTCATGCACCCCAAGATGGTTGACGGCGGCTACTCTCCTGGCTTCAGTGCGGCGGTCAATGTATCCTCTGCTACAACAGGATTGCTGATCCCTCCCAGTAACGTGCTGATCGTATATTCGCTGGCCAGCGGTACAGTTTCAGTCGCTGCACTGTTCATCGCTGGATATTTGCCCGGCATTCTTATAGGGGGACTGCTGATGGTAGTTGCAGCGTTCGTAGCAAACCGAAAGGGATACGGCAAGGGTGATCGTGTACCGCTTCGGGAGGTGTTCAAGCATTTTGCGCAGGCACTACCGAGCCTTACTCTGGTCGTTGTTGTCATCGGGGGGATTATCGCAGGCGTATTTACGGCAACCGAAGCGGCTGCCATTGCAGTGCTTTACGCACTTGTACTCGTGCTGCTCTATCGCGAGGTCCGAATACGGGATCTCTATGACGTTTTGCTAAACAGCGTGACGACTACCGCCGTGGTCATGCTCCTCATCGGCGCCTCACTGGCGCTCTCCTGGGTGCTTTCTTTTGAGGATATCCCACAAGGCATTGCGGAATCACTTTTAGCAGTCAGTGACAACAAGATCATTGTACTCCTTCTGATAAATGTGCTGTTGTTGATGGTTGGCACATTCATGGACATGACACCGGCCATCCTGATCTTTACACCTATTTTTCTACCGGTGGTCGTGGGATTTGGTATTGACCCGCTCCACTTCGGTATCTTGATGGTGGCCAATCTCTGCATCGGTCTCTGTACACCACCCGTGGGTACGGTGCTCTTTGCGGGTGCAGGAATCTCCGGGGTAACTGTACCCGCGATGATTCGGCCTCTGGCTCCCCTGTACATCGCTATGCTGGTCGCACTGATATTGATCACTTTTGTCCCACAAATTACATTAGTGATCCCCCGACTATTTGGTCTCTAAAAAACTATCTTACATTGTATTCCACACGCTTACAAGCTACGCGTCCAAACCTCGTTCCTTAATCCATGGCACGACAATTCGAATCCGTAGGTAAACCCCAGCTTCTCAGCCATTCTGTCGTAGAGGCTATTGAGAACTCCATTCGCGAAAAGCATTTGATACCGGGCATGCGGCTTTCATCCGAATTGGACTTATGCGCTCAGTTCGGTGTAAGCAGAACGGTGCTGAGGGAAGCTCTGCGTATGCTCTCGGGACGCGGACTGATCCGAATTGAAAAAGGGCGCGGCATTTTTGTATCTGAACTCTCCGCTGAATCGGTAAGTACTCCGCTGGAATTGTATCTACAGCAACATGGCGGAGACCTTAAGTTCATAGACATCATCAGGGCCCGCCAGCTAATTGAACCCCCGATAGCAGCCGAAGCTGCCCTTCATCACACGCCGGATGACGCTGCGCAACTGCGGAATGACTGTGATGCAATGAAAACATGGACGGGAAGAAGTGAAGAATTAGCCAAGCTGGACCTTGCATTCCATCAACACATTGCAATTGCATCCGGGAATAGTATCATGCCGCTACTGATTGCACCGATCCAGGCACTCATGCCACAAATCAAATCCTCCGTTCACGAAATAGTTGAAGATGCGAGGTATTCAGCAATCAAATGGCATGAGCGTATCCTGAACGCCATTCTCATGCGAGATGCTGAAGCTGCCCGCATCAACATGGAACATCACCTGATGGAATCGGAGAATCATATCTCCCAGATGCTGTCCGCCCAAAAGGCATCTGATTCTTCGGAGGCTAGCAAATAAATTGACCAGAATCTCCGGTTATCACAACCCTCCTCTAGCCCTCAGATTTCTCCGCGCCGCTTTCCGAGTTGATACTGGTACAAGGATGGGACCGTAAGCTCCCCCGGCCAGTTTGTACCCTCGTAATAGCCCCCTGCCCCAGATTGCATACGTACTGGCACGTCGCTCGATAATCCCACGATGGTAACATGGTCCCCCAATGCACCCAGGTAAACAGGTGGGCGAACGGCCCGGACATGGTCGTAGTGGATCTTAATATTCCACAGTACCAGCGGTGAATGGAATTCAACATCCAAGATTGGTTTACCCATTGAGTCACCTCGAACGGTGAGCCCTTCATACAAATTGGGTTCTGCGCAGCCCGCATCATAAATGTGTCCTATGGAGCTGGCCGTGACAACGTTATGGCCACTTTCGCCCGCACAACCGACTGGATGCAGTGTGTTTGAATGAACGCGAATATTCTCGATCAGGATATGTTTTGAGTCCTGTGTATGAATACCATAATGACCTCCTCGCCCGGCAATCAGGATATTCTCAAGTGTCACTTGCGATGCCATATTGAGGATTATTCCTGCATCCGCATTCTTGATCTCCACATCTCGAATCCATCCATTTCTCACACCTTCGAGATACACTGCATTGTATCCATCCTCAAGCTGGTGCCCCCCATATGGCACAGAATTGAATTCTATACTAAGGTGCTCCATGCCAACCTCCATGGATGTGGGAGATGTTCCAGCCGGAGCTCTTGACCCTCGAAACCAGAACATTCCACCCCAACTTGAATAAGGCGATGCTACCCTCCCTTGGACCCGGGACGTATCGGACGGCTCACTGAACTCGTCTGCCACATCCAAGGACCCGAGGGGCTTCTCTATGCTAATTACCGACTCACTCACTCCACTTCCCCGCACAATTACACTGTCCCGTTCCAGGCGCATCACGTCAGACAAGTGAAACCGTCCCCTTGGAATCCCAATAACAACCCAACCTTCGTGATTGTGCGCCGCTTGAATTGCCCGCTTGAACCCCTCAGTGTCGTCATTCATATCATTGCCAGTTGCGCCATAGTCAGTCACATCCAGCGTTACTTCGGGGTCGGGCGGAGACTCTTCGCCCCTTCTGTATCCCGCGTAAGAAAAATCAGGAAGCACACGCGCTGTATCCACCAATATGTCTGGGTCCCAGGGTTGACCCCACCACGAGGGACCAACGTCGGACGGTGAAAGAGGTGGATATGTGGGCGATGCCCCTTTTCCGGATGCTGGGCCTTCTGGAGATGGATACAGCATCCCGTGAGGACCAGTTATCAACTCTGGATTCTCCCATCGTATACCGTTGGGGGGCTGAATGCCCAATGGCGTTCCATAGAATACATTCTCACTCCACGTTACATCGTCAGCAGACACGTACGCCGTAACCACAGATTTACCGTTTTCTGTGAAAATGACATTCTGGCCAAACAGAACATCCTCTGGCAGGAGTGTCTTCTCTCCATCTGCCCCCAGTCCAAAAAGTATGCTCACCCGCGTGCCAACAAATGTGTTTTGGGTTATAACCGGACGCTTAACCTGGAAATATCGATTCAGAGGCGAATTGGGAATACCGTTCATCACTGAGAGCGACGCACGTGAGGAATCTCCCTCTAGTTCGGAAAAATAATTGTGCGTGACCAAATGGTCCTCTCCAATGATGCGTACTCCACCCGTACCCGGCTTTCCTCTGCCCAGAAACCAGTTCTCCCTAATGGTAGCATGGTTACCGTGGCGCAGGGTTAGGGCGCCCTGCGCCTCGAGGAAAGTATTATGCTGATAGACATTATGTCCTGACTTGTTGGAAATGATTTCGTGCTCCCCATTGGTGCGCTCAAACAGGTTATGTTCTACCACCGTGTAGGAGTCCTGCATAGAGCGACTGCTGGTGCCAATACGAATCGTCTCTCCACCATTCTTACCCAGCACAGGACGGTACCCAAAGTGATTATGGTCAATCCGGTGATAGTTGGGTTCGTTATCTGGCGGATCTTCCAGCCACACTACGAGCGTGGCCCCATCGTGCGTTTTGCCTGCAAAGTAACAATGATCTACTCGATTGTGTGTGCCGTACACGGACACCCATTTGTACTGCAGTAGCCAGTTATCGGGGTTGAATTCTGTTACCGCGCAATTGGTGATGCGGCTGTGATGGGCCGCCCTGTCCGTGCGGAATGCGATCACATGTCCTCGATCCAGCGCTCCACGATGAAACCACAATCCCTCTACTTTCAGGTACTGCCCACCTATGCGAATACGAGACTGGCCAGTCAGAATCACCTCACCTGGAGTTTCGGCACGAACAGTGATTGAATCACCTTCTGCACCATCCGCGTCAAATACCAGATTTGCATCGTGCCACATGCCATTAGCCATGGTGATTGTATCACCCGGCTGGGCGTGACGAACCGCTTCCCGAAACTCTTCCACCGTGCGAACCAGTGCATCATCCGGGGTGGCTGGAGCAACGGTTGCCAGTCCCAGTGCCAGTAAGATGCTTAGCCTAGTCAATGCCTAATCAAAGTATGCTTCGTGCGCAAACCGTCCACTTCAACTACAATAAAGTAAATCCCTGGCGCAAGTCCAGATCCATCAAACGTGGTGCTGTGATGGCCTGTATTCCTGGTACCAGCAGCCAAATTAGCCACCTCGCGCCCCAAAAGGTCATAGATACTTAGCTTTGCAAAACCTGGGATGATAAGCTCAAAATCAATCGTGACTGCAGATCTGAACGGATTAGGGTATACCTCCACAGCCGGAATTGACGTTGGAAACGCCAGTTGATCGGAGTGCAGTACAAGACTGAGGTACGATGGACCTACATCCTGTGAGGTGAGCGGCCGATAAAGGACCGGCGATAAGCTGATCTCATCGGCTCCAATATCGGGGAGGCCGTCCCGTTCTTGCCCATCAATGTCATGGGTTACAAAGTCTATTGCTGTGGCCGCCCCCACTGCCACGCTAGTACTGGACAGACGCCATACATCTTGATCAAACACAAGTGATGGATCGGCAATGAGTATACCATCGACCTGACCAATCCCAGATTCGGCCCCAAAAAACACGTTAGACGCATAAGTGATACCAAGTGGTGTATCCTCGTATTCTATGATGGGACCGTTCCGGGTTACAACGAGGTTATTCGCGATCTGAAGTCCCTCAGGCGCGAGGGATTGCTCCGAGCTCTTACCAGCTCCAATGACGAACGTCTCCTCAACATTGACAAATGTGTTGAATGCCACCACGGCATCCTTAACTTGGAAATATCTGTTGAGCGGGGAGTTCCGAACACCATTAACCACCGCCAAGGCAGAACGGTAACCCGTGCCCCTCAAGTCCTGAAAATAATTATTGTAAACCTTGTGTCGCTCGCCAATAATCCGGACGCCACCTGATCCTGACTTGCCCTCCCCTAAAAAATAATTTCCGTACACGCTGGCTTCATTGCCGTGCCGTAGCGTCAGCGTACCTGATGAGCGCCGGAACGTGTTATGCCGGAAAATATTGTTGCCACTCTTGTTCGAGATGATTTCGATCTCTCCATCACATTCCTCGAAGAGATTATGCTCCACGGTCACATTCGCATCCTGCATTGAGCGGCTGCTGGTGCCAATACGAATGGTCTCTCCACCATTCTTGCCCAGCTCTGGACGATGCCCGAAGTAGTTACTGTCAATTTGATGCCACACTGGACTGTCATTGGGCGGATCCCGCAGCCAAACCACGACCGTTGCACCGTCATGGCTTTTTCCGGCAAAATGACAATGATCAACACGATTGTGCGCGCCGTAAATAGAAACCCATTTATACTCCGTCAAGTAGCTTGGGGGGTTGTAGTTGGTTATGGCACAGTTTGTAAGACGGCTATGGGTAGTCAACCGTGAGGACGAGCGCCTGAATTCAATAAGATGCCCACTGCGCAACGCGCCCTGGTCAAACCATAAGCCGTCCACCTTGAGATACGATCCACCAATCTTCAAGCGGGAGTTGCCATTCAGGATTACTTGCCCGGGGGTTTCTGCCCGGAGCGTAATCGAATCCCCTTCAGCACCTTGGGCATAGAACGAAATCACCACATCGGTCCAGGTACCATTCGCCATTATGATGGTGTCCCCCGGTCCCGAAGAGGCAATGGCACTTGAGAGTTCCTGCGGAGTGCTAGCTACGCGCTCCACCTGCGCATAAGCTGCATGTGGAGCGAGAAGCAAGCATAATAAAAATTTTGTGCTGGAAAGCCAGCACCATATGATCCTGTGCAACAGACTATCTGGCTACCACGAGCTTACGCCATGTTACCTCGCCATCCACGCTAAGCTTGTAGAAGTAAGTACCGGGTGCCTGCCTATCCATGGAAACAGTTGCCGTGTGGGCACCCGCGGATTCAAAGCCTTCTCTGATTTGCGCCACGCGCCGACCGAGCAGATCAAATACTTCAAGCGTAACATGTCCCTGGCGTTCCATCCGATACGGAATCGTCGTCTGTGACTGGAACGGGTTCGGGTAGTTTTGGCCAAGCACAAAGCCCCGCTCCTCTGGTATCTCCAAAGTCTCAACAGAGGTACGATCGGCTAGCCAACGCATATCGCCAATTCCCATGCCATCAGTCCCGGCCATGCGCAACGCATTTCCCATTGGAATGGTGAAGTCCAAATTGTCCGGATCGGCGAATTCGGGATCAATGTTGTACATATCCGTCGCCGTTGAAGTCCCGTTTAGGACGACGGGAGCCACCATAAAGGTATCCGAATGGGAAATCATCGAATTCCCCTCCAGTTTCACGCTGAATTCTGAATCCATTTTGCTATTAGCAATGATGCTGTTGGTGATCATCACATTCTGGAATCCCCGGGGGTAGAAAGCACGCCCGTTACCATGGCCGCAATTGTGGCATGTGATCCGGTCCATGACTACCTCCGGCTCAGGGGTTGAAGCGTCACCATCACCAGCATAAATGTAGATGGCCGCCTGGCGTGTATTGGCAAAGGTGCTGTTGGTTACTTCAAAGTACCCGAAATTGTAGAGTCCGCTGTTTGAGGACTCGTCTTTGCTTCTAAGGCCTTCCTTACCTGCACCGCTAAAAATGGAATTCCTGAATATCAGCGAATCCGCGAAGGTTCCAGTATACTGGCGGAGGAAATTGCCATCACTGCCGGCCACAACATCATGCAGATAACTGTTGGTTACCTTGAGTACCATGCTGGAGTCCACACTTTCGCCGTCAATGCGAAGAAGATACTTAGCATTGAAATCTGTACCGGCCTGGCCATCTATCTCAATACCGTCCAAGTGCAGAGAATTGTAAATGCGAAACACAACGCGAGTGTTTTCATCCGGCTCGTTATTCTTTACTACCGGCCGCTCAGCAAGTCCGTCGGCAGCGCGGACGGTAAGCGGCACGCGAACATTGATCTGATCATCGTTGAGATATTCGCCCCCGGCATCGGTCAACTCAATGATGTCCCCTGCTTCAGCAGCATCAACGGCATCCATTAGTGTATTTTGACCAGCCGCAACCATGTGCACCGTGGGAGTGCTCACGCCCTCCGGCCACCACCGCGGATCACCGAGGGTTGCACCATTCATGCCTGCCCCGATGAGCGGGCTGTTTGACATGAGCGTGAAGTCGCCGTTTGCCGCATCAACAAACATTGGATCCACAGCATACAGGTTCATGATCGTCGGATCCCCTCCTCCTCTCCAGCCTCCACCAAGACTGACATTGAGCGTATCACTGTATGCCAACGTGGAGCCTTCAACCATCCAGGGCGCGCCCAACGTCTTGTTAGTCGCATTGACAATGTCATAGTTATCTACCAGAATCGTGTTGGTAACGGTAGCATTATCTACTCCTTTCAGATTTAGGAAATAATGACCCACATTGTGCATGGTCACATGATCAATGACAACTTCCGGGCCGTCATGATTTGGATCTGCCTCCGCAAACCCACCATACACGCTGATCCCATCGTTCTTTATATTCCAGAAAGTAGAATTGGTAACCTCGAAATACTTCACATTGAAGAACCCAAAGTCTGGACGATCACTGTCTTCATCGCGCGCCCGGATCCCCTCCTTACCTGTATTGAAGACCAAAGTGTTTCGAACAATGATTGAATCCGCCATCGTTCTACCATAGGCGCGGAATGCATTTCCGTCGCTCCCATGCACGATGTCATGAAAATAGCAATCGATAATCTTCAGTACATAGCCTTTCTTCACATTATCCCCTGCATCACCGGAACCACTACCTGTACGAATCCCATACTTGGTCTGCTCGCCCTGATGTGCCAGCCCATCAAATTCAAGACCGATCAAGGTCATATCCCCGTAGAGGCGGATGATATCCTTCGTGCCGTCTGTTCCGTTATTTATCAGCACCGGGCGGCTCATGAGCCCTGGGGCTGCCATTATCGTGAGCGAAAGCGAACTGTCTGGTTTAAGTTCATCGTCATTTAGATACTGGCCTCCGTCCGTCGTTAAGACTAGCGTGTCTCCCGGCATGGCCATTGCAATTGCATCCAGTAACGTGTTCTGGCCAGCTTCTACTTCGTGGCTTTGCTGGGCAATCGCCGGCCTCAATCCCAGGAATACTAGAGCAACGGTGAGCCCTAAATAGGTAGTAACAGTTGTGCGCATTGTGGCAATTAGTTTAGTTGTTGGAGGTTTAATATACATCATAAAGGTGTATGATGTATAACAAGTTGCAGGCTCCTTAATGCATGACCACAAGCCGCGTCCATAATCCTTGCATTATCCGTCCAATTGGACAACATTAAGTCCTTTGTAGCAATAATTCTGGGGTTGTAGGATTCGTTGTCCTTTGACGCCAGCGCAACAAAACGACTCCATGGCAGGCTGCCAGTCGCATAAGTCGTAGAGAGTCATCCCTGCTAACCATTGGGGTAGCCACAAATGTCTTAGGAGCCTGGCACACGTTGACTACTCGAATCTAGGATGTAGTGCCGTGGAGCACGTCGATCTCTTGCTCGGGGTGGCACGGTATTCTTCAGGATGTCTCTATTATTGCGTATGTTGCGTGCAGCGGATTTCTAAGCCTGGAATAGACCATGTCGCCATCTCGCGCAATCATAAGCTGGATACCTGCAGTAACTATTGCGTTCTGTATCACGTGCTGTCGGCCGGGCAGTTTCGATGCGAACGAGGCTTGGAACGGCACAATTGATACGCTTGCTTCCGGCGAAATCATTGTTCGAAACACCAATGAGCCACTGTGGGATGAGGCAGACGCGTGGCAGTTCGTGGAGGAAATCAGGATCGGAACGGATACCAACGACGAAGCACCAATCTTTGGAGAAATCATTTCCTTTGATGTAGATGGGCAAGGACGGATTTTTGTTCTCGACTTTCAGGCTCAACAGATCAGCATTTTTGATTCGGACGGGACTTTTGTGCGCACATTTGGAAGCAAGGGGACAGGGCCAGGAGAATTTGAACAAGCTCTTTCAGTTGACATCAACGAAAACGGAGAAGCCCTAGTCATGCAGATGCTCAAGGCACAGCTTTCCATTTTCGATCCGACCGGCAGATACCTGAGAACGGAGTCAATAGGTAATCCCGGCGTAGGCATCAGTCCATATCCGGGCGGATTCGACTTCATGGGGCGCTACAACGCTGTAGTCGTACTCTTCCATGAATTCAGCATGACCCAAACCATGGCCCGTTACGATCAGTCACTCACTCCGCTTGATACCATCGCGATTCCCGAGGCTGCTGTCGAAATGGAGGCATTTACGCATGTCAGGGACTTGGGCGGCGGGCAAAGCTCGTCGATTGGCGAGAGGATTCCCTTTCAGGGATCCTTTGAGTGGCGTTTCTCTCCAACTGGAAATCTTTGGACCCTGACTACTAAAGAATATGAGCTTGTTGAACTGAATCCGGTAGGTGAGATACTTCGAAGAGTCTCCAAAGAACATGACCTGGTTCCAGTAAGCGAGGAGGAGATGGCTGATGTGCGGGAGGAATTTCAGTGGTTTATCAATCTAGGCGGGATGGTCGATTGGTCGAGGATTCCGAATACAAAGCCCGCAGTTGTTTCATTCTTCTGTGACGATGAAGGCAATCTGTGGGTGAAGCGGGAGGCAGTGACGCCCGAAGACGAAGGCCGTCTTTTCGATCTATTGGACCCTGAAGGACGTTATCTAGGAGAGCTGCGCCTTCCGTTCTCACTGCATTCTGATCCTGAACCGATCGTGAAAGACGGAATGCTATATGGCGTCACCACAGACGACCTTGGCGCTCCAAACGTTGTGAGAGCAAGGATTGAAAAGCAATAGCAACCTTGTTCGAGAGATTGAATAGGTGAGGACCGTCGTCGGATGGATATAGCGAAGAACCGCCGCAATCACGTTCCAAACCGCCAATACTCAACCACCCCTACCTAACGCGTACAACTCTACCCAACAATGTTGCACCGCGCGCGTCTGTCAAGCGCACGAGATATACACCAGAAGGGGCAGATGAACCAGACGCCGTATATCCATCCCACATAACGCGGATAGTATTGGTGCCGACTATATGTTCTGCTTCAATTTCACGTACCCGTTGTCCCAAGAGGTTGTACACCTCAGCAGTAAGTGGACCAGTACGGTTTGCAGCTGCCTCCAGTGTCACGGAGTAACTGAACGGATTTGGGTAAGCTTGTAACCGCTCTGGGGTACTGTAATCGGGGATCAGATCAACACTCGTCTTCTCCAGGCCGATCAATATACGATCCGTTTGAAGAGTAAACGGGCTTGGCTGTCCATTAACACGAACCACCTGTACCAACTCTGCACCAGTCATGACTACTTCGATCTGTGCAGCTGGATGCACCGCGGGCGTTGCAATCTCAAGTACTCCACTCGTGCTCGCATCCAGAGCAAGCGTCACCTTTGAATCTGATGAGACCACTATCTCTGCACTCTTGAATAGATTCGCTTCGCGAAGCGCCAGATTCTGCCATCCCGAATCAGTCTTCCGTAACCACGCAAAGGTGGCATCGGTAGCAAATTCGCTCAACTCACGCAACTCTGACTGTACCTGGAGAAAAAAGTAATCCAGTGAATCAGATCTGACAAGTCTTGCAGCTACATAGGAATCACCACTTAAATCGTCCAGCTCTGGAATGGGAGACCCGGGCCTTGCTGGCAAGAGTAGCTGCATGAATGCCGCCTCCTGACCGACTTGCTCTGCTTCAACATACCGCTCATGACGCTCATCCTTGAACAGGCTGATGTAGCCAGTTGATACCGTCAAGCTCGTAGACTCGGGTAAGATAAATGCGTCCAGTCTCGCTGCCGCCCCGTAACGATTCCCGAAAGGAGACCACGATAGGTAGTGACCCACTTGATCAAATGACCCGCGTCCATGCAAATAGGATCGATAGGTGTGCTCCTCAGACCCGGAAAGTAAATCTGAAACAACAAAAAAATCCTGATCGACAAAGGCGATACTCCGGCGTAGAGTTACATCGTTCGGGCGAACATATCCGCTCTCTTTTTCTGCAAACCCGAAAAATTCGGAATCAATCTCATAACGGGCAGAAGGAGTAACGTTCAACACAAGCGGATTACTATACAAATCATCGGCCACCGGCGGAAACCCGTCTGCAGTTAGAATATTGTGTGCGTGGGCCTTAGTGTACCAGGAACTGCGCCGATCATCAGAGAATCCCGAAGGTCCATAGCCTGCATCCGGAGCTAAAATGGCATCCTTCCCACCCAGAAAAAAAGACAGCTGGTCTGGATGATTATGATTGTCAGCATCTGCAACCCCGTGAAAAAGCAGGTATCGGTCATCTGATGAGGGTTTCCAGCTCCTGCGAAATACGACCTGACCACCTTCAAGGAACTGATTGGGAGAAGCGGTTGGTGCTGCTGATTCAATGGAACTGTCGAATAGAATGTACTCATCGATCTCCCACGTTACATCAACGGTTGCACCCGTGTAATTATGTTCAATCAGGTGGGTATTCTCAAAATTCCACTGACAAATGGCAGCGAAATCTGCTTCTGTATTCAAGGAGGTCGGTACACCTCTGTATGCTGCGGCAACCATATGGGTCGGCGCTGGCTTGAGGTAGGAGTCCTCTATGTTTGGAATCTGGCCACGTCCTGTACGTACACGGATTGGCCATTCAAACGCCGGCTTGTAATCACCAAATAAATCCACTCCTGAGACATTCAGGTAATGCCACAGAAAAGGAATAAAGTTTACTGCATTGTACATCCAGTAGTGTCCACCTTCACGGTAGATTCCATCCGCGCTAAACTGGTATCTCGTCACCGTATTTGCTGCTTCCAGCGAATGGGAGAGCCAATCTGCCGCCTGATCATGATCAGAAAGCACCAGTGCCGCAGTTCCGATTGCCCACGCCGGCTTGGACCGGTGATTATGCGGGCGCGGTGCCAGACGGTCTCCAACCATAATATTGTCCCTTAGATACTGCGTCTCTTCCGCTATGCGACGACGAATTTCGGTGTTCTGATCTGTGGTCAACTGATCGTAAACCCAGTCATAAGCAGCAGCGTAATTCTGCAACCAGGTAGCACGGTAAATCTCATCATAAGGTTTCTCCCCAGTCTGGGGCACTCCGTCATAGGCCAATAGCAATGCCTCTATTGCCCTCTGTAGGGCAGTTGAATCTTCCTCTAATACCCACCAAAAAGCCAACGTCTTTGCCGCGCGAGGACGATCATTTTCGTCCAGTGTCGATGCATCTTTCGTGATGTAGCTGCGAGCATCCGACCTGAAGCGCTGCCAAAGGAAATAATAGTTTGAGCTCTGATCAGCCTTGCGTAATCGGAGCTCCGGTATCAAATCCGCAGAAAAGTATAACGACGGATGTTTTTCAGCCGCTGGTAGGACCGGTGTCGTATCCGTTGCAAAACCCGTGTACGTGTCGTACCTGGGGTGCTGAGCTAGGGCCTGCACGGGAACAAGCAGACCGACGAATAACAATTGCCGCCAACAAGGCACAGCAAAGTCATCTAGACCAGAGAACAACCTCATAAACAATCTTCGTGTCGCTTGGCGGTGATGTTACAGGCCCGGCCAGCTTTTAAAAAGTGTAGGACACACCAAAGAGCACATTGTGCTTGCGCACCCGGTTGTAGTCAACATTGGATTCCCATCTATCCTGATAACGCAAGCGCTGGAATTCATATGCGATATCCAGCGTAAGGACGGAAACACTCGTCCCGAATCCGGCACTGAATGCGTCTCCGGTGGCCGTCCGCCCGACAAGTCCAAAGCCCTCAATCCTGAACGGCTGTGGATCGCGTCTGAACCCTGCACGCAGGAAGGTATCTCCCAAGAAATTCCATTCTCCTCCCAAACCTATGCCTTGAACCATCCCCCAGTCTGGAGCTGTGGTCACCCCACTGCCTGTGACTTTCAGGTCCGTAAAGTTCTGCCAGGAATAATCTGCTGCGAGTGTAACATCCGGTATTGGACGCAGAGCAACCCCTGCCCTGATACGGGCAGGCAACCTGACTTTATCCACTCCTACCTGCGTAAGACTTCGCACATCGCCATCCGCTGAGCGTGACTGTCCGGTGTTTCTGAAGTTACGTCGCAGGCTACTCGGAAATTGGTACGTGATTCCTACAGTGATCACATCATATTGCCACTGCAAGCCCAGTACCCCTCCCCAACTGCTGTATTCTGAGGATCCATTCCACAATACGGCCCCATTAGCAGGTTCATGATCATAGTCATGAGCATCTTCACGCAGGAAAAATACACCTGTTTCGCGGATTTCCTGACGATCCGTTGAGCTGCCCCAAGTTCTAGAAATACGCAGTCCAACATGGAATTTTTCACTCAACTCTAATCCGGCTGCTGTGGAAACCGCCTGCATATATCCCGTGCGCTCCCTCTCAAAGGCTGACCATCGAACAACAATTTCTTCTCCGGGCTTGGGGCGTTCAATAGGATCCGGGCGAAACTGGCCGATGTAGGGATCCAGCACATTATCATTGCGATCATAATCGCTCAACTGTGCGGTCTGATGAAGCTTGACTCCCACAGTCAACGCGCGGTCTCCCAACCTCAATGGGATTGCTCCCCCTACTGTCGCTAATCGAAAAGTGCCCTGACTATGGGTCCAGTCTGGTGCCGAGAGCGGCTTGCTCCGATATTCATCCGGATCCGCGAAGAAGAGCGACATCCCCGCGTAGTAGCGGTTGGGATTCCAATGCTGTGTTTCTGCCCAGTCCTGCTGAAACCACGCCCCGCTCGTAGAGAGCGTCGGACGAGAAAGACTGGCGAGACCTGCCGGATTGAGGATTACACTTTCAATGGACCCAGAGAGGGCGGTTACGGCACTGCCCATTCCCCGGGCACGCACGGTCACGGACTCCTGCGGCTCCACTCCCTGAACGGATAGTGGCTGCATTACCCCCTGTCCGTATGACAATGGGGCTACAAATAGCAACAGTAGCGGGAATCGACGAAACATGTCCAGTCGTCAGTCTATCGAAAGTGAAAATCCAAGCCGGTGCACCACTCCAAATGCTTCACTCATACTGCTGTAACTGTAGTCGAACCCAAGCCCTACCGAAGCGATTGGCTGACGTATCCCCAGTCCAAAACTGTAAGACGCGATATCATAATTGTGCTGATAACCACCCCTCACGTGTATGCGCTGCAAAAATGCATACTCCAGTCCCGCAGCCCACTGTTGATCATAATCATTGGGTTGGATGAGATCAAAAGTGGCGGTCAAACGGTTAGCGTCGTGAAATGTAATAAGACCGCCGCTGCCAATTACATCCACTGCACCACCAAGTCGGAACCGTAACGGAACCGGATAGGAATCTTCCTCAAAGACCACCGGTGCACCAAAGTTCATCACAGAAGCACCTAGTCGTAGTGAACGAAAGCCCGTGATGTACGTCATTCCAAAGTCAAACAGGAAAGCGCTCGCCTCCGACAGCCAGAGGTTTTCCTGCGCCATCTTGGCCGTGAGGCCTGCGGAAAACCGATCCGTGAATGCTCTGGCGTATGACACGCCAAGCACCCAACTCCGCAAGGAGAAGGTCGTACCTGTCAGGCCCGGGTTGTACACCTGCGTTCCCCCCTGGTCGACGAATCCGAGATGGTCTACGCGCGTCTCTTGAAAATCCCCCATGTCTGCCATATAAAAATGTACGCCCGCATGCCCCCAGGATCCAAGTGATGCACCATAGGCAACACCATAGTGTGCCGTATCCAGGAACCAATCTACCCGATCAATCACGAGACTGTGTCCTGCTGTACGCGTAAGCCCGGCAGGATTCCAATAGAGCGCGTGCGCTCCTTCGGCTATGGCACTATACGCCGTTCCAATACCCATCGAACGGGCATCGGGGGCCACACTCAGAAATTGCATCGACGATGTTCCCACCTTCTGCCCATGGGCGGTTGGTAAAAACAAACCACCGGCGAACAAAAGGACTAATGCAGCTATACTGCTTGTTGTTCTCCGTCTCATTTGATCACCGTAAATTTGCCGCGATAGGTTTCCCCGTCGGGAGTCTGTACAACGAAGAAATAGACTCCCGAAGCAATCTCCTGGTCGTTACGGGTTACTTGAAACCAAGGTGTGGAATACTGAGCTGCATCGTGCTCTATCGTATCAACGAGCTGTCCGCTGTAAGAGTAAATCTCAATTGTAGCACGCTCCGGTAGCCCATAAAAACCAATCTGCTGCGCTGAATTACCACCCCCTCCGCTTGTGAAACCACTGCTGAGATAAAAGGGATTAGGCACAGCATGTACTTCACTCAGCGTCTCGGCAGCCCCAAGTCTGGAGGTAACTTCCATGAGGTTGGTCTTCCCGCTTTCATTGCCTTGGGCATCCAGGGACGTGACTGCGTACCATTGTGACTCTCCGACCGTCGTTTCTGTGTCTATGAACTCGTACAAATCTGACTCTGTCAGATTATTGGCACTGCCAACGGAAATCTCTGCCAATGTCTGCCATGGACCGATAGCTGCCTGTGAGCGCTGCACGCGGTAAGTAGCCACCGGGCCCGTCAATCTTGGATGTGAAAAAGATTCCTGCGTACGCCCCCAACGCAGAACCGAGTGTGCCCTGTCGTTGTTGGTGATCCTGACAATAGGCGCCGGAGGTGGTGTAGGTATCTGATAAACTCCATCAGGCGGGTTATCTTCTGGCCAAAGAGGCAACACGGGTGGCCTGCCTGTGTAGGCATTGTAGGCCATATCGGCCACATCTTTGACGGTTCGGACATCCGAGTTTACATAGTCTGGATATCCAAACTCTCCGATATAGTTTTCTACGAGTGTTTGACCGGATGCCGGGTCAATCACCCGGTCCGCAAAATGCGGGACCTCATGCCACGGCATTTGCTCATCAATTACCTCGCCAAGTCCCCCACCTTCGTCCCATTCACCAGGTCCATGGGCAGCACCATAGCCAACCACTTCTGCTATTGAGAATTCCACCTTGGCTCCGGGCGGAAGGATGTACGGTCCAAATACTATGTGGTGACCAACAGCCTTGTAGGATTGCCTGAAATTGAATGCTCCACGTCCGGTCCACCTAAGGGAATCGGGATCTTCCGTGCCGGGCGGCGGAGGAAATACGGTTTCGCGATAAGGCGTATAGGTGCCACTCCAGCGCGCGTACGGGACAAGCTTGGGTATCATCTTGTCCTCTCTGGAGTTTCCGCTTTCGACCTTGTTCATGAAGGGTTGTTTGAGCGTACTGTCGCTAGCAATCATGCGCTCATTAGAAACCCTCGGATCAAGTGCGATCGTGTTACCTACAGTAGCCAGGTAGTTGCGATCGTAATACAACATCTGGATACCGGGAGCCTGAGGGGACATCAATCCCCCGCCCTGCTCACCAGTAGCAGCAAAGTTCGCGAAGTATTTTGGATCCGGCTTGCCGGATTGGGCAAAATCCGCGTTTACCCCATTACCCGTGTTAACCACATACCTCAACCAGCGATGCCGGTCGAAATAACCACGTAGATCGTTCTTGTACATGAAATCATACTCCCACGTGCCATACCACCGCTGAAATCCCATCATAGAAGGCGCCACTCCATAATGAAACCCTATAAGCACCTCATGAAGTGTTTCATTGTTATCTGGACTGCCATCCCCGTCCTTATCGCCGGTATTTTCAAACGTGTACTCAAATATTATCAAATCGTCATAGTCCGGATAACTCCAGGCGCGACTGGTACGTGTGACAGTTATCCCGGTATTGGTACCCCACTGCGCGGTAATGATTTCCTCCGCTTCATTGGGATCATAAGCCGGGTTTAAACTGCCATCGTCTAATAGCGGATAGTTCTCTATGCGTTCAATAGAAATCGGGAAGGAATACACACCGGCAACCGTGATGGGGATATGCTGCCCGGATGATCCGCCAAACGAGTACAGGCGCTCATCAAGATTGAATGGGTTCGTGCCGCTGTACGAGGCTGAAATTGATATTCCGCCTCCAATAATGTTATGTTGCCCACTGTACTGCAGACCATCTATGGTCGTAGCTGAATTCCCCGGCCACTCCATAAGAGGGTCCAGGGTAATGTCATGATCTCTGTAAAACCACTTCCGACCGATCTCTCCAGTGTTATAGACCGTTTCGTGCAACATGCCACGACGGTGCACACGCTTGTCTCGCAGAACCTGTGCCTGAGTTTCAGGAAGCACTGCAGCCAAAATTAGAGTAAACGCGAGAATACGAGCCATCATTGTTATTATGCCGTAAGTGTCACATGTTTACGACAACACCAATCCGTATTGCGCGGGGGGCATTGTTGTAGATACGAAATGTCTGCACAGCAGCAAGCTCAGGGTTATTGCTGTCTGGCAGCGCGAATTCTATGTCTTCTCCGTTCTCGTAGCGACGCAGCGTTTCGGAATCCAGAAAAACCCTGTTATAATGAAATATCCGCGCATTAAAGAGGTTGAATATCTCAGCAAAAACATCCACTTGTCCAATACCTGCACCAATCGTTTTAGTGATCTTGAGATCCGTGTTGTGTTCCCAGGGAGTGCGTTCTGTATTCAACTTGGCAAAGTTGTCTCCCAATAATTCACTGGGCGTATACGGCCTGCCACTTCGGGAGTCATGAAGGAAGTTTATCCGGAGACGGCCTAACGGGTTTCCACCGGCGATCCTTGGTCCCCATTCCCGTGGGAGGTTAATTCCTGCTATCAACACGAGTGCGTGCCTGCGGTCAAAATTGAGAAGGATATCACGCGGACTGGGAGCCTGCGTCTGTTCGTCGGTTTCGTCAATGATTGGACTGCGTCCTGTTGGGGTTGAATTTTTCCCAGTAGCCACCGAAAAATGATAGCGCACGGATCCAGAAATAGTCCCCCTGCGCTTATTCAGGCGCAGACTGAAACCACGAATATTTGCGTAATCCCGATTGCCCAGTGACTCATAAAGATTATCATTGGAATCAATGTAGACCACACGCTGAATCAGGTTCTTGACATCTTTGTAGTATCCACTCACATCCAATGTGAACCCACGCGCTACTCCGAGCACCAAGCCGACATCGTAGCTCTTGGTTTCCTCCGGCTTTAAGAGAGGATTACCGAGTCGTCTCGGTTCCACCGTTCCCAGATTTTCATTGAAGAGTGTTGTTCTGCTGCCAATCAGACTTTCGAGACCGGGGCGTTTGAGGTAGCTGCCATAATTGAGATGGAATACTGCCCGCTCACTAATGGGAAACGAAAATCCAAGCCGCGGCTGCAGGCGCGCTACGATGGGAGTTTCTTCGGTCGCAGCACTGGTTTCATTGATGAGTGCGGGATTATCGGGGTCTCTGAATGGAGAAAACTCGTCGGTGTAATACTCTACATTCTGATCGTAGAAATCAAAACGTAGCCCCACATTTGTGATCATTCCCTGAAATTCCATCTTATCCTGCACGTAGATGGCTCCTTCATACGGGCTGGCCTCAAAATATTCCTGCACAGCACTGGATCGGGAAGAATGATTCAGTCGATTCTCGACATTTATATCATACAAGTTACCTTGGACCCCCACTTTAATTTCGTGATTATTGGAGATCTGGCTTGTGATGAACCCGACTGCGGAATATGTCCAAGATTCTTCGTCAAAAAAATCATCATCCATGACTCCGGTTCGGAATCCATCCTCCCAATAGAGTCTCTCCCAGACGGATCCATCCGTGATATCATCGCGGAACCGATCTGGATCGATCACATCTACGCCTTCGGTGAGCTTGGTCCGCATACCGTTCACGGTTAATTCATAGTAGGTCCGATCATTGAGAACATGGGAGTAGACCAACCCTATACCGACACTTTTGTCTAGCACCTTATTCGCACCAATCACGCGATCATAAACCCACCTGTAGAAACCGCCGGCTGAAGAACTGAACTCCTGCTGGTAGATGCTACCGTACATTCCACTCAACTTCAATTTCTTGCCAGGACCTGGCTTCGTGACGAGATTTCCCATCACCTGCATTTGTCTATCGGCCTCTGGTGTGGGTAACATGGGCCATACCCTACTGATCTGAGTTGCAACAAAGAGGCGGCTGTCCTGGGAGATCGGACCACCAAGTGTAAAGTCAATGAGTGCATCCCACCGATCGTCGTATTGATACCCGACATCGCGATGCGTCCGTTTCCATAAGTCATATGCAAGCTGCGCACCTTCCTCAGGATCAACCCTGGACCCAAAGCCTCGACCTACTGCTCCCTGCCATCTTGGTTTGTCATCATTTTCCGGGTCAGGTGCTTTCCACCACTCCAGGTTGTTCATTAGGCGGATGTATGGATTATTCGCCGGATCAAACACACTTCCCCCGAAGTGCTTGTAGCTGGGCGTGCGTGTACGAATTTCAGCCCGACTGCTCCATGAGTCTCCTCCCTCCTTGGTGGAGATATTGATAACTCCACTCATGGCGTTGCCATATTCGGCAGCAAACCCACTCGTAATGACCTCCACTTCTTCAACTGCGCTCAGCATGGGGGTGAATGAGCGCGATGAATTCAGGGGGTTCACGATCCCCATGCCAGCCAGCACATAGAGTTCCTCGTTGGATCTCCCACCTCTGAAATGCCCATCATTCACTTCCGCCTGGAGTCCAAGCACATCAGAAAGGTCGGTAACACCGGCAATTTGTTCGACTTCTTCTGGACGGATAATTTCCAGTGTGGCTGTCTGATCAACCTGTACATCCGGGCGCACAGCAATCACGAGTATTTCGTCGCCTTCGGTCGTAGACTCTTCAAGCACGAAGTCAATTGTGGTCGTCTTATTGATATTAACGACGACCTCGGATTGAGTCACGGTTCGGAACCCAATAAAGGATGCTCGCAGTTCATACGTGCCCGGCTCCACATTAAGAATAAAGAACCTTCCATCCTGATCTGTGGATCCTCCTCTAGTCGTACCTACAATAACCACATTTACGCTGACCATAGCTTCCCCTGCTTCGTCCGTTACGATCCCCGTGATTTTACCGGACTGGGCGCTCACGGAGGCGGCTGTTAAGAGGTGCACCAGGCCAAGTACCACCGCGCACGTAATACCAGGAACGCGTTGTTTCATAACAGATTGCACGCTAATTATTATATGTAGGATGTCATACACATTTTAACCATTTCTGATCAAATATGCAACTGATTAAATCATAAGTATGAATTCAATCACAGCAAAGCGAATCCACGGTTCAACATTTGATGCCTGATTCGTTGTCTGAGACAATTTAGGTTGGCCAAACCAAAAAGATCAGCAATAATTGTCCAGCCCAGTTCGTGCTGGCAAAAAAATCACCTGAGGGGACGATCTTATCAGTTCAACGGGAAGGGCATACTTCCTAGCCCAAGGTGGCCAGCTGGCTCAGATTGTAAGATGAGGGGGCTTCTGAACCAAGGAAGTCATAACATCCAGGAGGTGCCATCTCTGTCTATGCTTTGATCCCGGACAATATATTAGGCGAATCACGTGAGGGACGCTCTTAGCGGAAGCATCACACAACGAAAAGCGCAGCCCGCAATTGGAAGCTGCGCAGCCTTATCAGCAGAAAACGGGGGACTGTACCAACAGCTCGAACGGAGGATACTTCCGACGAGGACCGCCGAACTAATAGCGGCGATTGTGCATCCTTGCGTTGCGGGCCGCTTTTTCTTCCGCGATCCGCCGCTCCTCGGAAGGCTTGGTGAAAGCCATGTTCTGTCGATGCAAGCGCAATACCCGACTGCGGTTGACTGTACGCTTAAAGCGCCGAAGAGCCCGGTCAATGTTCTCCTTGTCCTTGACCTTAACGCCGATGCCTATATGAAATGCCAACTGACTAACCTGTGATTAAATGTGAATGCGAAAACTGAATGGTCGACATTTAATTACACATATACTGACTTGTTCCTTGGAAAAAATAATTAGACTCCTTACAGCCCATATTCAGGCGGATCCCATCCTTTGTGGAGATGCCTATTGTTCACGATCTGAACCAGTCGGACGCTCTATGATTCTTTGAACCCGCCTGCTACAAAGTCTGACAGGCACCAACGATCTTAGTGGTTTCGCTTTGTCCATTTGAGTTTATTCACTGACTTATGCTTTTGGATAGAAAGACATCCGGCTTTGGATTAAAGCGGCTGCACTAGAATTTCCAAGTAAGTTCAAGTACAGCTATATCTCTTGTCAGCGATTCATCTATCTGAACCTGTGCATCCTGCCTTGGCCCTCCAGCGTCCGAAGGGTAAGCATGCCAGTAGTCTTCGGTGACTACCCTCTGTACACCGAGATCCATACGAACTCTGTCCGTGAATCGGAATCCAAACCCGAATGACGCAGCAGTAAGTGCTCCCGGTTCTGGAGTATCAGAGACCGCGCTTTCCAGTACATTGGACTCGTATGGAGCAGGACGAGCGGCAACGCCTCCACGAATATTAAACCTGCCCAATTCCCACTCAGCGCCTAAAGCAACATTGATCGCCATTTCGTACGTGTTCGCAATCTCACGATTTGCTTCACGGAAAATATCTTCTCCGTCATCTGAATTCAGCTTAAGCTTCCCCCAGTCAACCAGCTCCCCTTCCGCAGTGAGCTTAAGCGACCCGCTGTGAAATTGTAGTCCCACGCCTAACCGCCATGGCGAACGTAATGAGTACTCGAAGTAACCGTTGCCAACATCATCACTGCGTTCTCCGTAGCTAAGTTCCCCGCCGACATCAAATCGTGTAACGAACTGCTCGCCATAGCTCTCCTCTATATAGCTCCAGGTCGGAGATTCAAATGTAGCTCCAAGTCGGAATGCGCTGCCCAGTTTTGTGCTGATACCGGCCCGAAAATTAAATCCTGCCATGTCGCTCCGTAATCGCTGCTCATAGGTGAGCTCGTCAAACCCCTGCAATAGACCGCCATCGTCAAGAAGCACATCATAATGTTCTCCAGTATTTTCGTTAAAGATGTCCCTCTCCGTGAACCTGTAATCGAAGCTGTAATGACCAAGAATCAAATTCGCCGAAACACCAACCATCATATCCTTGGTCGCCTGCCAAGCCACTGCCGCGGTAGCTTCATATAAGCTACCTCCCTCGGTCACATCCCCCAACTGCTCAATTGCGCTACCAGGTACTACGGCTTCATAGAACGGATACTCACCCTGCAAACAGAGGTCTTGGTAGTACTCAAACACCCCGGCGTTGAAGGCCGCGAATGGAAGATCATTGAGTTCTAGAAGGTTACCCTCTTCGTCTATGCTGTATTCGTTATCGAATGGCAGGAAAGACGTGGAGATCGTACTGTTGGCATTCACTCCTGAAAAATTCAATACACGCGTAAAATCACGTACCCGGCTAACGCCAAGCCCGCCCACAAGTGACCCTTGCGTCACGGGCACATCATACAGAACGCCGATACTCCCAAGCCCCGACCGGTCGACCGTTGTCCTATTGTTGTCGAGTCTAAGCCCTTCGGTCCAGAGGTCGTTGGCAATATCACTTCCCCTTATGGAAATGTTAAATTGTGAGTCCCTAACGTATCCAATACCAGCCGGATTACTGTGCATGGCGCCGTAGTCTCCGACTCCTGCAAAGCCACGCGTGGACATTCCAGTCATGCGCGCGCCGACAGATATTTCTCGCTGACTGAATCTCAAGGCATCAGCAGCAGTTTGTGCGCTGGCCGAAGACACTGTAACCGTCATGATAGCTAAAATGCTACTCGTGATAATTCTGATGATGTTACTGCTCAGCTGTTTCATTGTAAGAAATGTACGCTTGGTGATTGTATATGGCACATATGTCCCCTAGCCCTCTCTGGGTTCTGTTTCTGGCAAGTGGTTTTCTAGGGTGTCCCTACTCCTCTAACCAATGGGCCTAGTTTCCTCCTCGGCGGGACGAAGAGCGACTGCTCGAACTTCTTGCGGGCGCTCTGGATGAACTACTGCTTCGCGGTGTTGAGCGCGTCGTAGGAGTTGAACGGCTGCTGCCCGAGCTCCGTGTACGCGGCGTTGAGCGCGTCGTAGGAGTTGAACGGCTGCTGCCCGAGCTCCGTGTACGCGGCGTTGAGCGTGTCGTAGGAGTTGAACGACTACTACTGCCCGAACTGCGTGTGCGCGGCGTTGAACGTGTCGTGGGTGTCGAACGCGTGCTGCCTCCCGAACTGCGTGTACGCGGCGTTGACCGTGTTGTGGGTGTCGAACGCGTGCTTCCCGAACTACGGGTACGCGGCGTTGAGCGTGTCGTGGGTGTCGAACGCGTGCTTCCCGAACTACGGGTACGCGGCGTTGACCGTGTCGTGGGTGTTGAACGCGTGCGGCTGCCCGAACTGCGTGTACGTGGCGTTGAGCGCGTCGTAGGCGTTGAACGTGTACGTGGCGTGGGTATCGTTCGTGTAGTACCACGTGTACGCCGTGTAGTACTTGTCGTAGGTGTCGAGCGTGTGGTGCCGCGTGTACGCGTGGTTGACCTTGTCGTAGGCACTGACCGAGTAGTACTGCTGCCTGATGTGCTACGAACAACCCCGCGACGCGTCCGTGATGGTTCATCTGTGTCAACACCTGAGCGCTGCACGCCACGCAAAGTGTTGCCGCCTGCCACTACTCCACTGCGGGTTCGGCTCCTAGCTAGTGCACCTGTGCCCTTGCCTTGACTGCTCGGGGCGTTGCGCCGGCCGACACGTAGGTCATCTTCAGTGGTCCCATAACGCCCCCTTGACGCTACTCCGCCGCGACCGATACGCGATCCTCGCGGACCATAGTTGACTGCCGGGCCATTCCAGTAGGCCCAAGGAGTATTATACCATCCACCATGATACCATCCACCATAATATCCAGCAGCGTAGTAATAGGGATTATACCGATAGGGATTATGCCAACCATATCCGAATGGTGACCCATAATACGATCTACCCCAGCCAAAACTCAGATACAAACTGGACCGACCATACCAGAAATCATCGTAGAACGGATCGTACCAGAAGGGATCATAAAACGGATCTATAACAGTATACGGATGCCCGTAAAATGTAGAGAAATGCCTGCGGTAACGATAGGTGCCGGGATAATAGTGGTCGTAGTAGCCATCGTAGTAATAGTTGTCAACCACCACACTGTCCCCATACGGAGTATCGTATTCCGTGATCTCCTGATAATCAGGCTCCCTCTCGAAATACCCGACACCTAATTGTGTGTAGCACCCAGCAGTCAATAACAGAATACCCAAAACCGGGCTGAACCGTAAGAAAGCTTTACCATTCTCGAACTTGTGCAAATACTCTGTCATGGGATCGTCGGGTTTATATCTGGTGCGAAAAGTAACGCGCTTTTGTAATGTTTGGTCCCTCTGTGCTACTTAGACGCAGTTTATACCTGAAAGGTAGCATATCGTCCTGCACGTCGTAACCGCAAATATCGGACCATTGTAATAGGTAAGATAAAATTTGTTGGATGGGGAACACATTCTTGTTCGAGAATCATCCGCCCCACACCTATGTAATGCAGCTATTCACAACTCTATAATTGGTGTCACTGAGACTGAACCCCACACTTACTGTGGCACACTCCGTTAGTCATGGCCCAGCGAGATAGGATAGACGGACAGAGGCAACACTTCTTCAATTACTCATTCGCTTCATTTTGAAGTATGAGCACGAACTTCAATACAAACCGTAGGTGATCTTGTAACTCGACCATTCATAAACAATCGGACCAGCATGTGGTAAACCCGTCGGTACATTAGTTTGGATGATGTCACGGTAGGTACTGGGGCAAACATGTGGTCCTGCACACTGCATCCGCTTGTCTGCCAGTCCGAAAAATCATGGGACCAGATATATAATTCCCTCCGGCTACTTGACATTCCAATACAATAAATCAAGCAAATGAATTATAGAACACTGGGTCGAACCGGGCTTTCCGTAAGCGAAATCGGTTATGGGATGTGGGGCATGGGTAATTGGAAAGGCTCAGAAGATCCCGAGTCCATGCGGTCCTTGCAGCGGGCGGTTGACCTGGGATGTACTTTTTTTGATACAGCCTGGGCATACGGTGATGGACACAGCGAAGGACTCTTGGGGAAAATTGTGCAGGCCAATCGTGATAAACGTCTCTACACGGCCTCAAAGGTACCACCCAAAAATCGCGCTTGGCCCAGCCGCCGTGAACATACACTTGAAGACTGCTATCCTCCCAGTTACGTCCGTGAATATATTGAACGAAGCCTCCGGAACACCGGCCTGGAGCAGCTCGATGTTATGCAACTCCACACATGGGAAGACTCATGGCTGCAAGATGATCGTTGGATACAAGAACTCGAACGATCCAAAAGTGACGGGCAGATTAACGCAATCGGTATCAGTCTCAATCGATGGGAACCGTGGAATGGAATACAGGCCGTGCGCAGCGGGCTCGTGGACTGTGTACAGGTGATCTACAATATTTTTGACCAAAACCCAGTGGACGAGCTTTTCCCTGCCTGCCAGGAACACGATGTCGGCGTAATCGCCCGGGTACCCTTTGATGAGGGCACCCTGACCGGCAATATCACACTTGACTCCACCTGGCCCAAGGGAGATTGGCGAAATTCTTACTTTGTCGAAGAGAATCTGCGCAGCAGCGTAGCACATATGGAACCATTGCGGGCTCTAGTACCCCCGGACAGTACTATGCCTGAAATGGCCCTTCGTTTTATCCTGAGCAACCCAATCGTCAGCACAACGATACCGGGAATGCGCAAGTTACACCATGTGGAAGCAAACATTGCCACCAGTGACAAAGGCCCCCTGGAATCATCACTGCTCAAGGCATTGTATACACATCGATGGGTCCGTGAGCCAACTTCCTGGTCCCAGTAATCCATCCTGATCTCCTTACAGACTACAATCTGCGCTGTTGCTACCTCGCTAAACTACTGGTCATTACCGGTCATGCCGTGCGTGGTATGTATCGAGTCACCTACTTGATTCCCCTGCTGTTTGCCGTGCAGGTCTCTGCACAGTCCTGGGGTGACGTGCGTGGAACCATCGTGGAAGCCGACACGGGTCTGCCACTCCCGGGCGTCAGCATCCTTGTTAACGAAACCAATTTTGGAACAGCCTCGGACGAATCTGGAAGCTACACCCTGCGGCTTCCGGAAGGCCGGTACGCAATACGATTCTCACATGTGGGTTTTGTCACTCGCATTGACTCCGTGAACATCTCGGCACGGACCGAAACAACCTTGGATATCACACTCACTCCTGCGGTGCTTGAGGCAGGAGAGGTCATCGTTGAAGATGACATGACACTCGGTGCCGGGGTGCAACAGATCACACCAGAACAGGTGCGCCAGATGCCATCCCCCTTCAAGGGGTTCCAAGCACTCCTGGTCCTGCCTGGTGTATCCGCCAATAACGAATTGTCCAACCAGTATTCCGTACGCGGCGGTGGATTTAATGAGAACCTGATTTTTCTTAATGGCTTCGAAATCCATATGCCATTCCGCCCCAGGCAAGGAGAGCAGGAAGGCGTTGGGTTGTTTAACCCGGAATTGTCTCGGCGAATCACATTATACACGGGAGGATTTCCTGCTCGATATGGTGGAAAGATTTCTTCTGCACTAGACATCGAATACGCAGCAACGGACGACTTCACCACAAGCGCAACTCTGTCCCTACTGGATGGCTCGGCCACAGCCTCGTCCACTACTGATGTATTCTCATGGCAGATCGGATTGCGCAAGGCCCGTGCACGACGATTCTTTTCCACACAGGAATTGAAAGGCAACTATCAACCCGATTACGAGGATGTTCAAGTACGTCTAACCTACTCACCGACATCACGGCAGGAGATTGAATTCATTGGACTGTATGCCGATCACGTGTTCCGTCTGGATCCACGAGGGCGACGGACCTTTTATGGAACAGTTTCCGCAGATGATGGCCCCGCAGATCTTCGTTCAGTATGGCTTTCTTACTCCAACGAAAGCACGGAACGGGATGGGTACCAAACAGGCCTTGCCGGACTGCGCCTCCGAAGTCGCATTGGAATACGATGGACCCTCCAACACGAAGTAAGCCTCTACGCCACCCAGGAAACCGAATCGTTCTTTCTGAAAGGTGATGCGATCCTGTACGACATCATTACCGACGACGACGCTGATCGAGTAGAAGTCCCCAGAGGTATGGCCCGCCAGGAAGATTTTGCAGATAATGAGATCTCGGTCACCACACTAACCGGCCGCGGCCAGTATAGCTGGACCGGAGAACTGCATGCGGGAGAAGCCGGCTGGAGCCTAAGACGCTTGAGTTTTGAGGATGTCCTCAAAGAGGAATCCATTGTTACCGGCAGAGGGATTGACCAGGAATCGGTCCGATTGGTTGTAGACAGCCTCGAGGGAGCGGTAAAGTTAAATACATCTCAACTGAGCTTCCATGCAGAAGACTCCTACAGTGTCAATCCTGATTTTCTGCTCAGTGCCGGCCTGCGGGTAAACTGGTACGAATTCAGCGATGAATGGACTTTTTCACCCCGAGCCAGTCTTCGCTATGAAGCCTCTGAACAATTGACGTTGACTGCATCCGCGGGTGTATACTATCAACAGCCGACATACCGTGAACTGCGCGGTACTCCTAGTCCAGAAATACCACTTAGTGCGTCGCTGAATGAGAATCTTCGGTCACAGCGCTCAACCCAGGTTATCACTGGTGTAGAATTGTTTGTGCCACGCAAAAGATTGTACCTGCGGGGAGAAGCGTACTATAAGCACCTGAAAAACGTAATCAGCTATTCCCTTGAAAATGTAAGGATCAACTATAGTGGACTGAACGATGCCTCTGGGCACATTTATGGACTGGACCTTCAGGCGAGAGGTGAGTTCGTGCCCGGCATGGAAAGTTGGCTCAACTACAGCTTCATGGTCGCACGCGAAAGGTTCCTGCCCGAATATTCCACTGATCTTAACGCGGGCTTGCTACCTAGACCAACTGACCAGCGCCATACCGTTGCCCTTTTTGTGCAGGACTATATTCCAATGGATCCTACATGGAAACTGCATATGCGTGCACTTTTTGGAAGCGGGATCCCATACACGCCCCCGATGCCAGGCAAGCGCGTGGGAAGCGTTGTTGTACAGATTCCGGGAGCACGGCACTCGAGACGCTACCCTGAGTTTCGCCGGGTTGATTTTGGGGTCACAAAAATCATTACTCTGAGTCAGCGTGAACGAGCTCTCCAATTGGAAGTAACTGCCGAAATGCTCAACATATTTGACATCATCAATACAGTTGCATACTCTTGGCTACCCGACGCGACTGGCGTCTGGCAGCGCATCCCGACGCGTCTGACACCTCGCACGATCAATCTGCGACTGCGAACATCGTTTTGAGTGACTATAAAATTGTTTTCGTGTCTCCAACCTATGGATTATGGTTTTTCAACCGTGAGCACCGACAGGCAACCCCAGATGTTACCTGTTGTACCACTGGTGCTAGTCCTCTTGTAGAATGCCTCAACTAACCTGCGAACGTAAACTCGCTGCACACGCCTACTTACCTGACTAAGGTGCATGCGCATACTGATTTTCCTTGTGTTCTTTTTGGTGCCACTTGCAGTTGATTCCGCTGCTCAAGCCCCTCTGCGCCCCGCAAAGGCAGCGGCTTACAGTATCGCCTTGCCGGGACTGGGACATAGATATGCTAATGGAAACAAGTGGAATCGCCGTGCCGCCCTTTATGTCATTGCCGATGCGGTACTCCTGGCCGGACTTGTTACCAGCGAATGGCAGCGTGGTCAACTAGTTCAAAGCTATCAATCATGGGCCGCATCCTATGCAGGAGTGTCAACCACGGGGAAAGATCGACGGTTCTATGTCACAATCGGCAATCACCTCTCCTCCAGTGATTACCGCGAAGCACAGCTGCGTAGCCGACGTGTTGACCTTGCCTCATATGTGGACGACCCGACATTCCAGTGGGCCTGGACCAGCGAGCGGGATTTCCAGCGGTATAGAGACCTTCGGGGAGATGCTGAATCCTGGGGGCAGCGAAGGGGCAGTTTTATCGCTGCACTTGTAGCCAACCGATTGATTGCTTCCGTATCCGCCTTGCTTACCGCGCGACGCAAGCGTGAAAGTGCACTGCAAATAGGAGTTACTCCCGGACCAACCCTCAAGCTTGCGATTGCACTATAATTAATTTGTACCGTCAATAATGTAGTTCACTCAGGAAATCATGTCCCGACGCAACAGCTTCCCTGATATTTTGAAACCTTATTGTTACTTTGGGATGTAATTCGCAAGAAGATATATCCTGCTGTGCGACGGTTGTAGATAGTTGTTTTCTGTCGATTGACATTCTTGTGATACCTGACCAATGACTCTCGTTCAAACGCCCAGATCCCCACTCAGTGATCTTGAGCCGCACCTCATCACGATTGCTAATAAAGATCTTTGGAGATTGTCGAAAAAGAGATCGCCGAAAAAAGGTCCAGAACTGGACTATGAAGCCATTAATGAATGTCTGGCCTCTGTTGAAAAACTCGCGCTCATTGTGGGGGAAATGGAGGACGAGATTTCCGATGAAGAGCGCAAAACCCTTGCGGAATTAGCTATCAAACTATTTAAGTTGGTCGAAAGAATTGACCTGTGTATAGAAAATGTCGAATCTCTTTCTGAAAGTGTGCCGGGAAAACAAAAGGCATACGACAAATTAGTACACTTTGCCAACCGAACTGAAGATGTTGCAGAAGTTTGTGAATTGGCCGTGGATGAGGAATTTAATAACATGATAAAAGATCGGTTACAAAGTTACTTTAATGCAAGGTCGGAAAATTGAGAGGATCAAAGAGTTTGACAAAGAACTCAAAAAACTAAGTAAGAAACACCACGGGTTGACGGAGAAGGTTGAAAATATATTAGATAAGCTCGCAACTGATAGTATACGAGACGGGGATCGCCTCAGGGGGTATGGTGAGCATCGAGTGTTCAAAATTCGGTGTGGAATAGGAGCTAGAGGAAAAAGCAGAAGTGCACGGATCATTTACTACAAGGATGACTCGGGGCTTGGACCTTTAAGTGTTTTCTCTAAGAGCGAGAAGGCTAATGTCCCGCGTAAGGAAATAGCTCAGCTTCTCAGGCGCTATATGCAATTTCGATCAAGCTGATAAAGAACAAGCCCACTCCTAAAGCAGCTAATTCTTTGATAGTAAAGCCACCGACTTTTCTGCCTTCAAGTGAGGAGTTGAATTAAGGTTTGATATGCATGTGCAAGCATGAACCCCGGACGATAGGTATTATTCGAGCCCATTGATGCAGGAGATACAAGACAAAGGGACTCTCGGAAGTCCAAGAAATAAAGACTCAATATTTAAAAGGGGAAGATCTGAAGCTGGCTATTGCTACTTTAGGAAATAACCCCGTTACCAAAATCAGGCTCCAACCCTGTGCACATAATGCATCTATAGCGTTAAAGTCCGTAATTTGCAGTGATGCGCGCAGGGGTCCTTAGCTCAGTTGGTTAGAGCGCTACGTTGACATCGTAGAGGTCGATGGTTCGAATCCATTAGGACCCACTGACAAGGTGTATATACCTTGGATTGTCTTTCTTCGAAACTAAACTTATAACATCATCGCAAAACGCATACAGATACGAATTAACGACGCCATTGAGGCAGACGTAGTCCGCGTAGTGGATCCAGGAGGTAAACATGGTGTGTACGACCTGCAGGATGCCTTGGATATGGCTGACGAACAGTCCATGGATCTGGTGGAAATTGCACCAAATGCTGATCCTCCAGTCTGTAAGATTATGGACTATGGTAAGTTTCTCTACGAGAAGAATAAGAAGGAGCGCGATGCCCGCAAAAAACAGCATCACACGCAGCTCAAAGAAATCCGTTTTCGGCCCCGCACCGACACGCACGACTTCCAATTCAAAACGAAGCATGCCCACGAATTTCTTTCCGACGGCCACAAGGTGCGTGCCTATGTACAGTTCAGAGGACGTGATATTATCTATAAGGAACAGGGGATGATAATCCTTGCACGCTTCATTGATGCATTGAAAGATGTTGCCCAACTGGATCAGGAACCGCGGATGGAGGGCCGGCGCATGACCGTCATACTCGCTCCCCAGAAAACGAAGTGAGAGGCGACGTTTTGCTGGAACACAATTTATCCAGCTGCTGTTAAATGTCGTCTTGATTATTTCGGGACTATGCCGAAGACAAAATCCAACAGCGGGGCCAAAAAACGATTTGTCCGAACAGCATCCGGGCGCCTGAAGCGCGCGCATGCTTTCAAGAGTCATATCTTGACCAAGAAAAGCCGTAAACGCAAAAGGGAGCTTGGTAAGAAAACCCTCGTCGACAAAACCGACGAGCCGCGCATGAATCGCCTGCTGGGTTCTTCCAAGTGATGGATCGGTGATCCCAAAATTCGCTGATAAATATGCCACGCGCACGCAATAGAGTAGCCTCACGCCAACGACGCAGGAAAGTCCTTGGTATGGCTAAAGGATACTGGGGCAGCCGGAGTAAGATCTACACCGTAGCAAAACATTCGGTCGAAAAGGGACTCCAGTACTCATACCGAGACCGCCGCAAACGTAAACAGCAGTTCCGTCGACTTTGGATTATTCGGATTAATGCAGCTGCCCGGCTGAATGGTACAACCTACTCCCGTCTGGCCGGTGCCCTTCGCAAAGAGGGAATCGCGCTCAATCGAAAGGTACTTGCGGATTTAGCCATGAATGAGCCTGCAACCTTCGCCCGTGTTGTACAGGAAGCGCACGGTAATTGACAATGGCCCAAATATCCGGTTCATTCTTTTTTAGCGGCACCTCACTTGGCTAGGGGCCGAATGTAGTTTGGTGAGAAACATTCCCGCCCCTGCTCACGCAGGCTTGGCGGGTTTCTTGTTTTGGTAGAATGGAGACAAATCTAGAGAATCTGAAAACGGTCGCTGCATCCTTCGCAGAGGAGATTGCGGGAGCAACACTTGACACGCCTGCAGAGGCGGAGGAATTCCGTATCCGGTTCATGGGACAGCGACGCGGTGTGATCCCCAAGCTCTTCAAGACCATTCCAGATCTTCCCAAACAGGATCGGCGCAGCGCCGGACAGCTGCTTAATGCTCTGCGTAAAGAAGCGCAAACCACACTTGAGTCTGCCATTGAGCAACACCGTGCAAAGACTACAAACACCTGGGACATTGACCTTACACTACCCGGCCGACGCAGCCAATGGGCCGGGTCCAGACATCCCATTACGCTCGCCCTGGCCAAGATCATAGATATATTTAAGCACATGGGGTTCGCGATTGCCGAGGGACCCGAAATTGAGGATGACTGGCATAACTTTACCGCGCTGAATTTTCCGGCAGACCACCCCGCCCGAGACATGCAGGATACACTCTTTGTTGAAGAGCCGGGAGAAGGCCGGGCCGGAGCCATGATGCGCACACATACCTCTCCCGTACAGATTCGGACAATGATGGCTGGAGAACCCCCGTTCCGCTTGATTGCGCCAGGGCGAGTTTTTCGCAATGAGGCCATCACCTATAAATCCTATTGCCTGTTTCATCAGGTAGAAGGACTGGTCGTGGATGAGGGCGTAACCATGGCCGACCTTAAACACACGCTTGCCGGTTTTGCACGTGCATTTTTTGGTGACGAAGTTAAGATGCGATTCCGCCCCAGCTTCTTTCCGTTCACGGAACCAAGTGGTGAAGTAGACATCTGGTGGAACCTGCCTGATCATCCAGAAGGTGGTCGATGGATGGAAATCCTAGGCAGCGGTATGGTACACCCCAACGTCCTAGAAGCCGTGGGTATTGACTCCGAACGCTTTACCGGATATGCCTTCGGCATGGGCATAGAGCGCCCCGCCATGCTCCGGTACGGTATTGATGATATCCGCATCTTCTACGAAAACGATGTGCGGTTTTTAGCACAGTTTTAATTTTCATGAAGATCTCCTATAACTGGCTGTCCGAGTATGTAGCGCACGAACTGTCCCCGGAGGACCTTGCAAATGCTCTGACGATGTGTGGGCTTGAGGTCGAGGATAGTCTACTTCTCGGTCCATCATTGGACGGCGTCCTCGTAGGACGCGTGGTTTCGGTGCGTGCGCACCCCAATGCTGACCGCCTGACGCTTTGCGAAATTGATCTGGGAACGGGCGAACTGATCCCCATAGTTTGTGGGGCTCCCAATGTTGCCGCTGATCAACGGGTACCAGTAGCAACAATCGGTACTCACCTGACCATCGGCGAAAAAGTACTCAAGATCAAAAAATCCAAGATACGTGGCCAAATGTCCATGGGAATGATCTGCGCGGAGGATGAACTTGGACTGTCTGATGACCATAGCGGTATCATGGTCCTATCAGAAAACGCGGTGATTGGCGAGCCCCTTGGTGACTATCTGGAAAGAGATGGACAGGAGGTGCATGATTCGATACTGGATATTGCCATCACACCAAATCGGGCGGATGCAACCAGTCACATTGGGGTGGCCCGAGACCTATGCGCACTGCAAAATGTGCCGATAAACCATCCAGAGGTAACCATTCCGCCAGACGGCGGTGAGGCCACCCAACATATCAAGGTCGACATCCAGTGTCCCGAGCTGTGTCGCCGGTATGCGGCAATGATTGTCACGGGCGTTAAAGTTGGCCCCTCGCCTATCTGGTTAAAGCAACGACTGGAAGCCATCGGGCTTCGTTCCATAAACAATGTTGTTGATGCGACCAATTATGTTATGTATGAATGCGGGCAGCCTCTGCACGCATTCGACTATGACCGTATAGCTGAACAAAGAATTGTGGTCCGGGAATCTGCCGAGGGGGAAGAGTTTACCACACTTGACGGCAAAAAGCATTCGTTGCCTGAGGGAGTTGTCCTGATTTGTGATGGCGAGCGGCCGGTTGCGATTGGGGGCATCATGGGAGGCGAAAACTCTGAAGTCGACGAATCCACCTCCAACGTGTTGATTGAAGGGGCCTGGTTCTGCCCTTCCCGGACAAGAAAGTCTGCTAGAGCTCTGGGCATGTCAACAGATGCATCCTACAGATTCGAACGGGGTGTTGATACAGACAGTCAGGCATGGGCCACCGCACGTGTAGCCGCACTGATTGCAGAGCTGGGAGGTGGATCGGTTACCCCAGGGATCGTGGATGCGCATCCCCATCCCTCAACAGCAACCAGGGTTGATTTACGGCTTGCCCGTGTACCCAAAATCCTGGGTATGCGAATCCCACGTAAGGATATCCTTCGAATCCTTACATCGCTGGGATTTGACCCACAGGAAGCATGCGATTCGATCTCATGCAAGGTACCTAGCTACCGGCCTGACATCCATTTAGAGATTGATCTGATTGAAGAGATTGCACGTATCTATGGATTCAATCGAATCCAGGCATCGCAGTCCACGCCGTTACCTGTATCCGTTCCGGTCACGCGCCCCATTGACCTGATGCGTGAACGTGTTCACGCCTATCTAAATGGTCACGGATTCCGGGAAATCTATACAAACAGCCTGTTGCCGGATGAACACGCTGTTCAATTCAGCCAAGAGGTCATCGAGGCAGATTATCCGCCGGTACGTACCGTAAATGCGGTATCCCGCTCCATGGCAACCTTGCGGCCTTCACTGCTGCCGGGTATGCTGAATGTTATGCAACACAACGCTAACCACGGACAACGGACACTCCGATTCTATGAGTTAGGGCATGTCTTTCACCTCAGTGAGCATGAAGCAGCCTTCATAGAAAACTATTCTGAATATGAAGTGCTCCTTTTTGGAATTAGCGGCCCTGTACGACCGCAAAGCTGGGATGGCAGCATCCCTTTGGCGGACTTCTTTGACATCAAAGGCGAAGTAGAGAAGCTGTTAAGCTTATTGGATCTTGATGTTCATAGGATGGAGCCGAGCATTGAGCCGACAGAGATTACAGCCCATCACATAACACTTTCCGTAAATAAAAAATGGATCGGGACTATCGCTCGTCTTTCGGATGAGATACAGGCAGCTTACGACTTGCCTGATCCTGTTTTCTTTGCCACATTTAATTGGACCAGATTGGCACTGATATGTGAAGAACGGCCAGCTGCCGTTTATTTTCCGGTACCACGTTACCCTGTTGTTGAGCGGGATATTGCTATGGTCGTGGATTCGCAACAGCCTGTTGGTCCCATGATCAATAAAGTCCGCGAAGCTGGCCATGCACTCCTCAAGAACGTAGACATATTTGATATCTATACGGGTAAGGGGATTGCGCCAGGTAAAAAAAGTGTGGCATTTTCATTGCGCTTTGGCGCAAATCGGACCCTTCGAGATCAAGAGATTGATCACATTGTTCAAAACATTGTTACAACTCTTTCTGCACAATTTGACGCAGAGTTACGTGCTTGAGGGGATTTGACAATGTCAATATGAACCATTACCTTAATTTGAGTCGTAAAAGATCTGGTTAAGGTTGTTTCTAGTATGCTCGTTGAAAATCCGCCTCCCGCACAGAATCCTGACCTGCCCCCAGTCGGCCAAGGGTTTGATATGCAACCCACCATCGCGCTAAGGGGGGCCAAGTCACTACGACGTCTTCGTGACCGGGTCGAAGCCGCCGCACGAGAAATCAAGCGTCTGAGGCAACAGAATCGAAAACTCGCAGAGCAGATTGCTGAACTCGAGGCTGCCTCAAATATCGAGCCCACAAACACGGTGCTCACTTTTGATGAAAACGAGCAGGAGTTTCTTGACCGGATCAATAAGTTCATCAAGACTATAGACAATTATCTACTCTTTGACCAGAGGGAGAATTGATCCATGCACCAACCGCTCAAAGTGCGTATTCTTGATCGAGATTATCCTTTACTGGTGCAAGCCGGTGATGTAGAGACTATGCAGGATGTGGCACGTCGTGTAGATCAGCGCATGCGTGCATTTAAGGAGCAGCACCCAGACCAACCGGATCTTGTGGCTGCTGTCGTAACAGCCCTGTTTTTAGCCGAAGAACTGGATGGGGCAAGAGAGACCTCTGATGTCTTAGTGGCCGCGCTTGATCGCGAAACAGACCATCTTGACCGTAAGTTATCCGAAGTGTTAGCGGAGGTTGATCCGATTTCTATCCAAGAATAGGGAACTGGATTACGGCGTCACTGTACCCTAGCTTATCCCGGAGCGTCCGTAGTGGTTTAGGCATGTGAACCGACACTATCAATAAAGGGAGTTACCCTTCAGGCCTGGACATCAGGCCCCAACCTCGTTAGAGGTCGTGATCACGCAGGGGACGATGGAAAGGTTTGAGCAACTCCCCATCTTGTACCTTGGGGTTCACACCCACCGTTGCGGGCGCCCGCGGACACTTTTTTGACTAATCGCAGCTGTCTAAGCTAGAGTAGCCCCTGCCAAAGCCGTCCATCCCCTCGGTTAAGTTTGAACATAAATCGACACCCGAAACAAACAATAGTTCTAGAATTTCTGGAACCCGTGCCTCATCCACGTTCCTGGTAAGGAACCCTTCCATATCCAAACGGTAACCCCATCCCTAGGGAAAAATCATAAAGACATGGACGGTAGTATGCAAGCCGTCCTGTTGTTGGCCGTTGCCATCGTAGCGTTTGTTGCAGGCCTGGTTGTTACTTGGTGGATATCTGCTAAAACCTCCAAGGGCAAGCTTAGGAGTGCACGCGAACAAGCATCAGCAATTATTACCCTAGCAGAAAAAGAGTCTTCCGCCTTGAAAGCGGAGGCCCTTAAGAAGGCTAGAACAGAGCTTGACCATGAACGTGCTGAATTCAATGCTCAACGTACCACCTTGGAGAAAGAACAGGCAAAACTGGAGCAGGATAAACAAAGGTCCAGAGCAAAGAATGATCGTCAACGCAAGAAGCTCAACAACAGGAACAGGCGCCTAACAAAAAGACAAAAACTCTTGCGGGACGCAGCGGAAGCGGTTGCGATACTTCAAGCAGAAAGTGAAAAGATTAACCTTCAGGCTGAGACCCTGCGTGCGAGCGCTGATGAGCTAGTACAGCGGGCCTCTCAGCGTATTGATGGTCTGGATGCCAAGGAGCATAGGCTCAACTCGCTCATCAACGATCGTATTAAGAAACTGGAGGTCATCGCTGGCCTGACCCAGGAGCAGGCACGTCAACACCTACGAGAGGAGATCGTTGAGAAGGCGCGAGAAGAAGCCGCCCGGGAGTTGTTGGAGATTCGGGACGAAAAACAGCGCACAGCCAAACATGATGCGCAAAAAATCGTCCTCACCACAATGCAACGGCTCGTGAGAGACGAGGTTGAGTCGAACTCGGTATCAGTAGTTCCCGTGCCCTCTGAAGGTATTAAGGGACGTATTATCGGAAGAGAGGGACGAAACCTTCGTGCATTTGAAAGTGCTGCACACGTCGATCTACTGATTGACGATACCCCCGGCGCAGTCGTAATCAGCTCATTTGATCCCTATCGACGCGAAATAGCACGGATAGCTTTGAGCAATCTCATTCGAGATGGCCGTATTCATCCTGCGAGCGTCGAGCAATTCGTAAGTAAAGCCCAAAAAACTGTCGAGGAGGAGATCCAGGAGATAGGCGAACGCACCGTTCTTGAGCTGAGACTGCGTGGGATGAAAAAGGGCCTCACTTCAATCGTCGGGAAAATGAAATACCGAACAAGCTACGGCCAAAGCTTGCTCAGCCACAGTATTCAGGTAGCACGCCTCTGTTCACTTATGGCCGCAGAGATGGGACTCGACGCCCGTATGGCCCGGCGCGCGGGTCTGTTGCACGACATTGGCAAAGTTCTCCAGGAATCTGATGATCAACCCCATGCACTCGTCGGCATGGAGTACTGCAAACGCTACAAAGAACATGAGCAAATTTGCAATGCCGTAGGCTCGCACCACGACGAGATTGAAATGACCACGCTGTACGCACCTATTGTACAGGTATGTGATGCCATCAGTGGGGCTAGGCCGGGTGCTCGCCACATACGCCGTGAAGAGTATCTCGAACGTCTGAGGGATATGGAGGGGATCGCCAAATCATTTGACGGTGTTGGACTGGCCTATGCAATCCAGGGGGGGCGTGAACTCCGCGTTATCGTTCAGCAAAACAGAATATCCGACAAAAGGACACACGAACTTGCTGAGGATATATCTTTGCGCATCCAAAATGAACTGACATACCCCGGTCAGGTGAATGTGACCGTCATACGCGAGGTCCGTGGACAGGCAACTGCCCGATAAGATTAGGGGAATTATGTCCATAACTGTACTGATTAGATTGGACATGACGAATCACTTTCGGGGGTTCTTGGAGTCACGAATATGAGCGCTCCTCGCCGTACAGCTGCGCCAATCCAAAACGACGATGACAGATCCAACCACAAGAGCTATAGGCCGGGTGCTGTGACCTTGCTCCAAACGTCCTGCTTTTGCACGCCACAATTGAATACATTAACACCAAGATGAACATGCATCGACTGGTTATCCTGTCCCTACTCCTTCTAGCAGGCTGCGCACAAAACAATACCGACAATACCATGCAACGGGCACATGCACTTGCAGAAGAATATCTCATTATTGACGGGCATATTGATGTTCCCTATCGCATGACCCGATACACAGAAGATATCAGTCAGGAAACCATCGGGGGTGATTTTGACTATCCAAGAGCAGTAACTGGTGGGTTGAATGCCCCATTCATGTCGATTTACATCCCGAGCGCACGCCAGGATATTCCTGGCTCAGCTCAAAGTCTTGCAGATTCACTGATTGACATGGTGGAGGGATTTGTTGAGCATGCGCCGGACAAGTTTGCCATTGCTACTCGGTCATCTGATTTGGCAGAGCACAAGACGGCAGGGCTGATTTCCCTACCTATGGGCATGGAGAATGGAGCGCCGATTCACAGCGTGGCAGATCTGGAGCATTACTACGCACGGGGTATCCGCTACATCACACTTACACACGGAAGAGACAATCAGTTGTGTGATTCCTCCTACCGCGACTTCGACATTTCCCTTCCGTCGTGTCTGACTTTTTGACCTGATCTCAGGTATTTTGGGGTAAAATCAGCCAATTTCGGGCAAAATGTGCCCTTTTTTGAATTGTTTTGTCAAAAACCCTTAATGTAGTGGATTATTGCGGATCTTGTTGCGGACCTCCCCGTTTAACCTCACCTAACTACCGCAGTCCACCATGTATATCCGTGCCAAACCCCGTATCCTCAAATCCGGCGAAAAAACACACACCTATTCAATCATTGAATCCTATCGCGTCCACGGAAACCCTCGGCAGCGAACCCTCCTCAACCTCGGCCAAGACTTCAATCTCCCCAAAGAACAATGGCCAACGCTCATGCAACTCGTCCGCGACGGCTTGCACGGACATGCGCGCTTGCCGTTTGAAGATGAAGTCCTTTGCCAGGCCAGTCAGGACATCATGGAGAAGCTCAAACGCAAGGGCTATGATGTCCATGATTCACGCGATGACCGGGATGCCATCCTCACGAACGAGATCCATCATACGGACACGCACACCGTTGGCGGCGAGCGCGTGGCGCTCAAAGCGCTGGATCTGTTGGAGTTTCCCCAGATCCTGCAAACCTTGAACTTCAACCGGGATCAGATCCACTGGGCGATCGCCCTGGTCGTGGGACGGATGCTTTCTCCCGGGAGTGAACGACAAACCTATGACTGGATGTGCGAACGGTCCGGGATCCTGGAATTGCTCCACGCCAAGCGTCCCTGTGACCGGACGCTCTACCGCATTGCCGCCGGGCTCTACGCGCACCGGAAGACGATCATGGACGAGCTCTTTGGCAATACCAGGGCATTATTGGGCTTTACGGAAATGATCGTGTTCTATGATCTGACCAACACCTACTACACGGGCCGCAAGAAGGGCGCGTTCTTGCACCATGGGCGCAGCAAGGACAAGCGCAACGATTGTCCGCTGGTCACGCTGGCGATGACCCTTGATGCTTCGGGGTTCCCGCGCACCGCAGAAATTCTCCCCGGCAATGCCAGTGAGCCGAAGACCTTGCGCACGGCCATTGAACAGTTGAATGGAGACCAGCCGACGGTCATTATGGATGCGGGCATTGCGACGGAGGCGAATTTGGCGTATTTGAAGGAAGCGGGATTGAACTGGATCTGTGTACAGCGCACGAAGACGCCCCCGGTGCCGGACCGGGAACCGGATCAAGTTTTTCAAACCACCCATGAGATGAACGTACGCGCCTGGAAGCTTGGGGAAAATGATGGAGAGCGGCGGGTGTATCTACACAGTGAAGCCCGGCAGGCGGTCAGCGATCAGATCATAACCACGAAGCGCGCCAAATTTGAAGCGGCCATTGCACACTTGAACGAGGGACTCACGTTGCCCAGACGTCCGAAGACGTATGCGGTGATTGAGCGGAAGGTGGGACGGCTCGTGGAGAAATACAAACAAGTCGGACATCACTACCAGATCCAGGTCGTGAACAAAAAGGGGCCGCAAGCGCACGCCGAAAAGATTCTCCTGACGCGTCGGTCGGCGTATGATGCGTGCACCGAAGCCTTTGGCGGATACGTCCTGCGCACCAGTCATACGAAGTGGTCCTGTGAGGATCTTGCACGAACGTACTGGCAGTTGGGAGAAATTGAACATTCTTTCCGAACGATGAAATCCGACCTGGGCTTCCGCCCAATCTATCACAGCAAAGATGAGCAGATTGAAGCCCATCTGTTCCTGTCCATCCTGGCCTTCCATGTCGTGCATTTGATTCGAAGCAAGTTGGGTGCGAAACAAATCCACAAGAGCTGGGCCACCCTCAAGGTCAAACTCAACGAGCACCTGCGCGTGACGACCGTGCTTCCCCAGAACAAAACCTACGGTATCCTGCTCAAACAAGACCAAGATCTCAAACCATTCCAGCGTCAGATCTTTCAGGCAATGGGGCTCAAACTCGGGCGGAATACGCAGCGAATCAAGGCAAAACGCCCTGAAAAAGAGAACACCGAAGCGTAAAAATACAACCCAAAACAGCTGTCCTTCGAAACCCCTGAAAATAGGGGATAGGGAATCTCAGTAAAAAAATCCACTACAATGTCGAACTTGCGCTACGATTCAACGCGGACATGGAATGGTCTCAGCCCACTTGGAGAAGAGGTTGTAGACCATATGAATCGCCTTGGCATGATCATAGATATCTCCCATCTGACCGACAGCACCATATCCCAAATTCTGCGTCGTAGCAGTGCACCCGTGCTTGCTACACACTCTTCTGCCCGCCATTTTACACCGGGCTGGGAGCGTAATTTGAGCGACGAACTCATCCGGGCAACTGCTGCCAAGGGCGGGGTAATCATGGTCAGTTATGGCTCCTCTTTCGTTCGTGGCGAATACCAGGAGCCCGGACGCGCACTGTCTGCTGCGATCGAAGACTATCTGGAAGAAAACAATATCTCTGCCGACAGCGAAGAGGGTGCCCGCTATCGCGAATCTCAGCGCAAATCAAATCCGTTGGGCACGCTGCCGGAATTGGTAGACCACATTGATCATATTGTCGAACTGGTTGGGATAGATCATGTCGGTATTGGCAGTGATTTCGACGGGGTGACCGCACTGCCCAAAGACCTGGAGGATGTTTCTACGTATCCTAACCTGATTGCCGAATTGCTGCGTCGCGGGTATTCCGACGAAGATATTGAAAAGATTCTCGGAGGCAACGCACTCAGAGTCTGGCAGGCTGTTGAGGATCAAGCCACCAGCTAAACACCACGCATTGCATCCGAAACAAACGCTGATACCTGATCATCAGCTATCCGTACCTGCTCCAGGGTATCTCGGTTGCGAACAGTGACCCCCTCCCCTTCGAGGGTCTTGCGATCGATGGTAATGCATAGCGGCGCACCCGCCTCATCCATCCTGCGGTAACGCTTACCTATGGATCCTTTTTCGTCGTAGAACACATTCCACTCGCGTCTGAGCGCATCAGTGATGGCACGGGCACGCTCCGGCATACCATCTCTACGCAGCAACGGAAATACACCGACCTTTATGGGTGCCACGGATGGTGCGAAGGCCATGACCGTGCGGCTTCGCCCCTCAATTGTGTCTTGGCGATAGGCTTCACAAAGCAGCATCAAGACCGTTCTGTCCAATCCGGCAGAGGTTTCGACTACAAACGGGATGAATCTGTTACCTGATGCCTGATCAAAGATTTGCATCTTTTTCCCAGAGTACTCCTGATGTCTGCGGAGGTCATAGTCTGTCCTGGAGTGGATTCCCTCAATCTCCTGCCAGCCAATCGGGAATTCATACTGAATATCAACGGCTGCATCAGCATAATGGGCGGGCTTTTCGTGGACATGCCAGCGAAGTTTCGACGCCGGGATGCCGTTCCGTACATGCCAGTCCCACCTGCGCGAACGCCATAGCTCATATGCCTCATGTTGCGTACCTGGCTGCACGAAGTATTGCATTTCCATTTGCTCAAATTCACGCATCCGGAAAATGAACTGGCGTGCAACAATTTCATTGCGGAAAGCTTTGCCGATTTGGGCAATGCCAAACGGAATCTGCACACGTGAAGTTGCCAGTACGTTCTGAAAATTCACGAAGATGCCCTGTGCGGTTTCGGGGCGTAGGTAGATCGAGGAGTCCTCACCAGCAAGAGCTCCCACTTTTGTTTCGAACATCATATTGAACTGACGTACATCAGTCCAGTCGAATGCTCCCGAGTCGGGGCCACGAATTTCTTCTGATAGAATGAGCGAATGGAGTGCTTTCGGCATATCCTCTGCATTGAGTGCCTCCGTGAATCGTTTTTGCACTGCATCTGCACGGTCCGTTTTGCCTTTTGACCGCAGACGGTCTATGTGTTGCTCAATAAGTTGATCAGCACGATATCGACGCTTTGATGCTTTATCATCAATCAAGGGATCGTGAAATGCATCAACATGCCCAGAAGCTTTCCATACTCTGGGATGCATCAGTATTGCTGCGTCTATGCCTTCGATGTTTTCGTTGGCATAAACCATGTCGCGCCACCACTGCTCGCGCACATTTTGCTTCAGTTCAACGCCCAAGGGGCCGTAGTCATAGGTGGCTCCCAGTCCACCGTATATCTCAGAAGACTGAAAAACAAATCCCCTGCGCTTGCAGAGTGCCGTAATCTCGTCAAATCTTGTGCTTTTCATTGATTGCAGTTCACATGCCGAGCACGTAAACCATTAGCATTGGTCAATGATCAACATTAACTCAAATCTAGCAAAGGTAGCTTGCTGGACAAGGTCCAGGCAGAGAGGGAAACCTCAACATATTGAATTCACTTAGTGACGGATCCGTTGCGTGTAAGAATCAGTCAATTGCTCCAGCTATCCCACAAAAACACGCATATTCTCAACAAACAAGGGTTTGGGGAATTTTACGAGTACCATATGGTAGGAGTATTTAAACAGAAATCTAGTTCATGACAAGCGTTTACTCGCCTCTTAAACTGGTTCTAGCTACCCGCAATACTCACAAGGCGGCGGAGCTTAAACTTCTTCTAGCTTCCGCTTCCGCTGATGTCGTGGATCTGTCTGCCTTTCCAGACGCACCCTCAGTGGACGAAACTGCTTCCTCGCTTGAAGAAAACGCAGCACTTAAAGCCTTAAGTGCGTACGATTATACTGGGCTTTGGGCACTTGGGGACGATACCGGACTATGCATTGATGCCCTCAACGGGCAACCTGGCGTGCGCTCTGCACGCTTCGCCGGCACAAACAAGGATGACCTAGACAATCGAACCCTGGTGCTTCAGATGCTTGCAAATGAAACAAACCGCAAGGCGCAGTTCATTACTATACTAGCTTTAGCGTATTCTGGCGGTCTCAAGTACTTTAGGGGATGCCTGAGTGGACATATTGCAACATCTGAAATGTCCACCAAAGGCTTCGGTTACGAGTCGATCTTCGTTCCTGAGGGGAGCAAAATTAGCCTTGCGCAGCTTTCCCGTGAAGAAAAAAATGAGATCAGCCACCGAGGGCGCAGTGCGGCCAAACTCTTGGACTTTCTCAACGAAATACAGACTCAATGATCGCCCTTGTACAACGCGTCCGTGAAGCTTCCGTAACCGTTGATAACACCACAATTGGTGCTATTGATCGGGGATTGTTAGTATTTCTGGGGATTCACTCATACGACACCACAGCAGAAGCGGATTGGTTAGCACGCAAATGTGCTCAGCTTCGCATCTTTGCAGATGATGCGGGACATATGAATTTATCCGTAAGGGATGTCCGCGGCGATGTCTTGCTTATATCCCAATTCACACTCTACGGCAAAACGAAGAAAGGACGCCGGCCCTCATTTGTCGAAGCAGCCCGCCCCGAAGTTGCAGAGCCGCTGTATGAATACTTCAAGGATAGACTCTCGGATGAGCTGGGATACCCGGTAGCCTGTGGTAGCTTCGGTGCATTCATGCAAGTTTCCCTGGTGAATGATGGGCCCGTCACCATTTCGATTGAGCGTGAACCAAAGACTCAAAAAATAGCTTAAGTGTGAACTGGAATCCGACCAGAAAAGACGAAAGTAGCAAGCACAAAACCTGAGCGGTCAGTAAAGAGTTCTACTCCTCCATAGCGAAGCCTAACTGTTCCATGTCTAAAAATTATACAGGCACAATTCAGAAGTTTCTGATCTGCTGCATAGCGGTGAGTTTTCTCCTGGTGTCAATCGTGATTGCACAAGGTACCGCCACCTATGATCTCACCTTCACGGCTACTTGGTCTTCCAGCACACATCCTACAAACTTTCCCTCTAGTCCTCATTTCTCCGGGATGATTGGAGGTACCCATGACAGTACAGTGTCATTTTGGGATACAGGGGCGATTGCAAGTGAGGGCATCAAGCGAATGGCCGAACTTGGAAGCAAGGGACCACTTAGAAGCGAAATCAACCAAGCAATCAGCGCACTGAATGCGGGTGGTATCGTAGAGGGATCGGTAATGAATTCACCCGGTTCTCAAACAATCACCTTCGATATTCGCCCATCTTGGAACCGTGTGACAGTTACATCAATGGTGGCACCCAGCCCGGACTGGTTTGTCGGTGTGTCAGGGTTGGATTTACTGGGTTCGGATGGGGATTGGGTTGATTCGCTTGAGGTTGATTTATTTGTGTACGATGCAGGAACCGATAGCGGCTCCGACTACACTTCGCCAAATCAGGAGACTATTCCAAGGGAGCCTATCAGTCGTATTACAAGCTCTCCGTTTCTGGTTGACGGATCCGTCAAGCCAGTGGGAACCTTCCGCTTTGATTTGAAAAATGTTGTAGGAAATACACCGAGAGCCAGTCTGTCCGTAGATCAGAACCTGGTAGATGAGGGAGATTCGGTCACGGTGACCGTACAACTGTCCAACGCGCTGAACACCGATGTATTGATCCCACTAACACTCTCACCCGGCACCGCTGAACCCGGTGATTATGACAGCACCACCCCTATAAATCTGAACATCAACAGTGGAGCCACGGAGGCGGAGTATTCGATTCAAACTTATAGAGATAACGACATTGAGGATGAGACCTTCACGGTGGAACTGGATACCAGTAACCTGCCCTCCGATGTAAGGGAAGGTAGCCCGGTCTCGGGGGAGGTGACCATCAGGGACCTTGATGCAGCAGCTAGTCTTTTGGTAGATCAGAATCCGGTAAATGAGGGAGAGTTGATCACGGTAACCGTTCAACTATCCAACGCACTGAACACTGAGGTAGCGATCCCGCTAACACTCTCACCCGGTACCGCTGAATCCAGTGATTATGATAGTACATCTCCTGTAAATCTGAACATCAATAGTGGAACCACGGAAGGGGAGTATAGAATTCAAACTTATAGAGATAACGACATTGAGGATGAGACCTTCACGGTGGAACTGGATACCACTAACCTGCCCTCCGGGATAGTTGCAAGCATCCCGATCTCGCAAGAAGTCACCATCACCGACCTTGATATGCCGGGAATATCAACCCCCACGTCGGTGGAGCTTATGGAGGGAGACATGACATCCTTCAACGTTGCACTTACGACGCAGCCTTCAAGCGATGTGACGGTAACCCTCACCGGGCATGAAAACACAGATCTAATGCTGGATCTGAATGTGCTGACGTTTACAGCAAGCAACTGGGACCAAGAACAGACAGTAACCTTGACTGCGACAGAAGATACTGATCTCTTGGATGATGAAGTAACTCTGACACTCTCGGCGTCGGGAACAGGCTATATGGTATCCCATACTCTTACAGTAACGATCCAGGACAACATGGGGGTAGCTACCGAACAAACCGAGGAGGCCATATCTCTTGCTCTTTATGGAAATTATCCAAACCCATTATCGAACTCGACAAAAATAGCCTTTGATCTGCCTGAACCAGCACAAGTCTCGGTCGCCATCACGGATTTATTGGGGCGGACTGTCAAAATGCTGCCCAACAAATCGTTCGGCGCGGGCACGGGGCATACTATGCAGATCAACACTGGCGACTTACCCTCGGGAGCATATTTTTATACGCTGAAGATCGTTATGGACGATAAAGTTGTTAGACGATCGAAAGCAATGTCCATCGTGCGATAGACGCTCGAGATGAATTGCCTGAGGATGCAGGTTGGGTGGAGGGGTTATAGTACCCATCGATAACCATTATTAGCCGATGGGACAACACACCATCATGGCGCTTACCATAGCCTCATTACTCACACACATTTCCTATTGGAAATTGTGCGCGGTATGATCCATGGGCAAAGATATTCCCCGTTTTTTCACCCCCGTAAGTCCGCCTTCTCGCTAATTTGAACTTATAGCCGGTATGTTTGCTTGCCGGATCATCGCATTAAGCGCGGGAACGTCTGACTCCAATATAGACCGCAATTCTTCCAACTCTGTGTCAATAAGCATCACAAGATTGTCGCGTACCTCAACAGCTTGATCCGTGGGGCGAAAATCTCCAATAGAAGCATTGCCTCCAACAGCAGCCAACTTATTGTTCAATCTGATCGGGAAGTTCAGCGGATCCTGGCGGCTTTGATTTTTCGTTTGATAGAGTGTCTCCTCAATCTCCGTAATCTTTCGGATTAGAGCTTTCGCGGAATCTGTGATGGCCGCATGCTCCTCATCCATATTGCCGGTTATTCTTCGAATCTGGGTACGTAATTCACGAATTTCCTTGATCGCCTCATGGGTCTCCGTGAGCTTATCTCTTATCCCAATCAGAAAATCAAATTGCTCTTGCAAATCGGCTACACTTGAGCCTGAACGGGGATCTTTGCGCAGTTCAAAGGTGACTTCCAGTGAGTCATCGCCCGCGATAAGCCGAGTTCGATAGGCTCCGGGAGCTGCCCTGGGACCTCGAACACTGCCCGCCCACATAATGAGTCCAGAGAATGACTCAGCATCCTCATAACGGGTATTCCAATTGAATACATTCATCCCCGCCTCTATATCAAGATCTCCGTCTTCTGCGCTAAAGGTCTTGATTATCGTACCATCAGATTCGAGAATCCGCAGTTTGGTGGTGCTGGAATCCGGTGCCTCTTTGAACCAGTATCGTAGACTAACACTTCCTCCAGTCCGCCAGGTCGGAGCCGAATCGTACAACCACATCGACCTGGAAGCCATTGTATCGGATAACTGATGCAATGGAGTTACATCATCCATGACCCAGAACGAACGTCCTTGGGTAGCTACGATCAGGTCATTTTCTTTCCAGTCCAAGTCTGTGATTGGCACGATTGGTAAATTCTGCTGGAATTGGCTCCAGTTCTCTCCATCATCAAAGGAGATGTACAAGCCTGACTCTGTCCCGGCCCACAGGAGCCCGTGACGCACTGGATCCGGCTGAATGGCACGGGTAAAATGCTGTTCGTCAATCCCGTCAACAATCAGCTCCCAGCCCGCACCATAATTGGTTGTCTTGTAAATGTATGGCGCAAAGTCGTCAAGCTTATAGCGTGTACCGGCAAAATAGGCTCCTCCCTCCATCGTCGGATGAGCTACCAAGTCATTGACCTGCATCCACTCCGGCATCCCCTCCGGGGTTATATCCTCCCAGGTGGCTCCACCATCACGGGTAATATGAACAAGTCCATCATCAGACCCTGCCCAGAGAACCTGGGGATCATGGGGACTCTCAGCGACCGTGAAGATCGTGGCATAGTATTCAACCCCCGTGTTGTCCTTCGTAATTGGTCCGCCACTTGGACCAAGCTTTGTGGAATCTGCTCGTGTCAGGTCTGGACTGACCATCTCCCAGGATTGTCCTTCGTCGGTAGTGCGGAAAAGATGGTTACCAGCCGCATATAGCACATTGTAATCGTGCATTGAAAACAGTATGGGGAAATTCCATTGAAATCGATAATGCATTCCTTCCGCACCATGCCCCATCGGATTGTCGGGGTACACATTTACGGCTCGACGCTCCCCGGTATCATGATCAACACGCGTCAAATAGCCACCGTATGATCCTCCGTAGACGATCTGCGGGTTATCCGGTTTTGGGGCTAGCCAGCCACTCTCGCCCCCAGCGGTGGGCTCCCATTGCCGTTCATTGAGACCACTAGCGGTATGCAGTATGCGTACGGTTGAATTATCCTGCTGTGCTCCCAAAATGCGATATGGAAAATGATTGTCCGTCGTAACGCGATAGAATTGGGCTGTGGGCTGATTGTAGTATGTACTCCAATTGTCTCCGGCGTCAAAGCTTACCTGCGCACCACCATCATCAGCAATAATGAGGTGATTGGAATCGTCGGGATTAATCCACAGATCATGATGATCTCCATGAGGTGTGGAGATGCTTGAATATGTACTTCCTCCGTCTTTGGAACGCCAAAACTGAACATTAAGGACATACACCACATCCTCGTTAGCGGTGTCTGCGTAAATACGTGTGTAGTACCAGGCGCGCTGCCGAAGATTGCGATCATCGTTTATCTTTCGCCACGTCTCGCCTCCATTATCAGACCTGAACACGCCACCTTCGGCAGCCTCAATGATGACCCATATTTTGTCCGGGTTTACAGGGGAAATAGCAAGACCACTGATGCCCAGTGTTCCACTTGGCAAACCGTTGTCCTGCCCGGTAACTTCTGACCATGTGTCCCCTCCATCGGTTGATTTCCATATCCCGCTACCCTCACCGCCACTTTCCAGGCTGTACGGTGTCCGGATAACACGCCATGCACTGGCGTACAGAACTCTCGGATTTGTAGGATCCATCGCTAGATCAACAAAGCCCACCTCGTCATTGATAAACAAAACCCTTTCCCAGGACTCCCCGCCATCCGTTGACCTGTATATGCCTCGTTCATCATTCGGGCCGGACAGGTGCCCCATCACAGCAGCGTATACGTGATCAGGATCGCGTGGATGGATGCGAATCCGTGGAATCCGATGGCTGTCAGAGAGCCCCTTATGTTCCCATGTACGGCCTGCATCAAGTGACTTGTATATCCCATAGCCGTGTGATACATTCCCACGCACCGTCTTTTCTCCACCGCCGACATAAATGACATTGGAATCCCACGTACTGACTGCAACCGCACCAATGCTTCCTCCAAAGTAACCATCCGATATATTTTCCCAGGAAGCGCCCCCCGTCGTAGACTTCCAGATCCCTCCACCGGTCGCACCGAAGTATGCTTTCATAGGCTGCCCCGGAACTCCTGTAACAGCCGCTGAGCGACCACCTCTGTAAGGCCCTATGCTGCGAAACTCGAGTGAATTGTAATACGTGGTGTCATAAGGCTGCGCAGATCCTGCCGTTGGTGAAAAAAGGACCAACATTAAAAACCCCAAGACGACCCGAATTGTGTAGTTGAATGACATCTATTGGATAACCACTGTGGTGAAACAAAAACCAAGATACGCGCAGGTAAATCTACGCGATTAAGGGGGATTATCAGAGGGACCGAGGATCACCTTTGCTCGGAATACTATATGCTCCGGAAGCATTAGGCCCCTGCCCGCCATTATGTTAAGGCCGGTATCGGGCCCGGGACACCACAAAAAGAAACACCCCTTCCGCACAGATGGGTCAGAGAACAAACTGATACGATCTGGGGTGACAAGGAGGAGAGGTGGAGCTAAGCGGAGTCGAACCGCTGACCTCCTGAGTGCGATTCAGGCGCTCTACCAACTGAGCTATAGCCCCTGGAACTGGCGCACGTTTACGATCCCGAATGCTTTAAGGTCCTTGTGCAGGGCAAATGTCTGTCCGATATGTGGACCATAGAGCACCTTCCCCAAGCTTCACGCACTCCCCTCGCTACAGATGCGACACCAAAGCGACCGCCTGTACAGCGTGAGTTAATAAATGGCTCTCCGCTACAGGTGGCGCACTACAACTTGACCCGCACCCAACCGACTCCTCTGATTACGAAAACCTCAACAGAGACCACGGCATATAGACGAAACTAGTAGTTGCTTACAAATTCAACGGGGAAATCCTTTCGGGTTAAGAGACATCAAAACTGACCTCCTACACCGTAGTCAATCCAGTCTGTAACAAGGCTCGTGCCAAACAATGGACCACGAAAATCGTTCACCTTTCTTTCAATTGATCACCATTAATATAAAGTTATGGGCACAACGGTCCAAGCCAGAAAAACAGATTATTTCGGGACAAGAACATCCTTCGAAACCCCGCAAGGGCCTGCGTTGATGTATCGTCTCGACGCACTTGATGTGTCAGGTTACTCACTTGACCGACTCCCCTACTCCATTCGGGTAATGCTAGAGGCCGTTCTGCGAGGCTGTGACGGTTTTACCGTAACTCCAGAGAATGTTGAGCAACTTGCGAGATATAACCCCAAAGCTCCCTTACGTGCGGAAGTGCCTTTCTCACCGGCACGTGTACTGTTGCAAGACTTCACTGGTGTACCCGCGGTCGTAGACCTTGCCGCAATGCGCAGTGCAATGGCACGTGCAGGCGGCAATGCCTCTGCAATCAATCCGCGAGTGCCTGTACACCTTATAATCGACCACAGCGTTCAAGTAGATTACTTCGGAATTCCAGAAGCTCTTCAGCTGAATTCCGACCATGAATTTCGGCGTAATCGTGAGCGGTACGAGTTTCTTCGCTGGGGGCAACAAGCTTTCGATAATTTCTACGTTGTGCCTCCCGCAAGCGGGATCTGTCATCAGGTAAACCTGGAGTATGTAGCCCGTTGCGTATGGACCGGGATGGAAGACGGGCAAGTCGTGGCATTCCCGGATTCTCTAGTAGGGACAGATTCCCATACGACCATGATCAATGGGCTAGGGGTTGTAGGCTGGGGCGTCGGCGGAATTGAAGCAGAGGCCGTCATGCTGGGCCAACCAATCTATATGCTCATGCCGGAAGTGATTGGATTCAGGCTTACTGGCGAGTTGCCCGAAGGGGCTACGGCTACCGACATGGTGCTCACCGTCACACAAATGCTCCGCTCCTATGGCGTCGTAGGACGGTTCGTCGAATTTTTTGGTCCAGGTACTCAAGCACTTTCGGTGCCTGATCGTGCTACAATCAGTAACATGTCCCCCGAGTACGGTGCTACGATGGGATTCTTCCCGGTTGATGAGGCCACACTCGGATACCTGCGACGCACGGGGCGGGATGATGATTTGATTGAATTGGTCGAACGATTCACAAAGGACCAAGGACTCTTTCTAACTCCTGATGCACCCGAGCCAGAATATCTGGATGTTCTGACATTGGACTTGGGTGATGTGGTTCCAAGCGTGGCCGGACCAAAACGACCACAGGATCGCATTCCGATACCCAGCCTGGGCCAATCCTTCCGCAAGTCATTTGCTGCGCCGGCCGGACCGCAGGGATTTGGTCGCCAGGCATCTGACTTGGGACGTGCAGTCGAAATGCCCGACTTTCCAGATCCACTGCGCAACGGCGACGTTGCCATTGCAGCGATCACCAGCTGCACGAATACCAGCAATCCGAGCGTGATGATCGGCGCTGGCCTCGTGGCAAAAAAAGCGGTCGAACGCGGACTAAAAACAGCACCTTATGTCAAAACCAGTTTAGCACCAGGATCACGTGTGGTAACCGAATATCTCCACAATGCAAACCTGATGCCTTATCTGGCACAACTAGGTTTTGATCTGGTCGGCTATGGTTGTACTACTTGCATCGGTAATTCCGGCCCATTGCCGGAGGTCGTGGGCAATGCAGTGCGACAAGGCGACTTGGTCGTCGCAGGCGTGCTAAGCGGTAACCGTAACTTTGAAGGTCGTATTCATGCACTGGTACAGGCAAATTATCTTGCTTCGCCCCCACTCGTAGTTGCGTATGCACTGGCAGGCACCGTAGACATTGATCTTACCCGCGATCCGCTTGGCAAAGACCTCGCAGGCAATGATGTGTATCTGCGGGATATCTGGCCAACCACCGAGGAAATTTCTGCAGCGATTGAAGCCTCCATTACTCCTGAATTGTTCCTGGAGGAGTACGGTGGTATAGAGTCCTCCAACGAAACATGGAACGCTATTGAGATTCCCAGTGGATCTCTGTACGAATGGAGCAATGAATCCACTTACATCCAAGAACCTCCGTTCTTCGTCGGCTTGACACGTGAGGCCCCAGAAATGGTCCCTATTGAAAATGCCCGCGTACTGGCTAAGCTGGGAGATTCAACAACAACGGATCATATCTCGCCTGCAGGTGCTATCCCTAGGGAGTCTCCTGCCGGTGTATACCTGAGCTCCAATGGTGTAGCCCTGCGCAACTTTAACTCATTTGGATCCAGACGTGGTAACCATGAGGTCATGATGCGCGGTACGTTCGGCAATATTCGCATCAAGAACGAACTGGTACCCGGCACCGAAGGCGGGATCACCCGTTGCTTTATCAACGATGATGAGGTCATGTCTATCTACGATGCGTCCATGCGCTACCAGGAGGCGGGCGTACCCTTGATCGTCCTCGGCGGTAAAGACTATGGTATGGGATCAAGTCGGGATTGGGCTGCCAAGGGAACCATTCTCCTGGGAGTCAGAGCCGTGATCGTCGATAGTTTCGAACGTATCCATCGCTCTAACCTAATTGGGATGGGGGTGCTGCCTCTGGAATTCCAAAAAGGCGAAAACGCTGATACACTGGGCCTCGATGGCACCGAATCCTATAGCTTGATTCCGCCGGAAAAAGCAGGAGGAACCGTTGAGGTCACGGCTGTGCGCCCAGGAGGAGAAGAGATTCGCTTCGCTGCACGCTCACGTCTGGATACACCAGTTGAAGTTGAATACTATCGTAACGGTGGTATCCTGCACTATGTACTGCGCGAGTTTCTGGCAGAAGAGTGACCTCCTCCGCCCGGGGTTTCAATACGAAGCCGGTCACCTGCATTTAATCTCCGTGTAAACAAACCGGGCAATTCTGTCTTTTTACCGGTTGCGTCAATCAGTGTGTTCCGGCCTTTGCGCCCGGGATCGCCGCCGTACAGACCCCACGGAGCGTGACGACGACGCGCACTGAGCATGGTTACTGTCGCGGGCTCCAGGAACTCATATTCCCGCACAAGCCCTTCTCCGCCGCTGTATTGGCCGGAACCCCCGCTTCCGTGAATAAGCGCATACTCACTGATCCGGAATGGAAACTGCATTTCCAGCGCCTCAACCGGTGTGTTTAGTGTATTGCTCATGTGCACATGCACGCCACTTAGACCATCCGCATCAGGAGCAGCCCCCATACCGCCACCAAGAGTTTCGTAGTACGCATAGGAGGTTCCGTCGGTGCGTTTGCCCCCAATCGTCACATTGTTCATCGTCCCTTGCCCTGCGGCCGGAACACGCCCTGGCAACGCCTGTGCCAGAGCTCCAAGAACCGCATCCGTAATACGCTGTGACGTCTCCACATTGCCTCCCGCGACCGCCGCAGGTCTTGACGCATTAACTAGTGTATCTTGGGGGGCTTTCACATGGACCGGGGCAAAGCAGCCGGCATTGGCTGGCACATCTCCCTCAACTAGGCAGAGCACAACATAATAGCATGCAGATGCTGTAACCGCCAATACGGTGTTCAACGGTGCCTGCAACGTCGCATCTGTGCCCTCAAAATCAAACACGATATTGCTACCTGCAATCTGAACAGACACTCTGATAATGGCCTCCTGGTCATCCGGTAGTTCCAACACATCCTCAAAATCAAACACTCCGTCCGGCCAAGTCTGAATTGCACTACGCACTAACCGTTCACTGTACGCTTGCAAATGACGAGCATACGCGCAAACTTCGAGCTCTCCATGCTCTCCTACGAGCCCTTGTAATCGCCGCTCTCCGACCGCATGTGCGGCCTGCTGAGCCGCTAGGTCTCCCCTACGCTCGACAGGAGTGCGCACATTAGCAAGTATCATACGCAACACACCATCATTTAACTTGCCCGCTTCATATAGCTTGGTGGGCGGAATAATAATTCCTTCCTGAAAGAGCTCGGAAGACAAAGGGAGCGATCCCGGGCTCATGCCACCAACATCTGCATGATGCGCACGGCTGGCAACAAAGAAAATGGGCTCGTCGTCGGCAAAAACCGGTGAAATCATCGTGATGTCGGGCAAATGATTCCCACCATCAAACGGATCATTCAGAATGACCACATCACCCGGCTCCCAATGTGTGAACGTCTTGAGCGCGACCTCACAACTCGCGGGCATGGCCCCCAAATGAACGGGTATGTGTGCTGCCTGGGCAACCATATTGCCCTGTGTATCGAAGACCGCACAGGAATAATCCAGACGCTCCTTAATATTGGGAGAGTATCCGGTGCGCTGCAGCGTGACCCCCATTTCTTCGGCAACGCCGATGAATCGATGTCTATAGATTTCGAGAAGAATTGGATCAACCGCCATGATCTGTGCTACATTTTAGATGTAGGTTCTGCCATTGATCAATCTCAGCAACCCAGCCTGGAGGCATCAGGACTGTCGAATCATATTGGACTATCAGTGCAGGGCCCCTAAACGTACAATCTTCTACCAGTGCATCACGTTTTAGGACAGGAACCGACATTTGCCCATCTGCTGTAAAGTACACGGGGGCTTTTGGTGCTTGGGCTATATCTAAGGGAGAGGCAGTCGGCATCGCCGGTCTAGGAATTACTTTCTCCCGGGTTACTGTGGCTCGAAGTCGCACTGCTACTGACTCTACGGGTAGTTCTGGTGCACTGTACCCATAACGCATTTGGTGCACCGAATGAAAAGCCTCTATCGAAATACGAATATTTTCTGGCACAGCCGGTAAACTCAAAGGCACTGTGAGCTCATAGCTTTGTCCTGAATATCGCAAATCAAGACTGCAGTCCAACTGGGCCTCCCCAGCGTCAGAGTCTATGCGCGACAGTACTTTGGGCTTCAGCTGATTGATTGAGTTTTCCAGGCTTTGATGATTACTAAGGAGCTCTTCCGCACTCGACAGCAATGCTTGTGATACATCGCTAGTGATATCTGCCATAAATAGACCAAGTGCACTGAGTACACCGGGATGACGGGGAATAAGAATGTATTTCATTCCTAATGAGTCGGCAATTGCACATGCATGCAACGGCCCAGCCCCGCCAAAGGGAACCAAGATATATGATCGTGGATCGTAACCACATTCAACGGATACGCGTCGTAGCGCCCGTTCCATGGTCGCGTTCGCAACTCGTACAATTCCCAGTGCGGTCTCTTCAGGAGATAGATTAAGGGGCTGGCCAAGATGGGCAACCGCCCTATATGCTGCTTGAGCGTCCAGTGGACGCGCCGAGTCACCACCGAGAAATTGCGACGGTATCAAACGACCAAGCACCAGATTGGCATCCGTTACAGTGGGAGTCTGGCCGCCCTGTCCATAACAAACCGGGCCGGGAACTGCACCTGCACTTCGGGGACCTACACGCAGTACGCCTCCTGAATCAACGTACGCCAAGCTACCCCCACCTGCACCTACCGTGTGGATTTGTGTGGATGGTAGCCGAAGCGGTAAATCGCAGATCGTGCCTTCGGTCGTCTGCGGTATTCTGCCAGGACAAAGTGCTACATCCGTACTAGTGCCCCCCATATCAAATGATATTATATGGGGACTGGAAGTGCCGAGCGTCTGCCGAGTCAATGCAAATGCCCCAACAACTCCACCCGCAGGTCCACTTAGAACCAACCTGGATGCCTGAGTGGATGCCTGTTGTGCATCCAGTGTGCCACCACTGGATTGCATGACTTTGAGTGACCTGCCACTGAGCACCCGCCGGAGACGCGTTAAATAGCGCATAACGAGAGGCCGTACATACGCATTAATGACTGTGGTTGCTGTGCGCTCGTACTCTCTGTACTCAGGTAAGAGATCTACGCTAAGCGAAACAGGTACATCTGGAAACTCCTCGGCCAGTGTGTCCGCGATACGACGTTCGTGTACATCATTCAAGAAGGAATAGAGCAGAACCACAGCTACACTCTCTACATTTTCCTGCTTGAGTACCTCCAGCACCTCAGACAGCGAGGACTTATCCAGCTTCCTGTGAATGTTACCCTTGCTATCTATGCGTTCATCAACCTGCACACGAAGCTGGCGGGGCACAAGGTGATTACGCGTGGCCTGGGAAAACTCGTACAGCTGGGGACGATTCTGTCGACCGATCGCCAAAACATCTGCAAAACCGTGTGTGGTTATGAGCGCAGTCCGAGCTCCTCGCCTTTGCAATAGCGCATTGGTCGCGGTTGTTGTCCCGTGCATTACAGGCGCGTCTGGATCTACCGAAAGCGCCGCTAAGCCTTGCAGTATGGCTTGGCTTTGATCACTTGGGGTCGTTGGCACCTTATGTACGGTCAACCCAGAAGCATCCAACACCACAAAATCTGTGAAAGTCCCTCCTACGTCAACCCCAATACACTGGCCATTAGCACGCATCGTACATATACATTAGCAGGGGACATGATACGCACCAGTGCACCTGACGGCCTTACTGCACATTCGGCGCTAGTCCCAATATCTGGCTCAAAACCTCTTCTCCACGCTCAGGGTAGGCTTCCTGCACATGGTATCGCATGAAGCGGGTAACCAGTATGTAAAGCCCCCGACGCTGTTTTTCTGTAAGCTGCATACGCAGTATGACATCAAAATCAGCCTTGTACAAAATGGCAAATGCGCGGAGCACACTCCTTGAGGCCGCCAACGACCGAGAACCGGTATCCTTCTCACGTGAAATCGAACCGGTATCAAGCATCAGATATCCACCGGAATCATCAACCCGCTCCACTTCATCCCGGGTAAAGCTCGGTCCGAAACCCAATGCCGCTGCCAAATGAAGCTGGAAGTATAGCTGAACCAATACTGCATCTGTAGCCGGATCACCCAGTGCGCTCAGTGTTCTAGTAACTAAATGGAAGATTTCGGGAGAATCTACACCTTCTTCCGTAAGTGCCAGAACAAGTTCGCAGATCCGCTGTCCAATCGCCAATCTTTTCAGGTCATGGGATATACCTGGATGAACCGTGATGTGTGAGCAATTCGTCAGAACCTGAATAGACCGGGTCGGACGCGTGTAGATCACGGCCTGCACATGCGAAAGCACCTGAAGTGTTGAGCCGAATTCGTTCTTTCTCGATTGGGCGCCTCGTGCAACGGTGGTCAGTTTTCCGAGCTTCAAGGTATATAGCGTTACGAGCCGGCTGGTTTCCCGGAAGGGCATAGATTTTAATACGATGGCCTCGGTACGCACTACCATGACTATGCCGAACGAGGTTCAATTTCTTTACGTACCGACGGGAAACTCATAAAATTGATCCAGTGCGGGTGATTGCAAGTTCTTTGATGAAATTCATACAGACCAAGTAGGTGTTACACGTGCCAGATGCATTACAGGAGCAGTTAGTTGAGGCGATATTAACGGATTCAGACTTAGTCAATCCTTCATTCGTGGACCGGGCAAGATTCACGTACTGTGCAGTGCAGCCCGCGAAGTCACCCTGACATTCCTGCTGCGTCTAAAGAGCATTCTATAATCCGAATTCCTGAAATACCGAACCAACAACGATCTTCACTCCGTATCCCGGCTACGCCCCATCTACTCAAATCATCTGAACAGATCGTTTAATACTTCCAGCTCTACCTTTAAGAGCTAAACTACCGATAATACTAAGTCATTCGTCCACCTTTCCTCGAAAAATACTGATTGTCCGCTTCAATCCCTCATCCCCCACGTTCTAAATTGCCGCCAGCTAGTCTTGGGATGGTAATCTGAGTTCGTGGCAGATTTCAGTCTGCAAAGCTAGGTCTCTTATTTCTCTACCAATCCCAGAACATCAAGGATTTTAATTGCGCTTGAAAGCTGAATGTCTTGTTCTTGTCGCTCAAAGCGCGAGACCGTCGGTTGACTTACTTCGGCTATGGTGCCCAGTCGACGCTGGGAGATTTTCCGTTCTTTGCGCCGCCTTATCGCTTCTTTGACAAGTAAGTCCCAATTGAGTCGAACGCTCCGTTCCATCTTTTCTCCAATTGCTGATGAAGTTTGTCTTTAATATACGGGTCGACTTTCTTGGAGGCATCAACAGCGCTGTGAGCCCTATTGAGACGGCTGGCGAAGTCGGAAACCGCTAACATAACTGCTCTGTCGGGCAATCCGAATAGGTTGCCCAATCGTGCTATGTTCTTTGGGCCGATGCTACCGATTCTCATGTTCTTGGCGCCCCCGATCCCCAGCGCCAGCGTCTGGTATTGCGGGTAGCAAGCAGTAGCTACAAGATCATAGCAGGGAGCGAGGCGCAATCCGCTTTCTGTGTGCTCCATGGCGAAGTTTTTAAGATGCGCATCCGTATTTCCCGTGAGAATACAGGCCATTACCCGGCGAAAAAGTGTATCGCACTCTGCCCGCAGGCATATGCCTTCGTTTTGGATGATAAAATCGGCCATGTGCTCGTAGCAGGCCTCGTATTTGTCCTCCGAGCGGTGATTAAGCAACTGGTTGAATTCCTCAAAGTGAATTAGCTCGCCGTTTTCGGTCCTGTCGAATCGTTTGATGAGTAGGGCTCTTTCCGAAACGCCCCGAAGCGGTGCCAAGGCCATCTCAGCGACCATGTCTTTCTTAAGAAGGGCCACGCACGCCTGCGTAGTGATGTACTCAAGTCCCAGAATATCGGGAAGCATGGGAGACGGGAGCTTAGCTATGTGGGTTGCCCGCTCACCTCGTTTTACGGGACGGAACACACGGCCTTCCTTTATTGCGCCCAGTTTGGGCTGAACCCCGGAAAGAGACGCCCTTGCTGAAAGCGCTGCGATGTTTTCCGGGTTACTGTGGTCGATTTTAACGTCCCCGGCGGGATCTGGATCAATGATACTTACGGCGCCAGCAAGGTCTGTGCCGAAGGCAAGAAGCAGTGGGAAGTGGTCGTCCCTTCGCAGACCAAGGGCACATGCCTGCACATCCTTAAGCCAGCCCTCAGCACATAGATTATCAAAGAAGGGGTGCAATCCGTATTCACTTAAATGTGGCTCGGGCCTAAGCGGCAGCGTATAGGAAATGGCGGGCAAAGAGCTTTGTAGATAGCTCTCGTCGTAGATGAATACGCATCGGCCTCCGGCCTCGTGCGACAGAATGCCAGCGAAAGTGCCCCCGTAGTATACTTTACCCCAGAGATTAGTTGCCATTGATTCAACCCATCCGGTTGTTTTGCTGTAGGATCATTTTTGATAAAACATGATTTATCAGGTACAGAAAATTTTACACTAATATAAAATATATTTAATCAAATAATCCTTTATTTGTTTGACACCCATAGTAGTGCATGCATATTCCAACCAAGTGAGCCACCAGTTCCGGGCTAAGTGGGCCATATGGTCGTAATATGCAGTTTGAGACAAACGAAGCGATGTGGCTTCCAGTATACAGTGGTTCGAGTGCTTTATTTATTAGTTAGAAGATAGACTACAATCATGCTTGAGGATAGAAGAATTAATTACATTGAGTTGCCTTCGAAAGATTTTTCGAGCACGAAAGAGTTTTACAGGAAGGTGTTCGGTTGGACATTTCAGGACTTCGGTGATAACTACTGCGCCTTCAATGATGGTCGGCTTGATGGCGGTTTCTATCGTTCCGACTTGAGCTCTGACAGTACAAATAAAGGAGCTGCTTTGGTCGTTTTGTATGCAGATGACTTGGAAGCTACATTGAAGCGAATTGCTGATGCTGATGCCAAAATCTGCATAGAAATCTTCTCCTTTCCCGGTGGTCGGAGATTCCATTTTCTTGATCCAAGCGGCAATGAACTTGCAGTATGGAGTGATCAGTAAACCGTCCAAACTCCAAATCAACGGATAAACAAGTTGCCATCGAAAGTTCTATACCACACTAGGGCTGCGGGAAATTTTCAAGTGGGAATCCACATTTTGACAATCGAATGTCTCTGACTATTTCCAAATGAGAATTTGACAGCTGTTTTCGTTGCTATTTCCCAGGCATAATTCGGTTGCTTAAAGAAAGAGTCCTGCAAAAACCGCACGCTCGAAGTGCAACTCAATTCCGCCGTCGGGTTAACTTCGCATTGACGCAGAATGATACACCGGTCATCAAGGTCCCGACTCTGTTCGATCATGGAGGTAAGCCGATCTCTAATCTCAATAACTGCCTGAGAAAAGATCCACCAATGGACTCTCCAAAAACTGGAGCAATGATCGGGTGCCGTCAGGTAATTCCCTTATTTTAGATCCTGACCAGACTTTACGAATAGGAAAGACAACACGTGGAACTACTACTATAGCCGAAGGCTGTGCCGCACTTGAGAGCCCGATAGAGGAAATTGTCGAGAATGGTCTTGATTGGAGTGAGGCAGAAACCGGATTTCAGATCATTGATCGCATCATCGTAGACTGCTTAGGGTGGCCTCGTTCGACAGTTCGCCCAGAACAGAGTGACTAGTCTCGAACATACTCCGATTATGAACTTTGGAGACCTCGCTGCGCAATTTGGGAGGCAAAGCGAATCAACCGCCCTGTTGAACTACCCGCCGATCCGATGAGGAAGGCTTTTGTCGATTTGCCTTCCATAATGAGTTGTAGGTGGTGAAGTCGCTGCCGCAATACATCAGGTTCAGTCCAAATGTGCCCGTCGCGGAGTGGATGTCGCAGTCGCCACAAACGGTCATCAAATAATAGCTTTCCTCGCTTAACCAGCCGGAATAGGCCTACAATGGGATCTAATATTGAAGCGCGCCTTTCAGACTTACTCCGACGTTCTCCATCGCAGTTTTTTTGGCATGCACCAGACCATAGAGCGAGAAGGTCACCTGTTCCCAAGGACGGAGTTCGCTACCGAACCTGTAGATTGTCCCCCGCGACATCTGGGTTACCGCTATGATCGGTCGAGCTGTGCCGTCCATCCATGGGATGCCGTATCCCAGTTCCAGCTCGGTCCGGTGCGCGTTCATCCCCACTGGCACTGCATCCAGAATCGTCTGCTGACGATGCATCTGCATCGTATTCCCGCGTCCCCACGATGGCCGCAGACGCGCCATAAACCCCTCCGATTCCATGCCAAACTGTACCGATCCAGAGAAGCCCCACTCGGTGAACGCCTCCGCCGTGTGCATCACCAGACCCTGTGTGTGCACCTCCCCCCGCAAACGCCACGCCGGATAGGCAACCCGTACTCCCCCACCAAACTCCAACCCCACCCCCGTCTCCGCATCCCCGCCATCCCGACGCACATTCGCCACTACGTAAGGACGAAGCTGATTGCTGATCCTTGTGCTTGCTTCCAAGCCTGCCCGAACCCGGTACACCTCCGCTGTCACGCCATGAGCCTTGATCTCGGCATCCGTCACTAGGACATCTCCATGGTAACTCAGTCCAACTGCGCCGGTGGTGCCCAATGATCCCCGTACTCCCATCGCCCCGAACCGGGATAACAGATCGCCCTTGAGCTCCAATACTTCGGCCTGCCCCCACCCCGCGCCTGCACTCAACCATACATCCCATCCTGCACGACCGTACGATACGTACGGATAGATCCCCGTCAACCCTGCTACAATCGTTCCAGACTGCTGAACCACCTCAAATGATCCGTCTCCCTGACTGTGCGCCAAAACCATACCTGCCAACACGCGCCGCCAACGATAATCTACCCCCACCATCCCCGTCACAACTTCCCCTTCAAGTGTCAACGCATCCGCTGTCCGATTATTGAACTGCCGGAACGCACCCCGCCCCCATACGCCGAACGCTCCATCGTATGAACTCACCGACATCCGGCAGCCCGACAACAATTCGCCCAGAGATGGATCCCATAAAGAAGAGGCGTGGTAAAGCTGCGCCATCTCTGCGCGCGCACCCGCACCACAAGCCACATCCACTGACCCTGAACGGAAGCGCTCGCCTATGGCCTCCACCACCTGCGTTGAAAAGGTCCGTACAAATCGCGCTGCATAAGCCTCCAGAATCCCCTCACTCACCGTGGTCGCCTCTCGAATCGTCGCCACTCCCACCGACTTCGTAATCTTTGCCTGCTTTGAAGACACCAGATGTACCGCGAACGTCTCCTCCCGCCAGTCCAACCCGTCCTTCAAGAGCGGTACCGATATCATGGCTTCCGTTGTCCCGGGCGGCAGCATCACAACCCCCGAAGAAGCCTCATAATCCTCCCCAGCTTTCGCCGTCCCATCCTGGGTCCGGTAGGACACCGAGATCATCTGAGGCTGAGGTTGCGACAGCAATACCCGGAATTGGATCACCCCCTCCTCCTCCAGCGCCAGCGCATCATCTATCCGAAGATAGGCGCCACCATCATCGTCCAGAATTGTGCCTGTTCCCGTTCCTCGTGCGATGATTGCATTGCGAGGATTTGACAGTGTTACTGTAAATCGCTCCGCCTCCTCCAGTATGTTGTCATCAATAAGATCAATAAAAACCGTACCGCGAGTCGAACCTGGGCCAAAAATCACAATCCCGCGCGATCTCGTATAGTCCGCACCCGCCTCCGCCTCCACATCCGTGGTCTCGTACTGAACCGTTACTGTCTTGTCTGTTGCTCGACTCAGCTCCAGTTGTAATTGGAGCATTCCTGCATCCTCTGATTCCCGTTGATCATAGATGGAAAGCGACAGCTGCCTTGGACGATCATTATCGGTGATCGTAACTCTGGTTACGTGCCCAATATTGTCGTAACCGCCGCCGGATGCCGTGAGTCGGAGATCTACAATATCCGCCTCGAAGTCATTGTCATCCTCCCTTGCAGTCAGCGTCACCACCTGCGGAATATCCCAGTTCGTGGGTGTGAAGGTGAGCATGGTTTGGTCCAGGGTCAACTGCGTGCCCGCGTGTCCGGTAAAAGCCACCTCCACCGAACCCGAGGGTTCGGCAGACAGACGGACCTCCATGGGAGTCGATCCTCCCTCTTCCATTGTCAATTCCGCCACGGCTACGATCCCTGGCACATCATTGTCCGTGATCGTTACTGCGACTTGATGCGTTACGCCCACAAAGCCGCCCCCGTTGGCAGTCATGGTAATCTCCTCACGATCGTCAACAAAATCATCGTCCTCGCTTGCCGTCAGGGTGACCATCTGTGGCGTGTCCCAGCTACTGGGCGTGAATGTCAGATTCGTTGGAGATAACGAGAGATCCCCCATAACAGCAGGAATCGTCACCTTTACGTCGGCGGAAGGAATGGCTGCGAGTGCAACCGCAAGGTCCTGCGCACCCCCCTCCGCAACCGTCACCAGTGCAGGGGCATTTATCCCCGGCACATCATTGTCCGTGATCGTCACGAGAACCTGGTCCGTTGCCCCGGTGTAGCCGCCTCCCGTGGCAGACAGGATCACCACTACCTCATCATCAACAAGATCAGAATCCTCCGCGGCGCTCAGCGTCACCTGCTGTGACTGATTCCAGTTTTCGGGCGTAAAGGTCAAACTGAGCGGGACTAGCGTCAGGTCAGTCCCAGTATAACCGGTCAACACCACCGTTACCGCATCCAACGGAACCGAGGTCAGCGAAATATCGAACGCGCCATTACCCCCTTCAAAAACCGATACAGATGGCGGTGCGTCAATTCCAGTCACATCGTCGTCCGTGATCGTCACCTCCACCTCCGTAGGATCTCCGGCAACTAACTCGTCCGGCAGCGGGCCAAAAGCCACCGTGAACGTCTCGTCCCCCTCCGCAACGTGGTCCTGAATAATGGAAATCCCATAGGACCCGCGTGTCTCTCCTGCCTCGATCTCGACCTGGGCAGGTAAAGACGCTTCGTAATCCTGCGCATCCGCTGTGACACCGATCAACACAAGGGGGATCGTCACATCGGTTGACAACGCCTCCGATAACTCCACCGCCACCGTGACCTCATCCCCTTCATCAACTGGATTGGGCGTGGCTGACAGGAGCACTTGCGATGGAAAGATATCCTTGATCGTCACCGTCTGAAATGTCTCTCTGCCCGCCACCAGTTGCGGCGGCAGACTCCCCAATGCCACGGTAAAGGTCTCATCGTCGGTATCCATATCCCGAACGGTCGTGATCTGACCCGATCCCACGGCCCGACCACTGGGAATGAGCACAAGCTCAAGCGGTACGTAATCTTCCGCTTCCGCGGTCATCCCCCCAGAAGGATAGATCAGCGGTACCTCCACATCGGTCGTTAACGTTTCCGTAAACTGTAACTTCACCGTAACCGCTTCCCCCTCGGTTACTTCTGCCGGATCCACGAACACCGACACCTCCGACGGAGGAGGAATATCACCATCATCCAGAATCGTAAGCTCCACCGAAGATGGATCGCCGGGTATCAACCCTGCTGGCAAATCCCCCAGCGCAAGCGTGAACGTCTCATCTGACTCAGCAATATCATCATCATTCGTCACCAGATCCCCTGACCCCGTCAGCAATCCTGCAGGGATCGTGATACTTGCAAGGGGATCATAATCCGCCGGTTCCGTCGTAATGTGCGTATCCGTCAAATCAATCGTCACCGGGTTCAGCAATGCCCCTGATAGCGTTGCGGTTACCGTTATGGTTCCCCCCTCAACGACGGAAAGCGGTGAAGCCGACAACGTAACCTTCGGCGTATCATTATCTTCGATCGTGATCTCTACCGAGGACGGATCCCCAGCTAACACGCCAGGGGGCAGCGTACCGAATGCTACCGTGAATGTCTCATCGTCGTACTCGCCATCATCCTCAAACGTAGCAATGTCCAATGTACCGGTCGTTCCGGTCCCCGTACCCAAAATCGTGATACTGCCTGTGGTCAATCCGCCGTAATCACTGGCTTCTGCCGTGCCTGCGGAAAATGTCAACGGGATCACAACATCTGCGGTCGGATCCTCGGAGAGCGTCGCCGTGATCGTCACCGCAGACCCCTCGGTCACCGGGTTCGGCGAAGCCGACAAAGTAGCCTCCAGCGCCAAGCCGTCGTTGTCATAAAAGTAGAAACCCACACTTGCTGCTTTTCCATCCATACCACCTCCCGAGGCCGCCAGGTAAATATACTGCCACGCATCCTCGTCATCGACGGCATCGTCCGGGACCGACACCGTCACCGTCTGGGCCTCGCTCCAGTTATCGGTCGTAAAGGTCAAGGGCCCCGATGGATCCAACGTCAATGCCACGCTATTGTCCGTGTCCAGGGTCAGCGTCACCGTTACATCCGCACTCGGCGCATTGGTCAGATTCACAGAAAATGTCTCTGGATCTCCCCCTTCGTACAAGGCCGTGGCACTTCGATTAACCTCCAGCGCCGTGTCATTGTCACGAAAGTAAAAACCCACACTTTTCGTTTTTCCATCCATACCACCTCCCGTGGCCGCCAGGTTAATGTACTGCCACGCATCCTCGTCATCGACGGCATCGTCCGGGACCGACACCGTCACCGTCTGGGCCTCGCTCCAGTTATCGGTCGTAAAGGTCAAGGGCCCCAATGGATCCAACGTCAATGCCACGCTATTGTCCGTGTCCAGGGTCAGCGTCACCGTTACATCCGCACTCGGCGCATTGGTCAGATTCACAGAAAATGTCTCTGGATCTCCCCCTTCGTACAAGGCCGTGGCACTTCGATTAACCTCCAGCGCCGTGTCATTGTCACGAAAGTAAAAACCCACACTTTTCGTTTTTCCATCCATACCACCTCCCGTGGCCGCCAGGTTAATGTACTGCCACGCATCCTCGTCATCGACGGCATCGTCCGGGACCGACACCGTCACCGTCTGGGCCTCACTCCAGTTATCGGTCGTAAAGGTCAAAGGCCCCGACGGATCCAACGTCAATGCCACGCTATTATCCGTATCCAGGGTCAGCGTCACCGTTACATCCGCACTCGGCTCCCCGGAGAGCCACACCTTAAATGTCGGTGAGGTTCCTCCTTCGGCCAAGGTCGAGCTACTTCTACTAGTCCTCAACTCCACGGCTTCGTCATTGTCACTGATCGTGATCGCCACCGACGACGGAGTTCCCGCGCCCCAGTCCGACGGCCAATCACTGTCGTCCGTATCAAGCCCCACCGTGAACGTCTCATCCACCAGATCTGCATCTTCATTCGTCTGAATAGTCAACGTGCCGGTCGTCACGTCCCCCGTACCCGTAATCGTGATCTCGGCATTAGTCGGTGAAGTATATCCACCGCCCTCCGAGGCGGGGATGTCCAGCGGGATCGTCACATCGGAAGACGGATCCTCGGAAAGCGTCGCGGTGATCGTCACTGCTGACCCCTCATCCACTGGGTTCGGCGAAGCCGACAAACTAACCGTTGGTTTATCATTGTCAGCGATCGTGATCGCTACCGACGACGGAGTCCCTGCGTCATAGGCGGGCGGCCAGTCACTGTAGCTCGTATTAAGCTCCACCGTGAACGTCTCATCATCCTTATCTGCATCTTCATTCGTCTGAATAGTCAACGTGCCGGTCGTCACGTTCCCCGTACCCACAATCGTGATCTCGGCCGGAGTAGGAGAAGTATATTCGCCGCCCCCCGGGTCGGGAATGTCCAGTGGAATCGTCACATCCGCTGACGGATCCTCGGAGAGCGTCGCCGTGATTGTCACCGCAGATCCCTCAGTTACCGGATTCGGCGAAGCCGTCAAGGCAACCGTCGGCTTGTCATTGTCAGTGATCAGGATCCAGACTTCTTGATTAAATATCCACAATATTTCCTCGCCGTCCCATTCGGGCGGCCAGTCACTAGAGTCCCTATCAAACCGCACCTTTAACGTATCATCCACCCGATCTGCATCTTCATTTGTCTGAATATCCAACGTGCCCATCCGTCCAGTCCCCGCACCCGCAATCGTGACCTCTTGCTTGCTCGGCAATGTATATTCACCGTCCTCCGGGTCGGGAATGTACAACGGAATTGTCACATCCGAAGACGGATCCTCAGAGAGCACCACAATGACCGTCACCACAGACCCCTCGGCCACCGGGTTCGGCTCAGCCAATATATGAACCCCCCGCTTGTCATTGTCATCAATCGTGATCACCACCGAGGACGGAGTTCCCGCGCCATAGGCGGACGGCCAATCATCGTGGTCCGTATCAAGCCCCACCGTGAAGGTCTCATCCTCAAAGTCGTTATCATCTTCATTCGTCTGTATATCCAACGTCCCGGTCGTCACGGTCCCCGTACCAGAAATTGTGATCGCGTGCGTAGTCGGTGAAGTATATTCGCCGTCTACCGGGTCGGGAATATCCAGCGGAATCGTCACATCCGCTGACGGATCCTCGGAGAGCGTCGCCGTGATCGTCACCGCAGTTCCCTCAGTCACCGGATTCGACGAAGCCGTCAAAGTGACCGCCGGCCTGTCGTTGTCACGAAATTCAAAACGCGCACGTTCTGTTGCTCCATCTGCACCACCACCCGAGGCTGCTAGGTCAATGCGCTGCCGCCCATCCGCGTCAATGATTGTGTTATCCTGGACTGTCACTGTCACCGTCTGCGCATCGTCCTCATCCCAAGCAGTGGGCGTAAAGGTCAAGGGTCCAGACGGAGTCAACGTCAACGCTACAGTATTTCTCCTGTGCAGGGTCAGCGTCACCGTTACATCCCCAGTCGGGTCGTCGGAGAGCCACACCTTAAATGTCGGTGCGGTTCCTCCTTCGTCCAGATATCGGCTACTTTGACTAATCTTCAGTTCCACGGCGTTGTTCACTGGATTAGGACCAACTCCCTTCATCATTGCCCCCCCCGATGTGCCATAATCTGTCACCGCCCGGTCGTTCCCAGTTTGTGCCAGCTGTGGGATACCTACCCCACTTGACCAATCAGTGCTGTGGACCATGAGGAGCAGCAACACAGAGGCTGTTGAGAAAAGGCGTTTTAATCTTGGAGAAGAATACTTCAACGGTCAATCTCGATAGTTTGTGCAACAGTCTCGGAGAATGTTCGTCCTCCAGCCGATTCCCCGGCATGCCATTCCCTCATTTTGTCGTTTTGGACTGACAACGCTACGTAATGGCATTTTCCGCCGCGGAGCATGGCACAGGCCCACTGCACTTGTCCCGTGAATACTGTATAGCCGACACACTATCACACACACACAGCTTTATACAGAACTCCCCAGTAAGGTAGGTACGCTTCAATTGTTTTTCCTGTCAATTATATTCGTTATCTGTTAAAAAATGGGCAATATTTGTTATATTACTGTTAATTCATGCTAGGTTGTATTTTTGGGCCAGAGCATTGAAAAATCACAATCGCTTTATCGGTCGGCGCGAGCCCCGGAAGTTTCTTTCAAACCAAATCGAAATGCAGGCGAATGAATAAATCCAACGAAATGGACTCAGAGATCCAGGCGCTACGCGAGCGCCTGTCCAGATTGAGCGCAGCGGTTCTGCGTGTCAACTCTAGCCTTGATCTCGATACAGTTCTGCACGAAATCCTGGCTAGCACGCGTGATCTGGTCGGCGCCCGCTACGGCGTGATCACGAGCATTGATGAGACGGGGCAGCCGCGGGACTATGTCACCTCCGGCTTCAGCCTGGACGAAGAGCGGCAGTTGCTGGAGTGGCCCCCCGGGTTGCGTTTCTTTGAGCACCTGCGCGATCTTCCAGGGCCGCTCAGGCTGGCAGACCTGCGTACCTACATCCGCTCCATTGGCTACGACCCGGACCCGATTCTGCCGAAGACGTTTCAGGCTACCCCTATGCGTCACCGCGGCGAGCATGTGGGAACCTTCTTCCTCGGAAGGAAGCAGGGCGGTCTTGAGTTTACCGATGAGGACGAGGAGGTTCTGGTGCTGTTCGCCTCCCAAGCAGCGGCGGCTATCGCCAACGCCCGTACGCACCGAGACGAGCAGCGGGCGCGGTCGAGCTTGGAAGCCCTGGTCGACACGTCGCCGGTGGGTGTTGTGGTCTTTGATGCGAAGACCGGTCAACCGGTGTCATTCAATCGGGAGGCGAGGCGGATCGTCGAGGGACTACGCATGCCCGGCCATGGCGTGGAGCAGCTGCTAGAGGTATTGACGTGCCGCTTCTCCGACGGGAGTGAAGTGGCCCTTGCGGAATATCCGATCAAACGAGTGATAGACGACGCTGTGACCATGCGTGCCGAGGAGGTCGTACTCTCGGTTCCCGATGGCCGAAGGACCACGATGCTCATCAACTCCACCCCGATCCACTCTACCGCCGATGCGGTCGAGTCGATGATCGTCACCATGCAGGATTTGGTGCCGTTCCAGGAACTGAACCGGTTGCGGGCGGAATTTCTGGGCATGGTGAGCCACGAACTGCGTGCGCCGCTCGCTGCCATCAAGGGTTCGGCGGCGACCGTGCTGGGTAGCTCGCGCGTTCTGGACCGAACCGAGATGCAGCAGTTCTTCCGGATCATCGAAGTGCAGGCCGATCAAATGGGCAATCTGATCAGCGACCTGCTTGATGCGGGGCGCATCGATTCCGGCACGCTGGCTGTCGACTCCAGGCCGGTGCAGGTGTCCGAACTGGTGGAGCAGGCTCGGGTCACATTCGTAAGTGGAGGCGGCAAGCAGACCATCCGCATCGACCTGCCGCTGGACTTGCCCCGTGTTGTGGCTGACGAGCAACGCATCGTTCAGGTGCTTAACAACCTCTTCTCCAACGCATCCGTGTACGCTCCCGAGTCGTCAGTCATCCATGTCGGTGCGGTGCGTGATGGGGTCTTCGTCGCCATTTCGGTAACGGATGAAGGCCAAGGTGTGTCGCCCGAGCAGTTGCCGTACCTATTCCAGAAGTACACCGGGGGCGGGGGTCGACGGCAGGGCGTCGGCCTCGGTTTGGCCATCTGCAAGGGATTGGTAGAGGCTCACGGGGGCCGCATCCGAGCCGAGAATGCCGGACCCGGACAAGGAACCCGGTTCACCTTCACGATTCCTGTGGTCGAGGAGATTGAACATGGCGCGATGGACATCCCGACGCATGGAGAGCGCATGGATCGACGGAAGCCGCTAGTACTCGCAGTGGACGATGATCCTCAGTTTCTAGGGCACGTGCGGGCGACCCTCAACGACGCGGGGTTTAGTTTGCTTACCACAGGCGACCCGAATGCAGTGTCCGATCTGATTGATGAGCACGACCCCCATCTGGTCCTGCTGGACCTTCTGCTGCCCGAGATGGACGGCATAGAGCTGATGCAACAGGTTCCGGCGCTGGCGGATCGGCCGGTCATCTTCCTGTCCGCCTATGGCCGGGATGAAACGGTTGCAAGGGCCTTGGAGATGGGAGCGGTCGATTACATCGTCAAGCCGTTTTCGCCCACGGAGCTGGTGGCTAGGATCCAGACGGCGCTGCGCAAGAGCGACGTATTCCCTGAAATGTTCCAGTCGGGGGCTCTTGTGATTAACTACGAAGAACGCCGGGTTACCGTAAGCGAAGTTCCGCTGGAACTCACCGCCATTGAGTACGACCTGCTTCGTGTTCTTTCGACCAATGCCGGTCGCGTAGTGACCTACGAAAACTTGTTGCGTACCGTGTGGCGATTGACCGGTCGCGAAGATAGGCGTCGGGTTCGGGCTTTCGTGAAAAAACTGCGAGACAAACTGGGCGATGATGCGGACAACCCAACGTACATCCTAACCGAGCCGCGGGTAGGCTACCGTATGCCTAGGCCCGACGACACGCCAGACGTCCTGGGTGAGCTTGGGGATGAGGACCCATAGAATTCTCAGCGTACAAAGGGCAATGGGTGCTAGAGGTTTGGAAATTGCGGGCGGTAGCATCAGGGCTGATTCAGACCTGATGCGCCAGACGGAGTGCGCTGACTGTCAACTCATCGGCCATGTGATACCATTCGCGTAGCCGCGTGATTTCGGCATTTACCCGATCCAATCTTCGCAATAGTTTGGATCGGTCCGGACGGCATCGGCGAGCACGCGTACATCCAGGCCGTAATTGGGGCTAGCGAAAACCGATCCCGAAAGCAATCCAACTGCTTGGGATGGGTGGTAAACACCTGAAAGCCGTGCTCCATGAAGCAATCTACGACCGGGCCATTAGGAACCTCAATGGCGACTGCAAGTAGTCGGCGGTACAGCTCGCAGAATCGAAGATCCAGTCCCGCAGTTGGCGGAGTCCCTCCCCCGAGTGCAGAAACGACTACTCACTAAGCACAGTTCACGATGCACACTTAATGCGACTCAGAGCCCCGAGAAAACAGCAAGCTTGAAGTACAACTCAACACCCTAAGTCGGATTAACTTTGCATCGGCACTGAATGATACATCGGTTATCAAGGGTCCGACTCTGTTCAATCATGGAGATGAACTGACCTCTGATCACAATTTCTCGCTGAGGAATGATCCACGTGTGATCATTCCAAAAACCGGAAAATTGATCTGCTATCCTCAAGTAAACTAATTCGAACAGCACGGATTTGCACTGGATATCGAGTGTCTTCGTGGGCTCATTAAGGTGAGGAAGGCACGCCATTCATTCCAATGCTTAACTTCAAGCAGGCGCTCAATAAGTCGTATGGCCAAGCCACTACAACGCTTTGGTCACTCCCGGCGTTGGGATCGGGTAAAAACCATCCGCATCCGGTAGGACCGGGGGATCCGCATCCCAGGCATAAGTTTGTGGCATCAGATCCAGCTCACTCGCCATAGCCTCATCCCAAGTGATCACCTTACCCGAATAAGTGGCCATTCGCCCCATAATGGAACTCATGGTCGCGACAGCGCCGTTCTCCGCATCCGCGTACTTGAACTTTCCGGCATTGATAGCTGCAAACAACTCGTCATGCTCCACTTGGTAAGGGTTTGGGTCGCCCTTGTCATTGTGCTTGAGAATGGTCTCGCCCGAAGCGCTATAAAGTTCGCCTGGCGAGGGAGCCGTACCTGAGGTTCCATGAAAACCTTCAGAAACCCTGTTCATGCAATCTGGAATATGCCTGCACTGACTCAATACCCTGCTCCCGTCCTCATACTCAAACTCCACAAAATGATGGTCAAATATTTCTCCATGATCCACTCCTGTACGAACCTGACGTCCTCCTTGGCCTTGCGCCTTGACTGGATGCCCTTGCTTCACCCAATTACCCACATCAATATTGTGAATGTGCTGTTCCACGATGTGGTCTCCGCATAGCCAATTAAAGTAGTACCAATTACGCATTTGATACTCCATTTCTGTTAGTGGCCTGCCAGCCTTCTCCTCGTACTCTTTCCTCGTGCGAACCCAGACACCTCCGCCATTCCAGTAAACCCGACCAAGTATGATGTCTCCGATAGCACCCTCGTGAATGCGTTTGACCCATTCGCGATACACGGTTTGATAATGACGCTGAAGCCCCACCACAACATTGAGTTGTTTCTCCTTGGCTTTCTGCGCCGCGGCCAATACACGACGTATGCCTGGGGCATCTGTGGCGACTGGCTTCTCCATGAATATCTGCTTCCCCGCATCGACGGCCGCTTCAAAGTGCATTGGCCGAAAACCGGGAGGTGCCGTCAGGATCACTACATCGGAAAGAGCAATCACCTCTTTATATCCATCAAAACCATCAAAGCGTCGCTCAGCCGGCACATCAATGCGACTGATTGCATCCAACGTAGCTTCGTCTGCCTCCTCTGGCTCAGTCATGTTCTTGATGCTCTCCTCAACACGATCGCTGAACGCATCTGCTACCGCTACCAATTTAGTGTTGGAGGCTGCCTTCAATGCCTGGAGCGCTGCACCAGTGCCCCGACCTCCAGAACCAATCAATCCAACCTTGATTGTATCATCAACGCCATAGAATGCGCTGGCTCTCAGCGGGAACTGGCTGGCAAGCGCAGTGCCCACTACGGCTGCTGCTCCGCTCTTAACAAAGTCGCGGCGATTAAAGGATCCTGTGAGTTTGTCCATTATTTCTTGGAGTTTGATTAGTACGAACCTAATTTACTAAATGAATAGCACTATTACCCTCCCAATGCGGTCATCCAGAACTCCATTTGTTCGTCTGCCGTTGGTTGAACAAACGGGCGAACAATTCTGAATCCAACAAAGGGAGAGTCCGTGTTCCACCACATAGATCGAGGGATCTGGGGATCACGCCTTTTCCAATCTAGGTCTGAACGAAGGCGGGCGCCACAGCGCAGTGCATCTGGATTGTCGTCGTACGCACCACCTCGCACCGTGCGAGGATGTAACCGGGTCGGGAGTTGCCAAGGATCAATTGCAAGCGAATCTGTCAGTCCTTCGTAATAAGAAGCGCTGTATTCATCCAGCGTCCACTCCGCTACATTGCCATGCATATCAAAGATTCCCCAAGGGTTTGCCACCTTTTGACCTACGCGCTGGTAGGTCTCGTCGCTGTTGCCATAATGCCACGCATAGGTATCCAACGAATCCAATGATGCTCCAAAACTGAATTCGGATGAGGTACCCGCACGACATGCGTACTCCCATTCAGCCTCTGTGGGTAATCTGTAGAATATCCCCGTTTTTTCCGAAAGCCACCGTGCATACTGAAGTGCACTCCACTGAGTCATACCGACAGCTGGGTATCCATTGGTCCCCATACCGTGCGCTGGATCTTCATAGGGTGGACTTGGACGAGCCACTAGATCTGGATCAAAGTCAACACCCGGAGCACTTGCTGGACTGTCGCGATCACGACTCGAGAACAGAACAAATTCGTCGTAGGTTACTTCGTGTACACCAATGTAGAATGACGAGATCGCAATCTCACGTTGCGGACCCTCATCATCGTCCCGTCCTTCTTCATCCCCGGGAGTACCAATCATAAAAGACCCGTCCGGCACGCGAACCATAGAAAAGTGCACTTCTGTTCCGGGAATGGTATCCTTAACCAATTCAAAGACTGTCTGAGCCGTCCCAAAATTGGAGCATGCACCCAGCAACAGAATACTAACTACACTAATTCGCAAACGCTGCATCAAATGCCGCGGCAGACGGCTTGAAATCCACTTTCTTAACAAACGCGCAGGCTTCCGAAGCACCTGCCTCTCGATCCATACCAATATCCTCCCATTCGATAGAGAGTGGACCACCGTAATTTGACCTGTTCAAGGCACGAATGATCTCTTCAAAATTGATACATCCGCGGCCTATGGACCGAAAATCCCAGAATCTTCCCGGAGTACCAAAATCCGTATGACCACCGAATACACCAGCCTCAGTCAGCTTATCTGACCACCACACATCCTTCATATGTGTATGGTAAATCCGATCCGCAAAGCGATCTATGAAGGCTACATAGTCTACGCCCTGGTAGCCAAGGTGACTCGGATCATAGTTAAACCCAAAAGCTTTTCTGTGGCCAATTGCCTCCAACGCACGCGCACTGCTCGCAATATCAAAGGCAATCTCTGTTGGATGCACTTCCAGCCCAAACCGAACCCCAACTTCGTCGAACACGTCCAAGATCGGATTCCATCGGACTGCAAAGTCCTGGAACCCGGCTTCTATCATCCCGGGGTCATTGGGTGGAAAAGAATACAGTAATGGCCAGATACTGCTGCCGGTAAAACCATTCACCACCTTGACGCCCAATTTTGCGGCAGCTCTGGCAGTGTCCTTCATTTCTTCTGCTGCCCTCTCTTGAACGCCGGACCCAACGCCATCACCCCATACATGTGCAGGAATAATGGCTTTGTGGCGCTGATCAATATTATCACAAATGGCCTGACCTACCAAATGATTGCTTATTGCATACACTTTCAGGCCATACCGGGCTAAGAGATCATGCCGACCCTGACAGTAATCAGATTCGGTTAGTGCCCGCTGTACGTCAAAGTGATCTCCCCAACAGGCTAATTCCAAACCATCATAGCCCCACGAAGCTGCCTTTTTCGCGAGTGTTTCAAGTGTCAAGTCGGCCCACTGGCCGGTGAAAAGGGTTACAGGTCGTGCCATAGATATTGTTTAGTGAATGGATGTAAAGAAATGCCAACGTTAGATCAGCGTACCCGTACCGTGAGCAAAATGACAATGCAGATCTTTTTATCTCAAGAAGGGGGCGTATATACAGCATCAACCCATCCGTGCTCTCTTCCACTCTTCAATGCCGTAAGGATGAAATGCACACCCCTAGCCCCATCCTGCACACTCGGAAAATCCAGGTCTTCGGGTTCTGGGTCTTGACCAGAGATCCGGGCGGCAATCGTTCTTCCAGCATTCAAATAAATATTTGCAAATGCCTCCAGAAACGCTTCTGGATGACCACTTGGAAGCCGCGTACCGCGCTGTGCTGCTTCCGCCAAATAGTCATTGCCGCGCTTAAATACCTGTTCAGGCCCGCTTAGCTCCCGATAGTACAACCAATTGGGGTGCTCCTGAAACCACTGGAGCGACCCTGTTTCGCCGTGTACCCGGATATTCAGATTGTTCTCCTCACCGACTGACACCTGGGAGGCATGCAGCACTCCTCGCGCCCCTCCCCGATAATGTACCAGCATACTAACATCATCGTCAATGATCCGCCCTTCAACGAAGGTCGTCACGTCAGCACACAAAGCTTCCAACTCCAGTCCCGTTATGTAGCGGGCGAGATTTTCAGCATGTGAGCCTATATCTCCCAAGGAACCAGCGCCGGCACGCTTAGGATCGGTCCGCCAATCGGCTTGTTTGTGTCCTGAACGCTCAAGCGGAGTAGCAAGCCATCCCTGGGGGTATTCGACAATGATCTTCCGTACCGCCCCAATCTTGCCTTCCTGAACCATTGCACGCGCCTGCTTCACCATGGGGTATCCGGTATAGTTGTGTGTCAATGCGAACACACGATCATGCTTGCGCGCCAAGTGACAAAGCATCTCTGCATCTTCCAGCGTATTGGTCATCGGCTTGTCACATACAACATGAAAACCCGCTTCCAGGAACGTCTTGGCTACGGGAAAATGCATGTGGTTTGGAGTGACAATTGACACAAAATCAATCCCGTCTTCACGCGCAGCCTCCGCCTCTGCCATTGCTGAAAATGACGCATATGACCGCTCTGGATTAAGTCCAAGTGCTTTTCCCTGATCCTTGGAGCGTGCTGCATCGGCGGAGAATGCCCCCGCAACCAGGTCCATCGTACCGTCAAGTGCAGCGGCCATCCGATGCACATTGCCAATGAAAGCGCCAGGGCCTCCACCGACCATACCATATCTAAGCCTTCTGCCCAAACCCATCTAAAATGTCAGTGATCTTAAGTGAGTAATACTTGTCCGAATGCTAGCCAGCGCATCCTCAGGATGATCATGCTCAACGAAGTAATGCCTCAATCCCGCCGTTTCACTTTCTGCCAGGATCGGGGCAAAATCAATTTGCCCTTCACCAACAGGTGTCATCCCGCGATCCGGGCCCATATCCTTAATATGGCATAATGGATACCGCCCAGGATCACGCTGAAAGTATTCGCTGACACTACGGTTCGCATAGGCGATCCAGTACAGATCTAGTTCCATCTTGACCAGTTCTGGGTTCGTTTCGTCAAGCATAAAGTCATAAGGGATCACGCCGTCATCGGTTGGCTCGAACTCAAATTCATGATTATGATACGCAAACTGTATCCCCGCCTCCTGACATGCCGCCCCTACCTCATTGAAGAGAGCCACATGATCCCTGTAATGTGCCATCGTACGTTCATCCTCTGCGAGCCAGGGACAAACGATATAGGAGTGACCCAAGCGCTGAGAAGTGTCAATTACGCTGGGGAGGTTCGTCCTGAGTGCCTCAATTGGCACGTGTGTTGACGGGGCTGCAAGCCCTAATTCATCCAGAAGTGCACGAATATCGTCTGGATTGCGCTCGGCGTCCCACACGGTTTCCACCTCATCATAACCTGCATCAGCCACTGCCTGGAGCGTTCCTTGGTAGTCGCTTTCCAGGAGATATCTAACCGTGTACAACTGTACCCCGATCCGTTCGAGCGAGCGGGCTGAAGCTGTTTCGGGTGTCTCTGCTTCGGGTTCAGTCTCCGGTTCGCAGCCAGCGAGTACTCCAACCGCTGCCGGAACAGCAATGGAGGATTTAATAAATGTTCGTCTATCCATTAAAGAAAACTTCATTTTTGATGATCCAGAGAGAATATACTGATTCAGGCCCATGCACGGCCGATTTCATCGAACGGAATATCTGCTCTGTAGATTCCCATAGGATTCACACGCAATTCCTGTGTTGCTCCTACTTCAGACGTATAATATCCAAAGAGCGTCAACGATTTTATGGTCCGAAAGAACGGTGGGGTTTCTGTTGCTCCATCTCCGCTCCACGCCTCTGCTTCTGCCTCCATTTGTGTTAGAATTTCAACCTGTACACCCATTTCCAATTCTATAAACGACTGCTCTCCCCTTTCCTGAGCACGTCGTTCTACATCTGTCAATCCCTCCAGAAATTCCTCAACTTCGGGCTCGTCATACCAATCGGTAAGCATGTTGTCAATAAACTCATGCACCAGAGCTGCTCGTGCACCTGGTGTATCCGTTTCGGGAATAATCAATTCGGAGAGCGTCGCAACGAGCTCATCTCGTCCCTGTGTCAGGGTGCGAGCCTTGAAGGGCATATCCCCTGTCCCGCTCCCACTGGTGCATCCTCCTAAGACCCCAGCGATCGTGGACGCTGAAAGCGTCCCTCCCATCAGTATACCAATTCGATGTAAGGCAGTCCTTCGGTCCATCAAAGATTCATTCGCTTTAGTTCCTCAATTGCGTAATTTGCTGCCCTTGCTGTCAGGGCCATGTATGTGATTGACGGATTCTGACATGCAGAAGAAGTCATACATGCCCCATCAGTCACAAAGACATTCGGGACAGCGTGGCACTGGTTATGTGCATTCAGTATACTGGTCTTTGGATCCCGGCCCATCCGGGCGGTTCCCATTTCGTGGATTGCCAGACCAGGCTCAGCCCCCAGACCATCCCCCGTATAATTGTCATACGTCTCTATGTTCTTTGCCCCCGCGGCGTCCAGCATTTCTGCGGCTGACTGCTTCATGTCTTCGCGCATGGATAGTACGTTCTCGCCGAATTTGCAATGGAAACGAAGAACGGGAATACCCCATGCATCTTTGGCTGATTCATCCAGGGTTACATAATTTTCGTACCGTGGCAATGCCTCTCCGAATCCTTCCAGCCCCATCACCCAGGGTCCTGGTCGTCTCAACGTTGACTTGAGTGAAGCTCCAAATCCCGAAACCGGACGATCCCAGGAACTCCGTGTTGCTTCTCCCTGATACCCGAAACCACGCAAATAGTCACTGCGCTGCGTTGCTCCGGGCAGATTCCGGAAACGAGGTATATAAATGCCATTGGGACGGATGCCTTGGAAGTACCTGTCTTCGCCTCCCGGTAGCTCTCCTCGAGCACCAACCTCCATGTGGTGATCCATGAGGTAGTGCCCCAACACACCACTTTCGTTGGAGAGGCCTTGGGGAAACCGTGAGGATTGCGAATTCAGCATGATCTGGGTAGTACCCAGTGCAGAAGCACAAAGAAAGATGACACGGGCGTAAGCCTCGCGCACGTCTCCTGAAGTACGATCTATGTACCGAACACCGGTCGCCTTGCCTCTGGCTTCGTCATAGATCACGCTGTGTACAATACTTTCCGGTTGCAATGTCAGTCTGCCCGTGGCAAACGCAGCGGGCAGCGTAGCACTATGGCTACTAAAGTACGCACCGGCCGAGCATCCCCTATAGCATGATTCACAATAGTGGCAGGCCGCGCGTCCATTATGCGGCTGCGTGAGAACCGCCGCCCGTCCTATCGTCAGTAATCTATCATCAAAGTGCGCGGCTATTGCTTCGCGGACACGTTCTTCGCCCCAATTGAGTGCCATAGGGGGCAGAAAAACCCCATCTGGACATTGTGCAAGACCTTCCAGTTGACCTGTGATGCCAGCGAACCGCTCCACATGATCATACCAAGGTGCAATATCCTCATACCGAATGGGCCAATCTATACCGGTGCCGTCTCGTGCATTCGCCTCAAAATCCATTGCACTCCAGCGGTAGCACTGGCGGGCCCACAGCAGTGACCGCCCTCCGACTACATCCGCCCTGATCCAGGTAAATGGATCGGCTTCCACATAAGGGTTTTCGCTGTCATCTATAAAAAAATGTTCAGTATGCTCACCAAATGCATACGTGCGTGATTGGATGGCGTACCGCTCACGATGTCTGCGTGAACCTTTACTGTTGCGCGCAGGAAACTCCCAGCTATTCAGGTGTTCAGTAATATACCCCGACCCATGCTTCAGATCGTGCCCGCGCTCTAACAGGAGTACATTAAGTCCACCCTCAGTAAGCTCTTTTGCAGCAAACCCTCCACTGATACCGGACCCAACTACAATCGCATCCTGCACCTCCTGAGAGCGAGCCACATTGACAGATTTGTGATTCATAGCCTACCTAAGTAACTGACCAAGAATGGTGCATAAGTTAAGAAAGGAATGATATACCTGAGCGAGAAGTTGGGTTATTCCGTGGATCGGTGAAGTGGCCGAAGGCGCACTTCATGTCGTCCAGGTGCCTCAATGCCGGAAGCGACACATTTTCCGTCCAAACGTAGCCTGTTGGCACTCTGCACCGATAATGATCCCCCAAACCTTTTGCCCGACGAACTGAGTTCCAACGTATACCGCATCATTAATTCAATAACGGCTCCCTGCGTGAGAATGCTAATTGTGGTTCAATCAAAATTAATCATTCCATCCAAATCGTGGTAGAACCCAATGTTTACTGGATAGGCGTTACTACCGGATGCGTGCCCTTTGGCTCTTGATTTTCCTTCCATTATGGTCTGATACAGTTCCTGCAGACGGTCCACCCTTTGAGCCGCAAGAAGCACTGAAAACCATTAAAGTGCCCGATGGCATGCGTGTAGACCTCGTCGCGTCAGAACCCCTGGTGGCCGACCCTGTCGCCATGGATATCGATGAATATGGTCGAATCTGGGTCGCAGAAATGCCCGGGTATCCCCTGGACATTGGTGGATCAGGGCGGATTAAAATCCTGCACGATACAGACCAGGATGGTCGGCCTGATTCTGCAACAGTCTTCGCTGACGGACTCAGACTGCCGACCGGTATTATGCGCTGGAAGGATGGCGTCCTAGTAACCGATCCACCTGATATTTTTTATCTCCCGGATAACGATGGGGATTCGCGGGCAGACAGCCATATCGTAGTCTTAACCGGATTTGCACTCTCAAACCCGCAGCACAACGCAAACTCTCCGATCTATGGACTGACCAATTGGATTTATGTAGCCAATAACAGTACGATTTGGTGGACCGAAAGATATGCGGATCCGTTTGGTGATCAAGGAGAACAGGTGTACTTTCCCGACAACCCGGAGGGGGACCGCCTGCCACGTAATGCTGCCGACAGGAACGTACGTTTCCGACCGGATACATATGAGCTTGAGCTTCTTGGTGGACGCTCACAATTCGGACACACCTTTGATGCTTGGGGAAGACATTTTTTGGTGAATAATAGCCAGCACCACTTAGTGGAGGCGCTTGCTTCGCAGTACTTGGAACGACGTCCCGAGCTACCAATCCAAACGACTATTCACAGAACATCCGATCATGGTGATGCTGCTGAAGTATATCCCATAACCATCGATCCTATGCATCAGTTACTAACTGATCGTGGAGTATTTACTTCTGCGTGTGCGCTGACCTGGCAGCTTGGAGGTCTGTTGCCCGCACCGTTTGATAGCAGCATCACCCTGGTTGCGGAGCCTGTTCACAACCTTGTACATATTGACCGAGTAGTTCCTGATGGACCGGTTTTTAGGAGTGAGCGCGTACTAGAGAAGCGTGAGTTTATTGCATCTACGGACAGTTGGTTTCGTCCGGTTAATTTCACTATTGGCCCCGATGGAGCAGTATATGTTGTTGATTACTACAGGGAGATCATTGAGCATCCGGAGTGGATGGACGATAGCCTGGCGGCCACCGGTGACCTGCACCAAGGGACCGAACGCGGACGCATCTATCGTATTGTACCCGAGGAAACCGCCGAGCTCAACTGGCATGGGAAGCTTAGCCTTGCCAATGCCACCGTTGACGAACTAGTCGACAGATTAGCCTCTGATAATATCTGGTGGCGCCGCAATGCACAGCGCATTCTGGTTAGCCGAAATCGTCAGGATGCAGTAGCCCCTCTCTCGAAAATGGCCGCGTCCAGCACGTCTGCCTTGGGGCGGCTTCACGCTCTTTGGACATTGAATGGCTTGGGCGCACTCACACCCAGCCAAATTACATCGGCATTGGATGATCCCCACCCAGGTGTGCGCGAGAATGCTATACGGCTGACAGAGCTGGTCCTGTCCGAGAGCTCTGAACTTGGCCAGAACCTGCTAGCCATGACCGAGGACACCAATGTTCGTGTTCGATATCAGCTACTGAATACCCTTGGGTTCGTGCCTGGCTCTGATGCTGCTAAACTTAGACTGCTTGCGCAGAATATTGAAAGCGAATGGTTTCAAACGGCGGCACTCCTGGCACTTGATGTGTCTACTCATGGTCTCATGCAGACGGTATTGCACGAACTCACAGCTCCAGAGCATGTCATTGACCGCTTTGTCCTGCGCCTAGCACGTATCCTCGCCAGAACAAATGGACTGGTCCCTGCCCTTACCAATGAGGGACCCGCGCTGGGTGCGCGTCTGGCGGGGGCCGCAGACGGCTTGCAGCAACGTGAGAATAGAATTGCGATCTCACGAGAACTGTCCGAGCGCCTAGTAGAATTGGCCTTGTCGCCCGATGATGAACTGGGTAATGCTGCTGTAGCGTTGCTTGAAGCAGTGATTCTCCCCGAGCCAGAAATCCTCGAACAAGCACAGCTTATAGCAACTGATATCAACCAAACAGTGGATGCACGAGTGCGGGCTGTGCGTATTCTGTCGCTTATGCCCAATAATATCGGAATCCTGCCGGCGCTACTTGACTCCTCCTATCCCGTAGAAGTCCAACTCGCCTCTGTGGAAGCCTTAGGAGCCCAATCAGGTACTGGGCCTGCACAGCTATTGCTGCAATCCTGGCCTAATCTATGGCCACGCTCCCGCAATCGTGCACTGGATCAATTTTCCACCCAGGATCGTGCGAATCTGTTAGTTGCTGCATTAGAAGAGGGTGTCATTCTAACCGAAGAAATCACGTGGTACCAACGCGTCCGTTTGATGCGCGATACAGAAGAGCCCGTCCGAAGCCGTGCTCGAGCTATCCTCAAAATAGAGGATTCTGCTCCCGGCGAACTAGACATTCCTAGTGGTCCCGGTAACAATGATCACGGACAGGAACTGTTTGAGAACCTGTGTGCACAGTGTCATATGGCAGGTGATGTAGGTGCAGGGGCTATTGGACCGAATTTGGCTACCGTACAGCATTGGCCACGTCATGTCCTGCTGGCCGAACTTCAAAATCCAAGCCAGAGTATTGCCAGCGGTTACGAATCTTGGCGATTGACGCGGACCAACGGTTCAATAATCGAGGGAATCATTGCGTCAGAAACCTCTTCTGCAATTACAATGAGATCCCTCACTGAAACGGTCGTAATTCCACGACGGGATGTTAAGGAATTGACTGCAATGCCCGGTTCGTTTATGCCACCGGGCCTAAACATGGCTCTTGAACCCAATGATTTGCGCGATTTGCTTAGCTTTCTAAGGCAGGAGCTCCCCCAAAAATAATCTTTCCACCCCCAATGCAAAAGCTTTTGATATTTCTCGCAGCAGCCTTGTTGTTTACTCACTCTCAGACCACAGCGCAAACACCCGCTGTCCCATCCCTTGATGAATGGGAGGTTCACGATCTTGATCGCCCTCAACCGGTAGTTGTTACTCCCGGAGAGCTGACATCCGCACCACCACCATCAGACGCAATTGTGCTGTTTGACGGTACACACTTTGACGAGTGGATGCATGCAAACGGTGATGCGGTTAAATGGCATTTACGTGATGGTTACATGGAGGTGAACCCCGGTACCGGAATTATCCAAACCAAACATTCGTTCGGCGATGTGCAGCTTCATATTGAATGGGCTACACCCAATAGTGGGACAGGACAGGATAGTGGCAATAGTGGTGTATATCTTATGAGCACCTATGAGGTGCAAGTGCTTAATTCGTTCGAAAATCAGACCTATCCCGATGGACAGGCGGCATCGTTGTATGGGCAGTATCCCCCGCTTGTGAACGCCAGCCGTCCACCCCTGGAATGGCAGTCCTACGATATCATCTTTAGAAGACCCCACTTTGAGGAGGATGGTACACTGAAGAATCCGGCAAGAATCACAGTTTTTCATAACGGTGTACTCGTTCAGGACAACGTGATCCTGACTGGACCTAGCGGGCATCGATCCCGTCCCCCATACCGGGCCCACGAGGACGCATTGCCGCTCTTCTTACAGGATCATAACGAACCTACACGCTTTCGCAATATCTGGCTTCGCGACTTGGAAGCAGATATGTAGCCTCTGAATGGCATTTATTGCTGGAATTGACATTGGCGGAACACGGACGCGCTGTGCGCTGGCACGTAGGGGTAAGCCGCATGAAATTTACCGCAAGACATCGGTCGCGACTCCGCAGGAAGGTCCTGATGCGGTGCTCGACGTTGTCGAGGACATAATTCGTGACAAGCTGGGGGCTAAAGAGACATTATGTGCCGTTGGCTGCGTAGCTCCGGGCATGACGGATACGCGGTCTGGCGTGGTAATCGAGGCAGCCAATCTGAATAACTGGATCAGCGTTCCCCTGGTCGCCGAGCTTGAAAGAAGGTTTCAAGTACCTGTTGCTGTAGAGAATGACGTAAACGCAGCTGCCATAGCGGAGGCTCGGCTGAGTGTGTCCACCGAAATGTCCCCGGTTGTCTACGTGACCGTGAGTACGGGAGTAGCTGTCGGCATAATCATTGACGGCAAAATCCTTCGAGGGGCAAATTTTTGCGCCGGGGAGATTGGCAATATGATTCCCTCCCCTGAGTATCTTGACCAAGATTGGCAGCCAAGCGGATGTTTAGAGCAACTGGCGGGCGGCATTGGTTTAGCTGCCCAATGGGCCAAAATTAAGGGCACTCTCCCAAGCACAACGAGCGCACTTGAAGTGTTTCAGGCAGCTGATGCCGGAAACGTTGAGGCAGCAGCGTTGATCAAAAAAGCTAGTGACCACCTGGCACAGGCTATCGTTGCACTGGTCTGTGTCCTTGATCCAGAAACTGTGATCCTAGGCGGAAGTATTGGGCTAGCTAGACCGGAGATCGCCGAACGCGTACGCCAGACCCTGGCGAAGTCGGTTCCTCACGTACCCTCCGTACTGCCCTCCTGTTTAGGAGACGATGCTCCGCTTTTGGGTTCACTCATACTGGCTGAATCCTGCTCCGGCGACTCGTTTTCTGGCTCAGCTGGTTCCTCTTCTTCAGGATCGTGAGCAGACATTAGCCCACCAGTGTAACTCCCGTCCATTGCTCGTTCGAGTGCCGACAAAATCCGGTCAACATCCAATCCCACAGCCAGGGCATATGCCTTAGTCAGACTGCGTAAGTAGACTTCATGAAAGCTCTCGTGATAATACAAGCCGCTGGTTTCGTAGTCTATCAGAACTGATTTAGGGATGCGCGTCTCAACGTAAACGGTTTCTAACGATACCCCTTGCTGCTTTCTAAGGGTCAGGAGATCACGTGCGTATCGGCACCTAGCCTCCTCAAGTTTGCTTGCGTCTATTTCTTTCGGATTGGTAACCATTGATCCGGCGCATTATACGCCTCAAACGATGCAGCAAAATAAGAAAATTTGCCCAGAATCCAAGACGATATGGTCATATTCTGCTCGACTGAACCATTCGATGAATGATGTCCACGCAATGGCGTTAACTGGCAGCTGAAACTCTTGAATGACGCTACTGTGGGAGAGACAGGGTCTTTGCCATAAAAAGGGGATGAGTCCGGGCAGTTATCCATCCCAGACAGTTCCGTCCTCATCCCAGCAGAACAAGCCCGCAAAGGAAAGTTTTGAGCCCACACGGTGGCCAGCGTAGAGCTATTCGATGTGCTACTCAACCCCGTCGGGACGGCGAGATTCGAACTCGCGACCCCTTCAACCCCATTGAAGTGCGCTACCTGGCTGCGCTACGTCCCGGAACCAGCAACTACGCTAACTGCTGCCTGATGTTCTCCAAGAATGAGCGCAAGTTCAGCAGTTCCTCCCGTTTTGTGCTACGCTGAACAGGTTCCGCATCTGCTTCGCTCTCCAAGATCTGTCTAGCGCCAGCCAATGTGTACTTGTCGACGCGAAGAAGTTCGTAAATCCTATATGCTGCCTCCAGGTCCTTTCTCGTGTATGTTCGTCGACCAGCATTATTCTTTCTGGGGTTGAGCTGGGGAAATTCATTTTCCCAATAACGCAAGACATGCGTCTCTACTCCAACGAGTTTTGCTACTTCCCCAATTGAGTAGTAGAGTTTTGTAAACTTGTCCTCGGTCATCAGGGTGCTTAGTATTTGGGAAAGGCTATCACAGTATGTCAGTGAAGAATCTAAGCAAAATTACTCATATCAGCTTAGTTCACTAGGATTAGACCCGATTCAGGACTATTCCGGTGAGTTTAGCTGCGTTAGCATGTGTTGATTTATCTACCGACCAGGAATAGGCCTGCTTGCGATTGTAGCAATTGATACGGACGCATCAAACTGTGGGCCCCGTTTGGTATTTGCGGTTAAGTACGTCCTTCCAGTGCTGGGCGAATAATGTATAGGACGCGGGGAAAACCGAGAGCATTCGACTCGTCATTCGCTTGAACTGGCTCGGTTCACCAACTCTACTTCGTTGATCGCCGGAATCGCACGCCGGGCGATATCAAGCAGCCCATTGACGTAGAATTCCGTGATCGGCCCACCGCCTGCTTCACACTCTGTAGCAAGCTGAGACGCAATCGGATCCCAGTTCTGGTAGGTACGCAGCCATTTCCATTGCGGCCACCAACGGCTGTGGGCCGCGGTCACAAGTCCACGACGTTGTAATGCAATTGAGAGATCTTCGCGACGCCTCTTCTCTTCCTCACTCATTTTGTCGATTGGCTTCGAGCTTCTGACCCCCAAAAACCATTTGTTCGGACCTTTGCCATCAGATTGGAGCCTGATCTGGGTGCACGTATCCACCTGTCCTGGTACGTCATTGTTCCGCACCCAATCGTCCCTACTGATCGAGAGCCAATTGAAGTTTGGCTTCTTTCCTTCGTAATGACACCGCATATTGCAGTCGGATGCAATGTCTGTCAATTCTTCGTGCGCGCGATCCTTAACGGTCTCGCACAAATGTTCTAAAAACCGCTTGCACACATCATCCCGCACCAGAACCCACGCGTCGTGTACAGCGAGCGCTGCACTAAGCTGGCTCGGGTTATCAGATAAATAGTCGCGCACGAAGAGTACATCGGGATTTGTAGACATAGGTTTTTCTCCGAATTGCTGTTGGCAGAATCTCTGCGCATCCTCCAGGAACGAGCGAACCCGCTTGGCATCGCATTTCTCCTGACAGGTGGCAAACCACTTCTCTAGTGATGCGTCCCCGCCAATATATGGCATGATTCTGAATTGCGCCTGCCATTTCTTGCGTTCAGCCCGCCGAAAACTATTTTCGGCGGGCCAGCGGTACACGGGCGGAAGATAGATCAGCAAAAAGTGCTTCCGGTATTGATTATGGAGGTAGTTCAGGTACGATTCTATCTGGCGGTCTAGATCGCTAGCGTACGGCTTGTTCTCGAACGCAATACAGGCGTGACCCGTCGCCGAAGAGATCTCTACAGTAATATCCATCCGGCCGCCACCCTCCGGGATCCAGTGCTCTTGCTTAACATGGATTGAATCGGCATTCAACGGGTGCAGCCTTTTGAGCCATCCAGGCTGATCGGGTAAGATCTCCAACATTGCTTCCAAAAAGCTTGTCCCGTGGCCGTGTTCAGCACGCGGATCAAGCAGGTCCGCGATCACATTTGACAGTCCGATTTCGTCATCACGTAGATACTTGAAGGAGTTGAACCGGGGGGCTTGTTGACGTTCGCGATTAGATTTCTTGGCCTCCAGCAAGATCGGTGCTAGTTCCTCTAGGAGCCGTTCGCAATGCTCCCGTCTGACTTGTCGTGCATCGTCTACTTGTCGGAGGATTTCTAAAACTTGGTCGGACACTGCCATAGAAGAAGGATTAAATGCACGAAAAGGCCGAGGTATAAACTCTACTATGGCAAGTTATGCCCAAAAATTCAATGCTATGGCTTAGTGCCTACAACTGCGACAAAAAACATAGGATCTACTATTTCCTATTCAGTGAGTCACTTTGTTCGGAACAATTAGGATATCTGAACTTCATTGTATTGGTAAGGAAGTTAGGCTTGGCAGGAAGTTCAGATACCACTAGTGGTAGAACCCCAAAAACGATACCCTATTGATGAGGGCCAGAACTCCCAGCTATCTTGGTACTCGGATGCAACAACCAGAAAAAGAATCCGCAATTGCATCCTATGATTCCTCGGAAAATATGCTGGCCCTTGTGCCGGAAGGAGGTTGCACGTACTGGCCAACGGCCAACGTCGCTTCGGTCGGGCGTGGTACACGTTTCACGCATCCCATCGGCAACTGGAGCTGCGGTAACATCGCAGCGCGGTGCACTGATGCCGGGGCATGGTGCCGGGCACTCATGGTACCCATCATAATATTGCTTTCTACTCTCGCGCCGTGGAAGGCACAAGGCCAGAATTCACTAGAGGACGATTGGCTTGCCTTGGTAGCGCTCTACGATTCAACGTATGGAGGCTCGTGGCTAAACAATGACAACTGGTCCAGTGCGACGGACACGATGCCGGACGCTCAAACTTTGGACAGCTGGTACGGTGTTACCGTGGACATGCAAGCAAACCGCGTTTCAGAACTTAGATTGGAAGAAAACGGGCTCAATGGCAAGCTTCCTCCAAAAATCGGCAAGCTCACCCACCTCAAATATCTGTCCCTGCGAGACAATTACCTTAATGGTGAGATTCCGCCGGAGATCGGCAAGCTCACCCATCTGAAGTATCTATCCCTTTGGAATAATGAACTCGGGGGAGACATCCCGGCCGAGATCTGGACACTGACGGAAATCAAGGCTCTCAACATTGGAGATAACTATGAATTGGGAGGGATCATTGCACCGGAGGTTGGCAACCTCACCGCACTGGACACGCTAATTGTGAACTGGGGTAAGGTATCCGGCGGATTACCGGAGGAAATCGGCAACCTCACTAATCTGCGGCTATTGGAAATCCAGCAGAATGAGTTGGTTGGCAAGCTTCCTTCAAGCATGACGAGTATGTCACAGCTGGCGCACCTCAATTTTCAGGGACAGGAACTTTGTGCTCCCCGGGAAACAGCATTTCAAGCGTGGCTCGCCGGTGTGAGCGAGGTATACGGTTCGAACTGCCCCGTGGACAGATTGCCTTCTCACCTTGGAGCAAGGATTGAGTGCGTGAACGGAAAGGCGGGTGATTTTGAATGCAAGAATGTCGATTTGCTCTCCCATTTGTCGAAGAAGGATATCGGGGCGGAGCACCGCATTCTGGTAAATGATATCTGGGGATGGACCGACCCGGAAACCAATCAGGAGTATGCGCTTGTGGGGAAGGAGAACAGCGTAGCAATGGTTGACGTCACCGACCAAGCGAATCCGGTTTATCTGGGCTCACTTCCATCGCATGATCCCGATGCCGTGGCGATCTGGCGCGACATGAAGGTGTACCGCAACCACATGTTCGTTGTCGCTGACGCCATAGGATATCAAAATGGCATGCAGATCTTCGATCTCACCCAACTGCGCGGCGTGGACCGCGCCAGCCTTCCAGCCACATTCATCGAAACTGCAAATTATCAGGAAATTGGGAGTGCCCATAACGTGTTTGTGCATGAAGAGACCGGATATGCATATTTAACGGGTAGCAAAGGCGGCAGGGGCCGGTGCGGTGTTGGTCTGCACATCGTAAATGTTCAGGATCCGATGAATCCGACGTTTACCGGCTGCCACCACGAGCCGCAAATAGGCCGCTCTTTCAGCCCCGGATATGTGCATGACGTACAATGCGTCCTCTATCGCGGTCCTGATGCAACGTATCACGGCAGAGAAATCTGCGTTGCCCCCGGCGAGACGGCAATCAATATTGTGGACGTTACCGACAAGTCCAATACGGTATCGGTGGCGGTAATGACGTATCCGCTCGTTGCTTATTCACACCAGGGCTGGTTTACAGATGATCACCGATACTTTATCGCAAACGACGAGTTGGATGAAGCCAACTTCCGCGACAATTTTACTTTTCGAGGCACGCGGACGCTGTTTTGGGATCTGGAGGACCTGGACGACCCTGTCCTATTGCTGGAGTATTTCAGTCCAGAGAAGACCGTTGATCACAATCTGTACGTGCGCGGAAACTACGCTTACCTGAGCAATTACGAATCGGGCCTCCGGATCCTCGATATTGAAGACGTTTCGAATCCGGTTGAGGTCGCTTACTTCGACACGGATCCTGCTTCTAACAGGGTTGCGTTAGAATACGGGGCGTGGAGCTCTTATCCCTATTTCAAGAGTGGCATCGTTGTGGTAAGCAGTATGGAGCAGGGGCTGTTCGTGCTGCAACCCACGACGCTATCCATTACGGCGACAGAACAGAATATAACGGTGCCGGAAGCTTTTTCGTTGCGTGGAAACTACCCGAACCCGTTTAATCCATCGACCAGGATTACATTTGATCTTCCGGCTTCTGCAAAGGTAACGCTTCTTGTCTTTGATGTGCAGGGACGGTTGGTCATGGCACTTCCAAGTCGGCAATTTGGGGCCGGCGCTCAAAAATCAATAGACTTTAGTGGCGAAGGTCTTGCCTCCGGGACGTATGAGTACAGGCTGATGGCGATAATGGAGCACGAGGCAGCTGTTCGGGCGGGGGTGATGACCCTAGTACGCTAGTCTGGAGCGTTGCACCGCCGCCGCAACGAATTGTGTAGTAGTTATTAGTCCTGAACCGAGCCGCAGGCTTTGCCCGTTGTAGCGGTTTTCCGCCCCCGTGTAATTGCCAATGCCACGGGGGCAGTTGCGAATACTAGCGGATTCGGGCTAACTCGCCAGTGGGAATTCAATGACAAGTCGGCTGCTTCCTGCGTGCGCGGTTGCGAATGTGCAGGCGCGGATGTATTGTTGTCCGTTCGTTTGGGTCCTAAACAACTGATGCCCCGTAGGGCATATCATAATCCCCAACTACCTCGGTAGATAGATCCATCAATCAGAAACACGGTCTGCAAATCAACAAAATCTTTTAAACAACACTGACCTCAGGAATCTTGGAAGAGGCTCATGGATCTATGTTCGACACCAACTGATCTGCAATTTCTTGATCACCGTAACAAAGTACTAGTTGAGACATCTCGAATTGGATGTAGGGGGAAGTTCAATTGCCCGCCTTTTGGTAGATCCCTCGGATTTATTCGTTCGTCCACATCTCGGTTTATTTGAAGTGAGCATCCGGATTTTGCGCCATGCGCTGGCCGATAAAGCGACTGGGATTTTTTAATGCTCCGGCCAAAAGATACATACGATCTTGAATGAACGATAATATAATTAGTATTGCCCAATATATAACTGATAAAGAACATAATTACTTAATTAAATACCTGAAGTGTTACTATACTTGACTGAAATTCCTGTCCATCCTGACTTGCTGTCTGGACTACGTTCACAAGACGAGTGCAGTGTGGCCGTCAACTATTATGATCATGAAGATTCATCAATCATTCGCTCTAGTGGCGTTAGGGCTCGTCCCTGCTCTACTCTTCTGCACCGTTAGGGTATTGGCTCAAAGCGTTCCAGAGGTCGTCCCACATGTCGTGGTGGTTCAATTCGAAGCCGGAAACTCTCTTCCTGGTAAAACAGCCACTACCGGTTTGCAGGTCTTTGATCGTAGGGCGGCCACTTTCGGTGTGCACACCATTGAGCGCATGTACCCATTTCTGGATCATGTGAATCCGACTCCCAAGACGCGTCGTAATCTCTTGGCACTGCGCCGCACGTACTATGTGCGCTATAGTGCCGATGTGCCCCCTGAACAAGTTTCCAGAAATCTTGCCCTTGCCCCCGGCATCGTCTACGCGGAACCAGTACCTGTGAATCGTATCAGGGGACCGGTCAGTTGGGAACACATTGATCCGAATGATCCCAGATTCAGCGACCAGCCGCAACTTGAGTTGATGCGGTTGCCGGAGGCATGGGATCTAGTGAAAAGCTCAGACGGTGCTCCGAAGGTGGTGATCGCGATTGTGGACGGAGGCGGCGAATGGCGGCATGAGGATCTTCGTGCAAATGTATGGACGAATGAAGATGAAACTCCAAGCAACGGGATCGATGACGACAACAATGGATTCATTGACGATGTGCATGGTGTGAACTTCGCCAACGGCGACGATATGAACAACGATCCGACGGGGCTGCCAGAGCTGCCCGGCAGTGCTCGTCACGGCACGGCCGTAGCGGGATCGGCCAGTGCGGTGACCAACAACAATGTAGGGGTTGCCGGGGCAGCCTGGAACGCAGAGATTATGCACATCAACGCAGGATGCGATTCTGTCGATAATTATATTTGCTATGGCTACGATGGCATCCTTTATGCGGCCACGAACGGTGCAGACATCATCAATGCTAGTTGGAGTAGTTTTTTGTCAGACGACCAAGGCGCGAGGCACCTTGATCAGACACTTGATCTGGCAACAGATATGGGCGCCCTGGTTGTGGCCGCAGCCAGCAATTACAGCCTTAGCAACGACCTATTCCGGTACTACCCGGCCCGTTCTCCACGGGTACTGTCAGTGGGCGCAACGGAGAAGGCCACGCACAGGCGGGCGGGTTTTTCGAACTACGGCAGGTTGGTGAACGCGTTTGCTCCGGGAGTCGGCATCCTGACCACCGGATCCGACAACGGCTATGTATTTTTCAACGGGACTTCGTTTTCGTCTCCGCTGACGGCTGGCGTGGCGGCGTTGGTGAAGACGCGGTTTCCCACCATGGGTCCGGACGCGCTGCGGGAACATATTCGGTTGACGAGCGAGAGCATAGACCTGGAGAATCCCGGGTTTGCTGGCCAGCTAGGCCGGGGGATGGTGAATGCGCTGTCGGCCGTTCAGGCACCGACCTTGCCCGCGGTGCGCCTGAAGCGCTGGAGTTGGACGGACCAGGACGGCGACCGCCAGATTGCCCCCGGCGACGTGGTGACGATCAAGGCAACAGTGGTCAATTACCTTTCCGATGCCAGTGAGCTGACAGTGGGGCTGGTAGGCGCAGAAACCTATTCGTTTCTTGACATGACGGTGGCGGAGGCGGAGGTTGGCTTTCTGGCCGGCGGCGATTCGATTGAGGTGGAGTTCGAATTCAGGGTGACCACGGATGCGCCCGACAATCAGTGGGTGCGCCTTTACACACGCATTCAGGACGGCGCGTTTGAGGACGGAGCGGACCAGCTTTCGTTCCGGGTCAACCTGTCACTTGAGGCGGTTCACCGGAGCCTGAGTGCCTTTTACAGGGCGACGGACGGAGACAATTGGATACGTAATGACAACTGGGACATCGCGAGGGTTCCAAGTGAGGAGGAGCTGGACAGATGGGTTGGCGTCTTGCTCAATGAGGGATTCTTGGTCGAGTTGGTTATGAGGGCAAACAATCTAAGGGGGACATTGCCGCCCGAACTTGGGAACTTGCGGAACCTGGTGGCTCTTCGTCTATCCGAGAATGAGGGACTAACTGGGCAGATTCCGCCTGAACTTGGAAACCTCGAACGACTGCAGGTCCTGTTACTGAGATACAATTCCCTTTCTGGATCGATCCCGCCCGAACTCGGGAGCCTTGGAAAGCTGCGAGGTTTGGACCTGTCTCAAAATTCCCTCTCAGGGGCCATCCCGCCCGAACTCCAGAACCTTGAACAACTGCGGGGCTTGGACTTGTCTAGCAATGCCCTGTCTGGTACGATTCCGCCTCAACTCGGAAACCTTGAGCAACTGCAGGAGCTGTGGTTGCACAGCAATTCCCTTTCCGGGTCAATCCCGCCTGAACTCGGCAGCCTCGAAAGACTGTGGATGCTGAGCCTGTGGGGCAATTCCCTCTCCGGGTCAATTCCATCCGAGCTCGGCAATCTCAAGCGGCTGGAAGTGCTCGATCTCCCCTACAATGAACTCTCCGGGCCGATTCCGCCCGAACTCGGTAACCTTCCACAATTGATAGTCCTAAATTTTAACGACAATTTACTATCGGGTCCAATCCCGCCAGAACTCGGAAACCTAGTACAACTAGTGCGGCTTTACCTAGACGACAATTCCCTTTCCGGACCGATCCCGTCCGAGCTCGGGAACCTCGAGCAACTGCAGGAGCTGCGGTTACATGGGAATTCCTTTTCAGGGTCAATCCCTCCCGAACTCGGAAACCTTAGACAATTACAGTGGCTATTTATGCATAGAAATTCCCTTTCCGGGTCGATCCCACGCGAACTCGAGAGCCTTGAACAACTGCAGGAGCTGAACTTGTCTGACAACTCCCTTTCCGAACCGATCCCATCCGAACTTGGAAACCTCGAACAACTGCAGGAGCTGCGACTGTCAGACAATTCCCTTTCTGGACCGATCCCACACGAACTCGGGAATCTTGGACAACTGAAGGAGCTATTCCTGTCTCGCAATTCGCTTTCCGGACCGATCCCACCCGAACTCGGGAACCTTGAGCGACTGCAGTGGCTGAACCTGTCTGACAATTCCCTTTCCGAGTCGATCCCGCCCGAACTCGGAAACCTTGGACGACTGCGTGAGCTGTGGCTGGGAGGCAATTCCCTTTCCGGGTCGATCCCGCCCGAACTCGGAAACCTTGAACAACTGCAGTGGCTGGTCCTGTCTCGAAATTCCCTTTCCGGGCCGATCCCACCTGAACTTGGCAAACTATCGCGGCTAAAGCAGCTCTATGTAGGTGAGAATGCCCTCACGGGACGGCTTCCAAGGAGTTTGATGCAATTGGATAGCCTTGAGGCATTTATCTTCAGCGGCCAAAGCCTTTGTGCTCCCGCCGATGATGAGTTTCAGATGTGGCTGAACAGCATCCCGGATCACTCGGGACCAACATGTACAACAACAGCATTGCATTTTGCCAGTGACATCCCAGATCAATCTTTCCCGCGCACGCTGCCCATTACTCCACTGATCCTGCCAGAAGCACAAGGAGGTATTTCACCGGTTACTTACACCCTTACTCCCATGCCCCCCGAGGGGCTCGTATATGACTCATCGACGCGCACGATCAGCGGAACGCCGACGATAATAACTTCAAGTCCGATCCCTTATACGTTCAAGGCCTCCGATTCAATTGGGGATACGGATAGCCTGGTGTTCAGTATTGAAATCTTCAGCCCAGTCGCGTCGGAGCAGCGGGAGCTGCCGGAATCATTCATTGTTCAAGGAAACTACCCCAACCCTTTCCAGAAATCCACACACCTGGTCGTTGACCTTCCCTGGTCCGCTACCCTGAACGTGGAGGTCTATGATGTGATGGGTCGGCGCGTACTTTCTCCGCCTCCGATTGATCTGACCGCTGGCTGGGGCCGGAGTGTTTGTCTAGAGGGCGCGACACTGCCCTCGGGGCTGTATTTATATCGGATTAGGGCAAGCTCGCCAGTGGGAATTCACAGACAAGTCGGCCGCTTCGTGCGTGTGCGGTAACGGCGGGATAACCCCGAAATCTTTGCAAAATCAATCATGCCTCTCGAAGGACCCTTCTCAATCAAATTGAACACTTTTTAACAGTCTCATACTAACATTCTAGTACTATTCTGCATTATTGGTTTGGTACTTCAGCAAATTGTTTGACGACAATCAGATTTTAAGTCAACGACAATTAGATATCATTGGATAACAGGCTGACGCTAGACATCGCTTCTTTTTTCAGGAGCGCTTAACGACTATGTTTGAGCTCACCGTGCTGCTTGACCTCGCATCTGTGCACTTGATTGATCGCTTTGTTGAGATACTGGATCAAATGAAAGCGATCATGGATCAGCGTGGTGTTCGGGAACAACTCTGTGACACAAGACATGTAGGCCGTCTACATTTCGGTCGTAATGGTCTGGATCTCGTCCTGTATATGGCCCCAGAAGACTGCGTAACAGGGCTTTTACGCTGTTTTTGTCGCGTCCCTGTCCAACATCAAGGACCACGCCCTGTTCGTAATCACTCACGACCGTTGCATTCTAATGGCCTCGATGAATCGCCCTCTCATCCATACTCACATATGAAATGCATTGCAGCGCACGTCTCTGCTCCTCACGTTCCACACTGCGGTGCAGGATTCTAATCACTACATCAAACTTGCAACGAAGCAGCTTTGCCGTCTTCGTTTGATTCTTCGTCGCTTTCACCAATCGAATCGTCCAGCATGCAAGGGCTTCCGTATAGTGTTGCAAAGCACTCGACGAGGCAACCTAGATCGCGTTCACACCCGCGGAAGACTTGACCCGAAGTCCGCGGCTGTGGACAAAACATCGAAACTGAAACCAATTCCGGTGCCGCCAAGACCGCTCCTTACGGGGGTCATACAACCTCCCCGTCCCTACGGCCTTCGGGCAAATCTATGGACGACCCGAATGGGAAATGTAAATGTCAACGTATTGAGTCTCCGCATCCAGAAGCATCCGATCAATCTTCCAAGTATTCCCTAATTGTAAGCTGTGACACACCGCAGAATCTGAAACTGTTTCCATGAAATGTGTGGACTCGGTTGATACGAAGAATAGTCATTCCACACGAACTTCGGTAGAAGCTAAAAACCTAACAAAATTCGATAGTTTTGTGCAACAGTTTCATTAAATCTGTCAACTGAGAGGTTGTAAAGATTGATTGCCAGTCAGGATCAGCGATATTCCCATACTGACTCCGCACTCAAAATGCAGTTGCACCAAAATATGAATTAGTATAGATCTGTGGTTATTCGTAAATATACCGAAGTACCGTTTTGATCGAATGGCGTGCTGCTGGGAAACAGGTTACCCTGTCGATGCGTCTCTTCCATGTGTGCGCTGCGGGCTATATCAAATAGATTGTTTACTCCAAGTGTCACTTGCCAGTAATCCCGGAATGCATAACCAATCTCAACATCCGTAAGCCAGACGCTTGGGAAATAATCCAGAACACTGATACCATCCTCAGTGCAGGTAGAACTGGCATACCTGCAGGCCCGCCAACTATCGAACCAGCTTACGCGAAAGAGCGCAGACCATCTGTGAAACAAATACCGCTGTGTGGCAACCAGTCGATGTTTCGGGTTCACTTCTTCAATTTCAATCTGACGTTGTTTGGTGAGCAAACCTAGTGGCAGTGGATCTTTCAACGTTTGGCCAAGAAAACTGGTGATCTCGCTAGGAGGCGTGAAATGAGTCAGAGATGTGGACGTCCAGTTCCACGCAATGCTACCGGAAATGGCGTGTGTAGGCTCCCATTCACGCTGCCACGCCAACAGCAGGTCCAAACCATTGGTCCGTGTACTGAAATCATTTGAATAAAAACGAACTTCTCTTATGTTGGTGATCCCCCCCAGCAAGTTCTTCGGGTCAATGATCTGTATAATCTCGTCTGTGATGGGAATGCTACCTGTGAGAGAAAGACGGTCGCGCACGTTGATCTGGAAAAAATCAGCCGTCAATGTAATATCGTCGCTTATCTCTGCAATTACCCCTGACGACACACTGGTAGCAAGCTCTGGGGTCAAAGGCTTACCTCCTAATGCTTGCGAAATGGGATGTACTGACGGTAAAACTCCAACTTCTATCAATCCATGCTCTTTCGAAAACCCCGTCGTCCGGAAAACGTTCAGATTTGCCTGCCCCGGCGTCGGCGCACGAAATCCTGTACTGGTTGTCGCACGCAGCGAAATGCGATCAGATACGCGGTAAAGTGCGGCCAACTTTCCGTTCAGCGTGCTTCCAAATTCAGTGGTAAAATTTTCATATCGCACTGCAACGTTGCCCAGTAGCCGCCGATTAAGATCCGCTTCGGCATCTGCATAGATGGCGAAATTCGGCCGGGACCACCGGCCTGCAAACATTGGGTTCAGCCCCTGATAGCCATTGGAACCAACACTGAATCCCTGATCTGCGTACGGACCCGGTTTCCAGGATTGGGGATCCCCAGGCCGACTCTCAAAAATCTCCGTTCGCCAGGTTGCCCCCCAAGCCAAATGGATCGGTGAAGCCAGCCGGCGCACGGTAAGCGGAAAAGAGAAAGCTGCCGACACTTCCGCTTCCTGTTGAAAGTAGGACCGCGGTTTGAAGGAGGTCGGCGTGTCTGGGCCATAGGAAGCGTTGATTGATCGATAAAGAAAAAAATTCAATAGGCTTCGGGCCCCACTCACACTGATGTCCCAGTTCAGACCGTCAGTTTTGTCACTGCGCACGCCTGCCGTCAAACTGATGTCAAATATATCTCCACCAAATCGCGGAGTGAATCCTCCCGGAAATATTTCATTAAACAAAAAACACTCCCCTTGGAACTCATCAATAAAACCCTGTATCTCCGCATTCGTCGCATCTAGATCCGGTAGAATCTTTCTCCCGCGACAATCAACACCAGCGTCTGGCTTAAGGTCTACTACGGCCCGCTCACTACCGAAGCGAAATACGCTGCTACGGGCCGTCTCGGTACCTGGTGCCCGAAAATAAAAACCATATTCCTGGGTTCTACGTCCCCCACCTCCAAAAACATATCCTCGAATTCCGGGAGTAACATCAAAGCCGCTGTTCAAAAATCCAACTACACTGTGACTCACTTCTGCACTCCCCCAAATATGGGCTGGGTTCGCTACAGGGTAACCTCGACTGGCCAGGGTTACAGCATCATCACGCTGAGCACTTCGTACTGTGGGCTCTACATCTTTATACTCCAGGCTCAGATTTGCAAAACCGTTGCGCGGCAGCGAAAACCCTGCGTTCGCTGCTGCATGCACATAGCGCCCATCCCCTTTCAAATATTGTCCGGTTCGTAGCCGTGCACGTACTCCCTGTGCATCTTCGCGAAGCTGCAAATTAAAAACACCGGCTATGGCATCCGCACCATATTGGGCTGTGGCACCGTCACGTAATATCTCAATTTGACGCAGAGCAATTGTCGGAATCATATTGAGATCCGGTCCCTGCGCCCCTTCATTCAGGGAACCTGCCGACAACGCAATGGAACCCGATCGATGCCGGCGTTTCCCGTTAACTAGCACAATCACATTGTCTGTCGGCAGTCCGCGCAGCGTAGCCGCACGCACAATAGCAGCTTCATCACCATTAAGGCTCTGTAGATTGTAGGACGGGATTTGTGTTCGCAACACATCGTCCACATCTGTACTGCCCATCGAATGTAGATCAGAGGGTCCCAGTACATCAACCGGAACGGCCGAGTCCTTCAATAGTCGTGGTTGTCGCCGCGAACCCACAACGACAAATTCATCCAGACCAAGTACATTTAACTGAAGGACTACATCAATCTCCTCACGACTCGAAGATACATTGAATTCCTGTGTTCGATAACCAACGAAACTGAATACCAGCGTAACATCTCCAAATGGCACCTGCAACGAATACGTGCCATCCGCAGCCGTAGTGGTACCGAGCATGGTTCCGCGTACAGAAACGGTAACGCCCGGAAAGGGCTGGTTTGTCTCGCCGTCAGTTACAGTACCTCGAACATCGAGTTGTGCGTTTGCAGAGGGAACAACGACTACAAGAAACAGAAATGCCAAGAAGGATAAGCGACTAAACGTTCTGATTACTATGAACATGATTCAGCGAATGGTCAAGGGGATGTATTTGTTACAAATCTGCGTCGGATTACGCGCATTGGGTTCCGCATAGACTTCATGGCAATCCAATGGCTGCGCTATCTTCACGGATCCGATTCAAAGGTTTGCGAAATAATTATAATCCTATCCCAACATTAACAGACAGGAAACTAAGTTCGCAAAGATAGTAACAATTTAAGTATTTTTTTGTCAATCATGTTCTTTTTATGTTACATAATAGACAATATGGGTTATATTACTATTAATTCATGATAAGTTGCGCCTCGAGAGGAGAATTTTGCTGGGCACTAGCGCAAAAACAGCTGATCACATAGATATTTATTGGGAATTCACTCCATGTTGTCTGGCGCATCAGTTGAGATTTGCTTGGAATCCTCAGAGAGTGCATATGCGAAAGCTATGGTCCATTTTTTGAGTTTGGTGTAACGTTTCCGCAGGCTGGCCTGTAAGAAAACATTCAGGGGCCAGAGGATGAGTCGGACAACAAGGGCGAGCATAGTGGAGACGACTGCTATACCGAGTCCGACTAGGTCGGAGCTTTCGTGGCGGCTACCGGACATAAAGAGAACGAAGATCCCGAGCAGTGTTCCCAGAAGCCCGAGGCTGAGCGCAATGTAGACAGCGGCGGTGATGTAGCGATCGGTCTCCTTGTATTTTTCATGGTCCAAATTAATGTAATGGAACGCGTAGTTGATCATGGATTGTGCGGAACCGCCACGCTGCTGTTCTTCCAAGAGTCGGTGGCCTGCAATGGCGAAAGGATTTTTACTGGTAGTTTGCTCCATGGCAAGCGAAAAGCTTTCGGGGGAGATCTCGCTTGGATCAATTTGAAGCATACCATTCGTTCCGCGCCATTGCCGGAATTGCCGGACGTAGGCGGAAATTAGCAGAAAGAGGCCAATCAGGAACAGAGCACCGAGCGGCCACTCAAATCCTTGGGCATAGCTAATCATGTCCCACAATGACGTGGGGATGGTTTGTTCCTGCATGATTCCTGTGGGGAGGATCAGCAGGTAGATATTGGCGATGAGTTGTATAGGCATTGGACAGTTAGGATCAACGAATGTGGAGATCGTGTGTAGGAACGGATTCCAGGTTTAGGGTTTGCGTGAAATTGCTTAGATCTTCTTGACCCAATCGGTCAATCAGTTCGATGCGATAGTCTCCGGGTGGAAGCAGTAAGGTGAACCGGCCTTGTTGGGACACTGCAGTTCGGGCCACTTCACGGTCTGCCTGATAGAAAACCACAACAGCCAAGGTTGGAGAACTCAGTGGCAGATTTTCGACGGAACCATTCACGATGGCATTTTGGTGCACGGGGATGTGAATACGCTTGAGTTCTGCCGGGTCAGACATGAAGCTGAACGCGGTTCCACTGGGCAGGCTCAACTGCGGGTCAGGGATGGACCGCGGATCAATCACTACTTGATAGGGAGTACTCGGGGCGAGAAAATCCGCCCTAACCCCTCCAGATGCGGTCGCTTCGGTGCTGGCCCGTATGACTTGGATGTCCAGCCCATCCAAGGTGGCTTCTCCGGGATCTCTCTGACCGTTGCGATCAATATCTAGGAACGGTTGCAACAGCGCACTGCTCCAAGGGTGCGAATGTCTGGACAGTGCGGGAGCGCGGTCCAGGACCATGGAACCATAGAGGCTTTGCTGGTGGTACGGGTTATCTGGATCAAGGGAAGAATGGCTGGCAAAACTGACCCAAGGAGCATTTATGCGCAGGGAGAACGAAGCACTCATCCCTCCTGCCGCCGCGTCATAGCCGACCCGTGCTCCAAAGGAAACCGTTCGGTACGTAGCATGGACAGTCCCCCCTGCAAAATCCAATGCTTCAAACTGGCCCCCGTGAGCCTGGAAGCCAACCCTCCCCCGGAAGGCGCCTGGCGTCACATAGCGGGTGAGCGTACTGCGCCACTGGGTGCTCGCTTGTCTGGGCGCGTCTGATGCATAGCGTGTGATTCGGGGACCGGCCGCAAGCACTAAGCTAATTCGACGGGCCAATCTCGCGGTGCCGGAGGCTTGCGCATAGGTGGAGACCCGACCACTGAAGGATTCTGAGTGATCTGCATGGAAAAACAGGCTCAGCCGCGATGCACTCCATCCGAATCGGCTTGTCCAACGCTGTCTGTAGAAGCTGAATTCGGAATCTTCTGACAGTATGGCATCAGTCTGAAGTTGCATGCGATTCCTGAAAAGCTGCAGCGTCGCCCGGACTGCGCGCGCAGGATAGGCAAGTTCGGCGCTGACCATCATGGAGCCGGCTATCTGTTTGGCGGCGCCTAGTGTAGCGGTCTGCCCCGAATCTGTGTACGTAAAGCTACTGAGTGCGGTTAAACTGCTCGAGATTCCGTAGCTGAGGCGAGCATGCCCATAGGGGAGCTGTCTGGTTTGTGTCCGACCGCCTTGCAGATTATAATACAGTCTGCCGGCGGGAACCAAGTCTTCGGTAATGAAGAGAGATCGTGTCTCCCGCGTAGGGGGGCCGCCGCCGGCGGGGATAATTTCGATGTCTGTCTGAAGAGTGCCATAATAGGCGGGAATGTGCAGCTCGTAGCGTCCCTGGCCGTCGGCCTGTACACGATCGGCCACAACACCGGCGACCAAGGCAGATACGATTGCATTCGGCTCGGCAATGCCACTGAGTCGGGCTTCGCGCTGCTGGTGTCGAGTAGAGAGCGGGCGGTTGCTCATTCGCAGTCCTTCATACATCTGGCGGCCAACCCAATGGTGCTCGTAGGTGCGACCCAGTCCAATCTGTGTGATCAAAGGTGACTCTGGAAAATCCAATAAGTAGTTGGCCCTTCTCAACGTACTTACCGTCCGGTCGGTGTGGGATACCGTTGCGTCAACATGAATCTGCCCCCAGAGCGCGCTGGCGCGTACGTTGAACGAACCGTTGTAGTCTGTCGCGTGTTCGGAACGCTGATTGCGGCTCATCCTGTACCCGACCCAGGCACCACCGATCAATCGACGCGTACGTCCGTAGAGCAGAGGGCCAAGTTCAAGGGAGGGGGCCCGTGCCTGGAAACCAGGCGCGGCATACAACTCCTGTGATACTTGGAGAAGCAGTCGGGATGTGTCATATACAAGCGTTCCTTCAGGGAAGACCTTCTGGAGGTTTGACGGTGTGAGCAGAAAACGGTCACCGCTCGGAAAATACCCTCCAGCGTCCAACGAATCTATCCTGCCGGATCCAAGGTCAACTTCCACGGTGCCTTGGGCAAAATCCACGTCATACACGGTCTCCGCGTACCGTGCGCGCACGTTGGCGCCCTCAATCTCTACCGGGATCTGGATCTCTTCCAGAAGTGCCGGGAAATCAACAAAGTAAATACTTTGGTCGGGATCCCAGTAGGCGGGAACAGGACGCATGGACGGCGCCGACATCGGACTGAGGACCCAAGGCGCTTCCTGCAATACCCGAATGGGCTGCATCACTTGGGCATACAGTTCAGGCACAGCTAACAGAGGGACCAGCAGGAAAATCCGTGAAACTGGTTTGTACATTGGGTCAGTTGGAGGTTTGGCCGCGAATAGCGTTAAAACGATCAAGCAGGGCTCGAGTCTTGTCGAGCTCTCCGATTCTGCGATAGAGTTCCCCCATCTCCTGCAGGTAGGCCAACTGATCCTCCTGTTCAAGTTCGTCAAACACCGCTTCCACTCTTGGCTCAAGGTTCAAGGCCTGTTGCGGATTGTAGCGGGCCAGTCTCAGGGCCTCAACGTAGGCTTTTCCCGTATAGGTGCTTTCGAGGTCCACAACCTGCATGAGATAGGTAAAGGCCAATCCAGATGATCCTCCCTGGCGATGAGTCCGGGCACGATCAAACAGCAGGGCGGCATAGGCCTGACGCAGATCCTCTACGTACATCGGATACGGCGATGGGCTCTGGATCAGGCGATCACCCGCAGCGGATATGTGGGCAGGTGTTGACTCCATTGGTACGGCCTGCCAGAGTTCCTGCAGGGTCTCCAAGGCACGATCTTCGAATCCGTTTTCGTACGAGAGAATGGCATGCGTATATCTGGCTTCAGCACGTGCAGCGGGGCGTGTCAGTGCTGGAATGAGTGTTTCCAATTCGATCAGCACTTGCTGGGGCGTCTCGGGAGCGGCGTTTCGCAAGCTGTCAAAGACGAGCCGATGCTCTAGATTCATGTGATCCCACTGGGCCCAGATCAGTTCCTGCTGTGCATTGCTGGCAGCATCAGTAGAGGTGGCATAGGTGTAGGCCTGAAGCAGGGCACGGTGTACGCCGTTGCCGTTTCTGCTCTGGACAAACGCCCGATAGGCACGCACACTGTAAGTAAAGACCTGTGCGCTGTCAAGCGGGATCTCGTCAAAGGCTAGTCGTGTATTTTCCAGGACGATATCTGCGGCCTGGAGCCACAGAACGGCGGCATCGGAGTCGCGATCAAGATGCTCCAGCGCAATGGCCATCTCGCCCCAGAGTCCGTGTTCGTTCGCACGCAGGGCAGCGAGCCCCCTGAGTAGTTTAAGGGCTTCCTCCCAGGCAAGTTGTTCCTGGAAGTAACTGGCCCGAATGCGATACAACTGGGCTAGTTGATAGCGGGATTCCTCATGTCGTGGATTGAGTGCCACGGCGTCTTCCAGCCGTGCCTGGGCCGTCGCCAGCAGCGACTGTGCCAGTGTACTGTCCTGAGCTGCCTGCGCATTGGTGGCGTCGGTTATCGCTTCGCGGGCACGCTGGACGGACTCCGCAAAGGCTTCTGCATCCAGATCACCGCTCGCATTGGTGTCACTGAGCACCGAGGGACCCGTAATGGCCGTCAGAACGCTCTCTGCATGCGTCACCAATTGCTGCCCTTCCAGAAACCATGCTTGTGCTTGGACTTCCGAAGTAGCCTCCACAAAGGTACTATCAAACGAGTCCACCACATCTCGAATAATAAGTGAATCAATGCCTGGTAAAGGACCAGTCACAAATGTGGGCACAGTTTCGGGTGCTGGAAGAGACACCTCCTCCACGACCGGTGTAACCTGCGCACATCCAAACCAAACCATTGCCACCAGCACCGGCAATACCCTACTGATTTTATCCATCTTCTGCCTGAATCAAAAAGACTGCGTTCCTGCCGGCTTTCTGAATAATCCGGTTCACCTCCAGCAGGTAGATGGCCGGCGCCGATTCATCGGCATGAATTTCGACGATCCGCGCAGGTGGCGTTTCCACAACCAAGTTGTATAGCTCCGCATACGGCAGGGCTTCCTCCTCATTCAAGGAATTCAGATACGTCAACCTCCCGGCGTTCGTCACGGAAATCTGCAAAGGTGTGAACACGGTCTCGCCTTCCTGAATCTCCGCGCTTACCGGCAACTCTACACCAAACTCCGGCATCACGGCCACGGCTACCAGCGCAGCTAAAATAATCAGAACAATATCTACAAAAGACTCATCCATTAGACTGGGTTTCGTTGGACCACCATGACAAAAACTGGTTGAACACCCGGACTACGTCTGGGCTTTGCACAGATATCTCCTCGGATTCCACGGTCACCACCCGGGAGTCCGCATCAAGTACAGTACGACCCTTTTCGCAGTAATTGGCCCTGTTTTGCAATCCCGGATCAATGAAGTAAAACAGCGTGCTGTCCTGGGTCAATGCAATCTTCAGGGTTCGGCTAGAGGGAGCGTAGGCTAGCTGCACGGTCCAAGTCTGGCCGTCCAACAGAACAGTGCCCTTGAACACTAGGTCTGTAGATTCCGACCTGAACAAGGCCCGGATGGCAGGGTCCAGCGACGTCCCTTGGGACGCTTTCATCCACAGCACCACAGCATCCTCACGGGCAATCTCTTCAGGGGTCAGGGCACTCCGATCCAATCCTTCGTACACCGACTCAAGGATCTCGAGGCGGACCGAGTTCTCCTGCCGAAGCGTGAGTTCATCCTCCGATAAATCACCAGTGCCATCTGTGAGCTGAGTGTCCGAGGAACGACTGAATCCGGACACAATATTCGGGCGCAACGGCGTTCCTGTGCCCCGTTCGGCTTGCGGAAACAGGTCTGCGTTAAGATCAGCGCTACCCGTCCCGATTCCTCCTAGGACATCTTCGGTCCCGAAATCCAGATCTAGATCTATTCGGAGGGACGATTCTGTGGTTTCCGTTCCCAGCAGTTCTGCATCCGACGAAGCAGCATCGGACAGGGTCGGGTCCAAAAAGGAAGACAGCAGGCCATCAAAATCTTCCAGTGTCACCTCCGGCTCCTCCACTACAACTTCTTCGGGCACTTCCTCCATATCAATCTCCTCTGCAGAACGCACTGCAATTGCCCTCGATTCCAAAGCAAAACTTTCTATGGATCGGTCCACACCCGCACGTGTGGGCATCGGTACAGAATGGATCACGGCAACAATACAGACGATTGCCGCCGTAAACAGACCTATTGTCAGCCTGCGATCAGATTGAGATACATCCTCAAATAAGTATGGTCGCTCCATTTGGAGAAAAATCGTTTTATAAAGCCCTAGGCAGTTGAATCCCCCTTCCTAAGACAAAAGAAATAATCTCTAGAAACCTGTTATGGAATTCCGCGGTCCATAAGTCATCGTAAGTGTGGGTAGCCCCGTCGTTTGAAGACAATCCACGCCCAGACAAACCTTGCTGCAGCACCATCTCGATAAACCACATAGCTCCCAAGCCTCCATATCCGCATGTATTGCATCCGCAAAACGCAGTTGTCAAAAGGTGACGAAAGTGCTGAATTCGTACTTCCGTAGCGTAGTTGTGGCAATAACGGGAGTAATTACCATGAGTCCAGCAACAACTGCAACGCCATGGTCTCTCATTCATCATGATCCTGAATTCAGTGCTATACATTCAAGGGGGAATCCAATAGACTCGGAATGATCAGTTGGGAACGGTACAGGTCTTACTATACCTCCGGCACAAGTCCAGAAGAGAGACCAAGTGCTGCACTGGGGCCTGCCCCTCGGGAATCAGCACAAAGATTGCTGTATGTGGCAGTTGCTCCATGCACGTTACAAGCGCTTCAAGACCCTCCGGATTGCATAGGGTCTCCTGTCCATCATCAACGAGAAACTGCAATGCACCACTGAAGCGCAGATTGAACACATCCGGTTCGCTCTCTGGGTTAGATATCTCCTCGACTTCGGGTTCTCCGGGCAGGGCAACATTAATTCGGGGTGCTGTCTCCGTCAAGATCAAAAAGCCGACCAGAAGCACAAACCCTAGGTCAATAAACACCATTAAGTCCGACCGATCTCCTTCCATAACTATTAATTACATTCACGTGAGGTTACCTGTGCTGCGGTGGTACTGGACTCAACCACCACACAGCCATCTGCATCCAGAAAAGCTCGAATCTCCGGTTGTTTATGGGCTACCAAGATTACGGACTCGGCGTCGGGCTGCATGCACTGGGCCACCTCTGGGGCAATAAACTGCCACAAGTCTTCTGTGTAACCCCAGAAATTGGCACGCACATCGTCGCCCTGCATGGAGATATAGCCATCAAAATCTCCGCCTGGATGATAGCTCATTGCAGATTCCAGGAGCAAGCCAGCAAGCGCCTTTTTTGGATTCATTTCCTGTTCGGCCTCTTCCACAACCATGCCAACACGATCGCGTGAGGTCGTCAAAACGTAGTCCGTAGACAAACCCTGTGTGCTCAGGACTGTCGCCATCTGCTCTGGCAGGTAGGTGCCGAGTAGAAATTGCTCTTCTGACGGATAGAGGATCAATACATCATTCGATCCAAATCCGTCCCGTGTGAGATCAAAAAACAGCCCATGCGTATACGCGGTGTCCTCGGGAAAAATGAATTGCTCCTCAAGGAATGTGCGAAGAAACGTCAGGTCGGTCAGTTCGGCAGCAAGGACCACCCGTTGGGTCGCCTCTGCGGTTTGTCCGAGCGCCTGACCGGCCGTGCCCACAAGGCCAATAGAGCCCCAACACAGATACAACAATAAAGCTATGTATACCGTCCTCTTGCGCTCTCCGACAGATCGGGGAATTTGCAACTGGGCCGGGCGTTTGAGCAAATGATTAGAAATCTGGCTGGCTCGCATAAGCTCACAAGTCGTCTGAAAGCAGTACATCGGCAGGGGAAGGTTGATTCGGAGCATTGGATACGAAGCTTAGTCTAGAGGGTGATTGAGAACTGTCGTCCAGAGCAATACGCACCCGGCTGCGCGTCACGACCAAGAGATCGGAGCGTCCCACTTCCCGACCCTCGTCATCCAAGACGAGTACCTGGCCATAAAACGGGACCGTGTCAGTCTCAAGCACAACGATGAGGGCCTCCTCGGTTTGTGACTCAACTTGTGCACGAAGCGGCGCGGGTTCCGAGCCCGGAATATAGACTGCCGGGATCTGAAACATGATTCGGGCCGGAGTCGCCGGGACAGGTGCGCGGCGCTGGTCAATATAGCTGCGCGGTGTTACGGCAAAATTCAACATCCCGGCATAGCCCGTGTCCTCTATTTGTTCAGAGATCGCAGACTGAACCTGTTTAGTCTCGCCGGGCAACAGCACTACGACCCCTGGATACATAGACAAGGCCGTTGCAAGGTTGCCCGGTCCCGTACCGGGATCACTAACAAGGATGGATCCGCTGTCCCCATGTTCCCGGTACCCGAATTCAGTGGAGATTTCCACCTCCATCGGATAGAGGGATGGATTATGAAGTTCAAATGTCGCGCGGCGGTGCTCAGGTCCAAAGACGGCGACTTGCGGCCAGATGTGAATTCGTTCCTCTCCGTACAGCATATTGCCCTGCTCAGGTTCAATCCGGACTCCAGAGGGCCCTAGCACCACCACCTGCCGGGCAGCCCCAACCGTCAGCATCACTGGGACCGTGTAGATTTCCTCTACCTCATTGAGCGTCAGGACCATGGCCGCATCTCCAGAATAGGTTCCAGGCGCGGCACCTTCCAAGGAAACGGCTCCCCCGATCCGGATGACATGACAATCGCCGGGCTCCAGAATAGACTGTAGGGTCTGACCAGCCTGAGTGTTCGCTTGAAACTGGACACAGGACTCCGAATAGGCCCACTCGGGAACCAGTGTTAGCGTCTGGTCCCCCTCCGAGTGGTGCAGTACGACGGAGGGCAACTGTTCCAAGGACACTACCACACTGTCCTGCACGCGAAGTATCATCCGCCCAGCGTTCGGGCTTCCTTCGTAGATCTGCCCGGAAATCTGCTCTGTCGCCGGATCCAAAGCTACTTGTCCCCGTGGCCCTACTACGCCAAGATCCAGACCGGATGTCGTGACTTCCATTGCTTCCGAGGGCAGCGTTGCCGGGTTCAGCACCGTAACTTCTACGGACGCCTCCACCGGATCCGCAAGATCAGACCAAACGGTTACCGTATATGGATAAGTGATCGAAACCGCACGCTGGCGGAGCGGCACCTCAAACAAAGGGCTAGCCACTGCGGCGTCTGATAGTCGCGTTGGCGGAGTCCAACGCCATTGGTATGCCAAGTCCAGATCCTGATCATTGGTCACACTACACTCAATCGGTTGTGGGGCTTGTCCCACGGTGACTTCCACCCTTTGTGGGCACTCCAGAGAGAGTACCGGACGGGCGAGCACGATAATCTCAACTTGCTGCGGCTCAGAAATATCGTAATGCGGAGGCGCATCCACTCTAAGCAGGTAAGTCCAAGAAGTCGTACTGGCTATTAGTGCTGGCGTGTGAAATATCGGTGGCGCGCCGCCGATGCCCTGGACCAGCAGGTCCTCCGTACCGCTTACCAACTCCCAGCTCCACATAATATCCGGCGGTATGGGCGTGGGTACCGAGCAGTCCAAGGGCACCTCCGGCGACCCCTCATAGACCTCTATGGGGCTATTGCAGGTCAACGAAAGCTGCCCCAGGTTCTTGAGAACCGTCACCACAATCCGAGTGGGTGTGGCTGGCGGATCCGCAAAGTCTGCTGAGGCCGTGACCTCGTAAACATACTCTTGTATCAGTTCCTGCTGGTCCGCCGGGACCTCAAATAATGGCGTCGCCACTGCAGGATCCGAAAGTCGTGCGCTTGGCGTCCACTGCCACTGGTAAGTCAAAGGGATCCCCTTAGAATTGCTGGCTGTGCACATGAGCCGCAGTGGTGGATCTCCCGTTCGAGCCTGAGAATCCTCGCAAACCACAGCAATGTCCGGTTTTTCCAGAACCGTTATTGAGATACTCACCCGGTTGGATGTCCCTGCATCAGCATGTGTCGCCGTGACGGTATACCCATAAAACGTGTCCTGCGTCACCTCCTCTGGCACATGAAACGTAGCTGTCCCCAAATTCTCGCTTGTCAGGTCCGGCTCTAATAGTTCAAGCGGAGTCTCTCCTTCGGCCGACCAAGTCCAACTCAATTCATCCGTGGGGCTGTCAATCGCATTGCAGACAATGCCAAAGGCAGGGTCTCCCTCGTAGACTTCACGGTGGACGGGATCGCATTCAATCCCGAATTCCGCGGGCCCCGATGTATTTTGAACTATCACCGTGAACGCCTTTTCTATCACCTGATCTTCCGCAAACGCGCGAACCGTTACCGAAAAAGAGGTATCCCGTTCAATCTCTGGAATCACCAATCTGGGCCAGTCGTCGTAGATCCCCGGCTGCACCAAAGCAGGCTGGGAAATAAGCTGTATCTGGACCGGCTGTTCCGACTCGACCGAACACGGAACCGTCGCATCCACCGCCTCGTCTACAACGAGATCCTCACAGGTGAGCATCGGCGCCCGATTGACTACGTGAACCTCCACAAGTGCTGATACCTCCTGCTCCGCCCCCGGAACCCACGCGAATATCTCGAGCATACGAACCGATGCGACCTCTTGAATCGAGGGAGCACGAACAGAGTAATTGAACGCCCCCACTCCAAGAGATTTTGTCTCGCTGTACGGAGGCCAGTCCAATTCAACTCGGTACGCCAGCAGTCCCCCCGATGAATGCAGACCGGTACATGGAATCTCTGCCATCTCTCCACTATTGACCGTAATTCGCGGCGCACAGCGCAAAAACGGTTCCTCGCTTACATCTAACTCAGATATCCCATCCGACGCGATCTCAATTGACGCTTCACTCCCTGACCATGAACGCTGCACTCCGTCCAAAACCACAGATTCCCGCGACGACCGATAGACAGTAATCAAAATCAACCCCTGGCCCACGACCGCTCCGTCTTCATCAAGAACCAGCCGGCGGTACTCTATTTGGTAAGGCATGTCAACATCCACAGGCGCATGGAAATGGGGCGATGCCGCCGTCACATCATGCAAGTAAGCCAGCCAGGACGGATTCTTACTTGTCCACTGATATGTGTGAAACTCCGACTGCAGAGCACAATCAATCAGCGTGGATGTCCCCGCCATCACCCGCAGACTTGAATGACATCCCTCCGTCCCAGACTGCCCCCATGCCACAATCGGCAACAACATTCCAGCAAATAAGCATAAAGCGTATCTCATTGGCAGTAAATCTCCCTAAGCCAGATCATCTGTTGCAAGTCCTTGTGTGCGCAGCTTTTTATGTGCTGTTCACTCATCATCCTGAGCCATGTCTTTTTGGCTTTCTACCGCCTGGGTCATCGCACTATGGCCATCGTTCCCGGAATTGTCTGGGAAACCCCTTGGGCAGTTTTCATTCGAATTGAATACATATAAACGCCATTCGCCAGGTGGTCGGGCTGCATTTTGATTTCGTGTCTCCCATGAGGGAAAAGTTGATCCTCCATAACTGTGTGCACCAACTGTCCCAGAACATTATAGACCTCCAGCGTTATGGCCATCGGTTCCGGCACTTGAATTGGAATGGTTGTGCTTATCCCAAAGGGATTTGGGTAATTTGGATACACCACAATTTCTTCAAAGCGCGTCGCGTCATTTTCGGATATATTGACGCGCATTTGGCTTACAGGAGCACCAGCTCCCCAGCTCCCGGTGACTTCGCCGTGATTTGCGAGTAGACTTTCATCTTTAAAAACACTGCCGCTACCTTCATTCATGGGCCAATAGCCGACCAATCCGTCCAGCACTCGTATATCCCCGATGATTCTAGAGTTCAGAAAGTCTTTGATTTCTGCATCTGTCCGCGCCGTATTCCATATCCTGAGTTCATCGATAGTGCCTTCAAATGCGGCGGTTCTATCTCCTCTATTTCCGATTCTTGCGGGTTTTGAGACATGACTTTTAAGGGCAGAAGACAGGTTGCCTCTCACAGCAATGGATTGCGGCTGCCCATCGATCAAAAAGCGTACTGGGGCAGCAAAGCTACCGAGATCCAGCACTACCGCGATGTGTTGCCACGTGTCAAACTCCACGGAACCAGAAGGGGTACTCCATGAGCTTTTTTGATTCAAATCATCTACTATACTCAAAACAAAGCTACCGCCTTGTAGAGGACCTACTTGTGATTTTTGCACATGTAGTGAGTAGCTATCCTTATCAATGATTGTAGCCGTTTCAGATCCACTGAAGTTCAATTTCTCTGCTCGGACCCATGCTTCAATCGTCATAGTTTCGGTCATGTCAAGGCTAGCATGTGAAGGGATTTCTCCGTACGCATCTTCAGAATCCATGAACAGTGCACTGTTGCCGTCAAACACGCGAATATATTGGTCTCGAGTCGAGGACAACCAAACATCACTGATGTTTTCTAACGTTAGCTGGGCCGACAGCTTTACCGTATAATATCCCGGCATCTCGTAGGTCCACTTGGGCGATTGCTCCGTACTGCCAACTACACCCTTGCCCTCAAAATCCCAGGACCATGCAGAGAAATCATTGCCTGAGGACTCATTGGTGAAAGCAACCTGCATGGGAGCATGGCCTGTTTGTCTGTCGGACAAAAATTCAATACGTGTATTTCCGATTTGCAGGATGCCAGCCGAGCCGGACGAACCAGTAGAGGCAATATCAACGATGGCCACTTGGGACGGGGCTTCGGGATGTAAATGGGAGCGCGTGCTCGGGTAGCTGGTATGGGTAAAACTCAGGTTCGAGGAACTACCCGGAAACATATCTCCGGCGTCGCCCCGATTCCGGCGATGGTCAAGATCATCTCTTCCATCGGCTTCCTCTAGGTCAACCAGCTTTCGTGTCTCATCTTGATTATCGGCGCGACTTTCGTCGACATGCCAGATGAGTAGACCGGAACCGGGGAGCAGTTGATCCCATCCGGTCTGGTTTCGGTATTCCAACAGGAAGTATTCTAACGGACTGCTCGGCGATAAAGCCGTCTGAAAGACGGCAGACGGATCCTGTCCCGCGGCTGGAAATGAGTAGGTTCCACTGGTCTGAATATCGTTGGGCTTGATCCAGCCGATCCTTTTTTTGGACCATGCCGAGAGATGAGACGGGGCAACGCCATCCCCTAACCATGCCCCACCGGACATAATATCCCACAGTCCAATGCCCCGTGATGATCCGTCGGGGTCGTATAGATCCGGTAAATTGCCATATACATGAAGAAATTCATGCATGTGCATGCCGATGCCTGCTTGCCGACCATAGGCCAACTCTGACGAGATTCCAAATCGTCCAAAACTGACCCCATCATACTCTGTCGATCCTTGCAGGCCCCTGGCCTGAGCCCAGATGAGTCTGGTATCTCCGTTCTGTGTTGCACCGTGGCCGGCATGAATGACAACGAGCCCATCACACCGACCGTCTCCATCATTATCATACTTGGAAAAATCCGCTCCATCTGCATCGGCAGCCTCAATGGCTCTCCACACCATTCCATGTAACTGCTGGGTTCCATAACGATCGCCATAAACCAGATAGCTCTCCGGATCATTATACCATCCGAATACGTCCGCATTTATGCTAACCTGACCGTATGAGACTTCAAGCAAGTAATCTTTAAAGCTACCCGGAGAGTTAATTCCTCCATCCCATCCTGTCTCCGTCATCATGGCTTCGATCGTTGTTTTCGAGACTGTGCCTTTCAAGTCTTCAAAGCCGACCAGCAATACAGGCACATTCAGCACAACCGGATGTCCCTGGGCTTCTGAGACCACTCGTTGCAGGACTGACGGCTGCGCATCCGGGTTGTGTTTGTGACGCGGTAACTCAGACTCAGGTACATCCAGATCTGAGCGAAGATGCGTACCTGTTCCGTTCAAAAACTGGCGCTCCTCGGGAGTGCGCAGCGCTACTTCATGCGCCATCATTTCGGTAGGACGCAACTGCCCATCCGCCGCTCTTTCCGCGTACATCCAGGCATCGCCATCAGCCGAACGTACGACTGTATAGCCATCCATTGTTTCGGCAAAGTGGCCATGCTCATCACCGAAAAGACGGACTGTAATCTGTGTACCATCGGGCTGGACCCATACGACCGGTTCGGGATTGGCGGGTCCTCTCGACACAGTTTGTGCCTGGATGCTGTAAGGACCAAGATTGCCTCCGAAATAGCAGGCAAGGCTTGCAGTAATCACAGCTAAAACCTTAGATAGACTCGGCATTGATCTGTTTATTAGTTTAGTAGACCGCTACGAATCGAATCTCTTGGTGCTGGCGTGTAGCATTGCTTACTGTCCAGCGGACTGCATACATGCCACTGGGTAGCGACACTTGGTGTGTATTCCAAGTAAGCATATGTTCTCCGGCCTGTTTCCTGGCGGAAAGTAGATTCAAAAGCTTCCTCCCCAACAGATCATAGACTTCCACTTCTACGTTGGCATGGCTGTGAGACAGCTTGTACGGGAACGTGGCCTGATCAGTAATTGGGTTTGGAAACACTTCCCCGATGGTGATCCAGTCCGGGATGGGACCCGTTCCTTCCACCGAAATCGGAATACCGCCCTGATACTTTGCTAAGGCGCGATCTGCATTGATCTGAAGATCTTCCACATTGTCCCCTGCCACCAAAGCAAACGGGATTATGACAACCTCCCCGGCGGCAATCCGGATTGGACCGACCGATGCGATCTGAAGTATATCCGCATTAGAAAGATATCTCCGTTGACTTGCACCAGATAGCACATTCCACTTCGCTTCACGGGTCAGCAAATTGGCGAATGCATCAGAACTTAATTCACTCCGGGCGTTAGCGGCATAGCTTGTTACTGATGAATAAGCTTCGCTAAGCACACGGATTGCCGCAACTGGATCAGACTCTCTATCTGTTCGCGCAAACCCCATATTCCGGTTTTCGTCAAAATCCATCGAATTTTCGGCTGCGTCCGCCCCTAGATCCCAGTCGACCCACAAGCCAGCAAACATGTTGTCAATGTCCGCTGAAGACCGATTAGCTATCGTGTAGCGCAGAATCATGTAGTCCCCGTCTTCCACAGTGCTGAATGAAAAACTATCTTGGATGATGTGGAGACCGACACGAGTTCTCGCGTGGGTGTCTACTAACTCAACTCGGCCACGCTGTGCATCACCGTCTCTGAGCACACGCATTATGGATCCAGTTCTTTGGGATAGATCCCCGTCTTGTCTAAAGAAGTAGCTACTGCCCCTAACTGTGGACAGAACATGGGAGGCATCCACACCCAGTAATAGTCCTGCCTCATACAGCAGAGGACGCCCCTTGTAGTACATCCCGATGCCAAGGTTTTCATCTTCCGTTGGTGGGCAGGAGGATGCACTTGATTCCCGACCAGTGTGAAGATACCCGATGTTTCCCGCGTTGGTAATACTGAAACACAGGGTACTTGAGGTCTGAGTAACCGCAGTCTCTGACTGCGCATCCCCTACATCTCCGGCTGCAATTGGTCGACCAGGATCTGCGTGAAAGGCGATCCCCAGTATATGCATCTCCCGCCCATCTTGCGATACACTGAGCTTCATCCACCCATAATGAACCCGGTTTTCCGGATGAACCTGTACCCCTACATAGCCCGTCTTCCCATGCCATACAGTATAGGCTGCCGATGACACCAGCGGCAACATGGCATCTCTTTGATCGGTACCATCAGTCAATAAAGTTGTCTGCCAGTTGCTTGAAGGACCGATAATTTCACCTTCATTCAGCAAGGACACAAGTGTGAGTTGTCCATCTAAGGTTGCAACGATATCCCTGCCGCGGGGATACAGATGAATGGTACCTTGATCCAAATTGGCCCAGAACTCTGTAATCACATTGTTATCGTCCGGCAATCGTGTCGGATTATATTCATGCCATGATGCACTATTGTCCTGTTTTATGATCCAATTTGATTCGGCTAGATCAAGCCAGAAAATACGGCCTTGCTGAGCTAAACAGTCACTAACAAACCAGCCCAGTGCAATAAATAGTACGAGAATTCTCATTTTGAAAAGGTAGCTTCACTGCTGTATGTGGATTGATTGATCTGCCGTTCTTTCTGCGTACATCCAGGCATCACAATCCGCCGAACGTACGACTGTATAGTTATCCATTATTTCGGCGAGGTGACCATGCTCATCACCAAAAAGACAGACTGTAATCTGTGCGCCATTCGATTCGCCCCATTCGACCGGTTCAGGATTGGCGGGGCCTCTCAACAAGGTTTGTGCCAGGAAGCTGCTAGGACTAAGATTGCCCCCAAATTTGCAGGCGAGGCTTGCAAATATCACTGCTAAAATCTTAGATGGACTCGGCATTGATCTGTTTTTTTGTTTAATAGACCGCGACGAATCGAATCTCATGGTGCTGGCGTGCAGCATAGCTTATCGTCCAGAGGACTGCGTAAACGCCACTGGGTAGCGACATTTGGTGTGTATCCCAGGTAAGCGTATGTTCTCCGGCCTGTTTCCTGGCGGAAAGGAGATGCAAAACCTTCCTCCCCAACAGATCATATACATCCGCCTCAACGTGGGCGTTGTTGTGAGACAGCTTGTATGGGAACGTGGCCTGGTCAGTAATTGGGTTTGGAAACACCTCTCCGATAGTGATCCAATCCGGGATGGCAGCCGTCCTTTCCGTCGAAATTGGAATACCGCCCTGATATTTTGCTAAGGCGCGATCTGCATTAATCCGGAGGTCTGCAACATCATCTCCGGCAACCAAAGCAAACACGACCGTCGTGGTTTGCCCCGTGGGAATCCGTATCGGACCGACCGTCGCAATATGAATCACATCAAGGCCAGAAATATATCTCCGTTGTAGACCACCTGAGAGCACCTCCCACTTCCCTACACGGGTAAGTCGGTTGCTGAAGCTGTCGGAGGAAAGATCATGATTTACGTCACCAGCGTAGCTGTCAACTACGGAGAAATCCTGACTAATCACACGGATTCCCGCAACCGGATAGTCGTCTGCATCTGATCGCGCAAATCCCATTTTCCGGTCTTCATCATAATCGATTGAATTTTGCCTTACATCGGCCCCTAGATCCCAGTCGACCCACAAGCCAGCAAACATATTTTCAATGTCCGCTGAAGACCTGTTAGCTATCTTATAACGCAGAATCACGTAATCCCCGTCTTCCACAGTATTGAACGAAAAACTATCCTGGATAATGTGGAGGCCGATAGGATTTCTTGCTTGGGTGTCTACTAACTCAACTCTGCCACGCTGCGCATCCCCGTCTTTGAGCACACGCATAATGGATCCGGGGCTTTGGGATAAATCCTGGTCTTGTTCAAGGATTCCCTCGCCCCGAACTGTGGAAAGGACGCGGGACTCATCCAACCCCAGGAGTAGTCCTCCTTCGAACATCAGGGAGCGGTCCTTATAGCGCATTCCAATCCCGCGACTCTCATCCCGCGTCGGCGGACAGGAAGTGGCTTCTGATGTCGAACCGATCTCCAAGTATCCAAAATTCCCCTCATTCGTAATACTGAAACACAGGGTGCTTGCGGTCTGGGTGACGGCGGTCCCGACAGGAATGCCTCCCCGATCTCCGGTGATGATCGGCTGGTTTGGATCCATATGGAAAGCAACTTCTTTGATCTCAGCCTGCAAGCCATCTGCTGAGACTGCGAGTTTGATCCAGCCGTAATAGTACTGGTCACCGTAAACTATTCGTACCCCTAAATAGGCTGTCTTTCCGTGCCAAACTGTATATCTTGTCGATGCAACCAGTGGCAATCGGGACCCATCCGTACCGTATCTTTCTCCGGCCTGCCAGTTGCTCGAGGGACCAATCAACACAGCCGCATCCAGCGGAGTTGCATGTGCGAAGCCCTCTTCTAGTGTTGCGACAAGACTCTTGGAATACGTTTCCAAGCGGAGCGTATTTTCATGAAAAAAAATGCCAAAGGCCAAAGTCGGATTACGACGATCATCGGGGGTTTTTAGATCTCCGCCTGGATAGAACCATTTAAAAGTGCTCTCCCCCACTCCGACAATGTTGTTTTCTGTCCACTCTCGCCACGCAATTCGACTACGCTGAGACATACTCTCCGTGGCGGTTAGACTGGCGAGTAGAAATACAATCACGTACTTCATTTGCTCAAAACTTCGATTTGAATGTTGTGGTTGTGGGATAGCACTAACCATCGCTGACGAATCGAATCCGTTAGTCCCTGGGGTGGGAGGACGCTGCGGTCGCCAGGTTGTCGCAATGCGGGGGGAAGGTCGCCTTCCCGGTCGCAGAGGATACCACGGACCTCCCCAGCGCTCGCATCCCGGAAAACAGACAACGTCCGCAGGTCGTCCACGCTGATGGCCACACCGCCTTCAGGTCCAATGAGGACGATACGATCCAGCGAGTCCTCCAAGTCCTGCTCAATAGGAATTGCAGAAACGAAAAACTTGTTGCCAGACTTGTCTTGTCCCGGTGTGAAGGAGAGTGAAAACAGGATCGCATCCCCCCCGAATCCTTCTAGGCGGTATAGTCCGTCCACTTCTAATAGCTGTGACGGGACAGACGCCAAGAACAGAGGCTCAATTCTGAGTTCGCAACTCTGCACGCCACCCCACAGAACCAACATGTCGGATTCATGGGAGGCGTCGGCTGATGGCTGCTCTCTTTTGGCCTTAACCGACTCTCGATAGTCAATCACATCTTCGTAGACGTAATCGCTGAGCCATCCCTGATCGTAGCAATAGCCCAAAATGTCTTTGTGATATGTGGGCGAGATCAGTGTGCTATCGCGAAAGTCGAGACCCCATACACCGACGCTCCCACTTGAGTGGGAAAAGTCTGGATCCGTATCCAGCGTTCCTCCCCCGCCATAGACCCCTCCGCTCGCAATCAAAATCAGCCGATCTGCATCGTCTGCAAAATCCGCACCCTCCCCCACCATCATCTTCACTTGCCGCAGTACACTCCAGTTGGTGGGTGTAAACGTCAGTGAGGTCCTATCCAGACTAGGATCCGTCCCGTTAGGTCGCATAACAGTCACGGTAACATCTCCCGTCGGTGCCGACGACAGCATTACCGCGAACTCCGCTGACGCCTCCTCTTCGACCGTCACATCCACCGGACTGATCACCAATCTTTTTGCAAGAAGGGTCAAGGGAAACAGACAGAAAATCACCAACACTAACGTTAATGTGATGCCTCTCATCCCGACTGTAAGCTGTTTCGCATTTTCTGTATAAAGTTTTCCGTTGCCGTGCTCATTTGAAGACCGGAAATTCCCCTAGTATTGAAGCGCTCCTCTCAGACTCACTCCGACGTTTTCCATCGTAGTTTTTTGGGCATGCACCAGACCATAGAGTGAAAAGGTCACCTGTTCCCACGGACGGAGTTCGCTACCGAACCTGTAGATTGTCCCTCGCGACATCTGGGTTACCGCTATGATCGGTCGAGCTGTGCCGTCCATCCATGGAATGCCATATCCCAGTTCCAGCTCAGTCCGGTGCGCGTTTGCCCCCACTGGCACCGCATCCAAAATCGTCTGCTGACGATGCATCTGCATCGTATTCCCGCGTCCCCACGATGGCCGCAGACGCGCCATCAACCCCTCCGATTCCATGCCAAACTGCACCGATCCAGAGAAGCCCCACTCGGTAAACGCCTCCGCGGTGTGCATCACCAGACCCTGTGTGTGTACCTCCCCCCGTAAACGCAACGCTGGATAGGCAACCCGTACTCCCCCACCAAACTCCAACCCCACCCCCGTCTCCGCATCCCCACCATCCCGACGCACATTCGCCACTACGTAAGGACGAATCTGATTGCTGATCCTTGTATTTGCTTCCACGCCTGCCCGAACCCGGTACACCTCCGCTGTCACGCCATGATCCTTGATCTCGGCATCCGTCACTAGGACATCTCCATGGTAACTCAGTCCAACTGCGCCGGTTGTGCCCAATGATCCCCGTACTCCCATCGCCCCGAACCGGGATAACAGATCGCCCTTGAGCTCCAATACTTCGGCCTGCCCCCACCCCGCGCCTGCACTCAACCATACATCCCATCCTGCACGGCCATACGATACGTACGGATAGATCCCCGTCAACCCTGCTGTGATCGCTCCAGACTGCTGAACCACCTCAAATGATCCGTCTCCCTGACTGTGCGCCAAAACCATACCTGCCAACACCCGCCGCCAACGATAATCTACCCCCACCATCCCCGTCACAACTTCCCCTTCAAGTGTCAACGCATCCGCTGTCCGATTATTGAACTGCCGGAACGCACCCCGCCCCCATACGCCGAACGCTCCATCGTATGAACTCACCGACATCCGGCAGCCCGACAACAATTCGCCCAGAGATGGATCCCATAAAGAAGAGGCGTGGTAAAGCTGCGCCATCTCTGCGCGCGCACCCGCACCACAAGCCACATCCACTGACCCTGAACGGAAGCGCTCGCCTATGGCCTCCACCACCTGCGTTGAAAAGGTCCGTACAAATCGCGCTGCATAAGCCTCCAGAATCCCCTCACTCACCGTGGTCGCCTCTCGAATCGTCGCCACTCCCACCGACTTCGTAATCTTTGCCTGCTTTGAAGACACCAGATGTACCGCGAACGTCTCCTCCCGCCAGTCCAACCCGTCCTTCAAGAGCGGTACCGATATCATGGCTTCCGTTGTCCCGGGCGGCAGCATCACAACCCCCGAAGAAGCCTCATAATCCTCCCCAGCTTTCGCCGTCCCATCCTGGGTCCGGTAGGACACCGAGATCATCTGAGGCTGAGGTTGCGACAGCAATACCCGGAATTGGATCACCCCCTCCTCCTCCAGCGCCAGCGCATCATCGATCCGAAGCGTTGCGCCCCCATCATCGTCCAGAATTGTGCCTGTGCCCGTTCCACGCGCGAGGATTGCATTGCGAGGATTTGACAGCGTTACTTCAAACCGCTCCGCCTCCTCCAGTATGTTGTCATCAATGAGGTCAATCAATACCGTACCGCGAGTCGAACCGGGACCAAAAATCACAATCCCCCGCGACCTCGTATAGTCCGCACCCGCCTCCGCCTCCACATCCGTGGTCTCGTACTGAACCGTTACTGTCTTGTCTGTTGCTCGACTCAGCTCCAGCTGTAATTGGAGCATTCCTGCACCCTCCGATTCCCGTTGATCATAGATGGAAAGCGACAGCTCCCTTGAGCGATCGTTATCGGTGATCGTAACTCTGGTTACATGCCCAATATTGTCGTAACCACCGCCGGATGCCGTGAGTTGGAGATCTACAATATCAGTCTCGAAGTCATTGTCATCCTCCCCAGCGGTCAGCGTCACCACCTGCGGAATATTCCAGTTCGTGGGTGTGAAGGTGAGCGTATTTCGGTCCAGGGTCAACTGCGTCCCCGCGTGCCCGGTAAAAGCCACCTGCACCGAACCCGAGGGCTCGGCAGACAGACGGACCTCTAATGGAGTAGATCCTCCCTCTTCCATCGTCACTTCCGCCACGGCGACGATCCCCGCCGCATCATTGTCCGTGATTGTTACGGCGACTTGACGAGTTACACCCACATAGCCGCCACCGTTGGCGGTCAGTGTGATCTCCTCACGATCGTCAACAGAATCATCATCCTCGCTTGCCGTCAGGGTAACCATCTGCGGCGTGTCCCAGTTGCTCGTCGTGAACGTCAGAGTCGTCGGAGACAACGAGAGATCTCCCATAACAGCAGGGACTGTCACTGTCACATCGTTGGAAGGTGCGACGACGAGTGCAACGGCAAGGTCCTGAGCATCCCCCTCCGCAACCGTAACAAGTGCAGGGGCATTAATCCCCGGAACATCATTGTCCGTGATCGTCACGAGAACCTGGTCCGTCACGCCTGTGTAGCCGCCTCCGGTTGCAGACAGGATCACCACTACCTCATCATCAATAAGATCAGAGTCCTCCGCGGCACTCAGCATCACCTGCTGTGCCTGATTCCAGTCTCCAGGCGTGAAGGTCAAGCTGAGCGGGACCAGGGTCAGGTCCGTCCCATTATAACCGCTCAGCACCACCGTTACCGCATCCAGGGGAACCGAGGTTAATGAAACATCGAACGCGCCCGTACCCCCTTCAAACACCGATACAGATGGCGGTGCGTCTATTCCATTCACATCGTCGTCCGTGATCGTCACCGCCACCTCCGTAGGATCTACGGCAACTACCTCATCCGGCAGTACGCCAAAGGCCACCGTAAACGTCTCGTCCCCCTCCGCAACGTGATCCTGAAGAATGGATATCCCGTAGGACCCACGTGTCCCTCCTGCCTCAATTTCCACCTGGACAGGTATAGATGCTTCGTAATCCTGCGCATCCGCAGTGACACCGGTCAACACCAAGGGGATCATCACATCGGCTGACAACGCCTCCGATAACTCCACCGCCACCGTAACCTCATCCCCTTCATCAACAGGATTGGGTGATGCCGATAGGTGCACTTGAGATGGGAATATATCCCGGATCGTTACCGTCTGCGATGTCTCTCTGCCCGCCACCAGCTGCGGCGGCAGACTTCCCAACGCCACGGTAAAGGTCTCATCGTCGGTATCCATATCCCGAACGGTGTTGATCTGACCCGATCCCGCGGCCTGACCGCTGGGTATGAGCACACGCTCTAGCGGCACGTAGTCTTCCGGTTCCGCGGTCATCCCCCCGGGCGGATATATCAGCGGAACCTCTACATCGGTCGTTAACGTTTCGCTCAACTGTAACTCCACCGTAACCGCTCCCCCCTCGTTCACTTCTGCCGGATTCACGAACACCGACACCTCCGATGGAGGGGGAATATCGCCATCATCCAAAATCGTAAGCACCACCGAAGATGGATCCCCAGGTGTCAGTCCCGCCGGTAAATCTCCCAGCGCAAGCGTGAACGTCTCATCTGATTCAGCAAGATCATCATCATTCGTCACCAGTTCCCCCGACCCCGTCAGTAATCCTCCAGGAATCGTGATGCTTGCAAGGGGATCAAAATCAGCCGGCTCCGTCGAAATGTGCGTATCCGTCAAACCAATTGTCACCGGGTTCGGCAATGCCTCTGATAGCGTTGCGGTTACCGTAATGATGCCCCCCTCTACGACGGAAAGTGGCGAAGCCGTCAAAGTGACCTCCTGCCCATCATTATCTTCAATTGTGATTTCCACCGAGGACGGATCCCCAGCTAACACACCAGCGGGGAGCGTACCGAACGCCACAGTGAACGTCTCATCGTCGTACTCACCATCATCCTCAGATGTCGCGACTACTAGCGTACCGGTCGTCTCGGTCCCTGTACCAAGTATCGTAACACTGCCTGTGGTCAATCCGCCATAGTCACTGGTTTCCGCGGTGCCCGGGGTAAATGTCAACGGGATCACTACATCTTCGGTCGGAGCCTCAGAGAGCGTCGCCGTGATCGTCACCGCAGACCCTTCTTGTACCGGGTTCGGCGAAGCCGACAATGTAACCTCTAGCGTCAAGGCATCATTGTCTTCAATCGTGATCTCTACAAAGGACGGGTCCCCAGCTAACACGCCAGGTGGCAGCGTACCCAACGCTACCGTGAACGTCTCATCGTCGTATTCACCATCATCCTCCAACGTAGTAATGTTCAACGTTCCGGAATTCTCGTTCGCCGTACCCGAAATCGTAATGCTGCCTGCGGTCAATCCACCGTAATCACTGGCTTCCGCCGTGCCTGGGGAGATTGTCAGCGGGATCACTACATCTGTGGTTGGAACCTCAGAGAGCGTCGCCGTGATCGTCACCGCAGCCCCCTCATCGACAGGGTTCGGCGAAGCTGCCAAAGCAACCGTCCGCACATCATTATCTTCAATCGTTATCTCCACTGCGAACGGATCCCCAGCTACCACGCCAGTGGGCAGCGTACCCAACGCTACCGTGAACGTCTCATCGTCGAACTCGCTATCATCCTCAAACGTGGCTATGTCGAATGTTCCGGAATTCTCGTTCCCCGTACCAAGAATCGTAATGCTGCCTGTGGTCAGCCCACCGTAATCACCGGGTTCCGCCGTGACTGGAGAAAATGTCAAAGGGATCACTACATCCGTGGTCGGAACCTCAGAGAGTGTCGCCGTGATCGTCACCGTGGCCCCCTCATCTACTGGGTTTGGCGAAGCCGCCAAGGTCGCCGCCACCGTCGAGGCATCATTGTCAAAAACCCAGAAATCCACGTTTGCGCTTGCTCCATCCGCACCACCTCCCGAGGCCGCCAAGTTAATGCGCTGAAACGCATTAGCGTCAATGGTTGTGTTATCCGGGACCGACACCGATACATTCTGGGCCTCACTCCAGTTATCAGGCGTAAAGGTCAAGGGCCCCAACGGATCCAACGCCAAAGCCACGCTATTGCCCGTGTCCAGGGTCAGCCTGACCGTTACATTCGCACCCGGCTCCTTGGTCAGATTCACAGAAAACGTTTCAGAGCCCCCTCCTTCGATCAAGGTCTCGCCACTTTGACTTACCTGCAGCCCCAAGTCGTCGCCGTCATAAAACCAAAAACTCACCCGTGCAGTTTTCCCGTCCGCACCTCCACCCGAGGCCGCCAAGTTAATACGTTGTAATGCAGTCGGTTCTACGGTTGCGTTATCCGGAACCGACACCGTCACCGTCTGGGCCTCGCTCCAGTTATCCGTCGTAAAGGTCAAGGGCCCGGTCGGGTCCAACGTCAATGCCACACTATTGCCTGCGTCCAGGCTCAGCGTCACTGTTACGTCCGCACTTGGCGGCTTGGTCAGATTTACGGAAAAAGTCTCTGGGCTCCCTCCTTCGACTATGTTAGGACTACTTTGACTAACCTCCAGATCCGGCTTGTCATTGTCAACAACGTAGAAATCCACACTTATTATTCTTACATCCGCACCTCCTCCTGAGGCCGCCATGTTTATGCGCTGAAACGCATCCGCTACAAGGCTTGCATTATCCTCGGCCGTCACCGTCACCGTTTGGGCCTCACTCCAGTTATCGGTCGTAAAGGTTAGGGGCCCCAACGGATCCAATGTCAACGCCACGGTATTTGTCTCGCGCGGGGTCAGCGTCACCGTTACATCCGCATTTGGTGGCTTGTTCAGCGCCACAGAAAATGTCTCTGAGCCTCCCCCTTCGTTCAGGATCCGGTTACTTTGATTTGTTACTTCTGGATACGGCTTGTCATTGTCATAATTGAAAAAACACGCAAACGCTGTTGTCCGATTCGCTACACCACCTCCCGAGGCCGCCAAGTCAATACACTGAAGCGCAGATTCGTTAATGACCGTGTCGTCCGTGACCGACACCGTCACCGTCTGGGCCTCACTCCAGTTATCGGTCGTAAAGGTCAAGGATCCCGACGGATCCAACGTCAATGCCACGGTATTTGCTGCGCGCAAGGTCTGCGTGACCGTTACATCCGCATTGGGCGCCTTGGTCAGCTTCACAGAAATTGTCTGTGAGTCTCCCCCCTCGTTCAGGCCCGGACCACTTGTACTAACCTCCAGACCCGGCTTGTCATTGTCGTAATACCAGAAACCCACTTGTCCTGTTGTCCCATCCGCAACACCACCTCCCGAGGCCGCCAGGTCAATACGCTGATACTTATCCACTTCAATGATGGAGTTGTCCGCGACCGACACCGTCACCGTCTGGGCCTCGCTCCAGTTATCAGTCGTAAAAGTCAAGGAGCCCGACGGATCCAATGTCAATGCCACGGTATTATCCGCATGCGGGGTCAGCGTGACCGTTACATCTGCATTCGGTGCCTTGGTCAGCTTCACAGAAAATGTCGGTGAGTCTCCTCCTTCGGGCATCCCGGGGTCACTCTCGCCACTTTGAGTAACCTCCAGCTCCGGCTTGTCATTGTCTTTAAAGTCGAAACCTACACGTGCTGTTTGTCCATCCGCACCACCTCCCGAGGCCGTCAAATCAATGTGCTGAGCCTTATCCTCTTCAATGATTGTGTTATCCGCGACCGATACCGTCACCGTCTGAGCCTCACTCCAGTTATCGGTCGTAAAGGTCAATGGCCCCGACGGATTCAACGTCAGTGTGAGGGTGTTTTCCGTGCTCGGGGTCAGCGTAATCGTCACATCAGCACTCGGCACCTTGGTCAGCTTCACAGAAAATGTCGGCGAGGTTCCTCCTTCGTTCAAGCTCGTGGCACTCTGACTAAACTCCAGCTCCGGCTTGTCATTGTCAGTGATCGTGATTGCCACCGACGATGGAGTTCCCGCGCCATAGCCGGACGGCCAGTCAGTGTCGCCCGTTGCAAGCTGCACCGTGAACGTCTCGTCCACCTTATCTGCATCTTCATTCGTCTGAATACCCAACGTGCCGGTCGTCCCGGTCCCCGTACCCGCAATCGTGATCTCGGCATTGGTCGGAGAAGTATACGCGCCGCCCTCGGGGGCGGGGATGGTCAGCGGGATCGTCACATCCGAATCTGGATCCTCGGAAAGCGTCGCCGTGATCGTCACCGTAGATCCCTCATCTACCGGGTTCGGTGAAGCCGACAAACTAACCGTTACCTTGTCATTGTCAGTGATCCTGATCGCCACTGCCGACGCAGTTCCTGCATCATAGCCGGACGGCCAGTCACTGTCGCCCGTGGCAAGCCGCACCGTGAATGTCTCATCCACCCTATCTCCATCTTCATTCGTCTGAATCTCCAACGTGCCCGTCGTCCCATTCCCCGTACCCGCAATCGTGATTTCGGCATTGGTCGGCACTGTATATTCGCCGTCCCCCGGGGCGGGGATGGTCAGCGGGATCGTCACATCCGAAGACGGATCCTCGGAAAGCGTCGCCGTGATCGTCACCGCAGATCCCTCAGTCACCGGGTTCGGCGAAGCCGACAAACTAACCGTCGGCCTGTCATTGTCATTGATCGTGATCGCGACCGACGACGCAGTACCCGCGACATAGCCGGATGGCCAGCCACTGTCGCCCGTATTAAGCTGCACCGTGAACGTCTCATCATCCCTATCTGCATCTTCATTCGTCTGAATATCCAACGTGCCGGTCGTCCCGGTCCCCGCACCCGCAATCGTGATCTCCGCATTGGTCGGCACAGTATACTCGCCGCCCCCCGGGGCGGGGATAGTCAGCGGGATCTTCACATCCGAAGACGGATCCTCGGAAAGCGTCGCCGTGATCGTCACGGCAGTTCCCTCATCCACCGGGTTCGGCGTAGCCGACAAACTAACTGTCACCTTGTCATCGTCACTTATCGTGATCTCCACCGACGACGCAGTTCCCGCGCTATAGCCGGACGGCCAGTCGGTGTCGCCCATATCAAGCTCCACTGTGAACGTCTCATCATCCCTATCTGAATCTTGATTCGTCTGAATATCCAACGTGCCGGTCGTCCCATTCCCCGTACCTGCAATCGTGATTTCGGCATTGGTCGGCACAGTATATTCGCCGCCCCCCGGGGCGGGGATGGTCAGCGGAATCGTCACATCCGAATCCGGATCCTCGGAGAGCGTCGCAGTAATCGTCACCGCTGAACCCTCTCCCACCGGGTTCGGCGAAGCCGACAAACTAACCGTTGCCTTGTCATCGTCAGTGATCGTGATCGCCACCGACGATGCGGTTCCCGCGACATAGGCGGACGGCCAGTCATCGTCGCCCGTATCAAGCTGCACCGTGAACGTCTCATCATCCCGATCTGCGTCTTCATTCGTCTGAATGTTCAATGAGCCGGTCGTCCCGGTTCCCGCACCCGCAATCGTGATCTCGGCATTGGTCGGCACTGTGTATTCGCTGCCCCCCGGGGTGGGGATGGTCAGCGGGATTGTCACGTCCGAAGTCGGATCCTCGGAAAGCGTCGCCGTGATCGTCACCACTGTTCCCTCAGTCACCGGGTTCGGCGACGCCGATAAACTCACCGTCGGCTTGTCATCGTCAGTGATCGTAATTTCCACCGAAGACGGATCTCCCTCGCTCCAGTCGGACGGCCAGTCAGTGTCGCCGTCATCAAGCTCAACCGTGAACGTCTCATCCACCTTATTTTCATCTTGATTCGTCTGAATCTCCAACGTGCCGGACTTCCCGGTCCCCGTACCCCCAATTGTGATCTCGGCATTGGTCGGCACTGTGTATTCGCTGCCCCCCGGGGCGGGGATGGTCAGCGGAATCGTCACATCCGCAGACGGATCCTCAGAGAGCGTCGCCGTGATCGTCACCGCAGACCCTTCAGTCACCGGGTTCGGCGAAGCCGACAAAGTTACATTGGGCCCGATGTCATTGTCACGAAACAAAAAATCCACTCTTATTCTTCTTGTATCCACACCACCTCCCGAGCCTTGCAAGTAAATACTCTGCCACGCATTCGTCTCATCGACGTCGTTATCCGGGACCGACACCGTCACCGTCTGCGCATCGTCCTCATCCCAGGCACTGGTCGTAAAGGTTAAGGGCCCTGCTGGACTCAATCCCAATGTCACGGTATTCTCCGTGTCCAAGGTCATCGTCACCGTTACATTCCCTCCCGGCTGCCCGGAGAGCCACACCTTAAATGTGGGTGAGGTTCCTCCTTCGTCCAATCTCGAACTACTTCTGCTAAACTCCACTGTTACGGCTTCGTCAATGTCAGTGATCGTGATCTCCACCGACGACGCAGTCCCCGCGTTATAGGCGGACGGCCAGTCAGTGTCGTCCGTGTCAAGCGCAACCGTGAACGTCTCATCATCCAGATCTGCATCTTCATTCGTCTGAATATCCAACGTGCCGGTCGTCCCGGTCCCCGTGCCCGCAATCGTGATCTCGGCATTGGTCGGAACAGTATATTCGCCGTCCCCCGCGGCGGGGATGGTCAGCGGGATCGTCACATCCGAATCCGGATCCTCGGAAAGCGTCGCAGTGATCGTCACCGCAGATCCCTCATCCACCGGGTTCGGCGAAGCCGACAAACTCACCGTAGGCTTGTCATCGTCACTGATCGTGATCTCCACCGAAGACGGATCTCCCGCGCTCCAGTCAGACGGCCAGTCAGTGTCATCCGTATCAAGCTCCACTGTGAACGTCTCGTTATCCTTATCTGAATCTTGATTCGTCTGAATATCCAGCGTGCCCGTCTTCACGGTCCCCGTACCCGTAATCGTGATCTCGGCCGTAGCCGGTGAAGTATATTCGCTGCCCCCCGGGGCGGGGATGGTCAGCGGGATCGTCACATCCGCAGACGGATCCTCGGAGAGCGTCGCCGTGATCGTCACCGCTGAACCCTCAGTCACCGGGTTCGGCGAAGCCGATAAAGTCACCGTCGGCCCGGCGTCTTCGTCATTGTCCTCAAAGTAAAAATTCGCATATCCTCTTAGTCCATCCGCACCACCTCCCGAGGCTTCCAGATTAACGCGCTGCCACCCTTCCGCCACATGGACGTTGTCATCCGGGACCGACACTGTCACCGTCTGCGCATCGACTTCAGCCCAGGCACTGGTCGTAAAAGTCAAGGGCCCCGTCGGACTCAAGCTCAATGTCACGGTATTGAACGAGGCCGGGCTCATCGTCACCGTTACATCCCCAGTCGGTGCCTTGGAGAGCCACACCTTGAATGTCGGCGACGTTCCTCCTTCGACCAAGTCCCCGCTACTTTCAACCTTCAGCTCCAAGACGCTGTCATCGTCCGTGATCGTGATCTCCACCGACGACGCAGTTCCCGGGCCGTAGGCGGACGGCCAGTCAGTGTCGTCCGTATCAAGCTGCACCGTGAACGTCTCGTCATCCTCATCTGAATCTTGATTCGTCTGAATATCCAACGTGCCGCTCGTCCCGGTCCCCGTACCTGCAATCGTGATCTCCGCATTGGTCGGCACAGTATACTCGCCGCCCCCCGGGGCGGGAATGGTCAGCGGGATCGTCACATCCGAATCCGGATCCTCGGACAGCGTCGCCGTGATCGTCACCGTAGATCCCTCAGTCACCGGGTTCGGCGAAGCCGACAAACTAACCCTCGGCTTGTCATTGTCATATATTGTGATCTCCACCGAGGACGGATCTCCCGCGCCATAGGCGGACGGCCAGTCATCGTCGCCCGTATCAAGCTGCACCGTGAACGTCTCATCCTCCTTATCTGCATCTTCATTCGTCTGAATCACCAACGTGCCGGTCGTCCCGGTCCCCGTACCCCCAATTGTGATCTCGGCATTGGTCGGCACTGTGTATTCGCTGCCCCCCGGGGCGGGGATGGTCAGCGGAATCGTCACATCCGCAGACGGATCCTCAGAGAGCGTCGCCGTGATCGTCACCGCAGACCCTTCAGTCACCGGGTTCGGCGAAGCCGACAAAGTCACCGTCGGCGCTTCGTCGTTGTCACGAAACAAAAAAAGCACTCTTTCGCTTCCTGTATCCACACCACCTCCCGAGCCTTCCAAGTAAATGGACTGCCACCCATTCTCCTCATCAACGGTGTTATCCGGGACCGACACCGTCACCGTCTGCGCATTGTCCTCGTCCCAGGCACTGGTCGTAAAAGTCAAGGGCCCCGCCGGATTCAAACTCAGTGTTACGGTGTTTCTGTCGTTCGGGGTCATCGTCACCGATACATCCCCAGTCGGCTCCCCGGAGAGCCATACTTTAAATGTCGGTGAGGTTCCTCCTTCGTCCAAGTACCTGCCACTTGTGCTGAACATCAGCGTCACGCCTTCGTCATTGTCAGTGATCGTGATCTCCACCGACGATGCAGTTCCCGCCCCCCAAGCGGACGGCCAGTCAGTGTCGTCCGTGTCAAGCTCCACCGTGAACATCTCATCATCCAAATCTGCATCTTCATTCGTCTGAATCTCCAACGTGCCGGTCGTCCCGGTCCCCGTGCCCGCAATCGTGATCTCGGCATTTGTCGGAACAGTATATTCGCCGTCCCCCGCGGCGGGGATGGTCAGCGGGATCGTCACATCCGAATCCGGATCCTCGGAAAGCGTCGCAGTGATCGTCACCGCAGATCCCTCATCCACCGGGTTCGGCGAAGCCGACAAACTCACCGTAGGCTTGTCATCGTCACTGATCGTGATCTCCACCGAAGACGGATCTCCCGCGCTCCAGTCAGACGGCCAGTCAGTGTCGTCCGTATCAAGCTCCACCGTGAACGTCTCGTTATCCTTATCTGAATCTTGATTCGTCTGAATATCCAGCGTGCCCGTCTTCCCGGTCCCCGTACCCGTAATCGTGATCTCGGCCGTAGCCGGTGAAGTATATTCGCCGCCCCCCGCGGCGGGGATGGTCAGCGGGATCGTCACGTCCGCAGACGGATCCTCGGAGAGCGTCGCCGTGATCGTCACCGCTGAACCCTCAGTCACCGGGTTCGGCGAAGCCGATAAAGTCACCGTCGGCCCGGCGTCTTCGTCATTGTCCTCAAAGTAAAAACTCGCATATCCTCTTAGTCTATCCGCACCACCTCCCGAGGCTTCCAGATTAACGCGCTGCCACCCTTCCGCCACATGGACGTTGTCATCTGGGACCGACACTGTCACCGTCTGCGCATCGGCCTCAGCCCAGGCACTGGTCGTAAAAGTCAAGGGCCCCGTCGGACTCAAGCTCAATGTCACGGTATTGAACGAGGCCGGGCTCATCGTCACCGTTACATCCCCAGTCGGTGCCTTGGAGAGCCACACCTTGAATGTCGGCGACGTTCCTCCTTCGACCAAGTCCCCGCTACTTTCAACCTTCAGCTCCAAGACGCTGTCATCGTCAGTGATCGTGATCTCCACCGACGACGCAGTTCCCGGACCGTAGGCGGACGGCCAGTCAGCGTCGTCCGTATCAAGCTGCACCGTGAACGTCTCATCATCCTTATCTGAATCTTGATTCGTCTGAATATCCAACGTGCCGGTCGTCCCGGTCCCCGTGCCCGCAATCGTGATCTCGGCATTGGTCGGCACAGTATATTCGCCGCCCCCCGGGGCGGGAATAGTCAGCGGGATCGTCACATCCGAATCCGGATCCTCGGAAAGCGTCGCAGTGATCGTCACCTTGGATCCCTCATCCACCGGGTTCGGCGTAGCCGACAAACTAACCCTCGGCTTATCATCGTCATATATCGTGATCTCCACCGAGGACGGATCTCCCGCGCTCACGCCGGACGGCCAGTCATCGTCGCCCGTATCAAGTTCCACTGTGAACGTCTCATCATCCTTATCTGAATCTTGATTCGTCTGAATATCCAACGTGCCGGTCGTCCCATTCCCCGTACCCGTAATCGTGATCTCGGCATTGGTCGGCACAGTATATTCGCCGCCCCCCGCGGCGGGGATGGTCAGCGGGATCGTCACATCCGAATCCGGATCCTCGGAAAGCGTCGCAGTGATCGTCACCGCAGATCCCTCAGTCACCGGGTTCGGCGAAGCCGACAAAGTCACCGTCGTCGATTCGTCATTGTCACTAAAGTAAAAATCCGCACGTCCTCTTACTCTATCGTAACCACCTCCCGAGGCATCTAAATCAACGCGCTGCCACCCATCCGCCACATAGGCGTTGTCATCCGGGACCGACACCGTTACCGTCTGCGCATCTGCCTCTGCCCAAGCACTAGTCGTAAAAGTCAAGGGTCCCGCTGGACTCAAGTTCAGTGTTACGGTATTGCGCGAGCCCATGCTCATCGTCACTGTTACATTCCCAGTCGGCGCCTCGGAGAGCCACACCTTAAATGTCGGTGAGGTTCCTCCTTCGCTTATTCCCGTGCTACTTTGACTAACCTTCACCTCTCCGGCGTAGTTGACAAGATCTGAGTCAGCTGCCTGCATCGGTGCTCCCCCCGATGTGCTATAGTCTGTCGCCTCCCGGTCGTTGCCGGTTCGTGCCAACTGTGGGATACCGGCCCCACTTGACCAATCGGTACCTGTGACCACGAGGAGTAACAATACCACGGGGAGCGACAACAGAGAGGCTTTGGCAAAAAAGCCTCCAAATTTTGGATAAGGATGGTTCAAGGGTCAATCTAGATAGTTTGTGCAACAGTCTCGAAGAGTGATCGTCCTCCAGCCGATCCCCCGACATGCCACCCGCTCGTCTTGTTGCTTTGGACTGACAGCACCACGCAGTGGCGCGTCCCGCTGCGGAGCAAGGCGCAGGTACACTGCACTCGCTTCATGAATATTGCATAGCCAGCGGACCATCACAACGCTATAGACCTATCCCTTTTTTAATTCCCTGAAAATATAGTAACGATTCAAGTATTAATTCCGTAATTGTTGTTCTTTCTTTGTGAAAAATTGGGTATTATTGGTTATATTATGATTCATTCGTACTATGTTGTAATTTTTAGTGCCAGAGCAATGAAGAAAATCGCTTTGTCGGAAGGCGCACGGCGCGAGACCCGGAGATTTCTTTCAAACCAAAACAAGATGCAGACGAATGAATAAATCCAACAAGATGGACTCAGAGATCCGGGCGCTGCGTGAGCGCCTGTCCATATTGAGCGCAGCGATTCTGCGTGTCAACTCTAGCCTTGATCTCGATACGGTTCTGCAGGAAATCCTATCAAGCACCCGTGATCTGGTTGGCGCCCGCTACGGCATTATCGCGACCATTGATGAGACGGGGGAACCGCAGGATTTTGTCACCTCCGGCTTTAGCCCGGACGAAGAGCAGCAATTGATGGCGTGGCCCCCCGCATTGGGTTTCTTTGAGCACCTCCGCGACCTTCCAGGGCCGCTCAGGCTGGCAGACGTGCCCGCCTACATCCGCTCAATGGGCTACGTCCCGGACCCGATTTTGCCGAAGACCTTCCAGGCGACCCCGATGTGTCACCGCGGCGTGCATGTGGGGACCTTCTTCCACGGAAGGAAACAGGGCGGTCATGAGTTTACCGATGAGGACGAGGAGGTTCTGGTGCTGTTTGCCTCTCAGGCGGCGGCTGCTATCGCCAACGCCCGCACGCACCAGAACGAGCAGCGGGCGCGGTCCAATCTGGAAGCCTTGGTCGAAACCTCGCCGGTGGGCGTCGTGGTCTTTGATGCGAAGACCGGTCAGCCAGTGTTATTCAATCGGGAGGTGAGGCGGATCGTCGAGGGGCTACGCATGCCTGGCCAAGGTGTGGAGCAACTACTGGAGGTAGTTACGTGCCGTTTCTCCGACGGGCACGAAGTGGTTCTTGCGGAATATCCGATCAAACGCGTGATCGACGACGCCGTGACCATGCGCGCCGAGGAAGTTGTACTCTCGGTTCCCGATGGCCGAAGAATAACGATGCTCATCAATAACACCCCGATCCACTCCTCCTCCGGCGCGGTCGGTTCGATGATTGTCACCATGCAGGATTTGGCGCCGTTCCAGGAACTGAACCGATTGCGGGCAGAATTTCTGGGCATGGTGAGCCACGAACTGCGTGCGCCGCTCGCTGCCATCAAAGGTTCGGCGGCGACCGTGCTGGATAGCTCGCGGGTTCTTGACCGAATCGAGATGCAGCAGTTCTTCCGGATCATCGAAGGACAGGCCGATCATATGGACAATCTGATCAGCGACCTGCTTGATGCGGGGCGCATTGACTCTGGCACGCTGTCGGTCGACTCCAGGCCAGTGCAGGTGTCTGAGCTTGTGGAGCAGGCCCGGACCACCTTCGAAAGCGCTGGCGGCAGGCAGACCATCCGCATTGATATGCCGCCGGACTTGCCCCGTGTAATGGCAGACGAACAACGCATTGTTCAGGTGCTGAATAACCTCTTCTCCAACGCATCCCAGTACGCTCCGGAGTCGTCGGTCATCCATGTCAGTGCGGTGCGCGATGGGGTCTACGTCGCTATTTCGGTAACAGACGAAGGCCAGGGTGTGCCGCCCGAGCAGTTGCCGTACCTGTTCCGGAAGTACACCGGGGCTGGGGTCCGGCCGCGCGGCGTCGGCCTAGGTCTGGCCATCTGCAAGGGATTGGTAGAAACCCACGGGGGCCGCATCCGAGCCGAGAGCGCCAAACCCGGGCAAGGCACCCGGTTCACCTTCACAATTCCTGTGGTCAAGGACGCCGTAAATGATGGGATAGAGAGTCGGACACATGGGCGGCGGGCGGATCAGCGGAGACCGCTCGTACTCGCAGTGGACGACGATCCTCAGTTTCTGGGGCATGTGCGGGCGACCCTCAACGGCGCCGGTTTTAGTCTGCTTACCACCGGCAACCCGAATGAGGTGCCCGAACTGATTGATGAGCATGATCCCCATCTGGTCCTGTTGGACCTGCTGCTGCCCGAGACAGACGGCATAGAGCTGATGCAAAGGGTTCCGGCGCTGGCGGATCGGCCGGTCATCTTCCTGTCGGCCTATGGCCGGGATGAAACGGTTGTAAGAGCTTTGGAGATGGGAGCCGTCGATTACATCGTGAAGCCGTTTTCGCCCATGGAACTGGTGGCCAGGATTCAGACAGCGCTGCGCAAGAGCGAAGTGTTCCCTTTAACATTTGAGTCGGGGGCTCTTGCGATCAACTACGAAGAGCGCCGGGTTACCTTGCATGATGTTCCGGTGGAACTCACCGCCATTGAGTTCGATCTGCTCCGCTTCCTTTCGGCCAACGCCGGTCGGGTAGTGACCTATGAAAACCTGTTGCGTAGCGTGTGGCGATTGGATGGTCTCGAAGATAGGAGACGGGTCCGGGCTTTCGTGAAAAAATTGCGAGACAAGCTGGGCGACGATGCCGTGAACCCAACGTACATCTTCACCGAGCCGCGGGTAGGCTACCGCATGCAACGACCCGATGACGAGCCCGAGATCTCGAGTTGACGTGAGAATGAGAAACCATAGAACTCTCAGCACTGCATAGGACCATGGGGACTGGAGATTCAGGAACTGGGGGAAGTAGCGTCAGGGTTGATTTCAGTCCTGATGTGTCAGGCAGGTGTGCTGCATGTCAATTCTTCGGCCTTGCGTTACCATTCGAGTAGCTGCATGATATCGGCATTGACCTGATCCAATCTTCGCAGAAAGTTTGGATCATTCCAGGCGGCATCGGCGAGCACACGCGTATACCGGCGATCATTGGGGCCAGCGAAACCCGATCTCGGAAGCGATCCAACTACTCGGGGTTGACGGCAACATCTCAAAGCCATTCTCCATGGAGCAATCCTTGACTGGGCCACGAGGAACTTCAATATTCCCTCAATGCATGATTGGTTGGAGTCAAAATACGGTTGTGAGCGCATCATATCTGTGCGTCCTAGTGAGTTGACCCATGCCTTGGGCATACAGAATTCTGGAACGGAGATGGAACGCTAACCGTCTACGTTCTCAGCACCTAGCCACGGAGGCAGAGAAATTGCATCCGTCTTGTACAGCATTACCACACTAAGTCCAGCCAGTTACGGTTCCATTACGCTCATGTCATTTGTCATGAGAGCCATAGATATGCGCAGAAATCAACAACCATGCAATAAAAGTTTCCTCCGCCCTATCTGGAAAAGACACCAAGAACCGCACGAGAGCACTGATCTTCCAATCATTGAATCCTTGCCCCGCCCGATCCCCTGGATGCATAAACGAAATCAACTCCTTGAACGCGTCTAGGCACTGTTCATCTAATACAGAACCTTCATTAAACTCCAGATAAACGCGCCTACAAGGCCATCCACTTCATAATTCCAACGTGATCTCGAACATGAATCCGGCGCAATCCATCAGGTTCCAGCAGACTGGTAAATGCCTCCCAATTTTCTCCCCTTCGCTGAGTTATCAGAAAATCTTCCCGCTTACCATCTGCCCAGCAACAGTTCGATAAATCGGATGTTGTTGCCCCTTATTCTTCCTACTCCAATTTCTACTCGACGTTCTTGCTCGCAAATATAGCCACGCAACCCGCTCCCCGTATGACAAAGTGTAACAACATGAGAGCGCCCCGGCGCTATCCAGCACCGGGGCGCTCTTTCAGTACTCGGACAGTGTTGTCCGACTACTTGATCTACACTCCTACTTCACCAGTGTCATGCGTCCAGTCTTCACATACCGACTATCTACTCCGGTTGCAATTATCCGGTACAGATAGTGTCCCGATGCCAAGTTAGTCGCATTCAACTCCAAGGTCCGGTTCGCACCAGCTTCAACCTGCTGCGCTGGTAGCGTCATCACCTGGCGACCCAACATATCTACTATCTGCAGGCTTACCTGCGCCGACTCCGGAAGATCAAACTCGATCCGAGTGGATGGATTGAACGGATTCGGATAGTTTCCATGCAGAGCGAATTCTGTCGGAATCTCTGGGCCTCCTTCTTCTTCAACACCCGTAACTACCTGCGAGAGAAATACGTCTCCGTTGTTTCTCACTCCCATGAATCCTAGATCGTCCATGCCACCAGAGAGATTCAAGATCAACGTCTCTCCCTGATAGCCATTCAGATCCACATAGTATACCTCTACTTCCGTCCTGTTGTCCGGTGATGTCACTTGGACATTATGGGCACCTGGAGCAAGTGAGATATATCTGGTTGCCGAATCAAAGCTGAAGTTGTTCGCCAACATCTTCGTCGGAGTCATATTGTCGGCAGGATCCAGAATTCGTACGTCCACATCTCCCAGATCACCAGATCCATGCACCAGGATCGCCTCTACCATGTTGTCCACCGAAGAGCGCAACTTGGTATGGAGAATCTTGACGCTCGGATTCGCCACCGAACCATGAGCAATCACCGCGTAGTTCTGCTCATTCACGAGAGATGGTAATGGAATCTCAATGGGAGCGGCAACAACACCAGGCGGGACAACCGGATTGACGGTAATCAAATGATCTCCCGCGGCATAGTGGCCATAGCCAGTTGCACTCTGGAAATTCAGACCTCCCATCAACTTGACACCATCAAGGTACAGGTCAACCGGGAATGGAAGCGGCAGGTTGTGAATGAACTGAATCCTCGCAATTCCACCCGTCAACGGATCCATATGAATCGGATTCTCAATTCCATTCGATGCAACCCCCAGGATTGCACACTTTCCAACCTCCACGCTCTGCTGCGTGAGATTCAAGATGCCATTCACGTACCCGTTTTCGGCAAACGACGTGTTGTCCGTCCCGACGATCTGCATCCCCGCCAATCTCGCATTACTCCAATCACAGTCCCACTGCACAATCCGCAGGCGGCTGTCGTCAAATACGTTCGCCAGTCCGCTAGCAGCAATACGAATATGGGGATTCTGGTCCGGCATTTCTTTGGACTCCACTTTCCAGAACATGTCCGCATATGCATTAAGCGTCAGCGATCCACCCTGTACGGGAACCACGATATTGATATCCCCCATATCATCAGATCCCATCATTGTAGAAACCGTGACAGGCATCGCTTCTGACAGATCATCCTCGAGTTGCAGGATCAGTGGGCGATAATGAGCCCGATCCCCACTCATACCTCCGACGGGGAACAGGTAACCACCGCTCAGTTCACCTTCACCAGAATTCCCTTTCATCACATAACGGGAAACTCCAGCGGTCGCATGTGCACGACGAGAACCTCCCATGATGACACTGGCACAATTCTCGTCATCGTCGCAAGTTGTCAGAGCATTATTCCGTCCTCTGACATCCTCTTCAATACCCGTGTTCTTCACCATCCATGTACTATACATGTCAGTGCTGATGACTCCATTCGTCAGGGTCAACATACTGCTGGCACTTTGGCTCACAGTGTCGCTAAGCACGAGCCCCCCCGAACTGTTAACCACGACATTCCCCAGGTCAGGCATTGCGTTAACCATCTGAGCCTCTTTTCCAGAGAACTCAAGATCTGCATTGAGCATCTTGTCCGAACCCATCAGGACATTCCCGAAGTGGAAGTCTCCTTTCAGGACTATCGAGGTGTTCATGTTGGTCTCAAACCGGTAGGCACTATCGGCCACCATGAAGTCGCCCATGGCGGTGAACGTACTAGTGCTCTGATGTAGCCTCACACCGACCTCGTCATGCTTCGACCCCTTATTCTGTGTGAAGTCGCCCATGACAGTCACACTTGCCTCATCCCAGGTGCGCAGTCCTCCGGTCCCGCCGATCGTGAGATCACCGCCAAATTTGAGGCTATTCTTCTGATTCACATAGATCCTGGCGGAGTTGAGCTCGACATCTTTTTTGATCTCTATGGCAAACGAATCATCTGCATTGCCAAGGTTATCATAAAATTCAACCGCTCCATCATTCATCGCTGCCAGGCTGTCAATCGTCACCTTCGAATTATGGAAGTAGAGTCCTCCGCCCCAGTTGTCAGCTCCTCTCGCATCTTTCTTGGGGTTTCCGGTCGCATCCAGTATGACCGTGTTAAATACCTCCCCGTTAAGGCTGGTTTCCTTACTTCCTCTCGGTACGTATACCGCACCCATCATCTTCGATGCACCTTTACCTGACTTATTCACCGTCAGGGTCACATCGGGCCGATCAGCACCCGCCAAACCATTGCCGGCTGCTGTGTAGGCCGGACCTAACTGAAGCATGCCCATCCCCACATCAATCGTCCCCACTCCACCATCCTTTCCAGTTCCGCCTACGGTAGCCATTGCGCTTCCATTAGTGTAGACTCCTTTGGGGTTCATCCCCAGCACGTGGAGTTCCCCACCACCGGTATTGATCGCGCCGACTTCCTTGTCAGCTGTTGCAACCTTCACGGTACCGTGCACCACCACATTATTGCCATTGGAATGCAGTTCTGCATTATCAACCATGACAAATGGGCTAATGCCACCCACACTTGGCATACCAACCGTCAGATGCGAGCCTTCTCCTTTCATATGCAGATGTCCGTTGAAGAGATGGACTCCCTCAACAAGGGATTTCGCCTCGTTGACGATAATGACCGCATCTTTATGGTTCACCGCAACTTTACGAGGAGCGAACCACTCCATGCCAGCCATGCGTTCTCCCCCCGTCACATACAGCAGAATATATCCATCCGTAGCCGCAGCATTGGGTTTCGACACATCTGTGCCAGCATTTCCCGGCCTGTTTGAATCCAGGCTCAGATAGCCATCCATCACTACAAGGTGATCAGTGACCGTCAGCGTTTTCGCCTCTGTATCCGTATCAATCAGCACCAGCGATCCACTGCAGAGACCCAGATCAGTTACGGTAACTGCCTCTGAAATTCGCAACTCCCTATCAGCGCCCACATTCACGGACAGACGAGCCACTGTAGCTCCCAGATCAATCTCGTCCGAGTCGACGGTCGCATACGTGAGATTGTTCACCGTGGAGCCGGCGGCCAAACTGCCTTCCAGTCCATCTCCCTCGAGGACGAGCGCGTCTGTTATCGTGACGTTTCCATCAGATTCGAGCTCTCCGTCCGCGGTAACATGGACGGTAGTGGCCACAAGATCCCCTTCTTCCTCCACCTCTACATCATCTGCAATGACCACGGTCTCAACGTCCAGCGTTGCTCCCTCAGTGAACACAACATCCCCTGAGAGGATGACTTTGGTTCCGTGTTTCAACCCGGGGGCACTACATACGAGACCAGGGCCAGCCCCAGTAATTGTCGACGTAGCAGCGAGCTCCTGCGTGATTGTTGCATCCGAATAGACAAACACATCTCCTTCAGCGGAAAGATTATGCGCTCTAAAATTGTTATTTCTATCAGTCCGAACTCCTGGGTGTCCGTGCAAGTGGATTCCTCCACCATCTTCAATGATCAGGTCTCCCTCCACCGTGGTCATATGGTATCCGCCGCTCATGTGCACGTTCAAGAGTACCTGAGTACTGCCAGACTCGCCATCAAATTTCAAGTTGAGGTCTCCCTCGATGGTAGATGTACTTGCAAATTCCACACCTGAACCCATTGCCCGCACAAAATCATCCGTAGCCGAAATCGGAGTACCAAAATCGGTACCAACGCCACCATCACCATATTCCAGGGTTACGTCCCCTTCGATCATTGCACTCATCTCGAAAGCAACCCGGGCATCGTTCCACTGCATGACGTCTCCGTTCACCGTGACACCATTTCTGAAAATGACGTCCGTGGTAATGTCGTCTTGCCCGGCAATACTTCCTACGGCAACGAGGTCACCGATTTCTCCCAGGTTGACACAGACATTTCCGGCGGCGACGAAATGGAGATCGCTCTCGACCGTGCCACCCCCTGAGACCATCAGACAATCATCTACGGTGAATTTGTTTTTGGAAGGGGGAATCGCCGTATACGGATCATAATCCCCTGGTTCATGCAGCATGAAGTCAGTATCAGCCCGCTCATCAGCGGTATGGGCGATCCAGAGATCTCCCCCACCATCAACGGTGCCCTTGACGTCAAGTTTTCCATTCATCTTGCCCACAGCACCCTTCGTCAGTCGGACTCGCACGTTGACGCCCTCTCCGAGGGTAAGGGTCTGTCCGCTGTTGACGGCCAGTTCGTCCACTGCAAGGACTGAGGTCATCGCGTTCTCTTCGTCATCCTCACTGATCGTCAGATCGTCTCCGACGGTCAGCTTATCAATGGAGGACATTCCCGCGATTTCAAGTTCGTCGAAATGGAGGCTGGCACCCTTATGGGTCATAAGATCGCCTCCATCGGCAAACTCCACTGATCCCGTAAAGCTCACGGCACCTTTCGATGCAGCGGTCCCTCCCCTCACATAGACCCCAAGGGTCAACATCTTGCCTATCGAAATGTCATCTCCGATGGTCGCGGTCTCCCCGGCTCTTCGGATACGCACCAGGACCGTATCAACACCACCATCTGCACTCGCATCAAGCGCAGCTTGCAGCGTACACGGAGTAGTGGCACTGGTGCAATCACCAGTAGTGCCACCATCCTCCGAAACGGCGTAGCGGATCGCGGTCACGATTCCTGCGGCCATTGTGGTCGCACCGTCAACGTCAGAGGGTGCTCCCGTGTTGCCAGCACCGTTCATGGCACTGACCCGGTAGTGACGCGTGGTTGCGGGATCCAGACCAGTGTGAGAGGCAGTGTGCATCGTTGCCGGCGCAACTGGGTCTGTTACTGTTAGATCCAAGTCCATCCAGGTTCCGGTGGGTGGATCCACCGAGCCATCATAATCCGCAGAGACCTCAATCTTCCAGCCTGTAATGGCAGAGGCAGAAGGTCCGGCCAACTCCGGTGCAGTCCAGGACAAATTGATCGTATTTTCCCCATCCGCCGTGGCTGTCAAACCGGTAGGCATATTTGGGATGTCGACTGCAGTCGCCATTGCAACCTCAGTGGGATCGCTCGTGCCAGCACTGTTCATAGCACTGACCCGGTAATGGTACGTGGCTCCGGCATTCAAACCCGCGTGAACGGCGCTGAACATCGTTGTCGGCGGATCCGCCATTGGATCTGGATCCGTTACTGCTATGTCCAAGTCCGCCCAAGTTGCGGCAGTTGGATCCGCAGCATCATAATCCTCAGAGACCTCAATCTTGTAGGTAACGTCAGCGCCTCCGTCCGACGCCGGCGCCATCCACATTAGAGTGATGCTGGGTGCGTCCATGTCCGCCTCGGCGGTCAAGCCGGTGGGCATACCTGGCGCGACTGCATCGATGGACGCAGTGGCAACGTCAGAGACATGTCCTGGACCGGCATCATTGACGGCGCTGACCCGGTAAGTGTACATGGTCCCAGAAGCCACGTCGTCATGAGTATACTCAAACTCCCTACCTGGCACATTTGTTATCAAGTCATTCACATCATGCTCTGGCGTATCTTCATCCACGTCCGCCCAAGTTGTCCCTGCATCCGTAGAGACTTCAATCTTGTAGCCAGTAATGGGGGAGCCTCCGTTCGCGGCGTTTCCGTCATCGTCCGCCACCGGTCCATCCCAAGCTAGAACGATGCTCATCATGTCGTCGGCCCTCGTGGCTATCAAATTCCTGGGCATGAGTGCCTTGTCTGATGAAATGGCACCATCAGCGTTGGAGGGATCTCCCGCGCCAACAACGTTAATGGCGGTGACCTGGTAGGTGAACGTGGTTCCATCGGGATACGCGGTTCCATCAGTAGGATTGGTAAGATTCCTGTCTCTGAAGGCCCTTCCCGTTCCCGGATAACTTGCTTGAATTACTGCCCAAGTTGCGGTGGGTGGATCCACCGTGCCGTCATAATCCACAGCCCTTTCAATCCTGTAACTCATAACGGGCGGCTCCCCGGTATTCTCTGGTGCTTTCCAGAACAGGTCAATGGCATCTTGCTGGTCCACGGCCGTGACAGTCAACTCGGTGGGGGCACCTGGTGGGGCCAATTTAACACCTGTTGTGACGCTGGACCAATCTCCGTTACCCGCAGCACTGACGGCGCGGACCCGGTAATAGTACGTGAGGTACTCTGGAGGAGAACCTGTTGCCTCATCCAGACCAGCGTGCGTGGTTTCGATTGTACCTGCCGCATGTGCCACAGGTGTACCTCCCGTCGCGTCCTGCCAAGTTGCCCCGGTGGCGTCCGTAAGGAACTCAACGTTGTATCCGGTAATGGTCAAGCCTCCGTTATTAGCATCAGGCACTGAATTCCAGGATAGCGCAATGTCGTTTTGAGTGTCGGTGCCTGAGTTCACCGTCACATCGCCGACTGCCAACCCTGTGGGCGCATCCGGCACATCGTGCGTGGTCCCAGATACCTCGCCAGAGTTCTCTCCCTGGCCACCAGCATTAACGGCGCGGACCCGGTACATACGCGTGATTCCAGCACCCGCAACACCACCAGGAGGCTCAGTCAAACTAGAAAGGTCATGAACAGCAGTGAACTTAGGTACCGCCGGATCTCCTTCTGGGTCTGCGTTTGTTATTCCCGACGTTATCGCCGTCCAAGCATCCGGATCAGCGGTCGTGTCAAAGAACTCAAGTATGTAGCCACCAGTGGTAGCGTCACTTGCAAGGCCACCGGTATTCGGAACGGCCAAGCCTCCGTTATTAGCCGCATCTATTGGACTCCAAGTTATAGTGATGCGGCCTTGTTGCGGGTTTGTATCCGTGGGATCCCCGGCAGCGGTCATCAAGTCAGTGGGCGGGTCGGGCACGTTGTGCGTGGTCGCCATTGCGGGGGGATCAGAGGGATCTCCCGTGCCAATAACGTTGATGGCGCTGACCCGGTAGTAACGCGTTTCGTTATGAGTCGTAACCGTTTCACCCCCAACAGTCGTAGGGAGGGCGTGAACGCCGGTGAACTTCGGTACCGCCGGATCTGCTTCTGGATCCGCTGGTGTTATTGTTATGTCCGTTCCCGCAACCAACGTCGTCCAGGTTGCGGCGGTTGGATCCGCAGCATCATAATCCGAAGAAACCTCAATTTGATAACCAGCAGCGGTTAACGGAACCTCAAAGCCTCCGTTATCATCCCAGTCACTGGACTCCAAGTAAGTGTGATGCTGCCTGCGGTCGCCTCCGTCGCCGCGGCTTCCACGTCGGTGGGCGGATTGGGCTCAGTGGGCGGATCTTGTGCAAATGCACCAGGAGCCAAGATCAGCATGGCGAGCAGCGCCACACAGCCAACCCTGAAAGAATTAGTAATGTATTTCATGTTCTTGGGCCTCCGCCCGTTGAGTTATGAGTTTGGTTTTGAATTGAGCAGAATAGCGGGAGGCACTTAACTGCAATTAGGTAGGCCTAATTCGATTTAGGTACTCCCGGTACTCTCTCTGAGAGATTACACGCCAAGTAACGACTACACGTAATCCCTGCCTGAGATTTTACAAGTCGTTTCTTCAGAAAGTCAAAAAAGATTTCGCCAGTAGTAGATAAGGAAGATTTCGTTGGATTGCAACCACAGTGCCAAACCGATGCTTCCAAAGTACCCCAATCAAAATCAATAGAGTGATCTATTCAGCCTGATCCCGTCCAACAATGACTTGTATCAGTTTGATCCAGTCACAAAGACGTAAATAATGTCAAGACGTAAACTCTCATGTAATTCCACTGATCCACAACCGACTGTTCATTCGATCATCCGAACTTGATAAACAACGCTGAACTGTGAAATTAACGACTTGCTCAACGGAACGAGACCGTCAACAACGAGAAGATACGAAAACTGCCTCTATTCTGCATAACTCCTGCGAATTTACCCAGATCAGTCGGAATAAGTGTATTGCAAAAGATAAGGACCTTCTGTATTGACCCCTATAGCAATGGTATAAATAAGAGGATAATCCAAGATTACAATCATTGGCTGTGCCAATCATCCAGAAGGGCCACATCGGCGAAAAACGACCTCAACGAAGATGAGAACCTTCCTAAAACGTTGGAAACAGGGATGTGTAGTTGAGAACCATAGGAGAACACACATAACCAAGAATGTATAGTTCCCCGAGCGAATCAATATTTGTTAGCGATTCCAGAGGCACAATAAAAACCTAGCGCCTACCAGCGGGGGCGGACAAATTGAATACACGGAGCATAGATTCGCTCACGGTACCGACTGGATGGCATTCCAGACTGCCACTTAGGGAGAACTTGGAGAAGTAGTCTACACATACCAGCAAATCCAAACCCTGAACCTGGATTGGCGACTTGCCCAATCGTTGTACAGCCTTCGTGGCGAACGCCATCCATGACGCCTGTGGTCATCAGGCTGAACGAAAATCCCGCATTGCTGCCGTTGTGATTCAGAAAACAGCCGGAAGATGGTTTTGACGGGCTGAATCAGGAAATAGAGTTCCTAAATCGAAATCGGTATCTCTACTACTACTCTACTCAAACCAAACTCGTATCTAAACGGGCAGAGAGTCGGTACGTGAAGACAGGTCGCATGACACTGGTGAAGTAGTGCACATGGGAATAGCCTAGAGGTTGTTCCCGCCACAAAGAAAAGCACCCCGGAACGGAAAGGTGTCGGTGCGCTTTTAGTTTCAGATTGATGAAAGTATCGATTGAGGAGGGTAAGCTACTCCTGGTTATAGCGGAAACGAGCTATGGCGCCATTACCCGCGGTCTCATTTCGGCAGTACACTGCAGGCATTAAAGGAGACTTCCATCGGCCGGCAGTCTGCAGTTGAGGAAGTGTGGCACCGCGGCGGGCAAGACTCAGTGCAGATCCAATGCGAAATGAGTGCGAGGATACACTAGGCCCCATATCCTCGCCGCCGGAGTCATCATCGGGAAACATCTCAGGCAGATACTGCTTTGCATGCGCAATCACTATACGGCGAACCGACTGGCGGGTCAAAGGCGTCGACTGGACTGAGCCACCACGCCGGATGCCTGTGAATACAAATTCCCCGACATTACCCTGCAACTTACCCCAAACCCGTAAGCGTGTCACTGTGACTGCCCCTAGATAAAGTATTGCGCCCTGTCCCTCTTGGTCGGACTTTGACACGGGAACGGTAAGACGACCAGAGCCATCACGCTCCCAGTAGAGATCTTTCCAGCGAATCGAGACCAATTCTGATACACGGAGCATAGCATCACTCATTGTACTGACCAATGCCGCATCCCGAGCTGCGGCTTCGGGAGAGCTAGGAGAAGCCTCTCGCTCAATCATCAGCGCTAAATAATCCGCATCCCGAAATCGGATCGGAGCAACCTGACCACGCCCGCGTCCCCGACCCTCACGGCGAATACCACGCATCACGCTTGTTGTCATTGGACCAACTGGGGACTCGGCATTGGCAAGGCGACAAACGCAACGCACGGCGGCCAGTGCTAGACTCACCGAGGACGGCGCAAGGCCTTTCTTGTGCAGGTAGGCCAGATACTCTGCCAGCAACTCGTCGCTGAGTGGACGACCATCAAGCCAAGCGGACAGTTTCTTCCATTCTCCACGATAGGCTTCACGCGTTCGAAGAGCAAGCGATGCCTCCATGAGCACACGGACCTCGGGCGAGCCGGTCGGTTCCGTCTCGCCTGCAATGGCAATTGGGCGCTCAGTGGACGGCATAACACTACGCAGACAGCAGGTTTGATCATAAGTTACGGAAGTAATTTATTAAAGTTACCTAATTGCAGTTAGGTATCTCTGCTGTTCTACTCAACTTCAAACAAAACTCATAACTCAACGGGCGGAGGCCCAAGAACATGAACTACATTACTAACTTTTTCAGGGTTGGCTGCGTGGCACTGCTCGCCATGTTGGTCTTGGCTCCTGGTGCATTTGCACAACAGGATCCGCCAACTGCGCCCAATCCGCCCACTGATGTGGAAGCCGTGGCTGGGGACGCGTCCGATGCGACGGCCGCGCAACAAGGCCGCATCACGCTAACTTGGAGTCCAGTGACTGGGGATGATAACGGAGGCTTTGACGTTCCGTTAACCGCTGCTGGCTATCAAATTGAGGTCTCTCCGGATTACGATGCTGCGGATCCAACCGCCGCAACTTGGGCGGTGGCAACGGGGGTAACAGTAACTCCAGCAAATCCAACGGCAGATCCGGCGGTACCTAAGTTCACCGCCGTTCACGTCCTCCCTGAGGAGTCAGATGGTGATGCTGCGACTGCGAGCCATAACCTCACGCGTCATTACCGGGTCAGTGCCATCAACGTTATTGGTACGGGAGATCCCTCCGATCCCCCCGCAATGGCGACCACGCACAACGCGCCCGACCCGCCCACTGACCTGATGGCCGTGGCCGGGGACCCCACGGAGGCAAACCCGCAACAAGGCCGCGTCACCATAACTTGGAGTCCAATAGATGCGGCTAATAACGGAGGCATAGCCGTTCCGAATACTGGTGGCCTTGCTAGTGACGCTACCGCTGGTGGCTACATACTTGAGTTCTTTGACACAACCGCTGATCCGGATGTCTGGACGGCGATAACGTCGGGAATAACAAACGCAGACCCAGCCGGAGATCCGGCGGTACCGAAATTCACCGCTGTTCACGACCTTTCTGGTTTGACTGAGCCTCCTGGTGGGACTGCGGGTGCTGGAATCACGCGTATGTACCGGGTTAGAGCTGTCAATGCTGCCGGCCAGGGAGAAAACTCTGGCGAGGTATCCGGGACCACGCACGACGTGCCGGATGCGCCCACAGGGTTGGCAGTCGGCGATGTGACGGTGAACTCAGGCACCGACACCCAAAACGACATCGCGCTATCCTGGAATTCAGTGCCTGATGCTAATAACGGAGGCTTGGCCATTACCGGATACAACGTTGAGTTCCTTGTGGACCCCCCCGGAACAGCTTGGGCGGACGCGACGGCAGGTACACCTGTGGCACATGCGGCAGGTACGATCGAGACCACGCACGCTGGTTTGGATGAAGCAACAGGTGATCCTCCTGCGTACGAAACGTACTATTACCGGGTCAGAGCCGTCAGTGCTGCAGGTAACGGAGATTGGTCCGCCACTTCAACAGGTGTTAAATTGGCTCCACCAGGTGCCGCCTCCGAGTTGACTGTCACGGCTGTGGACCAGCAGGACGCCATTGACCTGTTCTGGAAAGCGCCAGAGAATACGGGGGAACCGGCTGTTACGGGCTACAAAATTGAAAGGTCTGTGGATTATGATGGCACGGTAGATCCACCCACCGCAACCTGGACGACACTGCAAGCAAATTGGTCGGGAAGGGCTTTCAGAGACAGGGATCTTACCAATCCTGATGATGGAACCGCGTATGCCGAGGGAACCACGTTCACTTACCAGGTCAGCGCCGTTAACGTTGTTGGCGAGGGAAGTCCCTCCAACGCTGATGGTGCCATCTCATCAAACAAGGCACTTAAGCCTAGAAATTTGACGGCCACGGTGGCAGATGACATGGAGAGCATCGTTCTATCTTGGGATGGACCGGTAGCGGATGAAGATAACCCCGCGAACGGAGGCTCCCCCATTACTGGCTACAAGATTGAAGTCTCTACGGACGCGGGGGCAACTTGGGCAGACGTGGATGAGGATATGGCAGTTCATCCAGAGAGTGGATTGCTAACAGGTTTGCCAGGTAGCGAATTCGCGTACACGCACGAAGACGTGGCTGCCGGGACCAGTTACATTTACCGGGTCAGCGCCGTCAATGATGCCGGTCCGGGACAAGTCTCTGACGCATCTGCCAGTGTGTCCATTGATGCAGGCGTGCCAGACGCGCCCACCGGCTTGACAGCCATGGCGGCCACGGACGCAGATGGCATTGAGCTATCCTGGTCTGCACCGGTGGAAACCGGAGGCTCTGACATTACTGCCTACAATATTCAGGTTTCTGAGAATTATGATACTGCGGATCCAGACGCTGCAACTTGGGATGACTTGGACATAACAATAACAGACCCGGATCCAGAGGCAATGCCGCCGACAACGATGTTCAGCGCCGTTCACACGGGTCTGACTCCTGGGGCCACGTACCATTACCGGGTCAGTGCCACCAACAGTGCTGGCACGGGAGAGTACTCTAACATTGCAAATGCGGACGCGCCCGATATACCAGGAGCGCCCACCGGCTTGACAGCCACGGCGGACGGGGAAAACACGATCAATTTGTCCTGGACTGCGCCGGTGGTGGCGACTGGGGCCTCTGCCATTACTGGCTACAAGATTGAATCGTCTCCTGATGGGACGGATGACAGTTGGACGGACCTGGAAGCAAATACGGGAAATACGGATGTGACCTATGTTCACGACGATTTGGACCCCGCAACCACGGTTCACTACCGGGTCAGTGCCATGAACGCTGCTGGCAGCACGGGATCAGCCTCTGACCCTGCAAGTGCGACCACAGCGGCCAGAGGAATCGTGTCCCGCTACGCCGTTTCGGAGGATGGTAGCACTTCGGGTACTTGCACCAATGCCGCTAGTCCGTGTACGCTGGAAGCTGCGCTTGACGCGAGTGTATCAAGTGATAATGATCTTATCCTGGTGCGTATCCGAAGAGTCGGGGAGACCGCGACCATCGGAGACGCTACTACGATCAACAAGATGGTGACCCTTGGGGTCTACGTGAGGGGAACGAGCGCCGCAGCGAAAGGCGCCGTGAGCTTTACGGGATCAGTGGAGTTGGCTGATGGGGGCAATCTTATGACCCACAAGGATGCCAGCCTCCATTTCGACGAACTTGAAATCTCGGGAATGTCCTCCATAGATAAGTTGACCGTCAGAGACGATCTGACGATCAGCGAGGATGACGAAGACAACTCGATGACCTCGGTCCTGGCAGTGGACGAGCTGACCGTCAACAGCGGACAGACCCTCACTCTCGGAGCGGGCGCCAACGTGCGAGCCCGGCTGACAAAGGGTACTGTGGGCAAGATGAATGGAAAATTGGACGTCAAGGGCACCGTTGATGGCATGGGAGATCTCTGGATCGCCCATACCGCTGATGAGCGGGCTGCTACTGGATTCATGCTTCATGAGCCAGGAGATTATGATCCGGACACGGCGATTCCGCCTTCCAAAAACAAATTCACCGCAGATGACTGCCTGATGGTCACAGGGGGTGGCACGGTCGAGAACGATCTCCATTTTGTCGCCGCCGGAAATGTCTGTGTCATTCTGGGAGAAGTCGGTAACCTCAATGCCGTAGGAAGTATTTCCGGGACCGACGACATTACCACGGACGTCATTTTCAGAAATGGTGTCACGGTGAACGGAGACGTCATGCAGTGGAACGATGCCCGGGTTTCTTTCGAGAAGAGTGCAATGATCGAAGGGGACGTAACCCTGGATTATGGGGACGGTGGCGTTGGTACCGCTTTTGGTACGCCGATTTCGGCTCCCGCCGACTTTGAGCGCGCGATGGGTTCCGGTTTGGAATTTGGAGGCGAATCCAATACCATCGAGGGAGACCTCAACTTGAAATTTGATGGTGAGTCTGGCAGCACTGAGGTACTCTTGAACGTGCCCATGAGCGGCGGAACCCATATGACCACGGTGGAGGGAGACCTGATCATTGAAGATGGTGGAGGAATCGACTTGCATGGAGATCCGGGTGATAAGGATGACAAAAATGACAATCCCAGAGCGCATAATCTTTCCGCTGAAGGAGATGTGTTTGTCTATTCGGATGCAGAAATCACGCAGGAGCACGCTGCGGTGTCATCCATTGAGGATGGCTTATGCAGTGCTCCCGGATTGAATTTTGGAACCAAAGTCATGCTCTCAGGGGATGTTGTGTTCACTGAGGGAGCAACGCTGACAATTGCGACCGTGGTCATTGCAGATGATGTGGAGGTGGAGGAAGAAGGGTCACTTACAGCCACTACCGTCCATATCAACGAGGACGGAGAGCTCGATTCTGATGGAAACGTCCAGATAACAGACGCGCTCGTTCTCCAGGGAGATGGTCTGGAAGGCAGTTTGGCCGCCGGTTCCACGGTGAACAAACTAACGTATGCGACCGTCGACTCGGACGAGATCGATATGGGAGCTACGGTGGCTAACCTGTCCGTGAATGTCGGTGCTGATAGGGAATTGCGAATTTCAGAGGCGGTTACCGTAACCAATTTGGGACTCTGCAGTGGAACGCTGGTGCTGATTGATACGGATACAGAGGCGAACACGCTGACGGTCACTGAACTCCTTACGGTGGATGATGGCTCTATGAGTCTGGATTCAAACAGGCCGGGAAGTGCTGGCACAGATGTGTCGAAGCCCAATGCTGCAGCTACGGATGGATATATTCTGCTGTATGTGACGGCGGGAGAACGCATGGCTGGCAGTGAGTGGTTCGCTCCTCGTAAAGTTGCGGTGAACCATAAAGATGCGGTCATCATGGTCGGCGAGGCGAAATCCCTCGTTGAGGGAGTCCACATCTTCAATGGAGAGCTGCATATGACAGGAGAAGGCTCGAATCTGACGGTTGGTATGCCAAGTAGTTTGTCCGGCATTAGCCCATTCGTTATGGTTGACAACGGAGGCCTGCATTCCAATGGCAGTAATGTGATCGTGCACGGCACCGTGGTGGTAGCAACAGGCGACAAGGAAGTAGGTGCGATCAATACCGGTGGCGGAGAACTCCATGTGTTGGGGCAGAACCCCAAAGGAGTCTACACTAATGGAAGCGCAGTGGCTACCGTAGGTATAGGAGGAACGATTGATGTGGGGATGGGCATGCTCCAGTTAGGTCCGGCCTACACGGCAGCCGGGAATGGTTTGGCGGGTGCTGATCGGCCCGATGTGACCCTGACGCTGACTAAGACAGATAAAGGTGCAGGGAAGATGATGGGTACGGTATACGTACCGAGAGGAAGTAAGGAAACTAGCCTTAATGGGGAGGTATTTGACACGGTCGTACTGGATGCGGCCGGGAACCCCAAGAAGGATGCGAAAGGTGCTGACAACTGGGGCGGAGGTCTCTACTTCCATGATTCGAAGGTGACGATTGACAGCCTGGCAGCGATGAATGATGGAGCGATTGAATTTTATGATAACCTTGGTAATGATGATGATTCGTTTGCCATTGAGATCAAAAAAGATGTCGAGCTCAACTCCGCCAGGATCTATGTGAACCAGAAGAATAGCCTCAAATTTGGCGGCGATCTCACGTTCGGCGAGACCGGAGGAATGCGCGCCTGGGATATGTCAAGTGTGACTGTCATGGGCGACTTCACGCAGAATGCGGGGTCGCAGCACGCTGGACATCAGGACGGCGTGGGGCTAGCTGGTGAAAATATGTTCACCGTCATGGGCGACTTCATGGTGGCCGATAGTGCTCACCGGTTTGAGACCAACATGAATACCTCGTTAGTCCTGAAAGGAGACTTCCACTTCGGGATGGTAATGAAGGGTTCGGACAAGATGCTCAATGCAGATCTCGAGTTCTCTGGAAAAGAGTCCCAGATGGTTGGCGCAATGCCTGGCTTGGCGAATGTCGTGGTTAACAATTCGGCGGGGCTCGTGCTTAGCGACACTGTAAGCCAAGCTACCAGCAGTATGTTGACCCTGACGAGTGGGGTCATCAGCAGTGACATGTATCCGTGGACTGTGACGAACACGGGCATTGAAGAAGATCTCAGGGGACGGAATAATGCTCTGACAACCTGCGACGATGACGAGAATTGTGCCAGTGTAATCATGGGAGGCTCTCGCCGTGCACATATGACAGCAGGAGTTGCCCGTCATGTGATGAAGGGGAATTCCGGTGCAGGTGAAATGAGCGGTGGTTACCTGTTCCCCGTCGGAGGTATGAATGGGGATCGGGCTCATTATCGCCCACTGATCCTGCAACTCGAAGATGATCTGTCGGAAGCGATGCCTGTCACGGTTACTCCAATGATGGCATCTGATGATCCAGGCGAGATCAATATCGTGGTTCCCGTACAGGGCGGAACGCTGACGCTTAACGCATATGCGGACATGTTCTGGAAAGTGGAGTCCAAAGAGACGCCGGACCAGAATCCCCATATTCGTATTGCTGCCGGCGGACTCTCGAACGTATTCGATGACAGCCGCCTGCGGATGGTGCAGTGGGACTGTGATTGGAGTAATGCGAGATTGGCGGGAATGCAGATCATCGGGTCGGACAATGCGTCGTTTGCAGAAAACGGGTACGTGAATGGCGTCTTGAATCTCACGCAGCAGAGCGTGGAGATTGGAACGTGTGCAATCCTGGGGGTTGCGGCGAATGGGATTGAGAATCCGATCCATATGGATCCGTTGACGGGTGGACTTGCAAGAATTCAGTTCATTCACAACCTGCCGCTTCCATTCCCGGTTGACCTGTACCTTGATGGTGTCAAGTTGATGGGAGGTCTTAATTTCCAGAGTGCAACTGGCTATGGCCACTATGCCGCGGGTGATCATGTGATTACCGTTAATCCGGTTGTCCCGCCTGGTGTTGTTGCCGCTCCCATTGAGATTCCATTGCCATCTCTCGTGAATGAGCAGAACTACGCGGTGATCGCTCATGGTTCGGTGGCGAATCCGAGCGTCAAGATTCTCAGTACCAAGTTGCGCTCTTCGGTGGACAACATGGTAGAGGCGATCCTGGTCCATGGATCTGGTGACCTGGGAGATGTGGACGTACGAATTCTGGATCCTGCCGACAATATGACTCCGACGAAGTTGTTGGCGAACAACTTCAGCTTTGATTCGGCAACCAGATATATCTCACTTGCTCCTGGAGCCCATAATGTCCAGGTGACATCACCGGATAACAGGGAGGAAGTGAATGTTTACTATGTGGATCTGAATGGCTATCAGGGAGAGACGTTGATCTTGAATCTCTCTGGTGGCAAGGATGATCTAGGATTTATGGGAGTGAGAAACAACGGAGACGTATTTCTCTCACAGGTGGTCACGGGCGTCGAGGAAGAAGGAGGCCCAGAGATTCCGACAGAATTCGCACTGCATGGAAACTATCCGAATCCGTTCAATCCATCCACTCGGATCGAGTTTGATCTTCCAGAGTCGGCCGAGGTAAGCCTGCAGATAGTAGATATGTTGGGTCGCCAGGTGATGACGCTGCCAGCGCAGCAGGTTGAAGCTGGTGCGAACCGGACCTTGGAGTTGAGTGCGACCAACTTGGCATCAGGACCGTATCTGTACCGGATCATTGCAATCGGAGCAGAGAGTCGATATGTGAAGACTGGACGCATGATGCTGGTGAAGTAGGAGTGTTGATCAGGTAGTCAGGTAAAACTGTCTGACTACTGAAAGAGCGCCCCGGTGCTACACAGCGCCGGGGCGCTCTCATATTATCGGGCTTCGTCAAAAGGAGGGTGAAAGTTCGGGAGCGGGTTGTGTAGATATATTTGCGAGCAAAAACGCAGAATAGAAATTGGGGTAAGAAGAATAAGGGGGCACCAAGATCCAGTCTATCGAACCGTTGCCGGACTGATCGTAAGCGGGGAAACCATCGGATAACTCAGCGAAGGGAACAAGCTTGAAAGGTATCTGCCCAACTGCTGGAAACTGATGGATTGTTTCGGATTCATGTTCGAGGTCAGGTTGGAATTTTGAAGCGGATGGCCTCGCAGGCACATTTATCCAGCACTTAGCGAAGTTCCTGCAATACAAGTAGCTCAGCAGCGTATCATACGAGGCCCCATTTTCAGTAAATAATACATTTTTCAGCCATGGAACCTCATTAGGTGAAACCACAGAACCTAGAGTCATGGATATGCCCTTAGACGCCAGTCTTGCGGCACTGCCTTCTTTTCGGGCCTATGCTACGGCATAGGCTTTCGTGTTTTATTGATCATCTTGACGTACCCTGCCTACCTTGATGGAATTGGACACGATGACCCTTTTGTCAGCCGAAATCAACTGAAATACTGCTCGCGTCCAGTGTCCGGGCTTGCTGGCTTCGCTATGCCAGCCGATCCAGAAGTAGTCCGTGCGCTGGACCGTGATCCAGTGAGAACTGCCGAGCCATTTTCTTCACGGATCCGCGCACGCGCCAATAGACGCGGTCTCCCACAAGGGCCGTCTGTCGTAAACAAACCAAGCCCGCAGCTCTCGCATCGGAGAGGTCAGTGTTGCAGGAACACCTGCACACCTTTCATGGAAAGATTCCGCCTCTTCAGCCCACATGCGGTCCATTAAAGATGACGGCGCCGTTCAATTTACCACGGCATGATAATGTCTTCAACTTGCGGGGAATACTTCCAATTACTGTCGACCCTGTTGCCTATTGGGGTATCCTTGCTTTCAAGGACCAAAGTGATGCCGTCAAAATCACAATTGCAATCATGGCTTGCGGTTGCCCGTGCACATGAAAGACTTTCCGAACATAGTCCTTGCTTTTCGGCGAGTAAGCACCCTCCTACCCTACTTTCAATTGTTAACATCGACTCTAAGCACTTCCCTTGCCAAACTTGGATTGATGTGGACTGATTTGGGTGCCCCGCCGGAATACGCAGAGGCCTGTACTTTCACAACATGCGCCCCAGTGTTCGGTTGTCCCTGAACTAATACGGCGGGCATTGCAGCTTCTCAATTGCCCTGAGATGCATGGAGGCGATCGATGTACACCTTTGCGCGTTCGCGATCGCCACTCCTGCGATACAGCTCTGCCAGATATCGGGTGAGTGCATTGCGCTCACTGCCGCCTAGCGCATCTAAGCGCGCTTCTGCCAATCGCGCGTACTTGATTGCTGCATCAAGGTTGTTTCTGAGCAAGATGGATGCGTCAAAGGCGGCCCGCGCTGCGATAGGTGCATTCAGTGATGCACTCTGCAAGAGATACGCAAGTGCTCTCTCTAGATCTCCTGCCTGTCGAAGTGACTGTGCCAGGTTGTAGGACATGACTGCATAGTCATCTACGAGTGCCTGCCTGCCCGGCGCCTCCGCGACCAGGTCCTGCATTGATGCGGCGGCGTGCTCTTCCGCCCCTGATGCATAACGCGCCAGAGCCAGTTGATGGCGTACATCTATACGGGCATCCCGTTCGCGAACATCTGCAAGTAATGCTGTCAGCCCCTCAACTGCCGCTCCAGGATTGTCGGCAACCTCATTCAGAAGTACATCAAACCGCTTACGCGCACTTAAATTACTATCATCCCACGCCAGCCAAACACTGTCCGCATGAACAAGTGCGCGCTCTTCTGCTGTTCGCTGCCAGGACCGTGCACTATTTAATGACTCGTGCGCGAGCAGACTGTGATCTGACTGCACAAAAGCTCGGCTTGCACGGATATGATAAGCAAACAGAACCGCGGAATCAGGAACCTGGATTGGTCCGATATCCACATCATCCAGTAAAACCAGTGCCGCACGCTCCCACAGTGCTCCTGCAGCTATCCCGGCCTCTTCTGTATGCTGCTGTTCCTGCGCCGCCGCCAAAAGCGCTATATAGTCATGTCGGTCCTGGTTGCGGGCAACCAGGCGATGAAGAACGCGAAGCTGATCCTGAATTGCATCCTCCCGACGGAAACGCTCAGCCAGGATCTCGTACACACGTGCCAGCCACCGACTGGCTTCGTCATCGTATGCATCCGCATCCAGAGCTTGCTCAAATTTTTCAGCAGCTTCTTCAAGTAACTCCAGTGCCTGTAGGCTGTCTGCCTCCGACATTCGATTAAGTGCCTCGGCCCCCGCATTAAATGCCTCCAGTGCTTTGACGGTATCTCTCGATTGTGCCACGGGTGCCGGACCTAACAAACTGTCCGCCAACTGAGCTAGCCTGCGGGCTTCTTCAGATAAACGTGCAGCTTGGGCTGCGTCCCGAGCAAATGATTCTGCGGCAAGCTCCCAGGCCATCTGGACGCGTGCACTGTCTACACCAGGCAATGTGGGTTTATCCGGCGCAAGGGGCGATACGATTGGGGTTGATGCTGCACAGCCTGCACCCACCAGCACCAGAGTGAAGACCAGGTATCTCATTCTAATGTTAGCCTCAACTTATCCCACCAAGCCAGAAACACTTCATAATGGAGTGATACCTCTGCGCTAGAAGCTGCACGTTCTTCGGAAGTGATCCCGGTGATCTCACCACCGCTCCGGCGGACAACCCCCAATCGGAATCGCCGCCCTTCCCTCTTGAAGCTCGGATCGACGATATAATAGGACGCCTCTCCGCGAACAATCACAATGTGCAACTCCTCGGATGGCATGCGGGCCATCAGGTAGATCTCCCAGATTTCGTTGGCATGCTCAAGCGTTGCCGAGGCGCTCAGGTTGCCCGGTTGATAGTCGACATGCCGCTGTATTCCACGTGGAAGCTCGGATCTTGTGAGGCGCATCCACTCAATGATCTTTTTTGCTTCGGCATTCCGCAGCACCCGTTCAGGACGAGCAGGCGTTGAAATCCGCAGGGCAGTGTTCGGCGCAGCTGCTCTTTGCGTTACATTTATGGAAGATGTCTGACGGGCATGCTGCTCCGCCGCCTGCACTCCCCTTTGCGACTTGATCTCCAGCGATTGTGGAATTATCCGGGTGGTTACGCCTGCTGATGAAGTTTCGGTTGCTGCGCGGCTCACCTCCAGTTTGATCCCCGCTTCCTGCCGCAAGAGGGAGCTTGACGTAGCACGCCGAACAGGAGTTGACACTAGAGGGATTGTCGGTGCGGTATGGGTTATCTGAGGGATGCGCCGCTTTACTGAAGGAGGCGTAACCGGTGCCTCCTGGACTGATGGGGAAGCTGCCGAGCGAATCACTGCCGACTCAAAACCTTCTACAATGGGAAGCTCGCGAAGCTCTTGGGTACGGCTCTGCACTTCTACCCAAGCGGCAACCAGCCACAAGACCAGTATGATCACTGCGGTCATTGCGCATGCCAATGTACTTTCTTTTGTTTGTGTACTCATTCTGGTGTTGCTTCTATCACGCACGGGAGTGCTGCTGCAGTGCAGACGTCCAGCAGTGTGACGATTTGTTGTACGGTAGCTGCATTGACGGGGGCCAGCAGGAACCGTATACGAGCCTGCTGTGTCATGCAAGCCTCAAGAGCCCCTATGCTTGATGTTTTGCATAGCACCTTTGAGTTATCCAGGCGCTGCACAGACCCGTTCCAGTCATGATCAAACACGACACGGGCTACTGCCGTCCCCCGGGAGGTGTTGGATTTACCGGGGAGTTGTACCTGCAAGGTGGGATTCAATTCTGCTACGGACAAAAATGCCAGCAGTAGAAGAAGCCCCAGATCAATAAATCGAAGTAAATGTCCGCTGCTGCGTTTCATGGTAATTCTCTACGGATTTGCCGCACCCGGAACGCTGCCTGTTTATCCAGCCGGCGCGCGATGGCATGCACTGCGAGCAGTCTGCTCGCAGGCGCTTCAGCATCAGCGATGACCTCTACCTCTGCAGTCCACGAAGCCAGGACAGATTCCAACTCTGTTAGAGACACAGATTCGCCTCGAGACAGATGAATACCGCCTTCCCGGGTAATCGCAACCTGCAATGGAGCTGGAAGCTTCCCTTGATCAGTGAGTTCGTGCGTGACCGGTGGATCGGGACCGTCTGACGTAAAGCTGGCCGCAGCCATCAGACTCAATAGTAGAAGAAGCGTAATGTCGACCAACCGCATTATTAGTGATCCTCTCATGCTTCTTCCTCAGAAAGGCACAATACACGACTGCGTACTTTCTGGGCCCATGCCTGTGCAGATTCAATGTATCGGCTTACATAGCCGTGGGTCACCGCCTCAAAGAATTCAAGCAGAATGCTCGTGACTATACCTAGAAGCGTGGATACCACAGCGATCGCAATACCCGCAAAGATCGTCTGCGCATCGCGTGTACCCGTGGAGAACAATGCGTAAATCCCTACCAACGTCCCCAAAAGTCCCAGTCCGCCTGCTGTGCTAGAACAGTAGGTTATCACACGTTGTGTTCGTGCATAGGCTGCGTGCGCGGCCGCTGCCACATCGCTCACCTCCCGACCCATTGCTTCCGGGCTGCGGTGAAGCTGGAGCACACCGGATAGAAGTCGTGTATAGAGGCTGTCACTGGCAATATGCTGCACATCTTCGAGCGTCGAAAAGTTTGTTAATTCCACGTTTAATCGTTTCAGTGGACGTGCTGCCAAATGATCCCGGAAAAGACGCACAATGCGAAGCATCAGCACGACCAGCCCCGCAACAAGCACGGCCAGTATCGGCCACTGAAAGCCTCCCGCCTGGCTGAAAAGTTCAAGGATCGAAAACGCCTGCACTTCCTGTTGCAAGGCAACTTCCTGTATTGTTACTGTCATGGGTTTATCGGTTATGATTGACCGCAAAGAAAAGTGACCGTTATGTTTCCCTGATAGTGTGCTTCGGCGCTCGTTGCATCCGTACTCACCGTACCCCCGATCCGGAATCCCATCCGCCCACCATTGACAGCAATCCGCCTACTCCCCAAACCTTCAATCAGGGGCACGTATCTGCCCCCTGGAATCGTTTGGTAAGCTAGCTGACTGGTGAAACTGATGGTGCCAGCGGATGAGGAAAGGGTGACCGGTGCCAGGACCGTTACCATTACTGATCCCGCACTGGTGGTCAGCGTCAGGGCAGCTGGGGCATAGGTAGACACCCCGCGTCCATAGCGCTGACTGCCTTTGTAGCTTCTCCCGCCTGTTATTGAACTAAGGGTAACAGATCCCGGCCTGTATGCTTCTGCTTCCCCGAAGTCCAGCTTCCTGGTCGCGCTGACCGCGCAGCTCACCTTATCGGCATGCACTTCGTATGTGACCGGGATTGAGGTTGAGTACGTACTCGTCGGTCCCCTCACGGTGAGTATCGCATACCCCTGATAGATCCCGGGGACCTTGCGCTGCTTTTGGGAAACCACTCCGCTCAGAGACCAGAAAAGCACGTCTGAGGCCTGACTCCTGCACATACGCGCAGCGATGTTGCCGCTAGAGTGCCCACATGAGAGGTGCGGCTCCCAAGTAAGCGTATGCCCTCCCATCCTGAGTGGACTCCCCTGTATGACTGCATCATACCATGCATGAACCTCCGGGGAGAATACCGACTCAATTAGCGCCGGCCCACTGTGCTGGTGTAGTATGAGCGGCCGATGCACAACAAGTTGAGCCGCGGAACGTGGAATCGGCACACAGAGCAACACCAACGGCAGTATCCGGGTCATATCCGGTCCTTTTCCAGGTCTATCGTTACGCGGATTGTGGCTGTGCCGACCTCAACGGGTTTTGCCGCCAGCACCTCCTGATCCAGCACGTCCATGATGGTAAGTGTATAGCGACCTGGACGAACCTGTAATGCAAAGCCGCCATCACGATACACGTCCGAATGCTCCTCACTGTTGAGCTGAACCTTGAGCCGGAGCGGTGCCCGATCCAGTGCAGTAACCTGCCCCGCAACTCGCACCAGTTGCTGCATGGGAACTTGGATTACTTTCCTCCGCCCCGGATCCGCCGTAAAACTGAACGTCCACCCCGTAGCAGGATGCAGTAACGGATCACGAACAGAGGCTTCCAGAATACGCACCTGATAGCGCTGGTACGGCTCAAGGTGTGCAGAATAAAGGGCACCTGTTTTAAGGCGCGTCAACCCGCCTTGGTAGAGTTGTACGTCAATATGCGGCAGTACCCGTTCGTTGGCATCCTGGTTGCCGTTGCCGTTGAGGTCTTCAAATATTCGGAGTTCGGCTGCACTCTCCTGGTGCGCGGATGGCGTCAGCCCTAGTCTAGGCCATAGGTATATACTTCCCTGCGCCTGCTGCGAATGCGTGAACCCATATGCATTGCGCTGACCATGAGCAAACAGTCTCCCGAACGGCGAAGTTACCTGGACGCTCAGACTGGCAACCGGGGCCTGATGGTTTATGTCCCATCCCGCACCGAAGGTCAAAGATTTTTGCCGAAATGTCAGCAGACCTTCTGCGCCGTACACCTCCTGTGTGTGGTCGCGCTCGGCATACGTAATAAGCTTCATTCGGGCAAATGACCAGCCTGCAGCAATGCGCCAGCTCTGGGAAGTAACGGCCTGTACAAGGGGGCCACGCAGTCTATTGAGCCCCCAATTGGCTTGCATCAATAAGCCTGTGTGGTGGTGCAGCCAGATTTCCGGGTACAGGATCAGGCTTCTGTAGCGCCCCATCATCACCAACTGACCACCTCTCAGCAGCAGACTGAAGGGTCCTTTGCCAGCCGATGCGGTTATGTTCGTGTTGGTAAATTCTCCATGCTGTGCATCTATGTAGGCATTCAGGTGCAATCCTGAACACCACATACGAAGCGTCGTCACCCAACGCGTGGATGGAAGGTCAAGTTGCCCACTGAGCGCCAGAAACGTAGCCGGGCTATATGTGAAGCCGGAGGAGGTTTCGGTGCGCCCCTGCCCGTGTGACCATGCACCTCGCAGCGTCAGCCTTTCATGCACTCCATACTGGAGTTTGAGCGCATACGCATCTTCCCTTGCATATGCGCTGTAATACACCTTGTTTGGCGGTACGAGCGATGCAGGAGTCAATTGATAACGCAGTTCGGATGTCGGACGCAGGCCCCCTAATGGCCGCGTGCGCACTTCAAGTTTAGTGGTCCCATACCAAGCGGGAGCCTGTAATTCATAACGTCCTTCTGCATCTGCCTGTACCTGATCAACGACCTCCCCACTAATCACCGCCTGGATGAGTGCGTGCGGTGCGGTCCGACCCTGGATGGTGCGCACGCGTTGTAAGTGCTGACGTGCCAGGGGCACGTTGGTAATGGATAGCCCGATAATACCACTACTGTAGTGACCTGTACTGTAGCGACCTGCCTCCACCTGAGTCAACCATTTACTCCCGGGCCGATCATACCGGTATACCCAAGTATGATTATCCCCAATGTCTATCCCAACGGTACCCTGCAAAACGCTGCCCGTGAAGCGTACGTATGGACGAAGGCCAAACGCATCGTGACGCACCTGCCAACTCGCCATCAGTCCGCCCCACAGCGTACGCGTTCGATCAAATAAATGAGGTCCCGGTACTTCTATCCATGTATTTTTCCGCGCACGCAGTGAACGTACATCAAAGGTGCTCGCTACCGAGGAAGCCCGCAATTCCAGTCGATCCTGGTCGAAATACAACCCATCGCCAAAACTGCTCAGCAAATCACGCAATGCAATCCTGCAAGAGTTATCCTGCGGCAAACCCGCACAGGCAAAGACATAGTGACGATGGGCATCAAGTGCTTCCAGCCGGGAACCCTGGAATTGCACAGTAAACCCGAGCGCATAAAACAACTCCTGACCATCTACAAAGAATATCTCTCCATCATACCAAGCACGTACCATCTGCTCTTTGCCCGGCACTTCCAACAGGAGAGGGACCTCCATGAGTACCTGGGCTGTTGCCACATGCAGCGCAAACAACAGCAGAACAGTCGTCAGGCTCCGTTTTCTCATGGATCACCAGGTCAACTCGATAGATGAAGGGACCCTCAGTACCCCCTGAATGGAGCGCGGCAGTCCCGTGTACGCCGTGTCAAACTGTAACTGTATCCGGCGTTTGTCCGGATCAAGGGATATCGGAACCTGCACGAGACGCGTAGTATAGACCGCAGCCTCTGCCCTACCGAGTTGCTCACCATCCTGCAGAACGCGTATGCCCCCCAGGAAAGGCCATGGACTGTGGCTCTCCAGATACAGATGCAATGCGTTTGGTGTACTTTCCAACACACGGGCCGTGAGGTTTGGGATCCCGTTGCCCTGCAGGTACACCAGGGGGGCCACCAGATTGTATACAATGCTGAGTCCGGTTGCAACGTCAGGCACCTGTCCGTCCACAATAGCCCCCCGCTCCTGCATCGCAAAATGCATCAGTGTAATGTACCCGCCTTCTGGAGCTGCGTGAATCCGATAACGCACAACCTGCTCACCTCCGGCCGGAAGAATGCACCGGTCCGGGAAAAACGTCAAATGCCTGGCTAGATCTCCCAATTGACCCGCTTCGTCCAGTACAACAGCGGTAGTCGAATCCGTCGAAGCAATAGCACCATAGCGTGCACTGATAGTGACCTCTACCCCCTCCGTGCCTGCATTGTGGAGTGTGAACGCCCCGTAAGGGGCTTCATCTGTGATCACAGCGTAGGCCGGGGTCACGCTGAGTGCTGCCTGACCGTGTGCCTGACACACAAGAATGCCAATGATTGATAAAACAAATAATCCGCGGACCATGATCTACATAGGTGCGATTCGCACGGCAAGCTGTCCTGCATAGCGGCCTTGGGGTACACCCCAAAGTTGAATTGCCCCGCCAAAACGGAGCGCTGCGCACCCATCGGCCCCAAGCGTCCCTGTACCTAGCCTCGCGGGAGTGAGCGCGTATGCGCCCTGATGACAACCTTCACGCTGTGCCCAGATCGGCGTAAAACTGATCCCATTATCACTGCCGTGCTGACGAAGCTGAACCGTCTGTTCAACACTGACCAGAAACCCGCTTTTTGCGGATCCGCGCACGGTAACCTCTCCCAGGGCATGTCTGCCATAAGACTTTCCGCTCACCAGCCCTGTTGCTGGATCCAGTACAACTCTACCCGCATCCGCCCGCTGCTGTGCAAAGTCTAATTGACTGCTACCCACGCTTACCGTTAGCACCCGAGGTAGTACCTCCAGATGGACCTGCATCGTTCCGCTGGTTTGTGCCTGCACCATCCCCGAAAACAACACCAGACTGGCTAACTGAATCAACCGCATCATCAATTACAGGAAGCACTTGCAGTGATGGTCCCGGTATAGGTTCCGTCACCATCGCTGAGATCAATGCCACTCACCGTGCCTCCAAACCTGAAGTAGCGTGTGAAAGATGTGCCCGCCCCACTAGCCGTACCGTTGTAAGAAGTGCCACTAATTGACGAGTAGCCGCTATTTGAGCTCGTAGATTGTGCCCATGTGCCACTGTAGCTTAAATCATCGTTGCCCTTTGACAGTGTCGAGGGAAATGTCCTCGAGACGGTATAGGTAGCTACATTCTGCCCTGTCAAGCGTGCCTGACCTACTGAGCTGCTGCCGGTGACCGTCAGCGTACTGCTCCTTGAGCCAGTCTGCGCGTTGATCCCAACGGAACCGCTACCCGTACCTGGTTTTTCCACAGTACCAAAACTCAGCGATGCATCCCGAGAAAAACTGCACGTCGGTGACGGGGCTGAAAGCGTAATGGAGACCGGTACGGTCACCTGCCCAAGTGTGGGCATTGCCCACCAGAGGGCTAACAAAAAAAGCGTGATTGGAGATTTCATTTGGTGTTGTTAATTGCAGGTCGTAGTGATAGAGATTTGCCCGGAATACAGGCCTGGTCTGGTACTTTCCGATAGGCCCCGGATATGACCTCCCACACGGAAGTGTCGTTCGAAACTGGACTCAGCTGATGCGCGCCAGATCGGCCCCGGTACATATTCAAAGGGTTCGGTGGCTGTATCGGCCTGTGCCCACTGACCCTCATAAGGGAGCGGCACTCCCGGGCCGGTAACATGCTTTGGAAAGTCAATACTGATCATGTAGCCCGAGGCGTGCTGACCGGTCACTACAAACCATCCAGGTACCCGCCCGCGATTGCCGGGCGCACTTGGCGGCAGACTGACAGACTGCTCTCCACCCTTGATGGCCCCAAAATTGACATCCTGCCTAAGAGCGAGCGAGCAGGTCGCTTCCGGAGCCTTTATTGCAAGCCACACTTTGGTATCCACAGCCTGTGCATGGACGCCATGCGTCACCATTATCGCGATGAGAACCGCACTCATTCGCATGGGCGTGTATGGATGCGGCCCTGCCCCGCATAGGTCTGCACACAGTCAGAAGCGTCCTTGAAGGCCATAACGACCGTGGGCGCGGCGAACCGGAATGCCTGCCAGAGGGTATCCCTGGCGAGAGGCTGCAGAGGCAAGCGGTAGCGTAACGACGCTGGATCGTAATTCCAGATTTCCAAGCGAACCCCAGCTGTATCCTGAGACATGCGCAGATCAAATTCGTCCCCCTCGTAGTAGCGGGAAACAGCACCAAGAACATCGCCGGTGAGCGCAGCCCGTGCATCCTGGCGATTATGCGCATCGGGGGCAATCCGCATGCTCTCCTCCCGTGTCGCGTCGAGTCGGTAATCCGCGGCTATCTCCCATGATTTCATGGATTCCTGTAGGAGGCGCGGCACATCACTGCCCACCTCATAGGTCTCCATTGACGGATATAGCAGAACCAGATCATCGGGGCCAAACCCATTGGCCGTCACATCAATAACATCCACACGATCAACCCTTCCGATAGCTGGGATCAGGAGTCCGTCCAGTAATGCTCTGATCTGTATGCTGTCTGACAGCGTAGCCAAGGGCCGCGTTAGTTGATCAAACTCTTGTGCATCCGCAGTCCGAGTGCACAAGAGTACAAATAGGGTTCCTGCCAGTGTTCTAATCATGGCGCTCACGTTTGAAGTATTTGAAGTCTCTCATCGGGTGGATGATCGTCAGCTGGAGTGGCACCTTGGTGAGTACCTGCTGACGATAAGTCATCGGCTCAGGTAGCGGAATGCGATATGTGATCGAATACGCAAAACAGCGTGCCTCGTCGTCACTATAGAGCTGCACGGGTCTTGCCGCCAGAAAGGCCTGTTCAAGCAGATCAGTGCTGACTTGGAGGCGCCGATTCACGGCATCATAGTACTCCATGACTGCTTTACATCGGTCAATCCGATCTATGCGGACAAGCAGCTCCCGCATCAGTAGATCTGTCACCAACCGCCGTGCGAGCGGACTGGAGGCGCTGTCACTCAGGATCACCCGAGCCACCATTGACGAATCGTGTGCGGCCCGTCGATAGAGTTCCCCAGATAATGGCTTCGTTGAGCGCACCCAGAAAACAAGAATCGCCGCCAATGCCAGTGTGCCTGCACCATAATAGAGGTATTTGGTCTGCATACATTTGGTCGTATTTCCGATGCAGTGTACCTCCCGAATACTTGCAGGTAACAGGTGGCTCTAAACGGTTCTGACAAAGATTGCCTGCGTAGGTGGTATTTCATTCTATCGTTGCAGAACCGAAACAAATAGGTGGATCCCGCCGCAGACTCGTCGGGATACGCTTCCAGAGAGGAGGCGAGGTTGATTAATCGGTGTGATCAACCGGCGTTAATTCGCTCAATCAAAGCAACCAGCAGAGGTTGATGGTATCCGTATTGGTAATCCCATTGCTGCTGCGATTGGTACGTATATCACCTTGAGTATTACAGACGACCAGATCGATCTCAAATGGGTGGAGGGAGCCGGAGACCCAACCGGCTAGGGCAGCTTCCTTTACCAAACAATATTAAGTCTCCGGGCAGGTACTATCAAGCATTATCACGGAGAGTCTGGGGCAGGCTGCTCCTTTCGTTGTGAACTACACTTCCCCGGTGGTTATGCAGACCAATTTTGCCGTTTGTCAGTGGGGATAATTGCTGAGATTGAGGCTCATAGACTGGGAGGTCTCGCTTTGAAAAGGCGTGAGATCTGCGTCTTTTTGAGCATAAGCAAAAGCCTGGGGGTCCAATGAATGAGTACGGTGAATGGAAAGCTCGCGCCCTGTTATTCATTAGACCAATAGACCCGTGAGGGCATCGGGGTGAAATTCCCCCGGCCCACCTGATGGTCTGGAAGTTGGGACAAGAGATTAAGTTATGCTACAAGAACGATTCGAACAGATATGAAATGCACAGTGACAGATCACTAGCAGCAGGGGTTCCGATTACATTGAGTGTCAAAATGACAAATACTGCCAGTTTGTCAGTCAAAATTGCACCAATGGAATATATCATGAGGATTTTATCAAGTTGGTACACTCCTTGCACTTGTGCAAGGTAGCCCGTGGCACGGGGGCGGTCATGACGATGGTTTGTCTCTAGTTGATTTGATAATTAGACTGTCCTTCAGCCAATAGGTGCTACTCACATTTTCTCTCAAACTCAATCAATCCAAAGTATAATATGCAAAGACAGGTTACCGCCACCCGAAAGAATCTTGGAGGAGATATTATAGCACTCTGCATCCATTACCAAAATTGGTCTCCAATACCCAAGGCCGAAGTAATTCGTGACATCAAGTTAGGGTTGCACCGATATTATGTAGTCTGGGATAACGGAACCAGGCAGTTTTCAACAGATATCCGCGTCGTCAATGGTCCCAACGGGGAGTACCTCAGAACCGACAAAGACGGTACTGTCAAGAATAACCTGGATGAACTGCCCTCTTGCTGAGGAAACGCCGAACGTTGGACCGCAGCGGAGTAGTGAATAGTGTCAAGTTGATCTCATTCAGCTTGGTGCGGACTCTTAGAAATCCCATTTTCTTCGCTTCTGACCAAAAACTGCCATAGTCCGTTAGTCGTCCGATCATCACGAAAAACTTTTTCAAACCCTACATCCGGGGTTTCAAGAGGAAAAGCTATGTGAGAACAGAAGTCCGTCTCGTTCTTGCATGCCTCCTCCATTTTCGCCTCTACACATGACTTCTCAATCTCTATAATGTCGAATTATAGTTTACTTGAAGACCAAAAAGCCGCCGCTACACATATTGGCTCTCATGCGAGGTTGTTAGCTGGCCCAGGTACTGGCAAGACTCTCACGCTAACGCACCGTATCCACTATTTAATTCGAGAAAAAAATGTTCCACCTGAACATATTCATGCCATCACTTTCACGCGAGCAGCAGCACAAGAGCTTCGCCAGCGTGTGGAAAATATGCTTGGTAGGGATAGTTGTCCCCACATCTCTACACTTCATTCATTTGCTCTGAAGCAACTGCTCCACAACAGATCCGTTATCGAATCTTTACCAATACCACTTCGAATTGCTGACGACTTTGAAGAACGTCGCATAGTTTTTGAGGACATGAAAGCTATTCTAGTTTTAGGTCGTATTGAAGATGCCCGTAGGTTATTTCATAGACTATCTGCAGATTGGCAGAGTCTAGATGCTGATGAGGAAGGTTGGGAAGATAATTTCCCTGAATCGGGGTTTCTTGGCGCATGGCTTGAACACCGAATTATATACGGGTACACACTAAGGTCAGAGCTTGTATACCAATTGAAGAAAGCACTTGAGCAACATGGGAATTTCAAACTTGCTAGTAGCATTAAGCACTTTCTGGTAGACGAATATCAGGATCTGAATCATTGTGATCTTGAGGTGATCAAATCAATTGTACCTCGCGATGATTCAGAATTATTTGTGGTTGGGGATGATGACCAGAGTATCTATGGTTTTCGAAAAGCTCATCCAGACGGAATTCGAAAGTTTAGCAACGATTATCCTGATGCAGTAGAACTTGAACTCAAAACTTGTATGCGTTGTGATCATGACATTCTTGGATTGGGCCTTTTTGTAGCCACACAAGATCATCGACGCATTGAAAAGACGATTCGGGCTAATCCTGATAGCAGTAAAGGAGAGGTGAAGATCCTCCGGTTTGGTAACCAAACTAGAGAAGCTCGAGGCATTGCAGATATATGCAAAAACCTAGTGACGAAGCGTGGACTTGAACCCAGTAATATCCTAATCCTTCTTCGTTCCGACCGGGATGGAAAATTTTCTAGTTCGATCAAAGATCAAATTGAGCAGAATCAAATAGGAGCCACTACGATCGGGAGATCAAATGACTGGTTGGATACGCGTTATGGAAGATCGTTTTTGTCATTTTTGAGGCTTTCAGTTTCAAGAGAGGATAGCTTGGCATGGCGTTCGCTTTTCGATATTTGGTGTAAAGGCGTAGGTACACAATCGATTAATTCCATCTACGATCTCGCTCGCGACCGCGGGCAGACTTTTGCTCAGATCGTAATCGCTGCATCTGGTGACAGGGGCATTCTACAACCGAAATTCCAGGATCGTCTTTCAAATTCTATTGATAGAGTATTGAGTCAACTCGATGAGCTGTTTGCGAATGATGACTCTGGGAACTATGATACCCGTGACCAACTGATGCAACAGATAGGATCCGTCGCTGAATCAATTGTTTCGGACGAACAAGAACGCAGACAAATTCTACGTTCAATTGATCAAGCTACAGGAGTTACTGACGCCAGCTCCATTACTGAGCTCATCCGAGCGATAGAGGTAGGTCCGGAGGAATATGAACAACAAATTGAAGAAGGACGAGTGAATATTCTTACGATGCATCAGGCAAAAGGGCTTACTGCTGAGGCTGTCATTGTGGCTGCCGCAGAAGACCAGTTGATACCAGGTCGTAATCTGGGAAGTGGCATAGACGATGAACGTCGTCTCCTGTATGTTTCGTTGACCCGAGCCAAACATATTCTATTTATTACGTATTGTGAACGGAGAACAGGACCGCAGAGGCACACTGGCAGAAATAGCGGAGATCCTAGCAGGAATCTCACCCAATTTCTTCGAGGCTCCCCATACATCCCAGAGAACGGCGTAGAATTTATTTCTCGTTTGTAGAATCCAAGGGCATAATCAGTCACAAATTCATTTTACTAAATGTGAAAAATTCTGATATCCGCCATCTGGCAGCCAACCATATGTGCCTCCGAATGATGGTTTTTTGCGATAGGTTAGCCTAGAAAATCAACTTTGCAAAGATAGAAAAAGTCACCTACCGGGTTTGTATTTCAAGACGTAATTGAGACAATAATACAAAGTTGGGCGGGTTGACAGTCACTGATACAGAAGATCATCCGCCGGATTCTACCCAATTGAACTGGATGTTCAGGGCCCGAAGCATGGTGAATGTGTTTTCACATTGTAATTCGAAACGATTGCAAACGTCGGGCAGCTTGATGCTTCTCTTGGAATCCGGCGCAGATTCCTCGTTGGTGATCACGGTTACAGCTTCAACACGTGCAAAGGCGACGAGCCAGCCGTCTGCACCGATTGCGAAATCCTCTTTTGCGTGGGTGAAGTATTGCGAATTTTGTTGTACCCACGACATGATTTCTCTGTAAGCAGTGACTACCTGATCGGTCTTCGTAGAATGGAAGAATTCTTTTGGAATTTCATTCTTCACCCATTTGACGAGCTCTTACGTATCGTCGCCGGCAAAGATTTCTTGACGAATCCTGTCGATGCTAAAAACGTCCCCCTTCCGGTGATGATGAACAATGCTCTTCCAAAAGCCAGGGCAGATATCAAAAGAATAGTATAGATTCTTTGCCGCCATGAACACATCTGAATCAAGCAGATAGATGCCGTCTGCCATCATGAACTACCCCCCTCCAGTAACTTGGCGTACTTCTGCAATGATCCGTCACGCATCCCTGTCAGACTACAGGCTTCCTTGAACGAGATACGGCCCTCTTTTGCTGCACGCAGCACCCGAGTCGCAAACAGCTTGCCGACTCGCGTGTTTTGATTATTGTAAAAATTTCCGCCGCTTGATTTACTAGTGGGGGAATACTCCCGTGCAGTGTAATCCTCATAGAAACTGAGGAAGGTCCTAAGTTCGATATACTCCAGGTCAAGAGCTCTGCGGGCAGCGACTATGGGGCTCACTTTGAAAGTTCTGGCCATTTTTTCAAAAGGTCTTTGCTCTCTTCTAATTTGCTCCCATGATGCGCTGAATTCTCTTGCCGGCACCAAGAATTCCGATGCCGCTCGGTTACACCAGATCTCCACATCGGCCCCGCCGGGTTGAATGTTCTTGAAGCCAGAAAGCCCACCGTTGCCCAGCCAGATATGTGCCAACTCGTGAACAAGCGTGAACATCTGAGCTGACTTTGCATCAGCGCCATTTACGAAAATGAGTGGTGCATACGGATCGGTAAGCGCGAAGCCTCGAAACTCCTCGACGTTCAATTTACGGTGGGTGTTATTTCCCACCACTCCGTTGATTACGGCCATCACGCCATGCCCCTCAATCAATTGACGCAATTCACTTACGGCACTCTGCCAAGTTCGGACTTTTGCCGCCCACCCATCACCTAGGCCAAGTGCATTTCGCATCTCGTGACCCACAGCTTCCGGTGCATCGGATAAACGGGCATTTGCCGCGAAATCCAAAGGTTTGATGCCGTCTTCTATTAGAGATTCTCGCAACCAATCCTGTCGGCGTTGCATTGCGTAGATCGTTGCGAGCAGGTTGGGACTAGGTCTGTGCCGCGAGGTACTTGACACAGTTCGATAGTCAGGAACCGGAAGGGGCTCATCAGGAGGTTCGGGCAGAAAAAGGTACCCGAACGGCGTATGGGTAACGCGAGCCAGCTTTTCCAGTTGGTTTAGCGTCGGTTGCTTTTCTTGTTGGATCCACGACGTGAGTTGTGGTATGCGCCTTGCGAAGTACTCCACATCGTGACCAGCTCGCTTGCAAGCCCAACTGAGCATCTCGGGGGGTACTTGAACACGAACCATGGATTTATCCTCTAGAATTTTTCCCTACCAACCGTCTGGGAAAGATAGCAGTTAAATTGCTCGCGTCGGGGAGAAAATCCCTCCTGCCCTCCCGGAGAGGTACTTACCCTAGTATTCTTGGTATGTTGCGGTTTGTGTATCCAGATGGATCTCGAGGTGGTAATTTCGATCTCAATCTCCAAGTACATGATACCCGACTCACAGTGATCATGAGCATTGATAGAACGAAGGACATGACTTGAAGCACAGTTTCACCGATGGCGAATTCCCGCAACTGCGACCAAATGCCACCTCCTCCAGAAACTGTCATTCGAGTGTAAAGGATTAATAGGCTGAGTGCTCTTCGAGTTCGTGGAGCATCTCGAATTTTCCCTCACTCAACTGCAATTAGATGTCGTAATTCTAAATGGTATCTGGCAATCCTCTTCGCGAGTTGAATAGCACCTAATCGGTCACTCCGACGCAGAACTTTAATGGGCACAAATCCCACCGAACGCAAGCTCACGAATGTGGATACTACCGCTTTTTAGAACGTCGGTGAAGCACTTTGAACGCGCAGATAATACAGAACAACCGCCATTTTATTTCTGTCCCCAACGGAGCCCCGGTCGCTACCAACCAGTTCTGCTAATTCGTTTCTTGTTCTACAAAATGGAATAATACTCCCCCTTATTCCATTCTAGCTGTCAAAATAGAATAAGAGTGCTTAAATCTGGATTCAACCGCGAATGTTGTGGGTAGAAGTCAATTACTGCTTTGCTTCTGCGAAGGAATTACATTAAAACGTCCCCCTGAACTCCTCCCGTAATCGCCAAGAAGACTGACCTGTAAGTTGGCTTCCCTCATAGTTAACCTGCTACACTGCGGATAGGCTGCCGGCTCATCAAGCATCTCGTAGGCATTGGACATTTCAGGGGACTGGTCGGGCATTGGAGTTTGGAATCCTTCAGGTTGGGTTCTCTTTGGAAAGCTCCGACTGACGCATTCTTGGTCGCGTAGGCATTATGCGTTTTGCAAAGCGGGCATTTATGGCCCCTGGCCAGAATGATAGTTCAATCCAACTGACGGCGCAGTCTTCATCTGGAAACATCTGTGCCAGTTTCCGTAGGCTGATACCCATGCATGCTGATTTTCTTAATCCCTGCGGATGTTTTTGCAAATATGGTAACTCGAAAGCTCCTTGTTGTAACCTTTGAATTCGATCGGAATGTATGTTCGATTGGGGGTTGTCTCAGATGTTGTCCTGCGACGTAGACGGGCATTGCTGATGTCGGCCAGTCTGCGTATCAACGAGTGCACTGGCCTCGATACGATCTTGCACAGCGTGGTCGAAGCCGCCGACGAACCAACTGGCGCATGCTCCAGCGCAGTCGCCAATATAGTCGGCAAAAGCTTCCAGCCAGATATGCCCGTCCAATGTTTCCCGTCACCATTCAGCTGACTACTGAGGCAAAACCGTATGCGGCGAATAGGAAACAGACGTGGCGTCAATCAGGATCTATCGATTGATCCATGCTGTCCACGCGTCGAGATCGGCTCCAAAATCCTCACCGCTTACGGCCTTTAGAAAGGCAATTGCCGGCTCCCGCGTTCCCTCATGCTCGGCGCCTACATATGCAAGGAGCAGGTTCGGCCTGTCGCGAACCAACTGCTGCCCGAATTCCGGATCAATGTCTGTAGCGACCAGGACTTCCAAGATCCCCTCGAATGCAAAGGGATTCGTGCCGCTGAAAAGTGCCGACAGCGGACCGTGGGCCGCAGACCAGTCAACAGAATGCTTCCCTTGTTGGGCCAGCCCATCAAGCGCACGCTGGGCCACAGTGTTGACTCGCCCGTCGGTATCAATCGCAGAGCCCACCAAACCGTGCCAGGCCGTGTCGTCGTCAATGAAGTTGCCGAGCAACAGCGTCGCGACGGCCCGTGCTGTCCATAGTGAGTCTCTCGCGAGCACCTCGTGGGCTAGACGGAAATCCTCGTCGCCATTTGCACGGTCGACGAAGTCCCACACCTGATCGAGCGTCTCGGGATCAACCCCCATGGCCTTGGCAAGCTCACCTCCAAAGTAACGCGAGTGTAACGTGCTCGCCGCCAGAGGCATCACATTAAAGTCCTCGTTAGCCACTGCCAGCAGGTCTTGCCACGTTTCCGGCAAGACGACCGTCTCGTTTCCCGTCGTGCGGTACAGCACCTGGGTGCTGTCCTCCACGCCCACTACAACCGTGTACCGGTTGCTGGATTGATCAATGGAATCGAGGTTATCTGTAAAGTAGAGGAAAGCGGCGGCGTCAGCGAATCCAAGTTGTCTCTTCATGACGGCCGCACAAGCATGGAACGGACGGTCAGGCTCCAGTTCCTGTATGGCATCAAAGAGCTCTTGGGCATCCCATTTCTGCAACCCAATGAATTCCACGGGGCCATTCGGTCCGGGAAGAACTTGACCGGTACCGTTCGACGCCGATACTACAAACAATACGGCCATGCCGGCCAGCGCCTTTAGGGTTTTCATGGAAAGGAAGCCTCTATGGTTAGCTTATTGCTCTATGCTTATTATCCTATTGCCTCCGTTTAGTTCATGTAGAACGATCATGACCGGGCGTTAAAGTATGTCTTCCCCGTGTAGCCTACCAAGATAGATTTCGTCTTGTAGTTACAGTTATACAGGATACCTACTAACCGCGCTGCAGACGACGCGGGAATATCGCGGGTCGTTTATCCAGATGGTGGTTGGACCACCAAGAAACGAAACCCACAGGTGTTGGTCGGGGATGGCTTGGTAGGATGAAGCTGGGTTCCGCTGATGACTTAAGCTAAATACTACCGCAAGGAATGCCTAGCGGTAGCAAGAACGGGATTGAGTCTGGGCAAACACGGGAGTGCCCGGAGCTCTAATTCGGATCTCTACCCGGTAGCCTTCATATCGGACAACTGCCTCGACCGGTGAGAACCAATGGTCCTTGCGAGTGGTCTGCTGACGCCGTCACAACGTTTTCCCGAATCCTATCAGTTCCGCCTTCTGCTCCGCGTGCTACCGCCAAGGGGGTCAGCTCTCGACAATTTGGAATAGCGCCAGCACAACGTCGCTCTCTGTTTCGTCTACTGCGTAACCTCGTCCCCCGGTAATCACTTCCAAATCGACGGAAGAAGGCAATACAACTGTGCCGACTAGGCGGCTCTGGGCGTCGAGAATCAGCCAATGTACGTCTTCGGCTTCAGAGTCTGATTGTGTGGGCTTGACCCATATCCTGGCGCTGTCATCTACAACGACGGTGGTATAGGCGGGCTTGGTTTTTCGGAGGTTGGCCTTCCGAACTAGTCTGGCTGTTTCGTCCGAAAGGAGCCCCATCCAATCCTCCAGTTCGCTACTTGTTATCGGGATGGCCTCAAGCGAATGCTCTATGGTGCTGAGTATCTCGCCGCTGGCCGCCGTGACCGCGACAGTAATAGACTCTGTTGAACCCGAGTAAACGAGTTCATCGGGGCCCAAATGAATCACCGGATCCCGCGGATAAGGCATAGCGGCCCCCAAGAATCGATTTCCGCTCCGCACCATCATGAATTCGCTGGAAGGGGCTCGCACGATTGACTCCTTTCCGACAAGCCCGGTATGGCTAACGATCCGGGCATATTTGTAGCGCTCTGAGTTGAATTCAGTGCCCGGCCACGGCAAGTCTTCGTAGGTGACAACAAACCCAGATTCAAGCACACCAATCAGGTCTCTGGCAGTACGACCGTCTGTGTCCTCGCCTACCACAATGGACTTGACGAATTCCAGTGTGGACGGGTCGAAGGCCGAAATACGGCCATGTCTGAGATCAAAAGCATACAACGAATCGCCCGGGCCTACCCGAACATCGGAAAGGAGCGAGAATTCTCCCGGGCCTTCGCCCTTGCTGCCTATAGACTTGATAAATTCGCCACCTGATCCAAAGGCATAAATCTGTGAAGCCTGCTGGTCTCCCACGAATATGCGGCCCCTGCTATCGACTGCAATAAGGCCGCTTATTTCTCCAAATACAACGCCATCGTCATTTCCTTCCTCTCCGATACGCAAAATTTCGACAAGACGAATGTCAAACGGTCCATCATCCGCTGCACTATGGTAGCAACCTGAGACAATGAAACACCAAAGAATAAGCCCGCAAACTGGGATGATCGTAAGTCGCGGGCAGCCGTGCCGGCTACGATGTACGCCCATGGGTTACGCCTGATCTACTTGTCGATTCGGGAGTGCATTGACTTTGCCTCGCTGCACAGCCAATAACTAAGCTCAATATAGTGCCACCAGATTGCAATCAGGCGAATCACAGAAGCAAGGAATTGAGGGATATGCCAGACGCAATACCGGAGACTGTGTTTACCAACAAAGCGGCGGCGATAAGGCACTGTAGCTCTTTCGGCAACCGGATAAGCACAAGTACTTACCCGATGGACCTGTGGGATGATATACTTTATAAACAAGCTGCTCCAGTTAAGGGACGGGAATGCCAGACGAGCCTGATCTTCCATTACAACGGATGAACAAATTCTGGAATTGCGCTACCGATTACTATTCGCGACATTGCATTTGTCAACCGTTTTATGACAATCAGGAGCCCGGTGACATGGCGCCATGTGCTTCGCTATTCCGGCGCAAGCACGGAATCTGTTTCATATACCAGCACCTGTGGAAACGGGGCCGAATTGACAGCATAGATGCGGTTTCGTTGAACCGCGTGAATTTGAGGAAGCGTATCTCTTACGTACACGCCGTCTCCAGAATTCAACGCAAACACGTACGTACTAATCCGGTCATGCGGCAGTCGCGCTTCTCGGTTCTCCGGCGTTATGTGCTTGATCTGCACGAGTACATGATTGGTAGAGGCCGCTACAATGTTACTGACTATATCGAAGGGCTTGTCCTGATCCTCATACCTGACCTCCGAGTCGCCATAAGAAACGACGCCGGAAGGATTAAAACCAGCAAGCATTGACGTCCAACGGTGCTCACCTGTCCTTGAATAATTGTGCATTACGGGTAACCATCCAAACATGTACTGGACGCTCTCCGCCTCTTTGCCACATGACAGCGGACCGTATGACAAACCCTGCCTAAAGAGCGGTACACTCGATTCATAGAGCTCGCCGAAGGACCGTACGTGCTCTCCGCTAATCCTATACGAGTGGACATAGCGGCCTTCTTGCTCGTGCCATGCACCGGAAAGATAGATCATTCCATCACCGATGCACATGTCTTTGGGTGAGTAGGCCAGCGTGTGTGTCGAATTCAGCACAAATGCCCCGTCATGCGGATCAAAAATGCTCATTCTCAGCTTGCTGTCCGCAACGATGACTCGGTCTTGGTCATCTATCCCAATCGCTTTCGGAAACTCGAATTCTCCAGGACCCGCGCCAGGCCCGCCGATGGAATGTTTGAAGGAGCCGTCGCTACCGTAAACGAATACCATCTTGTGCTGGAAATCCAGCACAAAAATATCGCCATCCCGGTTTACTGCCACATCCTCTATGTCGCCAAACATTTCGTAGAACTCTCCATCGCTCACGCCGATTCTCAATACTTCGTTAGCGCTGGCGAGCCATTCGGCTGCCGCCTGCAAGCTGCGGTCCTCAGTACTTACGGATTCCAGACCTACATAGCTCGCCAGTTCATTCCGTGATGGAATATTCGCTTCTGTGGGGTGGCGGACCTGCTGCACAAATGCGCCGTTTCGGCCAGCCGCCTCGGTAGTAGTGACCAAGAGCAACGCAGCCACAATCAGTTGACACGTGCATATCCATTTGCGAGGACGCAAGGTGCGCGGCCACAGAAACAGTGCTCGAGTGCGACTAGGGCTAGGATCCGAGCTTTCAATGAGTTGATTGATGTAGGCACCAAATGATTTGGTTGCCGCCGCTTCGCCTGGAAACAGGGCTGCAAAGTCCAAACATGTCAGTCCTTTACGCAGCGACCTGACCGGTTCTGATTTGCCTGATTCCAGAGCCATGACTCCCCTAATTTTACTTTTACTGTCCAACGCAAAACAAAATATAGGTTGCAGTTAAGTACATAATCGTCCAAAAAAATGTCACAGTTACTCGATGAAGTGACATAGCAATGCATCGCAATAAAGCAGGAGCTTGCAGTATCCACTGAAACCCATCACAAGGCTACAGATAACCTGAACAAATTACTTGATGTAAAATCGCTCCGAGATTATCGCACTGAGCCAAAGTATTTTCCATTTCGTCAAGAACTGCATCCGATATAACATTGCTACTCAAAGGGCAGGGACATAAGTTCGTGGTCGCCGTGGTCTTGGTCATGGATAGCACCGGCCACAATTGCGAAGCGGAACACGCAGTACCTGCAGGGGGTACATGATCGCCGGTCGGAAGCCGCCCGTGTTGCCCGTATATTCATACTACAACGGCATCACCTCGTATTAAAACGTGAACTAAACGCTCCAAACAAGGAAATAATGATGATACGTAAGGCTCTTCTCTTCATGGTCATGGGGTTCATTTTTTCCAGTGCACTACCAGCCTCTGGCCAGGCGCCGGTCCTGCGCTCTGCCTACCACGACTACCGCGCCGTCATAGTAGTTGAAGGGCTCGAACGTCCTTGGTCTTTCGCTTTTCTGCCTGGGGGCGACATGTTGGTCACCGAACTCCCGGGGCGACTCCGGATCGTTCGGGAGGGAAGTTTGCTGGAGGAGCCGGTGGCCGGGGTCCCCGAGGTCTTGGCTGAAGGCCAGGGTGGGCTGCTCGATGTAGTTCTGCATCCAGACTTCGCATCGAACCGCCTGATTTACCTCAGTTACTCAAAGCCCTTGGCCGACAGCGAAGGGGCAACGACGGCCGTCGTGCGAGGCCGGTTCGAAAACGACCGACTTACCGAAGTCGAGCACATTTTTGAGGCCGACTCGCGGGGACGGGGACACTACGGTTGCCGCCTGGCCTTCGACAGTAACGGTTACCTGTTTCTCACCGTCGGAGACCGCCAAAGACCGCCTGAGGGAGACTTGGAGGCTCACTCGGCACAAGACCTTTCCAACCACCATGGCACGGTCATCCGCATTCACGATGACGGACGCATTCCCACAGACAATCCCTTCGTTGGCCAAACTGGGGCACACCCGGAGATCTGGAGTTACGGACATCGCAATGCCCAGGGGCTGGCGATCCATCCGGAAACGGGCGATCTCTGGATCAATGAGCACGGTCCCCAGGGCGGCGATGAACTCAACCTGATACGCCCCGGCCTCAACTACGGGTGGCCCGTTGTTGGGTACGGGGTGAACTACCGCAGCGGTACGGCCATCCACGAAGGGATCCAGCGCGAAGGAATGGAATCGCCCGTGCATTTCTGGGTGCCGTCAATCGCCCCCTCGGGGTTCTTGATCTATACCGGGGATCGTTTTCCTGAGTGGCGTGGAAATTTCTTCGTTGGCGGCCTTTCGGGCCAACAACTGGCGCGCCTGACCGTCGATGGCCAGGAGGTTCAGCAGGAAGAGACTCTGCACTTTGGTAGGGGCCGCATCCGCGATGTCCGCCAGGGGCCGGATGGTTACATCTACCTTGCTATTGATGACCGCAGGGGAGGCTTGACACCGATAGTGAAGTTAGAGCCTGCAGACGAGCACTGACCTTGAAGGGAATACCGTTCACGATAGTCTGCCGACCGGTATCTCTCGGCGTCTGACCACGGATGAGAAGGGCTGGGAGGCTCCCAATGCAGCTCTCTTATCGAAGTCCACGACATACAGTGAGCACTGTTCTTATGGCGGCGCTTGCTCAGCAATGATAGTGACCAGCAGATCCGAAAACCCCTAGACGAATCATCCTCCCGTGCCGCTACAATGCTTGTTTATGCGGACCTTATTGTTGGGACTCCTTCAGAGAAATGCCCCCTAAGAAGACGGCATTAACAGGCGCATAATTCCCAGCTCTGGAACCCGAGATCATTTCCGAATAGCGGGAAATCGTCCAATTATACCTGTACCCCACCCTGTTGTACGACTGAGGTATTCTGAGAAGGGAATCCTACCTCCGGCATAGCCGAGCAGGTTAGCTGGCAAACGGGTTATCCTGTGCACGGGAGGCGGTTAAGGGATCCTTGTAGTACATCAACTTATCCGCCACCACAGGCTGGTACGGGCGCACCAGCAATAATTGACGGGCAGGATGAAGCCTTCGCAACTCATCGGGTTTCAGAAGCGGACGACTGCTCTCTTCATAGCCTGCACGCATCCGACCAAGTTTTCGTCCATCATCCTTGTTCAGCCTGCGCTGCCAGATCGACATTTCTCCGAGAATTTGTGCAATCTTTTGGCTCGTAAACGGATCCTGAATTGCAAAAGTCTGAATAACCGCACAGTTGGCCAAAAAGCTTTCCCATTCGCTGTGATACTCGCGCTTGAGTTGTGCCAGATCCTGCAGTATCAGCCACATGGTCAGGCCATAGCCGCCCCCGAGGGATACCGCCTCCATGATGTTCTGCATATAGCCCAGATTGGCAAATTCATCCAGAAGAAAGACTACGCGCTGGGTTACGGTGGGCTTCTTTGTAGCACTATGTGTGCACCAGTAGTAGCAACTGCTAATTACTAGGCGTAACCACGGCGCAAACGTGCTCAAATATTCCCGGGGAAGAACGATATAAACGGTCATCTTTCCTTTGCGCAATTCTTCCAGATTGCAGTTCGTGCTTGCAAGTACATACTGCATCCGAGGGCTGCTAAGAAAATGCGTGTGACTCTGCGCTGTGGAAAAAACACCACTGCGCTCGCGATCAGATTTTTGCTCAATACGATGAGCACCCTCCCGCACCTGAAGAAGGTGGCTGTCTTTCATTGCGCACAGCGTTTTTTCCATGTCGCCACTGCCCTGTGTCAAAAGCTGACGCACCTTGATCAAGTGCCGATCATTCGCGAGAGTTTCATCGCTCGCTACATGCAGAATGAAGCTAAAAAGCAATCCTTTCGCTTCTAGCTTCCAATGAGAATCTTCTGTCCGGTGGCCGCGGCCAATGATCATTTCCGCGAGCATCATGGCTGTCTCTACGTAATCTTTACCTTCTATGTCAATAAAATCCATGGGGTTTAGTGCAGCCGTCTGGAAACCCCCTTCGTTTGTAAGGTCGAATGGATCAAGCGCCACGATTTTTTGCTGCAAGTGATCTCGTCGCCAAGCAGCGGTTACTGCGTAATTCTCTCCCTTGGGGTCTGTGATAATCATGCTGCCTGTGTAGCTCAGGAGGTTGGGCATTACTGTGCCTACTCCCTTCCCGCTTCGTGTCGCCGCAATCGTGATCAGATGTCCATCGCCATCGTAGCGCAGATATTCGTTATTTATTTTTCCAAGGAGGAGTCCTTTGGTTGGTTTTTTGAGCGCCTGTGCATTTCCCCACTTCGTGGAACCTTTGGCCAATGAGAGTTGAGCAGTGGCTCTCAGAATGATTCCGCGTGTCAGCAACATACCAGCAAAACCACCGGCAAACAAAGCAAGCAATGCTGTTCGCAAAAGATCAGGAGTACTCAGCGCATGTGCGAGCGCACGAACAGCATGATGCGGGCTATGAACGGGAGCGGCGCCTATGACGCAGCACACAAGTATTAAGGGTATGAGAACAGGGCGCATTGTGGGACGAAGTAGCCAAGGAACTGCGAGTCCTGCGATGCTCAAGAGCATGAGCCGGGTAGCTTCGAAAGGCAAGAGAGGGACAGCCGTGGGTGGTCCCCAAACCAGCGTCATGATTGCCAGAGTGACCTGCAGACTCACAATCGGAAAAAGGACCAGAATAGATACTGCCCTCCGCATACCCAGGGCACTTGGTGCAGACCAGCCGTAAAGACGCTCCTGCATGCTTCTATCCCGCGTACGGAGCTGCAAAAGTCATGTCTTTGGAAACGTAAACGAGAAAACTGTATCCCGGACGAAGAATGAGCACTGGCTGGCGACCTCTGCCACGTTCCAGTTGGCTTGATGCAACGCGAGAGAGTTCGAGGGCGATGGAACCGCCAGCCAGACTGCCAGCTGTCGTGGCCGTGGAGAGAGAGGTCGCACTGCCAACCAACGCTAAGAGCGCCGCACTGCCAAATCGCTGAAGTCGATAGTGTTTTACTTTGTCCTGCAAGCCACCTTCACCGCTGTGATCCATTGCAGGAAGGCCCGGCAGATCGCGTGTCTCGCCACTGGGAAAGATCAGGCGATTCCATACAACAATGGCCCTTGGTTCCTGACCCGCAAATACCTCCTCCATAGCACCAATCAGCTGTGTGCCTGGCGGGATTAATAGATGTTGCAGCGTTTTTGAATCTCTTACCGGCCGGGTGACCCGGGCCCGGACTGGACCCGGCCGGCCGGTGTGTATACCCGTTTCAAGCGCGACCTCAATAACACTCCCTTCCAGGAGCACCAGCTCTTGGCCACGCTCAATGGTATCCACAGAGTCCGATCGGCTATTTTCAATCTCGGGGACGGAAACATGCAGGACGCCGCGTGCATGCCGCGCCTCATCGTAACTGGACTTGCGCTCGTTTACACGTTCTGGACGCGTGATTTCCGACGGCTCCCAAGGGGTTCGTCGCGGCGCGCGTGGCTCAACTGGTGCCAGTGTCATTGCATCCGTTGCCGGTAACGGCGCAAGTTCATAGCTCGTAGAAGCCTCTGGTGTGCTTCTCCGGCTGCTGAAAAACAACACCAGCAAAACACCCGCCAGACTCAGTACCAACGCCAAAATATTGCGTCGCGATAGGCGAGCCACGGGGACCGGGTCAACAAATTCAGAATCGTCTTGCTCGGATTCCACAAGCCTCTTGATCATTTGGATGGGGTCCTGTAGATATGCAGTGCAAGTTGGGTATGCCGCTTTTTCCTGAACAACCCCTTGCGCGCGATACCGCCTGTGATAAGCCGCGCCTGCTCAAAAAGTCCATCAACGATGAAATAACCGTCACGGACTACGTAATCAGCCACGCGCTCCGCACCGCGTAACCCAATGCTGAGGAGTGGCTGATCCTGGACATAAGCACTGGTTGGAATTCGTATATACACACGCTCACCATCATCAAACACCGCCGTAGGAAGCCAAGGAAATCCTTTCTCTGCACGCCAGGTATAGCGATGATTCAAGGCCTGGAGGGACAGACCTCCCAGCGTATCTGTCTGCTCATGGGAACGTACAGATGCGAATTTGTGCTCAACAGGATAGTAGAATCGTATATGACGCGTATACTGACGCTGAGGATTGTATTGGTCGTTCGGTTTAGCGTACGGCGGACTATCCAACGTGATGTGGTACACACGCCGATCCGTCGAAATGATCAGGTTCGTTGTGATATTGTGATCAATTGGCTTAACGGAAACGATCGCCGTTCCTGCACCTGCACCGGTTGCAGTGTGATCAATCAGCCATCTCTGATCGTCGCCGGCAATGATGCTGATGAGGATTTCACCAGCCTGTAGCTCTACGATGCAAGCCCGGAGTACTGTGCAGGTCAACACCGGCTGGTAGATCCCGTAGGGATAAATGAGTACATCTGACTGCCGAAGTACATCAGCCCGCCCTCCGGTATTGAATTTGGAAACCTGAGCATCAATTGCCGACTGAACCGACCCTGACACATTTACAATTCGCTCTGATGCTGGCTGCTGCGCATACGCCTGAGCACCGCTAGACATGACAACTATGAAAAGAAGGATCCGCTGCACTTGACTGTACCTGTAGGCTTATCAATCGTACGCACTCGAATCGCTTCTGCTACTGCTATCCTGTTACGGACTAGGAAAAATCCGGGAATTCTACACAGTAGAACGTGAGCGACATTGAGGCAGATGCGGGGTCATTTTGTTTTCCAAACGAGAATGCATCCACATTCGCATCACTTCAACTAAGTGATCGGAAGCCGCTGAGCTCCCAATAGGGATACCGGACGACGACCCCGGTGGCGGAGAGAAGAGGAGTGGAAACTGATTCACTAGCTACCTATAAAATCCCTCAACATGCATCAATGACCAATGCAGCACACCAAGCCACCAGCTCGCATAAAAAAGTGGAAAATAGAGGAAAGACGATCATTCTTGATGACGGATCAATATGGGAAATTTTTTTCTTCGACTCTATCATATCCGCACTGTGGTTACCCGTCACCAGAGTTGTCGTGAGAACAGAGCATAGTAGTCCCTACCCTTACACTACCGTATTGGAGAGGGTAGACTTAGGCCAGAAGGTGCGCGCAAAGAGAGTAAAGTAACTGGACCTGTATCCTGATTGACCCTGCACTGATCCGATGATTCCGGAGCAACACTTTAACAACGCAGATCCCTCGTGGGAATATCTCAGCACTCCCACAATGCTCCTGAATTTCGATGACTAGGGGATGACATTCAGGAATCCGCACAGATACGTTACGGCTGCCATCCGAAACGAGACTCCAGTTGGCGCGCAGGCGTCGTCAAGGACGTTCCCATTTTCGACGTTTCCACAGAACCCCAACAATAAGTCTATGCGTGCCACTATAACCGTAAGAATCTCCGTTGGGAATATCGGAAGTTAACCCCGGTGGCGGAGAGAGGGGAAGTTGAAACTGATTCATGAGCTACCTAATATGGTTCCCTCTTTTTGACTTCTAAATCCCTTTCAGGCTCTTTCAATTGTCTTACTCACCGCAGAACAGTTAGCGCATGTGCTATTTGCGGTGAACAATACTAATTATTTCAATTAGCAGGATCGGTTGGCGGTGAGTTTCTTCTTGCGCAGTAACCGCTTGGCACGTGCGATCGTGCTGATTTGCTCTGCGAGCTCGGTCGATTGATCACTAGTTGATCTTGCCTCTCGTAATAGTCGACCCACGCGTGTAAGTTGGAGTTGGTCCGCTTCCTCAGCTATCAGAGTGAAGCAGCGGTGCAGGCAGGATGATTCAGTGCTTTCGTGCCTCCCCAGGCGGTTAGGTAGTGATGTGCGGTGACTGAATTGTCAATGTGCACATATATACGCAAGTTATGAGCAAGGTTTCTATAAAGGCGCATATACCCGTGTACCTATGAATTACGCAGAAAGTCTGATGAGTTCTTGTTATGCTAACCGTGCGTGTCCGTAATATCGAGCCTCGGCACATGTCGGGCCACATGCTACATAGAATAGCCTGGAACAGCTCAAATTTGCTACTGTCCCGAATGCGAAGGTCAATGGATCTATTGTGGCGATGGACGCCTGAAGTGAGAGAAAACAGATATTCCGGCAAATTGCATGCATATTCCAACTAAGTGCTATTTGTACCCATCGCTTCACCGGATCAGTATTACTATCCACCAAGATACCCAACGTTTCCTTGCCGGGAGCTTTGAACTTCACTGTGACAGACCCAGTTAATTTTTCAACACTTCGCGCATCCTTATTCTCAACCGGTTGAAATTCGGAATCACGATGGTTTCGCAAATGCCGAACCACATGCAGCTAATCCTGCCACTCAACAAGGAGTATTTTCTTAGCAGATCTTTCGCGCCCCATCAACTCTTTATCTGACCTCAATATCTCGATCGCTTACAATTTCTAACTCTTCCTCTGTATATTCAATCGCTCGTAAATCACCATTCTCTCTTTCTAGTCGTATCAGAGCCCCCTCCGATTCTTCGATTTCACTCGCGGCGCATGCAAATGCTTTGATGCAATCAAAGCTATGGGTCGTAGCAAGCACCTGAACATTAAACTCATTCGCAGCCTTCAGAATCATGCTCCAAAACTCGTGTTGGATGGAATGGTGTATTCCATTTTCCACTTCATCAACCACCAGAAAACCATTGCGGCTAACAGCTAATGCGAGGCTGGCAACGAACAAACGCGTTATTCCATCACCCAGGCTTTTTAGGGGAATAGGTTGAATTTGATCTTGCATCTTGACTGTAATTCGGCGGCCAAGTCTTTGATATCCCCGATGGTCCCCGACTACGGCAATGCCCTCAATCTTTTGCCCGGTAAGCGCGAGGGCTTCCAATACGAGGGGCTCTTCTGGAGTCAAGACGACCTTATCCCAATAACTTGCAAGAACATGATTTGCCAAGAGACCTGGACCAAGTGATTCACACTTAATAGGATCAGGCATGTCCCGTTTGCTGGCTATGGCCCGCAGTAGTGCTCGGGGTACGCGCCTGACTAAGTCATGTCCCAAAAAATCTGAGGTGTCGGCGAGCCATGGAAGTAAAAACTCTGCGTCGCGGTAGATAACCCTTAGAACTTGGGTAGCCTTAGAATTAAACTGAGAGAACCAATCCTGCTGGGGCTCGGGGATATCTTTTACGTCCGCCGTTTCAATTATAAGGCTATTACCGCCGGAAGCTGGACCGATTAAGACAGGTTGATCGGAGGTCACATTTCTGCTGAAGAAGAGTGCCGAATAATCTGGAGAGATCCTACGATCGCGGTCTTCGTCAAGGATCTCGATGAATTCTTCTCTGGAATAGAGTAATTCTTGAAAAACTTCTTGATCTCCGCGAGCCGCGTACACACGCACGGCCTCAAGCACAGTTGTCTTGCCTACTCCGTTTCGGCCAGCAATCAAAGTAACACGCCCTAATTTATTAATCGAAAGCTGGCGTATTCCCCGAAAATTTGCGATTGACAAATCAGGAAGATGCAATTCGCCGCTGGACATGTTCAAGCTATCTTGGTTTAGTGAGGTTCACTGGTAGTCGCGGTATAGCCAATACCCCTTATGCAAAATAAGTCCGTATCTGCCCCTTTCCGGTTTTTACTGGGTACGGTATTTCCCAGTGATTCGGGACATTTGGGGGAATCAATAAACTGACGCCATAGGGTTTTGCTTCAATTCTAAAACCGATTGCCAACGAAGGCTTGAACTCCAAAAGTTTGCAGACCCGCTGTTGCATAGGACTGATCGCCTTCATCTGACCGCTTCGTCTGAATTGTCTGCAGTGGTTTTCGGAGTCACGACCCGTTACCACAATCCCCCAAGTTGGCGCATCAAGCCCGCTTGTTGGTGCCTGTTCGCCCTCTTCTTTCCGATTGATGCGGGCTTTCTTCTTGCCTTGGAGTGATTTTCGCAGGCTCCACTACATTCTTGCACGGTGCCTGTTTGCTGCTGGATCCTCCTCTCAAACAATGGCAATGTCAACAGTTGGGATTAATTACTTGATTTTGCGACCATCCTGTCTCACGTGCACACATATAGCATCTGCCCAAGAACACCTGTTTTTACGCTCAATCCAACTCCGTATAATGCCATACCCCACCGAAAATACTTGCTCTTAGGTAAGCACTATTCAACGATATTCTCAATCACAGCGCGCTCTGAGGTAGAGAGCGTTGACCACTGCGTAAGTATCTCACTCCCCAATGTACAGGCGTTGTTTGCGTGCTTGACCCGAGGCTGCAGAAATGCAAAAAGGAGTGCACCCACCACCATCCCCCACAACATGGTACCCGCTTTTCGCCAAGGCTGCTGCTGCATATCCAGTAACAGACTTGTCTGTCGTAGACAGGAATTGAGCTCCTCCTGATTATCCTTCAGTGCTGTAATGACCGGTGCTAACTCCTCGCCAATATGCGCCGCCGTAGCGTTTGCCGTACGCTCACGCAGACTCAGTGGTTTAGCGCCCGAGGTCTCCCCGCTGTTGCTCATCGTTGGCCAAAGTTCTGAGCGAATTATAGACCGCCCGGGTTAGCTTGCTCTTCAATCCACCTATCTGGGCGTCCAGGCAAATGAAATCCTTCACCAGTGCACGCTTATCCGAGGAGGTCAAGTCCTTTGACACGACTTGCCCAAGCCGCTGGATACTGTGGTCAAGAGAGCACTTTTCCGCACTACTCCATGGTGCTTTGAACCGCTCCTCCAATTTGCGCAGAGACGCATTTTTGGCTACACTGCTGCACTTGGCATATTCGTGACCATCGGTTACCACCAGCCCCCTACCGTGGGGCTCAAGTCTCAGTCCGTGCTTCCCCAGCCGTGTATGTAGATCCAGCCAGCTCTGAGCTGCATCGAAATCCCCTTCCGCTGAATCACGAACAAGCACCTGAAAGGGTATGTCTCCCCTTGATTGGGTAGCCTTGTGGGCCTGCTTGCAGAGGGATTCTCTGCGGTCAGGGGCGCTTTGCCCGGGCAGCTGATAATAATGACCCGGGGTTTCCCGGAAGTTCATTTCGCGCTCGGCCTTGCGCAGCGTCTCCTGAATTTGACGGTAATAGAACTTCCGACAGCGGGGATTACGGGTTATCGGGTGCACACGATTCGCGATGGCGTGGACATGCGCGTAGTGCTCATCTCCATGCGCAACAAGCATTGCCTGATGTTCGCTCATTTTGAGCGATGCCAGTACACGGTCCGATACCTCGGTCATTTGAACCCTGGACGGATCATCCTCCGGTGCCCAGGAAATTGATAAGTGCAGGCATGGACGCCTGACACGCGAGTTACCCGCTGCAACCAAGGACATCTCCCGGGCTGCAATGCTGAGATTATCGTCAGTCACAACATTACGTGCTTCAATCCAGGCAACACGTACCCGATCTTCCCGGTGAGACTTCGGAGACTCCAAATAGCGGGCAACACCACGAAAACTATGAACTAATCTACTTGAACAGATCATGTCACACCCTCATACAATATTCTCATCCGGATCAATCCATACACACTATCTGGAGATCGTCCGCGCGATCAATTGTTTCAATTGCTCCAGTATATCATGCATCTGCTGTTTCTCTGAGCCATCCGAACGCATTTCTCGAATCTGGAGTGCAACAGCTACCCACTCGCGTGCAAGGATTTCTTCGTTGCTTTGCTGAGCATATATTACTTTCCTCCGCAAATATTCAGAAATACTAATACCCAGTGCTTTAGCTCTGCGCTCCAAAGCTTCTTTCTCGTCTAGTGTCACTAGCGCACTAACCGTGTTAGAGCGCTTCTTCCTATCCATTTCCCGACCCACCGCCCTGATAGCACGTAATAATGTCGGATTGAAATACTTGAACAGCTGCATCCGGGCAAGCATACGGGCTTCCCAAGGCATCTGCCCGAAACAATGAACACAACCGCTGCATCCAGACAAGTGGGCGTCCCCCCTCCTCAACAAGAGCAGGCGAACAAATACAATCAGAAACCGTCAAGATATTAGATCGCATGTGCTTGCTTTCACAGCGTACTGACCTGTGTCAGGGTGTAGTCCATGATGTAGATGCCCAATGGGTTGCTGCTGAGCACCTCTTCGTCTTCGGCAGGCGCAACCCGAACCTGAAAATGCCCTTCATAGGACGAGATGCGCTCCTCGTGCCCAATTCTGGTTAGCTCCCGCCAGGATACCCGGTAGAGTATGCCCTCGCCGGGCACTTTCAGGACACTGCTGATCTCATCCACGTAACGAGTATCACCGCGCTGGAGCATACGCTCCAGGTCCTCACGGTCGCGGTCCAGATCGGATACGAGAGTCTTTGCCGCACGGCCATGTACATGTGTGCGTGCGTCCTGCAACCGTACGTTCAGCAGGCGGGTGTCGGTGGGTACCGTTCGCAGGTTGTGCACGAAACGGCGTAGAACGGCGGTGATGGCCCGTTCGGGGATATCACGCACGGAGAGCCGTCCTGCAGCACGCATCTCTCCCAATGCATCCAACTCCACTACATAAGGCACCACCTTGTGTTGAGAAGCCAGATATACATACCCCGCGGTCAGCACAAGATTCAATAACAGTGCAATGAATGCGACGGATTGCCATGAACGCTTGCCTCTTGCAAGGTCGCCAAAAAGCCGCTCGAAAGCGTACCGTCCATCCAGATAAGGATGACCCTCCTTTGCCATTACAGACGCTCCAGTGCTTTTTTGAAGTTTATGGTCAAGCTCCGGCTAAGCTGCGTTGCAATCCGGCCCGGCATATATAATCCCAATCCCGCCAGCAGAATGGCTACTGCCGTAATTGACCACAGGAACCCCAGCCGCGAAGAAACCGCATCAGCCGCCCCTCCGGGATTCCCGGAAAAAAGCCGCCCAAAAGATTCCAGCCACAAGTTGTCATAGGATTGCAGCAGCGCAACCATGTCGTCTCCGATAGAGGCGGCGACACTCGCAATCAGAATGATGAAAAACAACTTGACACCGACATAAACCACATACTTCAGGTATCCCTCACCGAGTGGCGCTGTCCCCCGAAAAGCCATGAAACCAACAAAAAAGAGGCCTCCCGTTACAACTACATAGCTCTCTATCATGGCCACAAGCAGGTGGGCCGCAAGTGCCACAAAACATAACAGCATAATAAGTGCGGGGATCACGGCAAGAGAGGTTACGACGTCAGAAATCAGTCCTACAGACTGCATCACAGTAAGTAACATGCTCAGACCAATGTTCAAGAGATGGGTTGGTGACAGGTGTGTAACCCCGCTCCCACCAATGTAAACTGCCGTTTCTCCAAAGCCCTGAGCAATCATGGGCAGCCACCTGTGGTATGTGGAAATAAGACCAAGCACAAACGCCAGTAGCCCGATCTTGAGTGCGAACTGGCTGATCAAATCTCCGCCCTGTTTATTGCGTCCAACCCAGACCATATAGCCGGTCACAACAATCTCTAAGAGTGCAAGGCTCAGAAAGAGCGTCTGTGCTGCATCCAGTGCGCGAGTAAGCCACGCCTCTGTTGTGAGGCGAAAGACCTCCTGCGCACAATCGAAAAACATTGTGGGTGCACAGCCCTGTATGGCCTGTTGTGCCTGCATGAATCGTCGGCTGCTTCCCCAGGGAACGCGGTGCGACGGTCACTCTAAATGGCGTCCGACCTGATGCACCGGTCCCCCGGGAAAAGATCGTTTATGGATAGTTGGGCATTCTGAGAAAACGGTCGATCCTGTACTGCCTAGGATCGCCCAACCACTCAGTCCCTCCAACAAAAGCATCATAGCGCGTGCGCTCCTGTGCTTTCTGACTGACAGCATCCGCCGCGCGGACTGCCTCCATATTAGTAAGCGTCATTAAAGCCTGGCGATTAAGCAACAGCTCCCGGGCATTCAAGATCTGAAGGTTGGCCTGCACATCGCGCATTTGCTGCGGCTCTTTGCCGCGCTGGATTTCGGTCTTGAAATGCTCAAGCTCTTCGTGGGCTTGAGCCAAAGATGCACTGTGGGACCGCAGGGATGCGAGGGTGCCTTGCATCGTAGCCATAGTTTGTTCATCGGCGTCCCGCTGGGACTGCAACGGATTCGGCGAATCCCGATACATCAGAAAGACATCTTCCAATGCGCCGGGATTACTCCAGGTAATGCTGCCTGGAACCTGATGCGCCTGCTGAATATGATCAACCTGGGTGCCTAATGACCTGGACGGTATGACACCCCGCTTTGCCAGTGCGCGCTCATACCTGCGCAGGTGGTGCTCCGCATTGTGTCTGATTTCCTCTGCTAGAGCGACCTCCTTCAATAGCAGGTCCACCTGATTACGCAATTCAATCACGGTGGCTGCTGCCTGTGCCAGAGCTGCCACATCAATAACAGGGAGCTGGGCGCGTGCCGTGGTAGCGCTTATAACGACCAGGAGAAATAGCATAAGTTTTTTCATTAGTTCAGTATGGTATGTGGTCAAGAAAATCTTCTCCATGCTCACGAACTGCCGTTCGTATTTGAGCACGGGATACTTCAGTGCTCATGCCGTGTAGTGGCATGAGTAATGTGCGCGCAACCGGCCCAAGATTAAGCTCAAAGAGTCGGCTGCCCTGAGGGCTCTTGTAGAGGTAATCACGCTTCGGTTTTGCCGAAGCAATGACTTCAATTGCACGTGTACTCAGATCCAGTGCACGGTACATTGATGTACCCTCTGGTGTCCGAGCTTCCGGGTTTGGCAAGATGATCTTCGTTGGACATGACTCGGTGATCAGAGCGGCATTGGGCAGCATTGCGATCTGTGCGGGAGAGTGTGCAACCAGAAGAACCGCTGCATTACGTTTGCGAAGCGTCAGGAGCCAAGCCTTGATTCGCTCTGCGAAACGTGAGCGCAGTAATGCAGCCCAGGCTTCCTCAATAATGATGAGCGTCGGGTTGCCATCCAGATTGCGTTCGATTGCGCGAAACAGTGCCAGAAGTAGTGGTACAATGACTGCGTCCCCCTGATCAAGTACATGACCCAGTTCATAAACCTGCATGCGCGATGACGAAACCGGAGACGCATCGCCACCATCAAACAGCGTACCATAGGGACCCTCCATTGTGTACCTTGCAACGGTACTCTTCAGTGGCTGCGGCAGGACCAGATGCAGAGCGGACAAAGATCGATGCTCCGCCGCTGATTCGCTTAACAAATTGAGCGTTTCCGCAAGGGATAGCCGACCATCCGCATCTGGCAGCTCGTTGGCAAGGCCATAGACCGTTTCTAGCCAAGTCAGTGCCCACAACCTCTCCGCCTCCTCATCAACATGACGCAGGGGCTGCAGCGGACGAGCACCGGCCTCCCCGAAGGCAAAGTGGATCCCATTTGCAGCAAGACAAGGCACCTCATGTGACAGCCCTACATCAAATATGTGGACACGGCTCTTTGCATAGCGCAGAAAATTGAGCGCCAACCATCCGACGAGTACGCTTTTGCCCGCGCCGGTAGCTCCAATAACCAGTGTATGCCCAACATCCCCCTGGTGCAGATTGACCATAAAGGGAACGCGGCCCGGCGTTCTCGCACATGCCAGCGCAGGACTCCGATCTGGAAAAAGCGAGCTCGGACATTCCTCCAGCCCTTTCCATGGGGCCGAAACAGGAAAGAGATGGGCAATATTACGACTGGATAGAAGTGGACGGCGAAGGTTCGCATATCCATGACCAGGAAGCGTTCCTATGAAGGCATCCGTAGCATTGATCGTTTCAAGAGCACAAGTATAGCCCTGATCACGCAAGGACTGTAAGAGTGTCTGGCTGCGCGCTAAACCACGCTGCATTTGTTCATCACGCAGCACGAAAGAATTTGTGAAGTACCCAAACCGTACGCGACCGCTGGCAGATTCTGCATGTGCAGAAGCGGTTTCGTGTTGCATAGCCACGGCGTCCATATCCTCAAAGCCTTCTTCACCAGGAGCAATCAGTTTCCGCAGCCCACGTCTCTGGTGAAACCAACTGGTCTGCAGCCGTCGAATACGACGACCTGCCGCATGACGATTAAGCCCAGTAAATCGCATATGCCATCGCCCCTCCCCCTCTATGCGATTATAGAAAGTCCCATCTCCCACATTGGTTTGGGATCCGAGTGAAGTGATTGTGCTCACGAATACATGCTCTCCTCCAATGACCGGATAGAAGCCGGTCTGAAAATCATCGGACGCCAGTGCATGACTAAGGTAGCTGTGCGGAGGCGATGACACCCGGTCGTTATGCCCAGTCAATGCGCAATGACACTCGGTCAGGATACCCGTACTGCTAAGAGCTTTAACAGAAAACCTGCTTTCCAAGAGTGCGCGTACTTCTTTAACTGTTTGCTTGAACCCGGTAAGTATATGTGCGTAGTCGAGGGCTTTCTGGGCACTTTGGACCAAGGGGGCTTCCCAGCGTGACCAAAGTTCACGCGGAGGGGTGTGCGTAATGAGGACAGCCCGCCGGAGACTGTAGTGATTCCCTTTCTCACAGTACTGCCTACGGCGCTCGTCCTCCATTGCGCGAAGGGAAGCCGTAGGAAAGCTATGTCGTTCGGGCAGAGGATAGACCGCGCTGTGGCACCGATGCACATTCACTTCAAGGCCGTAACCCTCACCCAGCAGCAGTAGCATATCGTGGACGCTGTCTGCAACGCTGTTCGCTTCGGCGGCAGTCGTGGTCTCCAGGTCGGGGGGATCAAGCTCAAATCCAGACAAAAAGGATCCGTCCTTCATTAAGATGACCCCCTCTTCGATCAGGAATGCCCAGCCTAACAGATCACCGAGTCCTTCGGAGGGGGTGCGCAAGCGGTGTAACCGGTTAACACACCAGGCGGTACCTGCACCGGTCAGTGTGCCTAATCCAAAAGTTAATGGCTCCATCAACGCCCCCTCATTACTCTATCACGCCAGCGACGCGTCACCTCCTTTGCCTGCCGAGGGTAGCGGGAAGCATACTTCAGCGCCCGCGGAACCACAACCATAAAGAACGGGTCCTTTTCGAATAATTTCCGCAGGAACGGAAGAAGTATGGCGTAAGCGAGTGCACAGCCCACAAGCACTCTGGGATCCAGGCGGGCAGAGATACTCATGGTCACAAAGACCAACATCAATAAGAGGAATGCATCCTGAGGCAGTCCCATCATGGTCGGTCGCCGCTGAAGCGATACATGTACAGGGGCTGTGTCCAGTGCCTTGCCTCCAACCGACATCAGATCAGCGCCCCCTGAAAGGAAAAGAAGTCACTGATCTGAGCAGCCCCGAAGATGATCACCGCCCCCAACACCGTACGACCTAGGATCTCCCCGGCACGACTGGACCGCGTAATCCACCAGGCGAGTCCGCCGAGAACAATGATCAAGAGAAATGCCGCGGTTGCAAGATCGCCGGTCAATAACCCCACGATCTTGGATACCGTGGAGGTCGCAACTCGAACACCTCCGATGCCGCTGGCATCGGCCATGACCGGAAACAATATGATCGCGGTCGCTATTGCGACCGACAAGTGTTGTGTGCGCTTAACAAATGTGTGCATGGCCAAATGAGTTGATTTCTCATGGTCTTACACACGATTGAAATGATTTAGAAACGGTTGATATGTTACAATTTGAGCAAAAGATTTTTACACGAATCCTGTGGATCGGAGGGGTAATTACCACTAAAAAGATGACGGCCTGCAATCGGCGAACCTGTTTTTCCGCCGCTTTAGCCCCTTAAAACACTTCTCCCAGGCCCTAACTCAATCCGTGCAGCGGACAAACTCCTGAGCAACATAAAGACAGCTACTCCACAGTGCCCCGATATTTGCTCAGAATGCTTAGTTGATGGTTTTCAATAAGTGCTCATGGATCTACTCGCCAACCCAGCACATGACTTGAATCTCCGGTGATTCGCGCTTCGTCAGTTAGCCTGACCAGCTTCACAGATGCCTCTGAGGCCAACTGTCCATCGGGCAAATAAATCATACAACGGGCCTGCCCATAGCGATCACTCAAATATTCCCGCTTGGCGATTATACGTAGGGGCTCCTCGGTCGGAACCGGATGCCGGTACTTGACATCAAGTCGCACGGACATCATAAAGGCATGCATATCCTCAATCAGGGAAATACGTCCCGCGATTTCATCCAGAATGGATGCCTGAACACCCCCATGCACGATGCCCGGATAACCCTGAAACAACTCAGGAATCGTGTAATGTGACTCGACAACATCGTCCCCGTTGTCGTAGAAGGTCATGTAGAGTCCACGCGGATTGTTTCGTCCACACACGAAACAGTTATCGCTGTTCGGTTGCTTATTCAAACTTAGACTGCCTTAACCTCGGTGACCAAATCTGTTACAGAATCTTTTGCATCCCCAAAGAGCATTCGTGTGTTCGGCTCAAAGAAAAGCAGGTTCTGGACGCCTGAGTATCCTGGACGCATGCTCCGCTTGAGGAAGATCACTGTCTTTGCCTGGTCCACATTCAGGATCGGCATTCCGTAGATTGGACTGGTCTGATCGTGGCGTGCGGCCGGATTGACGACATCGTTAGCCCCAACCACGAGTGCAACATCGGTAGATTCAAATTCGTGATTGATATCATCCATCTCAAACAGTGAATCATAGGGCACGTTCGCTTCCGCCAGAAGCACATTCATATGCCCCGGCATCCGGCCAGCTACGGGGTGAATTGCATATTTGACTTCTACACCGTGCTCCTGCAAGACATCAGCCAGTTCGCGTACCTGATGTTGGGCTTGCGCAACCGCTAATCCATAACCTGGCACGATAATTACCTTTCGAGCATAACTGAGCAAAATTGCCGTGTCATCCGGTGTCGTGGACGTAATCGTCCGTCCGTCCTCCAACTGTTTCGCACCATCACTTGAATCATCTGAATCACCCCCAAATCCTCCAACCAATACATGCCACAACCTGCGATTCATAGCAACACACATGACTCTGGTCAACATTATTCCCGAAGCGCCAACGAGCGCACCACTGATAATCAGAACTGTGTTGTCTAGCACAAAGCCAGTCGCTGCTGCCGCCAGCCCAGACAGTGCATTGAGGAACGCTACAATTACCGGCATGTCTGCACCACCAATGGGGATCACTAGCAGTATCCCTAGGATCAACGATAGACCGGCAAGAGTAATGATCAATGAGACCATATCCCCGCCAAGGAAGATCCAGACAATGGAACCCACGGCGGCAGCTGTACATGTGGCCAGAACAACATAACGGCCTGTAAACTGAATGGGGTTTCCTGTCATCTTCCCGCTGAGCTTCATGAAAGCAATAAAGCTGCCAGAAAACGTGACCATGCCCACGAGAATACTCAGATATGCACCGGTATGGTCTCTTGGATCTCCAAATCCGACTCCTTGCTCCACGATCCGGGCTATCTCCGCCCCAGCTACCAATGCCGAAGCCAACCCACCAAAACCATTGAAGGCGGCTACTAATTCCGGCATACCGGTCATTTTCACACGCTTTGCCATGACCGCCCCCAAAAAACCGCCCACCGCCAAGCCGCTAATCATCTCCGCGGGAGTCAGGATTTGTTGACTGATTAGCGTGGCCACAATGGCTAAGAGCATCCCGATCGCTGCGAGACGGTTACCCCTTCGCGCAGTAACAGGGGACTGCAACTTTTTTAAACCCCGAATAAAGAGTATTGCAGCTATGAGGTAGGCCCCAGCCGTGAATCCTTCGCTAAACATTCTGGGGTTTCTTTTTGAACATTTCCAGCATCCGATCGGTGACCATAAATCCTCCCACCACATTAATCGTTGCGGCAACTAGGGCAATCACACCGATCCACTTCGCCCATACACCCCCTACCATCCCCGCTGAGACCAACGCACCAATAATTGTGATCCCACTTATAGCGTTGGACCCAGACATGAGGGGAGTATGCAGGGTCTGTGGTACCTTGCTCAGCACCTCACGTCCAATAAACATGGACAATACAAAAAACGTCGTATACGGAAGCATCGTTTTTAACGGTCAATCAGATTGCGGACACGCTCGTGCACTACCTGCCCTTCGTGACAGACACAAGCAGCCTTGAAAATATCGTCTTCAAAATCTGTCTCAAAAATTCCTTCCTTCACAAACTCACTTATCATCGCGGATATCGTCCGAGCGTACAGAAAACTAGCATCTGCCGGCACTGTGGCCGGAAGGTTGGTATACCCAACAATCTGTACGCCATGATGCGTTGTGACGTGGTCTGGCTCTGTCAGTACGCAATTGCCTCCAGTGGCCGCGGCCAGGTCAACAACGACACTGCCGGGCTTCATGGCCTTTATGGCCTCTTCACTCACTAAAGTTGGGGCCCTGCGTCCGGGAATCAGCGCTGTAGTAATGACAACGTCCGACTTGGCAAGATGGGGCACGAGCAATTCTACTTGCTGCTCCGCCTTCGCGGCCATTAGTGCCTTTGCGTAGCCACCTTCATCCTGCATATCTTCCATTTCCAGATCCAATTCAACGAACTGCGCACCGAGGCTCTTGACCTCCTCTCTGGCGGCCTCACGAATATCGTAGCCCCATACACGAGCACCAAGCCTCCGGGCTGTAGCGATTGCCTGCAATCCTGCCACACCCGCTCCCAAGATGGTCACATTGGCTGGACGAACTGTTCCCGCCGCGGTGGTTAGCAAGGGGAAAAATCTAGGAAGCCGGTTAGCTGCAATGAGCGTGGCTTTGTACCCCGCCAATGAGGCCATTGCGCTTAGTGCATCCATCTTTTGTGCCCGCGATATCCTGGGTACTAACTCCATCGCAAGAGCAGTTACCCCCTGGTCGGCTAGCCGGGCAATCCGTTCAGGTATTTCAAGCGGCTGCATAAAGCCTACCGCTACAGCCCCCAACGCTAATCGGGCTATCTCCTCATCGGAAGGCGGAGCGACCAGCGCCAGTATGTCAGCCCCCCACGCTTCAGAATCCTGGACAATCCGGGCCCCTGCCTCGCGAAAAGCTTCATCGCTAATGCCGGCCTCTCGACCGGCGTTCGACTCTACGATAACCTCAAGACCCTTCTTGGACAACGCTGAAACGACCGGGGGCACGAGTGCCACGCGACGTTCGCCCGATATTGAAGCTTGAACCGTCCCTAGTGTCATGGATCAGAAATTTTCAATACCCAATATACCAATGATTGACAGCTATTCTTGACTGTTGCGGCAGTTGGCTATCCATTTCGTTGCTCAAAATCTTTCATAAAGTCAACAAGCGCTTCTGCCGATTCAAACGTGCAGGCATTGTATATGGATGCACGCATACCTCCCACTGAACGGTGCCCCTTGAGTGCAACCAGTCCGTGCTCAGCCGCCTGATCAATAAATTTTACTTCCAATTCCTCCTTGGCCAAACGGAATGTAACATTCATGAGAGACCTGGATTTTGTCTCGGCAGTACCTCTGTAGAACTCACTGCTATCTATAGCACTGTACAACAGATCGGCCTTTCTTCGATTCATGGCCTGAATCCCGGGAATGCCTCCTGCGCCTTCCAGCCAACGAAGCACCTTTTCCACAATATAGACCGCAAACACCGGCGGGGTATTAAAGCATTTTGCCGCATGCGTGCCGTAATCCAGCATTGTCGGCAGGCTCGTGTTACGCTTTTCAAGAAAATCGTTTCTGACCAAAACAACCGTTACTCCGGCAGGACCAATGTTCTTTTGAGCTCCGGCATAAATCAGACCGTAACGCTCGTGTTCAATGGGGCGACTTAGAAAGTCACTCGACGCGTCACAGACCAATGGACAACTCACGTTCGGAGTGTACTGGAATTGCGTCCCGTAGATCGTGTTATTGGATGTAAAGTGAACATAGGCATCCCGGGAGTCGAGATCCCAGTAAGCTGGATCCGGAATATAGTTGAATCCAGCATCCGCACTCGAAGCTATTACTCGTCCGTTGCCAATCCGTATAGCCTCCGAATGTGCTTTTTTTGCCCAAGTTCCAGTCAACAGATAACCCGCCTGTCCCCCCGGGGGAAGAAAGTTCAATGCTAACTGATGGAATTGCATGGACGCGCCACCTCCCAGGAACAAGATATGCCAGTCGGCCGTGAGGCCTAGAAGATTTCGTATTCGCTGGCGGGCCGAGGCTTCAATCTGCATATAAGACGGCGATCTATGGGATATTTCCATAACTGACGCGCCGGTCTCTCGATACACAGGCAACTCATTCCGAATATCTTCAAGAACCGGCAAGGGTAACGCGCCAGGGCCGGCTGAAAAATTATGCAACCGCCCGATTCTGTGTGACATCATTGGGTTTAGATTTTGATTTGAGAAACCGCCAATACATCCTGAATGCCCTCGAGTAGACTGGGGAGCTCTTCTGGGGGAGTACCCACTAAACGAATCCTGGCTACGGCGGCATGTCTGGACCCGGTAAATACCTGGTTCTCCATCTCCTGTACATTAAGGTTGCATTTTCGCACGACATCCAGAACCTTAGCGAGTACACCAACCTTGTCCAGATGTCGAACGGTCAACAGATGTGTCGCAGAAGATTGCACTGCAATATTTACGCAGTTTGGCACAACGCTACTACTCGCATATGTATTGATCACACGCACAGCCTCGGCCCCCGTAGCCTCTTGTGCCTGCATCGTTGATGCTCCAATATGGTGTGTGAGGTAAACCGATTGATGGTTGCGAAGACTGGTTTCCAGCTTGCCTTGTTTATAGGAAGGCTCCCCCGCAAATACATCCAAACCAACCCGGATACCCTTGTTATCCAGGGCGGCAAGTAATGCATTCTCGTCAACTACACTGCCGCGTGTCGTATTGATAAGGAAAGCCCCGGGTTTCATAGCCGAAAAAAAGTCTGCATCAGCGAGATGGTAGGTCTGTGGTGTTGCCGCTACGTGCAAAGACACGATATCTGCCTGTGAAGCTACATTGACTGGACTTTCCGCATACTTTACGCCAAGTGCTACTGCATCTTCGGGAGTAAGTGAACGACTCCAGGCAACAACGCTAAGCCCCATGCCCTGCGCCATCTGGGCCACTAGACGTCCAATTTGCCCCATGCCCACGATACCCAGTACCCGACCTTTGAGTCCTTGGGCTTTGGCATACTTGCTTTTCTGCCATCGACCCGCACGAGCATCCAGGACATTATCTGCAATCCGCCGATCCAGCGATACCATGAGCCCGATGGTTAATTCTGCAACTGCGCTGGAATTCCTACCAGGACAATTGGCGACGAATATGCCGCGCTCAGAAGCAGCTTCTACATCAATCGAGTCATAGCCGGCCCCCGCCCGCACGATCAACTCCAAGGATGACGCAGACTCCAACATCTTCCTTGTTACCTTGGTTGAGCGCACTACTAGAGCCTCGGTTGAATGCGTCGTCAATGCCTCCTGCAACGCGTCGTTGGAGCAATTCTCAACAGTCACCGCGTGCCCGGACTCCTGCAAGGCCTTGATACTGCTGTCAGGCAGTTTATCCGCGATTAGGATGTGCATAATATCTCAGAATTGATGTACCAGAAGTCCACTCCTGAGTTTGGGTTCAAACCAGGTCGATTTAGGTGGCATTAGCTCACCCGCATCTGACACATCCAAGAGCTGTTCCATACTGGTTTCAAACATTGAGAAAGCAACCGTTCCAGGCGTTTGGTCGACATGGTTCACGAGTCCCTCAACACCCCGACTTCCCCCTACAAAGGTGATCCTCGGATCTGTGCGTTGGTCAAATATTCCCAGGAATGGTTCCAGAATGAATTCCCCCAATCGGGCAACGTCCAGACTATCCGCTACACCAGAACGTCTGGTTGGAGGTAATTTAATTGTATGCCATGCTCCATCTGCATAGAGGGAGACCTCTTGCCGTGCGGCCGGCACCTCCCTCCCGCTTGCTTTTTCAAGCACCCCAAGAGCATCAATCTTCTCAATCAACGCACCCACATCAGGCACACGAACCACCCGGTTATAAGGCATAATATACATATTGCTAACAGGGAAGCAGACGGCAGGAAAAAAATCGCTATCTGGCAATCTTTGGTCAGACCACGCCTGCCATGCGGCCTCACAGCGATGGTGGCCATCGCCTATATACAGGGACCCAATGTCAGCAAAAGCTTCCAATAAAGGTTCGTGGTCAGAGAATTTCCAAATTGTATGCTGAATTCCATCCTCTGCTATAAAATCAAATAGAGGTGCTTCTACTGTAGCCTCCTCCATTAAACTGGTAATCGAGGCATCATCCCTGAACATTAAGATTACCGGCTCAGCGTGTGCACGTTGTGCGAGAATATGCTTTGTTCGGTCAGCTACTTTGGGGGGACGCGTATTTTCGTGCTTCAGAATGATCCCTCGCTTGTACTCCTCAACCGAAACCAGACCATAAACGCCGACCTGCTCATGCTCCCCCATCCGAAGTCTGTACAGATACAGTGCAGGTGTATCCTCCCGGCAACTGTAATCACTCATCGCAAAACTATGCAGGTTCTCCGCTCCTTTGCTGTATACCGCACTATCGTACTCGTCAACGCCTGGACTTAGGTCAATTTCCGGACGAATAATGTGAAGAAAGCTATGCGGACGCCCTTTTGCCAGTGCACGCGCTTCGCCTGCACTAATCACATCGTAGGGTACGGAAGCTACTTGTTCGGCCACTTCGGAACGAGGTCTGAGTGCGGCAAATGGTTTGATTCGGGCCATTGAAGAAAGAGTGACGATTTACTGTGGTATCATTGATTATGCGACATGCCCATGCCTTGATTTGGGCCGCCTGCCGGTTGAACAAACAGGACCGCAAGCTGTGCCAGCTAACCACACAGCCGAAACCTTTTTATCTCTTTGCTGTACGACGCTCCATTCTCGCGGGGTGGAGCAGTGGTAGCTCATCGGGCTCAAGTTACCACCTTCGTTTGCCGGGGCACGCTACCCCAGCAGGTTAAAGACGAAGGTTGTTTTGGGCTGCGCGCGAATGGAAACTGGCGCGTGAATTTCTGTCAAATTCGGGGAAGCCTGTTGCGTGGTAATCCCGAGCCAAGCCCTTGATTGGGAAGGTGTAGAGACTTAACGGCAGGCCCCTAACGGTTCGGCCGAGGGTGAAGAGAAAGTCCAGACCACAAACGGTCCTATTCGTAGGATCAGCGGCGAAAGCCGTAGTGGTAAGCATAACCCGAAGGTCGCGGGTTCGAATCCCGCCCCCGCTACAAGTGAAGCCGGCATCCGTTTGGGGGTGTCGGCTTTTTTATCTGGGATCTCCGGACGGACGAGCTTCCTGATTATCCATAACACCCTCCGCCTGTGCTGCTGTCCTCCTCAAAGCCCTCCGTCCACGTCTTCCTCCTTGTTTGCCAGTCCTCATTGTACCGCGAGAAAGATGCGGTATGCCCGAAATGAGAACTCATTTAAACGGGGCTCTCTGAACCGCGATTTTCCTACACAGGTTCTACACAACCAGGCCGCAGTGCCTAACCATCACACCGAATGTGCTTATGTGCTTGCAGGTCCGTGTTGCGCCATGATAGACGAAACCAATGTCACAACCCACTGGACACAATAGACGATCAGAGACACTCCCATCACCAGCCAAAGCGATATAACCGCCACTGAAAACAACATCGTTGGCCACATATCGACACCCAGTGGCATCGAATAACTAATGAAGAGGACCATGATGTTGAAAAGAAACGAAAGGCCCGCAATCAACAGCAACCAGTGCCTGGGGCGATAAGCAGATAAGCTACTCATTGTCCTTAAGACATAAAAGTTGGTACACCCTCAAGAGCGTTTTACCGGGCTTAAAATGAAAAGGATCCCCTGTAGAATCACTGTGGCCAAAAACGAAAATGTATTTATTCGCAACCGGTGGGAGTCGCCACTTTCCAGACGGGTTCTACGCAGCCTGGCCGAGGTGCCTAGCCGTCACACAGAATGTGTTTATAAGCTGGCAGATCTGTAATTCGCCATGATAGACGAAATCAGTGTCACGGTCCACTGGACACAATAGACAATCAGAGACACCCCCAAGGCTAGCCAAAAAAACAAAGTGGCTGCTGGTAAAGCAAACAATGACCATGGCGTGGGCGGACCCGTCACCGTCAGCGGATCGGTCTCTATTACCGGAATGGGCGCCGTAATTGAAAAATACAGAAGCGCCAGCAGGGCAACAAACGAAAGCCCCGCAATCGACAGCAACCAGTGCCTGGGACGATATGAAGACAAACTGTTCATGATTACAAATAAAAAGTAGGCCTACTATCAAATATACGGTTCTACCGCGCTCCATCCGAGATGGATCGCGGTAGAACCCTTTTTAGCCATACTTGACGACTAAACTAAATACTAAGTATGGTTCGCTACAGCTGCGCAGATACTGTAATGAACTGAATGTTGTCGAAGTAATCAGTCGGAACCATGGAGTAATCCAGGTTTATCTCGGTCCCGGCAAACTCCAACTGCAACCCGCCACCAAAGGCGTAACCCTTGTAGAAGGTCTCATTATTTTGACGACTATACTCGTAACCGCCACGCACATAGAGCAGATTCCTGAATCCAAGCTCAAGAGCGCCGCTGAATTGGTCATCCTCAAAACTGTTTGACCGGAAATTACCCAACAGCGTTGCTGATGCACCCGCAACCATCTCGCGCTCGTAGGCAACCCCGAAATTGAGCAGCGTCGGATACTGAACGCCTTCAGATTCAAGCTGAACGGTATTAACACTGGCATCAGTGGGTTGATCAGGCAGCCGCACGCGGCGTCCCAGACCTGTACCGTCATACTGGAGTTCATTGCCAATATTCTTCAGAGCAACTCCCAGGCGCAGACCCGTTTCACCGACAACATAGGTCATGCCTGCATCAAACACGATGCCGTTGGCCGTCAAATCATCAATCGTGTGATTAACAATTTTGAGTGTTGCACCCGCTGCGATGCGGTCCGTGAGCGTCCGTGCAAAGGTTAATCCTACATTGATGAAAGATACCCGGAAAGTAGCGTCTGCCTTTTCAGGGTTGATCTCGGTTTGCCTGTGGATCTCTCCCATATCCCAAGCAGATATAGTCAGGGCCAGATTATTCTCCCCAAAACGCTGCGCTAACCCGAAGTAGTTTACTCCAATGTCTGCAACGTACTGAAGTCGACTGAAGAGCGCAGATGTGCTTTGGTTGTTGGTTAGCCCTGCAGGGTTTGCATAAAGCGCCTCGAGGCCATTCATCTGAGAAAGGACACTCGTCGTAGCACCTCCAAGTGCGCTATAGCGTGCGGTAAGCGGTACTAACAACTCTGCAGCACCGTTCGTACCCGCCCGGTTTGTGTTGGGCTTGTCAATACCTCCACCAAGCTCACCCGTACCTTGGGCGAATACCGGGCTACCGCTCATGAGCACTAGTCCAGTTACCGCCAGGATTCCAGCACTCAGTTGAAAGAAACGTCGATAAGTTTTCATGTTTCGCTAATGTTTTCTGTGCTATTGATGTTGTCACATTGGCCGGCGGACATTGCAGGCCGCCGGCCAAATGTGAGGCTAGTACACGTTCAGCTGAATGCGTTTTTTCACCACGGCGAACTTGATGGTATGCGAACCCACACCGGGTACCTCAACATGAATCAGATACATCCCACTCGCGATGGGCAGATTCTGATCCGTCGTCAAATTCCATGGAATGGTCGCCACACCCGGCGATTGCTTATTGATCGTCTTAACGAGCGTACCGTTGAGCGTGAACACACGAATCGTCGCTACGTCGGGCAGGTTCGTGAACCGAACCTCATCCGTGAGCTGACTCACCTCATAGGAGGACGCGCCCTTGTACGGGTTCGGCACAATTCCTATATCCTCCAGGCGAAGCTGCTTGGTCGCGAGATCAAATTCTGTCGCAGCATAACCCTCGGTACTGAACGTATGCACATCCCCGGGCTGGTTAGGCTTGGAGGTCACGATCCTGAGTACCGTACCCAACTCGGGCATATCGGGGTCGTATGGAGGGGCTGTACCAACATTCCATCCTACAAGCACCAATCTTGCAATGATCTCATGCCCTACGCCGATCTCACCGGCAAAGAATCTGTTATGACCGATCTCGCCGGGGGTCAGATCCGCAGGTGGATACCAGTAGACCCAATCCGTAAATGGATCGTTCGCTGCACTTGAAGCAACATGATCGCTACCGATGTCAAATACATCATGCGCCGTTCCCCCTCCACAAGTGTTTGTATCACAGATTATCGGGACCAGGCGCACATCGTCACTGGCATCATCCGGCGTCGCGACTCCGGTATCCCACAGTTCAATTGGAATCTCCATCAACGTACCGCCACCAAATGCACGAAAACCTAAACAGTCGGTCGGCTCAACCACACCATTGATCCCATTTGCGCAGCGCTCCGTGAAACGCATCTCATAATCCCTAAGCCCGATGTAGGGGGTGTTACCACCGCCACGCGTACTGCGCGCAATGAAAGATGCATACGGCTGTGAAGCACCGCCTGCATGGGTCATCCAGATTGACCCATTGGTTTGCTGCCTCGCTCGGTTAAGCCCCTCCCTCCCTGCCGGCCTGGGGAAGTTGTTCCACGTGATTGCGGCATAAGCAGGCGGATCTACCGGCCCGCCGGCATTCGCGGTAACCTGAAAATCCTTGAAACCCGGATCCGGCCCACGAATCGTCCACAACAGCCCGTCAAGCACCATCACATTATCGCGCTGTGGCGCCGCATAATCGATGGATCTGCCATCAAACAGAAAAGTGTCGTCCCGCTTGACACTGTACGTAATCACACTCGCATCGATATCGCCAACTTTCTGAATGGCCTCCACCGCACTGATCGGATCAACCACATTCCCCTCTTCCTCCACCGTAGCAGTATTCAATGCCTTGCCCGGAACTTCATGCTCAAAAAACTCAACCGAATACATGCCTTCCTTAACTCCGGACGGGTTGACAATGTCTGCGGTCACGAAGCCATCCCCAATGCCGTCCTTGGCTGCGACAAAGTCGGCAGAGTCGAAATCCTCTGCTGCGGCGATGGCAGCCGGCGCAATCTCCAGCGTTGATTTGGTTGGCGTGACAGACACGCGAGTAACCGGTCCACGAGATATCTTACGACCGGGATTATCGTAGTTCTGCGCGTAGGCCTGAACACCAAAATGATAGGTGGTGTAATTCGTTAAGCCGGAAGCCGTATGGAAATTCTGGACCCCGCGATCCGTTCCGTTCGCCACAACAAGCTGCTCCTCCTGAATGAGTCCATCCACAATTAACTGGCCTCCATCAATCACGCGCGTAACACCATTAATTACGTCATATACCGCCACAGTTACCCCCACTTGATCCAGAGCACTGGCGTATTGAATTACCTCATACCCCTCAAACTCTACTACATTGTTATCGTCTGGGGCGAATGGGTCCTCAACCTGATAAGACTCGAGGAAATTGTTCGACTGAGGTGAATTGGTCCACTCTAGAATTGCACCCCCATCCACAGCGGTAATCGATACGTTGGGAGGTGCCGGCGGTGCCGGAATCTGGAAATCAATGTCGTATGCCGCCTGGGCAAGTGCGCTTGCCCCCTTCATCTTCTGAACTGAATCAAAATTGTCCACGCCCTGTGCCCAGACCAATCCGTAAACAATCTGCTGAAAATCGCCTGGGTTGATCGTGAACGGCCCCGTTCCCATGACAAAGCGCCGGTCTGCTGCCTCAATGTTTGTCCCTGCGCCGTCTGAATTGCACTCAGACCAATACTGGCAGGTATCATCACTGGCACCAGGATCTCCCGGGAACATGTACGCCGTGCAGTCCTCCGAGAAATCTCGGCCATTCCCCCCCTCCGTAATACACTTGCCATCTTTCCACCGTCCACGCATATAGTTGTAGTGGTCCAAGGCAGTACTGGGGTCTTCTGTGACACCGCCACCATTATTGTAGAAGGTGAACGAGGTCATTTCAAGGTTCTTGAAATCCTGAATCCAGTCAGTGCTCACCTTGGCCGAATCACCAGGCGATGGCACGATCGGTCCCTGGAAAAAGTCGTACCCAGCCGCCGGAGCAGGAGAACCGTATCCATCACTCCCCTCGTCTTCGTTGTCCGAATTCCATACATAGCCGACCCCTAAGGTCGTATCGGACCCTACCCAGTCATCCTGGAAGTTCCCCAGATCAGGGTCGGAGAAAATTGCCAAATGCACATCGGTAAAGGGCTGGTTCCCTTTGTAGTAAAGATCAACCTTGTAGAATGTGGCATTACCAATGTCTCCCGCGGTTCTGAACGCAAAAGCTGTAGCATGCACTTCCAGACCAATCGGTGGCGATGATGCTCCTCTATGCTCATTCCCGCGGTCATTCATAATCCACCAGATCGACTGATCCCCGAGAATGGCCGGCCGCTCTCCGCCGGCCAGGTCAATCACACGATCTACCCGTTGCGCTAGAGGCTGATTCAATACGAAAATCGTTTCTCCCGCCTCATCAGTCTCTCCATCTCCATCATCATCAACCCCGTTGCCGGGAGGAGCATAGGTGGGTGCCCCTAATCCTGTGGGCCAATCACGTAAGTCCGGAGTGGTTACTCCTGTGGCTTCGTAATCCTGAATGTCATCAATGCTCACCTTGTAGAGTCGATCGAAAGGCGCACAGTCAGCAGGAGGCGCACCGTTGTCGTCCAGCGGGCCGGCCCAGAAATGGTAGGCGCCGTAACGGGCTGCCGCTACGCGCAACTGCCCACCTACGTTACCGCCTACCCATATACCACCGGTGAAGATAGCCTGCGCTCCCCCACCCTTCGGTACATTATAGACGTGTGGACTTCCACGCCAGAACAGATTACCGTTGTTAAAAATACGAGCCCGGACATTGTTGATGTCCAGGTAGGACTCACCTAGCGCCGATGTGCACGTTCCAACCTGTGCACGCGCCTCGAGTACTGAACCAAGTCCCAGTACCACCAGCAAGACCAGTGAAAGTAAGTATTTGCGTTTGCTCATTTTTGTCGTCTTTATTTGGATGGGAGTACCAACCTGGGACCCGTGCGGGCCCCAGGTTTATCACCTATTTATCTACTAAAAGTCGAAGCGAACACCGAGTCGGGTCAAACGCGGCAATCCGTAGGCACCCAAACCTACCCGACGCCGCTGGGCGTGGAACCTGTAGAGTGTCTCTGACACAGGCTGCGCGGAATCTATGAACTGGACTCCACCGGCCGTGGAAAGGAATCCATCGTCATCCACCGAGCCTGAGAATCTGTGCACGTTCTGAACATTGACTGTGTTCAGAACATTCTGCATCCACAGGAACGCTGTGATCGTTCCTTTGGAGCTCAGCGGGAAACGCCGCTGAATCCTCAGGTCAATCCGGTTTGACCATGGCATCCGTTCTGCATTGATACCCCCACGTGGGAGTGGAGCTCTACTGGCATTCGCAGGTATCGGGTACTGTATCCCGGTATATGGGAAGCCACTGCCTGCTGTGAAGAGTACGTTGAATCCAAAGTTCTGCAGAAGCTTCGTGCCCACCAGTGTTGGGCCCTCTCCCTGACCCAGACTGTAATCAAGCGTAACATTAATCTTGTGACGCTGGTCAAAACTGAGCGGACTGATGAAGTTTGGCGGAGTCTCATCGATCCACACAATGGCACTGGTTGTTCCAGATGCAGATCCCGTTCCCTGCGCAAAGGACAACGTGTAGTTTGCCCGCATGGCTACGCCTTGAGTCCTCCGAAGATCATAGTCAAACTCAAGCCCTTTGACGGTACCAAAGTCAACATTCTCAAAACGTGAATAAGTCGCCGGACTCGCCCCTCGGATGTCACGGATTTGGATTAGGTTGTTGATCTGATGGAAGAATCCACTGATCGTGAGCGCTTGACGGGCTCCCAGACGCTGCCGGAATCCCAATTCGTACTTCGTTGTGTTTTCCGGAAGCAGACTATTGTTTGCACTACAAGCCCTAGCCGCCCGACAACCCAGCAAAGCAGGACCCGCAGAGGGACGCTTGGAAACTACACCGTAGCTGGCGAAGAACAGTGCCCTGTCTGTGATGGGGAAACTCACCCCAATCCTCGGCATCAATGTGACCTGGGGCTCGTAGTCTTCAAACATATCCTCCGTGACCTGCGAGCCCGTGTACCTCACAAGACCATTCAACAGAATATCGCCAGCGCCGGCTGGATTACCATTATTATCAAAGAAATTTCCGTCAAAATCGCGGAAACCTACAATATCGTTGCCGCTGAAGTATACCGCATACTCTGACCCTATTCCTGCGGGCAGACCTGTCCCCAAATCTCCTGCCCGCTCAATCGGACGACGCGCATACTTGTCCCGCAAAACCGGAAGGTTTCTATCCCATACATCAACGCGCAGTCCCATGTTCAGGACGATATCCCTAAACTCAATCTTGTTTTGAACGAATGCTCCATAGTAGATCGGTTTGTAGGGAGCCTGGTAGTAATGTGATTCCGGCTTGTCCTTACTGGTGTCCAGATACCCCGCGAAGTTCTGGGAGCTGTGTTGCTCTGTACCCAAAAAGTTATACCCGGTCCCACCCATAGCTCTTCTAAGGATGTGGGTCGGCAAGTCAGCAAAGTTCGTATAGCCGGCGGTGTTCAGTTCTGGATCATCCGATGCAATATTTTCGGGGTTGCCATCTGCGAAAATCCGTGCCACATACTCCGTGCTGACTCCCCAGGACCGTCCCACACTGGTCTCATATTCAGCACCAAACTCCAGCTGATTTAAGCCGATCTGGGTAGTCGCTGTAGCGGCTACTCTGTATGTGTGGCCATTACTCTTGCCAAAACCAAGCCGCGAACCACCAACGGCGCCAACCAAACCTGCCGTGGTTTCACCCGAGATACGAAGTCCATCCTCGTACCTGCGAACATAAGTCGGTACCTGTACCGTGACTTCCGTGTCATCACTCGTGTCATCGGGGGTCCCGTGATCATCGATACGGGTTTCCTCAACATAACTCAGGTTCCTGTATCCCGCGAGCGTTGCGTGGACCGGGTGATCAATGTCTGCATATTGCCAGACAGCATCGCGCGAACGCTCAAAGCGTGGATCATAGCTCTCATTGAAGTAACTCCTCCAACTGCCCTGTATCTGATAGAAGGTTGAGCCTGACAGGTGTTGCGTCCAGGTTGCGACGGCTGAGTACTGATGATTGTCATACCGGCTGACAGTCTGAGGAGAAAATATCTCCCGCGGCCAGGAGCCACTCTCTCCTGTGAAATTGCGGTACGTACCACCAAGTCTCAGTCGTCCGTTCTCAAAGACGTTCCAGGTTATATTCCCGTTGAAGCTGTAATTGGCATTAGCCCGCTGCGCCTTTTTATAGGTGTACGTGAAATCGGAATCAGTCAACTGCTCCGCACGGGCGACGGGATTAAGCGCTACTGTACTGCCTTCAGCAACTGGAATTACCGTACCGTCATCAAAGGTCAAACCACCCCCACTCAAGTCAGGATCTCCATGGAGATCAACCATGAGCCTTGCGCCATCTGCCAAGGTTATCGGAATGCCCACGATGGACACATTGCCATCTGCATCCGTTACGGTAAGGCCGGCCGGTGCACCCCAAAGATCATCAAGCAGCGCCTGCGAGAGTCGAGGGGTCTGGACATTCCGTGGATTACGGTCCGCCCAACCACTGTATTCGCCGGCAAAGAAAAAGTTAAGCTTGTCCTGAATGATCGGACCGCCGAACGTTGCGGATGCTAAGTTATAACCGTACGAATCAAACTGTGTGGAAGACAATGCCTCCAACGAGCCGAAGTAATTCGGTCTCCCCGATTTGGTGGTGATGTTGATGATGCCGCTCATGGCGTCCCCGTACCGTGCAGAAATGCTGCCAATCAACATTTCCTGCTGCTCCACCGCTCCCTGAGGTACACCGTATCCACCCTTAACACCATCCACATAGTAGGTAACTTCTCCACCGCGCCCTCCACGGATGTTCAGTGTTCCTGAACCCTCCTTGCTAACAACACCCGCCTGAATCTTGGCTACCTCGGCAGGCCCCCGGACCGGGAGAGTCTCGATTTCCTCAGCATTCAGGGTTTTCGGAACACCGACTGCGTCCTTCTGAATTAGTGGGCGTTCGTACTGCACCACTATCTCCTCAAGTTCAACGCCCGGCGAGAGTTCAAAATTCAGCTCACGTGTGTAGTCAGGGTTGACTTCGACGCCATCGTAGGTCTGCACCTGAAAACCGGCGAACGACGCCTGTATGTTGTAGGTACCCACAGGAACGCCAATGATGAGGTAGTTCCCATCAATGTCCGCAGCGCCACCAAGCGTGGTTCCGACCACGACCACGTTTGCACCAGGCAGTGTCTCCCCTGTTTCCGCATCAGTGACCTGCCCGACAATCTTGCCCGTAGTCTGGGCGAGTACTGCCACAGGCAGCACCAAGGCGATAAGTGAGAGTAAACTCAATTTACGTAGCATATTGGACCTCTGCTGTTTGTGATTTATGTTCATGAGTTCATGCGCCTGCGATGGGCACACAACTGGCTCGACGACCGGATCCCCATAACCGCACGGCGCAGGCCGCGCCAACCGGCATCCTACGATACGGTAAGGAAGGGTCATGAAAAGAGTAGCAGTAGCCGTTCCAGATTTCGTTTTCTATCTAGTTAGTTGTGTTGTTGGGTCAAGCCCCGTGCGTAGCACATGTGGACAAGATACGACATAATCAATTCTTATGCATACCCAATCGCCTCCGCGACGCTACTGGAGCTTTTTTCAAATATAAGCAATGTGTTTTTAATATGCCAACAGGTCCAGCAAGTCAGGAGGCGGCGGGAATTGCATCTCGTATGCGCTCCAGCAACTCATTACGCCCTTTGTAACCAAGTGCGGAAGTTACAATGATAGGCAATTCCATTCCGTAGGCAATCAGATCCTTTCGCACCCTCTGGACACTTCTGGTAATCCCATTCCCGGACAACTTGTCTGCTTTTGTGAGCACTAAAAGGCTCTGCACCTGATTTTCGCATAAGAGCAGCATGATTTCCTTGTCCAGACTTGTGGGCGGATGCCGGCTGTCAACAAGGTGAAGCACAAGGCTTAATGTAGCCCGACCAGTCAGGTAAGCTCCGATTCTTCTCCCCCACTGCGCTCTTTTCTGTTTACTGACCTTTGCGTAACCATACCCTGGAATGTCGACAAAGTATATTTCTTCGTTGACACAATAGAAGTTGAACGTCTGGGTTTTGCCAGGCTTTGAGCTGATTCGTGCAAGCGCATTTCTTCTGACGAGCATGTTAAGCAACGCGCTCTTGCCCACATTGGAACGTCCGACGAAAGCAATTTCCGGAAATTCTTCATTCGGCATCTGATCCAAACTTTCCGCGCTCTTCACAAAGCGGATGCCTTGAATTTTCATCGGACCGTCAGAAGTCAAACTCCAGCACTCTGAACAGCCTGGCCTATGTGAGCGGGATTACGGACAACATAGGCCCCTGCATCTTCCAGTGCGGTAAACTTATCCTCCGCAGTACCCTTTCCCCCCGCAATAATGGCACCTGCATGCCCCATACGACGTCCAGGCGGTGCCGTTGCTCCTGCAATAAAGGCAATAACCGGCTTGGTCATGTGCGCTTTGATGTATGCAGCCGCATCCTCTTCATCTGTTCCCCCGATTTCTCCGATGAGAACAACAGCAGCGGTTTCCGGGTCTTTCTCAAAAAGCTGCAGCGCATCTGTAAAGCGGGTTCCAATCACTGGATCCCCCCCAATCCCTACCGCCGTAGTTTGACCATAACCCTGGCGCGTAAGCTGATCAACCGCTTCATATGTTAGTGTTCCCGACCGGGAAATGACTCCTACGGGACCCTCAGCAAAGATCATAGCCGGCATAATACCGACCTTGGCTTGACCAGGCGTCAGTGCACCTGGACAATTGGGGCCAACCAGGCGGGTCCCTTTCGACTCCACGTAGTGGAAAGCCTCTACCATATCCTTCACCGGTATACCTTCAGTGATACATATAATCAAGCCTATCCCGGCTCCTGCTGCCTCCATAATGGCATCTTTGGCAAAAGGGGGAGGAACAAATATCACCGAGGTGTTCGCACCCTCACATTCCACGGCCTCTGCAACCGTGTTAAACACCGGACGGTCAAGGTGTAGTTGGCCTCCCTTACCGGGCGTAACCCCACCAATCACCGTGGTACCAAATTCGATCATCTGTTCCGCATGAAATGACCCCTCTCTGCCCGTGAACCCCTGTACCACGAGCCTTGTATTCTTGTCAATCAGTATGCTCATTTATCCGTTTGCTTGACCCACTATTCGTTTATCGTTTATTGTACCCATGAGTGCGTGTACTTGATACGTAATTCCCATCGACCTATAATAATGGCCTCTGCGCTTGTTCAACTGATCTTATGTTGTCGGTAAAACACGTTAACGCACCTTCCCAGTTGACTCCATGATGGTCTTTCCTATTCCAAGAAGCTTTTGCTCACTGAATGGCGGTCCTAAAAGCTGAACGCCAACAGGAAGTTCCTCAGATGTTTTGCCTATGGGGACGGACAAGCCCGGCACACCCGCCAAGTTTGCAGTCACCGTGTAGACATCACTTAAGTACATCTGCAGCGGATCTTGTCCCCACTCACCGATGCGTGCACCCGACGAGGGGGTGACGGGGGTCAAGAGCACGTCTACGTGCTCCCATGCTTCATCAAAATCCTGCCGGATCAACGAACGGACGCGCTGCCCCTTGCCGTAATAGGCATCATAGTACCCTGCCGAAAGCGCATACGTACCGAGCATTATCCGCCTTTTCACTTCAAACCCAAATCCACGACTCCGTGTTCTGGTATACATGCTATCAAGCGAGGCATCTTTGTCCGTCAATCGCAGACCATATTTCACTCCATCGTAGCGAGACAGGTTACTGGATGCTTCTGCTGCTGCGAGGATGTAGTAGGCCGCCACACCGTAAGCCGTATGGGGCATGGACATCGGTATAAGCTTCGCCCCCATGGACTCCAGGTTTTCGGCGGTCCTTTCGATGAGCTGCCGTACGTCGCTGTTGAGCCCTTGACCGTAGTACTCTCTAGGTAGACCGACGCGCAGACCGGAAACATCCCCCTCTTCCAGTCCATCCTTGTAGTTGACCTTGTGACTTATGCAGGTCGCGTCGTTCGGATCTTTTCCGGCCATCTGTGACAGAATAAGCAGAGCCACGTCCGCATCGCGAGCAAGCGGTCCGATACAGTCAAACGAAGACGCATACGCAATCAGACCATAGCGGCTCACCAATCCATATGTTGGTTTAAGCCCAAGAATACCACAAAAAGCTGCCGGTTGGCGAACAGATCCGCCTGTATCGGTACCAAGCGCTGCATGACACATACCGGCTGCGACCGCGGCCGCAGATCCCCCGGATGAACCCCCTGGGACATATTCTCTATTGCTGGGATTCAGCGTGGACCCCTCCGCAGAGGACTCAGTGGTAGAACCCATGGCGAACTCGTCGCAATTGGTGCGCCCAATGAGCAAGGCACCCGCTGCGCGCAGACGTTTAACCGAGGTTGCTTCAAATGGTGGACGATAACCCCGAAGTATCCTTGAAGCACACGTAACGGGCCAGTCCAATGTGCTCAATACATTTTTAACACCAAGCACCAATCCGGCCAGCGGCAACTCCGAACCCTGAGCCAAGGCTTTATCTATAGCCTCCGCCGAACGACGTACGGACGCATCATCTACGTACGTAAACGCATTAAGCGATGGATTTTTTGCTTGAATTACGTCCAGAGCCAACTGCGCAATTTCCGCACAACTAGCCTGTCCTCCAAGCAAAGCACGCCTGCAATCAGCAAAAAACGGCAAAGCCATCAGCATTCAGTGGCCGTGCCGGGCCAAAGAGGGCTATTTGGAGGGAGGGGCGGGATCGGTCGACTGCGACGACTCCTCCGATGACGGTGGCGACGCGTAGTTCTGCGTCTGTTGCGATGCAGGTGGACGGTATGCAGGCGGACGGTCTTCCAGCGTGAGCTCACGACTGATCTCGCTCGTGGCAGACCTGAATTCCCGAATGCCTTTGCCCAGGCCGCGCGCTACCTCCGGTATGCGCTTGGCTCCAAATATTAGTAGGACTAGGAGCAGTAGCACTGCTATTTCCCATGTTCCTAATCCAAACAACAGTACCATTTTGCTCTCAGGTATTAAGTTGACACCACGACAGACAAGCTGTACATTTGCACTTGTCTTGGGTTCCCATAGACCCGACTCAAGCGAAAGTATAGTGCCAAACTGACCGTAAATGCGCCGAATATGCTCGGATTTGGTGCACAAATGCCAGCGCTTGCCCTCAGGGATAATGTACGATTGGAACAAATAGAAAGTGCTTGAACGTGACATTGTCCTGATAATTCCAGCACCAACCTGCGTATTGCGTAACCAGACCACGCAATCACTATGTTCGCAATGATCAATCAACAATTGTAAACCAAGTTGTACTCATCGCTGGAACCATACTGGGAGTTCAGCTATTGAAGGAGCCCCACACGGCTTAGGTTGCGCTACGGATAGTACAGACCAACAGAGTTGTATTCGGCGTCCGAGATCGGCAAAACGGCACGGCGAGAAGCGTTGGCGTTAGTCATTTCCCATAGTCTCGTGAATTTGAACCAGATATTAACCTGCGACAGGGTTGCAGCTTGGGTTATCATTCCTCAGATCGTGTGCACCCATCGGAGCATGCGCTGTGTTTTGATATCTGGATCAATTCCCATACTCTGGGACTGAGCAGTATAATGACACACTCCATTACCCGCGCGGAAAGCTTTTCAGGAAGGGTTCATCTCCCAGCAGACAAGTCAGTCGCCCATCGTGCCGCGCTTTTTGCAGCCATCGCAGACGGACCTTCCGTCCTGCATAACTTCCCCTCGAGCGCAGATCCACAGTCTACACTTTCCTGTCTGCGACAGTTGGGGGTTCCAATCGAGACATCTCCTGACAACTCAGTGACCATTCACGGGGTTGGGCGGAGCGGGTTTAGCACACCTGCTGTTCCGCTTGACTGTGGCAACTCTGGAACAACTATGCGATTACTGTCCGGGGTGCTTGCCGGACAACCATTCGGTAGCGAGCTCACCGGAGACGCATCGCTGAGCAGTCGCCCCATGGAACGCATTGCACGGCCTCTCCGAACTATGGGGGCGACCATATCCCTCACAGACGGACACGCTCCAATCAGAATACAACCCAGTGACAACCTGACTGGCATCCACTATAAGCTGCCCGTACCGTCTGCACAAGTAAAGTCCTGCGTATTACTTGCAGGGCTATGGGCCAAGGGGCAAACCATTGTACACGAAACGGTTCGCTCGCGTGACCACACGGAGCGAATGTTGAACCTCACGATACGCTCCACTGACGATGGTCGTACAATACATTCCGATTCATCATGTACAATTCCTCATGGCACATTCACGCTTCCTGGTGACTTTTCCGCGGCAGCATTCCTTCTGGTAGCCGGTTCTATCGCGGGGACCGCTCCTGTCCACATGTCTGGTGTTGGACTTAACCCGAGTCGAACGGGTCTACTTGCTGTACTGAGACGAATGGGCGCAAGCATTCAAGTCAGTAACAGACGAACATCAGGTGTGGAACCTGTAGGTGACCTGTCAGTGCGCCAGAATCCGTTGCACGGAGTCACCGTCAGGGGGGAGGAAATCCCGAACGTGATCGACGAAATCCCTATAATCGCCGTGGCTGGTGCCTTTGCGAAAGGGGTGACCACCATACGCGATGCGACTGAGCTCAGATACAAAGAATGTGACAGGATTCAGGTTACGGTGACCAACCTTCAGGCACTGGGAGCGAAGGTAGAGGAATTTGAAGACGGATTGGCAGTCACCGGGATGGTGCCGCTGAACGGCGCCAGGGTCTCTAGCTATGACGACCATCGCATTGCAATGGCCATGGGAGTGGCGGCTCTGGGAGCGCACGGCACTACAACCATTGAGGACGCGCATGCTGCGTCAGTTTCGTTCCCGGAATACTGGAATACCATAGCCGCACTGCAGGCATAGTCCAACTGAACCAGTGCGTGACAATACCGTGGACTGACCAATGGGACAATCCCTACCTAGTAACTCACTGTAAAAGGGATTAACTCCCCGTTGGCACGTTTGGCCATTGGCTGTTCAAAGTTGCAACTATAGTATGCGGCTGGCTCTTCACCTCGCGCGAAGCCTGAGCGAGGGCTACCACGTTCTTCGAATTATTCGAATTCATTTCACACAGTGTAAATGAATCCCGTACGACAAGGTAACCGTCCGAATGGATGTGTTTTGCTATTAAGGCACAAGATCAATCCCTTTTGATCAGTGCCATGGAGCAGCGCTAACCTAGTCCAATTGGATCGTACGAGTAAGACAGGCGGTATGTATTTTGGACGCACGAATTGTTGATGGACCTTAGATGGTGCTTGCAAGTCCCGAAACAGTAAATCCCATTAAACCACACACAAGGATTGAAGTGAACACGTCTGGGCTCAAATACCTGGGTAAGGTCTACACACCGAAGTGGATTGTGGATCATATGTTGCGACCCCTGTTTAGTGAATCCCTTGAGCAGGTTAAGGTGTGTGATCCCGCATGCGGAGAGGGCGACTTTCTCGCCCCGATCGTTGAAGAAGTTTGCAGGCGAATAGTAGGTGCAACCGCACATGAGCAGGCGGGTCTTCGTGCCACCTTGGAGCACATCACAGGATATGATGTTGACGACGCAGCTGTAAGGAATTGTCGCCGAAGACTCACGAGAACTGTGGAGCAGATGCTCGGGCGGTCATGGGATGATTCACAGTGGTGTGTTCACCATGCGGACGCATTGGACGCATGGAGACGAGATCAGGGTACATTCGACTGGGTGGTCGGAAACCCGCCTTATGTACGAATTCAGCACCTCGAAGTGGAGCGGAGAAAGAAAATTAGAGGTGGCGGCTGGAAGTGTTTTCGCGGGGCCAGTGATCTGTATATCGTCTTCTTTGAGCTAGGCCTCCGCTTGCTCAAAGATCAGGGGAGTCTCATGTTCATCTCCCCGAGTGGGTGGCTCCGTAATGACGCAGGGAAGGTTCTGCGCAAGAGCCTGGAGTTGAACCACGGGATCCGTGCCCTCTACGACTTCGGGAATCACCAGGTATTCCCCGGCGTGAGCACTTACGCTTGTATCTCGCACATCTGCAAGGGAAACCCCGATGAGAAAACCGCAGTGTACCGATACACTGGGAATCGTTTTAATGGCTCATATGGAATAGTGCAATCTGATTCAGGATGGGGTGTAATAGATCCTGCTTTGGTAAAACCAAAACCGGCAGGTGCAACAAAGTTGCGTGACATTGCGGATATCCATGTAGGAATTCAGACCCTGGCCGATAAGGTCTTTATCCTAGAGGTATTGGAGCAAAATGAGGACTTCGTGATAGTCCAAGTAGATGGAAAACGTTTTCCTATTGAGAACAAGGCGGTTCGCCGCATCCTGAAAGCCTCCGTCATGAAGTGCGGGCGAGATAAGATTGAACGAGTAGTGATCTATCCGTACGATTATAGGGGGAAGCTCCTTCCCGAAGAAACATTCAAGGAGGAGTTCCCGCTGGCTTATGCATGGCTGCTTGCCAATAAGGAGCGTCTCCTTGCTCGCGATAAAGGTGTCTTCAATCCCAAAAATTGGTTTGGTTTTGGACGAGAGGTTGGCATACGGAGTGCGCTGGGAAAAAAGATTCTCACCTCGGGTATGAATCCATCCCCGAACTTCCAGATATGCGAGGACCCGGACACACTCTTTTATTCCGGGTACTGCGTAAAGCCCCGACTTAACATTGATCTCGCAGTTCTTGCGAGGGAATTAAACAGCCCCGCAATGGCGGTACATGTACAGACGTTTGCACAACCCTTCCGAGGAGGGTGGTATAGTTACGCGAAGCGCTACATTCAGGATTTCCCGGTTTCGCTCGATCTGATCCGTGCATAGTTGCGCGGAATGAATGATTTTCGAAGTGTGCGCAGATCCCTACGCAATCTTCGCGATCCGGTACACACCGCTGGTTTAGTCAGGGTGCACTTGACTCAAGTCATGTACATCCTCCCTGATATGAAACAGTATGCTTGGTCAGGATCAACGGAACGTAAGCTTCTGCCCTATACGAAATCATCCGGAGGTTAAGGTTTATTGACCCTGGCAAACCAGTTTTTTGGGATTGGCCAACAAGTATTTCTGCACCACGCGGCCGAGCGTCTGACGGTCAGTAACCGCGATCACTAATCAAAGCCGAAAGCATCGCATCGTTCGTCGGGAAGGTACGCATATGACGGGTCAATGCCTGCATGGCCTCCATCGGTCGACGACTGTTGAGCACCTGAAACAGTCGATTGTGCTTTTGCATAGATTGTCCCAGGAGTAATTCCTCATTACGTGTTCCCGATTTTCTGAGATTTATCGCGGGCCAAACGCGGCGATGCGCCATTTGCCGATCCAGTACTATCTCTGCATTACCTGTGCCTTTGAACTCCTCGAAGATCACATCATCCATCCGGCTGCCGGTCTCAATCAAAGCTGTAGCAATCAGCGTAAGCGAACCGCCATCCTCGATATTTCGTGCACTTCCGAACAGGCGTCGGGGAATCCGCATTGCCGCAGAATCCAGCCCCCCTGACATCGTTCGCCCCGAACCCTCTCCCCAAAGATTGAATGTGCGTCCAAGACGTGTCAGTGAATCCAAGAGCAGAACAACATCATCTCCCAGTTCTACCAGACGTTTGGCATACTCAAATGCCAATACCGACACCCGTACATGATTGAACTCATCCTCATCACTGGAGCTGGCAAAAACAGTCGCCTTTGTGCTGCGCCGAAAGTCAGTTACTTCTTCCGGGCGCTCATCAACCAGAAGTGCAACCAAATGAATATCGGGATGATTTTGTGTTAATGACGCGGCAGTTTCTTTTAGAATTATTGTTTTTCCCGTACGAGGTGGAGCCACAATCAATGCCCTTTGCCCTTTGCCGATCGGACACGCCAGATCCACAACCCGCATCGTTATGTCATCAGGGCCTTTGACCAGGTTCAATTTGGTGTCAGGGTAAACGATCTGCCCCTTCGAGAACTCAAGCAGATCGGCCCATTCCGTGGGGCGTTTACCCATTACCGTTACGAGGCGGGACACCTGCAGATCTCCTCTCCTGCCCGGTCTGGCAAACCCTTCCAGCACCACCCCATCGCGTAGCCTGTAGCGACTTATAAATGAAGGCGGGCAGAACGGATCGCTCTTGCTCTTTGGCATACCTGACTTCAATGCCCGCACGAAACCGAACTTGCGGTCTCCTATGATCTCGAGCATTCCCTTGAACGGCTTCTCAGGTCGCTTGGCTTTTGGAGCCATCAATCGTATGTTTCAGCATTGCTGGCCTTGCCAGCGATTTATGTTTGGAATAAAGCACCTGTGCCTAGACATCGGGCACACAAGGGGAATGAGCTTCAGACGCAATGCCACTGCGCAGCACACCTTGGGAAATTACACGCAATGTACCCGTATCCCAGATAACGCTTATGTATATGTCCTTCACGGATCACGGGGAACTCCTATGAGAGCACTCCACCGTGCAGTCCCCTCAATCCCGGACATCGTGTACAACTCATTCCAGTCCGCACCACCCACCGTACGAGATAGTTCCTACGACGCCTCCATTAACATCCGAAGCCGGACACGGTTCCAATATAGGCGCCCGTGTACAACTCTTATACCTTCCTGATCCGACAAGATAACAACGGATATGCTCAAATATGAAAATGTCCTATGGAATCAGGGACTGACACATGTAGTCGGAATCGACGAGGTTGGTCGAGGGGCGCTGGCGGGTCCGGTAGTTGCCGCGGCCGTCATATTACCCCCCGCTATAGTAGTTGACGGAGTTTTCGACAGCAAGAAACTGGGAAAACGTGCACGCGAAAATGCCCTAACCAACATCTGTGAAACCGCCATAGACATCGGTATCGGTCACGCAACCCCCGAAGAGATCGCTGAACTCAATATTATAGAAGCATCCTTGCTCGCTATGCAACGCGCAATCGACTTGTTTGACTGTCAGCCACAGGTGATCCTGGTTGATGGCAACCGTCATATTCCAAGCGCCAGCTGCCCACAAATTGCACTTGTTAAAGGGGATCAACGCAGTCAGACTGTAGCGGCGGCCTCGATAGTTGCCAAAGTGACCCGTGATCATCTCATGTACCGGCTCCATCAGGACAACCCTGACTACGGCTGGGCCACTAATGTCGGCTACCCTACTTCCAAACATTACCGTGCACTCAGGGAAATCGGTCCCAGCACGCATCATCGACGTACATTCCGACTCCGGTAAGCTTCCCAGCACTTCTCTGCTGCAACCTCGGGTGGAACACCATCCACATTGATTGTCTGATGGGCTTGCCGGTAGATTGGCTCTCGTTCTTCAAGCATGCAACGAATCCGGTTCTCCATTTGACCAACGCCCAAAGGCCCGCCTTCCTGATCCTGTAATAAGGGACGCACCGTATTGTCAGCCCGGAGTCTGCGCACCAATTCCGGTACACTTACACGGAGATACAGAACCTCTGCTTTTTTCAGAGACCAGGCCCGGTTTGCCGGGTGTATGAACGTCCCACCTCCCAGAGCACAAACGATATCATTTGGCAATGACTGCAAGGCCGTAGACTCTAGACTCCGAAAAGCCTTTTCACCTGACTCAGAGAAAATTTCCCCTACGGAGCGTCCCGCCATCTCGGCGATACGATCATCCAGATCAATAAAATCAACCGAAAGGCGGGCGGCCAACAATGCACCCGTTACGCTTTTGCCACATCCCATGAAACCTGTGAGAAAAACTCTGGACATTACGTCTGCCTGGATCCGGGACGATTGTGTGGAACGCTAACGGAGATGATACGGAATTACAAGGGAATCAGGGGTTGGTTCGCTTAGCGGATATGGTGTGTTTCGACAGAGTTTGAATCGCATACGGCCTGGCTTGACGCTGGGCGCCTGATCCGGTTTTTTCGGGAATATTACCTGTATCGCAGGCATTCGGCGATGGAAGGAGGGTATACTTGGAATTATGATCAGAGACCCTATCCGTTCTCGTTACCTGTGTGTTATACATAACCGGCACGGATTGTAGCATAATCTATGCTCAAAATTTTCCTTTTAGGTGCACCTCGACCATGTGGCCCGGCTCAACCGGAATCTGCACGCTTCCCGCGAGCCAATTCTTTGAACCGAAAGAAGTCGCTTAATCAAGAAAACCCATCGTTGCCAAAGTTGTGGATTGTTGATTCTTGCGTGTGATCATTCTCCAAAAGATTGATTCCCGGCGATCCTCGACAATGGTATCTCGGCAGAGAGGTCAACCATGTTGAGCAGATAGGAACAAAGGGATCGGTATGGGCGTGAAAAAGTAGACAATTTCAAAATTGCATTTTTATATGCCTTAATTGAATGAGAAAATGATCAGGCGAGACATTACCGAATCCTTAAAGCTGGCAGCCGAGGGATTTCCTGTGATCACCATCACTGGTCCCAGGCAAAGCGGGAAGACTACGCTAAGCAGGGGATTGTTTGAGAATCATGCATTCGTAAGTCTTGAAGCTCCAGATCATCGAGCTTTTGCTCTGGAAGATCCCCGAGGATTCTTGGCTCAGTTTCCCAGTGGGGCGATTATTGACGAGGTACAACGCGTGCCGGAATTGCTTTCTTATTTGCAAGGTATTGTAGACGATAATCCTAAACCTGGGCAATGGATTCTCACAGGTTCACAAAATTTCCTATTACTCTCCTCAATCAGCCAATCCCTTGCAGGTCGTACCGCAATATTCAACCTGCTCCCGCTTACATGGCCTGAAGTCACGAGATTCTCTCAGTATCCTCAATCCCTGGAAGAGGCGTTGTTCACAGGATCCTATCCACGGATATTTGATGCAGGCTTAAACCCAGTGGAATGGCTTAGAGCCTACGTAAGCACGTATGTGGAAAGAGACGTTCGGATGATCACCAATGTGGGGGATCTGACAACATTTCAGCGATTTATTCAGCTGTGTGCAGGACGGACTGCCCAGTTACTCAACTTATCTTCTCTCGCCGGAGATTGTGGTTTATCGCAGCCTACGGCGAAGGCTTGGATCAGTGTACTTGAAGCGAGCTTTATTGCCTTTCGACTGCAGAACTTTAGCGGCAATTTGCGAAAGCGACTTGTGCGGATGCCGAAACTACATTTTTACGATTCAGGACTGGTTTGCTGGTTGCTTGGGATTCGTACGCCCGAGCAACTGCATACCCACCCACTTCGAGGGCAGATCTTTGAATCGTGGGTGGTTTCGGAGTTTGTAAAGAGGCAAACCAATCTCGGGGAAACAACGAGAACGCTGTCCTTTTACCGTGACCACAACGGTGCAGAGGTAGATCTGATCGTTCATACGCCTTCACATGTTCAATTGATTGAGGCCAAATCCACCACCACTGCCTCATCCAGCCTGTTGAATGGTATCCGTCGGGTGCGGAGACATTTTGAGGGATCTTCCTACGAATGCTCTGCCATAGCCGTATATGGGGGTGATCAATCTCAATCCCGAGGAGATGCTGAAATCATTCCCTGGCGGGAACTACACACCAAATAAATGATGGAGAATTATACACGCAATTGCGCATAAAATTATCTAATGTTTCAGCTCTGTGCCTCTTGCAATAACTTTTTTTTGCCAGGCGCTCCGCAGCATTGGGGTTAAGGTCGGATTGTCGGCGGCTGGAGATGAGCATCCGCATTTCGCCAAGATCGTTCGACCAGATTCGATAGCCTTGCGCCACATCCCTCCCTATAAATGCATGCCAAATCTCTTCGCGGACTCCACATTACCTTCGCCTAACGCATTTCCGTAAACTCCTCGGCTGGCTAACCTGACACAATTTCCAAATATAATTGTACTGTAGGACAACATGGGATCCTTGAACGGTGGCTTCTTTCAGCCCTGGTTCAGCGGAGATCTGTGTGCTTGATCCTAGAGTGGATGCATTAATCGCACGGTTCATTATTCCCATTCTGCCCTATCTCTTTAGTACCGTCTACTCAAGAACTCAGGTTCCATGTCCAGATATGCATTGCTACTGGAGTATGACGGCTCAGAGTTCAACGGCTGGCAACGACAAAGTGGGGGCCCAACCATACAAGCAAGTGTAGAAAAGGCTCTACAAACCTTCACGCGTCAAAAACACTTGCAGGTCACAGGCTCAGGTCGCACTGATGCAGGAGTACATGCAAGGGGGCAAGTGGCACATTTTGAATGTGAAACCCTTCCCGATCATGAATTTCAACGTCTTGTAAAAGCACTCAACGGCCTGTTACCCCCCACTGTCGCAGTACGTGCTGTAGCACAGGTACAAGAAAACTTTCATGCGCGATATGATGCAAGGCTGAGAAGGTATCATTACTATGTTTCTACCGAACCGCTGGCCCTCGAACGTAGTCGTCGATTGGTGATCTATTCTTCGCCAGATTTTGAGCGCATGAATCTTGCATGCACTCTTCTTATCGGTAACCAACATTTTGGAGCATTCTGCCGTACGCGCAGTGCAACCGTTAATCGCATTTGCAACATTAGGCGGGCGCAATGGGAGCCGGAAGTACGTTCCGGTTGCTGGCGATTTGTGGTGGAGGCGGACCGGTTCTTACATGGTATGGTACGCGCACTGGTGGGCACGTTACTGGAAATCGGGCGCGGCAAAAGATCCGTGGAGGATATGAAGCGTATTCTTGCGACACAGGATCGGCGTGAGTCTGGTGTGGCTGCACCCGCATATGGTCTCGTGCTCGAACATGTGATGTATGATACACCGATCTTCGGAGGAAGCAATTGATCATGCGATATTGGTGGCTTATCGTATTGGGGCTAGCGGCGTGTGAGCGTCCATTCGTTGAAACTATACAACCGGAACTCGTGGTCTTGGAACCCGACCTTTCTGAGGTTCAGACCATTCCCGTGATTCAGCTGCGCGTGCAGTCTGCTCACTTCAGAGCAGTAGGCGGCGTTTTGCTCAATGGCACACCCATGGATCCCGCTCCCCCCGGACCTGCTTTCTGGCAAATATCCGTTGGTTTGCGGCTTGGTCTTAATACGCTGATACTCGAGGCAGTAGATGTGGAGAACATTTCCCGGGTAGATACTGCCTATGCTGTTTATCTGCCTCACCGCATTTCGTTAAATGCACCTTCGTTGCCCGAAGGTCGTGGAGGACACTCCATCGTACGCCTCCGCGGTGGGGATCTGATGGTTACCGGAGGAGCTGGCACACAAGGAGGACCCGCGCGAGGGGAGTCTTTCCTGTTGGCTTCCAACTCCGGAGTTTTCGGCCTCATGCAAGAGCGCCTTATTACTCCCAGAACCGGTCACACCTCTACGGTTCTCCCGAATGGTCAGGTATTGATTGTCGGGGGAAGCAGGGTAGATTCACCCACTAGTGTGGGAGAATTGATTGAATCCGCAGAAATATTTAGCCCCGATGCATCCGGGCGCGGATTTCGGGAGATACCTGTCCGTGGGCAACCGATTCGCCGCGTGCACCATGCTGCTGTACTGCGCCAGTCTGGTGATGAACTGTTTCTTGATCTTATCGGAGGTAGTGGAGATACGCGTTATGGCTCTAGCCCATTCTTTGGTGTGCGGCAGGATCTGCGCACTTTCAGGATTGACCCCGATGAGCTTGTCGCTTTAAATACAAACCGCTCCGCTCCATTTATTGACGAGCCCGTGGCCGGATATACTGTAACCCAAACGCAACCTAACTCGTATCTCTTATTAGGAAGCCGATTCATAAGTAACTCTGCCATCAACGGGAACATGCGCATTGATTACCCAGGAGGTACCGGATTATTTATCTCGGATCTACCCCAGTTTGTGCTGCCTCGTACTGCACATGCAACAGCATCGGTCCTCAGCGGCGTGTTCACGACCTTTGGCGGACATCAAAGCACCCCCGCGGATGTACTTACACAAATGGAGGTATTCAACGAACAGGCGAATCAATTTTTTGCCATGCGACCTTCACAGGCCATGGTAGGCCGTTATCGTCATACCGCCACTCCCTCGGGATTAAGGTCGGTACTGTTGGTCGGTGGGTTTGGTCGAAATGGAACAGCCATCGCGGCCTCGGAGTATGTTGTAGTTTCTACTGAGTAGCCTCGACAATTCTCAGGACAAATGCGTCTGGACTTGGTTCTTCGCTGGATTGTGATCGCGATTGTAATTGTCGCTGTGGTCGCATTGTTGGATGTTATACTCGGGTTGGTAGTAGGTCTGGCCTGGGCTGCAATGCCAATCCTGATCATTCTCTTCGTAGTAGGTGTAGTTGTACGGATCATTGGCGGTAGGCGCTCTCTGTAGAGGGCATGGCGTTGTCACAATTGCTTGAGCCAGATCGCCGCTTTATGAAGGCTGCCCTCCGGCAGGCTGAGCAGGCAAAAGAAAAGGGAGAGGTACCTGTCGGGGCTGTAGTCGTGAGAGATCAACAGATTGTCGGTAGAGGCCACAACCTAGTTGAATCCTTGCGTGACCCGACCGCGCACGCCGAAATGATTGCGATCACAGCGGCGTGTGAAACTCTTCAGTCTAAAGTTCTGGAAGCGTGCACGCTGTATGTCACGTTGGAGCCGTGTCCTATGTGTGCAGGTGCGATCGTACTCGCTCGACTGGATCGGCTATGCTTTGGAGCTCTGGATGCGAAGGCGGGTGGTGCTTCCACCTTGTATAATATCCCGCAGGATGAACGCTTAAACCATCAAGTGGAAATAATCAGTGGTGTGGAAGCGGACCAAGCCGAACATCTGCTCCGGGATTTTTTTCAGCAACTCAGAAAAGCTTCTTCATGAGCGACTATTCCGCAACAGACTGCACATCATCTAATATAGATCGGATATGCGGGATATTGTAATTATCGGAGCCGGCCCAGTGGGCTTGGCCTGTAGTATCCAGGCTGCGAAGCATGGCCTGAATGCCGTCATCATAGAAAAAGGGACGATTGTCAACTCATTGGTCGGCTATCCTACGCACATGGAATTCTTCTCCACGGCCGAACTCCTTGAGATTGGTGGACATCCCTTTCCCACTCTAAATACAAAACCCACGCGCCCCGAAGCGCTTGAATATTATCGTCGGGTCGCAGCCAGGGAAGCCTTGAATCTGCAGCTTTATGAGCGCGTACAGCGCGTAGATGGTGCCGATGAGGAATTCACGGTTATCACAAACAAAGGAACGTATCCATGCCGCAAGGTCATTGTTGCGACCGGTTTTTTTGACATCCCCAACGCCCTCGGGGTCCCTGGTGAGAACCTCCCAAAGGTCACACACTACTACCGAGAACCTTATGCCTACGCCGAACAACATGTGGCGGTTATCGGAGCAAAGAATTCAGCTGCAAAAGCCGCTCTGGAATGCTACCATTTTGGCGCTGAGGTCTCTCTGATTCATCGCGGAGATGCTCTGTCTGAAAAGATCAAGTACTGGATTAAGCCGGACATTGAGAACCGCATCAAGGAAGGCAGCATTACTGCACGCTTCAACACACGGGTAACCGCTATTGAACCCGACCACATTGTCCTGGAAGGACCCGACGGACCCTCTACATTGAAAAATGATTTTGTGATTGCCATGACCGGCTATCATCCAGATTTTGCCTTCCTGGAGACGCTGGGTATTGACATCAAGGATGACGCGTCCCGCACTCCTGTTCACCATGCCGAGACCTTCGAAACCAATCGTCGAGGCCTGTACCTGGCCGGCACAGTATGCGGCGGACTTCACACAAGCCGCTGGTTTATTGAGAACGGGCGCTTCCATGCTGCTCAAATCATTCGTCATATAAAGACAGGTACAGTCGAACCCCTGCAGCTTCACAAACGCTACTGGAAAACTGCCGAATAGGCAAACTTTCAAGACTACATCCCACGATAGGGCAGCTATTCATTACTGAAACCCAACAAACTGCAATGGTCACGTTACCTATCCACCACTGATGGTACGTCACCCTTCCTACTCTCGTAGCGCAAACGCTCCCATTTAAGCGCCATGTTGTGGGCCGCGCATGAGGCAAAACTACCTTTGAGACGCGTAGATCACCCCGCCGAGCGTTTACTTGGCAATGCGATCGGTGCACCGGTTCCGATCGCGTGTTTGAATGGCCTTATAGAGCCTTTTTATTGCCAAGAACATACCTTTGCAGTTCCCAATACCATTGCGGCGTTCCTCCACACAGACGAGATCAGACACATACGGTTCTGACTATGTTCTATAGTATAAGTGGATCATCCCAGAAGCGATACGTCTAGTGAATTAATAAGAATAAAACCAACATTTTCCACTATATAACAGAGAACGAACATAATTGACGGTGAAAATACTTGAAGCGTTACTATCTTTGTACGCAAAGATTCCTGTCAATGATGACCCGCTGGCTGGGCAAAATTCACAAGGCGAGTGCTTGGGGCCCATGCGCCCGAAGCACAGGAAGTCGTCTAGGCTGGAAACTGTACTGTAAAGCCCACGGGGCTCTATTTGTGATCTGCCCCCGGTTTTAGATTTTGGGATTTTGCGAGAGGCACATACTCTTCCATAAGTCCTTACCGATCGCCAAGGGCACGCAGCAAAACTCAACACTTGTGGAGATTGAAAAGGAGGGACTCCGGCTATTCTACCTGCAAATGCTCTCACTCGTACGATGCTAACTCGGCTGATGAACCTGCATGAACAGTTCTCTCTGCGAGCTTTCGCCCATATCAGATCGAATAAAATCTGGGATTCTCGCTGTTGATTCGCACCAGTAGCCTACAATGCATATACCCGCAACAATTCCATGCCTCAGTTAATGAATTTTATGGGTCAAATATTCCAATGGATACTCTCACGAATTGGAATCATTCTCCTCCTTGCGCTCTTGGCCATTCCAGCAGGATGGACTACGCATACAGTTCTGGCAAAACCGTGGGTAGTAACTGAATCAGGTCCGCATCTCAACACCGTTTTCGTCAGAATACCCGAATGTTTCCAACCAAATAGTGCAATTGGGCGACCTATTCGAATCATTGGGAAATCACCAACTAGGTCTCCTATCAAATATTATGTGCACGGGCTGTCGCCTATTTCAGTGCCAACCCCTGAAGCAACCTCTGCGAATAATAACCAGCCGTATGGTAGAGCTGACACTTACGTCAGCATTGGATTAAGTCATCCGACGGACGAAGAAACCGAATTACGCTCCTTCATCATCTACACCGATATAGATATACTTTTCGAGAGCGCCGGTGCCACTACAATAACGGTCACGGCTGAAGTCGATGGTGTTTCCCCATTTAACACGGATATCACGCTCCCCATAACTGTCTCTGGGTCTGGAGTGGCTTCCGCTGTTGATTTTGCTCCTGTTGCAAATTTCGACATCGTTGTCCTGAGTGGGGCCACAAGTGGATCCGCAACCTTCATACTCACACCGGAAGATGATCTCGTAGACGAAGCGGATGAAACCATCACCGTAGCCAGCACAAGCTCACTGGTAAACGGAACGGATGAAATATCACTGCGGGATAACGATGCTGCGCCAACCGGTATCAGCCTTAATGCTACGCCAAATGTCGCCCACGAGGACGGAGGACCTGAAGTTTTCACAGTTACCGCTACCGTTGATGGGCAAACAACCTATGCTACACCACAATCCATCCCAATCACCGTCACGGGCACTCTCGTGGCTGGTGCAGTTGGTTTTGAGCCTGTTCCGAACTTCAGTATTGAGATACCAGCGGAGGGCAGATCCGGGAGCGCAACGTTTACACTCACACCTGAAAATGACTCTGTGAGCGAAACTGACGAGACCATCACCATAGCCAGCTCACATACCGCCGTAACCAATGCAATAAACTTCCTGCTCCGGGATGATGATGCGGCACCACGGGGGATCAATATTCTTACCAACACAAATGTGGTATACGAGGACCTTGGCCCGCAGGATATCGAGGTCACTTTAGAAGTCTCTGGCCCTACAACGTATACAACAGATCAATCAGTACCAATTACTGTCACGGGAACAGGTGCCGCCGGTGTGGTTGGGTTTGATCCAATTGCGAACTTCAGCATTGTACTCCCTGCACAAGCGTTGACCGCAAGCTCAACGCTTACAATCACGCCAGTAAACAACCTGTTGGACGAGGCGAACGAGACTATCACATTGGCCAGCTCTTCTCCAGAGGTAACCGGACCAGCAACCGTCAATCTTGTAGATGATGACCCAACCCCCTCAATTACATTGTACGCAACACCGGCAGCTATCAGCGAAGCAGATGGTGCCACTCAGGTCACGATTACAGCGGGCTGGGATGGTCAGGTGGCCTTTCCGATAGACCAGATAATCCCCTTATCCATTACTGGATCAGGTACGGATGCTGCCGTAGACTTCACATCGGTTACTAACCTCGACCTCCGCATAGCTTCTGGCGCGAATAGTGGCACCGCAACATTTACCCTCACGCCTATTGACGACGCGGAAGACGAGGTAGATGAAGTCATTACCATCTCCAGCTCGAATTCACTCGTGAGCACATCGGCAACCATTACCCTGACCGATGATGATGCCACACCCACCATTAGCCTTGCAGTCAACCCGTCCAATATTGTAGAAAGTGACGGGGCAACCGCGATTACGTTAACTGCCTCCATTAACGAACTCACAACCTTCGCCGAATCACAGACGATTCCGATCAATGTAGCTGGATCGGGTATTACCGCTGCGGTGGATTTTTTACCTGTGCAGGATTTCAGTATTACCTTGGTGGCCGGCACATATTCGGAAACCGCAACATTTACGCTAACGCCGATAGATGATTCAGAGGACGAGACAGATGAAACCATTACCGTCGCTAGCACTAGCGCATTGGTAGCCAACTCAGCGACCATTGTTCTCGTGGATGATGATGCCACACCCGGTATCCTACTTTCCGTGACGCCAAGTTCCGTCCGCGAAGATGACGGACCCACGGAAATTACCGTAACCGCAACGGTGGACGGCGCTACCACATTCGGAGCCCGGCAGATTATCCCTATCACTGTCAGCGGATCGGATGTGCCCGCAGCAGTTGACTTTGTACCAGTCGCAGATTTCACTCTCACCATTGAGGCAGGCAGCTCAACCGGTTCAGCAACTTTCACGCTCATCCCCGAGAACGACACCGAAAATGAACTCGACGAATTAATTACAATAGCCAGTGCCAGTCCACTGACAACTAATCAAACGACTATCACACTCATTGACGACGATCCCGATCTAGTGATGCTTTCTGTGATTCCAGAAACCGTTCACGAAGATCGTGGAGCGCAAACTGTTTCTGTAACCGGTACACTTGAGGGCCATCAGGCATTCTCAACAGACCGTATAGTTACGCTTTCTATCAGCGGCAGTGGCAACCCAAATACAGTAGACTTCGAACCCGTTTCTGATATCGACCTGGTCTTTCAGGCCGGCTTGTTTACAGCAACCGCGATGTTTGATTTGATCCCGATTGATGATCTGGAATTTGAATCCGACGAAACGATAACCGTATCCAGTTCCGATGCTATCGTCGCCGGCCCGGTATTTATATCGTTGGTAAATGATGATGCAGAACCGGAAGGCATCATTTTGGAAGCTTTACCGAGTGTCATTGAGGAGGATGCCGGTCTGACGAAGGTGACAGTTAGTGCCAATGTGCAGGGTGGAACACGCTATTCAACTGACCAGGTAATTGTCCTGTCAATAACTGACGACGGTAATCCGAATTCGGTAGCATACACATCTGTCAACGAAATAACACTGACTATTCCGGCAGGCGCAGTATCTGGAAATGCTGAATTTGATATCACGCCCGAGAACAACAACCTGCACCAGCCCGATGAAATCGTCACGATCAGTAGTTCCAGCGCCCTTGTATTGAACACAACTGACCTTACGCTTGCGAACGACGATGCCGCGCCAACAGGAATTTTCCTGTCTGCCCAGCCTACCTTAATCTCAGAGGACGCCGGTCCAACCAAGGTGACGATTACCGCCACTGTACAGGGGGAGACGCGCTACTCTACTGAACAGAAGATTATCCTGACTATTACCGATGACGGTGATCCGACGTCAGTAGCGTACACATCTGTTAATGAGGTAGCACTGACTATTGCGGCAGGCGCAGCCTCTGCCAACGCAGTGTTTGATATCGCCCCCGAAAACGACAACGTTTACCAGCCAAATGGAACCGTCACGATCAGCAGTTCCAGTACCCTCGTATTGAATACGATTGACCTTACGCTTGAAAACGACGATGTCGCACCACCGGGGATCGTCCTGTCAACACAGCCTACTTCAATCTCAGAGGACGCCGGTCCAACTTCGATAAAAGTTACAGCTACCGTGCAAGGAGAGACAACCTACGCTACTGAACAAGCCATAACCATTACAGTGAGTAGTTCTGGACAGATAAACGCTGTTGATTTTGACGCAATCCCGGATTTTGCGATTACAATCCCGGCCAAATCCAAAAGCGCCAGCACCATTATTGAGCTTGTCCCTGAAAATGATCAGGAAGACGAACAGGACGAAACCATCACTTTCAGTAGCACGAATTCCCTTGTCACACGGGGAAGCAGTGTCACGCTTGTAGATGACGATCAGCCACCCACAGGTATCGCTGTAACAATCAGCCCTGATATAGTTGTTGAGAATTCTGGACCCGCTGAGGTAACGGTAACTGTTCGTGTAACGGGAGGCACGCGATACGCAGAAGAAAAAGCGTTGACTTTGACCGTAGCCGGCTCTGGACTACCGGGAGCAGTCGGATTTGTACCAGTCTCCCCAATCATGCTGTCGCTCCCCGCTGGAGAAGGCATGCTCTCGACAACTTTTTCCCTTGAACCTGTAGACAACCTGTTGGATGAGGACGATGAGATTCTGACGATAGCTGTTGCTGGAGATGATATCAGGGCCGAAGCTCAGCTTTCCCTCACGGACGATGATCCTGAGCCAGCTGGATTTGCCCTGGCCGTGACTCCCGACCTTGTTATAGAGGGGGATGGTCCGACCACGGTCAGGGTGACCGCAACGGTAGTGGGAACCTCGCGTTATTCAACCATGCAAACACTTGATATATCCGTCTCTGAAGCAATTGCTGGATCGGTTGGCTATGAAAATATCCCTGACTTTACCATTGAAGTCGCTTCCGGTACAGATTCAGGTGCCAACACCTTCACACTAACCCCTGAAGAGAATACCGTAAAAGAAACTGATGCCGAAGTTTCAATAACTGCCCTGCATATGGGCAAGACCATCAACGCAAGTATTTTGCTTCGGGATGATGATCAGGCAACTGTACGGGCATCTGATGTAAATGCCGCCCTGCTGCCGGAGGCGACCAGGGCCATGATTGCCAGCGCAGTGGGCGCAGTGCGTAATCGTATTGACGGATTCAAAAACACCCCGGCAGCGTCCGCAGAGAATTTTTCGAGTACGCTGTCCAGTCTGATGATGAGATTCAGTAATGGTACACCTTACAGGGGACCGTTGGCAGCCTCTACCTGGACTTCCCGATTTCGTAATACATCGCTGGCGACGAGCCTGAGTGACCGGATCACGGTTTGGGGGCATGCAGACTATCGCAATCTATCTGGCAACAATGCCGACTACCCTCTTGGTTATGATGGGAGTGTCAGCGGTTTTCATGCTGGTGCTGATATAACCTTCGGCCGGTTTCTTGTCGGAGTTTCTGCATCTCAGTTTGATGGTGACCTGGATTACGAATACAGTGGCAACACAGGCCGAGTTAATCTTACGGCACCTATAAACGGGCTGTATCAGATCGGTGCACGTACCCTCAGCCCCTACGTGAACTGGTCTTGGAACTCGAATTCTGGAATATGGACTATGGCCAGTTTTGGCGTTGGCGACGTAGAGCTTTCAGACCCCGACATGACTCCTGAACGGTCTGAGACTTCTTTGTATGCTTTCGCAGCGGGGGCTGACTTGCGGCTGATTACGGCTCAAAGCGGCTTTTCTCTCACAGTAAAGGGGGCTGCCTGGACCGGACAAATGGATCTGGACGAAAATACCAGCCGCATTAGTGGGTTGGCCGTCAATGTCCGTCGGATCCAAATGTCACTTGAGGGAGCATACCGCATCGGACTTGCATCCAATGGAATGTTTCAGCCCTTCATTGAAGCCGGCATGCGCGGCGATGGAGGGGATGGACAAACAGGATTGGGCCTGGAGTTGGGAGGAGGCGCACGACTGGCTTTGCCCTCCGCAGGACTTCGATTTACCGGACGAGGGCGTGCGCTTGTTGCCCACAAGGGCAATATAGACGAATGGGGATTTGGCGGTATGCTGAGTTATTCCCACGGTGACCGTACTGGACCGGCCCTGGAATTGGGATCATATACGGGCCATAGCCTCGGTGGTACTCAAAAAATCTGGAACGATACTGCATGGTTCGCTGAACATACTCGAGGGCGTGCCAGGACAAGGCTGCATTCGCTACTGGGCTATGGATTTGCAACGAGCACTGGAACTATCATGCCATATACCGGGGTAGACCTGGAGCGTGGTGTTAACACACGAATGGGAGCAGAGTATCGCTTTGGAAATCGTTTAAATATTCGACTGGAAGCTTCCAATCGAGTGGCGTCAACCATGCTTAACCTATCACCAGTCGTACACGGATCAATCACGCTTCGTTAAGAGGGCCAGTTTGATTTCCTTGCGACGGCAGTGAGTGCTCTATGTTGGTCTCCAGCTTGTCTGGCACAGAGCGCCCTGAGCGGTCAGCGCTGCTCAACGATAACCCGAACCCGTTACTCGGCAAAATTGCTCTAGTATTTTGGCCCAGAAGCCATTACGCATAAGCCCGGAGGTGTTTGACGTGCTTGGACGAAGAGTCGAAGCTGGTGCCGATCAGTACTTCAGCTGGGAGGTACACTAAGTGCATTGGAACAGCGAATCCCTGTGGCGTGCCATGCACCTTGTGCCGATGATGGTTGATGGGTGACACGTGAAGATCCAGATGGTCGTTAGACGGTGAGCCAATCAGGCCTGACCCAGTGGAGTTGCTTCACAATCCTGAACAGTCTCCCATTGAGCTAAAACCTTACTTCCAAAATCCAATGCAAAATACACTACGATTTAGCGCACCCCGACTCCTAAGTGCTGTTGACTTTCATCCGTAGTGTCCGTGATTCAGAAGCCGCCCGACCCCCATGATGCGGTTATGTATTCGGTAAATTGCATTTACCGGGTATCTAAAGCCAGCAGAATTGTTACTATTGCCCCGGAGTTCGGCCCGAGGCCCTCCAGTGTGGCACAACACCCACAATCAGCGGCACACTGAATTTGGACGACATAATGTTCGACCTAGCTACCCTACCGGAGAGCTCAATGCAATTGTATTTTTGCCTCCACGGCGAGTGGATCGGCGGGAAAATTCAGAGTGCCCACATGTAGAGCGCTGACCACATCGAGTGCTTCAATTATTTTTGTTGGGGACAATCTCCGTCAGTAAGAAGCTTGTGTGACCAAGCGACCCGGGGAGAACTCTGCGCGTAGACTCTTTGCTCAAGAGAGATGACGAAAGCATGCTATTGGTATGATATTGCAGACGCCTCGAAGTATGCCATTCCCATGATCATCTGGGCCAAAGCGTTTTTGGCTTGAAGACCCAGGTACCGGGGTTTCGATTCATAGCGGAACCACTAAACCCAGAATCTTGTCTAATTGACTATCGCAGCATAGAACCTGCCGTGCCCGCACTATGCCCAAATCTCGTTCCTCTCCTATTGCCCCTCTCACTGCTGCGCGTGATCGGGGGCCCTCACAGTACTTTCACGGGCGAACACGGATCCTGCGCAATTTCGAAGAACTTTTGAAGCGTGCAATTCAGGCGGGAGATGGAACGACTTTCCTGATTCAAGGTGCCCCCGGTGTGGGGAAGACCGCCCTCGTTTATGAATGCAAAAAGCACGCATTAGAAGGTGGTTGGGATGTTGCCTCAATTACCCCCCCGGCTCTTTGGGATTCAAACGAATTGCTTTTTGCTCTTGGGCAGGGAAGCAGACTGAGTTTGACGGGGGGATCTGGGAAGGTCGGAGTAGATGCAGTTGTGAAAATCGAGGCGGGGGTGGAGTTTTCAGTGAACCAGGAAAACCAGACGGTCCTGCACGTGCTCAGGGATGGGAAGAAGCCCTTACTTCTCGCTCTGGATGAAGCTCAAGCACTAGGCAAGGAGAATATTCCTCCTTCCAATCGGGTGAGCATTGTGAACAGCGTACTTACCAACATCCACAACGGGGACTTGGGTAGACCTGTCATTCTTCTGGCCGCGGGATTGGGGACGACCTTGAAGGCCTTTGGAGAATTGGGAGTTTCGAGGTTTGCGGAGGACTGTGTTGTGGAGTTAGGTGCGTTAAGCAAGGAGTCCGAGCGGGCGGTGATCCAAGATTGGCTCAAGATAGAAGGTGGGGTCAAAGAAGATCCGACGGCATGGATTGAAGCGATTGCGCGGGAAGCACATGGATGGCCCCAGCACATTCAATCCTATTCGAGACGTGCCGCAGAGCAGCTGACAGCAAATCATGGCGTCATGACGCCTACTGGATTAAGTGCCGCACTAGAAGCGGGACGAGAAAGTCGCAAAGTGTATTACAGGCAAAGATTAGTTGAATTTCGTGTAGATGAAATCTGCTGCCTAGCAAGATCTGTCGCGGATGTCCCCCGGGGAGAGCCTGCTGAGTATAGAGATATAGTTTCTTCTTTGGCACAGGAATATGGCGCGGATGGTGCTGCAAGCCTGTTCAAGAAATTGGAAGAGGAAGGGTTGCTGGCTCAAAGTGGGATGGGATATGCTATCCCCATTCCCTCGATGCACGCTTGGCTGAAGGACGAGTACGTCCGAGAGAGAATCGAATTTCCCCGGAATCCAGAGGTGGGGCGGAGCTTCCACGAGCGGAGTTCCGGGCTAGAACATTAATGCCACCCTGCGCCTCTGGAATCCAGTCAGTTGGGCCCTGAATCCTGCAGAAAATAGATTTCCAATAGTGGCAGTTATTGGGACCTGACGGAGGTTGACTGCATGTGCAATATTTCGGAGAAAGACTGTTGTCCTGTCCGGTCGCCGGAAAAAAGTAATACAGAAACCACGATACTCTCGGCTATCTCCTCCCAGTAAGGATCGATATTTTAGTTTTTTTTTTGCACAACATCCAAGACGAATACCGCCTACTGATCCTGGCGTTTCGCCGAATAAGCTTTGACTAACAGAATTTAATCACCTCCCAACGTGCCATTGCTTACCCCACCAATCACTGTGGCTGTATTGTTGAGGATGCGACGAAAGGGTTGGACCGTAACATCCGTAGTCTGCTCGTGTCTGTACCCAACTACATACCCAGACTCCCCCTCACTGCATCCATCACATCCTCATCAATCTCTAAATAGCCCTGCTCACGTGCATAACTCTCGACATTCTGCTTGACCATGGGCTGGATGTAGGGAGGGATTGCTTCAATGCGGGCCAGTGCTCCCGCCGTCCAGGCAGGGTTTTTCGGTTCAGACTCCGCGGCTCCAATCGCGTCATTGACCATTCCCGTGAATGGACATTTACCACCTGATGAAGGCGGTCCTTCTGATGACTCCTCCCCGCCCGATGCGAGATTTGATCGGAGGGTTTCCATGGGTTCTTCCGGTGTAGATCGTCCACCGATTCTGACACCCAGTGAGCGAACCATCTGGGTCTCGGCCCTGTTGGTCAGCATCGCTGTCTGCATTGAACAGATCGGACATTCATATACGATGGACATTGAGCCGTCAAATGGACCATGCGTAGACTTCAGAGCCATTGGCTGGTCACAGGGAACACACAAAAATTTCACTTTGATTGACCTTTAAGCCAGAAATGTACACGTTTGGCTACATCCAGAATCGCGTGGGCGGCCGGATGCCCCGCATGCGCCTCAATATAAGATCTGCCCGTCTCCAAATGATCGGCAAGCGTAATATTGAATGGAATAGCCCCCAAATACGGGACACTATGCCGCTCAGCCAGTTCCTCCACCGTCTCGGCCCCAATAAACATTTGCTCCTTGCATCCACACTCCGAACAAATCATTGTACTCATGTTCTCAACCACACCAGCAATCCTAACATCCGCAACATTCAATGCCATCAAAATCGAACGGGACACAACTGTCATCGCGGTCTGTGATGCCGTAGAAACCACAATTGCGCCCGTCAAATCCGGTAACAGGTCCGCCAAATTCTGAAGCCGTTCGGCCCCGGGAGGCAAATCTATCAGCAATACATCCAAATCGCCCCAATCCGTGTCTGAGAGCAGTTCCCGAAGTGCACTCATCTCAACCATTGAACGCCAGGTATAGGCGCCCTGCTGGGATGATGCTTCCCATATGAGCGGAGTCTCGTCCTCCGGCAAAAACATATCCATGGACATGACCGGGACACCGTACGCGTTACGGGCAGCGATCATTGCACCATTTTGCGGCGACGGCTTGTGGTCTTTCACTCCCATCATGCGCGCCATGCAGGGTCCATTCAAATCCGCATCCAATACACCCGTACGCACACCCAGCCTGGTCAGCCCATCCGCTAAACATGCCGTCACGGTACTTTTTCCAACCCCTCCCTTTCCGCTCATCACCGCGAAAACACTCCCGATCCGTGCCAGACGTTCCTTAAGCCGATCGTGCTGTTGGGCAACTTGTCCCAAAACATCAGATCCCCCATCGGACGCTATATCGTGATAGGTTTTCAGTTATCCGAATCAGCTTTCGCCTGTTCCTGGATCATTTCCTCCATTAGCTTTATCCCATCCCTGATTCCTTCCTCGGTGATTGCCAGCGTGATCAGGCTCGTCTTGGAGGCACGCGCTACCGCTTCTATTCGCTCCTTGGTGCGTGTACGCATGAAGCCCTCAGGGACCCGGCTGAGCCGCGCTCGAGCATTTCTTGCCCATAAAAACTCTCCATCCTGTATTAGATCCTCTGCGACCTTCCGGGTTGGGGCTTCACGTGAGCCATCGGCATGCTCACCAACCGTCTTCAAATGCCCTCCTGGTGTGAGGTTCTGCAGTTCTTCGGCATTACCTGTCAACACCGCTCGCACCATTCCGAGCGTGATCGTAGGTACACGCTGTACGCGTGCCCGCTTTTCAATCTGCGCTTTGGCACGGCGCATCTGATAGCCGTCAGGAACAGAACGAATTTCTTTCAATGCTTCCTTGGTCCATTTCAGGCGGACGTCATCAAAGGTTTCTTGCTCTTGTGAACCACCCTCCAATTTGGCCAACTGCGCAATCGCGTCCTTGTCCAGCTTCTGGAATGCCTCCGCGGGGCTACCACATACGGCGCATCGTACGGGTTCAAAATCGCGCGCTGAATACCCACACTGACTGCAAATCCACGTTACAGAATCCCTGTTCACGATTTCCTTGGCCGCAGTATCCTCCGCGATAATGCCCATCTTGATCATGGACGAGCGCGGCAGGATATTACCCATTGCCTGTTCAACTATTTTGCGGGTGATCACGGAGTGCCCACGCTCCATGGCCCACCGATGAATTGTTGTACGTGCGATACCACGAGCGAAGTCGGGAGCAGTATTCAGGAGGAGTGTTGCAGGCTCCGTCCATAACATGGACTCTTCCGCACTTACGTCCACGGGTGGCACATACCGCTGACTGGACAGCAAGATATTACATGGCGCTTGACGCAGGAGATTCTCTGTGTTACTCCCAATGTCCATATCCTCATCACTATGCACCCCTATACGTCCCAGAACCAACAGCCACGGCTCTTCACGTCTGACGTACTGCAACATCTTCTCGAACGCCTTGCCGTCAAGTAACGTGATTTTAAGGTCTACCTCTGCCTCATCCGCAATCCGTCTGGCAATATCGAGATGTGACTGATATATCTTCGCCAGTCCGGTGTCAATAACCTCTTCGTGCAACTGCTCCTGTTCCTTGAACCTGAAGACCTTTGATGCTTTTTCCGTCAGCACATTGACTATACTGTTGAACATTGCGTAGTGCAGGTAGGGATCGTATACCGATACCGCTTCAACCTGACGTCCCGTCTTCTGACCAAGCTCAATGGCGGTGCGCAGGCCCGCAAAAGACTCTGGGCTGCCATCAATCCCCACGACAATGTTACCCTGGGGCTTTCCGTCAACGTTGACCGTACCCGGATCAAGATTCTTGATCACCAAGGTGTCCGTGCGTACCCGACGCGTCACACGCTCACATACACTCCCTATGGTGCTGTCCTTGACAGCACCCAAACCCAGTGCACCCATGATCACGAGGTCGTAGTCACTTTCGTCAATGTCCTGAGCAATCACCTTCCAGTTCTTACCGTCATACATTTTCGGTTCAAACGGCACACCAGCGGCTTTACAACGCTCTTCTGCCACAACCAGATAGGAATCACTAATGAGCTCGAGTCCCATTGTGATCAACGTGTCGTGAATCTTGCGCTGCTTCTCCATCGCTTCCTCAATCAGGTACTCCTCTGGGAGCGTGTATTCCATTTGTTTGAAGCGATAGTCGTGCATACGTGCCGCGTACGCATGACTCGCTACAACCGTCGAATCGAACTGTCCGGCAAAGGTTACCGCCATATCAACAGCACTGAGCGAATGCTCAGAATTGTCAACCGGTACGAATATCTTCTTGTACATGAGAATTAACGCGTACACCGCGCATCAATAGACATAAGGGATTCGATCACGCACATAACGAAGTCTATCAATCACATAATCCATTTCCGGGCGGTCACTGATAGCGGCCACGTTTAGTAACGCGGCATCAAGAAAAGCTCCACACGAACCTCTCTCTTCTTCATCTGCCTTCTCTACACAGGTAATGAACCGCCTGAGTTCAAACCGTGTTTTAACCAATTGGTTACGTGTATCCGACGATGGATCCGCGCCTGCAATGTGTCGCGAAAGTCGCCTGACCTCCAATCCGAGGATCGGAGGGACCATCTGACGAAACTGCTGCCAGGGGAGATATTGAATTTCATTTTCAACCATTGGCCGTAAGCGTAACGGTTGAGACAGACTCTTCACTCATTTCTGGAACCGGCTGAATAGCATCAACCTCACAGAAGGCCAAGCACTCCATAAAATCTGTACACTCAGGCTCAATCACGTAGATAGGATCATCAACCCTTATAGCCTCAATTGGGCACATGTCTACACAATCACCGCACGCCGTACACTCCTGGGTAATATAGAACGGCATAGTCTAAACGAGGTGTGTTGGTTTTCTGGAAAAGGCGGGAGCTGCGCCAAATGCCCTGGTCCGCTGCATCCCGCTGAGTGCGCCATTCATGACTTCTGTAGTAATACTTGATACGCCCTTGTTGCGAGCGTACGCTTCGACACCCTTCCGTGTCTTGTTGCGAATGAATGAAATAGGAATCCGCATAAGACGCTCCTGAGCGGCCTTATCCCAATACAGTACCTCCTCGGGCAAAGCTGTGCCCGTGGGCTGATAGGCACATCCGGGGTCTTCCGCCAAATAATCCCCCGTGGCCGCAAAGGCCCGACACCGGCAACCGCCGCATAGATCTTTGAACTCACATGCACCGCAGCGGCCTTTCAGGTTTGCGGTATCCCTGAGTTCCTCAAAAACAGCGGAAGTATCCCAAATTGTCGTAAATGACTCCTCGAGTACACTTCCAGCTACCACATCCATATAGGGACAGGGCGTGACATTTCCCTCCGGGGTAATTCTGCAATATTCTGTAGCCGCCATGCAACCACCACTCTCGAGCCCTCCACGCCCCATAGCGTAGGCAATCTGCTTGAACTGGGGTGCACACTTGCTGCGTACCAACATGGGGCGATAGTCCTCCTGCATATCGACCAGTCGCGTCAGCATGGCTTCCGTCGCCGCAGCCGAAAGATCGGTCATCCCCTGCCCCCGTCCAGTCTGCACCAGAAAATACAGGTTGAATGACCATGCCCCGTGATCCCGTGCAAAATCCAGTAGCGCGGGAATCTCGTCGTAATTTTCTTCCATGACCGTAGTCTGCACGAGCACTTCTAGTCCCTCTTCCCGACAGACCTCCAGCGCGCGTACCGAGTGCTGCCACGCATTGCGTCCCCCCCTGAATGCATTGTGGCGATCGGGGTCAGCAGAATCTATACTGATCCCGACTCCTTTGACACCACACTCAACCATTTTGCGGGCAACAGCACGCGTTACAAGTACGCCGTTGGAACCCATCACGACCCACATACCCATAGCACTTGCGGTCTCTGCAAGTTGGTAGATGTCTTTCCTTAGGAGTGGTTCGCCGCCCGTCAGGATCAGCATTTCGGTGCCGAGAGTGCGCATTTCTTCAAGCAATGCAAGGCACTCATCGGTGGTCAACTCTCGATCAGCCGCGCGCCCGGCTGACAGATAGCAATGTGGACACTGTAAGTTGCATTTTTTGGTCAGATTCCACGATACAAGTGACGGTATGTACGTCTTCCTATCCACTGGTTAAGCGGTTTTCCTGCGACGCACCCGTAAATTCACCAGTCCCACAATCAACAGCTCTGCTCCCAATACAATCAGGAACCACTTAGCCATAGGGAGCACCGCAGATTGTGTCTCCATTGGTTCCAGGTACAAATGATACCACGCCGAAAGTCCGCGCTTATTGCCGCGCTCCCCGTTAAACCCGTCCCATATCGTAAACGAAATTGGAACAAAAGTCGCTTCCGGCATCGTCAATTCTCCCTGGTTACGGGGCCCCTTGAACTGGACCGTCCAAACCCCATCCTCGTAGCTGGCAGATCTTTCCAGAGCGATCCCGTTATCAGCGATCCTTCCCGACCCCTGCCCTATTAATACCGCAGCTGAGTCCGTAGCAAGATCTGTGTACCAGATACTCATCGGAAACCTGCTGTCTCCAAACATGAAGTACGGGCGCTCCAACCCCTCTGGCGTGCGGGATGGCAGGAGTACTGCCACTGCGTCCGACCACCCATCCATTGTCGTATCCGGCTGTGCCGGATCAAACATTGGCACTTCAATCAATGGGTTATTCATACCGTCGGTTTCTGCGGTCATATCGTGCCACTGCAGCTGGATCGCGATCTCCGAATCGTTGTAAACCGCCTTTACACCTATGCCATTTACGCCGGGATAAAAAGCACGCCCTGGCTCAATTATCTGCCCCACGATCGGAAAGTAAGTTTCCGATGCTGCTTCAAAAAGACCGTCGCCCAGCACAAGCTCACCCGATCGCCCCTGCACCGTAACCGTCGTACCATAGTCCGGGGTATCTCTCGACAGCGACCATACATAATCCACCAACGCCCATCGATCCTCCGCGTCAATCGTCTGCTCATACGAGGGCATCGGCGTACCATTCAGACCCGTCATGAAGGTCCGATATATATCCTCACGTGTAGCACCGGCTCTGAATGTCCAGCGCTTGGTCATGTCGGCCGCGCGAATCGGGTATCCCCAGTCATCCATGAGTTCTGGGGCACTTTCGCCATTTCCGCGACCGTTCTCGCCATGACAGTCAGCACATTGATTGGCTGCAAAAATCTCTTGCCCACGTGCCAGGTGATCCGGGTCCGCTGAGTAGGAGGGAGCACGCGGGATCTCTACCACCGTAGGATTGCCATACGGACCGTCAAAAGCAGGCTCAAATGTCTTGAGATAATAGGCCAGGTTGGTGATTTCCGTCTCTGAAAGGATCCCTTCCCAGGCGGGCATACTCGTGTACGGCATCCCGAGGCGAATACTCCGCTTGATATCCTCAGTAGTGGGAAGCTCGCCACTAGCCGTGGAACGGAATTTATAGTTACCTGAAGTAAAATCCCGGGGCGTCGGGCGCAGATAAGGCGTCGCCACGGCACTGGCATCTCCCTCATAGCCATGACAGTGTGCACACTTGATATCATAGACTTCCTTGCCCTCGGCGCGCTGCGCCTCAGTGCCAAGATCATTTTCCTGCTGTGCAACCGCAGGGTAAGCGACGTACACCAGCAATAAAGTCAGCAAAATTCGCATTCTCGTCATCGGTTAATGCGGCATACCCTGCGCTCGCGGCTCAAATCCGGTGAATTCATACAGAAATATGATCACTTCCCAGATCTCCTCTTCCGTAAGAAAATCTTCCCATGCAGGCATTGCGCTTGACCACGGTGTTGATTCCGACGGTAGTCCCGGAGCTCCTTTTGCAATGCGCCAGAATAAATAGGACTCCTGCAGCATCGCGATCGTCGTTGCATCGTTGAAGTTTGCCGGAAGCGGGTCGTACCCATGCGCAAACATCCCGGCCCCCTCCATATTGTCCCCGTGACAGTAGAAACAGTTCTCAAAGTAAATCCGCCTTCCATTGGCAACATGCTCTGCAAAGGCTGCTTCATCCGTATTTTGGAGCTCACGGAGGGGATTATTGGCAGTTGTCAGATTAACCGAGGTACCCTGAAAGGTTATTGAGGACGGGGGTGGCGGGTGTATCGTACGACCACTGGAAGGCGGCTGTGGCGCCTGGTTCATACTGGCAAAGGTCCAGGCAGCCACCGCTGCTGGAATCAAAAACATAACGATAAGCAAAGCAACCCGATACTGACGGGTTACCATGAAACGAACGATAGACTCCTGGGCCTGCTTCAGCTCCTCGTTATCCGCCGACAGATAGGCAACCAGTGCAATCGTGATGATCGCCATGAACAACACGATAATTGAATTCGGTAGCGGTGGATTAATACCGTACGAGAACGCGGCCCACAGCGCAACCCACCATATCCCCATCCAGGATAGACGGTTAAGCGTGACCCACCGTGTCACCACGAACTGGATCAGAACCATTACTGCCGCTATCGCAAGAAGCACAAAAAGATTCATGGGCAAACAATATCAATTCAGTGAGCCTAAAGCGAAGCTAGATAATCTACCAAGGCCTGCAGTTCCGAAGCAGATACCTGTTCATGAAAACCGGTGGCGTCAAGCATGGCGGTCATAACCCCTGCAACAAAGCCTTCAGTTACTGTTGCATCTGGGTCTACAATAGCTTCGTAGATTTCCGCCCGGGACATGCGTTCACCCAGGCCTTGAAGCGATGGTCCGGCAGCAACCGTACCATCCAGGGTATGACAGGTATTGCACAGGTACGCCGCGAACAGTGTTTCTGCATCCCGATTCCCCCCTACCGCCGCTGGAGCAACGTCCTGTGAGGCAGGCGCTTGGCCCTGCCACTCAAATTGCGTATCCATCGTAACCGTCGGTGTTCCACCTAGAGATTGCAGGTAGGCGATTACAGTGAGAATTTCCTGATCTGTAAGTGCAATTGGAGGACGGGCAACGTTGGGCATTCCAGCCACGTAACCTTCCAGAACGTACGCGTTCGGATCATACATGGACTCCGCCAGATAGTCAACATCACTTTGGCCCGCAACACGTTCTCCAGCTATAGCACCAATACCGGCCAGATCCGGGAAACGCAACCCGGTTCCATGGTCGCCCATGGTATGGCACGTCAGGCAGGTCCCTTTGCCTGCCACAATTTCCTCACCAATGGGAATCATCTCCTCTGTGGTGAGATTGGCACCAATCTCTATGTCCTCGGGCGGCTCTGTTCGCTTCTGCGGTACCCACAAACTGACGTACCAATAGAAAACGCTGACCACAATGGTGAATCCAAATATTTTCAGGGCCTGTTTCACTGGACTGCCTACTGGTCTGTTGGTTTTTTATTTAAGAATCTATGGGTGCGGATGCCTCCGCTTTACTCCATCGTGATCCCGATTCAGGTTCCCAATCCTTTCGTCCAGAAAGTCCGGCCAGGAAGAAAACAATCGCGATCAACAGGAAGAAAACAATAACAATCGCGCTCACAACACCCCCGGCATAACCCAGTGTGGGCGTAAACGCATCTACCGAGGTGTCACGTATTACACCATACACATGCCAATGCTGACGCATACCTGCGCGCACATAGCCCATGAGGCCCATCAGCCAGGTAAACGTGATCGCCAGGAAGAAGAGGGCATACTGCGATCGAGCCGAAATCTTTCCCCATACGATTTCTCCGCGGGACTTTGCATTCTTGAACAGGAAAATATCAATGACCGTCACGGAAATCATCGCAAACAATACAGACATCACCTGCGGTTGACTCAGCCCAATACGCGTCTGGGCATCCACAAAGTACCCGTATACCCCCAGAAATACGACGTAAATCACCACCGCAGCGAATATGCCGAATTGAACCCAGTTCCCGGTCCTGGCCCACGAAACGGTCGCCTCCTTATTCGCACGCCGATAGAGCAGGAAGCTGACATAGGTCGTAAGTATGAGCAAGTTAACCGCGGTATTCTTCGCGCTCATCACACCCAACACATTCAGTATGGGATGATGCGACCCCCCCATTGCACGGGCCTCTTCCACCGTCGCAACTAACGAATGCGGGGTTGCCCACACGATAAAACAAAGCGTAATGATGCCCAGAAGGTACTTGATAAATCCTCGGAAGCGCTCTGCGCCCGGTATCCGGGCCATACTGAGCCAAAGGTAGTAGTTGGCCGCCAGAAACAGGTTGCCGATCAGCACCGCCTGCACGATAAACAACCACGAAAACGTACCCCCCATCAACGTGATTCCAAGGCTCTGGTCGTACGCATAGATCTCCACCCCCAACCAATAACCCGCAAATGGGAGGGGCAGCAATGCACAAATGGCTACAAAAATGCCTATGTACCCCATCCAGTCATAATGGGCCCGGGCTTCCAGTGTTTTCGCGCCCAAAAATTTGAAGGCGCCGTAAGCTGCCCCGATAGCTCCACCAAAAGCCACATTGGCAATAATTCGGTGGATATTGATGGGCATCCAGATGTAATTGTTGACTGCCTCCCAGAGACTGGTCAGGTTACCCATCTCGTCTATTCCATTGGGCGTATTCATGAACGTCAGCCAGGCATTGGCAATAAACATGATTGCCGTGCCCACAATATTGAGCATCACCCCCAGGAACAAGTGCAGACGGGGAGAGAGTTTCCCCCAGCCGTAGTAGTATGCGTAGAGGAAAAACGCTTCAAGAAAGAACAGCAGAACGTACGGTAAAAAGGTCCAACTGAATATCTTAACCAGATACTGGGTAAGCGCCGGATAAAAGACGATCAGCGCAAAGGTCAGCAGTGCGCCCAAGGTTGCCGTGAATGAGAACGACACCGAAAGCAACTTTGTGAAATCGTAAGCCAGTTGGTCATAGCGCCGGTCCCCCGTCTTGTAGCCGATGAACTCAATGACGACTGCAAAAATGGGAACTGCCAACACGAACGCCGCAAACATCAAATGCAACTCGGCGACCGCCCACATAAGCACACGGCTGCTTATGAAAGGCAGCGCCCTGTACTCGGGATCGGCCTCCTGTGGGGCAGCCCAGGCTGGCTCAGAACACAGAGCCACTAGCACCAGCACGAGGATTCCAAGAGGAACCCTCAGCAACCACGATCTTCGATCAAGTGTCAGCATTACAGTTTTCAGACAGACAGCGCAACAGGTGAGTCATAGGTAATCAAACAATAGCTGGAAAATAAGCAATGATCTCCAAGTTGCGCCCTCAAGATGATCAGAATAGGTATTTTGGGCTTGCGTGCCCCAAAATAGTTATTTTCACCCGAAAGGTAAAAAAATTTCAGTATGCTCCAAAAATTTGACGCGTGGCTTGACGAATACCGTGAAATTGCCTTTGACCTGATTCGTATCTATCTAGGCATTGGCCTGTTTGCACGAGGAATTCTTTTTTTGTTCGACGCATCAACGCTCGTGGCACTTCTACCACAAGGAGCACCAGCGTGGCTATCCGAAAGCTGGGTGCACCTCTTCGTAGCCGGCTTTCATATGGTAGGCGGACTGCTGATCACAGCCGGATTCTGGACACGCATCGCCGCGCTCTCCCAGGTTCCCATTCTGTTTGGGGCAGTTTTTTTGAGTCTGGGTAGTTTGTTTTCGGCAAACCAGTCGCTGGAATTGTCCTCGCTGGTGCTCTTCATGTTGCTCCTGGTCGTGATCTGTGGATCGGGGAACTGGAGCCTGGATCGACTGATCGGGTCTTCCCCGAACGATTTACGGCAACTGCTGGCCAGACTGTATCATTTCCGTGCACACGCCTTTGATCTTCTGCGTATGTATCTGGGACTCGGCCTGCTTATCCGGGGCATGCTATTCATTGCGGACGCAAACAGCTTTATGGACCTCGTCGGCGCGAATTCATCGGCTATGCTGCGATCCACTGTTCTATTGCACTATGTTGCAATGTCGCACCTGCTGGGCGGGTTCATGCTGCTGACCGGGCTGCTTTCACGCGTCGGCGCACTGATCCAGATTCCCGTCCTCGTGGGCGCAGTGTTTGTCGAAGAGATGGCCGGTGGGCTGACTGCGGGTACGCAGGGCTTCGAGATTGCCATGCTGACGCTGTTCCTGTTGATTCTAATCTTCCTGTATGGATCGGGCAAGATATCCAGCGATCACTATTTCTTCAAGCGAACCAGTGGACCCAGGCCTACGCGTACAATCGTAACCGGGCAGGCGGCGGAAATCCTCCAACAGGACGTACCGGAGGATCGTGAATTTGCCAACCCCGTCGACATTCTTAAAGTCCCGGAGGCATTGACCTCCGAAGAGTCCATCAGGGAAATAATCTCAAACCCCTATATCGTGTCCCAGGCCCGATACAGTTTTTGGGGCTGGGCCTTGTTCCTGATGGATGTCACCCCGCAGCCAAAAGAAATTGTGTTCCGGGACGTCCACAGTGGACAGATCTTGCGTCGCAGCAAGGATCCAAACGTCATCAAACAATTCAGATACCGATAACTCCTGCGCTGCGAAGATACTGATCTTCTTTTCTGCGCATGGTTCGTGCACCTCTCACGGTGTCGTCTTCATACCCCAGAAGGTGAAGCATGCCGTGCACGACGTATCGACAGACCTCTTCGGTATAGGTGGCCCCATAACTCTGACAGTGGGTTCGCGCAAAATCCAGGCTCACGTAGATCTCGCCGTCTAGTGCATTTCCGTCACTGAGCGAAAAACTCAAAACATCTGTGTCATAATCTGCCTCCCTCCAAGACGTGTTCAGCTCACGCAACTGGCCAGCAGTCATGAGGGTGACTTCCAGTTGCCGGATACGTTGATCTTCCCCCTCCGCCACCTGGAACACCAGATGCTCTATGAGATTCGGATCAAATTCAAGCTCTTGGTGCGCAATGGTGACTGATATCTCACCTTCCGGCGCGTCTGCGGTCAGATCGGGCCAGTGATCAGGCGGGGTTTCCATCCTCATCATCGAACGTGAATCCTTCCAAGGCCCCCTCAGCCATCAGGAAAGAAATCACACTGTTTGAGATCTGCCGGGGCATCTTGGTGTAATCCATATCCAGTAGACGCCGGTCATAATTCGCATAAAGCTGACACCAGGCTGTGGCCTGCACAATAAGCGCGTTCACGACATTGTCTCCTTTCGCATAGAAGATTACTTCCTGGAACTCCTCTTCGGCGACAAGGCCTGTGCATCCGACCAGATGAAGCTGTCCACTCACCGTGTCGGCGGTCACTATGTGGCCGGAAATTTCCCCCTTGAGCTCTCCTGGAAATTCGACATCTATTGAGATCTCCAGTTTGATGGTCTGGCCAAGCTCTTCATTGGTGACCTCGTAGCATACAACTTGGTCCTGTCGTATAGGTGCTGCACCGAGTGCACGGCCGATCCGTTCAAAGTCGTTTTCCTGAAACTGAAACGCCATTATTGATACCAGCTGATCTGATCCTCAAGCTACTGAATTTCGTCTTGAACTCCCGAGTCCTGTTCGGCGGAATCCGGTGTTGATATCCCTACTACATTCCCGGAACTGTCAAAAATGGTTCCTTGTGGCAGCCCCATCATCAACGCACGCATTTCATCAGCGGTAACGGTTGCCTCCTCCCCAAAATCACTACGAATATTATTCTCAAACGTAGCGGCCCCCTCATAATCCTGCGCCATCACGTATGCTCTTCGTATCGCGTCCACCAAAGCGAAGTTCATCTCATTCATACTCTGCGAATTGTTGGTAGATCTCAGCCTGTGTCTGACGAGGGGTTCGGCATACTGAAGGGTATGCAAGGCCTTATTGTAATCACCTGCCTGCTCATAAACCCGTGAAACGTACATGAAAGAAGCAAAATCTCCCGGGATCGTCGTAAATGGGATTTGTTCCTGCAATCCGTCCATTAGGGCAACGCCCTCCTCCACCTGACCGCCCTCAATCAATCCCATGGCCGTCTGTGCAAAAATATTCCGGTAGTTGTCCACCATATTCCGAATATTAGCGTCATAGTAAACCTTGGGGTTGTTCAGGTTCCTGAACCTGAAAGTCTTCAACCGCTCTGGGGTAACTCCAGTCTCAACCCGCCCCTGAGAATCCTCGTGACGTATCGGAACGATACGTAACGCCTTTCCTTCCAACTGAAAATAATTCTGCAAATCCAGGCGTCCATCAGGAGCCACGGTTACAGCAAAGTACACCGGACGTTGCCATCCATCAGCAGCTGCTCCGGCAATTATATTCAGTGCAGCCCAGTCTGCCCCGTACAGGAGATGCCTTGTCTCGCCAGTCTGCGGATCCGTACCGAATGGCCGACCACGCAATGTCCAGGTCATTGAACTGTCGATCATGCTTCGGTCATCCTGGCCGATGAATACTTCTGATTCCTCGGAAAAGAGCGCTGTATCCACAGGTAACTGTATTGTTCTCGGCTCCCATAGACTGGCACCCAGATCATCTATGTCTCTTTCAGACAGACTTATGGGCAGAGGCGATGATTCCCGAGACCACTGGTTCTTGAGTTGCCGTACGTACCACGGGGTATTCAGCAATGAGAGGTTTGCAACACGTACATCTCTTCGAACACCTTCAACTTCCTGAGCATACCACAGAGGAAAGGTATCATTATCGCCATTCGTGAACAGGATCCCATCCTGTGCAACACTCATCAGCATATTATGCGCGTAGTCGGGTGCGATGTACCGACCGGACCGATCATGGTCGTCATAATTTTCTACGGCCATCCAACCGGGAATAGCCAAGAATACTATCGCTGCAACAACCCAACTTAGCTCGCGGAATGCGTTGCCTATTGCGTCCTGTACAAGCCGTAGAAACCCACTGGCTCCTATTCCAATCCACATACTGAATGCAAAAAAGCTCGCGACGTACGAATAATCCCGCTCCCGGGGCTGTATAGGTGTCTGATTGAGATAGAGAATGATTCCCACACTGGTGACCAAAAACAGGATCAACACACTAAACGCCCGCCGCCAGTCCCTGCGGAAGTGATAAAACATTCCAAAGAAACCCAATAGTAATGGCAGCGCAAAGTATCTGTTGCGACTTGCTTTTTCGCTGGGAGTCTGCTGAAGTGTTTCGTTTGGCCCCTCAATAAACGCGAGTCCAGTTATGGGCCGCGCTCCTTCAACATCACTTTCCCGTCCAGAGAAATTCCATAGAAAATATCGCAGATACATATGCCCCAACTGATACCTCCAGAAGAACTCCATGTCGGAGCTATAGCGCTGATAGACATTTACATGCTGTGGCGCAGGTGAATATCGTCGAGGGAACAGTTTGTCTTCATCAAAACCACCGGTCGAATTATTGAAGCTTTGCCCAGAAAAAATGGGGGTTTCACCGTACTGCTCACGCTCCAGATAGGATACGATTGCTTCCGGGGTTTCGGGGTCATTTTCATCAATGGGCGGATCAGCCGCGCTTCGAATAAAGATGACTGCGTAGCTGGAGTACCCAATCAGTACCATAAGCAGACATACCGCAACCAGATTAGCGGTCTGTTTCTGCCGCGTATGCGTTATCCACACCGCTCCAACAACTCCCAGAGCCAGCAACAGCAACACGACCAACGGCTGTCCGATTTCTCCTGCGTAACCCGGCAGTTTTTGTATGATTCCCGGGTAAATGACAAGAAATCCAATAGACGCCACTACGAGCGTTAGCAGAATAGCCTGCCAGCGCTTTCTCGACTTCCAGCCAGGCTGCCCCTGAACATCCCATTCCTTGCGATCGTACTCGACAAAAAAGAATATCAGTGCAATAAAAAAGAGTGCCAGTAAACTCAGGAGATGCACACCAATGGCCAATCCAAACAAATAGGCGACCAATACAAGTATCCGGTTGGCCCCCAACCCCAGGCGGTCACGAGTATTGGCCAGTTCTTCCCGCGCAAGCTCGCTCCATTTCATGATCAGCCACACTACGAGCGCAGTAAAAAGCATAGACATCGCATAAACCTCCGCCTCCACTGCATTGAACCAGAATGAATCCGTTACTGCAAACGTGCAAGCCCCAGCCACGCCACCGAACCGCTGGAGAAATGTGGCCGAAACGGGACCGCTATCTCCTGCACGTGAGTCTGGGCTGAACTCCCGAAGCAATCGAACGATGATCCAATAGGTCAGCAGTATGGTGAACGCACTGGAAAAAACCGAAACCAGATTGACCGACAGGGCAATCAGGTCTGTGGGAACAAACATGGAGAAAAGCCGCCCAACCAACATATAGAAGGGAGCCCCCGGGGGATGTGATACCTGCAGTCCATGCGCAATCGCAATAAACTCTCCTGCATCCCAGAAACTCGCCGTGGGGGCAACAGTCAACAGGTACAGTACCAGCGCGTACGCAAATACTCCAATAGATACAACTAGGTCTGCACCCTTGGATCTCATATTACAACTGCCATGGATGAACGTAAAAAACGGAACCAGTGTAACTACGGACTGGAACGCGTGTTGCCGGATCGGGGATTAAGGATGGATTGTTCACGGTTAAAGTCCGAATATTTGGCTTTTCCATGCTGGGAATGCAGTTTCTCGTCTAGTTTCTGCCGGAACTGACTGGGTGTGACTTGCCATTTGCAATCGTACTTGAGCTTATCGCCTACAACTTGGCCTTTATGTTGGTCTTGTCTGTACCGATGGCGGCACTTCCGACTTCCCTGATGGTCTTCGGCTCACCAGACGAACCGCGCACACGGGTGGTTATCCAGAATTGCCGTACTACGCTGTGGGGGCTGACCTGGCTGGTACTTGCTGCAGCCGTCCTCCTCACCTGGGGCATGCTATGCTTTAACAATGTGTTGCTGCCGGAATCAAGCCTCAGAGCACGCAATATGTGGGAGACAATCCGCACTGCCCGACCGGGATTTAGCTTGGAGCCTGGTGTGTTCTACCAGGAGATTGATGATTACAGCATTCTGGTTGGCGAGCGGAATGGCAACCTCCTCCAAGACATCCTTATCTACGATTACACACAAGGAGGTATCAATGGCACAACCATCCGGGCAAACAGGGGAGAACTGGCCCACTTGGGAACGTGGTCAACCTCATTCTGAATGGAGGCGAAATTCAGCGGCATTTTAGCGTAATCCATGGTGAACACGTCCCTGGGACGCGTCTGAGGGGGCTTTATAGGGAGAATATGCAAATGCCAGCGTCCGCCTTGCCGGCATTTCGTGGGTAAAGGCCACGAAGCCGGCCTAGTGGCTGTGCCAAAGAATGCGACCATCTTCCGTATACTCTATAGTGTTATCGCATGTCGGATAAATAAGGGAGTGGTGCACGCCACGCCCTATAAGAACTTTACCCACTTCGCACCACTCCGTTTTGTAGGGACAGAGCTCCTCTTCTGGAGGGCCCGGCGGCCCATTTTCAAGTCCAATGGATGGTCGCGCCTTGCACGGTTCTTTGGGCGGTTCGAGGGACGCAAACAGGTTCTTGAGATAATCTGCACCTCCTAATGCACTGGCTATGAGTCTCAGCACACTTGAAGTCTGAATAGCTTGGGTACCATCCAAAGCCTGGTATACATTCAGCAACACCTCGAGCTCTCGCTCATCGCGTTCCAAGGCCCTAAGCGCCTCCCAGGCGACTGTTTTCGATGGGGTTTCCAGCACAAGTCTTACCAGCTCAGCCTCGGTGGGGTCAGCCTTTTCCTGTGCCAGCGCAATGGCCGGAATCAAAACGGCGAGCGATAAAATCAGTTTTTTCATTTTTACACCTGTTTGTTTAGTTGCATTCAGGTCTGTTACGGGTGCCATGATGCGTTGTCCTATGTCTACCTTTTGGCCAACCCGAGCCGCCGCGAACAAAAAAACTACATCCAGCAGACGTCGGTCATAATTCGCATAATACCGACACCGGGCTACGGCCTGCACAATGAGAGAGTTCACGACATTATCTCCCTTCGCATAGAAGATTGTTTCCTAAATCTGAAACGCCATTATTGGTACGACCTGATCTGATCCTCAAGCTACTGGATTTCGTCTCGGACTCCCGAGTCCCTTCCGGCGGAATCCGGTGTTGATATCCCTACTGCATTCCCGGAGCTATCAAAAATAGTGCCTTGTGGCAGCCCAATCATCAATGCGCGCATTTCATCAGCGGTAACGGTTGCCTCCTCCCCAAAATCACTACGAATATTGTTCTCAAAAGTCGCGGCCCCCTCATAATCCTTCGCCTGTTGGTATGCTCCGCGTATTGCGTTCACCAAAGCGAAGTTCATCTCATTCACTCTCTGCGAACTGTCGGTTGATCTCAGCCTGTGTCTGACAAGGGGTTCGGCATACTGAAGGGTATGTAAGGCCTTTGTGTAATCACCTGCCTGCTCATAAACCCGTGAAACGTACATGAAAGAAGCAAATTCTCCCGGGATCGTCGTAAACGGAATTTTTTCCTGCAATCCGTCCATGAGGGCAACGCCTTCCTCCACTTGACCGCCCTCAATCAATCCCATAGCCGTCTGTGCAAAAACAATCCGATAGTTGTCCACCATATTCCGAATATTCGCGTCATAGTAAACCTTGGGGTTATCCAGGTTCCTGAACCTGAAAGTCTTCAACCGCTCCGGAGTAACCCCAACCTCAATCCGTCCTTGAGAATTCTCGTGACGTATCGGGACGACACGTAACGCCTTTCCTTCCAATTGAAAATAATTATGCAAATCCAGGCGACCATCGGGAGCTACGGTTACAGCAAAGTACACCGGACGCTTCCATCCTTCAGCAGCAGCTCCGGCAATTATACTCAGTGCAGCCCAGTCTGCCCCGTACAGGAGATGCCTTGTCTCGCCAGTCTGCGGATCCGTACCGAATGGCCGACCACGCAATGTCCAGGTCATTGAACTGTCGATCATGCTTCGGTCAGCCTGGCCGATGAATACTTCTGATTCCTCGGAAAAGAGCGCTGTATCCACTGGTAACTGTATTGTTCTCGGCACCCATTTGTCGTCGGCAACTAGACTATCTATATCTCTTTCAGACAACGGTATGGGTAAAGGAGCCGATTCCCGCGACCACTGGTTCTTGAGTTGCCGTACGTACCACGGTGTATTCAGCAATGAGAGGTTTGCAACACGTACATCTCTTCGAACACCTTCAACTTCCTGTACATACCAGAGGGGAAAGGTGTCATTGTCACCATTCGTGAACAGGATCCCATCCTGTGCAACACTCATCAGCATATTATGCGCGTAGTCGGGTGCGATGTACCGACCGGACCGATCATGGTCGTCATAATTTTCTATGGCCATCCAACCTGGAACGGCCAAGAATACGATCGCAGCGACAAGCCAACTTAGCTCGCGGAATGCGTTGCCTATTGCGTCCTGTACAAGCCGTAGAAACCCGCTGGCTCCTATTCCAATCCACAGACTGAAAGCAAAAAAACTCGCAACGTACGAATAATCCCGCTCCCGGGGCTGTATCGGTGTCTGATTGAGATATAGAATGATTCCCACACTGGTGACCAAAAACAGGATCATCACACTGAACGCCCGCCGCCAATCCCTACGGAAGTGATAAAACATTCCGAAGAAACCCAGTAGCAATGGCAGTGCAAAGTATCTGTTGCGACTTGCTTTTTCGCTGGGCGTCTGCTGAAGTGTTTCGTTCGGCCCCTCAATAAACGTGAGTCCTGTTATGGGCCGCGCTCCTTCAACATCACTCTCCCGTCCAGAGAAATTCCACAGAAAATAACGCAGATACATATGCCCCAACTGATACTTCCAGAAGAACTCCATGTCGGAGCTATAGCGCTGATAGACATTTACATGCTGCGGCGCAGCTGAATATCGTCGGGGAAACAGCTTGTCTTCATCGAAACCACCGGTCGCACTATTGTAGCTTCGTCCAGTAAAAATGGGGGTCTTGCCATACTGCTCACGCTCCAGATAGGATACGATTGCTTCCGGGGTTTCGGGGTCATTTTCATCAATGGGCGGATCAGCCGCGCTGCGAATAAAGATGACTGCATAGCTGGAGTACCCAATCAGTACCATAAGCAAACATACCGCAACAAGGTTTGCGGTCTGTTTCTGCCGCGTATGCGTTATCCACACCGCTCCAACAACTCCTAGAGCCAGCAGTAGCAACACGATCAAGGGTTGTCCGATTTGTCCAGCGTACCCCGGCAGTTTTTGTATGATTCCCGGGTAAATGACAAGGAATCCAATAGACGCCACTACGAGCGTTAGCAGAATTGCCTGCCAACGCTTCCTCGACTTCCAGCCAGGCTGTCCTTCAACATCCCATTCCTTGCGATCGTACTCGACAAAAAAGAATATCAGTGCAATAAAAAAGAGTGCCAGTAAACTCAAGAGGTGCACACTAATGGCCAATCCAAACAAATAGGCGACTAATACAAGTATCCGGTTGGCCCCTAATCCCAGGCGATCACGCGAATTGGCGAGTTCTTCCCGTGCGAGCTCGCTCCATTTCATAATCAGCCACACTACGAGAGCCGTAAAGAGCATAGACATTGCATACACTTCCGCCTCCACTGCATTGAACCAGAATGAATCCGTTACCGCAAAAGTACAGGCCCCGACCACGCCACCGAACCGCTGGAGAAAAGTGGCCGAGAGAGGACCGCTATTTCCTTCATGCCTGGCCGGGCTGAACTCCTGGTGCAATCGAACGATAATCCAATACGTGAGCAGTATCGTGAATGCACTGGAAAACACCGAAACCAGATTGACCGACAGCGCAATCAGGTCTGTGGGAACAAACATGGAGAAAAGCCGCCCGACCAACATATAAAAGGGAGCCCCCGGGGGATGTGATACCTGCAGTCCATGCGCAATCGCAATAAACTCTCCTGCATCCCAGAAACTCGCCGTGGGGGCAACGGTCAGTAGGTACAGTACCAGCGCATACGCGAATACTGCAATAGATACGAATAGGTCTGCACCCTTGCTTTTCATATTATAACGCCATGGATGAACGTAAAAAAGGAACCAGTGCAACCACGGACTGGAACGCGTGTTGCCGGATTGGGGATTAAAGATGGATTGTTCACAGTTAAAGTCCGAATTTGTGGCTATGCCATGCCGTGAATGCACTGCCGAATGTTCCTGCGATGCCTGTACAGTCAGCACAAGAGCACGGAATAACTGGACTGTTCGAATTTTCCAGTTCCGGAAATCTACGTGCCTGGCTCTGCCCCAGTAAGTCTGGACTATGAACGTCAATATAGTACCCAATATTATTCACCGTATGGTCCTGCGACAGCTTCCCGGTCCGTTGCTGGGTTGGTTGGGGGTGCTGCTTTTTTTGCTGTTAATGCAGTTTCTCATCAAGTTTCTGCCGGAACTGACGGGGCGTGACCTGCCAATTGCAATCGTACTGGAGCTTATCACCTACAACCTAGCCTATATGGTGGTTTTGTCTGTGCCGATGGCCGCACTTCTGACTTCCCTGATGGTCTTCGGCTCACTGGCCGAATCGCGCACATGGGTGGTTATCCGGAATTGTGGTATTACGCTTTGGGGGCTGACCTGGCCGGTATTTGCTGCCGCCATCCTCCTTACCTGGGGTATGATATACTTTAACAATGTGTTGCTGCCGGAATCAAACTTCAGAGCGCGCAATATGTGGGAGATGATCCGCACTGCCCGACCAGGATTCAGCTTGGAGCCCGGTGTATTCTACCAGGAGATTGATGATTACAGCATCCTGGTTGGCGAGCGGAATGGCAACCTCCTCCAAGACATCCTTATCTACGATTACACGCAAGGAGGTGTCAATGGCGCTACCATCCGGGCAAACAGAGGAGAACTGGTTCCACTTGGGAACGCGGTCAACCTCATTCTCAACGAAGGCGAAATGCACCGTCTCACGCGCCGATCCAATGCACAAGGGACTGAGCGATATGAAAAACTCGCTTTTGAACGCCTCCAATTGCGCCTGGACCTCAGTGAGCTTGGGTTTCAGGTCCGTGATCCGTCCACCGGATATCGATCAGATCGCTCGACCCCCATGGACCGCATGCTCAGTATCGTAGATTCTCTCGAGATCCGACTGTCAGAACAGGAAGCTGAGCTGCGCAGCAGTATGCCAAGTCCGCCCTCTGAACAGGAACCTGACGTGATGTCTACGGATGTTTCTCCCAGGAACTCCCTTGAATGGCTTCGGGCCGAATCATTCACGGCGTCAGATTTCGGCGACAATCCTACTGAGCAAACAATAGCACCCCGCCCCATCCTGGATGGTTTGACCGAAGATCAAATGAAGCGTACTTACCAGCGCGCACGGGATTACAGCCGGGATGCCCGAAGCTCCATTGGCGGTAAAGGCAGAAACCTGGAACGTACCACATCAGCCATCAACCGCTATAAGGTTGAAATTCACAAGAAATATTCGATTTCCGTCGCATGCTTCATTTTCGTCCTTATTGGCATACCACTAGGATTGAGTATCCGCCGGGGCGGTCTAGGGACAGCCGGAATGGTGGCAGTTGGCATTTTTCTCTTCTATTGGGTCACGCTGGTTCAGGGAGAAAAATTGGCAGACCGGGGGCTGCTAAGCCCCTGGATAGGTATGTGGTGCGCAAACATCATCATTGGTATAGTCGGGATCTGGCTCTTTGTAAGGGTTGCGCTTGACATGCGCGCACGACCACGTAATACCGGTAAATTCTTGTCAAGATATCTTACCTCAAAAACGGGGTAGATCACTGGGATGCATGTTGAAACGGGAGATGTACCTATTGATGACTACCCAAGAAGACAACGCCTGCCGTATCTCTTCGGTGGCAAACAGTTCTTGAAAGCTATCGGAACCCAGGTTTAATCGATATGCCTCCCTCTACCAAATGGCTACCAATTGACCGATCTGCATGGAAGCCGTCTGAAGTATTAATCTGTAGGGGGGTCCATAGATCATAGATGCGGATACTCGGTTGAAGTTTCTTTGTCTGAAATATTGCGGAGAGGGGCTCTCCCAGTGTACTCATAGGAACCGTCTGACCACTTATGCTCTACTTGGTACCCACTCCCATCGGTAATTTGGCTGACGTTACATTCCGTGCAGTAGAGATACTGGGAGCAGTTGACCTTGTGGCCTGTGAAGATACCCGACGTTCCTCCATTCTTCTTACGCATTACGGCATAAACACGCCAACAATCAGTTACCATGACCATAACGAGCGCCAACGCGCACCACAGTTGATAGAACGCATGAAGGCCGGACAGCGGGTAGCTCTGATCAGCGATGCGGGTTCGCCTGGGTTGAGTGATCCCGGGTTCTACCTAGTCCGCTTGTGCTGGGAGAAAAACATCCCCGTGCAGGCACTACCCGGCCCCACCGCACTGATTCCCGCACTCACTGCCAGTGGACTACCTTCTGAATGTTTTGTGTTTGAGGGATTCCTGCCCCACAAAAAAGGCCGCAACAAGCGCCTGGAAGCAATTCGTGCAGAAACGCGCACGATTGTACTCTACGAAAGTCCACACCGGCTTATTCGCACATTGAATGACTTGGTAGGCGCTCTGGGTCCAGAACGCACCGGCGCAGTCGCCCGGGAGTTAACCAAGAAATTTGAAGAGATTCATCGAACGAGTCTGCAAGGGCTGCTAGAATATTTTAGTAACAAGACTACAATCAAGGGAGAATTTGTAATTATCATAGCACCCCCTGCCTTTACCTAACCAGTACATGTCCACCACTTACGTCAAACCATTCACATTCAGTGACTTCGCCACGAACTGCTACGTCTGCCATAGTGACGGGGAAGCTGTCATTGTGGATGCCAGCTGCTCAATCGAGGAAGAAACCTCAGAGATTGCCGACTATATCAACTCAAACAATCTTAGCGTTCGACATCTGCTACTCACGCATGCACACATTGACCACATCCTGGGGTGCAACACTTTGGCCAAGCAGTTCGGCCTTTCATGGCAGGCCCACCGGGATACTTCCATCTGGCTTACTGGGGCACCCGCTCAGGCATTACTTTACGGCATACGAATGATGCAACCCCCCAAAGTCACTAACTGGCTAGATGAAGGGGATATTGTACAATTTGGGAGCGCTCAATGGAGCGTTCTGCACACTCCCGGACACGCGCCTGGCTCCATCTGCTTTGTAGATGAGGCCACCGATTTTGTCATCGTCGGTGATGTCTTGTTTAATCAATCCGTCGGAAGAACAGACTTGCCAGGCGGGAATATGGGGACCCTCATGGAATCTATTTTCCAGAAACTGTTCGCGCTGCCCAGCGACACCCTGGTCTATTCCGGTCATGGCCCACCCACCACAATCGGTGCTGAGCGCAGGCACAATCCATTTCTGGTGTAGTGGTCTACATTAGGTTCTCCTCGAGTGCGTCATCAATCATGACCCTCACCTCCTGCTCCGTTGGCCGTTTGTCCAATGCCATAATTGAGTTATATACGAGTTCTCCCATGTGCTCGCATTTGGCGTATCGGTCATCCCCATGGAACTCACATAGGCTTGCTGCTAACTGGCGTACATGGTCTGAATTAGCAATTTTGTCGTTCTGCATCACTTCAAGCAGCGCATGCACACGTCCATCGCTTACGCTGACGCGATGGGCCATTAATGCCCGTTCCTCCCTGCGATACTGCGCCACCACCGTCGGGGCCAGTACTTCCTGGACCGCTTTCATGAAGGGTGCATTGGCCTTGTAGGCCTGAGGGCGATAGACTTCGATATTCCGGTGATGGCTCTGCTGATCAAAATCAATGGCTCGAAACCGATAATGATGCTTCTCAAAATCCCGCGTAATGTTAACCACAAAATTACCCGTATGCATATCACCAAGCAGCTGTAACAGACAGCGCGTATCGAATTTGACAAACTGCTTGGCCAACCGCACGAGATCGAAGCGGTTTTCTGGCATGTCGTTCGCTAGAAATACATCCCCTGGTACCCCCACGATATGCTCTTCTATGGTGGTATTGCCCCGAACAAAGTAGTGGATTCGGCTCGGTGAGAGTAGGTGCTCCAGTTCAAGGCCGTAAATGCGGTTCGCATCGGTTTTCTTAACGTAATAGTAGTCACAGTTCTCGTTGAGAGCGTTAACCAACCTTACCCTGTATGGCATTGTGTTCCCGTACACGCAAAGGTCAACCCGATCTACGTACAGGTGCTGTACGATTGACAGATCCCCGTGGGCTTTCAAATCGGCATAGGTTACTACAAGGTCATCGTTGATTTCCCGTTGCTCGCTGGGAGGATAAAACACGCTCATCCAAAGCGTATCCTTGCCATCCTCACCGTATAGCGGCACTCCTTCGACATATCGGCTGAGATCCTGGTAACGAACTCCCCTTGACTGAAGCCTGCCATAACGCTTCAGATACCCTCCGAGGTCTTTGTTGACCGGGTAAAATGCCTTCTTTCGGCTTACCAGATGCCGATCAAGTTGCGCCACGTTTGAACCAGTGTTCTCCATGAGATCAAAATTTTATTCCTGGCCGGGACTCGCTCGGTCCATCCTGCATCCTCGGAATATCGTAAGGGACGCAATGTTGAATGGATTTTAGTGTCATGAGGTTGAGAGTTAGGAAGAAATTAAGGCTAAGAATTTAGATTTAGCCAGACCTCTCCGATCTTTCGCCGACGCACACAACAATGCACTTTTGTTGTGCTCGCGTTACGTAAATACCTCCCTAGGGGAAACCAATCGCCCCCCGGCGCCCTGCACTCTAGAGCTGAGTACAGCAAGAAAGACCCGTCGAGTGCCATCACTTATTGTCTGTCAGTTTACTGGACAAACGAGCCAATTGGACAGCCTTGAACATATTTTCTGATTGGTCATCTTCAAGAGATTGTTCTTGTCTATCATCAATTCTGATTGCGGTCGTGACGGGGTCAAACCTCCATTCGTATCCCTCGTCGAGAATTGAACAGTTGAAGTAATCGACGCCCATCCTTTTGTCTTCGCCATGGGAACTGTGAATATGGCCGAAGAACACAGCCTTCAACTTTGGGAGGTTCTGGCATCGGACATACAGATCTTTGCTACCGAGGTAGTCAGCGGGACGAACGTTTTGCGGCAAGACGGGGCCGACCGTATCCAAGATTGAATGTGGAGGACCGTGGCTCACAAGCACGTCAATCGTTGCAGGAATTTTGTCCGTGCACAAAGACATGTCATAACCCTGAAAGAACCATGACATAAACGGAGGGGTATGTGGTAAACCCCAAAATCTTATACGGCTTCTATTGCCCGCAACGATAGTTGCTCCACTGTTGATTAAAAGGTGGCCTCCAGGCTCAGCTATTTCTGACTGGCAGTTCTCTGGCATGAATTCGCAAATCTGGTCGTGGTTGCCTGGAACTACTATGATAGCCCTGAACTGGTCCCTAACAGCAACCAGTTCGCGCAAAAACTTTCGCCATGACCGCCTGTGGCTGTCGTAGATAACGGAGTTGCTTAGGCGATCTGTTCTGCCAGTAGTGAAATCTCCGCAATGAACGAGAATGTCACTTTCGTATCCCCTTAGCAGGTCTGGCAAGGCGACCTGTCCGTGCGTGTCGCTGATTGCGGTAATAGTAAGTTCAGCCATACTACTGGGATTTGTCTATTGTCTCAAAGCATAAATTTCAAGCCGCACCCCGAACTGCGCGACTCCCAAGGAAGACTACGCGAGTTATATCGACATGCACGCAGGCACTGGTCCTACTAACTCGACCGTGGACCTGGCATAGGTTATTCGGCTTCTATTTCCCTCCTCTAATTCTGGTTTTACCTTGATGATTGTGGATAAGGATCCAAGCTATGGCGGAGAAAGGAGATTGCGGATCATAATCTTTTGAATCTTCCGAAACCTCTCCCAATGGTTTCCAATCCTCGGATCTTCTCGCTGGATCGTTCTGCCCGAACATTGGATTGTTCCTTGCAAGTGCATTGCACACAACTTTGAGACGGCGTTGAAACACCTCTGCTGCTTCTGCAACTTCCTTAAAAACTGCCCTTTTCGCTCTACCATGCCCTCCGTGCAGGCCCACCAGTGTTCAAATGGACCGGACAGCCGACGCGCTTCACACGATGAACAGGATACACGAAAACAACGCGGCCTCAAACTGTTGCTTGTGGAGGAAGATCGTGTTGTATGATTTCTTGACGTATGGCCGGGAACTAGCCATTTTCACCGGCAGCCGACGCTGGTACATCCAGCGAATCTCTGAAGGTATCGGTGATCATCGTCAGTTATAACGTGAGGGCCCCGCTTCACCTAGCCCTCCGTAGCGTCAAACGATCACTGGACGACATTCCTGCCGAACACCTCGCGAAAGCCATGGTCAAGTATAGCTTCCGCCAGAGCTTTCTATTCAACTATTGTGGATTAGCAAATCGCTGCCAAAACCATTCCCGCATTGCACCTCCCATGCCCCACCCAAAAGCACCTAGACCAATGAGCGCCATCAGAGACGCTAGTAGCGAACTGGGAAATTCCCAGATTCCCGATATTGAAAGGACTATGGATAATAGCATCAAAAAGGTCCCAACGGATCCTATCAAATAGAGCGTCCTGGTCTGAACCTTTATTAAGTAGTATGCAGCCGGCGCCAATCCCATGGTACACAACAATGCAATTAAAAAAGCTGTATTACTCATCTGATATCTTTTATGTAAGTGGTGATGTTAAGAAATCACATACCAGTATTGATTTCACGGGTTCCCCAAGTCACCAATGTGAATGCCTTTCGCCGTGCAGTCGCGCGAATCCCGTAAGCCGATGGCGATCACGACTACAATCGAATGTACGGCGTTTTCGGGTTTGCTACACAAGGGATAATCCGTTTGGGATCTGGGTTCCCCCGCTTGTGGATTAAAGCCCCGCTACCGATGGGGACTCAATGACGTCAACCAAATGCTATACAATGCATCGTGACGCATGAAAGTCGCCTCCTTTGCATGTACACTGACTGGAAATTGTGAAAGATTAGCAATGTCTTCACTTTGCAAAAACGGTTGTCGGCGAAACGGGGCTAGCTCGACTCTCAGTGGCAGAACGACACGCCTCTGCAGTGTCGCAGAGTCTGCGCCTCCCAAACCTGCAGTCTCTTTTTGAGTCACCCATAAAACGCTTATTGAGAGGGCTGGCTTTCTGGTGCCGAGTCTCCCGAATACGTATTTCCGAACCCATTCTAGAGGTCTACAGCATATACCACTACAGTCGTGTCTCGAACCTGCCAAACGCGCTTGCGCATGGGATCGTACGATGCAAAGTAGATACGTCCCCAGGGCACAGAGACCGAATACTCATATTCTCCCGTGGCCGCATCGTAAACGTCAAATGCCTTTTCCGACGCGGCCACGTCAGCGTATACAACCAACTTGTCACGGTAAATCTCGCTGTAATCATTGATAGATCGGCCTCGCACACGTGTGCCGAATCCGGTGCTCGTGGTGACCCTTTCCAAACTAGGCGGCTCTGCAGTCTCAAAATCCGGGGTGGCACGCGCGTAAATCACGGTTCCAACGGAATCAAACCGCACCAGTATCGGATACCGTGACGAGACGTACACAATGTCTTCCTGATATGGGACAATATGTCCGCCCATAAGCAATAGGTGTGCCGCGGTTTGACCCTTTACCATCGTGCCAATAAAGCGGGCGTCGTGACTGCCTACACTAGTCCCCAACAAGGAATCCCCCCTTGTAGTAAGCCAATAGGCCCGACCACCCTGTGTGATCCTGTATCTGAAAGCATCTACATTCGGTATGCTGTAGAGGAACTTCGAATTATCTACGGCAAAAAATGAGATGGTCCGGCGATTGGGATCAGTGACATACAGAACAGAATCCCCTAAGATGTCAGACTCGATGAAAATATTGAATTCCCCCGGCCCTTCTCCAGGCCCCCCATAGGACTGCTTGAAATAGCCATCTGCATCAAAATGCTTGATTTTCATGTCTACGATGTCCATGTAATACAGGGCCCCATCGGATCCGATCGTGAATGGCCCCGGCGCATACAACTCAATGCCAGAATCACGAGGTATTTCATAGAGCTGCCGTAGAGAAACCTGGCGCCACTCCCGCTCAACGCTGGCCTGGAGTTGTACGGGAATTGCAAACCCTTCTAGAGTCGCGTATTCAGTACCTGAATTGCATCCAGTTGTTACCAAGAGGAGCCACAACGCGCCACATTTAACCTGATCCCTTTTTCGCATAAACACAGAAACTTGAGTCATGTCTGGTAATTCAACTGTATGTTACCGCTATCCATGTAAGAGACTGTTTGCGTTGCAATTCCCTATGGCGCAACAGACTACGGGACTCCAAAAGCAAATTCTGTTCCGTGCGCATTCATCCACCATCGCTATGGATGGATGCGCAGAGTTTTAATACATCGGGTAATACCGATATTAATCGAAACTCCATGTCCGATCATAGAGAGTGGTGAATCAAGTTGGTTTGCTGCTCACTGCAATAAGCACAATGATAATCACTCAATACCACTGTACTCGGCTCCTGTTTTTGCCTTCCGCATTGCTCATTATTGTCCGAACGGACCGAACAACCGACGCACTGTTCACGATCAAGAGGTTGTGCGAAAACAACGCCGCCTTGAGCTGTTGCTCATGGAGCAAAATTGTGTTGAATGGGTTCTTGCGGTATGACCGGTAACCAGCCAATTTCACCGGCAGCAGGCGCTGGCATATCCAGCGAACCTCTGAAGGTCTCGGTGATCATCGTTAACTATAACGTGAGGGACCTCCTCCGCCAGGCCCTCCGAAGCGTCAAACGATCACTAGCCGACATTCCTGCCGAAATTATTGTGATTGACAATAACTCGGTAGATGGATCAGTCGGTATGTTGCGGGAGGAATTTCCAGAAGTCGTGATAGTTGCCAATCGCTCGAACGAGGGATTTTCTGCGGCTAACAATCAGGGGATACGCATGGCAGGCGGGGAATATCTGTTCATCCTGAACCCGGACACAATCGTCGAGGAAGACACGATTAGCGTGCTTGCGGATTTTATGGACACCCATCCAGATGCTGGGGCTATGGGATGCCGCATCCTGAATCCTGACGGGACCTTTGCCCTAGAAAGTCGCCGATCGTTCCCTACCCCCGAAATTGCATTCTACCGCATGATCGGACTCAGTCGAATATTTCCGCGCAGCAAAACTTTTGGTCGCTATAACCTCACATTCCTGCCTCAGGATGAAGTGGCAAAGGTTGATGCGTTAAGTGGCTCGTGCATGTTTGTGCGAAGTTCTGCACTTACGGGATCGGCAAACAACGAGACTGGCCCGGGTGGTGCTGGACTGTTTGATGAGAAATTCTTTATGTACGGCGAAGACCTGGATCTGTGTTACCGGATCCAGAAGGCCGGCTGGGCGATCTACTACACGCCGGAAACCCAGATCATTCACTACAAAGGTGAGAGTACAAAAAAGGGGGACCTCAGGTACGTGCGCCTCTTCCACAGCGCGATGGCGCGCTTTGCCAGAAAGCACTTGAGCGAGGATTATCCTAAGGCCTTCCTGTGGGTTTTACATCTGGCTGTCGTTGTACGAGGGTTGATAACCGCACTCGGAAACATGCTGCGCCATAGAGCTGTGCGTGACTGGGTGTTATGCGTTGGAGTGGTAGCTGCGCTGGGCTTGTTTCGGTCCGTCCAGACCGGAACTCAATTCATGTCACTCTTCTATTGGGGTCTGTCTCCACTTTTTGCCCTGATTACGACTGGTGTGATCGCTGCTTCGGGCGGATACCGGGCACGCAAGCCATATCTAGGACTGGTATTTCTTGGACTGGTGAGCGCAGTGACGGCGCTGGCTGCACTGTCATTCTTTGTAAAACAGATTGCATTCTCCCGTGCAGTTGTGATAGCATGTCTGCCTGCCTGTATGCTAGTTCTGTCTGCGGTACGCCTGATTCCCAGAACCCGCCAGCGTCTGAACCGCCGTACGCTCATCGCAGGAAATCTTTCCGATGCTGATCTACAGGCTGTACAGCAGATGCCACAGTACACTTTGGTAGGGATTGCAACGCACAATGGTACACGCAACGTGTCATCTACCCTGCCGCATTTTGGAGATTATGATCAGCTGCGTGATATTGTACGCGTACATGATATTCAGTCCATAATTTTTGCGTCCGCGAGTCTAACGAACAAGAAGATATTTGCACTTATGCAGCAACTTGCCGGACTCCCCGTGCAAACGCATATCGTTGATGCGGGGCAGGACCATATGATCGGCAAAACGTCCATTGAAAAACTAGGCAAACCACCCCTTCTTGAGGCCGAAGAGGTGATCGGAGCCTTGCGCTCGCACACTGCGCGCAGGGTGTCCGACATCTTGGCTGCTTTGGCGGGAGCGATCATTCATCCGGTTGTTTGGCTTGCTGCCAAGATGGCAGGCCCGCGCTCCAGATGGATGCGCAGAAGCGAACGTACCAGGCAGTGGCGTGCTGTTCTGCGAGGACAGCTCCCCCTAATCGGATTCCACGAGGGAAGTGGGTTTACCCCTCCCGCCGAATGGCAACTGCAACCCGGGGTATTTGCAGTAAGCGAAATGCTCGGACCAAATATCAGACGTCCGACTGAGGAAACTGAGCAGGCATACTGGTACTACGTACGGAATCAGTCCGCTGTACTGGACTGGTTCATCGCCATACGCGCCTTGCGGGCACCGGCTTAGGAACAGTCGCCCCGTGTACTTGTTGATTCCGGCCCCTCCAGTGCCAAGGATGCCTAATAAATCCAATAAATTTCTGCTGGACTTCGAAAAACCGATCGTTGAGCTTGAGCAAAAGCTTGACGAAATGCGGACCATCGAAACGAGTGAGGCTGATCTCTCTGACGAAATTGACGCGCTCGCATCGCGTATCCAGGAGCTGCGTGCTTCCGTCTACGGCAACCTGACACGCTGGCAACGTGTACAGATAGCCAGACATCCCCTGAGACCCTACACCAAAGATTACATCTCTGCGCTCACAGAGGGATTCATGGAATTGCACGGAGACCGATGCTTTGGGGACGATCCGGCAATTGTAAGTGGCTTTGCTACGCTGCGCGGCAAACAATTCGATTATGAGGATCACACCATACTCGTAGTCGGACATCAAAAGGGGCGTGACACCAAAGCACGCCGCTATCGCCGCTTCGGTATGCCCAATCCAGAGGGATACCGGAAAGCTCGGCGACACATGCAACTCGCAGAAAAGTTTGGCAAACCCATTGTCTGCCTGTTGGATACCCCCGGCGCCTACCCTGGTATGGATGCAGAAGAGCGTGGACAGGCAGAAGCGATTGCCCGTAATCTGTTTGTCATGGCGCGCCTCGAAGTCCCGATTGTCATCGTCGTTATCGGAGAAGGGGCCTCGGGCGGCGCGCTAGGCATCGGAGTTGGAGACCGAATGCTTATGCTGGAAAACGCCTGGTACTCGGTGATCTCCCCAGAAAGCTGCTCATCCATTTTGTGGAGATCCTGGGATTATAAGGAAGAAGCTGCACGTGCCCTAAAGCTCACTGCACCTGACCTCGTTGATGTAGGTATTGTTGATCAAATTGTGAAAGAACCCTTGGGCGGTGCACACTCCGATCCTGAAACGACGTACAAATATGTTGGCCAGGCCATTTGCGAAGCACTACAGGAACTGAATAAATTGTCCACGGAAGACCTCCTGAATCAACGCCTGAAGCGGTTCGACCAGATGGGCACGTTTGACGTGGCGACGTAGTGCCTTCATGCCTGCCCGTGAACAATTCCCCGGCTATTTGTCACCAAAAAGCCTGACATCTATTCTCCAGAATGCTTTGGCGGAAGATGTCGGTGAAGGTGATATCACCTCAAACGCACTGATACCAGAACATCGTCGAGGCAGGGGAACTCTGGTGATGAGAGAGGACGGCGTGGTTGCAGGCCTATTGGCGGCCCAATACACCTTCATGCTAGTTGATCCGACGGTGGAGTGTAACTGGGTTTTCGAAGATGGTAACCACGTATTGGAAGAGTCCGTAATTGGTACGGTCGCTGGTCCCCTACGCTCCATACTTACGGCTGAACGCCTTGCCCTGAATCTCCTTCAGCGAATGAGTGGGATTGCCACTGCAACCGCATCCATGATAGAAAGCATGCCGGGAAGCAAGCCCCTTGTTCGTGACACGCGTAAAACAGCCCCCGGATTGCGACTGCTGGACAAATGGGCGGTTATGCTGGGAGGAGGAGTTAATCATCGCATAGGCCTATACGATCGAGTACTGATCAAAGACAACCACGTCGAGGCTGTCGGAGGCCTTGCTGCGTCAGTGCGCCGCGCTGTAAAGGAACTACCACATTACCTGATTGACGTGGAAGCCCGTACACTGGCAGAGGTTGAGGAGGCCATCACAGTTGCCGAACTGATTGATGTACTCTTGCTTGATAACATGACAGTGCATAAACCGGATGGCACAATAGACTGCTCACGGTTAAAGCAGGCCGTAGATTATATTGACGGTCGAATAAAGACCGAGGCAACAGGTGGTATTACACTCAGGACAGCCCCCATCATTGCAACAACCGGCGTGGACTATCTCTCCTGCGGTGCACTCACACATTCAGTATGTGCAATTGACATCGCGCTCAACGTATGCTAGTCTGGAGAACAGCCCAATTATTGCCTGAACATATGGCTCTAGACGCGTAAACCACTACGTCAAACTATGGGGATTGGTGTAGTATGCACACCATACAGTGAATGCTTTCGGATTAAGGCAGGATCTTCGTACCGCGAACAAATACAGAAATGACGACCCCGAGAGAGACCATAAGAGTCAATGAGAAGCGATTTCTGGAGGATTTCTCACGGCTTACACGGGATGGAGCTACGCCAGAGGGTGGGCTGAACAGACCCGCACTGAGCGAGGCACATTTGGCTGCACGGGAAACGTTCCGAAATATGATCCAGGAACGTGGCTTTTCGGTCCGTGAAGACACTGCAGGCAACCTTTCCGCGTGCCATGCTCTCTCCGAGACAGGAAAACCCGTGCTATTGTTGGGCTCCCATCTTGACTCCGTAGCAAATGGCGGACGATTTGACGGTGCACTGGGCGTGGCAGCAGCATTTGAAGTACTACAGGTCTTGCGTGACCATGGAGCGGATCCAGAAATGGCCGTTGAGGTTATCGACTTCACGGACGAGGAGGGAACATGGGTTTCACTTCTTGGAAGCCGCGCCATGTCAGGACAACTGACCCGGAAGGATCTGACCAACCCAAGGGGGAATCCGGAAGCTTTTCAAAGGGCATTAGAAAGAGCCGGTCTGTCGATCAGCGGCCTATTAGATGCTGCCCGACCAGCAGAAAGTCTGCAAGCTTATCTGGAATTACACATAGAGCAGGGAACACGCCTAGAGCGGAGCGAGACTGATATCGGTGTAGTGACTGGCATGGTCGGCATTCATATGTTCCTGGTTACGTTCATGGGGCAAAGCAATCATGCTGGTACGACGCCCATGAACAAACGACGCGACGCAGCGCTAGGAGCGGCCGAGTTCTGCCTCATGGTCCAGAAAACAGTGATGGACGATTACCCCGATTGCGTTGCGACAGTGGGGCGTATGGACTTCTCTCCAGGCGCGTTTAACATTGTAGCTAATCGCGTGACCGTATTCATGGAACTGCGCAGCGAGGATGCTAGACGTGCAGGCGCGCTAGAACAGGCCCTGCGGGAAACCTCCCTGAGCATATCTGCAAAATTTGGCCTGAAGGTTGATTTTCAGCACCTTGAGTCCGTTGCTGAACGTAAAATGGCACCTACCATTGTTGAGCAATTTGAATCATCGGTCGACCTGCTTGGCCTGTCCAGCCGCCGTCTGCCATCATTGGCCGGACATGATGCCCAGTCAATGGCAACCCTTTGCCCGGCCGGCTTGATATTCGTTCCCTCTGCGGGCGGATTCAGTCACTCGTTCCGCGAGTATACACCATGGGAAGCCTGCATTGAAGGGGCAAATGTGCTGCTGAACACCGCAATGCAGCTTCTCGAGTTACCGGAATAAACCCTGTTTCCCCTCATCAGGTACAACCTTTCTGGATATAGGTAAACACCATGCTGCAGGAGCAGAGCCGATTCTACCAACAACTGCTATTCTTTATGGATATGCTGCTCGTTGGCTGTTCCTGGGTTGCTGCCTACTACCTCCGGTTTGAAGTCCTCGTCAGCTGGCCAGTCCCGCTTCCCGAGTGGCACCCGTTGAGTCGATATCTGACATTCTTGCCATGGATTCTGATTTCTGCTGCACTCACTTTCTGGGCTTCGGGTCTTTATGTGCCAAATCGCGCTCAGCGCTGGACCACACTGATTAGAAGTGTGGCTAAATCTGTCGCCCTAGCACTGATCATCACGCTGGCTTTCCTGTCATTCTATCGTGACTTTAACGTTTCGCGCCTGACCATTCTTCTGTTTGCCGCGCTGACCCCCATCTCCATGGTTGCGCTGCGGCTTTCTATATATTTTTTCGTACGGAGTGCACGTCGACGCGGCCGTCACTTGCGGCGCGTTCTTATTGTCGGAGCTGGAACTGCCGGAAGACGACTCGCCAAATCCTTCGAACTTTATCCATGGATGGGATTCCAGGTGATTGGCTTCCTGGATGATCATAAAACCGACGAACCGGACGTTTTGGGGGAAGTGGATGATGTGCTTCCGCTGCTGGATGGGGCAGAAAACCCAATCCATTACGTTTACATCGCCCTGCCCCTCCACGCGGTCGGTAAGATCGAAACCCTACTTAGCTCACTCTCCACACGCCTTGTGCATGTTTGCCTGGTACCGGACCTCCTGCAACATGATATCATCAACAGCCGCATAACCGACGTCGATGGCCTCCCCGTACTGCATATCATTGATGAAGCGCCTATCGACTTTCGGAGGTTCGTCAAAAGGTGCCTTGATGTTGTGTTTTCTTTGCTGGTGCTAATTATTCTTTCACCGATCCTGCTCATAATTGCCGCCTTGGTGCTTCTCTCTTCAAAGGGGCCCGTGCTCTATAAACAAGAACGCATGGGGCTCAATGGGTTGTGCTTCAACATGCTGAAGTTTCGCTCCATGCCGGTAACTGCGGAAAAGGAGTCTGGAGCGGTCTGGGCAAAAAAGGGTGAAAATCGGGCAACCCCAATCGGTCGTATTCTTCGGCGTACCTCCCTTGATGAACTGCCGCAGTTTATCAACGTGCTGAAAGGAGATATGTCTGTCGTTGGCCCGAGACCGGAACGACCCGTGTTTATTGAGGATTTCAAGAACCGTATTCCACGCTATATGCAGCGACACAAGATGAAGGCAGGGATCACCGGCTGGGCGCAGGTCAATGGGTGGCGTGGAAATACATCCTTGGAAAAACGCATTCAACATGATCTCTATTATATTCAGAACTGGTCCCTGTACCTGGATATTAAAATCATGATCTTGACCGTTTGGAAGGGATTTGTTAATCGTAACGCATACTGATTCGGCATCTTGATTCAGCTACAGGGAATTGACGTTGCGCTTGGGGGAAACCAGATACTTGAAGGGCTGACCTGGACCCTAAAAGATGGTAAGCGCATTGGTTTGATCGGTCCCAATGGAGCAGGAAAAACAACCCTACTGCGCGTAATACGGGGATACATTGAGCCCGACAATGGCGAGGTGGCCCGTTCCGGCTCGGTTGGCTACCTAGCCCAGGATGTACAGGATATATCCTCTAGGCGATCCGTGATCGAAGAAACGTTAACCGCCTTTGAGGCTATTGAGGCACTGCAAGATGGTGAAGAGTCACTCACCCAGGCACTGGATCTTCCCGGCGCAAACCAAGCAAAAATTCTGCGAAAGCTGGAAGCCATCCACGAACGTCTGGCGATCCAGGAGGCACATTCCGCACAGGCACGCGCAGAAACGGTTCTGGAAGGGTTAGGGTTCTCGACTGATGACCTGACACGACCCGTAGACACCCTATCCGGAGGTTATCGAATGCGCGTATCACTGGCGCGTATCCTGCTCCAGAAACCAGACGTGTTGCTTCTTGATGAACCCACCAATCACCTTGATATCCTCAGCATAGACTGGTTGGAACAGTATTTGAGTAGTTATGTGGGTACAGTTGTTCTGGTGTCACACGACCGGTACTTCCTCAACAGGATGATCAACACTGTCGCACATCTGTATCGCGGCCGCATTGTAGAGTATGCAGGGAACTATGATTTCTTTTTGGTTGAACGGGAAAAACGGCGTACCCTTGAACAGGCCGCCTATGAAAATCAGCAACGCGAAATCCTCCAGGCCGAGCGGTTCATCGCACGCTTCCGGTACAAAGCATCAAAAGCACGCCAAGTCCAGAGCCGAATTAAACATCTCGAAAAACTTGAGCGTCTACAGCCACCTGACTCACCAGATGCCCAGATTCGAATACGGTTCCCGTCTCCAAACCGGTCCGGTCGAATAGTCTTGTCTGTAAGCGAATTCTCAAAAAGCTATGTAGGTCCAGAAGAGCCGGACGTGTGCGTATTTGACAAAGCTGGACCCCTCGAGATCTCCCGCGGACAAAAAATTGCACTTATCGGCAAAAATGGTGCAGGTAAATCAACCCTGGCGCGCATTCTTTTTGGGAGCGAGACTATTGAAGGGTCGCGAAAGGAAGGGCATAACGTAGAAACCCGATTCTTTGCCCAGCATCAAGCAGATTCCCTGATTGGTACCGACACAGTACTTGAATCACTCGACCGGGAAGCCGTCGGGCGCGAAGAGGTTTACTTGCGCACACTCCTTGGGGCGTTCCTGTTTACGGGTGATGATGTGTTCAAGCCGGTCCAGGCCCTTTCCGGGGGCGAAAAGAGTCGTCTCGCACTCGCCAGAACACTCGTCAATCCTGCAAACTTTCTGATTCTGGACGAGCCGACCAATCATCTTGACATCCAGTCCATCAAGGTGTTGATTGAAGCGCTGCGACAGTACAGTGGCACCTTTGTAGTTGTGAGCCACGATCGACATTTTCTTGACCATGTTGCCACCGTAATCTGGCATATTGGAGATCAGGGCGTACGAACATACGAGGGTATTTATTCAGATTATCGATGGGCACTTGACTATGGATCCCTCAGCCAAATTGCGCGCGAGCGCCCAATTGCGAAAAAGTCTTCCCGCAGAACCCGCGCGCGATCCGGTGGACCTAAAACCAAGGAGGAAAAACGGCGCGAGGCCGAGGCCCGTAATCGCGCATACCGCGAGGCAAGGATAAATGGACAAACTGCCACAGGTGAGCTGACTCCTCACCAAAAACAGTGGCTCTGTGATGAAGCTGAATCGGCGATTGCTGAAGCTGAGTCGCGAAAGCGTACGCTAGAAAAAGCACTGGCTGATCCGAATGTTTACTCGAATCCGATACGTGCAAAGGAGGCAAGTGCAGACTACGCATCTATCCAAAAGGAGCTGGACGATCTGTATGCACGCTGGGAGGCACTAGTGGAATCGTTGGGAGATCATAGTACGTGAGCGACCGATCGTTGCCATGATTACTTACACACAGAGATGTATTCTGAAATTCGGCACGATACTCGTTGGAGTATTGGTCTGCACATTATGTGCGCACGCCCAGATTACACGGCTGCCTCACGCAGACACAACCAGTGGCAACTATTTCGGGACTTCGGTAGCGCTGGACGGATCCCGTGCGATTGTTGGGGCAAGTGGGGAAGCATCCTGTGGAGTAGGCGCTGGAGCTGCCTATATCTTTGAGTTGGCGGATTCTACCGGTTACTGGAATGAAAAGGCGCGGCTCATCCCTTCGGATTGTGAGGAAGGCCTTGCTTTTGGTCGAAAGGTTGCACTTGATGGCGATGTGGCCCTTGTGGCTGGCACTCAGGAATATTTCGCTACCGAGCGTTCGAATGCGGTCTATGTGTTTGAACGGAACGATACAGGTAACTGGACCCAGACCGGGCGCCTCACCAGTACCGGCCATAACCGGGAGGGACCGGCAGGTGCCGCCGTTGCTGTGCATGACGATCGAATACTCTTTACAACTGCCGGTGATGCAACACGTGGTAGTCAACTTCACGGTACTGCCTACATCTACGAAAAAGTCAATGGCACTTGGTCGTTGAAGCAAATAGTGACTGGCAGCGACGACGTATCGACCGGAATTTTTGGCGGTAGCGCCACACTCCACCTTGACCGCCTGGCGGTCGCCGGCAGTGCCTATTTCAGTGGGCGTGCAGGCTCGGTTTATCTATTTGAATCTGATCGGGAGGAATCCTGGTCAGAGATTACTCGGCTGGGAGGAATTGAAGGCTTTTTCATCTCACTGGACCTGCACGGCGATGAACTGCTGGTTGGACAGACCACGGCTGGCCGGAATGAGTCCGGGCAGGCTACTTTATTCGCACGCGATTCAACTGGAGCCTGGATCAAAACTGCTACGCTGGAACCCCCTACGCCCTACCGGAAAGGGGCTTTCGGTACAGAAGTGGCACTGTATGGGGATCGCGCCCTTGTTGTTGGCTACGACGAACAACTCCGTTTGAATTTCAATGTTGATCGCGTGGTCTACATATTTGCCCGCAGCAATGGACAGTGGCACTACCAGGGAATCATAGATATTGGGGAAGCTGCTTTCGGCACCTCTATTGATCTTTACAAACAGACTGCTCTGATTGGCGCAGCAGGCAGCACGGATGCCGGAGCGGCTTATGTTATTCAGATCCGGTGAATAATCTCCTGGAATTCCTTGAAGAGCGGCCTTTGGAATTCGCCGCTGTGCTTACGGGCGTCCTGTGCGTGTGGTTTAATGTTCGCCAAAACATCTGGACCTGGCCGGTTGCCATCATCAGCAGTCTGCTTTTCGCCGTTGTATTCTTTGAGGACCGTCTCTACACAACTATGCTCCTCCAGGGACTATTCGTTGGCATATCTATCTATGGATGGCGTTCCTGGTTAACCGGTGGGCCCGACGGGGGAACATTGCAGGTCACCCGACTCCGTCCCGTGGTTGGTACAATACTTCTTGCATTGACCCTGGCGGGAACCGCAGGATTTGCACTGCTGCTCAAACACTACGTGACCGAATCGCCCTACCCACTAACAGAAGCCCTGACGACCACGCTCAGCGTGATTGCAAGCTGGATGGCTGCCCGCAAGATTCTCGAGAGCTGGCTCGTCTGGATTGTGACTGATGCGATCTATGTTGGTCTCTTTTTCGCCACTGGACTCTATTTTACGCTTCTGCTCTACGTACTCTACCTCGGACTGGCTACCACAGGATATATCGCCTGGCGAACCTCCTATCTGAGCAGGAGCATTCTGCGCGAAGCTACCTGAGTACCCACGCGCAATCGGTAGAGATAAGTCCCACTTGGAAGCCCGGCAGCATCAAATTGAACAGAGTACTGTCCGGGCGGCTGCGTACGGTCCACTAATGTCTCTACCCTTCGTCCCGTTAAATCAATAACATCAAGCGTGACCCTGCCTTGTACTCCAAGTCGGTACTCAATAGTGGTCGCAGGGTTGAATGGGTTGGGATAGTTCTGATGTAATACAAAGGAATCGGGTACTTCAGCTGTCGACTCAGCACCGGTATATGTTGGATCCGATGGATTGGCAATAATGTCCAGCGGATCAAATGATTCGCCCAGAACCTGGGCACTGGCAGGACCTGTGAAACCAAACCAGTGTTGCAGCACCGTCGAATAAACAGCACGAAAATCAATTCCGTACTTGAGGTTGCCATGAGCATCCAGATCACGAAGTGACGGTGTATCGCCGAGGATCCCGCCTTTGACGCCCGGACCAAACAGGAACAACGGCGCTGCGGTACCATGATCGGTCCCATCCGAGCCGTTCTCGTTGACCCGTCTGCCGAACTCCGAAAAAGTCATGATCAGTACCTCTTTGCTGAGCTCACCCAGATCATTCAGAAAAGCATTTACCGTCTCTGCCATAGCTTTAAGCAGCGTTGCGTGACGTCCATACACACTACCCTGTGAACCGTGTGTATCGAATCCACCCAAACCAACATGATACACCCGCGCCCCCAGCCCGCCTTTGATGAGACGGGCAACTATGGAAAGTCGGTCGGTGAGGTACGCTGGCACAACTCGCGGATACGAAATGGCATTACCTGCCCTCGCCGCAGCTTCCTGGACGGCCCGGCCGTAAGTAAATGTATCATTGGCTATACGACGCACGAATGCAACCTCGTTGCCGTAAGCATTATCTGGAGCAGTGTTTTCGTCAAACAACCGACCTGTCCGCACGAGCCGCCGAAATACCTCCACATTGGCCATGGTCATCCCCATTCCGTTCTCGCGTCCGTCAAACAGGCGCGAGGAAATTCCGCCTACCTGCACGGCCAAAGGATACTCGCGTGGTTTTGTTTCAAAGTCGGGGTGACTGAACTCCAGCTTTCGCCCTACCCATCCTGATGCATCATGCCCGACCGATGTCGTACCCGACATCCAGTTATCGGTACCGTCAAAGTGCGATAAGCTTGAATCCTTGTATCCGACTCCCTGGATAATGGCCATCTGTCCATCATCGTAGCGCCCGCGCAATGTGTTCAGCGCAGGATGCAGTCCCAGCGTATCCGTCAATGGCAGGGCCACCCGTTTGGGGATAGATAGCGTCGGACGTGCACGAAAATAATAACCATCCTCAACTGGAATAATCGTATTCAGACCGTCATTCCCACCCCCAAGCTGCAGCAGTACCAGTATCCGCTCGGAATCGTGACGATGAAGCATATCCAGCATGGGGGAGCTTGCCAATGCATTGATGGTCGTGGAACCCAGAACTATTGAGGAGCCGATGGCCTGCCCCAGACTGGTCAGGAAATTTCTTCGTGACCACAGACTGTGCTCATCCGTATGTGCACAACCATGCTCCAGACAGCTTCCAAATCGCTCGCTTACTCCGTATTCCATGATTCCTAGTTGAGCTGATACTCCGGCAACCCGGCTATCCACCTGATGTATTCCATCGTCTGGTACGCGATCCCCTGCCGACTAAGGCTCCAGCTGTACCATGGAAAACCGCGAAGAAAAATGCGCGTCAGATCCAGAACATAGCTCGGACCGTTCTGTATTTCGTCAGGAATTGGATGCGTGATCAAGTCGCCGGCGAATTCGGGTGGTGCATCAATAGAGATGTCCTCAAGGGGTACGGCCAAAAGGCGTTCGGCGATTGCCACCGGAACTTTAAACACCGCCATATCATCATTTTCATCTACAAGTTCCCGGGCAAGTTTGACTCCGTTCAGGTTGAAAATCCCGAATTGGATCGGCTGTAACAGCTTACTGAGCTGTGACCATCGTTCAGGTAACGAGGAGGTCGAGATCCAGCTCCGGTACCCGGGCCAACCGGCGACGCTGGGCGGATCAAATATATCCTGGGACAGACGCTTCATCCCGTAACGGATGGAGTTCAGCCCAGAACGTGGGGGAACGCCCTGCCCGAAAGCCCGCAGAATGCCGACAAACATTGCGGCCGGGCTCTTTATTTGTGCCCCGATCACCTCCTCTGAATAAAAGTGACGGCTGGAGAACAAGGCTTCCAGTACCGGAGCGATTTCAAAATTGTTGTCTAGAAAACATTGAGCAAGCTCCTCAACGACGGCTTCATGCGGCGTTATATAAACAAATTCCCTGTACAGCTTGCGTGCCATGAAGTCTGCAATCTGGGGCGCACGTTCCTCAAAAAGCACCAAATGCGCCCCTCCAAAGTCAAACCGCTCGGTTCTGCCGAAGATGGTCTTTTTTGTGGCATCCCGCAAACTCTGTGTTAAATGCGCCCTGAAATACCTGTAGTCCACCTGATAGCCTGTCAGAGCACGCGACAGTTCCACAATGTCTTCCTGCGTATAGTTAGGGTTGCCGTGTTTGTCGAACTGTCCCATGGTGAAGAGTTCAACGAGCTCCCTTGCATAATTTTCATTGGGGTTCTGCCGCGTACTGAGTCTTCCATCCAAGTAGATCAGCATCGCCGGATCGATACCGACGGCAACCACGAAATCCCTGAAGTTCCCCAGCGCGTATTTGCGCAATGTAGTGAGGTGCTTGTGGGCCAGAATGGCGTAGAAATATGTAGCGCGCTCTGTCGCAAAGTGATCGTGCCAAAAAAGCGTCATTCGGTCACGTAGACCATTTTCGACCATCTGCTTGAGCCAAACAGCACTGAGCTCCGCTGCCCAGCTAAACTGTTTGTCAAAATAAGCCTGTTTGACACGGTCTGATTCCCCCCACGGAGGCCAGTCTTGATGCCAGGAAGGGGGGGCAGGCATCGGGCTTTGAATTCCCTCCTGCACGATCTGATGTACCGCATCGGGGGCTAAACGTCCGGCAACTGCATCTACTTGGGCGATACTGCCTCCGAACGCAATCCTTCGAAACAGATGCATAGCCTCTCTGCGTGTCAGGGGCTGATCATAGGGATCCAAACCTGCGCTCGTCCGCACTGGCGCTGATGATACTTCACTTGCGGAGGGCTTTTGTCCACGCTCCTTGAAGTAATGACGGAACTTGCGAGGAACTTCAAAAAGAGGATCTGACACAACAATAGCGGATATTACCGGCAGGTAAACTAAGGCATTATGTACTTAACTGTAACTTTCAAGGCGTGTCGTTTTTTCAAAATTATGTTGACCAATTTGCATGACAGTGTATGGCTGTATCTGCCATCGGCGTCCGTCACTGGCGCAACTGTACAGAAAGAGCGTTCATTTTTGGTGACCCCGAGGACCCTTGAAATTGATTCACGATATCCCACTAAATTGGTCTAATTATGCGCACAATTTCCGCGTTATCCCGCATCGCCACCGGACTAACACCCGTCCACGAGAAACGGCCTCCACACCTCCCGGTAATGCTATTCTGCCATGTTTTGAGAGGTAAATCAGTCTGGCGCAATATCCTGCGCTAGAACACGAATGTGTACGATAACCGGATATCCCGACCGGGCAATGGTACTAGGCCTTTCACAAACGACGTATGCTCCCGCGCCAGAACATCCGTCAAGTTTATGCCCTGAATGGACAAAATCTGGACTGTGGAGCCTATAACCCTGCGGTATCTCCCGGTGGCATTGACCATGGTATAGCCGTGGGTTTCCTCTTCTCCAGGAAAAACCTTTTCCTGGTCGGTCACATGTTTGACGGAAAAGTCGACACCAAAATTGCCGACATCGTACCGTAACCCTGCTCCCACACGCAAGGGGGGCATACGAGGCAGATCCTCTTCATTTTCAATCAATCGCCCTCTGACGTAATCACCCCAGAGACGCAGCACCAGGTGTGACGTTGATCCGTGTAGTAATTCAAACCTTGTATCAACTTCTACTCCGGAAATCCTGGCCTCGGCCTGGTTCATCTGGTAAACAGGATTGCCCTCTTCTTCCCTTTCTGTCGGCGCAAGATATATGAAGTTGTTCGCGTGATTTGTGTACGCGCTGATCGTTGCCTCCAATGGATCCCTCTGGATATGGCTGGCAATCGTTATTCCGTTGGTCGTTTCAACCTCTAGGTTTTCATTGCCTATTTCCACAGCACGAGTTGAGGTGTGCAATCCCTGTGCGTACAATTCCGTCACATCCGGCATCTTTGACGCACGGGCCCAACTGAGCGAGAATCTGACGTCTTCGCTTCTTTGGTAGTTAACGCCTCCACTCAAACTTAAAGCCGAGAAGGACCTTTCTCTCATCCCGGATTCTCTTGGATCATGTGACTGCCACTGCATCCGACCGGAAAGCTCAAACCTCAATGCGTCGAGGTTTATGCGTTCAAGCGCAAATATACCAATACCGGTAGACAGCGCATCCGGCAGAAAAGCTTCACTCCCCTCAATCGTCAGTTCACTGTTCGCAATCTGTATGCCGGCAACCCCTACCATATTGCCGGCAAGCACATGATCCACTTCCAAACGACCTTCCAATTGATCTCTGCCCAAAATAGTGCTGACCCCCTCCTCATCTCCTTCTTCGATATGTTCAAGTTCGGAAGTTTCGTAGTCGGTGAGCGCGGCCCTGAAGCGTATTCCCCGAAGCACGGCGTTGGAGAATCGGTACGCTCCCTCAAGATCATATGTTGTGGAGGTCATATCTGCTGTCACTTCTCCAACGCCTTCTTCCTCATGATCTTCATCCTCATGGTCTTCATCCTCATGATCTTCATCATGCTCCTCCTCGTGCCCGTGATGAGCATGTCCCGGCACACCGTGATTATTGTTATGCACCGTTACGGCACCACCAAAATACCCGCGCCGACCAATCCAGGATAAGCCAAACGACCCCCTTGTCAGCGAACTCCCGGAGTTTTCAATACTTGTCAATAGCTCCTCAGCGTGTTCCTCTTCTTCATGGTCATGGTCTTCCTCCTCATGATCTTCATCTTCATGGTGCTCCTCGTCATGTTCATCGTGCTCCTCTTCCGGCATGAATTCCGGAGTAGCAATATCGCCACTTTCACGCACCAGGCCACGGGCACGCCAAACGATGTTCCCGAAAGCTCCAGATATATTTCCGCCCCCACCGCGCTCGTCAGCTACTGATCCAATCCTGCCCATTAAGGTTCCTTCAACAAAGCCTGCCGGCCGCTCATTTGGAACCCGACCATCAATAATATTTACGACCCCGCCAGTTGCATTGCTTCCATACAGAAGCGCACTTGGTCCGCGAATAATCTCAATCCGCCCAGCATCAAAAGCGTCAATATTCATCGCGTGATCTGCACCCTGGTCGCTAAGATCGGCTGTCTCCACACCTTGCTGAAGAATTTTCACTCGGCTACCTCCAACCCCACCAATAATCGGTCGGCTGATTGCCGGACCAAAATATGATGATGAAATTCCCGGCATTTCCTTCAAAGATTCCCCCAGGCTGAGTGCACTTGATTCAATAAGGTCCCGGCCTGTCAGAACCCCTATTGGATTCACCAGTTCGGACCGGGTAAGAGCCACTGGACCTGTCGAAACAACAATCTCTTCCAAGTGAACATCACGTAGCACCTGAATATTTGCTTCCGTCGTTTCTCCTGCCACAACTGTAACCGTTGTTGAATTCCGTCCCCAACGCAGACTCGTAACACGTAGAAGTACTGAACCAGAGGGCACTTCTTCAAACACGTATCGTCCAGATTCATCAACTTGCTGAACGTAGTTCAAACCCACTAGGCTAACCGTAGCATCCGTTGCCATGATGCCCTCGGTAACGTAAACGGTGCCTTCAATACGTCCCCAATCCTGCGCATTCGCAGACTGAAAGAACGCCAGAGTGATCATTGCTCCAAAAGTCAACTGAAATAATCTTTTCATTGAATACCTTATGTCTAATGCTGATTGCTGAGTGACACCCCTGATAACCACAGATCGTTACCCTTGCTGCGGGTTGATCGTTTTAGAAAACACGGGAGAAATATACAACTTTTTTTATACTGAGTTTCCAATCTTCAGAAAAACAGGACCGCATTGACCCACTTATTCGCTTCTGTTGATTGAGTATTCCAGAAGGCTTTCCAACCCTAGCTTTTTTGGCAATATGTTCTTTGGGAATCTCCTCTAGGACGTAGCTCTTCGTAAACTGCGTCCGCTTTGCGTATACAGCAGTTAGGAGTAACAGGAATGAATGGGATGTGAACTGGTGGTCGATGAGCGTTGCCATCAGGTAGATGTGCACGTTTCGTCTCACGTGATACACCGGTTTGTCTTGAGACGGGGGAGCATGGAACGCTGTATGATCGCCGAAAGCCGCACAACTGGCGTTACGTGGATTGGCTTCGGCTCAATGTTTTAATCATTTTCGGATTCCACGAGAAAATCCAGGAGGTGAATATCTTCGGAAGAGGGTACAGATAATCCGAAAAACTCAGACCTGCTATCCCCTTTTTCTGCCGTAACTTTGACCTCCACCAACAACAATCTTAGCACCTTTTTCTGGGCTCTACCATGGAATACACACGATTGGGAAATACAGGCCTCACCGTTTCGCGCCTTGCACTCGGATGCATGTCATTCGGAGATCGTTCCTGGCAGCCCTGGCTGTTGGACGAGGCGACCTCTCAGCCATTCTTCAAGCGCGCCATTGAGCTCGGTATCAACTTCTTTGATACCGCCGACATTTATTCCAACGGGGTGAGTGAGGAAATCACGGGACGTGCACTCAAACGCTACGGCAACATGAACGAAATCGTGCTGGCCTCAAAAGTTTTCTTTCCCCTGCGAGATGCCCCCAATTCTGGAGGACTCTCAAGGAAGAACATTGTCCAGTCATGCGAAGCCAGCCTGCGCAGACTAGGAGTGGAAACAATTGATCTGTATCAGATTCATCGCTACGATGTAAATACGCCTATTGAAGAGACCCTTGCCGCTCTGGACCTGCTCGTCCGGGATGGCAAAGTACGCTACATCGGTGCTTCAAGCATGTACGCCTGGCAATTGGCTCGCATGCTCGGTACTGCTGAGCTCAAGGAGTGGACCCGGTTTGTCAGTATGCAAAACCACTATAACCTCCTGTATCGCGAGGAGGAACGGGAAATGATCCCCCTCTGCCAGGAAGAGGGATTGGCCGTTTTGCCCTGGTCTCCCCTGGCCCGCGGTTTACTGGCCCGCGCGGAGTCTCTCGAAGATCCACTCTCCACGGCACGCGCAAGGAGTGATGAGCTAATGCATGAACGATATACCGCCCCCGAGGACGCACACGTCATTCAAGCGCTGCGAGAACTCGCCGATGAGCGTGGGGAGCCACCCGCAGAAATAGCCATGGCTTGGCTATTGTCAAAACCAGGGGTAACGGCACCCATCGTCGGAGTATCCAGAATCTCCCACCTGGAAAGCGCTGTTCGCAGTCTTTCGCTTGAACTCTCTGCCGAGGAAATAGCCCTGCTGGAAGCCCCCTATGTTCCTCACCGTATACTTGGACACTAGCGAAGGAATGCTCCTTCAAGCCCGCCATCTACGTTCAGGATCTGTCCCGTGGTTTTTCCGAGCTTCCTGCTGGCCAAAAGTATTGCCGCGTTGGCCTGATCTTTAGCGGTCACACGCTGATCTGTAAGCGTTCGCCCCGCATAAAAATCTGCCAGACGCTCGCGCAGGGTGGCCGTGGATTCACTGGAGCTGCAGGGTAGCCCGTACTTGCGTAAAGAATGGATTACACGTTCACGTCCGAACATGCTGCTGCCTGCGATAACTGTTGCAGGAGCAATCCCGTTAACGCGAATCAGGGGGGCGTAGGCAACCGCAAGTTCGCGTACCAGATGATTGAGTGCGCTCTTGCTTGTGTCATAAGCCATGCTCCCTGACTTGGGAACGACTCCATTCACGCTTCCGGTCAGTACGAGGCTCCCCCGCAACTGCTGCGCTTCCCATATCTTTGCTGCTTCACTGGCCACGATGTAGGATCCCTTCACATTAACTGCGAACGTCTTGTCCCACGCTGCATCCGGGACAACACCTGCTGCATCGGCCCCGGGAAACATCCCTGCTGTAATAATCACATGATCCAGCCCGCCGTAAGCCAGGATCGTGGTTTCCATCACTTGTCGAACGGAGGTGCGCTCAGTTATGTCGCAACCCAAGCCAATCGCATTTCCGCATCCTGACACCCCGGTTCCCGCAACACCGATCCCCATCCCGACCGACTGCAGGATGGTATCGCTCACCTCTTTTGCTGCAGTTTCGTTGAGATCAACGGCTACGATATTCGCCCCTTCTGCCACCATACGGATTGCTGTTTCCCTGCCGATCCCACTGCCTGCGCCAAAGATGACAACCACCTGGCCCGCGAATTCCTTTTCCTGCGGCATTCGGCGAAGCTTGGCCTCTTCCAGTGACCAATACTCGATGTCAAATGCTTCCTGTCTCGGTAGCGCCGTGTACGTCGAAACCACCTCGGCACCTTGCATGACACCGATGGCTGCACGATAAAATTCTGCTGTTACACGACTCTCACTCTTTGATTTACCCCAGGCGACAAGACCAATACCCGGAATCAGCGCAACCGTGGGTTCTACCGTCCTTATCGGTGGGGAGTCCGCATGCCGATGAGCGGCGTAATAAGCGGCATAATCCTTTCGATACTGCTCAAGACCTTCGGTAAGTGCAGCTTTAAGGGCATCCACGTCTCCCTGCCCTGGATCCCACTCCACGTAAAGCGGCTTGATTTTTGTGCGCAGGAAATGATCTGGGCAGGATGTCCCCAACTCCGCCAGGCGCGGCGCATCTTCTGAATTCACAAAATCAACTACCTGTGGATCCAGTTCTAGCGTAGCAATGCAGCGTTTATGCTGACTGACCTTTCCCCGCAACCACGGCAGAACATCTACCAGTACAGAGGTACGTGCCGCCTCATTTAACGGCTTGTGGCGCGCCCCACCAAACGCATAGGTGCCCGCTCCCCGGTCAGCAAGAAAGACTTCTGCACGGTCGGCAAGTGCCAGACTGAGATGATAGCAGGCTTTATCACTGTCTGCCCAATTGATCAGGCCATGCCCTCCCAGCAATACGCCTTTTGCTTCCGGGAAGTCTGCACAAACGGCCTGCAGCTTTAAGCCAAGCTCAAAACCTGGCCGCTGCCAGTCAACCCAGATTACATCCGTTCCATAGATCTCATGTGTGAGCGCAGGGCCATCCGCGGCTGTCGCTAGTGCTATGCAGGCAACTGGGTGCGAGTGATCCACATGCGAGAACGGTACAAAACTGTGTAACGGCGTATCGATAGAGGGCGCCCGGGTGTTAAGATTGAACACACAGTGCTTGTATGCCGCAACCATCGCATCTTCGGCCGCTGATTTTACCCCTCGTGAAGACTCGTTGGCGTACAGCTGCTGAAGCGCAAGCAGTTGATCCTGATACAAGGATGCAAAATTCTTCCGTGTGGCTGTCCGGAGATCACCGCCCGACCCCTTAATCCACAACACGGACACCCAATCCCCGGTCAGAGGATCTTTCTCCTTGAGTTTGGTGGAGGTGTTACCGCCACCCGTATTGGTGATGCGCCAATCCTGGCCCAACAAATTTGAGCGATAGATAAGACGCTCTACGGGATCCAATGTATTTGCGACATGGTCGTCCCAGCGGTCGGTGATGTACTTGAAAACAGGAGATTCAGGAACGGACAGAGACATCGTATTAGTTTTGATGGTCAATAAACCTACTGGGCACTACAAAATATCATGGCACGTCCAGAATGTGGAAGAAGCGGCATCAGTCTGATCGCGTGTCAATTGATCAATCCTGGCGCTACATGCGGAGAAGTTAAGCGCCCGATCCAGATATACCAAAGAAAAACGCTGCTTCATTGAGGTTTTACTTGCGGGAAAGCATAGCCTGCCGGTAATGTTCGTCACTGCGACCCGCTATGCGTTCCACCTCCCATGCTTCCATAAAGATCGGAGGCCCCAGTGCTGCTGCATCAATGTAAATGCGCGCAGCTTTTTCGGCCATGGAAAGTGCGGCTGCGACCTCCTGCGCTGTCGCCCCCAACGCTATAATCCCGTGATTTTTGAGCAATATGGTCTTGGGTACATGACCGGTTGCGCTGCGATAACTGCGAACGGCCTCCCTGATATGACGAGCAAGCACTATGCCGGGATCCACATAGGGTACGATCACCGATGAGGGGCCGGTATAAACGACCTGATCAGGAACCACTCGACGTAAAGCAAACTGCTCTGCGTGCCGTGAACACATAAGGGCACTGACCGCCTTGGCATGTACATGCCCAACATAGGCAACACCGGGCAGCGCAAGTAGCCAGGCATGAAACATGGACTCCACAGAGGGCTTGAGCGCAGATGGGTGCTGGAGGGAATCCAGAAGTAATTCATCGGCCTCTTCATCCGTGATCAGTGATTCATCCATGACTGCATCCACAAGCGAACGTGCCCCGACCTTGACCAATTCGTCCACGGTCAGGGTGGAGAGAGAAGTACCGCTCGCCTTAACAAGAAAAAACTCTGAATCCAACTTGCCCGACACATTGCCCTCTCCAAAAATTGCCATCTGACGGGCATCTCCTAAAAAATGGGCAAGCTCCAAAAGCTCACGACAAACCTCCGATCTAGAATCCATTTGGGAATAGTACGCAATGGTGGAAAATCACATTTTATATCGTGTATACATGCAAACCCAACCAGTCTGCTGCCCTAATGATGCATAATAGCGAACATCGCTCCCGAGTGATTTGACTTTTTCGGAAAGCATCTTCCTCAAGCACGGGTTTCCGCTGTTGTACGCAACACTGAAATTAAGCCATATCAGGATATATGATTCATCTTCTTCAATCGGCCCAGCAATGTTTTGAACGCTTGGTCCTGAATGCTGCACGGATTCTCTGTAGCATGTACTTCACCGTTGGCTGCGAATCCCAATATCCCGGCACAGCTTAGTATTGGAGATTTTCTTCTAGCCGGATAACTCCAAGTAAATCGCAAGAACTGAGTCAGATAGGGCCATCTACTGTTATACATAAGCTGCCTTCGCATCGTGGGCATCCATGACTGTTCGGCCGCACAATACGGTCAATCCATATTCTAACCGTTTTCTCATCGGGAAACTATTGAGCCTCTTGAATCAAAGTAATCCCTTTCCTGTGGATGCGCCCACGGCCATTCCCTTCGTTCACGATGCCATTCTCTTTGAGCAGTTACGTATCTTCTTACACATGACTTCACGTCCAAGTTTTTACGTCTATTTACAACTCCCCAAATCAATAACGCGATGCTTCGTCTGTTGACTACTTTCTGTATTGCCTGTCTTCTCTGTGTGCCTGCGACGAGTGCGCAGGAACAGGCACTCAATAGCACGCTGAGCACTGAGGGCGGCCCTCTACTGGATGTGGACCGCGGCAGTACCGGTTTGTGGCAGCAGCTGCTGAAATTGTCCACTACTGCAAGCATGCTGCATACGGTTGCCCATCCGGACGATGAGCACGCTGGTCTGTTGACATACCTAAGTCGTGGCGCCGGTGCCAGGGTTTCTCTGATCTCCATCAACCGGGGTGAAGCTGGGGCCAATGCCATTGGGTCTGAACTCTTCGATGGCCTTGGTTTGATCCGTACCGAGGAACTGCGGCTTGCGGGGCGTTATTACGGGTTGGATGGACTCTATTTTTCGAGCGCGGTGGATTACGGCTATTCCAAGACTCTTGAAGAATCCCTTAAGAGCTGGGATGTGGAGCGCGTACTTTCCGACATGGTTCGGGTCATTCGCACGGATCGCCCGGTAGTGGTGATTTCCAGATTTCACGGATCAACCCGGGATGGGCACGGAAACCATGTAGCAGTTGGCCAGATAACGCCTGATGCCGTAGCGGCGGCGGCGGACCCTGAACGGTTTCCCGAGCAGATTTCTGAGGAGGGATTGCGGCCGTGGAAAGTGCACAAGCTGTACCGTGGCGGTGTGCGTGAAAATGAGCCCTGGAACATGAACTTCGATGCCGGTCAGCACAGTCCCTGGCTGGGTGAATCCTACTATAACTTTGGCATGTATGGACTGAGTCTGCAGCGTTCGCAGACTAGCGGCCGTACGCGCACCACTCTTGGCCCCGTACCATACTACTATGAGCGCCTGTCAGAACCGGGAGCGGAGGTTGAGTCCAGCTTCTTTGACGGACTGAATGTGACGCTGGCCGGGTTGTTTGAATTGACCGGTGAAGCACCTCCAGAAGGCGGGGCTAGTCTGCTGGGTGAGATCGCTGCGCATGTTCACGATGCCCTCATGACCGCCCGCCCGGGCCACCCTGATGCCGTGGTCGGCGACCTGACAGCCGGTCTGGCCAAGACACGTGAGCTCCTGAGTCTGTTGCCGGAGGATTCCGAATCAGCCTTCATGCTGCAGATCAAGGAGGAGCAGTTTCAGCACGCAATTGCCACGGCCCTGGGCGTGGCATTCACAGCCACCGCTCAGCCGACGGGTACGCCACCAGTTTCGAGCTTCTGGCAGGCTCCGTCCACCATGGGACCCGTCGTACGCGGGCAGTCCTTCGAAATTGATTCGCGACTCTCTATCCCGGCCGACGTTACCGCTGATGCCATTACGATGACCATCAAAGATCCGACCGGGCTATCGCAGGACGACTGGCAGATCAGCAGTGAGGTGAGACAGTCAACACCGTACCACCAGGTCGTATTTGCGGCTACGGTGCCCGACAATGCCCCTTATGCACGGCCCTATTTTTTTCGCAACAGCGTCAAGGAGAATCATTTCCAGTGGCGCGACCCGCGTTGGAAGCACCAGCCGACCCGACCTGCGGGTCTGCGGGTAGTTGCCAGCCTAAATATCATGGGAGTACCTCTTCGTCTGGTGCGCGATGTCCAAACCCGTGAAGCGAATCTGCCGTACGGATACGTCATGCGAAAGCTGCAGGTGATGCCTGCACTGGTGGTCAATGTGTCCCCAGCCCACCGAATCGTAATTCCACAGGCCTCAGGCAGTCAGTTTACTGTCTCCACTGAGATTATTAACAATGTTCCCGGCGGAACTGTTGGTACTCTGGACCTTCAGCTGCCCGACGGCTGGACAGCCAGCCCGCCCAGTCATGAGCTGACCTTTGCGCAGGCCGGAGAACGTCAGCTCTTCTCTTTCGAAGTCCACGTGCCGGACCTGGAAGCTGGTCATGTTTATGATGTAAGGGCTGTAGCGCACGTGGGAGGTGCCACCATATCGGAGGGCTATCGGGTAATTCGGCACAGCCATATGGAAACGCGGTATCTGTTTCGCGAGGCCACCACGCAGGTCACCGGACTTCAGGTAGACATTTCCCCAGACTTGAATGTCGGCTATGTAATGGGAGTTGGCGATGAAGTTCCTTCAGCCATTCAGCAGTTGGGGGCCGCCGTAACGCTACTGCAAGAAGCTGACCTGGCCAGTGGCACTTTAAGTGAATTTGATGCGATTGTGATCGGCACGCGCGCTTATGCCGTACGACAAGACCTGCTGACCAACAACCGTCGTCTGCTGGAATATGCGCATGCTGGAGGCAATTTGATTGTGCTCTACCAGACCCAGGAGTTTGTCCCGGAACAGATGGCACCTATATCTGCCCAACTGCCCAGAGGCGCTGAGGAGGTTTCCGAGGAAGATGCCTTGGTGACCATTCTTGCGCCTGACCACCCGGTGCTTGCGGGGCCTAACCCGATCACTGAGGCGGATTTTGATGGCTGGGTTGAGCAGCGCGGATCGAAATTCTTCACTGAGTGGGATGATGCCTATACACCGCTAGTTGAAATGAATGATACCGGTCAGGCACCCCAGCGGGGGGCGTTCCTTGTAGCAGATTACGGACAGGGACACTATACCTACTGTGCGTTGGCGTTACACCGACAGGTACCCTATTCGGTGGCTGGCGCATATCGGCTGCTTGCCAATCTACTGTCCATGTAGCGGATGGCCGTCTGGAATAGTCGGGGCGACATATCCAAACTCCGGCTGTTCCCTTGCTGCGTCCCGCTGTGCAAGACTAGACGATCATTCTGCTTTTTGGAGGACCCGCATCCGTGCATTATTCACCACTAAATTGCTGTAGGAAGGGACAGATTCGTCGATGATCGTGGATTTATTGCCCGAGGCCAAGGCGCTGTACCCGTCGCTGATTTCGTGCGGTATGGATACCGGGACTCCTCGGTACACCACCGCGAAGTATTGGAGCAAAGTTTGGAACTGTTGATCACGCCGAAGAAAAGTCGTATAAATCAGCCAAACAAGGCGCGAGAATCCGCACCGGACTTTGTGGACGCACTGTTCTACTTGTACACTTCTCGTTGAGGCTATTGACCAGGGGCGCAAAGGACACTGCTGCAGGCGCTGCCCCTGGAACCGGACGCACATTCGTACCGGGGTGCACCAGCCTCGTGCCAGAGACACGCCGATTGCAGTCGGATTCGTTACCGCCGTTGACCTGATTATTTGGGTCCAACCACTGCACTTTTTTATGCGCTCACATTGGAACTTAAATTTCGCATAGCGTATATTTCACTAGACGTACATACTCTTGTACGCCTGCTAGTACGCACGTACTCAAATTAAACTAAGTTGGGCTTTCATTAACCGGACTCATGATGAATATGAAAAGAGCGTTACTTTCACTTCTGTTGATTGCGCTTGCGGTGCCATCGGTGCTTGCGCAGTCAACGGTATCCGGGACTGTGCGTGACGGCACAACCAGCGACCCGCTGCCCGGAGTCTCCATCGTCGTCAAAGGTACCACCCAAGGCGGAACGACCGACATGAGCGGCAATTATGTCGTAAACGTCCCGTCGCTGCAGGATACATTGGTGTTTTCCTTTGTTGGCTTTGACACGCAGGAAATCGGCATCGACGGGCGTAATGAGATTGACGTCACGATGGTTGAAACCGTGTTCGAAATCGGTGAGGAGCTTGTGGTGACTGGATACGGTTCCCAGGAGCGTAGGACGATTACCGGCGCGGTGGCCAGTCTGAGCGACGAAGACTTCGTTTCCGGCAATGTCAACTCAGCTGCCGAGCTCATTCAGGGCAAGGTGGCTGGACTTCAGATAACCACCCGCAACGGCAATCCGAATGATGTGGCTGAGATCCGTCTACGCGGTATCTCCTCGTTTGGAGCCAATCAGTCGCCGCTCGTCGTTGTGGATGGCGTGATCGGAGCTAACTGGGACAATTTAGACCCCTCGGATATTGGCTCAGTAGAAGTACTCAAAGATGCCTCTGCCGCGGCTATCTACGGAACACGCGGCTCCGCCGGCGTTATTCTGATTACGACGAAGCAAGGTGAGGCGCGCAGAGGCGTGTCTGTAGATTATAATGCCTACTACACGTTTGAGGGTATTGAAAATCGCTTGGATGTGCTAAGCGGTGATGAGTACCGCCGGCTATCCAACGAAACCGGTCTGAACGCGCCGGATCTGGGCACAAGCACCGATTGGTTCAAGGAAGTCACCCAGCAGGGATCGAACATGGTTCACAACCTTGCGCTTAGCGGTGGCAATGAGAATACGGTCTATCGCGTATCCGGTAATTTCCGGGACCGGAACGGCATCCAACGCTACACTGGGTTTCAGGAAATCGGTGGCCGACTGAATTTCACTCAGTGGGCCATGGATCATGATCTGGAGATTACGATCCAGTTGGCGGCAACGAAGAAAGATCAAAATTTCGGATTCGCCGACGCTTTCAAGTTTTCCGGCATCATGAATCCGACCGCTCCCGTCACCGCCTCTGGTTTTGAGAATACCGGTGGCTACTTTGAGCAACCTCTGTTCAACTACTTCAACCCGGTCGCCATTATTGAGGAAGGCGAGCGCATTGGCGAGAGCAAGTATTTTACTGGAGTATTCAGGGGCGAGTATAACTTTGACTCTGTCCTGCCCGGATTGTCGTTTGCTGCGCAATATTCCTTCCAGACCGAAGATCAGGTTGCCCGTGAGTTCTTTTCGCGCAAGCATAAAGTTGGAGGCGGGGCCACAGCCGCTTCACTGGGTCCGGGCCGGGCTACGCAAGCTTATCTGGACTTGAGCAGTGAGCTGTTTGAAACGACGCTCCACTATTCCGGTGATCTGGCAGAATCCACTTCACTGGAAGCCTTCGCCGGCTACTCATATAACGACTTTGTTGATGAAGGCTTTAATGCGGCTGGCGGTGATTTCATCGCGGACAATGTCTCATTCAATAACTTCTCTTTTGCGCAGGACTTTAGTCAGGGTGAAGGATCAGTAAGCAGTTTCCGAGCCACGCACCGTCTAGTGGCTTTCTTCGGACGGGCCAATATCAATTATGACGGTACGGTGTTTGCCAATGCCAGTCTGCGACGTGAGGGCTCTTCACGCTTTGGCGTGGATAACAAATGGGGTCTATTCTGGGCCGCAGGAGTCGGAGTGGAAGTCAGCAACCTCGTTGATATCCCCTACCTCAGCTCTCTGCGACTGCGTGGAAGCATAGGTAAAACGGGACAGGATGCTCCGCTGAGCGGTCTGGCCCTGCAGCGATTTGCCCCGGCTGGCAACTTCTTTGTCAACGGTCAATTCATCCAGAGCTTTGGCCCGGTGAGTAACCCGAATCCAGACCTGAAATGGGAGGAGAAGACAGAGCTCAACATCGGGGCCGACTTCGTGACTGCCGACGATCGTGTCAGTGGCCGTATCGACTTCTACAATTCGACCACGAGTGACTTACTGTTTGAAGTCAGCGTCCCGGTGCCACCAAACCTGTATCCTACAACCTGGACCAATGTAGGAGAGCTGGAAACCAGTGGCCTGGAGATCTCGCTTGATGTCGATGTCCTGCGTGGCGGCAGCCCGCTGTCCTGGAATACCGGGATAGTAGCTTCCTTTTACTCGGAAACGATGCTCAACCAATTTCACACTGAGGATGTTCAGTTCCTCGCAAGCCCGGGATCACCCGGTCTCAATACACCGGACCTGATCCGGGTTAAACAAGGGGAGCCAATCGGACAGCATTGGGGACCACAGTTTTCCCGCATCGGTGACAACGGCCAATGGCTCTTCCTAAAGCCGGATGGGTCGGAAGTGGAATACGGTGGGCTATCATTCCCGGATGATGAACAGATCCTTGGCAACGGCCTTCCAGACTTTCAGATCGGCTGGAGCAACAGCATGCGTTACGGAGACTTCGATATGAGTTTCTTCCTGGAAGGCGTGTTTGGGCACCAGTTGGCCAACATGTTCAGCCTGTTTTATTCCGTGCCTAAGCAAATTTCGTCGTACAATGTGCTGTCACATGCGTTTGAGTTGAGTGATCTTAAGGACGACCCGCGCTGGTCCAGCTACTACATTGAAGATGCTGACTATGTGCGTCTGAACAATGCTTCCGTGGGTTATACGCTACCGGCTCGGATGTTGAGTGACAGTCCAGTCCGCCGTGTGAGACTATACCTGACCGGAAACAACCTGTTTACTATCACGGGTTACTCTGGTCTGAATCCCCAGGTGCGGTATGTAGATCGCAACCAGGGTCAGTCGGAGCAGGGCTCCAGTGGAGGACCGCTGGCTCCCGGGATTGAGCGGAGGATTGAGTGGTTTACCACGAGATCCATCAGCTTTGGCATAAACGTAAGCTTGTAAACAAGAGGAACCACAGATATCATGAAAACGAGAACAATTCTTTCTCCGCTGGTCCTCGCCGCTGGCCTGCTGTTTTATTCAGTTGGCTGCACGGACCTGACGGATACGGTCGACAGCCAGGTTACGGCTGAAACCTTTTTTCAAAATGACCAGCAGTTCGTCTCAGCTATGGGTGATGCCTATAGCAGGCTAACAGCTTTGGGCGGTGGTGGATCGCCGGCTCAGTTCAATGAAGCCACCACGGATGAGATCATAGTGCCTGCACGGGGGCAGGACTGGTCCGAAGGTGGATTCTGGTACAGAGTCAACAGCCACAGTTGGACCGAAGCCGACGGTACATTCAACGGATTCTGGAACACTTATTTCTCAGGAATCAATAACGCCAACAGACTGATTTTTCAGTTTGAAAGCGCCGTGGAGTCCGGGGCTGCCGACCCTGCGCTTGCGGAAACCTTCATTTCTGAGCTGGTGGCTATGCGCGCTTTCTATTACTTCTGGCTGCTGGATGCATTCGGCAATGTTCCGATTGTAACCAGCTTCGTGGATGCCGAGGAGAAGCCCTCACAGCCGTCCTCAGATTTTGCGGAAGGGCGACGGATGGTGTTTCAGTTTGTAGAGAAGGAGCTCCTAGATAACGTGGGTAATCTTAGCACGGATACGCGTGGTACCTATGGGCGCATGAATCAGTATGTGGCTCGCATGACGCTTGCCAAGCTCTACATGAATGCCGAGGTCTACACGGGTACAGGCAGGTGGGGCGATGCGCTGACGCAACTGAACGAGATTATCAACTCCGGCCAGTATTCTCTGGCGGCGAATTACCACGACAATTTTGCCGTCCAGAATGACGGATCACCTGAGAACATCTTCGTCGTCCCTTATGACAAGGTGTTTCTGACCGGATTGAACCTCCACCAGATGACGTTACACTACGGCAGCCAGAATACCTACAACTTCCAATTCCAGCCGTGGAACGGATGGAGCGCCACGCAGAAGATGTATGAGTCCGTCATCGATCCGATGCAGAATCCTGGACCCCAAGGTGAGGTCTGGGGCTCTGAGCCGACCTCGGATGACGCGGGCTTGGAGCGTGTAATGGGTACGCTAGATGACCGGCTAGGCAATTTCCTAGTAGGCCCCCAATATACCTCAGGCGGCGAAAGGATCACCGACTCTGGCATCTATAGTGACTTTGACCGGAATGGACCTCCCCTTACGTTCACACCGGCTATGAATGACCTTCAGGCGGTGGCTTGCCGCCAGTGCGGAGCTCGAATTGGCAAGTACGCATTTGAGAACGGCATTGGCAGCTCCGGCAGCAATGATTTTGTGATCTACCGCTACGCGGATGTATTGCTGCTCAAGGCGGAAGCTTTGTGGCGGATGAATGCGGGAAGTGCGGAGGCTTTGGCCCTCGTCAACCAGATCCGGATGCGCTCCGGTGTGGATCCGTTCATGAGTCTGGATGCCGACAAACTCATAGGTGAGCGCGGCAGGGAACTGTTCTGGGAGCAGACCCGACGCCAAGACCTGATCCGCTTTGCCGGCGTGGAAGGCGGAGAGACCCGCTACAATGATCCGTGGCAATTCAAGCCAATCTCAGAGAGTTGGCGCAATGTCGCCCCGATTCCGCGCAATCAGTTGGAAGCCAATTCCAATCTCGTGCAGAATCCCGGGTACTAGACGAATTACCTAGCAAAGACACAGCGCCTCGTCGGGTAACCGGCGGGGCGCTTTTTCGTTGTGCCGGAATGAACAGGCTAGTCATTAGTAGATGCGATAATCCGATCGCAGGATTCGCTTTGTCCTCGCTCTCTTCTCATCGGATTCCTCCTCGATGACTAGTTCCAATATTCGGCGCCTTCCAGTCCTAGCTCTCCTGCTTGGGCACAGCGCTCCGGCCTGGGCGAAGCCGGGACGGTAATCTGACCATATTCACCACCCCACTAGCTGCGAAACCCCGATATCACGGTATAGCTTCATACCGGAGATTCTCTTTAAGCTGGTAACTCCAAATATATCGCACCATCCCGAGTCAGAAAAGCCCGTCTATTGTTTTCCACAAGCGCTCCTTTGCTAACAGGAGAAAACCGCTTGCATGGACGGCGACGATAGGGTAGTTGCTTATGTTCGGACAGAATGGACGCGCCGGCGACGTGTCAGAAACGCTGCTGCGGGGAGCTTCTGGAGCCGGCCGTTTTCTGCAGAGGAATGCGTTTCTTCGGATACAGTCAATATCCCGCTGTGCGCACCCCATTTGGTGTTCTTGGACGGATGGCCATTTTGCCAAGAAACGGGGATGCAACATAAATGGCGCTATATTGCAAGGCCGCTGGATATGGCTATGATGTGCCCGTGCGCGTGAAGTGGCCAGCTGCGTGGCTAAGTGCGCCAACCGCTCACGAGCCGCCTCAGAATCGACGTTCACGGCGCGATAACACTGGACATGCCCGGAGGCTCACAGAAACGGCGCAGAATCTACGATAGGGGAGTCAGTAAGGGTTCCCCCGTAACTGGCATGTTGATCGAAAATAAGGGCCTCAAAAACGGCTCAAATGAGTTCCCGGCTATTCTAGGTTAAACGGATAACCATATACATACTCTTCCCAGGAAGAAGATACATACAAACGATCCCCGTGCAGCAGAAAATCTTTAGCGAAAATATCCTTTCTCACTTCCGTGTCGTTCATGGGGCGGAAAAGAATTTTTGTTGCGATCCGGTAGTCATCTTCAGATACATCGAAAATGTAATTACCGCTTCCCCCGCCTTTGGATACGTTTGCAATCAAATAACGGGAATTGATGAACTTTATCGTGCGTATGAACGACTGCGTAAAACCCTCCACTCCGTCTGGAAGTTCTATACCCGCTGCACCGGGAAACCCCGATGGCTGAAAGTTCTGAACCTGTTTGCCCTCGAAGCGGATCGTTCGCAAATGCCGGAACTGATCATCGTAAACAAAGATGTACGGGAGTCCGCCATATGCCAAGGCAGTTCGGCCGCCGTCTGGAGTCACCGTTACCACGTTGCCGTTTTCCCCCGATTGATTCGGAAGATCCAGACGAGGAAGCAATTTAATCGACGAAATCCAGTTATACGGGGGTGATGTGCTGCGAGCACAGACAATCCAATCGTTCTCTTCTGGGTCCCCCGGGCATTGCAGAAACATATGATCGGGTGAAACCGAAAACCTTCCCCCCAGAAAATCCAAGGAGAAGAACGAATCTACATATTCGATCGTCTCCGTAAACACCTGTACACGATCAATTTCCTTTACGAATAAGTGGGAACCGCTGTATTGCAGCCCACTTATAGCCGTAAACTCTCCGGGGCCTTGTCCCTGCCGGCCAATTTTTCGGTTGAGATAACCATCCGCTCCTACCGCAAAGATGTTATGTCCGAATTCCTCAGAGATATAAAGACTATCCCCGATTGCGATCATGTGAGAGGGCCTCCCCAGGATGAGCGAATCAGTTGGAAGCCCCAATCGGGTTGTGGCCACCCATCTTTCCGGTTCAATGTCCGTGTTGACCACGAAGTGCGGGGCAGCAGCCAGCAGGTCATCAATGATCGGAGAGTCTTCAAATCGGGTAAGTTCCCCGCTCTGGCATGCGACAAAGGGCAACAAAAACAGGATCCCCGCATACCGCCACCTAACGGGCATGCGGGGACAAGAAAAGAAATCCATTCGTCGGAGTGGATCCAGAGCGAGTGGCCGGCCTTGTCTCCCCATGAATTAAATGCAGCTTTAGTTATACCGATTTTAATTCATGGGATCGGACGGGGTTCTAGTAGACTTGTCTGTATCCGTTCCTTGCTATCTAGACGTATTCGACCGATCGGCCACATGATACGCTCAGTCCATTCTCCAGCCGTTTCCTCATCGGGAAACTATTGAGCCAGCTGAATCACGATGATCCCGTCCCAGTGGTTACGCTCTGGACCTATTCCTTTTTTCTTGACGCCATTCCATTTGTGTTGTTGCGTAACTTCTTATGTGTGATGCCAAGTCCATAGGTTCACCTCTCTCTTGTATTCCCAATTCACGTGAGTGACCGGTCGGTGATCACGGGGAGATAGTATGCGACCCACAATCATTCCGGAATCGGGACATCCGCACGGCGTAGAGCGTTAGATCATCCACCGGGTACTACCGCGTAATATGGGATCTCAGATATACAATCGCCTAGCTAGACCCTTCTCTGGCACACCCACACAGCGCATTCTGCCCATTGCGTCTTTGTGCCTGATATTCAGTGCATGCAAGCACGATACACAACTATTTGAACTGTTGAGCCCCGAACAAACCGGTATCACCTTTGCCAATGATCTTGTGCCTGCCGAAACCCTTAACACCTACGTCTTCCGCAATTTCTACAACGGTGGCGGAGTTGCAATTGGGGATTTAGACAATGACGGTCTGGCTGATATTTTCCTGACCGGTAATCAAGTATCCAACCGACTCTATCTTAACAAAGGAGACTTCCGCTTTGAGGATGTTACTGAAAGCGCTGGCCTGTACTCAGCAAGTGTATGGACCACGGGGGTCAGCCTCGTAGATATAAACAGCGATGGTTGGTTGGATATCTATTTAAGCAAGTCTGGACCGCCGGGTGGAGTACGTCGCCATAACGAACTGTTCATCAACCGGCAGAACGGCACTTTCATTGAACTGGCCCACGAGTATGGTCTTGCCTTTCAGGCCCTCGGAATACATGCCTCGTTTTTTGATTACGATGGAGACCGTGACCTGGATGCCTACGTTCTGAGTAATCCGGTCCGTTCGCTTGATGACCTGGAACCTGCTCCAGATCTCCGACAATTCCCCGACCCAGACGGTGGTAACCGACTCTTGCGTAACGACGACAGTCGATTTGCCGACATTACAGCAGACGCAAATATTTACAGCAGTAAAATTGGCTTCGGTCTGGGAGTGTCAACCGGAGATGTGAACCGGGATGGATGGACTGATCTGTATGTTTCCAATGACTTCTTCGAACGTGACTACCTATACCTCAACCAGCAGGATGGCACATTTATGGAAGCGGGCACGCGTACCATCAGTACGATGAGCCTCAGCTCCATGGGGAGTGATATCGCAGACTACAACGGCGATGGGTGGCCGGATATATTCGTTTCTGACATGCTGCCTGATCTACCATGGCGGTATCAATCTCGCATCGCATTCCCATCATGGTCCGACTATTCCAGTAGCCTAGCGGACGGCTATCACCACCAAGCTACTCGCAATACCCTTCAGTTAAATCGCGGAAGATCCCCAGAGGGACACTTGCAGTTTAGCGAGGTGTCCCGCATCGCAGGTTTGGAAAGCACTGACTGGAGCTGGGGAGGCCTGATTGCCGATTTCGACTTGGATGGTCGGCGGGATATTTTTGTACCCAATGGCATTTTCAAAGATCTATTGGATCAGGACTTTATTGCCCAGGCCTCCAATGCTGACTCCCTGCGGGCGTTCTTTCTCGCGCACGAGAAGCCAATCTTGGAACTTTTGGAAAACGTCCCGTCACATTCATTGCCGAACCATATGTTTGCAGGTCAGCAGGGTCTGCATTTCAAAGACGTAAGCAGGGCATGGGGCTTGGCACTGCCGAGTTTTTCTAATGGAGCGGCTTATGGAGATCTGGATAACGATGGGGATCTAGATTTGGTCGTCAATAATGTAAATATGCCGGCTTTTATCTACCGTAGTCATGCAACCTCGCTGTATCCTGACCGACGCTGGCTGCAGGTAAAACTGGAAGGTGCCCCACCCAATACCTTCGGGATTGGCACCCAAGTGAGCGTCTGGGCGAACGGGACCCAATGGTACACCGAACAATTCCTGCAGCGCAGTTTCCAGTCCAGTGTAGATCCCGTCCTGCACTTTGGCTTCACCGAACCGTTAGATTCTGTCGTTGTGCAGTGGGCGCACGGGGACCGGCTAGTGATTACTGATATCAAACATAATTCGCGTCTGACTATTTCCGAGATTCAATGAGCCAAACCGGCTTTTCGATGTTCTGCTTTTTAGGGCTTCTTTTGCTAGTGGCCTGTGAACGAACTCCGTCGCACGAGGCTATAGTAGCCCGTGAGTTGGCCCGGCCTGACACAATCCGTGAGATATTTCTTAACTACGAATTGGGGATGTTACGCCAGGCATTCTATGATTCAAGTTGGGCGTTGAATCGGCGCGGCTTAGTTAGGCAGGGACCGCAAAATCAGAACGTACTTTACGAGATCCCAGATGCTCTTCCCTATAAGGCGACCATGCTCTACTATCCCGATTTCAGGGATGACCGCGTAGTTCAGATGCGCACCCGCTTCCAGTACGATGCGTGGGCCCCCTGGAATCGGCGCCTTTGGTCTGACAGCCTACTTCTGGATGTTCGGCAATTAATGGAAACCTGGTATGGCGAAGGATTCATTACCCGGGAGATACCGGTACCGTTACATGGTCTCACCCGTGAGTTCGTGAAGAATGACGCAAACCGCCAGATAACCATCCGTCGCGACACAGACAGTGAAGTATTGGTGTTGATCACGGATCTACGAGCCGCTTTATCCGAGGGCAATGAATAAACTGGCGTCCGTGCTTCTGGCAATCATTCTGTGTGCGTGTACCGCAGAACAGGGACCGCTCTTTGAACAGATTTCCGCCATAGAGGCGGGGATCGACTTTGAAAATACGCTGCGGTATGCAGACGACTTCAATGTTTATCGCTACCGCAACTTCTATAACGGAGGAGGCGTCGCAATCGGGGATGTTAACGATGATGAACTCCCTGATGTGTTCCTGACTGGCAACCAGGTGCCCAACCGCCTGTACCTGAACCGGGGCGATTTTCTGTTTGAGGATATGTCCGAAGAGGCAGGTATCATGGGCACACATGCCTGGAGTACCGGGGTCAGCATGGCGGATATCAATGGGGACGGACGCCTGGATATCTATGTCTGTAATTCGGGGATTGCACCCGGAGATGACCGTAGAAACGAACTGTACATCAATCAGGGCGATGGGACCTTCCTGGAAACGGCACGCTCCTATGGACTTGATGATGCCGGACTTTCAACACACGCGACCTTCCTGGACTACGACCTCGACGGTGACATTGACATGTTTCTGGTCAACAACTCGTTTCGCAGTATCCTGGATTTTGATCTCGAAGTCAATACGCGCCATATACCGCATATGGCGGGCGGAGACCGGTTATTCCGTAATGAGGCCCCAGATGCACGCTTTACTGATGTAACTGCATCGTCCGGGATCTATAACAGTGAAATTGGCTTTGGTCTTGGTGCTTCCGTGGGAGATGTGAACCGTGACGGATGGCCCGATCTCTATATCTCCAATGATTTCTTTGAACATGATTACCTCTACATAAATAATCAGGACGGGACTTTCTCGGAGTCACTTCGCAAGAGCATGAAGAGTGTCAGTGCAGCAGCGATGGGGGCCGATATGGCCGATCTTAACGGCGATGGTTTTCTGGACATTTTCGTTACCGACATGCTGCCGGCAGCGAATGATCGCCTCAAGACTGTTTCCTCGTTCGATAGCTGGACGCGCTATCAAGCCTATGTACGCGATGACTACTATCACCAATTTACGCGGAATACACTGCAGATGAATCGGGGACCCGCCCCTGATACTCCTTCCGAGATTCGCTTCACGGAAGCTGGTCGTTTGCTCAGCGTTGACGCAAGCGATTGGAGCTGGGGAGCGCTCATAGCTGATTTCGATCACAACGGAAAACGAGACATTTTTGTAGCCAACGGGATTTACCGTGATCTCACCAATGCAGACTACCTGAAAGCTATTCGTGACGAAAATACCCGGGACCTCCTGACCAGTGAGAATTATGTGGATTGGAGAACATTAATCGAAATGATTCCGGTTCAGGCAATCCCGAATCACATGTTTGCCCGGCTTGAAGAACAATCCTTTTCGGATGTCACTCAGGCATGGGGCCTCGAGGCACCCGGTTTTTCAAATGGAAGTGCATATGGGGATCTGGATCTGGATGGAGACCTGGACCTGGTGATCAACAACCTTGGCGGTCCCCCCATGATTTTTCGTAACCGCGCAACCAACTACTTCCGTGACCGCTATTCACTGCAGATCGAACTCGAAGGAATCCCTCCGAATACGCAGGCGGTGGGGACCCAGATCAGCGCCTGGCATGACTCCAGGCTCTGGTATATCGAACAACAACCTGTGCGTGGCTTTCAGAGCAGTGTAGATCCCGTATTACATCTGGGCCTTGGGGACCAAATCGAAACATTGGACTCTCTGGTGGTCCGCTGGCCGAACGGTGCAACAACACTGTATGAATCTGTGACCACAAACCGGCGCCTGCAACTCCAGGAACCTGCCGCGAGCCCACCCACCAACGACGGTATCCAAGTGTTACCTACACCACTTCTGATCCCTATTGATGCAGATTCGATCGGGCTTGACTGGCAGCACATCGAGAACGTGTTCAGTGACTTTGACCAGCAGCCTTTGCTTTTTCATATGCGCTCTACTGAGGGTCCGGCCATGTGTAAGGGAGATTTGAATGGAGATGGAAGAGAGGATCTGTACCTCGGTGGAGCAAGAGGACAATCTGGAGCGATCTTTGTCCAGACTGACCAAGGATCATTTGAACGAATTGCGCAAACTGTTCTCGCGGAGGACGCGCCTTCAGAAGATGTAGACTGCGATTGGCTGGATGTCGATGCTGATGGAGATCAGGATCTCTACGTAGCGAGTGGCAGCAGTGAATTACCAGGGAGCAGTTCTGCGTTGGTGGACCGGTTATATATCAACAACGGCACGACTAATCTCGAGAGGGGTGAGTCGTTCATGCACTTGGCTGCACGCGGGTTTGATCCGACCTCGGTGGTATGTTCTGCTGATTTTGACGGAGATGGCGACCTGGATCTCTTTCAAGGTACCCGGCTGCAGCCATTTGCATATGGCCTACCAGCCACTAGCCGGTTGCTGCTCAACGATGGAAGCGGAGAATTCACCGATGCAACTACACGCCTTGCCCCGGATCTGGAATCCATTGGTCTCGTAACGGATGCCGCTTGCGCGGATTTTGACGGGGATGCTGAACCGGATATTCTCATCAGCGGCGAATGGATGCAGCTCACATTGCTGAAAAACGACCGCGGTATGCTTGCCCCTGTGAACGCTGAGCTGCAAAATACTTCAGGATGGTGGCAATCCGTTCTGGCAACCGATCTTGACGAAGACGGTGACTTGGACTTTGTGGCGGGTAATCATGGCCTGAACTCACGCTTCAAACCGCCTGTTGAGGTATGGATCAGTGATTTTGATCGAAACGGAAGAGTCGAGCAAATCTTCGCCCGAACAATAGATGGTCGCCAGTTTCCCTGGCATCTGCGTCATGATCTGGTCGAGCAACTGCCCCATCTTGTGCGCACGTTCCCTACCTACGCATCTTATGCGGATGCGACAATACAGGACATTTTTTCAGACGAGGAACTGAACCGGGCCGTTTACCTGCAGGTTACAGAACTCAGGAGTATGATCGGTATTAACGACGGCACAGGGAGCTTTACGCTCATTCCCGGACCAGAAGAATTGCAATTGTCCCCCATCTACGGCCTTGCGGACTTGCACATTGCACAGGGACACATAATCCTGGCAGGAGGTAACCTGCATGAGGTAAAGCCGGAAGCGGGCAGGTATGATGCGAGCTACGGTACCGCGCTCAGGAGTCCCTCTATGGAATCTCTAGACTGGCATGAGTCCGGCTTCTTTGTCGAGGGACAGGTACGACAGATCCTGACCCTTGAAGCCAATAACCGCACACTGGTGATCGTCGCCCGCAATAATGATCGGCTTCGCGTCTTTGCGCATGCGCAATAGCTATGTTCTGCTTCTGGCGATCCTGATAGGTTGTTCCAGAGCCGGCCCGGATAATACGCTGTTCGAGCTATTGGACGGAGACCGGACTGGGGTTTATTTCAACAACACGCTCGTACCGGAAGACGATTTCAACATCATTGACTATCTGTATTTCTACGACGGCGGAGGCGTTGCTATTGGCGACATCAACAATGACCGTCTGCCTGACATATTCCTCACGGGCAATCAGGTGTCTGACCGGCTCTACCTGAACCGCGGAGACTTCCAGTTCGAGGACATTACCGCATCAGCCGGAGTTGGCTCTGGAGAAAACACCTGGTCAACCGGAGTTAGTATGGCAGACGTGAACGGTGATGGATGGCTTGATATTTATGTCTGCCGGGTGAACCACCTCGGAAAAACCGGTCACAATCTGCTTTACATAAACCAGCAGGATGGCACTTTCCAGGAGGAGAGCCGCCGCTATGGGCTCGACTTTGAAGGTCTCTCCACCCATTCGGCTTGGTTGGATTATGATCGTGACGGAGATCTGGACCTGTACCTGCTCAATCATGCGATCCACTCGCGAGAATCCCATGTGCCCTCATGGCGAAGAATTATTGATGTTCCCAGGGTCGGGGACAAGTTTTACCGCCAGGACGATGGTTATTTCGTAAGCATTGCGGCCGAAGCTGGGATCTACAGTAGCGCGCTCGGCTACGGCCTGGGTATCGCAGCCAGTGATCTGAACATGGACGGCTGGCCTGACCTGTATGTCGGCAATGATTTCCATGAGGACGACTACTTGTACCTCAATAGCGGGCGCGGCTCGTTTGTTGAGTCTCTCTGGGAGACAACCGGTCAAACTAGTCGCTCAACAATGGGAGTGGATGTGGCCGACCTGAACAATGATGGCTTACCAGACATTGTTGCTCTGGATATGCTACCTCCGAACCTGGCTACGCAACGAACATCCGGCGGCGCCGACGCCGACATGATTGCCCGTATCAAAGCAGACCTCGGTTATGGTCCCCAGACTCCGCGCAATACGCTGCAATTGCATCGGGGGGTAGCTCCTGATGGACGCCCGTTCTTCAGCGAAATCGCCCCCTTTGCCGGCATTGAAGCTACCGACTGGTCCTGGTCTCCATTGCTGGCTGATTTTGATGGTGATGGCTGGAAGGACCTGTATATCACGAATGGCATTCCTGGGCGCCCGAATGATCTGGATTATATCGAGTACGTCTCCATGCCTGATGTGCAACTTATATTGAACACAGGCACACCGGAACAGGAAGCGGAAGTAGCACAACGAATGCCGTCTGCTGTTGTACCTAACTATGCATTCAGAGGCGACAGCACCTTGCAATTCGAGGATGTTGGTTCTGACTGGGGACTGGACGAGAATGTGATCGGTAATGGAGCAGCATACGGTGATCTGGATCTGGATGGCGATCTCGACCTGGTCGTGAATGCGTTGAATACTAACGTGCGGATTTATCGCAACGAATCCGCGAGTGGCTACATTTCTGTTGAGTTGCGCGGCGCAGGTAAAAACACATCCGCATTTGGCGCCAAGGTAAGCGTTTGGGCGGCTCACCTATACAGTATGCAAGAGCAATTCCCGTCCCGCGGGTTCCAATCTTCGGTTGACCACGTTCTGAGCTTTGGGATTGGTGACATACCGGCAGCTGATTCGGTAGTAGTGATCTGGCCCTCTGGGCTTCGGACTGTCGTAGGGCCTGTGGCAGCCGGCACTCGCCTGATCCTGAATGAAGCAGATGGCGCAGCAGCCAGTATTCAGAAGAAACCCTACCCCGACATAAGTGCGAAGCCAGTGGACGATCACGGCATCTCATTTGAGCATCAGGAAGATGAAACACGGGATTTTGAAATCCTTCCACTCCTTCCATACTGGCGAAGTGCGCGCGGTCCCGCGCTTGCAGTAGCTGATGTAAACGGCGACAACTTTGAAGATGTCTATCTGGGTGGAGCGCGTGACCAGCCTGGCGCGCTTTATCTACAGTCGCAAGAAGGTCGCTTTCGACAGGTACCTTTTCCAGATTCACACAGAACCCAAGAGGACACCTATGCACTATTCCTGGATGCTGATGGCGATGGCGACCAGGATCTGTACGTAGCAAGTGGGGGATGGATCGGACCAGAAGCGCTGCATCAGGATCGACTGTACATGAACTTGGGAGATGCAGGCTTTCGCGCGGATTCCAGCCGGTTGCCTGTCATGAATTCGAATGGGACCACCGTGGCTGCAGCAGATTTTGATGGCGACGGAGATATAGATCTTTTTGTTGGATCAGATACTGGTCCTGAAACATACGGGGAGCCCGGACGCAGCAGCCTGCTGCAAAATGATGGCACCGGATATTTTACTGATGTCACCGCGCAATGGAGCCCTGCTCTGCAACATGCGGGACATGTAACAAGTGCAGTCTGGACAGACCTCCTGGGGTCTCCGCTGCCTGATTTGGTTTTAACGGGGGAGTGGATGCCAATCACGGTCTACGAGAATCTCGGAACCGCCCTGGTCAACCGAACGGACGACCTTGAGCTTTCGGAAACTGTCGGTCTCTGGCAAAGCATCGCTGTCCGAGATGTAGATGCAGATGGATTCAAAGATCTGGTAGCAGGCAACCTCGGCCTGAACACCGTACTGAGCTTACCCTTAGCATTGTTTGTTGATGATTATAATCAGGATGGACGTACAGATCCAATTGTGGCACAGTGGCTGGAAAAGCAGTGGTATGCATGGCCCCCACGGGACGCTCTTCTCGGTCAAATGCCCGGACTCGCTCCAATAATTCCCACATATAACGCCTATTCAAGTCTTTCCATGGCGGATCTGTTTGGGAACACTATTAAACCGGATTATGTGATCCAAACCTTAGCATCTACGGTGTACTGGAACATGGCAGATACAAGCTTCAGTGCGCGAATACTTCCTGATGAACTCCAATGGGCACCAGTACTGGCTTCAACATCGGTCCCGCTGGACAAGCAGGGAACCGACGTCTGGTTTTTTGCAGGCAACCTGTCTGGAGCCGGTGATGCCCTGGGGGCACTGAATGCAGGATGGGGTTCGGTCATTTATTTTACAGAAGAACGAGAGATGGCAGCTATTTCAGGCACGGGATTTCGTGTTCCGGGCGATGCACGCGGTATTCGTTTAATCCGAGGCAATCCCCTCAGGATTATCGTAGCCCGCTCGAACGATGCTCCAATGTTGTTTGAAGTGGCACCAAGGCTCGAAGAATAGCCGGCGGGCCCAAACTTTGCGCGGTAGAGCGAAGGAGCGCCGTACAGCAGGAAAAATCCCGCGTACCTGATTCGATACCCGAATTGAACAACGACGGTTTAAGCCTCGAGTCTGAGTTCGTGAGTCCTATCCGACAGGGAGCACCTCCTTTGTGATGCGTCCTCCACCGAACTGACCGCCTATATTCAAGTCGTTAGCCCAACAAAGTCGGTGATCTACAAATCCAGTCCACTGGGTTCGGCTACTTCAACCGATGTTCCAGGGTTTTTAACATAGGTATCCAACCAGCGGGTAGTTTCCCAGAGAACATGTCCCACGGATTCCCGTGCGCGATACCCATGGCTTTCATGAGGAAGCATTACCAGACGCGCCGTCTTACCTAGCCCCTTCAATGCGCTATAGAAGCGCCGACTCTGCAGCGGAAACGTTCCAGAATTATTGTCTGCCTCGCCGTGTATGAGCAGTATCGGCTCGTTCACCTTATCCACATGCATAAAGGGCGACATTGTATAGTATGTTTCCGGGGACTCCCAGAACAGGCGTTCCTCTCTCTGAAACCCGAAGGGTGTCAGTGTACGGTTGTATGCCCCGCTCCTGGCTATACCGGCCCGGAATAGGTCCGAATGCGCCAATAGGTTTGCAGTCATAAAAGCGCCATAGGAATGACCCGCTATTGCTACCCGATCGGGATCTACAACTCCTCTAGCCACTCCCGCATCAATCGCGGCCTGAGCATTGGCTACCAACTGCTCCCGGAAAGTATCATTCGGCTCTTGATCACCTTCCCCAACCACTGGCATTGATGCACCATCCAGTACCGCGTACCCCTGCGTCACGTAGGGAATTGCTCCAGAGTAGCTTATGTACTTGAACCGAAAAGGACTGCCGCTACGCTGACCAGCAAGCACTGCACTCTTGAATTCACGCGGATATGCCCAGATGAGCGTTGGCAGTGGACCGTCACGTTCAGCATTATATCCGGGTGGAAGATAAAGCGTCGCCTTCAGGGGTATACCATCGGCCCGCGTGTACGTCAATTCTTCCTTTGCAACAGCGGCCAACTCCGGGTACGGATGTTGGAAATCAGTCACTGCCACCAGGGATCCATCTTCCAGGTTGCGCACATAATAGTTCGCAGGTATATCAACCGATTCCCGAATCGTCAAAATGTGCGATTCGTCGATTACAGCTACCGGACGCTCATAGTGCGGTTCTTCACTTTGAAACAGTGTCACCGTCTCCCCGGTCTCCAGATCCATTTTTCGCAGGAAAGGGCGATCGCCTTCCTCGGACGCTCCTGCTCCCGAGAGCAACAATTGACCATTCTGCATGCGCAGTACAGATGTACCCTGTGGAGTGCGCATCATGTAAAAGGAGCCAGGATCACCGTACCGATCCTCAGTTGAGCGATCAAACAGCACCTTAGTGATCTTGCCTGGTGCGGAAGGATCTAGAACAGATGTTATTGTCTGCCGCGTAGACCACCATGTTTCCCGCACGAGCGCCAGAGATTCATGCCCCCACTGTATGCCGCCGTAGCGCAGCTGCAGTTTTACCAGGGAAGTCGGAGCTGACTCAAATGGTGCCGGAAGCATGAAAACTTCGTCTCTCAACATCGCTTCGGCACCCGCGTCGCCGCCATCAAGTGCTTCAACCCACACCAGTGTGGCAGGTGCATCTGACCGCCAACTCATACTGCGGGGGCCTGTGGTGGTTGAGCCAAACGCCACTGGTACATTCTCTGCGAGGGGCAGCCTCGCTACTTCCCGGATTAACTGGCCATCCAAATCGTAGATCGTATAGCTGTGCGGGAAACGCCCCGACGGCACCAAATAGGAAAACGGTCGATGCAAGGCACGGATCAGGATGTATTGCCCATCTGGGGATGGTGATGGCGTAAGGGCCAGTCCCTCTGGACCGAGCGACTTAACCTCCCCATCCAGTGTTACATGGAGCACCTGAGAGGCCATAAACCAGGCAAAGAGATCCTCGTCGTAAGGATCGGAAAGCAGATCCTGGTAAGTTCTCGCAGGCGCCTGCTCACCCAAATTCTCCTGAACTACGGGGCCTTTGGGGGCCTCTGGCCGGACCGGCATGGCGCCCCGTTCTCCGGGAATTGCACGAACAAGTAACGATCGCGAACTCGGATGCCATCGAACGCTACCGAATGTCGCGTCGTTCACAGCAATGTCCGCCAATTTTCGAGCAACACCCGTGGAAACTTCTGCGACATACAGATCAATCTGATCAGTCGAATTCACCGTAAACGCAATATGCTGTCCATCAGGTGACCAAGACACATTGCGGACCCCTCCTGATTCCGGTATGCCCGTGACAGGGCGCGGAGAACTTTCATCCACTGGTTTAAGACTTATTCCCAGGTAGGACGAGGACCGACTCGGACCGTTGATCTTTGGATTGATTCTCATTCCTGCCAAACGCATCTCAGGAGCAGCAACCTCGGCTATTGAAGGAAGACTTGACCTGTGCAGCAGGGCCATTTTGCTGCCATCCGGGCTGAGTTGCACCAACGGGGTGACCGGTGCGTTAATCAGGCGGTCCAGCGGCGAAGGAGGTGTCTGGTAATTAATCTGTGCTTCTGCTAATTCTGCGTTGAGAGCGATCATGAGCAACACAAACAAGGCTGAAATACGGAGATTCATCGATCTGGATTAAGGTTGGAAGAGGATAATACGACTTAATTATATTTATCAGGAACATAGGAGGAAAAAAACCGGGGCACACAGGCCACATAAAGCAACTCGGCGAGGTACCTACGGGGGGCTTTGCCGCTCCATACTGTTTGATCGTCCATGCGCTCGCGGGATTACACCGGCTCGCCGGCATTGGACGAAATTACCCTATGCTCAGGCAACAGGCAGGCCGCTTATCCATACATGCTCACTAGCGTGAACTTTCAATCTACTCTCTGACGGGGCCAAGTGCGACCATTCAAGTTAGATGCAATTCAATTACAGCGTACTTATCTGCTTACTGGGGATTTTATTGATAGCACCATTCGCAGAATCCCAGCCGCTTCGCTGTGCAGATGTTTCTATGCTGGATGAACTGGAGCGGGGCGGTGCCGTGTACACATCCCAGAATATTGTAGGAGATGCCCTCCAAATTCTGCACAACAACGGCCTGAACAGTATTCGGTTGAGGCTTTTCCATACGCCAAATGAACGACGCGACGGGTTGCCGCATATGCTGGAACTTGCGCGCAGGGGACATGATCTCAATCTGAAGATCATTCTCAATCTGCATTACTCGGATACATGGGCGGATCCAAGTGTACAGCAGAAACCCTCTGCGTGGTCCAGCCTTTCGGAGCCTGCACTGCGTGACAGCGTCTACGAGCATACCTACCAGGCCATTCAAGCCCTGACAGAACAAGGCACACCCCCGATAATCGTTCAGACCGGCAACGAAATCACCACCGGCATGCTATGGAACACTGGACGCGTTGGGGGCTCATATAATGTTCCGGCCCAATGGGAAAGACTGGCGGGGCTTCTGCGCGCGGCAGCAATAGCCGTACGGGATGCCAGCTCAGCCCAGATCATGCTGCATATTGATCGGGGAGGCGACCCTGGCGGAGCAAATTGGTTTTTTGATAACCTCGCACCTTATGCACTTGACTATGATCTAATCGGTATCTCATACTATCCGTTTTGGCATGGCCCATTTGACCAGTTTTCCGAGGTGGTTCAGCAATTGGAGAACCGTTTCGGCAAACCTGTTATGCTAATCGAGACCGCGTATCCATGGACACTCCTATGGAAAGATAACACGCACAACCCTGTCGGTCTGCCTGAACACGTGCTACCGGGCTATCCTGCAACACCAGATGGGCAAGCTGCCTTCATCAGAAAACTATGGGAGCATGTGTCTTCAGGCATTTGCTACTGGGCACCTGAATACATCGCTGCCCCCCGCTTCGGTTCCCACTGGGAAAATCTTGCATTATTTGATTTCGATGGTGAGGTGCTTCCCGGCGCAAGCGCTCTGGGAGCAGGTACTCCTACATCATCTGACGCTCGCCCAGACCCCTCTCAATTTGGTCTATTCCCCAATCCTGCACGAATTGGTAAGAGTTCGGTGAATATTCAGTTGGTCAACCCAACATGTGGGATTATTGAAGTCTATAACCAGTTGGGGCAACGCGTACGGACACAGACAACCTTATGCCGAAGAGATATTATCCTTTCCTTGTCTGGACTCCCTGTCGGGACCTATTGGATCCGCACTCCTGGAATGCAAACCATGCCCTTATTTCTTGTGCCATAATCCATCCCCTTTTGGATTATTCAGAACGTGGAATTTCCGTATGGCAGCTCCCCGTCCTCTCGGGCAAGGAGCTGTCATGGAATGAGCCTGTTATAGCTGATACCGTGCACGGATCCTAAAAGGACATCAGAAGTTTACCACGCGCACCATCTATCATTCTTACTAATGCGCTATCTGATTCTGTTTTTCGCTTTCCTAAGCCCCATTACACTCCTTGCACAAAGTGAAGGGACCGTTGAGTACTCCGCGACAACTGAAATGAAAATGGATATGGAAACGATTATGGCCAATATACCCGAAGAGATGCAGTTAGATTCGGCGATGGTCGCACAGATGGTGCAAACATTTGAGAATATGGGGAACCAGCAAGTCACCGTTACAATGCTGTTGCATTTTAGTGGATCAAAAGCTCTTGTAGAGACGGTGATGCCTGACCTGCCCAATCCCATGTCCAACGTCAGCCCCTTTGGAAGTTTTGACAACGATTTGGGGATGACCGCATATTTTGATTATGAAGAACAGATAAGCATTACCAAAATGCCTAATACAGGTGAGAGCGTGCCGTATGTGGTGTCGAGAGAATTAAATGCGATTGACTTGCTTGACTGGGTGTTTGTGGATGTTGACAGCACTATTCTTGGTCACGCCGTAAAGAAAGCGGAGTTTATTTCGGATTCTCTTGAGGCTGTAGTATGGTATGCGCCCGGTATTGCCTCAAGTGCCGGACCAGAGCAGTTTGCCAACCTCCCTGGCCTCCCGCTATCAATAGACGCCATCATGTCGCAAAATATGTACGCGAAAATGAACTATGTCGCTCAAAGCATCACAGAGGGCCTTGAGGAACCGATCACCCCGCCGGTGGGCATTTTAGTAACAGAGGAGGAGTATATGAAGATCATGATGGAGAAAATGGGTAGTATCCAATTTGTGCCGTAGCTTGAGGTAATCTTGGACTTGATTTGAGTCGGCGAGCGGCACATCTTTGGCTGTGATGTATGGGGTCTATTGCGTTACAAAGACCGTTTGACAGCGAAGCGGGTTTTCGGGCGATTCGATGGTGCATCTGGGGGACGGAATATATGTGTGGGCTCGTGAAAGTTACCTGTCATCTGATATTCGGGGCATGCACATATTCTGCAGATTTTGGACAAGGCCCATTATGGAAAGCTCCTATGAAGAGTCGAGGTCAGGTATGCTGGAAGGAAACTAAGGCAACATTGGTGTCGCTGGGCCTGCATATCCAAGGTTTGTTACGGAATTCATGCGAGCAAACCACTCGACTCCAACCTCTTAAAATGGTTTTTCAGGAGAAATATTATTATTCAAACCAATGCGCTATCTGATTCTGTTCTTCGCTTTTCTAAGCCCCATTACACTTCTCGCACAGAGTGAAGGAACCGTTGAATACTCCATGACATCTGAAATAAATATGGATACCGAAACGGTCAGGGACAATCTGCCGGAAGGAATGGAATTGGATTCGGCAATGGTCGCGCAGATGGCGCAATCAATGGAGAATTTGCGGAACCAACATTATACCATTCCAGTGCTTTTGCATTACAGCGGTGCACAATCTCTTATGGAGATGGTGATGCCTGACCTGCCCAGCCCCACGCCCAACGTCAGCCCCTTTGGAAGTTTTGACAACAGTATGGGGATGACCGTATATGTTGATTTTGAAGAGCAGACAAGCTTAACCCAACTGCCAAGTATGGGTGAGAGCGTGCCCTATGTGATGTCGTTAGAAGTTCAAAAGCTTAACTGGGTGCTTGTTGATGTTGACAGCACAATTCTGGATCACGCAGTGAAGAAAGCAGAGTTTATTTCGGATTCTCTCGAGGTCGTAGCGTGGTATGCCCCCGGTATTGCAACAACTGTCGGACCGTCCGGATTTGGCAACCTTCCGGGCCTCCCATTATCAATAGATGCCGTGATGTCGCAAAATGACTCGATGAAAGTGAGCCTCGTTGCTAAAAGTCTCACTGAAGGCTTGAAGGAACCGATTACCCCGCCGGTAGGCGTCATAGTAACACGGGAGGAGTACGTGAAGATCTTGCAGGAACACGTGGAGACCTTGAAGGAGAAATTGGATGAAGATGCCCTGTTTATCCCGTAACCTCATGTGATCTTTTCCATAGTGCGGGTCGCCGCTCATAACATCTTTAGCTGTGATGTGTGGGGTTTGTAGCGAGCGTGCAAGAGGGAAATTACACTGAAACCAGGCACTGCCCTCGCCTGAACTGACTGACCACAATAGTGATTTATAAATCCACCCTGCAGTGTCCAAGGGCAATTCCCTGGCGGCTGCGTCTGGTTGCTATTCATCCGCCGAAGCACGCTCCCCGTCTTGGCGCCGACGAAAGTGTAACGACGCCGGTAAACGAGGATTTGAAGATTGTATACATGTTTTACCGACACGGCGAACGGATCCTATGAAGATGGCCGGAAGTTAATCACGAAGCACCATCAATTCTTCAATCCAATGCGCTATCTAATTCTGTTGTTCGCTTTCCTAAGCCCCATTTCACTTCTCGCACAGAGTGAAGGGACGGTTGAGTACTCCGTGACGACATCTCAAATGAAAATGGATATGGAAACGATTATGGCCAATCTGCCAGAAGGTATGCCATTAGATTCGGCTATGGTTGCTCAGAGCGCGCAAGTATTTGAGAGTATGCAAAACGAGGATGTTACCATAACAATGCTGTTGCATTTCAGTGGTGCGCAAGCTCTTGTGGAGACAGTGATGCCTGACCGGCGCAACCCCTCCCCTAACGTCAGTCCCTTTGGAAGTTTTGGCGGCAGTACGGGAATGATCCAGTTTTTTGATTTTGAAGAACGGACGATCACGATGAAAATGCCCGATACAGGTGAGAGCGTGCCCTATGTGCTGTCACAAGAGTTCGAATCGATTGACGGGGTTGACTGGGTGCTTGTTGATGTTGACAGCACTATTCTTGGTCACGCAGTAAAGAAAGCGGAGTTTAATTCGGATTCTCTCGAGGCCGTAGTATGGTATGCACCCGGGATTGCATCAACTGCCGGACCACAACAGTTTGGCAACCTTCCGGGCCTACCATTATCGATAGACGCCGTGATGTCGCATGTCTTTTCCGCGAAAATTAGCTTTGTTGCTACAAGTCTCAAAGAAGTCGCCGAGAAACCTGTCACCCCGCCAGTAGGCATCACAGTAACACAGGAGGAGTACATGAAGATCATGATGGAAAAAATGAATACCTTGAAAGAGAATTTGGATGGAGGTGTCCAGTTTGTGCCGTAGTTCTGGGGTTATTGATTTGATGTGAGTCAGCGCGCAACCTATTTTTAGCTATGATGGGCGGGTTCTGTACCGGACGTTCGAGGAGGGACGTTGCACTGGAATCTGCCACCACTCCTCGCCTGAACTGACTTAACACAGAAGTGATTTCCGAATCTCCTCCAACTTCCAAAGCAACTTGCCTGGCGGCTGCGTTAGGAGCTCAGTTTCATTCTGGAAGCTATTCATTTGCCGAAGCACACCCCGCAAATTGACAGCGACACAGGTGTAAACAACGCCGGTAAACGAGAAGCTAAAAATGCGTTCATGTTGAACCGACACCCCGACGGAGTTGGTAATGCAATTTGCCCTGAGCGATCCGCTCTAAAGCACAACATGCAATATCCAGGGAATCACAATCGTTGAGGGGCTGGTCAGCATTGGAAACATCCCGGATTATGGATCTGGGAGTCTCTTTTTCTGTTATGCCTTGCAACCTATAAGCGAATATGTTCGTAGCAATTTCGCAGTGGCTGTTTTTCGCCAATGCCCTCTTGTGTACGAATATGCCGTGCTTCACATATTCGAAATTAACCTGTCATTTTTCAATGATCCTCCCTTCCCATAAACTCTTATCGCTCCTTTTCTTGGCAGCGATGACCCTTGCAGTACGCTCCCCGCAGGATGCTGCCGCTCAGTCTGGTACAGTTACGTACGCACATACTATTGTACTGGATATTAAGCTGCCTCCCGAAATGGACCAGTTCATGGAGCAGTTTAAGGATATGATTCCAGAATCGGTTACCAGTTCCTACGTGCTGGATTTCAACGAAACACTGAGCAGTATGCGCCTCCTCGAGGATAAGGAGGAAGGCGAAAGCACATCTGGGTTTAGGAAGAAAAGTGCAGGTGGGGACGTGAATATAGCGGTCTCGTTCGCCGCTTCAGGTTCGAGCGGTTCAGGACCCCAGTTGATCGCCTCCGTAGGAAACCTGGATGACGGAACCTATACAAATCATTATAAATTCCTTACTCGTGACTTTTTGGTTGCAGGGGAACTGCCTGAACTGGCCTGGAAATTGACGGGAGAAGAAGGAATGCTCCTTGATCGACAGGTCATGAAAGCTACGGCTACAATGGACACCGTATCGGTGGAAGCGTGGTTTGCACCCGAGATCCCCGCCCCCTTCGGTCCAGATAACTATGGGGGACTACCCGGCCTGATTCTAATGCTGTCCATTGATGATGGAAGTAAACTCTACGAAGCCACTTCCATTACACTTGACACCGAAATAGAAATTACAGTCCCCGATAAAGGTCGACCAGTGACTCAGGAAGAGTTTGACAACCTCGTGCAGGAACGGTTGAAAGAACGAGCATCTGGATGGAATAATCGAGTTATTATCCGTGGAAACTAGTAGGCACATGAGATTAATTGTTCTTGCGAGTACGGTACTGCTTCTTTTGCTGTTGGCCCCTGCCACCGTGGCACAAAACGATCGTTTTAATGTGAGCGGCAGCGTGTTTGATGACGAAGAACTCCCACTGCCACAGGCCACAGTGGTGCTGCTCACCCGCACTGATTCGGTTCTGACCAAATTCACTACATCTGCGTCCGACGGTACGTTCATACTGAGACGGGTTATAGCTGGCGAGTACATCCTCCAAATCACATACGTCGGTTTCTCCACACTTCGTCAGGATATTGCGCTGCTTGATGAAGATCTTGATGTCGGAAAATTAAGCATGGCAACGCTTGTCGAGGAACTGGGCGAGGTCATAGTCAGCGCTGACCATATCCCGTTTGTCGTTAAGCGTGATACACTCGAGTACAACGCCAATGCATTCACAGTTCGTCCAAATGATGTGGTTGAGGATCTACTGAAACGCCTACCGGGTATAGAAGTGGAGGCGGATGGCTCCATCAAAGCCCAAGGGGAAACAGTTGAAAACGTTCTGGTCGATGGCAAAGAATTCTTCGCTGATACCCCCTCAGCTGTTACTAAAAACCTGCCCGCACAGGCAGTAGATAAAGTGCAGGTGTACGATAAGGACAGTGATCAGGCAGAGTTCACCGGTGTACCGGACGGACAGGAGGAGAAGACCATTGATCTTCTGCTCAAGGAAGATGCCAAACAAGGACTGATGGGAAATTTGACGGGAGCTATCGGAGGAGAGCAAACACCGGGTGGGCGTTACTCTACTCGCGTGAATCTCATGCGATTTTCTCCAAACACCCAACTTTCTCTTCTCGGTAATGCAAATAATGTAGGGCAATCCGGTCTCGGTCTCCAAGACATTGTCGGCATGGTGATGGCAGGTGGTGGAACAAGCTTCATTTCTCCTGAAATGCTCCGGTCCCTAGGTTCGGGTGGCGGCGGATTTTCAGAGTCCATTACCGTGGGCTTTAATGCCGGTCATGATTTCTCGGAAAACAATTACTTGCGCGGCAGTTATTCCCTAGACAAGCAGGATCAGTTGCGAAACAGTACGACACAACGCAACGAGCTGGCAGGCCAGAATGCTTCCGCTTTCGGAGATGATTTTTCAACGGCTAACACAGACAATCTAGGACATAGGGTAAACCTCAACGCACAGATACAACTATCACCCGGCCATCGTATTCGGGCCCGCGGTACGATGCGATGGAGCCTGTCTGGCCTTGCGCAAACAGGGGTACAAAAAACCTTCGGCGGTCAACAGCTTTTGATCAATGAAGCCCAAAGTGCTGTTGATTCAGAAATTAGCAGGATCAACGGATCTGGTACACTTACCTGGAGGAAAAAACTCTCAGATACCGGAACCAGTCTGGTTGCGACGGCTGGCCTCACGTTGTCCGACAATGATGAGCTTGCAGAATTACTCACTCGCACGGGTCTTGCCAGCACAGGAAATATCATGACGTGGCAAGAGGTCCAGCAGGATCAGGATCAGTTCGGAAGATCTGAAGGGACCGATATCCGATTGTCCTTGACGCATCCCATGGAAAATGGTTTTTCCATTCTGACCTTCGGAGAATGGGACTTTTCACGACGAGAGGAGGATAAACGCTTCTACGATACGAGAGACCGCGTCCGTAGGCTAGACACTCGACTTAGCCGTGCCTTTGAACGCACCTATACCTATTACAGGACAGGAGTGAGGCTGACACGAGACAATGAAAGCGGATGGCTCGCACTTCAAGTCCACTTGCAACGATCACAACTTGATGGCACCTCGGATAACAATTTGCCTGCCGTGACCGCTGGGTATACACATATCCTCCCCGAAGTACAATACAAGCGAACATTAAAGGAGAATCAAACTGTGGAGGTGCGTTACGGAACGGATACACGTGAACCTACGCTACAGGAACTGCAGCCCTTCTCCGACAACCGCAATCCACTTCGGATATATGCAGGGAATCCAGATCTCGAACCCGAGACCAGTCACACGGTGTCTGGATCCTTTCAGTCCTTTGATCCATGGACCTACCTGAATATTTTTGCATATCTCCGCACAACCTACACCCGAAATCAAATTGTCCCGACCCGTTCAATTGATACGTCACTTCGTCAAACCGTCAGCGCAATAAACTCCGATGCCGGCTGGAATACTCAGATGAATGCAAGTGTGGGCATGCCCATCCGGCCACTTAACATTAAAGTGAGACTGAATAACAATCTGAATCTGTCTACAGGGTCCGAATTCATCAATTCAGCTGAAAACTCCAGTCGAATCGTCCGCAACGGACTGGGGATTACCATATCCAACCGAGATCAGGATATCATTGAACTGGAGGCAGGGATTCGGGGAACCTACAATTATGTCGACTACTCAATCAATACAAACCTCAATCAGCAGTATATCAACGGTTCCTACACATTTGACGTGAGTTGGCATCCGACCTTTAACTGGACCATAAACGCTGACCTGCGCTATCAAACCTATGATCAGGATGTTTTTGGAGACGTAAGGAACAAAGCACTGATCGGAGCATCACTTAAGCGCCTGTTCATGGATGAACGCGCGTCAATTACGCTAGAAGTCCACGATCTGCTCAACCAAAATCTGGATGTGAGCTTCAATAATTCTGCAAGCTATATCTCTGAGCGCCGCACGGAAACACTGGGACGCTATATCATGCTGCGGCTCAGCTACCGCCTCACCGCAGTTGGTGGAGGATTTTTTAGGGAGTTATAGTGAATAGTTGACTCAATTTCCGTGCTCGGTATATTGGGCAATCCGGCAATCTACATCATGACTGTAGACGTACAAGAGAGGGAATAACGCGGGGTTGAATACAGGCTGCTCCCCGGATCAAGGTCAAATGCAAGGAAGCTGTCAGGCATAGCAGGCGCTTGCAGGTTCGTATGGAATCACTTCCTTGCGAAGAACAAGGAAGAGTACGAGCTGGCTAAGGAGAACGGAGCAAAGAAACCGTCCACATCTTTCTTCTCGCTTGGCAAGGAATTCACGCAGTTGCGTAAGGAGATTGACTGGATGCAGGAGTACTCATTCAAAATAGTTAGATATACGCTCAAGTATCAGGCGGACGCATGGCAAGGATTCTACAAGGGCGTTCGCAAGCATCCCCGATTTCATTCCAAGTATGGCAAGCGTCCATCATTCACTATTCCTGAAAACGTCAAGATCAAAGATGGGCAGTTGCTTATCCCAAAGGTTGGTTGGATGCGGATACGCCGCAAGGGAGGGAACCCGTATCCAGACGGCAAGCCCGTGAAGGCTACGGTGAAGAAGGTAGGTCGTCAGTGGAGGGTATCGGTCATATACGAGATAGACACTCCGGAACGCACCGAGAACGATGTCGCGGTTGGCGTAGACTTGAACACGTACAACGTGGCGTGTACGCACTCAACGGGAGAGCAAGAGATGCTGTCCATCCCGAAGCCGGACAGGAAGGAGATCCGCATAAGACGGTACCAGCGCAAGCTGGCCCGTCAGCAGAAAGGATCAAACCGTAGACGTGTGACCCAGCAGAAGATCGCCAAATGGAAGCGCAAGCAGAAGAATGCACGCAAGAACGCGGCGCACCATCACAGCAAGAAACTGGCAAGCAGGGCGGAGACGCTCGTGCGGGAGGATCTCAACATCAAGGGAATGACTGAGTCCGCGAAGGGCTCGGTAGAAAATCCCGGCAAGAACGTCAAGGCAAAGGCTGGGCTGAACCGTGTAATCCAGAATGCCGGATGGGGTCGATTCAATCAATACTGCGATTATAAATTCAAAAATGTTGTGGAAGTAGGTGCCCGATACACGAGCCAAAGGTGCTCGGTATGCGGACACACGAGTAAGGATAATCGCAAGACCCAAAGCAAGTTCAAGTGTGTGGCCTGTGGGCATGCGGATCATGCAGACCTCAACGCGTCTGCAAATATACTGGCCTCCGGGATTGGGGCTTCTGGGCGTGGAGGGGCGTTCTCTGTGGAGACCCCTATGAGCCGTCAAATTGAGGGTATATTCAACTATGCACTATGATTCCCATTTTTTAAGATATAGTACCGGGGGCGGGACTCGAACCCGCACGGCCCTAAGGCCAACGGATTTTAAGTCCGTTGCGTCTACCATTCCGCCACCCCGGCCTGCGCTGAGCAAACGAATTGACGTTATCAGCGTTCCTTGGCAGAATGGAAAAATCAATAGCCAATCGCCTTCGCCGTCGCGTCCGTGCAGCTGCCTTACGTTCTCGTGTACCTTATTCCGACCACCCAAGGGCCGCGTTGGCATTGATGTCTGACGGCCGCTGGATGTGTGGAGTCCGGATCGAAAATGCCTCCTATCCACTTGTCATTCCCGCACTATCTGCGGTACTTGCAAGTGCAAATTCCATTGGACGACGGGATATCACTGCCCTTGTGTTCAGTGATCGCGTGAAACTGGAAGAAAATACAATGATCCAGCGATCATTCACTGGTCCTATGGAGCAGCTGGCCGATGATATTCTGGGATGTCCGGGGAGCATCAACGAACCTCGCGATGAGCTGACTACTGGACGACATATTCCAGATAAGCTGGATACAGCAACCGGAATACGCCTCGCACGACAAGCGTCACAGCATGCATACACTCCCGAATCAGACTTTCCCGTAGGTGCTCTCGTCGTCACACGTGACCAGACTTGCTACCAGGGAGCCAATGTGGAGCACGGTGACTGGACACAAATGCTCTGTGCTGAGCGTGCAGCAATTGCTGCTTCTGTCGGTGCTGGAGAGACAAATATTCGGTACATATACGTTTCGTGCCCAAAGGCGCCTGCTACTGCTACCCCCTGTGGTGCCTGCAGACAGGTGCTCTGTGAAATCGCCCCGGAAGCGATCCTATGCATGGACCGTGGAGAACAAACTGCTGAGTGTTTTCGTATCTCGGAGTTGCTCCCGATGGCTTTTTCGCTGTATCCGGGATGAGTCCCGATTTTACCCACTACCATCAGCTTCAGTACTATGCGTCAAGTCGTACTTACTCTACTCCTGCTTTCGTTGGTTCATGTTGCATCTGCCCAGGAAAAAACTAAGTACTGGATATTCTTGACTGACAAGCTGGATGCAGCCAGCAAGCATACCCTGGTTGAGGCTGAATATCTTGCCGAAGCCGCGGTTACTCGACGCGCCCTGCGGGGAGAGCCTGATCTGAATAACAAGTTTGCTCGCCAGGATGCTCCGATTTCTCAGGCCTACGAAGCAAACCTCGCAACAATGGGGGTAACTGTTGCCCAGCGTAGCCGCTGGTTTAATGCTGTTACAGCATGGCTGAGCGCGGAGGAAATCAACAAGGTAGCTGCCCTACCCTACGTGCGTGATGTACGCCCCGTAGCGCACCTGAGGCCGTCTGTGCAACCGGATATTCCCGTTTCCTCCGTGATTGCCAGACGAACCTCATCCAACTGCCCATCAAACTTATTCGGACCCTCCTGCGAACAACTGGATGTCGTGAACGCCATCCCACCCCTGGAACGAGGCATAAACGGTCAGGGGGTTACCTTGGGGTTCCTGGATACGAATTTTTCTACTCCCGGGCAACGTGCCTTTAGTCACTCTTCACTGGTCCATATCCGTGATTCTGGACGCCTGATTGAAGCTCGGGATTTTTCTGAACGTGATCCCGCACAGCCCTGCAATGGCACGAACACCCACGGCATGAGTGTTGCCTCCGTGGCAGTAGGCTTTCGCGAAGGCGAGTTGATTGGCCCCGGTTACGGTGCATCTGTATATGCGGCCAAAACGGAATGCGCTCCATATGAACGGAATATTGAGGAAGATAATTTTGTGGCTGCTGTAGAGTGGATGGAGTCGGAGGGCGTGGATGTGATGACTTCATCATTGGGATACCTTGGTTTTGATACCGGCCAACATAGCTATACAGCGAGCGACCTAGATGGCGACACCGGGCTCACAACAATCGCCTTTGACTGGGCTGCGCAGCGCGGAGTGATCACCGTAACAAGTGCAGGCAATTCGGGGCCGGGTCCGTCAAGTCTTGGTACTCCCGCAGATGGTGACTCGGTGATAAGTGTGGGGGCCGTTACTTCCTCCGGGCGTTTAGTGGGCTTCAGCAGCCGTGGCCCAACTGCCGATGGTCGTATCAAACCCGACGTTTCTGCGCAGGGTGCATCCGTGTACTTAGCAGGACGTAACGGGTACGGACGTTCGAACGGCACATCATTTTCCGCGCCAATGGTTGCCGGCATCGTGACGCAGATTGTTCAGGTAAACCCAGGACTGGGTCCGAGAGAGGTCTGGCATGCCTTAACCTCAACAGCCAGCCAGTCCAGCAACCCCGACAATGATCTTGGCTGGGGCATTGTGGATGCCGATGCTGCAGTCATGTTTGCGGTCACACTCAATCGATCAGATCAAACTACACCTGATCCCGGAAACCTGACTGTGCACCCCCCTTACCCCAATCCGTTCCAGAGCACTGCTCATTTCACGATCGAAGCGTTTGAGCCTGTATTGCATGCTCGGCTTGCAATTTTCGATATGTTGGGGCGAAAGGTCGCTACAGTTTACGAAGGGCCAATTAATGCGGGTGGTATGCCTATAGCTTTTGATGGCACTCATTTGCCTCTTGGCATCTATGCGTACTCTTTGGAGGTTGATGGAAGGGTACAGTCCGGCATGATCACACGTCTGCACCATTAAGCCTTACGAGCTATCATTCGCGCTGCTGACTACGCAAGGCAAACCTGCCTGCATCCCCCTTCGTAATGCAAGTACCACTCAGGTGCATAGCCAAGTACTTTACCCGTAAAAGACGGATTGCCCGCCTGAGTAAGCCACACCGTTGATCAGCGAATGCTCCAATTTGAGGCCTTTTCGTGGCCACTAATACTCCTATTGTTACTGGCCGGTCTGCTCACGTGGTTTTCCTATCGTCGCACCGAACCAAAATTATCAGGAGTGAATCAATGGATCCTTCCTGGACTCCGCGGAGCCGCCCTCACATTACTACTCATTCTGCTGTTTGAGCCAATCCTCCACCGCACACTTAAACAAGAGAATCCACCACTATTAGCTGTTCTTATTGATGAAAGTCAGAGCATGTCTCGCCAAGAACTACTGCAATCATTCCCGGCCATTGATGGTGAAGCGCGATTCTTTGGGTTTGGAGGAGATCTGCGTCCCCTTGCTAACCTTGAGTCCGCCACGAACAATGGCCCTCGTACAAATATTTCTGCGGCTTTAAGAAATATTCAGACACTACTGCGTAACGAGAATCTGGGCAGTGTACTACTGGTTTCCGATGGTCAACACAACACGGGAATCAGTCCTCTCTACGTAGCGGCCGATTACAATATCCCCATCCACACCCTGGTCATGGGCGATACTACCCAGCAGCAGGATCTGATGATCGCGCGCACAACAACAAACGAGTTCGCCTATGTCGGCCAGACTGTACCTGTTGATGTGAGCTTACTGCTGCGAGGCTATCAGAATGAAACTGCGACGACCAACCTTTATATCCAAGACTCCTTGCTCTCTGCCGAAACATTGATCCTGCCAGAAGGTGAGTCTACCGCTTCCTTGAGCTTCGTTCCACAAAATGAAGGACTCTTCCAGTACACGGTAACGACAACTGCGCTGGAAAATGAAGTCTCCATAGAAAATAATCGCTCGGTGTTTTCTGTCCGCGTCCTGAGAAGAAGTCAAAAAATATGCCTCATTGCCGCTGCACCCCACCCGGATGTCACCGCAATGCGAAACATTCTAGCTAGAAGTGAGGGACGTGAAATTGACAGCTTTGTGCAAATGGGAGTAGGACAGTTCTATGAAGGTCCCCTGCCCGACACACTGGATGAATACGATGCCATCGTTCTGGTCGGCTTCCCGGGAACTGAAGTCGACGTAGCTTCGCTGAATGCCGTGGTTCGTGTCGCGGAAGCTGGTACTCCTTTACTCTTTTTGTTAACCCGCCAGACCGACCTGGTGCTTCTGAGGCGTGCATTTGCAAACGTGTTACCAGCCCTGCCGGCTGAGGGGTTCGTGATGTATGATGAGGCCTCGCTCAGACCAACAGATGCTGGCTTTCGGGATCCACTGCTGAGCTTTCCTGAGGCGCTATGGGAGCGTCTCCCCCCTTTGACTGCGACTACAGGGAATTGGGAGGTTGCACCAGACAGCCGTGTTCTTGCAGAGGCGCATATAAGGGGAATCAATCTGGGGGAGCCCCTGCTGGTCATACGCAGTCGGGCTGGATATCGAACAGCTGCGGTACTTGGAAGCGGAACCTGGCGATGGCTTAACCTCGCAGACGATCCGGCTGATGTTCCTCGTATTTGGCTGGACCTCGTCGAAAACCTGATGCAATGGCTCACCACACCCGAAGATAACCGAACGGTGCGTGTAGCACCCGCCTCGGAATCCTTTGATGGAAGCGAACCCGTAGATTTCTCAGGTCAGGTTTATGACGAAAGCCTCAACCCGGTCCCCGATGCCGTTGTTACCCTCGAGTTAACTGCACCTGACGGAACGCAGTACCCTTACACGATGGCTAACCGTGGCAGTGGATTGTTCGACCTACGGATTGAAGCCTTACCTGAGGGTGCATATACCTACGCGGCTGAGGCTATTCGGATGAATGCCTCTCTGGGAACTGACAATGGAACCTTTACGGTTGGTTCACTTGGTTTGGAGCAGCGTGTAACAAGGAGCGACGGAGCGCTTATGCGACAAATTGCTTACCGATCCGGCGGACAATTCTTTACTGATCCCGAATTGACTGAATTACCCGATGCACTCTCATCTGACAGTCGGTTCACCGCTTCCACGCTTGTTCAGGAACGTGAATTTAACCTGTCACACACCCCCTGGGTACTCGGTTTGCTGGTCCTGCTACTCAGTGCAGAGTGGGTTATTCGTAAACGAAGCGGCCTTGCCTGAACAATACCCTACTATCCATCGCTGCCCATGGACCGACCGGACGGCGCACTGCTGTTATCCTGACCTCGAGCATAGTAACTGCCGTGACCCTGGCGATATTCCGTTATCCGTCGGGTCAAACTAATTGGCGCTAGACGCCTCCTCTTCCGAAATTCAAGGACTCACAAGCAAAAAACACCTTGGAGACCAAACTCCTTAGGTAATCCTGGCATACGTCACGCCCGGATTCACATCAAGACACTCAATTTCCTTGACCACTTCAGCCGCGTGCAGGTACTCGTGAATTGCACTGCGCAGTGCGCCTGTGCCAACTCCATGGACGATTTCCACCGAGGGAAGGTTTGCACTCATTCCCTGATCCACCAGCTTTTCCACCTCCGCAAGCGCTTCCTGTACACGAAGCCCACGAACATCAATTCGCGCTTTTAGTGAGCTCATTTTTACCGTACCCTTCTGGCGAAGTCTGGGCGCATCAATGGGGCGGATTCGATCCAGCGCAACCCTCATACGCACATTACCCGCCGATACCAACGCATAGCGTTCCTCAACAGAGATTATTTCGCAGGGAGTGCTTCCTGCATCAATTACGACTTGCTGTCCGACAGCGAACCTAGAATCAGGTAATGGCGCTGCTTTTCCCGGTTTCCTGTGCACCTTACGACCTGATTTTGGGGAGGCGTGCTCAACTGCTGTCTTTTGCTCGATCGCCGGTACGCTCAGCCGTGCTTCAAGTTTTGCGTTAAGCTCACGATAACTCGCCATAAGAGATTCTAGCCTTATTCCCTGCTTCCCGATTATCTGCCGGGCACGCGCCAGTATTCTAGAGCTGAAATTCATTTGATCAGCAATGCGGAAAGCATAGGATGACCCAGGAAGCCCCTGCCGAAAGAGGAAGGTCGGTTGCAGCGTGCGCTCATCAAAATCCATGGACCCATTGACGGTACCGGCATTCTCATGCGCATACGCCTTCAGTGTACCATGATGTGTAGTTACGATGGTCAATGCACCCGAATCCGTAAAATGCTCAAGCACAGCTTGAGCAAGTGCTGCACCTTCGGCGGGATCCGTACCGGTTCCGATCTCGTCAACTAATAGAAGGGTGCCTCTGGCAGCCGCATCGCACATTTTCTGCAATCCCGAAATTCGTGCACTGAATGTTGAGAGATCCTGCTCAATTGACTGCTCGTCACCGATCTCAACAAGGATTCTCCTGAAACATCCGAATACCGATTCAGGATGCACCGGAATGGGGATACCACACCCTAGCATCACGAGCAATAGTCCGCACGTTTTCATCGCCACCGTCTTTCCTCCCGCGTTCGGACCGGTAATGACCAATGTTCGCGCGTCTCCGCCAATTGATAGCGTGAGAGGAATGATCTCTTTGGCTTTCTCCCTTAAGCACAGGGCCGGATTTTTGCCCTCACGGATACTTAGCGTGGGCGCATCTGACAACTTTGGTACAACGCCTCCCAACCTCACACTGAGCAGTGCCTTCGCATGCAGAAGGTCAATGTTACCAAGAACATCAAGATTACACTCAATAGAATCCATCTCTTCCCTAACATACCCAGTCACTTCACGTAGGATACGCTCTATCTCACGTTGCTCTTGGGCCTCAAGTATCCGAACCTCATTCCCCATATCAAGACACACGGCGGGTTCGAGATAAACCGTTTGCCCTGTTGCCGAGCTATCGTGCACAAAACCACGCATTTTCCGCTTGGCCTCAGCACGCAGTGGAATCACCATGCGACCGGCCCGCACTGTCAGCTGTGATTCTGCAGCATATCCCTGTCGCACCGCCTCTCCCAATAAGGTCTTAAGCTTCTCTCTTAGCGCCTGTCGCCGCAGACGTAATCTGCGCCGGATTCGGCGTAATTCACCGGACGCAGATTCACGTACTGTCCCATTAGAGTCAACTGCATGCGCAATAGTCCCCTCCAATTCCCGGAGGACGGAAATCGGGGACACCACCATGGCCAACGTTCCATAGCCCTCTTTTCGGAAACAGGCGTGAATCAATCGACTTGCACGGCAGGCCCTTCGTACTTTGTCCAGTGGTGCCGCATTGAGCATTGCACCACTCGGTCTTGCCTGCACGAGGTATTGACGAACATCTAAAAAATCTTCCAGGGGAATGGGGTCCCCACGCAATAAAACGCGTTGCAAAGCATCCGTGTGAGCAAGAGCAATCTTGCGTGCGTCCTGATCAGTGACCGGACGCAACGAGGCGAGCTTTTCCTTTCCCAAAGGACTTATCAAGGCCTCGGTGAGCGCCTTGCGCACCGTATCAAAACCTAGTTTGTCTGCTGCGCTATCCGACAACATCCATACAGTCAAATAGTCAATGTCGTAGTGTTTACCTTAATTGTCCGCGTCTTTACTACACAGGATCACATGCGTTGGCAGGCTCCTATTCCGATACTGATACTGATACTTTGCGGCTGTACTAGTACATCCAACCCAGAACCCGAATCTACGATTGAATCGCATGAGGATCTTGTGAGATTTTTTATGGACTGGCGTGAATTTGTCGCGCCTAATGTCATCGATGGTATTCCGGATTACTCGTCCGGGGCCATGGCAACACAGTATGCAGCACTTGAAAGCTGGAGAACGCAGCTGGAGAATGCCGATACTACCGGCTGGCCAGTGTCTGAACAGATCGACTGGTATCTGGTGTGGATAGAAATAAATGGTCTTGATTTTGCGCATCGCGTCAAGCAACCGTGGCGACGGGATCCTGCCTTCTACGTTTGGTTTTACCCATCGCCAACAGATGTGCCCGAACGAGAGGCCCCCAATATTCACGGTGCCATTGAACTACCCAAGTACACGCAACCCCTGAGTGATGATGATGCAGCAGATCTGGCTTCACGTCTTGGGCGGGCTGCACCGCTATTTGAGCAGGCCAAAACCAACCTAACTGGCGAAGCTCATGACCTCTGGCGAACAGGTGAACGCAGTATCCGATCACAGAGCCGTGCACTGGAAGCATTGGCTGAGCGCGTACAGGAGTCACATCCAGGCCTGGCTACAGCAGCGCTTGATGCACGGAATGCGTCGGAGGAATTTGCTGACTGGATCGCTGAGCGATCAGGTACCAAAGAAGGCATCAGTGGTGTCGGGAAAGAGAATTATACATGGAACCTCCGCAATGTACATCTGCTCCCGTACAGTTGGGAGGATCAAGTACTACTTATGCAGCGCGAGCTTGATCGTGCACATGCGGCGCTAAGACTTGAAGAACACCGGAACCGGGACCTTCCGCGACTGACAAAAATACAGATCCCCGAGGAGTACGATCGCAGGTTTAATGCGGCAATAGATGAATACATGGCATTCCTTCAGGAAGATGAGATTCTTCCCATCAAGGATTACATAGAACCAGCTCTGCGGGCGCGCGTGAACTCATTCACACCTTCTGAAGGCTTGCGCGGGTTCTTTTCGGAGATTACGTATCGCGACCCCCTGGTTATGAGAACGCATGACTACCACTGGATTGATCTGGCGCGCTTACGGGAAGAGCCTCACTCAAGTGTGATTCGTCAGGGCCCTCTGCTGTACAACGCTTTCGACAGCCGGGCCGAAGGTATGGCTACCGGCATGGAAGAAATGATGATGCACGCCGGGCTCTTTGACGATAAGCCCCGCACACGCGAACTCATCTGGATACTCCTGGCTCAACGGGCCGCCCGTGGTCTAGGTGGACTGTATCAGCATGGACACGAAATGTCGCTGGATGAAGCTGCAACATTCGCTTCAAAATGGACCCCCTGGGATCTCCTTCCTGCGGATGGTAACACCATTCAGAGAGAGGAGCAATTCTACCTGAGACAACCTTCTTACGGAACCAGCTACGTGATCGGTAAGCTGGTTGTTGAGCGTCTGGTAGCAGAATACGCTCGACAGCGAGATGGTGAATTTGTCCTTGGCGAGTTCATGGATGAATTCAACGCCTCGGGAATCATCCCCATGTCGCTGATCTATTGGGAAATGACTGGCGACCGTTCACTCCTGGATCAGGCCCTGAGTGGCGATTAGTTCCCCACTCCCAAAATTTGGGAATTATATACGTGTGTACCCACGCATAAGAGGTTCTGCGAGGGAATTGTGAGCGTAGATTTTGGCTAAGACATCCGTTGCATCTTGATCTTGCCGGGCCGTGTATTCAGGATCTTCTTTGCCAGTTCCTCAGGTGAACCCAACTGAATGGACCGCTGGATGTGCGCCAGGTCCTTTGCTGGACGGCCACGCTTCTTCTTTTTCGAACTCGATGTGTGTACTGAATTAGGTTGTTTCATTTTGATAGACTCAATGCAGCTTCCCTGTCATTTATGCAAATGCTGAAATCAATCCTGCAAGAACACCTGCAACTGCAATACCAACGACAATAACCCACTTTATTGTTGCGATGCTTGCATAGTGCATTTTTGCGTTGGCATCTATCTTTGCCTCAACCCGTTCGATAATTTTTGCTGCTTCTGTGCTCGTCATTTCTCTTAGGAGCTCAATGAGTTGATTGGCTTCTCAGGGTTTAGGTTCGCCTTGCGCAGTAACCGCATCGCGCGTGTAAACGTTCCGGCATCGTCATTTCTCATCTGTTCCAGTATACACACATTTACGTAAATGTGCATAATAAAGTTGCCAGATAAGCTATAACATTGTCCATAAATGTACGTATATTACTGTCGCATTGTTGTCAGGGAGATCCGACACGTCGGGCTTCTTGTCGAATAAAACAGCCGTGAACAAGTGCGGGATCGCAACCTGCACGGGTGAATAGGCAAGGTTTCTCTGGTCGTACCCAACCGGGTGCAGGATCTTCTGAGGCAACAATGCACAGCCCGACACTTGCAGAAAGCGTTCGGCTGTGGACATTCTTTATTGTGTTGCCCTGGTACGGATCGGGTAACGTACGCTTCAAATGGGACCTAACTGGATCATCAGACGTGATTTCAGAGGCTTGCAACCAATGACCATTTCATAAAACGGTAAACAACCATGAACAGGAAACATCTCTTATTGCTTTTTCTGTTGATCTTGACCGTCCCGATTTGCTCTGTGCACGGGCAATCAAACAAGAACCGTGAAGCGCGACTTGCCTCAAGCTATGTTGGACGAGTCATACTATCACACGAGAAGTCGCTTCTGGATGCTACTGATTGGCCGGACGACGCTAATTTTGTGGATTATCTAGACAGCCTCCAATTTGCCAGGGACTATCTCCTGCAAGCTATTACAGCTACTGGTCAAACCAAGATGGATTCTATTCTATTGGATGGTATACGGTATAAACCAGATAGCATGTCTCGGTTAGAGCGGTGTTCTATACTCTATGATCGCAAGACTGAATTATTGAATATCTATGTGAGGATAGACACGTATGCCAACAGAATGAAGTGGCTGGCTGCGTCTGAGGCGTATGACAAATCAGGGTGCGAATAGTTATCTAGTTACTAATGGAAGCGGTAGGCTGTCTATTGGTAATTATCCTGATACCATTAGTGTTTGGATTCATTACCGCAACAATCGCCGATAATAAGGGCCTGAATAGTGTGGGGTGGTTTTTTGTTGGCTTTTTCTTCAGCCTACTCGGCATACTTATTGTCATGATTGTAAAACCTGATCACACTGAGTTGAACAAAAGAAAAATGGCTGCTGGCGGATTCAAGAAATGCAGATTCTGCCTCTCAATAATAAAACAACAAGCCACTCGGTGCCCCAAGTGTAGCGGAGACCTGACGGTTGAAGAGTCGGAACCAATAGAAGATGTCCCCGGGTAGAGGACTCATGTATGTTTACCCCTAAAATGCATCGGCTCCTCTACTCTTTTTAATGGCATCAAATCTATCTATGTTAGACAAGGCGAAGTCTATGCCAAATGCAGTTTCATCTCTCAGGCCTATGGCATATAGATAAATATTATCCACTTGCTCATTGCTCTCAAATTCCCATTGATAACTATAAAAACGTTCGTCATGCTCAATAGAACGTGACCACTCATCTGCGTCCGTCCATATACCGGACGACGACATGTAGTCATCGAACTCTGTCCAGGTTCCGTACTTAGTTGAAATCTGTTCGGCTATTTCTTCCATCTGGGAACGAACCCTGCTTCCATATTTGTCATTCTCGTTTACTCTGCCCCAGACCTTAATGAATGCGATACCTGTTTCAGGATAAGACCATACAACATACCTCTGAATGCTAGGATGAGGCTTTGGGACTTCATTACACCTGTAAAGAAAATCTGAGTTGTCATCGGCTGAACATCCGTAGTCTGTTGGATCAGCACCCATATTCAATCCAAAAGGGCCATCCTGTGCCTGACTAGGCACAGCGATCAGAGCCACCAATAGTAGGGTTGCTGTCAAGTTTTTCATTGTTCTTGGCTCCTCATACGTTTAGTTGTTGTAAGTGCTTCTATAAGAGCATCGTAATCTCTAGTATCCACATCCTTGATCATCTCAGTCGAGGGCGGATAGATGATTACAAACCTGAAATACGTTCCCTCAAGAAGGGACAGAAGGCCGGAATAAGAATGCGCATTATAGTATATTCTGTTAAGAGTTCGTGGTAAATATACTGATTTTTGAAACTACGTTATACACATGTGCGTAAAAATGCTGTATTTTATACGCAACTAATCAGACCGCCCGGAGGGGCTTACAAAGATGAAATTCACACTGTTGGATGCAAATGACAAAGAGTTAGGCACTGTTGATACTCTTACGCTCTCTGACGCGAAGCATGTGTTTAAAAAAGAGTTGGGAGATAAATATGATTGGAGTGCCGTAAGTCGTTCCAAATATTATTACGACGTTGTGATTAGAGACGAAAAAGGGCGGTCGCAGTATTATCGGCTGACATTGCTTCCGACATTGGAAGATATGATAGCGATATGAACGATGACACCGCAGGGACATTTACTCGCGCTGCGCGGTTGCTACGCAAGGCAAACCTAGATGCCGACGAATCTAATCAATTGATTGACGTTATCAAGGAAATGACAAACATCCAAGCCGCCAGAATCATCAAACTGTTCGAATCAAAGCTTGAGGCACAAGCAGATCGTATAGATGCAAACGCGAAAGCGTACGATGCACAATTGAAAACAATACAATTCTTTATTGTGGCGGGGATTGCTTTGGCAGGTGTACTGGCCAGTATCATCACAATTTTGTTGAACAACAACTAAACACCCAGAGGGGCAAGCAAGATGAACAAAGCACGCAAGATCGGAATAAGATATCGCAGTTATGCACATGTGCGTAAAAGTTTTGTTTGCAATTAATCAGACCACATTTACATGAGCACTGAACTGAACAGATTCAGATTATATACGGGCTGTGCACCCGTTGCGCTTGTTGTTGAGAAATTACATCAAGACGCTACTGAGATTGGACTGTCACACGACGATATTCAAAGAGCCGTACGCAGTCGACTGCGGGGTGCACGGATTTATTCATCCGGGTCAGATCATGTACCTTATCTGTATATCAATGTCAGTGTAGTGGGAAATGGTTTCAATATTTACATTAATCTGAATAAACTTGTATCAGACATTGAAACAGAGTCTGTCTTCGCGACAGACACGTGGCATACAAGTTCTACCGGAACTCATGGGGAGCAAGGAGCAAATCACATTCTGCATTCACTGCATAGGCTCCTAGATATATTCATTGACGAATACCTTGCCGTCAATGAGTCCGCTTGTGAGTAACACCCCCTAACCCGCCACCAGCTCCTTATACGTAAGCCGTTTCCCATCTAGCCCTTTGGCTGTTTGTTCCAGTTGCTGTAGGGTATCCAAGTGCCGGGCATTGTTCCGGCCTACAAACTCATCACCGTAGCGTTGCAGGTGCTTGGGGGACATGTGATGATATGTTCCATAGTAGCCCCGTTTCAGCAAAGACCAAAAGGATTCTATGCCGTTGATGTGTGCCATACCGTTCACGTACTCATTGACAGAGTGCTTTACGGTGTCGTGTGCTTCTCTACGTAGCCTGTGGTAGGCTTTCGCGTCATCCGTGATATCGCCTTTTTAACGGACTTGCTGTATACGAAGCCTGTGAGCGTCCTGGCGGTGGTATTTGAGACCACCCGTGCCTGTACATGCTCAGTCTTACGATCTCTGGCACCGACTACGGCGGTCTTTCCTACTGCACCACGTCCAGATTTGAGCTTCTTGTTAAAATGCTTGTTCTTCTCTTTGCCTCCTACGTAAGTCTCATCCACTTCAACCGGGCCGTCAAACTCCTCTAAATCAGAGTCCCATGACTTGCGAATACGGCGAGCTAAATGCCAGGCAGTATTTTGGGTAACATCCAGATCCCGATGCAGTCTCATGCTGGACGTTCCCCTAATACCCGTATCCAGAATGTAAATTGCAAAAGCCCACGTCTGGTGACTCAATTTACTGTCCTGCATAACCGTTCCCACGCGCACACTGAACCGTTTCCTGCAACCCTTTTCCCTGCACCGGTACGGCATGTGATGCTTGGCACCAGTCTGGACGTTCGTTGATCCGCAATGCGGACACAGGGTTCATTGCCCCAACGCTGTTTCGCAAACCACTTCTCAGCAGTCGCATCATCAGGAAACAACTGCATAAGCTTGATCCAAGATATACCCTTACGATGTGATTGCCCTGGTCCTGTATTAGCCATCTTTATTTATGCGTCGCTGTGTACCCAAATATGCGATATTGTTTTGATAAAAGTTTCAATTTTTAGCTATTTTGTGTGGGTACACACGTATATAATTCCCCAAAATTTGTACTTTATTCCTGGAACAACATTTCGATTCACATGAGACGCACACTAACCCTGATTGCGGTGCTCCTCGGCGCTTCAACAACTCTTCATGCCCAATATGCAGTCCAGTACGGCGCCGCTGTGGCAGTTAATGACGGGCAGATTATCGTCGGCGAAGGACGGCAACTCCTACTCCCGGGCAATGTCTTCGTCTACGACATGGAAGACGATGGCACCTGGTCCCAAGCCCAGGTACTTACACCTGGTGGAGAGCGCGCGATTGGATTTGGACAAAGCCTAGCGGCTGACCATACCACTTTGGTCATTGGTGCCCCGCTTGCCGATGAGGTCCACATTTATTCACGTGAAGATGATGGAACATGGTCCCCTTTTGAGACGATCACGCTCTCACATGCCCGGTTCGGTAGCTCCTTGGCCCTGAAGGGGGATCATTTGATCATTGGGGCAGCAGGCGGCCAGGACGTAACTGGGGGAGCATACCTGTACATCAAAAACGACGATAACGGCTGGCGGTTAGCAGAAGAACTGACCCCCGAAGACATATCCGAAACAGATGGATACGGTCGATCAGTTGCTATCCACGGGAACGAATTCATTGTTGGCGCTCCCCGCTGGAATGATGGTGAGGGTCGGGCGTTCGTTTACTCCTATAACGACACTGGCGAACAACAGATAGAAGAAATTGGAATGGAGAACGGAACGGGTGGAGCACTGTTTGCGTGGTCTGTCGCATCTGCGGGAGAGTTCCTGGCACTCAGTGCACCAAGGCACGGTGGAGGAACGGTCGCCCTCTTTTCCAGAAACGACAACGGCATGTGGGAGCAGATGCATACCCTGGCTTCACCCGATACAACAGATGACCAGCGTTTTGGAGAGGCATTAGCGGCTTCTGCTAACAAACTCTGGATCTCCGCCACTTTGTTCAATGAACGAAACGGGGGTGTATACCATGTGGACCTTTCTGATCCACAGGTATCGGAGATTATCACCCCTGACGGACCGCAATTCCGAAGCGGATTTGGGGCAAGCCTTTCCGCAGACAACAATACCGTTGTGGTTGGCGCCACTGGGCAGGACAATTTTGAGGGAGCGGTTTATCCACTCCATGTCGCAGATGAAGGCGTCAGCATTGGCGAAAAACTCTTTAACGCTGCGAGTGAAATTGCATCAATCACCGGGGAAATGACTGAATGCGAAAGCGGTGCCGCCGGGATGTTTCCGTGTGCAGAAGTTGACATGGTTTCGTTTTTGACCCGGGAAGAGATCGGGGCTCGGCGTGGTATTCAGGTTAATGATGTCTGGGGATGGGAGGACCCGCAAACAGGAAAAGAGTACGCCTTGGTGGGACGCACCGACGGCACATCATTCATTGATCTGACGGATCCCTACAATCCGGTCTATCTGGGAGACCTGCCCAAGACCTCGACTGCCAATCAGAGTCTGTGGCGTGATATCAAGGTTTATAAGGATCACGCCTTCATCGTAGCCGATGGGGCCGGCGCACACCATATGCAGGTCTTTGACTTGACTCAATTGAGAGATATAACCGAGCCGCAGGTGTTCACGGAATCCGCGATATACAAAGGCGTTTACAGTTCCCATAATATCGTTATCAATGAAGATACCGGATATGCCTATGCTGTTGGCAATGATTCCGGCGGAGAGACCTGTGGTGGTGCACTACACATGATTAATATTCAGGATCCGTTGAATCCGACATTCGCAGGATGCTTCGCAGATACACGGACCGGCGGCCGGGGCACCGGCGCCACGCACGACGCGCAGTGTGTGACCTACGACGGCCCTGATCGCGATTACCAAGGACGTGAGATCTGCCTTAGTTCCAATGGAAACGCCCTGTCGATTGCCGACGTAACGGACAAGGACAATCCTGTCGCATTATCAATCGCACAGTATCCTAATGTGGCCTATACTCACCAGGGCTGGCTTACCGAAGACCATCGTTACTTCTATCTAAACGACGAGGGAGATGAGACTTCCGAACTGGTAGAGGCTACGCGTACGCTGATCTTCGACATCAGCGATCTGGAAGATCCAATCCTGGCCGGTGAGTATTTCGGCCCCTCGAGTGCCATTGACCATAATCTGTACATCCACGGTGACATCATGTACCAGACCAACTATGTCGAGGGTCTCCGTTTGGTAGATATATCTGACCCGGAGAACCCCATCGAGGTTGGCCACTTTGATACAGTTCCCTATGGCCCGAATGATAATTCCCCTGTCTTGGGAGCATGGAGTAACTATCCATACTTCAAGAGCGGCACTATCGTTGTCACTTCTGGCCGAGAAGGCGTATTTTTCCTTAAACGGCGTCCCATTGACACATGAATTGGCACAATTCTTGCGATATCGCTCGTACGTTGGCCGCTCAATAATGAAAAGCCCCTTGGAACCTGATCTGTACAGAGTGGTACTCCCGTGTTGCTGAATCCATTTGGGATTACCTCTTGGATCCGGTTCCCTTTCTTACTCGCTAAAACCAAACAAGACTGACATACCTGCGGAATGAAAGCTCTTCGTATCACACTACCTGGACTTTTTATGATGGCGGTGGTACTCGCTGCTCCTGGCCCCGTAACTGCACAGCAGTACAAGGAGGACTATAATGCCGCCATAGAGGCAGCAAAGGACTCCACTACGTTAGCGGATGCGCGTTCCTTATTCGCAAGCGCAGCTATTGGAGCTGAGGAAGCGTCCGACACCGAAAATGCTCAAAAGGCCCGCTACATCGCCGCCCAGATTGACTACAAACTGGGACGTGCGGAATTAACAGCTGGAAATTATGCAGTCGCCCTTGAACATTTTTTGGATGGTGAGAAAATCTTCCCCACCTACATCAAAAACCTCCACGGCAAGGGCTTGGCATTAAAGAACCTGGATCGTATGGACGAGGCGCTGGAGGCCTTTAAGATCGCCGCCGGTGCGCAAGGTGATCGCAGAACAAGCCTTGCAGCGGAAAAACAGATTCGTGATCATTTTATGAGTCAGGCTTCAGCTGCTGTAGCCGATCCTAACGCTACTCGCGCGGATGCAGATGGAGCACTCGCCTTACTTGATTCTCTGTCCGAGTTCATGGAGGCGGACGCTGACGTACACTACTACACCGCTCAGGCGTACTATATCAAACGCGAATTGGAAGCAGCTATTGCGTCTGCCAAGGAAGCGCTGGAAATGCATACGGGCAGCCTATCTGACAAAGCTAAAATCTACTATCTCTTAGGCGAGGCGTACATTAGAACCGGGGATATAGATGCAGCAAAAGATGCTTTTTCTAATGCCGTGTATGGTACCTATAAACAGTCCGCCGAACACTATTTGGAAACACTATAGCCTCTTAAGGAACAAGGATGTTGAAGCCCGTGGTCTGTTCGGACCGTGGGCTTTTTCATGATTATACATTGATGGACCCGTCAACGACTGTTATCGGACAAAATTCGGTAATCGAAAACGATGTCGAACTAGGCCCGAACTGCGTTATTGGTCATCATGTAACCATTAAATCCGGTACGCGCCTAGGGGCTAACGTGCGAATTGGAGATCACAGTGTACTTGGTGCGGTGCCGATGCGGGCACACCAGAGCACGCTGCGTGCGTCTAACAGCCGGAGTCACCTCACGGTCGGAGACCACTGCCTCATTGGGAATGGCGCAGTTCTTTACAATGGCTGCACCCTCGATGCTCGAGTCATGGTAGCTGACCTGGCTACAGTTCGTGAACGGGTTTCGGTTGGAGAGTCTACCATTGTTGGTCGGGGAGTGGCCATAGAAAACGACTGCATTATTGGAGCCCGCTGTAAGCTGGAAACCAATGCCTACATCACAGCCTACTCTGTACTGGAAGATTTCGTGTTCATTGCTCCCGGCGTAGTCACCAGTAACGATAACTTTGCAGGCCGGACCAAAGATCGCCATAAGTACTACAAGGGCGTAACGGTACTCCGGGGGGGCCGAATTGGTGCAGGAGCTACAGTGCTGCCCGGCAAAACAATTGGGGCTGATGCCATGTTGGCTGCGGGCAGCGTACTCACACACGACATTCCTGCACGAGAATTGTGGGTCGGAGTACCCGCCAGATATCTACGTATTGTGGACGAGGATCAGTTGATTGACAATCAATAGCCTTTTATGAGTATCCAGATGGTCGATCTCAGGGGGCAGTACCTGAGAATCAAGGACGAAATTGATACAGCCATAGGTCAGGTTCTGGATTCGACACATTTTATCCGTGGACCTGTCCTATCACGCTTTGAAACTGCACTCGCTACGTACACAAAGTCCAAGTACGCGGTTGGGGTTGCGAACGGCACGGACGCCCTTCAGATTGCTTATATGGCGCTTGGCATCGGGCCCGGTGATGAGATCATCACGCCCTCCTTCACCTTCATTGCCACAGCGGAGGCCGCAGCTCTTCTGGGAGCTACGCCCGTCTTTGCAGACATAGATCCCGATACTTTTTGCGTTGCCCCGGATAGTGTAGAGGCTTGTATCACCTCCAGAACACGCGCCATCGTGCCTGTACATCTGTTCGGACAGTCGGCCGACATGGACCAGATTCTGGCCCTGGGGGCGAAATACAACATACCCGTCATAGAGGATAACGCACAGGCTATTGGAGCAACCTACCATGGGGCGTTCACCGGAAGTATGGGAACTCTTGCAACGTGTTCTTTCTTTCCGTCAAAGAACCTTGGCGCCTATGGTGACGCGGGGGCCATTCTTACGTCCGACCCCGAACTGGAAGCCCGTGTTCGAATGATCACCAATCACGGTGGTCGGCACAAATACTATAACGAGACCATTGGCCTGAACAGCCGACTTGACGCCCTCCAGGCAGCAATCCTGGAAGTAAAACTCCGACACCTGGAGTCCTTTACCAAGCTCCGTCGAGCAGCCGCTGCACGCTATGACGCGCGCCTTGGAGGTATTGACGGGATCATATGTCCCTATGAAGCATCTTGGGGGCGGCATGTTTATCATCAGTACGTAATCCGTGTAGCGCAGCGGGATGCACTCGCCGAATCACTCAAGGCGTCCGGAATCCCGTTCGGCATCTATTATCCGGTCCCGCTGCACAAACAGCCCGTCTTCCAGGAGCAGGCCAGGAATATCGTACTACCCGAAACCGAAAAAGCCTGTAGTGAGGTTCTGGCATTACCCATGCACACAGAGCTTACACCGGCACAACAGGACAGGATCATGGATGCAGTTATCGCTCACGTAAACCACCCCGCCCATGCGTGAAGTAAGACTGGCACAAATTGGCATCGGGCACTGGGGCAAGAATCTGTTGAGGAATTTTCATGCCATACCGACCTGTCGTGTCATGGTCGTGTGTGATGAAAATCCTGATGCCAGGCAATTTGTCAACGAGCGCTACCCCGGTATAGCTGTTGTCAAGGATTATAAGGAAGTGCTCGCCCGGGATGATCTTGATGGTGTGGTCATCGCAACAGAGACTCCGACTCATTTCTCAATTGCACGCACGGCCCTGGAGAATGACTTACATGTTTTCGTCGAGAAACCAATGGCTCAGCATGTGAGCGAAGCGGAAACCTTGGTCAATCTGTCCGATCAAACCGGTCGTCACTGTATGGTTGGCCACCTGCTCCTGTACCACCCTGCATTCAACTATGTGGAGGAACTGATCCAGGCCGGTACCCTTGGCGACCTATACTACATGTACAGTGTGCGCGTCAATCTTGGAATCGTGCGCCAGCGCGAGAACGCGCTGGAGAGCCTTGCACCCCATGACCTGTCTGTTGCACTGGCCTTTCTTCAACAGCAACCGGTTGCCGTTTCGGTCCATGCCCAAGCTTACCTTCAGCCGGACATTTGTGACGTCGCGTTCTCAACTGTGTTTTTCGAGAATGGTGCATTGGCACATCTCCACACAAGTTGGCTAGATCCGCATAAAATCCGAAAAGTTACCCTGGTCGGCAGCAAGAAGATGGTCGTCATTGACGAAATGCATGGTGCGGAAAAAGTACGCATCTACGATAAGGGAGTAGATTCGCCCGGCTATGTGGGATTTGCTGAATCCATGACCACCCGTGTTGGAGATATCAATATTCCCAATATCCGTACATCAGAACCACTACACCTGGAGTGCCTGCATTTCGTTGATTGTATACGCACTGGCAAGACGCCCCGAACGGATGCACGTAACGGGTTAGCCGTTGTCCGCCTTCTCGCGGCTGCCCAAGAATCCCTTAACGCGGGTGGTGTCAAGATTCCGGTCAATTCCTAGGTCTTGCAGAAATCCTTTCCAGAGTGTAACTTTTAACCCCTGCGACTGTTTTTTTGATTGTCGTAGACTCCATTTTTGTTGTCGTAGGACATGTGAGAGAGCGTATATCCCTGCAAAATCTATGGGAATTAGAGTATATTGAAACGTAAACTGGATTTCCCCCTGATGCTTGCTGCCACGCTTCCGACGTTTCAGCACAGGATACCCTCCCTTGACAAGCTGCCTTTAATGATCCACCAAGTTCATAGATGTTGGGGGCGGTATGGAGCCACCCTTCTGGTGATGGCAATTCTCTTGAATATCGCCCAGGTTTCGGCGGAACCGGGATCAACAGGCAAAATTGCGGGCCGGATTGTGGACGTGGACACCGGTGCTCCCTTGCCCGGAGCTGTCGTCAGAATTGAAGAAACATTTCTTGGTGACGCAGCTGATAGCGAGGGCCATTACGCGATAATCAATGTCAAGCCGGGCACATACACGATTGTGGCATCCATGATCGGATATGCTAAGGTTAGGATTGAGAATGTCGAAGTTTCGGCGGACCGTACCACGCGGGTCAACTTTGAGCTCCAGGAGGCCGTAATTGAGGGTGAGGAGATCCTGGTGATAGCTCAACGCCCGCTCATTGAGCAGGATCGCACGACTTCAGCGTCCTACGTATCTGCTGAGTCTATTGAGAGCCTTCCAGTACAGGAATTCCAGGATCTACTCCAGTTGCAGCCTGGCGTAGCCTATGACGCATCTGGGCGCCTGCATTTGCGCGGAGGACGTCATGGCGAGGTCGCCTATATGATCGATGGCATCCCGGTCACAGATCAGTTTGGCGGCGGAAGCAAGATAGAAATTGAAAACAGTTGGGTACAGGAATTGCAGGTGATCAGCGGTACCTTCAACGCAGAGTACGGGCAGGCTCAGTCCGGCGTCATCAATGTCATCTCTAAAGAAGGGCGCCCCGTGCTGGGCGGTACGGCATCGTTCTTCGGGGGCAGTTATTTGACGGGGAAGAACGATGTTTTCCTGAATTCTGCCTCACCCAGATTGTCTGAGTTTAATGGCGAAGTATCGCTTGATGGCCCGATTCCATTTCTGCCGTCCGGTTCATTTCTGGTCAGTGCACGTCTCCTTGATTCTGACGGGTGGCTGTTCGGTGAGCGTCGGGTCCAGATAGACGACACGGTTCCGATCCAGGAGTTTATCCGTCAGGCACGTCAAACGTCAAGTGATCATGAGACGTTGGTAGGCATTCGGATTCCAGATTCGCTGCAGACGGGAGATGGCGCGATGGTCGCTATGAATTATCACAGGAAATATGCCCTGCATTCTTCGCTTTCAGCGCGCCCGCTACAGGCGCTGAAGGTGAGCTATTCCTTGTTCCTTAACGTCCAGAATCGGAAGAACTATCAGGATAGCCGACGATTTGCCCCGGATGGTCAGCCAACGGTCACCGACCGGGGACAGAATCATATCCTGTCTTTGACCCATACCCTGACATCATCCACTTTCTACAGGATGGCTTTTTCGTTTCAACGTGACCGGAGGAAGAGCCACCTGTTTGATAATCCGTTGGACCCGCGATACCAGGGGCTGGCATTCGGGACCCAGGGATTTCTCTTTGGCGGGACCAGCAACGGACGTTCCGAGATAACGCAAGATTTGTACTACGGGAAGGTGGACTTCACGAGTCAGGTTGACCGGTTCAATCTGATAAAGATGGGGATGGAATATCGGCGACACAATATCAGGACTCGCGAACTGGTGACTATTTCCGATGGTCCGGTATATGAGCCTCCAAATCTTCGCATTCCTTCCGAAAATACAGCCGGCAATGATGTCTATACCCAACAACCGCGTGAATTATCAGCCTATGTGCAGGACAAGATTGAGATTGATGAAATCATCCTGAATGCCGGGCTGCGCTTTGACTTCTGGGATCCAAGGGGCCGCATTCCGACAGATCTGGAGGCCATTACCAATCCGGAGGATGGCATTCGGCTGGATACGGACTTTGAAGCGTCAGCAACGAGTTCCCAACTCAGTCCCCGGATCGGGTTGGCATTCCCTATTGGCGAATCGGGGGTGCTCCATGTGTCCTACGGCCATTTTTTCCAGATTCCGCGATTCTCGTACATCTTCGCCAACTCTGAATTTGAGGTGAGGCTGGGTGACCTGGAAACAATGATGGGCAACGCCAATCTGAAGCCGGAAAGGACGATTGCCTATGAAGTTGGCGTGCAGCAGGCCGTTGCAGCTGACTGGAAGTTTGAACTTACCGTCTATTACAAGGACATCAAGAACCTGCTTGGGCAGGAAATCATTACAACGCGCGACAAGAAGATCTACGCGCGCTACATCAACCGGGATTACGGTAACACGCGCGGGATCGTATTCTCCCTGATTAGGCAGTATCGGGGCAGTCTCGGGGCGACGGTAGATTACACTTACCAGATTGCCCGCGGCAATGCTTCGGATCCCAATGCGGTCTTTTTTGACCATCAGGCCAGCCCACCGCGAGAAAGTGAGAAGCAGATTCTCCCCCTGGACTGGGATCAGCGGCATACGCTAAATGGGACCCTGATCGTGGGCAATCCCCGCAGTTGGACGCTGAGCTTTATTGGTCGCTTCCATACCGGCCAGCCCTACACGCCTACAGATCCAGGCAGTGCCCTGGCTGAGCAGTTTGAGAACAGCGAGCGGAAACCTTCGCAGGTGAGTCTCGACGTTAATTTCAACCGCAGCTTTCAGTGGAGAGCGATGCGTGTGAAGTTATTCGGGCGGGTGTACAATGCGCTGGACCGTCTGAATGCGGACCGCGTGTATTCCAGTACCGGCAATCCCGCGCATCCTTATCGGACGGTTGGAGAAACCGAGATACTGGCACAGAACCCCAATTTCACCGTGGATGAGATAAATCTGAGGCCGGATTTTTATTCGCAACCACGGCGGATTGTCGCGGGTGTTGAACTTAGTTTTTAAACAGGCGCATGTGGCAAATGGGTGGCAATTCCCCGACCAGGTGGGCACACGGGCCGGTGCCGGGTTCGGCGTCCTGCATTCAGGGCTGGTATTCGGGGCCATCCAGGTGGGCATTGCTCATCCTGCTGCTTTTTGTTGCGTACGACGCGCGGGCACAGACACGGCCTGAAGCGGGCAGAGACCAGCGGCGCACGGGCATTCATGATGGCAATCTTGTATACACCCGCTACTCCAATTACGGCAACCTGGGATCTCGGTACGAACCTCCCAAGATGGAATGGCCGAAAGGCTCCGGCACATGGTATGGGTTTGAGTTCATCATGATGGCTGGTGCAGAAGTGCAGGATGCCAACGGGAGACTTATCAGGGTGGTATCCGAGAATTACACCAATCCGGGATCCTTTGATATCAGTCCCGACGGTTCGCATACCTATGGATGGGAGCCCTTGGCGGGTTATTTCAATCCAGGGGCCGCCAATGTGCACAATTATCCTGCCATGAGCCACTTGGCTGAGACATGGCCCAGAGCGTGGCCCCATGATTACCCTGGCCCGCCAGGATCTCGGGATGGGAGGTGGAATGGGGAGTTTGGCTCTTTTGTCCGGGCAGATCAGGAGAGCTATTACGTGATGGATGACCGCAACAATGACGAGTTTGACTACTACCCGTTCATTGGCAGCCCGCAGGACTCGGCAGATTTTCCGTCCGGTCTGCGGGGTCTGGGTCTGGAAGTAAGGGTTCGCGGATACCAGTGGGTTTCCGTTCAGGCCGAGGACATCCTGATTGTCCGCTACGACATCAAGAACGTCAGCCACAAGCTGCTGAGGCGTGTTGTTTTTGGCATGTACGTGGATCCTGCCGTAGGAGGACAGGGGGATTCAGTAGATGATTTCGCCGACTTTGAGCAGGTTGATGATATTGTCTATATGTGGGACCGCGACGGAATAGACAATCGCGGCCGCCCGGGAGTAGGTTATTTCGGCTTCGCATTCCTGGAGAGTCCCGGAGATCCGCTCAACGAAATAGATAATGATCAGGATGGTATCGTTGACGAGCGGCAGGACAACCCTCGGGGCATCATGGTCGCTGGCCAGGATGAGATTGAGGCCTATGTGGATTCCCGATATGACCGAAACCAATTTGAGAGTTTCTACGGGGCCTTGTCGCTGCGACCAGCTTACGAAAGCGGAATGTGGTGGACCGGAGATGAAGACATGGACTGGGTGCCCTATCTGGATGCTAATGGTAACGGGCTAAGAGATGCGGGAGAATTGATTCTCGATGACACCGGTTCGGACGGACTGGCCCCTCAGGCGGAAGGCTATCTCGGCCCTGACACCGATGGCACGGAGGGAAACGGGATCCCCGATGAAGGCGAACCGAACTTCGGCAAGACCGACAATGATGAATCAGATCAGATTGGCCTGACCAGTTTCGTGTTGCGTCCGGCCGGCAACGTGAGTGACGACGCCCGTACTTGGCGCGAAATGGAACCTGGGAGCTTTGGCGGGTCAATGCCGAGCAACCTGGCGTTCATTTACGGATCTGGCTATTTCGAACTGCCGCGGGAAGAGACGCGCAAGTTTGCCATCGCCAATCTTTTTGGCCGTGACTTTGATGATATCCTGCGCAACAAGCGCACAATGCAGCGTATTTATGATGCCGATTACTCGTTCGCGCGGCCACCCAACAAGCCCACACTAACGGCGGTTCCGGGGGATCGCAAGGTGACCCTAATGTGGGACAATCGGGCTGAGTTCTCACGTGACCCAATCTATGGGCGCGACTTTGAAGGTTATCTGATCTACCGGTCTACGGATCCGTCCTTCAATTCAATCAAGACGATCAGCGACGCCTTTGGCAATCCTACGCTCTGGAAGCCGATCATGCAGTTTGACCTCAAGAACGGGCTTTCGGGTCCGCATCCGATTCAGATTGGCGAGTCGGGCGCGGTGTACAACACGGGAAGCGATACCGGGCTACGATACTTCTTTGTCGACGAGGGGCTTGATAACGGTCGGACCTATTACTATGCCGTTGCCTCCTATGACCGTGGATATGACACGGATTTTTTTGCCCGAGGTCTCAGTGACAAAGACAAACTCACGCCTATCGCGCCGAGTGAGAGTTCAAAGATCATTCAGACCGACCTGATCGGCAACGTTACGTTTGTTGACCGGAATACCGCCGTGACGATACCGAATGCACCTGCCATCGGCTACGTTGCGGGGGATATAGAGGGGGAATTGGAACATGTTGGACCGGGTACTGGGCGTGTGGATATTGAGGTTGTCGTTCCAGACAGCATCCGCAACAATGCGCAGTATTCCGTCACCTTTACCGACACCACGCGCTCACTGCTTACGAAGGGAATTCGGATCGAAGAAGAACTGTCGGGCCGTTTAGTGTATGAGGCCGCCCTATTTGACAGCCTGGATCTGGTGACACAAATTCGGGAGGGGATGCGCTTCAAGATCTATACGCCTGAGGCCGCCGCACCGACGTTGTACGGCTGGACGCAGGGTACCAGCAATGTCCGGGCCAGCATTGATCTTGTTCAGTCCGGCCGCAGTGTTGCCCTGCCTGAGGATATCGAGATTCGGATAGGTCAGCCTGGAACGGACACCAGCTTTGTTCAATTCGCCTTTGAGCAGGGGATACCGGTCAATTTTGGTGTGACCAGCGTTACTTCGGGTGAGCCGCTCGAATTCCTGTTTGAGGAGACTGCCCAACCGGATGGCCAGTTGAGCGCTGGTGACATTGTCACCATTGTATTTGACATCAGCGGGCTGCGCTTTAACCTGGGATGGCGCTTTACTTTCACCGGGCCGCCAGGTGAGCAGGCGATCATGCCGGAGCCGGGTGATGTTTATGCACTGCAGGTGTCCAAGCCCTTTTCCTCACTCGACCGCATCATCTTCAAGACGAAAGCGTCCTCGATTGATGAAGTGCTGGCCCAAAACAGCCTTGACAACATTTATGTTGTACCCGATCCCTATGTGGCGAGTGCTTCCTGGGAACGGCCCTTGTTTAACCAGACAGGCAGGGGTGAGCGCCGAATTGACTTTGTCAACCTTCCGCCGAAGTGCACCATCAGGATCTTCACTACGTCAGGCAAACTCGTGCAGGTACTGGAGCATGACAGTGCCCCGGAAGATGGCACCGAGAGTTGGGATCTGGTATCCAAGGATGGTCTCACGGTGGCCTTTGGTGTCTACATCTTTCATGTAGAGGCTCCCGGAATAGGCAGCAAGCTGGGCAAATTCACCCTCATCAAGTAACGAATCATGTTCAGCGGGCGCCTTGTATCGGGTGATTTCGAAAATGTGAGACACTACCGGGATGTCACGCAATTCACCCGAGTTCTATTGTGGACTCTGGTAGCGGGATTGGGGCTGCCTGATTGGGCGTCTGGCCAGGAAGATGATCGTCCAGTCAATTTTGTGGAAGATGTCACAAATGCTGGTACGAGTGCCGCCGCATTTCTTGAGATTGGAGTAGGGGGGCGTGCGCAGGCCATGGGTAATGCCGGCGTTGCGCTGGCGCACGATGCTTCGTCAATGTTCTGGAATCCTGCGGCTGCTTCCGCCTTGGAAGGCTCGATACTGGTTTCATTTGACCATACGGCCTGGTTCGCCAACAGCCAGTTGCAATATGTCGCGGCGGTCCTTGATCTTCCGAGGATTGGAGTTGTTGGGATCAGTGTGCTGAATTTTCAGATTGTGGACCAGGCGCCCGTACGCACGATCCTGCAGCCGGAGGGTACCGGTGAGTTTTACAGCGCATCGGACCTGGCATTGTCGCTGACCTATGCTGCGCGGCTTACGCCCCGCTTTATGGTGGGAATTTCGGGCAAGATCATCCAGGAGACCCTGTGGAACGAGCAGGCTCGTGCGTTTGCCTTTGATCTCGGGATGACCTATCACACCAATCTGCCCGGCCTGAGTGTAGCGGCCGGGCTGGCAAATTTCGGTACCGGCATGAGGCTGGAGGGACGGGACTTGAGGCGCCCGTTTGATGACGACCCCCGTAATTTCAGCAATGACAAACTCAATGTGAACCTGCAGACGGATACCTTCTCTCTGCCGCTTCTTTTCCGGTTCGGCATTGCTTACCAGGTGGAGGCATCACTGCATCAAATGACGTTTGCCGCCGATGTCTTGCACCCGTCAGACAATAGCGAATCGGTCAATGCGGGACTGGAGTACACCTTTATGGACGTGGTGTCATTCCGGGCAGGGTTGGCCTCGTTTTTTGAGAAGGATCGTACCGGTGGATACACATTTGGTATGGGCCTCCATCACGAGTTGCTGGGAAAGCTGGGCATAACAGTTGACTACGCGTACGCGACTTGGGGTGTATTGAATGCTACCCACCGGTTCACGGTCACGCTGGCCAGTCCATGATCAGCCTTCGCAAGTCCAGGCATTAACAGGTCCGGTTCGTGGATTTGGAGTCGAGGTCGCGTCCGGTTATGTGTACTACTGGAAGGCGATCAGCTGCAGCGAAAAGATGGTCCGGGCATTCGTGCAATCCATTCTGACGCAGTAGCGGAATCATTGGAGCGGATCCGACGCAATTCGCGGCTGCCGCCCATTGTCCACGCCACACGACCCGGCGGTGCACCCAGGTGGTCTTTTAAACGCCTTTGCCATACTTCACACTTGGCACTTGTGGCCAGATAATTGTCCGAAAAGTGATCAGTGAAGGTGGCGGCGAATGTTTTTGCGGCTCCGCACTGTGTGAGGCAGGCAAGCTTTGCCAGAAAACACTATATTATCCGACTGTTGAACAAACTTACTGCCAAAATGAAGACATTGGTGATTTTCCTGGTTTCGGTTATTGTCGGGTCGGGTGCGGCCTTGGCGCAGCAAGTGCCCCGACTGATTGTCAACGAATTTCTTGCTGATCCTGCCGGAGATACCCCCGGTGATGCCAACGGGGATGGCACGCGTAGCGGGTTGGAGGACGAGTTTGTGGAACTTGCGAATATCAGCGCCGACACGCTTGATTTGACCGGGTGGATGGTGGGGGATGATGAAGCGATCAACTTCACTTTCCCCGATGGCTACATGCTGCCTCCCAGGGCGCTTCTGGTCATTTTTGGCGGCGGCGATGTCAGCAATGTGCCGGGATACGATGCGGATCCCCTCATGACGCGCGCATTTCAGGCTGACAGCACGGTAGGCAACGGATTCGCCAACGGTGGTGATTATATCGTGGTACAGTCGCCGGATGGAAATGAGGACATGTACGTCGCCTACAATTCAAAGACGGGGCAGGGGCCGCCAACATCAACTGTCGTTGAGAACATTACGTTCGAATTTGAAGTGCATGTGGCCGCGGCAGCGAATGAAGACGTGTCGGTGACGCGAAACCCGGATGGCGACATCTCTTCCGACGATCCATTCGTACAGCATACCGCGGTCAGCACAGCCCTATTTTCGCCCGGCCAGACGATTACCGGCGGCGACACAGTGCCCAAGCCACTTCCGCCCATTACGATCGTGTTCAATGAGATCCTCGCTGATCCGCCATCAGGCGATGCCGGCGATGCCAATATGGATGGCACACGCAGCTCAACTCAGGACGAGTTTGTTGAGCTCGCCAATGTGGGTGACGCGCCTGTGGATATAGGCGGCTGGATGCTTGGAGATGATGAAGGCATCGCCTTTGTTTTCCCAGAAGGGTATACCGTTGACCCCCGTGACATTATTGTGGTCTTCGGCGGCGGAGATATTTCAAATGTACCGGGCTACGATGCGGACTCCCTGAAGACGCGCGTATTCCAGGCAGACAGCACAGTCGGCAACGGTTTGCGCAACGGAGGCGACATCCTCATGCTGCTTTCTGACGATGGCTCCTATGATACCTGGTTTGCCTACGGCAGTAATGCCAATACGGGAGGACCAGCCGCAGGTACCTACCCGGATGGTACGGATTTTGAGATTGAACAGGACATTGCCGCACCGGCAGGCGCGGACAATTCGGTGACACGATATCCAGATGGCAATATTGGGATACCGGACCCGTTCGTGCAGCATTTGCAGGTGAGCAGCAAAGCGTTTTCGCCCGGTGCTACCGTGGATGGCCGAACGATGGTTCCGCCGCCTCAGCCTCCCGTTACCATCGTAATCAACGAAGTCCTGGCCGATGCCGCTGGTGATGCCAACGGTGATGGCATGCACAATGAACTGGAGGACGAGTTCATTGAACTCATCAACACCAGCGAAACGGAAGCGGTGGATCTTTCCGGCTGGAGTGTTGGAGACCCCGGTGGGCTGACCTTCACATTTATGGATGGCTTTACCCTCCCGCCGCTCAAATTGGTGGCGGTGTTCGGGGGGGGGGATGTGTCAGCAGTGCCGGGATACAATGACGATCCACTCCAGTCACGGGTGTTTGCGGCCGGCGGCATGCTGGGAGATGGACTGGATGAGACTGGAGATCATGCGGTACTTGTGAGTCCCGATGGTTCATATGATGCTTACATCGCCTTTGGCAGCGCAAGTGGTGGGGATGCCCCCGTGATTATGAGCGGCGGTGCGGCGGTAGACTGGGAGTTCACCTTGAATACGGCAGCCGAAGCGGACATGGACAACTCCATTACGCGCGAACCGGATGGCGATTTCCTTACGCCGGATCCCTTCGTGCAGCATGTGACCACCGGAGCGGGACCGTGGTCGCCTGCTACCACCATCGGCGGAGTTGGCGGGCTGGATGAATTCAAGAATGTCCCCCATCCATGGGGTACCGGGCACGTGATGGCATTCAATTGGTGGGAGCGTGACCGGGTAGAGATTCGCGATGCTCCGCAGCTCTTCCCAATCCGTATGGACCAAGGTACAGTTGAGCTTTGGTTCAGACCCGACTCAGTCCTTACCAATGACACCCATGATCCCGATTGGACGTATCTGTTCGGCAAGAATCTCGGTGGCAACAATCCCGGCGATTTGGGTTTGGGTTGGCGTCGCGGCGAAGGTCGCCTGCTGTTCTTTATGCAGGATGGTACAACTACAACGAATCTGGAGCAGGGCACGGATATCCGCACAAAATTCCACCCGCGCTGGTACCATGTGGCCGTAACGTGGAATGTGGCTGACAAAATGCGGATGTACATCGATGGCAAGAAAGTAGCGGAAATTGAATCCCAAGTGCCGCTGCTGGGAGGCACGATGCAGGCCGCCATCGGCAATGGGGCGTCTGATCTCTGGAATGACCGGTACGAAGGCTTCCGTGGGATGATTGATGAGGTCCGCGTCTCACTTGTGGACAGGTATTCCGGTGCGGACAGTTTTGAGCTCCAAACAGCTCCGTTTGACCCTGATGCGATGACCTTGGCACTTTGGCATCTTGATGAAGGGCAGGGTTCAACTACAGAAGATGCCACTGGGAACGGATTCACTGGAACTCTGGGCGGATTTGACAGCGACGGGAATTTTGACATGGCAACCATGCCCATTTGGGTAGACGCTGCCACGCTGGTTGGAACAGATTCCGGAGCCGAAGTACCGGAGCGGTTCTTGCTGGAACAGAATTACCCGAACCCCTTCAATCCGAGCACTACGATTTCGTACACAGTGCCGAAAACGGCAGACGTAAGGATAAGTATATATGACGTACTGGGCCGGCGAGTTGCCTTGCTCGTTGATGAGGTAGTGACCGCCGGGACCTACACGGTCAATTTTCGGGCGGATCACCTGGGCAGCGGGGTGTACTTCTATGTGCTCTACGCAGCTGATGCCCATCTAGTTCGCAAGATGGTGTTTGTCAAGTAGTCCATCAGACCAGCGGGCGGACCTGGTCTGCCCGCTGGTAATTTTTCTTCAACTGGTGTTGGCTTGGTGTGGCTACCTGACTCGTGTAAGCATGAACGTAGGGACTTGGCGCAATACGCTTTTTTTCTGCACGATGGCGGCACTGATGCCGGTTGGCCAGACCACGGTCGCAGGTGTGGTATTCAGGTATCTTCCTGGATCAGTGGAGCTGTCTTCACCGATGCATCCACATCGTGTGGAGGCCGGACCGTTTCTGGATCCGCATGAGCGCCCGGCGCGGTGGCCGGTGGGATGGGGCTATGAGCCCGCTTGGGCAGCCGAATTTGAAGGTGAGTCGTCTACGCTTTGGGGCGGCCCAGTGGAAGACTTGAACCAGCCTGCCGGTCCGCGCCTAACCGCCGAGGTATGGCTACGACTGTTTGAATCGGACACACATCAGACGCTACTGAGCAATCGCATCGGATCGCTCGGTGGATTTACGTTGGGACTGGATTCCCATGTACCATACTTTGCAGTCAGCATTGGCGGGACAACTTACCGCGTCAAGGGGACGCAAGAGGTCCTTACGGGACAGGATGTGTGGATTGCAGCCACTGCCGAGTACACATTCTCCAATATCCTTACGCTCAGTATCTACCGGGATGGAAAACTGGAGGCAGAAGAGTCTATCCCGGCGGCGCTTACAACACCGTACGTCATTTCCAGGCCGTTCTTCGTAGGCACTGAAGCCACCGGCCCGGAGGACGCTCCCAACCTCAAGGGCACCATCACGGGATTGCTGTATGCCGCAGTAGTACGCGACTATGTTGCCCATCCGTTGTATCTCACCACAGTGCCGCCGTTTGACGGAAGCACGTATTTTGGCCTCCCCGCATTTCATGACTATGGGCTGGAAGGGTTTGATCTCCCCATGGATCAACGGATAGACGCCTATGCGACACCAATTGTCCAGAAATTCTTTCTGCCCCACGTAAATGACGCCTTCATCCCCCAGGGCACGGCCGTCTTGAGCAATGCGGCGGGGCGGGCGGAACTCGTATATGTGTCCTACTACCATCGAACCCGCACCAATCGTCTGGAAACCCGCCGGTCCATTGTAGTCGAAATTGACGCTATTCGGGGGCGGGTACGCCGGACCTTTCGACTCAATGGTCTGCTGGCTACCGCTCATGTAGGGGGAGTCGCCCTCGTTGGCGAAGCCCTGTATGTTGCTTCCGAGGGTATCCTGGAGCGCTATCCTATTCCGAAATATGCCCCGGGTGATGGCAAGTATGTTGATCTAATGCCGGACGCAGGTGGAACGAAACGAGTCTTGAGCAAGGCGTCCTTTGTTTCATCCTTCAAGGATACCCTGTGGGTCGGCGACTATCGGACCGCGAGTCAACAGCAACCCTACCTGTACGGCTACGGGCTGGATGATGCCGGCCTAATTTTGTCGGGTGCCGCACCTGTCATCTATCCCATCCCGCGCCGGATTCAGGGGGTTGACTTTCATGTCGCAGGCGGCACAGTCTACGTCTTTATGGCGCGTAATCGCAACAGCCGGGAAGCGGAAGTGCTGCGCTTCAAGCGTGCTGACCTTCGTCCGGGGGCGATATTCCCTTGGGAGGCCAGCATCACCTTTCCGCACGGAATTGAAGATCTGGCTTTCGCCGAGGACGGGACTCTCTGGACGAATTCTGAATCCGGTACGGACTATTATCAACGTACAGCCAGGTGGTCTACGTTTTATCCCTTTGTATACGGGGTGAATATATCTGACCTTCTGGTAAGTGTGTCAGGACCTCCGGTTACCCCGCCCATGTCTTCAGAAATGGCCGTGCAGGTTTTCCCAATTCCGGCGGCGGATCAGCTGGAAATTACCTATGTGCTGGATAAGCGTTCTCCGGTGAGAATTCAGCTATTTGACCTTTTGGGCCGGCAGGCTATGGATGCCATATATCCGATGCAACAGCCAGGCAATTCGCGCGTGACGATGGGCGTCAAAGACCTGGCGGCCGGCACTTATTTCGTGGTTATTGATGCGGGTGGGCGCCGGGGTAGACAATCCATTGTCCTGGTTCGATAGCAGATGCGTGGATGTGCACAAGCTGGACTGGTTCTGGTAATGTATGCAGCTTTGAGTACCGGTTGCGGTCTTGATGCCCCTGCCGGCTTCGGCGAAAACCGAGTTGCAGTCGCAACGGTAGATGGTGAGCCAATCTATGCCAGAGATTACGTGCTGAATTTCGAATTTGGTTACCCCCACCTGTACCGCAACGGCAACACCAGACTGGCGTACCTCAACCGCATGATTGATGAAAAACTGTTAGCGCAGGAGGGAGTACGGCGAGGACTATTGAATCACTCGGGAGTCAGGCAGTTAATCAGGGATCTGCGCGAAGAATTGTTGGTCGGGCAGGTATTCCAGCGCTATGTCAATGATAGCGTTACGGTTACAGAGCAGGACATAATGATGGCCATACAGGAGGAGCACACCTCGTTTCGGCTGCGTTATCTTCCCGCGACATCTAGAATGGCGGTCGAGCGCATGCGCGACGAAGCGCAGGAGGTGGGATTGGCGGCGGCAACGAAAGCGTTTCTTTCCAGGAATGAGTATAGCCTGTCCTCGTCGGACTTTGAAAGTGGCCTTGTCAAGAGTCACGATCTGCATCCGGACCTGATGGCTGCCATCGTCAATTTGCCAGTGGGCGAAATATCAGCGCCGATCCCTTTTCGTGGCCAGTTCCTGCTGCTGGAAGTATTGGAAGTGCGCCGGGAGCCGGCATTAGCGTCCGGCCAAGCGCGTCGTGCTGCGGAGCAGGTAGTATTCAATAGGAAAGCCAAGTCGCGGGCAAGCGACTTTATTGACTCTATGATGCGGCCGTTGGGTGTGCGCGTGAAGTCGGCCCCATACCGAACACTGAGAGAAATGCTTTGGCAGTTGTACCCACAGTTGCCACCCCATCACAACCTCCTGGACGCGTTGCTGGATGTCAACGCTTCCGACTCACTCCGCGTCATGCTGGATGAAATCCTAATCACGACTACCCGAGATGACTGGACGATAAGGGAATTTCTGGCAGCTTATCCGGCAGCACGATATCCCTTGCGCCATCAATCACGATCGGCCTTTGAGAATGACCTGTACGACGCGATCGGTCTCACACTTCGGGACCACTATTTCATAAGGCGGGCACTCGAGGAGGGTTTGGACAGCGATTCGTCCGTACAGCACGAGTTGGCTCTCTGGACGGACAAATGGGTTTATCGTGCTCTGCGCGATGAGCTCGGAGGCAACAGGGAATCCGTACCGGGAACGGTCCTGCGCTTGCGGGAACGTTATCCTGTGACCATAAACCATTCGGTATTGGACACGCTAACCCTGTCGTCGCCAACCGGCGCAGGACTTACAGTTCTGAAAGGACATACCTTGCGTCCGGCCTTTCCGGTACTTGACCCCGACTGGTAGCCCGAATTGCGGGTCGGCTTCAGCGTCAGAAGGAATCCATGCGGCGTGACTTATTCATTGACAGAATCCGAAGCGATGATCGTTTGTGGGATGTAATCATCATTGGTGGGGGTGCAACCGGGCTTGGGGCGGCTGTGGATGCTGCCTCTCGAGGGTATCGAACGGTTCTGCTTGAGCAGAGCGATTTTGCTTCAGGGACTTCAAGCCGCAGCACGAAGCTGATCCACGGTGGCGTCCGGTACCTGAGGCAGGGCAATCTGTCACTTGTTCGCGAGGCTTTACGGGAGCGCAGTCGGCTCTTCCGGAATGCGCCGCATCTTGTGCACAACCTGAAGTTCATTCTTCCGGCCTATTCCAGGTGGGAGACGGCATTTTACGGTATGGGACTTAAGGCATATGACCTATTGGCCGGCCGGCAAACACTTGGGAAGTCACACCTGGTTTCGCGGGCACGCACGCTAAATGATCTTCCGGGTATTGAATCATCAGGTCTGCGCGGCAGCGTGGCTTATCATGATGGGCAGTTTGATGATGCCCGCTTGGCAGTGGCTCTGGCTCGTACTGCGGTCACGCACGGAGCCGCAGTCTTGAATCAGGTCCGCGTCGCGGGCCTCCTTAAGGCGAACGGAAAGGTTACCGGCGTAATTGCCAGGGATCTGGAATCCGGCACGGAAATTCGCGTGTCCGGTCATACGGTCGTAAATGCAACAGGAGTTTACGTAGACGCGATCCGGAGAATGGACAGTCCGGAAATCCCCACTTTGGTGCGTCCAAGTCAAGGAATACACTTGGTCATAGACCGGTCTTTATTCCCTTCGCGGCACGCGCTCCTTATCCCCAAGACTACAGACGGGCGCGTACTCTTCGCAGTGCCTTGGCAAGGGCGGGTGCTCTTGGGCACTACCGATACTCCGGTTCCAGAGACAGTGTTGGAGCCATTTCCCAGCCTATCCGAAATTGAATACCTGATAAATCATGCGGCCAGATATCTCGAGCATCGAATTAAGCCGTCAGATGTGCAGGGTGCCTTTGCCGGACTGCGGCCCTTGGTCCAGGAGAGAGACGAACAGGACACGGCGGCCATTTCAAGGGATCATGTCGTCCGAATTGCAAAGTCAGGTCTGATCACCGTTGCTGGCGGGAAGTGGACCACCTATCGCAAGATGGCTGAAGCCGCCATCAATACGGCGGCCCAGGTCGGCGGGCTTGAGGTTCGTCCGTGCATCACGGCCAATCTTCCGCTGCATGGATGGCAGGCCCCCACTGATGATGGGGAGACTCTACAACGGTACGGCTCAGACCGGCCCTTTGTCAAGGATATGATAGGTAATGTTGAAGGCGGGCAGGTCCCCCTTCATCCGGAATTGCCTTATCTCAAAGGTGAAGTTTACTGGGCGGTCCGGTGCGAAATGGCTCGCACAGTCAGTGATGTGTTGGTGCGCCGTATGCCCGTGCTGATTTTGCACCGTAAAGCGGCCCTTGAGTGCGCACCGGTCGTCGCCCAAATCATGGCGCAGGAATTGGAGCGTGACCAAGCCTGGGTTGAGGCTCAAATTGACGCTATCAAGCGGCAGGCGGCAGCCTGTGTACCCGCACCCTATGGAGCGTAGCCTGCCGTTTTTGGTTGAGCAACATCTGGAGTCCATCCCGCCGGGCAACAATCTCCAACAGGCAGAGGATCAATGAGCGGCAGATTCGATATATCTCGTTCGGATAGCAAATGCCACATGCACAGCATGGATCTGAGTCCGCTACAATCCAACTTGGCAGCGTGTCCGAATATTTCGCCAAATGCAACGGGGAGCCCGTACGGGCGGAGGCTCCCCTCAGGTTCGTTTGCGTTACGCCCCCGCATGTGCGGGGTGTAAGGCACAGAGCTGAGTTCGCATCGTCAAGAGTGGCCCAGAATGCAATTCGGCTACAGGATGGAGAGAAGGCTATCAGGTGAACTCAGCCCTTGCGGCTTGAATTGCTTAGAATCCATACGGCGTGCTGCGGTGTTGATATTCTGGATCAAATATGCATGCGATGGTTATCCTTTTCCTGCTCTCGATGGCGGTCCAGATTGCTGTAGGTCAGTCCCAGCCGTCCTTTGACATTCAGGGGCATCGTGGTGCTCGCGGACTGTTGCCGGAAAACGCAATGGCCGGGTTCCTGCGTGGCGTAGATCTCGGGGTGACGACGCTAGAGATAGATGTTGTAATTGCGGGGGATTCTACCGTCGTGGCTTCACATGAGCCCTGGATGTCCGCAACCATATGTAGAGACACGGAGGGGCGGGCCATCATCCGTGGCAAAGATCACAACATATTCGAAATGGATTACGAAACCGTGGCCCGTTACGATTGCGGCAGCCGAGGGCATCCAGGCTTCCCGTATCAGGAAAAGCAGCCAGCAGTAAAGCCGAGACTGTCGGAGGTCATCAGCATCGTAGAGGAGTATGTAGCTGACGCGCGCAGAGAGCCGATGCGCTACAACATCGAACTTAAATCGCGGGCAGAATGGGATGGCGTGTTTACGCCGCCGCCAGAGGAATTTGTGCGTCTGGTGCATGAGGTTGTCGTAGCAGCAGACATTATGGATCGTGTCGTCATCCAATCTTTTGATATTCGGTCGCTTCAGGCTGCCCGCCGCATCGGTTAGGCGTGGAAGCTTGCGCTACTGGAAGGAACAGACCGTGATATGGCTTCAGTGGTAGACCGGCTCGGCTTTACACCTCACATCTATTCGCCCAATTTCAGGCTGGTGGACGAATCCATTGTCGCAGCTGCGCATACAAAGCATGCATATAATTCCCAAATTTATGACTAGAAGCGTCCGGGCATTTCGGCACATGCTAGCAATCATTCACGTCGTCGTGCGCCTATTCACCAAAAGCCACCGGCGTCACGTGCCATCCAATTGGCTTCGAGCCAAGAATGGGGTCAGACTGACTGCATGCCCTATGAATAGAATTTTACAAGTAAGCTTGGCTCTGGCGGGCTTGGTGCTTTCCACGCCCGGCGTTGCTAACGCAAGTGGACAGCAGTTAAGGCTCGTGGAGTTGCATCCTACGGCAGAGAATATTCCGGAGGTGACCGATCCGCGCTTTATTTTGGAAGAGGACCCCAATGTGACCTTCATGGACGAAACCAGTCACGAGAAGATTACCATCGGCGTGGCTGATGGCGAGTACCACGAAATGTTTGGCGAAATCGCTACCCTAGCGCTGACGGGCAATGGAACCGTGCTGGTAGTAGACGCCGGAAACGTCGAGGTCCGTATGTATGACTATGATGGAATCCTGCTCACCACGTTCGGCGGGTCCGGCGAGGGTCCAGGAGAGTTCCGTGACGAGCCAGACAACATTTCCGTCGTGGACAAGGGAAGTTCAGTATTCGTGCTCGGGTCTTTTGGCAAATTTGTCACGGCCTTTGAGCTTCAAGGGGAGTCCACCGTCACGGCAAAGGGGAGCTTCTATACAGGATTGATCGCCCACAACGGTTGTGCGATGAATGGGCACTTCTGGGTCTATGGGTACAACCCAGGAAACGAGGGTGTGCTGCACAAGTTCACCTATGGCGGTGAGCGCGTGGCATCGTTTCTGGAGTACTACAAGTCGCCACGCCAGTATTTTGCACAAAGGTTCTCGCGGAATGGACTTATTGCCTGCAGCGAAGCGCACGGCATCGTGGCCCTGAATCGGCTCAATGCGCCCGTGGTGACCGGGTATAGGGAGGATGGCGAGATGGCGTGGCAAGTAAAACTGGCTGACTTTGATCCGGTCCGTATGGCGGAGTATTCTCCTCGGGCTTGGAACTGGCGTCCACCCGAGCCAGGCCAGAGCTGGCTTCGGTCCATCTTTACCGATCCTGCGGGCGACTTCTATGTGCAATACTTGACATTCGAAAAGAAGGGCTTCGACAATAGTCCAGCCCACGGCCACTTGTTCAAGATTGATGCCCGGACAGGTGAAGGAACGTACTTGGGGATTGCGCAGGGCGTAGTGCAAGGTATTGATTCGGGCTACGTGTTCTCTACGACCAACTCCCCGTTTCCGCAAGTCGTCATACACAAGCCCAAACGAGATTGATTCAAAACGGGCTGGGCAGAGATAGTAGAGCGTCTCGTGTCACAGACCCAATCCAGCTATGAAATTCCCCTTGACGTAGCGCCTACTACACCGCTGTGATATCCCACCACACGCGCGACGTATAACAATGGCGTTCCACGAATCAACCTCACCGCTGGTTCGCCGCCATCTTCAGGCCCTACAAGTCCAGGCCAAGTCGCATCTTGGAGCGTTTGCAACTGGGGGCGGTGGAGGTAGCCCATACACGTGAGGTGGAACGCTGCAGACAACACGCCGTATTGACTCTTGTACATCCCCCTCCAACTGAGGTTACCCCCACAGCATCATGTTGCGGGGAAGGCGACTGGCTACCATTGCCTTAAATTCGATGCAGTGTTAGGGTCTCCTCCATGCCTTCTATCAGGCTACGACTGCCTTCTGTTGACCTTCTGCTGCAATTGTCCACAGATCGACGTCAGGCCTGCTTTTGCCTTGTCGTAGGTCTCCTGATTGTAGGTTGCATTTAACTGCTTTCTCACCGTCTCCTGATCCCGAAAAAAAGTCTCAGAAAGAGATTAGGATAGTTCTGTATTTTTTATTATTGATGTGCGTGACAGGCTCGGACTAGCGTTCTTGCAATCCTTAGTGGACGTAAGCGAGAGCAATAGGACTATTTACAATTCCGCGTGTTAAACTAGTCTGGTAGGAACCCGCAATCATAAACGAGAAGAACGACTGTCAACTTGCCTCGTCGACAAATCCCGTCTGGACAGCCTGGTGGCGCACTTTGAGCAACCAGATTTCATCAACGATGACCCTGTAAGCCTGTGCCATGCCTTCACAGACCGGCGCGACCAAGAGATTATTGGACTTTATGCCGCTACTTTGGCATGGGGATCTCGTGCAATCATGCTGGCAAAGCTTGAGGATCTGTGCACTCGAATGCAATTCAGTCCCTGGAGTTTTGTAGCTGGATTCAATCCCCTGCGTGACGGGATTCAGCTCTCTACTTTCGTACATCGCACATTTCAACCGGAGGACTGCATTGAGTTCACGCACAACCTGAGCCTTTTGATTAACCAGTTCGGCAATGTCGAAAATATTTTTGGCGGCCAACCCTCCGAACCTGACACTGGTGAAGCAATTGAGCGATTCAGTTTGCGTATGATGACCGTCCGCCCGAATACATCGCCCCGGCTCCAGAAACACCTTGCACGCCCGAGCCGGAAGAGCGCATGCAAACGTCTCTCGCTGTACCTGCGCTGGATGGTTCGCTCGGGGCCCGTAGATTTAGGGCTATGGAAATCAATTTCTCCACGACAACTCGTGTTGCCCCTTGATATTCACTCTGGGCGTCAGGCGCGTCCTCTCGGGTTATTAAACCGAAAAACGAATGACTGGAAGGCAGCCATCGAGTTGACAGAGGCTTGCCGCAAACTTGACAGGAACGATCCCGCCCGCTACGACTTCGCTTTATTTGGCCTTGGAGCATACGGAAACCCTTTTACAGATTCATGACCGATCATCGTTCTGAAAACCCTGAAATCTGCCTGATTTTTCCGTGCTATAACGAAGAAGAGGTCCTGCCTGACCTGCTGCGTACACTGAAAACACTGGATCTGGGAATTCCAATACGCTTCCTGTTTATCGACGACGGCAGCAAAGATCGCACAGCCAGCTTGCTGAAGGAGGCGTGCGCTGCGGATGCACGTATGGCATGTCTAAGCTTTTCCAGAAATTTTGGGCATCAGATTGCAGTCAGTGCCGGACTTAAGCACGCCCGCGGTGAAATCATTGCAGTCCTGGATGCCGATCTCCAGGATCCTCCAGAACTATTGGAATCATTCATTGCAGAATGGCGCAATGGCTATGATGTGGTCTATGGTGTGCGGACGAATCGCAAGGAATCCTGGTTTCTCAGGATTTGCTATAGTAGCTTCTATCGCCTACTGGATCGGATATCAAATATCCACATTCCTCGGGATGCGGGCGATTTCGCACTAATGGACCGCAAGGTTGTGGACGTCATCAATACCCTGCCTGAACACAATCGGTTTGTACGGGGCTTGCGCGGTTGGGTCGGCTTCAAACAGATCGGGGTGAAGTATGCTCGTCCTGCGCGTTACGCGGGCAAACCAAGTTATAATATGCGGCGACTGACTGCACTGGCGCTGGACGGGTTACTGTCTTTCTCCGCAGCTCCTCTGAGAGTTTCCGCCTGGCTGGGTGCAGGGGCAGCGTTTCTGGGATTTTGCTATCTCGTGTACGCTCTCAGCATATTCGTGAGCGGGAAAGATTTGCCGGAAGGCTGGACCTCTACGATTGTACTTATTCTGTTTTTGGGAGGCGTCCAGTTGATGGTGCTGGGAATCCTGGGTGAATATCTGGGTAGAATATTTGATGAAGTTAAGGGACGTCCACACTACGTGCTGCGTGACCAGGCCGGCTGGCTTTCGGTAGTGGATGAGGAGCGTAGTCTGTCCGACAAAACCGCTACCTAAACCCCACAGGCGCATCATCAGAAATCTCTGATTTTTCCATGATTGCCGGTTGTATGCCTTCCGGACCGTATTCGTAACCCAATTTCGTAGATGCCTCAAAAGGACGGCAAAGGGAAAAAAAGGGTGTTTTACGCACTAATGTGGAGCATCCCCGTGCTCTTCTTTGTACTTGTTGAGGGTGGACTTCGGGTTGTTGGCTTTGGTCAGGATTATCCACTGTTCGTTCCTGTGGAGGCTGCCCCGGATTATCTTGTCATGGACCGTGAGGTAGCTTATCGTTATTTCAACCAGGAAGTCCGGGTTCCTACGGGCCTGCACGATGCCTTTCGTGCGAAGAAAGACAGCACTACAATGCGGATTTTTGTCCAGGGAGGTTCCAGTGCTGCCGGTTACCCATACTACTATGGAGGTAGCTTCTCACGCATGCTGGAGCAGCGTCTTCAGCAGGGTTGGCCCACTCGTAAAGTGGAATTGGTCAATGTCGCGATGGCCGCGGTCAACTCCTACACGATTCTGGATCAAGTGGACGACATTCTTGCCCAGTCTCCTGATGCAGTCTTGATTTACGCTGGACATAATGAATTCTATGGGGCGCTTGGTGTGGGCTCGTCACAATCATTGGGACGTAACCGTCATGTGGTAAATCTTTATCTCCGACTTCAGTCATGGCGCATACTCCAGCTGATTCGAAATGGGTTGAACCAGGCTGCACAGATGTTATCACGGGACCAGGGCAGTTCGTCCACTCTGATGGAACGAATGGTTCGGAGGCAGGAGATTGAACTAGATTCCGATGTTTATCAGGCAGGTATGCAGCAGTTCAGGGGAAACCTGCGCAGTATTCTCAATAGGTATAAGCGACATGGCATACCGGTATTCATCGGTACGGTGGCAAGTAATGAACGAACTCATCCTCCTTTCCAAAATGGGCTGATGGCTTCTACTGATCCAGTTCAATGGGAAGGCACCTATGAAGAGGCGCTGCGCTCTGGATCGCTGCGCCTCTCCGTTGAGCGAATGCGTGAAGTAGTTACGCTGGACTCAATGGCCGCACAATCATGGTTCGCTTTGGGGACATTGTTAGACAGGCAGGGCGACTATGTTCAGGCTCGTCAAGCCTATATCATGGCAAAAGATCTAGATCAGCTACGTTTTCGGGCAACGGAAGACGTTAATCAGATCATCATGGCAGAGGCCGAAAATGCAGGAGCTGTGCTTGTTGATACCCAGGGTTCTCTGCGAGAACATGCCGAGGAAAACATTATTGGATCCGATTTGATGCTGGAGCATCTGCACCCGAATCTTGATGGATACTTCTTGCTTGCAGATGCGTTTTATGATGCGATATATGAGTATCGGATCGGTGGTGAGCATATGAGCTATATACCTAGAGAGGTCGCTCGATCTGAAGTCCTTTTCACGCAGGTTGATTCCATTTTCGGGGAGTTACGGTTACAGAAACTTCTGAGTTCCTGGCCCTTCCAGCCACTGGATGCTCCCCCTACACGAATTGTAGATACCAATGGGGGTTCTTCCATTGCGGAGGAGCTTGCTCGCGCACTGGATGATGGAGAAATGACCTGGTTTGATGCTACAAATCAACTGCGGATGCACTATGCTGAACAAGGTGCGTACCATCTTGCCCTCAAGGCGAGTCTGGCACTGCTCCAGGAGTATCCTTATCTGCCATTGCCATATGCTTATTCAGCGGATGTACTGGTAGCACAGGGGCGCTTGGACGAAGCTATTGACTACTATGGCGCTGCGAATGACCTTGAAGAATCTGCCGGTATACATTTTCGTTTGGGTATTCTATACCAGCGTAAGAGACAATTAGAACTCGCAGGAAACCACTTTAAGCGGGCGGCCATTTTAGATCCGGAGGTTCCCGAATTCCAAGCACAGCTAGCCCGGAATCATATGCTCCGGGGGGATTGGACGGGTGCAAGAGAAGCCGTACAGGAACTTCTACAATTAGACCCAACTCATGAGCCTGGACTTGCGCTGCAGCGATTATTGGACAATCGCCCTGAGACACCGAACTGATTCTGTCGGTTCGGCCATGATATTACGGACCCAGGTTCGGTCTATAAGAAGCAACATCCAAACAACATTTTTACGATACGGGACTAAGAATGTCAACTCTATAAAACCACTTATGCTTGGATTCGCGAATCACTCTCAATAAACGCGGTTGAAATTCAGGCTAGGCTTTTAGATACTTTTGTCCCCAGTTCCTGTCTCTTGGCCTGCGCCCATTCACCCCTGAGCGCGTTATTGTAGCAATGAAATGGCGGCTGTTCCTTTTGACAAATCTGAGCAATTTTGCCCTGCTCTGGACCACCAATTCTCCTTTCTCTGAGTGCCTCCTGCCCTTAACAATAAATAGCCCCAAGCGGCTGTTCATGATAAGTTCAGACTGATGTGCTTTTCGAATAATATTGTAATCTTCAGTTAGTGCGAAATACCCAGCCCTCGACACTTCTCTAATCCACACTTCATCGGGCACACCCTTTTCTAGCATTTCCCTATGCCAAACTACATTTAACTCGGCTCCCCTTAGAGGATCAATAAAATTGTCGCTGTCCAAGCACTCGTCTACATAGAAAATGGGCGCCCGATCACGCGGCATAAGCTAGGGCATCCTCAACTCTGGCGAAGCTAATTTCATAGCTCGCCGCAATATCTTCTGCTGATTCTCCGGCCTCAAAGCGGTCTTGGACAACCGCGACGGATATCCCAGTCCCCGCTATCGTTGGCTGCCCAAACCGGATTCGAGGATTAATCTGGATACTCTTCCTTTCGCTGCCCGGAATCCAGGGATAGACTACGTCAGGAAGACCTCCCTCTTCAAAGTCAATCCGGCTGATGTACTCGCCGATAAGCTCTTCCGACTCCACTTGCCCGTGACTTGATGCATTCAATAGAATATCCCTAGCGTTCTTAAAGTAAACATGGGCTCCAACGCGAATCCTTGGATTGATTAGGGGATATGGGATTCCGAGGTTGTTTTTCAGGTATTCCGAGGCTAGTCGTATTTTGGGAAGAGAAATGCCTAGGGTTTTCCTCATGTAGCCTACAGCAAACGCCTCCGAGAGTTGGAGAAAGTTCAGTGCGCAATCAGTAGGCGACACCGATATCAAAGATCCCCCGCGGTTGCTCCTCAACCACCAATACAGTGTGGAATACGGCATCCGCAGGGCTTCGGACACGTCTCGACGGGAATAAAGGGGATACTCTCGCGCGGAAACCTCGCCGTAGATCATTTGCTCTGGTCTATGAAGAAGTTGCTCGGCCGCGACAACAATACAAACCCTAGTGCTGTTCGTTTCGCTCGGTTGATGGAATACGTGGTACTCATTTGGGAAAAAACAGATGCATCGTTAATTACTATCCCCCATATTTGGGCCTCTTCAACAGCCACCAGTTTAACAATAGAAGTTCTTTCTTTTCCCGTGTCAGAGGTTAGAAGTATCTCGTGATAGTACCAATCTAGTATCACCTTAGGCTGCTTGAAAAACCTGATGTTTCAGCATGGCAATTCAGTCCAATCTCTCCTTTTCAGTTCAACAACTTGCATTTGGAGCTCTGTAGTGTGGGTAAAGGACGCTCACATCCGCGTGTGCATGGCAGAGCATAATGATATTGCCTCCGCGCCCAGCTCTATCAGTACTTTGAGTTAATGGACACTCGGGCTTCGAATCTATTTGACAAGCACACATTTGTGAAGGCGTGTCCTGGGAAATTCCCTACAAGGAAAAAACGAGTCTGACGCGGCCCGCTTGAAGGCAGGTCAAGACGCCTGCTGCAGACTGTTATGTCACTGGACACATCAGTAATAAAGTTGTTTACGAGTATATTCTGTACGGGTAGAGTGGGGAATCGCTATTGAATCTATGAACATCCCGAAATTGAGTTGGCGTGAAACCAACGCTCGTTGAATCCATTTCGGATTCAGTCACCTAACTGTAATCTTTATTCCAAGCTATCGGTAACTGGGACCCGTATGTTACGCTCGTATTGCCGTGTATTGAGTTCGTGCTTATTCTTGATAGCGCCTTGGGTAGTGGTTTCATGTGGGATTGCCTTGCCAGTTAGTGTAAGCGCACAGCCGGCTGTACTTCAAGAAGTTCTGTCTATTGATGGTTTTTATTCAATTTCTGATTTAACCGTGGGAAATGACAGTAGCATATATGTTGCGGATCATCGTGACTTCTCGCTGAGCAAGTTTGACTCATCTGGACGATTGATACGGAAAGTCGGCACTCAGGGTGTTGCTCCAGGGGAATTTGTCAGTGGCCCCCGTCATCTTGTGCTGTTGGATAATTTGCTGATTGCTTCGGATCAAAAGGGCACCGGTACTCTGCATTTTTTTGACCTGAATCTCAACTTTAAATTCTCCACTCAAGTTGCAACTCCCATAGACATGGATGTTGCCCCTGATGAACGATTGTATCTTGGAACCACTGACTTGGCAACACTGGACAGTTATGTGGCCATTTACACACCAAGCGAAGTTCCCCAAAGGCTGTTTGAAGTCAGTGATACTTACAGGTACAACCTTGAAAACCGATTCATATTGCTTGCTCGGTACCCTGAAAGAATTGCTGTTGTTTTTCAATTTGTGAATCGTATCGATATCTATGATCTGTCTGGATATCGATTGAATCGTTTTTCCATTGCAGGTATACCGCTTCGTTATCAGGGACGCAATATGGACGCGATTGGACGACCACAATTGCCAGACGATATCGTCGAATCCATCAGCTATGTTCCTGGAGGTATAATTTTTACGAGTGCCGTAATGGATCATGACGGAAACCTGTTTCTGGAACACGGAGGGAAAATGGACAAGATGCCTGCGAGTAGGTCGGTGTACATAGTCACCCTTGAAGGAATGGAGAAGGGTGTGTTCCAAATGCCCCGTAAAACACGCCTCATGCACATTGACGAAACAGGACACGCATATGCCGCAGAAACAACAAAGGAGTCAACTATGCTGAAAAAATATAAAATTGAATATCAGGAATAACATAGTATCTCTATCGAAAGTATAGGTCTTCTTGCTTCGTCGGCCGCAGCGAATATTTTGACATCAGACAAAATGCTCTCACTCGACCCCACGCTGCAGCGCAAGCTCAGAATTCTAATTTCCCAGGCGAGCGATTGAGATTCGCCCGTAGTGAGAGGCTCCAAAAGCAAAAACTCGCGGGGGCTATTTCAGTGTGGGTGGATCCTCCTGATCGCAAAGCATGGGTGACCTTCATCCGGCCCATCGCGTCTATAGATCAGAAACAACTAGTCGTTGGCGTAGGGGCGAAAACGGACTGGCAAGCTGGTTGTAGATGGCTTCGACTTGACCAAGGACACCGAAACGCCAACCATCTATCCATACTTGTCAACGAATTTCTATGGAACAGTCTCCACTCACCGCCACTAACGAGTGACCAGTCGAAGTAGCAATGCCTCATTCTAACGACTTCTACAAGATCCTGCAGGTTGGTCCGCAGGCCGACCTGGACGAAATCAAGAAGGAACACAGGCGTCTGGCATTGAAATTCCACCCAGATTTGAATCCTGATCTGGATACGACGGAACAGATGAAGGAGTTGAACAGTGCGTATGAAGTATTGAGTGATTCGGAGAAACGAAAAGAATACGATAGGCAACGAGCTGCTGCTAAGAGGGCTGCCCAGGAGCGTCAAGCGCGTGCTGAGGCGCAAGCGCATTGGGCACGTTCCTCTGCTGAAGGACAGCGCCGCAACCCTGGAAGGTCCCAGTATGGGCGGTATCAGCAGAGCCACCGGACTCGCTACAGACATAAACAACCGACACGTCTGAGGAAATGGCCGCGTTGGTTCAAGCGAATGGCCGTTCTTTATTGCTTGATTGGCGGGATAGCCTTGGCAAACAGCTTTTTCGATCTAGGATCACCAGGTTTACCTACTGGGTCTCCCCAGCTACACAAGGGTGAATCCGGCTCTGGACTTGAAGGCCGTACAGATTCCAGCCCGCGTCCACTTGAGGACCCGATCTCTCAAAATTCCACTTTGCGCAGCGAGACGCCACTAAAGGCAGAAGCTAACGGCCGAGAATCCATGCGGGAAGACCAGGCAGATTCGGGGGGGATGCTCACAAATGACAGCGGTTCTAAAACAAGTGTTGTAGCTACAGAAAGCGTGGATCTTAGTACTAATTCATTCACGCCCCGGCGATACATAGTGCGGGGAGGAAATACTCACAGCTACGCTGGTCTGCGACGTCAAAACACAAACGAAAGGACCGGTGCGGCGTACTTCACTCGGGGTTCGCATCAGGAAGATGTAGTGCGCATGCAGGGTACGCCGGATGAGATTTCGAGATATCCAGCACTGGGATATGAGGTATGGCAGTATGGGACGAGTACGGTGAAAATATCCGTGCGTACACGGCGAGTGCTTGAGTGGTCGAATCGGGCCACTAACCTGAGGGTTCAGCTCAATCCCGTTGCGAGCGTGACCGGTGGGGCATACTTCACTCGGGGTTCGCACCAGGACGATGTAGTGCGCGTACAAGGTACGCCGGATGAGATTTCGAGATATCCAGCACTGGGACATGAAGTATGGCAGTATGGGACGAGTACGGTGAAAATATCCGTGCGCACAAGGCGGGTGCTTGAGTGGTCGAATCGGACCGCTAACCTGAGGGTTCAACTCAATCCCGGTGCGAGCGTGACCGGTGGGGCATACTTCACTCGAGGTTCGCACCAGGACGATGTAGTGCGCATTCAAGGTACGCCGGATGAGATTTCGAGATATCCAGCACTGGGATATGAAGTATGGCAGTATGGGACGAGTACGGTGAAGATATCCGTGCGCACGCGTCGAGTCACCGGTTGGTCGAATCGGGGCAATAGCCTGAAGGCTCAAATTTGATGCACTGTGAACTACGAAACGATATGCCGGTCAAACTGGCGTCGGGATAGTCAGGATGAGTCCAAGCTCTAAAACTCCAGCTAGGCACGTACTTTCCGCGCGCCGTAAGCATTCCACAGTGAGGGGGGGCCCTGAGTGTTGGTAACGATGGTGTGGACCGGGGTATTGAGCCCCCGAAAGTAATGTAGTCCGGGTCGCCGAGGTTTACGCTCCTTGGCAAAGTTGAACTGCAACATCTCCGAACGTACTTCTTTGAGTCACCCCACACGCGCTCGGATAGAAAAGAGATATTGACTAGTTTCATTGGGGGCCTATCTCTTCGTGTCGGCTATCATTGGGCTGGTCAAGCATCATGGAATCACATCTTCTGATACTGTCGGAAAACCAGATTCCATTTTTGTTGGCGTTAATCAATATCAATCGACTGTATGCCTCTTGCGCAATAACATTCTTGTTTCGCTGAACAAGATCCCGATGGCACGCCTACCTTGATTTCGATAGTTTCCCAACGTCATGCTCCTTTCGGTCGAACACATAGTCGTAAGAACATTAGATATAATTCTATGTGTACCTTGTCCGTTTACCGTTTTAAGTCATGCAAATTGAGATCAGCGGAGAAGCTAAAATAAACCGCGCCGCATACCAAGCAATGCAGGCACAAATGGAATTGGATCACTTTGGCAAGTGTGTGCTTATGCACAGTGGCGAGGTTGTTGGGATTTACAATACCAGTTCAGACGCCTATGCGGTGGGCTGTGAAAAATTTGGGCTCGGTAAGTTTACAACTGAATTGGTTGGGCAAAAACCTATGCATCTCGGCATATTTACACTCTGCCTCCCCCAATAATAGCCGATGCCCTCCTTTGAATCGACAATTCAAAATAATCAGCCACTCCTAAATGTCCCGTTTTCATCCCAAACTCCAGTCTCCCTAGCAGTAGTACACGGTTTGCAGCCCTTCTGGATACAGGTGCACAAGAAACATCGCTGTCCCCCAGAGTTCCATAAACTTTGGGACTAATACAGATAGGGTAGGAACTATGGTTCCTACGAGCGGACAGTCGATAAATGTCCCTAAGTATCATGTAAGAATAGACATCCCGATTGCCACAATTGTCCAACTTGAAGGTGGAGGGCAATACCGAAGTGCATACCTCCAAGGCAAAAACATGGGTGTCTTTCAACTTCCTGTTCAACCTTCCAATTATGATGTATTGCTTGGAATGGACTTCATTTCACTATTTCACATTACTCTTTTGGCGGGCGATTCATACCAAGTAACTGAATTTAGCAATCCGAATCCTGATTCTGACAACCACTTCAGGGTCGGTGGTTTGACGTGTTCAAGCAAGCGTGGGACGTCACCTGGAGTCACGTATCGGCACAAGGCCATAGGGGTGACAAGTCTGCCTATAAAGATGAGCTGTGTCACTTGATAGCTCAAGCCAATGTATTACTGGGTATTATTTGCATAGTGTTACCCATTAAGTGGTAACCAATCAGTCATTTTTACGATCTTGGAGTTCGGTAACCCGAACGCCCCTCACCGAATAATTGCCCCTATACTGGAGGTCAATGTGTTTGCTGCCGCATTCAATCTCACCTGATCAGCAAGCCACAGGACATACACTCAAATTCACTCTTAGCCAGCAATTAGCTGCCCACGTATAGCCAGTCAGTTCAGCGCTGACTCGTACACGCTGCCTTTTCCTTAGACCACCTCGTGAGGATTTTGGAATATCAACTGATGAAATTGTCCAAACAGTTCCCACTTTAATCTGCCTCGGCTAGCCTTCCGTTTCACATCCATACCAAAGAAAGACTTTTGATGTAGAAACGAATGAATCGATCGAAGCCTGCACAGATCTGTTCCTGATTGATTGATCAGGATAACAGGAGCTATTGTAACTCACTTGGTCAGAACACGCCTGCTGGTAGATCTGCACGATGGCACCCAAACAGGATCTCCACCGGTCTACGGCAATAAGACTAATAAGAGTCGCTCTCTACTAGTAACCACCTACCTCAACCGCGCACGCCAGCCCATGCGTATCTCATGATCGCATCCTGCTCCTGACCCAGTGTAGCCCGCGTATCCACGACCAACCGCGCTTGCTTATGCAATGCAGGCCAGTCATAACTGGTATGATCTGTGGCAATTAACACGCAATCTGCTTCAGCCAATGCGGCGTCCAGATCAGCGACCGATACCATCTCCAGTTCATCAAGTTTGAAAACCGGTACATATGGATCATGGTAGTTGATTTTTGCCCCCTTATCCCTAAGAAGCGTGAGGATATCCAGAGCGGGGGACTCACGTAAATCGCCGACGTCCTTTTTGTATGCAACACCCACGACCAGAATATTGCTGCCCCGCAGTGGCTTTCCTTCTTCGTTAAGTACATCCTGCACACAGCCTACCCAATACTTGGGCATAGCTGTATTTATCTCGGTGGCCAACTCAATAAACCGAGCAGTGTACCCCAAGGTGCGCAACTTCCAGGATAAATACTGTGGATCAATGGGAATGCAATGCCCCCCAAGCCCCGGGCCAGGCAGGAACTTCATAAAACCAAACGGCTTGGTCCCCGCTGCCTCAACTACCTCCCAGGCATTCAAGCCCAGCTTATCGCAAATCAGGAGCACTTCGTTTGCCAGCCCGATGTTTACGGCTCGAAATGTGTTCTCAACCAATTTCGTAAGCTCTGCCGCCTCCGTACTTGATACGGGGACAACAGATTCAATGACGGACTCGTACAGCATCCTGCCCACCTGAAGGCATTCCGGTGTTACCCCACCCATCACCTTTGGCGTGTTCTTTGTAGTCCAGTCCCTACGTCCAGGGTCAACGCGTTCGGGCGAAAAACACAGAAAAAAATCCTTCCCCACTTCCAGATTCTCTGCCTCTCGATGAAAACGCGGCAAAATTACCTCGGTGGTCGTGCCCGGATATGTAGTGCTCTCCAGTACCACAATCATGCCAGGATGCAAATGCTCAGCAATCGCATCTGCTGCACTCAGAATGTGTGAAATGTCCGGTGCTCCGGTCTTACGCAACGGAGTTGGGACACAAATACTTACGGCATCGCAGGTATCCAGGGTATCAAACTGGCCCGTGGCACGCAGGAACCCCTGATCTACGAGCGACCTCAATCGTTCGCTATCCATGTCCTCTATGTAGGATATGCCCCGATTGACCAATCTTACCTTTTTCTCGTCAACGTCAATTCCTGTTACCCTGAATCCTACCTCGGCAAACGCTGTTGCAAGCGGCAATCCTACATACCCCAGACCTATCACCGCAATAGTTAGATCACGTGATTCTATACGCTCTTTCAGCGCCTCATATGCAGATGCCTTCATGTTTTTGTTCTACAGAAAACCTAATACTTTCAGCCTTTGAACGATAAGCTGTGTGCTCTCTTCCACGGTTTCTTCCTCCGTGCGGCATACAACTTCTGAATTATCGGGAACTTCATAGGGATCATCAATACCGGTGAAACCCTTAATGATTCCTGCACGAGCCTTTGCATATAACCCTTTAACATCTCTACGTTCACATACCTCCAGCGAAGCATTTACGAATACCTGGATGTAACCACCTTCGCGCTCTATTCTCCTACGATTTATGGCACGATCCTCTTCATACGGGGCAATCGGCGCACAGATCACTACCCCACGATGCCTGACAATTTCCGAGGCGACATAGCCAATGCGCTGGACATTCGTAGATCGATCTTCTCGCGAGAAACCCAAACCTTTACTCAGATTGGTCCTAACCACGTCACCATCCAAAAGAGTGACTGGACACGACAAGAGCTCCAGCAATCGTGCCTGAAGCGCATTTGCGATCGTGGATTTACCTGAGCCGGACAACCCCGTCAGGAACACGGCGAATCCCTGTTGTCCGCGTGGAGGATAAGTCTTTCGCAGTTCTTCAATCACACCCTTGTAAGAGAACCATTCGGGAATCTCCTCCCCATTCGAAAGCATACCTCGCAACTGAGTTCCTGAAATATTCAGGGTTTTCTCTCCCTCAAACACTTCGTCTATCGGCTTGTACACGCCTGATTCCGGCGCGTAAACCATTAGCCGAAATGGGACCACATCTATTCCCACCTCTTTCGCATGATTCCTGACCAGATCCTGGGCATCATACGGTCCGTAGAACGGTGTGCCATCCTTCATTGTGCCTGGACCGGCATGATCACGCCCTATGATAAGGTGGGTACAGCCATAGTTCTTGCGAATGATTGCATGCCAGAGCGCTTCTCGCGGTCCACCCATCCGCATCGCGAGTGGCAACAGGCTTATTGAGGCCTGACCTTCGGGATAATAGTTTAGAAGCTTTTTATAGCTGCGTACACGCGTGTAGTGATCTATATCGCCCGACTTTGTCATCCCTACTACAGGGTGAATCAGTAGTTTTCCACCTATCTCCTGGGAGGCCCGGTCGGTCAGCTCTTTGTGCGCACGATGCATTGGATTGCGCGTCTGGAAGGCTACGACACGCGAACTTCCCTGACTCCGAAAAATTTCACGCAGTTGCCGGGGCGTGTGCCGAAGACCAGGAAAGTCGTAATGAGGTGGCAATTGAACCCCTTCCAGTGTACCGCCCAGGTAATACATACCCGCCCGGTTGAAGAGATAATCCACCGCCGGGTGTTCGTCGCTGACCGTATTGAAAACCCTCTTTGCCTCTAACTCTTTGTCCGGCTTCCAGAGATCTCCGACATGAAGGATCGCCAGGAGTAACCCGGTAACATCACGAAGTGCTATTCGACGATGCCCCTTGGTTCGCTTCACATCGTCCTCAGTAATGTCAAGTGTGATCGGCATGGGCCAAAGGGTACCACACGATAGGCGCATGTCCCGCAAAACACCTTCGTAATCCTCCCGGTTCAGGAAACCCCTTAGCGGGGAAAATCCACCGCAGAGCAACAGCTCCAAATCGCATAATTGCCGATCTGAAAGGACTATTGACGGAAGATTGACCGAACTGCTTTTGAGAATCTCTCTGCGCTCTTGATCCACAAGAGACTCCACCAATGAGCCTCCATGAGGCTCAATCAAAACTGCCATCGCGTTTCTATTGGGGAAATGATAGGAGAAAGCGGACTATCTAAAATCGAGTAAACGGCGTTGCACCAACAAGGCACATATCTGTTCACATGACTCTACAACCACCTTATGGAGATGATGGTTGTGGAGACCAGCATTACCAACAGACTAACCGGCAGCCCAACTCGCAAGTAGTCCCGAACCCTATAATTCCCCGCGGCCATGACCATCAGGTTTGTCTGATAGCCCACAGGAGTCATAAAGCTGGCGGCCGCGGCAACTGCCACAGTCAAAATAAACGCCTTTGGCTCCGCATCAAAAGTTGAGGCCATGGATAGTGCAACCGGCAACATCAGTACGGCTGCCGCTTTGTTTGCGATCAACTCCGTGAGCACGTTGGTACATGCATACAGTACAAGCAAGGCTAAAATCGGGTTGATCCCGCCGATTTCTGTCAGGACTCGGGCAAGGTTCTCTGCGACACCGGTCTTCCCAACGGCTACGCCGAGTCCAAGTGCGGACGCTATAAGTAGCAACACCTGCAAATCCAGCGCGTTTCGGGCGGTTGCAACCGTTATACCGCGCGTCACTACCATGGCAAGTGCTGCTGTAAATGCCGCTGTTGGCAACGGTATCCTTCCAGTACTGATAGCCACAACCATGGCTGCTAGGATGCTCACTGACGTTACCATCTTCACTCTTGAAAACTTTCGACGAGACACCCCGCGAGGCACGACATAGAAGAATTCCATGTGACTTGCATGCCAACGCTCTTCAAACCCCGCTATTGCACCAACCAACAATAGATCACCAGCCTTCAAGGTAGTATCTCTCATGCCAGCACCCTCAAGCACACCCGACTTATGCTGCACTGCCAGTACAACCGCACCATACTTAGCAAGAAAATCTACTTCGGCTAGGGATTTGCCTATCAGATAGGAAGTTTCACTGATCACAGCCTCGTACATTGGCAGAAGATTGCCAAGTCGTTGTTCGGAAATAGCCCTCCCCGGACCAAATCCTGGTCTATTCAGCAGGTCCTCCAGAACCGAGAGACTGCCGCTGAAACATAGCACATCGTCCTGACCGAGAATTAATTGCGGATCGAAAGCCATTACGTGCTTACCCCGCCTGATCTGGACAATTACAGCAGATTCGTCTCCAACATCCAATCCGGCCTGCCTCAAGGTTTGACCAATGAGCGGACTGCGCCTGGTTACGCGAACTTCAAATAAACACTTTTCCAGACGAGAACGGGTAAACGGTGGCTCGCTGGCACGATCTGGTAAAAGTCGCACTCCGAAAAAAGCCATAAATATCAACACAATCACAGCCGCTGGCAGCCCGATCATAGTGAAATCGAATAGAGCTAGCGTATGTCCTGCATCCTGTGCCAATCCGGAAACCACCACGTTGGTGGAAGAGCCTATCAGCGTTATCATGCCACCCGCGATTGCGGCATACGATAACGGGATGAGTAATTTAGATGGAGAAAGCCTGGATCTATAAGCCCACCGCTGCACGGGTTGCGTCCATATTGCAACCACGGGTGTATTGTTCATGAATGCCGAGACCAGTGCCGTCGGCACCATGAGCCGAAACAAAGCCGTTGACAGGTTAGACACCCTTCTCAGTAACTGCCGCTCAAACCTGCGTAGCAGCCCGCTTTCCTCTATTCCTGCTGCCACGACGAAAAGTGACCCAAGGGCAATCACCGCCCCGTTAGAGAATCCCGCAAATGCCTCCGATGGAGTGATCACCCCTGCAACCAGGAGCAATCCCAAAGCAGCGAGAAAAATGAGGTCCGGCCTGGCAAGATCCCGAACAAGTGCCACAGCGATCGAGACGATCACGCCAATAGTCAGATACGCCTGCCAATCCATCGCCGTCTTTAGTTACTCAGTCGACAAAACTCACGCTCCTCCAGCAGGAGACAAACTTGGACGACCAATGCTGTGATAATCAAATCCTCGCTCTGCCATCCTGCGGGCATTGTATAAATTACGCCCATCGAAGATAAGTGGTTGCCGCATCAGCCCCTTTATTCTCTCGAAATCAGGCCGCCTGAATTCCGGCCACTCCGTACAGATAAGTAACATATCAACGCCTTCCAAAGCAGCATAAGCACTCCTGGCGTAGGTCACTGAATCGCCAAGGATTGTCCCGGAGGTTGCCATCGCCTCCGGGTCAAAAGCAGTAATGCGTACACCCTCTGCCAAAAGTCCGCGAACAACTACATGGGCGGGTGATTCGCGAACATCATCCGTATTGGCCTTGAAAGCAAGTCCCCAAACTGCCGCGTGTTTTCCCCGCAGACCGTCCCCGAGGTATGCCCGCACGCGATCGACCAATTGCATCCGCTGGCTCTCGTTTACCTCTAGTACTGCCTGAAGCATCTTGAAATCATAGTCATTGCTGTGCGCGGTACGCAGGAGTGCCCGTATATCCTTTGGGAAACAACTGCCACCAAAACCAATCCCTGAATACAGGAAATGCCTGCCGATACGGCGATCACTGCCGATCCCTATGCGCACCTTATCCACATCTGCCCCCACGCGATCACACAAATTGGCCACCTCGTTCATGAAACTGATACGTGATGCCAAAAAGGCGTTTGCCGCGTACTTGGTTACCTCAGCTGAGCGCTCGTCCATAACAATGATGGGGTTACCCTGTCGAACGAATGGCTCATAGAGGCGTCGCATGATGTTGCCCGCACGGTCACTCGAAGTCCCCAAAATGACTCTTTCCGGCTTCATAAAATCGTCAACGGCAGCGCCCTCCCTGAGAAATTCCGGATTGGATACTACATTAAAATCCTCCTCTTGTCTGGCCCCTTGCGCAACCAGCACTTCACTGACCTTGGCAGCAGTCCCCACAGGAACGGTGCTTTTGTTAACTATAATCCTGTACTTGCCATTATCCTTGAGCCATGTACCGATCGCATTTGCGACCTGCAGCACATAAGACAAATCCGCATCCCCTTCCGCATCGGGCGGTGTTGGCAATGCAAGAAATATGATCTCGGCATTTTCCAGGGCTTCGTTAAGCGAGGTAGTGAAGGTGAGGCGTTCTTCACGCAGATTGCGGTGCAGCAGACTTCCTAGGTCCGGCTCATAGATCGGCATTGCTCCTCTACGCAGACTGGCAATCTTGACCTCGTCAACATCCACACACCAGACATCATTGCCCATTTCAGCAAAACAAACGCCCGACACCAAGCCAACGTAACCTGTTCCAACTATACCAATCTTCATAAATCAGCACTCCCGAAGTAACAAAGGACTTCTTGTACGCGAAGCAATTACTATTGGGTCATCCCATGGCGCAACAAATCTTTGCAGAAATCTGTCTTTTTAATGGAACCGTGACTTAACTGCTTGTATACAGTAGAATTGTTTCCATCTAACAATCGGTTAATATCTTCTGGTTTAACCAACACAGATATGGTATACAGCGTTATCATGGCGGGGGGGATCGGCAGTCGATTCTGGCCGCGGAGCAGAGAGGCCCATCCCAAACAGTTCATTAATGTCCTAGGAGAAGGAACCCTACTCCAGAAAACAGTGAAACGTGTTGCCCCGATCACGCCTCCTGAAAGAACTTTGGTCGTGACTCATGAACGCTACACAGATCTTACACGCAAACAGTTACCTGCAATCCCAGAGGACTGTATTCTTGGCGAACCTATAAGCCGCAATACTGCTCCGTGCATTGCTTACGCAGCCATCAAACTGCTTGCGATTGACCCCGATGCAATCATGATCGTGTTGCCCGCAGATCACTTGATAAAAGATGAAACACGCTTTATTGAGATTCTGGAAAAAGCGGTCGCTGTGGCTAAGCAGCCCAATGCCCTGGTTACGATTGGTATCCAACCTTCTTACCCCGCCACCGGCTACGGGTACATCCAGTATGATACCTCCGACAACAAAAGTGCCGACACTCATAGGGTGCGAACTTTTGCTGAAAAGCCTAACGAAGCAACTGCAGAAAGATTCCTGGATTCAGGCGATTTTCTCTGGAACAGTGGGATTTTTGTCTGGCGTGCGGATTCACTCCTGTCAAATATGAAGACCCACCTGACGAGCACTTGGACTGCCTTCAACAACGCGGCGCAACATATCGGGACTGATCAGGAAATCACAGCAATCCGTAGAGCTTACCTCAAAAGTACGCGCATCTCTATTGACTTCGGCGTCATGGAACGGGCCAGCAACGTTTACGTCGTTCCCGGAAATTTTGGGTGGAGCGACATTGGCGACTGGCGTGCAGTCTACGATCTGAGTGATAAAAACCGCCATGGTAATGTGCTCCGGGGAAATGTTATTGTGCACGATACTAGTCGCTCGCTTGTGCATGCCGGTAAACGTCTGGTTGCTGTTGTAGGCGTCCATGATGTGGTGATCGTAGATACCGACGATGCGCTGCTTGTCTGCCACAATGGCAGCACCCAGCAGGTCAAGAACGTGGTTGACTACCTGCATGCGCACCAACACAAGGATTTCGTTTAGCCTCACGAAGACCCGTGCACGCTCAACACTACTCCCAGTCCCTATTTACTGTCAACACACAACAAGGCCACGCGTACAACTGCGCTCGCTGTGGAGGCCGTTCAATATGAATCTGAGCGCGCCCTAACCTAATACCAGTAATTACTGATTCAATGCGGCCCGCCATTATCGCCATTATCCTTCTCCTTCATGTTCCCCTCGCCCGCTCCCAGAATACTCCCATTAGCATCACGCTAAATGAGGCTGTGGAGATTGCCCTGTTAAACAATTATGCCCTCCAAGCCAGCAAACTTGTCGAGGAGGATAACAGGCTGCTAATTCTTGGCTCAGTTGGCGTAGCTTTCCCAACGATAGAGGGCACGAGCTCCTATACGCGAAACGTGAAGGACGCTAATCCTTTTGCCGGTAGTGCTGCTGGGGACTTCTTCTCCGGGTTCGCCTTCATCGATTGGCTAGGCTTCAATGAGTCCGCGCGAACGGATGGAAGTAATGCTACGCACCCAATCACATTTGCTGAATTTGCCGATCGACAGCGAAGAGGACTGGCGGCTGCGGGAATCGCACCCACCGAGCCCAGCGATAACCCTTTCTCGGTTGCTAATCAGTACCTGAACTCGGTTTCGATCACGCAGACGATTGTAGATGTGGCTAATTGGGTCAGAATCGTGCACCCCGATGGATTCCGCACTGCACTAGAACAAATCAGCAAAGCGGCCGAACGACAGGAGCAGGTCATAATTGGTCAGGTTCGCGAGGCATTTTATGGTGCGTTGCTCGCCGAGGAAGAAGTGCGTGTTGCAGTACAGAGTGTGTCAAGGATTCGCGCCTCCCGGGATGAAACAGCAGTCCGTGTAAGCCGGGGAGTGCTGCCTAAAATTCAACGGCTCAGCATGGACGTAGAGCTTACCAATCAGGAAACAGCATTGGTCCGTGCACAAAACCAGGCCGACAATGCCGTTGACCAACTCAAATACATGCTTGGACTGCCCATGGAGCAGGAGATTGCAATTAACGGAACATTGACGATTGATGACGTATCGCCATACCTCTCCGTTGCAGCTACGGATGCATTCCAGCGTGCTATGCGCGGACGACCGGATATTGAAGAAGCCAGACTTGCCTACACCTTTGCTCTGAACGAGGTCCGAGCAACCAAACTAACCCGATTCCCGACATTGAATGCCTTTGCCAATTTGAGCTATACCGGTCGGGTCCCAGATATTCGAACCTTTACACTCACGGATCCCGCGAATCCATTCAGGTTTTCACAGGGCAGTAACAGCTACTTCAGCGAAGCGTACTGGCAGTCTGCAGTAAATGTTGGATTCAGCCTACAATGGACAATCTTCGACGGTTTGCAAAACAGACGTGCTGTCCAGCGTGCACAGGTTTCCGCCCGTCAGGCAGGATTGGCACTTGATCAGGCCACAGCTGCAATGAGATTGGAAATTGAATCCGCTCTGCGTGAACTCACTACTGCGTATCACCAGATCACCAGCCAGGAGACAAACGTCGCGAATGCCGAACTCAACTATGAGTATACCCTGTCCAGATCCAATGAGGGTGTAGCTAACCTCCTGGAAGTGAGGTCCGCATCCGAGCAACTGGATACCAGTAAGCTGAATTATCTGCGTGCCGTACACAGCTTCCTGATTGCGCAAAGTAACCTGGAGGTCGCTCTTGGCGTACCGATCATGAAACAGACTGATCTCAGGCTGGCCTCGGCTGGTAAGTAACAAAAATCAACCTATGAGAACCCCACTTATCCTACTGCTTTGTTGCGGCTTCTTTTCTGCTTGTACAGATCCGGGAAATAGCCCAGCCGCCGAAACCGAACCTCCCCCAATGGAGGCTAAGCATGTTGAGACGCTCGAAGTACTTCCCATTTCATTTGATGATTATATCGACCTCACCGGGACTATCGAGGCAAATCATGATGTGATCGTCTCGGCGCGAACTGCCGGTACGCTCGAAATGATCGCCCCCCTGGGACAAACTGTCCGCGCAGAACAAACGGTCGCGCGTGTTGACGATGAACTTCTAGAGACTGCGTATCGTCAAGCCGAAGCACAGGTTAGTAATGCCCAGGCTGCGCTTAGAATTGCTCAGGACAGCTACGATAGGCAACAACCCCTTTTTGCAGACTCAATCATAAGTGCGCTGGAATTCACACGTCTGGAAACAACACTTGATCAGGCAAAGTCAGCGCTATCTTTGGCTGAAGCCGTTTACGATCAGGCTGCGCGCCAACTGGCTTATACCATTCTCCCTGCACCAATCACTGCCACAGTTGAGGAGCGCTACATTGAGCCCGGTGAGCAGGTTGTGGGCGGCACGCAATTGCTCCGCCTTGTAGATTCACGCAGTGTTCAAGTCGTCGCGGGTATTTCAGAGAGATATGCCGGCGAGATCGAAATCGGCACACTGGCGAGAATCAGCCCTCGCAGTGCTGGAGCTCCAGCCCGTACCGGACGTGTCAGTTTTGCCGGCAGTGTAATTGATCCCGCCAGCCGTTCGTTTGAAATAAAAATTGCTGTGGACAATTCAGACGGAAAATTGAAGCCCGAAATGATCGTGCAGCTGGCGATCGTGAGGCTCACCATGGAAGATGCGCTGGTAATCCCCGGCAACGCCATCACCCGGAACGAAACAGGATTATCCATTTTTGTCGTTGAAGAACGTGAAGAGGGTAGCTTCGCCCGACGACGTAACATATCCATCGGTCCTGAATATGCTAACCGGGTCGTAGTTACTAGCGGACTATCCGCCGGCGAAACAGTGGTCATCCGCGGACAATCAACCCTCGGTGATGGAGATCGCATAATCACAGACCAACACTACGAGGCCCTGGATGATTTTGGCGTTCCTATCCTGAATGCACGCCCGGATTCCACCTCAGACCATTGATCGACAATGAAAATCACTGAGATTGCGATCAAGTACCGCCCGAGTGTTGCAATTTTGACCTTGATGCTCACGGTTGGGGGGCTGGTCAGCTACTTGACGATTTCGAAGGAAGCCTTTCCTTCCATCGAGATACCAACAATCATAATTACTTCCGTTTATCCGGGAGCCAGTCCCAGCGACATCGAGTCCCTAATCACCCGGATCGTGGAAGAGGAAGTCCAGTCCGTATCTGGAATCAAGGAAATTCGATCCTCTTCTGTACAGGGAGTTTCCACGATCATTGTGGAATTCAATCCTGATGTGTCACTTGATCTCGCCTACCAACGAGTACGAGATAAAGTACAACTGGCGAAGCCTCGCTTGCCCGGTGATATCGAAGAACCCATCGTCAGTGAATTCGATGTCGAAGATATCCCCATCATGAGTATCAATCTGAGTGGAGCGTTCACTCTTACCGAACTCAAAGAGGTCGCGGAAGATCTGGCAGACGAAATCGAAAAGAGCCCCGATGTCCTGGAAGTGCAGGTCATTGGCGCGCTCGAGCGAGAAGTTCAGGTTAATGTAGATATCCGCGCACTGCAGGGATATGGACTCACTTTCACTGATCTTATTGAAACTATCAACGCTGAGAATTCCAATACACCAGGAGGAACTATCAGAGTTGACCGCCAAAACTATATCCTGCGTATTGACGGAGAATTCCGGGAAATTGAGCGGGAGATTGAAGATCTGGTGATCGAAAGCCCGGGAGGATTTCCCGTGTACGTAGGTGATGTGGCTGTGGTAGACTTCGGCTTCAAGGAACGATCCACTTACGCTAGACTGCAACTCATGCAGGAGGAACGTGGAAACCGCCTGGTCAGACTGTCTGAATCAGGGATGTACCCCGTCATTACGCTTAATGTTAAGAAGCGCAGCGGAGCAAATATCCTTGATACGGCTGACGACATTCAAGCTGTCCTTGATGAATTTCCCCTCCCTCGCGGAGCGCAGGTTCTGATTACCGGCGACCAAAGTGAACAGGTCGGACAGCTCGTAAAGGATCTTGAGAACAACATTATCAGCGGACTGATCTTTGTGGTTCTGGTGCTGTTGTTCTTCTTGGGCGTCCGTACAGCAACCCTAGTGGGGATTGCTATCCCGCTCTCCATGTTCCTCTCCTTCCTCACGCTCCAGATACTGGGGCAGGAGTTAAACTTCGTGATCCTCTTCTCGCTGATCATTGCACTCGGCATGCTGGTTGATAATGCCGTGGTGATTGTTGAAAACATTTATCGGTACAAGGAGCTGGGCTACTCCAGATTTGAGGCCGCCAAACTTGGAACCGCTGAGGTAGGGTCTGCCGTCGTGGCATCAACTGCAACCACCGTGGCTGTATTCATTCCGATGATGTTCTGGCCCGGCATCACAGGGGAATTCATGGGGTATCTCCCCATGACTCTCATCATTACGCTAACCTGCTCTCTTTTTGTTGCCATAATCATAAACCCTGTCATAACCGGGTACTTCGTTCGCTTGGACACCGACCCGAAAAAACGTTATGCTGCCGTCCTGCGGATTGGATTGTTTGTGTTTTTCGCCGGTATCGCGCTAATCATCGGTCTTACCAACTGGCAAACACTTGCGGTACTCTCGCTCGCGATACCAATGCTCATGGTGCTGCACCGCTTCTGCTTCAATCCCATCGCCAAAGGATTCGTCGCCAGTGGCATGCCTAAGCTCATCAGTTGGTACCGAAAATTTCTGGACGCACAACTGCAGCGTGACTATGAGGTCCGATCTCCGGCCTTTGCACGCAAACGACTTTGGTCTGCTGTGGCACTGACCTATCTTGCGGGATTAATTACAGCTGTAGCCTCAATACTTATGGCTACTCAGGAAGGGCCCTCACCACTATTCGGTGCTGCGATTTTCCTTGGATTGGCGGCTGTCGTGCTTTCCATTATCGCGGTCTTCCGCACCCCCAATCCTTATCTGCGGAATTCCTTCTGCCTTGCCTGTTTGGCTCTGGGCTTCGCCCTTTTAGTTATGGGCGGACTAGTCGTGTCATTCGCCAATGCTGCTGCCGGAACTGTCCTTCTTTATCCAGCGGGCCTGTTGATGGTGATGGGACTCGTGATGGTTATCCTGCATTGCTGCGAAATCATCTATCTGGGTGGAATCCAAAGTATCAAGGCCGGTGGTTTCTTTGCTTTGCTGTCTTCGATTATTCTGGGCTTGATGTCACTTATTCGCGGAGCAGAATTCCAGACGATCCTGATCCTGCTCAGCCTCCCCGCAATCGTCATGATTATCGGGGCAATGGGATTCTTCTTAAACGGGAAAATGCTTAGACATCGGACTCGAATCCTATTGACCGACAACCGTTCACGACTTCTCGTTGGTGTGACGGGTGGTTTCGTGGCTATTATTGGGCTATTTGCAGCTGCTCCGACCGGCGTCGAATTCTTCCCCGACACGGACCCCACCTTCATTACCGTTGACATGGAACTGCCGCTGGGTACGCACCTAGATGAAACGAACAATGTTGCCAACATTACGCAGTCGAGGGTTGAGGAGCTATTGAACAGAAACAACAACGACCGGGACAACATCAAAAACATGCTTGTGAACGTTGGAACCGGCAGCGGAGGAGATGGGCTTACAGGAGGCGGTCCCGGCAGCCCCGAAAGGGCCCTGCTTACGCTGAACGTAGTTGATTATGGCGACCGACCTGAGTCGAGTCGCAATACACTCCAACGATTGCGCGAGTCACTGCGTGGAATTCCCGGAGTGACCTTCGAAATCAATAAAGACAACGCCGGCCCACCAGTGGGCAAACCCGTCAACATTGAAATCACAGGACAAGATTTCACTGAAATAACGCGCATTACCGAGGAAGTCACGGCTTCTTTGCGCCAAGCGGCCGCAAATGGTACGATCCCGGATCTCGTGGATCTTAATAACAACCTGAACACCGGCCGTCCAGAGGTCCGTATTCTAATAGATAGGGAAAGAGCCGCTCGCCTGGGACTTGATACACGTAAAATCAGCAACGTAGTACGTTCAGCCGTTCAGGGCAGCGAAGCTACCAAATATCGCTTCGGGGAAGAGGAATACGATGTCACTGTGCGCCTGGGTGAGGAGCAACGCGCGAGCCTGGAGGCGCTCAACCAACTGACCGTTCTGCATGAAGGAGCCCAGATTCCCCTTTCCTCAATTGCAGATTTTGAAACTGCCAGCGGTTACGGATCAATCACGCGGCTTGACCTGAGCCGAGTTGCAACCATTACCGGCGATGTTGTCGCCGGGGCCAATGGGGCTGCTGTGTTGCAGCAGGTCCAGGCCCATTTAGAGGACTATCGAGATTCCCTGCCCCCGGGCTACCAGTTGACCTACACGGGCGAGAGCGAGGATCAGGCGGAGGCTTTTGGATTCCTTCAAACCGCAATGGCCATCGGGGTTGCCGCAATCACCCTGATCCTGATTGCTCAGTTTAACAGTGTCATAGTCCCCATCATTATCATGTTGGCGGTGGCCCTGGGGCTCATTGGCGTGCTTCTCGGCCTGATTCTAACACGCACCCCCTTCGGTCTGATGACCTTTATCGGAGTCATCAGTCTGGCTGGAATCGTTGTGAATAATAACATTGTGCTGATTGATTATATCCGTCAGTTGCGTGACCGCGGGCTGAGTAAAATGGAGGCGATCATAGATGGTGGCGCTACGCGTTTGCGTCCTGTACTGTTGACCTTTTTAACTACGGTGATCGGACTCGTACCGCTTACTTTCGGACTCAACGTGGATTTTGTCGGTTTATTCTCCGATCTAGCCCCCAATATTCAGTTTGGATCAGAAAACACACAATTCTGGGGACCCATGGGTACCGCGATCATCAGTGGACTTACCTTTGCAACTTTCCTTACCCTGGTCATTGTACCAGTCATGTATTCCGCCTTCGACTCGCTGCTAATGCACCTTCGAGCCAGTAGAAGTGCCGCAATGTCAGAGCCGACCGAATGAGAAATCTGGCGGATTTCGCTGATGCGAATCTGCGAATATTTGAAAGGCCTCCACCTGAACCCGATACACACGACATATACCTGATTGGGATCTGTGGCACGGGCATGGGCGCCCTCGCAGGACTCCTTAAAGAGGCAGGATACGCAGTGCGTGGATCTGACAGCAATGTGTATCCTCCGATGAGTACCTTCCTGGAAAAACAAGGTATACCTTTACAGAAAGGGTACGCAAAGGAAAACCTCATACCCACACCTGATCTGGTTATCACCGGCAATGCTTGTACGCCAACGCATGTTGAGGCAACAGTAGCGCGGGAGCAGTCCCTGCCCCAGCTTTCCCTGCCGGAGGCTTTGCGTCATTTTTTTCTGCTTGAGCGCCGGAGTTTAGTGGTTGCCGGGACGCATGGAAAAACAACGACAACAGGGCTCCTGATACACTTGTTGGATTCGGCGGGCCGTGACCCAGGATTTCTGGTTGGAGGTGTCCTTCAGGGACTCGAAAAAAGCTTCTCCATAGGCACTGGTCCGCAGTTTGTCATAGAGGGCGATGAGTACGACAGCGCCTATTTTGACAAGCAGCCCAAATTCGTGCACTACGAGCCGCAGGTCGCCATTGTGACTTCTATGGAGTTCGACCACGCCGACATCTATGCATCGTGGGACGAATATCAGGAAGCGTTCATTGCCTTTGCAGACCTAGTACCTGCGGATGGATTGCTGGTAGTCTGTGGAGATGACCCTGCTGCAGCCCGACTTTCTAGTTCTGCCCCTGTAATTACGTATGGGCTAAGCGACAGTCATGATGTGGTTGGACGTATAACTGAGGTTACGGAAGATGGAGTGCAATTCAATCTGGTACATTGTGGGCGTGATCTGGGTACTATGTTCCTTCCAATGAGCGGACATCATAATCTCCGCAATGCCCTCGCAGCGAGTACTGTGGCGCTGCATGAGGGATTAACGGTAGACGAGATTACCTGTGGATTGGCATCCTTTCCTGGAGTTAAACGACGGCAGGAGGTCCTGGGGGAACCCGGCGGTATTCTGGTTGTGGATGACTTTGCGCATCATCCAACTGCCGTACGTGCAACCATTCAAGCGGCAGGTGAACGCTGGCCGAGTCGCCGGATCCTGGCAGTATTTGAGCCGCGTTCTAATTCCAGTCGACGAAAAATTTTTGAGATTCCATATGGCGAAGCATTCAAGGACGCTGAAGTGGCTTACCTGTGCTCGCCGCCCTTTAGACACAATGATGCTCCTGAACAATTCATGAATATTGATGTAGTTCTTGACCATATCCGCAAGTCCGGTACTGAAGCGTACGCTTTCGCATCCGTACGCCAGTTACTGGAGCCTCTGGTTCAAGAGGCTCGACCCGATGATGTTATTCTTATCATGAGTAACGGAGGCTTCGGCGGTCTACACCAGGATTTACTGGAGTATCTTTCAATAAACTGTGGCACCTAGCTGCATATGTCAGGCATTGTTGGACATCTATTGATTCTGACAGCTTTTGTCAGTTGCATCCTGTCGGTCTTCTCATTCTACCGGGCTGCAGAATACAAGAACGATGATGTAAACTTTTTTCGCTTGGGCAAACTGCTCTGGGGAGTGATGACAGTCTGTCTTTTCAGTGCATGGCTCCTCCTTATCGTTCTCATAGCGACCCATCAGTTCCAGTACAACTACGTTTGGGCTCATTCATCTCTGGACTTGCCCTTTCATTTTCTGTTCTCCGCCAGTTGGGAGGGGCAGGAAGGATCCTTCCTGCTTTGGATTATCATGAACTGCCTGATGGGGTTTGCACTCCTGCGCTGGGCTGCGCCCGGTTACAGGGCACCGGTTATGGCTGTCGTGGCATTCTGCCAGGTCTTTCTACTTACAATGATTGTGGGGATCAAGCTTGGTCCCATCGAAATCGGCGCAGCCCCTTTTGCGACAATCGCGGAAGCCAATCCTGATGCCCCGATCTTCCAGTCAAACCCCGATTTTGTGCCTGCAGATGGCACAGGCCTGAACGATCTGTTGCAAAACTACTGGATGGTGATCCATCCACCAATGCTTTTTGTGGGCTTCACCACCATGATTGCACCATTTGCATTTGCTGTGGTGGCGCTGTGGAAGCGGCAGTACGTCCAATGGGTACGACCTGCACTTCCCTGGACGCTTATCAGCGTCATGTGTCTGGGAGTAGGGATTGCAATGGGCGGATACTGGGCCTACGAAACGCTTAACTTCGGTGGATACTGGGCCTGGGATCCCGTCGAGAACTCTTCTTTCGTGCCATGGATGATTGGTATTGCTGCCATTCACCTGATGCTCATCCAGCGTAAGGGGGGGATCGGTCACAAAGCAGCGCTCTTCCTGTCCATCCTCGCCTATATGCTGGTTGTTTATTCCACGTTTCTCACCCGAAGCGGCATACTGGGAGATGCTTCCGTGCATGCTTTCGTTGACCTTGGACTGTATAACCAGCTCCTGATCTGGATCCTTGCAATGGGGTTGCTGGGCTTCGGGTTGTTTGCCTGGCGTTACCGTGAACTTCCGAGCGCACAGCAGGAAGCCCATTTTCTGTCACGTGAGTTTTTGGTGTTCTCAGGATCTGTACTCCTGACCGTCGTCGCGGCTGTCGTTATTCTGGGCACAAGTGCTCCAATCTTTGGACAACTGTTCCGCGATAATCCAGCATCTGTACCCATTGATTTTTACAACAACTGGACGCTTCCGCTCACGGTTGGTATCCTATTTCTAGCTGGACTGGGACAACTTTTCTGGTGGACCAAGATGAATGTCCAAAAGGTGAATCGCGTATTGTTCTGGCCGGTGCTCCTTGCCTGTGTGAGCACTGGCATTGTATTGGTTTTGACACCTTTTGCGGCAGAGACCGTCGCTGAGGGGGAGGGCTTTTGGCACCGCCATGGATACGGTATACAATTAATGCTCCTCCTTTTCGTGTCATTTTTTGCACTCTACGGCAATGCCACTGTGCTTTGGCGTGTTGGGCGAGGAAACTTGAAACTTGCTGGCGGAGCACTCGCACACGTCGGGCTCGGCGTTATGGTTATCGGCATTATTGCGTCCTCGGGATTCAGTCGCGCGATTTCTGATGCCCCACGGGGCGATGACCGAAACAACTTTGTCGTTGAGCAAGGTCAAGTCGTTTCTGTGGCAGGTTATGAGGTAGCCTACGCTGGCACCGAACCTGGCGAACGGGGCCATACACGCTTTGTGCTTGACTTCAAGGATCCCGGCGGACAATCCTTTCGTCTCAAGCCCGTAGCCTATGAATCAAATACAGGTCAGTGGATTCAGCATCCTGATCTAAAACTCTACTTCGAAAAGGACATCTTTGTCGCCGTCACTCCACGTGCTATGGTGGACGGCAACAGTTCGAGCAATGAGGTTACCCTGCGTCGCGGACAGAGCACCTTGGTGGGCGATGGCGCATATCGGGTCACATTTACCGGTTTTGATATTGCACCGGACCTCCAATCAGTTATGAGCGAGGAGGAAGCCGGCCGTCTGGAGATTGCCGTAGGTGCGGTACTGCAGATTGCCAATACGACCACCAACCTGATTGAAGAGATTACACCGATTTACGCCATACGAACAGATCGCAGCGTGAATGCTATTCCTGCACGTTCAGATAGGGTTGGGTATTATTTCACAAACATGAACGTCGATACCGGAGAGATCACGCTTACGCTTGATGGTGCAACCGGACCTGACTACGTGATTGTCCAGGCTCAGGAAAAACCGGCTATCAGTCTGGTCTGGATTGGCATTATCCTGTTGAGCGGAGGTTTCATCCTATCCGCAGCCCGGCGAGCCAAGGCACTGCGTTGGTCTCCTTCCCGCAAGCCTGGAACGCACACACCGTAGTGCATTCGTCCTGCTCGTCTCAACAACGTCGGTCTACCGGCCCTGTCGCGCACCTTCGCGTGACTCTCCGGCAAATTCTCCTCAGATTATTTCAGCGGTGCACGATGGCTTCGCGCGCCAATTCACGCCCCGGTGCCGTCAACTCAAGGGATTCTCCCACCGGATTCAGTAATCTCTTTGCGGTTGCGCGAGCAACCACACTCTCGGCAAAGGGTTTTTCCCAGGCCAGGTGGTCCTGAAGATGATCCATGCGACATTCCCGCTCCGCTTCAGGTGTACCCTCGTGTTGCAGCAAGTGAATCACAAGCATCTTGACTGCAAATTGCCATCTTTGACGTTTTCTGCGCTGCCATGCAGCCAGTAGCCCCTGATTGGGGGCTACACAAAGCAAGATTCCGAACTGGACACCTACAATTGCGACCATACATCCTGCGATTGAGGCATCAAATAGGTGTGCAACCCAGTATCCCGTAACGGCGGCAGTAACCGCCAACAGGATACTATACAGAATCATGCGATCCAGTCGATTGGTAAGCAGGTATGCACTGATGGGAGGGCCGACCATAAGTGCCACTACTAGAATAGACCCGACCGCATCAAATGCGGCGACCGCAGTCATGGATACTAACGCCATGAGTGCATAGTGCAGCAGCCCCGGCAGAAAACCCAGCGTGGCACAGAGTGCGCTGTCAAACGTGGCCAGCTTAAGCTCCTTGTAGAATAGCATTATGAACGCTGCACACAGCAGTCCAACCAAACCGGTGGAATACAGGGCTTGGGGGCCCAGATCGTAGCCAGCGATCTGCAGGCGGTCGAATGGTGCGAAGGCCAACTCCCCCAGGAGCACAGCATCAGTGTCTAAGTGTACATCACCCGCATAGCGGGCAATCAGAACTACTCCGGTCGCAAAGAGTGCCGAAAACACTAACCCCATCGCAGCATCTTCGCGTACGCGTTTGGTCTTTCGCATCCACTCGACCAGGACGACCGTAAGCAGCCCCGTCGCTGCACCACCGAGTATAAGGAACGGAGATGACAGGTTGCCGGTCAGGAAGAATCCAACCACGATACCTGGCAGAATTGCGTGGCTGATTGCATCGCTCATCATTGCCATTCGTCGCAATACAAGAAAAGTACCTGGTAGCACACATGCAACCGCGACTACGGCAGCAACCAATTGAATCTCCAACTGAAACAGGCTCATCACACGCGTTTGGCCAGGAGTTCGTTACAGGTGTTCATCCCCTCCTGTGTTAATGCCCAGCCCCCGGTTGAATGCACACTGATCAGCCCTTTGGAATGTAGGCTGCGCAACTGGCGACGCAGTGTGCTCGCATTAGGATGCATTACCTTCAAAGCAGCTTCCATATGCGGATGCTCAAAGCTGTCATGCTCCTTTGCCAATTCAAAGAGATCCAGTAGAATGGCTTCACTCCTCAGCCTTCGGGCCTGAAGCGTTCGGCGGATCTGCTCCCAAACCAGTCCACGACGCGGAGCAATAATCACAGAAACCAATACAACTCCGCTTGCACACAGAACAATCGTCGGGCCGGTAGGCAAGTTAGACGTGCTGGTGCTCAGGAGGGCACCACCTACCCCAGACAATGCCCCAATCACCATCGATATCAGCACCATGATGCCCAGGTTGTCTGTCCACTGACGTGCAGCAGCAGCGGGAGCAATGATCATGGCACTCATGAGCACTACGCCTACCGTCTGCAGCCCAATCACAATAGCTACGACCAGCAGCGTAGTCAGCCCGAGGTCCAGCCGACGAACGGGTAACACCAGACTATTTGCAAATTCGGGGTCAAAGGAGAGGAGTTTGAACTCTTTCCAGAACAAGACCAGTACGACCAATGCCAAGCCACCCAAAACTGCAATTGTAATCACATCTTGCTCAACGAGTGCCGCAGCCTGGCCAAATAGAAACGAATCAAGCCCTGCCTGGCTTGCATCGGGAAATTTCTGAATGAATGTGAGCAGAACCAGACCAATACCAAAGAACACAGACAGTACAAAACCAAGCGCACCGTCATACTTGATCCGTGTCGTTGTGGTTATAACTAAAACCACAACTGTGGCAAGCCATCCGGCAAGCCCTGCACCCACCATCAGGATTAGCGGAGCTTTGCTGCCGGTAATGATAAAAGCCAACCCAACGCCTGGCAGGGCGGCATGCGATACCGCATCACCCAGTAGGCTCTGCCGTCGTAGAACAGCAAAGGCTCCTAGCGCACCGCTTATGATACCTAGTATTGCCGTTCCAAGGGCAACTGTACGAAATGTATAGTCACCAAAAAATTGCTCCATGGCTAGGTTGCGCCCTTAATGATTGCAACACGGCCTCCGTAAGTAAGTCTCAAATTGGCTTCCGTGAACACTTCCGAAACAGGACCACTTGCAATCCGGCGCACATTCAGTAGCAGCACTTCATCAAAGTAGGAGGATACCGTTTGCAGGTCATGGTGCACGACCATGACCGTTTTGCCCAATGATTGCAGCGTACGAAGGAGTTCGATGATCGTCCGTTCCGTCGTTGCATCTACGCCCTGCAGAGGTTCATCCATGAGGTAGATGCTGGCATCCTGCACCAGTGCCCTCGCCAGAAATACGCGTTGTTGCTGTCCACCGGACAGCTGGCTGATCTGGCGATGGGCCAACTCAGCCATACCTACCTGATCAAGTGCAGCCATTGCATCCGAGCGCTCATTGCGTCCTGGTCGACGAACCCATCCAAGACGACCGTACAACCCCATTAGAACAACATCCAAAACACTGGTTGGAAAATCCCAATCCACACTACCGCGTTGAGGAACGTAACCTACGTTGGAAGCTACACTTCGATAAGGTTGGCCAAGGATGTGAATTTGGCCGGCCGCGGGCTTGATAAGTGAAAGGATTGCCTGTATCAGCGTCGTTTTGCCGGCGCCATTGGGGCCGACAATGGCCATCAGTGCACCTGAGGGGACGTCCAGATCAATATCCCATAAAACCGGACTTTCCCGATAAGCTACCGTAAGATCACGTACTTCAATTGCGTTCTTCATTACAGAGTGCCTCAACGATCGTATCAATATTGTAGTGGATCATATCCAGGTAAGTGGCTGCTGGTGTGGATGGTCCGCCCAGGGCATCCCCATACAAAGTGCCACCGATACTGACATCAAAGCCTTTGGCTTCTACCGCTTCTTGGACAGCTTCAATACCACGTGGAGATACTGACGACTCTATGAACATCGCTGGAATCCGCCGTTCAGTTACCAGTGCAGCTAGGTTCTGTACATCTGCCGCACCTGCTTCTGATGCGGTGGAAATTCCCTGAAGCCCACGAACCTCGAACCCATATGCCCGCCCGAAGTAACCGAACGCATCATGAGAGGTAATGAGTACTCGCTGCTCCATTGGGACCTCATCAGCTTTCTCATGCACGTAAGCATGTACTTCCAGAAGCTCGGCAACGTAAGCATTTCCTCGTGCTACAAACGCAGCTTCACGTGTAGTATCCAGAGCCCCGAGTGCATTGGCGAGTGCATGTGCAGCGCGGGCCCACAGCTCAGCGTCGAACCAGATATGCGGATCATAATTACCTTGAAATAGCTCTGACGCTCGCAATAAACTGTCGGGAATACTGACCTCAGCGATTGCGATGGTCGGCTTCCCCCGTTCAGCCATCGCTTCAAACAGATCCCCCATTTTACCCTCAAGATGTAGACCATTGTAAACCACGATATCAGACTCAACCATTCTATCGACATCGCGCGCACTGGCCTTATATAGATGCGGATCAACCCCAGGCCCCATCAACGATTCAACACTCACGTCCGCCCCACCAACTGTACGAACCAGATCGGCAACAATGCTCGTGGTCGCCACGACCCTGATTGCACGATCCCCAAGTGGCGCAGACTCCTCTTCCGCTGAGGTGCAGGACATCAGCAGTCCAAGTACCATGATATATAGAGCAGCCGAGCGCATTGATATTTTGGATTTTTAGGCTAGGCTAAAACTGCAAAATATCAAAACTGTTGCACAGATGTGCATATTCCGTAGGAATGCTCCATCAATCCCAGTCGCCGTATGAGCGACCGACATTTTAACGGGCTCCAGACAGTGCACCTTTAGCGTTGGATCGGTCTCGAGAAAACCGAAACGCTTCACTTATACCCGACAAATTCGTCCACTTCGAACAAACAATTCCAAGGATTAGCCTGAAATTCAAATCACAGCGTCAACTGCAAATAGTGTTGTCGCCGGCTTGAAAGTTTGATGCTAGACAACTACCAGACTGATTAGCCGTCAAAAACTGCCAATCGCCTCTCCACAAACCAAGTTGTATATCGCCGGCTTGAATTGCGAAAACATGGTGCCTCATAATTACTTCCTGTTCATGCAGAATGCTGCTACTCCAGGATTCGCGATGATCAGGACGAACATTAGGGTATGCACCCCACTGACCTTGCCTTCTGGCGTAGTGTCGTATTAGTCCGGCCTGCTCAGAGTCCAGCTACCGAAGTACAACAAGCTTCCGCCCTACGGTGCCAACATTCAGCTTTGCACGCAGCAAGTAGGTACCCGGAGCCAATCGATTCACCGGAAGCAGAATTTGCGAATGGCCCCGCGGCACCATACTCTCTCCCAAGCTCGCCTGACGACGGCCCAACATGTCGTAGAATTCAAGCTGTAGCGGTCCGGAGCGTTCAAGTGTAACCGGTAACCATGCCCGGTCATGGGAGGGGTTTGGATATACTGACCCTATCCTTCCGTCCCAGGGAATAACCCGTGAGACCAATTGCGTCACGTACGCACCACCTAGACCATAGAATGTCGCCGTACGGGAATCCTGCAAACCAACAAATCCCTCAATTTCCCAATATGGAGATACTCCCAAATCTACGTCCAGGTCATCCTCTGTGCCCACTATTTTGTCTGGCCCCGCTCCCAGAAACCCCGCTGCTTCGGGACTTGCATCCATGATCTGCCAAGGATAGTCAGCGTGTCCCGAATGAAAACTAGCAATTAAATGTCCTGCTTCATGAGCAATAATATTGCCCAGCGCCAACCCGAGCAGGTCAGCCATCGAAACACCCGGAGCACGCTGTACCGCGGAAAAAGAGGGTTCCCAGAGCGGGTCCGTAATTCGATCCAGGAGCACAACAGCGGTTTCATTCAAAACAAAGTTGCCCACATCCACACTTTCGGCAATGCCGATTGTTTCCAGGCCCAGTTCACTCCGGCTTCCTCCTACAATCACGCGACTTACGTTGGGTGCACCCCAAGTATCCGGGTGATCTCTGCTGTTCCGGATATCCAAAAAAACATCGGCCGCCAGCGCTTCCTGTAAGTCATCAACAAGGTTTTCCTTGAGTGTGGCTAGCGCGAGATCAATGATCTGATCTTCGTCCTGAGCAATACCCTGATTCTCCAAAAATCTGTTCAATGGTGATAGCCGTGCATCAGCACGACCTCCAAGAAAACTCGCGTCAAAATCAACACCGTCAAAGTCCACAAATAAAACCTGTTTGGTGGATTCTTGCCCGTGCCCCGCACGACGGGCGGTCAATGTCGCAGAGTAAGCGCCGGCTCCATGACCTATTCGAAAAAAATATCTCCCTGTCTCCGCGATCACAAAAGCAAGGTTCGCATTTCCTCCCTTAAGCAATGGGCTCGTGACGGGTAGTAGATCACTGCGGTCAAGGTCTGACGCCAAATGAACCGTACCGTCAGCACCCGCAAATACGAGGTGGCGGGCTGAGTCTTCGACTGCTGCACTGAACACATCCCCCGCCTGCATATCGAGGCTGAACCAGTCAAAGTCTTCTGCATCTACGCCAAGCGTGAGAATGTATGGACCTTCGCTCCCTGCTTTTGGGCCTGAGGCGGGATCAAAAGGATCGTCTGGCCACCAGGAGTTAGTTCCCCGAACAGCCGCGAAGTAAGCCCCGTCTGCTGGAATTACAACGTCCAAATAACTGTTTCTATTACCGTCTCCACCATTTTTGCTGGAATTCAGTCGCTTACCCGTGCTATCGTATAGGGCTACCTTGCTGTTAAGACCTGGGGAAGCGGGAGAAGTATCTACATCTATCGTTATTCTCTGTCCCGCGAGCAACGCCCCCATTCGATAAAAATCAAAATCTCCGGTACCTCCGCCCCGGCTGCCGTGAAGACCATCGCCAATGATGCCCCGCACCTGTACACGGATACCACTGGTTAGGTGCACCTCACGAGCTAACTGGATTGCTCCATCATCAACCACTTCCTCCTCCGTACCACCATAAAGAATTGGAGGCTCCGGCGACAGCATTCCAGAAATTTGAACCCCTGAACTCCCCAGTACACCAAGTGGCTCAGCCGTGTCTGGTGTGTCGTTTGCACCTCGAACACCTGCCGGCTCGTTTTCATGTATTGGTCGAGTGCCTGCCTTGCCGGTCACAGGTAAGGCAACTCCCGCATGGACATGCACGTGCGTCAGACAGAAGGCAGTCGTATCCTGCCCATAAACAGGAAGACTGATAATGCCCAACAGGACGATCAATGCTATCGAACGAGTTCCCATAGACGCCTGAACTGTGGGTTGGCCCCGTCAAGCTGGATGAGCCGCTGTGCATAAATGCGTGCATCTTCCAGACGATTCGTATTGTAGTATAGCGAGGCTAGGTTTGCTATGGCCATGACTATATCTGGATCCAGTGCAATCGCCGCCTTGAAGTCCTCCTCAGCCCTCTCAAAATCTCTGTTCAGCACATGCGCATAGCCACGATTATTGTAGACTTCCGCCTGCTTGGGATTACGTTCTAGTGATTCATCGAAGATGGCAAGTGCTGCAGACACCTGCCCGGCATTGCTATATGCAACACCAAGCCGAACCATAAAACGCAAGTGCTCCGGTGCAATCTGCAGCGCCTGCTCCAGATATGTAATAGCCGGTTCTGGCATTTCCTGCATCAAATAGGCCTCTCCAATACGATACCCCGTCCAGGCATCAGAAATACTCTCGTCCATGTTGCGCGCAATGCGCAGCACACTGGTTGCTTCACCTTTCAGGAAGTGCATTCTGATCAATTGTTCATCCACATTTTCTCCCGCACGATCTGCACGCCCCAGATATACCGCTGCAGAATCTAGGAAGCCCGGAGCATTGGTTATCGTTTCGTAATAGGTCAGGAATCCCTCGGCAATTTCGGCATCACTTGGGGATTCGTCTATCAGGCTTGCCATACGCACAAAGTCTGCCTGAGCTTCCGAGCTGACTACCTCCAATTCGTCAGAGCGGGGAGACCGAATGAAGTGATCCGTAATGGTTATATGCGGAATATCCTGTGAGCCAGACACGGGCATATGGCAACTTGTACAGTCCGCTCCTGCGGCGGCCTCTGGTGTTGGACAGGCTAAACTGGTTTCATCTCCCGTATGACAAGACTGACATACATCCCGGTAATGATCCTCTGCCATAGCCTCAATCGGGACATGTGGGTCATGACAGGTGATGCAGGTCATGGCTTCCGAAGCCTGAAAACACGCGCTCTGGCTTAACCGATCCGGATGAGAAGCCATAACGAACTGGCGTAGACTGTCTGCGTAGCGCGGCCAGAAGACATTCTCAATGTCCGAAAGCGGCATCCCTGGCTTGAAGTCCGCAAATGTGTGGCCGGCTTTGTTAACCGAAGCCCCTTGAAGATGGCATCCCTGACAGATGTCAAACTGTTGCTCAACAGACAGCCTGGCCGGGTTCACAATGGTATAATCTGCCTCCAAACTAGTATTGACAGCATTACCACTCATCACAGATTCAATGTGCAGCGAACCCGGTCCATGACAACGCTCACAGTCAATACCATGCGGAACAGAAACATACCTATTCTCGGAACCCTCCACATACTCGGGCATGGCATTGTGGCAGGTCATACACTTAAGTGGGATCGGTCGGTCAAATCGGTTATTATTCGGCCCTTTAAAACCTGGCGGAAGATCCCATTTACCCTCCTGCACGTACCACGTTAAGGGCATCTGGTATAGATAACCGTTCACATCCATTATGTGTGAATTTGTATGATGACCACTACCTACGATATAGTCTATTTTCTCCACCCGCTTGTGCACCGTATCCAGTCCGCTCAGCCGGTACTCTACTACAAATAGCTCGTCTCCCTTCCGAAGGGCCTCGTAATAGAGATCATTGAAATCATCGTAAACCGGTGTGGGATTGTCAAAATCAGCCTTGCTGTTAAATGGTCTGGCAAGCTCCCAGGACCGTCCCATTTGGGATTGTGTAAATGTGGCAGCTTTGTCCGGGTGGCAGTCCGCGCAAGCGTCTATGCCTACGTAGTCAGCACTCAGGTTTTGAAACGGACTCGGCGGCTGCCGCTCGCAGGCAACAAGAACGAGCAGAGGCACCAAAGCGACTATTGCGTGCTTCATGTTCCAAATGCGTCCAGTACGGCCTGCGCCAATTGGTTATTGGGGTCCAGTTCCATTATCCGTTCAGCCGCCCGCACAGCTTCTATCCCCCTGTCCATACGGGCATAGGATAGCGCCAGGTTCTCCCATGCCCCAATATATTCCGGTTCAATGGCAACTGCACGCTCCAAATAATTAATTGCCTGCTCAAAATCCCCAATATTGAAGTACCAGCTGCCTAGATTGCTGAGCGCGATCGGATTTTCTGGTTCCGACGCGACCGCCTGCCTAAAGCGCGCACCCGCCTCCTGAACGCGATTCTCTGTCAGGAGAAAAAGTCCCAGATTGCCTAGCGCGTCGGCGTGATCTGGATCCAGCACCAAGGTCTGCCCAAGTACCGCTTCAGCCTCTGCAAACTCACCATTCTGCAAGAGTGCCGTACCCAGGTTGTAGTGCGCCTGCGCTAGCCAAGGCTTTTCGCCGACAGCACGCCGATATTGCGCAATCGCGCCCGTTAGATCCCCCTCCAGTTCCAGATAGCGCCCGTAATTGATCCTGATGTCAGCCAGTGCCGGCTGAATATCTAGTGCCCGTTCATATAGTCCTCTAATCTGATCCTGTTTTTCGTTTGCACTCTCATAGGCTTGTGCCAGGGCATTTAAGCGTTCTGGAATGTTGGGCCGAACAGCAACTGCGGCTTCTAAAGGCACAATCGCTTCCTCCGAGCGCCCCAGACGCCAAAGTGAGACTCCCATTAAAAACCTGGCCTCCCCTGTAGAATCCGATGACCCCAGCGAACGCACTAGATCAATGCCCGTTTCCATGGCGCTAACGTCGCTCGTTTGTGTCGCGTGTACCAGTGTCGCGATAGCTTCCATTTTTCCACTCCCCGTACGGTCACGGTCATAATAAGCAGTAAGCAAGGGGGATTGATGCGCTGCCAGCGGAGCTTCATCCGTAACAACACGAATCCAGTGATCCGTGAATGTAGCATGAGGTGTTCCATCAGCAACCTCCTTCGGCATATGACAACCCGCGCAATCTGTCCTTAGTTCATGTTCAGGGACGGCCTCGTGACAGGAAATGCAAGTGTCATTGAAGTACTCCGGTCCTTTGTCTCGAAAAGCCTCGTGCGGATTATGACATGTTGTACAGGTCATTTGCGGAACGCTCGCTAGATAGCAGGCACTCTGAGCAAGCCGTTCAGCATGCGAAATTACATCCAGTCCACCGACTGAGTCACGTGCGGAGAATAAAGCAAGATGATCCTGCAATCTTTCTGATGGCCGAAAATCAAACGGCTCACGACCATCCCGAAGTACCGAAACGCTCGTATGTAAATGACATTGCTGGCAGACATCCATCTGAAGGTCGTGGGTCAGCCTGGCCGGATTGACAATTGAGTAATCGGCATCGTCGGTGGAGCCGCCTCCGGCAAGACGTAAATCAACGTGTGCACTGCCCGGTCCATGACAACGCTCACAGCTTATACCGTTGGGCACTTCATCATACTTGCCCTCAACCCATTCGACAGTGCTGGGATAGCTGTTGTGACAAGCCATACAACGATCAGGGATCAGACGTCCGAAGCGTTTGTTAGCAATGCTGTAACCCGGACTGAAATCCCACTGAGCCGTCTGGCTATACCATGTGAGCGGAAGTTCATACAAACGTTCATTGGATTCAGACACATAGGTGCGCGCCGCATTGCCACTGCCGATAACAAAATCCATACGTCGTTTCAAACTGTGAATCTGCTCCCCACGGTCGTTTAGCCGGTACTCTTCCTGCCAATAAGCTCCATCTTCTTCCAGAACCCTGTACCAGAACCCACTCTCCTCATGCCATATGGGATCTGCATTGAAATCTTCTACAACATTGTCACTTGTCAGTGGATAAAACGACCGCGCCATGCCATGATCCTGAAAGCCGGTCCATTCGGATTCATGACAATCAAAACAAACCGCATCCCCCACATATTCACTCTCAAGTCCCGTGAATACAGGAGATTCCGGTTCACTGTCGCTTGAGCATGCCGCAATCAGCAGCAGACTGCATACCCATGGCAGGGCTGTGTACATTAACTTTATTGGATCCATCGAATTAATCCATTCTCCACTACAACTTAACCTCAACGAACATGGTGCGCTATTGTGCTTCGGTATTTACCGCGTTAATTCTGTTAGCAGGCTCTGCATCGGGCCAAGCCGGACGTATTCCGGTTGCAGCTGACAGCGGTATGGTCGTTTCCAGTCACTACCTGGCTTCACAAGCGGGGATGGAAGTGCTCCGTGATGGGGGCAATTCCGTGGACGCTGCCATAGCAACCGCTTTTGCACTGGCTGTAACATTACCATCCGCGGGCAATATTGGTGGAGGAGGATTTCTGGTGTACCACGGTGCAGATGGTTATGTAACCAGTTTCAATTTCAGGGAGAAAGCCCCATTGGCAGCTACGGCAACCATGTTTCTGGGGCCTGATGGTAAAATTAAAGATAATTCCAACCATGAGGGTCCCCTATCGGTTGGTGTACCTGGCACAGTTGCAGGCCTTTGGCTTGCCCACCAGCGTCTGGGCAGTGCTGACTGGAGCACCCTTGTAGAGCCGGCAATCCAGTTGGCCGCAGAAGGTTTCCCCTCTACGCGTGCAATGCAGGGCTTTCTGGGACATCTTGCGCAATCATCTTCTCCTCTGTACTCTGCTACTCGCAAAGCCTTCCTAAAGAACGGGACTGACGTTTTTGAGCCCGGAGAAATCTGGCAGCAGCCGGACTTGGCGGCCTCTCTGGAACGTATTCGGGATCATGGACACGATGGCTTCTATGATGGCGAGACTGCACGACTTTTAAGCAAATTCATGGTCCGTCACGGTGGACTTATTACCATGGAGGATTTAGCATTATACGAGGCGGAGGAGCAGGCACCCATACACGGCACCTTTGGTGAGTATGACATCTATTCCATGAGCCCGCCCAGCAGTGGAGGGGTGGCGCTGGTTACCATGCTTAACATTCTGGAACCCTATGATCTGTCAGCGCTGGGACATAATTCCGCACAATACCTGCATCTTATGACCGAGGCTATGCGGCGTGCATTCGCTGACCGTGCAGAGCATCTGGGAGACCCAAATTTCAACCCGGATATGCCGATTGGACGCCTCATCAGCAAAGCACATGCAGATAAGCTACGAGGGTCCATCAGTGAAGCACAAGCCTCCAAAAGTGACCCTGAACACCTAAGTCAATTATATTTTCTGTCCGAAAGCGAAGAAACCACTCACCTGTCCGTCGTTGATGCTGCGGGGAATGCGGTTTCGCTGACCTACACGCTTGAACACAGCTATGGATCTCAGATCGTAGCCGATGGAACGGGCTTTTTGCTCAACAATGAAATGGGGGACTTTAACCCGATCCCTGGCCATACAGATAGAAATGGATACATCGGCACGCCGCCCAACCTCGCTGCTCCACAAAAACGGATGCTGAGCAGCATGACCCCCACCATCGTGGCACGGGACGGTAAACCATTTCTTATCGTGGGAACCCCCGGGGGCCGCACAATCATTAATACGGTCCTTCAGATAATCCTGAATGTCCTTAGCTTCGACATGAACATTGCGCAGGCCGTAGAATCACCTCGGATTCACCATCAGTGGCTCCCGGATATCACCAGCTTTGAATCATTGGGGATTTCGCCTGATACGAAACGTCTTTACGAAGCCAAAGGGCATACTGTGCGTTATCGAGGCTCTCAGGGACGTGCACATTGCATAATGATTAGAGACGACACATTCTACGGTGCTGCGGATTCACGCAGTTACGACGGGCGAGCCATCGGCTTCTGACAAACATGTCCCAACCTCGAAAACTCAGGCGAGTCCTGACTACGATTGACACCTCGGCCGTACTGATCGGCATAACGATCGGGGCTGGTATCTTTGCTGTGCCGCAGCAAATAGCGCTGAACATGAGCTCATTCAGCCAGATAATTTGGCTCTGGGTGGGTTGCGGTGCCCTTGCATTCGTTGGGCACCTCATTTATGCGGAGCTTGGCACACGCCTGCCCGTTACTGGTGGAGAGTATGTGTATATCAATAAAGCCTTTGGGCCACTGGCAGGATTCATATTTGGATGGGCACAGATTTTTATTATCCGCTCGAGTCCACTGGCAGGCCTGTCATTGGTCACTGTCGCTTACTTCGAATTCTTCGTAGAGCTGCTCCCCTGGCAGGAGACTGTCCTGGCACTGTGTATTATTGCTGCCCTCGGCTACCTGAACTATACCGGGATCCAATACGCCAAGCTCTACCAGAATTTTTCGACTGTGGCCAAGGTCGGTGGGCTGCTGCTCCTGATTATCATCGGCCTTATTGCACTCCCTGGCAGTGAAAATAAACTTGGAGAGACCGCTGCTAGTCAAAGTCGACTCGGGTTCACCGGAAGTGTAGCTGATACTATTCTTCTGATTCTGTTTGCTATGGTCGGCTGGGAACGAACCGGGTACGCCGCAGGCGAAATGAAAAACCCGAACCGCTCGCTTCCACGCGCACTATTTATAGGATTTGTTGTCGTGTTCGTCATTTACCTGGCCATAAACTTTGTCTACCACAGCACTCTAGGATTGGAAGCCATTCGTGGAACGAACCGCGTGGGAGCAGATCTGGCGACCGCACTTCTGGGACCTGTCGGCGCGGGGGCCATTGCGATCCTGATAATGATTTCAGCGACAGGAAGCGTAAACGGGACGATTATTGCCGCACCGCGGGTTTACTATGCCATGGCAAGAGATGGTCTCTTCTTCCGCTGGCTCAACTATGTGCATCCGACTTATCGTACACCATCAAGGGCCGTCCTGCTTCAATGTGGCTGGGGTGCCGTCATTCTGTTGGTCCGAGGCTCATTTGAGTCTATTGCGACCGGCATGGTGTTCGTTATTCTGATCTTCTACGCAGTCACCACGGCAGCACTGTTTGTTTTGAGATACCGCAACGTCGGCGAAGATAATACATTATTCAAAGTGCCCGGCTACCCTGTACTTCCCGCGCTCTACTTTGTCGTGCTCGTAGTTCTAATTCTAGGCCGCGGCATACTGGATTGGCAGCAATCTTTGATCGACCTGTCCTTTGTGCTCTCCGGCCTGCCGGCAGCCGCTTATTTCTTTTGGAGACGCCGAGTGAATGCCCAAGCATCCTAGCCCCTCAAATACCCCACCTCGCTGGGCATGCCGAGTATTCGCCCACTTGCCTACGGCTCGAGTCGCAGTAGAGGTGATCAATGCCCTGGATAAGGCGTTACCGGTAATCTTGTTACCAAAGTGAGTACACCATTGTGCATCAGCCGCTTCGCATTTTAGTCACGGGGGGCGCCGGCTTTATCGGCGCAAATTTTTTGCACCTAATGGTGCCTCGGTTCCCCGAAACCACGTTCGTAAACCTTGACAAGTTGACCTATGCAGGAAATCTTCAGAGCCTGCGCGCAATAGAAAGCGCTCAAAACTACACCTTTGTTCACGGAGATATCTGCGACCAGGATCTGGTACAGCGTTTATTTGCGCAATACGGGTTTACAACGGTTGTGCATTTTGCGGCGGAAAGCCATGTCGACCGATCGATCCATGCTCCCATTGAATTCGTAAAGTCAAATGTGGAGGGCACCGTCTCTCTAATGCAAGCTGCGCGAGCAGCCTGGTCGAATTCTGATCAGCGGCAATGTCGCTTTTTGCATGTGTCTACGGATGAGGTTTTTGGAGCGCTTGGGGCATCCGGCAGGTTTACGATTGATACGCCCTATGCCCCCCGCTCGCCGTATGCTGCCTCCAAGGCTGCGGCAGATCACTTTGTTCGTGCATACGCTGCCACGTACAACCTTCCAGTGACTATCTCGAATTGCTCCAACAACTACGGACCCTACCAATTTCCAGAAAAACTCATCCCATTGGCGATTGTCCGTGCCCTTGAAATGGCACCAATCCCCGTGTACTCCCGGGGTGAAAATGTTCGTGACTGGCTTCACGTTGAGGATCACTGTGAGGCGCTGGCACTCATACTGCACCAAGGCTCAAACAGAGAAACTTATTTGGTGGGAGGCAGCGGAGAGTGCTCCAATCTGGAACTGCTTCGTCTCTTGCTCACCATAGTGGATGAAGAATTGGACCGACCGGAAGGGACCAGCTGGAGTCTCATAACCTTTGTCAAGGACCGCCCAGGACACGACTATCGTTATGCAATTGATGCCAGTAAGCTCGTAACTGAATTGGGCTGGAAGCCGAATCACACACTCGCGGCAGGGTTACGTACAACCGTCAGGTGGTATCTGACCAATAGACCTTGGCTGAAGGCTGTCATGGATGAGACCTACCGTACGTATCTGCAACGGCAGTACTCAGAATGAAGCTGCTTCTGTTTGATATCGACGGAACGCTCGTCAAGCCTATTGGATCGGGCCGCGAGCATATTGAATACGTACTCACCAAACTCTGCGATAAACCAATCTCCACGGAGGGAGTGTCATTTTCTGGTCGCACAGATCCACAAATTCTGGGGGAGACCTTGCAATTGGCCGGCTTTGGACCAAATCAGATTTCTGATTTGCTGCCGGTCGCACTGGCACGGTATTCGGATCACGCCACTTATGCCTCAAACGAAGTGCATCCCTCAAATGGCGTGCGCGAACTCCTTGAACATCTGCGAACCATCGAAACTGTGCAGCTTGCACTGCTGACCGGCAATGTTCGCCTCACCGCCTATCGCAAACTGGCCGCGGCCCGGATGGATCACTTATTCCCATTTGGTGCGTTCGGGTGCGATCACGCTGATCGAAACCGACTCCCGGCAATTGCTGCCGCCCGAGCTCTTGAATACTGTGGAAAGGTATTCCCTGGACACGAAATCGTAATTATTGGCGACTCCGTACATGATATAACCTGTGGACTGGAAATTGGCGCATTGTCCGTTGCCGTGGCAACCGGCTACACGAGTTACCAGGATCTTAGATCGGCAAATCCAGACGTGCTGCTACGGGATCTTACGGATATTGATCTCTTCTGCACCCAAACCGGCTTAAATGAACAAGCACGGTTACAGCTTCGGAGATAATACAGCGGTTGATACATGCGTTAATCCCGCCTTATGAACTATAAATCCATGCTCCAGCCAATTATTTGCCAAGAAAGGTGATTGATTCTTGGACGCCTCCTAGTCAGTTCAAACGTATTCCACTCGGCAGATTTCTACGATCGCAGCAGATCAGGCTGTGAAAGCAACTGGGCCATTTCGCGCAGTCCGATGACTTCGGTTGATTCCCCGACCGGATAGCGTTCTTCGCCCGCATACACTACGAAGGCACGCCCCGGCTTAATATCACTAATGGCATTGTGGAACCCTTTGCCGAGGCTTGGGGTGAGTGAGCGCTTGATTTCTATGGCTATGGGCCGCTGGAGTCCGGGAATCTCCAGTACAAGGTCAAGTTCAGCTCCCGCGGATGTTCGGTAAAAGCTGGCACGCGTTCGGGGATAAGCATGAGAAAGGAGATTCTCAATTACAAATCCTTCCCAACTGGCTCCGACGATAGGGTGTCCTGCAAGGTCGTGAAACTGTTTGATGCCTAAGAGAGCATGCAGCAGGCCGCTGTCTCGAACGTAGATCTTGGGAGACCTGACAAGCCGCTTGCGCGTGTTGGCCAGATAGGGTGTAAGTCGCCGTACGAGAAATAAGCGAGTCAGTACATCAATGTAATGAGACACGGAGGGGGCACTCACGGCAACGTTGTTCGCCAACTGTGCCATGTTCAGGAGTCCCCCCTGGCTGTGAGCCAACATGATCCAGAATCGTTCGAGGGTTTCAGTAGGTATTCGAACCTGCACAAATTCAGACAAATAACGCTCCAGATACTTGCGAATGAGACTCTGACGAAATACCAGGCTATCGTCGTCGGTGGTTGCGAGGTAACTGTCTGGAAAACCGCCGCGAACCCATAGAGAATCTTGGGCATTCGCGTCCGTTTCAAGCACACTGAGAGGATTGAGAGAAACAAATTCGATTCGACCCGCTAGACTTTCCCCTGCCTGTTTAAGCAGGTCCACGGTTGCTGACCCGAGAATAAGAAACCTCCCGGTTCTCAGGCCGCGTCGCCTACCTTCGTCAATGAGACCGCGTAATTCAGAAAATAGATCAGGCACACGGTGGATTTCATCCAGAATGACAAGTCGATCTTCGTAATGACGCAAATACAACCTAGGGTCAATCAGCCGTGCCCGATCACTGCTAGACTGCAGGTCGAGATACCGTGCTTCAGTCATGCCTGCAATCTCCAAGGCCAGCGTAGTCTTACCCACCTGGCGAGGCCCAAGCAGTGCTGTGGCGGCCTGTCGATTCAGTGCTGTACGCACCTGCGGTAATGCGTTACGAGACAACATCCTTGTAAATATCGAATTATGTTTTCGATTTGCAAGGAAACATGATCAACTATGTAAGTTGTTTCCGTCCGTAAGCCAGAATGTTGCGCCTTTCTCATCAATCTACACGCATGAATTACGGGGGACACCAGGGAGCCTAACCAGTCTACCATGATTGAGTAAACCGATGCTTCGGCACCTCAAGGGCTACAACAAATGCTCGTAGCCCAATTTCGCCGTGCGCGTAGAAATGCGCTTCTCATTGGCGGGCGCGAACCCCGCCGAATATAGCGCCCATTGTTCGTGTGAAGATTACGCAAATTATTCTGAAAAATCAGCCAGAACACATCTTAGCCCATTGATTTTCCGTAGGGACTCGTGCAACCTAATCTAGCTAGTAGGTGCACCAAATGAGCATTTAATCTCTTCCAAAAGGGAATCACACGCTCTGGACACAATCGTATAGACCTCCTCAAAGATGCCGCTGTAATACGGATCTGGTATTTCATCATCCCCGGAGGATGGATCAAAGGTGCGCAAAAGTTTCACTTTCTCGGTGTAACGGCCATCTCTGTCCAATAAAAGCACATCTCTCAGGTTCGATCTGTCCATGACCAGTATAAGGTCACAAGTCCGCAGATCAGCTTTTGTGATCTTCTGTCCTCTAATTTGATCTAGGCCGACACCATGTCGTCTTGCGACCCAACAAACCCGTGAATCCGGGGCTTCACCTATGTGCCAACCGCTCGTCCCCGAGGAAGCCACTTCTATATCATCCTCCAGTCCATGCTTCTCCACGAGATGCTGGAAATAGCCGTGAGCGAGCGGACTTCTGCAATGATTGCCCAAACACACGAACATAATGCGCTTGGGCTTTATTGGTGAGGATATCATCGGCCCGTGTACTTGCGGAATCGTCATAGGTTTGTGTATATTTTGTGCGCGCGACCGCACGAATTGGCCAAACATGTGCACACTGTGCTTGATTGTCCTGTCGTACCAGGAATATTGCGTCTTCGTTGGAGCAGGCGATTTGTGTGATTCAAATATTGGGCAGAATCCATGAGCATAAACTCGAGAGAGGCGGCCATCCCCGTAGGCAAGTACATGGCGGCCCTGCGCGAGTATATTGAAGCCAACGGGTTTGCCTGGGTTGAGGGCGAGCTTTCCGAGCATAAATCTGTTCGGGGACACTGGTACTTTACAATTGCTGACGACTCAAGCGCGCTCAAATGCGTAATGTGGAAAAGTCGAACACTGTATGTGGGATTCACACCTGAACCGGGTCAATTGCTGCGCGTGTACGGATCCCCTACTGTTTATCCGAAGTTTGGAAATCTCCAGTTCAACGTCCACAAAATTGAGCGCCGACACACCACCGGCGAACTCCAGAAACGCTTTCTCGAGCTTCGCCGAAAACTTGCTCAGGATGGGCTCTTTGACAATAGTAAAAAAATTCCCCTGCCCGCGATCCCCCGGCGCATTGGTATTGTTACCTCCGGGGAAGGAGCAGCATTACAGGATATCCTGCGGATCCTGCGGGATCGCTTTCCAGTTGCTGAGGTTATCCTGGCACCTGTTCGTGTTCAGGGTCCATACGCCGCGCCGGATATTACCGATGCTATCGCTCAATTCAATCGTTTAGCGGCAAACAGTCGTCCTGATGTACTTATTGTTGGACGCGGGGGTGGTTCGCTCGAAGACCTCTGGGCCTTCAATGAAGAGCCAGTCGCACGCGCTATATTCGCTTCAAGAATCCCCATTATCAGTGCGGTTGGACATGAAACCGACACAACCATTGCAGACTTGGTGGCTGACGTACGCGCTGCTACCCCCACACATGCCGCTCAAACCTCTGTTCCAGAACTTTCGTCGATCGTCTGGAATATTCAAGGATGCACGCAACAGATGCATCAATCCTATGTCTCCCGAATAAACAGGCTGCGCCAGCGACTTGTCCAGATTACGGAATCGTATACATTCAATACGCCGATCAATCGCGTGCGCGACGCACAACAGACGCTGAACAATTACGTAGACCTGTTGAATGAGTCCCTAAACAGTCGCATTCGGAAAAGTAGACACCAAGTGGAGTTGCTCAACGGACAGATAACCGCACTGAACCCGCGTCGATACCTGGGGCGTGGCTACGCTCGCATAGAACGGGAGGGAAAAATAGTGCGCTCCAGTCGAGAACTCAATACACACGACCAGGTGGCTCTCCATTTTTCCGACGGGCGTCGCGAAGCCATAATCAGCGACTAGTAATACTCGTCCCCTATCCCCAAATACAATAGTCCCATTCCAAATCATCCCACAATAGCAACCACACTCCAGATCTCCCCCCGATCCCGACTTGATATAATAAACGTTGGGAAAAATGTGGATAAAGTAGACTCCGGTATCTTCTCCAACTTTGAAAGGATTGCGTTCTGTTCGGTTCATACTACGGCAGGATTTCTGGAGCAGCCTTTTGCCCTGAAGCTGGGAAACACTCGCGAAGGCATTGAATCGCTTGTGCGCTCGGCTCGCAGACTCTTCCCGGAAGGCGCGCCCTACTGGCATGATCGCATGGAACTCCGAAGTGAATTGACTGCTGAGCAACGCAAACATGAACCGCTGAACGCGGATTCGCACCTGGCTTTCATATGCCTCGGCCTGTGCAATTGTGTCCTGTACAAATCTACTCCAGATCACCCCGTCTACTTCATAGATCTTGATGGTGAGTCCAACGAGAATTATCGGTCCAGAAAATCAATAGCTGTGGGATACAACAATGCTTCTTGCGTGCATGAAGAAACATTGAAGGTTGACCTGCCCAAGAAAAATCAGTGTGCAGTGGATCTCAACAAAAGCCTGCCCGACCTGCAGGCACTTGTAGCCAAGTACCAGATTCACAGGGGACTTGTCACCCTTGAACTGGCTCCCGGCGAGAAACATGCGGGAGTAACCGTGAATGAGTTTGAAGCACTACTCGTCGAACGGGACATCACCGACGTACTTATGAATCCACTGAGGTATATGCTGTCCAATGCTCCCCAGTTTGCACGGCATCCGCTGATGGTTCCGAGCAAGGCCAAAAATGTGCTTCAATATGAGATGCACGTTGCCATCCGAGACGGTCTGAGAGTCGCAAATCGAAGTGTCTCTATCCTTGAGTACATGGTGGAGCGTCTGGGTATGCATCTACCCCTGTTGGAACATATAGTTGACCGGATTGCATCTCCTCTAGAAGCACGGTGGATGAATTTGGGCAGTTCGATCCGAATGCTTATCAACGCAAAAGACGAAGATCCTCTAGGACGCGTTATGGTCGGCACTTACCAAAGCCCAATACTTATTCAATGGAGGCGTCCTGAATCGGATGTCCGTGAAATGCACCTGCGTCTATTGCGCTTCACATAGAGATCAGATCAGAGACCGAGACTGGCCGCCATCAACATTCAGACAGGCCCCGGCAATCAGGCTCGCCCGCTCAGAAAGCAGGAATGCAGCGACATCTGCAATTTCTTCAGCTGTCCCAAACCGGCCAATTGGCAGATTGTCTGCTATAAAGACCTTCATCCCTTCCGGGTCACTTTTTACCCGTCTGTCCCAAGATCCTCCAGGAAATTGAATAGAACCAGGCGCGAGTGTATTAACGCGGATGTTATCCGGCGCCAGTTCCAACGCCATGATCTTAGCGGCACTCATGAGTGCAGACTTGGTCGCATTGTAGATCGACAACCCGGGACCTCCGGCTTCACGTCCGAAAATGGAGCCTATAAACAGAATGGCGCCACCTCCGGCTGTTTTCATGTATGGAATTGCTGCGCGACTGGCCCGCAGGTGCATCTTTAAATTCAAGGTCAATATGTCATCCCAGTCCTGATCTGACAAATCAGCGAATTTCCCCCGACGATTCCCACCAGCGTTATTTACCAGAAGCTGAACCCCTCCAAAGTGGTCGGCCGCAGTCTTAATCAAGGCTTCCGGTTCTCCAGGTGCCGCTAGATCTGCTTGCTTTGCCAGTACGGGCACACCATGAAGCCTAGTGATCTCTTCTCTCAAAGCCTCCAGCCCTTCTTGACCACGGGCACAAACTACAAGACGGCATCCTTCTGCCGCCAGCCCCATTGCAATGCCTCTGCCTAATCCACGACTGGCGCCAGTGACAACTGCAACCTTCCCTTTGAGACCTAAATTCATCTTTCTCGGAATATGTCCCGGGCGCCCGCCGCCCAACGGTGTTTGTGTTCATGCCTCCGTAGAAGTTAGGTTAAGGATGAATGGAAACACTGACAGTAATATAACAATATATCAACACTAACGCCCCACATTACCGGTGCATTTCCATGTGCCCCCTGGAGGGCACGTTCTGAATGATATTTTGTGCCATCTGGGGCAACCCCATCTGCCCCACTCGCGCAATCCCTTTATGACGATCCACATCCCCCACTTGCTTCTCACTTCCCACCCATTCCAAGTCTTTGTCCCGCAGCCCCCCAATCTTTCGGATTATATGCTTGGAGATATTCCCCGCAACCATCGCAGCCTCTCGGATGACCTTCGGATCACTCCCGACCGCATCACACCAATGCTCAACGTATGCGGGCGTGTTCTGGTGCTGGGGTGTGTAGCCCAGTCCGAGCTTCGTGCAGACAAGCATCGCCCCGATCTCTGCGTAAAGCTCCTCCCTAGCGCGAAATTCCAACCCCGCCCCATATTTTATCAATGTTTCCCGTTCCATACGGGACTCGTGCCCCGTTGCGTGCACAAGTTCATGCAGCAAAGTATGATAGTAGTTCTCCTTGCTGTCGAAGAGGCCAGGGTCCGGCAGATGGATGCGATCTTGCCTCCGTAGATAGTATGCTTCCACAACTGGACCGTGCACAATGTCCACTCCACTGCGCTCGAGGATTCGATCTGCAAGATCACAGGGATCCCAGGATGGCACCTCAGCTTTTCGCGGCGCTATCCCATCACATTGCTCCGCATTAAATACCGTGTAGACCCGGAACCGCCTCCGTATCCCACCCGATCGCTCGCCTTTTGCCTCCGCCTCACGATCCCGTTCTTTCTCCTGTTTTGTCCTCGCATCAAATCCCCCAACCACCCGAAACCCCTGTTCTCCTTTGCGGACCTGCCCATCAATCGATTGCACCTGCCGGTAAGTCCCCCACCGTGTGTCGCCAAACCCTACATGATCCCGCACAGCCGCCAGCCAGATCAGGTTCACTCCCTGATAATCGTTCCCTGTTGTCAGGTTATAGGGGCGTGACCGCGCCCCCGCCCGATATGATTTCTGCCACGGAGCCGTCCCCTGGCGGATCTGTTCGATCAACCGGTCGGCGACCGCTCGGGCGTGTGCCTCGAAGCGATCAGCACAGGAATTCTTCTTAATCCACGCCATCTCCCCCCGGGGCAACATCGTCCCACTTGCCGACCTGTTCATCCAGATCCATGCCGGCGTCCCGCCAGACCGACTCAGGGGCTTCTATCTCCATACCCTCTGGCGCGTGGAGTAGCTCATCCAGCGTGTCCGCGGTGACAATAGTTCGCTGATGCGTCATAGCATTGAATGGATGTATGTGTATTTATCGTAAATAGTACACGAAATCGGCAAAACTGTGTTCTTTCTGGTGAATATAGCAAATTACATTATTACGAAGTATATTATTGGATCAAACGAAAAATAATGACGTATCCTCACATCCTTCACATTCCATCAACATGATTTCCGTCAGGCTCCTTCCACTTCTGGCAATCCTCCTTCTACTGGGGATTCCCCCATCGCGCGCCCAGTCATTCGACCAACTGACCCGCCCAATGGTCACTTTGACGGATCCGGCAGTGATTGAACAGATCCTTAACGACCTATTGATAATCATGCCAGACACCCTGGTGTCCATGAACATGGTCGATGTGACTGCGAACGGCTACGGTCCCGACGACCTCCTGATTCTCAACCCCACCGGGAATGTCCATCATTTAAATGAATATGTTCCGGTGAGTCTACAGGTCCTGATATCAGAGTGGAAATTCGAGGCGGATTACCGGTATGAAGCCCTCCTCTCTGAGACCCCGGAAGCTCTCCTTGCCGCCCATACCAACGAAACCGCCCCTGACGCGATTGCGGGCATGTGTGTGAATGCGATCGCACAGCATTACACAGGGGGCGACATGAACCTGCTCATAAGCCAGGACACCGAAACCGTCCGTCTGGAGATGTGGGGATACAACCCCCAGGCCCTGCGGTACGGAGGTGCCGGCGAGGCTATCGCCTGCGAAATCAATCGGCAAAAGTTCGAGTTTGCTCGACCCATCATGGTGACCGCTTTCCGAGATGGGAATACCTGCGTGGAAGCGTGGGGGGACGCAGGGCAAGTACAGACCCGTCCTTGTCCCAACTGAAACAGCATTCATCTTAACCTTAACAAGTCATGTCAATTCATTCTCTCCATCGCTACGCCAGCCTGCTCATAGGCCTAGCCCTCCTTTCGATGGGGTCTGTCCGTGCCCAGACTGATATCACGGCGTCGGTCACGATTACACGCCCTGCGGCTTCTTGTGCCGTGTCGGGAACGCAAGACCTCACTTTTGGCACCTTCACCCTCGGGAGTTCGACCGGCTCCGCAACGAGCACCCCCACAGCCACGGCAGCAAACCGATTTTCAGGTTCGCCATCAGCAAGCTGGGGTGGCTCAGAGCAGTGGGGGACGTTTGCGGTGGCGGTCAGCAATACATCAACCGCGACATCGATCGCAATCTCATATCCGAGCAACATTCAGACGAGTGGTTGCAGCAACGCAAATTGCAGGATCACGTTCAGTTCTGGAGCAGTGGCTAACGGAGCCTCGGCCTCCGCTTCAACGTTCAGCTCTGGAGCGCCAAACATCTCCGGTACCGGTCTCGGCAGTACCACGAACCGGTATTACCGGCTCGGCGGCTCTCTCAGTGGCATTTCCAGCTCAAAAACTACCGGCACCTACGAGGGCGACATAACCGTCACCATCACCTGCGGCACCTGAGGGGCTGGCCCGTGTTTCCGTTGACCATCTCCCGATGAAACCGCTTCTGTACATCCTGCTTCTGTGGATCCCGCCAGGCGTGCTTCACGCCCAATCCGGGACGATCGCAGCGACGATATCTTTTCAGGACCCCTCCCCCAGCTGCGGGCTTTATGGGGCAGATGATTTGAGCTTCGGCTCCGTTCGAGTGCCCGGCAGTGGGACCGTAAGCGTGACGGTCAACGCGCAAACTGGTCGTGTGACAACCGTGCCGTCGGGCCACAGCGTGACCGGCGCATCTGTGGGGGATTTCTACGTCGACGGCGATCACGTCAGCTCTTATTCAATCGGCATGAACACGCAGCTCATGCCAACCACGCTCACATCCCAGTCGAACCCAAGTAACACCATCCCCTATGCGGCTACGACGGCCACATCCCTTAATGGGTCGACATGGACCAGTGCCCCCAATCCGTCCAGAGGACAATTTTACAGCGGATCTGCTGGAGGCACCTTCTCCAGCTTCCGCCGCTACTTTCGGATCGGCGGAACGATCAGCTCCATCCGGCTGACTACACCCCGCGCCACGTACAGTGCCACCGTAACCCTGAGCCTCTCATGTTCCTGACCCGCCGCCTCATAATTCCCCTTCTTATCATGTCCTGTCTGGCGGCTTCCGCAGCCGTTGCCAAGCAGCACGCTGCCATGGCGGTCGCCGTGGAGATCATCCCCCCAACCCTCACATTGAGTGTCTCGTCTGCGCGCCTGGATTTCGGGCAGATCAGTCAGAACGCAGGGCCAGTCGAACTCCATCCGGAATCGGGTGTGAGAAGTGGAGATGCTTATGGGACACACAGCCTCGCCGGCATCCTCCTGACCGGTTCACCGGGTACACAGGTAACGGTGGAGGTGTTGCCTCCTTTCTCTGCTCCCCGCTCGGCCACCCAGCCCTACTTCCGACACAGCTGGGCGCGCAGTCATGAATGCACCCAGGCAGCGTTTGAGCGGCTCCCTGATACAACAACCCTACAGGATAAGATCGGAGAATCAGGGTGCACACAGATCCGGGTAGGGGGCACTCTTTTCGCGAATCTGGCCCCACAGGGGCGGTATGTCGGGGAGATGACTGTTCAGATCACGCAACTCTAAGCCCATGCAAAAACTTCCCCGCATCCTCGCTGCAACCTTGCTTCTTACGCATGTGTCCCAGGCCCAGGAAACGAGCGAGTTGGCACTCAAGGTCACACCCGCCTTCAAATGGACAACCGACGCCGTGCCGTACGGCGATCTACAACTGCGGAACCCGGGTACCGCGGCCGCTGAAATCACCATCGTGGCCACGGGTATCGAGGCGGACCCGGACCGCACGGATGCGCCCTCAGCCATCGGCGATCTGTCCAAGCACCTGACGGTGTTCCCGCCCCGCCTGATCATTCCCCCGGGTGAAACCCGGATCGTCCGCTATGCCGTCATGGATCCCACCCCCCTCTCAGAGGGTGGGCACGTCGCCCTCATCCATGCGCGGATGGCGCGGCGAACCCCGGTAGACCAACTCCAAACCCCCAGCGCCGCCACCGCGCTCCGCATCAACTATGAACTGATCGTCCCTCTGATTCTGCTCAAGGGTGTGGGAGAGCCAGAGATTGTCGTGCACATTGCGAGCCAGGATAATGAGAAGGTCGTTCTGGATATGAGCAACCAGGGCAACAGCCCCTGGGCCGGAACTGTACGTGTGTCGAGCGAGGACGGACAGCAGTCATTTGGGTCGGTGACGGCCGTCGTGTTCCTGCAGCGGGAGCTCGAAATCGCGCTGCTGTCACCGCTGCCAGACACTTTCCGGGTGGTGTTCGAATCGGATCTCGACTGGATCCCGGAACACAGTCTTCGAACCCCCTCCCCGATTCTTGTCTCCCGTTAACCCCCATGCGGCCGCCACGGCACCTCCTGTTCATGCTGTGTCTGTTTCCCAGCCCGCTACTCGCCCAGTCCATCCTGATGGAGTCGGCGCTTGTGCTGCAAGCTCCAAGATACCAGGGAATCTGGCCAGCGTGGTTTGATGGTGATCGGTTCTGGATCGCGGCGGAGCCGTTTATGCAGAGGCTTGGTTATGAAGTCCTGTTCAGTGACTCCACTGAGCTGACGACGCGAGATCAGCGGCGCGCGATCACATTCAATTACGCCCAGGGTCGAATCCACGTGAATGGAGAAGAACGAGATGTGGTGGACTTTGCGATGGTAGGTTCAGACGGACAGATGCTGATCACCATGGAGGCCCTCCAGGAGGCATTCGGCTCGGATCTGGTATGGGACATGAGCGGACTCACCCTGAGGCTGTCTTCTGCCGCCTCCCTCTTTGAACCATCCCGGTTTAGGGAGCCCGCTGGGATGGAGGCGCCCCAGGAGGTTCTCTTTCCGCGCCAGCGCACTTGGCTGGGTGGAGTTCATGTCAGCTACTCGTTGCTCCATGAATGGCATGAGCGTACGGGCCGCACGTTCACACCAGTGGCCCGGGTCGCGGCGCATGTAGCCGGTGGAACGATACGCTGGCATGTCTCCCGCACCAGCACCAGCCAGGCGAGCTACGCTATGGACTTTGAGTCTCGGTGGCTCAGCAGGATTGAAGCTGGCCAGTATGGAGACGGATTGGGTGTCCGAATAAGCAACCGTCCTCTCCACCCGCGCCGGGTTCACCGTGAAGCGGTAAAGCGGGGGATCACCACCCCCCACGCGATTGTGCGGGGAAGGGTGTCCGGCGCGGTCAGCGAGCAGGTGCAGGCCGACCGTGAAGGGCGCTATACCCTCCACTACCCTGTCGTCTACGGCTCCACGGAGACCACCATCGAGGTGGAGCCGCTGGGAGGCGAGCCCCTGGAGGCCATCGAGTCCCATTGGCTCACGCCTTACGCCATGCTCCCGCAAGGCCATCTTGAGTACAAGGCACATCTCAGCGCCACGCCCTCCGGAGAGATTGCCTGGGGGATGTCGTCGTGGCTTACGCTCCAGGCCTCCGTACTGCACTCCCCGAGGAGTGCTGCGGTCCGAATCCATGCGCTGCCACTGCCGACCATGAACATGGATGCTGAAGTGGATCTGATTGATCACAATGTGCGCGGTAATTTCCAGTGGTGGCGCCCGTGGGGTGGGCTGGACGGAGTGGTTCACGTGCAGCAGAAGCCGAGTCAGAGCCAGTTATTCTCCGCCAATTTTACGCTGGCCGGGGGCGGAGGAAATCTACAGGTCCGTCTCACCCATCAACAGGATGGCGAACATGCACGCGAAACATCCATCCGCTCCGTGCTCGGGTGGCAAATTGCCAAATCCCTCAGAGTACACACCGGGGTGCAGGCCCAATCGGGATCTACGGAGGCCCTCTCGTTCACCCCGCGTCTCACGTACACGCTACCTCTAGATAACCCTCGCATACACCTCCAGGCCGCCACGAAAACCACGGCCCGTCACGTCGATCACTGGCAGGGTGGGGCGCTGGCGAATGGGCGGACCTGGTCGGCACGCCTCCTACTCCGTCGATCTGTACAAACGGACGCCTTTGAGGTCCATGGGACCTTCCAGGTCAGCACGGACTGGGCATGGTTCGATGCTCGCGGGGGCTGGGCAGGGGGCAACCTCTTCCATTCCCAGTCGCTCCGCGGGACCATCATGATCGGCGAAGATATTCGGTTGTCCGCCCTGTATGAGGAACGGACAGAGGCGGTGATTCGGCTTTACGTGGACAGCAACCTGAACGGTGAACTGGATGCGGGGGAATCGCTATCTCTCCGCCACCGAGTGAATATACCCACCGCCGCGCTGTCCCATCGGGCAAACGGAGAGGTGGTGGCCCGGAACCTGGATCCCTATTTCGTCTATTCGGTTTCGATCCTCCCCGAGAGCATCATCAACCCGCTCCTTCACCCCGCCACCGGGTACCGCTTCGCGTTTGAGGCAACCCCGGGCCGCACCCGATACATTGATGTCCCGCTGCAGCCACTTCCAACCGTGTCCGGCAGGTTGACGAACTGGCCAGGAAGCTATACCGTGCTGCAGGTGCAGCTGCGAAGAGGGGAGTTTGTGGAGTACTCGGAGGTGTATCAGGATGGTGTGTTTATCGCTCAGGTTCTCCCTGGCAACTACCAGGTGGCGGTCATCAATCTACTCACCGGGGCATCCGTCGGTGAAACGGGTCTGACGGTGGTGCTTGGCGAGAACTCGCCCGTCATAGCCTTACAACCGTAACCCATGACACTACGACAAATCACATTAGGGCTGACACTTCTTCCTTGCCTGCTTCTGTGCACGGGGACTGCTATTGCCCAGGCGACGGATGAGCAAGACCTGACGTTCAATATCACGATTGCCTACCCGGAGCCCTCCTGCACACTCACCGGGGACACCAGCTTGTCATTCGGAACCCACACGCGACAGTCCTTTGGCAGTGGCAGCGCGAGCGGAAGTGGGGGTGCCACACTGACGGGGAGCGATGTGTCCGAGTACGAAGTGACCCTGGGATCACTTCCTACCAGCTTCCCGTCCGTCGACGTTGATCTGAGCCTGAGCTGGAGCGAGTCTTCTGACGGCAGCAATTATACCACCGTCTCCGGTAGCACCTACAATGGAACGGCCGGAGGGATCTGGACCACACTGACCCACTACTTCCAGGTCAGCGGCACAGCATCATGGGACTGGTCCGACATTACAGCGTCCGGCAGTGACCGGACATCCATTGACATCAGCGCATCCTGCACACGAACCAATTAACCCATGATTCGCATACTCATGCTGTGCGCTCTGGGCGCATTCGGGGGACAAGGCCTGGCTTTAGGACAGACGGAAACGGAAACCGAGGACGTGGACGTCACAATCAGCCTGGACCCCGTCTATGACAACCCGACCTGTACAATCTCGGGTGGCACCACTGTAAACTTCGGCACAGTCACTAGCCCACGGAGCAGCCAGCTCCGGGTGACCTCCTCTGGAACGAGTGTAACGGTCACGGGCACTGGCGTAAAGAACGTCACCGTAGATATTGAGCACGACAATGTATTCGGCTATATGGAAAACAGTGGTGCCACCCGGATCGCCTATACGACGGATCTCTCCCAAGCCAACTGCGGATGTGCCAACGTTGGTGGTGATCTTCGGGAGATAACTTGCACATGCGATGTTTCGGGAACCGCCACTATTCCTGCCCAGGCGCTGGCAGGTAGTTATTCAGGAACCTCGACGCTCTCGGCTACCTGCTCCCAGTAGGAGATGTCTACTTTCACGAAACCCTCCCCAACCATGTACAAGAGTAGTTTTTTCAGCATCTACCTGTCCGCCTTCATGCTGACGCTCCCGGCATTTGCTCAACAGACAGCAAAACGCGAAGAGCCACCCGAGCGCCCCCGCCTGGACGAGGGATCTGGATTTTCTAGGGCGGTATCCCCGGAGGAGCGGACCCCCCCTATATCCCCGGACGACCCATTCCGATTTATTCTGGACCGCGGTATCCGCGTGGAAGATCATCCGGACGGGATTGGTCGTCACGCTGCCCAAGCACCTGAGCTTGCGGCGCTCTGTGATCTTGACACCTATCTGCCCTGCGCACGCATTTTGTGGGTACTGCGCTTTCCACCCGTCTCTGGCGCCACATACCAAGCGCTGGTTCCATCCCGGGTCCAGCTACATGGACCTGGATCGGACGTCTGGTGGACACCGGTGGTGCATTGTGTAACCTACGAACCGCGGCGGCTGGCTCGCAACAAAGTCTCTTCCGGCCAGAGCTGCATGAATATCGTGGACGCAGATACGCAGCAGATGGAGTGGCTGATCGGGGGACTCGTTGAGGGATTGGACTCCGAAAATCACGGGGTCTACGAGGGGTGGATTCCCGTCACGATTACCATGGGATCCCAGCACTGGATCGTGGATGTCCCCGTGACTTACGAACTCTTTCAGCCCGTGGCCTCCTGTGGAGTGGTGGGGGTCGGTGCGAACATCGGGATCACGGGGATCCCCCATCACATGGAAGACGCCGAGCTGCGGGGAGGAACGGTGGACGTCACGGCATCCACCACCTCCAGGGACAATCTGACCCTGTCAGGTGACATCGCCGATTATTGCGATGACAACGACTGCTCCGGCATCAGCGCCTATACCGGCTGGTTCCGGTTCGAGGCGCCTGAGGACATGACCTGGACGTTCTCCATCTCGTCAGTCTCGTTTGACGGGGGCGGGAACACCGAATCAGACTGGACCTGGCATGTGGGCTATTATGGCTCCGGGGGGAGGGGTTTTATAATTGAAACCGCTGAATCCCCCTCCTTCAGCGAGACCGCGGACCCCTGGTTTGACTCTAATAGACAAGCCCATCTCTTTTTGGGGGGATATATAGAGATCCTTGATGACTGGGCCGCCGTCTCCCGCACCGAGACCGCGACGGTCACTTTCTGCTGCGGGTGTTAACCGCCTTATTGAGGAACAAAAGGAAGCCCTATCTGTCATAAATGTTACCATCACCGCCCCCGTCTGCGTCATCTCATGATGACAGATCAGGAAACCACGTAGATGGCGTGCGTCTCATGCGGCAACCGATTTACATTCTCCCACTGCTCCCGTTGATCTTGTTGACGGGCAATTCGCTCTTCGCGCAGGAGCTGCCGTGGAGCTCGCTGGTCTATGACCGAGACCTTTACCGCCCCTTTGTGAACGTTGATGGCACCATCCAGAACCGCCCACTCCCCACAGGGGCCTACGGCCCGGCTGTGGTCCCGGACCCGGCAGACGTGAATGGCGAGAGCTGGTACGCGTTCACGCCGGGCTACTTGTGGCATACCGGTGACATGGGGGGCACCCTGCGTCGGGTCTCTCTGGCCGGAGTGGACAATCTGATGTTCTCGGCGCTCGCCGTAGCCCACGACGCCCCCCGCATCCTGTATATTGCGACGGGAATTAACCAATACCAGACCGCGTTCCGCGAGACACCGTCGCGTGAGACCTCCCGATTTGAGGGTAACGGGGTGTACCGGAGCCGTGATCGGGGGGAGACCTGGGATCGTCTGTCCTTCTTTGAAGGTGTCCCCAGCGGCCGTGACCTGCGCGTCCTGAAAAACATCGCCACCTCCGCCGCGGGGGACACGGTGCTGGTCACGACCACGCATCGGATCCTGCGGAGCGTGGACGCGGGCCTAACCTGGTCGGTAGCCCATGAGCTGCCCCGCCTGATGCTGGATCCGGACCTCCAGGAAGACCACCTTATCAGTCATGCCCGCCTTTATTATCACCCCCGTTCGCTGCGCAACCTGTTTGTGACGGTCGGGAGATATGCTCCACGCAGCAACGGACACTATTACGTTCTGACGAGCCATGACAGTGGGGAGAGCTGGGACTTTCTGCGGGTGGATGACCATCCCGCAACCGCCCCGCCAGAACAACGGGTCTTCTGGCTCTTCGCTGCGGATCCAAAAGATCCGAACGTCTTCTGGACGCAGGTGGCCAGGGGAAACGAGCGGAAGATCTTGCGGTCCGGTGACGGTGGCCGCACTTGGGTGGCGGCACCTGTCGTTCGAAAGGAAGGGGCAGACTACTGGGCAGGGACAATCGCCGCCAAATCGATTCATGTGCATCCCCAGGGTGGGGACACGCTTGTTTTGGGATACACCCCCGGACGCTACCACGATGGACGTCTCATTACGGAAGGGCTTCAGGGGACCAAGTCGCTCCATTACCTAGTGCCCGCAGACACTTACCGAGGTTATCAAGTGGTTGCAGATGAGCCAGGTGTGCGTAGGGGAACACCTCATGCCTGGAAAATATCCTGGACGATCGACGAATCCCTTGCTGCCCGCGCCATCTACACCGGCGTGCTCCCCCTTCTCCCCTATATTGGCGATGTGTGCACGGCTCCCGTTCCGGCGGACTCGCACCCAACCCATCGCTACCTGGCATCTAGGTCTGAGGTGTATCAGGGCTGGCACGCCCAAGATGAGAGTGGCGGCAGCCCCCACGCGGATTTGAAGCAGCCCACCCGGAGCGCCTCCGATCTCGCGTTGGCACCCGGCCAGACGCTCCTGCCGTTCCCGGAGCTGGAGCACTCCCTACGCAACCGCAGGAGACATTGTCATCCCCACCGGTATGACATTTTGTCAGCCGGGCAGACCTCCTGGGGCGGGACCCGGGATGGCCGATCGGGGCACGGCAGACTGCCGATGCATCCCGATTCCAGATGGCGCCCATTCGGTGCCCCGTTTGCACGCGTCGGGCAAGTGGCTGGTCGTCCGCTCACGCACGCCTCCTACTCTCGGCACCTCCCCGAGCGGGTCTGGGTGGTCTCCAAGGGAGAGCTTTTCCGGAGCAATGACTACACAGATACCTTCACGGAGCTTCCCAGCGCCGATCATTTCTCCACCCCCACCCCGGGGTTCAAAACAGTCCACGCACACGCTGCGTCCGCGGACGCGGTGTACACTGACTGGGCCGTCTCGAAAGATGGAGGCCGCACCTGGGCGGAGCGCGATATTGCAGACTCTCTCCGGATTGGGATCTGGGACCGGGTGGTTTCGCATCCCTCAGATACCGCGACCGTCTACTCCTGCGGCGTAAGTGGCGTCCGTAAGTGGGGGGATTATCTCCAGACGCTATCCGAGCTGGCCAGTGCGAGTGCGTATGGTCCCTGCAGGGACCTGTTCGTGTTTCCGAATAACCCAGACCGGATGTGGATGGGCACCGACACCGGTCTCTGGGAAACCCTAGATGCCGGTGAGACGTGGAGACGCGATAACCGGGGGCTGCCCAACGTGCCGATCACCCGCATCAATCTCTCCCATGATTGGGAGGAGCTCCTGGTAGCCACCTTCGGGCGTGGCCTGTTTACGGTTCCTGCAACGGCCGTGGATGTCATGCTGGTATCTACCACCCCTGGTGCAGAGCTCCATGAGAGGTCAGCACTACTGACCAACTACCCGAACCCGTTCGCCGACGAGACGACACTAGAGTTTTCGGTCCTGGAACCCGCCCACGTGCGCCTGGATGTGTTTGATGTGCTGGGGCGCCGCGTCGAAACCGTGGCCGACCAGCGCTACAGCAGGGGGACGTACCACGTGCGCTGGAACGGCGAATCCCTGTCGCGCGGGGTATACCTCGTACGAATGGCAATGAGAGGGCAGCCGATGCGGGTGCAGAAGATAGTGCGTAGGTAACGGGGTAGAAAGCGGAGTATAGTCATGCACACTTTATCCCAGAGAATTTAGATGAGACACGCCATAATCTTTGTATCAATCCAGATATTCGTATTGCCTTGTGTGGCACAAATCGAGCTCAACCCTCCCGAATTTAGCATTCCCGGCGCTATCTCGTCAGAAGCCTTCAAGCTAAATATCACCCACGACCGAGGCTTTGACAACCCCAGGAGCTATATTTACTACACCCTTGACCTTTCCGACCCCACGCCGGAAAATGGGACCCTGTTCGTGTGGCCCATCACAATAGATGGATCGACCATAGTACGTGCAGCTGCTTTTATGGACGGTGCCCCGCCGTCCCCCGTCAGAACGCGGTCTTTCATTTTCCCCGCAGACGTCATCCGGCAATCCCGGGAGAGTATGATTGCTCAGGGATGGCCTTCCTATGCGGGCGGGGAGCATGTGGATCTGGGCCTGGATTCAAATATCGTTAAGGGGCAGGAGACTCAACTCATGGAGGCCTTGGCCTCCGCCCCTTCTATTTCCCTGGTTTTGCCTCTGGACTCGCTGTTTGACGGGGAGCGGGGGATTTTCGCCAATCCGGAGAAAAAAGGGAGAGGATGGGAACGCCCAGTCTCCGTAGAGCTGATCTATCCTCCTGATTTCGCTGATGAAATCGGCCACAATTCCCGCCATGGACACCAGGATGGATTTGCAGTTAACGCCGGCGTACGGATCCGTGGGGGCGAGAATGGTCGAGACCCACTCAACCCGAAACGCTCATTGCGTCTTTATTTTCGCGGATCCTATGGGCCGAAAAATCTTAAGTACGCCCTGTTTGGAGATGAAGGAGTCCATGAGTTCGATAAGATTGACTTGCGGGCTGAAACAAATTATTCCTGGTCGTTTCATGGATCACATCATCACACCCTCGTGCGGGATGTGTTTTCCCGGGACACGCAGCGAGATATGGGACTCCCGTATACCCGAAGCCGCTACTATCATTTATACCTGAATGGCCATTACTGGGGAGTGTATCAGACCCAAGAGAGAGCGGATCAGTGGCATGGCGAATTCTATATCCGCGGAGACAAAGACGACTATGATGTAGTGAAGGACGATGGTGGACGCATTGAGTTCTCCGAGGGGAACAATAAAGCCTGGCGCCTCCTCCACGCTGAAGCGAATCGGCTTGCGCGGTTGGTCAACGACAATGAGCGAGATTCATTGTATATGAAGTTGCAGGGAATGAATCCGGACGGGACACCCAACTCTGAGTTTCCTGTACTCCTAGACGCAGACAACTTGATTCAATACATGTTGATCATCTTCTGGGCTGCGAGTGTAGACGGCCCAGTCCTAGGTGATGGGTCAGCCTCAAATAATTGGATCGGCCTGCGGGATCGCGAGGGTGACCAAGGGTTTGCTTTCTTTATACAAGACGCAGAAATCACGCTTTTCCCCGGATATGACCGAACAGGTCCCTTTAGTGCGGGACACGAATTCCAGCACAGCAATCCGCAATGGATTCACCAACAGCTTACGGGTTCTAGTAAATACCGACTTCGGTTTTCCGAACTTGCCCATCAACATTTCTTTGGGGATGGAGCACTCAGCGACTCATCCGTACTTGCCCGTTGGGATGCCAGAGTAAACGAGGTCAGCCCGATGATTGTAGCCGAATCTGCGCGATGGGGGGATGCCAAGAGCGATCCCGCAAAGAGCCAGCAGGATTGGCAGCGCGCCGTCGACTATGTTCGTGAGCAATTCTTTCCGTCGAGAACGCCGATTGTTATTGAGCAACTCCGACAAGCAAAACGGTGGGAGTATGGCCGTCCGGGTGATTCCCTGGTGGAGGCTTCTCTGTATGCGGACATTGTCACCACCAGAGCGATGGACGTGCATGTCCGCGGGACAATCTTGCAGCAAAACTATCCGAACCCGTTCGCCAGCGAGACGACACTGGAGTTTTCGGTTCTGGAGCCGGCACAGGTGCGCCTGGATGTATTTGATGTGTTGGGCCGTCGTATCGAAACCGTTGTCGACCGGCACTATAGCGGGGGGAGGTATCAGGTGCGCTGGCGCGGCGAATCCCTGTCGCGCGGAGTGTACCTCGTGCGGATGGAGGTAGACGGCCGCCAGGTCGATGCACAGACGGTCGTGCGGAGGTGAATAAATGTGATCAGAGGGCGCAATGGTCACCAAACAGTCAGGATCGCCCCGTATTGCAACCTACGTCAATTTGCAGCGGAATCTCGCAGATCAGCCAAGTTTGACTATAAAGATAAACCGACAGCCCCGGCGGATTCACCTAACCGCCACCTTACCGTCACCTCTCCCTGGTTAGTGCATGCTGTTGACCTCATTGGTCTGGGGGAAGTGTCGAAAAAGGAACTTACGTAAATACGGAGTATATTAATGGTTCAAAGAAGCCTCCGTCCCCCGGTATGTGCTCACGGACACGGGGACAGACCCCGCAGAGGTACTTCAGGTGGTCTGCCCGAATGGGCAGGGGATGGCGCGGGTCCTTAACATGGCCCGCAAGAAGATCCGCGTGATGGAGGAGGCCTCCATGCAGGCGGTGGGATACTGGAATAGAGAGGAGATGGGCCATTCAGACAAGTCAACCAGTCGGAAGTAAACGATGGGCAAGATTGATCGGCAACATAAGAACATTACGAAAGCCGGCGAACGCCTTGATAGGGGCTTCGCAAAATCCACGCGAGCCCTGGAAGACAAGCTAAAAACCATGGGGATTGTGATCCCGCGCACTGTCCCCGCGTCAGCGTAGCACTTCGAGAACGGCAAAAGCATTGCAGCGCCAGAACGGTGGAGATCAGTCAACGGGCACAGAAACGTCTGTATAAACGATACCAAGCGCTCATCCAACGCGAGCTCCGAAGGTCGCAATCGTTGCGATCAAACGAGAACTGACTGGGTTTTTGTGGGATGCTATGCAGCCAGTTCCAATGCAATAATTCCCCGCAGATGATTATGGGAAAGGGTCCCCGGGGTGAGGATAGAGAAACCATGTGCCCTACTTTCGGCAGCTATCATCGTGGATCCGAGTGTATAGATCATGGCAGCTCAGACGAATCCAATATCAAGCATCGTGGCCGTTGGCCTAATATGCGCATACCAGATTGATCCATCGTCATAACTTCCCTGGGGCCCCTTTCCCATGATCATCTGTGACCAAATGTAACCAAAATCGCAAATACCGCCCGTAGTTGGAACCTGTCATGCTATACCATTGGAGCAAAAAAGCGGGAAATCAACACCACGGTGTTCTATTATGGGCCTGTAAGCAGGGATTTTTTATCAAGAAAAGGCAAACTCATGCCTAAATGGGTTGGATTGTAATTCACAATATTCCGATATTTATGGAAAGCGGGGGAAAGTTCAGCTTTAACTTCTTGATCACCACGATAGAGTACTAACGTAACTATCTCTAATAATATGCAGGAGGAGTTTCAATTGCCGCCTTTTCGTACGCCCCCTTGATTTTTCTGGAAAACAGTTTGCAAAAATGGAGCTAAGGAGTGCGTCGCTTGGGAGTGAGGCTTCCCGGTTTTTTGTGAATAGATACACGGTAAGGATTGTTTTAAGGCTTCGCACATTAATCGCGTTGAGTTTTTCCCTGCTTCTTTTCCCGATTGATTCCCAGGCTCAGGACGTTAATATTTGCGATCGAACCGACCAAATTGAGACCGCGATTCTTGCAGAATTGCCTGCTGGCACGGATTGTGCGCGCGTGAATCCCTCCGATTTAGCGGCCATCACGATAGTTGACGCAAAAAATAAAAGTATCCTGCAACTGAAAGAGGGCGATTTCAGTGGACTTACTAGACTGGAATCCCTGTTATTATACCGCAACTCCTTGAGCAGCTTGCATGAAGATTTGTTTGATGGACTCTCCAATCTGGATCAACTGTATTTGGACCACAACTTACTGACCCAGCTGCCTGAGGATTTGTTTGATGGACTCACCAGCTTGATCGACCTGGCGTTATACGACAACTCCCTGACCAGCCTGCATGAGGACCTCTTTGAAGACCTCACCAGTCTAGGGTACCTTTGGCTAAACCAAAACAACCTGACCAGCCTGGATGAAGACCTTTTTGATGGACTCACCAATCTGAAAGATTTGTGGTTATACCAAAACGACCTGACCAGCTTGCATGAAGATTTGTTTGATGGACTCACCAGTCTGGAAAGACTGTGGTTACAAAGCAACTCCCTGACCAGCCTGCCCGAAGACGTATTCGATGGACTCATCAGTCTGGAACAACTGATGTTATCAGGCAACTCCCTGACCAGCCTGCCCGAAGACGTATTCGATGGACTCATCAGTCTGGAAGAACTGATGTTACAACACAACTCCCTGACCAGCCTGCCTGAGAATCTGTTTGATCATGTCAAGTCTCCTCAAAAACTTGAAGTGAACTTAACTGGCAATCAAATTGCCTGTCTCCCCGCAAAGATCGTCAATAATTCTGCGGTTATCTTAACACCGATGTACCCCGCCTGCGGTGGTGTTACAGCAACACTGTTGCTCTCGCCGGCGTCCATCAGCGAGAATGGCGGGAGTACGACCGTGACGGCCAGGCTGGACCAACCCTCCAGCGAGATGACGACAATTTCGGTCTCTGCCCATCCCCGGTCTCCGGCATTGTCTTCGGACTATATCCTGAGTGGAACTACACTCACCATTGCGGCAGGGCAAACGACGAGTACCGGTGATGTGACGATTACCGCCGTGGACAATGACGTGGATGCGCCGGACAAAACGATCACAATTCGGGGCTCAGCCAGCAACACAGCGGGAGTCACGGGTCCCGCGGATGTCACCCTCAGGATCACGGATGACGACGTTGCGATGCCAGCGGTGACACTGTTCCTATCGCCGGCGTCCATCAGCGAGAACGGCGGGAGTACGACCGTGACGGCCACCCTGGACCGAGTCTCCAGCGAGATGACGACAATTTCCGTCTCTGCCGATCCCCAGGCTCCGGCATTGTCTTCGGATTATATCCTGAGTGGAACAACACTCACCATTGCAGCAGGGCAAACGACGAGTTCTGGTGATGTGACGATTACCGCCGTGGACAATGACGTGGATGCGCCGGACAAAACGATCACAATTCGGGGCTCAGCCAGCAACACAGCGGGAGTCACGGGTCCCGGGGATATAACCCTCACGATCACGGATGACGATGCGATGCCAGCGGTGACGCTGGTGCTCTCGCCGGCGTCCATCCGTGAGAACGGCGGGAGTACAACCGTCACGGCCACGCTCGACCGACCCTCCAGCGAGACAACGACAATTTCGGTCTCCGCCGATCCCCAGCCTCCGGCATTGTCCTCGGACTATATCCTGAGTGGAACTACGCTCACCATTGCGGCAGGGCAAACGACGAGTACCGGTGATGTGACGATTACCGCCGTGGACAATGATGTGGATGCGCCGGACAAAACGATCATAATTCGGGGCTCAGCCAGCAACACGGTGGGAGTCACGGGTCCCGCGGATATCACCCTCACGATCACGGATGACGATGTGGCGATACCAGCGGTGACGCTGTTGCTCTCGCCGGCGTCCATCCACGAGAACGGCGGAAGTACGACCGTGACGGCCGCCCTGGACCGGACCTCCAGCGAGATGACGACAATTTCGGTCTCCGCCGATCCCCAGCCTCCGGCATTGTCCTCGGACTATATCCTGAGTGGAACTACGCTCACCATTGCGGCAGGGCAAACGACGAGTACCGGTGATGTGACGATTACCGCCGTGGACAATGACGTGGATGCGCCGGACAAAACGATCATAATTCGGGGCTCAGCCAGCAACACGGTGGGAGTCACGGGTCCCGCAGATATCACCCTCACGATCACGGATGATGATGTAGCGGCGGTGACGGCGCCCGCGTCCATAGTGGTGCCCGAGGGCGGTTCCCGCGACCTGCCTGTGGCGCTTTCGGCGGAGCCAACGGCAGAGGTAACGCTGACGATTGCCGGGCACGCGGGCACGGACCTGACCCCGACTCCCCCGGCGCTGATCTTTACCCCCACCAACTGGAACGCTCCGCAGACGGTGGTGCTGGCAGCGGCTGAGGATCTGGATTTTAGCGATGATCCGGTCACGCTGACGCTCGCGGCCTCGGGCGGCGGTTATGCGGGGGTGACCCACTCAGCGGCCGTGACGATCACCGACAATGACGTAGCATCGATAGCGGCGCTGGCATCCGTGGCGGTGCCCGAGGGCGGCTTCCGCGACCTGCCTGTGTCGCTTTCCTCGCAGCCGACGGCAAACGTGACGCTGACGGTTGCCGGACATGCGGCCACCGATCTGACTCCGACCCCACAGACATTGATCTTTACGACGACGAACTGGAGCACGGAGCAGACGATGCACCTGACGGCCGCCGAGGACGATGATTTTGTGAATGACGAGGTGACCCTGACGCTCATGGGTTCGGGCGGCGGTTATACGGGGGTGACGCATTCAGTGGCCGTGACGATCAATGACAATGACGTAGCATCGATAACGGCGCCGGCCTCCATAGCGGTACCCGAGGGCAGTTCAATGGGTCTGCCTGTGATGCTTTCGGCGCAGCCAGCGGGTGCAGTAACCGTGACGGTCGCCGGACATGCGGGCACGGACCTGACGCCGGCTCCACAGACCTTGACCTTTACGGCGACGAACTGGAGCACGGTGCAGACGGTGGGACTGACGGCAGCGGAGGATGAAGACTATACGGATGACCCGGTGGCCTTGACCCTCACAGCCTCGGGCGGCGGTTACACGGGGGTGACGCATTCGGTGGCTGCGACGATCATCGACAATGATCTTGCGCCGCTGTCTGTTTCGATTTTTGATCTAACGCGCCGGGAGGATGCGAAGACGGGACAGCTGCGCGTGGAGCTGAGTCGTCCTTCGGATGAGACCGTAGTAGTGCAGTATAAGACGTCGGATGGTACGGCAGAGGCGCCTTCGGACTATGTGTCGTCACAGGGATTCGTGGTGTTCAGTCGGAATGCGACGAAAGGGGTGATTTCGGTGGGGATTGTGGATGACGCGATTGCTGAGGAGGACGAGACCCTGACATTGACGCTGTCCAATCCGCGGAATGCGATCATTGAACGCGGGGTTGGTACGTTGACGATTGTGGATGATGATGGCGGGGTGACGCTTCACATTGAGGACGAGGTGGTTCAGGAGTCGGCGGGGATGGTTCGATTTACGGTTCATTTGTCTGAGCCGAGTTCCCAACCGGTCTCGGTATCCTACCGGACCAGGAATGGGACGGCCAAGGCGGGCGAAGACTATCGTGCCGTGGCGGGGGTGTTGGAATTTGCTCCGGGGGCGGTTGCCGCCATGATCGCGGTACCATTGCTGCGGGATGATCTGGATTGGCGGCAGGAGACGTTTTCGGTGCATTTGGAGCAATCGACGCATGCGAAGATCGCGAAGGCGGTGGCGGTGGCGACGATTCGCGAGGCGGGTTCGGTCACCCGGAATGTGCTGGCCGCGTATGCGGCGCGGTTTGTGCGCACCTCGTCGGTGCAGGTGGTGGAGGCGTTGCAGGAGCGGTTTCGGTCCGGGGCGGATGCATCGGTTTGTGCGGCAGGGGATCGTGCAGATCTGGTGCGTCTTTGGCAGACGGCGTCGGACTGGCGGCCGTCGCTGGGTGAGTTGCTTGGGGGATGTCATGTATCGAGGAGCACGGCGGCGCCTGGTGGGAGATTTGGCGTGTGGGGTCGCGGGGCATTCCGGCGGTTTCGGGGTCGGGGAACAGGGGCGCTCCGTCTGCGTGGGTCGGTATCTACGGGATTGTTTGGGGTGGATTATCGGTGGGATGAGCGCTGGATGGCGGGCCTGGTTGTGGCGCACAGCCGGGGCGATGGATCATTTGCGGGGCATGAGGACACGGGAAAGCTGTCGTCCGGGCTGACGGGGATGTATCCGTATGTGGCCTATCAGCATCCGACAGGGGGTGGCATCTGGATGAGTGGAGGCTATGGTCGGGGTCGGGCGGAGGGGATGGACCTGTCGGGGCGGCTGACCTCGGGATTCGGTGCACTGGGGGTTCGGGGGACTCTGGTGTCGATGCAGGCGTTGCGGCTGAGCTACCATGGGGATGTCTGGTATGCGGATGCCGCGGTATCGGATCTGGATGTGACGGCTCAGGTCTACCAGACCCGTTTGGGTATGGAGGCGCTGTTGGATCTGGGGGATCGGGTTCGTCCGTATGTGGAGGCGAATGTACGTCAGGACGGCGGGAGTGCAGAGACGGGACTGGGGATGGAGTTGGGAGGCGGAGTTCGGGTGTCGGTTCCGGCGTGGCACCTGAAGGGGGAAGTGCGTTCCCGCGGGTTGGTCCTGCACGCGGAAGACGGGTTTACGGAGTGGGGGATCTCGGGATCGGTGCAGGTTGGAGGCGGGACCGAACCATGGATGCTCCGGGTCCGTCCCTCCTGGGGGGCAAATCAGGGACTGGCCCTGAATCATCAGCAGACGGTGCTGGATGCCGTTCAGGTGGGGCGCGCCCTTCACCGGACGGAGATGGAGCTGGGCTATGGGATTCCAATGCGGCAGGGAACGGCCCGATCGGTCCTGGGGGCCACCTGGCAGCCCGGGGGCGCACTATTGCGGCTGGGGGGAGTGCTGCACCCCCGAGACCGGTTTACCGTGGCAGTCTATGGACTGGTGCATGCCCACGCAGCAACTCTGGGAGACGTTGGACTGAATCTGCAGGGATCGCTGCAGTATTGAAAAGCGGTATGGCAGAGGAGGCTGGATCCGGTCACATGAACCTCTGTATTCCATTAGAGAGCTTCATAAAATAATTGCTGGAATGACGATAAGGGATTCCGGACAAGGTAGCTGTAGCTGTTGATCGATGATTCAACGTGAGGTGCAGCACATGGTTAACGATGGGTCAACCGTGCTCATTCATGGCTTCGCAAACCCGTTGATTGATTTCAGTACCTGTTCACAGTGAAGCACTAGAAAGGGCTTGAATGTCCAGGGCAGTCTAGCATACGACTCGCAACAAATACAATCACACGCCCCCTGCCTGGAGTCAGAACCCATCCATCGATATCCTGATTGAAGTTGGATATTTTGCAGAATCGGCCGAAAAAAAGTGGATGATGGTTTCGGCGTACAGGAAGCCCAATTACGTCCTTGCAGTCGCAGCGCCCCTTGAAGAAGAAAATCTCAGTTGACCAGCCATGCACTGAACCGTTCGTTCATTTCGTCCTGGTGATCAACCCACCAAGCTGAGTTGAAACGCGGAGCACGCTGCGTATTGGCGAGACTCGCTGGCATGTGTGGTTCCATGTCTACGCCAGCCACCACATGGGTGGTCACCAGTGGCATCTCGGACTTCCGCACATGGAAAATGGATCCGCCTCCCGATCCGCGACAATGATTCAGCACTGGTTGCGAAGACAGCATGTTCCAATGCCTCCCTGAGGCGTGGTGTACCTCGGACAATTCCGATCTGCCCCACATCAAGCATCTGTCCGTCCCATACAATCACGAACGGCTGATCTTCAAGCACCTGTGCGTTGAAAATACGACCGTTGTAGGCTGTGGTCATGATCATTTCCCCGTCGGCCAGCTTTTGTGGCGGCTGGGCACCCGCCTCCCACCAGATTACCTCGTCCTTAATGGTTTCGAGTTTTGCAAAGGCACGTTCAACCCCCTCGGGGGTATCCAATGTAGCGTACACCTGATCTAGGGGTACCCCGTCTGCGATCAATGCCCATTCAAGATTTACCTGCGGTGCACGCCTCATTCCCCGGCGACCAGAGAAGGTCTCCAAGTCGAAAAAGTCAGCCATCGTAGTGGGCTTGGGACCAGGAATGGCCGTGGCACTGTAGGCATACACGCTTGACCAATAGAGACTGGCCACACTACATTCGGTCAGTCTTTCGGCCACAAACTCCTCAATAGCGGGTGTTCCATCGGGGCCAGACGATAATATGTCGACATCTATCGGTTACAGAAGTCTTTCGTCGCATCCCCGCACCGCATCGGCAAATTTCAGATCCACTGCATCCCAGTGGATATTGCCAATTTCCACCTGAGCGCGGATTTGGGCGAGGCCTCCGTTATAGTCCTCAACCCCAACATCGATGCCCATCTCCTCGTATAGTCAAGAGGCCGACGCGGTGCTCGTTTGATAAACAAAGTTTCACACACACCTCCCCCAATCTGCAAAATGTGTGATATTTTGCAGGGTGCCACCGGTCCAAATCGGTTTATTATGCCGTCTGTTATCGGTGATCCATGTTTGTGCGATGCTTCGGTCTGCTTTGGTGTGGGCCAACAAGACGAATAACCAAAAGCCTTTTCAGTTGCCAAGCTCGTTTGTGAGCGTCCCCTGTGGGCGCTATTGTCTAATGGGGCATAAAGGCCGGGTTGCTATTCTCTAAGTCGAGCTTCCACTTGGGGGAGCATAGAACCGCGCTGGAGCATATCCCGGCTACCCAGATCCACAAGCATCCGTTGCTAGACACGATTGAGTTCCACAGTCCGCGCAACCGTTGCGGATTCAGGTGGTGAATAAAAAAGTGCTGGATTGTAGTCTACATCTTTCCTCCAGATGGTCCACAGCACTGCGAGGACCTTTCGCTGTGTATTGAGTCGAGCGTGTGTTGGGTTATCCGTACGGCGCAGTGAAGCATCATAGAATGAGGACACCTCATTGGGCGCTGCAACTTGTTGAGAGGTTAGCCAGCACCGATAGCTCAAATCCTTTAATGCCCCCGATCCGGAGCGATCCAGGCGCTTGTAAGCCAATGGTTTGCCCGCGCTGCTACGTTCACGAATGCCGAGTTTGCAGTATTTCCACAATCGCTGCTTCGTGGCAAACCGGTGGGGCGTCTGGATAAACGCACTGAATACATGTGCGCCTACAACGCCGATCCCGGGTACATGCTGGAACCTTTGAATTTCTGGATACGGCTTGCCCAGTTCAACCATGGTCGCACGAGCCTTTTTTCGGAGCTCGCCCGTTGCATCCAGACGATCATACAAGTAAGCAATAATTTTCTGCCGGGCCTTGGTCGGCAACCGATCCAGGTAGCTCCCGCGATGCGTCTTGGTGAATACCTCGGTGCCACGCACATTCATCAGGCCTGCTTGATGGTACTTTGCCTTGATTTGAGATTTCAGTCTCGCATGATCAGTCCGAACACGTAAATACTGTTGGACTGCAATCTTGAAATCCGTTCGGCAGGCTTGATCTGAGTGAAATACCTCAACGAATTCCCCCAGTCGAAGTAGCCGGCAGAGGTCAACGGCATCGCTACGGTCATTCTTGTTTCCATAACTGATGAGCGCATTGTGCCGAGGATCACAAACGATCAACTCGGTTACATACGGACGCAGCACCGAAAACATCCAGCCGGCCAATGAAGACTCCTCCAACATCAAATGCCTGGATCGTGCAGACAGTTCGGTGACGTAACGAATCTGCGCCGTCTCCGAAGTCGAAAACTCTCGCGTAGAAACCACACGCCCAGACGCGTTCATGGTCGCCAGAACACAGTTGCGCGTGTGGGCATCCAGCCCCAGATAAAGCTTGTTGTAAATGCGCATATCGCCTGGAAATGGAACCTGTTATCCTATACCAGACCTACCTACGTTTCCAGGCCCCGCCGCGTCAAACCACGGCGTGCAGTTTTCCCGCACCGGGCTTTCCTGTTGGCTACATCTCAAAGCCTATGCGCAGTTGGCGTGGGCGCGCTTTCGGCTGGTAATACTGCACTTGCCACTGGGCATACAGTCCCAGTCGGTCATACAGCATCCGCCCACTCCACCGCTTCCAGCCATAGCCCTTGCACCCCCGGGCTCGCATCATGTGGCGCCGCACCTTATGCTCGACCCAGTTGCGCACGTATCCGAAGCACCGACTCGATTGGCCGATGCGAAAGTAGTTTACCCACCCCCGCAGTATCGGATTGATGCGTGCGATCACTCGTCCCACCGGCTGAGAACGAAAACGCCAGAACTCCTCCTTCAGCGTGCGTAACAGCTTCGTGCGCGCCTTCATACGGGGCACCTTCGGGACGCCCCACCGGCCTCCCTTCGTGTCGTACAGACGTATCCGGAATCCCAGAAACGCGAAACTCTCCCCTTGGGCGAAATCCACGCGTTTCGTCTTCTCCACGTTCAGTGAAACGTCGAGCTTGGCCAACTCTTCCAGAAGACGCTTGTACACGCCCTGCTCCAGCCAGTCCCATTTGGGATGGCCATCCACAAGAATCATCAGGTCGTCGGCAAAACGGGCATACTCCAGATGAAAGTAGCCCGGCGCCCGAGTGACCGTCTTTGCCCGCTCCAGCATCCGGTCCACCTCGTTGAGGTAGAGGTTGCTGAACAGCGGAGAGATGACACCCCCCTGCGACACACCCTTCTTGCCGCCCGCCCGCAGGATACGCTCCAGCAGCCAAAGGATGTCGCGTCACTGATGCGCGCGGCAACCTTCCCGAGCAGGATGTGGCGCCGCACCGTATCGAAATACGAGGCCAGATCCACATAAATGAGTCGGGTCATCCCCTTTACCAACGCCGTACCTGCACGATTGACAGCCACACGCGCCGTGCGTTTCGGCCGATACCCGTACGACCCCTCCTGAAAGTCCGCCTCAAACACCGGCTCCAGAATCAGCTTCAGCGCCCCCTGCAATACACGGTCCCGTATCGTCGGTATCCCCAGCATGCGGTACTTGCCGCCTCCCTTGGGAATCCGCTTCTTACGCAATCGTGCGGGTCGGTAACGCCGCGTGACCAGTTCGTGCTGTAGGCTTTCCAAAAAACTGCTGTGCCCCCACCGCCTTGATGGCCTCGAACGTCTCGCCGTCGATGCCGGGGCCACCGCCGTTGCACTTGGCCATCCAATACGCCGCCTGCAGCGTCCCCAGTTTGCACACATGCACGTACAGGCCCCAGAAACGATGCTCTGGCGCTGCCTTGGCTTTGAGGTATATCCTCCTTCACAGGTCCTGCAGACTGATGGATGCTTTTGTCATATCATCCCTGCCTCCCGTATTGAAGAAGAACGTACCAACAGTGCGGCGCCTTCGCTCCCCAGGCATTACCCCGCTTCATCGCTACTACTCGCCGCTCCGTCCCCCGCTCGCCTTCCGTGCCCTTCCCGGGACTGCCGGTTATAGCACGTACCTTCCTCCGGCAATTTCTCGCCGGGGCAAGACGGGGTTCTCCAGTTGTTCGGTGTGTCCTTGTCCTCGTGCCGTCGCTACCACCCCGCCGAAGTGGAACGGTTGTGTCAAACAGGACTCGACCGCCCATGCTGCCTCCGCCCTTCGGTTGGGGGCTCGGCCTTCGGAATACACTCTCGAGGCCACTTGTGCGTTCACTCACGTAACGGCCCGAGGACTCGCCGCCTCCCTTGCGGAGACGCTGTCGGTAGGCTTCATGAATTTGGTCTCCCGCTTCCATACTACCCAAGCTACAAAGCTCTGATTATTACTTTGGCGGGACTGACTCCCGCTGAACACACCAGCCTTAGCTGGACACACAACCGGACGTGCAGTTTTCCCGCATCCGGCTCTCAGTTTAATTCATGCCTTCGCCCACGGAAAGTCCTTCGTCTTCGGCGCAAGATATTGTAGACCGTAGGTTTCTCGTAGCCTAAGATCCGAGAAGCGCATATACTCCCCAGACTTTATCTTATGCTTCCGACAGAACCACTGTCACAGCCGCCACGTTGCGTGTCGGTCAATAGAACGGTAGGCGGGACTCACCTGTCCCAGCGTGAAGTAGTTGGCCCGACCAGAGAGTACCCAGTTTAGACGGCGTACCATCTCTTCCGCTTCCATTGACCCGAACCGAATGTCCGTTTGTTCACTAATGCGACAGCAGATACTTTGTACGCTCCCTTTGCTCGGGCGCATACCGATGTACCTCGTCCCTGTCTTCGGGCGATAGTTCCAGCCGATGCGGTATCCGAGAAACTCAAACGCCTCTTCGGGACATCTTAAGCATCGCGTCTTTTGCGCATTGATGGGCAGCTTCAAACGGTTCACCAGCCGGGTAATCACCAGCAACATCTCTACCGCGGATGCGCGTCCCAATACACAAAAATCGGCTGGGTAGCATACTATCTCTGCGCCAAACTGCCGAGCATAGCCCAGCAGCTTCCAGCCAAGAATAAAACGGCGTATATAGATATTGCTCAACAGCGGGGATATCGGACTGCCCAAGGGCGTCCCTTTACGTTCCCGCCGTGCGCGATTCGTGCGTCGTTTCCCGCCTGTTTTATCCTCCTCCACTACCGGCATCTCCAACCACGCTTTGATGAGTCTGAGCATCCGCCCATCACTTATGCGACGAGCCAAACTCTTCATCAACTCCGCGTGGGGAATCTCGCCGAAGTAGTTAGATAAGTCCGTGTCCACTACTTCACAGTGTCTACGATTCAACAGATGGTGGATACGCTTTACCGCATCCTAGGCGCTTCGGCCCTCGCGATACCCATATTTTTCCGGTTGGAGGTCTGCATCAAAGATCGGCGATAGTACCAACATCGCCGAAGTCGGGGCCACACGGTCCCGGAGATATGGAACCCCTAAGGGGCGACACTTCCCTGGCTGTTTCTTCGGAATCAGTACCTGACGTATCGCCTTCGGCGTTCAGGTACCATCCCGTAGGTCCTGCGACAGTTCTTGTAACCATGCTTCCACCCCCCGCTGTTTGACATCCGTGATCGTTTCTCCGTCCACGCCCGCACTGCCACCGTTTCGGCGTACCAGCTTCCACGCTTCCCAAAGAAAATCCATCCGCCAAACCTTATCCGCAAGGGCATGGAATCGGTCGTCGGCCGATTCCATCGCTTTCGCATGTAGTACGGTGTGGAGCCTCCGAACTTTTTCAAATCCTGTTAGACGTGTGTCAGTAATCATGTCCCTTCATCCTTATCCATACTGTGTTCAACTCAGCGCCCCTTCCCTCCACTGGCATTACCCCGGTTCTAAGGTACTACGGACTCATCCGCCATCCTGCCGGCCCGGTCTGCTCCTCGCGGAGTCCCAGTTGCCGTGTGCATCAGCACCAACAGGTCTTCCAGTGTTGCTGCTTCCCCGATCTTCCACGCGTGCCAGCGCCATGACCCCGGTGAGCCGCCTTGGTGCTCGTGTCGCTCGCTTCCCAAGACTCGCCGGTCTTCCCCATATCACTTGAAGGTCGACACTCACATTACATGTTTCGGAGCCTGCTCAGCGTTCACTACGCGTTCCGGCCCGCATGGTCGCTAAGCTACGCTACGTAGCCCGTTAACCTTAATGCTTTATATCATCTCGTTACCTCGATTATACGTCAAGGCCGCTACTAACCGGAGTGACAGGTGTTGGGTGGGATTCGCACCCACCACAGTAAAGCGCCTTTCTACGGCGCACGGTGATCTCATGCTAATGTGGCTCAACCAGCCGGGATAGTCCCATTATAAAATCTGAAGACTCGTAACCTCGCAGGGCAGATCAGAACCCCCGAACAACTTCAGTACGCAGCTCCGCCAATCATCAAAATCCTTCAAAAAATCACCCAAAAGAGGCTCATGAATCAATATTATCCATTATATTACAGATAAGGAATATGTTAGAACGTGAAGTTAATGGAAAAACAATTGAAGCGTTGCTATCCTAGTGGGCGTTGGCTGCCCATGGCGGTGTGATGGTCCGCTAGCTAGGACATATTCACAAGGCGAGTACAGTTTGGCCTGTGCGCCCGAATATACAAATCGCATAGGCCGGGGACTGGACTGCCAGCTCAGGAGGCGCGATTTTAACGTACAAAATTCACTTCGACACATAGGAAAGGTCATTTGAGAGGATGCGAACAAAACCTGCCTTCGGCATTCTATTGGGGATGTTTCTGACGGTGGTTGCGGTTGCGCAGAACAGTCCGGAGACCTGTCATTCAGACCTGCAGGTGGCTCCGGGGGGCTCCATGGTGATAGACTGCTGGGCACAGGCGGTAGGATATACGTATGAGTGGACTAGCCGGGATCCGTCTTGGCTAACCTATTTGAGTGATGTGGGAGTTGCTTCTCCCCGTTTCCATGCGCCTTTGAATGTGGAGGCACCTTTGCAACTGGTATACGACCGGCTGATCTTTGACAGTGAGGGGGAGCTCATGCATCAGGCGACTGTCATGATTACCGTACAAGAAGACCGGTACTCGGAATCTGGAGGGCTGATGGATAAGAGACGGGGAGAGTTGGAGTGGACTGACCTTGATGGACTGTGGCCAGAGGAGGTCAAAGCAGAGAGTATGGAGGAGTTGGTTGGTGCGGATGGTACGGTACCTGACCAAGTCCCATTTATGCGCTGCGAATCCCGGATCACGGTGGACAGTGGCGAACTAGTTGAGATTCCGTGTACCGGGTTGCATCCATCGGGAGAACTCTTAGTGTACCGGTTTGAGTTTGACTGGCCCCCGTACAACGAGACCAGGATTCTTGGTGAGGGGACATTTACGTACTTGGTTCGCGCACCGGTGATTCAGGGGGCAGCATCGGTTCAGATGCTTGAAGTGTTTGCCCAAGTTCCTGGCAACGGGCAGGAAGTTTCCGAGCGGGTAGAGGTCCACGTTGTGAACCGTTCGCCGAGACTCCATTGTGAGGATATTATGGTGAATGAGGGAATGCAGGCTGCCATTCCGTGCTCGGTTACACCAAGGAAATCAGCACGAATTCAGCTCCTCTCTGAACTCGCCCCGGGGGGCATCCACGACCACTGGCCCATGATTGCGATTCCTGAGGTTCACCGGGATACATCGTTCTCGGTGATCGTTCGCGTGTTTGGATCGGAAGGCGGTTCGGTGGTGGAAGATGAGTTTAGGGTTACGGTCCAGAATGCTCAGACGCCTTTGGATCTAGATGTAACATGTAATGTGGATTCCTATCCGCTGCCGTATGTGGAGTACGAAGGAGTTGGCCCCGCTGAACTGACGATTTCCTGCGGTTTGACGAGTGTTCCAAGTGGCCCTCTGGTCTGGTCATTGTCGGCGGATGGGGGAGATACACCAATAGATCCACTGAGTCAAATTCTCGATATTTTCCAAAATCCTCAGTTGACCGAGTTTAAATTTATCGTTGCTCTGCCTCAAGAGGTGGACGGGAATATAATGTGGCAGTATGGAGTACTGGTGGTCGAAAATGTAGATGTTGGAGAAGAGTTCACAGACAGGGAAGATATCAGTATCACGATCTTGGAGCGTCCAGACATTTCGATTGAATGTGATGATGTACAGGTGCGCACGGGCAATTCACCGCTGGAACTCAAATGCACCCCGTCCCTTGAAGTCCCACTCCATTACGGAACTCCGGACTACCGGTGGAGCTGGACATCGGTGGATGGTATGGACCTGTTGTCCGGGGATCTAACCAGCGCGATGCCAGTGTTCAATGTTCCAGCGACTCAGGTTCCGCCAACAGTCGAATATACGTATCAGGTCACTGCCTCTGCGGATAATATTGATCCACCGCAGAATCCGGCGACGCTGACCGTGACGGTGGAGAAATATCTGGGCAAGCTCGCGGTGCAGTGTACGAGCCCAATTGAGGTGTATGCGGGGGAGCCGGATTTCTCTTTGGAGTGTGCCATTTCGGGCGCCGATGTGCCTGATCTTTCTTGGACATGGCAACTCCAGGAGGGTCCCGAAGACCGACTGGTTGAAGGCGCATCCGGGACTTCCCCCATTTTTCGCACCCCGGGGGTTGTGGAAGGCGCGGAGACCTACAAATATGAGGTTCGGGCGGAGGCACCGTTTTACGACACCTCTGAACCCGCATTGGTGGAGATTATCGTCCTCCCACGACCAAAACTGTCGATTGAATGTGATGATGTACGGGTGCGTACGGGCGATCCACCGCTGGAACTCAAGTGCACGCCGTCCCTTGATATCCCGCCCCAGTACGGAACGCCGGACTACCTGTGGAGCTGGACATCGGAGAATGGTATGGACCTGTTGTCCGGGGATCTAACCAGCGCAACGCCGGTGTTCAATATTCCAGCTAGTCAGGATCCGGCTACAGCCGAGTATACGTATCAGGTCACTGCCTCTGCGGATAATATTGATCCACCGCAGAATCCGGCGACGCTGACCGTGACGGTGGAGAAATATCTGGGCAAGCTCGCGGTGCAGTGTACGAGCCCAATTGAGGTGTATGCGGGGGAGCCGGATTTCTCTTTGGAGTGTGCCCTTTCGGGCGCCGATGTGCCTGATCTTTCTTGGACATGGCAACTCCAGGAGGGTCCCGAAGACCGACTGGTTGAAGGCGCATCCGGGGCTTCCCCCATTTTTCGCACCCCGGGGGTTGTGGAAGGCGCGGAGACCTACAAATATGAGGTTCGGGCGGAGGCACCGTTTTACGACACCTCTGAACCCGCATTGGTGGAGATTATCGTCCTCCCACGACCAAAACTGTCGATTGAATGTGATGATGTACGGGTGCGTACGGGCGATCCACCGCTGGAACTCAAGTGCACGCCGTCCCTTGATATCCCGCCCCGGGACGGAACGCCGGACTACCTGTGGAGCTGGACATCGGAGAATGGTATGGACCTGTTGTCCGGGGATCTAACCAGCGCAACGCCGGTGTTCAATATTCCAGCTAGTCAGGATCCGGCTACAGCCGAGTATACGTATCAGGTCACTGCCTCTGCGGATAATATTGATCCACCGCAGAATCCGGCGACGCTAACCGTGACGGTGGAGAAATATCTGGGCAAGCTCGCGGTGCAGTGTGCGAGCCCAATTGAGGTGTACGCGGGGGAGCCGGATTTCTCTTTGGAGTGTGCCCTTTCGGGTGCCGATGTGCCTGATCTTTCTTGGACATGGCAACTCCAGGAGGGTCCTGAAGACCGACTGGTTGAAGGCGCATCCGGGGCTTCCCCCATTTTTCGCACCCCGGGGGTTGTGGAAGGCGCGGAGACCTACAAATATGAGATTCGGGCGGAGGCACCGTTTTACGATGCTTCTGAACCCGCATTGGTACAAATTATCGTCCTCCAACGACCCCAGCTGTCGATTGAATGTGATGATGTACTGGTGCGTACGGGCGATCCACCGCTGGAACTCATGTGCACGCCGTCCCTTGATGTCCCACTACGGGACGGAACGCCGGACTACCTGTGGAGCTGGTCATCGGAGAATGGTATGGACCTTTTGTCGGGGGATCTAACCAGCGCGATGCCGGTGTTCAATGTTGCAGCGGATCAGGACCCGCCGACAGTCGAGTATACGTACCAGGTCACCGCCTCTGCGGATAATATCGACGCACCGCAGAGTCCGGCGACGCTGACCGTGACAGTGGAGAAGTATCCGATTCTATTGGAGTGCCCCGAGGAAGTGGTGGTAACCGTCGGGATGCCGCCACATCGGATTTCGTGCTTGGTGGCCAGCGATCAAGATGCAGCGCTTGAGTATAAATGGGAGTGGACACCAACGGAGCGCCTGTCGGGCACTTCGACGGGCAGTCCGCTATTTGATGTACCTCCGCTTCAACGTGTGTACTCGCGAACTTATCCGTATACGGTGATGGTTTCGGCGGAACGTGGAATCTCGTCCCAGGCATCGGTGTCGGTGATCGTGCTTCGACCGTCTCAGGGTCTGGTGGAACAGGTAGAAGTCAGTAGCTCCGAGTTGAATTTTGGGGTGGCGGGCCCGGATGGGGAAGTTCTGATGGATCCGGCGGCGGAACTGCTCTCGGGTTTAGTGTATGAGGCGGAGCAATCACATGCAGGCCGGATGATGATCCAGGCTAGAGACAGCGTGACGCTTTCCATGGAGCAAGTCCAGTCGGCGGTACTGCGCCATATGGACTCGGGCCGCGAACTAACCCTGGTGCCCCGCATCGCCTACTCGCCATCCTGTACCACTTTTTCAGCCTACACTCAAGCCAGTCGAATCGTGCAAACCCTGTTGGCACCGGGTGACTGTCACGTGCTACGAATCGGGGGGAGTATTACGCTGGCACAGGCCGATCCAGGAGCATATTCGGGGAAGGTTTCGGTGGTGATAACTGTCAACGGGGTGGACCAGTTACATACGGTTCCGGTGGAATTGACGGTGGAGCCGCAGCGGCGGGTCGTGCTATTGGGGCCAGATGGCGTCCGGTTCCATGTTGCCCCGGCTACCGGCGCCCCTCTGGAGTGGGAGCAGCATATCAGCATCCAGCCCCAGGTGGCCGTACTGGACCCACAGACCCGGGTAGGCACATTTGAGCTCACGAATCCTTCCATCCACCCGATGGAAGTGGAGGTGTCCACCGAATTTGGATACCGCGAGACCAGGGGAGAGGAACGGTTTTCAGTGGGGGTGACCGATCAGGAGATTGCGCAGGGAGACCTGTCGGCTCTGTTGACGGTGCATCCGAAAATCGTGTTGCTGTCTCCAGGAGAGACCCGAACGGTACACTATGCCATCCCGGATCATGTACAGATGCAAGCACGCGGGTACGCCGGGCAGTTCAATTTCGCCGTCACGCCTCGTGAATTTATTGATCAGCACCAGTCGCCTACCTCTGTGCAGGCGGCCCGCATCACGTTCCGGGCTCCTGGAGTTTATATCCCCGGCCCGGCCCGTCTCACGGCATCGGTGGAGTCCAGTACCAGCGAGGCCGTGGTGCTCCTGGTGGAGACTGATACAACTCCGTTCCATGGTGAGATCATCGTCTATGATGACTCGGGAGATGAACTGGGAAGGTCTGAGGTACTGGTCTATACGCGCAGTCGCGTTCAAGTTCCATTGGATGCTGCACCCGCAGGCGGATTAATGTTACGGTTTATGTCTTCTACCCTAAATCAACTTTCTCCTTCTGATGTTTACATTCCTTCAGACTCGTAGATCCATAATTACTGGCGTTGATCGGTTATCATTGCGGAGGCTTTGGCTCAGCAGCCTAATGTTGTGTACGGGGATGCCCGCGTTTGCGCAGGTAGAGGGATATGCGACCCAACGGGTGGTCCAGGTGGTTGAGTTGACTGACTTGGCGTTCATTCGGTCACTTCTGGAAGAGCAGTTTATTCAACCAGAAGATCCAGAGTTCACCCATGCACTGTTTTATGACATTACCCGCGACGGATTTGGGTCGAATGATGTAATGGTGCTCCACCCTTCGGAAGAGCAGTTTCAGCTAGGAGCCTACCTGTCGGGAGAGATGGCGGAGGCGTTGCGCACGCAAGGCTTGAAAACAGACTATAACTTAGTGACCACCCGCCAGTATGCCGACCTCCTTAGCGAAGAGGCAGAAACCGATATGGACCCTAAAAAGGCGTTGTCCAGCGCCATGATCCGGACAATCGGAGGGTATTATTCGGAAGGAGACTTTCATGGATACGTGTCGCGGCTGGGCGAAGATGTGCGGATCACGTTCTGGGGCTTTGATGAAGCCATGTGGCAGTTTGTTCCTGAGCTGACGCAGTGTCTCGAGCCGCCTGAGAGTAAGCCAGTGATGCTGGTAGCCCACAAGCAGCCAGAGATTCGGAGCTTTCTGGACATTGACGGGTGCGTCATCGTTGAATCTTCTTCCACTAGTGCCCAGATTTCCGCACGGGTGTGCGAATGAAAATTGATGCAGGAAGATAGAGTGGACTTAATTGTGTTCATTGACCTTGGCTTTGTGCTCTTAGTCGGGTTTTTGATTTTGACTGAAACCGCGCCCCGGAGCAATGTGGCCCTGCCGGGAGATGCGGAGGAGGCGTCCGTGTCCATGTCGGAGTTGACGGTCTTCAACATTCATTTTAATGAGGAGGGGCGTTTCTGGGTAGAAAACGGTACGCATCAGTTTTGTGACTTGGGCGATGTGGAATTATTGGAATCCTGTGTGCAAGGGGTTGCGCAAAACTATGCCGGTGGCGTGTTTGTACTCGTTCCCGCAGGTCTGGCTACGGTGCAGCAATTTGTATCGCTCCTTGACATGTGCACGTTCAATGAATGGACCTGTACCGTAAATAACTGAATTGGTATGGCAAATTTGTTTTCGGAAGGCAGGGACGCAAGGGGGCATCGTATCACCATGGGCGTATTTGCCGCGCTGGTGGCGTTCTTTTTTCTGGCCAGCAATCTGGTTCCCATGCCCAGCCGCGAGCAGGTGGACAGGTCACTCGATTTTATTATGATGGAGGCCATCGCCATGGAGGAAGCGGCAAAGGCGGAAGAAGAGATCGGGGAACCGTCCGTGGAGGATGACCTGCCGGAGCCGGAGGCCAGCCTAGAGAACTTTGATGGCCTATTATCGGCGCTCACGGAGTTATTGTCGCCCGAAGCCTTGGGCGAAGAGCCCACTTTGCCCGACCGGGGACAGACCGAATCTCTGGTGATCCAATCGGATGTGGGGCTGGATTTTGGGGCAGAGGAGAGAATGGCCTTGTTCGGAGATAATCGCCCCGGGGACCTCAATGCAGACTTGTTCCCGCAGTCCAGAGGCGAGACTTGGACGCTGCAGCCGAATCTCATTTCTGGTTCCGCATCTCGATCCAATGGGCGGCTCAGTTCTGGAACCGGCGAAGAGAGCGCAGATCTTACCGTTCGCCCCGGCCGACCGGAGCGGCTCGTGGAAACCCTCTTTGGAGAGCATGGCGATGCCTCGCTGACCCCGGAAGAGATTAACCGCGAGAATGCGGTTGTTAGCTGGATGCAAGATCGCCTGAATGCGCTGGACCGTCCTATTCGAACGCTGTTTGAACAGCAGCCCAGAGATCTAACCATCAATGAGTCAATTGCCGTCGGGGCGAAGACCTATCATCTCCAGATGATGTACTCGCCTGTCACCCGGACACTCCACATTGCTTGGATTGACGGGGAGGATATTTTTTACTTCGTGGATCCGGGTCTCCAGTTTCGGGCTAACTACTTTGAAGAGGGATTAGCTGAACGCGCACCGAGTATGAAAATAGTGCTTTTGGAGACGGAGCAGCTCTCGGCCCAGAGCCCGCAGGCTATTCGCGAGTACGGGACCTTCCTGAACTGGTGGAGACCGCAAGTCGAAGAAAATCAAGATGGATGAATCCATGGTGGACATTGTGTTGATTATTCTGGCTGCTCTGGTTGCTGTGGCGGTGGTGCCGGAATTTGACATTGACTTGCCGCAGAGTCAGGAGATTACCGAGAGCGGATTGATCCTTCGGCCATTGCAGATCTCCATCACAGAGACCGGTGCGCTCTATTACCTGGATCAGGCGAATGAAGAGCAACCGCTGCAGCCCCAGGAATTCTACGAGATGGTTGCGTCAAGCCAGCCAAGCCAGACCGTTGAGGTACACGCCGACCAGTCGGCCCCGGTCATTTACCTGCTGGAGGTCAACCGCTTGATTCAGAACGCTGGTAGAAACGCAACCTTTTTAGTACAGGCAGAGTAATCCATGACCGAACCCCTAAGAAGATGTGTACTGTGCTTCGTGTTGCCGATCTTATTGGCCACGGCATTGTTTGGATGTGCGGGGCCCGCGCCAGTAGTGGTACAGGAGCCTGATCCCAAGGTCGAGCCTGAACCGACCGCGTTTGTGTCCGGTCCGCTACCAGGCGTGGATTCACTTGTGGTCAGCGAAGTGTTGAGCGACTTTGACAGCACGTTTGTGCATGCGGCAGCCGAGATGCAGGCACAGACACGGTTTCTGGAAGGACATCAGTTGATTGCGCATGCGGAGAGCATTCTGACCGCAGTGGTTGGTCCCTCAGCCCTTGGTTCCTTCGGTGAAGGCGGGACCGTGGACACCAGTGCCTTTGCGGACGCGATTCAGGGGGCCCGGGATGCTCTCACCGAAGCGGCACACGCTCAGGCCGCTCAGGATAGTACCCAGGTGCAGGCCCTATTGGCCAGCGCACAGACATGGCTAGAGGAAGCGGTGCTCTTCAATCCGAGGCACGAGGAATCGCGGTACCAGCTGGCGCAGGTGTATAGGATCCGGGCCAACTCTTTCCGAGAACAGGCGGCATGGGAGCAGGTGCTGACTATTCTGCGGGAATTAGTGTTGCTTCGTGCCAATGAGCATGGGCTGTGGGCGGAGATGGCCCATGCACTGGATGAACTGGGACGCTTTTCCGATGGTGCCGCACTGTGGCTCCGGGCTGCCGAGACGGTTCTGGACGATGCCAGGCTCTCGTTTGAGGATGCAGCAGTGGACAGCGCACGGGTGTTCAATTACAGTGTACGCTCGTACCGCTCGTTTGTCAACAGCAGGAGCGGAGAGGGAGTCTTTCGTGCACTAATGCAGGCTGGACAGTACGCGATCTCTGCCGAAGAAACTGACTTCACTCGACAGGAGTTGGTATGGGCGCAATGGGACTACTTCAACCTGAACCACCGTCTTGTCTTCGACAGTTTGCGGCAGGTTGCCGTAGATACTCCCCTACAGGTCATCGCGGAGTTGGGTAAACTCATACCGGCACTAACGCGCCCTGCTGCGCGCTGGGAGGCCAATTATAACTATGCCGTCCTTTCTCACAGTAACGGCTTTGAAGACGCTGCACTGGATACCCTAAGGATACTCTGGTACACGATCCGGGACATCACCCCTGACCCGAGGCAAGCGCGTGAATTGGGTATGCGGGACACCCTGGCCCTGCAGCCGTTGCCATATGCAGCATTCAAGGAGGATGTCCGGTCGGCTTATGGAGGGGGGTTGTTTGAGCGCGCACTTCTACATCACAAGAACGGGCAGTCCGGCCGTGCGTTCACCTACCTGATGCAGGTCGTGGAGACTAGAAGCAGATATACGGGCAAAGCCTATATTGAAGCATTGAAATTGGCCCGGTACAACCCCGAACAGGCATTGAAGATGGAGCCGGAGATTGAAGAGGTATTTGACGAATTTGAGCGTGAGGACCAATTGGCATACCTGCGCGAGATTGGGAATCTGTACCGGCGGCTGGGCAAGAATGACAAAGCGGCGGCCTTTCTGGCCCGTTTTCGGGCCATTCGCGATCAAAACCCTAACTGATCCTGAACATTGAGGCGTGGCCTGTGCACCCGTAGCACAACAAAAACGCACAGGCCGTGAACTGTGTTGTCCTGCAAAACTCGAGAGGCGCTACTTGTGATCCAGCCGCTATTGTACGGGCGAAGGGCTATGTAGGACCATTCTCCTGCGACCTCGATCGGAGGCTTCCATGCGATGTTTTGCTGGGGGCCTTATTCAATCCAGGCTCTGTGGCCGCTCGCAAGGTTGCAGTTGGGTCAGTGGTGTATGAGCTTTTGCCGATTTGTTGCTGACACGCACATCTGAGGCGCACTGTCAGCTTATCAAGGAGGGCGACGGGACCTTCAGCGCTTTGATATCTAGTGGGGATCGGAATTCTCTGAATGACACTTACCAAGAAGCAGCAATTGATGTATAAATCCCTTCCGGGGGTTGGAAAGATCCTCAACGTTTACACGTAGGCGTCTATTTCGCTGGCTAGCTATCCCATATCCGCAACCGGACCCTGAATTGAATTTCACTGAGCGTATTTACCCATGCAGGCCCCGGGTACAAATATATATTCAGGTCAAATTGCCCGCCTATTCAGATTGATGCTGCCAGGGCTGCAGCATTTATATTTGGAGCGTTTTTTCGTTTGGTTTCGGGTTCAAATGAGCGTGTTTCGTTGTTGTTTCATGCCACGGTTTTAAGGGTTTGTGTGTTGTTTTCTCATGGACTCGCCGCTGAGTTCAATACGATAGGCGGGTTGTACGAGTCGATCCAGGATGGCATCTGTGATCGTGGGATTCGCCATGGACTGGTGCCAGTGTTCGACAGGTAACTGGCTTGTGGCAATGGTTGAGCGTTTCTGGATTCGATCATCCAGGATCTGGAAGAGATCTTCTTGTTGCGTTTGGGTCAGCGGACTGCGCCCCCAATCGTCCAGCACGAGGACATCCAGTTTTTTGAGTTTGTTCAGGACTTTCAGATATCGACCATCAACCCGGGCAATGCTTAATTCTTGAAGGAGTCGAGGCAAGCAGTGATAGCATACGTTGAAGCCTTCCAGACAGGCTTTGTGGGCCAGTGCGCAGGCCAGGTAGCTTTTACCGGGTCCTGTGGGCCCCGTCAGGACCACATTGAGGTGACGACGGATCCAGTCACAATTGGCCAGTTGTGGCATTTTTTGCTGGCTGAGTCCGCGCGGCGTCCGGTAATCAATGTCTTCCGTGCAGGCGATCTGGTGCAGTTTGGCCCGACGAAGGCGCATGTTCAGGGCTCTGTTTTCCCGGTCGCTGGTTTCGCAATCGAGCAGGAGTATCAGGCGCTCCAGAAAGGATAAGCGGTTGATATCGGGCTGCGCCAACTGCTTGCGCAGCGCACGGGCCACTCCGTGAAAGCGGAGTGCTTCGAGTTGATCAAGGATTGGATGATGTGGCATTGTTGGATGCGTTTTTGGGGTTGGATGCATAATTATCTCCGCCCCGAAGATTGTCATGCAGGATTTGTGGCGTACTGGGGGCGGGTTCAAACAGGAGGTCCCGTTCTTTTTGAAGAATGGAGGACACGGTTGGATGGTTGTGTGCGCGTGGCCCCAGCGACAACGCGAGGCGGCATGCAGTCTCCAAGCGCTCCGTACCAAAGCGGTCCTCGAGTCCAACGATGCCCAGGAGTGCCCGGAATTTCTGTTCCTAGTGTGAGCGGCGCCCCAGCAGTTGCTGGACCAAGCTCTCGGTTTCTGGACCTATGGCACGCGCACGCGCTAGCAAACGTTCACGATCGCAATAACGACGATGTCTTTTTGGCATGTGATCTGTATGGGTGCTAAAGCCCCCCTTTGGTTTTAATTCGCGGGAGTATGGCCTCCAATTCGTTCTTGTAGTAGCATTTGACCAGGTTTTCGCCGATACACACGTCCATTTTCTTGCCAACCAAGCGGTAGTGCACGCTGTAAAAGGCAAAGTTGGCCTGAACATGGTAATCGATATTCACTTTCAGCGTCTTCCATTCCCGGAATTCATACGGCGTTTCTGGAAGCGGGCGCATGGCTGGCCGATCCAGTTCTTCAAACTGACTCCGGCGTGTGCCTATTTTCTTCTGAAAGGGCACCTCGTTCAACTGCTCCAATAAAGGAGCAATGGCTTCATTGAGCTCCGCAATGCTAAAGAATTGTTGGGACTTTAGCGGGGCCAAAATCCGCGACGACGCAAATTTCACTCCTAGCTCGACAAGGCTTTTATCCTGAGGTTTTTAAACGCGAGCAGGAGAAATCTTGGCGTCATAGTGATGGGCAAATTCGAGATAGGTGCGCTGAATCTGGGGAGACTTGCGATCCGCGCTTACGACGGCGGCTTTCAAATTGTCGCAGACAATGATCGCAGGCACCGCGCCAAAAAATGCCATCGCCCGGGCATGCACCCCGATTCAGCTACGAATCTTTTGATCTGGCGTCGCCTCCACATAGGTGTAATTGGAGCAGCCCAAGGTGGCAACAAAAATCTGGGCCTTGCTCACCTCGCCCGTTTCGGGGTCCGTGAGCTCAATCGTTTTGCCGGCATAGTCCACGAAAAGCTCCACCCCAGCTTTGTGATGAAGCCGCATTGACACCTTATGCTTCTGGCTCCAATCCTTGTACCGCTTACAAAAATGCCCATAGCTATATCCATCTGGATGCGCTTGGCGGTAGGTGTGCCAGGTCCGCTCCAAGGTCATCCCTTTCCGGGCCAACTGCGTATGAATCGCTGTCCAGTCCGGCTGAGGACGATTAGAAGGAAACTCCTTTGCCGGAAACAGCAAGGCTTCCAGCCCCGCAGGCGAGGGGAGACCAGGGCAGCGGCCAGGATATCCCCGCCTCCGCAGCACGGCGAAGATAATTGCGAACCGTTCCAGGGGAAAGACCCAGGTGGACCGCCGTTTGACGTTGACTGCACCGATCACCGTAATAATGATGCAGCACATCTCGAATGGTTTTCATGCATATTCGTTGTTGGGGCATAGGTAGCTCTGTTTAATCCGGAGCCACAAATGCCGGGAAATAAGTTCCGCTCCAACAACAAATCCCGCCTCGAATCTCAGCTCAAAATTGCACCGAAAATCAACCGAGGTTCAGTCTAACCCAAGTGGGCAACATCAATCTGAATGTACACTTGAATTCGCGGACAGGGCGTATGCAAACGCAATGGTCCATTTTCTCAGAGTATCATAGCGCTTGGCCACGCGGGCCTGAAGATAGACATTAAGGGGCCAGAGGATCAGGCGAACGACCAGAGCTAGCATGGTGGAGACCACTGCTATCCCCAAACCGACCAGATCGGATGCACCATGACGGCTGCCGGTCATGAACAGCACGAAGATCCCGAACAGGGTTCCGAGCAGGCCAATAGACAGCGCAATGTAAACCGCGGCCACGATGTAGCGCTCGGTTTCCTTGTACTTTTTGTGATCCAACTCAATGAACTGGGACGCATAGTCAACCATTGCCTGGGCCGATCCCCCGCGCTGGAATTCCTCCAGAATTAAATTCCCAGTCGTAACAAAAGGGTTTGGGGTTTTGCTCTGGCCAATCGCATTCGAAAATCCCTCCGCAGAAATACTCTTGGTCTCAATTTTCAGCATGGCATTACTTCCACGCCACTGCCGGAAGTACCGCACATAAGCGGAGGTCAAGAGAAAAAGGCCGACCAGAAACAGGGCTCCCAACGGCCACTCAAAGCCCTGCGCATACTGGACCATATCCCAAAAAGAAGTGGGGAGAATGGATTCATCAACAGCCTGTCCGGAAGTCGGCGACGTGGCAGTCTGCGTGGCGATCAATAAATGGAGCATCAGAGAAGAATAGTTGAGATTTAACGAATTTCAAGTGATTGGGTCTGGACAGGTTGCACATCCAAGATTCGGGTATAGTCGGTAAGATCTTCCTGCCCGAGCAGATCCAAGAGTTCAACGCGATAGGTCCCAGGCGGAAGCAGTGCGGTGAACCGTCCCTGCTGCGAAACCGCTGCCCTGAGCACTTCGGATTCCCCCTGAAAGAAGAGTACCACTGCCAGTGTAGGGGAACTCAGAGGCAGGTTCTCCACTGAGCCCTCCACGATCGTATTGCGATGAACCGGGATGTCAATGTATTTGGTTTCCCCTGGATCGGATAGAAAACTGAAGGCAGTTCCGGTGGGCAGATCCAGTTCGGGGCCCTTAATGGAGCGGGGATCAATTACGACTTGGTATTGAGTGCTGGGTGCTAGAAAGTCTGCCCGCAAAGTACCCGATGCGTCGCGTTCGGTCCGTGCTCGCACTACATTGAGCTCGAGGCCATCCAAGGGGATTTCACCGGGATCCCGCGTCCCGTCACGGTCAGTATCCATAAAAGGACGGAACAGTGCGCTGCTCCACACTTGGGAATGCCTAGAAAAAAGTAATCCGCGGCTGAGGGTCATAGAGCCGTAGAGACTTTGCTGGTTGTAGGGATTATCGGACTCCAGCGCAGTATGGCTTGAGAAGCTTGCCCACGGGGCATTCATGCGAATTGAAAACGAGGCATTCATACCCTGGGCCGGGAAGTCATACCCGACACGGGACCCGAACGACAGAGATCGATAGGAAGCATAGAGGGTCATGCCTGAAAAGTCTACCGATTCGTAGCGTCCACCTTGAGCTTGGAAGCCGATTCGACCTCGAAGTCCTTTTGGCCGGATATATCGGGTGAGTGAGGTGCGCCACTCCACTCGCGTGTCCGTCGGCGCGTCAGGACCGAGTCGGGTGATTCCAGGACCGGCGGCAAAGGTCAGGCTGATCTGCCGTGACAGCCGGAGAGTCCCGGATCCGTCTACACGTGTGTAATTACTGCCGCTAAAGGATTCATAGCGGGTTCCGTTGAGAAACAGGCTAAGACCTCCAACATTCCAACCGGCTCGTCCCACAAAGCGCTGTCGATAGTAATTCAGTCCTGGTTCGGTCGCGATAGCACCCTCCCCCTGGAACTGAAATCGGTCACGAAACAACTGCAACGTCGCCCGAGCCGCAGAGGACGGATAGGCAACTTCCAAGCTGAACATAGCAGCATCGGCAAGATTGCTTACCAAGCCTACGGTGGCTGTCTGCAGCGTGTCCACCCGGGTGTAGCTACCGAGTGTGGTCAGTCTCTTAGATAGACCGTAGTCAACGCGAAGATGCCCATAGGCGGATTGGTCGAATTGGTTACGTCCGGCCTGCAGGTCCCAGTAAAGAGTGCCAGCGGGCAGAAGGTCCTCGGTAATCAACAGGAAGCGGGTTTGCCGGATAGGGGGGCCGCCACCAGCAGGGACGATTTCCAAATCGGCGCGGGAGGTTCCGTAGTAAGCAGGAATGGTGAGTCGGTAGCGTCCTTGCCCATCTGCCTGGACACGGTCGGCAACTACCCCGCCCACAAGAGCAGACACCAATGCGTTCGGCTCCGCGACTCCAACCAGTTGTGCCTCTCGCTGCTGATGGCGCGTAGAGAGGGGGCGGTTGCTCATCCGCACCCCCTCGTAATCCTGACGTGCGGGCCACTGATTCACGCTGGATCGGCCCAGACTGATCTGAGTCAGATAGGCCGAGCGCGGAAAATCAAGCAGATAACTAAACTGTCTCAGGGTGGTCGCACCGGAATAGGTGGCCGTGCCGTCGGCGCGGATTTGTCCCCAGAGGGCACTTGCACGCATACTCAGAAATCCGGTATAGTCCGTGCCACGTGCCGAGCGCTGCATGCGATTGACCCGATAGCCAAATTGAGCACCGCCGATCAGACGCCGGTTTCTTCCATAAAGCATGGGACCGATTGCGAGCGTCGGGGCGATGACCTGGGGGCGAAATACGTCGGCAAACAACTCCTGAGAGAGTCGGAGACTGAGTCGATCTTGATCGTAGGTCAACGTTCCTTCAGGGAATACCCGTTCAAGATTGAGGGGTGTCAATAGAAAGTGGTCGGCACTGCGGTAATAGCCGCCGGTGATCAGTGTGTCCTCCTGCTGTGGCTCATCGTCAAACTGTCGTAGGATGGTGCCCCGGTCAAAATCCACTTCGTAAATCGCACGGCTGCTGCGGGCCCTGATCACGGTCTGATTAGTATCCACGACCAAGTGCGCTTCTGAAAACACTGCAACCAGATCAATGAAGTGTGCACCCTCTTGAGGATCCCAATAGGCCTGAATGGGGCGAAGTGAGGGCGAAGAGAGCGAATTGAGCACCCATGGGGACTCCTGCATGATGCGAGCCGGCTGCTGCGCTTGGGCGGTCAAGGCCAATAGTAGAACAGGAATGCTCCAGTAGGCTTTACTCATACTCATACACCACACTCGCCTTGTGAATATGTCCTAGTTAGCCGACCACCGCACCGCTATGGGCAGCCACCGCCCACTAGGATAGCAAAATTTCAATTGTTTTTCCGTTAACTTCATGTTCTTTCATATTCTTTATCTGTAAGAGCCTCTTTCAAAATTCCGTATTCTCGCCTTCTGACCCCGATAACTTTGCGGCTTAACGTGTTCAATTTAGTTGGATTACTTGAATCATCGGCAGGGGTTCGCCTTTTTTTCGAGTCGACAGGTGCTTTGCTTCCACGGAGGCCTCTGTTTGGTGAATATTCGTCCGCGATCCGTGTAGATTTCACGCACCCATCCCACGGCTGCTGTGTTTCGGAGCGCCCAAATTCTGCATGCGGTGCTGGATGGTCCGGTTCACTGGACCATCCGTAGCATTTGGTCCACCGTGAGTACCACCACGCTGAACATCAGATGGCACAGGACTCTCTCGTGCCCACGGACCCGGATATTGTGTCCACCGAACTCATCCTTGAGCCGCCCAAAGGCCCGCTCCACGGTGGACGTTCCCGGTAGCGAACCCGGTCAGCAGGAATGAATCTGGCATTACGTTGCGCCTTTTGCTCGCGGCAATCCGCTGCTTTTTTCTTGCGCGGATTCGGGTCGATAATCGGTTCACGCCCCGAGGCTCTCCGATGTGCGGCAATCTCCTTAGCATCATAGACGCTGTCCATGAGATCGTAACAGTTGTCCACCCGCCGCTGCGTCAAGCTCGCTAAGGCAATAGCGGCCTGACTATCATGCAACGAGGCAGACGTGACCAAACAGCTGATCGGAACCTCACCGTCCGCCGTATCCATGCGTAGCTTATAGCCCGTCCATCGTTGCGTATGCCCCTTCGCGTTACGCTTGCATCCCGCTTCGGGTCTTACGGCAATAGTGCGTAAATCCCAAGAAGTCAAAGGTGGCTAGTCGCCCCTCTCCGCGTTTTCTCCGATTTTGCTCCGCATACCGCCCAAATTCAATCAGACGGGTTTTGTCGGGGTGTAGACTCAACCCGAACTTATCGAGTCTCGTCCATAGGTCTCGTAGAGAACGATCCGCCTCCCTCTTGTACTGAAATCCAACCACAAAATTGTCCGCATACCGGACGATCCCCGAGTCCCCTCCGTCGCGCCGCGTTTTGCGCTGGCGATTGTACCACAAATCCAGCACGTAATGCAAGTAGATGTTCGCCAGTATCGGTGAAGTGACCGCGCCTTGCGGGGTTCCCACTTCACTTGCCTGCCAAACTCCTTCCTGCATTACCCCCGCTTGAAGCCACTTCTTGATCACGCGTAATACCCGCTTGTCCGCAATTCGATGTTCCAGGAATCGAATCAGCCGTTCCTGCTCCACCATGTCGAAGAACTTGCGTATATCCGCATCCACCACGAAGTTTATCTTCTTGCGTTCGATCACGTACGCGATTGCGTCCAGAGCATCATGCGCACCGCGCTTCGCTATGAATCCATAGCTGAAATCCGCAAACTCATGCTCATAGATGGGTTCAATAATGCACTTCACCATCGCGCACTGGACGATCTTGTCTTCCAGTGTTGCGATCCCGAGCGGTCGTTTGCTCCCGTCTGGTTTAGGTATGTCTACCCGCCGTGAGGGAGCCGCCCGATACGAGCCACGGTGTACGCGCGTGCATAAATCTGCGATGTTGCGGTCAATGTCTTCGCCATACGCCTTCCACGTCACTCCGTCTACCCCTGGGGCTGCGTCCCGCTTGATTGCGTAGTACACTGCTTTCAGAGAGTCTTCGTTGATGTGGTGTAGCAACGTTGTGAGTTTCTCCTTTGGATTCCGCTCCACCTGCTGCCGTAGACGCTCGACCCCCTGGGACACACGAGCCCACTTCTGCGCGTAGTGTGTGGTAGGACTTTGCGCCTTCCCCTTGGGTGAGGCCCTTCACTCCTCCTACTCCGCAGGTTGCCCCGTGTTCGCAGTTATCATTACTAGTATGGTCTCATCTGACTTCTCCATCCCGTGAATCGTAGGCGTCGACGTCTTCCGCCTTCCCTGCGCGTCCCTGTGCGACCACAGGGCAAGATAGAGACCTCCCAGGTTCCAGTAACATGCGTACATGCGTACCAGAGTTCTTAGACACCGTGAACCCGTGGCCCCTCTCACCATAGCGTTGTACCACGTGTTGCCTTCGACCGTTGGGACAGCCTCGGCGATTCAGATTACGGCGATTTCGATGCTCAATAGCTCTGTCCACATGCGCCCCTGTCCACGCTTCGCCCATACCCTCACGGGTATACACGCAGGACTCGGGAAAGTATATGATTGGATTCATCTTTATACTACGGGACTCCTACCTGCTACATTCTACCAGTTAGCCTGGCGCTCCCCAACTCGCTCACTACCAAGCCTTTTGAACTCAGTAGCAGTGGGTGGTTTGTAGCCTCCGCCTGAACAGCGACTACGGAGGGCCTCCATCCATCCCACACCCAGTTACGCATTCAGTAACATCTCACACCATATCACCTCATGCTCATGGCACATCATATCCTGGGACTTGGTGGGGAGAGAGCTCAAAGGGGCGAAATGGCACGCTGGATTCCACAACGTCAAGGGGTAAAACAGGGTTCCAATAATTACCAAACTAAGTATTTAGATGGAAAAGGAATGGTCGGTTTCCTTAGATTACACAGCACCCATACCCTGGCAAGGCCGTAACTAATGTTTGATACTCGGCTTATTGGTGCTCCTCCCGCACTTTCAAACCACGAAACTCCGTATCTCGATGGGTAACATTGTATATCATTTACTACACCAAGACCTGTAACATGGAACCCAGAATTCGGCATGACCTGTTGTCACTGGAAAGTCGGGATATTGTGCAACAGCGATTCAGGCGAATCCATTCAAGAGACCTCAATTCCCGTCGTGCGCGCGAGATAAATGCAGCGGCCAAACAGGCCCGTGAATACTTTCGGAATTCGAGTAACGCAGACTACTCGGTACGCCCCCTATTGACGTATTACGGTGTAGCCAGCTTAAGCCGGGCTCTCATTCTATTGCTCAGGGCGGAAGGCGGGGAAGAATGCCTGACACTAGGCCATGGACTGAAAACTGTCGGGTGGGGGAATGTGATGTCTGGTAGTACGTCGAGGGGATTGAGGAACCTGCGTCAACTAAAGATCAAAAGGTGCGGTGGGTTATTCTCGGATTTTGTTGGGCACACGCATAAGGAGGTATTACTTCATTTGACATCATCGCCTCACCACTTGGTTACTTGCTATGAAATTCCAGATGTCAACGTAGAGATATCGGTTGATGATCTGTTTTCTAGGATTCCGGACCTGGGGGAGGACTATTCCATCGTGTGCGATTTGCTCCAATATGCCTTCGTAAACAAGCTATCCTATACGAGTGAGGATGGATTATGGGTCAAGGTAAGAAAAAGAGACTTCGCAGAACTAAGCTGCTACTTCACCTCCAAGGGCTATACGACGAGTCCCGAAGGGAGGTGGTGTATCCTGAGTTGTGATGCGGAGGCGGAACAGAAAGCGAGGCCCTTGTTCATCCACACCTACTTGAACAAGGAGTTTGGACTGCACCGCCGTTTGTACATCGCCGTGCCGTTTTCAGGAGGTGCATGTTACTCCCAGTTGTGCATGACGTACATGGTGTCGTTCATTCTCGGAATGTTGGCGCGCTATTATCCGACCCACTGGATGGCCCTTATTCATGGCTCCAAAGGCGATTCCTTATGGCCAGCGATAAGTCGTGCGCAGGAAGTAGTTGAGCATACCTATCCTGAGTTGGTTGCTGAATTTATCAGATGGAAGGTGAAGGACTACGTCAATGCGTGACCAGACTTACTAACCGTTGCGGATGAGGATGGAGCCTGAGGTAGAATCCATGCTGCGCAGTCAATTAGACTAGTTTCTGGATTTAATTGTTCCGATATGTAATGAAGCAGTGGAGTTTGGGCAACGTTCAGATCTGATGAAAAGTGCAAGGTACTGTGCTCCGAGGAAGTGGGAGTGGCACACAACAAGGGGGATTCCCCAGTATTGGGTGCATCTAATTTGGGAGTTATACGATTACGCTATGATTTTTGTGGTGTGGATACTGCAGACAATGCTACAGAGAGCTTTGCAGAAAATCAAGAGAGAAAAGAAGGAACTAAGAATTGTTACTTTGCGATATAATTCCCAAAAATAAAAACCCGCGTTAGTGTTGGTTTGAGAAGCATCACGTTTAGTTGAGCGCCTTGGAATGCGATCCCCCGCGATTTTGGCGACATAAGACGCGGCGATCCCGCGCCAGATAGACAACGTTGCGGCAATATATCCGTATATTGGTATAAAGGAACAATAGCACAAAGAGGCTGATGAGGAAAGCACAAATAACCGTGGAGCGGAATGGAACCGCGATGCCGCGTGACTGCGACCAATGACTGCATCGGATGTTAAGGAATGCGCGGGGATGCATGCAACGTGAACGGATACACGGGCCACCGCAGTAACCAAACTGAAAGCGCGAGACCTAATTAGGCCCTGTCCCCCGATCCGTGCCCAAAGTGACTGAGAGCGAACAAGAGGGAACTTTATTACCGAAAGTCTTCTGACACATCATGCCACCTCTTGCGCTCAAGCCGGATTCCAGCTTCTTTCGGAAGATTGCTCTCGGCGCGGTGGGCTGCAGACATGTGGCGCACGATCTGGAACGGCTGGGGCACCATGTCGTCGAACTAGAACGGGGCGCGATGGATATTAAACTCTGGAAGGATGTCAAGCGCAAGCGCGTCCGCATTCCAGACCTCGTTTGCCAAGTGTGCGGACTTCGCATCGAGAGCCGTGCGAAAACGAAGCCCGACTTGTCGATGTCCCATAGCTCCTCGGACCATGAGCGGGCGTGGGATTTCGGTATGGTGAACGCCGACATAATCGCCTTCCCTGTGTGCAAGGCAGACGAAGATGAACGGTGGAGCACCGGTCGGCTCCATGAACCGGTGTCCTATTGGCACGAGCGCAACTGGATACGGTGGTATCCCAAAGGGAAGGTGAACTACGTGCGCGTTGCCCAATTTAGAGCAGTGACCCCGGACGGCAAGACAACAAAGGGGGTGACCGAAGGATCGGAAACCAGCGTCAAATGGAAGGCCTGGTTCTCCAGCCGAGACGGCGTCGTAGAATCAATCGCGGGCCAAAGGGTCACGACCGTGCGAAGTAGAGACGGTCATCGCCACACCCGCACGGTTCCCGAAGAGCTCGGAATCATCGTAGCCCCGGGCGAAGAAATCGCACTCCATCAGATCCTGGCGTCGAAGGTCAGGCCAGAGGAGGACTGCGATCTGCGTTGTCCGGGCGTAGTCCCCGAGGATCATCTTTCGCAGCTTCTTGATTCCCGTGAGCGAACCCAGCGGTTCACTGGAGTGAAGTTGGCAAGGCTACAGCGGAATGACTCTGTTGGGACGGATATAGCGAGTCTGGAGGGCGACCAGGAAGAGGACATCTACATCCGGTTGGAGGCGGCAGCTTATCTTGTCGCCGTCCGTGGCGAGAGTGCGGGGCACATCTTCGCACCATACTTGGCAAACCCAGATCAGCAGATTCGACTGGAGACAGTGATTTCCCTGGGGGAAGCCGGTACAGATGAATGCATCAGGATGCTGAGCGCGATCCTGGACGATGGGCAACATCCGTACTTCTTACGTAGCGCGGCGGCTTGGTGCTTGAGTCGCATCGGTGGTTCAGAGGGGTGCTTACGCCTCGTGAGAGCGTTTGGAGATGTAGACCGGAACCTCCGTGAAGAGGCCCTTGAGGGCATCGTCAGCCTGAACTCAGACGCCATCCCGGTACTCCTTGCAGGATTACAGGAAATGGAACCAGCGATAGCAGCAGGATGTGCCGAGGCGCTGCGCCAGCACGACGCACTCTCAGATGAAACTATTCGAGAGCTCACGACACAACTTGCCGGGGATGCACCCTCCATCTGGGCCGTTTGGTTAGCTGGTCACCTGCCGAGAGAGCGACTCGTGGGTGCTGTTGCGGATTTGCAAGAGTCAGCCCCCGAACTCCACTACGCGATTACGCTGCTGTGGTCCTTCGTTGAGAGCTGGATAGCGCGGCGGTGGGAACTACAGCCGAATGCAATTCTCTCAGAAACTACTGGTGTACGATGAATCTAGACTTCCCAAGCGATAAACAGGTATATCGAACGCCGCACGGTCTCCAGTTGTGCGGGGACAGCGTAGAGTTGCTCGCGCATCTGCCGAACCAATCCGTGGACTTGATCCTGACGAGCCCGCCCTTTGCACTATTACGACAGAAGACATATGGCAACAAGCAACAAGATCAGTATGTCGAGTGGTTGGGGAGGTTTGGAGAAGCCGCGTACCGCGTGCTGAAGGACAGTGGCAGTTTTGTTCTCGACCTCGGCGGAGCCTATAAGCGCGGGAAGCCGGTGCGCTCGCTCTACAATTACCGCGTTCTTGTGGACTTTTGTGATCGCCTCGGCTACGAGTTGGCAGAAGAATTTTTCTGGTTCAATCCGTCGAAGCTGCCATCGCCCATTGAATGGGTCAACAAGCGGAAGATCCGCGCCAAGGACTCTGTCAACACAGTTTGGTGGTTTTCCCGTACGACTGAGCCTAAGGCGGATGTTACTCGTGTCCTGGTGCCATATTCTGATCGTATGAAGGCGTTGCTCAAGGATCCCGAGAAGTACTACCGCCCCAAATCACGACCCTCTGGGCACAACATCGCCAAGGCGTTCGGCAAGGACAACGGCGGTGCCATCCCCTCCAACCTCCTACAGATTCCGAACACGGAAAGTAACTCAGGCTATCTGAGGCGATGTAAGATGATGGAACGAAAAAGACACCCTGCGAGGTTTCCCAGTGCCCTGCCCCGCTTCTTTATTCAGTTCCTCACCGATCCCGAGGATGTCGTCTTAGACATCTTCTCTGGGTCCAATACCACGGGTCAAGTCGCTGAGACACTCGGTCGTCGTTGGATAAGCATGGAGCTCAACCGTGAGTACGCGGCCCTTTCAGCCGTGCGCTTCATGGATGACTGGAGCGACAGCGAGGTACGTCAAGCGATGAAGCGCCTTGATTCAGGTGAGATTGTTGACCTTTACCTTGAGTTGCCGTTTCATGGTATCCAGGGATGAATCCCGTAAACAGACCTGATCGCGTCATGGACGTTATTAAAACATTCGGCAAAGTATACACACCTGCCTGGGTAGTGGATTATATGTTGGTGCCCTTGTTTAAGGGATCAATGAAAAGCCTCCGTATAGCGCTGCGAAGCACTCGACCAGGGAACCTGGATCGTGTTCACCCCCGCGGAAGACTTGCCCCGAGGTACCCGGCAGTGGACAAAACATCGAAACTGAAACCAGTCCAGGTGCCGCCAAGACCGCTCCTTACGGTGGTCATACAACGTCCCCGCCTCTCCCGTCTTCGGGCAGACCAACGGACGACCCGAATGGGAAATGTAGATGTCTATCCGTTCAGCCTCCGCATCCAGAAGCAGCCGATCAATCTTCCAATCACTCCCTAATTGTAAGCTGTGACGCACCGCAGAATCTGGAACTGGTTCCATGAAATGTGTAGATTCGGTGGATTCGAAAACTAATCATTCCACACGAATTGCGGTAGAACCCTTTGTATTTAGGTCGATCTGAGGGTCTCACTGCTTGACAAGCTGCCCCCTGTAGATCAGAGGCTTCTCTGGGGACCGAACGGTTATCTGATATATGTACACGCCCGCCGCCAGACTGATATTGTCTATTCGCATCTCCTGTTGAAAAGATGTTATTAACGTCTCCGGCCTTGACAAGACTTCCCTGCCAAGCGGATCAAATACTTGAAGGCTTGCTTTGGCAGAGGGCGGAGCGTCAATCACAAATGTGGTCCAGTCAGCTACCGGATTTGGATAATTCGAGATCGTGAATTTCGTAGTAGTAGGGATCTCTGAAGTACTGGCACGGACGATCAGGGGGATCTCCCAGACAGCCAAGCCAGGATCATTTCTGGTAACCACCGATGCAAAGTGTCTGCTATCGGAAGAAACATCTAGGTCTTCAATCCACCTAGTTTCTGGATGATCAAGCCTCTCTATGATTTTTCTTTCATGAATATCCCAGATTGTTATACTCTCTGTCCGGGTACGTGCAGATGACGTACTGCTACCCACAATGATCCGGTCGCTGTCTATGAATCTCACTCTGCTTAGATGGACGCGTTCCACAGGATACTCGATCTCTGCTTTCACAATACAGGCATTGACATCAATAAATCTAATCCAGTCATAATCAAAATGAAGTCGAAAATCCGGAATATCACCTGTTACTATCGCAATCTGAGTCCCATCAGGCGAGTAATCTACTGATGCTGTTCTGGTTCCTCTGCTCGAATTATCCTTTACAGGAAGATCAACCGAGCAAACAAGATTACCAGTCTCTATCTCGTAGATGGGGAGCGTACTCCCATCGGTAGCGGAAGCAAAATACCGTCCATCAGGTGATATAGTAAAAGCCTCTCCATGAATACCTCCTACAGGCAATTCTGCTCCGACGTTAATCTGGCGAAGTTCTGTCCATGTGGCGGTATCCCACACATATACAGTAGCGTTCGGCCGTGCATTCGATCCAAGTAAATACTTTCCGTCATTTGAGAATTCAACGTGCCAGATCACAGGAAAGACTCTGAATTCGGCTATTGGTGTCTCTGAATTTGATCGCCAGTCATGCACCGCAACTCTTCGATCATATTCGAAAGCAATCAGTGAATCATTTGGAGAAAAAGCTACACCTGATGCCAAATGTCGCTCATAAGACCTCACAATTTGCATCGTATTCATATCCCAAATTCTGATATACCACGTAATAGAAGCACGCTGGGACTCTTCTACAACCGCTGCCAGAAATGAACCATCCGAAGAAAACGTGACCGCGACGGCATCATTCTCATGCTGGTAAACAATCCGAGTATTACTCGAATCACCTCCCTGTGCAAGGCAAATAGAAGCGGATAAAAGGACGCCCAGTATCAAAAGAAATATGCGGGGCATAGGCGGTTTAAGCATGGAAACAGAACGATCGTAACCGATTCATGCTAGTAAATTACAACAAAAGTCATAACGTATACGTGTGATATGCGTATCATGAAGGAGACACATCACAACACTAACCGCCCGGAGGGGTTTGATAGCAATGAACTACCCTGCCCGCGTAGCACCTCAACCTCATCCTAATGGCTGAGTAAGCAGGCCAACTCCAATATACACGCGTGGCTCGACTGTTGCGGAAGAAGAGATTAACTTGTGATCAGGCAAGCGAGCTTACAGAACTCATTATAAGCCGAATGACCAAACAAAAACACTCCACGCCCCGTCCGAGCAAAAAACGTTCAGAGGCTTACACGATACTGGACAAGCCGGTAGCGAACCCGCGCTACGGCCGGATGACGATGCGCGAAGCGATGCTGAGCACCCTGAAAGGCGAAAAGCCAAAGCCGAAATCCCGGCCCCAAGCGTAAGTCTAGGAATGCGTTGAATCATTCAGGACAAGCATCAAAATGATGCACGACCCGATCTCTGTCGGGCATAACTCTAACCTAGACCCTTACAAACTACCGAGATGCCAAAGAAAGGATTGCCCATATCACCAACTCCGCCACCGCCAAAACCCAAAGAACCGAGTACAGTAAGAAGAGGAACAGGACCGCCCGAAGCAGCGGGAGACCCGCGTGGACGGGAAGTACTACCGCAAAAAGGTGGATGTGGCCATTCTACGAGATTACAGAGTGTTGGGGGTGGTCAGCGTCAAGTTCCCGATCACCAACTACGGGAAGAACAAGCATAACTACTTCGAGTCACAGTTGGGAGAGACCGCCAACTTGCGGAGCGGCGACATCGTATTTGCGCACTTCATGGTGCGCACACAGCCAACCCCCGCCCCCGGGAAAGCTGGACTGCGCGTGGAGAAGATCACCGACGCCACGATACATCTGTACAGAGACCTGTCCTACGACCACAACCAGCACCATGTGCCAGATGTGCAGTGCCTGTCTATTTTCAAGCTGTCGGACTACAAAGGCGAGATTCTTCGTCAATGCACACGCCAGGACCTACCAGAGGTGTCGGACGAGAAATTCGCGTTACTGCATGGGCGTCTAAGTGCCGGCCGTTTCTTTGAAGGCGTCGTCAGTTCAATAGAGAGCAAGTGGTCTCAGGTGCGGTAGCCCGCTCATACGCGGCGCCAGGCATGATTACTGCCTTGTGCCTCCCGTGCTTTTACTGTTTTGGGAGCGCTCGGTGCGGTAGATATCGCCGGGCCGCAACTTATTTCCGGCGCACCAGCCGGCCCGTGGCAACCTGATTGCCGACCTCCAGGCGGTACAGGTATACGCCGCTCGGCCAACTGGACGCGTTCAGATTTGCTGAGTGCGATCCGGCGCTTTGCCGTTCGTCCACGAGCACGGCCAGCTCGCGTCCAAGCACGTCGTATACCGTCAGCCGGACATGGCCCGGCACCGGCACGCGGTACTCGATGGTCGCCCTTTGGCGGAACGGATTGGGATAGTTCGAAACCTTGATCTCCCCGGAGGGGACTTCATCCGAGGGCTCCGACGACAGGGATGTGGCGCCGTATTTGGCGATGAACAGGTTGCCTTCGCCCCGGGCGTACAGCGTATCCGCACCCAGAATCACCTGATCGGCCCTGAATCTGCCGCCTACATATACGTCTCCTGATGCCCCCAATCCCAACGCTTCAATAAAGTGTTCACCGTCTCCGGTGGTCTCCAGGTGGAGCGCCCGCACAAGATGGCCGCTTTCGTCGTAGTGCGCCACGAAGCCGTCATACCCCTCGGCTTCGTCCTGCGTCAATCGAACTCCCTCAAACTCGACGTAACGCCCCCAGAAATTTCCCCACACATATGCGTGGCCATTCTCTGCAACCTCCATGCCGCCCGGATACAACACATAATGGTTGTCCAGCCTCCGGGCCCACAAAAACGTCCCTTGCGCGTCAAACTTCGTCAGCGCATAAATATAGGCCTCCTGCCTGCGATGCAGCGTCGTATCGCCAACCGTCAGCGAATTTAATAAGGCGACATCAGCTGTCGTTTTGCGCCACAAAACGTACTCATTACCGCTCTTGTCAAGACGAATGCTTTCCGGAGTCGCCACGTAATCGCCCGCAAAGGCGCGGTAAATCGGCCCCATATGATTACGCAGCGTGCTGAATGAAGGGATGTAGGAGATCCCCAGATCGTTCAGCGTTTGAATGCGTGGCAGCGCGCCGTCGCTGCTGCCGTAATGCGCCAGCACGACGCCGTCTTCCGCAGCGCTTAAAGAAGGAGGTAGTTCGCCATCGGCGACGGCCCCGAGCACCACATTGCCTGCTGCATCCACGTCAAAGGCCGCCCTGCCGAACCGCCCGTTCGAAATCCACAGGTCGCCCGTGCCGCCTTCTACCTGGTGTGCCCAGCGTACCATGCCGTCCGGCGCGTAGCTGGCCACAAATACATCCCATGTATGGTGGTGGAAACTTCTGGACGGAGCCAAAACTACATCCGGCGAAAAGTAAAGCGTGTCATTGTACGTGCCAGCCAAATAGAGATTGCCCTGCGCGTCGAAGCGGATCCCCTGCATGAAAATGGTCCACGCTAGAGGCCTATACTCGCGTGGTCCGATCCGGTACTGTACCGAGCCCTCCAGATCACGCACGGTAACCATGCCCGAGCCCGTCCGGTAACCCACATTTCGTCCGAGACCTTCGCCATGGAACAGACGACCATCAACCACGGCAACGGCGTGGCCGGTGCTGTAATCACTGGCAATGGACGGGGGCTCAACAGGGAGCACGCTTCCTGGCTGCACGAATCCCAAACGTCCTGTCCCACCATCGTATCGAACCAGAAACCCGGCACCACCGAGTGGCGTGTCCAGCATGCGGATGTCTGCTGAATCCGCCGAAGCCTCAAACCAGGCATCTCTTCCCCTGCTCAGCAGGCCGGTCACAAAGACTTCTTCGTGCGGGCCAATGGCGATATCCATGGGAATGAAGTCGTCCCCTGCGATCCAGGCCTGCCGGATCCACATCGCCGGTCCAAAGGACTGCGCTTCCGCCGGTGCGTGCACCAGCAGCAGTACAACCAATCCCGGTATCAGCAGGCTTGATCGCTGTGATTGCATCAATGTAGGGGGCAACTGGTGGTCCTGTGCCTACTTGGCCAGCATCATCATGCGGGTTTGCCGATAGGCCGACGTTTCCATACGCAAAAAATACGGCCCGCTGGGCAGCCGGTTCCCATCGAGAGCAATGGTGTGTTCTCCTGCTGCCTGTACGCCATCCACCAGCACCGCGACTCTTTGGCCCAGCACGTTATAGACAACCAGGCTCACCTAATCCTCTTCCTTCAGCGCATACGATACGGTGGTTACAGGATTGAACGGATTCGGATACACGCCGCGCAGCTCCGTTGCAAACGTTACCGGCTCATCGGTCTGGAGCGCTTCCGGTACAACCAGACTTGACGCTCGGAGTTTACTCTGGCTCTGGCTTGCGGAATAAGCGGCTGGCGCGGACACCGTCCGCAGCGCATCGGTGTTCGGCGTGGTAGATCTCGCTGGGCAGAAGCTGGGGCCGCAATTTATTTGTGACGCACCAGCCGACCCGTTGCGACCCGATTGCCAGCCTCGAGGCGGTACAGGTATACGCCGCCCGGCCAACTGGACGCATCCAGCTTTGCGAAGTGCGATCCGGCGCTTTGCCGTTCGTCCACAAGCACGGCCAGCTCGCGTCCAAGCATGTCGTACAGCGTCAGCCGGACATGCCCCGGCGCCGGCGCGCGGTACTCGATGGTCACCCGTTGGCGGAACGGATTGGGATAATTCGCTACCTTGATCTCTTCGGAGGGGACTTCAACCGAGGGCTCTGACGACAGGGGCGTGGCACCGTATTTGGCGATGAACAGGTTGCCTTTGCCCCGGGCGTACAGCGTATCCGCGCCCAGAATCGCCTGATCGGCCCCGAAGCTGCCGCTTACATATACGTCTCCCGAAGCCCCTATCGCCAGCGTTTTAATATAATCCCCCGTGTCTCCGGTGGTCTCCAGATGGAGCGCCCGCACGAGATGGCCGCTTTCGTCGTAGTGCGCCACGAAGCCGTCGAGACCCTCGGCTTCTTCCTGCGTCAACCGCACTCCCTCGAACTCGGCGTAACGCCCCCGGAATAATCCCCCCACATATACGTGGCCATTCTCTGCGACCTTCATACCGGCCGAAGACAACACATAATGGCTGTCCAGCCTCCGGGCCCACAACAATGTTCCCTGCACATCAAACTTCGTCAGCGCATAAATATGGGCCTCCTCCCGGCGGTGCAGCGTCGTATCGCCAACCGTCAGCGAATTGAATAGGGCGGCCTCAGCTGTCGTCTTGCGCCAGAGCGCGTACATATTCCCGCTCCTGTCAAGACGAATGCTTTTCGGAGTCGCCACGTAATCGCCCGCAAAGCCGCGGTAAATCGGCCCCATATGATTCCGCAGCGTACTGAATGAAGGGATGTAGGAGATTCCCAGATCGTTCAGCGTTTGAATGCGTTGCAGCGCGCCGTCGCTGCTGCTGTAATGCGCCAGCACGGCGCCGTCTTCCGCAGCGCTGAATGCAGGAGGCGGTATGCCATCGGCGACGGCCCCAAGCACCACATTGCCTGCTGCATCCACGTCAAAGGCCGCCCTGCCAAACCGCCCGTTCGAAATCCACAGGTCGCCCGTGCCGCCTTCTACCTGGTGTGCCCAGCGTACTATGCCGTCCGGCGCGTAGCTGGCCACAAATACATCCCATGTATGGTGGTGGAAACTTCTGGATGGAGCCAGAACCACATCCGGCGAAAAGTAAAGCGTGTCATTGTACGTGCCGGCCAGGTAAAGATTGCCTTGCGCGTCGAAGCGGATCCCCTGCATGAAAATGGTCCCCCATAGCGGAATATGCTCGTGTGGTCCGATCCGGTACTGCACCGAGCCCTCCAGATCACGCACGGTAACCATACCGCGGCCGCTATCGTCCAGAACATCTTGGCTGCGGTCAACAACCAAGCGAAGCCTTACCAGGACAACGCCACGCTGGTTGTCTATAAGTCATGATGGATAAGGTCCCAAATGGGGGCCGCCGCGGATGTCTTACACCAAAAGCTTAGTGCGCTCATAAACAGAGTACCCCAGTAGTCTCAAAGTAACATGCCTTGTCTTTCACCCCCCGCAGACATAAGTCATATCTACCGAGAAACTGCAGACGTCAGTCATGTTTATCACGGGGAAACTACAGACATCAGTCATGTCTATAGTGGGGAATCCACCGCATCAGATCCACCGCATAATGTGCCTCGGCTTGTGCAATCTCCCGCCAGGCCACGCTCTCGTGGCATTGAGCTCACTCGGATGCGATCAAACGCAATCTAGGGGAGATTAGGCGCACCAGAGGCTGACAGAAGCGACAAAAGTAGTCAGCCCCAACATCTTTGCGCGTAGAAGCCGGCAAAAGTGGCCACTGACAGCGGGTTACTGATTACGTACCAGGCAACCCCTGAAGGCGCGGCAACTCATCGGCCGTCGAAATCCATCCCTGGGCTCCGATGACGTGCCAGATCGGACTCTGGCAATTGGATCTGCTCGCGCCTATAATGGGAGACGAGCCAGTCCTGCATAGATGGGACGGGGATGACGAATCGCCCCTGGCGCTGATCCAGCAGCCCCTGTCCCCAGGCAGACTCAAACAAGGCCCTGGACTGCGCCTCGGTGAACTCCTGCATCAGATCGGCCTCAATTTCTTGTCTCGTCCGACTTCCTTCTGACGGCGTACCCCTGAATGCGTGCGCGAGCGCACGACGCTCTACCTCACCGAAGTCCCGCGCTCTGCGGTCATAGTAGGCCCTGCGACTGGCCCGTCCCGACTCTAGTGTGATCTGCAGCCCCTCTGCTGTCCCCTCGCCACCGTTGGCTCGCAGGTGTCTTGACGCGGGGTACGCGTAGGACACAATATGATGAGGCCATCCATGCGTTTTCTGCATGATGGCCTCGACCCACTGGGCGGGGGCCTTCTTGGCTCTCCCATCTTTCTCAATCCAGTCTCGGATCACCGCGCGTTCTGCCTCCTCGCCGTTCGAGCCCAAGTCCGTAAAGGCCCCGCCCCTGAAGCGCGACACCCCAAGATCGGCGAATGCTTGCTCGGTGCGTCCCAGTCCGGCGGCCAGGAGCACCACGGGGGTACCCGCCCGCCCATTATGAATATAGTCCAAGATGTCGCTCACGGTCCCCTTGTGCTCTCGTGGACAGATTTCAGTTTGCCCGAGTCTCTGGGCTTCGTCGAGGACGAGGAGCAGGGGCTTTGACCTGCGGCGGAGAATGTTAGTGATGGTGCGACCAGGCCGCTTAAAGTCAGACATCACGCCGCGCGTGACCACCAGATTTACACCTAACTGACCAATCCCCTGTAAAAAGCTAGACTCCCCTCGTGCCCCAGGCAATCGAACAGCGATTCTGGGTCATGAAGCGCCGCTGTGTTAATCGTCGCGACCTGCCACTTCACCTGCTTGGACAGTTTCTCGCATTGATCAAGTAGCGCGGTTTTCCCAGCCCCCGGAGCACCCTGGACCAGGAATGTGGTCCCGCCTTTGGTCTGCGCGGCCCATTCTAACACTTTGCGGAAATCGGACAAGATTGCCCGCCGCCCGTGAAAGTGCTGCGCAGGCCCGCGGTCAGGCACGGAGGGGGATCTGAGAGTCGGGTGTCTTTGCATGTGCCCAGCGTACTCGTAATGGAGCTGGTCTGCTGATTATTCACGAATGCCTCCCCCCGTTTGTTCCGTTGCCCAGATATAGATCCGATGCTCGATGAACCATGTGCCCTTGCCAGACGGAGAGAACATCAAAGCATGTTAAAGATGTGTCTGGTCGCGAGCTCCGGTGTATTACAATCGTATGTTGATTTGTCAGATTGACATACTACTCGTGGACATGCAGTATGCCTACAATACGGGAGTTGCTTATATTGATGTAGCAATAATATAACGTGCCGGTATTAAGAACTCATTGAATGAGACCAATCGGGATAGATCTTTTTGCAGGTGCGGGGGGATTCAGTTTGGGTTTTGAGCAGGCGGGTTTTGACATAGCCGCCGCCGTCGAGATAGACCCTGTACACTGTGCGGTTCATAAATACAACTTCCCCAATGCGACCATATTTCCTCAGGCCATTGAAAGTCTGACAGGGCAAGAGATATTGGACTCAGCAGGAATAGGAGGTCGTCATGTAGACTGTGTGTTGGGCGGCCCCCCGTGTCAAGGATTTTCGTTAATGGGCCGCAGGGCTTTGGATGATCCACGCAATCGTCTTGTGCGAGAATTTGTCCGTATCGTTACCGAGCTTGAGGCCAGGACATTCGTGTTTGAAAATGTCAAGGGGCTTGCAATTGGTAGACACAGAATGTTTGTCCATGAACTCATGCAAGCATTCGACGACGCTGGCTATCGTGTAAGGGATCCTTGGCAGGTTCTAAATGCAGCACACTTTGATACCCCCCAAAACCGCGAGCGTCTGATTCTAATTGGGGCTAGGAAGGATCACAATTTGCCTGATTACCCATCCGCTGTTACCAACATTGCGGAGAAAACCAGCAAGATTGCCGGCCTCCCAACTGGCCCGACCTGTTCAGATGCTCTTGACGACCTGCCCGATGCAGAACGATTCCGCTCCTTGATCAATTCTGATTCTGTGATCACAAATGCGTTCACTGAGCCATCGTCGTATGCAGAGAAACTTCGATGTCTTACAGACGATGCCTGGTATTACGGATACAGGAGAGAATGGAATCCGCGAATGCTTACTTCGAGTGCCCGGACTAACCATACTGTAATTTCGCGTAGGCGGTTCAAGGAAGCGGAACAGGGATCAGTGGAGCCTATCAGTAGATTCTTCAGGCTGTGCGAGACGGGGGTTTCCAATACCCTTCGTGCGGGTACAGATGGTGTACGTGGCGCCTTTACCAGTCCACGCCCTATCCATCACCGTCATGACCGGTGCATCACGGTTAGAGAAATGGCACGGTTACACGGTTTCCCCGACTGGTTCCGGTTCCATGTAACGAAATGGCATGGTGCCCGCCAAGTAGGAAATGCAGTCCCCCCTCCATTGGCGAGAGCGATTGCGATGAAGGTGATCGAGTCACTGGGAATAACGCCAAGTCGCCCGCACTATTCTATCTCTCTTGGTGATCCCAAACTCCTGCGTTTCGGGATGTCGGAAGCGGCAAAATCGTTCGGAGTGCAGCCACTACCTAGCCGACGGGACAGGAAAAGTGGAATAAAGAAACGTAGGCAGGTCGACATCGAACGTGAGCGTATCGCAGGAGGCCAGGTTTATGCCTAAACTCCTAAATCGCTATCAGAAAGTGATTGAGAAGGTGTTCGTTGATCACTACGAAGATGGCGTGACTGAATTCGAGTTTGATCGTAGCGAATTTGACAAAGCGACCTCTGAACTCGGGATTGACCCCATAAAAAACACAGGAGATATCCTCTACTCATTTCGTCACCGAAACGAGTTCCCTGACAGTATTTTGGCAACCCAGCCCCAAGGCAGAGAATGGATAATAGAGGGTGCAGGCAAAGGTCGTTATCGTTTCCGCCTCACCAAGAAAACTCGTGTAATTCCGCGCGGCGATCTGGCGGTGATAGACATACCAGATGCGACACCGGAAATAATTCGGGCTTATGCACAGAGCGACGAGCAGGCTCTGCTAGCGATCATCCGGTACAACCGCCTTATTGACATATTTCTCGGAATAACAACCTACAGTCTGCAGAATCACCTCCGAACGACCGTTGGAGGGGTGGGGCAAATCGAGATTGATGAACTTTATGTCGGTCTGGACAAGCGAGGTAATCACTACATTATTCCCGTTCAGGCTAAGGCGGGCAAAGATCGCATAGGGGCCGTCCAAATAACTCAGGATATTCAGTTTGCTCAGCAGAAGTTCCCGCGCCTGGAATGCCGCGCTATTGCCGTCCAGTTTGTGGACAACGAGGATGAGGTGGTTGCACTCTTTGAACTGACTCTACAGGGTCACGATCTCCGGATTGTTGAAGAACGACACTACCAATTGACTCCTTTTTCCCGTGACGGAGAAAAAATCACCTAAACGGAAACATGAACGCATGTGACCCACGCAATCGTCTTGTCCGAGAATTTGTTGTCATAGGAAGGAAGTAATGGAACGAGCAACGTTATCAATTCGCCCCTACGCTCGACTGTTGTATTCATAATACAGATCACCATTGGACTGTGATGCAGAAATGCCGACAAGGACAAGGTTGTTGCTCTCTTTGAACTGACTCTACAGGGTAACGATCTCCTGGTTGTTGAAGAAAGACACTACTACTTGAATCCTTTTTCCCGTGACGGAGAAAAAACACCTTAACGAAAACATGGACCCACTACCCGCGCCCGTTTGGGCCGATCCCACAAGATATGCGAATGACTGACAGACCAAACTCGCATCGCTACATCATGCGGATTTCTCGCATGACAGTGGATAAGTTGGGAGTCCGTCTGTATGATCGCGTGAGCGCGGTCGTTGCCGAACTCATTGCAAACGCGTACGATGCGGATGCGGAGAATGTCGTGGTGCGTGTACCACTCGCCACCCTTCTCGCGCGCAAGGACAGGGCGACTGGGAGGGTAAAAGACTTCGACCATGCCATCGAGGTCGTGGATGACGGGCATGGAATGACTCCGGGGGAGGCCAACGAGCATTTCCTGCGAGTTGGAAAAGATCGACGGGAGGATCCATCGCAGGGCAAACGTTCCAGGAGGAAACGACGACCGGTGATGGGCAGGAAAGGCATCGGCAAGCTTGCCCCCTTCGGTATCTGCAAGCGCATCGAGATCCTCTCCGCCGGGGGCGAGAAGACCGATGATGGCTTTCTGGTTTCCCACTTCATTATGCCGTACAACGATATCCTGCGCGACGAAGTCAAGCCGGTCCCGATGGAAGTAGGCGACCAAGACGGGACATATCGGGCAAACTCGGGGACTACGGTGCGTCTGATTGATTTCCTACCGAAGAGAGTTCCGAATCGGGAGACATTTCATCGGCAGATGGCGAGACGATTCGGCCTGCGCCTTTCAGATTTCAGGGTCAGTATCAAGGATACACGGAATCCCGGAGAAAACCCTCCATTTATGATCGGAGCCTTTGAGATCCCCTTGATGGAAGGCACACGGGTCGATGTATCGCGGGAGCCGGTGCCGCTCCCGGAGGAACACCGCAGCCTTCCGGTGTCGGGGTGGATGGGGCTCGCGGAGGGAGCCTACAAAAACGAGGAGATGGCCGGTGTTCGAATCTACGCCCGCGGGAAGATTGTAGGGACCACCCGAGATTTCGGACAATCAGCAGGATTCACAGGCGAATTCACACTGCGCTCATACCTAGTAGGCGAAGTTCATGCCGAATGGCTCGACGAAGATGAAGGGGATGACCTAATTACCACAAACAGACAGGACATTTTGTGGGAGTCCGACTACGGGCGCGCGTTTCGAGAGTGGGGCGCCGAATGGATCAGGAGGATCGCTGCGGCTTCCCGTCAGCCTCGGCGCAAGCGGGTAGAACGACTCTTTTTGAATGTGTCTGGGCTGGAGGACAGGGCCAAGGAGCGCTTTGCCGATGACGATGTCGTTTCAACTGCCATGAAGTTGGGAAAACAAATAGGCCGCTTCGCTTCTGAAGACGAACTCGGTGACAAAGAGTATGTGGATGGTCTCGTTCAAGTCGTTCTTTCGGTGGCCCCACATAAGGCCCTGATAGACGCTTTTGAAGCCTTTAATCAGGAGATTTTCGGCGAGGACGGCGGGATAGACTCCCTTCTGGATCTGTTCTCGAAGACGCGTATTGCCGAGATGGCTTCTTACGCCCAGCGTGCATACCAACGCGTCAGGGCCATCCAGACGCTTAAGAATGTGATCAGGGAGGGCGGGGATGAGCCTGCACTCCAGGGGATCGTCGCCGCCGCTCCCTGGTTAATTGATGCTACTTGGACGCCGATTACGTCGAATCAAAGTCTGAAGCTGTTCGCGGAGATGTTCGCCGCATACTACAAGAGGCAATGTGGCGAAGAGGTGACTTTCTCAATCGATCACGGTCGCAAGCGACCTGATTTCACGCTCGTGAACCCCGGTCGCAGGCTTCACATCGTCGAGATCAAGGCGAGAGGTCACCTCTTCGACAACAAGGACTGGGACCGACTCCACAACTATCTCGACGCATTCAAGGAATTCTTCGCCCAAAACCGCGAGCTCGCGTCGGATCTCTCAGAAGAGTGGATTGTTGACTTGGTTTGCGATGGTGTAAATATCACTGATCGAAACAGGAACAGGGCCTATATGTCTTGGTGCAGCGAGGACCGTATCAAGCAAATCTCCTGGACCGACCTCCTAGCGCGTGCTGCGAGAGCCAACAGGGCCTTCCTAGCAGTGCAGGATCGTGTCCACGAAGAGGAAAGACGCCTGGCCCCCGACTCAGACTCGTCGTGAAAGCAGTCAGCCTCTTCTCGAACTGTGGTGCCGGCGATGTGGGATTCGCGGGTGCCGGGTTCCAGTTTCGTGTGGTCTCGGAACTGGTTGGGAAACGCTTGGATGTCGCAAAGCTGAATCATCCAGAGGCTGTTGCCGTCTCTGGGGATCTTCGGAGAACATGGCCCCTCGTAGTCGATTCCTTCCGAGAGCGCTACGGGTCGGAGAATCCAGTGCTGCTATCAGGTTGTCCTCCTTGCCAGGGCATGAGCACGGCTAGAGGGGACCGCGGGAAAGAGAGCGACCCGGACGCTGGCTCTCGGGATGGTCGCAATCTACTTGTGCTGCCCATAGCCGAGGTTGCCAGGGAACTACAGCCGACCTTCGTTGTGGTCGAGAATGTCCCCGCGTTTCTGCGACGAAGGGTTTGGGATCCAGACAGCGCGACTCCCAGCTCTGCCGCGAAGGTTCTCTGCAATCGGCTGGAGTCCGATTATGTCGTCTACGCAGCGGTCGTCGATTTATGTGAATTTGGGGTTCCGCAGCATCGTTCGCGTGCGTTTCTGACCTTGGTGAAGAAGGATACCAGTGCCCTTGGTGTACTCAGGAGAACCGGACGGGCGCCGTTTCCAGCCCCAACCTATGGCGGCCCAGATTCCCCAGACTTCATCACGATTGATGAGGCCTTGCGCGAATCGGGTTTACCAGCGCTTGATGCAGGATCTGCTGAGACGGCCTGTTCGAGTAGACATCCGATGCATCGGGTGCCCGTTTGGCTTGACCGGAGGTACGAAATGGTGGCGGCGATACCACCTGGCAGCGGTGCTAGCGCGTGGGAGACTGATCATTGTGTGCTATGCGACGCGGAGGGCATTGCCTCCGCAGAGGCGGTTTGCCCACATTGCCAGAGTCCAATACTCCGGCCAACCGTACGAGACGAGGATGGTTCGTGGCGATTGGTAAGGGGGTTCCGCAACTCCAGCTACCGGCGGCAGGATCCGTCCCGGCCAGCGGCAACGATAACGACCGCGAGCGGGCATATCGGAAGTAACCGAACGCTGCATCCCTGGGAGAATCGGGTCCTAAGTCCTGCCGAATGCAGTTGGCTTCAGACCATTCCGACCACGTTCCGGTGGGGAGACTCGATAGAAAAGTGGGGACATACGGGTGTCCGTCAGATGATCGGCGAAGCTGTCCCACCCCTATTCACGAAGCTCCACGGAAGGGTTCTTGCGGCTTTGGCGGAAGGTCGCGATGTACCGGAAGCTCTCTATCAGGATGATAGACGGTGCCAGAAGGCGCTGGCGAAACTCAACTCCTGAGCCTGTCGGCTGATTGGTATCCGTCTTCAGCATATATCGATAAATCCTCCAAGGCATCATTTGAGTAAGACAGGGCCTTTGTCGCCACATCGGCGGACGCGTGCGATTCAGAAGCGTGCCCACGGATTCCATGTGGTCGCATAGAGCTGAGATACCTTGGCAGCTCTGCGAGCAGGAGGGCACGTTGAAGAAAACGATTGCGTATATTATTCACGTATTAGTACATACACAAAGCACTGTGGAGTCAGAACCGCGAGCGGCACGCGGCGGAACATGCCAAATATGACGCCCCCTATGCGCAGTTGGCCGACATTAAGAACGAAGGAAAGCACTGGCGGAAGCATTTTAAAGACCAGGTGCTCGAAGCACAGTCGGATGGTGATTGATTCTCTTACAAGGGGGCTCCGTTAGGGGTAAATGATGGGCCAAAAGACACAAGCAACCATGCGCAAGGACAGTGGCCACACAATGCAAACGGGGCGCCAGCGCGTCAGTGACGAGAAACATTTCGGGCGGGTTTATACCCCGCGATGGGTTGTGGATCACATGCTCCGCCCTCTCCGACAAACCAAGATGGAGCGACTCACTATCTGCGATCCGGCGTGCGGAGTCGGCGACTTCCTTATTCCAGTGGCCGAAGCATTGTGTGCGAGGATAATGGCGGCCCCGCCTCGTAGGGCGGCGGGTTTGCGCGACACCTTGTCACGGCTGACTGGCTACGATGTGGACTCTGTCGCTGTTGACGAATGCCAGCGCAGACTTACCGAAACCGTCGGGAAGCTTCTCGGCGAAACCGCCGCGAATTCGGACTGGAATGTGCATGTCGCCGATGCCATTGATGCGAGTGCCGGGGCGCAGGGTACTTGTGATTGGGTTGTCGGCAATCCACCATACGTACGGATACAGCACTTAGAAGCAGACAGGAGGGCTAAAATTCAGCAGGGGGGTTGGGGGTACTATCATGGTGCCAGCGATTTATATATTGTGTTCTTCGAACTAGGCATGCGCCTGCTGAAACAGGGTGGACAACTCCGGTTCATCTCCCCCAGTGGCTGGGTGCGCAATGCGGCAGGAAGGTCAATGCGGGAGCAGATTGATTCCCTGCACACTCTCGTGTCCTTGCATGATTTCAGAGACTTCCAAGTATTTCCTGGCGTAAGCACCTACACGTGCATCACTCATCTACGGAAGGGCCGAGACAGCATGTGTCCAGATATCCGGCTATGGAACGGGGCAGACTTCCACACACGGGGCCGGATTATCCGTACTCCAAGTCAATGGGGGGTCGCTCCAATGTGTGGTGAGGCGCCCAGCGCGGGAGCCAGGTTGGGCGATATAGCAGACATCCGTGTTGGGATTCAGACGCTGGCGGACCGCGTGTTCATCCTGAACGTCGCAGGGGGTAGTGGCGACACCGTTGACATTGAGTCGGGCGGAGACAGGTTTACAGTCGAGGCAGGTGCTGTGCGGCGGATTGTCAAAGCGTCAGTGATGAAAGAAGGAAGGGACAAGGCAAAGCGGGTGGTGATCTACCCATACGACTCCCGCGGCAAGCTGCTGCCCGAACCAGTTTTCGCTCGCCTGTACCCCCTCGCCTACGCATGGCTCGTGAAACACAAGGATGTATTGCTCGCTCGGGACAAAGGGGCGTTCAGCAAGGCGAAGTGGTATGGGTATGGACGTGAAGTGGGCATCACGACGGGGTTCGGCCGCAAAATACTCACATCCTCCATGAACCCGGAGCCCAACTTTCAGATATGCGAGGATCCCGACACTTTGTTTTACTCGGGGTACTGTATAAAGCCCCGCAACGGCGTGAGTCTCACGGCTTTGCAGGCAGTCCTCAACAGCGACGAGATGCGGCAGCATATTGAGGCTCTCTCGCAGCCATTCAGGGGAGGATGGTTTAGTTACGCGAAGCGCTACATCCAAGAATTTCCTGTCCCCCAGCACCTCATGCAGGAACAGATAGTAGCGTCAGACACACGGCGTACAGGGTTCGGACACGGGCGCGCATCAGACGTGGAGCAGTAGAAACTCGACCAGACAGCTGCGTGCAATGTCAACACACCTTGAATCCCGTCTATTGCAGGCCGTACGCAGTGCGTACGAAGCCTATAAGCTGCATGGACCAAAATCCTCCCAGAAACTCCACCCGCTGCATGGATGGATCATGGAAGAATTGCGAGACCGTCTGGGGACAGAGTACACTGTGCAAGGTCAGGACCGCCCGAAACAGCGGGAGACCCGGGTGGACGGGAAGTACTACCGCAAAAAAGTGGATGTGGCCATTCTGCGAGAAGATAGAGTGTTGGGGGTGGTCAGTGTTAAGTTCCCGATTACCAACTACGGGAAGAACAAGCATAACTACTTCGAGTCACAGTTGGGAGAGACCGCCAACTTGCGGAGCGGCGATATTGTGTTTGCGCATTTCATGGTGCGTACACAGCCGACGCCGGCACCGGGAAAAGGGGGGCTGCGTATAGAGAAGATCACCGACGCGACGATAAACCTGTACAGAGACCTGTCCTACGACCACAACCAGCACCATGTACCAGATGTGCAGTGCCTTTCTATTTTCAAGCTGTCTGGCTACAAGGGCGAGATTGTACGGCAATGCACGCGTGAAGATTTGCCAGAGGTGTCGGACGAGAGTTTTGCGTTACTCGAGGGGCGTCTGAGTGCTGGGCGTTTCTTTGAAGGCGTCGTCAGTTCAATAGAGAGCAAGTGGTCTCAGGTGCGGTAGCTCGCTCATACGCGGCGCCAGGCATGATTACTGCCTTGTGCCTCCCATGCTTTTATAGTTCTATGCTCTGACGTTAAATTTAGGTAAACCGGTTGCAGTTTGCTTGCACCCTAGATTGCTTGGCCCACCTGCTCTATCACTTCACCAGACGATAATGCCCACCAACCGCATTTCCCGATCAAAGTCTCGCGTATTCAACTTTATGCTCAAAACCCAGACTCGGGCGGCATTTTGTCAGTACGAATCCCGGCCAGTGGAGCGGGTAGTGGGTAGGTCCCATTCGTATGTTACACAATAGGGATTGGTAAGGCCAACTTAGCCAAGCCCCTCCTTGATGGTCTTTGCGGCCGATCTAAGTCTCTGGAGTTTTCCTAGGTCTGCACTCGGGTCCCCCCCGATCCTGCGCAGAAACGCTCTTGACACCTCGTCGTCAAATGGCTCACTCTCGCCCGTGGGGTCGATTCGTGACTCAATATACATTACGCCTTCAACGAGTGATTCAAGACACTCCGCGAACCTCGCTTTTCGCATTTGAAGGCTGGTGTCCTTATTCGGTATAGAATGATTCATGTAGTCCATTGCCACGGCATCTAGAGCGGCGTGTACAGCATCTAACCCGGCTTTGATCTCTTTGTACAGCACCGGTGGGGGTGTGTCTGGCCGCTTCCTGTCTGTGTGCGCGATCCACTTATTCCGCCGGACTCTCGCTGCTTCCGCATACGTTTGTGCTTTTGCCACATGACAACTCACTTCAGCCTTGAGATCGGTTTTGTCGCGAATGAACTTTGGCAGCTGACAGACCGATACGCTGCGACGGTCATTGTCTGTCAGCCGGCACAGCCCAAGAATCAGGGCATTCGACAGCTCCACCTGGAGGTCGAGGGCGAACGCAGGGCTAAGAGCGTATAGCAATGCTACCCGCTTCTCACCCTTTCCGAACAGGTCCATAATCTCTTGGTAGCGCCGCAGAACGCACAACCACTCATCCTCTACTTTATGGAGCATCCCGCCGAAGTCGGGGCCTAGCGCGTCTATGTATTTCTGCTTCGTATCTTCTAGAGCCATCGGGCACTACCCGTATTTTTGTGAACAAATCCCCTCGAGTGCGTCGGAATACGCAGGAGCAAAATAAGGTTCCAATAAGGGACGTTATTGCAACCTGACTCGATATGCCCCGAGGGATGTCAGTTCGTTGTGTCCAGAGAAACAAAGAGCTGCGCTAAGGGGTACGGTTCCAAGCCTTCGATAGAACCTATGAAAGAGACAGAACTCATATCCAAGTCAAGGACATTACGCCTAAGGCCTCCTGTCGCGGTTACTAAACGCACGAAGGAGTTTGTTCAGTCTAGTGAGAAGAAAAACACAAAAGCCGCTTATCGTCAGGCGCGGACGCGCTGGCTTGATTATCTTGGATATCGTGATATTGATCCCGTAGATGCAACAGACGGTACGCTCGCAGATTTCCTAATCGTGCTGCATGATGGAGGGCTTGCCCCGAACACAATAGCGCTTAACCTTGCCGTAGTGAGGGCCGCTTACAGGAAGCAGGGATTAGACTTGGCCGGTGAGATCACCCGGAAGACGATCGCTAACATCAAGCAGGAAGGCCGTAAGCGTGGATATGGACAGGCAAAGGGCGCTGGGATTGAATCTGTTCATTTGGTCAGTCGCAAGCTGGTAAGCGATGGGTCGCTCCGGTCGCTCCGGGATGCCGTGATTCTTTTGGTCATGTCGGACGCAATGTTGCGGGGATCGGAGCTACTGCAGCTTAGGGTTGGGAACATCACGGAGGACGCAGATAACTCAGGACTCCTTGAGCTGCCCTTCACCACCAAGACGAATGAGAAGGGGGATGATGTCCAATATCTGGGGGCGAGCACTATGAGGATCGTCAAGGATTATATCATGAAGGTGGGCCTGACCGAGGCAGATAAACTCGTGATTGGCATTGATCGTTGGGATCGCCCGAGGAGCAAAGACATCTCAATGACAGCGCTAAACAAAATCGTTCGCAGGCTTGGCAGGGATCACTTCGGGGAACATCTTTCCTCACACAGTTTTCGGGTTGGATCTGCCCAAACGCTGTCCAGCAAGGGGGCCACCTTGCCGGAGTTGCTAACCGTCGGTCGCTGGAAGTCGTCAAAGATGCCAGCTCACTACACCAGGAAGCAGCGCGCAGGCAAGAATGCAATCGCCAAGTACATCTATGGGTAGCGAGTCCGAGGCCTCCGTCATCACAGCCCACCACGGTTCATGAGGATTTCTCCTTCGAGCGTCTCGACGACATTCAGGACGGCCGCCCAGACCTGCACAGCGGATGCAGCCCGCCATACGTCCAGGCGTTGAGCAAGGATATAGCGGTGGATGTAAGTGTAGCCATCATCCGCCATGTGCTCGCAGACAAACCCATCGTTGGGGTTAAATGGATCCTGAGTGCGTTCGATAAAGCGCACGACGATGGTCGAGGTTTCGTCTCCACAATGATGTACAGCGTGACGCCGGGCATCATAAAAATGGTGTGTCATCCGGATCTACCGACTCAGTGTGGCCTGCACAGAGGTGTGTCAGCGGGCGCGTTCTGGGGAGTGCTCCTGAATCGAATTGTTTTAGAGGGGTCAGGGGGGAGCCCCATGAGCTGTTCTGGTGTGGGCATCTCGTTCTTGGGTTTTATGTCAGAAAATTCATCTGACAGTTCCTCCGCGCGACGTAAGGCTTCTCTGGGACATTGGCGCTCTGACTCAATTCGCGCCAACACGTCTTCCAGAGTCTTTAGAAGTGACATGCGGGTAGTCTATTGGTTGATGTGGGGGTTATGAAGACACCCCCCGCCTGCATCTGGACAATGTCATCAATGGCCCAGACCCGGCCGAGGGCATAGCGGTACGTGCCGCAACTTGAAAAGGTGGCCCAGCTGTTCTCAGGGTACAGAACCGATGGGGTTATCGAACTTGGTCCCATGAGCGGCTACATCGTAGTTTCATCTTCTGATCCCCCTCCAGTCGCTATACCTGGATTGTCTGGCCAGCTCGCAAAATCACCACCCCTCGTTTTCGAGCTCAGCCACAAGCTGATCCAGTCCATCCGCATCCTTGATCAGTCGGCTTCTTTTGGCAGGAGCGGATGTCCGCGTGGCCTCCACGCGGAATACCGCCGCGAGCTTCACCACATCGAGCAGGCACCGCCGTTTGAGGGCAGGGGAGCCGATATCGCGAACACGTAGCAGCTTTGCCACGATCTCGTTGACGAGGTGTTCTTTGCGGGTGCTCATTTAGGCGCCCTCTTCTTGCATCGCCTGCAGCGCTTTCTGATAGAACCTTTTTAATGCTGCAGCACGCGTGGCGCTCTCCGTAACCTCTTTAAGCAGGGGCCGAAAAGCCGCATCTGCCTTCGCGCACTTCTGCAACACTATCTGCTCGTTTAAGAGTGCAGCGTGAACGAGCGTAAGTTGGCGGGCACAGAACCGTGCCCAGTCCATTGCTATATCACTCATTCGTCAGGTCCCCCGTTTGCTTCAATGCCTACTATTGCGCAGCGGTTCAAGTGTGTGCGCCTGCCAGCTTCATTGTACCCGAAGCTGCCATGGCTGTGAACTTCAACCTCTATGCTATCCCAAACCAGGTCGGTCTGCAAGGGCTGTTTTTGGCTTAACAAGCACCATATTCTGCGGTTGTGCCCCCCCTTGACCCGTATTTGTACGGCCGGCCGGCCATATTTGAATCCTATACAGGTCACGACACCTCGGAGGACAATCGGCTTGTCCGCAGGCAGGTATCCGCAGTCGCCGATGTACCGGACCGGCTCGTCAGTCTGAGTCTCTCTCATCCCTCTCTTTGAAAATGTACCCATAGAGTATCCCTTCGTGTAGCATACCAACCCACCGCTTCAGCCTCACCAGCCTGATCGCGATCCACTCCCTCGCCGCCCGATTGTCTCGCAGCTGCCAGCTCACCCAGTATATCATCCGCCGGGACAACGGCATATAGTCCTGTCCCACGTATTTATGCCATCCGGGGGGACGTGTGTTTTGTCCGTGGTTGAGTTTCATCCCAATCCACCTCCTGCGATAAGAGCAAAGTCCACCCCCGAATCTACTCTCTCAAGCACCTGAAAAAACTGGGCGGACTGCCGTAAGGCGGGCTCGCTTACAAACGCTTTATTCCAATTGCCTGCAACTGCGCGAACCCCAATGATCGTGTCCGGGTGCATCTCGTGGGCACTCGTAGAGTGGTTCATTGCAGCGGCGTGACTTTGAGGTTGAATGGGATAACGTCGGGGTCTGCGCCTTCATGACAGTCACGGCATACATAGACTGTTTTGTCACCATCACTATAAAATGTGGCTTTATAGTCCGCGGGCTTCTGTTGTCCGTCGTTGTCACAGTCAATGCAGTAGTGAACCTTGTCAGCCATTTTCAGACTCCGTAGTTGAGCACTTGCTTTCCGGTCCCAACGGGCCATGTTATTCCGGATAGTCTCAACAATATGTTCTGGTGCATGGTCGTGCGCGACGCGTATCAGGTGCGCGCCTGCATATACTCTGGCAAGTATCTGAAAAAAATGGAGCGTCTGTTTCAAGGCAGACTCGGACACAAATGCATGTGTGTGACCGAACGCTACTTCAAGAGTCATAATGATTGTATCCGCATACAATTCTTCGTAGCTCGGATCAGTAGCCGTGATAGTCTGAGTATCGCCGTTGGGGTAGAACGCCTTGGTGCGGTTGTAATAGCGCTTCATAATTGATGTGGGTGGGACTGTAATGTCCTCTACGTATGTTTCATGTATGGCAAGATCGCTCTTCCGATGGCCTCAAAAACCGGCACTACCACGGCATTCCCGAGTGGCTTGTAGGCTTGATTGTCTGAAACTGCGATCGTCCATGGTTCTAGGCTAGGCAACTCGAACCCCATGCACCACCCCCATTTTTCTGCTCTATCGCTCATTCCGCAGTTGCCGATGTACCAGAGTGGTGTGTAACTACGTAGTCATTTGTCACATACAGCCCATCAGCATTTAAGATCGAGATACACTGGCACTCAGACCTACCCACCTTATCAAGCTTGGCAATCATGCGCGTAGGGTTGCGCCGATGTTTTGAAAGTGCGGCCTTTCGGGGATTATGGAACGCGTCTGTAAGGTTAGGGACTTGCAGGGACATATGGTTCCGGTCCTCTTTCGCCGCCGCCTTGCCTCCCAATGACATGACCAGTATGGCTACGCATTCCCGCAACCTATACGAATTGTGGTAAAAGGCTAATCCCCCGCCCATTTGCCATCTTCCCCGCGCGTCCATTAATCCACGCAGGAACTCGAATCGCTCACCCACGGAAGCGCTCATATACACGTCGGGAACGAACTTCTCGGATTGGCGGCATCCAAGAACCCCCAACTCGCGCAGCTGCCCGACGAGACTGTTCCCCGCTCCCATTTTGCCACGCGACACGCCCCACGCGTTCGGGCGGGCGGCATTGCGGGGAAGGAGCTCCAAATCTCTGTAATCACGCTTGAGTATCTCCTCTACGCGCCAACGCGTAGCAGCATCTTTTATCGTGAGTGTCAATGCACTCCGCACGTGTCCCCCTCCAGCCAAGATAACTCCAAGCAGCCACGGGTCCACACTCAAAGGCTTTTGTTGTGGTGTGTAATGCACAGGGGCGACCACAGGTACGAAGAACTTACGTCGGCCTCCGGGATATGTCACGCCTTCCGTGATTAGTTGCTGTGTTGTCAGGTTATACCACGGCGACCGTCGTGAGCGCCGTGGGCCCGTATTTACCGTCCAAATATGCTCGACACAACACTGCACTTTACCACCATCCCCCAGAGTTATTTCGTATACGTCCTTTTCGCCTTGCGGGAATACGCCCGTCACGACTGTCGCCTTGCCGTCTTTGCCGGTTATGTGCATCCCCCGCTCCATATCCCCCATCGCATTCCAGCCAAAAGGGGTGAGTATCTTCGCGCATAACGGTTGTGCTTTGCCTAGCCCCATCTGATCAGACCTCTTCCGCAACGATTCTCTGGATAATGTTTTCAATAGGGAATTATACGCCAAACTGTACATCTCAACGAAATATGCCGTATATTAAGGAAGAAACGAATTCAATTCACCCGTTAAGGCTAAGGCAATGGCTACCAAGGGACCCGGAAGAGCTTACAGGAAAGGAATCAGCTTGCTCAAACTCGCGGAAATGTTTCCCGACGAGGATTCAGCCGTCAAATGGTTTGAGTCTGTGTTCTGGCCGGACGGACGCAAGTGTCCGCGCTGTCAAGGCTCTAACACCTATGAGATCAAGAACGCAAACGGTATGCCGTACCGTTGCAAGGACTGCAAGCGTTATTTCAGTGTAAAGACCGGTACCGTACTCCAATCTACCAAGGTTCCCCTGAAAAAATGGGTATGGGCCATATTCCTCGAAATGACCAGCCTCAAAGGCGTGTCCAGCATGAAACTGCACCGAGACTTGGATATCCGACAAGGCACTGCATGGCACATGTTGCACCGCATCCGGGAGGGCGTGATGTCGGAAATCATTGAAGTATTTGACGGTCCGGTAGAGGTGATGAGACCTATATAGGAGGGAAGGAATTCAATAAGCATGAGGACAAGAAACTCCACCCCGGAGGCGGTACAGTTGGCAAGGTTGCCGTATTGGGCGCGAAGGACCGCAAGACGAACCATATTCGGGCAAAGGTGATAGAGGAGACTTCTAAGCCCGTCATGCAGGACTTCATCAATGAGACTCGCACCGAGGACGCACTGGTCTTCACGGATGAACACCGGAGCTACAAGGGTTTAACGCATCATACGACCATCAAGCATAGTCGGAAGCAATGGGCAGTATCTACCACGCTTGGGGAATACGCCCACACGAACGGCATCGAATCCTTTTGGGCTATGTTGAAAAGAGCCTACTACGGTACCTATCACCACTTGAGCAAGAAGCACCTTAACCGCTACGTAACCCAGTTTGCAGGCAAACACAACCTGCGTGGACTGGATACGATTGACCAGATGGCAATGGTTACCAAAGGCATGGCCGGGAAACGACTCACCTACAATATGCTCACCCGAGGGACTAAACAGAATTCAACGGCGGGCCAGCAGTTAGAGTTGTTCTAATCCCGCGCCTCATCCATCCTACGTCTCATGCTTTGAGCAACCAGTTTGAATTTGCGGAACTTTTCTTCATGTTGCTCGGTGATTGGCTCCACTCCAAGCATATTCAGCGATGCTATGGTATGACTTTCATCATGCGGATCTATCTCACCCGTAGGGTCAATCAAGGAATCAATGAAGAGAACGCCTTTGATTAGTCGTTCTAACTGGAATGACAACATACTCAAGGGATAAACCTTAACAGTACTTCCGTTTACAAGGGCTTCTTTCTTGTATGCCATTGAAATAGCCTGCAATGCCCCATGTACGGCGTCTAGTGCCTCCTTGGTGTGTTTCATTGAGACACCAGTCGTTTCGTATTTGTACATAATGTCATTGTGCGCAAGTTTTTTGTCTCTAAATGTTTTGGCAGACTTTGCACAACAATCGGCTTCGTCAATACACCTCTTAACTTCTGCCTTAACCTTCGCCTTAACTTTCTCCTTGAGTGACGATTTATCACCAAGATATTGTTCCAGCTTTCGGGCTGAAGCATTATTCGGATACTTCGGAATGTCTGTATCTAACAGTCGGCGAAGTCCGAGAATAATCCGTTCCCCCATGATCCCTTGAATATATCCCATGCAAGGTTCTACCATATTCAACCATCTCACTTTATTGGAATCCCCAAACAAATTTGTGTACACTTGATAATCCGCCAACACATCGCCCCACTCCTTGTATACGGCTCTGAACATTTTGTCCAATTCTGGCTCGAACGGGATTTCTTCGTATTCGAGTTGTTTGTGATTCATTTCTCTAGGTCCGGTTTGTTTGTGTCAAGTTAGATTGTTCGGCCCCGTTATACAACAAAAGTTTTAATTGTTTCGCAAACCTAGGCAGGAAATTAAGCCGCCATTTTGCGCTTAATCCATCCTTTATCTGTGAGTCGTACCAGCAACTCCTCGTGGGTGCGTGTCCCTTTGACCTTGTTGCATGAACTACAGAGCAGTTGCAGATTTGAGATATGATCTGTACCTCCCTTTGCCCGGGGGATGATGTGGTCAACCTCAAAGTGCTGAGGCTGAAAGTGCGTCTCACATCCGTTGCAATAGCCTCCTTGTTCGCCGTACAGGTATTTCTTATTGCGGATGTCGTTGAAGCGAAGCATAAGCCCCATATCAGTGCGCTCGGGTATGTCCGTGCGGTGATAGCCCGCATACATGACTCCAACCTCCTTTACCATCCTGCGCTCTACCAATTCGGCTGCCTTGGGGCTTATGTCAATGCCTACCCATTCTCGTTCCTCCATCTCCGCCGCAATGCAAGCGGTAGCACAGCCACAGAACGGATCAAGAATTATATCTCCGTGATTGCTGGATGCTTTGATAATGCGTTTGAGCAATGCAAGAGGCTTTTGGGTGGGATAGCCCGTTCGTTCGGGATGTGTTGTTGCGAGCATTGATATATCCCACCAATCACGTGCGTTAACGATGGAATATGTACCGATTTTATCTCGGTAGTATTTTACAACCCCGTGCCCCCCGCCAGTTGCCCCATATGATTTTACTTTTTGCGGATAAAATTTCGCATCCCGTTCATTTTTTGCATACAGAAGAATGATGTCATGTTTTCTGGCAAAATAGCGCTTACTTGCTCCACCTGATTTGTAACACCACACGATCTCATTTCTGAAATTCTTCCTCCCAAACAAGGAATCCATCAACAGTTTCAGGTAGTGGCTTGCAATTGGATCACAATGCAAATAGATACTCCCTGTCGGTTTGAGCACTCTACGCAACTCCATGATCCGTATAGCCATATAGATCAGGTAGGACATCATGGAATCCCCGTGTATTTCCCGCGTTGCTAGGAGCAAGGCATAAAGTCCAGGGTGATCATGCTTTATCTCGCCATGCCACGCAAGGTTGATGTCTGACAGCCCCCACGTGTCTTTGAATTCGGCTCCAGCGGCTTGACTGCCTATAGGAGCCGCGTAGTTTGCGTTAGAGTTGAATGGCGGATCAAGGTAGATCAGGTCAATGCACTCCGAATTGAATCCTCGGAGTATATCTAGATTATCCCCCGTCCAAATAGTCTGATGCTTGAAATTTCGGATGATAGAGCCTATCTGTCAACAACGCCTGCGTGGTATAATACATCCATATTTTGAGGACTACCCGCACTGCTCGCGATACCTCCTTGCTGTATCCTGCATTCTTTGCCGATTGGTGTTATTCCTCCGATTCTCGTAAGCCTCCCACGCTTCGTCTCGCTCGCGGCGTAGGATGTCACAGCTCGTCAATCGTTCTTGGGATCCGGCCACAAGATCGGCGTTGCAGTACGTCTTGTCTAATTGCTTCCATCCGCCCGTGGCAGCATCAATGAGTACCGGTAATAGCCCTCCAAGAACATCAAGTACCACGATGGATCCTTTGACTTTGGCGTTGAGGATGCAGGAAACCGTATTGTATCCCTCCTTTCGGATCGTTATTGTGTGGCTTCTCTTGTTATCAAGTTCAACCGCGATAGGTGTTAATCCGTGATTGACGCCGTTGATGGTTACAGTTGCTTCCACCGGATTACTGTCAACAGAGACCGTTTGAGTAGCTGGCAGAAACAAGATCCCGCATCCTGCCAAAATCAGTGCGAATACTGCGAGGGCGCTGCTTAATGTGTATTTCATTGTTGATGTAGGGCTCTCCCAAGTTGGTGATGTGTAGATCATGCAGCCCAACAGGTGTCGGGCTATGCGTAAACCCGTTGTGATGAGCTTATTGACGGTGCGGAGAATTCCTGCACCGATTTCTGCCTATTTACCGACTCGGATAGCTAGTCCGAGCTGTAATCAGCTATTGTATTTGACAGATGGCCCGACGCATGCCGAAGCCCATCACAACGAAACGCAGGAGTAATATAGATATTTTTCGCGACAGAGTTAAAACTTTTGTTGTATACTGTACGTAGCAATGTATCCTGGTATGCTAAGGGACTATGAATGCGAGCGGGTGCCATTTTGAGATATTGGAGGTAAGTTAGCCTGATATTCAACCTCAACCAGCTACGAACGATGAAAGCGAAAAAGTCAACTACTCCGAAACGGGACCCGAAGCAACTTGCTTACGACATGCTGGACGAGCCGGTCATGAATCCCAAATATGGAGGCGCTACGATGCGGGAAGCAGTAATCAAGGGACTGAAGCCGAAAAAGCCAAAAACCCCACCATCAAAAGAAATTACAGTTTAGCGTATAATTCCCTTTCAATAGCTATCTCCTCCAGCCCTCCCTCTTTGCCCTCCAGATAATGCTTACACATTGCGAGATTAAGGCGCTCTATACTCAACTCTCTCCCTCGCTGCCTCTGCGCGGGAGAGAGAACCGGACGCCGCACAATAAACCCGCGGCTATCATCAGACATACAGACTTGAACGGCGCCCTTCTGGACTCCATCCTGGAAGACTTCGGCGTGATGTAAGTGAAGTGTGCGGTTGTAATTGTCGACACAGACATTATAGAGGTCGATCTCGGTGTCAAATTGTTTCCGCACCCGACGGAGCTCCATATCTACCTGCAGGCAATCGGGTTGAAAGGAGTTCTCGGCGCTATTGCGACGACGGGACCAGGCAAGGAACCGCAGTCCTAGCCTGCGCAGCCCGGAAGTCCCCCATGTATGGAGACGGTACCCTATCATTAGAAACGCCATGCGGGCGGGAAAATTTGGGAGTTCATGGAGTTGGACCCGTGGCGATCTGCAACCAGACACGTGATAAATTGTTACAATATAATATATTAATACAAACCAATTACTCCCCACATAGCGGGCGCAAAATGCCGGAGAAAACCCCGTCTCACGCACGTAAGGGAAGTAGCCATTGAGCCCGCCAATGTTTTTCCAGCGTCCAACCGAAGTGACTACTGGCGGTGAGTTTTCCCTGCCTGGGACCCTGCAGAAAGCGATAGATCTGGTGCAGCAGAATCTGGACGATGGGGCACGCGGGTTACTTGATCGGACGGAGAGCAGGATCATGCCCATGGCCTCCTTCTGGTGTTACCGTCAGATCGGTCTGGCACGCGACATCCTGGATGGTGCAGCGCTGACAGCCGACCGCCAGGCCGTCCAGCAGCACCTGCACCGGGCGAAGGAGCTGGCTCGCACTATGCCACCACATGGTGAATTGTGCCTCATTTGCGCCGAGGAGAACGAAATCTCTGCCCCCCAGGTAGACAGCCAGTTGGTCCTCCCCCACCAACACCAACCCATTCCCGTCTGTGCTGATCACGTCTACGAAATGGCAGAGCGAATCGGGGTTCGAGACATAGAATTCGCCCCAATCACCCCGCTATGGCCACCTTGGGCGCTCAATCCACCTTGGTTAAGCAGAGTGACCAACTCGTATTCTGAGGAGCGTAGCTTCTACGCGTGTTGCCAGGCCGCGCTGGTTGGGGATGTGGACGCGATGTTTCAGACGGGGCAGAACTACGAAATTGGCCATGGCGTTGCGCGGAGTGCTGAAGGTGCAGCCGACTGGTATAATCGAGCGGCAGAAAAGGGCTACCCTGGGGCTAAGGAAGCGGTGGTGCGGGTCCAGCGTAATGGTGCATGGACGCCGAAGGCGGATCTGGCCTGGTACGAGCAATGAGCAGCACTTCCTGCGGGTTCTCACGCAGCCCCTGAATGCAGGGAGCCCACCCAATGGGTAGGCTCCCAATGCCCCATGCATACACTCCCGTTGTCGTATGATGGGGCTGCGCAGTACTAGCGGGAACTCAATCGCAGACGCGTGTTCCCAACAGAACAACACCCTGCCTCATTCACGGGTCTTCCTGCGCCGAGTGTGTTAACCCAACTGGCTCATTCAGGTTCCAGATTCCTCTATTTGTCACAAAACAAGACAAATTATATCATTAAATTTGTTTATACTGAAACATTACGGCCATCTCTCGTGTTTTGACTGGAACAACCAACTCCGAATACCATGGAATCCGCTAAGAAAACCGACACCACCCCCGCCTACCAGCTCTCGCATATCGGGGACAAGATTGTGGTCAAGGCGCCCTACAACGAGGAGTTTATTAAGAAGGCCCATGCACTGGGAGGAAAGTGGAATGGGGTAGACCGGAGCTGGCAGTTTCCTCTGTCCAAGGCAAAGAAGGTGGCGAAGGCCTGTGCGGCGGTGTACGGGGGGCAAGAGCAGTCAGTAGCCAAGAAGGCTGCAGCCGGGGTAGGAAAAGCCGTGGGCAAGGGTGTCAAGGTTGCATTGACGGCCACCCCACACACCAAGGCTGTCGCCATGGCCCACAAGGGAGCGACGTTCGCGGCCAAAATTTTAGGGTTTGGCATGAACGGCATGAGGGGCGTCTCAAACGCAACCGCAGTAATGGGCGGAGGCCCCCGTAAGTTCAGGCCATCCGGCGTCTCTACCAACTATTCCCTGGGAAGAGAGGAGCGCGACCGCGGGTTACGGCACGGTCTGGCCAGGTAACTGTCCCCATGTCCGCTCCCGTTATCTACCGCTCCCATTCGGCTCCCATTCCAGGAGCGCCCGCAGGCAAAAACTACGTCCATGCAGGGTCCTTTAGACTTGCGGGGTGCTCCCGATGAGTGCACAACCTACGCGTCAGGACTCGTCTGCGGGCGAGCAGTGGCCTGTCTGGACATTCAAGATTCGTAAACCGCGGGGAGATTGGACCGAGGTCTCCGCGGAAACGATAGACGGGGCCCTGAAGAAGTTTAGAAAGGCGTTTGATGCCGGACTGGCGGATGACCTTGAGTGGGTGGACCTGACGGAAGACAAACGAAAATCCATCATCCTCCTCGCGCCTGTCTATGACTGCGAATTAATCCCGGCTGACGAACCAACCCAACATCCCCCAAAATATTTCGCCTTGCGGGCACCAGACAGGCCTCGTTACGCGCTTCGTGACTTCGTGATTGATAAGCACACAATACCTGTGGTACGCCCTGCTCGGATCAGTCGGAACGAATGGGGTGTGCGTCTGACCGAAGAACAGGTCGAGGGCCTCCGGAATCACCGGATCGTTCGCGTGCGGACACGACAGGAGAAGCGATGGTACGCGGCGGTGGATGCCATTGTGCAGCGGACCGAGCGTGGTGTGATCTTGTCGGTCTCGGAGTCCAAACCCCGGGACGCTGCGCAGTCTCCGTTCTGGCTGTGGCAACAAAAGTGCAGCCGGTTTCGTGCCTGGACACTGCATGAGCAGCAGGTCGCGCGGGGAGAAATCCCTCGCGATCTACCGAACGAGCACGCCCCCATCCAAAACGAAAAGCTCATGAGCCCCTTGCGGCAATACCGGGGGAAGGGGACTCATAGTCAAGCCGCACAGTCCTCCTCGGCTGGGGGAGAACTGGGGCCTCCTCCCACATCAGCGCAGGTCGCTAGTGTGTCAAAATCTGCACGTACGCCGCCCGTCGGCGGACAGACCTTTGAAATGGGGCGGTAGCATGAGTCAGAACCCTCAAGAAAAACGCGCCACAAAGAAACCGGCCTTGTCTTCCAGGTTGTTCAGTAAGCCAGCACAGGAGGCCTCCCGCGCGCTCAACCAATTTGGGCGAGAACGATGAGACCCCCAATCACGAAGGATGCCGTGATCCGGCACATCACACACGCCCCCCTGTTCCGGGATCCCGCATACGTGGGGGCGGTCGACACTGTCCTGGTGGGGTTGGCATTCAAGGATGTCAGCGCCCCTACATGGGAGCAGTACAACGTGTTCGCCGCGAATGAAGTGGAAGGCGACCTAAACCGGATCAAGTTGTGGGATGATGTCAAGGACCGGTTTCCCGAACGAGACAACCCACCCCGCGCGATTATCGAAGAGCATCACGTGTCTTCTTCGCTGATGCATGGTGACCTTCTGATGCCCATCGCCTTCAGCTCCTTCAAAGGATTTGCGCAGGTAGCAATGGATGAGACCGACGGACGGGGTTATGTAGACGTGGAATTCCTGACACCGTACCAAGACCGCGAACGGTCGGAGGTGGTGGGGATGATTCGAGACTACCTGGAGCATCTCTACGAAAGACGCGCGAGGCAGCACAAAATAGACGCTTCGCGCCACCCCGTTCAAAAAACGCGCCAGCCCTCAACCACCTCCACCTGGGAACGATGAGTAGGGAGAATATAATCGACACACCTCACATGAATCAAGAGGGGATGGACATTCCGGAGCATGTATGTCAGTCCATCGAGTCCCGTGAACGCCTCGCTTTCACAGACATTGCCTGGCATTCCGCCCTACAAGTCGCCCGCCTCCACTCGTGGGAGAGTCGGTCTTCCCTCTCAGCCCCCCACTCTGAGGAGCCCTTCCCTAACCTGGCATTGCGCCTCGTGAACCAGGCGTATCAGCGCCTCAAGCGGGAGGCTAAAAGGAAGGGAGTTGCCCATTGGCCCAATGACCGGAAAGACTTGGACTACTGGGCTCTGCCGCCCGTACTGAAGGGGGTCATCGCAGGAGCGAACGCTCACACGGACAGGGTCACCGGAGTCGCCAAGACCTACATGGTGCCCGCCAAACTGCGGCCGGCCGCCCCCATCCCAGGATGCGTGCAAACCCAAAAGCTCGTGAAGCAGGCGCAGGCATCGTGGAGCCAGAACGGTGCCATGGACCAGCAGCACAAGCTCTATATCCGTGCCGCGATCGCGTCGGAAGTAGAGATGGTGGCGACCTGGCAATGCTTCGAGAATCAATTGGAGTACGCCCTCCTCCCCGCGATCTACAAGGTCGTAGAAAAGGAGGTGGTCAGGGCGCTTGTAAGGCCGGCCGTAAAACCGGCGATTGATCCAGACGAGGACCCGTTCCACCTGGTCGCAGAGCGCCACCCCACATCACTAACTCCTGACCGCGTTAAAGCATGCTTCCTCCTCTCAGAAGAGGAGCAGGTGCTGGCGGCCACCACCCAGTCCGCGATCCGGAGAGCAGTCACGCGCGAAGTTACCCGGCGTCGGAAACTGGCTCGGGAGCGGGGCGGGGCCGAGCAACAGGACCTCCCCGCAAAGGATTGGGAACGATGAGGAAACCAATTACTCAAGACACGGTCTCTCAGGCCATCCGGTCGGACTGGAAAACCGAAGACCCTACGCACATAGGACAGATAGACACTGAGTTGCTCGCGACTGTCTATGATGACCTGAACAGAAAGCTGCATCCGTTCCCGGAGCATCAGGTGTTTGTGGCGAACGAGGAGGGAGGTATGTATAATCAGGTCCATCTCCGAAAGCCGGCGCCTGGTCTTTACCAAAACAAATCAGATGAACCAGACCTAATTATTGACAAAGAGAACCTTTCCCCCGCCCTCATGAGTGGAGCGGTGCTGCTGGCTGTCCACCTTCCAGTCCACAACCTCCTCCAGGTTGATATGGAGCACTGTGAAAAACGAGGCTACGCAGGTGTCCGGAGGCTGACCCGCCACATGCATATGGGCAAAGAACATCACCTGATTCTGAGGCGTCTCGGAGACCTATACCGCCAGCGTAGCGAGCGTAGCAAGGAGAGGGGTGACAAAGGGGAAGGGTTGATGTCGGATCGCCAAGGGACCGATGCCGCCCGCTCCGTGGGAGAGGATGAGATCAAGGAGTTCAGGGCCGTGTTGGCGGATGATCCTGATCGGGTCTATAGCCTCACGGCAAGTCTAGCGGCAGAAGACCGGCAGCATTATGGGTTCCCTCCCCACATAGAACACTCCGCCGGCGTTACTGCGATGCTGCTCCTTGAAGACCAGTCTGGGTATTTCCCGCTCTATGATGCGCTGGAGTGCGTGAACGGGTTGGGGTTCAAGGATCCACCCATTATCGTGGAGGCGCTCCGTGCCGACGGGTCGGTGCACTCCCGATGGGAATTCACCGCATTTGAGTTCGATCAGGGCGTCTTGAAAGACGGGGAGTCGTACCCCACGTACTACCTGGGAGAAAAGAAAGAGATTGAACAGGACGCTGGAAGTCAAGAGAGGCCGGAGCCGTCCAGCTGGGAGCGGTAACCAATTACCTGCAAACGATGACTTACGATACATTACACGCCCTAATCATAGCAGCGGCCGAGGTGACCGCCGCCTCGGCCGTCCCCCTGAACGACAAGGAGATCTGGGTCAATGACGCCTACCCACCATATGTCCAAAAACACTGGGCCGATGTGGCGGCCGTAGCCCACACCCGCGCAGTTCTCGCCGCCTGCCGTGCCATACGTGAAGGGTTCGAGGTGGCGATGGAGAAAGCGGGGAGGTCTATTGAGAGGTCTCCACCCCCTGATGGGTGGACGGAAGCCCCCCCGCGAGGCGAAGACATCGCGCTCTTCAAGGATGTTGTAGCATCGGACCCAGTCCGGGACGCAGCGAAGGAAGCCGCGATCATGACTATTGAAATGGCGCTCTTGTCGGTCCAAGAAAGAGTGAGGGAGACCGCCGATGCCGCGAGCATGTGGCTTGGGCTCCAGCCCGTTGCGGTGAATCACACACCGCACGATTCTTCGGTAAAAGTCATTCAGGATGAGCGCTTTTTCGTGATTCCTGACAATCTGGAGGAGGACTTTAAAGAGGGGCTGGAGCAGCGAATCATCGCCCATCTTGACGATGGATACACCAACCACGATCTGCAGGCGGCTGCTGATCTAAGAGGTGTTCAGGAGGGCTATAAGGGGGCGGGAGATCAGTTAAGCGCTTCGGCGGCCGGAGACCTATTGGAAATTCATGCCGAGCTGGTAGAAACTCACCTCCCGAAGCTGAAGGAGGCGATTAAGCAGCAGGACAGAACGTCGGGGTGGGAGAGATGACCCCCATACAAACCAATCCTCCACGAAGCCTATGATGTTAACAGACGACCATCCCAGTCTCAGCGTTGGCAGTCAGCTCGTTGCGAACCTAAATGAAGGAAACCTGAAGCATGTCACACTGGTGCTTCGGAAGGAGTTCTATATGTGGCCGGAATTGGCCCGCTGTGGGAAGCGGCGCGTATTCAGGCTGGACAACATCCGCCCCACTCATATCAAGGGCTTCCCTATCCAGGAGCAGTTGGAGGGGGACCATGGGACGGTGTGGGTGAATGTAGGGGAGCGACTGCAGTGGGACTGTCCGAAGGGCGGTGAACTGATGGCTGAGAATGTATGGCAGATGGCAGATGTCCTCTCCAGGGAACATGAGAAGAGAGCCTGGCAGGTGGGGCAGTCCGCAAAGGCGGATCCGGCCGGGTTTCGGGCGGTGGTTTCCCAGCGCATGAAGCAGGAGCATAAGATCTCCCTTTCGGGAGCAAGCCCGCATCGGACCGACGATGTCAAGATGCTGGATGACGGCACCCTCCTCTGGACAGGAAACGAGAAGTTGGTCCCGCAGGACAGGGTGTACGACGCGGCCGTGGGGGCTGTGCTCATCGCGCAGCCGCCGGCGAAACTGGATCCCGACCGGATGATCCTGCACGTTGCCCGCCCCGCCTCAGACAATCATGTGGAACGGCACAATAAACTAGTCCAGGCCTGCGCGGATGTCCATCATTTCTGTGTCCACAGCGTGTTAGGGATGGAGGCCGCATCCAAAGCGCAAGAATTCAATCGTGCAAAGTTTAGCGAGATCCACGAGCCTGGACGCCCCTATCTGCTGACCACTCCACTGCCGCCCACTCCAACTTCGCCGCCCCCAACCCACGCGGATCTCCGTAAGCTCAGGGAGGCTGTCGAATGGGGTGAGAGGCAAGACCCAATCACCCACGTCGGGGACGTGCCAGAAATGCTAAAAGAGTATGTGCACGATGCCCTGTCGCAGGCCGCGTTTGTCGGGCGAAGCATCCAGCTCGACATGGAGCAGTTGCGAGACGGGAAAATTGACAGGAGGGGGCTCCACTCAGACTATGCCAAGGACGCCGTCAAAAGAATTGAAGAGGGTATCGTCCAGGATGAAATCCCGGGTCTCAAAAAGCAACTGAAGAAGCTGGAGCAACAACAGCCTCCTCTCGATGCCAACCGGGGTGCGAAAGAAATCCAACGAAGCCTCTGGGAACGCTAACCTGGACAAGCCAATGGATACAGTCAATATGGAGCTGGAAGACGGGTCCGTGATCAGGGTGCCCGAGGCTATGGCAAACAAGTCGTCCTACTGGTGGAAGGATCAAGATCACGCGTTGGTCTTTGACCTGAACCCGGATATGGATATTGCCATCTACACCGACTCGCTCCCCGTAGATGCCTATGCGGAGGGGAATATCCAGCAGTTCTACGAAGACTACATGGAAAACAAGCAGTGCGTGTGGAGCGACGGTGAGATCAGGTATCTGGTCCACAACATGTCGGTAGAATGTACCGACGCAGAATGGGAACGAGCTCATCAGTGGATCCAGGACGGGTGCCGTCTGGTGTACGGTATGGAGGATCCCCGGGTCGTGCCACAGTACGGGCGTGTTGGGGACGAGTACTTTTTGACTCTGGTTCGCGACATAGAGCATCCCCAGGTCGTGCAGGAGTACATCGAGCAGTATTTAGGTGATCGTATTGTCACTCTGTCAAGAGGCGAGGGCAAAATCAATGCCGGCTTCCACGATCAGGTCCGACTAAGTGCGGCGCTTATTGACTACCTGAAAGAAGCGCGGGTCGTGTGTTCGTTGGACACGGGCAAGCTCTTGGATGGTGAGATGCAGCGTCTGAAGGATCACGTAGAAGAGTCCATTAGGAAGGATCACTCGGTTCTGGCGGGCGACAATACCAGCCCTGCCTTTGCGAAAGGAAATGATGGAAGGGAATCGACTGGTCCTGATCAGCAGGCCAAGACTCATCCGGCGTCGAACTGGGAGCGATAACGCAAAAAGCAAACAGTGATATGACACCCCAATCATCACATTCAAAAACCGGCTTGTCCAAGCCAGCACTCGAGTTCAAAGAAGCCTATTCGTTGGACGAAATAAAAAGTGCGGCGGATTGGTACCGCCCGATTAAAGCATGGGCGGACAGCGCGAGCGATCCGCCGATAGAGACATTTCCTCGGATTCTGTCATCTCAGGACATCCCGCGATTAGCGTTGGATTCGATGGCCTTGGATGTACAGGGAGAGGTGAGGCTTGGGGACGAGAATGATCACCGTCGGGGAGACGAGCTGATTGGATTCCACAAAGGCACGCTTGCATGGGATGGGTTGATGGAGCAAACACGCTCACACATCAGAGCCAGATCATCCGAATGCGCGGTGGTAGAGATGCCCTCTTTGCGCGAGGTGTTAGATCACTACGCAAAAGAGAAGAGGTCGGAGATGAAGATAGGAGGCAACGGCTGGGAGCGATGAAAGAACCCCAGGACATCATACAGATACTTGAGGATCTGCCGCAGCCATTCTTCACGTACATCGAGAGGCTTGATGCCCGTGTGGTGAAGGTGGGGATATTCCAGCACACACCCCAGGAGTGCGCCCAGATTGGACGTTCGACCGGGATCATTGACTGGTGGTTGTTTGATGGGCCGAACGGATGGAGGCATGTCCGGCAGAGCTGCTCAATGGACGCTCCCTTACTCAACCAGCACGACGCACTTGGCGAGTCTAATTTCGCAAAGGCGATCCTTGGGTCCACGGAAAACTCTGAACCCATTGTGGATTTGAACGTGATCAACTCAGACACAAAGATGCTCCTGCTGGATTCAGCAAACGGCACCATCTCACAACATACTAAGGCAGACATCGGACGGATTGTGCGGTCGGCACGTGCTGACAGCGCGCAAGCCAAGATTGATCCCCGCACCGCTACGGTGCAGCACTCTAAGGCGACATGGGGCCGATAGGTATTATGTAACCAAACATCAAAATGAAAAACAGATTCCCGCTGTATTTTGCAGCATTAATGCTCTGTCTACTGGGAGCTGACGCCTCGTTGGGGCAAGCCGCTAAGGCACTAAAAGCCCTGGACCGCCTCTCCGTCAGGTCAGAGGACTGGTGTTCGGAGTATAACCGGAGCGAATACGCATACCCCCGCGAGATTGAGCTCCAGGTGATCCGCTCTCAGGGAGGACTGTTCAGTCCTTACGATGGAACATGTTTTAGGAGCCGCAGGCAGTCAGACGTTGAGCACCTGATAGCCCTTGCGGAGGCGCACCGATCAGGGATGTGCGCAAGGGGCAGGCAGGAGAAAGCGGCATTTGCCTCCGACCTGGATAATCTCGCCCTAGCCACACCGGAACTGAATCGCGGAGAAAAGCTGGCCAAGGACGCTGCCGAGTGGCTGCCGGATGAGAATCGATGCTGGTTTGCGGGCCGCGTAGTGCATGTCAAGACGAAGTATGGTTTGTCCGTGGACAGGGCAGAAGCACGTGCATTGCGCAGGGTGCTCCGTAATTGCAGTAGCACACAAATGGTCCGCCCTAAATGCCGGCCCTAATTTCCACCGAGGCATGCGCTTCATAGCCCAGTGCCGGGGGATTCACCTAACCGCCACATTACCGTTGTGTTGACTCAAAAGGCATCCCCCGAGCAATGAACAAAGACCCGCTCCGCCAAATTGATGCACTATGTGGCAACTCGGACGTAACGCGTGAACTTCGCGCGGGGATTGCCGCTTTCGCGCTGGAGCAGGCGAAGTTCCACTTTCGCATCCAAGACCCTACATGGGTCGACAGGGCTATCGAGGCACCAGACTGGGCCCGGACCCAATTGCGACGCTGCCGCTCTGCAGCGGAGCATGGAATCCGGACCATGGAATCTCAGATCGCTCCGTTTTGTGAAGAGGTAGCCAAAACGAACGCTGAGGAGGCGGGGATAAACCTTAACCAAATCAAGCTGAGGATGAAAATAACGTGGACTTCGCTAAAGGAGGTGGGGACCCTTGCCATAGCCCAGCATATCGCTACTCTGAAAAAAGAACCTCCCTCTGGTGGTTCGTATTCCCTTCCGTCCCTCAAAGAAGGAGGAACCTCCATCCAGGTCGAGTTCAGCCGTTAACATCGAATAGACACCATGCACTCATCATTTACCATCCATCACGTAGAGCGCGTCGAGGAGGGTCTAGTCAAGACGCTTTCGAATGCCAAACCAGGAGATCTGGTATTCATCACAGGACCGGGCGAGGGGGGTACAGGCAGACTAGGAATTCTGTTGGAATGCACAGATCCCTACGTGCCCCTCTGGACCACGCGCCCACTCCCAGCCATAGATCTGGCAGGGGAGTTGATGTCTAGACTTCAGCACAGACGCTCTGGAGAGGACGCCCCGCGGCTGTTCCAGCCAATCTTGGATGCGCAAACAGGGGCAGACGAGACACAATCGGCGACCTAGCCAATCCCAGTAAGCATCATTTTCCCAAACATTAGAGCTGCACCTGCCCCCGAACAATGACCGATCACCCTTTTGACAAAGAATCTACGGCCCCGGAGTTCAGATCCGCCTTGGAAACCACGCGCACCGAAATTGCGAAAGCGGCCACCCTGGAAGCCCGACGGGTCTGGGGGATCATTGGGGCGGAATGGGCAGACGCAGCATTCACCGCGGGCCCTGACTGGGCCTTTGAGCAACTCGCGAGATGTACAGAAGCGGTGGAGATCACGATAGAGGTGATGCAGACACACATGGTTACGTGCTTCCAAGGTGCCCCCCCAGCATTTGGAAGCGATTGGGAAAAATGGGAGCGGCGGCGGAGACGTGCCTTGAGCGAAGCGCAAACCCTCTGCAGGCAATGTATTAAGTTGATCAACGATTCGGATGGCAAAGAAATTGATAAAAGCACTATATTGGAGCAGTTTGCTCCAGGCTCTCCATCCCGTGGGGCTACGCGGGGTGGATTTGAACGCTAAACCCCGACCTGCCCGATCCTGTAATGCACCCCATTTCCTACCGATCATTCACTTTCGCCCTCGCCGAGGAGACATCCCCCTTCACTTCGACGGTTCTGGTCCCGTCAAACGCCCGCGAGGGTGACCATGTCCTGATCAAGCCCGCCGAGGCAACAGAGGACTGGTACTGGGGCGTGTTGACGCATGAGGTGAGCCGAGGGAGCGATACGTGGTGCTACAAGCGGGTCAGCCGAGAGGAGGTCATGGCCTACATTGAGCAGGACATCAGGGATCACGAGTTCCAATTTTCCGCTTGTCCAGTCCCCGACACCCTCGCTCAGTGAGGCGAGGGGGCGCAGGTCCCGCAGGGAACGCTGACCCAGGACTGGCTGTGGTGGAAACAGCACAAGGCCTCTTCGCCGCTGCCGTTACCGAAGGGCTGAGGGTCTAGGCGGACGAAGTATCCTCCCGCCCGTGGAGCTTTTTCAAGTCACGCTCTGCGGTTCTGAGCCCCGCACGCAGCGCCCTTCGGCCTACTTCAGTGAGAGGAACTCCGGTCTCGTCCGCAACCCGCACTAGATCACGTAAGAGCCCCTCATGCATATATATCATTATCCGCCGATCAAAAACGCGTTTTTTTTTGCGCCGGCGCGGCTTTGGGTTTTCGGTATCCTCGGTCATCACGTCTTCAAGTGTATGTCATTGGGCGTCAGGGTATAGAGCGCGGAATTGCAAACAAGGTCATTGCCTCAGTGGTCTTGCGGCCTCCCTCAAGATAGTGTGACGATGCTGTATGGCCTCCGCAATGAAGAAACTCATGTGCAAGATATTAATGGTGTCGTATCTTTTCAACCTTACAGCCCCTCGTATCAGGGCCTCATGGCACATGGTTAGACAGTCTATGCCTGGTAACGATTTCCCGCTCCCCGCGCACCATGGCATGGTGTTTGTTCTTTGCACCATCCTCCCGAAATAACGAAGACGCAAGAGTGTAACCCAACAAGGTTGCGGAAACGATTGGGTTGAAAAACCTCATGGGTGTTTTTCTTTAGCCCCCATAGAATTAATCATTTAGCACAGATGAAGGAGGAGCTCCTGACTGGGCCTTCGCATGTCACGAAACAAGCAGTGGACTTAATCAATGCGTCCTATTCAGGACCAACGAGGCAGCGCTACGCACGCGAGTTGACAAACCTATATGACTGGCTCAATGGGAGGGAGTTGACAGATGAATCCCTGTCAGACTATGTAGCTGGACTTCACAACAGGGGGCTTTCTCCCAGTACGTGTAGCATGGTGATCGCGGCCGTGAACGCTGCCAGAAAGCTCATGGAAGCCCCCTCGCCAGTTGGCCGCAACACAAAGCGTACCCTCAGGGGAGTCCGCCGCGAAGGTCGCGGACGCGGCCGGGGGCAAATGGATGGACTGAGATGGGAAGAGCTCGCGGCGATCCTGAAAGTTGCTGACATGAAAGAGGGGTTGATCTACAAGCGCGATACAGCACTTCTGTCGGTCATGAGCGATGCGCTGCTTCGCGCCAGCGAGGTCGTGGCCCTGCGCGTGAATGATGTGACTTCCTCAGCGAACAAAACCGGGTTGGTCAGAATCCGCCGGTCCAAGACGGATCAGGAAGCAGTCGGGGCCTTGCTATTTCTTGGACCAGACACGTTCCGACGTGTGCGAAGATACTGCGTCGAGGCCGAGATTCGTGATGGAGCTCTATTCCGTCGATTCCGTCGAGGTGGAAAGGTCCAAGACACAGGCCTCACCACCCGCGCTGTCCAGAGGATTGTGATCAGGTGGGCCAAGGAAGCCGGGATATCCGGGAGGTTTAGCAGCCACTCTCTCCGTATCGGGAGTGCCCAGTCCCTGGTTGAACGGGGAGCCACGCTACCACAGGTGCAGCAGGCGGGCCGGTGGAAATCTCAGGACCAGGTAGCCCACTACGTGAAAGGCCAAGCCGCTGCCAGAGGTGCCATTGCACGCTTCAAGTACGGTCTCTTAGATATCCCCTCTTACCCCCACAATGACGGTACTGAGCACCTATGACCCGTGCATTGTTCCTATCGGCTCATCCACAAGCGCAGCAAGGCGCTTGATAGTGCTCTTTGTGAGCGAGTAGTCGTAAAGAGCTGCAACGAAGCAGTGTGGCAACTCGGGCACCAACTCCAAGTATCGGAGTGGCCGCTCGCACTTACGCATCTGATCTCGATAGTGATCACTCATTTCTTCTGGCGTCATTTCATCGGCAAGGTGCTCAGAATAATGGATATACATTGCCTCAACGCTACTCAGACATGGATCGACTCGCCTGACAAAGGCCACCCGCTCGGCCTTGTTCATCTGGCGTACGATTTGGATGGCATCCAGATTCTCAATATGCTTGGTTGGAGGCTTTAGCTTCGTTACTTCTCCATCCCGCGTGACCAGATACAGCCCAACGTACTGTGGAGCATATTGCCAAAATCGGTTATACCGCTCCGAGTCAGCTACCAGGACGATGTACGGGAAGACCTTGCTGTATCCCTTGATCTGGTCCTGTAATGTGGTCGGAGAGTCGAATTTGGTCTTGATCTCGTAAGCCGTACACCGGTCTCCAATTTCGACGACATCAGCCCGGTTAGAGTGACACCAGTATTCCGACCGCAGATATGTCTGATCTGCATGAGTTGATCGAAGGGCTGCAAGCAGCTCATTCTTGAGTACGTATTCAATGGGATAGCTTCGCCTCAGGACCTCGTACGCCGCTCCAAAGAATTCTCGTGGTGTGAAGGCCCCTAATTCCTGAGCCAACTCGCGATGAGATTGGTCAACGCCGTACCACGCCAACTTACGTAGGCTATCAGCATTGAATAACTCCCGCAGGTGGCTATAATCCATTTCAGCCCCACAATTCCAGCCTGCTGAGCATCACTCGCAAGAGACAATGTCGGCAGACACAGACGCCGTACCTGGACCTCCGCGTGTCCTTCCGACAGGCCCTCTTAAATTCATTGTTTCATGTCAGGTTGCCCGAGGAGGACTCGAACCTCCACCGATGGCTTCAAAGGCCGTTGTCCTGCCTATTGGACAATCGGGCAAATTCATTAAAAAGAGAGGGAGTGGTGGTGGTATCATAGGGATCGAAGTTGCACCAGACCACTTCTTTGTTGGCCGTACTGCCCTTGAACCGCCTCGCGGAAGGTACTCTTTTGGGCGGAGCCTCTATCCTCTTCCACTCAGCATACCACCTGTCATATAAATGATTCCGGTATCCAGAGAGGACCACGCGTCCGCGTAGAGAGCGTAGTATGTCGGCGAGCTCGTGGTGGTCGCCATCGCTCATCTCATGTTCATATCGGTTCCCACCTCCCACGCGTGCAGAATGAACATAAGGAGGGTCAACATAGAAAACTGTGTGTGCTGAATCGTGCCTCTGGATCACTTCCACGGCGGGGCGGTTCTCAATTTGGACGCCCCGAAGCCGCTCGGCAATCCCCGCCAGGCGGTTGGGTATATGAACCCACCTCTTAGCCACTCCGGACGCGTTTCCTCCGGCGTCATACTTCCAAGCCCTTTTGCCCCGTTGCACCGCGGATCCGTTGTAAGCCTGCCGCGCGCGGACCAGGAATCTACGTGCGAGTTCCAAGTCTGAAATGCCCTCTTCCGCTAGGTCTGCCCTCTCGAATTCTTCCCGCGACCACGGGGTCAGCTCCAACTGCGCAATCAGCTCCCCCGGGTTGTCTCGCAGGACACGAAAAAAAGTCACTGCCCCCCCGAGTAGGTCGTTATAGGTTTCTACCTCATAAGGAGGGAGGTTCAACAGCACGGATGCTGCCCCCCCAAAGGGTTCGACGTAATGGACCGCGTCTCGGGGGATTAGCGGAAGTAGAAAGCCCAAATGAAACTGCTTTCCCCCGTACCAAGGGAATGCGCAATGTCTACTCATCTCAACTGCTGGCTATTCTCACCCACACCCATTGGAACTGCCGCAACGCATGCAGACATAGCACGCACCGTTACGAAAGGTGATCGCCCCGCACAGAACGCAGAGTGGTGCGTCTGGCTGGACCGGGTGTTGGAGTGTGACCACCCCTCCCGTTTCCCCTGCCGGAGATGCTGCCTGCATTTCTGGCTCCACCGCGTATTGGTGGTAGAGATCATCTTCCCCATGCTGACTCTCAGCGATCTCGCGCCCCCTTCTCCACGCAGAAATTATGTCCTGCCAAAATAGGTATGCATCCCCCCCTTTGTCCCGGAATGTCAATTTCATGAAGCGGAAGATATAATCAGGGAGGGAACCGGCCCGGGGGATGTCGCGGTTGGTCGTGGGTCCACTCGGCTCGAAGCGCATATATCTGTACTTCTCAACCAAGTCTTCCAGGGGCACTCCGTGTTGCAGGGCGACGGAGACGGCGATAGCAAACGATTCACAGAGCCCTGAGAGCGTGGACCCTTCTTTTGCTATGCGGATAAAAATCTCTCCGGGCTCCCCGGTATCAGGATAGAGCCCCACATGTAGGTACCCCTCATGTCCTCCCAGACTGAACTTGTGTGCAAACCCCGGCCGCAGATCAGGTAGGCGTTTGCGTTTTGGCTTGGAGACCCCCCCATTGGTGGAAAGGGACTTTCCCCTTGGAGCGCCTTTAGTGTTGCCTCCCTGCGATGTGGATAGGGGTTGGCTGCGCTTGGAGTTCTCGCGGTAAATCGCCAACGCTTTTAGCCCCAGGTGCCAACCTTCCAGGTAGACATGGCTGATTTGCTCCGCGGTCACATCCTCAGGCATGTTGACTGTCTTTGAGATTGCCCCTGACACAAACGGTTGGCACGCGGACATCATACGGACATGTCCCATAGGGCGGACACTACGCATCCCTTTCAAAGGTTTGAATGCACAATCGAACACCGGCAAGTCCCCCTCCTTGACGCCGGGTGCCCCTTCGATCATATCGTGCTCAGTGATATACGCGAGAATTTCCTTGATCTGCGTTTCGTCATACCCTAGCTGGATTAGTGATTCTGGCACGGTCCGGTTTACGATTTTGAAGGTTCCGTCCCCCTTGCCAGCCAACAGCTTGTATTTCACCAGCGCGATATCAGGCTCTATACCGGTGGTGTCACAATCCATCATAAAGGCAATGGTGCCTGTGGGAGCAAGCACGGTCACTTGTGAATTGCGGTAGCCATGTCGTTCCCCTAGTGTGACCATCCGATCCAGGGATTCCATGGCGGCGCTGCGCAGATAATCCGGACAACTGCGGTCAATCTCGCCGGCCGCATCCCGATGCATGCGCATCACATTCAACATGGACTCACGGTTTTCCTCATAGCCTTCAAACGGCCCAATTCTGGGGTTGGCAGCTATCTCAGCACTCCGAGCATACGCTTCCGCATGTTCTATCGCCATGATCGCACCGGCCACCGCGCGCCCTTCATCACTGTCGTACGGCAGGCCCATTGCCATTAGGAGGGCACCCAAATTGGCGAAGCCAAGTCCCAATGGACGGAAAAGATGACTGTTTCTTGCAATACTTTCACTCGGATATCCAGCATTGTCCACAATAATCTCCATCGCGGTAATGAAGATTCTAACCGCAGCTCTGAAGCGCTCAACATCAAACGAACCATCTTCCAGCTGAAACTTGCGCAGGTTTAGGCTGGCCAGGTTACACGCAGAGTTATCCAGAAACATGTACTCAGAGCAGGGATTGCTCGAGTTAATAGGGCCCGTCGCTTTACAAGTATGCCATCTCTGGATGATGTCTTCGTACTGCACCCCCGGGTCCCCGCAGATATAGGTCCCCTCGGCAATCAGATCCAGGAGCCTGCGGGCATCAACCTCCCGGACTACTTCATCTGTTGTAACGGTGCGGAGCGGAAACTTACTGCCCGCCTCAACCGCTTTCATGAACTCATCATTAACCCGTACCGATTGGTTCACATTCTGAAAAGCTACGGAGCCATACGCCGGGCCATTAAATGATCCGTCGTATCCCTGCTCGATCAGCGCCCAGGCCTTTCTCTCCTCCTGTTGTTTCGCGTTGATAAATTCCTCAACATCCGGGTGCCAGATCTTCAGCGTCTGCATAATCGCCGCCCGCCTCGTTTTCCCCCCGCTTTTGATTGTTGCGCCAGTTGAATCCTGGACCTCCATAAAGCTGACCGGGCCACTTGGAACACCTCCACCGGATAATTTCTCATGGGTTGATCGGAGCGTTGACCAGTCTGCACCAACCCCGGAACCGAACTTGAATAGTCGAGCGCTCTCACTCATCAACGCCCATATGTCATCAATCGAATCCTCGACGGAAATAATGAAGCAGGCAGAGCCCTGTGGATACTCGTAAGGGTCCACATCCACAATTTGCCCCTCGTCCTCGTCCCATCCCCAGATGGTCCGGTCTCCCGAGTCGGTCACTCCGTAGCGCTCATGTAACCCAACGTTAAACCACACAGGGGAATTGAACGACCCGTGCTGGTTCACACAAAGCCACGTCAGCTCATCGTAAAACCGGTCAGCATCTTCCAGACTGTTAAAATACCCTCGCCGCGCCCCCCAGTCAGTGATCGTCCGTGTCACGCGGTGTATCAGCTGACGCAAGGAATACTCCCGTCCGCCGTCCTCAACCTCCAAATGTGTATTGGCCAGGTCCCCATAGAAGTACTTGGATGCGACCACGTTCGTTGCCAGGGCACTCCAGGTTTCCGGGAACTCTACGTTTCTCTGCTCGAAGACAGGTCCCCCCTGCGGATTCTTGATGACCGCATCCCGCCGTTCCCACTCGAGCGAGTCAAGCGGGCGCTCCCCTTCGGTTGAAAAGACCCGCTCGATCACTAAGGCTTTTTGATTCTGCTTATCAGGCATGGTTCCATGACTGGGTTGATTACATTGCTGAATTACTGCATTCACTGGAGGAAAACCTGCACGCACCAGATACACACGACTCCTCCCACCACAAGCCCCGTAAGTGGCCACCAGAGTACTTCATCTCGGAATCTCATTTGCGAGTAAAGATTTAGTGATTAAATCGAAGGGGTATACCGGCCCTGTCCCTTCGCATCTTGGCACGCAAATCCAACCTCAGATTAACCAGATCCTCAAAGGATATATTTCCACGAGTCAGGTGATAGTGACGTACCAGATCCAGTGCAATCCGCTCTGCCACCTGGACATGGTTCTTCGCACGTGCATCGGGCGCGATAGCCTGCGCGACCTTGTGTACCCTATCAGTGTCTTTCCGGATGCCGGAAGCAACCAGGTCAACGATATGATCGGCCCTAGCCATCGGTTTGGTTATCGGAATTTGATGGGTTTGGACTTCTCAGATATGGTCAAGGACATCCACTCCCAGATGATCGCGTTAACATGTTTCCAACCGGCTGTGCGCCGGAAGCAAAACCACAGTGAATGCGAAAGGGGGATATAACAATCAAAGGATTGTAGCTCGCCCCTGTACACGTAGCCGTCGGGGGTCACAAACGCCACATGGATTCCCAGAAAGGCCGTCTTCCTCTCCCATATTGTCTCATCGAGGGGGGTGGTCTCCAATGCAAGTAGCAGATCGTCAAAGCCAGAGGCGGGGTGGGGTTCCATTGCAGACTTTGCGATAGTAATGACCTGCGCCACCGGGATTAATACCTCCCCCATGTCCAGGCTCGCGCGCCCAAGTGTGTGCCGGGGGGTCATATTCAATTCGGAACAGTTGATGACTAGTTTCTGCATGAGTCAGCAGGCGACTGGTTTCGGTATCTCGTCCCAGGTCCGCCCATCCAATACTCTCCCTGATCGTTTCTTGACGGGCCCGCCCCACTGCTTAAAGAAGAAGGGGGTCTGGCTCCTTAAACAGGTGTCCCGTATATCCCTGACCCACTCCCCGCGTACAGGACGCGCGCCAGGCCCAGACTCTCCTCCCACGATGACCCAGTCAATGTCATGGAGCAGGATCTGGTGAAGGGGGCCAAGCAATGGTTCCAGGGAAAGGAACTTGATGCGCGCCCGCGTCTTTCTGAGGTCCTCCATACGAGAAAGAACCTTCCGGTTTTCGATGCTGGTTCCCAGCCAAATATTGGGCGTCCAATTCAAGTCTATTTGGAGCGCCAATACCCGCTCTGGTCGTTTCGTGAGGACCTGGAAAGTGTGATGTCGCGCGCGGTTCATCGTGTCAAACACACGCTTGATGAAGTGCTCCTCCACTTGTTCGTGAAAAAGGTCTGACATGGAATTCACGAAGACGAGTCGTGGCTTGCGCCATTTTAGCGGGTCCTCAAGCGTGGATGGGTGCATCGTGACGCGGAAGCCATTTCGGTACTTCGCCAGCCGCATGGACTGGAGTCTGTGTGCCATACGCTCGGCATAGCAGTTCTTGCAGCCGGCGCTGATCCTGGTGCACCCGGTCACCGGGTTCCAGGTGGTTTCGGTCCACTCGATGGAGCTCTTAGTCATCCTGGGCACCGGCCTTGTTGCGATTTCTGTCACCGGGGCTCCCATGTATCCGTGTACTCAGCACCTTTCGGACCATCTCCTTGATAGGCTGATACCGCGGGTCTTTGCGACACTTGGACAGCCAAAGAGTAAGCAAGGTGGATACAGGCAGTCTGTCCAGCGTTTCGGGATCCGCCAGGATCGTGGAGACGATCTGTGCGTCGGAAATGTCAGTCATCTATTCTGTTGTCATCTGAGCGCCCTTCCTTTTCTTAGCCGCCTCGAAAGCCCGAACACCATGCAGATCGTTTGTGTATCCCTCATCGCACTTGGTCATCTCGGGATCTAGCCAGTCGCCTGGTAGACGAGGTCTTTTATTCGTGCGACGTTCTGCTTGCGCGTCGGCCCGCGCAGACCTGGAAGCGCGGGAGACATGGTCCAGATCTACGAAGTGACCCGACTCCTCCCATTCCTCGTAACAGTTGTCGCATAGGTGTCCAAAGTCCTCGTTGAAGTCCAGAAAAGCCACGGCCAACGCCTCCCCACACCCCTCGCAGTGTGTTTCCACTGCCTCGGGGTGCAGCTCTTTGTACTGAGCCAGCTCTCTTTCCAGTTGTGCGTTCCGAGCCCGTAACGCCTCTATTTTATTAAGCAAATCAGATTCACGGTTTGCCATCTGGTGATCTAGGCTTGGTCTTCCCAAGGTGGCCTGAATGAGATATAGATTCCAGGAAGTTTCGTGTGTTGGAAATAGCCTGGAGACTTTGCCCCTTTTGGAATCGTTTGATAATTCAAAGCCGCCCCTTGTTGAATCTGCCGTAATACTTTGCGGCATCCTAACCGAAAGCCGACGAAGCCAGTCAGCGGCAGAGAGGCTATAAGAAACACGGGGAGTAAAATGTCAAGCATCTTGGCCCTCCTGCATTGCCTCGCAATCGCCATCTGTATCATCCTGTGCGTCTCCGATCTCTCCCGTCCCGCGCTCTGAGGCAGGAATTGCAGCGCGCAGACGGGAGAGGATTTGTGCACCGTGCGCTGTGTGCGCCCCACGAAGGTCTTGCTCAATTTGCGCGGCCCCCAGCTCCCGATCACACAGCGCAGCGGCCGTCATAAGGCCGTTCCATATTTTTCTCCATTCCCAATCTTCCAGCACACCGTCAATCGGGACAAGGTTATGGTATTCACCTTGTTTATAGACCTGCAGACACCCGGGACTTATTGGATCCCATCGTGGGTCATAGATGTGTAGAAGGAGGTATCCGTCTACGCAGTCGACGGGTTTATGCCCATACACCGTCCAGGACAACTCCTGCATTACATGCACCGAAGTGGGGCCTAAGTGGATCACAGGCTTTGGTCCATCTGCACGGACATAGCCAATAAACAATTGTTCAAGGAGTTCATGTGTCGGTGGAATGGATCGGCGAACTTCCTTCTGGACTGTGCTTACTATCTCGTGTCCTACCAACTCGTCCACCCGCATGTCCTCCCCCGTTCTGATGTCTCTAACTGTTGTTGAGTAATCAAAGGCGTCCACATCTAACCCGCACCGCCCCAAGCACTTTCTTCCCTTCCGCACCCCCTCCCGGGCTACGAAAAAAATGAAGTCCCGCAAATGGTCCGGAACATTCTGACTTTCTTCCCGCCGGTTCGCCTGTTCCAGAGTAATCAGTCCGATCTCATAGTGCGCCACAGACGAGGCCTCACGCCACATCCAATCGTTGTTGCCCGCTACTGTGCCGCGTTTGGAGGCTTCATTGCCATCTTGGGTCTTTCCGTTTTCGTGATCTTTCTGCATTTCCTTGTGTGTTTTATGAGGAGTTTCGTTTCAAATGGGAGGGGCGCCACAGCTGACCGCCCAATCTTTGCTCTGACGCTCGCTCGCGCGGCGCAGAATCGACGCTAAGGAGTTTATAGTGCGCTGCCCACTCGGAAGGCGCGAAGCACGCTGAGAGGCCGTGTAGGCCTCAAAGAGGCAATGTGCGGTTTGGATGGGCCCGCGCCACCGCAGCCTCAGGTACTTGGCTGTGCTCGTTTCAGATCCACGCGGTGCCGCCGTAACAACCGTTTGTTTTGGAGCTCTCATGAGAAGATCTGCTTTTATAGGGTTTCCAGGATTCGCTCGTATTCAACTACGCCCCCACCGACATCATCGGTCTTTTCATCCTCGAGCGTCTTCCACACCAGGAACCGCGCGCTATCCATTTTTCCGTCCAGCCCTGCGAAGAGGGCGGACTTTAAGTAATCAGGGATAGGAAGGTCAAGTATACGAGCCGCCTTCTCCTTCCGTGTCGGAAGTCCGCCCAGACTAGAGCCAGCTTCTATGACGTCCGCCACCAGTCTGTCTACTAACGCATGTACCCTCACCACATACTCGTCTCCGACATCCCTCATGCGTGGGACTTGACGCCCCGCCTTGTAGTACGTGAACAGCGTCTTGACCAGGCCGTGCTGCCGGATGCCGGAAATAAAGGCGGTCTGCTCGAAATACCATTTGGTCTTAAACTTGATGCGAAGGTCCGGGCGGCCCTTCCCTGGCTCGAAGCGCACGACGTACCCCTCCCGGAATTCATCCTCTTCCACAGATTGGAGCAGCTCGTCCAGCGTCATATGATCTGTGAGCAGTCCCGCAACCTCCATCCCCTCACCGACACACTCGAATTCACAATTGACATGTTCTTCTCCCGTTTGAGTGTCGAACTCACACAGGTAGACTAGCTTTGCCTCCCCGCCATAGCTCAGGACGATCTCATTCCCCGGATAGACCACCTCAAAGACGTAGGTGTGCTGGCAGTTCAGGATTCCATCGTGAATCATGTAGCTGCATGTCTTGTCAAAAAGACGCTTCGCCCACCCTGCCTGTTCAGAGTCAAAACTGCCAAGGGTACTAAAGTGCCACTTGCCCCGGTAGTACCAGAGAAGTACACAGCTCCCGTCCGCTTTCTCCTGCACGACATAGTCCATACAGAAGAGCAGTTCCAGGCACTGGAGCGGGTAGCGAAAATGATTAAAGAACTTCGGCATCCCCCGGCAGATAACGCGGTCGTCATCATGGTCGTAAACCAAGCCCCTGCACACCGTAGCGATGCCGGTATCCGCGTCCGACGCATCAAAGAAGTCGTATCCTGCGGAATACTTATAGACGGCCAGGTGCGGATAGTGCGGATGCCATTTCCGCCTCACCTTCTTCTCCCGAACCAAGCGGTCCAGCACCGAAGCATTGAGCACATGGGAGGGGGCCACCAATAAATCACTGGTTGCGATCATCCGACTTCATCGAACGTGTTGTGTTGTCCCGTTCAGGGAGATCCCATGCTGAGAAGCGGCCCATTCTCGAACATGCTCGATGAAAGCCTGGCCAATGGCTTCGCCTAGTTTCGGGGGCACCGCGTTCCCGATCATCCGTGCGATCACTTTTTTAACGGCTTTCTGACCCTCAGGCACAAATTGGTATGCTCTGGGGAAGCTCTGCAAGAGCGCCCCCTCTCTCAATGAGATTGCGCGGTCCTGGTGCGGGTGACCAAAGCGCCCACAGGAGTAATTGAAAAACTTCGTGGTGATTGTTGGAGCGGGTTCATCCCAGCCCATCCGTCCGTAGGCATCCCCCCACCCGGCTTGCGCTTGACTGCGGTGGCAGTCAATGATGAGGTGAGGTGGCCAGTCACGCCAGGTCTTTCCTGGAGCTGACGCGCGGATCCGCTCCAAGTTCACCTCAGATAGCGCAGAGGCGTGATGGAGGGCATCTTCTTTGGAAACCCCACCGGCTTTAAGTGGGGGCAGACTCCCGATCACCTCCCCCACAGTCTTTCTGTAAAAGGGACTCGACTGGGCCGGGAGATGGATCCGCCCTAGGCGGGATGCGAGGAGGATGAGCCGCTTGCGTCTCTGCGGGACATCGTAGTCTGCGCAGTTCAGGATGCCGTGAGCCATGTGATACTTGTGTGCGGCCAGCGTCTGGCAGAAGTCATTGAACACCGGCTCCTGTCCGATTAAGGGGACGTTTTCCATGGCAACCAAATGTGGGCGACATTCCTCCACGAGGCGCGAGAAGTGTCCGAGAAGTGGGCGCCTCTGATCGTGAGCGGCGCCCGAAGGACGGCTGTATGTTGAAAAGAGTTGGCAGGGTGCGCATCCCGCAAGGAGACGGAGCGGGGCATCGCCCCAAGCTTTGTCCAGGTCTTCGGATGAGACGTCTTCCACGCCCGTCAGGGCGAACGCCGCCTCGTTATTTGACTCGTAGGGCATCTCACACAAAGGGTTGTGATCGATTCCTAGAGTGACCCGGATACCTGCTTTTTCGAGGCCGTGTGTGAGCCCCCCTGCTCCGCAGAAGAGATCAACACATCGGATGTCAATGTCCGGGCAGGGCGGGAATCTGTGTTCAGATGCCTCGAGTGTCTGATTTTCAAATGTTAGCATTAGAATGGTAATCCATCACATCCAAACCATTCCCAAAAAGTTTTACAGGGTCTCTTCATCTTATCTGTCCAGATCGCGATATCGCCTCGCGTATTCCAATGCCTGCTCCCGGTTTTCCAGCCGGCGGTGCAGGTCCACCATGTGTTCAAGGAGCGTACGCTGATCCTGCGGATTGAGCGTGTTCCATCCCCGCTCCGCGGCTTCGGCCGCGTCGAGAGCGGCCTCAGGGTCATTGCGAAGCAGTAGTGACCGAGTCAGAGCCGAGACCGCTGCCCCTGAGAATCCTGTTGACTCGCTCTGCAGGAGATAAGCTAATGCGTTTCGCAGCTCTCCCGACTGTCTCTGTTCGAGCGCAATGGAGTAGGTCATCAAGCCGTAATCTTCCTGGATACGCTCCCTGAGCGGAATGTCCCTCGTGGACACCTCTTGCCATACGGCTTGGATTTCGGTCACACCGGCGAATAGGTCACCGCCATTATACAGAGCAAGCCCTAACTGGTATTGTACTTCCATCCGAGCCAAGGAGAGCGACACCTTTGGGAGTAGATCCTGCAGCCCTGCAGCAGCCTTACCCGGGTCGGTCTGGGACACTTCCAGAAGAAAGTCAAACTCCTTCCGCGACTGTAGCTCAGTATCCCAGGTGAGCCATTCCCGCTCACGCTGTAGGTAAATACGGGAATCCTCATCTACTGCAAAAGGAACTGCCTCTTCAATGGCCGCCAGCGCGAGATCGCCCTGATCGGATTCAATGAACGCTCTGCCGGCATTCGCGAGGTAGATGAATACAGACGCAGTGTCAAGGACTGCGTCTGTATCCAGGGATAGATCGGGGTCATCCTGCGCGAGAAATGCAGCCCTGTGCCACCATGCACCAGCATCAGCCCATCCTGTTGTACTCCCTAGATTTTCATAGGCCGCCGCCAGGAGTCCTGCGTAATCATGCCTGTGAGGGTAGAGCTCAGCGAGACGCTGGAGCACCCCGATCTGCTCATCGACTGCCCCCGCCTGGGCCAGACGATCCACTTGAAGTTCATAGACTCGCGACAAATAGTAAAGTGCTTCTGTGTCATACGGGTTTGCGTCCAGCGCAAGCTGAAACTGTTCTGCCGCAGCCTGCAGTTCTGCCAACCCTAACGGCTCATTCCGAAGCAAAATCGCCCCCTCATTGTATCTGCGTATTGATTCCTCGATCTGGTCATCGGTGACCGAGACGCTGTCCGGGCGGTTCTGTAGCCCGGAAGTAAGGCTGTCGGCGAGCTCGAACAGTCTTCGCCCGCCGGCAACGGCTCGCCTCCCGGCTTCGAGTGCATGGTCATCCACCATGTGGCAGCGCTTCGCGTAGGCACTTGCCATGGCTGCGAACACGCTGTCCACACCTGGAAGGGAAGGAGGGGGCTCCGGGGCGGGCGCAACATCGATTATTACCACATCCTTTGGAGCACATCCTCCAGACAGGAGAAGTGAGCCCATGCTGGCAACCAGTACAAGTAGGGGCAATGGAGACCGGATCAGAATCATGTCAGGGTCTGAAGGCTAGCGTGACGTGGTGGACTCCCACCATTCAAGGAATATGCGATAGAAGTCTTGTGCTTCCGCGCTGGTAATCTCACGTTCTTGGCTCACGATCCGGCTGATCCCCTCCGGGGAGTGGGAAACGGATCCAACCCGGAACCGGGAAGCCTGGCGGGTTATTCCTCTGTCAAAAAAGAGAAACGAGCGTTCGCCATCCACCAGAACCACCTGCAGCTGTTCGTACCCGCCACGAACCAGAAGGTAGATCCCCACCTCGCGTCCCTCAATGGAGACGCTTACGTAAGTGGTAAAGTCTCCCTCCATGTAGTCCATATGCCGCATCACAACGTCAGGCAGCGTCTTTGGATTCAGCCGCACCCAATCGGCAATCTGTGCAGTCCGTTCATCCTCGGTTGTCAATGTCGTCTCATCAAACACGCGAACATCAGGGACATCAATCAACTTCCGCTCCTCCGGTGCTGAGCGGTCCGGCAGCGGAACCGAAAGACCTGGGTCGGTCTCTCTCCGGAGTTGTGGCGCTTCGACGGACGGGAGCGCGGGCCGTCCGGGGATCGTAACTCTGCGCTGTGCCAAGTTGGTTGCGTCCGGGCGGACTCGCGGCGCAGGTCGGGCGGGGTCAACGGAAAGCGTGGGCCGCTGGAGTGGGGCTCGCTGCCCCCCACTTGCGATTGCTAGTCGCTGGACTACTCTGCGCTCTCCCACCGGACTCCGAGTCAGGGTCTGTTCGAGCGTGATTGCTTCCCGGGCGGGGAGGGGTGCCGTGGTTTCGGGAGGGGGCTGTGGGTCTGATCTGGTATCAGATGTGGCTGGGACTGCCGGCGCAGGGGCGGGGCGTACTACCGAAGTGAAGGCCACCACGCGGGTTGCGTAGGCACCGGTCGAGACGTCTGAGATGGCTGCGAAACCATACAACAGAAGTAGCACTAGAAGGGCGATCCCCCAACCACTCAGACGGTCACGGTTGTTAGGGTTTTGGCTCCAGCCCCGAATCTGGCGGAGCATGGTGTTAATAGACGCGCGAGTCGGGATAATGATCTTCATGGAGCAACTGGAGCACAGACGGAAGAGGTTCTTGCACAGGCATCCAGCACGTTGACCAGACGCTGCACATGCACCCCCGAACTGGGGCTGATCAGGATCTGCCGAGCAGAACCATGCTCTTGCAGGCAGGCATCCAACCCGGCGATTCCCTGCCCCCCGCACATGTGCAAGTCTCCCGAAGCAAGCTGCCAAGCGTCTGTTGTAATGGTCAGGGTAAGGGGAGAGTTACCTGTCCCCGCCCCGTCTTGGCTTCCGTGGGGTAGTGCCACTTCGTGCTCAACGGCCAGGTCAGCGTTGAACAGGAATGCCATCAGCAGAATGAGCGTCAGGTCAAGAAACCGGACCATGACATTGGATTTGTGCATCGGCTTTGAAGTTGCTGTTCAAGTCGGGTCGGATCAGGGACTGTTCAAATACTCCACCAGAAACACTGCGGGCCGATTTGAGGACTCAAGCACCTGGTGTATTTCCAGGAGTCTGAGTGCGTCTGCTTCCGCATCAATGCGGAGCTCCACAGGACGGCCCGAATCAGTACTGATCCCTGCGAGCTCCTGGGCGGTGGATTCTCCTACCCCCTCTACCCAGATCGCCCCGGAGAAATCAACCGATGCCTTCACGGGAAACGGAACGCCCCCCAGATCTTCCAGGTCCTGGCTTACCGGAATGACTACCCCGTGCTCTGAAATTGTAGCGACCGCTAGCAGGCTCAATAGAAGCAGAAGGGTCAAATCAACCAACCTTACGAGGAAATTAGATTTCATCTTCGTCTCCGTTTTTCTCCGCCTTATGACGTCTTTTCCGAGCCGTTGCCTGATGCAGGAGCACCAGGCGCTCCGCCACGGATTCCCCCCATTCCCGCGCATCTTCTAGATGCCTGGAGGTGCACCTCATAACGACCGTATCTGCTGCGTCCAACATCAAGCTGGCCGCAAGCCCCAAGATCGTAGAAACGACCGCAAGACTGATCCCGATAAACACCGTCTTTGGATCGGTCCCGGCCGCTGCGAAGCTCACGTAGATCCCAACTAATGTCCCGGCGAGCCCCAGCCCTCCTGCAGCACTGGAGCAGTAGGCTACAATTCGGCGCGTAATGCCCACGGACCCTTCTTTTGCCTTGAGTACTCCACTGATTGCCCCCACGAGAGAGGCGTGTTCCGTGTCAAGATTGAATCGACGCAGCACCCCCCGCAGAAGTAAGTGGTATGTGCTCTGCCCCTCTGCGTGGCATGCATTCCGAAGCTCCGCGGTCGTCAGCTCGTCAATATGAAGGCGACGCAGGAATGCAGCGGAGACATGATCGCGGTAAAGGCCAACGAGAATCTGCGCCAGGAGTGCTAGTCCCAATAGGAAGACTCCAAGTATCGGCCACTGAAAACCGCCGGCCAACGCGATCACGTCCAGGATGTTTTGTGTGGGTGAATTTCCAGGAAGGACTGCCGCAGAGTCCTGGACAAGCTGTGTTACATCCTGCATGTAGGGGGATAGCATGTTTGTGCGGAAAAAGGGAAATGTATTAATATAATAACAAGTAACAATATACAGACGGAACCCGAAGAATGTTCCTGTCCTATGGTGCGTTGAAGTGCAGTTCGAGGCACCCGTTAAACCGCTTGTGGACTGCAGATGGCAGGCTGAGGATCAGCGTGAAGGCCCCAAACCATCATCCACAAGGAGGCGATAGAGAAGCCATTGGCGAATAGGGTGCTCAGTGTTTGGAAAGAAAATAGCAGGCCCGCTCAATAACGCCTGTAATAGAAAATACATTGACGTAATAATACAGAGGGGCTGGCGCAGATCAGCGCGTCAACCCATGCTCCAATCCGCGGTCTTCAATACCCTCTTCCCCATCTTTTTGGGGCCGTCCTACCCAACCGTGCCACTCAGAATCCACCCCCTTCCCCCAGGGAGGTTTCTTTGGGGGGGAGTCCGCCAAGATCCCTCGTTCCGCCAGTTTGTCGTAGGCCGCGGCCGCTCGGTGGTGTCCCTGATCGCGCGCCCGTGCATACCACCCCATTGCTATCGCGTGGTCCTGTGTTACGCCAGCCCCCAGGCGATAGACCTCCCCCATTTGCCACTGGCAATGAGCGTCCCCATCAGCAGCACGCTTCCAGCACCCCGCGAGCTGGCGTGCATCCTGAGGGAGGTGTGGAGGCATCTTCAACGCTCGCCCCTCTTCGGTCAACGACATAATAAACTTGTCCGGAGCAGGCCGCCCTTCCTGTGGTGGAGGCAAGCCCTTCTCCTTATTTGAATACACCTTCGCCTTTGTGGTAGTCCTTCGAGGGGGGATTTCGTGCCCTGGGAGGCTCGCGTGGTGACCGGGGACCTCGCGCCAGCCATATTCCCTTTCCAGAGATCGCAGCGTGCGTTGAATGGTTGCATAATCTTTTGAACCCCGCCACGCGGTGCAGGTCACGGGATGAACCCGATTAACCAAAATGTGCATGTGCGGATGCGGTCGGTCCCGATGTCTTGCCACGACGGCCTGGTGCTCTTCAAGCCCCAGGTTTTTGAGCATTCGTTGCGCCACCATGATCATCTCTTCATTGGTGACGGTTTCAGCCCCCAGCTTGTCGGTGTTCTCCCCCAACTCGTCTATGGTTGTCCTCTGCTCATTACTCACGTCATTCGGATCCCAACTGATTATGAGGTGATAGAGGGGCTTCTGGCAGCGTGCGCTCTGTGAAGCGGTCAACTTCACCTGCGAGATGACATGATCCACGGTTGTCGCAAAGGGCAGGTTTTGAAGAAACAAGCTTTCCCCCTTCTTCTTATCCATCACATAGCGAATCCGATCCCCGATCTTCGCACTCGAGGCTTTTTTTGTCTCAGCGACCATCAGCTATCAAACATTAGTCTCCGTGTATGTCTCGGAATTTCCTCGTCGTCATTGCGTACTGTATTTCCTCCCAGACGAAAATTCGTGATTAAGCTGAATCACCCGCCTCCCGATTCGGAGCGACTGCCCTACAATTTCATCGGTTGCAAAACGACACTCGCTCATCTGAGTCAGATTACTCAACCATTTCTGTAGCCCATGCATCACGCCATCCCAGGCCTTCCTACCAAGGGGACTCTGTAGCGCGGCGGCCCGGATAAAGGAGGCCTGGGGTAACCCCACCAACTCCGCGCGCTCCTTAATCATGGCCAGGTCATCTGTTGACCCGCGGACCCATCCGCGATGCTTTCTCTTCCCGGGACCCTTCCGCGTCTGGGATACTCGGAGCCATTCTGTCGGGGGGATGCTGTCCAGCACCCGCTCCAGGTCCAGAAGAGTCCAGCGGAGTTTTTCGGGACGGACTTCTCCACCCATGTGGATATGATGCATCATGTCGTTCAGCTGATGCCCCACCTGATCAACGCGCTGAACAAGACCGTGCACCAGCTCGGTCCCGATGTCGCACGTCAAGGAGGCGCGGCGAATGTATCGGTTGATGGACAGCTTCGCGTAGGCTGCGCGCCTCTTGACAGACTCGTATTCTTGGTCACTCATGAATATCTTGGGCCCTCGATGGCACCGAAAGACTCGCGGGGATTTTGGTTTGTCAGGCCCCATTTTGCCCCAGACCTCTTCTTCCGCGACCCTCAGCGCACACATTTTGGCGAAATGTGCCCCGTCTTTTGGTACCAAAAGACATAGCTTGCAGGGCAATTCGCGGACCCCCTCCCCTCCCCGAAAGCCGCGCGCCCCCGCTCATGCCCCAAACCCCACCCCGTTCTATGGACCGAACCCACATGAAGTGGATTCGGGAATTTATCGTCACATCACCCGCTCCGCGCCTCATACGCGGCGCGAAGCGGGCCATCCCCTCCCCTCCAAAAACACATATAGAAAAGGTGTGGAGCATTTTATCGTCACATTACGGACTGGAGAGGAGCGGCGAAAAGCGTGTACCGGGTAACTGTCCTACTGACCCTGACTGACGAAATTAGCGCCCCCCGTTCAAGCCTCCGCATCACGCGCGCCACAGCCCTCCTTGATATCCCCACCTTGTCGGCGATCTCCTTCTGCTTCAACGACTGGCATTGGAGGTACGTGGGAGAGTCGGGGACCAGGTCTGCATGGTCTGCAAGCACCTGAAGAACGGATCGGGTGTTGTCTCGCCGGTTCGGATCCCGAGTACTCCTGACCACCCAATCCGTAAGTGAGGCCCGCCGTGCCTCTAGACTCAGCAGTGCGTCCGCCCGCCGCTGCGCATCCGTAGGAGGCTCCCCCGTCCCCTGAGGAAGGGGAGCCAGTTTGGGCCTCCCCCGCTTTCGTCTGATAGGGATCACCGAGGGTATGCCCCCCTCCCCATCCAGGAAATCAAACAGACTTGGGGCGTATTTATTCATTCTTTTCCGCTCTAGAGACGAACAGTAATACTACACAATACAATGATGTATGTCCAAAGCCAAGCAATTATGCCAAAAACCCTCCAAATGTGCCTCCCCCTCCATCGTATTGAGCACTGAGGACTCCCCATCCCCGCCTACCAATTTAATGTAAGATTATTGTAAATTTTATTGGAACAAATCATCTGCCTCACCTGTTTCGGCAGAAACCAACATCCCTTACTCTCATGAACTACGCATCCAATCAATCGCAACTAGCCCGTCATCTTGCAGCATTTCTCACCTGGTCGTGCGCCCTGCTCATTCTCACTCCCTTGATGGCCAAAGCCTCGGTGGGAGTCGGGGAGGTCCAAGGCTTCCTTGGTGGAGTGACAGGTTTTCTGACGGGCCCCATGGCCACAAGCGTCTTGATCATCGCGGTGGTCGTCTGCGGGGTAATGTGGTTCGCCAACCGCCAGAATAGCGGCGGGCAAACACTGGGGCGCATTGCGATCGCGGGCGCACTCATCATGTTCGCAGCACCAATCATAAGGCTCGTCGGCCCGGACCAGACGGGCGCAATCATGTGATGACGCAGCTAAATCAGGCTACGGTCTATAAGTCGCTCACTCAGCCGCCCATGCTGATGGGCCTTCCCCAGACGGCAACGATTCTGGGGCTAGGTGGGATGTTTCTGGCCTGTGTCGCGTCCGGATATAACCTGATCGTCATCGGGGTCATGCTTGCTGTCGCCATGATCGCCCTCCCCTTTCTCCGCCGAATGTTTGAGCGCGAGCCGTTCATGATGGACATCCTCCCCGGCTATTTTAACTGGCCTCCGTTCATGCCGCATCACAGTCGGACAAATCCCCGCCCTGACTCCATCCCGAAATCCCCGTATGACTGATGTCGTGGCCTTTCATCTTTCTTTTTGGTGTAGCCCTGGGGACGATGGCTGCCCTCCTGGTGAGGCAGTATCTGGTCTCCAGGCAACCCAAGGAAGTGGGACTCGCAGATCGGCTCCCCTGGGCGCTGCTGGTGGAGGACGGCGTCGTCCTGTGCAAGGACGCCACGCTATTGGGTGGGTTCGTGATCAGGGGCGAAGACCTGACCACAGCTCCGATTGACGCAGTCAATCTGGCGGCGGATCTGGTACGGGAAATGATTGGGCAGCTGCCTCCCGGCTACAGCATCGAGATGAATATCCACCGATCCGCACACCAGGTCTACCTGCCGCTCGCCGCTCGCCATTTTCCCACCCCCCCATTACTCGAAGTGGACCGGGAACGTGAGGTTCACTTCAGGATGCCAGGTCAGTACTACGCCACTACCGCCACCCTCCTTGTGAGCTTCACCCCCCCGAAGGAGTCCGTCAGCAAAATGGAGGGAATCTTTGTTAAGGGCACAAGCCTTTCAGTGAACTATCCCGCTCTTATTGAAGGGTTCCAGCAAACCCTGGACGAGTTGCGGGGGCACATGGCCCCCGCCTTCTCAATCAACCGGATGGACTCCACTCGGCTGGTTACCGAATGTCATCAATGTCTGTCCGGTGACCCTGAACCGGTTATCCCCGACGGTGGGTATCTGAATTACGCGCTGGCCAGCGGCGACTGGTACACCGGTTTTGTCCCGCGTTTCCGTGATCAGCACCTCCACCTGGTGACGATTACTGGCTTTGGCCCCTCCGTGCTTGCAGCGGCCGGCGACTTTTTCAACACGATCCAGGACGACGTTCGGTGGCATCTCCGGTTCCTGCCCCTCTCCCGGGCACAGTCCGAGGCCAAGCTAAAGTTTATTCAAAAAACCTGGTTCTCCCAGCGACAGGGGCTCCGGCAGTTCCTTCCCGGGGGAGACAAGGAAGGACCAGCAATTGAGGATGTGTACGCCGTCGCCATGCAGAAGGAAACCGCAGAGGCCCACGCGGAACTCTCCAGCGGAGAATCCAGATTCGGCCATCTGAGCAACACCATTGTTGTACGCGACACGGACGAAAAGCGTGGCCGTACACGTGCAATGGCCATTGTGCAGCGCGCACGGGAAGCAGGGTTCATTGCGATGATCGAAAGCGTGAACGCACCCGCTGCATTTATGGGCTCGCTCCCGGCGTTTGGCGCAGTGAACCACCGCCGATTCCTGGTGACCAGTAAGGTCGTGAGCTATCTATTCCCGACCACGCAGTCCTGGACAGGAGATCCGATCAACCCCAGCGCCCTCTTTCCCAACGACTCTCCTCCATTGATGCAGGTAAGTGGACGCGGGGCGAATCCGTTCAGTCTCCACCTCCACCACGGAGATGTTGGGCACACGCTTGTAGTGGGGGCAACCGGAGCCGGAAAATCGGTCCTGGTCGGTAGCCTGATGCTGAGCTGGCTTCGCTATGAGCACAGCCGTGTCGTGTGTTTTGACCTGGGACGGAGTCACGCCCAACTCACACAGGCCGCGGCAGGCGAACATGTGGATCTGGGACAGGATGAGTCCCCGCCGTTACAGCCCTTACTTCATCTGGACACAGACACCGACTTCCTCTGGGCACAGGACTGGGTCACCGGTATCTGTACCTTGTCTCAGCTCAAATTGTCACCCGCAGAAAGGGCGGAGATCGGTGAAGCGATCCAATTGGTTGCTGCCGAAGACCCAGAACACCGAACCCTCACCGCACTCCACACCTACCTCCCCTCGTCTATTCGGGAGGTCTTTGATCAGTACACCGCAGACGGCACTTTTGGAAGCATTTTTGACGGGGTTGAAACCGGAGTGGAATCGAACGCGCGGATGAAGACCTATGAACTCCGGGACGTCCAGGACATGGGCGAAGCAGTCATTGGCCCGCTGCTTCTGGCTCTGTTCCGAAAAGTGGAGCGCGCCCTGGACGGGCACCCGACCCTGATTGTGATCGAGGAGGCATGGGCCGCACTCATGCGGAACGACTTCAGTGACCGTCTTCAGAAGTGGCTCCTGACACTCAGAAAGCAGAACGCCTCGGTCATAATTGTAGCACATAACCCGATTCAGATCCAGTCTCTCCCGAATCACGGGATCATCACCGACTCCTGTCCAACGCGGTTCCTTCTCCCGAACCCGGAGGCACGAGTACCGGCGCATGCCAAGGTCTATCAGGATCTGGATCTGAATCCGCGTGAAATTGAGCTGATCTCCACTGCGAAACCAAAGCGGGACTATTACTACAAATCCCCGCGCGGCAGTTGTCTGTTTGACCTAAAGCTCGGCGTCAAGGCAAGGCAGGTTCTGATCCCCCCCAAGATATCGGATCCCGAGGACACTCAGTCAACACTGAATGGACAGCTTAAGAACACGAACAATCTGTTCGCCCCTGCGCCCGCAGCCCAAGCCCTTTAACCATCCACACAACCCCCACACCCATGAAAACTCTATTCACACTTACCTTGCCCACCTTCGCCGTGATCATGGCAGGGATGAGCCCCCGCTCTACCACAGCGCAAATCCCCGTCACGGACGTAGCAGGGCTGGCGGAGTCCGTTCTTCAGACCCTCGAATTAATTGAGCAAGTGAAGATTATGACGGACCAGCTAAACCTACAGCAAAGCATCAGGGAGGCCGCCGACAGTCACCTGAATGACTTCCGGCAGAGCCTGGAGTCCAGACTGGTCTTTGATGTGGACAGGTACCTGGACCGACATCTGTCGGACATGCAACAGTTCAACAATACGTCTCATGTGAACCCCAAGGTCATAAGTTCAAAAACTCGGACCGAGGCTGAGTTTATAGAATACTTCGATTACCACGACCCCGCCAGGCTGGACAGCTATGACCCGGAGCAGCATGAACGGATGCTCTTCACCTCCATCAATGAGCGCATGAACGAGATCCGGGACGCACGTATCAGGCTCACCAGGACCGCCGACGAGATCGCTGCCCTTTCCGACAAGGCACGCACCGCATCCACGCCGGAGGAGCGGAAGCAGATTCAGATGGAAGTACAGATTCTGCAGGCCAAACAGGAGAGTGAACAGCAAATGATTGAGATATCTCAGGCCGACCTGGAAACGCTATTGGAGATGGATTCTCATGCGGAGGCGACACGCCAGCGAAAGGAGGCTGACCGCTCGGTTCAGCGGCTGATTGCGGTAGGCTCCCAGTCCGATGCCGAACTGGAGCGCCGCATGAAAGATGTAGAGGAGGGACTAAAGACGAAGGGGGATGATCCCAAGCAGATCCGTCTGCGTCCAACATTCCGCAAAAACCAATAGCAGTCCCATACGCCCCCTCCATGTTTGACAACTGCAACGATTTTACCAACGTCCTATGGTGCCTCCAGACACAGGCATCAGTCCTGACTGAGTTTTGGCTCGGGAATGCTTTGCGCTATGCACGCTATCTGTTCTACTCGCTCTTTGTACTGGAACTTATCGTGACAGGCTACATCGCCCTGCAGCGGCGTGGCTCGTGGGACGAGCTCCTGCAGCAAGTGGCTACAAAAATGATCATCCTGGGCGTGGTCCTGGTGGTCTTGCTTGGCATCGACCAGGCAGGCTCCCCGTTCATCAGCCGCGTACCCTTCGTACAAGTCCCCGAGGCCGTCGCCCGTGACGTGGCGGCTTATGTGGCGAACACACAGGATATCAGCACAACCCCGGTGCACATCCTGATGAAGGGATTTAACCTCGCCGGCGAGTTTTTCTCCACCACATTCGCCTCCCCCTCCGTCTTCAGCTTTTTCCGATTGTCCAGCGCCGCATGGATCATGCTGATCATCCCGATCATCGTCTGCCTGCTCACGATCGGCGTCTTCATTCGCCTGGCCGTGGAGTACCTGAGCGTGATAATTCAAACCTACTTTATCGTTGCAGCGGGGGCGTTCACGCTTGCGTTTATTGCATACCGGGGCACGGCTCCGATCGCATCCGGCTATATCCGTTCCCTCGTGACCATCTTTCTCCGTCTCGTTTTCCTCTTGTTTGTGGTGATGTTCGCAATTCAGCTCGCGGAGGGACTCATAACGGTCATGCACATCACCACCGGAGAATGGGAAGGCTGGGACAACTGGGTCGACGCAGCCGAGGGGACCTTGCCGTTCCAGTTCACCTTTGCCGCGGCCATGATTCTGATCCACACCCTGATCCCGCTCCCGGACAAACTGGCCCAGCAACTCACGGGCGGTCTGTCGATTGACTTCGCCGGCATGCTCAAACGACTGTAATCATGCGAAAGAAAGAGAACCAGACCCCCACCGAACCTCATGCCTGGGAGAAAAGCCGCGAGCAAATGGATCGCATGTATGGCGATCTGTCCCTGCGCTGTCGCCAGTGGATGACCGCGGCGCTGGCAGCAATGGCAGCCAGTACTGTTCTGGCTGTAGGCATCGCGACCCTGGCGGTGACGGACAAAGACAGTCCCTACGTCGTGGAGGTGGACAGATTTGGAGAGATCCGCGCCGTGGGAGAAATCGCGGTACAGAAGGTGCCGGAACGTGCGCGCAGGGCGACACTGTTCCGCACGATCAAGCACATGCGTGAGATCCCCTCCGACGCGCGTATCCTTAGTGCCCGCCATGAGACGGCCCTGGCTCACATGTCAGACAACGCCGCGGAGGTGTTCGCGGAAGACCTTGCCTCAAGCGCGGACGCGCTGGACGAGATGCTGCAACGAGGACGGACACGCTATGTAACGGAGCTGAAGTCCCTACTCCCGTTCCCGGATCGCCCCAACATGTACCGTGTGACCTGGGCAGAGACCGGAGGCGGAGCGGACTTGTCGTATGAGGGCTTCTTCCAGATCCAGGACGGCATTCAGCCCACCCCGCAGCAGGCGCTCCACAATCCGCTCGGGATCTTCATTGCGAACTATTCCATTTCCACCTTGACGACCGACGAAGAATGAAAATCCTCCAGTTTATCACAGGTTTCCTTTCGGGACTTCTCGCGGCCGCCGTGGCCGCGTCCGTGGTGCTATCCGCGTCCGCCCAGACTCCTGTCCCTGCGCGCATCGTGGACGCAGAAACCCCGCTGCAGCAAGCGATCGATGAGCAGCTGCGGATCTATGCAGACGGAGGGCGCCCGGAAGTGCTCCGAACCTCCAATGCACTCATCTACCCGTTCGGGATTTATCAGCCTGTCCTGACCTGCACCGTACTGCGGATCTGCATTATCGAGCTCGAGGTTGGTGAGGAGGTGTATTCGCTGGGCGTGGGCGACCAGGTGCGCTGGCAAATCGATCACGGGGCCACGGGGCCTCAGGGACGATCCATTTACTTGACCGTTGTCCCCACGGACTATGATTTGACGACTAATCTGGTCATCAGTACGGACCGCAGGATGTACCACATGACGCTGGATAGTCCCCCAAAGCAGGGAAGGAACGGCACACTGAATCCACTGGAGCCGTATACCCGTCACGTGCGGTTCTACTACCCCGAGCAGATTCGCACGTTGCGTCCACCCCATCTCGACGAGGAGTCGCTATCACAGACGATCGGCACCAACCTGGAAGATCTGAATTACGCGTACAGCTGGCGGATAGAGAATGGGTTTCCCTGGGAACCTCTTGCAGTGTTCGACGATGGCAGTCGCGTATTCCTGCGAATCCCCCCGGAAGCGAAGCCGGACGGCGTTCTATTGATCGGAACGCAGCGAGATTCACGCCCTGGAAATTACCTTGTCCGTGACGGTTTCCTGATCATTGAACGCATATTCGATGAAGCCCGGCTGATCCTCCCCGGCCCCTCGCGCAAGCCCTTCCTCCGGAAGGCAAGACAGACGCAACGTTCACTCATCATCAAGAGAAGCCAATGAAAAAATTTTTCAGTCGCCCCAGCGACCACGATCCCAGCGAGACAAGCGATCCTGTTCCACCGCGAGGAATTGACCGAAAGACACTCCTCCTTCTTTCTGTGGGAGTAGGCGTGATGGTGGCAGTACTCTTCCTTGCGAACCAGAACGCGTCCGATAAAGCCAATGCCGATACATCCCCTGAGATGTACCCAGACGTGGAGTATGGAGGCGTATTTGAACTGGACACATCCACCCCGCTTGCCGAATCCTCCACCGAGTCTGAAGTGCCGGAGTGGTACGGGGGGCGATCACTCTCCAGTACTGGTGAGGAGGATGACCCGCGCCTTACGTCCTTTCGAAAAGCCGTCGGCAGTGGCGGCCTCCTCCTGAATAGAGACCAGGACCCCGATAAAGTCAAAGAGGCGGACGCGTCCGCCCCCCAGCGCACGGCCCATGGCCCGCGTGTTCTGCTAGAGGGGTCCATGATCCCTGCTGTTCTGGAAGCCCCGATTAACTCGGATCGGCCCGGCCCGGTCAGGGCTCGGGTAACGCAGGATGTCACGGATTCCCAAACCATGATGCAGACATTGGTTCCGGTAGGCACCCTGGTTCTGGGGGCAATGGGCGAGGTAGGGCCGGGGGCCGTCTCCGTCTCCTGGCACCGACTCATCTTCCCCGATGGGAGCACGATGAATATCGGAGAGATGCCCTCCCTGGATGGAGGCGGCGGCGGTTTGGTCGGGAATGTAGACCGCCACACCTTTGCCGCGTTTGGGCGCGGCGCTTTGATGGCGGTCCTGGGTGCCGTGTCCGCAGTGGGCACCGCGCAGTTGGGAGAACATGGAGGTCTCTATGGCGGGGCCCTAGCGCAGCAGCTGGGCGGCGGCGGAACACGAACCATGCGGCAATTCCGCAGGCCCCCGACCATCACGGTACCACAGGGGCATCCGTTTCAGATCTGGGTGACACAGGACATTCAGTTCTGATGTCCCGTCTTTATGGACACCGCGCCCCCCGCCAGAATAAGCGGATTTTCTGGATTGCCGCACTGATCCTGTCGGTACCACTGGCGCACCTAATTGCCATGAACACCAGGATCCTGCTGGTCGGCCCACCCGCGGCCGCCCGGCCTATGGTTGAGCCCTATGGCCTTCTGATGTATGGCATGGGTGTAGGTGTCCTGGGCGGCGTTCTTATGCTGAGACCGGGCAGACAACTGACCGGTGCACTGTTATTGGCGCTGGGAATCTTTGTGATGATCACGCCGGTGTACTCACCGGTCCTGCTGTGGCGAGCTCTAGCGTACCAGTCCTCCCCCTACGACCTTCCCATTGCCGTCGGCTCTGGAGTGCTCTCCCTCACATACGGACTCTGTCTCGTGGTCAGCATCCGCTACCGGAAAAGTGGTGTAAAGGGGTCCGCCGACTGGGGGAAAGCAAAGTCGCTCCGGCTTGCCAAAGGCGGGTTCGTACTTGGACGGGACAACCGCGGACGTCTCCTGCGCTACAACCGCGATGGGCATCTCATGACCGTCGCGGCAACGCGTGGAGGCAAGGGTGTCGGCACAATCATTCCAAACCTGCTCCTGCACCCCGGGAGCTTCGTCTGCACCGACCCCAAAGCCGAGAACTGGTATGTCACCCATGCGCACCGCGAGCGGATGGGGCATAAGACCATTGCACTGGACCCTTTCAATTTGACCGAGGGTAAGGGGGCAGGCTACAACCCCATGGATCTGATCGACCTGACGTCCCCAGACCATGTTGAGATAGCCCGGAGCATGGCCCACAATATGGTCCCTGACGCCCAGTCCGGTGACCCCCACTGGGTGAACGAGGCGCGCAGTGCGCTGGAGAGCATCATTCTCTACGCCAAGACCCTCCCTGATCCAGGCAAGCACAATCTGGCTACGGTCCGTCAACTGGTGAGTGAAGATGGCGGGGGGATTAATCAACTGCTGCGTAAAATGCAGCACTGCGAAGCCTGCCCAGCCGTCCAGCACGGAGCGAATCGCCTGCTGCAGAAAGACATCAAGGAGCTCTCCGGCGTGATGAGCACGCTCCAGTCAAATACCCATATTTTCAGCAGTCCCCGCCTTACGGGGACCCTCTCCGAGACCTCCTTCACGAAAGAGGACTTGTTGTCCGATCGCCTGTCCGTCTACCTGATTGTCCCTGCCGAGCACCTGGAGTCCTATGCTCCCTGGCTCCGAACAACGCTCACCAGCATCTATCGCATGATTACCACGGATACCCACAAACGGGAAGTCAATCCCAAACACCGAATCTTGCTCATGATGGACGAGTTTGCGAATCTGGGCAGGATGCGGGAAATGCTGAGTGCGATCTCGCTCGGCGCCGGATTCGGGATCACGTTGTGGCTGATCCTGCAGGATCTCTCCCAGGCGAAAGCCAAATATGGAGAAGAGTGGAACAGCTTCCTGGCCAATAGCGATGTCCTCCAGGTATTCAGTATCCAGGACCCGTTCAGTTGCAATCAGATCTCCCAGTTGTTGGGCGATAAAACAGTCTGGCAGCGACAGCTGGGCAAGGTGGACGAGAAAAAGCTCGCCCCAGAAAAGGGGTATGATGAGGAGAGTCGTCCTCTGATGCGCATGGATGAGCTTCGTAGACTAAATCCCCGCAGACAGATCCTGCTGGTGCGCCCCAACCAGCCGGTGGCGGCTACCAAGATCCGCTACTACCAGGACCCGGACTTCAAGCACTTGGCCTCCCCCAACCCCTACGTGGAGAAAAAGAAATGAATCTTCTCTCACGCCCCCACCGACTCTGGCAAGTGACCGTCGTGCTATTACTCGCGGGTATCGCGGGCCGGATATGGCTCCCCCAACTGACCGGGAGGAAGATTGACGTGGGGCAAGTGTACTTTCGTGCCGGCCTCCCGGATTCTGCAATGGTAGCCGAAATTCTGTCCACCGCTCCAAACGAGGCCGGCTATCTCATGGTCACGATCCTGGCCTATGATCGCCTGGTCAGGATTGACCAGGTTGGCACATGCGCAGCAATTCGGCAGAAGTACGATGCCGCCCCCGCCATCATCCCCATCCCCGTGCACCTCCCGGACCATGAATCCTGCTTCGCGTATCGCATCCGATTTGACATCCCTATGCCTGGATCCGATTCCCCCCTTCCCCTAACGGTCGCCGTGATCCATCCCGACGAGGATCGCCGCCTCCTTCACCCCCCCACGGATGCCACGCCCCCCAACCCGTAGAGAGCGCCGGGGGATTACAGCCGTGCTCACGCTTGTGCTCGTAGCCCTGCTTCTACCCCCTACCTTCAGTCTGACCAGACTAAACGGAATCGTATTCCGTATGGAATCCCCCAGTCTCCCCACAGGCTGGTACTGGACGATGTACCCGGACAGCTTGCTCGTCGGCTATCCAACACTGGTCTGCTATCCAATGGATGTCGTTTCATTTGGTGTGGCCCGGGGTTACTTCACCCCGGATTCGCCTCATCGCCAATCCCCCTGCCCCCAGACGTTTGTCCACGTGACCAAGCCTCTCGCAGCCCTGCCCGGGGATACGGTTACGGTTTTGCGGGACAGTCTCCAGGTGAATTCCCGCCCCTGGCTCCCCGCCCACGTCCATGAACTGGACACAAAAGGGCGGGAGCTCCCGAATGCGATCGGAACCCATGTGCTCAACGCCGGGGAATGCTTTGCACTGAGCCTCTGGCACGCCAGAAGTTATGACAGCCGCTACGTCGGGCCGATCCCATGCCCCGACCCTCCCCGAATCGCTTTACCGCTGTGGCCGCCTGATGCAGACCATGTCCATGCGATGGCACAAAGGATTGCAGGGATCACGAACGAGAATCCGATGTGATGCCATGTCTCAGTCTACGAACAAGAAGAGATCCGCCCTCCGCGTGGAGGACATGATTCGCCGGCATCTCGGGGCGGGCATCCTGGCCGCACTAGAAGATTCGGATGTGGAAGAAGTACAGGTGAACCCGGACAGAAGCGTACACATCATCACTTCCAGCAAGGGAGTGTATACGACGGATGAGAGACCCTCTCTGATCAAAGTCGAGAGCTTCCTGCGAGCAGTTGCAGCAAGCTCGAACACCCACATCAATTCATCTCAACCCGAGCTGGCAACAGTACTTCCAGCTTCTCTGGGAAAATGCCGGATTCAGGGCTTCCTCCCCCCGCTGTCTGAGGGCCCGACATTCTCTATCCGAAAGCCCCCATCCAGGATCATAAAGCTGGAGGAGTATGTGTGTCAGGGAACGCTGGCAAGAAAGGGCATGGAGGTAATCCGGGAACTGGTTGCGAAGCGAAAAAACATCATCGTAGCGGGTCCTACCGGCAGCGGAAAAACCACGCTCTGTAACGCGATCCTGAGCGAGGTTGGAGACCAGTTCCCCATGGAACGCATACTTGTCCTCGAGGACACGCCCGAGCTCCATCTGGAACACGAAAACCGACTCCGTCTCGTGGTCACAGACGGCCACACCATGAAAGACCTAGTTCGATACAGCCTCCGCTCCAGTCCTAGACGGATCGTCGTCGGTGAAGTTCGCGACGGGGCCGCGCGCTATCTCCTGGATGCATGGATCACCGGTCACCCCGGCGCCTGCGCGACGGTGCACGGCGAAGATGTGCTGCGGGCGCTGGCGAGGCTGGCCTCGCTCGCGGAAGAAGCAACCCCCGGTGTGGATCAGAGGCGCATGGTGGCAGAAGCGGTCCACGCGGTCGTGTTCATCCGCGGACACGGAATCAACCGCACCGTCGACGCGATCACATCCGTGGACGGATTTGATGGAGAGAATTTCCAGATCCGGTCTCTACTGTGCCCACCGCCTCTCGGTGCGTAGTGTCCGCGGAACCTGCGTATGGCCGGTAGGTACAGCTTGGAGTGAGGTCACTTTTCTTTTCACAGAGGGAGTGGCCAGTCACGCCTCCGTTGGAGCCCCGGCCATGAATGGAGCCGGGGCTTCTGTTTGTTGCGAGGTATCTATTTTAAGACCAAAAGATTCTCCCACCACCACCTAAAGCTCGCTGCGATGCTGGCGTGGAAAACCTTGCGTTGAATTGGAAGCCCCTCCGCCCGAACAAGCCACCCGTAAAAGATGACGAAGGGCGCCTGGCCCACGCCACCTGCCCCATCGCCCTATCACACCTTGTGACTCATCGCCCGGATCAGTCTCTCTGAATACTCGGGGCCCGTGCAGTTCTCTTCTATCCACTTGTTCAGAATCGGGATTACCACTTCCCGCATGCTGATTTTGCGGATTGACGAGACCAACTTGATTTTGACGTGTACATCCTTTGGTAGACTGATCCCGAAACATACGTTTCCTCGCAGATCCCCCTTGGGTGGCTCGATCGTTGCCTCCCTCACATCCTGCAAGTGTTCCTCGACCCAATCCACCACAACCCTTGTCATAATCTTCCCCATAGCCTCCCCATTGAAGCTCGAGTAGAGCTTGATCATCACATGGGTCCTGACAGGCAGAACAATGTTAAAGAAGGCCTCCTGCGTTGAACTGATCTGTAATTTGAGCCCCTTCGCCCGGATATGCGCCCGGCTCGAATTCTTCCGCCGCGATAGTGGTCTTCTTGCTGTTTCAGGAGTGTCCATGTTTTGATACCAACTTGATAATTTCTTTCAATAATTCAGTGACCTCCCGGTCACCGTCGCTCCCAGGCAATAGGGCGGGGACGGTTAGTCCCATCTGAAATGCTTCCGAGTAATCTGGCCTCATGGTGGTCCGGGCTATAAGAATAGGGAACCCCAGCTCCGCCGCGGCTGCATCAACTTCCTCGGCAAGACGACTCTCCGGTATTGCCTGAAGGCATACGAAGGCAGTTGGGACAACCCGATCAGTCCCGACTAGTGCATTCAGGCGAATGTTGACCAGATCCACAAGTTGCTCCGCCGCCCATAGATCCGCGGCACTTGGACGGATGGGGATCAGAATGCAGTCCGCGATATTCAATGCGGCCATAGAAAGACGTTCCAACCCCGCAGGTGTATCCACTACGACCCAGGCAAAACCATCAATCAACTCCTTCACCTCTGCGTCTTCGGCATCGGGTTGCAGCGCTCTGACAACGGGGGGCATTTCCCAGTCTTGGACGCGCTCATTTTCCCAGTCCAAAACTGATCCCTGAGGGTCGGCATCCAGCAGGAGAGTCCGGTAGCCGAACTCGGACAGGCCTCCGGCCAAGTTCGTTGCCAGTGTACTGCGACCTACGCCCCCCTTAGGGCTCAGAATTGAGACAACCGTCGCCATGCTGAGTGAAAAAATACAATAATTTAACACTACAATCTAACAAATGCTCCGATGAAACTCCGATGGATCCTGTATTCATCATTCCAGTAGCACACAATGATACATCCTACACGAAACAGATGCTTCGCCCCTTACATCTGATTCTCCTTGTTACAATATTCTATCTCCTCTTAACGATTTCCTGGGCTGTATCTGGACGTGGATTGGGCACCTCTCGCAAACAGCAGATCTTGAAGGCCACCATCACCCTACAGTCCTCCATCCTCCCACCAGGAGCCATGTCCAGCGAGATGTCCCAGGCGCCCCCCCACGGGAGCCCCGTTGCGGGGAGGGTGTCCAGTCCGTACGGAATGCGATTCCATCCCAGGTACAACCGCCTTAAACCCCATCGGGGAGTGGATATAGCAGCTCCTGTTGGAAGCAACGTGATGGCAACCGCAGACGGTTGGGTACACAGGATTGCACGTCACCCGGAAGGATACGGAATTTTTGTCGAACTAGCCCATCCAGGCAGTGGATACCTTACGCTTTACGCCCACCTGTCCCTCGTCCATGTTCGCGTGGGTCAAGCCGTGAAACGCGGACATGTTATTGCCCTCACAGGCGAGACAGGCAATGCAGTCGGCCCACACCTGCATTACGAAGTCCGAACCTTCCGCGGAAAACATGTGAACCCCCAGCAACTGCGTCCGGCAACCGGACCGCGTGAATCGGCAATGTAACCATCACCTCCCAACTCGGGGTAAGCCGTGTATTAGTGTATTCTGGTACATTGAAACAAAGAAGTTTCGCAATGGTAGTGTGGCAGATCACGATCTGCGCAAGCTCTCTAGATGTCCTCCGTTGCCCGCCCCTCATTTCCATCAAGACCATTAGCAACCCTGATCGCATCCCCACGCGTTCATGCGTGGCTCCGAAAAGAAGAACTCTGGGGCTACAGGGTTGAAAAAGAGATTGAGTCCAGAACCCCATCCGAGGAGGAGGTACATCGCAAAGACGGCCCCAGCGAAACCAAGCTGGTCAAAGTACTCTGGACACGCAACGGCGTGTCCCTGGGGAACTTCGTCGAAGACTGATCCCTGCAAATCACTAAAATCACCCGCCCATGAATAAAAAGAGGACATACGGACGCAAAGACTTCGTTATTGACGAATCGACCATTCCCTCGGCGAGGCCGATCAAACTCATGGACGGCAGTTGGGGCGTGTTTGTGTCTCACAAGGAAATACCAGAGGTGCGCAACCACCTGATCGTCTCGGTCCAGACCAAGGGGGGAAAGACCTGGTATGCCAAACTGGCTACACGAGAACACGAGGACAAGCAAGGAGTCGCTTTCTCAACAGATGAGCGCCGGATTGATCTTACTATCGAGGCAGAAGCGAGATACCTCCTATACCGTCAGCGCCGGGTGGAGATGTCTCAGGGAAAACTATTCCGCACCTCCGATGTGGTCATTCCAGATCAGCACGAAAAAATCTTCCCTAATCATTCCAAGAATTCATCCAGGAGGCGCCCCAAACAACGGCAGAGATCCCGCTCCCGCTAACGACCTCCAGCGCCCCTGGGACATACATCGTCTTCGCAAAGGCTGGGTTGTTTCCACTTGGTGTCTACTAGAACGGCATATCGTCGGGGGCCACCCTTTCGATCCTGTCCGCTGTATTAGAGACCCACATCTCCGCATTGTAAAGGACCCGTCCCCACCACGCACGTACTGTGCCATAACCGTAAGGGCCATCATCACTAATGTGCCGTCCCATCCCCCCAAGAACCGTGCCACCTTGTACAGCACGGCGGCTGTCACTGACCGAATCATCAGAACTGCAGGTCTTCATCCCGCTTGTACATGGTCAGATGCGTAAGTCGGCTTCCGAGCCGGAGGAGCCTCAAGGCTATCCGCCCCCTGATGTTGCGCTTAGGATAGATGAAGTAATTGGGGGCGGGATCATGTATGCGCGTCGATAACTTGCGGATACGGCGACCGACCGCCCCACCAGCCATGTGAAGCCATCCGAGAATCAAATGTTTAGTGTTCATTTGTGTGGAGGCGTGCTGAGATTTTAATTAGGCGGAAACCGAACCAGCCGCCCAGACTCGCATTGCTGGCCGCTAGCGTGAAAAAAACTTGATTAATACCAACCCCACCAATCCCACCACCATCATGAAAAAGAACGTAAACAGCGACACTATGTAAATGTCGCGCCAAAGTCGCTCTTTGCGCAATCTGCGACGCTCGGCGCGCCGTATACTGCGTCTGGTGTGTCCTACCCGTTGAAACTCCTCGAGTGTTTCTAGACCTTGCGCGGTGACCTCCTTACGCCGCAAGATCCCGTCGACCCGCAGCGCAGACACCAAAGTCAACGGAGCCGCTTCTAGTAAACCCAGGCGCTCCACCAGGAAGTCAAGGATCAGCCCTCTGTGTCCGCGGATGTAAGCCACATGCGCCACTTTGTCTGAATGTTTCGGGAATTATACGCTAAACTGTAATTTCTTTTGATGGTGGGACCTTTGACTTCTTCGGCTTCAGTGCCTTGATCCCCGCCTCCCGCATCGTTGCGCCTCCATTGCGAGACGCACTTTCAGCCTCGGTACTTTGAGGTTGATCACATTATTCCCAAGTCGAAAGATGGGACGGATCATGTCTCAAACCCACAACTACTATGCAGTCCGTGCAACAAACTCAAAGGTACACGTTCTCACGAGGAGCTGCTAGTATTGCTAACAGACAAAGGATGGATCAAGCGCAAAATGGCCGCGTAGGTCTCGATCTGTTTGTATATTGAGGGCGTAAGACACACAGCACTATCCTGACTACCAGATTTGAAAACAGATGAGTCTACCCGAACTACGTCATAATGAGACGGCTGTTGATGTGATATATGATCACATCAAAGCGTTGGCTGCGTTGAATGCAGACAATTATGAAGAAGTGAAGAGTAGAGAGGGTCACACATTCCCTTTCGTTTAGATAAATATATACCTGAAATTCAAGGAGTAATCCGCTAGTTTAGGAAAGATCAGCGACACTGGCTGAGATATTCAATGGCCGGAAATTGTAATCTGTTAGTCCGTCAAGGTAGGCTCACATGAACGACCCCGGACGGTTTGGTGGTTGTCTACTCTGGGCAATGATAGCGCTCTTTGCGCCGCTTCTTTTTGTGTCTTCCGTGTACGGGCAGGATGCGGACAGGTATTTATGCGAATACCAGCCTGCGGAAGGAGAACTGCATACGGATTATCCCGATTTTCGTCCCGTCTTCTCGGACGATGAAACAATGGTCGCCTTGGTAGCGCGGAGGTTTGTACCACAGGCTGGTGCAATCGTCGATTGGCGTGTGATCATCTTGGACGTGCCCACATGTCACCTAATCTCAGACATATACGTCTCATATCGGTATCACATCAGCAGCCTTGCGTTCTCGCCGAACAACAAAGACATAGCCGTTCTTGTCAATGATGGACGCATCCGTGTCTTCGACGCTAAAACAGGTGAAGAGGATCGTGACCAGCGGATAAGTTACCTGAGTGTCACGGACAAGCCTTCGCATCCTTGGTACGCACGTCATATACAGTTCAGTCGAGATGGCACGAAGATAATCTTTCAAGCAGGGTCTAATCCACATGATATATCCATAATCATATTCCCGCTTTCCGATTGGAAAAATGGCTGGACGGAGGTTCGACATAATGACAGCGGCGCGTACACCAATTTCTATAACTGGACGTCTAGTCGTGTCCGATCTTCGCCAGATCGCAAATACATGGTGGTTGAATACTCCCGAAGTTCTATTCCTGGGTCGAACGCTCCTGAGGGATACACCGAACTGCACGTGTACGATGTGGAGGCTGGTGGTGAGTTTGTTTGTTACACGGGTAAGGTATATTTCGAGAACTCGATAGACTGGTTTCAGGATGCATGGAAGATCCTTGCGCTTGGCAAGAACAAAGACTATCCCGACTTTGAAAAAGAGTTGTGGGTCATAGATGTGCAATCCAGCGCAGGCACAAGAGAATGTCATGTAGAGAAGATGCCAGGAGAATGGGGCTCAGATCCATCTGGTAGAGATCGGAACAGTCTATCTGGCGTTCGGCAACTTGATGCCCAGCACCTCCTGTTCCACGTGAAGGGAGGTCGCACTGAAGTTTGGGACTTCTCCAGCAATCCGGTGGAAGAAATCAAGAGGCACGGCAATAGCATTTCCTTTTCCAGTCGTGCGGTATCCAAACACGGAAACTTCTTCGCTGGCATAAGCGGTGCGACTGGTGCCTTTGCCCTCTTCTACTGGAACTCCACTACACGCGTATCTACGCAGGACGGGCCCACTCTAACGGAGTTGCAAGTCTACCCAAACCCTACGGCGGACTACGTTAGATTCACGCAGGACGGACGGGTGGCGTTGTATGACGTGCTTGGCAGGCGGGTGCTGGACGAACAAGTTAATTCCCAACGGCACATAGCCGTTGATCATTTGCCGGACGGATTGTACCTGTACCGGTTTATCACTCTCACGGAATCCTACTCCGGCAAACTTATTAAGCGATAGTATGGAAATTTTCTTCGCAGCGGTGGGAGTAGCTATGGTGTTAGCCATCATACTCATACCTCTTTTGATTATAGGGACATGTCTCATTGCGATAGACTAGGGGCGTAGTGGCCTCCTATGGTTCATCATCTCTATATCCGCCGCGATCCTAACAGTCGGATCTATGGCATGGGTGCCCCTTGCCATGGTGTCGCTTCTAGGGGATGAAAGGGATTCTTCGGTCAGCATCAGGTTCGTCGCCCCCTGCACATCATGGATCCCGCACATGCAATTATCAAACAGGACCTTGGCCCCGGGTTTGTTCAGCACGGCGCCGAGGGCCGCCTTGAAATCAACCGCTCTGGTACATCGTCCGATCATTGTTCCCTCTTGCTCGTAATGCCATGATCCAATAGACGCTTCGTCAGCGTACTGTGCTTTACAGATTCCATCCCCGCTTCCTGCAGCTTATGTTCCGCTTGGAAAAGCTTTCCACTCCTCGGTTCGTACATCGGATTTGTTCTACTATCTTGCTATGCTTCCCCGTGAGAGGGAGGCTCCAGCCACGCCAACCAAGCACAGTCCTCATCCTCGTCCCATCCGCAAAACTTGCAGACACTACCCGGCATTGGCTCGTGGCAGGCCCAACAGAGTGCTTCATCCGGATAATCGACCTCGTAAAGAGCGCAATGACAGTCCCAGATCGTCCACCCACACAGAATACACTCTTCAAACGATGTATCTTCCTGAGCACGGATCACTTCTTCGGTAGACTCTTTGCACTCGTTCATTGCGCCGCGTCGCCAGGCCTTTGTGTGTTAGAGACTAAAAAGGGTTCCCGGGCTCAGTAGGGACAGTCCGCCAATCCACCCCATCCCGTGGTGCATGTTCGAGGGTTGGGCGGTGCGAGGAATGGTTTCGGAACCGTGCATAAGTTTTGTCAAAGTTAAGTTTTACCGTCCCGATCGGGCCATTGCGGTGTTTCCCTACAATCACCTCCGCCACCCCTTCCGTAGATGCTCCACTCTTATCCGCTTTGACTCCATAGACCTCCGCCCGGTAGATGAAGGCAACCATGTCGGCATCCTGCTCTATGGATCCACTCTCCCGCAGGTCTGACAACAGGGGGCGCTTGTCCCCTCGATCCTCCGGGTTCCGGTTGAGCTGACTGAGCGCAATTACCGGGATATGTAGCTCTTTCGCCAGTGCTTTCAGGGATCGTGAAATCGAGCCGATCTCCTGCTCACGGTTATCTACATTCCGCTTCCCCTGCAAGAGCTGCAGGTAGTCCACCAGCACCAGTCCGATATCATGCTCCGACTTCAACCGACGGCACTTTCCCCGCAGCTCAAGGATATTCAACGCCGGGGAATCGTCAATCCACATCCCACCCTTCGCCAGAATTTGTCTGACCTCCTCAACTCGTCGGCATTCCTCCCAGTCCAGATCCCCCCGCCGCAATTTCTGCAGATCCACTTCAGCCTCCGAGGAAAGTAGCCGTTGCATTAGCTGCTTTCTCTCCATTTCCAAGGAAAAGATCACGCAATTCACCGCGTTTTGGGAGGCTAGAGCTGCGTGGCGCGCGCACGCTAGAGCAAACGCAGTCTTCCCCATTGCCGGCCGGCCGGCGATAATGATCAGATCCGTATCTTGCCATCCTCCGGTGATCTTGTCCAGATCTATGAACCCGCTGGCCACTCCGGATAAGCCGTCGGTGCGCCCCCCCCTCTCTTGTATCTGCTGCATTGTTTCCTCCCCGATCTCTCGAACATGTTTCACCGACTGCCTGAGCAGATCCCCCGAAATCGAGAACAGATCGCTCTCTGCGTTGTCAAGCAATTCAAACGGATCCGTCTCGGGGGCATACGCCTCAGTGATCCGGCGACTCATGGTTTGGATCAGCGCGCGAGCCATGGCCTTCTGCGTTAGAATCCTCGAGTGATGCTCAACATTCGCCGATGTGGCGACCCGCTCACTCAGATCCGCCAAGTAGGGGAGTCCGCCCACCACATCAAGAATCCGCTCGGCTTTTAATTGCTCAGCCACCAGGATTTCATCCACCGGGTTCCCTTCTGTGAACAGCGTACACATCGCGCGGAAGATCCTGGCGTGCTTAGGAAGGTAGAACGCATCCGGTTTCAGCAGGGATGCGGCCACACTGATCGCCTCCGGGTCAATCAGGATGGCTCCGAGCACATACTGCTCTACATCCACTGCTTGCGGGGGGACGCGGCCAGAATAGTCTCTCGGAGAGTGTTCCAGCACTTCCCCGGTACGCTGACGCGCTGCGCTGTTCATTTCCCGTGGGTGACGGAGTCCGCTGACTGCGCTTCTGCCTCCTCCTGCTCCGCCTGCAAGTTCTGAATGGATCGCTTCAGACCTTCTGCCGCGGGATGCACCGAGACTGGGTTATGCCTCCGGGACAGTGGCGCCCGGACAGGCTGGTCCTGCGTGATCCGTCTTTCGGGGATCGAGTTCTGTTGTTTAGTCGTCATTGTGTTGTCTGTTGGGTTGGTTGCTCGAGGCCAGGTCTATGTGGTTTCGACGAAGGAGCTCGTCAAGGTCTGTGTCTGGGGAGTTCTCGCGGAAGAGATCCTTCAGAGAGCCCCCCATCACTTCCGCAAAAAGATGCGCTGCAGCTACATACTCTTTCACCCGCCCCATATCCCCATCACACAAAGCGATCAGCAGCGCCTCAAGGTGGAGGGCAAGGGGATGTTTGTGTTTACAGTCCGGACACCAGTTGGCCAGCAACCCCAGGATTGCCGTGTCCAAAACGATGTCGCGCTGTAATTCGGGTCCCATTCTGTGGCTCCACGCAGCCACTTCTTCCCGCGAGGGCCTCGTGACCTGACGTCGGGATTCGGAAGGCTTAGACATCCTCCACCTCCCATGCTGCATGGTCCAGGAGTGCTACTTGTCCCCGCTCCCTGCGCATCATCTCTCGCACCCGCATACATATCTTGATCACCGTCCCTCGGTAAAGCTCCCGCCCTGGACTGAGGACAGACTTCTTTCTCCTGAATAGTTCATAGACCAGCTCGGGAGCCTCCCGAATGATTTCATCGATCCAACTCTCTTTCCCCTTCCAATCAATTGCCCCTGGTTCGGTGGCATTGTTTCTGGTGCGTCCCAGCATTACCCTGCAGGTCAGGATCTGCTGTGTCCGCGACATGTAATCACCGTTCCTGCCCAGTACACCCAGCGTAGTAAGTGGGGACGCCCCCACCGCCAACCCTCGGAGAACTGCACAGAGGGCGTTACTTACATTCTCCGGATCCATGCTCCAAACGTACAGGGCTTGATCCTCGGACAGCGCCGACCCAAGGATCTGCCGAAGTTGAGACTGATGCCGCGCAATACGCGCGTACATTCGTTCCTCCACCACCTTCTGGCGCAGGCCGTTCTTCTTCCCCTGGGGAGGAGTCTGTGCTGGGGCAGGTGCCCTGCCATCCTCCACGCATTGCTGTCGTCCCCGACAAACACGGCAGGTAGGTTCGGAAGACCCTGGCCGTGCGTCGCCGGAAAGGTTGATGTGATCAGGAAATATATCCCGACACTTAAACGCCATCTTCCGCGTCGACTCCCGCGGTGTGACTTCGATCCGACGCCGTAAATTCAATAACGACTTCACTGGACTTGCACCATTGCCTACCCCCCGCAAAACCTCGCACACAGCTTCTTGCACATTTTCGGGATCCATGCTCCAAACGTACAAGCTGTCATTCCGCGGAATCAGGACTTCAATGAAGCCCCTCAGTCTATGCTGAAGTCGGCGGATACGGTCATCACTTCTCCTCCCCGACGCCGCCATCGCCCCTCGAAGGTTTTCCGCTTCTGCCTTCTTAGAAGTTTCTTCAAATCTTTGTTCTTCTAGAAGGGGGCCGTCAGGATCAACGGTAATGTGGCGGTTAGGTACACCGTCAGGATCAACGGTAATGTGGCGGTTAGGTGAATCCGCTGGTACGGGGGCATATTTGGCTAGATCCGGAGGCGTAAGAGTCCAGAAATAACGCGGCCCAAATTTGCCATTATTGTACCGTTCCCGCTCCCCCAGCAGAATGTCTGCTTTCTTTAGCTCGGAGATTGCCCGCTCCACGGTGCGCTCCCCCATCCCCAGTCGCCCAGCCATCCGCCCCACCGTGTACCAGCATTTCAGGTACCCGGGATCTCTGGGATCTCGCCGGCAATGAGTAATAAAAAACAGAAGCACCAGCACCGCCCGATCAGAAAGACGCCGTCCGCGCGCCGCATCTCTCTGCCAGCGCAGCAGTGCCGATTGGATATCACGGATTAGTGATTCCGCTTCCAGGTTTCTCTCAGAGGGCGAAAGCGCATTTGGGTTCGTCAGACAAGGTTTTTTACCCGGAGCGCTAGTGCGCCCCTTGAGCAACCGCCCCCCATTCTTAGCCGGCTTCGACTGCCAGCGCCGAGAGGACTCTTCACGCAGCCGAGGCCCATTCATCCCTTCGCTTGGGACCTCAGGTTTGACGATCTCTGGGCGATCTGGAAGGCTGTCCCCTGAGCCTGTAAGCGCATTGGCAGGACAGGGGACCTGCGCGGGCGCCGAAACTGATCGACTCGGATATTCCTCAGCAGACTGCCTGGGTTCCGTATCTTGACAGACTAAACAGCCCCGTCCGTGTTCAGGATTTGAGGATTGTAGGTTCCGAGAATCATCTTTCTAAGACTTTAAGAGTACAATTAATTGATTGTTTGCTTACGTCCCTTTACCGTTGCCTGATCCTATGAGCAGTACTACAGAGACCGAAGAATCGCTTGATACGCTTCTGCAGCGCTTGGAGTCCATTGCAAAGGATTTATCTGAAGATTCCGGTACAATGGAATCGGCCTTAAAAAAATACGAGGAAGGCATCGGTCTTGCTAAGGAATGTATGAATCGCCTAGATACAGCCGAACAACGGGTCACTGAATTACGCAGTATTCTTGAGGCCGACACCGATGCTTCATCTGACGAACCAACTCTTCCTAACTGATGTCCTCGGCATCTGATCATTTCCTGCACCATCTGTCCGACGAAGCCCGCCTTTGGGTCATGGCGCTTGACGGGGATGAGCCTGGACTAAAGGGCCTACTTGCCCGAACTCAGCAATTTATTGAACAGTGGGTCTCGCACGGCCGCCCTGTTCAAGGTGCGGCTGTACTTGAAGCTAACCGATTCCTGTTGGTTGCCGGCGAGGTTGCCGACGGTGCCATCAGCGGCTGTGGCATTGACACGCTAATGCATGCAATCGAGGAAGCTTCCACGATTGAAAATTGTCAATTACTTTCATCGATGTTGATTTATTACAGATCCGAGAGCGGTCAAGTAAACTATGTTTCGCGTGGGAACTTCAGAAAAATGGTTTCTGAAGGCCTGATAGGTTCCACCACCAAGGTGTTTAATCCCGGGATCTGTACCTTGGGGGCACTACGTGCCAAGGAATTTGAGCTTCCGCTTGCCGAGTCTGTCTATAGCCGAATGTATCGTACACCTACGGCCGCGATTTAATTGTATGCCTTAGCAATGGTACCGAGCACGTTCAATGCAAATTGCAGCAAGGGCCACACTGTGGAGGTTATAACCGGAGCGGTGCAGGAACATGGTTAGCAGTCAAGTTTCCCAGTGCCAATGACTTCCGAGTCCGCCCTTTTCGTGAGGTTATTTTTGAATCCAGTTGCAACTGGACTGTCAAATTACAACGGAACCCGCCCCGAGTAGGAGATCAACCCGGAACTAAAATCGTCCAGACCAATACGGTGAACCGCTGTGGTCCATAGCCACCGAAAAAACGATCGAAACGGAAATGGCGGGGTTCTGTATTTTTAGGGCACTACAAATGGCGAACATGTTGGGGGGGATTGAGCGTCCTCCAGCATAAGAAGCTCCTTCATGTAATGTTTGGGACGCCTCGTTGGCAATTGCGCGACAGAACTCCTGAAAGGCTCGAGATCACCTACGGCACTCTATTTTTGACTGCCTGGATGGGAGTCGGCACAGTGGGGTACGCAGTTCTTGAAGGTTGGGGGCCGCTGGATTCGCTCTATATGGCTTTCATTACGTTAACCACAATTGGGTTTACCGAAGTACGAGAGCTATCAAATGCGGGAAGGGTTTTTACAATCCTTTTTGCATCTATCGGGATAGGCTTCTTAGCTATTGTGGCGACACGATGGACACGTCTGCTTGTTGCAGGTACGCTGATCCGAAACCGTCGCCGTATGTATAGAATCAAAAACATGCGAAATCACTACATCATCTGCGGGTATGGGCGTGTAGGAAAGGATGTCACAGATATGCTCCTGAGGGCCGGGAAATCCGTCGTTGTTCTGGACAAAAATGAAAAGCTCATATCACATCTGTCTGAAAACGGAATAAATGCACTTAGTGGAGATGCTACCCAAGACAGTGCCCTGTTATCGGTGGGCATACAAAATGCAACCGCACTAATCACACTGCTGCCCGACGACGCCCAAAACGTTTACGCCACCCTTGTCGCACGGGAGAACAACCCTGAGTTGTTTATTCTGGCGCGTGCGTCTGATGCTGCCAGCCGGCGGCGCATCCTCCAGGCCGGTGCTTCAAAAGTGGTCTCGCCCGTGCAGGTTGGAGCCGAAAGAATGGCTCAAGTAGTGTTGCGCCCTCACGTAGACCAGTTTATGTCTTACGTACTGCAGGCAGATGACCTAGGCCTGAGTATGGAACAGGTTTTGATAGAAGAAGGGGCCTCCCTGGCTGGTAAAACACTCAAAGAAGCAGATTTTCGACGGAACTGGGAAACTATCGTCATCGCTATCGTCAAAGGAGATACTGACCAGGACATGCATTTCTATCCAGGACCTAATGCTCTGATTGAAGTGGGGAACATCCTCATAGTGCTCGGAAGTATCGAGATGATTGGGAAACTCATCAAAGAGGGATGCCTGCCTCTCAAAAGAACCTCAGACAACATCTTGCAAAAATCACCGTAACCACTCAGATGCGCTCGCTACAACTACTTTGGATTCTCCTTTTTGTACCGGCCTCCTACGCCCAGTCGGGCGGGTACATTGACCAGGATGCAGTTGCAGACCTGCTTAACCTGCGCTTCGAAAGCCTTGAACATATCCCGGAGGTCTTCTACAGGTACCATGTCCTCGAAAATGATCGGAACAACAGCGTTCTGGCCCGGAATGTGTTTTATCGGAGAATAGGTGATGGGAATACCCAACTTGGTACTCGACGCTCAATGGTTGTAGAAATGATCAATCGTCGCATGATGCAGACCTATACTGTCGGCGATACCATCATCACACCTACACGCTTTGAACTGGATTTCAGGGCTTATTCACCTTTTCCGCGCTACTACGCCGGCGGACGTGAGTTTGACAAGCTCTTCATTATGGACAAGACTATTCAGGCCTTTGCCGCCTACGAGTACGGCCGCCTTATGCGGTGGGGGATCATCAATACCGGTAACCCGGATGAATCACCGACCCCCTACGGACGCTACAATTTCAATTGGCGCGAGGATTACCGCATATCATCGGAGAGTCCCGAAGGCGAGCCGTGGGAAATGTACTGGGTCATGAACTTCCACCCAAATGGCATGCATGTCCACCAATACGAAATGCCCACCGGCGGCCCGATGAGTCACGGGTGTGTGCGCCTGGTTGATGCTGATGCAAAATGGGTTTACGACTGGGCGGACACATGGCAAACTACCAGCACATCCGAAGGAATCGCATCTGTGGGGGCCAAAATCCTGAAACAGGGTACCACTGTGCTGGTTATCGGTACAGAGCCGCGCGGTAAGCCGCAACCATTTGAACGTGGTCGCCGCTACCCGGTCCTGAAGCTTGTCGATCTGCCCGCCCATCCTTATGACGTGCCCCCCGGCACTCCTCAACAGATCAGGTTTGACGAACTTCGTAAATCACAGCAGATTGATCCCTGAGCGTGTACCGGTACGCTGGGCTTTTACTGGATAGCACGAAACATTCGCTTACCGCGAATTTGGCCCAGTATGAACGGACTACCTTCGCTGTTCCACGAGAAATAGACAGCGACCGCACGTCCAACAACATGATCCATTGGAACAAAGCCCCAAAAACGGCTGTCCTCGGAATTGTCCCTGTTGTCACCCATTACAAAGAAATAGTCCTGTGTGAAGGTATAAGTGTCTCGTACCTCGCCGTTGATGCGGAATGTGCTATCACTGCTCAGGGATGCAGTAAGTCCCTCAAATTTGGTGATCACAGGCTCATAAACAGGCCAGTTTTCCAGAGTCAGATCTACAGTAAGATCTTTGCCCGGGATTGTGATTGGCCCGTAGTTGTCGGTAGAATGGTTGCTGCTTGGTGGGTATAGTGAGTAGGATCGATTTGCGGCTGGTTCCCTGACAACGGGATTGACTGCCGTCACATATTCCCACGCTTCAATGGCCTTCGCGGCAGCATCGGTAGCCTGGATCCGTACGACCGTGGGGTTCATGGTCGGCCACTGTTCGGAGACGCCCAATTCTTCGAGTCGCGCACTTGGAAGACGCATACGTGGATCCTCTTTATAGACATACCAGAAATGCTGCATGGTATCCTTGAAGGGTTCCTCTGTCTCCTTGAAAAACAACGTGTCACCGTTGACGTGCACAATTTTGTCAATTATTTCAAGCGTATCACTCGGCACGCCAATGATCCGTTTGATGTAGTACGTCTTGCGATCAATGGGCTTGTCATCTTCATCCGCAGGCCAGTTGAAGACAACGGCATCGAAACGCTTAGGCTCAGAAAAACCGGGGAACCGTGTCCATGGAAGGTCAAGCCCTCGCACGTATATCTGGGTGAATGGAATGCCTATGGTCATCGGGGTCCTCATGCCGTAATGTAGCTTTGACACTACGATGTAATCCCCAACGAGCAAGCTCTTCTCCATGGAGGGGGTTGGAATCTGAAACAGATCAAAGAAAACCGTCCGCATAATGACCATGAAGATGATCGCAAACACAACGGCATCCAGCCATTCTCTCAGCGGCCCCTTTTTCTTCTTCTCTCTCTTACCGCTGCGCTGTGCCGCTCTTTCCGCACGTCGCTTTTGTCTTTCCTTCTTGCCAAGTGATTCAGGCATCAGTTTGTTACTAGGTGAATTTCGTCCGTCTTTACTGTTATAATGGGGCTTGAACCGGTCTTCCTAATGTCAGATTTGGTCGACGGATTTGATTCAGAAAATACTCCGTACCATCGTATCCTGTCGAATACCATTTCTCCGTAACAAAATTAAAATAGTAATCTACGTAAGGCGCTGGCTCTGCGCGGCGCATCGCTGCCGCAAGAAGCGACTGTCGCATACGATAGAGAAACGATCGAAACCGCTGATCCGTTGCTACAATTACTCCACGGTCAAACGGCCCCCGAACATCCATGACCATCATTGGAATCGAGTCATTGACCACGAACCAGTACTCAAACTGACCATTCTCGTCTGAAGGGGTTGCATCGCCTTGTTTCGTTTCCACAGCCGTCTGCGTAGGCGGACCAAAGTAAGACTCCAGGTGAGCACGTATTTCGGGTGTGGCCACCGTGTCAAGTGGTGTAAGAAAATTATTCCCCAGATATGCCCATTTCACGTCACCAAACCGTGTCAGCCAATCCGTTCGCCCATCGATTGATACTACAGTCCATTCATGTATCTCTCCCTGAAATGGCTTGGTCAAAGATGCTGGCATGCCCATAGCTTGCCTGATCCATCCAAACAGAGAATCACTGGCTACCGGAAATCGGACTGTCTCCAGTGGGGTGACATATTCTCCATACGTCTCCAGGTACGTCCGATAGGTCCGCTGAAATTTCTCTCGAGCGTAAACAAAGCCAACCTCATCCCAGACTACACGCCCATTTTGCGCGTGGGTCTGCAATGTGTGCATGAACAGCATCAATATAATACAGAAGCCTCGCCGCATGAGGTCAGTTCTCCATTGAAAGTACAGCCAGGAATGCTTCCTGTGGAACTTCAACATTGCCCACATGCTTCATGCGTTTCTTGCCCTCTTTCTGCTTCTCCAGAAGTTTGCGTTTTCGTGTAATGTCCCCCCCATAGCACTTGGCGGTCACATCTTTTCGAATTGCTTTTACGTTTGTTCGTGCGATCACACGGCTGCCAATAGCTGCCTGTATGGCCACCTCAAACATCTGGCGTGGTATCAGATTTTTGAGCTTTGCCGTAAGCTTGCGACCCATTTCATACGCCTTGCTTCGGTGGACGATTGCACTCAATGCATCCACCGGGTCGCCATTGATCAGTATATCAAGCTTGACTAAATCACTTCTGCGGTAACCGGAAAAATCGTAATCAAACGATGCATAACCGCGGGAGAAACTCTTGAGCTTATCGTAAAAGTCGAAAACGATTTCTGCCAACGGCAGCTGATATTCCAGCGTAGCCCGCTCCGTACCTAGATACGTCTGATTAACGAATTCTCCCCTTCGATCCATGCACAGCTTCATGATATTGCCAATGTACTCTGAAGGGGAGATAATTTCTGCCTTTACGAACGGTTCTTTTATGTGATCTAACTTACCTGCTGCCGGTACTTTGTTGGGATTTTCTATGATTTCAATGTCTCCATCGTTCGTTACGACCTTATACTTAACGTTTGGTAGCGTCGTAATGATATCCAGGTTGAATTCTCGGTCGAGCCGTTCTTGGACGATTTCCATGTGAAGGAGACCCAAAAAACCTACACGAAACCCAAATCCAAGAGCTGCCGAGGTCTCTGGCTCATATCCTATGGCAGAATCATTGAGCTGAAGTCTTTCCAGCGAGGCGCGAAGATCCTCAAAGTCCTCGGTGTTCGTGGGATACACACCGGAGAACACCATCGGTTTAACCTCTCGAAATCCCGCAATCTCGTTAGCGGCAGGCCGATTCGCATGCGTGATCGTATCTCCCACACGCGTATCTCTGACATCTTTGATCGACCCGATAACATACCCGACGTCTCCGGCTGTTAGTTCTTCCGTCGGTTGCATTCCGAGTCTCAGCACACCAATTTCTTCCGCTAAATACTCACATTTTGCGGCCATAAACCTGAGTGCCTCCCGCCTTCGCAGTGTGCCTTCAAAGATGCGTACGTAGGCTATGGCACCACGATACTGATTAAAGATTGAGTCGAAGATCAAGGCTTGCAGTGGGCTATCAGGATGCCCTTCGGGAGGTGGTACCCGTTGAATGATGGTTTCCAGCAACTCCTGAACCCCTTCGCCCGTCTTCGCACTGATAGAGAGGACATCCTCGGCCGGTTCGCCGATCAGGCTCTCGACAGACATCGCCACTACATCAGCGCGCGCCCCAGGCAGGTCCACCTTGTTCAATACAGGGATGATTTCCAGATCACTATCCAGCGCCAGATACAGGTTGCTGATTGTCTGGGCTTCAATTCCTTGCGCTGCATCCACGACCAAAATAGCCCCCTCACAGGCTTTCAGGGCCCGTGATACTTCGTAGGTGAAGTCAACATGGCCCGGTGTATCAATCAGGTTCAGGGTATAGTCTAAACCATCCGCGGCCCGGTACGTCATCTGGATGGCATGACTCTTGATCGTTATGCCACGCTCACGCTCCAAGTCCATGGAGTCCAGCACCTGATCCTGCATGTCGCGTTTTGCGACAGTTCCGGTTATTTCCAGCAGGCGATCAGCAAGCGTGCTCTTGCCATGATCGATGTGGGCGACAATGCAGAAGTTGCGGATACGACTCTTATTTAAAGTCATGAGCAGATTCGCAACCTGACGCCGCCATGGTGTAGATTAAATTAGTAAGCGGCAACAATGCTCAAAAGCTAAGGAAATGACCAAATTACCCCAGCGGACTGAAGCCCACATGGATCAGCGAGTGCCCTGGAGAGGACTCGAACCTCCACGCCCGTACGGGCACAGCATCCTGAATGCTGCGCGTCTACCAGTTCCGCCACCAGGGCAAGGTCAACGTGATACCATATTATGGCTCAAAGTTCCCTGATATAACCTCATGGCTTGGAACAAGGAGCACCCTAAGTGGTTATTGCGCGCGTTTCCTCGGTAGCTCAATGGTAGAGCATGCGGCTGTTAACCGCAGGGTTGTAGGTTCGAGTCCTACCCGGGGAGCTGCTCCCAGTTGTCCAGCCAATCCCAAGGGACTCAAGACAAGTTGTCCTTACCTTGGCTGAACCGCCCCGGGGGTTGGTCTTACCTTGTGACGCTCCTGATTCCCAGACTCCCAGACCAATCAACTCAATGGCAAGAGTCCAGTATGTTTCCGGGTACAATTGGTGAGTGAGGCTATATCCACAAATTATTTATTCATAGAGAAATGTCGGTATCAATTTCTTGGAGAAGGTCAGATTTTTTTCTTTTTGGTGATGTTCGCGGAAGAATCGACAGCCCAAGTAGCGCGACTTTTCATAACCTGATTAGCTCGGAAATCAAACCTGACGACTTGAGCTTGATTTTGGATTTTTCCAAGGTCTCGTTTATTTCCAGTGCAGGGCTGCGCATTTTGCTTATCATAGCAAAAGAATATGCTAATTCAGAGAAGTTGTTTGGACTATGTTCGCTCCCGAGTATAGTTCAAGAGGTGATGGGGGTCAGCGGCTTCAAAAGGATTGTCCGGATATTTGATTCTCTGGAAGAGTCTCTTAAAGAGATCGGGATTGAGTTACCTGTAGAAGAAGATGACTCGCTTGATATGGGAGAAATAGAAACCAGCGATTCTACTCGCTTCCTGGATACCTTCAGTCAAAATATTTTAACTGAAAGATTCATCGATGTAGCCCTGTATTCTATTCAGAAGTACGAGAACGAAACGGGCGAAAAACTCTCACCAGAGGTGCAGGAACAGGCCATTAGAGAAATAGAGATCGAGCTTGCCGAAATTCGTGAAGAGATTCGACGGAAGGTCTGGGGATACCGCATGAAGATATTTTATGCATCCGACATTAAACTCAGAAAATTTCTGGGCAAATAATGTCGGCCATGGCAAGGCCTGATTCGTAGTATAATGGAGCGTACAGCCGTTTGTATTAGGCGTTGAATCCCCCGTTGTGAATCCCTGATGAGGGAGCAGTTGACCTACAGGCAGCAACGTGATTGAGAGATAGATCAATAGCCGACCTACTCAACCACAGACTGCTGAATCCAAGAATCCCGACCCAGAGGATTACACCAGTTCGCCTTGTGGCATCGCACGGATGGCCCCGATGGATACGCCCCCGTCAACAAGGTAGGTTTGGCCCGTGATATAGCGACTGGATTCAGACGCTAGAAAAACTACCATACCATCCAAGTCATCCGGCCGGCCTGGTCGGGCCATTGGTATCCGCTCCTTGAGCATAGAGAGCCAGGTCTCGTCTTCGTAAAGCATCCTGCTTTGTTCTGTCTTAAACCAGCCCGGAGCCAAGCAATTGACCGTGATCCCATATTCGGCCCAGTCATGGGCTAACGACATCGTAAGTTGCTTTATACCACCCCGACTTGCGCAATAGGGCCCCATCCCTGCATAGCCTGCAACACATGTCACTGAACCAATATTGATCACCCGACCCCAACGCTGCTCCTTCATAATACGCGCCGCCGCCTGTGCCACAAAAAAAGCACCGCGGAGATTTGTATTGACCACCTTGTCCCAATCCTCCGCAGTGACCTCCAAGGCACGGCGGCGGACATTACAACCAGCGTTGTTCACCAAAACATCCAGTCTCCCAAAATGTGCTTCCACTTTTTGGACAGCCGACTGAATACTGGACAGATCCAGAACATCCAGTTCCACTGAAAGTACTCGACCTCCGATATCAAGAATATCTTCTTCGGATTCCGCGAGTCTCCCTTGATCACGACTTGTTATCGCGATGTCAGCCCCAGCCCGCGCCAAAGCCCTCGCCATGTATTGGCCCAGTCCACGACTAGCGCCGGTAACGAGCGCAACCCGTCCAGAAAGGTCAAAAAGTTGCTGTGCCATCCGAAACAACTGTTGTTTTTGCGTATTATATGCGTCATTTCGTATATGATTCCCAAACTATGCGTTCCACCATTATTCCAGGTCTCTTCTTGCTCGCCCTTTTAATTACTCAAGCCTGCCGCCTGGATGATGTGGTTCAAGAGGCATTACAGGCCGCCGTGGTTGTCGCCCTTGATTCCTTGGCGGAGGAGTTGACGGCAGAACAGCTGACCGATGCAGACGCGTATACGGAGCGTTTGCAGGTGTATCTGGAGGCGCATCCCATGTTCTATGGGGCTGCTGTGGCGCTGTTGGACGAGGCTCTCACCGTTACGACGAGCCTCTACGTATATCGCACCGCTGATGGCTACCAAGTTCTTGATCTTGTCCAGCCCGAATACGATATCGATGGGCAGGATTGGATCACGATGCCATTGGCGGCAAACGCAGCTGTTTGGACGCCCCCCTACTTCGACGCGGGCGGCGGTGAGATCTGGATGATTACGCGTTCGGTTCCGGTACTGGATTCGGGGAATGTCTTCGCCATTGTGACCACCGATCTGCCTGTGGATGCCCCCGGTCAGTGATTTCGTGGGGGAGTATATATCTGAGTGACCTACAATCCATGAGCATGTTGAATTCATTGCTGTAGATCCGGGCGAGGTGATTCAGTACCTTGGCAATCAGGTCCAAGCCTCCATGAAGGAGGTCACGAACGCAATCCCGTAGCTGGCATCATACCCTCCTGCCTGCGGCTTCACGTCGTGCAGATTGCCTCCATCCAGCGGCATTTTCCAGCCCTGCGGCTGCTGACTCAAAGACACGCTATAATTCCCTTATTTTATACGTCGCTGAAACGTCAGTAGTCTACCAAAGTGCAGCCGAAAATAACTGCTACAATCATGTTCAGTCTCGAATCCAAAATAGCTATAGTCACTGGAGGTGCTAAGGGAATTGGTGAAGCCACCTGCCGTGCATTCATTCACCAGGGAGCAATCGTGCACTTGCTTGATATTGATATGCCAAACGCTCGCAGGGTTGCAAACGATCTAGGTACAAGCTGTGAGGCGCACTGCTGCGATGTTACGGATTCAAATGCTGTAACAGATACCATAAACACAATTGCCCAAACATATGACAGACTGGATATTCTGGTAAACAACGCCGGAGCGGGCCACATTGGTAGTATTGACAAGGCAACCGAGGAGGATATGGACTGCATGTATACTATCAATGTTAAGAGCGTGTACTACGGTATGCTTGCAGCCCTGCCCCATATGAAAAAATCAGGCGGAGGAAGCATTATTAACCTTTCTTCAATTGTCTCCATCGTTGGCATCCCTGATCGTTTTGCATACTCCACTAGCAAAGGAGCCGTGGCGGCAATGACTCGCAGCATGGCGGTGGACAGCTTAAAGGACGGTATCCGTTGCAATAGTGTCGCACCCGCGCGTGTACATACTCCATTTGTAGACGCATACCTGGAGAAATACTACCCGGATGAGAAGGAAGAGATGTTCAGTAGATTATCCAACGCTCAGCCCATGGGGCGCATGGCCACGCCTGAGGAAGTCGCCGCATTGATTTGCTACCTTGCCTCCGATGAAAGTGCATTTCTGACAGGGGTCTCACTTCCTATGGATGGGGGCGCGTTCACACTACAACCTTAATGCTTAAGTAACTATGAAACTTATTCGTATTGGACCTGCCGGACAAGAACAACCCGGACTGCTCCTGGATGATGGCCGGCGTATTGACGCCACGCCGATTGCAGACGACTACGATGAAGATTTCTTTGACCAAGGCGGACTTGCAAGGCTGCGTGCATGGTTTAACGGAGGCACATCGCAACATGAACTGGATCCCGATTTGCGTATGGGTCCTCCTATTGCCCGCCCTTCAAAAGTTGTTTGCGTTGGACTTAATTATGCGCTGCACGCCAAAGAAAGCGGAATGGATCCCCCCGCGGAACCTGTCCTGTTCTTTAAGGCCAGTTCAGCCATCTGCGGTCCTTATGATGATGTGATCATTCCCGATGACAAAACCGACTGGGAAGTCGAATTGGCCGTGGTCATTGGCAAGCGTGCCAGCTACGTTACTGTCGAACAGGCTCCAGATTATGTCGCAGGCTATGTACTGCACAACGACTACAGTGAGCGTATAAGCCAGTTGGAGCGTGGTGGCCAATGGGTTAAGGGAAAGAGCTTTGACACATTTGCACCACTGGGACCCTTCCTTGCAACCGCCGACGAAATCCCCGACCCTAATAACCTCAAACTATGGTTGTCGGTCAATGGAACTATGCTGCAGGAGAGCACTACAGCCGATTTTATTTTCAATGTATGGGAGGTGATCAGTTACACGAGCCAGTTCATGACACTCTTGCCTGGCGATGTGATTTCTACTGGCACGCCGGCCGGGGTAGGCCTAGGATTGAAACCTCAACGATTCCTGCAACCGGGAGATATTGTTGAACTCGGTATTGACGGGCTAGGCACGGCCCGGCAGGTTGCACGTTCACTTAATCCATAATTGCGATGACCCCTATTCTGATTCTGTTGCTCGGAATCATCATTGTCGTAGGCCTGATTGTAGGCCTGCGAATCAATGCATTTGTCGCACTTATTGCCGCGGCTATCGTGATCAGTATTCTTTCCCCCGGAGAATGGTCAACCAAGATCACACGCGTGGCCACCGCTTTTGGAACAACCGCAGGAAGCATTGGCATCGTGATTGCCATGGCAGCAGTGATTGGCGTAACCATGATGAACAGCGGTGCAGCCGACCGTGTCGTTCAGGCCTTTATTCGTTTGCTGGGACAGGAGCGGGGCAGTCCTGCCTTGGCAGCCAGCGGATTCATGCTGTCGATTCCAGTATTCTTCGATACGGTCTTCTACTTGCTGATTCCCCTCGCCCGCTCACTGTTTACACAGACCAAGCGAAATTATCTCAAATATGTCATCGCAATCGCAGCCGGAGCAGCAGCTACACATGCGCTGGTACCTCCCACACCTGGGCCCTTAATTATCGCCGAAAACCTGAACGTGGACTTGGGTACCATGATTTTGGTGGGAATAACTGTGGCACTGCCGGCCGCAATCCTGGGATTGATGTATGCTGGCTGGCTGAATCGAAGAATGACCGTCCCTATGCGAGACGTACCGGGGGTGGACACCGATGCAACCGTGCTTGTCACACTTCCTGGCTTAAGCTTCTCTGTACTGCCCATTGTTCTCCCAATACTCCTGATTGCGGGCAAAACCGTCTTTCTCCCACTCTTGGATAACGACACAATCCTCGCTCGCTGGATCATCGTACTGGGTGACCCAAATATGGCGCTACTCTTGGCAGCAGCGGTATCTACGGCAGTTTATATCCAAATGCGGCGACCCTCGCGAGAGAATCTCGGCAAACTGATTGAACAGTCACTGATGAGCGGTGGACTCATTATTCTCATCACCGCCGCGGGCGGGACGTTTGGTGCCATGCTTAAAGAAGCCCAAATTGGACCCGCAATCAGCGATCTTTTCGCCGGAGCTTCTGGAACATCGGGGCTGGGGATGCTCATCCTTGGTTTTGGTATTGCCAGTCTGCTCAAATTTGCCCAGGGATCGTCAACAGTCGCAATGATCACTGCGTCAGCTATGCTAGCGGCGATGATTACACCTGAACAGGATCTCGGATTCAATGTGGTATACTTGGGAACCGCCATTGGTGCAGGCTCGCTGGTAGGATCCTGGATGAATGACAGTGGATTCTGGATATACTCAAAAATGAGCGGCCTCACCGAGGTAGAGACACTCAAGTCCTGGTCCGCACTGCTGGTCATTCTCGGGATTTCTGCAGGCCTGATGTCTGTGATTTTATCACTTCTTCTCCCTCTCACATAGCAAAAAATGAACCGGTACAGTCGACAGGTCACACAAAACCCCCTGCAAAGCGGTGCGCGGGCCATGCTGCACGCCGTCGGCCTGACAGAACAAGATCTTGAAAAACCACAGGTTGGCATTGTGAGCATGGGCTGGGAAGGAAACCCCTGCAACATGCACCTCAATGACTTGGCAAAGAGCATCAAGAGCGGCGTTCAAGCACAGAACTTGGTAGGTCTGATCTACCACACGATTGGGGTAAGCGACGGGATATCCATGGGCTCTTCGGGGATGCGTTTCTCGCTTCCTTCTCGTGATCTCATTGCTGAATCTATTGAGACGGTAGCGTCAGCTCAATGGTATGATGCCGTGATAGCCGTTGCAGGCTGTGACAAAAATATGCCCGGATCCATCATGGCATTGGCGAGACTCAATCGCCCCGGGCTGATGGTGTACGGCGGCACAATCAAGCCTGGATGCTGGAATGGAAAACCGATTGATATTATATCCGCATTTGAAGCGGCTGGCCAGCGCGCAACTGGATCCATAACCGATAAGGATTTTAGGGAAATTGCCCGTCACGCCTGCCCGGGCGCCGGCGCCTGCGGGGGCATGTATACGGCGAACACGATGGCTTCCGCTATTGAAGCCTTGGGGATGACAGTGCCTTTTGACTCGTCATACCCCGCAGTCAGCGACGAAAAACAGGCGGAAACAGGACAAATAGGCGAGGTGATTTATCAACTCCTGGAAAAGGACCGCAAACCAAAGGATATTCTCACCCGCGAAGCATTCGAAAATGCGCTGCGCGTGGTCATTGTGCTGGGGGGATCTACCAACGCTGCCCTCCACCTTATTGCCATGGCCAGGGCTGCCCAAGTGCCGCTGACTCTGAACGACTTTCAGACTATGAGCAATAAAACTCCCCTCCTTGGTGATCTGAAACCCAGCGGACGTTTTGTAATGGAAGATCTCTATAACGTGGGCGGAGTGCCCGGTGTGATGAAGATGCTCCTTGAAAATGATCTGCTGCACGGCAACTGCATGACCATCACTGGTCGCACGGTGGAAGAGAACTTAGCAGAAGTGCCGGGTCTGGCAGCAGGACAGGAAGTGATAAAATCACTTGATCAACCTATCAAAACAACCGGGCATCTGCAGATTCTCTATGGAAATTTAGCCACAGAAGGGGCCGTCGCTAAAATTACGGGCAAGGAAGGAGATCGGTTCGACGGATCTGCACGTGTGTTCGATACGGAAGAAGAAGCTATGGAAGCTATTCTTGGAGGAAAAATAAAGACCGGAGATGTGCTCGTCCTACGATACTGCGGCCCCAAAGGAGGACCCGGTATGCCGGAAATGCTCCGCCCAACCAGCGCAATCGTGGGTGCTGGCCTGGGGGACAAAGTCGCGCTTATCACCGATGGTCGCTTCTCTGGCGCCACACACGGGTTCGTGGTCGGTCACATTACACCTGAGGCGCAGGTTGGTGGTATGATCGCGCTGGTAGAAGATGGGGATCCCATTACCATTGACACAGTCAACCGTGTCCTGACACTTGGAGTCAGTGAGCCCATATTGAATGCAAGACGAGAGAACTGGTCAGCCCCGCCGCTTAAGGCAGATGCCGGTGTACTCCTACGGTATGCCCGAACCGTATCCTCGGCCAGCAACGGATGTATTACTGACGCAAACTCCGCAACCTGATCAATGCGTGCGCTTGTTTATACCGGAGCGTTCCAGATTGATCTGCAGCATGTACCTGATCCGCAGCCGCTTCCCCACGAAGTGCTCGTACGAATAGACGCGGTTGGTATTTGTGGGTCTGATGTACATGGATACACAGGAACAACCGGGCGTCGTCTTCCCCCACTTATTATGGGGCATGAGGCGGCTGGGCGAGTCGAAAAAACCTCAAATGGATTTGAGGCAGGCGAAGAGGTTTGCTTTGACTCTACTGTTGGATGCACGGAGTGCTCCGCGTGTGCTTCCGGCCAGGTGAACCGCTGCTCCGAACGGACTGTGTTCGGTGTGAGCACACCTCGTTTTCGGCGAGATGGTGCAATGGCAGATTTCGTCTGTGTACCCGCCCATGCACTCAGGCGCGTACCCGAGGGGCTACCGCTCAATATTGCAGCCATGTTTGAGCCACTTTCGGTTGGCTTGCACGCCGTACGCAGAGGCGGCAATGCCAATAACGCCCGGGTTCTGATTATTGGTGCCGGAATGATAGGCCTGAGCATCCTACTCTGTGTGCGATTGCAAGAGCCGAGCGAAATTATTGTCATTGAGCCCCTTGAGAATCGAAAAGATATGGCTCGTCAGATTGGTGCTGACCGCGTGCTTGATACCGAGATGAGCAAACAGACCATTGATGCGGATCTCACTTTTGAGGCCGTAGGGGCTACGTCAACCGTTGCCCAAGCCATCCATCACACTAAATCAGGTGGAAGAATTGTGCTGGTTGGCAACACCTCCCAACACCCTCCGGTTGATGTTCAACGTGTTGTTGCGAAGGAGTTGACTTTGACTGGGACTTACGCAAATGCGGGGGAATACGACGAAATTATTAGCCTTGTATCCCGAAAAAACCTGGACCCCTCTCCGCTTATAAGCGCAATTCTGCCGCTTGAGGACGGACCTGAAGCCTTTCACCGATTGCACAGTCAGGCGGAGCCGGAATGGATTAAGGTGCTACTGCACACCTGATCATTCTGGACAACTGCGATTCCCACAGTGGATGTTTCGGGAGCCTCGCGCTGAGCTCACCTATGAGATCATTCTCGTACGGTCCCCGATACTGACCAAGAAGAAACCGATCCAGCGCTTCATTCAAAAAACGCTCCCAAGACGATTCTTCCTGACCTGGAAGGATGGGAAAGAAACATGCATTCACATTTTTGGCCGCACGAAAGTCACTGAACGCATCTTAACATCAGCGCTAGCCCTGCTGATCCGATGTATACCAGCACGGACCGCCTAGATGATACTCCCAGAACCCTAGCCCCGCGCCAGCGTTGCCCAAACCCTTAATCGGTCAACCGCCATTGAGCATCAACTCAATGAAAGCAGTCCGGTTACCCACCATGTATTTGACGTTGCCGTTGGATTGGGTCGAATGGTGGTGGATCACTACCCGGGAAACACTCGATCAGGTTTCACGCAACCGTCTCCCGGACTGGAATTATCCTTGCCGACTACGCTCGGGGCATCAGTTCACCCCGCGAGTAATAGTGGTGCCACGGCAAGAATTTTATGATGTGATATAATCCCCTTGGTGGCTAAGCCAACGGTATCTGTGCGATAATCCCGTATGGCATAGCCCTTCTCCTTCTATTTGTCGTACATGCTTTTCGTTTGTCCCGTGCGAATGAGGATTACATGGTATTGTACTGCATACCGTCACCTTCACGGTACATAACCATGTTGGCGGCTGCTTACCGCTTCCCTTCGGCTTGGCTTCGCCTTCTTATTACTACCCTCCCCGTATCCCCCTCGTATATCAAAACGAACCAACGCAGTATATCGCGCCCAATTAGGAATTCGTGCGGGAAGCTGCTTCTCGCCAGTGGGAGTCCGGCGAGGTGCATTATTCTCACACAGGATAGTCCTGGTATGTCAATGAGGGCAGCATAGTAATTCGTTTGCTGCGGTCCGTGAACCCCATTCACTGTTTGCGTGTCGCAAATCTCTAATTCGAGCTTTTTCGCTAAGTCTATATCAATACAACTCTTGTCAGCTCCAGTGTCCACCAACGCGTCACAAGGCCCACTCTTTCGCTCTGCTGGGGCAACCCTACCAACCTGCTCAACCCTAATCGATAGCGTCGGGCCACTAAGCTCTAACTCGTCTTGCCCAGTACGATAATAGTCACTATCAAAGCCGCATTCAACCTCAAGCATGAAGGCTCGCGAACCGAACGCTGGCAGGAACGCCTTCCTGGCCTACCTTACGTATCAGACAGGGTCTAATCTTCCGCTTTTCGTACGCATCATTAACCGCAAGGGCGAAGGTGTCGTATGCCCCTACTAATTTCCGGTCGTGAAAAACGACCCATTTGCCCATAAAATCGCGCTCCAGTTCGGGCTGCATTTCGTTAAAGACCTCAATTTCCCTGTTGAGTGTCTCCATTACGACACCTCTTGGATCATGTTTGCAGGTTGATGTACGCAAGATGTCCCTTAGAGTTCTTCGTAGCTTCGTGGTATCCGCACGGCAAATCGCAGGAAAAGACCTATTCCATGTGAGAGATTATCGTTCGGATACAGCCAACCTGCTAAGCCGATAGAGTAGATGGGTTAGTTCCGTTCGTTTCAAGGAAACATTCAGAAACAGATAAACTCCTGACACGGTGAAGAAGAATAGCAGGGGCATCGTGACGGCCTGAACATACTTTTGAGTTGGCTCGGTGCTATTGAACTTCCTACTATGCCAGAAACCGGAATGGGTCCAGATACTCCTGCATATCTGAGATTTTTGGGCTACTGCAACTCCCATTTTGGATGCTTCGGGAGTCTTGCGCTGAGCTCACCTATTAGGTCATTCTCGTACGCTCCCCGATACTGACCAAGAAGAAACCGATCCAGCGCTTCACTGAAAAAACGCTCCCAGGACGATTCTTCATCACCCGGAAGAATAGGAAAGAAACATGCATTAACACTTTGGGCCGCACGATAGTCACCGAATGCATCTCCAATCATGAGCATGCGTTCAGGAGCATACTGACTTGCGGCAGTGGTAGATAACTGGTGCGATTTAGGGCCCATTTCCTGGCCTGCAATCAACCCTACATAGCCCGACAGTCCATGTTCACTCCATTCCCGTCGCAATGCCTCTACCGGTGTACTGGAAGCTACCATCGTATCCGCGTGTTCGGCCGCCCGAGCCAGAGAATCGTGTACATATGGGAATGGTGGAACCCCGTGCACCATCTCGGTCACTGCTTCATTGACGGCCTCGCTCCACAGCAGGGCGTCTGCTAGCGCCTCGTTGCCTACGGCTGCGTTCGCGAGAGCGGGGTTACCCAGTTTGGGTTTTGAGTTGATCCAGTCTTGGAGTGCTTCCAAAACCGGCACAGACACCCTGCGGCGTAAAACCTCAGGGCGTTTGCGCAACTGATCCATTACTTCCACCAGTGCGGGGAAGCGATTCATCCCCCGATGTACAGAATAAAGGTTCACGAACTCCCAAGATTGTCTGGCGAACTTACTGACCGCCTGTAAGCCATAATGGCGGATCGTCACCGGGCAGAAGCATTCCTTGTGCTTGATTTCCATCGTATCAAACACACAGCCATCGGAGTCAATGGCAATAAAAAAATCCTTCTCTTTTTGGGAAGCTGACAATGATAGGCCCATCTCGGATACGTAATTCGGGCCAGTTGAACGCACATCAACAGCCCTGGATACACCACCGTTCTACCGAAGGAGGGGGATAAACTGACGCAGATAGGTACAACTCTGTATTAGGGCACACTTCCGCAGTTCCAGCGATCCTTCGTAGGCACGATCCTCTACCTCAACACAGACAGCTCCGTTGTAGCCCACATCCGTGAGCAACGAAAAAAACTTCCCCCAATTCACGTCTCCCAAGCCAGGCAGTTTGGGGGTATGGTAGGAGTTGGGAGTAGCCATGATACCAACTTCGTCCAGACGGTCTTGATCCAGCCGAACATCCTTGGCGTGAATATGAAAGAGTCGATCCGAAAAATTCCGTATGGGCTTCAGGTAATCCATATGCTGCCAAATCATATGAGAGGGATCGTAGTTGAGTCCTATGGATGTACTCCCCAGATCAGCAAAGAGTCGACGCCAGATGGCTGGTGTATGCGCAATGTTTTTGCCTGCTGGCCATTCGTCATCCGTGAAATACATAGGACAGTTTTCGATCCCTATGCGTACCCCCCGCTCCTCAGCAAAATCTACAATGGGCTTCCATACCTCCATTAAACGCGGCCAGTTATCATCAACCGAGCGGCTCCAGTCACGACCAATAAATGTGTTCACTGTGTCCAGTTCGAGCATTGCTGCCGCATCAATCATGCGTAGAATATGCGTGAGATAAACCTCTCCTTCTTCAATATCTGGGCACAGTGGGTTAGGATAGTATCCCAATGCACTGATTGAACATCCGTGGTCGTCTGCCAACTCCAGCAATTCTCGGGCTTTTGCAGAATTCATGGATCTCACATCTACATGCGTAACCCCGGCATAGCGGCGTGTGGCTTTTCCCAGTGGCCAACACATAAGCTCTACGCAGTCGTAGGAAAACTGTGAAGCCGAACAAAAAATATCTCTCACTGAACATTCGGGGAGAATGGCACTGACAAATCCTAGTTGTATGTTGTTTGCATTCATATCTGAAGTAACAAGTTAGAGTAAGCCACAAGTTAAGCCGAACGCCGTTAGCGTTGCGTAACTTTGCGAAACGCGCTGAGCCGCTCCTTTGTCATGAGGATATCAAATACGAGTCCCATCACACTTGACCAACCACGTATAAAGTAATCCCAGCCATCAACCACCTTTATGGGACGAGTTGCTTGTTGCAACTCCCCTCTGACTAGAAATTCGCGTGGGCCACGATAGTTTAAATCCCACACCACTGTATGATCCGGGAAGTATACGTTATCGGTCACAGGAGATCCAGGAAGATCTTTCCCCATTCCGGTAGCATTAATCACTAGAGAGTATGAGGGCAGCTTAGCCACTAGGGAATCACAGACCAGTGGATCACTTGTATGAAAGAATTCCAGCTTGACTGCTCCTGAGTCTATGCGACTAGCGATATTTTTGCAGTGATGCAGATTGTCTGAACGCTTTTCCACAATCTGGAGGAAGGCAGGTTTATCTATGGCCTGCTTCAACAAATAAACTATGAGCGCGACTGTGGCTCCTCCTCCCCCAAGTGACAGGATCCCTGCCCCTTCATGTTTTGCCCACCAATCGTTAGATAGAACCTGTGCTATTGCCAGCCCATAGTTCTCGGGGTCAACCGCGTGCCCCCACAGTTCATCCCCGCGCTTATAAAGTGCGGAAACCTCTCCGGTGAATTCCGAAGCCGGTGTACGCCGGTCAATTAGATCGCCGGCCGCACGTACAACCGCCAGTTTGTGAGAAGTAACGAGAGCACCCTGAACCTCGGGATCCTTCTTCAATCGCAGGACAGCTTCACGATGCGCATCCAGTGTTCCGTCAATAGGCAAATCCACTCCGCGCAATTCCGCGTCCCGAACACCAAGCGCCCGGGCCCAGTCGGGAAAATACTGCGCAGACAACGAATCCTCGGTCCTGACGCCAAAGAATTCCATAATTTTCCTGCCTCCCTCCATAATTATTTGTAGCTTTCAGGCCGCTTGTTTGATAAGCCTATGAAAATAGTACGATTGCTTTTATTTCTTTTTCTTCTCGCCGCCTGTACATCCGCTGAGCAGGAAATCTCGCCAGACTATGATTCACTGATCTTGCAGCATCAGCCCAACATTCTATGGCTTGTCGCCGAAGACATGAGCCCTACCATTGCAGCTTATGGCGACTCGACAGTCCATACTCCAAACCTTGACAGACTGTTCAACGAGGGTGTGCGATATACACACATGTTTTCTGTTTCGGGGGTCTGCGCGCCCAGTCGTTTTTCTATTGCAACTGGGATCTACACTACACGCGGAGGTGCACAGCACATGCGTACGTCTTCCCGACCCGAATACATGGAGAAAATTGGGGTAATCCCTTACGAAGCGACACCGGACCCTCCGGTACGGATGATGAGCGAGGTGATGCGCGAGAATGGCTACTATACAACAAACAGAAGCAAACAGGACTACCAATTCAAAGCGCCTGTTACCGCATGGGATGAAAACAGTCCGCGTGCCCACTGGAGGAACCGACCTGAGGGAATGCCATTCTTTTCAATCGTCAACTTTGGTGTAACCCACGAATCTCAAATCTGGGCACGGGCAAACGACACACTTTTGGTAGCTCCGGACGCAGAGGTACCTATTCCCCCCTACCTTCCAAAGACGGATCTTGTCTATCAGGATGTGCGGCGGATGTACTCCAATATTCTCAGACTGGACGCGCGTATCGGAGATATTTTAGAGGAACTAGAGTCTGACAATCTGCTGGAGGAGACCATCATCGTGTTTTACTCGGATCATGGTGGCCCCCTGCCCCGCCAGAAACGCCAACTCTATGATTCAGGCTTGCATGTTCCTCTGGCGATACGATTTCCGAACCAACAACTTGCGGGCATGACGGATGATCAGCTTATCAGCTTCGTTGACCTAGCGCCTACAACATTTTCTCTGGCAGGGATACCCTTACCGGAATACGTCGATGGACAGGCGTTTCTGGGCGCCCAACGGGCAGGAAAACCGAGATCGTTTATCCATGCTGCTGCCGATCGATTTGACGCGGAGTATGATACCAAGCGGGCAGTCAGGGATCAACGATACAAGTACATTCTCAACCTCAGACCAGACCTCGGCTATTATTTGGCCGTCACCTACCGAGAACAGATGGCCACCATGCAGGAACTCCTCCGCCTACGGGACCTGGGGGAACTTGATGAATATCAAGCGCAATGGTTCAGGGACTCTAAACCGGAAGAGGAACTCTTTGACACAGAAAACGACCCTTATGAGCTGCGCAACCTGGCCGACGATCCCGTTTACTCAGAGCGTCTCACCTTGATGCGAACTGAATTGGAAAATTGGATGGCAGACACAGGGGATCCCGGTAGCATGGATGAAATGGAGTTTGTTGCCACATTGTGGCCCGATCATAAACAACCCCAGACCGCCGATGCGGTGATTGAGATAATCGCCGGAGGCGAATTGGTCAGCAGCTTCATGGAGGAGCCCCTGCTGTACGAAGTCATGGTTGACCCTGGCAAGGATACGGTGCGTTTGAGGCTGGGCAGTACGACCGAGGGCGCTTCAATTGGGTATCAGCTACTTGAAGCTGGTGAATCTCTGCAAGACCACTGGCTGCTTTACACTTCCCCAATCACCCTTCCCGTTGGCCGTACTTTAAAAGCGGTTGCACACCGTATCGGCTATGCACCCAGTACTGTCGTCACCGCAACAAGCAGACTGAGAGAGTAACCCACCCAACCAGAACTCATTGCAGTTATTACCAAGGAGGCAGTCGCTACATTATACTTGTATAATCATTGGACCGGCGTGGTGCCCTTAACGAGCTGCTGAGTCGAAGGAAAGCAATTTGAATGTTTCTGATGGCCTAGTTCGTATCCAATATGCCTTGCCACAAACAATTGTCCTTAGAATTAACACTGATGCTACGTACTGTCTCAGGTACCGTCGCCACGTTGTATTCATGAGGAGTCACTTTGGCGTGCTAACATGTGTCTGTGTGATGGCCGCAGTAACATTGATGCTGCCATCAGTGCAGGCTCAGGAGATGTCCTTCACACTAATTGAGCAATTGGTCATTGGCGACGATGAAGACGCGCCTGCTGAATACCTCTTTACCTTTCCAAAATTAGTCCGGACGGATTCAAAGGGCCATATCTATATTCACGATCGACGGCGTGCGGATGTTCGGGTTTTCGATGAAAGCGGACAGTATGTCACTACGATTGGAAAGAGAGGGGAGGGACCTGGGGAAATGCGTGAGATTGTCAGTATGCATGTTGACGACCGCGACAGGTTGATCGTGGCTGATCGAGATAGTAGACGATTCACGATATTTTCGGATCTCGGAGCACAGTTTGAAACGAAAGCATTTGCCGTTGATTTGAGAGGAGTTCCACACCCAATCCTGTCTCTTGAAAATTCTTTCGTGCTCAAGTACGTGAGGAGGTATGATGACCCCGAGCAACTGCTGCCCTATATCGCTGACACAAAGACGCTCCATCACTACGATATGGCCCTTAACCCTTCTGAAGCTTTCGCAGAATTAGGTGAGATCTTTAACCTTGACGAATCCTTTGAAAAGGCAAGAATTGTAAGTCGTGACGCGTTGAAAATGGCCACAAATGGGATTGACAAGATAGTGCTGGTGCCTATGGTCTACAGTGGATCCGTCTACCGATACACGCATGAAGGAGGTTCATGGGTCATGGAGAAGTTGAAAGGCGGCCCTGCGCCAAAAGAATCTTACATGTCAGTGAGCGATAAGAAGTTTAAAGCTAATCCAGAATTGCAAAGTTTCTCCATTTCAAATAGCGGACCATCGGGATTGCATCGTGCGAGAATCTTCAATTGGAGTCGGGGTGTTGTCATTTTGAGTAGTGGAGAGACTGTGAACTTCACGATGCAGACTCCGCTACGGGGGGATCTTGGCCATCGCACTGAGCTATTTGATCAGGCTGGTGTACTTCTGGGCTACGGTTCCCTGCGCTTCGACGATCAGAGGTTGAATCGTAATTTGGATATCATGAGCGAAATTGACATTCTTTGGATTGACGGCGACGATCGATTGTACCTTCGGCGGCTAAATCGACACGGCTTCTACGTGCTCAGCGTCGCCACACTTGTGATCGGACGCCCGTGATTGAAGGTACTGTCTGCTCGAGACGATCCGTTCTCGCAACATAGCGCGAAGAGCCTAAACAGCTTCTCTAACGCCGAAAGCGAGGCTTAGGGGAGGGTGTATTGGCCTGCGTTATTTGTTCTATTTGGCATGCGAAGAGTATTTCGTACTAGTGTGATGTATCCTAATCTGCTAAAATTAGGTTTTGATGAATTCAAACAAGATGAGAGAATTGTACATGACCGCGTGTATCATGCCCTGCTATGCCACGCATAAAATGCAGATATCATCCCGCGCGAGGGGAATTACGACCTGCCTCCTCTTGCTAGCTGCGACTGCTGCCCTTCCATCCTTCGTATCCAGAATAAATGACGAAGCAAACACTCACTCGCCGTCCACGCCGGAACTGATCGAGCTCTTCCGGTTGGGCGACGGAGAAAACGGGGGCGGCGTCCTATTCTATGGAGGCATCGGAGAACTCGTGGCTGTCAATCGCACGGGCCGCATCTTCATAAGCGAGTGGCAAGACCCGACGATCCATGTCTTTGCGCCAACCGGTGACCTAGTAACAACCATTGGCCAAAAAGGAAGAGGTCCCGGCGAATTCCAGTGGCTCGAATCTCTTCACGCAGGCCCAGGCGATACCCTCTACGTGTTTGACTCCATGCTGGGGCGCCTGTCTGCGTTTGAGCCCCATTCCCTGGATCTGGTGTACGACTTTACGGTTTCCCGGGATGGCCGCAAAGAGCCGTCATGGCTGATCGGAGTACTCGATACAGGCTTCCTCCTTGCCTATGAAATTCCCATCTCGCCGGGTGAATCACCAGAAGGCCGCCGCTCTCATGTCATGCAAGTCGACTGGACTGGACAGGTCTTCCCACTACCGCTGCATGTACTGCCGGCTTCCGACTGGCTGGTTTCGGCTGAAGGCGAACCTCGTTTCGCCAGACCCATGCCCTTCGGACGCGACCCCGTCTTTCGCCTAGGTCCCGATGACAACCTGTATTCGGGATGGACCGAATCCGTAGACATCGTGGTCACAGCGCCAGGCGGCATGCAAACCGGACGCATCACACATACCCTCCCGCCTGTTCCGCTGACGCGAAAAGAATTCGAGCGAAACCTTGAGCTCCACGGCTGGCCAGCCAAGTCCAGGAACCGGATTCTGGACCAGGACTTGCCGGCAACCAGACCCGCATACGAAACATTTGTTGTGGACGATGACGGCCGTTTGTGGCTGAAGGTCACAACACCGTCCAGTGAGGACACCACCGCAGAGTGGCTCATCCTAGATGCCGAAAGCCGGCTCCTCGGACAGATACACCTCCCCGTTACCACGAACCTGCGCGTCATTCGGGGAAACCGAGCCTATGCAGAAGAGCGAGGCGATGTGCCTACACTCGTTGTATATCAGGTTCAGGAATAAAGGCTCGCAATCTGGGCGCTGGATCTGCGCCGGGAGTAAGGGAGGATATACTGCGTGAAGCCCATAAGGCACTTCAGGCGCTTTCCCGGTAAGACAAATCAACTCAACAGGAGAATACACCATTGCTCTCAATGGGAACCGGCTGCCCAGCGGGGTGTATTTTTTGCGTATGGAAACGTCGGCCTATCGGCAAACCTGCATGATGATGCTGGCCAAGTAGGCACAGGACCACCAATTGCCCCCTGCAATCATGCAATTACAGCGATCCGGCCTGTTGATCCCGGGATTGTTTGCACTGCTGCTGGTGCACGCACCGGCGGAAGCGCAGTCCTTCGGACCGGCGACGTGGATCCGGCAGGCCTGGATCGCAGGGGGCAGATTCATTCCCTCGGATATCACCATTGGCCCGCACGAAGAAGTCTTTGTGACCGGCGAGCTGAGCGTGGGAAAAAACGCCTGGTTTGAGGCTTCGGCGGATTCAGCGGATATCCGCATGCTGGACACGCCACACGGCGGTACCGGGTTTCTGGTTCGATACGATCACGAGACCGGCAAACTGGGATTCGTGCAGCCGGGAAGCGTGCTCCTTGGTGATTGGCCCCCGTCTGTTGCCAGTTGGTACAGCACCGGCCACTCCGTTGCCGTAGTTGATGGTCGTCTGTTCCATGGCGAAGGCCTCCCACGAGATCAGGCTTACAGGACGGGCTCGGCCATGGTTACCGTGCGTGATCTGGAGGGTTCGGTACAGTACAGGATCGGACCACGCGAGCGTACGCTGCTAGAGTGGAGCATTTTCATACAGGGGATTCGCTTTGACGCGCAGGGCAATCTCTATCTGACCGGCACGTTCACTGACACGCTTTACTTTTCGCCGGATGTGGTTCTGGCTCCGTCCAGAAGGTTCCACCATGCTACATGGGATGTATTCGTGGCCAGCTACGCGCCGGACGGCATGGTGCGCTGGGCACGCCAGGTAGAAGGCGGTACGGGCGACCTGTGGATTTCGAACGGGTGGTACGGCAGGGCGGCCTTTGACGTGGATGCAGCGGGCAATATGGTGCTCGGGGCCGTTGCCCATGGCGTGCCGCCTCCTTCATTCAGCGCTGCGGAAGACGGCGCCGTGCTGGCGCATTACGGCAGCAGCGACGGCGTACTGCAACGCATTCAAACGCTGAACGACCTGGGAATCTCCTACAAGCCTTCATTCAGTACGATACGGAATCATATGGGGGTGATTTACCGCCTCTTTGCAAACAGTTACGTGGCGCGTCCGACCAGCATTCGTCTTGACAAGAGCGGAAATATGTACGTGTTGTGGCGCAAGAAGACAGCTGATGCCGCCCTGTTCAATTCGCTGACGGTCAGCGATACCACGCTGCACCACCGCGAGGAGGCGTACATGCGTGTCCTGACAAAGTTTGATGCGCAGGGGACATTGTTGTGGGCCCGGAAGCTGGACCACCATCATGTGTTGTATCCTGGCGGCCTGGAGGTCGCAGAGAATGGCCACGTATATGTGTGGGGAAATTTCCGGGGGCGTTACGTCGAGTTCGAGGGAGTCCGGTTGACGCAGAAAGAAGCCGAGGGTTATGACGGCTTCGTGGCGCACTACGACGAAAGCGGCCATCTCGTGCGGGCGCTCCATCTGGAGACCACCGGAGATGGGGACCATTTTGTTGAAGCGTTGACGATAGGGGCTTCGGGAGACGTATATGTAGGCGGCAGATTTGGGACCGATCGGGCGATTCTGGGTGCGGATACGCTGTACGCCCAGGGTAGAGGCAACCTATTCATCGCCAAATACGGTGCCACGTCCCTGTCGTCGGAGCCCTCAGTTGAAGTCCCCTCCGGGAAGATCGAGTTATCAAATTATCCCAATCCGTTCCGCCAAAGGGCGACCATTGATTACCGTGTGCCTGCGCCGGGACATGTCCGGCTGACGGTATACGACGTGCTTGGGCGCGAGCTGGCCGTGCTTGTGGACGAACGGCAAAGCGCCGGATCGCACTCCGCAAAGCTGGACGCGTCCAATTGGCCGAGCGGCGTGTACCTGTACCGCCTCGAGGCCGGCAGTCAGGTTACAACGGGCCGGCTTGTGCGCCGGAATTAGACAGCGGAAACGCGGCAGGAGGTGGGCGATATCTCCGGACCGCACGCCCTTGAAACAGTCCTCGGAAGACGGCTCCCCCATCGCGATTCCGGCCTTTTGTATGCTTCCGTTAATTGCCAATACAAGATGAATCTTTTGGTCATTGAGAACGGCCCGGTCAATTGCGCGTAGGAACTCCAGGAATTCCGGCGAGCGATGACAACTATGACATCGACCGATCGCTTCACCGATGGCCAATTCAGGGCTGCAAATGGAGCAGCGATTCCACAGCCTTCGCAGGCGTTGAAGCGTTTTTGGGAGCACTTTCAGCCGTTGCGCCAACATATTGTACCGGATTTCTAACACCTCGCATCTCATCTGAAGCGCCTTTGGGGCTGTTGCAGAGCAGGAAATCCATCGCACGAAATTGGATTATGCATTCGGTACGCGCAGCTTTGGAATTTATCCGGGCCATGCGAAAAAATCCGCGTTAAGGCTTGGCTTGCGCGCTCAATCGCCAATACTACCAAGCACTCTTCATCCTGCACTGGCAATCCTGACTGAACCCCAACCCAATGCACCTATTGTAGCCTATGGCGAAGCTGTGATGAATAGTATGGGCTAGTATCACGTCATGTACTCCGTTACGTTGGAACTCTAGATTACGCTCCCCTTTCCCCAAATTAATATTTGCGCATCACCTCCACACACCGGGATATTTCTGGTACCCAAACTTCATCAAGTTAAAAAGCTTACTTTGTGGCGAACAAGCGCACCCCTGTCAACTGTAGCATGATCATTTACACCTCAGTAACGGTATCTTGATCTCCAAGCTTAACCAGATTACTAATGTTAAGACCCTATTGTCTGCTGCTACTCCTTCTTCCTGCCTGTACGCAGGAGTCTACAACGGATCCGCCCAACGTCGTCATCATGTTCGTAGATGATATGGGCTATGGTGACATTGGGGCCTTTGGATCGCCCAGCTATGCAACGCCAAACCTTGACAGGATGGCTGCACAAGGCGTCCGTTTCACGGATTTCTATGTAAGCCAGCCGGTCTGTTCCGCTTCGAGAGCTTCACTGCTGACCGGTAATTATTCAAACCGAATCGGTATTCACGGTGCGCTTGGCCCGAGAAGCTCGCACGGAATTCATGAAGACGAGGTTACGCTTGGCGAATTATTCAAGTCGCAGGGTTATGCTACTGCGGCTTATGGAAAATGGCACCTAGGGCACCACCCACAATTCCTGCCGTCACAGCATGGTTTTGATGACTATTACGGTATCCCCTACTCAAACGATATGTGGCCCTTTCATCCGGAAAGCCCGGATGCCTGGGGAGATCTTCCCACTATTGAGCAGGATTCGATCGTCGGGTACAACACGGATCAGACTCGTTTTACAACCGACTTTACACTTCGGGGAACTGAATTCATTCGATCCAAAACGGAAGCAGGGCAACCCTTTTTTCTGTATATCGCACACCCGATGCCGCATGTACCACTGTTCGTATCTGAAGAGCGTGCAGGAGACAGCGGCTCCGGGCTCTATGGAGATGTGATCCACGAAATCGATTGGTCAATGGGTCAGATCCTGCAGACTCTGCAGGAAGCCGGGGTAGATGATAATACCCTGGTCCTGTTCACGAGCGACAATGGTCCCTGGCTTAGCTATGGAAACCATTCAGGTACTGCAGGCCCCCTTCGTGAAGGAAAGGGAACGACCTGGGAGGGCGGTGTGAGAGTGCCCTTCATTGCCCGCTGGCCCGGAGTGCTGTCCGAGGGAACATCCGTGCATACCCCGGCAATGACCATTGATATCTTTCCCACACTGGCTCATCTAATTGGTGCTCCATTGCCTGAGAACCCCATTGACGGCCGTAATATCTGGCCACTCATGACCGGCAATTCCACGGAGTCACCTCACGCGGCCTACTTCTTCTGGTACAGAACCAATGATCTGCACGCCCTGCGCAGCGGTCGCTGGAAGCTTTACTTTCCGCATCGGTATCGAAGCATGCTTGGCCAGGAACCCGGCGTGGATGGTATCCCGGGTAAATACACCAGTTTCGAGGTTGGGTTGGAGCTCTACGATCTCACTGAGGACATCGGGGAGATTACCGAAGTTTCTGCCAACCATCCCGATGTAGTAGCCCGGCTGAGTGCAATCGCAGACAGCATGCGGACGATCCTTGGGGACAGATTAATGGATATCGAGGGTGCCCAAGTACGTGAGCCAGGCCGAATTCCGACCAATTGATCAATAAATCAATTCTTCTTTGATCTCTCCAGCCCAATGGACCAGCCAGCGTGGAATTTCAAGGTTGAATAGATATCTTACGGCTTCTGGTGAGAAGCCGTGAGAGGAATCTGAAAACCTTCCGGGCAGTGACACGAACGAAGTGAAGTCATAAAGTTTGACTACCCAACACTCCCGTAAGAAGAACGGTCGACCGCTTCATGCACAGATCGAACGATATCAAGGGCCTCAAGAGAGGTGTCGTGACCTATACCTGTATGGATTACACACATCCCGGAGGGCCACAGGAACGGATCACTGAGTTTCCATGCCCCCTTGGTAAATGTGACCGGGAAGAAGACTAATCCGAAGCATGAGCGTTCATTGAAGCGGTCAAGCAAATGGAGGGCACGGGGCTTTTCTTAACCTCAACGCGTTTAACCGCCCGCTCAAGCTGACCTGAATGAGCACATTTGATCTACCGTCGCAAAACAGAAAAACGTAATTGCCTCAAATCCATGAGTGATCACCCCACTGCCGACATTGGTGTGATAGGGTTGGCCGTAATGGGTCAGAACCTGGTTCTGAACATGAACGATCACGGGTTCTCCGTAACCGTGTACAACCGCACAGTTTCCAAGGTGGCGGATTTTATTGCGGGGCCAGCATCCGGCACATCCATTGAGGGCGCAAATTCACTGGTAGAACTTGTAGCTGCACTCAAACGACCTCGACGCGTAATGCTTATGGTGAAAGCGGGAGCACCTACCGACCAGACAATCCTGGATCTGATACCACTGCTGGAGCCTGGAGATATTATCATTGACGGGGGAAATTCAAACTACCAAGACACTATCCGACGTACGCGCGAACTGGAAGCACATGGCTTACGCTTCATTGGAACCGGTGTATCTGGAGGCGAGGAAGGCGCCCGAACTGGTCCAAGCATCATGCCGGGGGGAAGCCCCGAGGCATGGCCGCATGTGAAGCATATCCTGCAAAGCGTTGCCGCCAAGGTGGATGGATCCCCCTGTTGTGAATGGATTGGCCCCAATGGAGCTGGCCATTTTGTCAAGATGGTTCATAACGGCATTGAGTATGGCGACATGCAAATTATTGCCGAATCGTACCACATCATGAAAGAACTCTTGGAACTCTCAAATCAAGAGATGTCTGAGGTCTATGCACACTGGAATACAGGGAACCTTGATTCATATTTGATCCAGATCACCCGGGATATTCTTGCTTATCAGGACAAACAGGGAGAATCCACAGTGGATATGATCCTTGACAGTGCCGGGCAAAAAGGGACTGGAAAATGGACCGCCATCGCCGCGCTCGATACCGGAATCCCGCTCACACTGATTGGAGAAGCAGTCTTTGCCCGCTTCCTCTCCTCGCTGACCACCGAACGGGCTCATGCCGAAAAAGTACTTTCTGGGCCTCCACCGGCACACAAACACGACCGCACCGCACTGATACATGACCTGCATGAAGCCGTGTACGCCTCCAAAATCATGTCCTATGCTCAGGGGTACATGCTCCTTCGTGCCGCAGCTGAAACCTATGACTGGCCCCTGGACTATGGTAGTATCGCTCTCATGTGGAGAGGCGGTTGCATTATCAGGTCCGCCTTCCTGGAAAAAATTAAACAGGCGTTCGACACTGATGCAAATGTGGAAAGTTTGCTGGTGGCCCCCTATTTTTCAACAGCGCTTTCAGAGGCACAGGGCGCATGGCGCCGCACAGTTGCTACAGCCACCGTGTACGGTATCCCAATTCCAGCTATCAGCAGTGCACTTTCCTTCTATGATGGCTATCGACGTGCACGCGGCCCGGCTAATTTAATTCAAGCTCAAAGGGATTATTTTGGTGCGCATACCTACGAACGACTTGATCACGCGCGTGGAAACTTTTTTCACACCGACTGGACGGGTTCAGGAGGACCCGCAACCGCTGGATCTTACCTAGCCTGAAAATGCCCCGCAAAAACATCATAGTTGATACGGATGCCGGCCCCGATGATTTGTTGGCGCTGGCGTACCTGCTGGTGAACCCCGATATCACGGTGGAGGCCATCACGCTCACGTACGGCCTTGCCCATGCTGAACGCGCCGCGGTTAATATTTCACGGATGGTTGCTGCATTCAGCACCGGACACGTCCCTGTTTACATCGGACATTCAGAACCCCTTGCAGGCGATGCGGCCTTTCCCGCACGCTGGCGCAGGTTGTCCGATGACCTCCCCGGTGTAAGTCTACCTAAAGCTTATGTCCCGCCTCAAGAAGAGCACGCGGTCTCTTTTCTGGAACGCCGGCTATCGCGGGCTTCACGCCCCGTTCGTGTGCTGGCACTCGGTGCACTTACAAACCTGACTACACTGACACATGCCTCAGCTCCTGCATTGGAAGAACTGGTCATCATGGGAGGAGCAGTGAACGTACCCGGCAATGTGAATGATTCAGACGAGTTCGTATCCCCCAATGGAAAGGCCGAATGGAATTTTTTCGTAGATCCGTTAGCGGCATCAAAAGTTTTTGCATCAGACCTGCCCATCACACTCATCCCCCTAGATGCCACCAATCAGGTGCCGGTAAAAATTCCCTTTATTGATGAATTCACCCGAATGGCGCGTTGCCCGATTGGGCGCATGACTTCTCAGGTACTGGAATCCATTCGCCCGTTTGCAGCGCAAGGCGTGTTTTACGCCTGGGATCCCCTAGCAGCAGTTTATCTTGTCAACCCCGATATCGTAACGCTGACCCGTTTCCCTGTTGAAGTCAAGGCCTCCGGACCCGATGCCGGGAACTCCTGCAGATCTGACGCCGGATGCACATGCTTCGTTGCAACCAGCGCACAGGGCAAACTATTCACGCGTTATTTCACCGCCCCTTTTGAGGAGAGTGCCCGTGCGTACAGCTGATTCCTCCTCCTTGTGACCTGGAAGTTGGTCCATCGGGCTAAACTAGGTGCCCCCGCAATTTCTGAAACCCTCTAGACCCCAAGAGTAACTTCCTCGCCTACCTGCTCCGGAAAACTGAAAGCAAAAATGCGACAAATGTGGTGTAGAGGGTTCCCCCGACACAGATCGCCCACACAAGACTACCCCTGCCCGTCCCCGATTGCAGCATAACAAAAACCACCAGGATAGCGTTATGTACTAGTGTAGTCACAAAAGTAGCCTCAACCGCACGGAGTATAAGCTTTTCCATGACCTCACTTCGAATGTTCGCAACGAAACCCACCAGGAAGCCCATTAATGTCTTGACAAACATCTGGATCCCCCACAGACCATAAATAGCATCAAGCGCGAATCCCACCAAAAAGCCTCCTACCGCCCCATACACACGACCATGGCGCACCGCCAGCCAAATCAAAAAAAGCAGAACCACATCGGGGTAAGCCCCCCAAATTTCCAGTCTGCCGAAGAAAAGCCACTGAAGAAGAACAACTACGGCGCCAGCCAAAATCAGATTCAGCACTCTAGACATATCCTAGAAACTTAAATCGCGTGGATTGGTGCAAGCAGCGATAATCCGCAATTATACATGCCCCGTAAACATACTCGATCCCGTTCCAGAAAACGTCGCGCTGTGAGGCGTTCCATGATCTTCTCAGTGCACAATTACGTACTGATTGCGCTGGGAGTGCTGGCAATCGTGATCGGATATGCTGTCATGCGACTGGAAAATGAGGTTGATGGCATACTCTCGCTTTACGTTGCTCCATTGCTGATTCTCGGCGGATACCTAGAAATCATCTACGCCATTCTTTGGCGTCGCCCTAGTCATAAAGGTAGTAGTGCTCGCTCTGCTGAGTAAACGCAGCTGTGTCATTCTCCCATGATGCTATAATGGCTTCCGGGGTCATGGAAGAAAGCATCTCCAATAGCCTCGATGTTCCAGAGAGTCTTGCGAGCCATTCTGGTCTTGTCAGGAATTGATCTGAATCTGGTGATGCATGATAGTACGCATGAAGGATATGGATTCCAACTTCGACCGGCTGATAGTTCTGCCGATCCGTGACCGTAATCCCCATACCGCGAATAGTTTGACCATTTAGCTTGGGAGCAGTATCCATACTTGACAGGGGCGCTGGTGTGAACTCCACTCCCTCAAAGCGCACCCCGGGAAGTGATCTATTGTTGAGTTCCTCGGCTATCCGGGCCCCGTCTACCTCGATTGATCCTACCTGAAGGAATGGAGTAAGGGTCCCGCGTCCCTCGCTTGCAGAGGTGGCTTCAAAGAAACAGGTTCCAGGATACACTAAAGCGTTGTCAAACCGGGGAATGTTCGGACTGGTGGCAACCCAGGTACGCCCGGTGTCCGGCCACTGCATACCCCGTTCCCAACCTTCCATAGAGACCACCTCCAGAGCCAGAGCTTCCAAACCAGGCATCAATGCCTCCCCGTGGATCATCATAGCCAATTCTCCCACTGTCAGTCCATGTGCGATAGGAATTGCGTACTGACCCACAAAAGATTCCTGATCAGACTCCAAAACAAAACCTGATACATAGGCACCAGAGAGCGGATTTGGCCGATCCAAAACGATGAACGGGATCCCCGCTTCTGCCGCCGCCTGCATTGACAATCCCATCGTGGAGATAAACGTGTAGAACCGTGCCCCGACATCCTGTATATCAAATATCAGAACATCCAGGCCGGCCAGCATCGTGCTTGTCGGCTTACGGGTAGCACCGTAAAGGCTGTATACGGGTGCACCGGTGAGCAAATCTTTACCATCACTCACAGCCTCTCCATCCTCAGCCGTGCCCCGCAACCCATGCTCCGGCCCGAAGATCGCCCCTACGCGGACATTTGGCGCGGCATGAATCAGATTGATCAGGTGTTCGTCATCCACTAGCGCAGTGTGATTCACGATCAACCCAACCGTCTTGCCGTCCAAGCGATCAAAATTCGAGGCGACCAATACATCTGCACCCGTCCGAACGGTTTCCTGAGCAAAGGCAGCTCCGGCTCCAAAGAACATTAGTATTACCAGGTTGCGCATCATTCGGCATCCGCTGGAATGCCCGATTCACCAAAAAAGTACGCGATTTCTTTTTGTGCATTGTCGGGGGAATCCGAGCCGTGCACGATATTCTCCCCTTTGTTCTCTGCATAAAGCCTGCGGATGGTACCCTTTGCTGCCGCTTCCGGGTCAGTAGCTCCAATGAGCTTCCGAAAACTTTCCACAGCCTCTCTTTTCTCTAGCACCATCGGCACGCAGGGTCCACTTGTCATAAAATCAATCAGATCACCAAAGAACGGACGATCCCGATGTACTTCATAGAAACCCTCCGCATGCGCCCGCGTGAGTTTTATCATTTTCAACGCACAGACCTTAAATCCAGCAATTTCAATTTTGCGGAGCACCTCCCCCGTTAAACCTCTGCGTACGCAGTCCGGCTTCAGGATTGACAGTGTGCGATCGTTTTTCATTGCCTAAAATAATTGGTTAATACTTGCCAAAGGTAAGGGTACCCATGCTTGAAACACGGCATTCAATGAATACTGCCAAAAAAATCCTTAGGTTTGAACGGCTGACTCCTAAACATAAATAACCCATCATGAAATACTTTCGGTTCGCCCCTTTACTCATTTTGTTGGTCACTGGTTGCACTCAAGAAACCACACCTCCAGACGAAACTGCAACACCAAACATCGTCTTCATATTCACAGATGATCATACTGCACGTGCACTTAGCGCGTACGGTTCAGTTGTGAACGAAACGCCCCACCTCGATCGGATTGCCAACGAAGGCATGCGTTTCAATAACTGTCTGGTGACCAATTCGATTTGTGCCCCCAGCCGTGCAGTAATCTTGACAGGTAAGCACAGTCATATTAATGGACAACTGACGAATGGGAATCGATTTGATGGCGCCCAGCAAACTTTCCCTAAACTACTGCAAGCTGCCGGATACGAAACAAGTATCATCGGTAAATGGCACCTGCGAAGCGAACCAACCGGGTTCGATCACTGGCAGGTACTCATTGGTCAGGGACCATACTATAACCCACGTTTCCTGGTCCCCGGAGATACGATCCGGATTGAAGGATACACCACAGATATCATTACCGATCTGGCGCTGGATTGGCTGGGCACACAACGGGACGTATCAAAACCCTTCATGCTCATGTACCAGCACAAGGCACCCCATCGGGAATGGCATCCGGGCCCAGACCACTTCGAACTCTATGCCGACGAAGATATCCCAGAGCCGGCCAACCTGTTTGATGACTACTCCAATCGTGCATCCCCCGCGGCTGAACAGGGCATGACCATTGCGAGGCATATGAATGTGGATGATCTAAAGCTGACCGCCCCCCGAAGCATGAATGAAGAACAGGCAGTAGGCTGGGAGGAAGTCTATGGCCCACGCAACGAAGAATTTCGCGCAGCAAACCTGGAGGGCGACGATCTGACGCGCTGGAAATATCAGCGCTATGCCAAAGAATACCTGCGTACCGTCGCGGGCGTGGATGATAACGTAGGGCGACTGCTGGATTACCTTGAAGAGAATAACCTTGCAGAAAACACCGTCGTAATCTATTCATCTGATCAAGGATGGTACCTGGGTGAACATGGCTGGTACGACAAACGCTGGATGTATGAAGAGTCACTGGTTGCTCCGTTACTCGTCCGTTGGCCAGGAAAAATTCAGCCCGGCAGCGTAAACAACGCCATGGTGTCCAACCTGGATTTTGCAGCAACCTTCCTAGACCTGGCAGGTGTGGAAGTACCTGATGATATTCAGGGTCGCAGTCTCAAACCCTTGTTCCTGGGAGAAGCACCAGAGGACTGGCGCACCAGCCACTATTACCAATACTATGAGTACCCCGGCTACCACTGTGTTGAGCGCCATTATGGCGTTCGAACCGAACGCTACAAGCTCATTCACTTCTATACGCGGGATGAGTGGGAGCTGTTTGATCTGGAAACCGACCCCATGGAGATGAATAGCGTGTACAACAATGATGCGTATGCAGAAACTGTGGCTGAACTGAAAATGGAACTAACGAGACTGCGCGAGCACTATGCCGTACCCGAGGACGATCGCCCAACCGGCCCGTGTATCCCGAACGAGCGCGGTGCACCCATTAGACAGTGAATCCTATCAAAATGAAACCGCTCCGCATATTCGCGCTGCTATTATTATGTCTTGCCGGCGCAGAGTCATTTAGCCAAGTCCCTCATCCCCAGGATGAGTTTGGATTTATGCCCGGCGATGATTACAAGCTGGCCCGGTATGATCAGATGGAATCGTACTTCAGATCCCTGGCAGAAGCCAGCGATCGCGTCATACTACGTGAGATTGGCACCTCCGTGCTTGGTGAGCCGCTCCTACTCCTGATTATATCTAGTGAGGAGAATCTGGCATCGCTGGACAGATGGCAGGAGATAAGTACTTCACTCGCCCGTGCACGGATTGCTGAGGAAGAAGCCACTGCACTCTCAAAAGAAGGACGGGCCATCGTATGGATTGATGGCGGACTACATGCGACAGAGGTTGCTGGCGCGCAGATGACACCGCTCCTCGCCTGGCGAGTAGCTACGGAGGAATCGGAAGAAATGGCGCACATTCGGGACAATGTGATCCTGCTTCTTATGCCAGTCATGAACCCTGACGGACTGGAAATCATCGCTTCCTGGTATGATCTCACGGTCGGTACCCCGTACGAAGCCACACGCCCTCCCTGGCTGTATCACTACTACGTGGGGCATGACAACAACCGGGACTGGTTCATGAATAACATGCCCGAATCAAAGGCGGTCACCGAAGTGCTCTATAATGAGTGGTATCCCCAAATCGTCTACAACCACCACCAGACCAGTCCGAGTTGGACGCGAATCTTTCTACCCCCCTTCGCAGATCCGGTCAATCCGCGCATCCATCCAGGCGTGACCACTGCTGTGAATCTGGTTGGATCGGCAATGGCCAATCGTTTTGCCATGAAAGATATGCCGGGGGTGATTTCGGGTGTCACTTTCAGTATGTGGTGGAATGGTGGAATGCGCACGGTACCCTATTTTCACAACATGGTGGGGATCCTGACCGAGGTCGGACATGCAACGCCAAGCCCCCGTTTCTTTGACCCCGATTCCATTCCCCAGTACGTGAGCGGTCGCAATCCGACGACTGGTACAAACATCTTTTATCCCAACCCCTGGAAAGGAGGCTGGTCCCATTTTGCGGACCCCGTTCGCTATATGATCACGGGTTCTATGGCCGTTTTGCGTTTGGCGGCCGACCGCCGCGAAAGCTGGCTGTATAACATCTGGCAAATGGGACGAGATGCGATCACCAAGACCGATTCGATTGCCGCGTATGTAATTCCTCCCAACCAATGGAATGCCGGGGAAGAATTGAAACTAGTCAACCTGCTACGGGTAGGGGGCATTGAAATCGAATATGCCACACATTCTTTCAGCGTCGGGGATACCGCCTATGCTCCCGGTTCATTTATCATACCCAAAGCGCAGGCATTCAGACCCTATCTGGAAGACCTACTGGAGGCTCAGAATTATCCCGACCGTCGATCGCAGACCGGGACACCAATTGTCCCCTACGACCTAGCGGGATGGACGCTCCCCCTTCAGATGGGAGTTCAAGTCGACCGGGTAAATACGTTACCTGTTGTAGATACAGTCCCGGTCACAGTAGATCTGACCTCTATTCCCGGAACCATTGCCGATGGACGCAACAGGAATTATGTGGTTGATCCGCGGGAAAACCGTAGTCGCCATGCGGTCAATAAGGCACTGGGTGCTGGCCTCTCGGTACAGGTTGTAACCGATTCGATCACGGTAGGGGATCATACCTGGCCCGCCGGAGCATTCTTTGTGGAGTCTGATGAAGATCTTTATAGCATTGCCGGACTTACTGGTGTGAGTTTTCACAGCGTACCCGAAAAAATCCCTGCATTGCACGAATTAAGGCCTCCACGGATCGGACTATACAAGTCCTGGGTTGCCAACATGGATGAGGGCTGGACGCGCTGGCTCCTGGAATCGTATGCGTTTGACGTTGATACCCTGCATGATGCAGATATCCAGACGTGGGATCTGTCCGCCTATACAGCAATCCTACTGCCCAGCCAAGGCGACGAAAGTCTGCTGCATGGCCATCGTACAGGAATGATGCCCGAGGCGTATACAGGTGGCCTCGGACTGGATGGAACGCTTGCACTCAAGCGATATGTGGAGAATGGCGGAACGCTTGTGGCCCTGGATGCTGCAAGTGATTTTGTCATTGATCACTTTGGATTGCCCGTGGAGAATATTGTAGATGGTGTTTCCGGATCCTCATTCTTTATCCCGGGCTCCCTGGTGCGAATAGAAGTGGATACCACCCATCCTATCGGTTATGGGATGCGTCCCGAAGCAGCCGCCTCATTTGTAAGGAGTCGAGCCTTTTCGTCCGTCCGTCGCTCAAACCGACAGGAGGGAGGGCGCATTACACTGATCCCAGGCCCGGACCCTCCTGTTGAAGTAGTGGCCAGTTATGCAGAAGAGGATCTATTGATGAGCGGCTGGGCCTTGGGGGAAGAGGAGTACCTAGGCGGTAAGGCCGCCCTCGTGCGTGTGGGCGTCGGTGACGGGAATGTTATCCTTTTTGGATTTCGCCCGCAATTCAGGGGACAATCGCGCGGGACCTACAAACTGCTCTTCAATGCATTGACAATTGGGGATCTGCACGCAAACCTGCAATAGACTTCTCCGGGCGACATCGCGACCAATCTGCACTTGAACTGTTTGGATACAGCCCTCGATTTGTGTATTGAGTCTAGGAATTCATTCCTTTCTGTCAGCGCAACTGCAAACCCGATATTGTATATTTTGATGTTGCCCATCGATAATCACGGGCATTTTGTTTCATCCACTGAGTAACTCGTAACCATGAAGTCCAAACTTGATCGACGCTCATTCCTGGCACAATCTGCAACAATGGCAACTGGTGTCCTCGTCCTGCCACGTCATGTCCTTGGTGGACCCGGGTATCGTGCACCAAGCGACCAACTCAATGTGGCCGCCGTAGGAGCTGGTGGTCGCGGCCAGAGCGTCTTGCAAGGGGTAACAGGATTCAATGAAGAGACGGGCACAATGCTTGAAAACGTCGTTGCCCTGTGTGATGTAGACGATGAGCGCGCCGCTAACTCCTATGAGCGCTATGCTGATGCAACTAGGTATCGCGATTATCGCGTGATGCTTGATGAAATGCATAACAGCATAGATGCAGTAATTATTGCCACTCCCGATCACATGCACGCCGCACCGGCTATGGCTGCCATGCAGCTCGGTAAGCATGTCTACGTGGAGAAGCCGCTTACGCATGACGTATATGAAGCGCGAAAGCTCACAGAAGCTGCCCAAGAGTATGGCGTAGTCACCCAGATGGGTAACCAGGGTAACTCCGGTGAGGGAATCCGACAGATCTGCGAATGGATCTGGGCTGGCGTTATCGGAGATGTAACAGAGGTGTACACCTGGACCAATCGTCCAGTGTGGCCTCAAGGCTTGGTCAGACCTGCCGAAACTCCTCCCGTACCAGCAACGCTCGACTGGGACTTGTGGCTGGGCACCGCCCCCTATAGACCCTATCATCCTGCGTATCTGCCGTTCAGCTGGCGCGGATGGTGGGACTTTGGCACCGGGGCCCTCGGCGATATGGCCTGCCATATTGTCGATCCTGTCTTCAAAGCACTCAAGCTGGGCTACCCCGAAAGTGTAGAGGCCAGTGCATCCGTATTTGTCGAGAACTGGTCGCCAATCGACAACCTTGAAAGTGCACCAAATTCATCCATGATCCGATTCAAATTCCCAGGTAGAGACGGGATGCCTCCAGTAGAGGTTATGTGGCTTGATGGTGGATTGCTTCCCCCAAGACCTGACGGATTGAAGGACGATGAGAACATGGGGGATGGTGGTGGAGGATGCCTGTTCCATGGTTCCAAAGGAACGATCATGTGCGGAACCTACGGTGCTGAGCCCACCTTGTTACCCACTTCAGACATGCTAGATTTTGAGGCGCCAAGTCAGATGCTCGACCGCGTTGAAGGCGGTTCCGCCGGTCACCAGCGTGTCTGGGTGGAAGCTTGCAAGGGAGGTCCGCCGTGCAGTTCCAACTTTGATTATGCCGGCCCTCTAACCGAAATGATCCTAATTGGCAATTTAGCGATACGGAGCTTCATGACCCCTGATGAAAGTTCAGATGGGCGCAGGCGCTCTTATTCCGGCCGCAAGAGGTTGTACTGGGACAGTGAAAACCTCAGAGTTACCAACCACGAAGCAGCTAACCAGTTTGTTCGTAGAGAGTACCGCGAAGGGTGGAGCTTATAGCGCGCAGTGCTGATTAAAGGTTGACCTGCAGAGCATCAATCGCAGTGCGCACTTGCCCTTCTCGGCTATACGTGGCGCTCGGCGTGGTATGAGCTGCGTACCAGCGGACCGCTCTCGACATGCTCAATACCCTTGGCCTCCCCTATTTCTTTGTAACGTTTGAACTGATCGGGATGTATAAACTCCTCAACCGACAAATGCATATGCGTCGGTTGTAAGTACTGCCCAATGGTCATTACGTCAACCCCCACGCGCACAAAATCGTCCATCAGCATAAGTACCTCGTCTTCGGTCTCTCCCAGGCCTACCATTATACCGCTCTTGGTACGCAGCCCCTGATCCTTTGAAATCTCCAGTACTCTCAATGAGCGTTCATAGTCTGCCTGTGGCCGGACTCGACGATACAGGCGCGGTACGCTCTCCACATTGTGGTTAAGGATCTCTGGACGCTCATCCAAAACGATCTGGAGCGCAGTCCATATACCTCTAAAGTCCGGGATCAATACCTCTACCGTGCAGCCCGGGATTTCTTTTCGGATACGGCGAATGGTTTCCGCGAATATGGGCGCACCTCCATCTTCTCTCTCATCGCGATTTACTGAGGTCACGACCGCATGCTTCAATCCCATAATGCGTGCAGCATTGGCCACACGACGTGGCTCATCGTAGTCCAGGCCCGGCTCGGGCCTTCCAGTCTGAACAGCACAGAAGCCACAGGATCTTGTGCATACATTGCCGAGAATCATGAAGGTTGCTGTGCCTGCAGTCCAACACTCGCCCATGTTTGGACAACGGGCACTCTGGCATACGGTGTGCAGATCGTGCTCATCGATCAACTCAACGAGATTCTTGTACACCGGACCGTAGGGCAGCTTGACACGCAACCAGTCAGGGCGTCGAACACGCGGCTGTGTCTCGACAACCGGCAGACCAACGAAACTTGGCGCTGCATCCCCTGTTGCACCTGACACCTTTTTCAACGTAATTTCCCTGGGGAGAGATGGACGCACTGTAGAATTCAACGGCTTAAGAATCTGCTCTGGTGCCAGCGTACCTTTCAGTGCCGCCATTGATCCAGAACAACCTAAACTCAATCAATCTCCACGATTTATGCATATTCGCTCAGGACAGGTACCAGGTATATTTGGCAAGCATCTCAATGCTAATGGTATGATGCCCATTGTGCTGGATATGCGGGCAAGTCAGGGCGTCAAACTGGTGGACGGGCTTACCGGCAGGCCCTACATAGACTTCTTTGGTTTCTTTGCCAGCAATATGCTGGGGATGAATCATCCCAAACTTGAATCCGATGAGGACGCACTCACGCGACTCAAGGATGCTGCGCTGAACAAGGTTTCGAATTCAGATGTGCAAACCCCCCACATGGCGCGGTTCCTTGAAACCTTTAACCGTGTTGCGCAGCCCAGCACTTTACCGTACGCATTCTTTATTTCTGGTGGTGCACTCGCTGTTGAGAACACGTTAAAGGCAGCCTTCGACTGGAAGGTGCGCAAAAACCTTGCTAAAGGCATTTCCAGCGAACACGGCCAAGATGTAATGCACCTGCGCGAAGCATTCCATGGACGAAGTGGCTATACATTATCCCTGACCAATACATCCGATCCGTGGAAGACAAGGTTTTTTCCCAAGTTCGACTGGCCCCGGATCCTGAATCCAAAGATCACATTCCCGTTAGCGGATCATCTAGACCATGTGGCTAGCCTAGAAGCACAGGCACTGGACGAAGCCAAATCATACTTCTTTGAGCGGAAAAATGAGATCGCCTGTGTCATCCTGGAGACCATTCAGGGTGAAGGAGGGGATAATCATTTTCGGCCAGAATTTCTGAGGGCACTCAAGGAACTGTGTCTGGAGAACGATGCGCTGCTCATTTTTGATGAGGTACAATGCGGCGCAGGAATCACAGGTACGTTCTGGGCGTGTGAGCAATTGGGGGTCACGCCTGATCTGATCGCCTTTGGGAAAAAAACGCAGGTGTGCGGAGTTCTCGCAGGTCGCCGGCTTGATGAGGTTGAAGATCACGTCTTCGTCAAACCCGGGCGAATTAATTCTACATGGGGAGGTAACCTGGTAGATATGGTGAGATTTGACCGCATCATGGAGATCATGGAGGAAGATGCACTCCTCCATAATACCCGCTCAGTAGGGAATCACCTCCTTAAGCGTCTTGAAAAAATTGCCGATTCCAATGATCATCTCTCAAATGCACGTGGGCGTGGCCTCATGTGCGCAATTGATGTTTCAACACGATCGCTCCGAAATGAACTGCTCAAGCTTTGCCGCGAGAATGGCCTGTTGGTGATCGGTTGTGGCCAATCAACCATCCGTTTCCGACCACCTCTGATCATTACGCAAAACGAGTTGGATTTTGGAATGGATATATTTGAACGGGTTGTGCAAGCCAGGTGTGCTGCAAAAACAGACACATTTCCAAACGATTCGGGGATCTTATCCCCCAAATGAACAACCAATCTGACTAACCGCGAGATTAGACTGCCGGTGCGATCGATTCAATCAAGCTACCCTTGTAAGGAGCTATTCCGTTGATTCCTCCTCTTCCTCAATCACTCGTGTAACATCGGCAATGGCATCATCCTCTTCAAGCCGGATCGTGCGCACACCAATCGTGTACCTTGCCATCTGCGAAATCTTATTTACAGACTGACGAATCAGTTTGCCATTCTGTGTGATGATCATTAAATCGTCCGTATCTGTCACGCCATGGAGCGCCACAAGCGCTCCCGTCTTCTCATTGATTTTATGCGTTACAACCCCCTTCCCGGCATTCAAGTGTAGCGGATACTTGCCGATGTCTGTACGCTTCCCGTAACCATTTGCAGTGATTGTTAAAAGCGTACGATCGGTATCCTCGGGAACCTCAACCATTCCAACTACACGCTCACTTTTCCCGAGCCTTATCCCAATCACCCCCCTCGTAACACGCCCCATTGCCCGTATCCGCTCTTCACTACGCCGGTTCGCCCGGCCAGCCGATGTGGCCAGAATGATCTGCCCCTTACCGTCAGTTAGGCAAGTCTCCAATACAGCATCACCCTCTCGAACAACAATGGCTTTAATGCCCGCTTGCCGAGGATGACGATACGCCCAAAGAGTCGTTTTTTTGAGCATACCGCGGCGTGTGGCCATCAGCACATAATGCGATTTCAGATACTCTTCGCTCAAGAAGTCCTCTCGACTGATCGGCAATATAGCCCGAATACGATCGTCGGCCGAAATAGAAATAAGGTTACGAATGCTGCGACCGCGCGCCGCACGCCCACCGGCCGGAATGCGGAACACCCGCAACCAGTAGCACTTACCGTGGTCCGTGAAAATCAGCAGGTAGTCCAGATTGTACGAAACAAACAGGTGCTCAACATAATCGTCCCTGCGCAGGCTGCTCCCCCGTGAACCTTTTCCACCACGTCCCTGAGCCTGAAATTCCTGCGCCGCCGTCCGCTTGAGGATTCCCTGGTGAGATATCGTAACGACTACCTGGTCGTTACTGATCAGATCTTCAATTAGTATATCTCCACTTCCCGTGGAATCAATCTTCGTGCGACGAGCATCTCCATGCTTTTCGGCCAGATCCCGGATCTCTTCCTTAATGATGTTCATCCGACGCTCCTCGCTACCGAGTATCGCAGTCAAACCCGCAATCTCTTTCTTCTTCGCTTCGAAGTCTCTTACGATTTTGTCGCGTTCCAGGCCGGTCAGCCGGTTAAGTCTAAGCGCGAGGATGGCATCCGCCTGGGCTTCGCTCAACCAAGAGTCTCTCCCATGGTCTGCCTGCCCCGGTGCTTCTGCCGATAAACCCAGCTTTTCGAGTTGGGTAAGGGACAGTTTCGATGGCCACACTCCCCCCACAAGGCACTTACGGGCTTCTTCCGTGTCAGCAGATTCACGAATCATCGTAATAATTGCATCCAGATGATCCAGTGCAATTGTGAGCCCCTCCAGCAAATGCGCCTGTTTTTCGGCCTCATTAAGCTGGTACTGAGTGCGACGTGTGACCACCTCATGGCGGTGATTGACAAAGTGAACGATCGCATCCTTTAACGTAAGTACTTCAGGGCGACCATTGACCAGAGCTACGAGATTTGCACCAAAGGTGTGCTGACACTTGGAGTACTTATAGAGCTTGTTTTCAACAATCTTGGCAATTGCGTCCTTCTTGAGCTCAATAACGATACGCATCCCGTCACGATCGCTCTCGTCTCGCAGGTCACTTATGCTCTGGATGCGCTTATCACGTACGAGATCCGCAATCTTGGTTATCAGCAGGGCCTTGTTAACCTGATAAGGCAATTCTGTAATAATCAATGCTGTTCGGCCTTTGCGCAGCTCCTCCTCATGCATACGCGCCCTGATGACAACCCGGCCCCGACCAGTGTGATAGGCCTTCTGGATCCCGTTCGTACCGTGTATGATACCCCCTGTCGGAAAATCCGGACCAGGGACATACTCCATAAGGCCCAGTGTATCGATTTCCGGGTTTTCTATATAGGCTATGATCGCATCAGTTACCTCGCGAAGGTTATGCGGAGGGATCTTTGTTGCCATGCCCACAGCAATACCGTCGCCTCCGTTAACCAGCAGATTCGGGAATGATGCAGGCAGGACGACGGGCTCCTGAAGTGAGCCGTCAAAATTTTCCTGAAAATCAATCGTATCCTGCCGGATATCCCGAAGAAGCTCTGCGGCGGGGCGAGTCAGGCGTGCTTCTGTATACCGCATAGCGGCGGCAGAGTCACCGTCCACCGATCCAAAATTACCCTGACCGTCCACGAGCGGATAGCGGAGCGAAAACTCCTGAGCCATCCGCACCATCGTATCGTAGACTGACGAATCGCCGTGCGGATGATACTTACCCAACACCTCACCAACAATACGGGCACTCTTTTTGTAGGTCGAACCCGGGCCAAGTCCCAACTCTCGCATACCATACAACACGCGCCGGTGCACTGGCTTAAGTCCGTCTCGAACGTCAGGAAGCGCCCGCCCCACGATCACCGACATTGAATAATCAATGTAGGAGGCTTCCATCTCCTCTATGATGTTTAACGGCACAATACGCCCGTTATCATCCCCTACTTCAGAAACAAGATCAGTCATTTAATTCCGTATACGTCACTGGTCAATGCACCACGCCGCCGTAATGTCATGCCCACAGTTTCTTACAAGCTTTTCCATAGGTGCATTCGTTGCCTTTATCATACCGGGCATGTGCTTCGACAATGCTATTCTTTATCCGTGAACACAGACCATTTTCACCAGACAAACTCAGAGAGTTATACGCTTAAGAGAGCGTTTAGAAACCTGGAATCGGTCTATGTATGCCCTGGATGTAAGATAATTCTTGCATTCCCTGATTCTCTGGAAATGCCGACTTCTCTGACATATCTCCCCTTGATTCAGGAGTGGGGCATGACTACCAAGAACTGTCTTGAATTCCAATTTCGTCTTCCAGTGCCGAAGCAAACGCAACTATTACCCTGCTCTCCTGCTCAGAGGGCAATTCGACCAAAGGCAGGCGCACCATGGGCCTGCACTTTCCAAGGTGAGCCAGAACCGCCTTGACGGGTATCGGATTGGTATCGAAAAAACACGCCCGCATTGCGTTCACTAACGCATGGTGCAAACCTGCCGCGCCAGTTAGATCACCCTGCAAACCAGCCTGAGTCAGCTTGTGCATCATGCGCGGAAGGATATTGCTGACAACCGAAATAACCCCATCCCCTCCGAGAACCAGAAAGAATAGCGTCCACTCATCATCCCCGGAATACACAGCAAACCCATCCGGTCGACCTTGGAAAAGATCTGCGACCTTTGAGAGATCACCCGAAGCCTCCTTCACTCCGACAACAGCAGGTATTTCGTTTGCCAGATTGAGAATGGTCTCGAGGTCAATGTCAAAGCCTGTGCGGCTAGGTACATTGTAGAGTATTATTGGACACGAGGTTGCTTCTGCAATGGCCGCTATATGCGCTTCAAATCCCCTTTGGGGGGGCTTGTTGTAGTAAGGACCAACAACGAGTAAACCATCAGCACCCAGTCGCTCGGCTTCAATAGAAAACGTAATGCTTTCGGCGGTCGAATTGGTGCCCGTGCCAACTATAACCGGGACACGTCCAGATACATATTCAACCGCAGTGGCAATCAGCTCGCTTCGCTCTGTGGACGTAACCGTCGGATTTTCACCCGTCGTACCGAGGACAACCAGGGCAGAAGCCCCCGATGTGATTTGGTGCTCAATCAATCCACAGAATGCAGCTTTATCAATCGCTCCTGATTCGGAGAATGGCGTCACTAGTGCCGGGGCAACACCTCTAAACAGCATTTGAAGTCAAATTTGTTGTTGTCACTGAAACCAGTCAGACAGCATATCCTCCAGTGTAAACAATCCGGCTCGCCCCTGTATCCACTCCGCGGCGCGTACCGCCCCCAGGGCAAAACCGTCACGACTCTTGGCGGTGTGCTCCAGCAGGATATTGTCGTTAGGGCTGTCAATGATCACCTGATGCTGCCCAAATACATGTCCCAGCCGTGTCGCCGAGACCTCAAGCTGCGATGGATCATGCGGCGTAGTGGAACCACCCCACTTATGTTTTCTCTCAATAATCTTAACTAGTTCGGTCGCCAGATTGATGGCCGTACCGCTGGGAGAATCAGTTTTTGCTGTATGATGCAACTCATGTAGGGCCACATCGAATTCTGGCAGCTTGTTCAGTAATGGAGCCATTGCACGAAGTGACTGCAGAATTAGTTGTATGCCTAAGGAAAAATTGGGGCTGTACAGCACAGCGGCATTATGCTTATTCACAAGGCGGCGAACATCAGCAACTTCATCGTACCACCCTGTTGTACCGACTACTGCAGGTACGTTTGCCCTACAGTAAGACGCAATGTTCTGAACCGTGATTGCCGGCTGTGTAAAGTCTATAACGACGTCGGGTTTACGGTATAATGCTGCCTCGGTTACGGGATTTTTACGGTTAAAATATTGGCTGATTCCATGCCCTCGTGAGACCGCCGATGCTGCGACCGCGCTCCCCATACGTCCGGTACCAGCAATCGCAATTTGTAACGATACTGACATCAAAGTTTAACTGAGGCAAAAAAAGTCCCCGCGAATCAGGGCATGATTTCTGCCGAATAGATCAGGTCAGCCAGGAGTCCTCCGGCTGTAACACCCAAGCCTGCCCCTGGCCCCTGCACAACCAATGGCTCGTCGTTATAACGATCGGTCGTGAACACAACAACATTCCCCCGACCCGGCGCTTTGGCAAACGGGGAGTCACTTGGAACGGACTGAACACTAACATCTAACCGCCCATCCTCAAGCCTGGCGATATAACGCAACCGCTTGCCTTGACGCGCTGCTTCCTCTACCCGTGCTTTCCATTCATGATCGACCATTCTGAGTTCACCAAACAACGCTTCCGGAGTATCATATTGAATTCCTGCCGGCAGCAGGGATTCAACCTTAATGTCATCTCGTTCAACGGCAAGACCGAGCTCACGGGCCAGGATCAGCAGCTTTCGAGCTACATCTTCCCCGCTCAGATCATCCGCCGGATCCGGTTCTGTCCAACCATTCGCGTGTGCACGCTCCACAATTGACGAAAAAGATTCCCCCACATCAAGACTGTTGAAGACATACGCCAGCGTCCCCGACAGAACGCCTTCAATCCTGTGAATGGGATCTCCGGTTCTTACCAGATCCTTGAGTGTGGAAATCACTGGAAGGGCTGCACCGACCGTGGTTTCATAACGAAACGCTACTTCGCGCCGCTTGGCCGCCTTTTGCAGACGTTGGTAAAATGGCAGATCCAGAGTCTTTGCCAGTTTATTCGCGGTTACAACGCCCAGCCCGAGTTCAAGGAAATCGGGGTACCGGGCTGCGACTGCCTGACTTGCTGTAGCATCTACGACAATAATCCGTTCCAGTCGACAGGCGCCCAGTTGTTCGACCAGCCAATCCAGGTTAGCAGGACGCCCTCCCGCAAGCTCGGAAACTGCAGTGTCGAACTCAAGACCATCCGCATCCCAAAGCATTGTCCTTGAATTCGCGAGCCCAATGAGCTTGATATTCAGCTTAACCCGCTCCAACAGGTCGTCGTGCTGTTCTGCCAGGAGCTTCAGTAGGTGGGCGCCAATGCGCCCTGGTCCCAACAGACACACGTGAGCACGCAGACGCCCCAATGGAAACGCCTCATGCAAGGCCCGTACAGCGCGCCGGACTTCATCGTCCCTGACCACTGCTGAAATATTCGTTTCGGCCGCCCCCTGCGCAATAGACAGCACATTGACACGACTGCGCCCCAGTGTAGCGAACATGCGACCCGCCAACCCCGGATGATGTCGCATTCGGTCGCCTACGGCAGAGACAATGGCGCATCTTGGGATGGAATAAATCCTGGCAACATCTCCGTACACCAATTCACGCTTGAAGGCACTTCGCAGCGTTTCTACAGCAGAATCGGCATCCGATTCTCGCACGACCAAGCAAATGCTGTGCTCACTGGAAGCCTGTGCAATCATCAGTACATTGATACTCTGCTCTGCCAAAGGAACGAAAACCCGCGCGGCAATGCCCGGCATGCCTAGCATGCCGCTTCCCTCCAACATTACTACAGCAACATCCCGTATGGTAGAGATCGCCTTTACCCTGAGCTCTACCGAACGCGACTCATTGGAGATCAGTGTACCTGGCGCCTTGGGATTTAGGGAGTTCTTGATCAGGAGGGGGATACCCAGCGACTGAACGGGTCGCATTGTGCGGGGATGCAGGATGCGGGCCCCGAAATAAGCCATTTCTGCCGCTTCTGTATAGCTGAGTCGGGCCAGTGGGAAAGCTTCGGGGACGTCCCGAGGATCTGCCGACAGTACCCCATCAACATCCGTCCAGATGACTACACGCCGGGCACGCAATGCTAAACCCAGGATTGTTGCCGTAAAATCACTCCCTGACCGGCCCAGCGTGGTGGTGGAACCATCCGAAGCAGAAGCAATGAATCCGGTCACAACCGTAATCTGGTCGCGTGGAAGATCTTCAAATCTTGCTCGGATCCGGCGAATGGATTCGTCAAAATCCACATGGGCCTCTCCGTAGTTTGCGTCCGTCCTGATCAGTTCGCGGGCATCCATATGGCGCGACTGTTCGCCAGCGGCACGAAACGCTGCTGCTACAAGGGGGGCGGACGCCCGCTCACCAATGCTCAGAATGGTATCCCTGGTGCGAGCTGTGCACTCTCCCAGAAGCGCAATTCCCTGCAATAACCTTTCCAACTCCCGCCAGAGCTCCTCCAAGTATGCAAGTAGTTGCTGCCGCTCCCCATTGGGCAAAAGTTCGTGCGCTGCCGCCGCATGACGATCATGCAGCTCATCAGCAATGTGGTCTGGGAGCCTTTTTTCTGAAAGAGATACTTCCACGGATTCCAGCAACTTATCGGTAATCCCCCCCATGGCTGAAACCACTACCACACGGTGGACATCTGCAGCAATTTCCTGAACTAAACGAATGCCCCGCCTAATTCGCTCTGCAGTTCCTACAGAAGTGCCACCAAACTTGGTGACCTGCACCGGTTTATACTCTGTACGTTCCATACTCCGTTGCCCCGCCTAGATAAAATGATTTACCGAGCGCCTAAACCATTTTACCGAAAACATGATCACTTGGGCCTTGTCACAATGTGGAGAATTTTGATAGCACGGAGAGACATCAGAAGGAACTACCTCACGAAAGACTTGTGTAACCCCGCGCAGGGCTGGGGCCATAGCTCAGTTGGTAGAGCGCTTGAATGGCATTCAAGAGGTCAGGGGTTCGACTCCCCTTGGCTCCACTTTTGTGGCAAAGCGCATAAAGCCGCCATCTCACCCTTACCCGCACAACCGACCGCTGGACCTCATTCGCCCAGTCTAGTCCACCGGGCCCCATCCCCGCCCGAGGCGGGATGGCCCGCCAGAACCTCTGCCAGCACCAAGTGGCAGGAACATCACCCAGCCTTGCCGCAACTACGCACACTGCGGCAACGGAGAGTACAATCCACAATAAGACCTGCTGAACCAGGCAACCACAGGCTCTATGGCATACCACCGAGATCCGCTGATTCCTGAATCAAATTAAACACAACAGCTAGCCGATCATCCCTGGGTAAACGTGGACAACAAAGAGCACGGTTGCCGTGAAGCAACCTGGCGAATTAATAAGTCACGCAGTTATCCCAAAATGATCTAACTAGCCCGCCTCCTATTCTTTCACCCGGTTGTACGTCCGTATGCACAAGATCGTGGCTACGGATGCATACAAGGGATACGTAGTCGCCATTAGTATACTGTCAAGATACGCCCCTACCTCGTGTATGTGAGATAACACTTCTGCACTTGCAGCAGCTCCAACCGCTAGCACGACAACTAAGTAAACGGTTGGGTTCTCCGCATCTGTTGCAAGGACTCCATACGCAAGCCCACAAAGGACCAGTAATAGAGGCACAACTCCCCCGCCAATCATGTCAGGCCCGAGGCCCTGGACGAGGACCAAGAGAACCATCACAACGACTAAAACTCTTCTCAACATTTTAACGCCCGGTTTGGTGAGTGAAATAACGAAGTAGCGTGACAGAAGTACTCCCGTCACACAATTGCCTGTTAGTATATAATGCTTTTTCTATAAAGATGCAAGCACATTTATAGTTTTTTCTTGGGGATTTTTTTCCTTGAATTGTCGGTCGGACTTGGTGCTCTGCCAGCACTCAGAGCACGCAAATCGGGCCACGCAACATGAAGTCAATCACCCTGCCTGCATACGAGAGCAGACAAGCATGCCGGACTCGTGGATTGAGAATTCTTCACACTATAATGTTCGGGGGCCACTACATGAATGAATAGGCATGTTGCCGTATAAGGATGTGACCCAGATATTCACTTGGTTGAAGTGAATCAACTATTGTAACGTCTGTTTTGATAGATTCTAGCGTTAGGTCAACTGACCTGGTACAGATAAAAGCTTGGGAATACCGCATGGTTACACAGGCACTTTTCAATCGCAATAGCCGGCACTTTGAGATGTATATAATTCTCAAATTATTGCTCGTCTTTTTTCTGCCATTATTCATCGCGGCATGCCAGAAAAAATCAACGGAAGCAACGCGTCCCAACATTATTCTCATCATGACGGATGACCAGGGATGGGGAGATACGGGCTATAATGGACACCCATACCTAAAAACTCCCAACATAGATGAGATGGCCTCCAATGGGGTGGTGTTCAATCGTTTCTATGCGGCATCGGCAGTGTGCTCACCGACGCGTGGAAGTGTACTGACCGGGCGCCACCCGCTGCGCTATGGTATCTGCGGTGCTAACTGTGGTCATGTAAGAACTGAAGAAGTGACCCTAGCAGAACTGGGTAAAGAAGTTGGGTATGTCACAGGGGTTTTTGGTAAATGGCATTTAGGAACATTGACCCGTGACACCATTGACTCCAATCGGGGAGGCAGACCTCAACATGATGCCCACTATTCGCCGCCCTCCGATCATGGCTTTGATACGTACTTCGTGACAGAAGCAAAAGTGCCTACCTGGAATCCAATGATTACTCCTCCCCGTTCCGCAGGCGATGTACGGTCATCCCTGGTGGAAAGTGAGCCATTTAACACATTCTATTGGTCAGCTCCGGGTAAGATTGTAAAGGAGAATCTAGAGGGAGACGATTCCCGTGTGATTATGGACAGGGTGATCCCTTTCATTGATGATGCGGTGAAAAAAGACCAACCCTTCTTGGCTGTTGTTTGGTTCCACACACCTCATCTGCCTGTCATTACTGGAGAACGTTATAAAGTGCAATACAAAGGTTTATCCGAAGATCAGCAGCACTTCTACGGAGCGCTGACTGCCATGGACGAACAAGTGGGGCGCCTTAGAAAAACCCTGCGGGAATTGGGAGTGGCGGACCATACGGTACTGTTCTTCACCAGTGACAATGGCCCCGAAGGAACCACTGTAACTGGAAGGACACAAGGAATCACCAAGGGACTCAGAGGCAGGAAACGAAGCCTATATGAAGGCGGGATTCGAGTCCCCGGAATTATGGAGTGGCCCGGGAAAGTTGCGTCCGGCAGTATCCTGGAATCACCAGGCTTTACGTCGGACTACTTTCCCACTATTGCCAGCATCCTGAATATCGATATAGCGAAATATGAACGCCCTTATGATGGCGTGAACCTGTTGCCCCTCGTCAGTGGGACGGTGGAGAGGAGAGAAAAAAGCCTTGCTTTTAGGCTCCGGCAACAAGCCAGCCTGATGAATGAATCCTACAAGATCTACAGTAGTGACGGAGGCAAAACTTTTGAACTGTACGATATTTCCAGCGACCCCTCTGAATCGGTTGATCTGGCTGCATCCCATCCCAAGATTCTCAATGAAATGGTTGCGGAATGGCACCAATGGAGAGCATCCCAGGAGGCCAGTGCTGATGGAGCTGACTATTAGTGACTGAGGTTTCCATGACTAGCCCACAGGCACCGGGCAATTCGTCAGGCAGGGAATATCGGATGTTCATGGCTTGTCAGTTTAAGTATGGGTTTTTGAGAGTCCTCCTTCGCAACTACCGCTAGCCAATCACAAACATTGCTTGCCAACGGGATAAGTCCTTACCTTGGGCAGGTAACCCGGCAATCAGATTCGAACTGGCACAAACAAGATGCATGTCTCTTTCTAGCAGGAACTCTTGGTTAATAATTGTTGCTCTCTGTTGGGCCTTGGGCTGCGACAGTAGCCCCACGGAAACAACAATGCCTGGACTCGAAAGCTTCATCGTGAATGAGAGCCTTATCCTTAACCCAACCGGCTATGTACCACTCGCGGCGGAGCTACAACTGGAAACCAGCGAACCGGTACAGGTGGAGCTTGAGATTTTAGGTCTGAGCGATGATCTCGAACCACTCATACACCGCTTTGAAGAACGGTCTACGTCTTTTAGCCTTCCCGTACTCGGACTCTATCCTGCACATCGAAACACGCTGCTGATTAGATTCTACGACGCCGATAATCAGCTATTGGGAGAAGAGAGCCGACCAATAGATACGCCACAGCTTTTGTCCGAACTGCCGGAAATCCAGGTCAGAGTGAATACCGAACGCAAAAAGCCCGGCATGAACCTGGTTAGCTTCTTCGGACGCAGCGGTAGCGGTCTACCTCAAATTCCCTTCATGTTTGACCAATACGGCAATATCCGCTGGTATGCAAATATGAGTACACATCCCGTACTCGGAAGCCTATTCTATGATGCAGGTATTGAGCGACTCAAGAATGGGAATCTGTACTTTGGAGACGGAAGCAGCGGACGTATCATCGAATTGGATATGTTGGGCAGAGTGGTCAACGAATGGCCCTTGCCTGGCTACGGATACCACCACAATGTTTTGGAGCTCCCAAACGGTAACCTGCTGGCCACCGTCAATAAGCATGGTTTAGCAACCGTTGAAGATCATATCCTGGAGATTCATCGTGAGACCGGTGACATTGTTCAGGAATGGGATCTTAGAGAATCTCTCAACCGAAGACGACGCGTTTGGAGTAGCAACGCTCGGGATTGGTTTCATGCCAACGGTCTGGCATACGATGAGGCAAAGGACGCCATAATTGTTTCTGGACGGGTCCAAGGTACGGTCAAGCTAACACGCGACAACCAGGTTATTTGGATCCTTGCACCCCACAATAACTGGGGTACGGCCGGTGATGGCACAGACCTGAACAGTAAACTCCTGCAACCGCTGGATTCAAATGGTCAGCCAATCACAGATCCTGCCGTTCTTGACGGCTTTATTGATCACTCGGAGTTCTCCTGGGCATGGTATCAGCATGCCCCGAAACTAACCCCCCACGGAACCTTGCTCTTGTTTGACAATGGCGACAATCGTCACTTTCAAGGGCAACCTGTGTTCAGTCGTGCAGTCGAGTATCTAATTGACGATGATGCCATGACCGTTCAACAGCTCTGGGAATACGGTCGAGAACGCGGATCCACGACTTATTCAGCTATTGTGTCGGATGTTGATTACCACCCCGAAGAAGACAATGTGGTGTTTATGCCGGGAGCGAACTGGGAAGACGGCCCAAACGGTAAAACAATTGAAGTCGATTACCAAACGAAAGATGTCGTGTATGAAGCCACCATCCCCAATCCTGAAGCACGATATGGCATCACGTTTCATCGCATTGAACGGCTGCCAATCTATCCAAACAGTCAATAATCTCCGAAATCCATCAGAGTCGGCAACGACCGTATAGCCCCTCAACGAACTACACCGTCATGATCAGACAATACCTAGTCCTCCTAATGCGATTATCTGCACCTACCTACTTACTCCTCATCCTGTTCTTTTCACCCGGTGCTGCACAGGCACAGCAGCGTACCGTCGGGCTCATGCACAACATGCCCGGAGCTTTCGAGGGCTATACCCTGATTGCTCCAATGCTTCATCCCTCGGTCTACCTGGTTGATATAGAGGGGCGGGCAGTACATCGCTGGCTGGTTAATTCTGGATTTGGAGCTACCAACAGACTGCTGCCGGATGGTGCCCTGCTCAGGGCTTCGGCATCGCCAAAATCGTGGACAAACGTCCAAGGCCGAGCCGGACGTGTAGAAATCATAGAATGGGATGGAATGATTCGATGGCAATACGACTTTGTGAATGATAAATCCATGCTGCACCACGACGTTGTCCCCCTGTCAAACGGCAACATTCTCGCAATCGTCTGGGATGTGCGCGATATGGACGAAATGCTGGCTGCAGGATACAACCCCGATAATCTCGCCGATGATCAGAACATCATCCTGAGCGAACGAATCGTTGAGTTTAAGCCTATACTGCCTGACAGTGCAGAAATTGTCTGGCAGTGGGATTCCTGGGATCACCTCGCACAAGACCATGCTCCGCTATTGGATACTTATGTGGAAAATATTTCCGACCATCCGGAACGAATTAATGTGAACACATCGATTGGCGGAGACTGGCTCCATTTTAATGCGCTGGATTACAATGAGGAACTTGACATAATTGCGATCAGTGCCTCTTTTGTTGACGAGATATGGATAATTGATCACAGCACTTCAACCGAGGAAGCGCGTGGGCAGACCGGTGGCACGTTTGGATTGGGTGGGCGACTATTGTATCGCTGGGGGAATCCGCAGATGTACGGTTTAGGAACGGAGAGTGATCAGACGCTTTACTTTCTGCATTCCGTGTTATGGATCCAAGATGGCCTGCCAGGAGCGGGCAACCTAATGGTATTTGAGAACGGTGTAGGTCAACCGGAAGGCGACTACTCAACCGTGCACGAGTTCAAGCTCCCCTATATGGAAGAGCTCTATGGGAATGCAGTCTGGTTTGCACAGGGAATAGACGGGACCTACGAAGACCCTGAATCTATTTGGAGCTTCTCCGCAGCGAACGAATTTTTTAGCGATTTCGTCTCGGGCCAACAACGCCTCCCCAATGGAAACACTCTAATTGCCGAGGGGATGACTGGTCGCATCTTTGAGCTTGAGGAAGGATCGGATGCATTGGTCTGGGAATATGTTAATCCCGTTGTGCAGGCCGGCCCCCTTTCCCAGGGGGATATCATTCCCGCGTTCGGACCTCCAGGCTCTCCACGCCTCCAGAATGCCGTGTACAGGGCGCTACGATACGGTTCAGATTTTGAGGGTTTCGATGGGAGGGACTTAACTCCAATAGGTGCCATTGAACTGAATATCACTGGTTCAACTCCGAGTTTACCCTTTACGCTACTGCCCAACTACCCGAATCCGTTCAGCGGAACCACTACGATAGATATCCAAGTTGATCACCCAACAAATGTTGAAATTACGGTCTTCAACATGCTCGGTCAGGAAGTAGCCGTTCTGGCGAATGAATTTCACGCACCGGGAGCATATAGTTACGTCTTTGACGCTACAGCACTCCCACACGGACACTATTTATGTAGATTGATCGCCGGAGGATCTTCAACAACAATTACACTTACCCACCAGTGATCTTTCTCATCTGTACTCGCTAAACTGGCATAGTTCCTCGCAATTTGTGAAGTGAATTGCGAAGACTAAGCCTTCTGGAGCGTCTTGAGAAAAATGCCGCGTACTATCCCGATCAAGGTACTCCAATGGGCCAATCCGCCGACACGCAACGTGGCTCACTTCGTTCATATTGGTGGCATAATTCGTTCGGAAGATCCAATTAACAATAATATAATAATTATTATCCAATATGTAACAGATAAAGAATATAATTTAGAAAATATTACTTATGCAGTTCCTGGAAAGTTATTATCTCTACTGCGACATCCACGGGAGTTCTGTTTGTGATCTTTCCCCGTTTTCGGGTTTGGGAATTTTGCAGGAGACTCATAGTCCGTGGATTTCAAACCGAGTGCAAGGTGCACCGGAGATTAACCGAAATTAAACCGCCCGGAGGGGCAAACACCAATGAAAAACTTGTCGATTGGAACGATAACCTCGAGGACTAGAATGTTGATATCAGTTGTGGCCATGGCCCTTCTACTAACGTTCTGGATGGCTGACGGTCTCACACAAAGGTCCCTGGGTGCCGCTGATACGGTCTGCAAAGGCACTTGTGAGGTTGAGGGTGAAGAATACGGATGCGTCGGCTCGGGCGACCGCTGCATTGATTTTCCCTGCTGTAAAGCTGAGGACATGCCCTGTACACCGGATGAAGTAACACAGATTATTCAATGTCGTGCATACCCGGTAGGAGGGAACCCCTAAGATGGCGAATTACGAGGAGTTACACTTGCGGCAGTGGAACATCTTGATGTTCCACTGCCGCGGGGATCGGGTCGCATGGGGTTTGCTGTGGCTCACCTTGGTAGCAGTTGGATGCAATTCAGGCACTGAGTACGTTTCTGTCGAAGAACTCGCAATGCCCATACAACTCCAAGCAAGCGTTGAGCGGGAGTGGCGGCGGGCTTCTCTACGGCTGCTCCACGAAGTGCCTCGTGAGTCTGGCGTCGAGTTGTACATGCCAGGACCATTTACGATTGGACCCGATGGGGCCTTGTATTACATGGATCTTGGAGACATGAAGATCAAGCATTTTGATGCAGATGGCTATTTCAAACAGTCCTACGGGGGGCTTGGAGAAGGGCCGGGAGAATTCAATGTTTTCACAGAGGCCGCCATCTTGGGGGATTCCGCTCTGTATGTCATGGACCCCAATCGCCGGATCGTCTCATTTTTTGCGTTAGATAGTGCGACGTTCGTCAATAGCATACCGGACGTACACGCTGACAGATATAGGATTACACGGGGTGGTCGGGCGTATTGGATTACCGTAGGGGGGGATTCCTTACTGGGGACTAGTGTCGGGGAACATGAAGCTCGCTTTTTTGGCACGATGATAAAGGGGCAAACTGCTGAACACGGATTGCTTATGGGTGGTAATATTGTCCCATATCAAGAGGATATTGTCTACGTCCCCTCACGGTATCCGATTCTGGTGCGGTATGATTCCATTGGAACCGTGATTTACGCGCGTGCCACCCCGGATTTCGAGACGGCAGAGCCGCCCAATTTGGAAAGGCTCAACACGAGCACTGGATTCGCCACACGCGTGCGAGGCCGATCACTCAATGGTTATAGCGAAATTTACGGCGATAAGCTGGTTGTATACGCTTTAGTCTCAGCATCAGAAAAAGCTTTTGATGTTTACGATGTGGCCACGGGCAATTATGAATATTCGGTCTCTGTGCCTTGGGGGCGCATCTACTTTGCATCGTACGACCCCATAGGCAAGCGCGTTTGGCAGGTTCGAGACACGACTGTAGCGGTCTATTCCATAGACGCCCCGGACATGGCGTTGGAAGGGCCGGATTTGCGAAACTCGGGACCGGAAAGCTTACCCCCTCAGTAAACCGTTTCATGGGTGACTCAAAAAAAGACTGGAGATTTGGAAGGTGCAGACTCACTATACGCGAGGTAGCGGTCCATGTGCTGTTGTTGTTTGTGCTTGGCTTGTTCCTCTATTTCCATTTGATTAAATCGGATCGAACAGCCATGCCCATGATAGCCCAAGGAGATGTAGCAGAGGTTTTCCAGAAATGCCTTGGAAAAGAGGGAGAAAATGTCCTAATCCTAGCCCTCAGTCCCACATGTCCTTGGTGCAGGGCTAGCTATCCATTTTACAGGACAATCGTCGAGCATATAGAGTCAGCCGGAGCCCCATTATCTGTGATAGCTTCCGTAGATACAAGTTCGTCGGTTGCTGTGCAACAAATCCATCTTGAGGCCTTTAACGTATTTGCTGACTCAGTCATTGCATGTCCATTACGAGCAGCTGGTGTTTCTGATGTCCCAACAGTAGTTCAATTTGACAGGCAGGGATTAGTCAAAAATGTTTGGACGGGATTTCTAAGTGACGCACAACAAGAAGAGCTACTGGACTCAATAGATCAATTGAATGTAATACCTGTAGACTAGCTGGTAACCTGTTGTTGGATGGCGGGGGAAACCTCACCCAAAGGATTCCACCGAACAGTACGTAATCCTCTCAACTCATGCGGCACATCCAAGGCAGCGGCAGGTGGGCCGTATGAGTTGATCTGTACGGGGCTCGAGCCTTAAATCCGCTCTTACTCTACGCTTGCAGTCTCGTCGAACTCAAGGAACAACTCGTTGGCGGTCCTCCTGATCCATTCGGTTACAGCTGGGCTGGGTAACAAGCCCCGACCATTCGACTGGTAGGCCAACCCTTCGAGCACCTCCTCGTAGGGGCCGAATCCAAATAATCTGAACGGGAGCACAATCGTTCTGCCATTGTTACGTGCATGTGTATCGACAAACTGTCGAATCTCTTTCTCTGACTTTGCGCGTTTATCTGACCAATCCTCCCGCAGGGTGTGAACAGCAACCTCACTGAAAAGACCCGTAGACCGAACAGAGTCGGCCAGGAGGTCCAGCTTCTGGATCCACTCGGCATTAACCTGATCATCCCCCGTGCCGTGTGCAATGATAAGTACGGATTCAGCGCCTGAACTGTCACTTAGCGCCAGTGCATTCGCGGTCAGGATCCCTCCCATTTCTGGGACATCCAGTAAGGCGGTCTCACTGATTTTAATGCTCGCTGAAAGATCAAGGGGCTGGGGGTTGGAATCATGATGCGAGTGACCGCCGTGGGAAATAAAAAAAGCTGGTGGATCTTCTCTCAGACCAAGAAGATACTCGGTCTGATGCAGAAAAGAGTGCGCCGACATAAAAAGCCGCACAACAGCAATGCAAACGACATTCTGCTCTTCCAACTCCGTAACGGCTTCTTTCATTGTGACTGGATCCGCCATCCCAAAGGCTATAGCAACAGGGAATTCCTCCCTCAACGGCATAACCGCCGTTTCGACTGCGGTATTCCATTGATCACCACCGCCATGTGCCATGACCATAAGCCCGCAAGAATTGGAGTTCTGCGCGTCGACTGTTGCTGCCGCCAGCCACATCGTTACGAAAAACAATACAACCCTCATTTGCCTTTGCATCAAGTCCATTTGTCCATGTCTATATGGGCACTCCTGCGAAAAACATCTGAACCCTCCTGAATATGTTTGCCGGTTAAGGTAATGGTTATTTAGATTTAGTCTAATTAAATATTACAATTAAGGTTCCTTGAAATTTGGGGCAGATTGCGATGACCTAAACCGGGCGTGGGTTCAAGTGCAAATTGAGCAGCGGCGGCTTCGCCAACAACGAAGATCTGCGCACGGATACCGGGATCATGCCAATCCGACGATAATCAACCATTAGTCGAGTGGTGCCCTCTGGAATGCTGCAGTACGTGATGATCCAGACAATAGATTACTACCTGCGTCAGAATTGACCACCTGTGCTATGTACATCACACTCATTGCACCGCCATGGGTGAGCATCCCGCCCACCGAATTAAAACCCTCCCGGTAGCAGAATGCAACTATACGTTGTAAATTACTGGATCACTACAATAGGCCTTCCCGTGTCAATTCTTCGATCATTCTGGGTCGTAATACTGCTCCTGTTGGCGGCTTGTAGTCAGTCTTCAACGGACCGTACCGCGCTACCGGTTCCGGTTGACTACAACTGGCATATCAAACCTGTGCTATCAGATCGCTGCTACAAATGCCATGGACCGGATGACCAAGTGCGCAAGGCAGAGCTTCGGCTTGATACCCAGGCAGGTGCCTACGGCGTTAGCCGTGATGATTCAACACAGCGAATCATCGAACCCGGCAACGCCGCGGCCAGCCTCCTGGTTGAACATATCTCCAGCGAAGATCCTCAACGGCGTATGCCACCGCCGGAAAGCAATCTATCACTTACTGCACGTGAGATCGCACTCATAAAGCGCTGGATTGACCAGGGCGCAGACTGGAAACCACACTGGGCATTCACACCCCCCATACGTCCTGCCCTGCCAGAAGTGCGTAATGAACACTGGACACGCGGCCCCATTGATTATTTCGTGTTACATAGTATTGAGTCTGCCGGACTTAGTCCGTCCGAGGAAGCAGACCGCGCTAAGCTGCTTCGCCGTGTGACGTTTGATCTCACAGGGCTGCCGCCAACTCCGACCGAACTCAACGCCTTCCTGAATGATACGCGGGAGGATGCCTATGAACGCTTGGTGGATGAGTTGCTTGCACGTCTGACCTACGGAGAACGTATGACTTCCATGTGGCTGGATATTGCGCGCTACGCCGATACACATGGCTACCAGGATGACCGTCCGCGGACAATGTGGCCGTGGCGTGACTGGGTCGTACGGGCCTTTAATGCAAACCTTCCCTACGATGACTTCGTGGTTTGGCAGATTGCTGGCGACCTGCTTCCCGAAGCGACCTTTGAGCAACGATTGGCTACCGGATTTAATCGTAACCATGCCATAACTCAGGAAGGGGGCGTAGTTGCTGAAGAATACTTGACAGAGTATGTCGCCGATCGAACCAATACAACGGCAACTGCATTCCTGGGATTAACAATGGAATGTGCACGGTGCCATGATCATAAGTATGATCCGATCCTGCAGGAAGAATACTACAGCATGTTCGCCTTCTTTAACGGCGTGGATGAACAGGCCCAGATCAATTATTTTGATCTCTCACCAAGACCCGCCATCCGGCTTGAGGATCCTGCATTAGAGGCCTCCATTGCGCAAACGGTTGCGGGAATTGATTCTGTTGAGCAAGTCGTGGCGGACTGGCCTCAAAGTTCACCGCCTCCTGATTGGACGCCCAGTCTTGAGACGACCATCGAATCCGGCCTATTGACATCCCTGCCTTTGGACGATCTGGACAACCTGGTTTCTCCTGCGCGCGTGGGGCCGGATGGATTGGCAAACACCGGACTGGAAAAAGTACTTGACCCGCCTCTGGTCACCGAAGGGAAACGCGGCAATGGGTTAACCTTTGACGGGCGAAATTTTCTAAACCTCGGCCTAGATGCTGACTTTGAGTGGTACGACCGGTTCTCACTGAGCGCCTGGATACTCATCCAAGACCAGCCAAAAGATATTGCACTGTTCTCCAAACGAAACGGGGAGCAAAAGCGCGGTGGTTACGACCTCGCACGCACCAAAGACGGTTGGCTTCGGCTCCGCCTGATTCACGACGGAAACCATCAGATCTCCGTACAGACCGCACAAGAAATACCGACAGATACGTGGACCCACATCTCTGCCACCTACGACGGCAGTGGACGCGCACAAGGAGTTTCCCTGTACCTGAATGGCACTTCAAGCCATGTTCGTGTTAACGAAGATTCGCTTGCGCGTGAGAGTATACTGAACGGAAACGGGCTCCTTGCAGGCAATTGGACTCACCGCAATCGCACGATTGGTGATATCGAAGGGGTAAGGGAGGGTACTCTTGACGATCTCCATGTATACGCCCGAGTACTCACGGACCTGGAAGTCGCCTACCTTGCTGGACGGGAGCCCGCCATTCAAACGACCGCCCACTATCAAGCCCATTACGATCCCGGATTAAATGCAGCAAATGCTGTGTTGGACAGCCTTCGGCGTGCACTACGACGTGTACCCGATGTTATGGTCATGGAAGAGATGCCCGAACCACGCGCCACGCATGTTCTGGATCGCGGGGCATATGATGCTCCTCTGGATTCCGTGGGACCGGGGACCCCGGCAGCAATCTTTTCCTTTCCCGACAGTCTGCCACGTAACCGGTTGGGACTTGCACAATGGATTGTGCATAAAGACAATCCCCTGACCGCACGCGTAGCTGTAAACCGCGTCTGGCAGCTGCTCTTTGGAGAAGGATTGGTCCACACACCAGAAGACTTTGGTAGTCAGGGCGCACTACCCTCAAATCCAGCACTGCTTGATTATCTGGCTACAAGATTCATTGACCTAGATTATGACACCAAAGCACTGATCCGAGAGATCGCCCTGTCCGCAACCTACCGTCAAAGTAGCCGAGTGACACGAATCCTTCGGGAACGGGATCCAAACAATGTGCTGTTAGCACGCGCTCCGCGCAAGCGATTGTCCGCCGAAATGATGCGCGACAATGCGTTGCTGGTCAGTAATCTGCTGAACCCGACGATTGGCGGCGAGCCGGTACGCCCCTATCAACCGGCTGGACTCTGGAGGGCACTTGCGAATCAGATTGGTGAGAACCGCTATCGCCCCGGCCCAGATGTTCACCGGCGCAGCCTTTATACCTACTGGAAACGGACGATCCCCCCGCCGGCAATGCTGACCTTCGACGCCCCGGAGCGGTCCATATGTACGGTGGAGCGGCAAACCACCGCGACACCGCTGCAGTCTCTGGTGCTTTTGAACGATCCCCAGTATGTGGAAGCAGCGCGTGCACTTGCCGTTCGCGTGCTTGCCAGTGAAGGCACAAATCAGCAAGAACAGATTGCAGAGGCCTTTCTCTGGCTTACCTCCAGATCACCTGAGGCAGGAGAGCTCAACACGCTCACTGATCTTCTGGACGAACAAACTCGTAAATTTGAACAGGACCCAACCAGTGCACGCGCGCTAGTGTCGGTGGGCATAACCCCGCTCAGGCGTACCAGTGACATTGTGAAACTGGCTGCCATGACTGTTGTAACCAGTACTATCCTGAATTTGGACGAGGCTCAATACCGATGAGTGATCCCTTCTACGATGCCGGGTGTTGCATGAACCGGCGACACTTTTTTTCAAAACTGAGTCTTGGAATAGGCGGTGCAGCGCTCGCATCCCTCATGGGATGTGCCCAAACATCCGATCAATTGGCCACAGGCTCAGCTTTTAGGGGAATTCTGAATTCTCCTCACATTGCCCCCAAAGCCCGCCGAATAATTTATCTCTTCCAAAGCGGTGGACCTTCCCAGCTTGAACTCTTTGACTATAAGCCCTCACTGCTTCAAAGAAGAGGACAGGACCTACCAGAATCTATCCGTATGGGACAGCGCTTGACTGGTATGACCGCCTACCAGAATTCACTACCTCTAGCGCCCTCCTTAAGTTCGTTTGCACAACACGGCAACAGCGGCGCTTGGATCAGTGATCTGCTACCCTATACCTCCAAGATTGCCGATGAACTCTGTCTTGTACGGTCCATGTACACCGAGGCAATCAATCATGACCCAGCTATTACCTTCTTCCAAACCGGCTCACAACAACCTGGACGCCCCAGTATGGGTGCCTGGTTGAGCTACGGACTGGGCAGCTCCAACGAAGACCTGCCTACCTTCTGCGTACTCCTGTCCCGTGGGCTCCAGCGCCCACAACCCATTTATTCCCGTCTGTGGGGTAACGGGTTTCTGGCAGCATTGCATCAGGGAGTGCAGTTCCGGGCAGGAGGGGATCCTGTATTATACCTGAATAACCCGCCCGGACTGAATACCGGGGACCGACGTAGCATGCTCAAACATCTGGCCCGCCTGAACGAAATGCATTATGACGTCACTGGAGATCCAGAAATCCAGTCGCGCATTGCACAATACGAAATGGCTTACCGGATGCAAACCTCTGTGCCCGATGTTACCGACCTGTCAGACGAGCCCGAAGCAACGTTCGAGCTCTACGGAGAAGCTGCGCGCACACCTGGTACTTATGCAGCCAATTGCCTTCTGGCCCGCCGTCTCGCTGAGCGGGATGTCCGCTTTATTCAACTTTACCATATGGGTTGGGACCAGCACAGCAACCTGCCAAACGACATTGCGCTGCAATGCAAGGATACCGATCAACCATCTGCAGCGCTGGTCACAGACCTGAAGCAACGGGGACTACTGGACGATACACTGGTAATCTGGGGTGGCGAATTCGGCCGTACGAATTATTCACAGGGCACGCTCACAGAAACAAACTATGGACGAGACCACCATCCGCGATGCTTCACCATCTGGATGGCCGGGGGCGGGATCAAGCCTGGCCTCACTTACGGAGCCACCGATGACCTGGGATACAACATCACACAGAACCCCGTTCATGTGCACGACTTCCAGGCGACAATTCTCTACTTGCTGGGCATTGAACATGAGCGGCTCACATTTCGTCACCAGGGACGCCGGTATAGACTAACAGATGTGCATGGCCATGTGGTTAAGGATCTCCTGGCCTGAAATCATCCCTTTTGCGGTTTGCATAACCCTGCTTATGACAGCCGGGTGCGGGAGCGAACTGCATCCACGGGATGCAACGTTGCCGGAAGTCGTTGACTATAATTTTCACGTCCGGCCGATCCTTTCGGACCGCTGTTACGCCTGTCATGGTCCTGATGCCAACGCACGGCAGGCCGGCCTACGTTTGGATGAGGAGGCTGGGGCAAAGCAGGAGCGTCTCGCTTCCGGTGGATATGCTGTCGTGCCGGGAAGCCTTAGAAAGAGCCGTCTGCATTTCCGTATTCACTCCGATGATCCAGAGGTGCGCATGCCCCCACCGGAATCGAAACTCTCACTATCTGACCACGAAATTGCACTACTCAGTCGCTGGATTGAACAGGGGGCCGAATGGAAACCACACTGGAGCTTCCTGCCGGCTGCTGATTTACCCGTACCAGCCGTCCAACAATCAGATTGGCCAAACAACGGAATTGATCACTTTACGCTGGCACGTCTCGAGTCGGAAGGACTGACCCCGGCTCCAGAGGCAGACCCAGGCACGCTCCTCAGACGCGTCACACTTGACCTAACCGGTCTTCCCTCAACGCTGGAGGAACTGGACGCTTTTCTTGCAGACACCTCTGCTCATGCCTATGAAAAGGTTGTTGATCGGCTGCTTGACTCTCCGGCTTATGGAGAGCATATGGCCTCTATGTGGCTGGATATCGCTAGATTCGCGGACACACATGGATATCAGAATGATAGGGATCGGAACGTGTGGCCATGGAGAGACTGGGTCGTGGAAGCCTACAATGAGAACCTGCCCTTTGATAGGTTCGCAACCTTGCAGCTTGCGGGAGACCTGCTGCCAAATGCAACGCTGAATCAACGGCTGGCGACCACCTTCAACCGCAACCATCGCCAGACTAATGAAGGGGGCAGTATTGAAGAAGAGTTCCGCACGGAATATGTGGCGGATCGCGTTAACACGATTGGGGCAGCATTCATGGGCCTGACCCTTGAATGTGCGCGCTGCCACGATCACAAGTACGATCCGATTACTCAAGCCAACTACTATGGGCTCTTCAGTTTTTTTAACAATGTGGACGAGTCCGGGCAGACTTCACATTTTACGAATGCAGTGCCCGTGCCCGCACTAGACCTGCCTACGCCGGATGATAAGGGGGAACTGGATCGTCTTGCACGTGAAATTGAATCAGCGGAGCGTGCAGTTGACAATATAGCGGAAATGTCAAGGCTCGGCTTTACCTCCTGGGATCAGCCGTTGCCGCCAGATACCGACCCCAGGCCCATTCTCACCTGCGAATTTGAACGCCTGAACGGACCAACGTTACCATGCCATGATGGCAAACAGGGGACAGCCGTCTTCACTCCAGATGTAGTGCCAGGCTATCAGGGGCACGCGATGGCTTTTGACGGTGAGAGCGGCTTCTCCTTCGCAGGTATGGGTGAATTCCGGCGAACTCACCCCTTCACCGTAAGTCTCTGGATCAATCCGGGAGAAGAAACAGGTGCCATCATACATCGCACGCAGGCTGCACTGGATGCCGGCAGCCGCGGCTGGGAGCTTGTACTTTTGGACGGTCGCCTTGTCGCTCAACTGGCCCATATGTGGCCCCAAAATGCCCTGCGCGTCCAGACGATTGATACCCTCCCGCTCGGAGATTGGACGCATGTAGCCATGACTTACGATGGATCCAGCCGCGCCTCAGGTGTGCGCCTGTACGTCAATGGGCTCCTCGCTGATGTAGAAACCGTGCGTGATGGCCTTACCCGACATATCACGTACGAAAATATGAAGGTCCCCCTGCAAATCGCGTACCGATTTCGGGATAGCGGCCTGCGTAGCGGTGCTGTTGATGAACTGCGCCTGTACGATCGGAAGCTGTATGGCTTTGAGGTTGCGCGCTTGGCAGGGAGAACAGAAGTGACCCCGGATCGAGAGGATCTTTTTCAATGGTACCTAGCACATGAAGTGACTCCTTGGCAGCGCGCACAGGCCGTTCTCCAAACCCTGCGCGAAAAAGAGAACACCCTCTTTGAAGGTATCCCGGCAATCATGGTCACTGAGGAGATGTCCTCCCCACGGACCGCGTACATATTGAACCGTGGCCAGTACGATGCAAAAGGGGAGCCCGTTGTACCACACACACCAGAAGCTATCCTGCCTTTCCCCGATGATGCACCTCGAAACCGCCTCGGCTTGGCCAGATGGCTGTTTCATCCAGAGCATCCACTTACCGCCCGGGTTGCAGTGAACCGATATTGGCAAAAGTACTTCGGAACCGGCATTGTCTCCACACCTGAAGATTTTGGACGACAGGGCGCCTTGCCCTCCTTCCCTGAACTGCTGGATTACTTGGCCACAACATTCGTTAACTCGGGATGGGACATCAAGGCCATGCAGCGCCTGATCGTGACCAGCGCTACCTACCGCCAACAGTCTGAAGCTACTCCCAAGCTCCTGGAGCTTGACCCCGATAATAAGTTGTTGGCACGAGGCCCCAGACTTCGCCTGAGTGCAGAGATGGTGCGCGATCAGGCACTTGCCGTCAGTGGACTTCTTGATCGAACGCTCGGTGGACCTGCAGTTAAACCGTATCAGCCAGGAGGACTCTGGCAGGAAAAGGCCGGGATCAGGTATGAGCAAGGCTCAGGCCCTGACCTCTACCGGCGCACACTATACACCTTCTTCAAGCGCACCTCCCCACCTCCTTCTCTGATCACGTTTGACATGCCAACACGCGCACAGTGTGTGATGCGGCGGCAGCGTACGGCGACCCCCATGCAGGCCCTGGTTCTACTCAATGACCCGCAGTACGTGGAAGCATCCCGTCATATTGCCGCCCGCATGCTCGGAAAGGAAACACTTGAAGATCAAATTGCGTTTGGATTTAGACTGTTAACCGGACGAAGTCCAGATCCATCTGAAACGAAAGCATTGCAGACTCTATATACTGAACAGCTTGAGGAATTTTCAAAGGATCCCGAAGCGGCCAAGCAGCTGTTGGAAACCGGAGAGTCTCAACTGCAAGCGGGACTAGACCCTGTTGAATGGGCTGCACATACCATGGTCGCCAATGCGTTGCTATCCTTTGATGAAGTTATTGAGAAGTACTGATGCATGCGTGTGGTAATTGTAGCCCTCTCAGCACTCGCAGGGAGTTTCTGGGACGCCGATATAGTCTAACAGATGTGCATGGCCATGTGGTTAAGGATCTCCTGGCCTGAAATCATCCCTTTTGCGGTTTGCATAACCCTGCTGATTACAGCCGGGTGCGGGAGCGAACTGCATCCACGGGATGCAACGTTGCCGGAAGTCGTTGACTACAATTTTCACGTCCGGCCAATCCTTTCGGACCGCTGTTACGCCTGTCATGGTCCTGATGCCAACGCACGGCAGGCCGGCCTGCGTCTGGATGAAGAGGCTGGGGCAAAGCAGGAGCGTCTCGCTTCCGGTGGATATGCTGTCGTACCGGGAAGCCTCAGAAAGAGCCGGCTGTATTCGCGTATTCACTCCGATGATCCAGAGGTGCGCATGCCCCCGCCTGAATCGAAGCTCTCACTTTCTGGTCACGAAATTGCACTCCTCAGTCGTTGGATTGAACAGGGGGCCGAATGGAAACCACACTGGAGCTTCCTGCCGGCTGCTGATTTACCCTTGCCGACCGTCCAACAATCAGATTGGCCGAACAACAGAATTGACCACTTTACGCTGGCACGTCTTGAGTCGGAAGAACTGACCCCGGCTCCAGAGGCAGACCCAAGCACGCTCCTTCGACGCGTCACACTTGACCTAACTGGTCTTCCCCCAACGTTGGAGGAACTGGACGCTTTTCTTGCAGATACCTCTGCTCATGCCTATGAAAAGGTTGTTGATCGGCTGCTTGACTCCCCTGCTTATGGAGAGCACATGGCTTCTATGTGGCTGGATATCGCTAGATTCGCGGACACACATGGATATCAGAATGACGGGGATCGGTACGTGTGGCCGTGGAGAGATTGGGTCGTGGAAGCCTACAATGAGAACCTGCCCTTTGATACGTTCGCTACCTGGCAGCTTGCGGGAGACCTACTGCCAAATGCAACGCTGAACCAACGGTTGGCGACCACCTTCAACCGTAACCACCGCCAGACTAACGAAGGGGGCATTATTGAAGAAGAGTTGCGCACGGAATACGTGGCGGATCGCGTCAATACGATGGGGGCGGCATTCATGGGCCTGACCCTTGAATGTGCACGCTGCCACGATCACAAGTACGATCCGATTACGCAAGCCAACTACTATGGGCTCTTCAGTTTTTTTAACAATGTGGACGAATCCGGGCAGACTTCACCGTATGCAGTGCCCGTGCCCGCACTGGATCTGCCTACGCCGGATGATCAGGAGGAACTGGATCGTCTCGCACGTGAGATTGAATCAGCTGAGCGTGCAGTTGGCAATATAGCGGAAATGTCGAGGCTGGGCTTTACTTCCCGGCACCCGTCATTACCGCCGGATACCGACCCCAGGCCCACTCTTTCCTGCGAGTTTGAACGCCTGAACGGACCAACATTACCATGCCAGGATGGCAAACAGGGGACAGCCGTCTTCAGCCCAGATATAGTGCCTGGGTACCAGGGGCAGGCGATGGCCTTTGACGGTGAGAGCGGTTTCTCCTTCGCAGATATGGGTGAATTCCGGCGAACACAACCCTTTACCGTAAGTCTCTGGATCAATCCGGGAGAGGATACAGGTGCCATCGTCCATCGCACGCTGGCTGCACAGGATGTCGGGAGCCACGGCTGGGAGCTTGTACTCCGGGATGGTCGCCTCGTGGCGCAACTGGCCCATATGTGGCCCCAAAATGCCTTGCGCATCCAAACGATTGATACTCTCCTGCTTGGGGATTGGACGCATGTAGCCATGACCTACGATGGATCCAGCCGCGCCTCCGGTGTGCGCCTGTACCTCAATGGGCTACTCGCCGATGTAGAAACCGTGCGTGATGGTCTTACCCGGGATATCACATACGACGATTTGAAGGTCCCCCTGCAAATCGCCTACCGACACCACGACAGCGGCCTGCGTAACGGAGCTGTTGATGAATTACGCCTGTACGATCAGAGGCTGTATGGCTTTGAAGTTGCGCGCCTGGCAGGGAGAACAGAAGTGACCGCAGATCGAGACGATCTTTTTCAATGGTATCTGGCACATGAAGTGACACCTTGGCAGCGCGCTCAGGCTGCCCTCCAAGCCCTGCGCGAAAAGGAGAACACCCTCCTTGAAGGTATACCGGCAATCATGGTCACTGAGGAGATGTCCCCCCCACGACCAGCGTACATATTGAACCGTGGCCAGTACGACGCAAAGGGGGAGCGCGTTGAACCGCACACACCAGATGCCATCCTGCCTTTCCCCGATGATGCACCTCAAAACCGCCTCGGTTTGGCCAGATGGTTGTTTCATCCAGAGCATCCACTTACCGCCCGGGTTGCAGTGAACCGATATTGGCAAAAGTACTTCGGAACCGGCATTGTCTCCACACCTGAAGATTTTGGACGACAGGGCGCCTTGCCCTCCTTCCCTGAACTGCTGGATTACTTGGCCACAACATTCGTTAACTCGGGGTGGGATATTAAGGCTATGCAGCGCCTGATCGTGACGAGTGCCACCTATCGCCAGCAATCTGAAGCTAGTCCTGTACTCCTTGACCTTGACCCCGACAATAAGTTGTTCGCACGAGGCCCCAGACTTCGCCTGAGTGCAGAAATGGTGCGCGACCAGGCACTTGCAGTCAGTGGACTTCTTGACCGAACGCTAGGTGGACCTGCGGTTAAACCGTATCAACCGGGAGGACTCTGGCAGGAAAAGCACGGGATCGGGATCAGGTATGAGCAGGGCTCGGGCTCTGACCTCTACCGGCGCACACTTTACACCTTCTTCAAGCGCACTTCCCCACCTCCTTCCCTGATCACTTTTGATATGCCAACTCGTGCACAGTGTGTGATGCGGCGTCAGCGCACAGCGACCCCTATGCAGGCCCTGGTTCTGCTCAATGACCCACAGTATGTGGAAGCATCCCGTCACATAGCCGCCCGCATGCTCGGGATGGAAACACTTGAAGATCAAATTGCGTTGGGATTTAAATTGCTAACCGGACGTAGCCCGAATCCATCCGAAACGAAAGCATTGCAATCACTATACACCGAACAGCTTGAGGAATTTTCCAAGGACCCCAAGGCGGCCAGGCAACTGTTAGAAACCGGGGAGTCCCAACTGCAAGCGGGGCTAGACCCCGTTGAATGGGCTGCACATACTATGGTTGCCAATGCATTGCTATCCTTTGATGAAGTTATTGAGAAGTACTGATGCATTCGTGTTGTAATTATAGCCCTCTCAGCACTCGCAGGGAGTTTCTGGGACGCCTCGGCATGGGCCTGGGCGGGCTCGCGTTGTCCTCGTTAGTTAATCCGGCCCTGGCCGGTGGGACGGATTTGATCCCGCGCGCTAAACGTATCATTTATTTGTTCCAGAGTGGTGGCCCCTCACAGTTCGAACTGTTTGACTATAAGCCCCAGGTTAATGCCAAGCACGGGCAGGAACTGCCTGAATCCGTGCGCAAGGGACAGCGGCTTACCGGAATGACTGGCTTTCAGAACAGGTTGCCCCTGGCCCGCTCACACTTTTCTTTTGCCCAATATGGAGAGAGCAAAACCTGGGTGAGCGAACTGATGCCGTACACTGCAGAGATTGTGGATGAGTTATGCTTCGTTAAATCCATGCACACCGAAGCGATCAACCACGATCCGGCAATTACATTCTTTCTTACAGGATCACAGATTGCGGGCCGGCCGTCCTTCGGATCATGGCTCAGCTATGGACTCGGAACCGAAAATGAAAACCTGCCTGCATTTTGTGTGCTCATCACAAAAGACAAGGGAGGACAACCACTCTATGCCCGACTCTGGGGGAATGGGTTCCTGCCATCGCAACACCAGGGAGTGCAGTTCAGAAGCGGAGTGGATCCCGTGCTATATCTGAGCAACCCTGATGGCGTCTCTTCAAAACAGCGACGAATGCAACTTGATCGCCTTCGGGAATTGCATCAACTGAAAGAAGGCGCACCCGGATGGGAACGTATTGAGTCACGGATATCTCAGTACGAAATGGCCTATCGCATGCAGACCTCTGTTCCTGATGTGATGGACCTGTCTAATGAGCCAGATTATATCTTTGACCTCTACGGCGAAGACGCCCGGGAGCCCGGCACTTTTGCCGCCAATTGTCTTTTGGCCCGGCGCCTGGCCGAACGGGGTGTACGCTTTATCCAGCTCTTCCATCAGGGATGGGATCATCACGGGGGACTGCCAGCCGGTATTCAAGTCCAGTCACGAGAAACCGACCAACCCTCAGCCGCGCTCGTGCGGGACCTCAAACAGCGGGGAATGCTGGACGATACCCTGGTCATCTGGGGTGGAGAGTTCGGGCGTACCAATTACTGCCAGGGACGCCTTACAGATGAAGATTACGGTCGCGATCACCATCCCCGATGTTTCACACTGTGGATGGCGGGTGGAGGCGTGCGATCCGGTTTCAGCTATGGTGAAACGGATGATCTTGGCTATAATGTAGTTCGCGACCCGGTGCATGTACATGATTTGCAAGCAACCCTGATGCATCTCCTTGGAATTGATCATGAGCTACTTACATTTAAGTATCAGGGCCGCCGTTACCGCCTCACAGATGTGCACGGTACGGTCGTCAAACCTCTGATCGTATGAAGCATCTCATCGCCGGATACATCGTGGTCGCAGCTGCTTTGTCAGTGTTCAATGGCTGTAGCCGCGCTCCGGAGATCAGCTTTAATGAGCAGGTCCGCCCTATCCTGAATGAGCGATGCGTGAACTGTCATGGGGGCATCCGGCGACAGGGAGATCTAAGCCTGCTCTTTCGACACGAAGCACTTGCCACAGCAGAATCGGGCGAGCGTGCTATCGTACCGCTCAAGCCCAACGAAAGCGAAATGCTGCGACGCGTTTCGCATGCAGATCCGAAGCACCGGATGCCTCAGGATGATGACGCACTCACGTCCGAGCAAATTGAAATTCTGCGCACGTGGATTGAAGAAGGGGCACAATGGGAGAATCACTGGGCTTACGTCACCCCCGAGCGGCCCGCATTACCGGACGTACCTGATCTCGCGTGGCCACGTGAACCGCTGGATTATTTTATACTTTCACGGCTGGACAAAGAAGAGTTGTCACCTTCTCCCGAAGCGGAGTGCCCCGTGCTTGTCCGGAGAGTCACACTGGACCTGATCGGCCTGCCCCCAAAACCGGAAGACGTGAGACTGGTCTGTTTAGACGGAGGATCCTATGAGACCTATGTAGACTCGCTGCTGGCCTCTCCGGCATACGGTGAGCGCTGGGCGGCCATGTGGCTGGACCTCGCAAGATATGCTGACTCCAAGGGATATGAAAAAGATATAGGCCGGACTATTTGGCGTTACCGGGATTGGGTCATCCAGGCCTTCAACGATGATCTGCCATTCGATCAATTCACGATTGAACAGTTGGCAGGGGATCTTTTACCGAACGCGACCGAAAGCCAGCGCATCGCGACCGCCTTTAACCGCAACACTATGACCAACACGGAAGGGGGAACAGACGATGAAGAATTTCGCGTTGCGGCAGTTATTGACCGCGTGAACACGACCTGGGAAGTCTGGCAGGGTACCTCATTCGCCTGTGTTCAGTGCCATGGCCACCCCTATGACCCATTCACACACGAGGAGTACTACGAGTTCTTTGCCTTCTTCAACAGCAGCGCCGACCGGGATCTGGACACCGAATATCCAACCCTCCCGTTGTTTGAGGAAGAGGTTGCCGAACAGGGAAATAGGCTCCTAGAGAACATTGCCCAACTGGACGAGGATATCATTGCCCGCGTGCGCTCCAATGCACTGGCTGAAGAGCGGCGTGCATGGGAGACCACGCTGGATCAACCAGAAATCATTGGCCGTGTCCGACTTATGCTTCAAAACGAAGTCAAGCGGGTTGTGGCAACTCCAGAGGAGCTGCGGGGGGATGGCCAGCGATGGACGTTGGACCACATTTATGCCAGTGTCAGTGATGATCCTGAACTTGAGCACCTGCGTTCTGAAAAAGCGGAAAAAGAGCGGGAGTTGCGAGCATTAAACGCAGTCCACACCCCCATCATGCAGGAACTCCCCTTCCAGCGACGCACACATGTGTTTGAACGGGGCAGCTTTCTGCTGAAAGGCGAACAGGTTGAACCCGATACGCCCGATGCATTACCTCCCATGCCGGAGGATGCTCCTCGTAACCGTCTGGGAATGGCACAGTGGCTGGTCACTCGTGACAATCCGCTCACCGCACGGGTTACGGTAAATCGATTCTGGGAACAACTCTTTGGGATTGGACTCATCGAATCGCTGGAAGATTTTGGCACTCAGGGGCTTGAACGCTCCCACCCAGATTTACTGGATTACTTGGCGGTCAGCTTTATGGAAGATCACTCCTGGAGCGTCAAGTCATTGCTGCGTTCTGTGGTGGTTTCTTCGACGTACAGGCAGTCCTCGCGCGTGACCGATGAACTGGAGGCCAAAGATCCTCGCAACAGGCTACTGGCACGGGGTGCCCGGTTCCGTCTGAGTGCAGAACAGATCCGGGATCAGGCACTCTATGTGAGCGGGCTGCTAAGCCCCACGATGTATGGTCCGAGTGTAATGCCTCCTCAACCGGAAGGGCTCTGGAACAACCCGTACGACGCCCGCCAATGGCAAACCAGTCAAGGGGGTGATCGGTACAGGCGCGGGATTTATACATACTGGCGACGCACCGTACCGTACCCGTCTATGACGACATTTGACAGTCCCAGCCGTGAGTTCTGTGTATCTCGAAGGATAAGAACCAACACGCCCCTGCAGGCTTTGGTCTCGCTGAATGATCCTGTCTTTTTTGAGGCAGCGCAAGCGTTAGCCCAACGTATGCTAAATTCCGAAACCCCCCTTGAAGCGGGATATATATACGCCATGGGAGTGGCACCGGACCGGGAAACGCTTATGACACTCGAACCCCTATATCATGATGCCATAGCCTATTACACTGAACGCGAGAGCGATGTCATTACGTTAACCGGGGACCAAGGATCTGCTGAGTTGGCAGCCTTGATCGTTGTCGCCAATGCAATCCTTAACCTCGATCAGTTCATCATGAAAGCGTGATCCTGCGCAGTTCTCTGGCTACAGCATTCGCCCTAAGTTCGATATGTAATGATTAAGACTGGACGTTCTCCGATTTAATATGAGTCTTACTAAAGAAGCCCAACACGCATACCTGGGGCACATTACTCGTCGCCACTTCCTGAAGTCCGCGGGTGCCGGACTCGGGGCGATGGCTTTTGCCTCACTTGGTGCCGCCGAAGCAACTGACCCGAACGGCTCTCTCGATCCGTTGGCACCGCGCAAACCACATTTTGCACCACGTGCCAAACGCGTGATCTTTTTGCATATGGCCGGCGGCCCCTCTCCATTGGAGTTGTTCGACTACAAACCCACACTCGCGCGACTTCACGGCCAGGACTGCCCCGAATCGCTATTGGAGGGCAAGCGCTTCGCATTTATCCGGGGCATACCGAAAATGCTGGGACCACAGGCTAATTTTCGTCAGCACGGAGAGTCGGGCGCCTGGATCTCTGACCACCTCCCGCACTTGGGGCGCGTTGCAGATAAGATCGCCTTCCTCAAGGCTATGCGCACCGATGAATTCAATCACGCTCCAGCGCAACTTTTAGTCCATTCGGGCAGCCCCCGGCTTGGCCGACCGAGTATGGGATCCTGGGTGACTTACGGGCTTGGTACCGAGAATGCAAACCTGCCTGCATTTGTCGTGCTACTTTCCGGTGGGGCTGCGCCGGACGCGGGAGCCAGTGTGTATGGAAGCGGCTTTCTGCCCACAGTATACCAAGGAGTGCAGTGCAGAACTAAAGGGGATCCGGTTTTGTTTTTGGGTGACCCGGAGGGCATACCGCGTGACCTGCGTCGTAAATCCATTGATGCCATCAATACGATCAATCAGCAACAGTACGAGGAGGTTGGTGATCCCGAAATTCTCACACGCATTGCGCAGTATGAAATGGCTTTCCGCATGCAGACTTCTGTGCCGGAAGCCATGGATATCAGCCGTGAACCTTCCTACATACATGAGTTGTACGGCACTGCTCCCGGCGAAACGGCATTCAGTAATAACTGTCTGCTCGCACGAAGACTTGTGGAACGCGGGGTTCGCTTCGTTCAGTTATTTCACTGGGGATGGGACTCACACGGTGCAGGCGAGAGTGAAGCTCTGAATGGTGGCTTCCTAGAACGCTGTCGCGAAACTGATCGTCCGGTTACTGCACTCCTGGAAGACCTGGAACAGCGCGGCCTGCTTGAAGAAACCCTGGTGATATGGGGTGGAGAATTTGGGCGAACACCGATGCTGGAAAACCGCTCCGGGACGGACAACCCCTTTGTCGGGCGGGATCATCACAGCGACGCTTATACGATGTGGTTGGCTGGTGGCGGCATTAAGGGCGGCATCACGCATGGTGAAACAGATGAAATCGGATATAGCGCTGTGAGCGGTCAGGTACATGTCCACGACCTGCAAGCTACGATCCTGCATCTCCTTGGATTTGATCACGAACGATTAACTTACCCCTTCCAGGGCCGAGACTTTCGCTTGACCGATGTGCATGGACATGTTGTGCACCAGGTCTTGGCCTAGTACTTCTCAATTATAACTATATCTCTTTTCTTGGTGGCACTATGAAGCAGTCCGTGTTCTGGATGTGTGCAGGCCTCGCCTTGCTGGTATTAATGTTAATCATCGTACCTGGCTCTGGCCGACCGAGTGACTTCAGTCTGTTCTTGGGACGATTTCACCCCGTCGTTGTACATCTGCCGATTGGGATCTTGGTGGTGGCGATCCTGCTTGAGTGTCTCTCATTGAGGCCGGCCTGGCGAGGACGGTATGATACAGGAATTCTGGCACTTCTGTATATCGGTGTCTGGAGTTCTATCCTGGCCGTTATTTTCGGTCTGTACTTGGCCCAAGGCGGTGGTTATTCTGCTAGCCAATTGGCTTGGCATAAGCGCATGGGGATCCTGGTCGTCCTGTTTGCTTCGCTGGCCTACCTGTACAAAGCCTGGCCAGGCCTTTCAGAACGCTGGCTTAAACACTGGGAGCCGCGTATGTACGGTATATCGGTAGGGCTCCTGCTATTGGTGGTTGCACTTACCGGACATTTTGGGGGCGTGTTGACACATGGTCCAGATTATTTGTCCCGCTATATGCCGGATGGCATGCGCCAGATTGCAGGACTTCCGAAAAAAGCCGATATCGGACGTCTCCTATTAGAGAATCCCGCGGAAACTACTACGTATACTGCCCTCATCGCACCCATCTTTGAATCCAGATGTGTATCGTGTCACGGCGCTAACGCCCAGCGGGGTGGACTGCGTTTGGATACTCCCGAATTTATCAATGAGGGTGGAGATGACGGTCCTCCGATTGTCGCTGGTCGCGCACATGAGAGTGAGCTCATCCACCGCTTGTGGCTACCGCTCAATTCGGACGGTCATATGCCGCCCATTGAGAGCCCCCAGTTGTCCGTGGCGGAAGCCGAGCTGCTGCGTTGGTGGATTGACGCAGGCGCCTCTTTTGAGGAGCTCCTTCCGGATGCTGAGTGGTCACCCGTTGTCCAAACTATTGTGGATGGTATGGGGCTGGACGAAATCCGGACTGGAATCTTCGCGCTGGATACCGCTCCGCCGGATTCCATGGATATTATTGCACTCGCTAATCTGGGATTATCCGTCACACCCCTGGCTGAAAATGAACCATACCTGCAGGTACGCTGCATGGACCTGGAAGCATGCACAGGAACAAGTGAAATGCGTGAAGCACTTTTGCGACTCGCCCCCAACATCGCGTGGCTTGATCTTGGACGCTCCCAGGCTGGAAACGATCTGGTAGAGGTGATCGCAGATCTGCCGCATATAACGCGCCTGCATCTACAGCAGACCTCGGTTACCGATGAGGGATTGGCGCATCTGAGCAACTTGGAATACTTGGAGTATCTAAATCTTTATGGCACAGCAGTGTCCGATTCTGGACTGGTTCATCTCGAGGAATTACCCGAGCTGCAGTCCCTCTACCTTTGGCAAACCAATACCACCGAGGCAGGGACAGAGCGTTTGCAGTCTGCCGCGCCCGAACTATACATAAATACCGGTCTCAGCTTGAGCCCGGTCGAACCTGACAGTACTGACGCATGAAATCATATATTCGTCTTGGGCTTCTTCCCCTTCTGTTGTGCGCGTGTGCCGCACCGGAAAGCGCAGTTGAAGAACCGGCTACGCTGGAACGACCGAATATTGTCTGGATTTCGGCCGAAGATATGGGACCGAGACTCGGGGCCTATGGGGATCCAGTTGCCCGAACCCCTCATCTGGACTCACTTGCTAGTCGTGGTACACGCTACACACGTGTATTTACTACTGCGGGGGTGTGCTCCCCCAGCCGTGCAGCCATTATCACCGGCATGCATCAAGTCAGTCTTGGAGCACATCATATGAGGACCCTCTCGGGAGCTCCGTTTGCACCCGAGCCCACACCGTACAGTGTGGTCCCTCCTCATTATGTTAAGACCTTTACGGAATATCTGCGTGCAGCCGGCTACTACACGACCAATAATGTGAAGGAGGACTACCAATTTGAAACTCCAACCACAGCCTGGGACGAATCCAGCTCTGAGGCCCATTGGCGTGGCCGCCGGGATCCCGATCAACCTTTTTTTTCGGTGTTTAATTTTACGATAACGCACGAAAGCCGCATCTGGCCGGACCCTGAAGCAGCCATGGAAGCCATGGGGCTGCCTGCTTTCGCTGCAGTGCCGGCGCCTGCACCGCTTGAAACCGATCCTGACGTAGTTATCGTACCACCCTATTATCCAGACACACCCGTCGTGCGACGCGATATTGCACAGCATTACGACAATATCGCAGTTATGGATGCTCAGGCAGGTATGATTCTTGACCAATTGGAGGAGGACGGTCTACTGGATAATACGATCGTGTTTTTCTGGAGCGATCACGGTGATGGATTACCACGCCATAAACGGTGGCTGTATGATTCCGGCCTGCATGTTCCCATGATCATCCATACACCGGGCCAGACACCCAATGTCAATCAAGAGCTTGTGAGCTTTCTGGATCTCGCGCCTACTGTACTCTCACTGGCGGGGATTGAGCCACCAGCTCACATTCAGGGACGGGCAATTCTGGGGGACTTCGCCGGCAATAAACCTCCACACGAATATGTCTACGCAGCAAGGGATCGTTTTGATGAGCAGTACGATCTCGTAAGAGCTGTACGGGATACGCGATACAAATACATCCGCAACTACCGAACCGAAAAACCGTACGCGCTCTGGATGGCCTTCGCGAACGCAATGCCCACGATGCAAGAGCTCTTTAGACTTCATGCAGACGGCGCGCTAACCGGTCCCCAAACGCTTTGGATGCGCTCACGTCGTCCGGTTCACGAGCTTTATGACACGGCTGAGGATCCATATGAGGTCCGTAATCTTGCGTACAATCCAACCTACAAGGACGAGCTCATGCGCCTACAACAGGCGCTTGACAGCTGGATCGCGACGAGTGGAGACTGGGGCTTCCGATCTGAATTGGACATGGTTGAATCTATGTGGCCGAACGGGGAACAGCCAGTTACAGATGCCCCGATCATGCTCCCACAAGCTACCTCACGTACGGCAATCCAGACTGGCGGTCTGGATCACACCCAAAGTGGAGGAGTTTTTGACGGCGCCGTTGACGTAACGATGTACAGCGGAACACAGGGGGCCTCAATTGCTTACGCGATTGTTGACGAGACCGGCACGGAAGGCGATTGGTTGCTTTTTTCTGCGCCACTCAGGATCGACCAGACCACTACAATCCGTGCAAAGGCAATTAGATACGGGTATCAGGAAAGCCTCGTGAGTGAAACTACATTCCGCATCTCTTCCGACGAATAGTCAGATACCGTATGCCGCAGCTCCTTCCTCGCCTAACATTCCTGTTTACAGCTGCAGTTTACCTCTCCGTACAACATTCTCCCTTCGCTGTTGCACAGGAGAACCGTGTCACAGTGAGTGGCACCGTTACAGATGCTGAAACCGGCGAGTTGGTGGTAGGCGCGACGTTATACGTCACTGCGCAGGATGTAGGGGGAACTACAAACCAATACGGCTTCTACAGTCTGACACTCCAACCGGATAGCGTACGGATGATCGTCAATCATGTCGCGTACGTGCCACAAGTGATCACGTACGCACCGCAGGAGGATCTCCGCCTGGATATCGCGCTAGTTCCTATTACACTTGCTCTGGACGAAATAGAGGTTATTGCCTCCGCCGAATCAGCTCTTCAGACAACGCAAATGAGCGGCATCTCTCTGCCTGTGCAAAACGTAGAGGTTCTTCCGGCGCTCCTTGGAGAGGTAGATGTCTTGCGCATCATCCAACTCCTGCCGGGAGTTCAGTCAGGTGTGGAAGGTTCAACTGGCCTCTATGTGCGCGGGGGTGGTCCAGACCAGAATCTCTATTTGCTTGATGGGACGCAGATCTACAATCCTAGTCATCTTTTCGGATTCCTGAGCACCTTTAACCCGGACGCAATAAAGGATGTCCGACTGCTTAAAGGAGGTTTTCCCGCACGTTACGGTGGGCGGCTTTCCTCGGTGATTGATCTGACCATGAAGGAAGGGAATATGAAACGCTTTGCGGGAGCAGGGGCCATCGGACTTCTTGCTTCACGCCTAACCGTTGAGGGACCTATCATACGGGATCAAGCTTCCTTTCTTGTCGCCGGACGCCGGTCCTATGCTGATGTACTCGCCCGGCCCTTCCTTAGTGACGAAGATGAAGATTTCGGATACTATTTCTACGACATTAATGTAAAGACCAACGTTATTCTTACCCCTAGAGACCGAATATATCTGAGTGGCTATTTGGGAGATGACCGCCTGTATCAGCGTTATAATTACAGCGATAATGAAAGGGACGAGGCAGCACTGAATTGGAGTAATCTGACGGGCACCTTCCGCTGGAACCATATATTTGGGGCGAGATTTTTCTCAAATGTGCTGGTCGGTTACACGAATTACTCGTTGCTTGCGACCAACGAAAACCGGTATACCTCCCACTATGTTAGTGATGCCGAGGTTGAGTCCCGTCAGTACACTGCTTCGTACGAATCCGGTATTCGCGATCTACATGCCCGTGCTGACGCGGAATTTATTCCCAATGCCCGTCATAACCTTCGTTTTGGGCTCGGAGGACAGTTGCACAGCTTTCTCACAGGAGCATATGAGGAAATCCATCAGGTAAACGATGTGCTGGATTATTCCTCAGTTACCTCAAACAGGCGTTCAAGAGCTGGGGAGTTCCAAGCCTACATCGAAGATGATTGGCGCCTGGCTCCACGAGTACGCCTCAATACGGGGATACACGCCTCGAGCTTTCTGATTGACGGAAAGACCTACTACTCGGTTGAACCACGCATTGGTACGCTTTTCCGCCTGGATTCGAGAACCAGCTTTAAGGCATCCTTGGCGTACATGCAGCAGTACATTCATCTCCTGGCAACTACAAGCGGCTTGTCCCTTCCCACGGATTTGTGGGTACCCGCGACCGCACGAATCAAGCCTCAACAATCCATGCAGGTTGCAGGTGGTGCCGTGCATTCAATTTCCGGTGGAAAATTTGAGATCTCCATCGAAGGGTACTACAAACAATTGCAAAATCTGATTGAGTACGAGGATGGTGCCGACTTTTTCAACGCGACATTGGGAACATGGGAGGACCGAGTAGAGACTGGACGCGGCGTTGCCTACGGCGGCGAAATTTTTCTTCAAAAGCAATCCGGTCGCACAACCGGCTGGATCGGCTACACGCTATCGTCAAGTCGTCGAAAATTTGAACATATCAACGATGGGGCATGGTTTCCTTACCGATATGACCGCCGTCACGATGCCGCCTTGGTTATCAGCCACAAACTTCGGCCGTCGTTTGATATAAGTGCGTCTTGGGTCTATGGCACCGGCCAAGCCGTTACATTGCCTGTCGGCCATCTTCACGCAGAACACCAGACATTTGTAGCATTTCCATGGGGACGGGCGAACTGGCTTCAATTGTATAGTGTGCAGAGTTCGCGCAATGGTGCACGCATGCCGTCCTATCATCGATTGGATTTGAGTGTTCGTATAAAGCGAACGGGAAGACGTTTGAAAAGGACATTATCGGTCGGCACTTACAACACGTACAACCGGAGAAACGCCCTCAGTATTTATGCCCAGCGAGAGGAAACTGGGGACCTCACATTCAAGAAATTTAGTCTACTCCCCATAATCCCCGCTTTAAGCTACCAGTTGTCTTACTAGAACTATGGGGCATCCACTTGGCCGTTCTCTAATCCAACGGGATCATTTGAACATGATGTTATTGCAGTTCTTGCAGGGCGACTCCTCATCGCCAGCAAACGCCTTGACGAATGGCAGGCAAAGTTGTCTGCTCCGCTCTGGAGATTTCGTGCGGATTGTTGGGCACATCTGGACCAGACTAACTCAGAATTTGTGGCGCCCACGGTTTCCTCATTACCCGGTCATCCAATTACTTACAGTGTGCATTTTATTTCTGTCGGCCTGCGAAACTACCATTGAGATTGATCCTCCGGATTACGACCCTGAGCTGAACGTCACTAGCAATTTCACACCAGATTCGGTCTGGGCAGCACGGGTTGCAAAAACGATTCCGATTGGAGAACTGGGAGATACGACATCGGTTTTCTTGGATGATGCAACGGTCACGATCTACAGGGACGATGTCCTCGTCGCCCGACTTACTCACGACGGTGGAGAGGATGGTTGGTATGAGTCACCGAGAATGCGGACGCCACGCACAAACACACCCTACCGGATGGTCGTTGAGGCGCCCGGATTGCCTTCGACATCAGCAATCTCCATGGCCCCTCTCCCCCCCGACATACTTTCAGCCGAAGTCACAAAACTGGACACTTTCTCCTCGTTGATGTTGGACTCCCAATACTTGGTCAGTTTCAGTCTGGCTGACAACCCTGGCCTGAATTATTACAGTTTTAGCATTTTTCTTGCACTTCCGGCAGACGAGTCTCCTACTGCCTCGGAATTCACAGTCCATGAGTTAGCTATGATCCATAACAGCCAGCGATGGTATTGCTCCTTCAGTGACGTACTGAATCCTATTGAAAGCAACCCTGCAGAGGACGAATTCTGTACCATTGGTATCCTGTCCGATCGATCCTCAGATGGCCAAGTTCAAGATTTTGATATCACCGTGGATCTGTTCAGCGATTTCGAAGGCGAATTGGACGCTACCTTGGTACTATACGTAATGGCCCTCAGTCCGGAGTACGTTGAGCATCGAAGTGCTACTGAGGAGCATGAGAATTTTGATGGCTTCGGGCAGCCTGCCAATCTATACACAAATTTTGAGGGTGGACGAGGAATATTTGCGGGCTATTCCACGCATTACCGTATCCTTGACTTAGCGGGCACCGAGTAGCGCGTTGCAGATCCCGGTGCGCAGCGTCGTATCCCAGACTCCGAGTCGCTGCCCCAATCTGACTCAGTATTGCTCTCTTTGCGCTGCCTTGTACGCAGAAAAACACCGGACAATGAGTTCTTCTCCACATGCTTAGGTTCCATTTTCTCGGTTTTTGTTTGTTCAAGCGTAAATGAATTACACGATCATTCAAGCCTCGTGCCGACCATCCCTGTTTTTAGCACTTATTACGCCCTGCAAAATTTCACACATTCTGTATAATGGGAGAGGCATGTGTGGAACTTAGATTTTCCAAGGGGTGTTGTCGTTAGACATAGTCAGGTAACTCGACAACTGACACATCCTCGCCCATTATTGAATTGACATGCCTAGATTTCGCGTATATACTATCGGGCACGGGGGACGCACAGTGGACGAAATTGTGCGCCAGGTGCGAGCTAAAGGGATCCAGTTTGTGATTGACGTTCGTTCGGTTCCTTATTCCAGGTATCAGCCTGAGTTTGCACGAAAACCACTGGCGAAGGCACTACGCAACGCGGGGCTGAAGTATGGATTCATGGGACACCAATTGGGCGGCCGCCCGGACGATGAATCCTGTTACGATAATAACCATGTGAATTACCAGAAGGTGCGCGCAATGCCTGTCTTCAAGGAGGGTATTGCTCGTTTGCGCGCGGCCTGCGAGCGAGATTACATCGTCTGCCTGCTATGTGCCGAGGCGAATCCAACACAGTGTCACCGATCTGGCATGATTGGGGAGGCCTTGGTCCAGGAAGGAATTGAAGTTGAGCACCTACTCAAGGATGGCAGTAGCAGGAGCCAAGAGGAGGTGATGTATGAGCGCACTGGGGGACAGGAAGAACTATTTCCTAAACTCGCTTTCTGACGAATTGGACGCTAACTTGATACTATACGTAATGCCCGTCAGCCCTGAGTATCTTGAGTATCAAAGTGCTATTGAGGAGCATCGAATCTTAATGGCATCGGGCAGCCTGCCAACCTATCCACAATTGTTGAGGCGGGCGAGGAATAATTGCGGGCTACTCCACACGTTACCGTTTCCTAAACTTTGCGCGCGGTGAGTTACGCGTGGCAGATACCGGTGTCGTGCATCATTCTTTGGTATCTCAGATTAACTGCTTCCTCAACCTAACGCCACCTGGAACCGTCGAATTGGTTTTTGTCTGGCTGCCATCGTGATGTTTTGGAAATGCATGCTGATGAACAACTGACCAGTCCGGTGGTAACGCAACAGCAATCACTGACCGTCATGACGCGTGTTGTTGTCCTTGTAATGTTGATTGCGGTATCCAGTGCAACCGCGACACGAGCGCAGTTTGTGGGCTGCCCACTCATTGACCAGATTACGCTACAAGCATGCAAAGTACTGGAAAAACTCTTCTACGATACAGACGGATATAACTGGCGTAACGTACGCGGTTGGCTTCGGACTAATCAACCCTGTGATTGGTACGGTATCACGTGCAGATCCTCACAGTGGCCCAGAGAAATCATTCACATTGACCTCTCCGGCAATAACCTGACTGGTACCTTGCCGGGAGACTTGGCATTCCTGCAGGAACTACAATCCATTCGGATCGACAACAGTGGCCCGGGTGTTCGATTAAGAAAACTGACCGGTCAGATACCAACAACGCTCGGAGATCTTGAGTACTTGGAGATTCTAACATTGGGAAATAATGCCTTCACAGGCACCATTCCGGCAGAACTCGGAAGTCTCTCCAATCTTCGAGAGCTGAGCCTGGAAGCCAATGAACTGGAAGGGCCAATTCCAGAGCGCCTCGGACAATTATTGCAATTGCAGCGCCTAGATCTCGGTGGCAATAGTTTGGGCGGACCAATTCCCGATACACTCCGCAATCTGACCAGGCTCGAGTACCTGAACTTGCGCCAAAATATGTTCACCGGAGTTCTGCCAATGTGGCTGGGAGATCTCAACATGCTAAGGTTTTTTGATGCCAGCGAAAATCAACTGTCTGGGAGGATACCGGAAGAATTAGCCAATCTAGACGCACTTCTCTGGCTGTCCCTTGCAGACAATAATCTGGAAGGCTCGCTGTCCCTCTCCACGGCCACCTTTGCCGCAGGCATAAATAACTGTTATCTGCAAGGAAATCGATTATGTATCCCAAATGCTCCTCCATATGCCAATCTGGACCAAGTTTGCTCATTGTATCGAGACGACACATGTAAAGCATGCGAAGGGCCCAACTGTGATAGCCTTGAATCTATCTACGCTAACACGGGAGGGGCAACATGGACACGAAATAATGGATGGCTCGCGAGCTCACAACCATGTGATTGGGATGGCGTCAGCTGTGTTGATGAGAGAATAACCCGTTTGATCCTGCCGAATAATGGTATGACAGGTACGTTGCCCGCCTCACTCTCTTCCATTCAGAGCCTTGAAGTCCTTGACCTATCTGGCAATAACATCCAAGGACCCGTACCGGCAAAATACGCCGCGCTTACAAGCCTGGATACTCTGAATCTTAGCTACAACAAGCTGACGGGCGCACTGCCACACCAGGTTGCAATTCTTGGCGCACAACTGTCCAATTGCAACCTTTCCAACAATGCCGGCATTTGCGTGCCTGATAGTCCTGAATATGTAGCACTTGATACTGATCCTATCTGTCATCTTCAGCTTCGCGGAGACTGTCTGGGAAATGATCTTGTCGCTATAAGTGAGTTGAAAGCTGTACCCGGGGAACGATCAATTCAACTCACCTGGTCTATAACATCATCCTCTTCCAAGATTACGTTCTTCGTTGAAGACACGCAGCCACAACCAACGACCATCGGTCAAGTCCAGGTAGCCAGCGAAGCGCAGACCAACTTTACGTATACCGTAGAGGATCTGGATCCAGGCCGGTATTCTTTCCAGATCCGGCAAGTTACAGCCAACGGCGCCTACAGGATTACCGGACCTGTGACTGTTGAATTGTATAACGAAGGCCTTGTAACAGAGAAAGTTTATCCAAACCCGTTTTCCACCGAAGCAGTTCTCCAGTTCACTTCCGGCACATACGGATCAATTGATATAGCGCTGTATGATCTCCTTGGTCGTCGGATTCAGACTCTATTCAGCGGTACGCCTCCACTTCACCAATCAACCCGTATCAAGATCAAATCCGATGGACTCTCGGCCGGAACCTACATTGTTCGGAGCCACATAGAAGATCGACCAGCATCCTCCCAGCGTATAGTTTTCGTCAGGGACTAGTCGGGTATACCCATGCATATATCAGTATCCACCTGTCCAGCGGCAATTAGTCACTTTTGTATTTAGTTGTCTCAAGGCAACCGGGCAAAGGTTCATAGCTTTGAGTTCTGTATAAACGTGTCACGTGTCAAGCAGGCAACAAAGGGGCACAAGAAAATTGAGTACATGGCATGTGGATTGTAAACCTGAAGGGATCGCAAATATATTAGCCCCCAGTATCGGGACGCCTGTAAAGCAGGGAGCATTTATGAGTGTTTGACAAAACCATGCCTACCCCAAGCAATGGATACCGGAACTGCCATGTTATACGGGTCTCAGATATGTGAATCTCAGAAACTTCGCACCGAAAACCGTACACACCAAATCGCGAAAATAGGAAGAACTTGCCCGACATGGAACGCCCAAAGCCTTACTCGAAAGACTTTCCACAGCGTCGCACCTTGATTTCCGCGCAGGCACTATTTGGCAGTGAGCATCGCTCGAATGATCTCCTCTACCTCGTCTGGCTTCTCGTTCTGGATGTATGGCCCGCTTTGCAGTTGAATTATATGGCTGCCAGAAGGCATTCGCTGCACCCAGTCGGCATGAAAATCATTCCATGCTTCACGCCCCTCCCGGGTCTCTCCGATCCACCTCGGAGACTCAGATACACGACCGGCGGTCAGCACCACAGTGGGGACTTGAGGTACCTGACCCAATCCGGGAATCCTCTCACCGTCGATGATTGCCGCATAGGTTTCAAACTCCCGACCGGCACCGCCGGGAAGCATCATCTGGAATTGTTTTAGCTGCGTCCAATAGGACTCCCATCCTAGGGCGTCTAAACCCTCCCACAGCGCTGCCTGATCCTCATGATGGGGGTCAAGCAGCACGAGTCCGTGTACATCCTCTCCGTACAGATCCACGAAACGCCGTGCAGTAAAGGCGCTCTCTGCATGAGCCACAATTAGATATGGAGAGGTTATCTCGGCACCCCGAAGGAGTTCGTTCAGCTCAGTGGCCATCTGCTCAGGCGTGCGCGCAATACTGGTCTCCTCTGAAAACCCAAGACCCGGGCGGTCGTAGGCTATGACACGCGTCTCGCGAGCCAAACCTCGATGGAGCAATTCCCATGATGTAAGATTATCTCCCAGACCCGCAATGAGTATCACCGTAATCGGACCGGAGCCAGCATCCACGTAGTTCACAGCTCCACTGGATAATTGCGCCGACTGCCCCGCTGGATACATTGGACCTAAAATCGAAGCTTTTTCCTCCGAGTCAGCATCACCTATACCTGCGATGCTCTTGAATGTCATTTCGTCCAATGTCAACTCATCCGCGTTTGAACCCGGAGGCGCCATCACAATACCGCCGAACCCTCCCCATGGGTCCTTACACACACCGTGATATACGTTATCTGGAAGTCTGGCCAGCGTGCACTGCAGCTCAAATGAGGGTTCCCACACGAAGGAGAGGCTGTCCGGCGTCACCTGGATGTCATTGAATTCAAAGGGCCCAAAATTCTCTACTTCCAGCACAATCTGAAGTTCACCATTAGTATTGCGCACTTTGTAGATCGCATCCATATAACGACCTGTAAGGTGAATGATTTGTCCGACCCAGTCTCCCTCCTGCATAGACTGGGACTTGGCCCCAATGCCCGCGTTAGCCAGTATCAAGGCAGTCAGTACCGCTCGCTTCCACATGTTCAGTTCGATCCGTTGAGTCCAGTAATTCCAGATAGGCCAAGGCATTCTCATGCGTGGGCTCCATTTCGAGAAGTTCTACCCATGTTGCACGCGCTTCATCCAGTCTCCCACCCTGTGCATATGCCACGCCTAAATTGAATCTCGCAGCAGTTAAAGTAGGATCCGCGCGCAGGATTGCTTCAAGTCTGTTGGCCGCCTCCGTTGCATCCCCGCACTCGAGATATAACGTTGCAAGATTAGTCTGCATGTACAACGCAAGCCCCGGTGGTACGTCAATGGTCAACCCATTCTTGTACGCCTCAATCGCACGCCCAAATCTCTTAGCTTGACGAAGCCGGTTACCAAGCTCAATCCAGTTGGCTGGCGACCCAGGATCATTGTTAATGGCGTTCTGCGCTTCGTTAACACGCTGCTGTAGCTGCTGCGCTTGGTCGGCTCTTGCAAAATACATCTCTGCGTCAGACTCCCGCCCAAGCCGCATGTAGACTTGTCCAAGATTGAACTGTGCACCGTGATGCCATGAGCGCTTCTCGGCCACGGGCTCCAGGTACGGAAGCGCAGCTTCAGCCGAATCCAACCTGAAATACTGCGTGCCTACGATGTACTGGTAGTCCAAGTCATCCGGGCGAAGTCTTAAGCCGGACAGGGAGGTCTCTAATGCCCCCTCCAAATCTCCAGTTTCCTCGAGTAACTGTCCCAACCACATGTAAGTCATCGCATGATCGGGATCAATTGTTAAGGCCCGAGTATACGCGATCTGGGCACTGTCTGGCACACCAAGTTTGGCATAAGCCCGCCCCAATTCATGGTACAGAGCCGTTGTAGGGCCTACCTGAGACTCCTCCTCCAGGTAGGAGTTGATGGCGTCGCGAAGCTTGCCACGCCGGAAACTGTTCAATCCCATAGCAAACCGGGCCCCGGCGTACACTGGATCAATCTCCAATACCGTTTGATAGGCAGCCTGCGCAACATCCAGGCGATTGAGTTGCGTATATATCCTGCCGCGCAGGTAATGAAGATCAGCCAATTCAGGCACATACGCCTCCACACTGTCCGTATAGGTGAGTGCCAACTCATAAATACCCCGCCCGAATGCATTTTCTGCTTCAACCATGTATCTGGCCACCCACGGAGAAAGATTCTTTCGTTGCTCTTCCGCAATCCCGTTGGGCTCAGAGCAACCAGCGGCTAACAGGAATAACAGTAGCAGTCTTGTTCTCATTGTACCTTGGAAGGAATCATTTCAAATTGTCGCAACCAGGTCAACACCGGACGATGGCACGATATGCATACTCTACCGATGCCTTATCCTGGTATGTGGATCCTAGAAGCTTATGCAGACGCGTATATGCGGTTTCAATAGGATGTTCATGAATCGGCTATGGTTCTTCAGTTAATGTGATCACGCCTGCTGGTACAGCCTCCCGTACCGTCAAAGTACCATCGGGCCAATATACTTCCAGAGAGTCAGCAACAGCAGACAACCCAAGCCCAAACAGCGGCCATCGCTGGTTTTGCGAAAGATAGCTTGCGCCTCCTCTCACATAACGCTCCTGCCATCCCTGATCTGTTTTCACACGGACGCGACTGCCAATGCCATCGCGATTACTGCTGTTACCTGTCAATTGAACGATTAATGAACTACCAGGCTGCGTGTCATTGCGCCAGAGGCGTGCAGGCCCCCCGTTCTCACTGATAAGCACATCTGGATCTCCATCCATGTCATAATCCGCCCAGGCAGCGCCCCGGGCTACCATAAGTTCTGCCAGAGCGCCGCTTGCCTCAATCTCGGAAAATAGACCACTCCCTTCGTTCACGTAAAGTTGTGTGCGCTGCCGGAAAGTTATGCCCTCCTCCACCTCTCCGATATCTTCAGTTATGTGGCCGTTCGCCGTCAATAAGTCCAGATCCCCGTCCAGATCAAAATCAGCAAGCAAGAGACCGAAGGTAAGTGTAGGTAAACTGGGACGTCCAATCTGGGAAACGGCAGCCCGTTCGATAAAAATACTACTACCCGCGTGACGATAAACACCAACCATCTCGCCCGAAAAATGCCCTACAAACACCGTCTCTCTGCCAGTTTCGTCTACAACACCAACATCAAGTCCCATACCGGCACGCGCCCGCCCAGTCTCATCAAACGCAATGCCACTTGCGATGCCTTTCTCAATGAATGTCCCATCGCGTTGATTTTCGAAAAGCAAATCCCGTTGCGTATCGTTTGCCACAATCAAATCAGACCATCCATCTCTGTTGTAATCCAGACTGGCTGCTCCAAGTGTCTTTCCAGGCAAGCCCCTGAAATCATCTGATCGCTCTTCAAATGTCCCGTCACCTAGGTTGACATAAAAACGACCAGATATCCCCTCATACTGCTCCGGTGTGCAATAGGATTTCTTATCTCCGACACGCGTGCAGTAAATGTCCTTTTCCGGCGTCCAGTCAACATAGTTTCCCACATAAAGGTCAAGCCATCCGTCCAAATTTGCATCCATAAACACACCGGCTGCACTCCACTCCCGATAGCCTCCCAACCCTGCTTCTGCACTGACTTCGCTAAATACACCCTCATCATTACGAAGCAGGAGGTTCTCGTACAGTGCAGTGACAAAAATGTCTGCATCAGTATCATTATCATAATCCGCAACGCTAACGCCAAAGGCGTAGGCCTGCAATCCTGCCAATCCAGACTCCTGTGTGACTTCTGAAAACGTGCCGTCTCCAATGCCCTTATACAGTCGGAGCGCTGGTGGCGACACCTGCTCTCTTGACGAAAAAAACCCGCCTGAAACAAGCAATACATCCAGCATCCCATCGCTGTCATAATCCAGGAAGCCGCCACCTGCCCCCATTGTCTCTGGAAACCACTTTTCTCCGAAAGCACCTGTTTCATGCTGGAAACCACCCAAACCCGACTCCTCCGTTACATCAGTAAAGACAATCTCAACCGTACGCCTGCTAATTTCCGGAGCTTCCTCATCTGCTTCAGATCCACAGCCCGCCGAGACGAACAACGCAATCATCAGGCCAGCCTTGACAATCCTTGAACTACTCATCTTCTACAATTAGTAGTCTGGAATTTATCCCCAATTCATGATTCCGAGATTCTTTGCCGCTTGGCCACCGTATGTGCAAACTGTCCGGAGTGCCATCAAATCCAAAGAAAGCTGCTGTTTCCGAATGAGAGAGATAGCTTGATCCCGCGCGTATGCGCCGAACCTGCATCTGGCCATTGGTCCAGAGGTGGAGCTGAGCGCCATATGCATTTCGGTTGCTTTCCGTACCTATGAGTTCAATCCGAAGCCATGATCGCCCCTGTGATTCATTACGCCAGAGGTGTATCGGACCATTGTTTTCTACCATCAGCACGTCTAAATCCCCATCCCGATCATAGTCCCCAGTGGCAAGCCCACGCCCTACAAAGGATTCAGCTAATAAACCGGCTGGTGGCATCTCGGCAAATATCCCTGTCCCATCGTTCAGGAACAACTGAGGTCGCTGACGAAAAGTAACACCGTCCACAATCTGTGCAATGTGCGTCTGCACATGTCCATTCGCAATCAACAGATCCAAATCTGCATCCAGGTCTACGTCAAAAAGCACTAAACCAAAAGTTAATGTCTTGAAGCTAGGTTGCCCGATACGTGAGGCCGATGCCCGATCCCTGAAAATGCCGCCTCCCATGTGCTGGTATACACCAACCATCTCATCCGAAAAATTTCCGACGAATATGGAGGGCTCCCCAGAATCATCTACGACGCCAACATCTACGCCCATACCGGCCCTGGGTTTGCCGTGCTGATCATAGGCTATTCCACTCGTGATGCCGCGTTCAATGAACGAACCATTGCCCTGATTGATAAAGAGCATATCCCGTTCTGTATCATTAGCCACAACCACGTCAGGCCACCCATCACCGTTCGCATCTATCTCTGCTACTCCCAGTGTTTTGTCCCGGATTGCATCCACACCCGCCAGGAAACCAGCTCTTTCCGTAGCTTCTGTAAACGTACCATCACCCTGGTTTTCATAGTAGCGACTCGCAATACCCTCATAGAGTTCGGGAGTACAGTAAACTTTGCTTCCACCAAAACTACAGTAAATATCATCTTCGGGCGTCCAATGTACGTACGTTCCAACATAGATATCTAGATGCCCATCGAGATTGGCATCAAAGAACATCGCGCTTGTACTCCACTCGCTAATTAGACCCACACCTGCTGTCTGACCTACATCCTCAAATACACCATCAGTGTTACGTAACAACAAGTCGGGACCTAGAGTTGTCACATAGATATCCTGATCTCCATCATTGTCGTAGTCTCCGACCGTTACGCCCAGGCTATAGCTGCGCAAGAGCGCCAATCCAGCGGGTTGCGTCACCTCATCAAACGTTCCATTTCCCATATTGCGAAAAAGTCTCAACGCTGGATGTGCACCAAGCGGGGGTTCTCCCTCGAATGCACCGCCGGTTACTACAAGAATATCCTGCTGATCATCGCCGTCATAATCAAAAAACGCCCCACCCGCACCCACTATTTCCGGTGCCCAGGAATCTCCGAAGCCACCATTCGTATGCAGTACTCCGCTCAGTCCTGCCTGCTCTGTCACATCAGTAAACAGGTGATCCGAATCATCTGAATCCTCCGATGACCGGGTTACGCATCCGAATAGAAACAACAAACACAAAAAAAGCCACCCTGAGTTACGCATCACTAGTTGGCCGCCCCGGGCATAGAGCGTTCGATCCAACCCTGCTGACCCTCAGTAACGTGAACCTCTGTGTTTATAGGCACATCCTGCAGTACAAGGGAACCCCCGGCGGCCCAATCCACACGAACGCTGTCAATTGAATGAATATTCATCAAGCCAAATGTGGCAACCACCTCATTCTGGGAGAGATAACTGGATCCCGAACGGATACGACGCTCCTGTGTCCGCTCTCCCGCATACACGCGCACGTGAGTGCCGAATGCATCGCGATTCCCCTCGGTTCCCGTAACGGTGACGCGCAACCAATTTCGGCCGGTCACATCATTACGCCATAAACGTGCCGGACCACCGTTCTCTACGACCAGGATATCCAGATCACCATCACGGTCATAATCTCCGTAGGCTGCACCTCGAGCAACCATTTCTATCTCAAGAGGTGGCGTCGTTGAAGGGGGGACCTCTTCAAAGAATCCGCTGCCAACGTTCTCGAACAACTGTGCCCGCTGCTCATAGGTAATCTTATCCTGCCCTACCAACCGATCTGGATATACGTGCCCGTTTGCAACAAACAAGTCCAGGTCGCCATCCAGATCCACGTCGAGCACCATTAATCCGAAGGTGAGCGTATTCAGGCTCGGTTGACCAATACGTGACCTGGCCGCGCGATCGCTAAACAGCCCGTTGCCCAAATAACGGTACACACCGATCATTTCCGTGGAAAAGTTACCTACAAAAACTGATGGTTCGCCGGTTTCATCCATCACCCCAATATCAATACCCATTCCTGCACGGGCCTCCCCGTGCTCACTGAAGGCGATTCCGCTTTGCACGCCTCGCTCGGAAAACGTGCCGTCCTGATTGTTCATGAATAGAAGATCTCCTTCACCGTCATTGGCCACAACAAAGTCGGGCCAACCATCACGATCGAAATCCCACTCTGCCACGCCAAGGGCCTTTCCCAGCGGGTGGTATATGCCGGCCTCCTGCGTTCGCTCAACGAACACGCCATCACCACTGGCTTCGAAGTACCTACTGGAAATGCCCTCATAATCCGCGGGAACGCAGTAGAGCTTAACCACCCCCCCTTCGGGGCAGAACTTGTCGCGCGTCGGGCTCCAGTCTGCGTAATTTCCTACGTAAACATCCAGCCATCCATCACGATTTGTATCAATCCAAAGCGCTGAACTACTCCATTCATCGTGAATGCTCAGACTCGACTTCTTGTGCTCAAACACACCGCCCTTGTTCTCCAGGAGCATATTTTCATTGAGATTCGTCACCAGAATATCCTGGTCCCCGTCATTGTCAAAGTCAGCTGTTGCCACGCCAAGCGTGAAGGCATAAAGTTGCCCTAAGCCCACCTCGTCCGTTACCTCCTCAAATGTGCCATCCCCCATATTGCGATACATCCAAAACGATTGGTACCACGCATGCGGAGCGCGATCCCAGTACCCGCCGCCCAGAAGCAAGATGTCTAGCCAGCCATCGCCGTCATAGTCAATGAATCCTGCGCCTGACCCCATTTGCTCCGCGTAGTATTTCTTTCCATCCGCACCGTTATCATGTCGGAAGGCTCCAAGGCCCGCGTCGGCAGTGACCTCGGTGAAACCAATGGGTTTGTCGGAGAGCTCGGGGGGCGGAGCGTTCTCACATCCAGACAATGCCGCAATCACACAAGCCACTCCACAGATGAGTACGTGGTCGACCGAATATCTCATCTCTAGAAAAAAGCGGAGAATTGGAGCATAACCCCAATTCTCCGCTATTAACCTGAATACTAGTTACTCAGGAATGAATTGTTTTTCGTTTTAGAGACCAATCTGAAGGCCAATGCGGTTCACCGTGCCGAAGACACCAAACTGGGTGTATGCGTAGTCTGCCCCAACCCGAACGTTTCCGAACGCATACCGAAGTCCTGCGCCAGCACTCAGTCCCTGCTCTTCGCTCACGCCCAGTTGCTCAAACCCACCTCGAATGGATACTATATCCATAAGTGTGTATTCCACGCCGAAACGGACATGCTCAGCAAAGTCTCTGGGACGCTGAGCATCGACATGAAGCTGAATGCTGTGCATGTCTGGATCCATGGAGGTAAGGTCAACCAAGTTCATTGACATTCCGATCTGGAAGGTCAGCGGAAGTTCAAACCTTTCACGCACATAGGTTTGCTCTTGGGCAAAGTTACGCGCGCTCATACCAATAACCAAGCTCTCAAACCCGGTAGCATACACAATACCGAAATCAAATGCTACTGTCTGCGCGCTGTAGTCCTCTGTTGTAGTGACAGCCCCGGTATCAAATTCCTGGGAAGTCGCAAATCCTGAACCTAGATCCTGGAAAACAAGCTTAACGTTGGCGCCCGCCGAGAAACGGTCACCAAAGGATCTGGCGTACCCCAGACCCACTGCCATGGCCGTGGGCTGATAGGTTCCCAACTGCACAAATCCATCATCATTGTTGGCGCGAACGTTATAATTGAAATCGCCATAGTCCACCGAAACCAGTGATACACCAACTACACCAAAGTTACCCCCTGAACCTGGGCGGAACGCAATACTGGCCTGTGTATAGCCGATATCTGCGATAAAGCTCATGCTGGTAGCCGCTGCATGCATACGCCCTTGCATGAAGCCCATACTCGCAGGATTGTAAAACATTGAAGTTGAAGTACCGACCATCTCGGCAGTCAGCGCTGAACCAATAGCAGAAGCGCGGGCATCCACTGATGTGCTCAGGAATTTCATTCCGGTCTGGGCGCGCTTGTCAGTTTCCACCTCAGTATCCGGGGTTAGGCCTGCCTGACCATAAGTAATCGAGGCACTGCCAAGCAGGAGTGCGGCGACCGTCAGTATTGAAAAGAAGTAGTGCTTTTTCATTGCATCGTTTGTCTTATAGGGTTGCATGTTGCATGGCGCTCTGCCCTGTACGGTCAGAGCGCCATGCTAACACAGCTACCGGATTACCGTGAATTTTCGAATCGCTTCGTCACCCGTGTCATTGTCTGAAATAACAGCAATGTAGATACCGCTCACAAGCAACTGACGAGATGTAGTGGTCAAGTTCCAGAGTTCGTCGCCACTACCGTCACTATGTTCGATAGTGTGGACCAATTCTCCAATCTCGGTATAGATCTTGATCGTACAGTTACCCGGGATATTGAAGAATGCAACACGGTCCTCTTGATCAAACCTTACAGTAGCATCTGCTCCGAGATTAACCGGGTTAGGTACGATACGTGCATCCTCCACAGTGCCAGTCGACCCATACGCGGGGCGTTTCAGGTTAACAGGTTGATAAGTCTGTGTGAGGGAGCGAGAACTGCGAAGTGGCGAGCCCGTTGGCGTTCCAGAAATACCATCCGGATCCATGGGCTGCGGTCCACCAACGGCCTGTAGGTAGTAGTAGTAGTCCGTTCCCCTGTTGAGGTCTGTATCATCATAGGAATTTGCTCCGGCATCCAGCGACGCGATCATTTCGTAGCCGCAGTGCTGCTGACCCGATGCGCTGGGATCTGCCGGATCTCTTGGATTTGAGCCATCCGTAAACTGCTGCGAATCAAGGTTCAGGCAGCTTTCGTAGATGTAGTCCTCATACCGGGAGGTCCGATAGAGTAGCCATTTTGTGCGCGCAGGTCCACCTGCCGGATTCGTCCATCTGACTTCAACTTTGTCTGGACGCCCAACGACACTGAAGGTCGAGGGAGCATGAGGGGCTTCCGGAATTGGATAAGCGCTCATGTTATTGCTGGCTGCATAGAGATTGATACCCCGCTGCAGCGTTTGCAACATCGAATCACGTGCACTCACAACCCACTGATTCTTGGTCATTTCCTCCAACCCATGGCCGAATGTATCAAACATTCCATCACCATCCATGTCCATCTGATTGATGGCAGGATCGAAAGTACCGGTTTGAATCATTCCATCTCCATTTGCATCATAGCGGATGAGATCTGAATCGCGATCCAATCCACCAAGCTTGAATGCCCTGCCAATCCTGACACTGGCATCAATAGTCAATCCGCCCACACCTTCAACGACTACGAGCCGAACACTTTCACCTGGGGCAAAATCGTAGGGGCCATAAGCTGTCGTGACGGCGTGACCGCCCTGCTTACCTGTAGAAGCGTCATTCTTGGGCTCCCAGAATATACCACTCGGCTCAATACGGTCAGCGTAATGCGGCCACATATGCTGGGACCCACCATCAATACGATCAGGATTCTCACGCGTCCGAATCCCCCATTCGTAGTAATCTTCGTGAGAACTACCGTCAGCTGTTAGTGCTTCGTCAGAGTCCATAAAGCCCATGGTTGCTGGCTGACAGGTCTCTATGGTAGCCATGGTGCAGCGAATGTAACGGGAATCCGTAGGCGAGTTGTCGGCGTGAATTGTTGCCCGACCAATGTAACTGGCACCGGTCAAGCGTCCAATCGAATCAGCCGGAGGTGCCCACCACGCCTCGTTGAATAGGGACCCACCAAAGCGATCATAATCTCCCTGTGTTTCAGGATCAATACCGATCCACAGGTACTGTGAGGTGAATGTGATCGGGTACTCCGCATGTCCATCTCCGACAACGTCAATCATGCTGAACTTGCCCCAAACCATGCCACCGCTGACTGTCCAGGCGCCCTGCAGATTTCCCCTCCACCGGTGGATGCGGAAGAAGTACGTTTCTTTGAGGTTTTGATTCGGGAGTTCGATATCCTCGTCTTCGTCCACGTTTCCGGTGTTGGTGTAAATGTACTCAATGATGTTATAGTCATCGTGAGCCTGATTGACATAGGCGTATGCCCTCCGATCTACCGTAACGCCGATATACGTATTGTGGATGTTATGCACCATACGGTCGGCCGGAAGCCCTGGATCTATCTCGTCAACAACCGCGACATTGTCGAATGACAGCGCTCCATCCACTTCCACCACAGTGTCCTCTGTCTTGCTAACAAGCACATTTTGTACCGGATAGGTCACGTCCGCGCCGGCAGTCCGAGGACCAATCCGGGCTACGAAGTACGGGAATGATTGTCCGTTGGCATCTGTCCAGTCCTTTGTACCTAGCCAAAGTGCTTTGGCCCTGAAGTGACTGCTGTTACGCAGAATGGAGGGCCATTCCATGCCATCTGCGGCAGACGAATTACCTTCATGCTGGGCTCCTGATTCGGTCCATGTGCTGTGGAATGTGCCAATATCCAGCCACTGTGCAGTGAACTGAGCCGTGGCAGCCATTGGCACGAAGGTGAACAATAACAGTCCAGCCGAAAGTGCTTTCATGTAGTAACTGATTTTCATGAGCTTGCTCGATTAAAATTGAAAACCATCAGCGGGCGCCTGCCTTGGAATCAGGACAGGCGCCCTGCTTCAAGCTATAAGGTTACACGTATACCCAAAGTTAGCCGACGATTATTCAAGAATGTATTGAATCTCAGGTTCGGCATATCAATGTATGCTTTGTCATCAAGTACCTGCTGTACTTCACCGTCCGGCACAGCCACAAAGCTGGATCCATTCCAGCGGGAATACGTGCCGGTGTCGGCTGCCCAGTACCAAGCAACAGTATTGGGTTCACTGACGCCATCAAGCGATTTGAATGCTTCGATTGGCTGGTAGGCTACGTCAGGATGACGGAATACACCAGGCCGATCGTCTCCGGGGACCCATACGTAGGGAAGTCCCTGTTTGTCGGCATACGACAGATTTTCGTCAACCGCATTCATCTGATCAAAGATGTCTTCCGGCAGGTGCAGTGACCACATGTAGCGGTCAAAATCTCTACCATCTGGGTGGAAGCCGGTGGCATTGTACAGATGGCGGCGATTGAAGAGGTTAGACACATCCAGGAAGATCTGTGCACCGCCGAATCGCGTATTGACATGCTTCGTAAAACGAAGGTCAAAATTAACATAGCTCCGCCAGCGTACATTCTCCTGTAATTCGGGAGGTGCACCGCCACCGCCTGCCCATCTCCATTTCTGGCCTGCACGCCACTCGCCCAACAGACTCACGCGCCAATCTCCCAGCAATGAACCATTTAGCAGAGAGGGAACAAAGCTAGTCGGCGTAAGGAAAAGCAGGTTTGCACGGGCAAACGGCTCGGCCAAAGGAGCCCCGATGCGGTAGTCCGTTGAGGTCCGCAGATAGTTACGCTGCTGGAAAGTGTTCTCGTGGAACACGCCATAGCCAAAGTTACCGCCTTTGGTCTGCAGGAAGGTGTAGTTAACAAACCCCCGAACCCAGTCGCCGCGTAGCTTGGTCAATGTGACTTCTGCCCCACGTACATCCTCGTAATTCCAAGGCTGCTTGATCGCATAGTTTACGACACCACCCAGGCTATTGTAGGTAACATTTCGTGGCTGATTGCGGATATCACGATAGAAACCGCTGACCCGCAGCAAGTACTGGTCAAAGAGGTTCTGGTCAAATCCCAACTCGTACGCCACCGTCTGAGGCATTGGGTGCTCTGGGTTACCCATTACATCAATACCGCTGTTGCGGGACTGCTGAATACCAAACACATCAAAGGGATTCAGCATTTGGCGGAAATGACCGTAGTTGAAGTAAAGCTTGCTTTCCTGCGTGATCGGGAAGGAGATTCCCAACCGGGGGCTGATGAATATCTGTGCCGCCGGATCCTCTGTAGGCAGCAGTTCATCCAAACCTTCCACTCGCTGCCGGAAAGCCTGATCATACGGGTTTTCCGCTACCCACCAGGCAGTATTCGCATCAAAGAAGTCTATGCGTACACCAAGGTTGGCGATCATGCCCTGGAATTCCAGCTTACCCTGTGCATAGGCTGCACCCTGGATCGGTTGGCGTGAGAGTGGATAATCGGCCTCGGCTTCCGGGCCCACCAGGGCAAGGTTTACTCTCTTGTAGTTCAGATCGTAATCACTGATAATGAGTTCTGCGCCTGTTTTGAGCTGAAGCACCCGGGTGACCTGACTGGTCAGGTCAAACCGACCGGTAAAGACACTCACATCAGAGGTGTCTCGCGTCTTGACCCAGTGACCACCAGTGGTCTCGGCACCGCCGAGCAGGTTACCGCCCTGCCCCAAAAATCCGAATGGCTCGTCCCCAACACAATACGGGGTTGTCACACCGTCTCCGTTGAGGTCACCGCTACCACCAAAGCAGGTTACCTGGTCCCTGTTTGCCTCGCCCGCCGGGGTCAGCCGACCAAAGTTATTGGTATACGGGACTGGGTAAAAGACACCGTTTTCCGTGTATGAGCCATCACGCAGATTCGGAAAATGACTACGGTACTTTGACGCAATATTCTGCAAATGAACTTCGTAGAAGGTGCTCGCACTGAGCGTATGTGTGAAGGTGGCTCCTAGCAGTGTGTGGTCAATATTGGCGAGTGGAAACGCACCATCGGACAGAATCACACGTCCACGGCGGTTGATACCATCAACGATTTGCGCTCCAGCTCCCCACCACGGATAAGACGGCATTTGCCCACCGTACATCCGGAGGTCTGCACTTCCCTGATTACTGTTAATACCACGCTCCACGCCCTTCATCCCCTGCACGCTCAGCTTCATTCCTGGTGCAACGTTGGAAATCAGCTTACCCTGGAATGTCTGACTTTTGAAAGCATCTCGGCTCTGAGGATAAATATACGCGGTCTGCGTACCTCTGTAGGATACGGAGAAGCGCAGGTCTCCCAATCTGCTGCTCATGCCGGGAACTAGCGGGCCAGCCAAGGTAACATCCGCCTCGTAGTCGGGCTTGGTGATCTCGTTATCCTTGCGATGAGTATGCTTGAAGTATTCCTGCATGTCCCGAGCAGTAACATCAAAACCCTCGTCATTCAGAAGCCGGTCAGCGAGTGCATTCCAGCCTTCAAAAGCGTTGTACTGGTTCTGTGTATAGGGATCCCACGCGCCATTGCCTGTGCCGTCCCAAGCGACTGCCGGGTCAAGGAACGGGCGAACGAACCAGCTGTCGCAGTCCCCCGTGACTGGACCGGAGTAATCGCAATTATCCAGATTCGTGCCTCCCAATCCTTCAAGAGACTTTGGCTGAGCAGGTTGGTAGCGATACAGCGCGTCAAAGGTGTAGCGTGTCCTGGAAGGCTCTTTAGTGGTAACATTCACGATACCGCTCCGTACGTTTCCGTACTCCGCGTTGAAACCTCCTGTCTGGACCTGTACTTCCTCCAGTGAAGTGTAGCTAATATTCGTGAATGGTTGATGCGAGCGACCGGTCCGCAAATTCATGCCATCAACCACAAAGGCAACTTCGTTCAGGCCTCCCCCACGTACACGCAGGCCTGGCTCAATACCGGCCTGGAGGTCAAGTACCTCACTGACACCGGCCACCGGGAGATCTTGAAAAGCCTCGGGGTTGAGACTGGCCACATTGGCGGAAACATCCAACTGCACAATGGGACGTTCACTTGTGACCACCATCTCTTCAAGCCCAACCGCCTCTTCTCGCAGTTGAATGTTCCTGGTAGTTGTCAATCCGGTAGAAACCCGAACGCCCTCTACCCTCTGATCCAAAAATCCTACAAACGAAACGACCAACGTGTAGGTACCTGGACGCACGTTATTGATGAAGAAGTAGCCGTCTACCTCCGTAGATGACCCCTGCGTGGTGCCCTCAATCACGACATTAGCTCCGGGGATGGTCTCACCCGTGGCAGCATCGGTCACCACGCCATCAATCTTGCCCTGTTGGGCAAGCACGACCGGCGCGGTAAGTATCAGCATCACAGCTATACCCAGTAACCCTTTTAGTCTCATAGTTCAATCCTAAGTTTAGTTCATGTTTAAGGCGTCCCGCAACAAACACAGGGCGCCAGATATGGCTTTACAAGCCTTGGAAACGCTTTCAAGCGCATTAAGCGACTGGCCGATGCCGAACCAGAGCCAACGCGACATACTAATATAACAATAAAAAATAAATCACTCGAAGAAATCCAGAAAAGGCATCGTCCCTGCCCCTGGATTACCAGAAAACCACATACAGCGCAGCTGTTACCGCCATTATTCCAAAAGCCAGAATAGCAAACACCGGATCTGTCTGAATGACACTTCGGCTGATTACAACTGCCCCGCGACTATCCTTGCCCCTGCCTTCAATTAGAGAAACGACCACAATCAATGCCACAGAGATCACAAATACCCAACCCATTCGGTCAAGGAACGGCATCCCTGGCATGGCCCATTTCATGGCTGCAGACAGCGGAATACTGAGTAACGCAGAAATGAGTGCAGCGTTGGCAGTTGATTTTTTCCAGAACAAGCCAAGTACGAAAATGGCCAGAACGCCGGGGCTGACGAACCCTGTGTATTCCTGAATGTACTGGAATACTTGGTCCAGTGACGCCAACTGGGGGGCCAGAAATGCCGCTATGGCCATACTGACCAGTGCAACCAGTCGCCCGGTACGCACGAGGTCTCGCTGACTCGCATTCGGGCGGATGTAGTTACGGTACAGGTCCATCGTGAAAATGGTGCTCGTACTGTTCATCATAGAAGCCAGAGAAGAGACAATGGCCGCTATCAGTGCAGCAAACGTGAGCCCTTTCAGTCCTGAACCGACATACTCGTTCAAAAGCCAGGGGTAAGCTTCATCTGCGGCTCCGATCGGAGCCTCGAGTGCATATGCAACGATTCCGGGAACGACCACAATCAGAGGCAGAAGCAGCTTCAAAAATCCTGCAAAAGCAACGCCGCGCTGCGCTTCTTTCAAGCTCGGTGCAGCCAGCGTCCGTTGGATGATGTACTGATTGCACCCCCAGTAAAACAGGTTTGCTATCCACATACCGCCGACCAGTACACCAATTCCGGGCAGTAACTCCCATGCATCCTGCCGTATGCCATCGTCATCCGTATAGATCAGTTCCCCCTGGTTAAGTATCATGTTGAACCGGTCAGGCACTTCATTCAGCAATCTGCTGAGACCAGAAAAAGCACCTTCTCCCCCACTATAGGCATTCAGCGCGAGGACCGTGGTCAATAGTCCCCCACCGATCAGAAAACATACCTGAACCACATCTGTCCAGGCAACCGCCTTGAGTCCCCCGTAGATGCTGTACACCGTGGCAAACACCGCGAGCGCCAATACTCCTTGCCAAAGGGCGATACCCATGATGTCTCTCAGGGCAAGTGCACCGAGATAAACAACGGAGGTAAGGTTCACGAACACATACACCAGTAGCCAGAACACCGCAAGGAGAGTCCGGACGCGCGCGTCATAGCGAACCTCCAGAAACTGTGGCATTGTGTAGATGCCCTTCTTCAGATAGATGGGAATGAACAACCACGCAACAAGCAGCAGCGTGATTGCGGCCATCCATTCATAGGTCGCAATCGCCAATCCCAGGCGGAAGCCCGAGCCTGACATTCCAATGAACTGCTCCGCCGAAATATTAGACGCAATCAACGAAGCACCGATCGCCCACCAAGGGAGTGACTTGCTGGCAAGAAAATAGTCCTCAGCGTTCTTGACGTGCCCCTTCTTCTCTCGCGAGACCCATAGCCCCAGCGTCACAATCAGAATACAGTAAGCACCGAACACAAGGTAGTCAATCAGAGCAAACTGCATCCGATAATAATTTGGTGATCAGCAAAGGATACCGGACTACCTGAACTATTGTACGCGGCGCCAAACTTCATCGTAGCGCGCGTCACCTTGGCCACCCAAATGATGCCACAGAGAATCGCCCTCGAGGCTACAACTGAATTCAAATGCCTGGCCGACATTTTGAGGAATCGCACTGTACTCCACATACTCGGTATACTGCCCCAGGGAATCAAGCGTGTACCGTCCCCCCTGCGCGTGCACAAATACATCGGCGGTCTGCCGAATAAACATCCAGTGTGTGCTGTTAAGCACCTTGAGCGTCGGTGCCTCCCGGTACTCGGGATCACTCTCAAACTCCCCGCTCAGCGCTCCCGCAGACTCTCTGATTTCCACCAATTCCCAAGTACCAGAAAGATTCGGGCAATGATCTGGTCCCATCTGCGCCATTTCATCGGAGGCTCCCTGGTCTGCCGGAACGCATCCGGAATAAATAAGGATAATAGCCGCTACTGTCAATAATAATTTGGAATTCATGGCACTGGAGCACAGTTGTGAAATACTAATCTAATAAATGTGAGCGAATAATGCCCATAAGCGATAGCTCTGCGGCGGCGCGTACGTCTATTCAACGGAATCTTGGGGAACAGAACACCGCTGTCGGTGGCCGCCCCATTCCGAAAGCACACACAGGCGTTCTCATATTCAATTAGCGCTGCATCGTCCGATTCCAGCCCCGATATGCCCACAAAAACACATCCTGGATAGGGGCTGCAAGGCCCCCCAAAAAAACCTCAGTCACCCGGTGCCCGAATCCTGTCCACCAGAGCGTCAATTGATGCGGGGGGAGGCGGAGTAAATTTCGAGACCACAATTGCCACAACGAAATTTAGCACCATCCCCACTGCACCTATGCCCTCAGGAGAAATGCCAAAAAGCCAGTACTCTTCAACATTCAACTCGGGTCGTACAAACTTGAAAAAGACGATGTAGCAAGCGGTAAAGACTATTCCGGCAATCATACCGCTTACGGCACCGTACTTGTTCATACGCCGGGTAAAGATCCCCAGAATGATCGCCGGGAAGAAAGACGCCGCCGCCAGACCAAAAGCAAAAGCGACGACCTGGGCAACGAAACCTGGCGGGTCGATACCAAAATAGCCCGCGATGATTACAGCAGCCCCCGCAGTGATGCGTGCAGTCAATAGCTCGCGCTTCTCTGAAATTTCCGGCATAAATCCCTTTTTCAGAAGATCACGGGCCACGGCCGTCGAAATAACCAATAGCAGTCCGGCCGCCGTGGAAAGCGCTGCAGCAAGCCCACCTGCCGCAACCAACCCGATAACCCAGCCGGGCAGTCTGGCAATCTCCGGATTGGCCAGAACCATGATATCGGGATCTATGGTGAGTTCGTTTTCTCTATCTGCCGACGGCCCGACATACTGAATTCTGCCGTCTCCGTTTTTATCCTCAAACTTAATCAGACCTGTCTGCTCCCAATTTATAAACCAGTCTGGAACCTCAGAATAAGGTTGATCCGTAACGGTTGTTAATAGATTTGTGCGGGCAAACGCTGCCACCGCAGGTGCACTCGTATACAGGAGTGCAATAAAAACAAGCGCCCAGCCTGCACTTGTTCGTGCATCCCGCATGCGGGGTACCGTGTAAAACCGGACAATAACATGAGGCAGACCTGCCGTCCCGACCATTAGCGCTGCGGTGATCGCAAAGACATCAATCATGGTCTTCTGCCCGCTCGTGTAGGCAGCAAAACCCAGATCCCTGCTCAGACCATCAAGTTTCTCTAAAAGGTAGGTGCCGGAACCGTCTGCCAGCGTACTCCCAAAACCTACCTGGGGGATCACATTTCCCGTCATCAGTAGTGAGATAAAAATTGCTGGCACCAAGTACGCAAAAATGAGTACGCAGTACTGAGCCACCTGGGTATATGTTATGCCCCGCATACCTCCGAGTACAGCGTAGAAAAACACTATACCCATACCTATAAGCACGCCTGCCACAATATCAATCTCCAGGAAGCGCGAAAACACAATACCCACACCCCGCATCTGGCCCGCCACATAGGTGAACGACACAAAAATGGCGCACAACACCGCGACGAATCGGGCAGTCTGGGAATAATACCGATCCCCTACGAAGTCAGGGACAGTAAATTTTCCAAATTTGCGCAGGTACGGAGCCAGCAGCAAAGCCAAGAGCACGTAACCCCCGGTCCAGCCAAGTAGATAAACACTGCCATCCCTGCCCATGAAAGCGATCAACCCCGCCATAGAGATGAACGAAGCTGCGCTCATCCAGTCGGCCGCCGTAGCCATTCCGTTCAGCACAGGATGAACACGCCCACCGGCCACATAGAACTCTCCGGTCGATCCCGCACGAGACCAAATGGCAACCCCGATATAGAGTGCAAAGGAGAGCCCCACCATAATAAACGTCCACGCCTGTACCGTCATGTTTCCTCAGAAATTGACTTTCTATCCAGCCGATTCATCAAGACCACGTATACAAAAATGATCAGAACAAAAACGTATATCGCACCCTGCTGGGCAAACCAGAACCCCAGTTTGAAGCCAAACATGCGAATTCCATCCAGAACATCAACCAGTAGCACGCTGGCACCAAATGATACCAAAAACCAAATTCCAAGGAGTATTCCTACGTACCGCAGGTTGGTTCGCCAATACCGTCTGGAGGTCATGTGATTAGACTTACGCTAATGATGTGCCAAGATACTAACCTTCCCTGTACCCGTAACCGGATATTCGGGAAATTCGCGGTGTGACCCCGCATTAATTCGAGGGCTGACCGGAAAGATGGATTTCCTTTGCCGGCATAATCGGCAATCCCTGATCCTCTGCGAATTTGCGAACGCCAAGCAAAATCTCTTCCTGCGACAGCATGAACTCGTCGTATCCTGTCGACTTGGTGAATGCCAAGACAAGAACGACCAGTCCGTTGGTGTTCATGTCCGTAAGGCGCACCAGACTCTGATCTGCATGGATGTCTGTTCGCTGATCCAGCGATTCTCTGACTGAGCTCAGAAACTGTTCCAGCTGCTGCGAGGTGACCTCGTGCGTGAACGTAACCTCAAAACGGATCCGCCTGGCATCTCTTTTGGACAAATTGCAGATTTCTGCATTGGTGAAGGTTTGGTTGGGCAGAATCGAAACGGTTTTGTCAAATTTTCGAATATGCGTACTGCGAACGCCAACCTCCTCCACCACTCCGTTAACTCCACCTACATCTACGACATCCCCGATCTGAAACGGACGTTCACTAAAGATCACAAGCGAGCCGAAAACGTTCGCCAGTGTATCCTTTGCCGCAAAAGCAAGCGCCAGACCACCGATGCTGAGGCTTGCAACCAAGCCTGTGGTCGAGACATCGAACTGCCCTAATATGGCGGCCATGGCGACCAGCACCAGTACCAGCTTCAGCGCGTTGGTTACCGGTGGAATCAACTGGTCATCCAACCGTGTTTCGGTTTTTTCGGCTGCGCGCCTCGCAATGCCCGCGAACACATCCACTACATGAAATGCACAGTAAAGTGCTACCAGCAGCACCACCACCGCACCCGCGATACTCAACCATAAATTTACGTCCAGCGGCGCCTCAGGAAGTGCGAGCACTCGGATCACGCCATTCCAGAGGGCCACATTGATCAACAAGCTAAGCGGTTTTGTGAGCAGACGATTAACATCGTTGATCACATCTACATCTCCACTCTTATTAAACCGCTTCAGTAGTCCTCCCAGTACGCGCCGCACGAAGCTGTAGGCCAGGATCCCCAAAAGAAGAAGCAGACCCGAGACGATCAAACGACCGACTGAGACCCCCCACAATACTTGCTGCTCTAGGAAAGAAAGATCTATCACGTCCATTAGTTTTATCTGTTAATTGGATCAATGCGCGTACCTCTGCGAAGGATGTCCGCGCTTTCGGGTCCGTAGTTAAAAATCAGGTCAAGTACCGTCATGCCGGGCGCAAACCCTACAAAAGTCTGACGGTAATCCGGCTGCGAAAAATATAAACGACGGGCGGCACATGGTTCAGGGACCTCGGCGGGTGCCAGCAGCTCCGCTTCGGGCCAGAAAGCCATAATCGCTTCCATGGTATCAGGATGCCCCTCCAATTCCATCGCGGTCACCAGGCTTGCTGAGAACCCCATCCATCGAAATACCAACCGGGTAGTTGCAACATTCAAAGCCCCCAAGTATTCCCATTCCTGGTTGTACAGCGCTCTGATTGTTTCTCCGTAATGATCAAAGTACGGTGACTGGCCATAGTTGAACGCAATTGCTTTCCAATGTTGTTTCCGCCAGCCTGGTACCTGGCGGATGCGGGTGTAAGCCTGTGACCGACCATGCTGCCCCCCTTTCAGCGGTACCGAAACCCACTGCCATCCGTCGGGATTACGAACACGTGTACGATTTTGTAACGACTGCCGGCTGTACTGCAAGGTGTCCGCCAGGACAACGATGTCTGCGGCTTGCATCAATGCTGCAAAGGCCAGGTTTGGCCAGTATTCCGGTGGACGTATGACAACAGTTTGACCGGAGGGCGTACAATCACCGGAGCGAATTACCTGTCCGTCAATAAAATTCGGCATATCTTTCGCACAAAATGAATTACACTCAATCCTCCACACGCCTCCCCGATCAGCCACTTGGTATAGTGGCCCCGGCGAGCCCGCCTCGAAAACCTGAAAGACTGGAACGCGGATTAAGCGCGCTTGCTGCAGACGGATATGTGACTCATTGGGATCCAGGTCAACTTATACCGCACTGCTATTTGGCCGGGTCAGATACGCAACGTACGGAACAGTTCAATCAAGCACTTATGAGAAACCGGTTCCTGATGGCGATCCGGGGAGGATACGGCTGTTTACGGATTTTGGACGGGATTGACTACAACGCCGCACGGCGTGAGCGAGGCGTCCTGATTGGCTATAGCGACATTACTGCCCTGCAGCTCTCTCTCTTCAAGCACTCAGGATGGCGATCGGTTTCGGGACCTGTGGTCGTTGAATGGGGGGAGATTGACACTGCTATGAAAGAGGCCTTGCGTGAACTTCTTGAAGGACAACTTCCACCTCCCGTAGCGGACTTGCAGACGCTACAGGAAGGTCAATGTACGGGACCACTCCTGGGAGGCAATCTCTCTTCGATTGTTCGAATGATCGGCTCTCCACATCTGCCAAGCTTCCAGGGGGCACTGCTATTCATTGAAGATGTGAACGAGGCACCTTACCGGATTGATGCACTGTTCGCGCAGCTGAAAAATGCTGGAATACTTAAGAAACTCGGGGGTTTAATCGTCGGTGCTTTTACCGGGCCGGACATCAACGACGAACAGTCACGACGCAACGTGAACGAAATTATCGCCGGATATGCCAGCGGATACGCATGGCCAGTCGTAGCGGGGCTTACTTACGGCCATTTCATTCCCCGTCGCGTTCTGCCCATCGGGGTGCTCGCCCGTCTGACCGCAAGGGTCAACGAAGGGCGGCTTGACATCCTGGAGCCGATCGTTCATCCTATATTCTCCCAAACCGGACAGAAGTGATGTCCTATTCTTGTCAACCCTGGGTATTACCGATGGCTTGTGCATGAATCTGCGTGTCGCTGTATTCGCCTCCGGCGGAGGATCAAATTTTCAGGCAATCGCTGAAAATGCCCGTAATTATCGTGTCACGTTGGTAGTTTGCAACAGATCCAAGGCTGGCGTTCTTGACCGCGCCCGTGCGCTCGACGTGCCCGCACAAGTGCTCTCCCCCCGAGCTTTTGAGAGCGACAAGCTGTACGCAAATGCTCTAATTGATCTCCTGCATGCCGAAAAAATAGACCTGATCGCACTCGCCGGATATCTATGCAAAATCCCTGCGCCGGTTGTAGAAGCGTTCTGGGGACGTATCCTGAATATTCACCCCGCACTGCTGCCACGTTTTGGAGGAAAGGGGCTCTATGGACACCGTGTACATACAGCGGTGCTGGAGGCCAAGGAATCTTTCAGCGGAGCGACGGTCCATTTTGTGGATGAAGAATATGACACTGGTCCTATCCTGATGCAGAAAAAGGTGCCCGTGCTACCGGACGATACACCAGACTCCCTTGCTGAGCGTGTCTTGGCCGTTGAACATAAGATTTTTCCTGAGGCAATTGATTTAATTGCCCAGGGGCGCGTTCAGATCAAAGGTCGACGCGTGATAATTCAACCTATAAAAACACATGACGATTGATCCACTGAATTTACCTGTCCCCGATGGGGTGCGCCCCTGCCGTGCCCTGTTGTCGGTCTACGACAAGAAGGAATTGATCCCGTTCGCAGAAGGGCTCCAAGCGTACGGAATTGAGCTTGTCTCTTCCGGGGGTACTGCCAGACATCTGCGTTCCGCCGGATTGGAAGTGGTAGATGTTGCCGAAGTCACTAAAGCACCGGCTATGCTCGGAGGGAGAGTTAAGACGCTTCATCCAGCAATCCACGCCGGGATTCTTGCCAGACAGAATGCGAAAGACGATCGGAAAGATCTGGACCTGCACGGTATACAACCGTTTGAACTTGTTGTGGTCAACCTTTACCCCTTTACCGAGGCGATTAAACAACCCGACATTAGCGATGCCATTGCTGCAGAAAACATTGACATTGGTGGGCCTGCTATGGTGCGGGCCGCAGCCAAGAACTTTGCTTACGTAGCGGTGGTCACGTCGCCGGACGAATACGGAGATATATTGACATCACTGGGTAATGCACATGGACATCTCTCACTAGCCCTCAGACGTCGGCTGGCACGCATGGCCTTTACGCGAACGGCTGCTTATGATCAGGCTATCTCCGCCTACTTTGGAAATGATCAGGAAAGCCCGCTCCCCGCGCATGTGAGCATACATCTCTCCAGTAAGGCTACGCTGCGTTACGGAGAGAATCCTCACCAGAATGCCGCGTTCTATGGGAACCTGGATGACAGGATTACTAAACTCCACGGAAAAGCACTCTCGTACAACAACCTGATTGACCTGGATGCAGCGCTGGCTCTTATCCAGGAGTTTACCGATGAAGGTCCAACTATAGCTATTCTAAAGCACACCAATCCCTGCGGCGTTTCAACTGCTGGAACACTCCTGGAGGCTTGGCAGCACGCCTTTGCAACCGATACACAATCACCTTTTGGGGGCATTGTGGTCATGAATAAACCCTGCAGCATTGATGTAGCAAAAGCTGTTGGGCGTATCTTTACGGAATTGGTCATTGCACCATCCTTTGATGATGATGCATTGGCATTGCTTCAGGAAAAAAAGAATCGTCGAATTATTACATTCAAACCTGTTCCCAGTGAAGGATATCAGATGCGCGAGGTACTTGACGGGCTGCTATGCCAGACCATTGACAGCCCGGCCGATAAGGACTCGTTTACACCGGTCACAAATCGAACACCGACGCAACGTGAACTTCTCGACCTCAGGTTTGCCTGGCGCGTAGCCAAACATGTGAAGAGTAACGCGATTGTCTATGCCAAAGATCAACGAACATTGGGAATTGGAGCCGGTCAGATGAGTCGAATAGATTCTTCTGAGATCGCCTTGGCAAAGGGCACCAAGTCCGGCTTGAGCTTCGAAGGCTGCGTCGTTGCTTCTGATGCGTTTTATCCATTTCCTGATGGCCTGCTTGCTGCGGCAGACGGTGGAGCTGTCGCAGCAGTCCAGCCCGGTGGATCGGTGAGGGATAAGGAAGTGATTGCTGCAGCAGATTCACGCAGCATGGCCATGGTGTTCACCGGAAGAAGGCATTTTCGACATTGATAACCAACCACAGAAGTGTATCTTAAGTCTCGTCCTGCTGGTTTTTCTGGAAAGCGCGCCCGCATGCCATTCTACAGTCTGAATACTGACGTAGCCGTGGATCTTGGTACGGCCAACACATTAGTTTACGTGAAGGGGCAGGGTATTGTCCTTAGCGAAGCCAGTATCGTCGCAGTTGACCGCCAAACTAACAAAGTACTCGCCATTGGCAATGATGCATTGCCAATGCACGAAAAGACACACCGCAAAATTGAGACTGTGCATCCACTCAAGGATGGAGTAATCGCCGATTTTGAGTTGGCTGAGCAACTCATCCGTGGTCTGATTAGAAAAGTCCAGACCGGATGGTTGAAAACGATTCGGCAGATGGTCATCTGCATTCCCAGCGGAACAACAGAAGTTGAAAAGCGGGCGGTCCGCGACAGTGCTGAGCATGCCGGTGCAAGGAAAGTGCATCTGATCGCGGAGCCCATGGCGGCGGCCATCGGGATTGGCCTCAAAGTCCATGAGCCCATTGGAAATATGATCGTGGACATCGGGGGAGGCACAACCGAAATCGCGGTCATCGCACTCAACGGCATCGTAATAGATCAATCGATACGTACCGGAGGGAACGAGATTGATGCGGCCATTTTAGCCTACCTCAAGTATTATCACAACCTGATCATCGGACAGCGCACTGCTGAACGGATTAAACGAGAGGTCGGCAGCGCGATCGTTATGGAACCCGAACTAGAGCTGTTCATCAGCGGACAGGACTCGAGCAGCGGCATGCCGAAAGTACATACGATCACGTCCGAGGATGTGCGCACTGCAATCAGCTCGACCGTCAGTAACATCACATCGGCCGTTATGGCATGCCTTGAAGCGACACCCCCGGAACTGGGAGCAGATATCCTTGAACGGGGCATCATGCTAACCGGTGGAGGCGCCCTCCTGAAAGGAATGGATGTTATTATTCGTAATCGTGTTGATCTTCCCGTGTACACGGCAGATGATCCCTTCACCGCCGTGGCGCGTGGAACCGGCAAGGTTCTGGAAAACGTACCAGCGTACTCCGACATCTTGCTGTAGGCCAAAATATAGACGAAGGGGGATGCTCCAGATGGTTGCATTCTACGATGCCCTGCACGTCGAGGACAAAAATGCCTGGAAGGTCGGCATCACATCGTTAGTGGCTCAAACCTCCCGATAGTATGATTGACCTGTGGTACCGTCTGCGCGATTATGCTCTTTTGTCCGCATTGCTGATAGTCTCGGTCATATTTATGACCAATGCTAATCGGCCACTCATGCGAGGGGTTCGTAGTCAAGCATTACAAATTGCTGGTACAGTTGAATACCGAATGGCTTGGGCTGCGATGGCACTGCGCGCCTTTAATGAAAATCAAACGCTCAGAGATGCCCATCTCAGACATACCAGTGAGTTGGCCCGGTTGCGCGTTGTGGATCTCGAGAATCAAGTTCTGCGCCAGGCCCTGGATTGGAAGAATAACAGTGGTCTCGAGACCATGGCCGCACGCATCGTCGCACGCGAACCGTTCGGGACAACGAATTTTTTCACCCTTGATGTCGGCAGCGTCGACGGCGTGGAGGTCAACATGGCCGTTGTCAGTCACTTGGGAATTCTGGGGCGTGTGATTGATGTCAGTCGTAACTACAGCACCGTGTTGCCGCACCTCCACTCGCAATTTCATGTGCCTGCCATGATTGATACACTTCGCGTCATAGGGATCATCTCAGGGGGAAGCAATGAGCCCGATGTGCTGGAGCTCAAGGAAATTGTCGTTAGCGCAGATGTTCAGCAAGGACAGCGTGTAGTTACACATGAGGCCAGTGGGATATTTCCTCCGAATATGCCCATTGGTACTGTCCTTGAGTCTAATCGCCAGGCAGGCAGTAATTACTGGCAGATTAAAGTGACCCCCGCCGCACCCCTAAGTACCGCGCACTTTGCGTTCGTTATCCTGAATCGACCGGACTCCGCAGGAATTGTACTCGAGTCCCTTTCAAATAATTAGCAGTCCCCATTCTATGCCACAATTTGTAACCTGCCTTGCTGTATCGTTCGTACTCTCAATCGGCGTGTGTCGAGCACAAAGTGTACTTGACTCCATCCTTGATGTCCGTCCTTACACATGGTGGGGTGCCATGGTTACAGAAGTATCCACGGGAGACACACTCTTCATGCGGAATGTTGAGCATAGTTTTATGCCTGCTTCAGTTACGAAACTGTTCACAACTGCAGCGGCACTGGATCAACTAGGCCCCGACTACCGCTATGTTACTCAGCTGTATGCGGACGGTCCTCAGATTTCCCATGCATTGCAAGGAAACTTGGTCATACGTGGGGCGGGCGATCCCTCCACCGGCGCCCCAGGCCCGGATCACATGGACCTGTTCAATGCCTTTGCAGATTCTTTACACGCTCTTGGAATACGCGAAATAAACGGCCATGTGATTGGGGATGATAACGTGTTTGATGACATTCCGCTTGGCGCGGACTGGAGCTGGGACGACCTTGTATACGGTTACGCCCCACAGGTCAGCGGACTGACTTTCTACGACGCCATTGTGGAGGTGGAGGTGCATCCAACCCAGCCCGGCACACCAGGCCAGTTATCTGTCACGCCTGAACTGATGGATTATTTCATTTTCCACAACCGGTCGGTGACCCTTCCCCGCGGACAAGAACTTGAAGAAGGACATGCGCGTGAGCCTAATTCAAATCATATCACAATTTCGAGTGCGGTTCCGCTTGGATATTCTGACCCCGAAGAGCTGTCCGTTCACAATCCAACGCTCTATTTCGTTCACGGGCTGCGGACTTTACTGGATTCCCGGGGTATTCTTGTCGGGGGAAAATCCGTTGATGTAGATAGTCTGTCGACTGCACTTGATTATCAGAATGCCCGCGTAGTCGCACGACATACTTCCGCTCCGCTGTCCGAGTTGGTTGCCACCATAAACAAGGAGAGCCACAATCTTTATGCCGAGCACTTGCTGAAAACGCTGGGGGTTGAGTACCCGGATCCGGAAGAAGATTCTGAGCCCGGTTCAGCCGCTATGGGAGTAGCTGCTGCCATGCGAACGTATGACGCAGCTAGAATTGACACTTCCAGACTCCAACTGGTGGATGGCTCTGGTCTTTCCCGGAAAAACCTGGTAACGCCTGCAATGACCATGAAACTGCTCCGATATATGGCACTGCATCCCGACACTAGCATCAGAGAATCCTTTTTGACTTCATTGGCTGTCGGCGGGAAGGACGGAACCCTTGAGTATCGATTCACAGGGAATGCGGCTGGATTCGGGCGCGTCCGCGCCAAGACGGGATCCCTTGGAAATGTGAGCGCTCTAGCGGGGTACGTAATGCGGGAAGATGGGACTATGTTGGCTTTCGTGATTTTTGCGAATCATTTCCACGGCCGTCACAGCCCCATTCACTCGATCCAGGAATCATTTGTGAACTCACTGGTCCAGCGCTACAACTGAGTCAGTACCGTGAGGCTTGTGAAAGAGGAGGTTTCCAATGGTCCAATCTGTTGGGAACAGCAGGAGATCATCCCGTGTATACTTCGCTCTAGAACAGGGTACATTTCCCCCAGCGAAATATTTTACTAGAGTTCGAGATTCGCGTTTGGGGGCCTCACATATATAGAATTTTTTATGAGCGAGGCAATCCTACACGGTACTACAGTAATAGGTGTACGCCGCGGTGGTAAGGTGGCATTGGGATCCGACGGGCAAGCAACCTTGGGCGATATCGTAATGAAACACAAAGCCCAGAAAGTGCGACGACTGTTTGAGGGCAAAGTGCTCGCTGGATTTGCCGGCTCGACTGCAGATGCTTTCACGCTGTTTGAGCGATTCGAAGAAAAGCTCCAGCAGTATGGAGGAAATCTTGTACGCGCCGCCGTGGAGCTTGCCAAGGACTGGCGCACGGATCGGTATTTGCGCCGCTTGGAGGCATTATTGGCCGTCGGGTCGAACGAACGCCTCCTACTCATTAGCGGCAGCGGTGACATCATAGAACCGGATGATGATATCGTTGCAATTGGCAGCGGGGGGCCGTATGCGCTGGCCGCCGCCCGTGCCATGATCAAACACGCCCCCCAATTGACTGCCAAGGAGGTTGTAACAGACGCACTTGGTGTAGCAGCGGATATTTGCGTCTACACAAATAGCTTTCTGACTGTAGTTGAGATTGATAACCAGTCAACTACGCACAATAAATAGATAATTCAGAATAATGAGAACTATAGGAAATCAACACCCAACCCGTACTGTGCAACGTGCTTTTATGTTTGTAGACTACGAAAATCTTTTTGACTACATAAAGCATCACGATGCCCAGCAATCCAACCCCGAAACCAAGGCCAGCGAACTACTGACCGCAGTCTCGCAATACATGGAAGGTATGCGTGTCAGTTTGGTCTCATCCGTTGCCTACGCAGACTTTGCCACCATTGGAGCAGTTGGGCAGCAGATTCAGCAAAGCCTTTACTTGGCTGGAGTAGAGCCGAGGTTCGTACCGGCCTCTTTGCAGGCGAACGCATCAGAAATCCAGATTTGCGTTGACATCATGAACACGCTCCAGTCCCAGAGGGATATAACAGTCATTATCCTGGTTACCGGGGATCGACTCTACCTCCCTCTGATGAAGTTTTGTCAGCAAAGTGGTTTTCGAGGAGTAGTGATCACGTTCCAATCCCCTGATCCTACAAGATCGGTGGAGCACTCAGACCTTTTCATTGACGCCAATACGCTCCTTGAACAGACGTCACAACCCGCTCACCTACACGCTGGTGAACCCGTTCGCCCCGCATCTGACCAGCCTCATCGAACGGCCGAAGCCGGTCCGCCCCCCGAAAAAATGGCTGCGGTTACAAACGAAACTTCGCTGCTGGCGCTTGAAGTTATTGATCGCTTTTTCGGCCAGTATGAAGAGGTCTATCTCACGCCACTTCTGCGCAAACTTTCAGAAGCACTCGGCGGTGATGATGACCCCAAGGCACTGGTTGGTGACCTTAACGAGGCGGGTGCAGTATGGCTAGAAAAGCGTCGGGGATATCCCTATGACTACACCGTGCTGCTTATCAACCACGATCATCCCAATGTTCTCGCGCTTCACGCGGGCGAACAGGGCTACGACGATGGTGAGTACACCGACTTCGACGAGGAACAGGACAGTCTCTATTACAATCAGGATCTTGGTAATAGCAGAGAAAACAGCAGCAACTCACCGATAGTTCGATGATGACGCACTCAGAACTTACGCCGCGGGAAATAGTGGCTGAGTTGGACAACTACATCATCGGCCAGTCAGAAGCCAAACGTACCGTGGCAATTGCACTGCGTAATCGCTGGCGCCGGCAACAGGTGCCTGATGATTTGCAAGACGAGATTTTGCCCAGTAACATTATCCTCATGGGGCCTACCGGGGTAGGCAAAACGGAAATCGCCCGTAGACTTGCACGGCTGGTTGATGCCCCCTTTGTCAAGGTTGAAGCTACAAAATTCACCGAGGTGGGGTATGTGGGACGCGACGTGGAAAGCATGATCCGTGACCTGGCAGACCGTGCCATCCGGCTCGTGCGCCAGGAGCACGAAGAACGAGTTCAGGACCGGGCACGTGAACTTGCACGCGAGCGTGTTCTCAATGTAATTATGCCTCCTCCACCCGTTAACGCTTTGGATGCAGACAACGGGCATACAGAAACCCCCGAACCGGCAGAATCCACAACGCGAACTAGATTTCGTGAACGCCTGAAAGATGGGCGTCTCGCCAACCGCGAGATCGAGATCGAGGTCCAAAGTGATCATTCCTCGCCTATGCTGCAGGTGTTTGGACCTATGGGTATGGAGGAAATGGGGGTGAACATTCAAGATATGCTTGGCAATTTTGGGGGCAAACAACGCAAAAAACGCCGCCTGAAAATTTCGGAAGCCGAAGAACTACTGACCAAGGAAGAGGCCCTCAAACTTATTGACCTGGACCACGTGACGCAAGAAGCCATCAAACGTGTCGAAGATTCCGGTATCGTATTCATCGACGAAATTGACAAGGTGGCCAGTCGCTCAAGCAAGGGCACCGGAGGGCCGGATGTCTCCCGTGAAGGGGTTCAGAGAGACTTGCTTCCCCTGGTTGAAGGAGCCACAGTCACCACCAAACACGGTATGATTAAAACAGATCATATCCTGTTCATCGCCAGTGGAGCATTCCATGTAGCCAAACCGAGTGACCTGATTCCCGAAATGCAGGGACGCTTCCCCATTCGAGTAGAGATGCACAGTCTCACTGAGGAGGACTTCTACCGTATTCTCACGCAGCCACGCAATGCTTTGCTCAAACAATACCGGGCCCTTCTGGAAGCCGAAAATGTGACCCTCAATTTCACGGATGATGCGGTCAAAATGATCGCCAAAACAGCAGCCATGGTCAATGCCGATGTGGAAAATATCGGAGCCCGAAGACTCCATACAATTATGACCACGCTGCTTGAAGAATTACTCTTCGAGTCTGATGGCTCTTGTCCGAAGACGGTCAATATGGACGCCAGTGACGTTGAACTTTACCTTGGTTCCATCGCGCGCAATCGCGATCTGAGCCAGTATATCTTGTAGCCTGGCTGGCCGGTGATTTCCCCGCCATACAATCTGGACAACGCTGATGCGTGCGCGCGTTACCATGCACTCTGGGAGGAGGCTCCCGAGCGTACGGTGTTCGCGTCTTTGCAGTACGCAAAAGCCGTTAATGAAGCATACGGCCTGCGTTCTTCCATGCATTTTAGCGGCGATGATGCCGCGCTGCTGCTGCACACAAAAGGGCGTGGTCCTCTTCGGCGTGTGATCGTACCCCCTTCTACACAATATTCTGCGCTACTTCTGGGCAAACCCGCACTTGCGCACCAAGTGCACAGGCAGGCTACCTCCCTGGATCACCTACTAGAGCATACCGAGCAGCATGCCCAAAGCGCCGACCTTCTGGTTAAGTTGAAAGATCCGCGTACCGCACAATGGCGCGGCTGGGATGTTCGACCACTCTTCACGTACATGATTGACCTCCCGAGTAACATTGAAGACTGGTCAGAAGGTGCACGCCGGACCTGGCGATCAAAAACGTCCAGCTACAGAATTGAGGAAGGCCCGTGTCACTTACGCACGATCATTGACCTATGTGTAAAGAGCTACGGGAGACACGAACGCCGCATGCCCGGCAAACCGGAAGCACTAGAAGCCGTGGCGACGGCCATGGGGCCACGTGCGCGCGCGTTTGCAGCCATACGCAATGATACCGTTGAGGGCGGGGTAGTAATCCTTCATGATGGTCGCACAGCACATTACTGGATTGCGGGCAGCATTCCGGGACCGGCAATGACGGTACTGATTGGCGAGGTGCTCACAATTCTGCATGCGTCAGGCATAGCTAAGTTCGATTTTGTAGGTGCAAATACTCCCTCTATAGCAGAATTCAAGCGCACCTTCGGCCCTGTGCTGACACAGTACTACCACTTGCGGCGGCGCCCACAGATTCACTTCATTCGTTGAATCATGCGTCTCCGCACTGGCCAATGGCCCCGGCTGCTTACAGGAATGGGCATGCGCCCACCACTGTACCTCCCCCTCCTTACTCTGACGGTCTACCTTTTTTGGCGCGGTTATGACTACGGCATCAGCGATCAGGATGAAGTACTGCCCTACCTCATGCGCCTGATGGATGCAAGCCTTTACCAGCTGGACTGGTTCGTAAACGTCCAACTGGAATCATTCGGCCCACGAACGTTATTTGTTTTTGTGGCTTGGCTGCCGGCAAAGCTGTTTGGACCGTATGCAACCATACTCATCTTCTACGTGGCAAGTTGGTTCGGCACAAGCATGGCGCTGTATACGCTTGGACTGCAGCTTACACGCGAACGTCTGGCCGCCACTATCTGTGTCGTCACGATTCTGCTGCTAACCCCCAAATTCACGCTAGGGGGGAATGATCTCGTGACATGGATACTTACTCCAAGCATACCGGCCTGGACACTCGGCTTGTGGGGCCTGGTATTTTTCGTGCGTGGACGACCAATGCATGCCGCGATCCTTATGGGGCTTGCTTGCTGGATGCAGGCATTGGTTGGACTGCAAATAGCCATGGTTTGTGCGCTGCTGCTGCTGTGGAGGCATGGATGGACTGCGGCGCGTCCATACCTGTTCACCGGAACTTTCACATTGGCTGCGTTGCCTGCCCTGGGGCCATTGATCTGGTTCCAGCTTACGCGGCCGCATCCGGACGGGCCCTGGTCGTACTTCTATATGCTTTTTGAATTTCGGGCTCCGCACCACTACATGCCAACCTCATTCACCCCCGAATCAGCATTCGGCTTCGCAGTACTTCTCGTGCTGGGGCTCGCTTGTTTCGGACGGATGCCCCATGTCTACAGCACGCTCATTCGCCGATCATTGATCGTTATTGCGGGACTTTGTGCTCTGTCCTTATTGTGCAGCGAGTTACTGCGTGTAGATACGATCACCAAACTACAGCTCTTCAAACTCACTGTCCTGGTCAAGGTGTTCTGTGTCATTATGGTGTCTAATGTAGTTGCACAACTGATCCAGCGTTTCAGCCGGCGCACAGTAACCTTCTTCTTTGACCACGGACATTTTGCGCTTGGCGCTACGATACTCATCGCAGCCACACTTCTTATCGTTTCTCCTGACGCGCTTGGTATTAGACAGGCACCGACCACCAATCCTGCCGAGCAGGTTGCGGCGTGGGCACGCGAGTCGACCGACAAGGATGCAGTTTTTGCTGTACCTCCGCACTGGGCACACTTCAGATCACAGGCACAGCGTGCTATCGTCGTGAACTTCAAAGCCATCCCCTTCCATCAGCCCTATATGACACAATGGTTTACACGGCTTTTGGACATGGCTCCCGTAACGCCGCCGCGGCGTGGAGGACTAAATCTCATATCCGCACTCGACAGTGCCTACCTTGCGCTGCCGAGCGAAAAGATACATCGTTTGTCGACCACTTACGGGTTTCAGTACATCGTGCGACAGGAAGCTGATGCCCCTGACAACTTTCAGACTGTCTATCAGGCAGGCCCCTGGACCGTATGGCGCGTAAATCCCCAACCCTGAAGTGGTTGGATCATCTGTTTTCAACGCAGGGACTCCGAGGGCCTGCCCTGACGTTGCTTTCCGGTTCCGGTATTGTGATGGTGATCGGTTTACTAGCGCTCGGAGCCATTTCCCGAGTGTATGAGCCTGAAGAAATAGGAATAGGGAGGCACTTCGTAAGCGTAGTGGTTGTGTTGGGGGCAGTCATCTCATTGCGATACGAGGATGCTCTCATGCTACCCAGAAAAGACGAAGATGCGGCCGTACTGATCTGGCTATCTGCTGCGGTGATGCTCCTCTCTACAACCCTCTTGACCGTTCTTACGATATGGAGCATTGAGATCGCCACCTTCTTTAATTTCCCCGGAGTTGGTCCTTATTTGCCGCTGGTACCCCTGACACTTGTTTGCATGCGGTCGGGCAAGATCGCGGAGTTCTGGCTGGTACGCAAACGAGCATTCAGACACATCAGTGCAGGCCATGTAAGCCTAACTGCTTCCATGGTAGTTGGGCGTCTAGGTGCCGGTGCACCCCCGATAAACGCCAACGAGGCGGGACATATTGGCGGGTTCATTTTTGGGCATGTTATTGCCAGCGGCTATTTCGTCTGGCTCACCTTCCGTCGCAGCGCTGCCGCGATCCGTGCAGCTTTTGGATGGCGCAGTATGCAGCAGGCCGCGGTACGCTATCGGCGTTTTGCACTCTTTTCAACGCCTGCCGCTGCCATCGGAACACTCATGGGACACCTGGTCGTACTGCTCATCCCCTACTTTTTTGCCGCCAATAATGCTGAGATAATCATCGGATTCTATGCCATGGTACTAGCTGCTATCGGGAATCCAATGTCCTATGTGGGACGGTCTGTAGCCCATCCTTTCTTCGTAATTGCAGCAGAAGAACAGTTTGCAGGCAACCTTTCCCGTATCACAAGCCTGGTACACCGCCGTCTTATCATGATCGGGCTCTTTCCCGTTCTCGCCGTTATGCTGGCCGGGCCTGATTTTTTTGAATTATGGCTTGGTGCTCCCTGGCGACAGTCAGGGATCTATGCCATATATCTCTCTGCATGGTTGGTCCTTAGCTCGGCCGTATCTCCACTGACGCGCGTCTATGATGTCACCGAACATCAACGCTTGGACTTTTTGATGGCCCTGCTGCTCCTTATATGCCTGTCCTCCGCCTTTATCCTGGGAGGCCTTTCGGGAAGTATTGATGCAATGCTGATTGCAGTTGGCATTACGGGAGCAGTTGTGCGCGGTCTGCAGTTAATTGTGATTCTCCGACTGGCCGGTGTTCCGTGGCGTGAAGGGATCGCACCCTATCGTGACTTTTTCCTCCTCGCACTCCCTGGCCTGGCCCTGATTGGTGTTGTCCTGCCTTTTGGTAACAAATGGATCACCACCGGAGCTCTCATTGTGGGCGCTGCCTGTTATTTTGGCCTTGCGGCAAGGAATGAAAAATTATTTGGAACATTCTTTTCCAACAAAGCCCTTGGCGACGAAGCCTGACCCAGTTTAATGTGTTTGTTTATGAACGAATTGGCGCACGCAGATCGCAATACTGCCATCGGTTGTTATCTGGAAGCCAAGACGAAGCGAAGAGGTACATCTCTTATCAACCACTTACGGGTTTCAGTACATCTTGCGATACGAAGCTGATGCCCCTGAAAACTTACAGACTGTCTATCAGGCAAGCACCTGGACCACATGGCGCGTAAATTCTCAACCCTGAAGTGGCTTGACCATCTGTTTTCAACACAGGGACTCCGAGGGCCTGTCCTGACATTGCTTTCCGGTGCCGGTATTGTAATGGTGATCGGCTACCTGGCGCTCGGAGTCATTTCTCGCCTGTATCTGCCCGCTGAAATAGGAATAGGCAAGTACTTCGTAACCATGCTAACATTGGTGGGTGCGGTAGCCTCATTGCGATACGAGGATGCTCTCATGCTCCCCAGAAAAGACGAGGATGCGGCCGTACTGATCTGGTTATCTGCTACGGTGATGCTCCTCACTGCAATCCTCTTGACCGTTCTTGCGATATGGAGCACGGAGATTGCCCGGTTCCTGGATTTTCCGGCAATCGCTCCCTATTTACCGCTGGTTCCCCTGACACTAATATGCATGCGGTCGGGCAAGATCGCCGAGTTCTGGCTGGTACGCAAACGGGCATTCAGACACATCAGTGCAGGTCATGTAAACCTGACTGCTTCCATGGTAGTTGGCCGTATCGGTGCCGGCGCTCCACCGATAAACGCAAACGAGGCGGGGCATATTGGGGGATTCATTTTTGGACATGTAATTGCCAGCAGCTTTTTTATCTGGCTTGCCTTCCGTAGGAGTGCCGCCGCGATCCGTGCAGCTTTTGGGTGGCGAAAGATGAGGCAGGCCGCGGTACGCTACCGGCGCTTTGCACTCTTTTCAACGCCGTCCGCTGCCATCGGAGCTATCACAGGACAGTTGACAATTCTGCTGATACCATTCTTTTTCGCGACTGATGTTGCCGAGAATGCGCTCGGGTTCTACGGCATGGCGCTCGCTGCCATCGGGATTCCAATCTCCTATGTAGCACGGTCTGTAGCCCATCCTTTTTTTATTAGTGCAGCAGAAGCACAGTTAGCCGGTAACCTCTCCCGTATCACCAGCGTGGTACACCGCCGGCTAATTATGATCGGGCTCTTTCCCGTCCTCGCCGTTATGGTTGCCGGGCCTGATTTCTTCGAATTATGGCTTGGCACTTCCTTTCGACAGGCGGGGATCTATGCCGTGTATATCGCTGCCTGGCTGGTCCTTAGCTCAACTGTATCCCCGCTTACACGCGTCTATGATGTTACCGAACAACAACGCCTTGACTTTATGATGGCCCTGCTGCTCCTTACATCCCTGTCCGCCGCCTGGATCCTGGGTGGTCTATCAGGAAGTATTGATGTAATGCTGATTGCGGGCGGCATTACCGGGGCCGTTGTGCGGGGCCTGCAATTAGTTGTGATTCTCCGACTGGCTCGGGTTCCATGGCGTGAAGGGATTGCACCCTATCGTGACTTTTTCGTGCTCGCACTCCCGGGCCTGGCCCTGATTGGTGCTGCCCTGCTATTCGAAAACAAATGGATCACCACCGGGGCTCTAATTCTGGGTGCCATCTGTTATTTCGGTCTTGCGGCATGGAAAGAACAACTTTTCAAAACATTCTTGTCCAACCAAGCTCCGGGCAACGAAGCCTAACCCAGTTTAGAGTGTTCGTTTATGAACGAATTCGCGGACACACACCGCAGTATTACCATTGATCGTTACCTGGAAGCCAAGGTGAAGCGGAGAAGTGGCCTGGATTGGCAGCTGCACCAAAAACTGCGCTGAGCTCAAAAGCGCTGCTGCAAAATAAAGTCACAAGAAGATCAGCAACCTTTATGAGGGTTTTTAAGTACATTTATGCTGGTTAGATGAATTTTCACGAAAACTACCCCGGAATATCATGCGACTCCTATTTACGCTCCTTCTCTGTCTGATTGTAACAGAAACCTTTGCCCAGGAAACCAGCCAGCGTTTCTATCCAGGTATGGTATTGGGAGATGGAGAGCTCATTTCTGTGCAACCCGCCACCGATGAGTACTCCGCAGCCCTCCAGATTTTTCATCACTCCGACGGTGAGTGGAGCCATTCAACCACAGTCCTAATACCGGACGCGGCTCCAGGCACAGGATTTGGACAAAGCACAGTTCTTGACGGTGATCTGTTGGCGATCGGGGCTCCGGGTTACGAGAATGGCACCGGACAGGTGTTTCTGTACAGGCGTGGTGAGGATGGCTGGGCAATGGCTGCCATTGAAGTCGGCCCCGATACTACGTCTGGATTTGGGGCTGCTCTGGATTTGCACGGTGATTTGCTAGTGGTCGGGGCGCCAGGCAACAATTCGGCACATGTCATTCATGGTCCCGGTTCGGACTCCCAATCCACATATACGGTCATGGCAGACATGCCTGGTGAAGATGACGGTTTCGGCAGCAGCGTAGCTACCGACGGCGAACGTGTTTATGTGGGAGCCCCCGATCGTGATTCTCTGGCGGGTGCGGTGTACGTTTTCTCACACTCCGAGGATGGATACACGCAAGAAGTGGAGCTCACGTCTACCGGGAATTACAGATTTGGGGGATCCCTTTTCGTACTGGGTTCAGGAAATGTTATAGCACCCGCCCCTGGGTTGACCTTCACAGATCGGAGGCAGCTTGAAGAAGGTCCAGTCAGATTTACTCCCGTGACTGGACCGGTCCTTGAATTGACGAAAGGGGATACGGGAGAGTGGTCGACCAGTATAGCATTAGACAGCCTCATGACTATGCAAGGTGCAGCGTTCGGCCGTATCACCATGTATGCAGGCGAAATGTATCTACTGGTCGATGAAGACACCGGCTTCAATAAGTACACCAAGGATGGTGGTACTTGGACGCTTAGTGCCAGTCTTGAGCCTGCGGATACAGAGGGCGGACTTGGGCGCGCCATCGCTGTTCACGGAGACCAGGTCGCACTGCTGGCCTCTGGACCAAACTACGGACTAGGGGCCGTAGTCTTTACAGATGCGAACCTGAATCGTACGGGGCGGCTGGCGATGGTTGAGGAAGTCGCATTGGCCAGTTCAGGCCCTGCTGACTGCAACGATGGGCAGGCAGCCCAATTCGGCTGCAGCAATGTCGACATGCTCTCCTTTGTGTCCATAGAGGATCTTGGGGGCGGAGCAAGTACGAACCTGAATGACATTTGGGGCTGGACTGACCCCGAAACCGGCAAGGAATACGCGCTCGTCGGCCGCACTGACGGCACTGCGTTCGTTGACATAACCGATCCCGCAATGCCCGTCTTCGTCGGCGATCTGCCTCTGACTGAAGGAGCACGCCCGAGCAGTTGGCGCGATATTAAAGTGTACAACGATCACGCCTTCATCGTCGCGGATGGCGCCGGTCCTCACGGTATGCAGGTGTTCGATTTGCGTTCATTGCGAGATGTACAGGAAATGCCAGCGGATTTTTCTCCACTCACGGTTTATAACGGCGTTGGCAGTTCACATAATATCGTTATCAATGAAGCCACGGGGTTCGCTTATATCGTGGGCGCCCGCGGTAGCGGAGAAACGTGTGGAGGGGGATTGCACATGGTGAATATCTCGGATCCGTTAAACCCAGAGTTTGCCGGTTGTTTTTCTGATACCGAAACGGGCCGAAGCGGTACCGGATATAGCCACGATGCACAATGTGTGATTTATGAAGGCCCGGATACCAGATATCAAAATCGAGAGGTCTGCTTTAATTCGAACGAGACCGCACTCAGTATTGCTGACGTCACGGACAAGGAGAATCCGATTGCGCTCTCCAATGCCAGCTATCCCAATGTAGCCTACGCACACCAGGGTTGGCTTACAGATGATCATGCCTTCTATTATATGAATGACGAGCTTGATGAAATGAGCGGTAACATAGAAGGAACCCGTACCCTCATGTGGGATGTCATAGACTTGGAGGATCCGCAGCTAGTCGGCGAATACTATTCCGGAAACGCCTCCAGCGACCATAACCTGTATATCCAGGGCGACTTCATGTACCAGTCCAATTACGCCAGCGGCCTGCGTATATTTGATATAAGTGATCGGAGTAATCCGGTTGAGGTTGGCCACTTTGATATGGTCACACTGATCCCGGATGCCCCTGGCTTCATCGGTTCATGGAGCAATTATCCTTACTTCGAAAGCGGCACAATTGCCGTAACCGGTATTGGCGAAGGACTCTTCCTAGTCAAAAAACGTGACTTGGGGCTGTAGTCCGAAGTCACACTCAACTTACAGACGGGAACCCTGTTAAGATTACAGGATCAGATCCCTCGAAACGGGTCAGTGCGCACATAGGCGCCCTGGCCCGTTTTGGTTGATGCTCGCCTCACGAATAGGGGCGACCTGTCCACATCAGTTCAACCACACCAGTAACTGCGAAGCCTTGCGGTGCTTAGCGAATTATCGAACGAAATGACGAGGACATCGGGCTCTCAGCATGGCTCCCCACAGTTTCAGGGCTTTCCGGGCCATCCTCGGCCGTGGCATCCGTTCCACAAAATCGGTCAAATGCACCAACCAGGTCCAGTGCGATCGCCTGGGCACTACGCCCCTCAATGTGCCGCCGTTCGATTACGTACGCTACATCTCCGCCTTTGATGAGAGCCATGAAGGGGGAGGAAGGGGGAATACCCACCAGGTGATCACGTGCACGTACGGTTGCCTCAAGATCCTGCCCGGCAAATACAGTCGTTACCCGATCCGGTTTTGTTGGGTGCTGCATTGCCAAGGCAACAGCTGGGCGCGCCATAGCTGCTGCACACCCGCATACAGAATTGATTACGAGAAGCTGGGTTTGATCTGAATCCATATCAAACGCAGTGTCAACATCCGCGGCAGTTTTCAACTCCTCAACACCCAGTCGAGTAAGCTCCTGACGCATTGGGGATACAAAGTGCTCCGGGTATGGCATGGCAAGCTTGTGTAACGTTGTGAACCGAATTTACTGTCTGAGTGTACTACTCAATAGTCGCGCTTGATCCTGAAAAGTCAGCACGCTCTATGCGACCGTTATACTGCCGGCGGGTTAAATGTATCGTTCTACGTATGTACCTATCGTCCTGATCAGTGTGGTTTGTCTTGCGGGCTGTTATTCTCCGCAGGCCCTCGTCACACCAACGGAAACGGTTTCGACAACCGGTGCCGTACCCTCGGCAGCTATTGAGTCCGAATTGCGCACACTGGCAACTTCTTGGCAAGGTACTCCTCACCTCGAAGGTGGCAGTTCCCGATCTGGGATAGATGCTCCAGGACTCGTATTGGTAATTGCTGACCAGGTATTGGGAATATCCCTCCCGCATTCTACTGCACGACAACTGGGATTTGGAGAAGAGATCCCGCGCTCATCCCTCATCCCTGGGGATATTGTATTCTTCCGACCCACAAGTATGCCGCGGCATGTTGGGGTTTATCTTGGTTCTCGGGAGTTTGTGCATTCCTGGCCAGATGATGGAGTATCCATCGCAAGACTGGACGACCCCTACTGGAATGGAGCCTACTGGGCTGCCCGACGGGTTTCAGGCGAACCATTGGTATCCACTCCTGCCACACCAGAGGAACGACCATCCCGCCCCACCAGACGACGCGTGGGATGGTAGCATCTAAATTGAATCCATTGAATGGCCGTTGTTTACCTAACTGAAGAAGCCCTCAAAAAACTCAAGAAAGATCTCCATCACGCTCGCACAGTAGACCGCAAACGCATCTCGAACGAGATAGCAGATGCGCGTGCACATGGCGATCTATCGGAAAACGCTGAGTACGATGCCGCCAAGGAGGCGCAAGGAAAGCTCGAGGCTCGCATTGCCCAAATGCAGGAAACCTTGGCTAACGCGCGTCTGATTGACGAGGAACGGGTCGACACTTCAACAGCCCGCATACTGTCAACCGTGCGCTACATAAACTTGCGTACAGAAAGGGAGAAAGCCGTAAAACTTGTTTCTGCACCGGAAGCAGATGTATCCAGGGGGCTGATCTCCATTACCAGTCCGATTGGCAAGGGCCTACTTGGCAAAAGCACAGGAGACGAGGCCGTAGTTCAGGTGCCCGCAGGAGAGCTGCGTTTGAAAATCCTGGAAATCACGCGTGATGGCTAATGGTTGACCTGCGCAGTGACACGGTTACACGCCCCTCTCCGGGTATGCGTCGTGCCATGGCAGCAGCGGAAGTAGGAGACGATGTGTTTGGGGAAGACCCAACTGCCATCGCGTTGCAAAACACTGTTGCCACTATGCTCGGCAAAGAGGCTGCCCTCTTTGTCCCCTCGGGCATGATGGGGAATCAACTGGGTATTTACGTTCACACCCGCCCCGGGGACGAAGTAATTCTTGAGCGGCAGAGTCACATTTTCAACTATGAATCTGGTTCATCCAGTAGCTTGTGTGGGGTTACACTACATCCCATCAATGGTCAAGAAGGCAGGTTCACAACGGAACAGTTGCACGGTGCGTTAAGACACGGACATTACTGGGAGTCCCGTTCCGCTCTTTTGTGCCTTGAGAATACACTTAATATCGCCGGTGGACTGCTTTTTCCGCTCCCACAACTGACAGATCTGGCGGACTATGCACACAACCGCGGACTGTCTTGCCATCTTGATGGTGCTAGACTGTGGAATGCCTCCGTCGCAACAGGCATTCCAGTAAAGGACTATGCGGCTCCCTTTGACACGGTCACTGTATGTCTATCGAAGGGACTGGGCGCGCCAGTCGGATCAGTCTTTGCCGGTACAAGAGAGACCATTGAGCGTGCGCATCGGCGTCGAAAAGAACTGGGAGCCGGAATGCGCCAACTGGGGGTCCTGGCAGCAGCCGGCCTGTATGCCCTGGAACACCATTTGGGGGATCTGGAGCAGGATCATGCCAATGCCCGACATCTGGCAGAGGGGCTGGCCACGATGGATGGCATTGATGTGCGCCCTCCTGAAACAAACATCGTACTCATCAATCTGGGAGGGCAACCGGTTGGTCCTCTGCTAAAACACATCCATTCCGAAGGCGTCGCTATGGTGCCCGTCGGGCCGACCACGATGCGGGCTACCGTCCACAGAGATGTGTCCTCAAAGGATATTGATACTGCCGTGGAGTCTATTGCACGCGCGCTCAGACTACTGTAACTGTGAGTGACGGCAACCCCGTACAGCCTGCTTCCAGTTGATCTCCTGATATCACCGGACCCACACCTTCCGGCGTGCCAGTATACAGCAGATCTCCAGGCTCAAGTGTGAAAACCCTGGAGCAGAAGGATATGAGTTGGGCAACTGTGAAAATCATATCTCCCGTATGCCCATGCTGCCTAACCATACCATTTACTTTGAGCGATAACGTCAGCGCCTGAGGATCGGTAACCTCGTCCGCCGGAACCAGCGGTCCAAGCGGTGCAAACGTATCAAATCCCTTAGCGATGCTCCATGGCCTCCCTTTCTTCTTTGCCTCGGACTGAAGATCCCGCGCGGTCATGTCCAACCCCACAGCATATGCCATCACATGATCAAGAGCTTCGGATTCCCGAATATTGATACCTCCGGGTCCGATTAGAACCACCAACTCCACTTCGTGATGTACATCCGAGGTCATTGCAGGCAGCACCACAGAACCCTGTGTGCGCACGATCGCAGTCGATGGTTTAAGGAATACTACAGGACTCTTGGGAACAGCGGCTCCCATCTCCGCTGCATGTCGAGCATAATTGCGGCCGATGCACAACACCTTGCCCACATGCAGGCGTTCCTTTGTGGATGGATCAGTCAGCGTCATCAAATTAGAGGGGAACCAAATTTGGGTTTAGGTATTCCACTGGGCTGCCGGAAAACTTTCGCGCCAATAAAAGCGCTCCACAAGCAAAGTAGGTAATAAATGTTCGCAGTAGTCAGCATCGGCGGAAAGCAGTATCGCGTCGCCGAAAAGGATACGCTTTTTATCCCGTACACCTCTGGGTCCAACGAAGGAGATACACTCCGATTCTCGGAGGTCCTCTTACTCGCCGATGGCGATAAGGTTAAGGTGGGGCGCCCTCATGTAGATGGCGCACATGTGTCTGGTGAGGTAATTCAACACGTGAGGGGGGATAAGATTATCGTCTTTAAGAAAAAGCGCCGCAAGCGGTACAAGGTCAAGCGTGGCCACCGCCAGCGGTATACACAAATTCGGATTTCGTCACTTTCTGCTGGCGAAACAGACTGACCAGATAAATATGGCACACAAGAAAGGCGTAGGCTCCACCAAGAATGGCCGTGACTCCAAGCCCAAGATGCTTGGCGTCAAGGTTTATGCCGGACAACAGATTCTGGCCGGTGGTATCATTGTGCGGCAACGAGGCACCCGCGTCCATCCAGGCGATAATGTCGGCCGCGGAGGTGATGATACACTCTTTGCTCGCACGACAGGAGTCGTTCGTTTTGCGAGCGGCCGTAAGGACCGCAAGATCGTACACGTGGATCCTCTTGTTGCTTAGGTCTGAGTTATCACCAGGGTATAAGCAAGCAAAAAGCAAAGTCGCCCAATGGGTACAATGAATCGCATGCGGGAAAACACGGGCGTGGTCCTGTGGGTTCTCGTGATCTCCTTCGGTGGCCTGTGGGTGCTCCAGGACTCTGGCGTTTTCGATACTATCGGCACGGATCCTTTGGGCAAAGTCATCATCGTCAATGGCGATCCCATCACCCGCGATGTTTACAGCCGGCAACTGGAGGCGCAACTTGAGCAGATCAGGCGGACCAACAACGGCAACGTAACACCACAGCAATTAGAGCTTGAACGTGAACGGGCCTATAATGCTTTGGTGGAAAACAGTCTGCGCGAACGTGTGATGGATGATATCGGTGTCACGGTCAGTGACGCCGAGGTTAGAGAGTTGATCCTTGGCGAAAACCCCCACTGGCTCATACGCCAGAATTTCTCCGACGGCGCCGGTGGCATTAACCGTGCACTTCTACAGAATGTTATTGACGATCCCGCACAGCGGCAGACAGTGATTCAGATCGAACAGTTTATTCGGCTTTCCCGCCGCGAACAGCGGTTTAATCAGCTTCTGGGAGCCACAGCGCGTGCCTCGGATGCTGATGCAAAGCACGCTTGGGTGCTGCAGCAAAAAAGTGCGAACGCTGAATTTTTCCTCCTGCAGTATGCGGATGTTCCTGATTCTCTGGTTTCCGTGACCGACCGCGATGTGCGGCGATATTATTCAGATAATCAAGAAGACTATGCGCGTGAACGCCTGTACACGATTCAGATTGCATCGCTGTCACGGCTGCCTGCAAGCGAGGATACCCTTGCGATCATGCGAGAGCTTGAACGTCTGCAGCAGGGGCTTGAAGAAGCCCAAAACGATTCGTTATTCCTTGCGCAGTCGGGGAGTGAAATTAGCTGGTCGGACAATTTCCATAGCGCTTCCACCTTAGCACCCGAAATAGCGAGAAGCTTGTTTGAACAGGGTGACGTGCCACAGACCGGGGACGTGATTGGACCGATTATCGTGAACGGTCAGGCACAACTCATCAAAGTCACCGACACACGCCCCGCAGAAGACACACACGTCCGGGCCCGTCACATTCTCCTGAACGATAAAGAAAACCCGGCCGCAATTCAGGATATTCGGAGAAGAATACAGGCCGGCGAGGATTTTGCCGCGGTTGCCGCACAAATGAGCGATGATCCTGGCAGTGGATCTAATGGCGGAGATCTGGGCTGGTTTGGGCCAGGCAGAATGGTAGCGCCCTTTGAAGAGGCTGCCTTCGGTGCAAGTATCGGAACACTTGTCGGCCCGGTCGAAACTGACTTTGGTTTACACCTGATTGAAGTGAACCACCGCGCAACCGTGGATGTGCAACTGGCACAACTGGCCTACACCATTGACGTCTCTGTCGCGACGCTGAACAATATCCAGGAAGCACTGGAAGACTTGGCCTACTACGCCGATGAGGAGGGAGACTTCGTAGGCGAGGCTAGCCGGAGAAACATTGAACTCCAGGTCTTGCAGGTCCAGGATGGACAGACGGCGTTCCCCGGATTTGGTCAGAGTTTCGCGATGGAAGCTTTTCTGCGCGATTCAGATGTCGGAGAGATCAGCCCCGTTATTGAGCTTGATGATGTGGCTCTCGTAGTTCAGGTGGTTGACATTGAAGAAGCCGGATATGAACCATTTGATACGGTTGAGCCCCAGGTTAGACAGCTGGCCCTCCTTCAGAAGAAGCGTGATCATCAGGTTACCCTACTACGCGGAGCATATGAGTCTGGCGGATACGATGGCCTTGCTGATGCACTCGACATTACGCCACAAATTGCATCTGGTGTATCGTTTCAGAGTCCCATCATTAGCGGATTAGGACGAGATTATCATTTTGTCGGCATAGTGCTGGGTCTGGAAGCGGAAGAAGATTCCGGCGTGATCGAAGGGGAGAATGGTACGTATGTGGTGCGCGTGATGGATGTATTTGAGCCAGTCGAGATCTCAGACGACGAATTGAACAACCTGAAGAATGACCTGTCCAGTGAGCAGCAGACCGCTATGCTCAGGGATTGGATCTCTTCGCTGCGCGAATCTGCCAAAATAGAAGATTTACGAACGGATCTACTGCCCCTACAATAGGCCCAACGTGAGTTTTGGTATGCAATCAGTGCGTGACGGATCCTCTAAATCTGACTTAGCGCCTGCTCCAGGTCCTCCAGCAAATCCTCTGAGTCCTCAATCCCGACCGATAACCGAACCAGGTTATCCGTTACTCCAAGCCGGGCACGTTCCTCTGAGCTAAGTGCACCGTGCGACATGGTCGCCGGATGTCCTGCCAGGCTTTCTACCCCGCCAAGACTCTCTGCAAAGGCGAACACGCGCAGAGACTGCAGTACCCTCCTCGCCTGACTTGATGAGGATGTCTTGAGCGTCATGGACAGCATGCCACCAAAATCATTCATTTGTGACTTAGCCAACGCATGCCCAGGGTGCGATTCCAGCCCGGGGTAGTTAACCTGCACTACCTTGGGATGTCCGTCCAGATATGTGGCAATCTTTCGAGCATTCGTACAATGACGATCCATCCTTATGTGGAGAGTTTTTGTGCCTCGAAGCGCCAAAAAACAATCCATCGGCCCAGGAATCGCTCCCACACATTTGACCTGGAATCGTAGATGATCCGTCCATTTCTCGTCATTGGTGCAAACGAAGCCTCCAACGATATCCGAATGGCCACCCAAGTATTTTGTGGTTGAATGCAGAACCATATCTGCTCCAAAAGAAAGTGGTTGCTGCAGGTATGGCGAGGCGAAGGTATTATCAACAACCACGGCGGCTCCGGCCAATTGCGCACACGCACAAACTGCGCTAAGGTCAACAATCTGGATCAATGGATTTGTTGGAGATTCAACCCAGATTACCTTTGTCTGAGACGTAACTGCCTGCGCAAGCACTTCTATCCTTGTCAGATCAGTAAACGTAACACGTACGCCCATCGGAGCCAACACCAGCTTCAAGTAGCGATAGTTGCCTCCATACATGTCCTCTGAGGCAATGATATGATCCCCCGGACGCAATGCTCGCAGAATAGCATCCGTCGCAGACATGCCAGATGCGAATGCTATGCCATGCGACGCACCTTCCAACCCCGCAAGGTTGTTCTCAAGTACCGTCCGTGTTGGATTGGCAGCCCGCCCATACTCGTACGCAGTTGTCTCGCCCTCGGGAGGCTGCACGTACGTTGCCGTTTGATATATGGGAGGCATAACTGCCCCGGTTGCACGATCCGGGCTCTGGCCAGCGTGCACAGCCAGCGTTGCAAAACGCATGGGTTGGATGAGTTGATTAAAACCGGTCCTCCGAGCGCCCAGGCAAAGCTTGAGCGCCCTGTTGTTCGGCACAGATCCGGGCCTCTTCCGCGCGAGAACGCTGATTAGTTTGCATATACGCTCTGTAGAGCGCGTCACAAATCTCACTTGTATCTCCCAGATCACGCTCGACTAGGTCATTGGCCGCCTCAAAGTATTTGATCGCCTGTCCGAATAACTGCTGCTTCAACTGTCCAAGTTCATCCTTCCGGGCTTCCATCTCAGCAATTTGCTGTGAGGCAATCCTACCGCCATTCTGCAGCGAGTCCTCCACGGCCTGGTAGCGCTCATCCACACTGAATCCACTGTTAACGTAGGCTGCTCCAAGGTTAAACAACGCATTTGTATAAGACGAATCGAGTGCAACCGCCTCCATCAGCATATCTATGGCCCGCTCGTAATCCTGCTGGCGCAGTAGTAGTGTTCCATAGTTGTAGAGAAATATTTTGTTGTCCCTCTCCAATGGATGGACCTCTTCAAAAAAAGACAATGCCGCGTCACTCATATCCGCCATAGCATATGCATTCAGCAGGAGTTTTCGGATTTCGCCGTCGTCTGGGTAACGTTCGTGTGCTTCGCTGAGTGTCCTGACGGCTTCGCGATAATTCCTAGGTTGTGCTTGAGGATCCGCCGACTCAGTCGCAATCAACTCATAGGTCCGCGCCAATTGAATGAACAACTCACGATTGGTGTGCCCATTGGCAATTGCCGCCTCAAAGGTATCCGCGGCGTCACGAGCCATTCCAGCACCGTAGTATGCGTACGCTTCATTTATGAAAGCATCCATCGAATCTGGAGCTACCATTGAAGCATTCCGGAAACGGCGTGCAGCTGAAACGAACCCTCTCGCACGCTCCTTTCCACCCAACTGCTCTGCATCCTCATATATCGCCATCGCAGAGGTAAACTCATTGACGTAGAGGATGGCAAGCTGTCTGTCTTTGTGTGGAGCATTAACAGAATCCAGCATCACAGACTGAGCGTAGGCACCAAGTAACTCTCCGATATACGCTGTTCGCTCGTCCTGATCGTATACATCGGGAAGCATCTCGAAAATAATATCCCCCTTCAGCACCAGCGCATCCAGGTTGTCCGGATTATTTTCCAAGGCTTTGTTGATGTTGGTTAGAGCGCGATCATAGTCCTTGTTCCGCAGATCCAGACGGGCACCTTCGACATTCGGATCGCTCCCGCAACCATCAGCGGCTGCAAGAATCAGAACCAGCAGTAACCAGCTCGATAATAGAAAAATACGTTTCATCTTAAAGGGGATTCAGTTGTCGACGGTAGCCTCATTCAGTTACGCGAGTATCTGGAATGTGTTGCTATTTCGGGTCAGGAAACACAAACTCCATTGAACCACGGTAAATCTTATCGGCGGGCCCTTCCAGATACACGCGATTTGTTTCCAAACCAACTTTGAGCACGCCACCTGGCATTTGTACAGTATAGACATCTGAAATAAGCAGGCCTGACTTGCGCGCAACCACTGCGCTTGCAATGGCACCCGTTCCACAGGCAAGGGTTTCCGCTTCAACGCCCTTCTCGTATGTACGCACGTGCAACCGTGTGTTGTCGGCATTGGAGTCAATGGCCACAAAATTAACGTTAGCTCCTGCAGGCCCGAGCATCGGATCACTGCGAAGTGCGGCCCCCCAACTGCTTAACGGAAGTTGACTCACATTGTCCACAAGGCAAACCAAATGTTCGGTGCCTGGCCACAGATAATGTACAGAACGGATTCCGTTCGGAATCTGATTTGCCAAATTTGGGGCGTCACGGTAGTTCTGGGGGGCATCCAAATAGACACGAATGGGGGCGTCCTCCTCACCAGGAACGCGCACTTCACATAATCCTGAAGCGGTCTGCATACATACAACCTTCTTGTTAAAGCCACCCTCCCGCGCAAATCGGGCTAGGCACCGCGCTCCATTGCCGCACATAGTACCTTCGCTACCGTCCGCATTGACATAAATCATTCTGTAATCGACCTCTGCATGGGTAGGGGTAGCCAGTGCTAGGACTCCATCCGCACCGATACCAGTCCGCCGCGGGCATGATTCCCTTGCCAACATGGATAATTCCGACAGGGAGAATTCATAGAAGCGGTTGTCCAGTACGATGAAGTCATTACCGGCACCATTCATTTTAGTGAATTCAACAATCAAAGCACGCTTCATTTGGCAACTTCTGTACTTCAGTTCAGTTTGATCCGTGAAAGCAATACTCGCCGACACCGGACATCATAACAATTGGCAGAAACTACACTCACGCTTGATCACACCGATCCCCTTTTACTCTTCGGCACGCATGACGTGCATCTGAAACGGATCGAGGCTGCCTTTCCGGACACCAAAATCATTGCGCGGAATAATCAGGTCCGCCTTCGTGGCCCCAGTACCACGCTTGACTCAATTGTGCACGCATTTGACGAATTGGCTTCCGTTGCAGACCGTAACGGAGCCGTGACCGCTGGAGATCTTGACACCATACTGGCAATGGCAACCGCAAACCCCCGTCAATCCAATAAAAAGGTGGGGTCTGTGGTGTTATATACACCATCCGGGGGAATGATCAGGACAAAAACCCCTGGACAAGCCGAATTGGTTGAAGCTTCGCACAACAATGATATTGTGTTTGCAATCGGCCCGGCAGGCACCGGAAAGACTTATATGGCCGTAGCACTTGCCGTAGCAGCACTGAAAGCCAGAAAAGTTAAACGTATCGTTCTATGCCGGCCTGCTGTTGAGGCCGGGGAACGGCTTGGCTTCCTTCCTGGTGACTTTCGCGATAAGGTTGATCCATACTTGCGCCCCCTGTACGATGCACTGGAAGAATTTTTGCCAACAGAAAAACTTACCACGCATCTGGAGGATCATGTTATAGAAATTGTGCCCCTGGCCTTTATGCGCGGCCGTACCCTGAATTCCTCATTTGTTATTCTGGATGAAGCCCAGAACGCAACAGCACTACAGATGAAGATGTTTCTCACGCGACTGGGGGTAAGCAGCCAAACCATTGTTACCGGAGATATCACACAAATCGATCTTCAGGACGCACAGCAGAGTGGGCTAGTGGAAGCCCAGTCTATCCTCCAAGATATCAGAGATATTGAATTCGTGTATTTCAAAAAGATTGATGTGGTACGACACCGACTGGTCAAGGCTATCATTGATGCCTATGAGCGCAAGGCCTGATTATCCTTGTCGGATTCCAGATCTATATGGATTTTTGCAGTTTTGTTGGATGTGCATCCTGACCAGATAACAGTGATGTTTGTATCTGCTTGAGCATACCGCAGATTGTACTCAATACCGGAGCTGAACTACTGTTTTCCACTATAAAATTTGGACTCGTACGCGGGTTACGGCCTTCACAGCTTGAGAGGGGATGCCCTTTGCTTGATCCGAGATGAGTATCAGGAGTCTACAAGCGCCAGCAAATTATCTACATGGTGATCCTCGGTGCATCTCGCCACATTGGACTCCAGCTGGATTGTCATATGATTGATTTTGTACTGGTCCGATACAATCTTCTTGAGCTGATCAAGCATCGCTTCCCGATCGGTCACGTGTTCACCAATTACTACATGTGCAGTCAGAGCATCACTGCCCTGCGAAAGCGTCCAAACATGTATGTCGTGAATAACCACCACACCCGGTAGCGTTTCAATTGAACGACATAGTGCATGAACGTCAATATGCTTAGGTACCCCTTCCAAGAGAACTCTGAACACCTGTTTCAAGAGCCCCCAAGTACCACCAAGGATCACAATACCCAGTATTACACCAAGCACTGGATCAACCCACAACTCAAGCCATTCCCACGGATTCCACAAGATGAGCCCCCCAGAGATAGCAATCACGACCGACCCTAGTAGATCTGCTCTAACATGTTGGTAGACACCCGCGACATTCACGCTGTGATCAACTGATCTGTGCAAGATTACCGCTGCTCCAAAATGGACCACAAAACCAAGTAGACCAACAATCGTCATGATCAAACCATCGGGAGTATGATCATGACCATGATCATGAGCATGTCCATGTTCAACAATACGGTCATAAGCTTCCATCAGAATCCCGCCAACAAGCAGCCATAGAACTAATGCATTAGCCAACGCTGCCATAACCTCATAGCGCTCGAAACCGTAGGTGTGCTGCTTTGTGGCTCTTTTCTCCGCAACACGCATTGCTACCAGCGCTATCCCAATACAAAGTGCATCCGTCAGCATATGTCCCGCATGCGCCAAAAGAGCCAAACTGCCAGAAACAATGCTAGCTACGATCTCAACCACCATGTAGCCAACAACCAGAACCATTGCCCACACCAAGCGTCGCTTGCTTGTCCCTCGGAGGTCATGCGTATGACCATCTAATAAACCACTCCCTTCATGAGAATGGGAGTCACCATGCGAGTGAGAATGTTGATCGGACATTTTTTGAACACAAATATTTCGCGTTAAGGGGAGTAATTGCCTCGTCACTACGCAACACTAAATAATGAAGATAGCGTAATGGGCTTGCTGTGGTTCATGGGAAGTGACGGTACGCATTGTTGCCCTCAACTACTCGCTCTCTGGCACATGGTACATTCCGCCAAAATTACGGTCTGGTGCATCGTGCGGTACTTCTTGTTGGTCCGCCATAGTAAAGAGCATGTGTATCGACTCCGTGATAGAAAGGAAACAAGCACACACCTAGTCTTCTTGTAGTCCCGACTATAGTATACCCGAATCTGGGAGGTCTATTGAATAGATCGGAAATTGCCTAAACTCCCCGCACAACCAAAAACCTGCCGATGCAAACAGACAAAACCTCGTCTTAATCTGATTGAAGAAAGGTCAGATCGAGGCGGACGCTCACCTCTGTTCCACTCGCGGACCTCAACAGTACTTCGCTCTCGTCTAAACCCATAGTGATCGTTTCAACACAATCAAAACCCTCTGGGATCTCGGCAACGGCCATTATGTAACGTACGTCCATCGGAACCATGCTATCCAGATGAAAACAAGTGGCATGACCTTGATCCGCAAGCAAATTACTTTCAGCAGACTGAGATAAACCGTAGTGAAAGAACGAAGTCACTTCCTCCAGGCCCATCACACTCGTATGGCGCCCGTTCCAGGGCGGGTAGTGGCGGCCACCATTGGAGAGCCAGAGAACCGTCTGTTTTAGAATTAGGGGATCCTTTAGAGCAAACCACACATACCCTTCCCCTGGAAATGTCACGGCCGTCCAAGCAATGTCGACCGAAGGATCGGAAACAAGCAGTACTAGGTCCTCATAGCCTTTTCGAGCAGGATAGCGGCTCAGATCGGTTGACTGACCCGTTATCATAGGAACATCCGCCAGCGAGGAAAAGGATGTCCCCGGCTGCAAAACCGAGTACCCTCGATCCTCGGGAAGTTCGATAGGCTGTGGTGCCGTTTGCCCATACAGGAATGGACTGGTCGTAACAATACCACTACCAGGTGTATCAGGGAATTTGAGCATCGCGTGATGCCCGAAGCTCATGGGACCCTCCATTCCGGATATTAGGTGGCGAATATAGACTGCGTGATGTCCGCTGTGCAGGGAAATCCATTTGTCTACATGCCCCGGTCGAACCGAGGTGTCGAGTGATGCCCGGAATGTAAACATATCCCTCGACTGGCCCATGCTTTCGAATTTCCACAAGTTATTTGCTGTCTCACCGTGTGGAGGATGATGTTCGCCCTGGAAAGCCTCATCGTTAGCACCAAATGGCATACAGAAAAAATCACCCCGAAGCACTTTCAGAAGAGGGGGAAGTGCATCATCCGTGTCTTCCTCAGCCCAGGGACACAACGCATAAGGAGTAATTGTAAGATCCTCAAAATGAAAAAGGATCGGACCAAGATGACCACCCTGCTGCGTTAGATAGGCCTCCACAGTCGGGGTGGCCAAATGCCAGGAGGCCTGCCCAAAAACGGGGAGGGTATCATGAGAAAAACCAGGTTTCATCTCAGTGGGTGACACGCTAACCTAGCCCCTTCAACTCCTAAATCTATTCGCGTGAGATGCCAACGTCCCAGGTTGGCAGTAAAGAGTTGATCAAATCCTGAGTCGCCGAAAGCAATATTTGTGGGATTAGACAGTGTATGAGCTTCCCAATCGTCCATCAAGAGTTCTACTTTACCATCGGGCATGACGCGATAGAGGTGATTGGGGCATAACATGACACATACAGATTGCCTGCTGCATCAAATGCAAGGCCGTCAGGCACCGTTTTCGGAAGCCTGGCGAACGGTGTACGGTTACGTGCACGACCGTCCGGTGCCACTTCAATCCGCTCTACGCTCGCGTCAAAGCTGCACACTACATACAAAGCTTCCTCCCCAGGAGAAAGGGCAAGACCGTTGGCAAAATTGAATGGACCTTGATGCCAAACCTCCCCGTGACCACTTTGATCAGGCTTAAATCGTAGAATACGCCCATCAACCTGCCGAAAGGTACCGCTGTCCGAAACGTAAAGCGTACCGTCACGAGCAAACGTGGCATAGTTTGGTATCTTGAATCTGTCTCCTCTACCTGCCCCACCGGCAAACTCGGATATCGCGCCCGAACCGGGATCGAGCCGCCAGACACACCGATTAAGCAAGTCGCAAGCTGCAAGCCACTCAGCATTAGGACTAAATGCAAGTCCCAGAATGAATCCTCCTGTATTTGCCACCTCGACCACCTCTTCTCCATCAGAAGAAATCCGATATATCTGCCCCGCTTCCCCTCCTGCCCATATTGATCCGTCCGGGTGCACGGCAAGTCCCTCAGGATGATCAAGCCCTTCACAGAAGACAGATGCTTTCTCAATCGGCAACAATGCACTGCCACACATATCTCCAAAAGATTATTTCCTTATGGTCAAAGTTACACATCAATCACCCGGCTTGGCCCAACGGGTTTCCGGCCAGATGCTGTACCAATCTGGACGTCGCGGATCACGGTCGTACGGGTAAGGGCCCAGCTTTTTGAATAGCTCGGCATAGCGCAGCACCTTGTCACGATCAAGCTCAATCCCGAGACCAGGTCCATCGGGAACAGCAATGAACCCATCAACATAAGGCATCCTTCCACCTACGATTATATCATCGGTCAGATGATGATAGTGAGCGTCCGCGGCAAAGGTCAGATTAGGTAGGGCAGCACCCAGATGCAGCATCGTGGCAAGCTGTATACCAAGCTCACCAGAACTGTGAACGGCTACGCCCCGCTGAAATGTATTGCATACTACACCTGCTTTCCACGCCTGGCGTAAACCTCCCCAAAACGTAGTATCCAATAGAATTACATCAACGGCATTGGTGTGGATGCACGCCGCCAATTGCTCGAAGTTCACCACTACGGTATTGGTGGCTGTTGGTATGCGGACAAATTCACGGACACGACGCATCCCTTCCATACCCCAGCACGGATCCTCGTAATAATCATTATTCAGATCCTCAATGGCCTGTCCTACGCGGACTGCCTCTTCCACGGTCCATACCGCGTTGGGGTCTATACGAACCCGGTGGTTAGGAAAAGCCGCCGCAAGCGCCCGAAAAACTTCTAATTCGTGGTCCGGATGAAAAACACCTGCCTTAAGTTTGTGTGTGGAAAACCCATGCTGCTCTACCAACGATTGCGCGTGCCGAACCATAGCGTCAGGCATTTCCTCTCCACCCTGTCCGGTATCCTCGTTGGGATAGCGGAAAAACAGGTACGATGCAAATGGCACCTTTTCGCGAAGCGCTCCGCCCAATAAGTCACACGCCCGAACACCGAGACTCTTGCCAATAATATCAATGCAGGCGAACTCAATCGCTGCATGAATTTGGGTTCGATTATTATAGAGCGATGCAGTTGGGTTGCAAATCTTCCAATACAGCGCCTCCAACTGCATTGGATCGTGTCCGAGAAGGTGCGTTTTGAGGCCTTTGATTGCAGCTTCCGCCGATTCACCTCCGCCACCCATTTCACCCAGACCGGTGATTCCTTCGTCGGTTTCCACCTCGACAATAGTCCGCACAAAACGTCCCCAGTGCGCTCCGGCCGCATGACGTAGTGGGGCTTCCAGTGGGACGGTAACCGTCGTCGCCTTGATATCGCTGATTTTCACTGGCGTACACTCCCGGCTACAACCAAACCCAGTCCTCCATCTATCCGGATGGCTTGCCCAGTAATAAACGAGGCCTTGTCACTTGATAAATAAAAGATCAGATCAGCTATTTCCACCGGTTCTGCAATGCGTTGAGTCAAATGCATCTCACGAACCTCCCGGTAGACCTCTTCGGGATCAGGAGATTGATTGGCGGCCCACCTGAGCATAGGCGTATCAACTGTACCGGGGCACACAGCAACCGCCCTGATATCAGGAGCATAATCCACAGCAATACTGCGCGTCAGCCCCAACATGGCCGTCTTGCTCGTCGTGTACGGAGCAACCTTACGCTGCGTAATAAAGCTCTGAACACTTGCGACATTGATCACGACCCCCTTTCCACGCTTTTGCATCAGCGTAATCGCATACTTTGAACAAAGGAAAGCACTCTTCAGGTTTACGTTCATCACCAGATCCCACTCTTCCTCGCTCGTATCTGTGACTGTACTGTAGCGCTGAATTCCGGCATTGTTGACGAGAACATCCACCGCGCCGAATCGAGCATCAATCTGGTTGAATGCTCCTTTAACCTGATCTGCTTTGGACACATCGCAGTGGATGTAGAGGCTCCGATCCTCAAAGTTGACCAACCGGTCCCGTGCCCGCTTCTCGTCCAGATCCAAAATTGTTACGGATGCACCGTCCTCCAGAAATCGCGAGACAGTTGCCCCGCCTATCCCTTTTGCACCCCCCGTTACGACAACATGTTTGGCAGTCGAGACCATGGAACCTTCCACTATTCAAAGATCGTATCTATATTGTGTAAATGTAATGAGATCCCGTATACTTTTGATTGTCGGTACAGGATACTCACTGTGAGCCTTATTCCCCGCAAGTGTTTGTCGGATGCTGCCCATGATTCAGGCAATTAGTGAGATTGACCCAGATCAAGCCATCCCCGTGATCCCTTACATTAGACAGCATCCGTCTACTCCCCGTGATGATACTGCACAATACGACACGTATGTGCTTCATCCTGCCATAAAACTGCAGATTAGTAAGCACGCCGACTTTATCCAGAGACAACAAACTATCTGGATACAGGAACCATTCGAGAGCCGGTCCAGGTGTTTTCGCTCTGAAACCCTCCCGGGTGCAGCAAGGGAATACACACTGTAATGGAGTCATGACGGGATTCATGCGCATCATTTGCCTAGGAATACTCATACTGCTGTGGGAGCTGCCAGCCCCGGGTGCCTCCCCTGACCTCCCCTTCGCAGGAAAAATCGTTGGAACCATAACGGAACAGGAGACTGGTGAAATCCTGCCAGGAGCCAGTGTGCTCATTGAAGGGACTACAATAGGAGCTGCTGCCGACGCGAATGGTGATTTTCTGATACTGAATGTTTCTCCGGGCCTCTATCGGCTGCGTGTAGAGATGCTCGGCTTTGCGACCGTAATAGTCGAAGATGTCGTCGTTCAGAGCGGACTGACAACACGTATAGATGTTGCTCTGAGTGCAGAGGCCATTGAACTAGATGGCGAACTCCTGGTGAGTGCGGAGCGGCCCCTAGTCCAGCGGGATGAGACCGCGAGCGTCCATTATCTCGATATTCAGCAGCTGAGAGCACTACCTGTACGAAGTGCCCGTGAAGGACTCATGTTGCAGACCGGAGTGCTGTTTGATCCTGAACCGATCATTGGTGGACTCGGAGGATCAGGACGAGGGGAAAGCCGCTATGCCGTACGCGGCGGAGATCAGACAGAGGTGTTCTGGTTTCTTGACGGAGCCCGTACAACGGCATTGGTTGAGGGACGCGCTGATCAGGGGGGATCCTTCACCAACATCAATATGCATGCCGTACAGGAGATCCAGATTCTGACCGGAGGCTTTGAGGCACAATATGGTGGAGCCCAGTCCGGTATCGTCAATGTAGTGACCCGGGAAGGTGGTCCACAATACAGCGCCTCGTTTGAATACACATATGGTGCTGCAGGAAAGCGACATTTTGGAAACTATCTGTATGATCCTGAGACTCAAAAAGAATACCTCGACAATACACTTGATGACGGTACACTCGATCCCAGTTGGTGGACGCCACTTCGCAACACCCAGGTTTATGACTATCGCGAAATCCCGGACCATCAACTTTACGGGAGCTTGGGGGGACCAATCTTTACACGGGACCAGACCAAAGCCAGTTTTTTTGTAGCATCCCAATTCAAACGGGAAGCATACGCTTATCCGCGTCCAAGAGATCATAGGGAACTGGATGATATTCTGGGCAATGTGGTTCTTCAACTGCGTCCCAATATGAAACTCAGAATTGGAGCGCTCTATAACCGTGTTGGCCACTCTACGCTACAAGAGAACGGTGACTATATACAACAAGTCAAATTCTATCGCGGATGGGGTTCCCTCCTTGATAGCGAGACCACCCATTTCAGTGCCGAATGGACGCACACGCTTTCGCCCCGGTTTTTCTACGACGTACAGATCAGTCGCTTTCGTCTTGACATGCGCGAGAAGCCCAGCGATTTTACCCGTCTGGGTGTCAGCGAAAACCCCACATTGTTTGGATTTCAACGCTACAACGGTTACCCTGATGAGCCCTACGATGCCTGGTCATTTATCATTGATCGAGACCAGGAAGTCGGTGATCTGTCCTTGGAAAGTAGCGCCAACTGGCAATTCAACAAAGCCAATCTCATCAAGGCCGGTATTGAGCTACGTCGCAACACTTTCAGGGAAAATTATTCCTGGCGGTACTCATCGTTCAGTACGGATCCAGAGTACTGGCTGAATCGTGGACTGCATGAAACCTATCATCCCATTGAGTTTGCCGTCTATGTGCAGGACAAGATGGAATTCAACAGCATGATTTTGAATGTGGGCGTTCGATACGACCTCTTTCATCCAAACGTAGACTGGTTCACCACCCGTGACCTATTCAATCTCAGTGTAGATCCTGACTTTGATCCAGCACTGGATGCCGACCGTGATCAGGTTGATGAGAACGGACGTGTCAAGTACTCCTTTGAGAATGCCCTGAACAAACCTCGCGAACCCACTAGTGCATTTCACCGCGTTAGCCCGCGTATCGGCGTGTCCTTCCCGATTTCCAGCAAGACCGTCCTGCATTTCAATTACGGGCATTTTTATCAACTGCCACCGCTTGATCGGATGTTCGAGTTTAACTATTTCCGACCCGAGTATATCGTAAGAGGTCAGATGGCCGAGGATGACGCTGCTGCTGCAGAAGGTCGTGAACCCCGTCACATTCCCTCTCTGGACGGCGATCCCGAGCGTGTTGTTACACTGTCGCTTGATACCCTCAAACCAGAGAAAACAGTCCTGTTCGAGGTAGGAATTGTGCACAACTTCGGGGATTTTATAGTACTCGATATGACGGGGTTCTACAAGGATGTCTTCGATCAGACCATGCCGCGTCAAGGCATTTTCGACCGCCGTGTTTACATGTACGACCCGTTTCGCGGAGACATTACACCGAACGTCTTTTATGTTTCGAATTTCTCCGGTGACTATGGTGATTCACGAGGCTTCGAGATCACTGCACGCACGGCCCACAGTCATTGGTACGCACTCAATGCAAACTATAGCTTCTCGAAAGTTACACAGGGGCGCGCTACACCGGGCACCATCCGCTATGATGAAGAGGGCATACCGGAATATGTCTATGACATTGATGTGTCCAAGCGCTTACCTATGGAAACCACTTTTAGTCGTCCCCATATTCTGAGAACGAACCTCTATGTACGCTACCCCGAAACCACCAAACGGTCGTTCGTCAGCACCCTCCTGGAAGGGACAGGCCTGAGCGCACTGTTCAGTTTTGTAAGTGGTCGAACCTTCACGTATGTGGGCCCAGATGATCCGCCGGATACACGGGATAATCATCGTCTGCCGCCTATAAAAACCCTTGACCTTCGGCTAGAGAAAAGCTTTCACATTGCTGGCAGCCACACACTCGCTGCCTATGTTAACATCACAAATGTGCTCAACACGCGGAACCTCCGTTCCTTTGGCGATGTCATTTTTGATGCGGAAGCCGTGAAGAATTATGTGGAGGACGGCGAGATCTCGCAGGAAGATGCTGCGGGCTATGATATAAGTTGGCAGACCTATTTCGCCCCGAGACAATTCTATTTCGGCCTGCGCTACAATCTGCGATGACCTGACAGCCCGAACAACTGAATGATCTGCAGCACCATGCAGCAAAGATTTTCTTGTGTTGTGATTCTTTTAGCGCTGGCGGGGCCGGTGCAGGCCCAGGTGCGCACAGCAGAGTTCGAAATTCACGATCGAGGAGATTTATGGGATACGGTTAAAGATGACGGTACCGTGGGAGCGCCCAGTCCGACCAACCTATTTGAATTTTTTCCCAGTATGGACTGGCCGGGTGGACCCAGCACGCTCTTGAGCAAGGATGAGCAGCGGTCTTATAATTTTGCGGGTGGAACCTGGATCGGCGGCCGCCGCGCCGATGGCAGTCTCTTCTTTGTCGAAAACGGTCCATTTGCCTTCCGTGATCAAGGGACGTACGAGGAGATGACCAAGACGAACAATTTCGTTGAGCAGCCCGACTACAATCCCCGACTGGCCGAACAAACCATCACGGCTGCCTGGGTTACTTCCGAAAATATACGTGTGGAGCGGACCAGCCGAGCGTGGAGCTTTCCCAGTCTGAAGGACTTCATCATAATTGAGTACACCCTCACCAATCTGACAGGCTCAACACTTAGCGATGTGTATTTAGGATTCCCGTACCTATTGCGCCCCAGCTACCAGGATATTCTCGCACACAATGGCTGGGGAGAAGATTTCAATCGCGCGGATGAACTGACCGGGTACGACGAGGCGCGCCGACTAATGTATGCCTGGGATGACACACCAAATTTCGATCTGCCAACCGATGTGGGGAACTTTGTGCTCTCCCGCGGTGAGTTGCGCACAACAGGATATGCCGGTGTGGGCCTTCTGAGCGCTCCTACAGGCGCTTCCGGTGAAGCGCAGCCCGCCCATGTATTGAGCGCACAACTGCTCAACAATGAAAATCAGCTGACCCTGACCTCGACCACGGCAGATAATCTTTATGCCATCCTTTCCGGTGCTGACCGATCGCTGCAGGCACCCGCCGACCAACGGTTAGTACCGTTCACGTTAATGTCATGCGGCCCATACACACTGGAGGCCGGATCAAGTGTTACCTTCACGCTTGTACAGGCGGTGAACGGAATTTCAATTGCTAAGGCTCTGGAGGGACTAGATGCTCAGGCGTCTTTGCCAGCCGGGCTCGACTCACTGCAGAACACTATTGATCGGGCACAGGCACTCTTCAACCGGAACTACGAAGTGGCCTCGGTCCCACCGCCATCACCAGACATCCAGATTCTGCCTCTACCGACCTCCCAGTCTATTTCGCTGACCTGGCCTCCTTTGGACCAGACATGGGTGGACCCCATTACTGGCCAGGCCAGCTTTAAGGAATATCATATAGTCCGAAGCGAACGGGCTTTTACCGGGCCCTATAGACGTGTTGCTCGAGTGCGACCAAATAGTTCGCTGGATCGCCGAAGATACTGGGATGGTGACCTCGGAAGATGGCGATACATTGATAACCGCGTGGACCTGGGGGTGAGTTATTTCTACAGCGTTATTTCGATTGATGAAGATGGTAATCAAAGTTGGTACACTAACCGCAACGAGGAAGCTGTGACGGTAGCCAGCCTGCCAGCAGCTGATGCTTTGAATGTCAGGGTATTCCCCAATCCGTTCCGTCTCGTTTCCGGCTTTCCAACTACAGGCGAGGAATCTACGATTGTCTGGACGAATCTTCCAGCGCGAGCGACTATACATATTTACACATCGAGTGGAGAGCTCTTCAAGGTACTTGAACACGATAATCCCAATTCTGGACAGGCCGTTTGGGACCAGCTCTCTGATTCACGTCAACAGGTAGCGCCGGGGATATATTTCTGGACAGTTCAGTCAGAGGTGGGCACGGCGAAGGGGACGTTGCTAATCATCAAGTAAGGCACCGCCGGGTTCATGACATTTAATCGCTGCCGCAGATTCCGAACAAAAGCCTTCAGTCAAGGGCATGCGCCTGAGGGAAGCGTGTGCAGTAAGGGTGCGGTACTTCTGGCTCTGCTCCTGACGGCATTCCCAGTCCAGGCACAATCCGACTACGGATTCGATTTTGAGAAAACGGGATCGGCGGGATTCCAGGCATTGAAGATTGGGATCGGTGCAAGGGAGAGTGCCCTTGGTGAAGCTGCCAGTAGCCTCACCAACGATGCTAACGCCGTTTTCTGGAATGTTGGCGCGCTACCACTAGTCTCTGGCCCCACCGTGTATCTGACCCACAATGAATGGCTCGTCAACAGCCGCGTAGATGCCTTGGTGGCAGCGGTTCCGGTCAATAGCTATACGTTTGGACTCAGTGTAATGAATTTTGGTATTGAGAGCTATGAGGAGACTACCGCCACCGATCCAGAGGGCACGGGGCGCCAAGTCAGTGCGGGTGATCTTATGGTTGGACTGGCGGCTGCCAAACGGTTCACGGACCGATTAACCATTGGCTTACAGGTCAAGTACGTGCGAGAGCAACTGGATCAGGACGTATTCAGTAATGTTCTGTTTGATGTCGGAACGCTGTACTACACGGGTTTCCGGCAATTGCGTCTCGCGTTTACGATACAACACTTCGGGGCCTCCGTAAATGCACTCCGCGAATCCTTCCGCATGCCGCTACTCTTTCGAATGAGCGTAGCAGATGATCTGGTTGATATGCAAGCTTTCCGGCTTACCACATCCTTTGAACTGGTGCATCCAACTGATAACAACGAATGGGTGAATTGGGGTATTGAATCTGTATTTCTGGATTTGCTCTCGCTGCGGGCTGGATACCGCTTCCAAGTGGACGAGGGAGATTTTTCTCTCGGAGCGGGGCTGGTACTGCAACAGATTCCGTTCTTCCGACTGAACCTTGACTATGCCTATGTACCCTACGGAGAGCTGTTGGGAGTCACCCACCGAATCACGCTGGGACTCTCTCGCCGATGAGGAGATTGGTCTTGCATTTTACTCTTTGGACCTTGTGCCTGATGTGCACGAAGTCCACAATGGCCCAATTTGACCGGGACTGGAAAATCTTTGTTGTCCCGTTCTCGCACACTGATGTGGGATTCACAGCTCCGGTCCCGGATGTAATTGAACAACACCGAAAATACTTAGATGATGTGGTCACCTACATCGACCGGACGCAGTCCTATCCTGTTGAGAGCCGATTTAAGTGGACCATAGAAGTGACTTGGGTTCTGGAAGATTATCTCAGAAACCGTTCACCGGAAGAGATTGAAGCCTTGATGGACCACGTACGAGCCGGACGGATTGAGATCGCAGCAATGCACTTCAGTCTTCAGACCGATCTCGCTGGCCCGGAAGAATTGGTGCGCTCCCTCTACTTCGCACAAGCTCTCAAAGAAGATTACAATGTGCCTATCCAGACAGCCGTTACTAATGACACGCCCGGTTTCACATGGTCATTGGCGCAGCTGTTGGCCAAAAGCAATATCCCGTATGCATCACTGGCTATGAATTCGTTCTTGTCGGATTTTTACTCGACGACAACATTGCCGAACCTATTTCGCTGGGAAGGCCAGAACGGTGATCAGACATTGCTTTGGCGCTCGTTGCATCCCCAATGGGCTTATCTCGAAGGTGCCATTTGGGGTTTCTACAGCTCTTATACAGCCATGGAGCTGCGAATTATAGCGCAACTGGATAAACTGGCTGCAGACGGCTATCCGTATGATGTTGTATTGATCAATGCTGCAACTGGCGACAATGGTCCACCGAACCTGAAAATCTCCGAAAACGCCCGGACGTGGAACGAAGAGCATCCTACTTCCAAGATCCATGTAGCCACTTTTTCGGAATTTTTTGACTACGTCGAGCAAAACTTGGCAAATGAGGTCCCGGTATTTAGAGGCGATGCCCCCAATTGGTGGAGCTGGAGTTTTGCAGGCTCGTCCACAAAAGGATTTCTTGAATCCCGCGCTACGCAAACCATATTACCTGTGGCAGAAACCTTCGCCTCAATTGCGAGCAGCATCGTGCCTGGTTACGGCTATCCGGCTGATGAATTGCGCCGAGCCTATATCAATAATCTCCTGTTTGAGGATCACAACCTCGGAGCTCTGGATCCTGCCGGTAACGCTCCCTTCTGGGAGCGTAAAATGGCCTGGATCAATGCAGCCAGGCATGCAGGGGAAACGATTCTGGATGAAGCACTGGATGCCTTGAGCAGCATCATCACAACCGACAGCGATGCTGCTATTGTCGTGTTCAACCCCTTGCCGTGGGAACGGTCTGATGTTGTACGTCTACCATTGGATGACCCACATGTGGCAGGATTGCCAGATTTTCGGGTGCTTGATAGTGAGACAGGGGCCATCCAACCTTCACAAGTACTTCCCTCGACAAACGAGGTTGCTTTTCGGGCAGATGGTGTACCTCCACTGGGCTACAAACTGTTTTATCTGGGTGCCCGTACAGAAACCAGGCCGCCACACCGAGCACTGAGCAGTTCTACTCTGGAGAATGACGCCTATCGCCTAGAGGTTGACCTGGCTACAGGAGGGATCAAAAATATCCAGGAGAAAATGACCGGCCTGGAATTAACGCGCGGAGATGCCCGTTTCAATCAATATGTCTTTAATGGCACTGCGCCGTCAGGCCTTCAGGTAGTGGCCAGCGATAGCGGCGCTGTACTGCAGCGGCTGGTCCTCCAGGGGATGGCTCCGGGGGCGAATACCTACGAAACCGAAATCATACTCCCCGCCGGACAACGGCGTATTGATTTCAGGAACAGGTACGACAAACGACCTGCCACCAATTTTGAGGGTGTAGACTTTTTCTTCAACTTTGGTTTACCGGGAGCCGCCCTGCGGTACGAGATTCCATTCGGGCATGTCCAGGTTTTCGAGGATGAGTTGAGTGGTTTTCGCACCAATCATTACGCCATGCAACGTTGGGCAACCGTTTCAGGAGAAGGAATCACTGCCATTCTTGCCACCGATGGTCCAGCTATTCACGCCTATCCTGCTGGCCGATTCGACGGCAATGTACGACTGCTGACCTCTTTCAATACCGGTGGCACAGCTTATCGAGCCGGAGTAGGACCACTGGACGCTGGCTTCTCACTCACGTCACATGAGGGAGACGCTGACCCCGTGAGTGCCACAAGATTTGCTTACAACTTCAACACACCTCTCCATGCGCGAGTTTTGCCCCCACGACAGAGGGGTATACCGTCAACACCCAGTTACACCTTCATATCGGTGGAAAATTCAACGCTTCAACTCTCTACCTTGAAGCGATCTAGAAGGGGTGATGGATTAATTATGCGTCTATTCAACCCTTCCTCGGAGGCTGTGGAAGCGACCCTTCTTCTCAGGCCTGAGATACGGAGGGCAGCCTGGACTACCTTGTTGGAATCGCCAATCGACCCCGTGCCTGTTAATGAGCAGAAAATAGCCGTGCCTTTTGAACCATACGAAGTGAGGACGATTTGGCTGGATCTCGTTACGCCGACGCATGTGCAGGCAGCACCGCCAGTCAACGAAATTCTCCACCTGCAACAAAATTATCCGAACCCGTTCAGCCGTCATACGATCATTCGATATAACCTCCACCAGCATGCCGAGGTGAGACTCAACGTCTACGATGTGCTCGGGCGTAGGGTAAGTGAACTGGAGGTGGCTGACCAACCCCCTGGACAGTATAGCCACTCATGGACGGGCACGAATCAATTGGGGTTGCCACTCGCCAGTGGAGTTTATTTTTATACCCTAGAAGCCACCACACCAGATGGCAATCGCGCACGGGAGAACCGGACCATGATTTTCATCCGGTAAGACCCGTGTTATTTGGATCATTTCAGCAGAGAATATGTCCAATTCCACTACTCTAGCTCACGTAACCAGCCGGATGCTAATCAGAAAAACCTCACGCGTATTATTAAAAACGTTGCATGAAAAGTAGCTTTCCACAATGATGCAGTTGCCGCTCCGCCGGTGAATTCATAAGAAGATGATGAATGCTGGTAGGCAAGCCGGGTGTCGCGCACAGGAAACAGAAGGCTAGGTGTTGGAGGTAAGCAAGGAAAAATTTACCAACATCAAGACCATTGCAGGTCCGCATTTGAGCAGGTTCCATCAAGATGTAACTGATGCTTCTCAATGATACGTCAATGATGTCGTCAACAGAATCGGCCCCACGACCGAGAAACTAGTGTAGCGTACCTTTCATTCTTTCACAGTAAGTTTTGATGGATTCCAGATTTTGCTCGACTAATTTGATCCAAATAAAACGCTCGGCCTGGATAGGTGCAGGTACCAGTGTTCAAGCGAATGGGAGTCCCGTTCTCGATTTTCAAATGGTCCTTTAGCGGATGGATCCTACGTACAACAACCGTGACATCCTATCCTGCCCGCTTGGTCCGGTGGTGCGACACGCTCATCGCCGATTAGCCTATTCTGGTTCTCTGGTCTCGTTTGTGATCCTGCTTCTGCCCGGCCTGGTTCTCGCGCAGGCGCCGGAGCGTACGTCTTCCACGGAGGCGGACTTCAAGAAAATGGCGACCCGAGGATGGGATATAAACTCAACGCGGGCCGTTCCTCATCGGGATGATATGATAAGGGCTGAGCGTTTCCGGCTAAAGTCAGAAGCACTCGGACGCTTTCATAACAGACTACGCCTAGAAATGCCGGTAATCGGAGTTTCAGAAGTAAAACCGGTCGCACATGTGAGCGTGACGATCTGCGATCGAACGGCTGCTGTAATAAGTGCTATTCTGAGTCGAATCTCAACTACAAATGACTGTTCCGAAGTTACGAGTACTCAATTGGCGGCCATCACGAGTAGTCTGGATTTATCTTTTGAAAACATCTCTAACCTGAAGGCAGGAGATTTTGATGGCCTGGTTTCGCTGGCTGGGCTTGATTTGAGGTACAACCGTTTGGCCGTGCTCCCCGACGGTATCTTTGATGACCTGACCTCACTGACTTCGCTTCATTTGGCATCGAACGATTTGGCAACGCTCCCCGATGGCATCTTTGATCAACTGTCCTCACTGACTTCGCTTCATTTGTGGAACAATGATCTGGCAACGCTCCCCGATGGCATCTTTGATCAACTGTCCTCGCTGACTAGGCTTGATTTGGATCGCAATGCATTCAGCACGCTTCCCGACGGCATCTTTGATCAATTGACCTCGCTGACTTGGCTTGGTTTGGGCGGCAATGCACTCAGCACACTTCCCGACGGCATCTTTGATCAACTGTCCTCGCTGACTGGGCTTTCTTTGTCCTACAATGATCTGGCCACGCTTCACGACGGCATCTTTGATCAACTGTCCTCGCTGATTGGGCTTTATTTGTCCTACAATGATCTGGCCACGCTTCCTGACGGCATCTTTGATCAACTGTCCTCGCTGACTCGGCTTGATTTGTGGGGCAATGATCTGGTCACGCTTCCCGATGGCATCTTCGATCATCTGTCCTCGCTGACTCGGCTTGAATTGTTGGGCAATGATCTGGTCACGCTTCCCGACGGCATCTTTGATCAACTGTCCTCGCTGACTCGGCTTGTTTTGGCGTTCAATGATCTGGTCACGTTTCCCGACGGCATCTTTGATCAACTGTCCTCGCTGACGGAGCTTGATTTGAGGTACAATGATCTGGTCACGCTTCCCGACGGCATCTTTGATCATCTGGCCTCGCTGACTGGGCTTTATTTGGACCGCAATGATCTGATCATGCTTCCCGACGGCATCTTTGACCAACTGTCTTCACTGACTGAGCTTTATTTGTGGGACAATGATCTGGCCACGCTTCCTGACGGCATCTTTGATCAACTGTCCTCGCTGACTCGGCTTGATTTGTGGGACAATAATCTGGTCACGCTTCCCGACGGCATCTTCGATCAATTGACCTCGCTGACTTGGCTTGGTTTGGGCGGCAATGCACTCAGCACACTTCCCGATGGCATCTTTGATCAACTGACCTCGCTGACTGAGCTCGATATAGATAACAACGATCTGGTCACGCTTCCCGATGGCGTCTTTGATCAACTGTCCTCACTGACTGCGCTTTTTTTGTCCGGCAATGCACTCAGCGCACTTCCCGACGGCATCTTCAATCAACTGTCCTCGCTGACTTGGCTTTCTTTGCGGGACAATAATCTGGTCACGCTTCCCGACGGCATCTTCGATCAACTGTCCTCGCTGACTTGGCTTTCTTTGTCCGGCAATGATTTGGGCGCGCTTCCCGACGGCATCTTTGATCAACTGCCCTTGCTGACTCGGCTTTATTCGGGCGGCAATGATCTGGTCACGCTTCCCGATGGCATCTTTGATCAACTGACCTTGCTGACTTTGCTTGATTTGAGGAACAATGATCTGGTCACGCTTCCCGATGGCATCTTTGATCAACTGACCTTGCTGACTCAGCTTTATTTGGGCGACAATGATCTGGTCACGCTTCCCGATGGCATCTTTGAAAACCTTACCCAATTGCCCCTTGGATGGAGTATCCATTCCTCCATAGGCCTATTTCTTAACGATAATCCGGGAGCACCTTTCAGGCCGGTCGTCAATGCGGGTGCAAATCTAATGGCACAGTCGGGAACTACTGTGTCTATTCCGGGCAGTGTCACTGGGCCATGGGGTTATTTTGTACGGTGGGAATGGATTCAAGTAGACGGTCTGGGTTCAGATATCCCCATATCAGAGGCGTTGCCCTTGACGGGCGGCGATACGGCCACGCTCAGCTTTGAAGCGCCAATGGCGGAAGGAGACCTACACTTCAGGTTGGTGGCGACTCCAGGACATGAAGAAGCGCCCTCTGAATCCCTTGGGCACGCTAACTCTGACCCTGACTGGGTGACGGTCCGTGTCGCTACGGCTACAAATACAACGGAGCCTCCGTCCGTGATCGATTTTGCCCTACTTGGGAATTACCCCAACCCATTCAATCCATCTACAACGATTCTACTGGATTTACCTTATGTGGCGGCGGTATCCGTGGATGTATTCAACATGCTAGGCCAGCGGGTCCACAGAGAAGATTTCCCGGTTGTGGCGGCAGGTCCTTCAAAACCACTGCCCCTGGACGTGTCCCGTCTGTCCTCCGGCACGTACGTCTATCAAGTCACGGCGCGAATGGGAGAAAAAGTTCATCACGCTGATGGACGGATGACACTCGTCAAGTAGATTTCATTCACCAGGTCTAGCAAAGAATCATAAAATGCCGTCGTCCGCTTCTGTAGTCATCTGTAGAAGTTGCCTGTTTGTCCAGATAGCTGTGCTTATAAATACTCCGAGGATCCGAATTAATGACTCTGAGTATGGTGGAGAGCATGCACGGAAAGTATGCAAAGGCTGCAGCAGTATGTTCCCAGCGCGATAGTATCCGACCGGGGAGCCTGCACTCTGTATTGGACTGGACAGCAGACAATAACAGTGCACAAATCAGGCTATAATGTGCAGCGGAACCTGGATTTTAATCGCAGCTAGTTAATGGCTTGGTGGAACACCTTCTTTGATGCCGACCATAGGACTACGATTAGAGGGGTCGTGTACGGAATACTGGGTGCGGCAATTCTGGTACTGCTTTTCTGGGATATTGCCGATCGTAAGCCACCCGAAGATGATAAAACGCATATTCGCTACTGGCATATTGTCGGGTCGGAAAATGATGTACCCTATACTGTCCGCAGGTTCAATCAGATTCAGGACAGTATCGTTGTGCATGCCACACCTATCCCCTGGCAGGAACACGAAAAGAAGATCTTAACCGCCGTGCTTAGCGGTAACCCTCCTGATGTCGTCAGCCAGTTTGTGCCGATAGTCCGGTGGGCATCACGAATGGCATTGCTTCCATTAGATGACCTGATAGCCGCATCCGCGTTTGACACGACCATATTTTTTCCTGCATTGTGGAGCGAAGTGACTTGGCAGGGACGCCCCTACGCTCTGCCCGTTAATACGGCATCCTATGCATTCTTTTACAACAAAGACCTCTTTGAAGAAGCCGGATTGAATCCCGAGAATCCCCCGAAGACCTGGGATTATGTGCGTCGGTACGCCCGCCAACTGCTCAAGGTTGATGCCGACGGAAGAATCCTCCAGGCTGGCTTCCTGCCTGGATTCAGCGGATCTCACCAGGGCCTCCTTGGAAATATGTCCATTGCTTCATTGATCGCCTGGCAAAAAGGCGTGGATTACCTGTCTGGAGACGGCACAACGGTCGCGATGAATGCTCCCGAACTTATTGAAGGCGTTCAATGGACTATTGATTATTACAACGACTATGACCTTGCTGAAGTGCAGGCGTTTATCGGTGGGCTTGGAACAGGTGATCAGCACGGATTCGTGACGAATAAACTCGCCATGCTGGTCCTTGATATGAGCTTTCTTGACCTAATCTCTCAATATCGCCCGGAAATGAACTTCGGCGTTACCGAGATTCCCTCCTTTGAGGGAGACCCGACTGTGTCAATGGCGGGAAGCTGGTGGCTGGGAATGCCACGGGGTGTTCAGCATCCAGATGCGGCCTGGGCTTTCATGCAGTTCTACGTGCAAAAGGATATACAACTCGAAGAGATTGCCTCACGCGATGATCCCCTCTTCCCGGCAAACATCCATGCAGCCTACGATTCCTCCTTCATTTCCAAGCCACTGATAGATGTCTTTGTTCGACAAATGGAGTTCGCCCATTCGCCGACGGTGGTCCCACTGGTCCATGGCCTGTTCTGGCGTGAATTCTACGGGGCACTAGAGCGCAGTGTGCGGGGAGAACAGTCTCCAAGGGATGCGTTTCAACAGGCCGAAGCAACTGTCCAGTCTGCACTCGACCGGGCCGTGAGCTACGACCGCTATGTTCAATCCAGGATGACAGACCTGAATTAGTCCGATTGAAATCAAGCCCAACTCCCTCCGAATAAAAGAGACCCTGACCGGGTATGCCTTCCTGTCTCCATGGGCAGTAGGGTTCCTGGTGTTTGGGCTGTATCCGATTGGTATGTCGCTCTACTACAGTCTGTGCCAGTATGATGTGCTGCGCATACCACAATATATTGGTCTGGATAACTATCGAGAGTTACTCTTTGAAGACCCTTACTTTGGTATCTCCATATGGAACACACTCGTCTACACGATCCTTCGTGTTCCGTTGGCCATAGGCGGATCCCTAATACTGGCCGTCCTTGCAAATCAGGCGGTACGAGGGATCAAATTCTTTCGCACAGTCTATTTTCTTCCGTCTATTATCACGGGTGTTGTGCTGTCGGTGATCTGGATGTGGATGTTTAATCCCCAAATAGGACTCGTCAATACCGCACTTGGGTGGATTGGGTTGCCTGGTCCACTGTGGCTACAAAGCACTGCGTGGTCAAAACCCGGGATTGCACTCATGAGTCTATGGGGCGTTGGTGGGGCGCGGATGATCGTCTTCATTGCTGCCCTACAGGGGATCCCTGCATCCCTGTACGAATCGGTCGAGATTGACGGAGGCGGCTGGTGGGCGCGCTTTTGGCATGTAACGGTTCCGATGCTCTCCCCTGTCATCTTTCTGTGGAGCGTCCTGGAAATCATATTCTCTTTCCAGGTCTTTACAGAAGCCTACGTGATGACGAAGGGCGGCCCGCTTGATTCCACGCTGTTCTACAACCTATACCTCTATTTCAAAGCCTTTGACGATTACGAAATGGGATATGCCTCGGCAATGGCCTGGATTCTGCTCGTCATCACACTGGCGGTCACACTGCTCCAATTCAAGCTTGGCAAGCGTTGGGTGCACTATACCGGAGGAGCGCCCGAATGATTAGACTCTCCATCAATAGAGCACTGCTGAAAAAAGCAACCATTTACTTTGCTCTGGTTGCGATCGCAGCTGTGTTGATCATCCCGCTGATATGGATGCTTTCGGCCTCACTCAAAGGCAACGAAGAGATCTTCACTATCCCGCCAACCTGGATCCCGAAAGAGATCCATTGGGAAAATTATGCGGAAGTATTTAACCGCATGCCCTTTTTGGCATACTTGCGGAACACGACATTTATCACTGTTCTGACGATCGTGGGAACCGTCTTTTCAAGTTCGCTGGTAGCCTACTCATTTGCCTGCCTCCGCTGGCCTGGAAGAGATAAGATATTTATTTTCGTGATTGCTACGATGATGCTACCGCTGCATGTCATCATGATCCCGCTATTCGTGATCTTTAAGGAATTACACTGGCTCAATACCTACAAACCCCTGATTGTCCCGGCCTTTCTTGGGGGCGGGGCCTTCAATATTTTCCTGCTGCGCCAGTTTTTCCTGACCATTCCTCGAGAGCTTTTTGATGCGGCACGGATTGATGGCCTGTCCGAGTGGCATATTTACTGGAAGATTGCAATGCCGCTGGCCCGCCCCGCTTTGATCACGGTAGCCATTCTAACATTCATGTTTACGTGGAACGATTTTCTTGGACCACTGATATATCTTTCTGATCAGGCCAAAAATACGCTGGCTCTAGGACTTGCGCTATTTGTGGGACAACATCAGACGGAGTGGGGTATCTTGATGGCGGCATCCATTATTATGATGATCCCTATGGTAGCCATCTTCTTTTTCTTTCAACGATACTTTATCAAAGGATTCGCCATGAGTGGGATGAAGGGATAGTTGCAGCAATGATCCAATCTCGTACCGTTTATCTCCTGTTGGTTCTCGGCTTGGTATTGGGCGCCGGAAGGATCGACCCGAACGATGCCGTTATTCCCGAAACATCTGATCCAGACAGTGTCTCTTTTGGCTTGACCGAAGAAGGATTCATTCCCGCATGGTTGGTGGCTGGACCATTCGAGCAACCCCTTGTCGGGTTTGGCCAAGCCGTCGATGCAGACGTTATTGGTGAAGCTGCGATCTCACCCACGATAGGGAAAACCGAACGAACCGCGCTGGTTGAACATGGAGAAGTAACATGGAAACCACTCCACAGCAGCCCCGGCGGCTTTGTCGATTTCAATGCATCCATGGGATGGGTTTATCCAGGAAATGAGCCGGAGAAAATATGGAAAGCCAAGACGGGCTACGCCTTTACCTACATTGACAGTCCTGTTGAGCAAGAAGTCATCCTCAAGCTAGGCAGTAATAGCAGCCTCAAGGTTCTGCTGAATGGAGTAACCGTGCACACCAGCACACAGGACCGAAACGCAGAACCCGACACCGATACCGTCCCCTTGCGCGTGCACTCTGGAAGAAATGCGTTGTTGATCAAGGTAGGGCAGACTCACCGTAATGAAGCACCCGATTTTTTTGGAGCGCTACGTTTTGAATGGGGGTTCTATGCAAGGCTGCTTAGTCCAGATTTGGCACCTGCCAAGGACGTACGCGTAGTGGTCCAGACCGGAGCGGAAAAAAACAGCGCGGAGCTCGTTTCGACATTCTTTTTCAAGGAATCCCCGGATGGGCTTCAGCAGCGCTTTGATCTCGTAGTTTCCTCTTTGTCAGAGGAGCAGCAAGCAGGAACACTGCACATAAAAACGGCATCCACAGAACATACGACCGAGCTGGAAAGAATCCCGTTTGGAGAGAGTCGTCATATCGTATATCTACCAGCAATCACGGCCGAAACAGCGGCACGTGTCAACGTGGCCCTCGAAACAGATACCTTGAACTGGGACACGGTGCTTCGCCCACAACCACACTATGAAATTCACTTGGCCATGATGTCGCACACCGACATCGGCTACACAAATACGCAACCTGTCGTCAAGGAACGACATCTGCGCACATTAGACGATGTGCTGGCCCGGCTTGAACAGGATTCTTCCTTCGCTTGGACTGTCGAAACTGTGTGGCAGCTTGAACAATACAGACAGGCTAGATCGCCAGAACAATTCGATCGATTGATGACATTTGTGAGAACCGGACAGGTTGCGGTCTCTCCCATCTACACAAACCCATTCACGGGATGGATAAGTGCAGAGGAAATGATTCGTTCGTTTGACATAGGACACGCTTACGCTCGCCAGTACGATTTGGAGTTCAGCTCCGCTATTTACAATGATGTGCCTGGCCTTTCCTGGTTCATACCGCAAGTGCTGGAAAATGAAGGCATCTCTTTCCTGACAACAGGAATCAACGAAGTTTATAACGACTACAGAATGCAGCGTAACCTGCCCAAAGTGTTTTACTGGGAAGGCATCGGGGGTGGACGTGTTCTTACCTATCGGACTGAGGCCTACAATGAGGGACAGACCTTGGGTTTGGAGAAAGGTGTTGATGCAGTACCTCTTCGTCTTTGGGAGCGACTCCACAGACTACAAGCGCAGGGATACCCGTATCACTTCATCCTTGCTGTTCACACGTTCGGGGACAATGGCGGCATTCCTCTCAACACTCCTGCCACAGCGAATGCCTGGAATGCGGAATACGCGTACCCTCGAATTCAAATCAGCAACCTTGACGCTTTTGCCAAAGCTTTTCAGGCGCGCCATGACAGCCTCCCCACGCTGACGGGAGACTGGACATCAACCTGGGATGTGCTCTATCAGGGGGAGCCTGCCCGTATGGTGCGTCAAAGATGGGTACAGCACCACCTTCCTACTGCCGAAAAAATGTCAACGCTATCATGGTTGCTGAACCAGAAACATGATCCGCTTTCCGAAATCGTTGATTCTGCCTACGACAATCTCCTTCATTTCAGCGGCCAAGGTAGCGGACTTGAGTATGGTTACGGATCGCCCAAGGATAACCTAACAACGATGGCCTACCGGGAGCAGTATGTGCAAGATGCCCTGCTGGCCACTACGGAAGTTCTGGAGCGCGCAACGTACCGGCTTTCTGCACGCGAGGAAAGTTTCGAAGGTGAAGGCCTGTATGTGTTCAACGCACTGAACTGGTCCCGTGATGCACCGGTTGAGGTTGAGTTTCCACGTGAAAATACTCATCAGTATCGTGTGATTGACCTGAACTCAAAAGTGGAAATCCCCAGTCACTACAGTGGCTACACACTGCGCTTCGTAGCCCGTGATCTACCTCCAATGGGTTACAAAAAAGTTCGACTTGAACGAATGACCCACCCTCAATCAGGCCCTGGTGAAGATCTGCAGTCACATGATTGCACGATTGCAAACACCTTTTATCGGATTGGGGGGGACTGCCAGGCCGGACGCATCACACATATCGTTGATCTAGAGAGTGGTGAGACATTGATTGATGATGACGAACAAACCACCTTTGGCCGACCTCTGCGAGCCGATTCCCTGTTCTCACTTTCTTTTGAGACTATGGGTGCGGATGGAGTAACAATGTATGTTCGTGACGAACGTCCGGCCAGACTGGTGCTTGTAGCCGAGCGTGAAGACCACTTATTTGCACAGACCGAATACATACTCTGGGAAAACCTGGATCGTGTGGATGTGCAGCACACGGTCAATCTCGAGTTGCTGGCCTCTCCTTCGCAAGTTGAAGAATACAGTGTGGCATTTCCATTTGCAATATCAAATCAAGAGGCGACCGTGGAGGTACTCGGTGGTTTCCTGGACGCTGACACGGACCGCTTTCCCGGCATTGAGCACGACGCGTTCGCTCCACGACGTAGCATCGCAATCCACAACAGCGCACTTACGATAAGCTGGGCCGCCATTGACACCCGGGTTGCGCGGCTACGCAAAGAGACCCCTGGGGATAGGACTACCATCTATGCCAATCTCGTGAATAACTTCCCGGAAAACTGGAACCGATGGGAACCAAACGAGGGCACACTGGACTTCCGATTCAGTTTCACGTCCGATGAAACAAGCTTTCGGCCCGCAGCGACGAGTCGGTTTGGATGGGAAATGAACACTCCACCAGTTGTACGTTACACATGGCTGCGCTCCATACCCGCACAGGAAAGCTTTATATCGGTTAACGGCCAGCAGGTAATTCTATTGTCGTTGAAACCCTCGAGCGACCGGAGTAGTGTTGTGTTGCGTTTGATGAACATGGATCCTGAAACATCCGCTGAAGCACAGGTTTTTTCATCCCTGTTTGATATTCAAAGTGGAACAACTCTACCTATCTTAGAAGTAAACAGCATATCTTACGAAGTCGACGAGAACCTCGCCCGCGTAACACTGGCGCCCGGGATGATCCAGACGCTTGGATTCAAACTACCCCCGAGATAGCCAGTCCCGCGGATATCGTTCACGCAATCGACAAACCAGTCAACAACCCTCAAAACAAACTTCTCATGAGACAACCCATACCAAACACCCCGAACCAAATACGAAACCGAAATCGTCTGGTGCTCTGGACGATCACCCTGTGCATATGCCTGATATGGTCGGCCTGTCTGATCATTGAAATCGAAATGCCAAGTACGGCAAATACGGGAGAAGTAATCGATTTGCGCGTTGTCGCGCAGGAAAATGTAGGGGAGAGTAGTACACCCTGGAAAGGAGTTTTCTCTGTACTGGTGCCGGAAGATTGGGATTTTGTCTCTGCCGAATACACCGCCAGTGATATGAATGGCGATGTCGGGAGCGGATCCCTTGATGTCTCACCCGAATGGACCGACTCCACGGAAAAAGCAATTCCAGCTCCAAGTGGAATGAAATGGATCGGGACCATCTCCGATACGGGCTATCTGCATGCGGATACCCTGATTGCTGAAGCAATTATGCGACTGCAGGTCGGGCAGACTACCGGTGATTTTGGGATCGGGTACGTAGTAACCAAGGAATCCTATTTTCCCACCTGCGACTGGTTCATGACGTGTGGGTCCAGCTCCCTTAACGGTGCAGACTCTTCTATGAACAACATGATCACCGTAATGGGTACGACTGGGATTGAGGATGTGACCGAAGAGGGCATTCCCTCGCAGTTTGTCCTTGAGCAGAACTACCCCAATCCCTTCAACCCCAGTACAACTATCCGGTACGCGGTAGAAGAAGCTACGCCCGTTAGGTTGAGTGTCTTTGATGTAGGTGGACGGGAAGTCGCTCAACTTGTTAATGAGACAAAGTCACCGGGCGTGTACGAAACCAAGTTTGAGGCAGATAACCTGCCAAGTGGTATCTATCTCTATCGACTTGAGGCGGGCGAGTTTTCAGAAACGCGCAGTATGATATTGAACAGGTAGCAGGCATATCCCGAAACATGGAACCGCAGGTGGTTCCAGTGAATGCTTGATTCCGATATCTGCCGTTTCCACCATCTCGGAGGCAATGACCGGACGTAGTGCTGTATTACAGGTTGCTTCTTCCAGGGACCTGGGGCCGCAGTTTGTCGATAATCCCCACCGCATGGTAGGGCAGGACGGAGCCTACTCCATTCCACTCGGTGACGGGCGTCTGCTCTGGTATTTTGGCGATACGCTGATCGGCGAACGACCGGAAGAAAGTCTGTGGTATATTTTTGGCGAGCCCGTTGGTGGCCAGGATTTAAGCGGTAAGGGCCCCTTCGATCAGATGATCACCAATACCGGACTGATCCTGAAGGATCGGTCCGGCCGTGGAGGTCTGAATGATTTTTCCTACATCTTGAATCATGACGGCAGGCTCAAGCAACTGGTGCCGTCCCTCCCCGGCGAAGATCCTGAAAAGGATCGGATATGGTGCATGCATGGCTGCAAGCTCAATGATACGCTGTATCTCTTCTTCATGAAAATTCTGATGCTCGAAAAGGGAGGGGATCCTTTGCCCGTGGGATTCGAAATCATAGGAACAGGGCTGGCAGTCGGATCCGATACAGACTGGACGTTCAAACGTATTGAGCACAATGGTTCAACCGTCATCTGGCCCAACGACCAGCCGCAGTTCGCCGCAGCAGTGCTTATAGAGGAGGATTGGGTTTATCTCTATGGAAGCCTGCAGGCCCCGGATTTTCGACACCATGCCTATGTTGCAAGAGTATGCCCCGAAGATATAGGGCATATTGATCAGTACGAATACTTTACCGGTGACCCCGAAAAATGGAGTAAAGACGTATATGCCGCCAACGTCATCTTTTCTGGTATGCCGAATGAGATGTCGGTCTCATACAACGAATACCTGGGGCAATATCTGTCCGTGCATTCCATGGGATTGAGTGGCGACATCGTAGGTCGAACCGCGCCGAATCCATGGGGTCCCTGGAGCGAAGCCACTTCCTTATGGACTGTTGAGCCACCGGAAAAACCGATCCCTTACCCGCGTCTCATTTACGCGGGTAAGGAGCATCCTGAACTGTCGGAAGACCGCGGTCGGGTCCTGTACATTACTTACATCGAGTTTGAGGAATATTTTCCTCATCTCATCGAAATAACACTGGCATAGCGCTGAATCGGCAACCGTCGGAATCACAGGCAAGACCGAACGATTCCCCGTCTTCAATGGGGACTCGCCTGATATCAACCACGAGCATGCGCACATGATACCCGAGGTGGGAGATCTGAAGAGTTCGGCGATGACCCATCGCTTCGGTGATTGTTTTAACCCGCCCGGATTGACTAATTTTCTCGGTGTAGTTCAAGCAGTCGTGGACCTGACCGGCCTACGCTGTCTCAATTTCCCACCCTTCGGCACTTCCGATACTGTTTCCGGGACGTTTGTGATTGACGGAAGACATTTTCCCTCTTTGGGCATACCGGTCACGTTTACCTGGTACCCTGACCGTATTGTCCGGGAAGCCGATTATCAGGGGTTCCACTATACTTCTGTCACCGCACTGGCCTTGAATAAAACGGCAGCCGTGACGGAGATTACTATCGAAAATCGAAGTGGCGAGACGCGACAAATCGAAGTAGGCATGAGGGTACAAGGTCGCGTTACGAAGTCCACAGACAGCTGGGCTGCATTTCTGCCACCGCAGGAATTGAGCAATATGGCCCGAATAGATCATGAGCGCGGTGCCGTTGCATTCAGCGCACAACAGAGCCGAGCTGTTTCAATCCAAGGTATGTACCCTCGGGCGGATTCCGTTAGAAAGAATGGCTTTCGGTATGCGCTCAACTTGCATCCTGGGGAAAAACAACAGATCAGCTATGTTAACACAATAGCAGAGACGGAATCCGAAGCCAACTCTATCTACGACAAACTTATCCGTGATGTGACTGGGGAACTCAATCGTGTACGGGAAAACTGGAACGCCGAATTAAAAGCAATCTACACGCCCGGTAATGACCGGTACGCAGGACATTTACCGGAACTGGATACCACCGATCAGGAAATCCGAAAGCTGTACTGGATGGGGGCCCTTGGCGTCATTTATTTCCGAAGAGACAGCCCATTTTCCGTACTAGGGCGCACGTATGATACCCTGATGCCACGCTACTGGCAGACCGTCACATTTATCTGGGATTATTTCCTGAGCATGCAAGTGCATGCCCTGCTGGACCCCGATGTGATGCGAAAATATCTGGAGCACTGGATGTGTACGGATACCCATAAGCACTTTGGTACCGAATACCTGACCGGAGGACCGGTCGGCAACTGGTATTCGGTAAATGACTTTGCGATGGTGAGTATGGTGCGTGAGTACACTCGCTGGACGGGCGATGTAGACTGGCTCGAAAAACCTGTTGCCGGCACAAACAGACGGGTCATAGATTTTCTGAACGACTATGCCCAACAGTGGAAAGTTTTTCAGAGTGCAAATGAGCTGGCGGATTACGGCGGAATCAACAACCTCCTTGAATGTGTGAGTACCTATACACATGAAGTGGCCAGCCTTAATGTGGCCAATGTACATAACATGCGGGTCGCCGCAGACCTAATGGAGGCCTCAGGCAGAGGAGGTCCCCGGAGCGACAAGCTTCGCCGGGAATCAGAGAGATTGTTTGAAGCGGTCCAGTCCCTTTACGTCGAAAACAAGGGATACTGGCGAGCGCGACACCCCGATGGCGAGATGTACGAAGTGAGACACTGCTATGACCTGCTGACGGTCCTCAACACAATCCCTGATGACTTGTCTGAGCAGCAAAAAGCAGAAATGGTCAATTTTTTCAAGCGAGAAATTCGGACTGCCACCTGGATGCATGCCCTTTCACCCGCCGATGAAAACGTACTCTTTGATGTACGCCCGGACCATCAATGGACTGGAGCCTATCCGGCCTGGCCGTCTGAAACCGCACGCGGACTGTATCGCATTGGGGCAGCAGACCTGGCTTTTGACTGGTTAAAAGGCTTGGCCCGGAGTGCCAACCAAGGACCTTTTGCACAGGCACATTTTGCCGACGGGGTCGTCAGCTTGGAAGAGGGGGGCGCCCGCAAGGCCCCCTCAGATACCCCCTACATCACCGATTGGGCCTGTTCTTCAAATGGCAGTTGGGTGACAGTAATTCTTGAAGGAATCTTCGGACTTCAGGCGACTCTCACGAATGGATTGACTGCCAAGCCACAATTTGCATCGTTTGACCCTCGCGCAAGCCTACGCAACATTGCCTACCAGGGAGATCTCTACACGGTAACCAAGGACGGTATCACGTCTCAGAACTAATCATACGCTTATCTAATTCTGAATACGTAAAAGCCTATTTGCGTCAACAGGGATGGGCGTTCCCGGAAGAGACGCTTCGTGTGATTGCCTTACCGGGAGGCGTATCGAACTACGTCTGGAAGGTTGTTACCCCCGAAGTACGCTGGGTTCTGAAACAACCATTGCCAAAGCTGGCAACTGAAGTTGAATGGTTCTCAGATATCCGGCGGATTGAACAGGAGCAAGCGTGCATACGCTTTCTGTCGACCATTCTGCCAAAAGGAACTGTACCGGAAGTTATACACTCTGACGGCGACAATCATATCTGTGTGATGACCTGTGCACCTGCCGAGGCAGTCTCGTGGAAAGAAAACCTGATGAACGGGAAGTTTGAAGCGTCAGTTGGATTTTCGGTTGGACAGATCCTGCGTCAAATTCAAGAGAGGAGCTTGGCAACCAATGGTCGGTCAACCTTTGAGAACATTACGTTTTTTAATGAGCTCCGCATAGACCCCTTTCATTACTATCTCATCGCGCGTTACCCCGCACTTAAAGAACCGATTGCTCGACTGGTTGATGAGCTCTTATCACGTCGGTACAGTCTCACCCATGGGGATTATTCGCCAAAAAATATACTCGTTGATCCAGCGGGGGCAGTGGTGCTACTTGATTTCGAGGTCGCCCATTGGGGGCATCCTCTTTTCGATGTATCCTTCTGCCTGGGGCACCTTATGCTCAAAGGCTGGGTACTCCGCCGTGAAGCACATGCTCTGGCTGTTATTCAGGCATTCCTCGAGGGTTACGGTAAATCGGTGGATGGCCTGATCCCGCACATTGGCCTTCTGCTCCTGGCCCGTCTAGACGGCAAATCACCCATGCCATACGTGCAGGGGAAGGCATTGCGCAACCGCATTCGAAAAACTGCGATGGCTTGGATTCAGTATTCAGGACAGGACGATCCGCTGGATTTGATCAAGAGTGCCTGGTAGTTATCATGAGTCATATAACGCACGTCAAGGGTCGGGAAGTTCTTGATTCACGAGGATTACCCACCGTGGAAGTGGAGGTAGCTTTAGCTTCCGGCCACCAGGGGCGAATGATGGTACCCTCAGGAGCGTCTACCGGACGTTTTGAAGCACATGAGCTTCGTGATGACGACATGACTCGATATCAGGGTAGAGGCGTTCTCAGAGCGGTGGCACGTGTGAATGGGGAAATTGCGGCAGCTGTAACCGGCATAAATGCTGAAGATCAGGAGGGGCTGGACCAATTACTGATTGATTTGGATGGAACGCCGACCAAAGAGCGCCTTGGCGCTAACGCCATCCTTGGGGTTTCGTTTGCCGCCCTACACGCCTGCACTGCCGCTGCTAACAAACCACTCTTCCGGTACCTTGCCGACCGCTATTTACCTAAGGGAGAGCAGCCTTGCCTCCCAATGCCAATGGTGAATATTATCAGCGGGGGGCTCCACGCGGGCAACAATCTTGATATACAAGATTATCTCGTCGTTCCCGTCGGAGCGAAGACATTTCCACAGGCACTGGAGATGGTTTCGGCCGTGTATTGGAGTACCCGCAGAATTTTGCAGGATCGCGGCCATATAGCCTCGTTGGTCGCCGACGAGGGAGGATTTGGCCCCTTGCTCACCGCGAATGAAGCCCCTCTTGAAGTACTGTGCTCAGCGATAAGGGCGACGGGAATGCAGCCCGGCCAGGATATGGCGATTGCACTAGACGTAGCAGCTTCTCATTTTTTTGATGCCCCTACGGTACACTATGATTTGCGTCTGGATGGAAAAAGATTTACTACGGAAAAAATGATAACCTATCTAGAGGAGTGGATAACACGATTCCCAATCATCTCAATTGAGGACGGACTGGACGAGGAGGATTGGTTTGGCTGGCAACAACTTACACGGCGCATAGGCAATCGTACACAGTTGGTAGGCGATGATCTCTTCACCACTAACACCCAGCGCATCCAGCGTGGCATTGAGCAAAAGGCTGGTAATGCCGTACTCATCAAAATGAACCAGATCGGAACCGTTACAGAAACCGTAGAGGCAATTCAGTTGGCCAAGATAGCCGGGTTTAATACGATTATCTCAGCACGCTCAGGAGAAACAGAGGATGCAACATTGTCGGATCTGGCAGTCGGATTAAATGGCGGGCAAATCAAGATAGGCTCCCTTGCGAGATCGTCAAGACTGGCGAAATACAACCAACTCCTGCGAATAAACGAGGAGCTCCAGGGAGATTTTGGCAAGCAGCATGTAATTAAAGCATTCACGGGGTGAATCATATGATCCCAACCGTGGAAGATCTCAGAAGCGACGCGCTTACACATCGCTTCGGAGACTGCTTCAACCCTCCTGGACTAACCAATTTTCTGGGTTGTGTACAGGTGACCACCGATCTAACCTGCCTTCAGTGTCTGAATTTTCCACCCTTTGCGACGGCGGATAACCAAACGGCATCCTTTATTCTTGACGACTTTCATTTTCCTGCACTCGGCCAGTCCGTCACAATCACATGGTATCCAGATCGGATCGTCCGTGAATCTATCTATCAGGGCCTGTATCTCACCTCAAAAGTCGCGCTAGCCGTGGGAAAAATGGCCGCCGTAATGAAAATCACGATCGAAAACCGAAGCGAGGCACACCGCCATGTAGCAGCAGGATTGCGGGTTCAGGGAGGAATCACAAAATCTCTCAAGCCCTGGAATCAGGCCGTACCCCCCTCGGAGCAGGACAACAAAGTAGCGTGGAATGCGCAGCAGCAGGCGCTCGTTTTTCAGGCACGTCACAGCAGCGCAGTATCAATGCAAGGCACATGGCCTCCTGCTGCAGGTGTGGACCGCAATAGCTTTCGATACGCAGTTCAGCTTGAACCAGGAGCCCTGTGGCACTTCTACTATGTCAATGCCATTGGTGAAAACATCAATGAAGCGGGAACAGTCTACGACGCCCTAATACGAGACGTAACCGGTGAATTGGCGCGAGTTAGATCAAACTGGAATACCGAGTTGCGGGCGCTATTTGCTCCTGGCAATGACCGGTACTCGGGACAGCTGCCACTGCTCCTAACGGAGGATGCCGATATTCGAAAGCTTTACTGGATGGGGGCTCTGGGCGTAGCCTACTCCAAGCGCTGCCATCCTCTTTCTGTCCATGGTCGAACCTACGATACTCTGATGCCCCGCTACTGGCAGTCGGCAATGGTGTTGTGGGATTATTCACTAAGTGCTTCCGTACACGCCTTACTTGATCCGGCAGTAATGAGGGCGAGCCTCGAGCGCTGGATGCACTTGGATGTACACAAGTACTTCGGTACGGAGTATTTGACGGGAAGTGGTATCGGGCCCTGGTACGCAGTAAATGACTACGCAATGGTGAGCATGGCCTATACTTATCTGCGCTGGTCGGGGGATTTGGATTGGCTTAAACATCGGATTGGACATACATCCATACATGAATTCCTGTCTCAATGTGCTTTGAACTGGAAGCAATTCAGGCAGCCCAGCGGGATGGCAGGTTATGGGACACTGTATAACCTACTCGAATGTGTGAGCAGCTATACTCATGAGATAGCTGCTCTGAACGCGGCAAACGTATTCAGTATGAGAGCTGTAGCAGATTTACTGGAGTCGTCAGAGCGGGCCAGACTATTGCGTCAGGAAGCCACTCAACTTATAGCACATATCCAAGAATTATATGTTGATGGAAAAGGATATTGGCGAGCTCGTCATCCTGACGGTACCATGCACGAGGTGCGCCACTGTTACGATCTGCTCACCATCCTGAACACGATACCACAAGATTTAACAACAAGCCAAAAAACCGAAATCACCAACTTTTTCAAGCGAGAACTGCAAACAGAAACCTGGATGCATGCCCTCTCCCCCAAAGATGAAGATGTATTGTTTAGTGTCAGGCCCGATCATCAATGGACCGGAGCTTATCCAGCCTGGCCGCCTGAAACGGCTCGTGGACTGTATCGCATTGGGGAAGGGGATCTGGCATTCTCGTGGCTGAAAGGTTTGGCGCGGAGTGCTAATCAAGGCCCTTTCGGTCAGGCACATTTTGCCGACAATGTGGTCGCGCCAGATGAAGGCGGTGCCCGTAAATCTCCCTCAGAAATGCCCTACATCAACGATTGGCTCAGTTCCTCGTGCGGGAGTTGGGTGACCGTAATTCTGGAGGGTATCTTTGGCTTACTTCCCACACCTGCAAAAGGCATTACTGCCAGACCGCAGTTTGGTGAGTTTGATCCGAAGGCAGAATTAATTGGCCTGCGGTACCAAGGAAAACGGTTTGGCGTCAACTGTAACGGAATCTTCCCTTTGGACTAATGTGTCGAGTCTTTCTTCTATTTATTGTACTTTTCGCCGCATGTACAACTGAGCGTATGACTGACTTTGAACAATTCAAGAAAGACGTGTCTGCAGCTGAAAATGCATCCCAGCGCGAGCAACACATAGAAAACTTCATGGAGCAGGTGCGGCGCACTGGTACGCCGCTTATCGAAAACGACACAACCGTGATTTATCTCCATCAGGGAGCGACCACACGCGTACGAATCCTGGGAGATATTACCCAGTGGGCAGACAATATAGAGATGCAGCATATCCCGGGGACCGACCTATACTACTATCGGGGAGTTCACCCTGCAGAGGCCCGCCTGGAATATCAACTTATAGTAGACGATGATCCTCCTATAGCCGATCCGTTGTGCCCATATACCGTGCTCAACGGGTTGGGCAGCCATTCTGAGTTGGCGATGCCGGGATACAGTTACCATTCCGCCCTCAAGGCAGTGCGTGATGGTACTCCGGGAGACTATACACACGTTACCCAACACTTGCTGCCCGCTGGAATCATGGGCTATGCAACGGAGATTTACGTATACACGCCACCTGAGTATGACTCTCTAAATACACATCACCCCGCCATCTATGTTCTGGATGGACAGGATTACATTGAATACGCCCATGCTCCTGCTGTACTGGATCATTTAATTGAATCTGGAGAACTCGAACCTGTAATAGCAGTGTTCATCGCTCCCCCCAACCGGCATCTGATGGCTATACCCAACCGGTCGACTGAGTATGGCATGAATCCTGACTATGCGCGTTTCATGGCCGACGAAGTAGTGCCTTTCGTGGAAGAGCATTACCGAAGTCTGACTCTTCCTTCGGCACGGCTTGTGGCAGGGCCTTCCTATGCCGGGCTAGCCTCAGCATACATAGCACTGCGCCATCCAGATGTTTTCGGTTTGGCCTACAGTCAGTCCGGATATCTTTCCTTCAGGAGTAATGCTTTGGTTGAAGCCTATAGGCAAGCCCCTCGTAAACCGATTCGGCTCTATGTGGACATTGGCATCTACGAACAAATGGTAGGCCTGGGATGGCTTCCGGACGATGCTATAAATTTTCTCGAAGCCAACCGTCAATTCAAGGAAGCGCTAACGGAAAAAGGCTATGACTTTGTTTATCAGGAATATCCTGAGGGCCACACATGGGGAAACTGGCGTGCCCATCTCATAGATGCACTGTCCCATTTCTTTCCTGCGGACATTCAATCAGAACAGACCTCATGAACCATCTGATTCACGATGCTCTGTGCACTTGTTCCTCGTGCCTTGATGCCGAAGTAGTACCTTGACATTCGTGACACCGTATCTATTTTTGTGTTTCGAGCTTCCCGTCAAGCATTATTGGTGTGAACCCGGCACCACGCCTCAGGATTTTAAGACACTTTGGCATCATTGGAAACTTCTGCCGCAATCGCTGCAGCGTAACCGTTGGTACTCAGGTCCTGTAGCTCCCAAAGCGTCCTGTTCTGTCCGGGAAATCGAAAAATGCTTCTTTCTGCCCCATGCCGAATATCTGGAGGAATTTCAAATGCGGTAAGGTCTATGGATAGCCCTGTGCCGAATGCCTTTACTATAGCTTCTTTCAGCGTCCAGAACCTGAAAAACAAGCGTGCCTTCGCCAATCCACTCACGGACGCGATTTCTGCCCGTTCGTTCGGACCAAAAACCATTTCAGCAATTCCGTCAAAATCTCGCAGACGCGATGATGGTGCCTCCACATCCACTCCCACGCGCTGTTTCCCCTGCGCGAATGCAATCAGGCCGTGATGTCCGCTGTGACTGACATTGAAGCTGGTTGGAGCCGGTTGGCCATTGATCAGAGCATGCGGCTTACCGTACGAAGCAGCAACGAACGAAAGCTGTTTGTTCTCACAACCAAGCCGCCGACAAAGCGAGTAGCGCAAAACCGCCCGACACAGGGCAAACTCCCTTCGCGGACGATCGGGAATGTACCGCCGCCAGCGCGCCAGCTCTTCCTTGTCAAGCCATTCAAGCGCGTACTGTTCGCGAGGCTCATGTGGCGTCAGATCAACATGTAAGACCTGGATTTCGCCAACCTGCCGGAACGGACTAAACCACAAGTGTTCGATCTCAGCCGACATACGCGTTGATAATTGAAAAACCCACTTGAAAAACTCCGATCTCTATTGCAAAAAAAGATTCTTTCGTCATACTACCTGCCATTGTTGCAAAAACCCTGCGACCAAGGCTTCTTTCCGTGGTCTATGTAATTTACGCTCTGCCTACGACCTCTTTGATTCCTTGTTCAGTACCTACAGCTGACTGTAAAGAACCGAATCCATCTGCCTCCAGAAGTTCCACCAAGCCATTCTTGATATTGTACACGATTGATGGGCCCTCGTACACCAGCCCTGTGTACAGCTGAAGCAAACGGGCACCTGCACGAATCATTCGATAGGCATCCTCAGCCGAAAAAATTCCCCCAACACCAATAATCGGATACCTAGGACCAACACATGAATAGATGTACCTAACCATCTGAACCGCTCTGTGGTGCAGCGGTGCACCACTAAGTCCCCCCGGACCAATTGTATCTATGGTGTACTTATCCGTAACTAGCCCTGTACGATCCTTGGCGGTATTGGCTACGACGAATCCACTCACTCCGCGGCTGATCGCTGTTTCCAAGATCCCCTCTGTCTGACTGTCATAAATCACTTTCGGAGTATCTAGGGGGGAAAGCTTTATTAATACTGGAACCCGACCGTCAACTTCGCCCATAAGCGCTACAAGCAGTTCATCCAAATACTTTGGCGTCTCGAATGTTTTGCCGTCGGGGGTATTGGGACACGAAATGTTGACGGTCAAATAGTCAGCATGAGGAATCAAGCGGGCTGCACAACGACGATAATCTTCAATAGGCGATGTATTTCCATGGACCCTGGCAATACTGACGCCAACCGGCATCCCCGTAACACGGGCACTAGACAAACGTTGAGCGACCCGGCGGGCGCCCTTGCTTGGCAAACCCAGTCGGTTGATAATTGCACGATCCTCCTCGAGACGAAATAATCTTGGTCGTGGATTGCCCCGCGATCGACGCAGGGTCACCGAACCCACCTCCGCATGCCCAAAACCCAGTTTGGACCAGAACGGAAGCAGTAGCGCATTCTTATCGCAACCTGCTGCCAACCCCACTGGATTTGGAAAATCCAAATTCCAGACACGCTGATGAAGCGCAGAATCTTCCAGTGTATAGGTGCGACGAAGATACCGCGACGCACAACGATCGGCTAGCCAAGCTGCCCCGAACCCCAGCCGATGTGCCAAACCGGGATCCAGTCCGAAGAGCCAATGCCTCAGCTTTTCACTCATGTCTTAGGGATCACCAGCCTGGCAGCAGCTGGAATCCAAAATGGCCCCCCTTCTGCGGCCGCTGGAATGGATAGGCATAATAAATCTCGAAGACAAGGTATCCCAGCAAGTTAAATCGCGCCGCAGGACCAACACTTACCACCGGCACACGCTCAACCGTGTCCCGCTCAAACTTTAACATCTTGAATGGATCATCTCCCTCATTCCAAGCCATTCCCACATCCGCGAATCCCACCAGCTCCAGCGGCAAATAAGGGAAATTGATCAGACCCAGGACTTCCGTACCCAACAAGGGTAAGCGAACTTCCGCGCTCGCCAATGCTGCACGCGTCCCGAACAGACGTGTGTATACCGAGCACCCGGCATCTCGACATTCCCCACCAAAATCAAAAGAGTTATAATTGTACCCTCGGACAAATCCCCGGTAATAGGGATAATAGAGACTCTCACGTGAGAAGACCCGCCCCTGATCACCCCCAAAATTGCCCGCAAACATGCCACGAATAGCAAGTGTGAAGGGCCGCGGGAAGAAATAACGGCGATAGTCAGCCAGTACGCTGATGAAATTGTCGGTGCCAATGCGAGGGGCAACCTCGAACCGATACCTCCCCCCTTGTGAGGGCGAGGTAAAACCAAAGTTACTGAAGTCTCCAACATACGCCACACCCACATCAACGTAATAGAAACCGTCCGGCTCACACGCCCAAACCGTCTGTTGCTCCTCTTCGGTAAGATTGCTGCACTTGTCCGCATTCCTACGTTCCCGCTGGATGCCGAAAGCCGTGTACGTGTAGTCAAAGGCTTGAATGTCAAACCCATAACGGGTAAAACCTCCAAACACTTCAAACCGTCGCGTCGTGGTCAAAGGATACGAGCCAATGCCACGAACCTGATCCACGTACAATCGCTGACGCAAGTCCCGAATTACGTACTCCCCATGCTGATTAAAACCCTGCTGCGGATAACCGAACAAATAGGGGATGTGTGCTGCCAAACCACCATAATTAAATCGCCGCCCACGGTTCATATACTGTACCATCCCCCCGACATCCTTGAATGTACCGTTGGCCTGTGCAACAATCGCTAGATTCTGATTGCCCAGCATATCACTGAAGTAGAATCCAACTCCCCCAGCTGCCCCTCCACCATAGTATCCTCCAACCGAAAATCCAAATGCCGGAGGCGCTACATAGTCCAGCTGTAGCCGCGAACTGTACACCTCTTCTACCGGTGTTCCAGGCTCTGGAAGTCCAGTCAAAGGATCATCCAGATAATCTTCAACCAGTCCATCGTTCACTGCACTCTGCGGGGGCAGGATATTGGCACTGGTCAAGGTACTGTTTTCAACCAGGGTTCCCATGGCCTCATCACCTTCAAGTCCGAATACCTTGTAGCCACCGTCATGAAAAACCGAAAATACTACCCTTCCATTTTGCGCAGCTACACTCATTGTAGGTGATAGTGCGGTAATGCCACTAACCCCCGTTTTGAGGCTGGTCACACGATAGGGCCTTTCTTCACGGAAATCATAGCGGTAAATGTCCGAGAAGCCGTCCTGATCGCTGATGAAATACAAACTTTGCCCATCCGGCGAAAACTGCGGATTGATATGTTTCCCATTCGCAAAGGGACGTAGTGTACTGTGCGTGCCACTGCTGAGATCAATAAGCGAAATGCGCGTCTCGGCATACTCCAGCGTTTCAAAATTTGTCCCGTCTGGGCCACGATCCGTCACAACCGCCAGCGTCTGACCATCTGGGGACCATGCAGGCTGAAGATCTGCAAATCGATCACTCGTGATCTGGCGCACCTGACCCTCTTGGAGGTCATATATGTACAGATCACTGATCCCTCCGTCAATCCCGGAAAATGCAATCGAACGTCCATCCGGAGACCATGCAGGATTGCTGAACGCACTCACACCCTCAACACTGATCCGGTTCTCAAGGCTGCCGGTGTCCAAATTCCATACTGAAAGTTCGTTATCCCCCTGCGAAAAGGTCACGAACGCAAAACGCTTGCCATCAGGAGACCAGGAGCCCGCCGAGTTGATAAAGCGAATATTGTCGAAATGTGGGTTGGTGTTGGTCGCACTCAGTTTGCGGATGGTTTCCCCCGTCTGGGCATCCGCAATGAACAGGTTAATGTTAAAGATATCCCTCTCACTCAGGTAGGCTACATACTGTCCGTCTGGACTCACGGTGGGCGAAAGGTTCAGAGCTCCTCCACTGAGCTCCTCAGACAGAATGACTGTTCCTGCACTGTCTGGATGTGTGCGCGACTCCATGATGGGCATGTAGGCATCCCGTATGGCCTGGGCCCATTCCACGGAAAGAGAGTCAGCAGTGATCCCGATCGTGTATACGAAAGCCGAATCAACACCAGTACGCCCTCCCAACTTAAAAAGGTTTGTCACCGCTGCGTCCCCGTATTTTCCACCAATATAGGCCAGGTACGCCTGTCCGTAGCGATAAGGAAAATATTTGTTACTCCGGGTCAACTGCTCAATCGTTGGCAGGTCATCTCTCAACGCCGCGTCACGCATCCACATTGCCGTGTGTGCATCATCCCGGCCAACGGACAGATACTCTGCCATCCCCTCCACGAGCCACAAGGGGAGCAGTTGAAGCGCGAAGCGCGAACTGTCCCCTCGCGAAAGTGCAATATCATATTGGAAACTGTGCACAAGCTCATGGCCCAACACATGATCAGTCTCCTTGTAGATTCCTGTAAGCGGCATAACAACCCGCTCCTTAAGACTTTCAGTAACCCCTCCAGTGCCCTGCCCTAAGTATCCCCCAATCACATTGGTCTGCTGGAAGTCGGCGTCATTGGCATAAAAAATGATAGGCTTGCGCTCATGAAAATCGCGCGTGAAGGTTCGAGAATGACGCCGATACCACCGCTCCCCCATTCGAGCCGCGTCTTCAACCGCGGCTTTTTCCTCGGGATAGTAGTAAAACTGAAAATGCGGCGTCCGAAAACTTCGGAACTGGAATTGGTCGTACTGTACCTTATTGCGTCCGAATTGCTGTGCCAACACGGGCTCCGAGGTCAGAAGAATCGGCAGAACAAACGACATGGCCAATAACAAAAGCTTCCTCATGGAGTGCCCCTCTTGGTCTCTATTTTTTGATCTATATTAATACCACCCATCTTGGGAACAGTTTGGATGTTCCCAGCGAGTAATAGTCTTAGACTGGCAACCGGTTCCATCTGGACTACGATGCTGTTACTTAAACGTTCGCAATTACCATACCATTCCATTGACTGACCACCGTTATTGGCTCTTCACCTTCGCAATTGGTGGCGCTCTGTTGATCTTGAGCCTCCAATTATTCAGACTGCAGATTACCGAGCAACAGGACCTGTCAAGCATAGCGCGCGGTAATGCACTTCGCGATATACGCATAATTCCTGCGCGTGGCTCTATCTATGACCGCAACGGTACGCTGATGGTCGATAATCACCCGACCTACACTATTACGCTAACCCCGCGCAACTTTGATCGCGCACAAATCCCCTTGCTGGCCGATCATCTTGGAGTGGAAGATTCAATAGTTACTCAACAACTGGAGGAGGCGCAGGCATGGAATCCATACCGGCCGAGTCCTTCATTTTCGAACGTCCCGTTCGAGCGGTATGCCCGCATACTGGAAGATGCCTACCGTCTTAAAGGTGTTGGATGGGAAACCGGGCAGCAACGCCATTATTCCACAAATGCACGCGCTTCACATATTCTGGGATATACCGGGGAAATAACTAAGGCCGAACTCAGTTCTGGATCATATGCCTCCGCGGACACCGCACTCTACCGCCAAGGAGATATTCTTGGACGCACGGGTATTGAAAAAGGCTACGAGCCGTGGCTGCGCGGCGTACCTGGAGTAGCGCGAAGCTGGGTCAATGTTCACGGCCTCGAAGTCATGAAATATGCTCAGGGACAAAGTGATCAGCCACCGAGACAGGTCTATGACATTCACTTGGCCCTAGACCATCGTGTACAGACGCTCGCCGAGTCTCTGTTCGTCAACAAGCGCGGAGCCGCAGTAGCGCTGGACCCGAATACCGGGGGCATTATTGCACTCGTGAGTAAACCCGATTACCCTCTCGAGCTCTTCAGCGGAGACCTTAGTCCCCAGGCGTGGCAAGTCCTGAACGTCCATCCGGACACGCCGCTGTACAACCGTGCATCCATGAACCTGATGCCGCCCGGATCCACCTGGAAACCTTTCATGGCCCTCCTTGCACTGTCTGAGGGGCTCCTTGGTGACAGAGGGGCGGAGGCCACAATCTTTTGTAACGGATACCACCCTGTCGGGCAAGGACGTTTTTTCAGATGCCTAGGATCCTACGGCCATCAAACGGTGCTGGAGGCCATCAAGAATTCATGTAATACGTTTTTCTTTGAACTAGCCGCACGGATGGATCTATCCGTCTTCAAGCAATACGCAAACCGTTTTGGCTTTGGTGTTGAAACCCCCACGGATATCAGAGAGCAGACGGCCGGACTTATTCCTGACTCCGCTTATTTCAATAATACGCGGAGCTACTGGGGCAAGGGCGATGTGATGAACCTTGGTGTCGGGCAGGGCGATATGGGGGTTACCCCTCTCCAGTTGGCCAAATACACAGCGGCCTTGGCCAATGGAGGGACCCTGCATGCGCCACGCATGGTTTCGTATCTGGTTAATACACAGACGGGCGAAAAAATGAACCCACAGGGATTGCCCGATCCCACACCGCTTGGGATTGATACCGCCTACGTCAATCTCGTACGCCGTGGCATGCGCTTAGTCATGGAAGAGGGGACCGGACGAGCTTCGCAGATCCCGGACATTCCGAGTGCAGGTAAGACCGGGACTGCACAGGCTCCCAGAAACTTGAGGGATCACTCAGTTTTTATCATGTTCGCACCCTTTGATGATCCGCAGATTGCTCTTGCCGTTCAATGCGAAAACACGGGCGACGGCAGCAGATGTGCAGCACCTATTGGCAGTTTGATGGCTGAGCAGTATCTCAAAGGTGAAATCCCGTCCTCGTGGCGCACTGACGTCCGAATGGATCGAGCGATGACTGCCATCAGTCAGCCGCTTTCCAGCGAAAACCAATAACCCATGCGGCGCTGGTACAAGAATCTGGACTTCCCAATCCTACTGGTTTGGGTTGCTCTGTGTATCTGCGGGCTCATCGCCATTTACAGCGCGACGCATGGGGACGCACAGGAGTACTTGCTTAATACGGTCCAGAGAAATTTTCAGCGCCAGATTGTATGGCTCTTTATTTGCGTGGGGGCTTTGTCAGTCATTATGCTCCTGCCAATACGACTGCTCATTCGCCTGACCCCCTGGATATACCTGGCTTCCATGGCGCTTTTGGTTATCGCTTTGGTCTTTGGTCGAGAAGTAAGTGGGGCACGTTCTTGGGTTTACTTTGGTCCCTTTGGTTTTCAGTCCTCGGAGCTGGCCAAGGTTGGCACGCTGCTCATGGCAGCTTTCATCTTGTCTTCACGCAAGGGTAGCATTGAGTCAACAGCACTCCCTATGGTTGGCATACTAGCGCTGCCTGCAATACTTGTCATACTTCAAAATGACCTCGGAACTGCGCTTGTTTTTGTGGGACTTATTCCGATTCTATGGCTTTGGGCCGGTATACGGCTCAGGGTTGTAGGACTGCTGATCATCTTCCCGATAGCCGGCTATCTGACTATTCTCGACTGGACCATAGCATTGGGGTTTACGGCTGTGGTTGGAATTATTGCCTGGTTCACAACACGAAGCCCCGCATGGGTCACATTGGGCGTACTTGCAGGCGTAATAACGCTCGGGGTTGCATCTTTTGCCCTGAATGCGGTGTTCCAGCCGCACCAAGTCGCACGCATTGAGTCTTTCCTAAACCCGGAGGCGGACGAATATCGGGCGGGCGTCGGCTTTCACCTTGTTCAATCGAAAGCTGCCCTTGGTTCAGGAGGATGGTTCGGGGAAGGGCATATGAAGGGCAGTCAGACACAAGGACGTTACATCCCTGAGCAATCCACAGACTTTGTGTTCTCCGTCATCGGAGAAGAATGGGGGTTTGTCGGCTCAATTCTGGTCCTGCTGCTGTTCGCAATACTTATGCTTCGGCTGGTCCGGCTTGCGAGAGAGATCGAGCACCCTTTCGGGAGTATTGTCGCTGCCGGTACTGCCGGCATTTTCCTGATTCATATCAGTGTGAACATCGGTATGGTACTTGGTTTATTGCCAGTAATAGGTATTCCATTACCTTTCCTGTCCTACGGTGGTTCTGCGTTACTCACAAATACAACACTTATGGGTCTTGCATTGGCGGCTTACATGAGACGCAGCGAGTTCGCAATGTACATATAGTTGATGCCACGCTACTTTGACGTTATCGTCGTGGGACTGGGAGCAGCCGGAAGCGCCGCTCTTTTTCATGTCGCCCAGTCGGGAGCCAAGGTGATGGGTGTAGACCGGTTTGTGCCTCCACACAATCGCGGCTCCACCCACAGCGAAAGCCGTATCATCCGCAAAGCCTATTTCGAGGGTGTTAAATACTTGCCGATGCTGACCAGAGCTTACACCCTGTGGTACAATCTGGAGGAAGTGTCAGGGCTGCAACTAATGCGCTTGGTTGGATCGCTCAATATTGGCCACGCGGACAGTGAAATGATCCATTCTGCATGCAAGAGCGCTGTCGCCAGCGGTACAAAACACCTTCTGCTGTCTTCGAAAGAAGTGAATAACCGGTACCCTGCCTACCATCTTCAACCGGATCAGGTGGCTCTGTTGGATTTAGAAGCGGGCTACATACACCCTGAACTCTGCGTTCGCACACATTTACAGCAGGCTTCTGCACATGGCGCGCAATGCAGGTTCGGAACGCCTGTCACTTCCTGCACTTCCAAGGGCAGCCGTGTCATTGTAAAGGTCGGCCCCGACACTTTTCAAGCCTCGCGCGTGATTCTGACCGCCGGGCCCTGGATGCGCGACTTCGCACCGGTCCCGCTTGCAATTGAGCGGGTCACGACCTCCTGGTTCACTACGGTTGCCGAAAAGTTCGCCCCGGACGCTTGTCCGGTCTTTATTCTTGAGGAAAACAATGGACTTAGAAGTTATGGTTTCCCCGACCTGGGTAACGGGGTGAAAATTGGATTGCACCACACTGGTCCGCTTGCCAAGCATCCAGATGAAGTCAGTCGTACACTGCTTCCCGAAGATGAAGCGGAGGCACGTAGCGTACTGGAGCGAATAATGCCTGACGCCGCAGGTAAATGTCGCAATACGACTGTTTGTATGTACTCAAATACGCCGGACAAGGACTATCTCATTGACTATCTGGGAGGCACTGACACACGCTTTGTTGTAGGCAGTGCCTGCTCCGGGCATGGGTTCAAGGCCAGTAGTGCTGTCGGTGAATCGTTGGCTGCGTTGGCACTGGATAACACGCCACCAGTAGACCTCTCACCATTCAAATGGCGGTGGGACTGAGAGCCTGAGACATGAAAGAGTACCTGAGAAGCGCTCTTGTTCGCGTACTTCGGACCATGAAGAATGTACCTACCGGTTTTTTGCCGGAATTGTCTGTCCCCGCAAACCCGGATCATGGCGATTTTGCCACCAATTGTGCAATGCAACTGGCAAGGCATTTGCGTCGATCACCCCGTGTGATCGCTGACGAAATAGTGGCCGCGTTCATGGCGACGGAGCATGACCCATTTTATGTGGAATCTGTCACGATTGCTGGAGCTGGCTTCATCAATTTTCGATGCTCCGACCGCTACCTCTACCGGGAATTAGAATCCTGTTTAGCACAAGGAACGGAATTCGGACGCTCAAGTACTGGTCTGGATAAGCGTGCCCTCGTTGAATTTGTGAGCGCCAACCCCACGGGCCCGCTAACCGTCGGGCACGGTCGTAATGCGGTATTAGGAGACACGATTGCAAGGCTCCTGGAATGGATCGGCTACGCGGTCACGCGCGAATACTACTTCAATGACGCCGGGCGTCAAATGCGTGTCCTAGGTGCCTCTGTGCGAAGCCGTTATGAGGAGGTAATCGCAGAAGAAGATCAACCATTTTCAACTTCAGCACGCGTAGTCCGGCACCAGCATAGTTATAGAACTAAACAACTCGCCGGGAGCAGGACAACTGTTCCCGCTTCCTTTCCCGAAGATGGATATCTAGGTTCATATATCATTGAGATCGCCCGGGAGTTGGCGCGCATTCACGGTCCAGATCTGCTGGATGCCAAGGATGATGATTGCTTTGAACGTGCGGCAAAACAAACCATTCTTACCGATATCCGCGCAACACTCGAACGGCTCGGAATATTGATGGATAACTACTTCAACGAAAAAAGCCTGTACGATTCCGGAGCCGTAGCTGCAACGCTTGATGCCCTGCGTGCGCGCAGAATGATTTACGAGCGGGATGGTGCTACCTGGTTCAAAACATCTGAGCTCGGCAAGGAATCAGACACCGTGCTGGTCAAGCATACAGGTGAACCAACCTATCGACTCCCTGACATTGCGTATCACGTTGACAAAATGAAACGTGATTACGATGTTGTGATTGATGTCTTTGGTGCCGACCACATTGCCACCTATCCTGATATCCTGCGTGGCCTGGATGTTCTGGACCTTGATTCTGACCGGGTTGAGGTACTTATTTACCAGTTTGTTACACTGATGCGCGCTGGCGAAGAGGTGAAGATGAGTACCCGCAAAGCCAACTTTGTGACGCTGGATGAGCTGATGGACGAAGTTACTCCAGACGTGACGCGATATTTCTTTGCTATGCGATCTGCTCATAAGCACTTGGAGTTTGACCTGAACCTCGCACGTGAAGCCAGTGACAAGAACCCGGTGTTTTATCTCCAGTATGCCCATGCACGCATCTGCTCCATACTCCAGAAAGCTGCAGATCTCGCGCTCGCGTCGGATCCGGCTCTAGCACAACTTACCCTCCTTGATCATGAGACCGAGATCGCGCTCATCAAAGAAATTATTCAATTCCCTCAGACCGTTGTCAGCTGCGCGCAGGCACGTGAACCCCACCGACTTGCGACATACCTGCGCGAGGTTGCTGAAGCTTTCACCAGGTTTTACCACTCATGTCGTATCATAGGAGTTGAGAGAGAAGTTGCCCTGGCACGAATGGCATTGGCACAGGCAACGCGTATCACGCTCCGAAACGGGCTGGAAATTCTCGGAATAAGTGCACCTGAGCGGATGTGACCATGAAGATCGCTTTCCAAGGAGAGATTGGTGCATTCAGTGAAGAAGCAGCAGGATATCTGTACCCGGGCTGTGAAGTACTACCCTTGCCCTCCATGGAGGATGTATTCATAGCCGTCGAAAACCAGACCGTTGCACGAGGCATCATTCCCATCGAGAATTCCCTCTTTGGTAGTGTACATATCAATTACGACCATTTGCGCAATTACCGTGTCAAGATTACGGGCGAAGCGAAACTTCGAATTCGCCATTATCTGATGGCGAAACCCGGTGCCCATTTGGAGGGGATCAAGCGTGTCCTTTCTCATCCACAAGCGTTGGGACAATGTCAGGTCTTCCTGCGGGAAAAACTCGGTTCAAGTGATATCGTACCCACCTACGACACTGCGGGGGCTGCAAAACTGGTTGCGGCCGAAAACAGTCTTAGCAGCGCCGCCATCGGACCCGCCCGGGCGGCCTTGGAGTATGGTCTGCAAATCCTGGCAGAGGATCTGCAGAGTCATGCCCTTAACTACACACGATTTCTTGCCTTGGCACCGGAAGATGCCCCGAGACTGACCTCGTCGAAAGAACCACTAAAGACCTCCATCGTGTTTACGCCTAAGGAAAACGTACCCGGCGCTCTCTTCAAAAGCCTCGCAGTATTTTTTTTACGGGATTTGGACCTATACAAAGTGGAAAGTCGTCCGCTCATCGGCAGACCGGGGGCTTATCTATTCTATCTGGACGTTGAAGGAGATGTAGAAAGCCCTATCCTTCAACGGGCACTCGAACATCTCAACGAAATAAGCGCAGACCTACGCGTTCTGGGGTCCTATCCACGCGGACAAACCTGGAACGGTGAAGAAAGCGCTTAGATACCTAAGAGCCCATACCTTCAGGCAACCACAATACATCAAGATGCTACGTATCTACTTTTTCTCGCTGGTCCTCTGCTCACTCTGCCTCCCCGCGAGTGCTCAACAGCAATCTTTGGACCACGACGTATACGAAGTATGGAACCGCCTCACAAGCCGATCAATCGCAAACAACGGCGAATGGGCATCCTATAATTACAGCCCCGAGAAGGGAGACGAAACACTGGAGGTGCGCGGCCTTTCGCACGATGTGCTCCACAATATCCCAAGAGGCAGCTCGGCTAGGTTCACACACGACTCCCAATATGTACTCTATCTGATTTCTCCTTCGGAAGATTCCGTTAAAGCGGCCAAAAAAGCTGACCTTGATGAGGACGAAATGCCCAAGGATACCCTAGGGATCCTGAACCTGACAACTGGCGAGGTCCGCCATATACCGCGTGTGCAGTCATTCAAGCTGCCGGCAGACGCGGGAAACGTGGTTGCGTATCTCCTGGAAGAGACCGACGCCGATTCAACAGGCAAAGGTGCTACACTCCACGTGCGTGATCTTACAACAGATAGCACGGACAGCTTTGCTCATGTAAAAGCATACACCCTCTCGCCGAATGGTGCCCATTTAGTCTATACTTTCGAAGGGATTGATTCGCTTGATACCGGACTGGTTCGAATAGATCTCCTGACCCACGCGGTAGATTCTCTGCTCTCTGGAGGTGGCGAATACAAAAGTCTCACATTTGACGAAACTGGCGATCAGTTCGCTTTTCTGTCCAGCCGTGAAGGCCACGAAATGAAACCCGCCGAATTTACACTCTATTACTGGAAACCCGGTATGGATAGTGTGGATGTGGTTGCAACAGCAACCAGTGAAGGGATCCCCGAAGCGTGGTGGATCAACCCGGACGGGAGTATCTCGTTTTCGGAGAGTGGAAGTCGCCTGTACTTTGGAACTTCACCGAGACCACCGGCCGAGGATGAAGAAGACGAGGAAGATGAGGAGGACAGGGTAGTGCTGGATGTATGGAATTGGCGCGATCCATTGCTGCAGCCTATGCAGTTGGTCAACGCCGAACGTGAAAAGAATCGATCCTATCGCGCGGTCATCCATTTGGACACGGGCAAAATTGTCCAATTGGCACATAAGGATGTACCAGATATTTCTGTGGGGACAAATGGCGACGCGGACATCGCAATCGGCTGGTCAAACCTGCCCTACCAACAGCAAATCAGTTGGGATTCCCCCAGAGCATACGATACATACGTGATTGACGTAATGAGCGGAACGCGAACAATGATGCTGGAGGCCACACAATCACGTCCGTCACTGTCTCCAAATGCCGAATACCTCACATGGTGGGATCGTGATGCTTTGAGCTGGATGGCTATGTCAACCGGAGGTGGCGACCCGATCAACCTGACCGCGTCTATAGACCAGGCCGTCCACAACGAAATACACGACTGGCCCTACGCACCCAATTCATATGGCAGCGCAGGCTGGAGTACGGACGACAACGAGTTCCTGCTCTACGATCGCCACGATATCTGGGCCGTTAATCCGCAAGATCCATCCACGCCACGCAACGTAACCGATGGAAAGGGCCGCGAGCTCAACCTGCGATTCCGGTACGTTAGACTGGATCCCGAAGAAGACGCGATTACCGACGACCTCATGCTTTCCAGCTTCAACATGGAAACCAAGTCCTCCGGCTTCTATCGCACCCACCTTGATGCGAACAGCCCTCCCGAGGAGCTGGTCATGATGGATAAGCGCTTTGGGTTCTTTTTGTACAAGGCTGAGGATGCGGATCAGCTACTTTTCACCCGGGAAAGCTTTACGGAGTTTGGGGATCTTTGGACCAGCGGCTTAGATATGTCTGACATGAAGCGTGTTAGTGATCTCAACCCGCAGCAATCCGACTATTCCTGGGGCACTGCAGAGCTCGTGCGATGGACCTCACTGGACGGCCTTCCGCTTACAGGCATGCTTTTCAAGCCGGATGGCTTTGACGCATCTCAGCAGTATCCGATGATGGTGTACTTCTACGAAAAAATGTCGGATGGATTGCATCAGTATCGTGCACCCTCCACTGCGCGCTCATCTATCAGCTTTTCGTTTTACGTCAGCCGGGGATACCTCGTTTTCGTGCCAGATATCCCGTACAAAGTGGGGTATCCTGGTGAAAGTGCGTTGAACGCGGTGGTTCCTGGAGTCACTATGCTCATCAACCAGGGGTTTGTAGATCCTGCCCGTGTCGGTGTGCAGGGACATAGCTGGGGCGGTTACCAGATAGCCTATATGATCACCGAGTCCGACCTGTTCGCAGCGGCGGAAGCCGGCGCGCCTGTAGTCAACATGACAAGCGCATATGGTGGAATACGCTGGGCAAGCGGGATGAGCCGCATGTTCCAATACGAGCGTACGCAGAGCCGAATAGGTGGATCACTCTGGGAAACACCACTCAGGTATCTGGACAACTCTCCACTATTTCAGGCAGACAAAGTGAAAACACCAGTCCTTATGCTGCACAACGATGATGACGGTGCAGTGCCGTGGTACCAGGGAATCGAGTTTTTTGTTGCTCTACGTCGTCTGAGCAAACCGGTCTGGATGCTGAACTACAACGGGGAGGGACATGGTCTTTCCAAGTACGCCAACAGAAGGGATTTTGCTATTCGTATGCAGCAGTTTTTCGATCATTACTTGATGGATGCTCCTGCTCCCGTATGGATGACCGAGGGAATTCCGGCGACCAAGAAAGGAGAAACACTGGGCCTGGAGCCTGCTGCAGATCAGGAACAGGAATAGGGTATTGAATCACACCTTCCCTGGCGACGAAAACCGCCACGGATGGTGCACAAGTTGGAAGATCAGCGCCACTTGCTGCTCGGCTGGCCTGCGGGTTCTACTTGTTCGTAGCTAAACCTCTGCCACATTACGCTTCCAATCGTTTTTCCGGGACCATATCGCAGCCCACATCCTGCACTTAAAGCACACGGGAAATTATTGGGCCGAAAACAATTGTAACGGGAACGGACGGAAAATTGACGTGGCACTTGAGATGCTGAAGTTTTCGAGGGGCAGCAAAACAATAGCTCCGTTGGTTGCTCGCACATGAATCAGTGGTGCGCCCTGGTGCATTGCCATCCGCAGTTCGGGTTCCGTACCGGGATTAACGATTCCCCATCCGCCCAACTCCAGGCTTTTCCCAGCCAGGTCAAGCGTTGCTGAAAAATTCTCGGGTGCAGAAATAGTCACATCCCCATTTGAGGACTGGATCCGGACATTCTGGATTTTCTCCACTCCCACATCAACATCACCATTTGAGGACTTGAGCAAAAGGCTTCCTATGATCTGACCAATTTGTATATCACCGTTTCGCAGGTTCACGTCTGCGTGGGCCTCAATTATCCCGGTTTCAATGTCTCCTTTACTTGTCGCTTTAGCTGTCACGAATGCACCTTTGAGGTGCTCGGCGAAGATGTTTCCCTCAGATGTCTGCAACGAGATTTCCCGGGATGTAGCCACATTCTCCAAAGTGATACTTCCCTTGCTGGTTCTGGCAAACACAGACTCTCCCTCCAGCCGTTGTGCACTAGTATTTCCGCTGGAAGAGTGCAAATTAACTTGACCCTTAGCGGATACGAGACCTATTGCCATATTGCCCTGAGACGTTTTGACTGAGGCAAGTTCTGCTTCGATCCGGTCCGCGGAGATATTGCCACCTGATGATCTGATTTCAAGGTCATTGCCGGCAACCAGTCCAAGGATAACAGGACCATTCATGGTGCGGACGTCCAGGGTCGAAGCATCAATCTGGTTTGTAATGATGCTTCCGTCTGAGGAATGTATCGTGAGGGTCTCACTGGAAGCGATGTTCTGCACCTTGATATTGCCGTTAATAGATCTTACCAACACGGATGCACCTTGAACCTGCTGTGCATTGATGTTACCGTTATTAGAGGTTCGGATTTCGGCATTGTCACTAGAGGCGACTCCCAGGTGCAGACTGCCATTAGTTGTTTTTACGTTCAGGGACGAAGCATCAATCTGGTTTGCAGTGATGCTTCCACCTGAGGATTGTAGAGAGATCGCCTCGCTGGAGGTGATTTTGTCCACTTTGATGTTGCCATTATTGTAGGTTCGTATTTCGGCATTATCGCTGGAGGCGACTCCAAGATTCAGATCGCCATTGACTGCATTCACGGTCAAGGAGGAAGCATCAATCTGGCTCGCCGTGATACTTCCGACTGCAGTTCGTAGCCTGAGCTCCTCGCTGGAGGTGATGTTGTCAACCTTGATATTGCCCTTACTGGAGGTTCGTATTTCGGCATTAACGCTGGAGGCGGCACCCAAATCCAGATCACCATTGACTGTTTTGACGATCAGAGACGAAGCATCAACCTGCTCGGTTGTGATACTTCCATCTGAAGTCTGGAGCGCGAGGCTAGTCTTGGACTTTAGTTCTCCAATCTCTATATCACCATTGATCGTTCTGGCCGTAACGGACTCGCCTTGCGTTTTTTCTGAAGTGATATTGCCGTCCGATGTTCGAATCTCGGTATGATCACTGGATATGACTCCTAGATTCAAATCGCCATTGACTGCTTTGACGGTCAAAGACGAAGCGTCAATTTGCTTGGTTGCGATACTTCCATCGTAGGTCTGAAGAAGGAGGCTAGTTTTGGACGTCAGTTCTCCAATTTCTATTTCGCCATTGACTGTTCTGGCTATAACGGACTCGCCTTGCATTTTTTCCGAGGTGATACTACCGTCCGATGTTCGAACTTCGGCATGATCACTGTGAAGGAATCCAACAGCAACATCGCCATTAACCGTTTTGGCAGTCACAGATGTGCCCCTGAGCTCCTTCGCGGTAATATCTCCATCCGAACTCTGCAGTTTGATTGGACCTCCGGAAATCGAATTGACCGTGATGCTTCCGTCCGTAGACCTGACTTCGGCACCGGCCTTGAGTTCATTAATCCGCACTTCTCCGCTAGAGGTACGGAGCCTTGGGTGTACGGTTGCCGGCATGGCAATGGTCACGTCAATGACAGGCGGGTCATTTCGCCAGCCGCGAGTGTCCAAGTTCTTCCAATCTGGGGCCGAGAGCAATCGCAAGGTCCCCTCTTCCATGACTACGTCAAAGCGTTGCCTGAGGTAGTAATCGTCTACTCTCTGTTGCTTTTTGCCGGTAACCACAACCTGAATCTCAACATCGAATCGGTCCGATGTTTGAATTGTGAGGTTAGCGTTTGGCACGTTAACGATCAGTTCGGAAACTGCACTGGCGGCAAACTGCTGTTTGATGGGAGTGATTTCGACTTGAGCACTGGCAGGAATAACAATTGCAAATGCCAGGAAAAATGAGGTAACCAGGATATGTTTCGGGTAGGATTGCATGTACTTCGGGTATTAAATCTCGGGGTTTCAAACCAGAAGCGAAACCACGAGATGTCTTATTGTTCCTTACCTGAACTCCCGCTTCCGATTTCTCCAAAGGGTGGGTTTTAAACCTAATCTGCCGTCGAACTAATTGGCACCAGACATGGGGTTCAACTAGTAAGGAGCCCTTCCAAAGAAGTTTTGGCCGGCCACCCACCGGGCAGCAGACGATTTCATGTGCTATCCCGAGCTCGATTGATCTTTCAAATGACACAACAAAATTGTTGTCAACAAAATTGTTGTGAAATTATAGATCTGCCCTTCTTGCTATTGCGAGGTCTGTCTACCGTGTCGTTGGAGATAGCGCTTCCCAAACATCAATTCGAGCTTTCGTATCCCTGTTCAGATAATACCTCAGGTAGACCTAATTCCCGGAATGTAAAAAATCAGCTTTTCACAAAATGGCGAAGGATCCCTAACTTGACCCCGTAAAACGATGTCTGCTTTCTCCTCCTCAAAATCGTTTAATTGTGCTCGTGGTAGTTGCTATACTCATAAGCGTCCTTATTCCTCTGCCAGTGTTCAACCTACGGACGCTGGACAAGAGGATACCGCGAGTTGGAGGTTCCATATTCGCAAGCGCTGGGTGTATATGGAAAACAGTCAAATGGTAATTCGAATGGATTGTTACCGATCCCGTTGTAAAGGCGGTAATGACGAAAGTGCATGGGATTGGGAAGCCACCTGTTCCAAAATGGAGAGAGGTTACTGCAATGGGTAGACTCCCGCATGTGCTGAGTGTGGAGAATGGTCTCATCTGACTGAACCCAGCATAATTATAAATCAAGCTAACCTTCGCGAAATGAACCGCAAAACGCTCGCCATTATCACGATTCTCTTAATTGCCTACTTCACACCAGACACATATGCACAGGAAAGACCAGCTCTTCAGTTCAGGCATTTTGAGAGAATTGGCACGATCAAGTTTGATGTTCCAGATACGCTTCTAATAGGTTTTATTGAGCAGGTTGATGTTGATTCAAATGGTCGGTTGCTCATAACCGACAAGATTGGAAAGCAGACCTTACTGTTTGACTCAACCGGTACACTGCTAGCTTCGCTGCATCCTTCAACTTGTCACCCGGCGTTTCCTTTCAGCCCTAGGGCTGCTATGTTTGGGAATGATGAATTCATCTTCGTCAAAAGCAGTTCACCAGGCTATTGGGGCTACCAATTCACGTCTGAAGGAGTATGCTTGGGACGTTCTGATCGTAGTTTCAACAGCCCTAAATTCTTTGACGTTGATCCGAAAGGGATGATGTATGGTGTGGGTGGTGGGCCTCCGACAAAGAGAATGTTGACACACATGAACTCCGCTGGAAAAGTGCTTGCGGAGTTCCCCTTGCCGTCGGTTGAATTTCCCAACTACGAACATCGCTTTGGTCAGGGTGGCCTAATCGCTGATGGAACGCACATCTTCTACGCTTCAGCCGGCACTCTTGATGTACTGAAATTAGACCCGAACGGCACGGAGGTAGATAGAATCTCCAAGCGTAATTCATGGTTCAGTTCACCCAACAAAGATATTCCGGCTGATGCTTGGCAAGTTTTTGAAGCCATGAAGGACCATCGGGGTACGACCATAGTGAGTCTTTTCGAGCTTACTGACGAGACCATTTTGGTTCAGTATATCGATCGTGATAAAGGAACCGGATATCAGGTTTTCACCAAGGACGGTGTGCTGATTGCTGAGGAGCTCGGCCTGAATACGCTATTCCTTCACGGAGCAAATGGAGTTGTTTACTCTATGGTTTACGCCGACTTTGACGGCCGTGGTGAGTCACCCAACCCAGCCCTAGAAGTTTATAGGTTTATCTCACCAAGCTTTCAACAACTTCTCCAATAGTTGACTGAACAGACTCCAATTGATTTTGAATCATAGAAAGCCTCCCTTTGCATTTGAAGCCGCAAAGATAGGCCATTAGAATTCGTGATTTTTAACAGCATCCAAAAGATTAACGACTTCTTCAAAAGCCTCTAAGGCGACAGCCCCGTCACGGTTACGTCGCACCTTGTAATAAATACTGCTGAGCCGCTTGGCCGCGGCATATTTCCGTTTCCTGCCGCTGCCGTCAACGATCACAGCTCCGCGATTGAAAAGTATTCCGAGGATAGTGGCTACTTTTCGTAAATTCTGCGAGCTTTGAACCCGCTCTCAATGCAGGTCCTATCACTGTGCAGACTTGGAGATTCAGCCGGGAGGAGAGGAGCACGGTGCCTGTTTTGCCTATGATAAGCGTAATGACACGACAACAGGTTAAATCGGACGTGATCCTGAAATGGAGGCACCTAGGCAATACCTTCCCAGACCTGCCATTGACGCCTGGCTGGCCGGGGCGCACAAACAGCACGAACATGCCGATTTATGTTTGCCCTGCAATAATGAGCCACTTCCCGCATAATCCAGGTCCTGGCATTGGTATAGAGAAAACGCACTTATAACCCTATGCAAGTACATTTGCAAGTCAGCCTGCCCCGTTTGAACCAACATACGTGCCCGTCTGGATATGCGTCGATCATGATGTGGAAAAGCCACTGGTTCACGCAAATTGGGGATCAACGCCTTCGTTTTGGTTGCCCCCACTACCCGGGGGCTGACTGGTTGAACTTAAACCCCGGGACGATATGCTAAGTGCCGATATCATTATCGTTCTCGCGATCGTCCTGGTCGCAATTGTCCTTTTCGTTACAGAATGGGTGCGCTACGACGGCGTGGCGCTCATCGTCCTGCTTGCACTGGCCATCAGTGGCGTCATCCCTATGTCACGTGCTCTTGAAGGATTTGCGAATCCAGCCGTCGTTACCATTGCAGCTGTACTCGTGCTAAGTGGAGGATTGTACCGCACGGGCATCGCAAACCTCCTCGGTGCCCAGGTGATGCGCTTTGCCGGAACTTCCCCGGCGCGTCTTACCGCAGTCATGATGCTCACTGCCGGGCTTATGTCCGGCGTCATGAACAATATTGCGGCCACCGCGCTTCTGCTGCCAGTAGTGCTTGACATCTCCCGTCGCCTCGGGTTACGCCCTTCCAGACTCCTGATCCCGCTCGCCTTTGCCGCGCTCTTGGGAGGAATGACCACACTCATTGGGACCGGCCCAAATATCCTCCTTTCAACCATTCTTGAACGCTCAGGTCAGGGCGAATTCGGGCTCTTCTCCTTCACTCCGGTGGGCGCGGCTGCACTTGTCTTGGGTGTCCTGTACATGATCTTCGTTGGGCGTCATTTCCTTCCGGACCGACGCTCCAATAGCGACCGATCGGTGGCAGAGGTTGACCTGCGGGACCGCTATGCTTTGGACGACGCGATCTTCTGTTTGCGAATACAAAAGTTCTCGGCTCTTAATGGCCGGACCCTCGTGCAGGCGCAACTCGGACGTGCCTTAGGAGTCAATTTACTCGCTGTCCAGCGGAATGGCAATCTCCTTCGGGCCCCGAGCCCGGAGTTTGTGCTGCAGACCGAAGATACGCTCGTCTTCAAAGGCTCCCCTGAAGCGATGAATGATTTGCGGTCGTGGGGACAACTCGAGAGCCAGGAGGAGCCGGTAGACCTCCAACGGCTATTGGTCAAGGAGACCGCCACCTTCGTGCAGATAAAAATCGCATCCACTTCGATCATCGCCGGAAGTACCGTGCGCGAGTTGGATTTCCGCATTCGCTTCCAGGCCCAAATCGTGGCCATCAAGCGCGGAGAAAAGACCCGCAGTACGTCTCTCCAGGACATTCGGCTGAAAGCAGGGGACACCCTGCTCTTGCTGGGACGCCAGGAATGGCTGGAGCAACTCCCCTTTGCAGATGAGTTCGCCGCAATTACCTGGCTGGACTTTGATGCCGCGATGCAAAAGTACGATCTCCACCGCTGCCTGACACAACTCGAAATACCTGATGGTTCTGGATTGGACGGACGCACATTAGCCTCTACCCGTCTTGGCTATGCTTTCGGCCTTACGGTCCTTGAGATCCAGCGCAGCGGTGAATCTGACGGTGAGAATCTCTTCCTTCCGGGTGCATCGGACGTACTAAGATCTGGGGATCGGCTCATCGTGCAAGGAGGCCCAGAGTCCTACGCAGTGTTTCAGGCGCTCCAATCCCTCCAGACCCTTGAAACTGATGGCCCTTCCATGGTAACGGAATTAGATTCTGAAGAGGCAGGGTTTGCTGAGGTCACACTCGCCCCCACTTCAAGGAATATCGTGGGCAGGTCGCTGAGCGAGATCTTCTTTCGGGATTCTTATGGCCTGAGCACCCTCGCGATCTGGCGTGGTGGCGAGACTATTCACTCCGATATCCATCTCAGCGAAACTCCACTGCAGTTCGGAGATGCTCTCTTGGTCTACGGCCGGAGGGAGAAGATTCAGTTACTGGGGAAAGACAGGCGCTTTCTGGTACTCACGGCCGAGCTCAGCGAAGTATTCCGAACGCGCCGTGCCCCAGTCGCAGGAGCAATCATGCTTGGGGTCATCCTCTGTGCTTCGTTCAACCTCCTACCGGTGTACATCGCTGCACTTCTCGGAGCGCTCCTGATGGTGTTCACTGGTTGCCTGAAGGGGAAAGAAGTGTACAAACTCATCGAGTGGCGTGTCGTTGTCCTGCTTAGTGGCATGTTGGCACTTGGACTGGCAATGGAGGAATCTGGCGCCGCTGAACTCCTGGCACGCGAGGTAATCGGGCGAGCTGCGGAGGCTGGCCCCCGGTTCCTGATCGGAAGTCTCTTTCTCCTCTGCGCCTTCGCCGCGCAATTCATACCTACTTCGGCCGTAGCAGTCCTCGTGGCCCCAATCGCACTGAGTACTGCATTGGAGCTGGATTTTTCAGCTCAAGCACTTCTCATGGTTGTGGCTGTAGGCTCATCATGCGCGTTCCTAACCCCCTTCGGTCACCCTGTGAATCTCCTTGTTATGAGTGTAGGGGGGTACAAAGTGACCGACTACACATACACTGGAGCACCTCTGTTCGTCCTGCTGCTACTCCTCGTTGTCTTCTTTTTACCCGTGGTCTGGCCGCTATGATACCTTATATCCTGCTGCATCTTTGTCACGGTTCAATCGCTGTAGTAGTGATCCGGTAACCGCTTGGGCAACTGATGCCAGATCAGTTTACCCGCGCCAGGCATGGTACGTGCCCAACTGTCGACCAAAAGATCAACACGCGCCATTGACGCAGTCGGAAAGCGGTCTATCGGATGACCAGATAGCAGTGTTGCGGTCATTGACCATGTGGGCTGGTGTCCAACCAGCATGACGGTCTGGATGACGTCCGAAACCTCTTGTAAATAATGTAGCAGAACTTCCGGCGCAGCGTGATAGAGTTCGCGCTCATATTGCACATTGGCCGTCCATGCGCCTGCTTTTCGTGCGAGGTCACATGTGGCACGGGCACGAACTGCGGTAGAGCAAAGAATGAGTTCGGGCAAAGGACCTGTGATTGCAAGCCAATGCCCCATGGCGCGAGAGGCTCGCTTTCCGCGAGTATTCAGCGGACGGTCGTGGTCGCGACCGTAGCTTGCGTTCCAGTCCGATTTGCCATGACGGAATAGAAGTACTGTTCTGTGCATGCAAACAATTGGGGATATTTGGTTAATCTACTGCCTTGTGCAGCTATCCGCAAATTTACTTCACCTGTCATTGGGACATTCCTCCATCATACAGTTGCCCCTTACCAAACATATACCTTCCCGATTTTTGCAACACACAGTATATGGCCTACCGCGCACCGGTTAGGTACATATCGTGCCGGACGTGCATAAAATGGCTGGCGAAACGACCCATCTATCTGCCCAATTCAATAACTCCTCTCGTGGCGCGCATGGAAGCCTCTCCTCGCGTAACGCCCACATACTTTAAACTTGAGCTTTCGTTTGGATCGTGTATGCCGGTCAGCCAAAATTTACTTTTGCGGTACTGCACAAATGTTACGGCCTAAGTGCAAACGGTGGATAAACATCGGTCGCCAACATACTTGCATAGGCGTGTATACGCAATAACCACCGTAACACACCCGTACTGAAATCAAATAACGCGCGCGGATAGTACCCCAAAAACAGGACCAGTAACCAGGCTATGGGGGCAATGAACCAATACAATCCATACAAGAGCGAGGCCACAATCAAGTGCGGAATTACAAGTATCCATTTCACAAGCGGCATCAGACGAGCCAAATCCATGTCCGGGTCTGGATAATCAACCTCAATGCTGATTTCATTACTGTGGTCGGAGAGCGGATACTCATCAATCAGGAGGTACAGGTAAGCAACCGTTTTGAATTGCAACCGACATGACAGCAGGTTGATGTCAAACAACCATTTGGGATAAAACCCGAGAATCACAATCCAGACGCCAGCCAGTAAATGAGTTATGGATGTCAAGGCCCCCAGAAGGGACGCAACTAACAACGCAGGCAGTGCTAGGAGTAGGCGAAAAAACGCGCTTATCCGGCTTTGTTTCTCGCGATAAGGTATTTCCAGACGTGCTGGATACTGAAAATCGTCCATGGGCTGTAGGTTGATGGATTGTTAGTTGCAGGTTCGCCTCACCCTACACTGTACCAAAGCGTCTCTGGCGCCGCTCAAATGCCGCAAGCGCAGCATCCAGTTGTTCGCCGCCAAAATCCGGCCAGTAATCTTGAGTAAAGTAGAACTCGGCATAGGCACATTCCCAAAGCAGGAAGTCGCTTAGGCGCTGTTCTCCACCTGTTCGTATGAGAAGGTCTACATCCGGTACTGGACATGTGGCATTGTAGGCATGGGTGAGAGCATGTGTAAAATCACCGTTTCCATTACTCCCAATATAACGCGCTGCCCGCACCAGTGCATCACGCGCTGAATAATCAAGTGCCAGACGCAAATGAAGTCCTGTTCCTCTCTCTGTGCGAGCTTCTGCGTGCAGAATCGCCTCTAGGACAGTCTCCGGCAAACGGTCACGTCTGCCAATGATGCTGAGCCGAATATTTTGCCGGATACACCTAGCCGTCTGCACAGGCAACTGAGCTGCCAGAATACGCATAAGAGCTGTTACCTCGCTTGTCGGACGCCGCCAGTTGTTCGAGGAAAAAGCGTACAGGGTAAGTGTGTGTATGTGCCGTTGGACAGCCGCCTCTACGACCTCACGCAGTGACTTGACACCTGCATGATGTCCGGCTGTGCGTGGCAGTCCGCGCTCCCGTGCCCAACGACCATTGCCATCCATGATAATGGCAACATGCAATGAATTACTCATTTATGCCTCATACTAATGGTGCGATGGTGCCGCCGTCCGCTGAGGAAATGGTGCACCTTCATCTCCCATCCACTCCGCTTCAACCACACCGGATACTTGCACCCGTCTGGATGAACCTCCCGCAGTAAAAAGAATGCCACAACTGAAATCCTGCAAACACACGTAGTCATTTTAATCGGGGGTTACAGCACGTGCCATTTTTAACATGCGTTCCATCTGCTCCACATAGGCCGAAAGTGCTGCGCCCCCTTTGGATGTCAGCCTGTATTCCGTGAGAGGAATACGGTTTTGAAAAGATTTTATGCACTCGACATAACCCGCCTTCTCCAGTTTTCGTGCGTGCCGACTCAGATTTCCGTCCGAGGTTTTCAAGAGTGTTTTCAGATCCCTGAAACTGAGTGTTTCACCGGCCGCCAATGCACTTACGATCCCCAGACGAACACGGGCATGAATCAATGGATCCAGATTTTGCCTCAGCACTTTCATTGAACCGAAGGAAATTCTACCCTCCATATCTACGTGCGATATACAGACCAAATCCAATATGCAGCCCCCCGAAACCGAGAGCGAGTAATACGTCCATCCATACATGAGGAACGAACAGGGATACGACCCCCAGCACCATAAAGCAGATTCCCAGGAACGGAATAGTGCGCACACTGCTCGCACCACCTGTTATTGTACCCACACCGTAAAGCAGAAGCCACATCGTCGGAAGTACATCCAGGTTACCTGCGCGCCAAAGAGCAACAGTTAGCAGGAGCCCAGCTACCATGGATGGGGCAAGTGTCAGGATGTATTTGCGACCAGGTCCACTGCTCAGCGAAACACCACACCTACGTGCCTTCCGGCGTAAGGTGAATATCGCAACCGTTACGGCTATGGCCGCATCAACTAGCCAAACGGTCAACCACCCCTCCGGAGAAGCCTGCAATGCCGCAATCCAGGCCGCCAGTAGTGAGGTGATCCCAACGACAAACATCCCCCACCCCGGTACGGCCGTGAACGAGGCCGATCGCTCCATTACATCGCGGATGAAGCGTAAGTGGTCACTCGCCTGTTCTTCTGAAGGAGTACTTCGGTGCGATATGGGGCCATTTCCGATTTGCATGTCACAGTATACTACAAAAAGTTCTTTATGTTGCAAAGTACTGTAAAACAATTCTTAGGTTCCGCCGGCATTTGTTTGCCGATGGAGTTCAACCAAAGAGGCTATGAATTTGATCGAGTAGTTTCGACTGCTATTGCACAGCGGCTGGGTGACCTCATTTGATGAGGAACAACAATCATTCAATGTGATGGTTATGGTTTAACCCGTACAGGACAATGGTACGGCAGGGGCGTTCGGCATACCGATCTCCGCAGCCCTTTCAATCAAACACCAACCCCCAAGATTAAATCTGTATCCACGGTTATCGTGGTACAATCGGGCTTTGGTGCCAGCAGGTCCGGGAACCCATCGTCGGTTCAATTTCGTTCAATTGGGTTGCAAATTGCCTAGCCATGCGTGTTCTGGAAGATTTACCTACCCCCTGTGTACTCATTGACGAAAGACGCATGGAGGCAAATCTCGAGCAAATGGCCATAAAGGCAGATGGTGTCAGACTGCGTCCCCATACTAAAACCCATAAATCAGTCGCGCTGGCAAAACGTCAGCAGCTACATGGAGCGGTCGGAATTACGGTGGCAAAAGTCAGCGAAGCCGAGGTCTTTGTCCAGAACGGTTTTGATGATGTGCGTATTGCCTATACATTGGTTGGCGACCAACAGTTAAAGCGGTTAGCCGAACTCTCGAACCGAGCCCGGATATCCTTTTGCATAGACACAAAAGAAGGAGCACACCTGGCCTCAAGTGTTCTTGCTGAAGCTGGGGTATCCATTGACGTACTGCTCGAAATTGATACAGGCTACGGCCGGTGCGGCGTACCATACAACAGCAATGAAGTTGTCGAGCTTGCTCTGCAACTGAATGAATTGGAGGGCTTGAGTCTCTGCGGCATCCTGACACACGAAGGAGATGCGTATTCTCAAGGTGCATTGAATGCGTCCGAAGTCATGGCACAGACGCGAGACCGGATGCTTGATGTAGCCGTTCGGCTGGCTGAGGCACATTGCGCGGAAACAACCACCTTCGAGATCAGCATGGGCTCTACGCCCTCAATCAATGTGTTTGAAAACAACAATAAAGGAGGATTCCGCATCACTGAGGTGCGCCCCGGTAATTACATATTCAACGACCTGACGCAGGTAGCGCTCGGCGTTTGTTCGCTGGATGCATGTGCACTTACGGTGCTTTCGACTGTTGTCAGCCATCATCGTACATCCCGTGGGACTGAGCGCTTTATTCTGGATTCAGGACGCAAGGTACTAACCAGCGATTCCGTACGGGACAAGCCAGGCTACGGCTGTATCCTCTACAATCCCCGTACACGCGTAGCCCATCCGCACACACTTATTACCGGACTTTCGGAAGAGCATGGTTGGTGTGAAGTGCAGGGAGGAGGCACATTCAGCGTCGGAGATTGTGTGCAAATTGTACCCAACCATGCGTGTGTGGTGGTAAATATGATGGATAAAATCTTTCTCGTAGATGGAAGTACCGTCGTTTCTGAGATCCCCATTGATGCACGTGGATGCGTCATCTGAACTTCTGTGTAATCAGCCGAATCCATGCAGGCAGTAATGAAAGTAGCACCCGGAGTCGGGAATATTGAGGTTCGTGATATCCAGGAACCCAGCCCCGGCCCCGACCATGTGAAGCTGAAGGTGCACGCTGCCGGTCTATGCGGAACGGACTTGCACATTTATTACGATGAATTCAAGTCATGGCCGCCCGTAGTCCTGGGCCACGAAGTTGCCGGAGAAGTCGTCGAGGTTGGACCGGGAGTCTCCGACAACCTCTTAGGTATGCGTGTCACCACAGAAACCTACTTTCATACGTGCAGGATCTGTCGATACTGCCGTGATGGCCATACAAACCTTTGCCTGGAAAGGCGCTCAATCGGCTCGGCCGTTGATGGCGGATTCACAGAATATCTGGTCGTACCTGCACACAATCTCCACGAGCTATCCGAGCAAATATCTTACCGCGAAGGGGCCCTCACCGAGCCCCTGGCCTGCGTGGTTCACGGCGTGCTGCTGGTTGCACCGACCGTACGGGCAGGTGACTTGGCGGTGATCGCAGGCCCCGGTACAATTGGTCTTCTAACACTTCAAGTACTCAAAGCCAGCCGAGCGACCGTGATTGTCCTCGGCACCGCCACGGACTCACATCGTCTCAGCCTGGCCCGTGATCTTGGAGCCGATTACGTTGTGAATGTGGAAACACGGGATGTACCGGCACTTGTTCAAGACGTGTCCATTCAGGGACTGGGAGCGGATGTGGTCTATGAATGCTCAGGGGCAGGGGGCGCGGCACAAGGGCTCTTACAACTCGTACGGCGTCGCGGCCGTTATGTGCAGGTCGGGCTGTTTGGCAAACCGGTGGCGTGGGACCTTGATCAGGTATGCTACAAAGAGCTTACTGTTACCGGCAGTAATGCATCGACACCAGAATCCTGGATTCGGGCTATTCATTTGTTAAGCAGTGGCGCAGTAAAAACGGAACCGCTCATCACTCATGATTTTTCGTTATCGCAGTGGGAAGCCGCTTTTGGTACGTTTACTGAAAAAAACGGTATTAAGACGCTATTTCGCCCCCATTTTGAAAAGGGGTGAAAACACGTTGATTTTTCGTAATTTTACTGGTTAGCACCTGTGTATTTTCACAATACTCAATGACTGAGTACTCCTTGGGACTTATTGGCATAAGTCATAAGGCAGCACCTGTGGCTGTTCGGGAGCGCTTGGCCCTGCCTCCACAAGCACGGTCCCAGTTCTTTGCAAAAGCCCGTACATCACTTGACGGCTTGGCCGTACTATCCACCTGCAATCGCGTAGAGTTCTACGGACATGCTGATGGACCCGGTTCAGCCGATGAAGCGCTGCATTTTCTCCTGAATACCTCCTTTGATCTGTCCACCGCCCACCCTTACCTGTATCGTAAGCAGGCCGGAGAGGTGCCACGCCACCTGATGCGTGTGGCATGCGGCCTGGATTCAATGGTGTTGGGGGAGCCGCAGATTCTGGGACAGGTAAGTGCGTGTTTGCGGTCTGCAGAAACCGCCTCGCTGGCAAGTCCCAAACTGAATGCCATATTCCAGGCCGCTGTCAAAGCAGGCAAACGCGCACGCAAGGAAACAGCGCTCGGACGATTTCCTGTCAGTGTTGCCTCAGTTGCAATTGACCGCATTCGTGTTGAAGCGGGACCGCTGAGCCATTTGCATGTGGCTGTACTGGGTAGCGGGGAGATGGGCAGCCTGGCGGGCAAAATCCTGCGAAAAGAAGTGACGGCCCGGCTTACTTTCGTTAACCGCAGCCTTGAACGTGCAGAAGCTTTGGCGGCCGATGCATGCGCACAGGCCATGCCACTCGAAGAATTGCGAGCGGCCATTGCACAGGCCGATGTGCTAATAAGTGCGACCGATGCTCCGCATCTGGTGGTTGAGACAGAACATATTAGCCCGAGAACAGGTCGACCACTCCTTCTGGTAGACTTGGCTGTGCCGCGTGATATTGATCCCGCTGTCAACCAGTTACCAAACGTTAAACTGCTGGATGTAGATCACCTGCGCACAGACATTGCGCAGTCAAAAGCCGCACGACAAGCAGAAATCCCACAGGTAGAAGAAATCATTGAGCGAGAGTTGGATTTGCTTGATCGGCGTCTGCGTACCTTGGAGGTCGAACCAGTCATTACCGGCCTGCGGCAAAAAGCTGAGTCTATTCGACAGGCCGAGCTTGCTCGAACTTTGGATGCGCTTGGACCACTGGATCCCCAAGTGGTGCAACAACTCGAGCATTTTTCGAACGCCCTGGTCAACAAGTTGCTACATGAACCGACCTTGCGTCTGAGAAAAGGCGCAGAAAATAACGGCAATCCCGAACTGGATTCACACATTATCCGTCGGCTGTTTGATCTGCAGAACTCCGCGCTCAACGAATGACGCGTCAGCTGAAGGCAGGTACGCGTCGTTCCCGCCTGGCAATTATTCAAACTGAAGAGGTGATCCAACGCCTCGCCTCAACGCACCCGGACCTGGGCATCGCTGTTGAAACGCTCACAACTGTCGGAGATCAAACAACGGGCTCGCTTAAAGGTCAGAATCCCGGGGTCTTTACCAACACACTGGAAGAGGCGCTCCTCAACAAACAGATTGACTTCGCTGTTCATTCTTTGAAGGATTTGCCAATACAACTGCCAGAAGATTTGATGATTGCGGCAGTGCCCGAGAGACATGTAGCCTTCGATGCCCTGGTTACAGACTCCGGATTTACACTTGATGAATTGCCCGAGGGAGCGACCGTCGGCACCTCCAGCCTGCGACGTACATTGCAATTGCGCGTTGCCCGCCCGGACCTGAATATTATCCCGCTGCGGGGAAACGTTGATACACGGGTCCAGAAGATCCTGGAGGGAGAGCTCCAAGCCGCAGTACTTGCTGAGTCTGGATTGGCAAGACTCGGCATTGACAGCAGGTACCTGCGGCGTATCCCTATGGATACCATGCTCCCTGCACCTGCACAGGGTGCCTTGGCTGTGGAGTGCCGTAAGGATGATGAATTCGCCGCATCCATCTTGCAGGCGATTACTTGCCGGGCAACCAGGACAGCTACTATCGCTGAGCGTTCTTTTCTTGCGTCGATTGGTGAGGGGTGCATCGCCCCAATCGCTGCCTATGCAGAGCTTGCAGGTGAGCAAATACATATGCGTGTACAGGTGCTCTCACGCAAAGGGCGTGGCCAGTTCTCCAGGTCCTTGACTGGATCAGATCCCCTGGCTTTGGCACAAAGACTCGCGGAGGAGGCAGACCAAATGCGGAATAGATGGGTATATAATTCCCAATTAGAAAGTGCATAGTACACTCACTAATAAACGCATTGCCGTTACACGTCCGGCACATCAATCGGACTCCATGTGCCGGATGCTCGGGGCAAGGGGCGCCAAGGTACTGGAATTTCCGACAATTCGGATCGAACCTGCATCCGATCTCCGACCATTGCTGCAGGCATTAAATGAGCTTGATAACTTCGATCGTGTCATTTTTACCAGCGTAAATGGAGTTATGCATACATGGCAAAATCTCGAGAGTCCATGGCCGGATTCGGTGCGGGTAGCTGCCATTGGACCCGCAACTGCTGCAGCGTTGCGTTCACGTAATGTGGAACCCGACTTTGTACCGTCTGAGTACGTAGCAGAGGCACTTGCTAGTGGGCTTGGATCGGTGCGCGATCAGCGAATCCTATTACCGCGTGCGTCCAGGACCCGGCCAGCTTTGGTTGATCTGCTTCGAGAACGCGGAGCGCAAGTCAGGACCGTAACCGCATACGAAACTCATGTGAACCGTCCACCAGATGCGGCATACGCCGCGCTCGCAGACGGTACTGATGCAATCACCTTTACCAGTGGATCAACGGTTGAAGGATTTGCTGCCCTATTCCCATCTCTGGACACCCCCGTGACCGCGGCCTGTATCGGCCCCATCACTGCCGAAGTTGCATCCAGGTCTGGCTTCAATGTGGTTGTCATTGCAAAAACATATACTACTGAGGGTCTCGTAACCGCTCTAGAAGAGTATTTTGAAAAATCTGAACAAACATAAACGACTGAGGCGCCTGCGTAAAACTGGCGCTATGCGGCGCATGGTACGGGAGGTGCGGCTTGCACCAGCAGATTTGGTGTGCCCGATCTTTGTGACCCGAGATCAGGCGGGTCCCATTGAAGGAATGCCGGGAGTCTCCCGTCTCACTGTGGAAGGAGCTGCGAAGGCGGCGCACGAGGCGGCAGCGGCTGGATTAAGTGGTGTTCTTCTTTTTGGCATCCCACAATCCAAAGATGTAACAGGAACGCGAGCCTTGTCCCCTACTGGAATAATCCCGGAGGCCGTTCGTGCTATCAAACGACGCGGCCTAGACCTGGTGATTATTACCGACGTTTGTTTATGCTCTTACACCACACACGGGCACTGCGGACTGATCCGCAATAAGGTTTTGTCCAACGAGGCAACACTTCCCGTATTAGCACAAATGGCTCGCGTCCATGCTGACAGCGGGGCAGATATTGTTGCTCCAAGTGCTATGATGGATCACCAGGTAGGCGCGATCCGCAATGAACTGGATGCCGCCGGACATCAGGAAGTGGGAATTCTTTCGTACAGTGCCAAGTATGCATCGGCATTCTACGGCCCCTTCCGCAACGCTGCAGGCGGGGCACCGCAATTCGGTGACCGCAGAATGCACCAGATGGATCCCTGTAATGCACGTGAGGCCCTTCGTGAGATCGAAATGGATCTGGAGGAAGGAGCAGATTTGATCATGGTCAAACCCGCACTCGCCTATCTCGATGTCATTCGGCAAATCCGCGATCAATGGCCGCAGGCGCCCCTGTTTGCCTACAATGTGAGTGGGGAGTATGCCATGCTCAAGGCAGCCGTCCAACATGGTTATGCCGAGGAGCGACATGCGGTGCTGGAAGTGCTCAGCAGTATACGGCGCGCCGGCGCACAAGGTATCATTACGTATCACGCCTTGGATGCAGCACGTTGGCTAAATACACAACCCGCTACATAATGGCGATCGATATACAGGAAAACCGAAACGAAGGTGTCGATCTCCGAGAGCGGGGGCGGGATGCAGACGGACGTACGATTTTTTGTGACGGCCGACTGTTCATGCAACTGCTGGTCTTCACCGGTTTTGAACAGAACCCCAAGATATTAATACGGACGCTGAACCGATCAAAGCTTTACGGCGCGTTGTATTCCAGCCTCCATGACCCGAGAGGCGTGGGACTGCTCACGGTATCCGAGAACCCTGAATTTTTTGTTGCTGAACTTCAGGATTACCTGAGAAGCACTCCGTTTCATGGACTTCAATGTCGTACGGAATTGACCTTCATTGGACGTACGTACGCCATCGGATATGAAACCGATCTGAACGAAACGCTATTTGAACGCCCTAAACGCTACGTCTGTAATCCCGAATGGCCATGGGCCATGTGGTACCCGCTCCGCAGAGCAGGGGCATTTGAGCATCTGAACGCAGAAGAGAGACGGACCATTCTTATGGAGCACGGTGGGATCGGACAGGCCTACGGGCGCAGCGACCACGCCCATGATATCCGTTTGGCGTGCCATGGTCTGGATCAAAACGACAATGACTTTGTGGTTGGGCTGCTCAGCAAGGATCTCCATCCGCTGTCTGCCATCGTAGAGCGCATGCGCAAAACCCAACAGACGTCGCGCTACTTGAGCAGTATCGGGCCATTCTTTGTTGGACATGTGCTCTGGCAACAATCAGTCTCGTAGGCAGACTATCCATCCCTCCTCCATGACCGGACGCGAACGCTTTTTAGCAGCATGCCAAGGCAAAGCTGTGGACCGCACTCCGATTTGGATCATGCGACAAGCGGGGCGTTACCTGCCCGAGTACCGCGCACTACGCAGTCAGCATTCCATGGATACTGCCCTGCGCAACCCTGCAATCGCCGCCGAGATCACACTCCTACCACTGAAGCACTTTCCCCTGGATGCTGCGATCATATTCTCGGATATTTTGCCACCACTGACAGCTATGGGGCTTGATCTCGCTTTTGTGCCAGGCCATGGTCCCCAAATTGGCAACCCCCTTCGAACCCCCAAGGCAGTAGACCTGCTAGGTGTACCCCCGGCCAAAGAGGTGATGGGACCAACACTTGAAGCAATAAAGATCGTGCGCCCGGAGCTTGATGCTTGCAACCTGGCCCTCATCGGATTCGCGGGCGCACCGTTCACCATGGCCAGTTACGCAATCGAGGGCGGTGCTACACGCACATTTGCACACACCAAGGCCTTCATGTACAGTGAACCTGCGGCCTGGGATCGTCTTATGGTTAAGCTTTCCGGTATGACCATAGATTATCTCAAAGCACAGATTGCCGCCGGTGTGGATTGCGTCCAGCTTTTTGACTCATGGGTCGGAGCACTGGGCCGGTACGACTATGAGCGCTACGTGAAGCCCTACAGTCACCGCGTACTTTCCGCCGTGGAGGACTCAACCTTAGTGATCCATTTCAGCACAAACACAGGTACGTACCTGGACGCGGTGGCGGACGCAGGGGGGCATGTCATTGGAGTAGACTGGCGAACGCCCATTGACGAGGCATATGCACGGGTACAAAAGCCCGTGATGGGGAATTTGGACCCCGCTGCGCTTCTTGCACCCTGGCGCGAATTAATGCCCCACGCGCAGGAAGTAATGCAACGCATGGAAGGGCAGCCTGGGCATGTATTCAATCTTGGACACGGGATACTGCCGAATACACCTGTGGAAAACGTAAAGAGACTGGTTGATTACGTGCATAACTACCACCATGGTTGATACCGATACCCCGATTGGGATTCTATTTATGGCCTACGGCGGACCCGATAGTCTCGAAGATATACCGGGCTACCTGGCCGACATCCGCGCAGGCCGAACAACCTCCAAAGCGCTGATCGAGGAAATCACACGTAACTACAGGCTGATTGGAGGATCTTCTCCACTCCTGGGCCTGACCGTCGAGACGACCAACGCCGTCATGGAGCGCTTGAATCCCCCAGGCGAGACCGCACGCTTCAAGGCATACCTCGGTATGCGTCACTGGGCTCCTTGGATTGAAGAGACGGTCGGTCAGATGATTGAGGATGGTATAACCCGGTCGGTCAGTCTGGTGCTTGCTCCGCAATACAGCGGGATGAGCATTGCCAAGTACCAGAAAAAGATTGATGCCGGTCTGAAGTTCTATCGTGGGAACATTGAATTCTCGCACATTGACAGTTACCATGATGCACCCGGTCTGATAGAAGCGTTTGCTCGGCGTGTGCATGTAGGAATAGCGCGGTTCCCCGAAGAAGAACAGTCAAGTGTGCACGTGATCTTCAGTGCACACAGTCTGCCCACGCGAATATTAAAGCAAAACGACCCCTACCCTATCCAGTGTCGTGAAACCGCGCAATTGGTGGCCAAAGCAGCCGGGCTCAACCCAACTCAATACTCTGGGTGCTTCCAATCTGAAGGACGAAGCCCTGAGCCGTGGCTCGGACCACAACTGGAAGATTACCTGGTCGATCTGGCCGAACAGGGTATCCGGAATGTTGTCAGCATCCCGGTGGGATTTGTGTCCGATCATGTGGAGATACTCTACGATATTGATATTGAAGCGCAGGCTGTTGCAGACGAGCACAACATGCGACTTGAACGCCCCCCCTCGCTTAACAGCGATCCGCTATTTGTCCAAGCTCTCGCGGACGTTGTTCTTACACAGGCTTCAAATGCCGGCTGGCTGACTGTATGAGACGTGTAGTCATCGTAGGGGGCGGCATTACGGGGCTTGCTGCCGCCTGGGCACTGCGTCAAACATCCGCTCCGCCAGAGATCGTGCTTCTGGAAAAAAGTAACCGTCTGGGAGGATGCATCCATACCGAAAATTGTGACGGTTTTCTGATGGAGCACGGACCGGATGTGTTCCTGACCCGCAAACCGGAGGCAAACCAACTTTGCAAGGAACTGGGGCTTCCTCTTCAAAAAACTAACCAGGATCGGCGTGGTGTCTATCTGCGGCATGGAAGAGAGCTGTACCGTGCACCGGAAGGGATGAGCGGACTTGTACCGGGAAAAGTCTGGCCACTTATCAGTTCCCCGCTACTGAGCATCCGAGGCAAGTTCCGCGTACTCGCGGAACTCCTGATACCCTCAAAGGCAGATGACACTGACGAGTCCGTGGAGCATTTTTTTCGTAGACGATTCGGCAGAGAGGCTTATTCAACCCTTATTGAGCCGCTTCTTGGTGGGCTGGCCGGCGGTGATGCCAGCAGGCTTAGCATAAAAGCTCTCATGCCGCATGTTCTAAGTCTGGAATCCCGATACGGCAGCTTACTCCTTGGAATCAGTCGAGGATCAACTCAAAAGACTCATTCTTCACTCAGAAGTCTTCCGGGTGGACTCTCTTCACTGGTCACAGTGCTTGAATCAGTTAACGCAGGGAGTATCCGGCTTGGGCATGAGGTGACCGAGATCAAAAAAACTTCAGAAGGCTGGAAAGTAGGCATTGCTGAACAGGAGTCCCTACAAGCCACTAATGTCATTCTGGCTGTACCAGCCTGGAGTGCCGCCAAGATCACCGATCCAGTGGATCCAGAACTGAACAAACTTCTTCAAAGCATTGCGTACAGATCAGGTACAATGGTACATTTGGCCTATCACCGAGTGGCCCCCTCTCGTGCACTTGATGCATATGGTCATTTAGTCGCACGCAGCGAGACCTCTTCCGTTGCGGCGTGTACTTGGAGCTCGGTTAAGTTAAACGGGCGCGCTCCTGCAGGAGACTTGCTGTTTAGAATTTATCTGCGGGGTAATGATCTCAGCGACGAGGCTGTGCTTTCCCAGGCACGCACTGAAATGGCCTTGGCACTTGGAATAACAGCTGAACCATTGTTCACCAGGATTCATCGTTTCCCCGCCGCCCTGCCCCAGTATACGCTTGGACATACCGAGCGGATAAAGGAACTCCGAAACAAGATCAGTTCCTGCGAAGGCCTGTTCCTTGCAGGCAATTATCTGGATGGCGTGGGAATCCCGGATTGTATCCGTAACGGCATGCATGCAGCGAACTGTGTGCTGAATCGACATAATAAAATTCCTTCCGTCACTCTGGAAGGCTAACGTCGCCGCGGAACCACCAGGTCGTTTTTGCCCGAACCAGAGGAGAATTACTACCACCCTGTCTGCCTTTTATCCCCACAAGCCGTCCGTCTCGCTCTTCATCAAACAGCGCTGAAGCTCTGGGTTACAATCCTAGGTTACGTAGGTAACTGCGATTTCGTGCTGCGCTTAACCGTGGAGCGCCCATACCGGGCAGTACATCCTGTTCAACAACGATCCAACCTTGATAGTCAATCTCCTGGAGGCAATTTAGAACACCCGGGAAATCCACACATCCCTGGCCCAACTCGCAAAAAAGACCCCTTCCGACAGCCTCAAAATAATCCCATCCCTGTCGTCGTGCTGCTTTCGCAACGTCCGGCTCGCAGTCCTTGAAATGCACATACCAGATGCGGTCTGCATACTGGTTGAATATCTCCTGAAAGTCAACACTCCGTCCCCCAGCTCCATAGACATAGTGTCCAGTGTCCAGCACGAGTCCAATAAGTTGCGGATCTGTTGTCGCAAGGAGGTGATCTATCTCTTCCGGTGTCTCTACAAAACCTGCGCAGTGATGATGAAACACTGTTTTCAATCCTGTTTCTTCCCTGACCGCAGAAGCAACTAGATGTACGCCAGTTGTGAATATCTCCCACTGATCTCGGGTCATCCCCTGCTCGGATGTGATACGGCCGGCATGTTGCACCCGCTCGGGATTCGCAGCATTTTCGTCCGCCAAGACCAGGAAGGGCGGATCGGTTGGATCACCCACAGCGGCCAACAATTCGGCCGTGCGCACCGCTATATCGACACCGATATTATGCCTATCCAAATCCGACAGCGCGACCGGCACAAATGCTCCGCGCAATGATAAATCCCATCGCCCCAACAAACGTTTGAGCGCAGACGTTTCTACGGGCATATAGCCCCAATCTCCGAGTTCCGTACCTGCGTAGCCCGTCTCTGCAAGCTCCTGAAGCATGACTGTACAGTCCACCTGTGCTCCACCGAGGCCTTTAAACTCAAGTGTTCCCCACGAGCATGGCGCATTAGCTACTCGAATCGTACCTGAATAACCTGGGCTACCGGGGCTGATCATTAACAAATGAAGTATTCAACAGGACTTGAACGGAACTATGGTCCTCTGTGGTGGCTGTCAACATTTATCGGCGGGAATCTGGTACACAAGCAAAACACCAGCTTAGATCCACCTCAATCCGGTCATGCCGCCAAGATTCAAGTAATCCTATGGGGCCATGTCGGTTGGAGGAATGAACCGGTGGCGGATGATGGTTGAATTGCCGAACTCCCCATCCGGCATGGTCACATAATCCCCTACAAAGTAGAGATATCCGTGTGAAGCCGTGTAAGGCGTTTTGTGCGGTATCGTACTCACGGGAGCAAACTGATTGCTGTTGCTGGCAATGCTCAACCCCACCACTTGCCGCCCCATGTCTCCCTCTAAACGGTACGACTCGTCAATCCCGGAAAACAACATCATGCGAACATCTTCGTCCAGTGCATACAGTCCATTCAATACCGGAAAGGCACGCCGTGCCTCAATCCGGGCAATCCGATCTTGCGTATATGGGATATCGCTATCTCGCTTGACAAAAAACTCTGGACGCACTTGGGTCCGTAGTGCCTGACCCGATACCGGTTTAGCATCCATATCCTCGTGATGCTTGTAAAGCACACCGCCCTGAAAACAGTCCATGTTACGACCGTGATAGCCCCTATAGTTTGAGTTGAGCCGGGGAAATTCGGGAGGTGTATGCTCAATCGCCCGCTGGAAGACCAAGTCCGTTGTATAAACCTCAAACATCTGTGTCCGATCTGGACTCAGAAAAGTGAACAGTGAATCTCCCCAAGTGCAGAATGATAGTATTGGCGATGTCAGATCCCGCCGGGCTGTGACGCAATCGCCGGCCCGATCAAACACTACCATGAAGCCCTCCAACGTATTCACCAGAATGGTGCCATTATCGGCAAATCGAGCAGCTTCCACGAAGTGCCCGGTGTCATTCGGATAGCACACGTCTTTGTCGAAAGTTGATATGTGATGGCCATCAGGCTCAAACAGGTAGACCAATCCAGAGGATATATCCGTGACGAGCAAATGCCCCGATGCATCAGCGTCAATAAACCAGATCTGTCCCACTAGGAGGGATGGATCCAGAATCACTGTATCTGGTGATGCGAATAATTCATCGAATGGTACAAGATTCGACAGTTCAACAGTGCGCTCAACTTTGGGGGCTGGTTTACCGCCGTAGCTTGCGAGCAGAAAAACCACAAGGGCGCACACGAAACAGCCCCGCCACGGACGAAGAACGCTAAAACTCATTACATACCAAGGTTGTTATGCCAAGGCATTCAACCACACACCCGTACATCCAGATATATAGGGATTGTCCGGAGTCTCTCACAAGACTACTCTCAGAAGTTAGAGTCAAATGGCCTGGCTGCATGATTTCGCGAAACGATCCTAGATTTCCTGAGCCAACGCTCTAAGGTCGCCGTCTTTCCCTCAAACATACCACAAGGTAAATTTTTAATTATACTTAAGCGTCTTCAGGGGTACCTACTGAATACTTTGAGGATCATATACGAGTTGTAACTTACGAGAAGCTTCCCGGCAGACGGAAGGTAGCCACAGGAATTTACTTATAAATTGTTTGCTCTCATTTTTATGGCGTCAGCCTGCCGATAAACCATGGCTAAACCCATCAAGCTCGTCACCTGGAACGTTAATTCCGTACGTGCCCGGTTGGCTCGAATCCTTTCTTTTCTGGAACGGCATACCCCAGATATCCTCTGCCTGCAGGAAATCAAAGCCACACAGGGATCGTTTCCTTTTGCCATTCTTGAAGAGGTCGGATACAAATCCTTTATCTGCGGGCAACCCTCGTACAATGGCGTCGCAATCCTGGCCAAAGAGACTGTCGACAACATCCGTATGGGCCTCGACAATGAAGCCCGGGTTATTGCGGGTAGCGTGCACGATTTGCGTGTGATAAACGTGTACGTGCCAAACGGAAAACAAATAGGTATGCCCAAACACGCCTACAAGCTTCGCTGGCTTGACGAGTTGAAGATCTTTCTGGAAAGCGAAAGGGAGAAATATGAGGAGTTCGTGCTAACGGGAGATTTCAACGTCGCTTTTAACGACCTGGACGTATCCCATCCAGACAACTGGAAAGACTCTGTCCTTTGCGATCCCGCCGCACGCAAGAAACTGACCAATCTCATGAAGGAATTCTCCTTGTCAGATATTCTGCGCATGCATGCCCCCGGCCCCGGTGTGTACACATGGTGGGATTATCGAACGAGAGGATTCGAGTGGAATGATGGCGTGCGAATAGACCATATCCTTGCGACCCCCCGGCTCGCAGCCCTGAGTTCGAATTCGTGGGTGGATGTCGCAGAGCGTGATCGCGAACGTCCGTCAGATCACGCCCCGGTCTTGATGCGAATCCTCCAACCGCCTCAGTGTGCCTCCAGCCAATTGGCGCCATGACCTAGGTTGACCTCGACGGGAACGCTAAGCTCCATCGCCTGGGTCATGCGCTCCTTCACTATTGTTTTTGTATCCGCCAATTCCTGCTCCGGCACCTCAAATACAAGCTCATCATGAACCTGTAGGATTGCCCGGGACTGCATCCCGGCATGCCGCAACTCACGATCAATTGCGATTGCCGCCAACTTGATCATATCGGCCTGGGACCCCTGTATCGGCATATTGACAGCGATACGCTCTGCCGCAGCGCGGACTGCGCTGTTACGTGCTTGCAAAGCAGGCAGGTAACGGCGACGTCCCTTAAGTGTGGTGGAGAATCCTCGCTCTCTGGCAGTCTCAACCTGCGTCAGGATAAACTGCCAAATCCCCGGAAAAGACTCGCGGTGCGCTTTCATCAATCCTTGCGCCTCCCTGTGCGTGCATCTTAATCCACGAGCTAGGCCGGAAGCTGAGAGCCCGTACGGTATTCCATAGTTAACCGCCTTCGCCTTATTGCGCTGCTCCCGAGTAATATCCCCTGCATCCACATGATAGATGAGTGCCGCGGTTTCAGTGTGAGGATCCCGACCGGTCACAAAAAAGGCCTTCAACCCCTGATCCCCACTCATGTGAGCAAGAATTCTGAGCTCAATCTGTGAGTAGTCTGCAGATAGGATACACCACCCCTCGGGGGCTACAAACGCACTACGCAGTTCACGTCCAGTTGCGTCACGAACAGGAATGTTCTGCAGCCCGGGATCTGACGAGGCCAGTCGGCCAGTGGCTGCCGAAGTCTGATTAAATACTGTGTGAATTCGCCCCGTCTCAAGTACGGCCATACGTACCAGATTATCCACATAGGTACCCTTCAGTTTGGCGGCTTTTCGCCAGTCCATAATGAGTGCCGGTACCTTATGCTCGGTTGCAAGATCCAGGAGGACCTCTTCTCTCGTGGAAGGCTTGCCGGAAGGCGTCTTTCTTTTTACCGGCAGCGCCAATTTATCTTTGTCAAAAAGGATCTCGCCGACTTGCTTCGAGGAAGCAATGTTGAATTTTTCCCCGGCTTCTTCGTATATCTCCGCGGCATACCGGTCCAGATCATCCTGTATACGTGGCCCCAACTCTTCCAGAACCGCCTGATTCAGTTTCACACCGGTGGCTTCCATATCGGCCAACACATACACGAGCGGGAACTCAATTTTATTCGCTAAATCAAGCAGGCTCGCCTCTTCAAGCTTCGTACTTAGTTGTTCTCGCATTTCAAGCGGACACGCCGCACGCTCACAAGCCAGGATTTTGAATGCTTCTGGATCCACATCACGTGGATCCTTTCTCGAGCGCCCGGTGCCCAAAATGCTGTCTACCCCGACGGGCTCGTAGCTCAACTGCTGTTTCACAACAGTATTGAACCGATGATTCTGGTCTGGGGCTAGCAAATAATGCGCGATTTGGGTATCGAAGATTTTGCCGCGGACCGGCACCAGAAGTAATCTGAGTCGAACTAGAAGTGGTTTAAGGTCGTGACCAATTTTCTCAACCTTCATGTTTGACAAAATCGGAGCAAGAATACGGACAACCTCAGATGGAGGTGTTCCATCCGGCAACGGAAGCGGTATATACACTGCACTCCTGGAAGCCCAGGAAAGCGCCAAGCCTATCCAGTCCGCCCGTACCGGAGAGCCCGGCGTCATGATACTGGCTAAACCCAGGTGCCGGGTTTCCTTCAGAGACTTCTCGACAGCCTTTAATTCATCAAGGCTTCTGATTACTCTGTAATTGGCCCGGGCGGCATTGTACTGGCTGTACGAACTATCTGCCACTACCTCCTCGGTTTCAAACAACTCTGCCCCCGCTGTGAGTCGCCGAATCAACGTGTCGAATTCGTAGCGGCGGAACAGCGACAGTGCCTCCATATCTCTCGGGGAACCACAACGACAGGCCTCCCAGTCCAACTTCACATCTACATCTGTCCGGATCGTGACCAGTTCCTTGCTAAGCCGCACCATATCTGGATTCTCCATCAGCCCAGTACGCCAACGCTTATATTTGTACTCGCTCGCTTTCGCCAGAATATTTTCCACCGTCTGGTCCAACTGCACGAGCTGGGCCGCTCCTTTTTCACCGATACCGCGTGCGCCGGGCACATTGTCGCTACTGTCCCCCATCAGCGCCAGCATGTCAATAAAATTCTCGGGAGCAATCTGGTATTTCTCACGGAATGCCTCCTCTGTCAAGCGCTGGAACCCTGCACCGCTGCGCGGCCGCAGCATTTCTACACGAGGTGACAGCAATTGCTGGAAATCCTTGTCTGGAGAAACAATTACCGCATGAGCGCCTGACTCGTCGGCCTGGCGAGCCAAAGTGCCGATCACGTCATCGGCCTCAAACATGTCGGCCTCCAGGGCCGGGATTGAGAATGCTCGTGCCAGGTCCTTGATACGTGGCAAATTCTCCAGCAATGCATCCGGTGGATCATCGCGATTGGCCTTGTATTCGACATAAAGATCGTTCCTGAAGGTTTTGCCTGGCCCGTCAAACACTACTGCTGCATACCTGAGTCCCGCCTCTTCAATCAAGTTGATCAGCGTAGTCGTAAAGCCGTACAACGCACTCGTGTTCTCGCCCCTCGAGTTTATTCGCGGACGACTCAGGAACGAGAAGTGCGCTCTGTACGCGAGCGCCATTGCATCCAACAGAAAAATTTTACGTCTTAGGCCACCCTGCTCCATAATTCCCTAACAGTCCGTTCAGTCGGAATTTAACAGTTTTTCCCATTCTGCCAAACCTAACACCGGTACGCCTAATTTCTGCGCCTTCGTAAGCTTGCTACCAGCCCTCTCCCCGGCTAAAAGGTAATCTGCCTTTCTGCTAACACTGCCTGTAACCTTTCCACCATTGGCCTCAATCCGGGCCTTTGCCTGGGAACGAGTAAATCCTTCCAAAGCACCAGTAATGACAAAGGTTTTGCCTTGCAGTAACTGGGACTTCATGCGCGATGACTGACGTTCAAACGACACTCCCACATCCTGTAGCTTAATAATCAGCTCCCGATTTGCGTCCTCTTTGAACCAGGCAAATAGTTCTTCAACCATGGTAGGTCCGATTCCATCCAGCTCCAAGAGTGGTTTCACGGTGGTGAACAGTTCACCAAGCGAAGTTGCCAACTTTTCGTCATCCGTGTCCATTTGCTTCAAAGAGGCGGCAACCGGATCTTTGAGATGCACCTTATGCAAAAGAACGGTAGAGAGCGGAGTATGCTCCTCTAATAAACTGAATGCCGCCTCCTGATTGATGCTGAGAGTTTTTTCCGCCATTGCCATCAATTCTTCAATCGAAAACCGGCTGAGCAATAACCGTGCTGTAACTGCTCCAACACCATTTATTCCGAGCGCAGCCAATAGCTTCTCAGGAGAGCGAGCGCGGGTCCTATCTATTGATGCCAAGAGTTCAACGGCTTTCTTTTCTGCGAAACCCTCCAACTTTAAGAGCTCTTCCTTCTCGAGTGCGTACAGATCAGCTTCATCCTTTATCAAACCCGACGTTATCAACGCGTGCACGGTATTTGAACCCAAGCCTTCAATATCCAACCCCTCTTTGGAAGCGAAAAACATAACTCTCCGCAGCATCCGTTCCGAACATAGGGGATTGGGACAAAAAAGATCAACACCGTCCTTCTTTCTGATCAACAAATCACCGCTTACCGGGCATTGCGTCGGCGGGACGACCGGAATCTCGTCACCGGAACGGAGCTCTTTCAGGGGGCCTACTACGTAAGGGATTACATCGCCCGATCTTTTGATCGTAATGGTGTCTCCTGTGCGAAGATCCAACTGCTCTATCTGGTCGTAATTGTGCAGTGTAGCATTCGAGACGGTCACCCCTCCGACAAACACTGGTTTGAGATGTGCAGTTGGTGTAATGCGCCCTGTACGCCCAATCTGAGGCTCTACATGCTCGAGCACGGTAGTCGCTTCCTTTGAGGGAAACTTGAAAGCAATGGATCCACGGGGATCTTTACCTACCACACCAAGCCGCTCTGCTTGCTCATTATCCGCAATCTTAATAACCACGCCGTCAATCTCAAAAGGAAGTGTGTCCCTGATGTCCGCCCACCAGTTTACACGTGCCAGCACTTCGTCCAGCGTTGACAACAGCTGTACGTCGGGGGGGATCATGAATCCGGCGCTACGCAACCAGTCCAGGCGCTCAAAGCGATCCGCTGGCACAAATTCATCCGGGTACATTACATCGTACGCGTAGGCGGTCAGGTCGCGTTTAGCCGTAAGCCGCGCATCCTTCTGTTTGAGCGACCCCGACGCTGTGTTGCGCGCGTTTATATATGCAGGTTCCCCATCCTCTAGACGCTCCTGGTTCAATGCTGCGAATGCCTCTTTTGTGAATAGGACTTCACATCGTACTACGAGTACCTCGGGGGGCGCCGGTCCGCTCGCCACCGGAATACGCAAGGGTACAGATCCTATGGTACGTGCATTGGCCGTAACGAGGTCGCCAACCTCTCCGTTGCCTCGCGTGGCGGCCTGAACAAGAACACCATTCTCGTAGCGCAAAACTAGCGTCAGACCATCAAATTTTGGCTCCACGACGTACGTATACACCGAACCTGGAGCCAATTTTTGGTTACGTGCCTCCCAAGCCTGCAAGTCTTCTCTACCAAAAGCATTCGCAAGACTAAGCACCGGACGCACATGTGGTGTTTTCGCAAAGTCCGAAGCCAGATCACTGCCAACACGCAGCGTGGGTGAATCTGGCGTAACAAGCTCTGGATGCTTCTCCTCCAGAGCAGACAGCTCTTGAAAAAGCGCGTCGTATTCTGCGTCCGATATGGTGGGACTTGCAAGTACGTAATACTGGTGCGAATGCCGGTTAAGGTGAGCACGTAACTCGGCAGCACGGTCTTTTATGCTGGTGTCCATGTGGCTGGCCATCTACACCAGGCACTAAGAATACTAACGCCAAGCTCCCAGAAGCCCGGCCATGGCCAGAAAAACAATCAGGTTTTGCGCCTGATTCAGCACAAAAACCCCCATACTTTTATCCTCCCATGCTACACTCTGCCAGCCTAGAGGGAGCGAAAAACCCACCCAAGCCGCAAAGCCAACCGTCAGACCGCCCGTAAAAGTGCCCATATCCATGAGCGTAACAAGCATTGATAAGACGTATGCCGTCAATACTGAGCCTACCATTGACCCTCCGTAAGACTTGGCCGGATTGAGGGTCTCTTTGATCTTTTCCTCGGTCAGATTCATCATCCGCATCCACATTTTACCAAATAGTGGACCATACCATAACGATCCTATGATCATCGGGAGAAAAATTGCTATCACGAATGCGATCCAGTTTTCGGGCATATGCATCTTGAAATGAGTGGTTTTGCGAGTTAGTTATATGTATCCAACCGGGCCGATTGACCCCATGCTGCAACCCAGCAGCCAGTCAACAGGATACTGTAAAATTCACTGTGAATCAACAGCGCTCCAAATGGCGCAGGCAGCCCCAGAAGGATCGCGAATAACGGCATAACTTTGGCCGGGACCAAACGTTTTTGCCGGTGAGATCAACTCTCCGCCCCGATCCAGACAGTGTTGAATACTCTCTTCTATGGATTCTACACGAAAATAAGGGAGCCAGACCGGGGGCAGCTTGGCATTAACGCCACGAGCATGACAAATTCCGGCTTGCGCTTCACCGTCTATGCCCATGGCATAGTCGTCGTATCCGCCCATTGCGACGGGCTCGGATTCCCATCCAATTACCGCAGCATAAAAATCGCGAAGTGTTTCCGCATCGTCAACCGTGATATCCACCCACATTGATTCTCGTTCTTTCTAGTTCATTTTGTTATCCTTCGGAGCGCTGGCGGATAGGTACGGTGGAAGAATCATTTTGTTTGTATCGCGAAAAGCACAATTCCCGACGCGCTCATATCAAGTATGGAAGAAAGCCTGCCCAGCGGCATTAGTTGGCGCAAACTGTACCCAGTTAACTAACCGCTGAAGTCATTTTGCAGCGCTGATGTTCGTGCACAACCGCCAAATTCACCGATTCTAGGACTTCTTTAGCTATGGGGAAATTGTGGGGAATAAAGGGGTAATTCTTGTTTGCAATTTGTTGGCTTAAAATGCATATATCTCATCAATCTTGCATAAAATTGGGTTGCTGTTTCTTTCATCCAATCACATGCAAACTGCTACTCAATCCCGCACTCAATCTGGACCAAAAAACGGCCAACGTCCGCCCTCCCGGGCTGCTAATGCACTCGAATCTTTAACCCTTGAACATGTACTCTACGAAATAGAACTGACCGAGAGTGCTGGGTGGGCGCTTGCGCAGCGGCGTGGCCATTCCTGGTATGATCCAGACGGGGCGGCCTTGGCTGAGGCCCCACAGATCAGGGCAATCCGAATACCCGCGCGGCGCCACTAACGGGGAACCAATTCTATGTGTATGGTTCGATTCGCAGATGTATTACGTAGTCAACACTCTTTGGCGGATTTTTCTAGCTACAGTTGGGCTACTGCTGCTGGGGGCCCTCTTATGGCAATCAGACCCGTTCCACCGCTTCCTTCTTCAAACACCGTGGGCACGAGAACTCGCTGAATTCGTCGCTGAAGCAGTTATGGACTCCCACCACCAAAACCTGGGAAGGCTTGGGGTTGTGCATGGTGAGCGCTGGGATCCACTCCATGAAGAGGCGCTGAGTGATAGCCTCTGGGAAGGATCACTGGAATCGCAGGTATCCTATAGTCGGGTCAGTTCGGGAATACAGATCGGCTCGGTACCGATTCGACACGAGCATGGTACGAGTTTTTCGCTCGTTGTGACAAAGGTAGACCTGACCAAGGCGGATGTGCGTGTTCTCACGAACGATTCCCTAGCTGTAAAGCGAGATTTTGCAGAAGCCATGGCTCAGAATACCGGAGCTATCGCCGCCATCAACGCCGGGTTTTTCGATGAGAAAGGTGCACGAGGTTTGGTGCTGAAAAATGGAAAAGAAATCCGTGCGCCTAACCGGACGCACGGATACCTGCTCCTGTGGAATGAGGGAGCCCATATCGGCCCCACACGCACCCTCGAAGCAGAAAACGCCATTCAATCCTTCCCTCTGCTGTTGATAGACGGTGAAGTAACAAGTGATACCGCAAAAAACATGAATAACGTCGCTCGACGCTCCGCTGCTGCGCTCACATCAAAGGGTGACCTCCTCTTGGTCGCATCCAATGCCGAATTAGTTGGTCTCACTATCCCGCAGCTGACCGTGCTCTTACGCGGCCTCGGAGCCAGAAACGCGATCGCACTTGATGGCGGAGCCTCCTCGCAACTGTACGTTCGAAACGCAGACTACGGAGTCCGGGAATGGGATCCCATCCCGGTAGCCTTAGGCGTTTTTCCACGATCACGCACCCGATAAACAAACTTCAATCCCGACCAGACCTCATCAACCGAGCAAATCTTTACATCTACCAGCCCCATAAACAATCCGATCTTCTGAACCGTGCCCATTGATAAGTCCGTCCGTACGCCTGATGTCTTCTTGGGCCAGGAGATCCACAGCATACCGGAGGATGCCAACGTTGGTATCGCAGCCTCGAGCATTATCAATAAGTGTCCCTGACGATCGCTGAATATATGCACGAAATCTGCCTCATCGATCGCCTCCGCCTTTGGGAACACGGGAGCGTCAGAAATCAGTTCGTGATAGTGTGATGGTGCATTGACCGCATACGCACGCATGCCTGCTTTCAGACCTAATTTCATAGCCAGTGTTCTGGCTGCCATTGGACGTTTGTGGTTCACTCGTAACAAATATATGTCTTATCGTTACCATTAAAACCTCACCATTCTTCCATTCTTATGCCACGAATAATTATTGCTGCCGTTCTGGTAATCGCTGGATGCACACAAGCGGATCCACCGAACGTCATTTACATTCTCGCCGATGATCTGGGCTATGGGGAGCTCGGCAGCTATGGACAATCTCTGATTCGAACTCCGAATCTGGATCAGCTGGCTTCCGAAGGTATGCGCTTTACGCAGCACTACAGCGGCAGCCCCGTGTGTGCGCCGAGTCGCTGCACACTTCTCACCGGCCGACATACCGGTCACTGCCAGGTACGCGATAACTACGAGTTAGGTGGATTTGCTGACAGCACTGAGCGCGGGCAACTGCCGCTGGAGGAAAACACTTACACGCTTGGTCGTATGATGCAGGAGGCTGGGTACACAACAGCAATTATCGGCAAATGGGGCCTGGGAGGGCCCAACTCCATCGGTGTGCCCAATCAACAGGGGTTCGATTATTTCTATGGCTACTTAGACCAGAAACAGGCCCATAACCATTATCCCTCCCACCTGTGGCGCAATGCGGAATGGGATACACTCGCTAACGGCTACTTCCATCCACATCAACGATTCGAGGGTACAGATCCGCATGACCCGTCTGCCTACGACCGCTTCAAAGGCGTTGATTATGCTCCAGATCTCATGGCGGATGAAGCTGAGGCATTCATCCGGGAAAATGCAGGGGAACCGTTCTTCCTCTACCTGGCACACACCGTACCTCATCTCGCACTTCAGGTACCAGACGAAGAACTGGACGCATACGAAGACGTACTGTCCGAGTCGCCCTACGACGGGACCAGGGGCTACCTGCCACACATCCGTCCGCAATCGGCATATGCGGGCATGATTTCGCGAATGGATGCCCATGTGGGACAGATCATGGAAGTACTCCGTGAACTCGGTATTGATGATGAGACGTTGATCATGTTCTCCAGCGACAACGGCCACACCTATGTAGGGGGTGTGGATATTGAACAGTTTCAAAGCTCTGGAGGCCTGAGGGGTGGAAAAGGAGAGGTCTATGAAGGTGGAATTCGCGTACCCATGATTGCCTCCTGGCCCGGTGTCATTGCCCCTGGATCAGTTACTGATCACGTATCCGCCTTCTGGGACGTAATGCCGACACTTGCCAATGTTGTGAATACAGAACTGACGGTCGAAATAGATGGGACTTCCTTTCTTCCCGTGCTCCTAGGAGAGCAGCCTTTATCACCAAGCGAAATGTACTGGGAATATCACGGACGAAACTGGCGCGGAGCACAGGCTGCCAGAATTGGTCCCTGGAAAGGCATTCGTTTGGGCGGCAAGGACAGTGTATCCGCACCTGTGAGGGTCTACAATCTCCTAGACGATCGTGCGGAAACGACCGATCTCGCAGATACACACCCCGAGATTGCCTCAGAATTGCTCGCCCTTATGCAGTCGCGCAGTGAATCCAAAATTCCCCGATGGAATTTCGCTGAATAGCTACTCATACACACTGGAACACATGCTGCTGAAACCCCGGACGGGACACATGAACCCGCCGCTTCAACAGCACAGGCAGTGAAATGCCATAAATCCACAGGCTGAGTATATTTGGGAGCATCAATGTCCGGCACTGCCTCAGTGGCATTTTTTCTATGCGACAATATGTCGTCCTTTTCTGTCAAACTGTGACCGTATATTGTTGTGTCGTTGGTTTTGTGCAACCCGAAAAAAAATCTAGATAAATGGTCTCGCTTCTCTCGCTCTGGCTCCCAATTCTTATCTCTGCAGCATTGGTGTATGTTGCCGCCTTCGTACTGAATGCAGCCCTCCCACTACACTCAAAGGATTTTGTGAAACTCCCGAATGAAGATGCGATTATGGACGCTCTGCGTGCGCAGGAAGTACAAAGAGGGCAATACATGTTTCCAGGTGTAGAGAGCCGAGAGGAATGGAATTCCCCGGAATGGAAGGAGAAGGCCAATCGAGGTCCTGTGGGGATTCTGTTCGTTTTACGGCCCGGTACTGGCATGACTAAGCAACTCATCTTCGAGGCAATGTATACGCTTGCGGTTGCCACGGCGGCAGCCTACATGGGCACCGCCAGCCTCGGACCTGGCACCTCGTATCTGGAAGTGTTCCAGGTAGTGGGTACGGCTGCTTTTCTGGCCCATTCGGCTGGACATATCACGCACGCCATATGGTACGGATTCAGCTGGAAGGTGACATGGATTCGTGTGCTCGAGGGCTTGTTTTACGGCGCGCTGACTGCTGGCGTGTTTGGCTGGCTTTGGCCTCAGTAGCACATACATAGTGGAGAATCCGCGATGTATTGGAGTCTCGTTTCGGAATTCCCGATAATCCTGCGGACCGCGGGCCTTTATACATTTTCGGAGCAAAGCCATTAAGGTCCGGTTCTTCGTGATCTTTGTGCCTTCTCTAATCGTCACGTCAATCCAAATGACTATGGAGACGTCCCTCATGCTCTTAGTCCGTGCACTGGATCGTGAACTCTAGCCTGAACGCGAAAGATCGCAGTACACTGACCATTGAGGTTTGATCTCTTGGCCTGGCAGTGTTCGGGGAATGAAATAGATGTGACGTATACCCCGCAACCGCTCAGCCAGCCGGCGGGTCTGCGTCCCCATGCCTGAGCCATCAATCCCTTAAATCGCCAACCACATGCTCACATGCTGCGCCGATAACGTCCACCCACGCGAAACAGCGCCTCAGTGATCTGCCCCAATGAACACCACCGCACGGTGTCCATAAGTTCTGCAAACAAATTGTCCCCATCTTGGGCAGCGTTCATGAGCTTATGCAAGGCCGCCTCTGATCGATGTCGATTACGCAAATGAAATGCCTTGAGACCATTAATCTGATGCTGCTTTTCGTCATCCGAGGACCGCATTAGTGATTGTGCAACTTGGATGGGCTGAGTGCGAGGCAGGAAAGTATTAACTCCAATCACCGGAAGTGCGCCAGATTGCTTCTGGCGCTCATAGTGTAAAGACTCCTCTTGAATCTTGCTGCGCTGATACATTAGTTCCATGGCTCCTAGCACACCTCCCCGTGCATTTATCCGCTCAAATTCAAGCAGAACTGCCTCCTCCACTAAATCAGTCAGTTCGTCAATTATATAGGATCCTTGCAGCGGATTCTCATTTTGGGCCAAACCGAATTCCTCGTTAACGATGCGCTGGATCGCGATTGCACTGCGGACGCTCTCTTCTGTCGGGGTCGTTAATGCTTCGTCATAGGCATTCGTGTGCAGACTGTTACAATTGTCATATATCGCAAGTAGTGCTTGTAAAGTTGTCCGAATATCATTGAAACTTATTTCTTGAGCGTGTAGGCTGCGGCCGGATGTCTGAACATGGTACTTCAGTTTTTGGCTTCGCTCATTTGCACTGTATAACTGCCGCATGGCCACAGCCCAGATGCGCCGTGCTACGCGACCAATAACCGCGTACTCGGCATCCATCCCGTTTGAAAAAAAGAAGGACAAATTGGGCGCAAAGTCATCAATATGCAGCCCGCGGCTCAAGTAGTACTCTACATACGTAAATCCATTCGCCAGTGTGAATGCAAGCTGCGTAATTGGATTGGCTCCGGCCTCTGCAATGTGGTATCCAGATATGGATACCGAATAAAAATTACGTACCCGTTCCTGCGTAAAAAATTCCTGGATGTCGCCCATCATGCGCAGTGCTAGCTCCGTAGAGAAAATGCACGTATTCTGAGCCTGATCTTCCTTGAGGATATCCGCTTGTACGGTGCCCCGAACAGTCTGTATTGCCTTGCGAAAGATCCGCTCGAACTCTATGTCCTCCAGCAGGCCCCACTCGACGAGCTCTTTGGAGGAAGTGCCCAAAAGGCCGAGACCACTACCGTCATGCCCCGTAGGATAATCCGTCTCACATCCCTCCGGCCCAAAAGGGATGTACTGAGTTCGGTTCGATTCCAGTTGGCTGTTAATAACCCTCTGGGCTTTCTCCCACCGCCCCGAATCACGAAGAAATAACTCAGTCGCCTGATCAATCGCAGTATTGAAAAACAGGGCCAAGACCACAGGCGCCGGTCCATTGATGGTCATAGATACACTGGTCTCCGGATCGCAAAGATTGAATCCGCTGTAGAGCTTCTTCATGTCATCCAGCGTCGACACTGAAACTCCCGCATTGCCCACTTTACCATAAATATCCGGCCGCTTATGAGGGTCAAATCCGTAGAGTGTCACGGAGTCGAAAGCCGTCGATAGCCGATGGGCGGACATACCTTGGCTCACTACATGGAACCTGCGATTGGTCCGCTCTGGGCATCCCTCCCCCGCGAACATCCGTGTCGGTGCTTCATTCCTTCGCTTGAAAGGATACACGCCGGCCGTAAACGGGAAATAACCAGGCAGATTCTCTTTCAGGGCATAACTCAGCCGCTCACCTTGGTCGGCCACTGCGGGCAAGGCTATACGCGGAATCTTGGTATTGGCCAAAGACCAGAAAAATAGCGGAACGTTGATATCGCGATCACGCACCGTGTAGGTACACGTTTCCTCCCGATACTTATCAGCCCATGCATCCCAATTGATCAGGATATTCCTGCACCGACTATCCAAGCGACCCCACCAATGGGCCTCCATCGTGCTAAGGCGCGTGCATAATTCTTCGGCATCAGCTGGATTCCAGTCCTCCACCTGATCTTTCGTCCCTTTCACCTGACCCCATTTGCGGGCAAAACTGACTTGGCTGCGCACCCAATCATGGTAATCCCGAATCGAGTCGCAGATCTCTCCCAAATAGCGTTGGCGTCGGGCCGGTATAATTGTTTCGCTATTGGGAGACACCGGAAGCCCCTCCATAGACGTAGTGTATTGAAAATTGCATTTCTCACGCAGCATGGCAACCAAATCCACATATAAAGCCGTCACACCGGGATCATGAAAACGAGAGGCAGTGGTGGGATAAACCGGCATGGTGTCTGGAGTCTGGTCAAACGCCATCCGATTGCGCTGCACTTGTTTGCGGACATCACGCAGTGCATCCATGCTACCTCTGTGATCATACTTGTTGAGCACGACAAAGTCGGCCACATCCAGCATACCAATTTTTTCCAGCTGTGTCGCCGCACCATAATCAGCGGTCATAACATATAGCGTTACATCCGCCAAATCGGCAATTTCGGTGTCACTTTGCCCAACGCCAGCCGTTTCTACCATAACTAAATCGAATTTAGCATTGGAGCAGGCCGTTATGCTTCCCAAAAGTGCCTCGCTGGTAGCGCGATGCGCCCGCCTTGTGGCTAGGCTACGCAAGAAAGCTCGCCCCTTGGCTTTTGGACCATAGAGGGCATTCATCCTAATCCTATCGCCCAGCAGTGCACCCCCGGAACGCCGCTGTGTAGGATCCACTGACAAAATCGCAACGCTTACCTCATTAATGTCTTCAAGCAGGCGAAGAACAAGCTCATCGGCGAGTGTAGACTTGCCGGCACCGCCTGTTCCAGTAATCCCGACTACCACTGCGCGATCTGGACATTCTGTTTCATTCGAAGACTGCAATTCCACGTGGGTAAGTTGGCGGGCCAGCTTATCAAATGGAATTTTACCCACGGGTTTGGTATTGACCGGAAAATCGCAGGCCTTGAGCACAATATTGATCATCTCCTGAAGCCCGAGCTGCATCCCATCCCGAGATGTGAAAACCCGAGTCACGCCCATAGCATGCAACTGCCTGACCTCGTCCGGGGCAATCACACCACCGCCACCTCCAAAGACTTTTATGTGTGCCGCTCCGCGCGCATTCAGCTCCGAAAGCAGATAGCCGAAGTATTCCAAATGGCCACCCTGATATGAAGACACTGCAATCCCCTGCACATCCTCCTGCAAAGCTGTCTCCAAGACTTCTTGCACAGACCGATTATGCCCAAGATGAATTACCTCTGCACCCGAAGCCTGCAGTACGCGCCGGATGATGTTGATGGCGGCATCGTGTCCGTCAAATAGACTCGCTGCCGTAACAATCCGAATGGAATTAGACGCTTGGTACGGTGTTGCTTGCGCTGGACGCTCCATTGACTGCCACAAAATTGGATACAGCGAAGAAGTCCCCTAATTTGGTAACTCTGGATTGGACCCCATGTTCGAATGTATCCAAGCCAAATGAATGTTTCAAACACGATCAATCTTTCACTACTGGCAATAGATAATTGTCTCATCCCACATCCGCAATTACTACTATTTTGCCCCAGTCATCGTCTTCGGAGGGTTGCAATTAAATGCATAATAACTACCCGTTAAGCCGTGGAGTACATAGTTGACATTGATTTTCTTCCAAAGCTTCCCGTAACGAACAATCCGCACTCAGGCATAACAATGAATCTACCGTGGCTATACTAGCAAACGAAATTTCCGTGAACCCCCAACAGAATCCGTACCAAGCCTACCGGCCAACTAGGCGAATTGACGAAGTGCGCCAAGTGATAACAAAACGAAATGATAGGCTAGTAGCGAGCGACACCGTGAACTTGCAAAAATCTATTCCTGCAACACCAGAGGAGCCTACAAAACTAATCTTGACCACACGTCCCAGCAAGCTTTAATAGGAGACTCCAAATTCTGCAAAGCCCAACATCCGCCGCATGTCAGGGTTGTGGGCGCTCAGGTGGATCATCCTCCTTTCTATCCAGTCCAAGGCCGTGCAGACTCTGACCCACAAAAGTTTTTGGGAATTCTTCGATATCCTCAAAGCCCAATTCGATGTCACGCCCGTCGTGTGGGATGGACGCGGTCTTGAACAGGTAATCCCAAAGACTGAGGCTGATCCCGTAATTAATTCCGTAAGGGTGTCCCTCCGGCCAATGCTTTGCATGATGCCAAATATGCATCTGAGGGTTATTGATCACGTAACGCAGCGGCCCCAGCGGTACCCAAATATTGCTGTGGTTCGCATGGCCAATAACTAGAGTGATCAGGTAAACAATGAAGTATTCTTCAATTCCAAAACCGATCATAGCCAATGGGATGTACTGCAATCCGTTGTAGACCACATTTTCCATCCAGTGAAACCGGAGGTGCGCGGCAAAACCCATCTCCTCAACAGAATGATGCACCTTGTGGAATTCCCACAAGGCCGGGACCCGGTGCAGTAACCGATGAACATTCCAATGAATGAAGTCCCGAATCACAAACAGAACAAGCAGTTGGGCCCACACCGGGAGGTTCCCTACCTGGATGGCCACCAGGTTGGTAATCCCTATGCTGGCCAACGCATCATTGAAAAGATTCACTAACACCATACTCGCCGCATTAAAAATGAATAGCGAGAACAGGAAGTAGTTAAAGAACATGTAAAAGAGATCAAGCCAGAAATCATGCCTGAATTTCTTTTGCTCTTTCCGCCAGGGTGCGAACAACTCCAGCACAAAGAAAAATGCACTTACCCCAATAAGCCAATAGAAATAGTTCTGCCAGTGAGGCGTAGTGATTTCCCCCCACAGATAGTGAGCGTACCCATCGTAGGCATCCAGAAATATTTCCCAGTATTTCAACATGTCAATTAACCTGTACGCGCATACCCTTCCAGACGCGCCAGTACAAAAGTCTCAAAATATTTGCGCATGATCTGGTACTCCGGTAGGCTCAGATCCTGATCTTGTTCCCAAATCCGCCTAACTGCCTCCTGAGCCTGCTCCAGAATCGGCATATCCTCCGAGATGTCCGCAATCCTGAGCTCTGGCATGCCACTCTGGCGTGTTCCAAAAAAATCTCCGGCCCCGCGCAGCTTCAGATCGGCTTCACTGATCTCAAATCCATCAGAAGTACGTAAAATCACGCTTAGCCGTTCCTTCGATTCAATGGACTGCCGCCAATCAGCCATCAGAACACAATAGCTCTGATGTTTTCCCCGCCCCACACGTCCACGCAACTGATGCAACTGACTTAAACCAAACCGCTCGGCGTGTTCAATTACCATCACTGTTGCGTTTGGGGTATCAACACCGACTTCAATGACCGTAGTTGCGACAAGAACTTGGGTCTCACCCGACTTAAACTGCGCCATAACAGTTTCCTTGTCTGAAGACTTCATCTTGCCATGCACAAGTCCAACTGAATACCCATCACACAACTGCTGCCACGCACGAAACCCTGCTTCCGCATTCTTTAGGTCGCTGGTCTCACTCTCTTCCACTTGCGGATAAACAATATATGCCTGACGCCCTTCGCTTAATTGCTTCAGAACCAGTTTCTCCATTTCGGAGCGATACTTGTCTCGAAAAAGCTTTGTGACTACGCGCTTACGTCCCTTGGGAAGCTCGCGTATGGTTGTAATCCCCAAATCTCCATACACAGTCAGTGCAAGAGAACGTGGAATTGGTGTCGCAGTCATCAAGAGCATGTGCGGGTTATTGCCTTTCGCAAAAAGTGTGGCCCGCTGCTCAACACCAAAGCGATGCTGCTCATCAATCACTGCAAGTGCCAGATTTTTGAACTTCACCTGTTCCTGAAATACTGCATGGGTGCCTACAACGATATCTACCGAACCCGTGGCAATCTCTTGCAGAATTTGCTCGCGCAGACGCTTGCGCTGCCCTCCCACCAGTAAACACACACGAATGCCGATAGGCTCTAGATATTTTTGAAGGCTTGCATATTGCTGTTCCGCCAGAACTTCTGTTGGTGCCATGAAAGCACCCTGGAATTTGCTGTCTACAACCAGAATCAACGCCGCAACAGCAACAACCGTCTTACCGCAACCAACATCGCCCTGCAGCATGCGGTACATGGGATGCCCACTTTGCATATCCCGTTTAATCTCGTGCAGGGCTTTTTCCTGATCTTGGGTTAATTCAAATGGCAATACATGATCTATAAACTGCGAATACCGCGAACCTTGAACCTCCAGACGAATGCCCTTTCGCTTGGCGCGCATCTTCTTGATCTGCCGGAGCATGAGCTGGAGAAAGAATAACTCCTCAAATTTTAGCCGCCGCTTAGCTTTGTGAAGTTCGTCATGTGTTTTTGGGAAGTGGATAGCACGCAGGGCTACGCGACCATCCAATAAGTCGTATTCCTCCTGGACCCACTCGGGAAGGACCTGCGGGAACTCCAGCCCACGTTTTTTGATGAGTTGATAAATTATATTCCGAAACGTCCTGCTGCTCAACCCTACGGCCTGTAACCGCGCACTACCGGGATAAAGTGCTATTATCCGCGCTGTTGAGAGACGCGGACCACTTTCGTCCAGCCTGTCGAAATCCGGGTGCACCATCGTCCATTTCCCACCATACTTTGACGATACATCCCCGGTGAATGCGATTCTATAGCCCTCCACAAAAAATCGACGGATCCATTTGAAGCCTTTGAACCAGACCAGTTTTAAACGCCCGCCCCAATCGTCACGGACATCTACTTCAAATCGTTCACGATGACGACCAGAAATTACTTGGGTACCGACAACGGTCCCTATAATCGTTACGGTCTCTCCCTCTGTTCTTAGATCTACTACCCGAGACACATTGGTGTGATCTAGATGACGTCTAGGGTAGAAATGCAGGAGGTCACGACAGGTTTTGATGCCAACCTGGGCCAGTGCGTCCGCGCGCGCGGGCCCTACCCCCTTGAGATATTTTATTCCCTCAGCAAATACGTACCGTGCCATAGTAGCCTGCTGCCGCACATGGATAGGATACTTGCCTAGTACAATTGCCAAATCTAATTATTCCAACTGACCAGAATATATTCACGCTGTGTTGAACCGTAACCGTTCCAGAATCTCTTATTGACTGAGTGCATTGATCAATGATACTTGTGTCAGACTAGCGGACATGTTGCTTTAACAATGTACCCCAAGGTATTAAGTTGAATAAATTGAGCTTTGAGCAAAACGGCCAGCTGCGATGTCGTTTCCCATCCATCTACAGGCTCACCTAATGATATACTTATCCAGACGGCAGCATTAGTTTATTTGTCTGTGCCGAGGCATGGGTCATACTTGTATGGCCGCGTATCGGGGGGACGCGCAAACCTGCGCGTAGCAAGGCAAGGATAGTGTCCCTGGCAATAGCAATGGATTACTACACCAATCAACTACAATCGTTCAATCACATCTGGCGGGAAGCCACAACGCTATCGATAGGCAGTTCACGGTGTAGACACTCCTTGTTAACAAGTCTGACCCTGGCTCAACGCCTTCAATTGGACCTGCGCGACCGACGATTAGAGTCTCGACCACCTGCTTCGGTATCTGAAAGGTCTAGACCTATACCGAACGTCGCCTTATATCCTTCACCATTAGGGGACAGATCAAGCATCAGGTTATCCCCGGTGCGCCGAAAAATCCCGTCGTTGGAATTCCGTGTAGTATGCGCTCCACGCGCCGCGTATGGCGCTTTCGCAAACACCTGATCAGACAGTGCATCTTCAAAATAGAGCTGAGAAGTGAACTCATATATGCTGCCCGGACTGACCTCGGTGCGTATCTTGAAATGAATATGCACTGCCCGCCCACGATACCATCCTGGATAAATTGTCGTGAATTTGGCCATTCCAGACGCATCGGTTAACTGATATCCACGCAGGAATTTCTCTTCGCGCAGGTCCCCACCTGCTCCCCGATCCCGAAATGCCGAGTAGCGTCCCTCTGCATCACACTGCCAAACATCTACTCTTGCGCCGGACAATGGAGCGCACTCTTCATTGCCAACCCGGGATACCTGGAAGGTCAACTCCAATGGCAAACCCGGCAGGAAGGCCCCTGTAGAAGGTTCAGTTCGAATATCAGACCGTTCAAGCTCGAGATCCGCAAAGAAGGGACCCTCTGTCTGCTCAGGACGAACAATACACGGGGGCAACGCTGTCTTGCCCATTGCAGAAGTCGGCTGCCTGATAATGTCACTCCCCGAACTTACCAGGAAAGCAGCTCCGAAGATCTGCATTATCTCCCGTCGACTAAGAATCCGACCAACCGGCCTATCGTCTGAATCCATGATTTCTCACTCTTGTAAAATTGATTGAAAGTTAAGTCAACGTCCAAGTATCATAAGTAAGACGCGATTGGTCGCCCTTTTATTCCGGCCCATACTTCGCCCCATAAGTTTTATCTGTACCAATTTTACCCGATATTTCAAAACTATCACAACCGGCCAGATCAAGTTGACGAGTCCGCAACAAGGGCAAGTAGATGGAACATCAATTCTAATTTAATTGGCTTACACAATTGAATACATAATTCCCTATGAGTACTCTTGGGTTCATTCTGTTAAGTATGTTTGCATTTGGTTGATGCATGGCCTGGAAAACAGAACAACAGAAAATTGAACCGTCGGACGCAAACCCCAGCCGCCTACATACCGTGGTGTTGATGGGGGCGGAATCGACCGGAAAAACAACACTGGCGACAGCCCTGGCAAAACACTACAAGACTGCCTGGGTTGCCGAATATCTGCGTCTATTTGTCGACAACAAAGGGGCACTTCCCAAAGAGTCTGATGTCTATGCCATCGCTCAAGGACACCTGAACCTTGTCGCCCGGATGCGGCTCAGAGCCCGCAGGGTTCTATTCGTGGATACAGACCTATTTACAACGTGTGTCTACCAGCGCATCTACTTTGGAACTTGCCCATCAGACATTGAAAAGTCCGCCTTGGACCATAGGTCAGGACTATACCTGTTCACGGAACCGGACTTTCCATGGGAACCAGATCCCGGCCAACGTGCGAGTCCGGAAGAACGTCTACGTTCGCATACGCTCCTGCGCGCTGAGGCGCAAAAGCATGCGCTGAACACGGTCAGTATCAAAGGGACCCACACCGAACGCTTGAATACCGCTGTGGCAGCAGTTGATCAATATCTGCATTACTACGGCACATCCTTCACGAGACGGAAACCTACGTGATAGAGTGCCGTCTCCGGTGTTGAGTGGCTTCGCCCGGACACACGATAGCCGTGACACCAGCCAGGTTCGCACAGAAAACTCCCTCCCCGCTGTGCTTTTTCGCTGTTCGGGTTCGGCCTGAATTCTTTATTGCGGTCTGCATACGATCGGTACCAGTCTGCTGTCCACTCCCAAACATTGCCCCCCATGTCAACGAGTCCTGTTGATGTGGCCCCGAATACTCCAACAGGTGAGGTAGTCGCATATCCATCCGTATTGGTATTAAATGCGGGAAATCGCCCATTCCATACATTCGCCTTGTGCTGGCCATCTTTTACAAGCGAATCACCCCAAGCATACTGACCATCGCTCCCCAGACGGGCAGCATGCTCCCATTCTATCTCAGTCGGGAGCCGTTTATCAGCCCATGCCGCATATGCAACTGCATCATTCCACGATACCTGCGTCACCGGATGATTCTCCGATGCTGGAGGACCATCTGGCCCCATTGGCCACTCCCAGTACGCGCCGTCTCTGAGCTCCCACTGCCTGGTTCCAACATTGAAAACAGCCGCGTTCCCAAAAGACTCAGCCTCGGTCACATACCCAGTTGCCTGAATAAACTCCCGAAAATCTCCAACAATAACCGGGGATGTATCCATAAAAAAAGATTTGACTCGCGCCTTGAAGACCGGCCGCTCATGCGGTACACCATCCTCTGAACCGATCTGCGTTCTTCCGCCCGGGATATACACCATGCCAGGCGGAGGGGTTGGCGATGGTCCCTGACCACACGCAGCTACACCAATAAACAGCAAAAACAAGAAGCAACGTGTTAGTTGTTCCATTCTGGAATGTCTAGTTGCGACGGCGCTTTTACAAGTTCATCCTTATGCGCGTCTACCATTGCCTGAATCTCACGCAGGACCTCCGGCTCGTCTGCGGCTACATTAAATCGCTCTCTTGGATCCCTATCAAGGTGATAGAGCGCGGGCGGAATATGCATGACCGGCTGATCTCCCACATAAGCGCTCTGAGTCATGTAGTGCATTTTCCAAGGGCCCTTCCGCGCGGCCCATAATTGTGCGCCTCGATAGTAGTAAACGGATTCCCGAACACGAGCTGCAGGATCATAAAGAATCGGAGTCAGGTCGACACCATCTAGAACCCGGTCGCCCGGCAGCGCTGCTCCGGCCAGTCCCAACATCGTCGGTAGCAGATCCATGGTCGTTCCCAATGCCTGTGTAACGTTACCAGCCGGAATTGTCTCCGGCCACCAGGCTATCGTCGGTACACGCATCCCCCCTTCCCAAGTCGTTCCCTTACCATTGCGTAGAAGCCCTGCGGTACCACCTGCAAGCCCGACAGTAAGCCATGGACCATTGTCGCTAGTGAATATCACGAATGTCTTGCGATCCAACCCGGTCTCTCGCAGGGCCTCCAGTATTTGTCCGACGCTCCAGTCCAATTCTTCAATTACATCCCCGTAAAGCCCACGTGTACTGGTCCCCTCAAAATCTTCTGAGGCAAAAATGGGAATGTGGGGCATCGAATGAGGTACATACAAGAAAAAAGGGTTATCTACATTGCTGCGAATAAAAGTGATCGATTCTTCTGTATATCGGCGTGTCAAGAGACGCTGGTCGGGTTCCTCTTCAATGATATCCTCACCACGCATCAGTGGTAGTGGCGGATAGGTCTGTACGCGCGCCCCCTTACTCGCCGAAGGGGTCATATCATTCGAGTACGGGATTCCAAAATACTCATCAAAGCCATGTGCCGTCGGCAAATACTCCGGCAAATGTCCCAGATGCCACTTGCCAATCGCTGCTGTCGCGTAACCGACCGACTTAAGCGCTTCCGCTATGGTGATCTCTGTCGCCGGCAACCCTCCTTTGCTCGGAGGGAAGATAACTCTGATTCGATCATCGGCCATTCCGCTTCGAACAGGCAGCCGCCCGGTCAGAAGAGCGGCCCGGCTAGGCGTGCATACCGATGCACCGGTATAGAACTGGGTAAAACGAAGTCCCTCAGAGGCCATCCGATCCAAATGCGGAGTCCGAATCGTCGGATGACCATACACCCCTAAGTCACCGTAACCCAGGTCGTCAGCGAAGATTATCACAAAGTTTGGCTGCCCAGCAAATGAACCATTCTTACTCACTAGTGAGTTCGATTCACAGCCGCAGAACGCCACAATAACTAGGACTGCTAGTACACCTGAAAAACGCATTTCGCCATATTATTTACTCAATCGCCATGAATTCCCAAGATAAACGGTTTGTCTCAAAACTTGCTGCCAAAACTGTGAGACGGATCGCTATTCTCGCAATTATTGCCGTAAATGCACTTTCAATCACACAGGCCCAGACAGATAGTTGGTATGTAGAAATCGGGGCAGGCCCGACCTTTAGTAGCGAGCTGTCCCAGGCGGGATTTAATTTCGATACATCCTGTTACCCCGGTCGAACAGAATGTCAACCCGGTGACGGATATCGCTGGTACTACCGAATACCAACAGATGCGGGGTTTGCTTTTCGCGTCGGTGCTGGAAAGGAGCAAGGTAGCCTGCGCATAGACGCAAACGTTAAATACTCATCACAGAATCTGGAACAAGTCTTCTCGGGCCTCACGTTTCTGGATGGAACAGACTATCCTGCATATGACCCGAGCAGCGGGGTTCAAAGCACGGTCACAACAACTATAGGGCGGCTTCAGGCATCCTCCTTTCGCCTGAATGTATTTCTAAGCCTGCTCCCTGAGACACGTATGCTCCGTCCATATATCGGTGTGGGAGGGGGAGCTGCACGCGGGGTAGTCACGGATTTGTACTTCGAGGAGCGTTTCTCATGCACCGGCCCACCATGTAAGGGGGACGTTTCAAGCTATGACTCGCTGGCGGACGAAGATCTTTCTGACACGATTCTCCTGGGTGTCGGCCACGCTGGGTTCGAGTATACACTCACAACCAAGATCCTGGCAGGCATACGTATTAGCTATACGCTATTACAGAGCATTTCCAGTGAGGGACGCTACGCTGAGCACAAGATCCCAGATCTAGCCAGTAGGACAACCTTCAGTGAGGCCAATCTGACTACCGTGATGGCCACTGTTCGCTATCGTCTGTAATTCTCAGGTTTACCGGCTGAAACTAGGCAGATAGTCCTCTCCAGGATTCACATAAAGATCTTTTTCGTAACTATGCTGCTGGTCATACAGCTCGCGATAGCGGCCCGCTAGGTCGTAGAGTGTGTAATGATTACCACGTTCGATAATCTCGCCGTCCTCCAGGACTAATATTTGATCCGCACTGCGGATCGTTGAGAGTCGATGTGCAATCACGAACGTCGTTCTTCCATAACGCAGATTCTGGAATCCTTCCTGGATCAATGCCTCGCTTTGCGTATCAAGATTGGACGTTGCCTCGTCAAGAATCAGGATTCTTGGGTTTGCCAGAATCGCACGTGCGATGGAGATTCTTTGCCGCTGTCCTCCACTTAGTTTGACCCCGCGCTCACCAACGATCGTATCGTAGGCATTGGGAAAACTTCTGATAAACTCATCCGCATTAGCAATCCTGCCTGCGTCCTCAATCTCGTTGCGTGAGGCCTCTGGTCTGGCAAAACTGATGTTGTCCGCGATCGTGCCATCAAACAGGAAATTCTCCTGCATCACGACCCCCAGATGCTTGCGGTAATCCCTCAACTTTATTGTTGCTAGATCCAGGCCATCCACCAAAACCCGTCCCGCGTCGGGTTTATTAAAACCCATGACCAAGCTCACGAGGGTACTCTTGCCTGAACCGCTAGAACCAACAAGCGCAGTCGTCGTCCCCTCGGCAGCTCTGAGCGAAACGTTTTGTATAACAGGTACTGTTTCGTCGTATCGGAAGTGTACGTTTTCCAGAACAATCTCTCCCCCAACAGTTCTCAGCGTCTTTCGCTGAGCTTCATCCTCATCTTCACGCGTCTCTGCCATCAGCTCCCGGATTCGATCAAGTCCTGCAAAGGCCTCTGAAACTTGGGTGCCTACCATAGCCATTTGCACGATCGGTGCGACCATGACACCAACCACAAAGATGTACATCACAAAGTCTCCAAGTGTCAATACGCCTTCGGCGATTGCCCTGCCCCCCATCACAATCATGAGGACACCAACTACGCCAACGAAGACCGTACCGAACGCAACCGTTGCAGAGCGTCCTCGAATAGATTTGGCAATCAAATCAAACAGCCGTTCAATTCCGCCGCTGAATTTGGCTTGCTCCCGATCTTCAGAACCGTAAGCCTTGACCAGCCTAATGCCTCCCAATGTCTCTCCGAGAGCACCTGTTACCTCTGCCTGGATTTTCTGACGTTTTCTGAATATGGGGCGTAGTGCCCGGAAAGCATAGGCCATCAAGCCTCCGAAAACCCCTAGAATTACACAGGTAATAAGCGTGAGCTGCCAGTAGAGTACGAACATGATTAGGAGTGCCAAAACAGCCGTGACCACGCCCCCCGCCAGCATTACAATACCCGTACCCACCAGGTTGCGAATCCCTTCCGCGTCACTCATTACGCGCGATATAAGCTCCCCGCTCTTGTGTCGCTCGAAAAAACGTGCTGGCAAATGTATCACATGCTCATGGATCCGGCGGCGCATATCCATGATAGCGCGCTGGGCCGCTATGCTGATCACGTTCGATAATAAATAGGACGTTCCGGCCTGGACGACGGTGGCCAAAGCCGCCAGTATAGCCAGCGGAAGAAGGAGATCCATTCGATCATTGCCGATCACCTCGTCAATCAACCACTTACTACTGCCCGGTAACACAAACCCACTCACGCGATTGACCACCATGAGGCCCATACCTATGGCAAGGACCTTACGATAATTCCACATTAGGCGCCGTGCCTGGTGCCAGGCCGACCGAGTGATTTTACGGCGCTTACCGATCACGAAACTATTGCGGTGTTGAGGATGGCTTTTATTCCCTTCACGACATGTATTGATCCGTCAGGAATCTCACCGTTTAAGCTATATCTATCCCAAGTGGGCTCTCATCCTCATTATTAACCGCCCACACCCGATGCAACCCATACCCTAGTACCCCAGGATTCCACGTGCCAGCATACCAATTGCGAACCCAGTGTAATTGCCGATCGCGTATCCAAGCAGCCCCACCGCCACACCTGACAATACCCGATCCGCAGCACCCCGAGCAGTGGCCAATGCCATTGCCGAGGCAGGTCCGCCCACATTTGCCTGTGAAGCTATTGCCAGCGTAGTCGGATCCATCTTTAACAACACGCCAAGTCCGAACACGAAAATTCCATGCAGCGTCAGTGTACCAATCGCAAAATAAAGCACACCTGGACCGATGGCTACAATATTGCGCACCACGGACTGCGCCCCATTCGTGGTTAGGAAGAGCAAGAGCAAGTAGTATCCCCACATGGCTGCACCTGAAAGCCGACGCACTTGTGGCACTTGTGCGACTGCAAGTGCAATGGTGGTCAACCACAGCACCTCGGGGATGACTGGAATTAGATTCCCCAATTGTTCGGCAAACCAAACGGCACCCAGTGCGATAACCACCAGGAGGGCGGTATCCTGCAAAGCTATGCGCTCCTTGCTCTTGTATAAAGATTGGGTTAGACCGTCCCTGGACTGGATACTTTCCTCCCTCTGCTTTCGCCTGAACAGTAACGGAACCATCAGGCAAGCGGCCATCCACAGTGCTGTCAGAAGCACATCCGCGGCAATCGCAGCAGCAAAAAGCTCACTGCTGGTTTCAAACGCACGCCCCAGCGCTGCAAAATTGACCCCACCTCCATTATACGTACCGGTAAATTGACCGGCCAGCTTCCAGGTTTCCGGTCCAACGAGCGGTGCCAACACCAATGCCGAGACAAATGCGCCAGCAGCTGTGCCGACCGCCCCCAGACCAAATGCAGCCAGCATTGCTCCACCTGCCTTGCGAATGGTTTTGACATTTACTTCCAGCAAAATCAGTACAATGCCCAGACTGATACCGGGATTGATCAGAATATCATAGGCCTTGTTATCTGCCGGAATAATCCCCACGTTGGATAATACCATTGCCAACAGTATGCCAACCAACGCCGCACTGAGCGCCTTGAAGAGCGCTACGTGAGACTCCAACCACACCGAAGCCCAAACGATAACCGCCAGAATCAGGAATACAGCTATGGGATGTGTAATCATCCAGAAGTTTACAAGTGCGCTCTATCACTCTCACGCGCATGCCTCTTAAACCAATGGTGCAGATAAAGCTGCGTGCGCAAATAGTTGCTGGGTTTGGAGGTTGTACCGTGGTATTCTCCGTTGAATCGGATCATGGCAGTTGGCACCTTGAGCAACTTGAGCGCCTGATAGTACTCCTCGGTCTGCGACATGGGTGTACGTAAATCATTGACCCCCGTCATGAGCATGGTTGGTGTCGAGACATTACCGACGTGCATTAGTGGCGAGCGACGCAGGTGCTCCGAGGGATCTTCCCAGGGAAGATGGTCAAAGTTATAGTACCAGGAAGCGCCGTCTGTCGTCCCTACAAATGAAAGCCAGTTGGTTACCGGACAGTTGGCACTGGCGGCAGCAAAACGATCAGTCTGCCCGACAACCCATGAAGTTAATACACCTCCCCCACTGCAACCATACACGAATAAGTTGTCTTCATCTATATAACCACGTGCTATAACCTCGTCTACTCCACGCATCAGATCATTGTAGTCTTTGCCGGGGTAAGCCCGCTTGATGGCATTGCCAAAATCACTGCCATATCCGCTTGATCCACGTGGATTGGTGTATAGTACGACATACCCTTGGGCGGCATGGTACTGCCAGGAATAATTGAAACCGACATTATACATGCCATGTGGACCACCATGGATCACAAGAATCAGCGGATACTTTTTATCGGCATCAAAGTCTGGCGGCTTGATGATCCACCCCTGAATACCTAGATCATCCAAGGAGGAATAGTTTATTTCTTCGACAACGCCTAGATCGACATGCCCCAAAACATCGTCATTAACATTAACCAATACTTGGGGAGCATCTTCCTCGACACCCAAAGTGACCAGTTGTGAAGTATTGTATGAATCGCTGTACGTACCTACAAACTGGCCTCCCACCGCACTCGAAATGCTCAGCATGGCATTCAGTTGGGTGATCGGCCTCACGTTGCCATCCAGATCAACATGGTACAGGTTGCGCGTACCGTGATCGTTGGCCGTAAAATATACTCCCTCACTGTCAGGCTGCCATATCAATCCTCTGGGGGAACGGTCAAGGCTTTCCGTCAATACTTTTGAGCCACTGCCGTCAATGTTCATCACATAAAGGCGCTGCGCAATGTATGTGTCATCTGAAAAGTCATATCCCGTGTAAGCGACCAGGCGTCCATCAGGAGATACCACAGGATTACTATCAGGACCTCTACGTGTAGTAAGCTGTCGAATATCACCCGAGGACACATTGACCGCATAGATTTCGGACTCCCTCCATGCCCAGGGTGCATCTTCGGTGCGAAGACTGGAAAACAGGATTTCGGATCCATCTGGGGTCCAGGCTATACCTGCACGTCCGTGATGCCAGTCACCTTCAGTGAGCTGCCGTGCTGTTCCTCCCTCGGCGGAAACTACAAACACATGGGTATATCCCGGCTCGTAGAATCCAACGCGGTCACGCCGGTAGACCAAATCTTCTACGACCCTCGGGGAGGCCGTCCACTTGGCCCCTTCCGGTTTGCCGGGTGGGCTGATGCCCCAGCCTTTATCTCCCGGAACAAAGGCAGTAAAGGCAATCCATTTCCCATCCGGGCTCCATCGCACATTGGAGGGCGCCTGCTCGAGGCGCGTGACCTGTGTGGCCGGCCCGGCAATGGTCCGCCATTGTACAAAAACTTGACGCCCACTGGGTTCTCCGTCCGCGAGATAGAGATAGCGTGTACCGTCAGGTGACCAGCGAGGAGAAGAACCGTGAATCAGGAACCGGTTGTGGGCACCATCCGAATCCATGATCCAGAGGCTTGATGCTCTCCGATCCTCCATCTTATCAATCCAGCCTCTCGTATAAATGATTTCCGCCCCATCCGGGGACAACTGAGGATTGGATACCGTTTCCATGTCCAAATACTGCGCCAACTCTATCCGTTCCTGCGCCTGCACGCTGGCAGTTATTACGAATAGGACAACTAAACCTGCAAATGTTTTCATGTGTAACCTGCAAATTGAGACCAGTCTCTTTTGAGATGCTATAAGATATTCCCTTTCAACTTCCCGAACCGGCCCTGCAGACATTCTGGATCATCGTGAATTGAGGAAGGCTTCCGAACCCATGCACTTCATACCTCCCGGTTATCGCAATTTCGAAAAACGTTTTTGTGAGAGACGGGTAAGCCAAGGAGATTGCATCCAAGAATCCTCATAGTCTCAATCAGTTATGCAAAGGACGTGCATCCTCATTCTCGCTGGGATATTTATTGCCGCAGTCCCTGCCTGGAGCCAGCCCCAGGTCACTCTCGAACACGCATTTCCAAACCTTTTCTTTAATCGGCCCGTGGATATGCAGCACTTCGGAGAACAGCTCTTTGTTGTCGAGCAACAAGGCATTATTTGGACTTTTGAAAACAAGCAGGATGTAACCGATCGTCACAGATTCCTGGACATACGGGACCGCGTTCGAGCAGTTAATAACGAGGAAGGTTTGCTTGGGCTGGCCTTTCATCCGGACCACGCCGTTAACGGGTACTTTTTTGTCTACTACAGTGCCTCAAACCCAAGACGGAGCGTAGTCGCCCGTTTTAGTTTGCTCGCTGGTGATCCAAACCGGGCCGATTCGAACAGCGAAACCGTGATCCTCGAGGTAAATCAGCCCGCTGGCAACCACAACGGCGGACAATTGGGCTTTGGGCCCGAAGGCGCTCTGTACATTGCTTTCGGTGATGGGGGCGGTGCAAACGACCAATTCCGAAACGGTCAGAATACACGCTCGCTTCTGGGTACTATCTCCAGAATCAATGTGGATGATGTTCCCTACACAATCCCGCCGGATAACCCTTTTGCCAGCGGGGCTGGCGGTCTGCCGGAAATCTTTGCCTGGGGACTTCGTAACCCATGGAGATTCGCTTTCGATTTCAAGACTGACGTTTTTTACGCCGCAGATGTAGGGCAAAACACGATCGAAGAAATCGATATCATCGAAAATGGCAAGAATTATGGGTGGCCGATCATTGAAGGAACGCGGTGTTTTCGGCCGCGTGCGAACTGTGACCAAAGTGGCCTGGTGCTGCCGATTTTTGAATATGATCACTCAAACGGTCCTGCCTCCGTAACGGGCGGATACGTTTATCGCGGCCCTGGGGTACCGGATCTTACAGGCTGGTATGTTTTCGGAGACTATGTCGACGGTCGGTTTTGGGGACTGCTCTACGACGGAAATACCCTGCTGGAAAGCGCATTACTAGAAGACACTTTCCTGTCTCCTCTTTCTTTCGGCATAGATCACCAAAGCGAAGTCTTTATGCTCGCTGGAAATGGGCGGATTTACAGGTTCTCGGCAACAGGCGGCTCACTGGGATTTGAATCCTTTGTTGAGCCTCTTCAATTCATGCTGGGTGCCCCGATCCCAACCACCACGCTACCCGCTGCCCGAGGAGGTAGTGGATCATTTACCTACTCGCTTTCCCCCTCTCTTCCCGCGGGGCTGTCCTTTGATGCTTCAACGCGCACATTACAGGGAACAGCCACTGTCCTCGCAGACACGACTACCTATACGCTCCATGCTGTAGATACCAACGGTTTGCAGGGGGCACTACAGTTCGAACTCTCCGTACACGAATCACTGAGCAATGAACTCCCAGATGCGTTACCAGGCTTTATTCTTCATGGTCACTTTCCCAGTCCCTCGTCCGGTGACACGCGCATAGTTTTTGACCTGCCTGAGCGAGCCAGCGTATCGGTAGAGTTACATGACTTGCTTGGGCGCCGCATTACTACTATACCCCCACAAATAATGGCTCCGGCAATTCAACAATCCGTCCTTGTACCCACAAGTACGCTCCCTGGAGGAGTGTACCTGTACCGTGTCATCGTTTCCAAGCAGAATGCGTTGTTGACTGCTCACGGGAAACTTCTGGTTCAGTGACCCCCTTGCTGTCCCGGAAAGCCTGACCAATTCGGACCGGAGCCGAATGTTATTGTCCCGATGTAGATACCGAATTGAACCACGCTCGTGTGCTTGCAATTGCGAGGGGAGCACAGTCACCATGCTTACTTTGCGGGCTCGGATCCAACAATGTAGCGGCCTCGCCAAGCGACTGTGCGGCAATTATAGAATTTTCAATGGGTACGAGTTCGTCAGCCGCGCAATGATATAACCGTGTTGGTGCCCGCGGTGTCCAGTTGGTCAGATCGTTCTCACGCAGACGCTGACGGAATGGGTGGTTGAGGTCAGACAGAAAGGACCGGCGAACATCTGGATGTACAATTTGAATCGGGATAGTTGGCATAGCCTCATTAATGTCACCGCCGCCATGCATTCCGTCAAATAATGGAGGTAACGTAACATCGTAAGGGCTCGCAAGAAAATCAGACGGACTGTTATACAAACCGTAAGCCTCGTTATAGCTGAATAGCACGTAGGGGAAATAATATGGTTGGGGATATGGTTCTTCCCGCAGCATGAGGTCCAGCATGGTTCCACTCAAATCGTAAGGTCCTGCCATCAGGGAAGACGCTTTAATGGTAAATTCGCTTGAATACTGGGCCTCCAAAAGGCGATGTGCTGCCATGCCAGTGTAACCGCCTGCCGAGTATCCTGCCATGTATACCTCGCCTGAGTAGCTCCATGGCTGGCTGGCGGACCAGCGAACCACAGCCTGCATCATATCGACTATTGCCGAAGCAGATACATCAGCTATCAAATAGGGATGCAGCCCCGGCGAACGCCCCAACCCAAGCAGGTCCGGCATTACTGATAAATACCCGTCTGCGGCAAAAAACATGCCCACCACAGCTTCATTCGTGTCCCCTCTAGAAGGCGCGCCCGAACGCCGCGTTACCGTACCGTGCTGAAACGAAACCATCGGAAGCGACCGTAGAACAGGTTGCGGAACGGCTACTGCACCCGAAGCCGTCGTTTCCTCTCCATGCGTATCCACGGTCAGGTACTCTATGACATAAAATGAAATACCATACCTCGCTGAATAAGGTATCCCATATGCGCCAACCAGTTGTGATACCTCCTCAGCTGTGTAGGTTGCAAGAGTGGTCACATCAATAACATCCCCCCTAACCGGAGTGGGTTCGGGTTCCATGCCTGACGAATCGCAGCCCAGCAAAAAAACCACGAGCAGCAAACAGAGCGTTCGCATGTGCCTACAGGCTGGATGTGAACCGGGAACGGATAACTTCTTCGGCCGGCTTACCTTGTGGAGTGAAATCTAGATAGGATCGAGGCCGGTCGCGATCACCGTGCCATTTCCAAAGAATAGCACCACTGAACCAGGGTTTGTCCCACAACTCATCAAAAAATACTTCATATAGCCTGGCCTGAAGATCATCATCCGGCTCCACCAAATCCGCTTCTCCACGTGAGGGCCAACGCCATGGCTTGGCGGCCGCATCAGGGACATTCCGGTAGCCAATTTCAGTAAAAAGAATGGGGCAATTCATACGCTTGGAGAGACCCGCAAGTGCCTCAATATGAGGCTCCCAGCCCTCTGCCAACATCCCATTGGTTGGGTTGGGTTCATCGGAAAGTTCGAAATATGCCTGCACACCTATATAATCCAGCATATCCCAAAACTCAATTTCCTCGTATTCCTCCCACCAGTTAGCCGCATAAGTCAGATCGCCCTGATACACAGCACGAATATCCTTTATGAGTCCGCGCCAATAATCGGGGCGCTCATGGGCGCTTCTTGCAAGTTCAGTACCAATTACGAGCATCGCCGCATCAATCTCTTCGGCGAGGTGTGCATAGTGCATGAGGAGCTTAGTGTACTGCGTTTCCCAAGTCTGCCAATCATGCTCCTCCGAATAACCAATTGAGCTTCTCGACTGGCCCTCAGCACTGTAGCGACCAAGCCAAAGATGCGGTTTCAGGATGATCCCCATTCCGAGGCTGTCCGCTTTTTTAGACAATTCCCGTGCCGCCCGATCACTTTCACTGTACCATCTTGCATCGGGGTTCATTCGGATCTCGGGAACGTCAGCGTCCCGCTGAAAACCAAACTGCACCAGCGTTATATGCGTAAGCCCGGATTCCTTTAGCTTAGGCAGCATTTCTGCGGACGGCTCATTCCGAGCGTCAAGTGTCACGGCTCTGATCACGGAGACCGTATCGTTTTGCCGGTCTCCTGCGTCGCAGTTTGCAATTAGTACACAGACAAGCACCCAATAAAACATGCGTACCTCGGACCGCACAATTAACCCTATATCAGTGAATGAAATATCTTAATTTGTTTACTGATCACTTAAAGAAGGGTTTTATCATGTCAAACCGCAGGCAGTTTCTTTACCAGATTGGGGCCCCCGCAGCCGCAGCCCTCACATACGGCTCACTGGTACCTGCGCGTGTCCCGGCTGTACTTGAACACATAGCAGGTGTAACCGGCGATGTAACGCGTGATGAGACTTTTTGGCTGGAGGTGCAACAAGCCTTCACGGTTGACCGCAGTCTGATCAACCTCAATAGCGGCGGTGTGAGTCCTTCTCCAAGGATTGTCCAAGAGGCTATGAAAGGTCATCTGGACTACTCCAACGAAGCACCGGTGTACACCATGTGGCGCATCTTGGAACCTCAGCGCGAGGGAGTCCGACAGCGCTTGGCTTTGGAGTTTGGCTGTGATTCCGAGGAGATCGCACTGACTCGCAACGCAAGTGAAGGGCTTCAGATATGTCAATTAGGACTGGAATTCGAGCCTGGTGATGAAGTGTTAACTACCACGCAGGACTATGGACGCATGATCACTACGTTCAAGCAAAGAGAACGGCGTGATGGAATTGTCCTTAAACAATTTTCCATACCTATACCCTCCGAAGATCCTGGGGAGATCGTTCGCCTGTTTGAAGAGAACATTGGCCCCCGTACCCGTGCTATTCTCATGTGTCACATGATCAATATCACCGGTCAAATCCTGCCTGTGAAACAGGTAGTCCAAATGGCTCGACGCAAGGGAATCCCGGTTATCGTGGACGGTGCACACGCGTTTGGTCATTTCGATTTTAAGCATGAAGATCTGGATTGTGACTACTATGCTTCCAGTCTGCACAAATGGCTATTAGCACCACATGGCACGGGACTATTGTATGTGCGCAAGGATAAAATCAAGGGCTTATGGCCGCTGATGGCAGCTCCCGAGGGGATGGATGAGGATATTCGCAAATACGAAGAGATTGGTACGCACCCTGCGGCTAACTACATAGCTATTGCCGAAGCGCTGACCTTTCATCAGGGTATTGGAGCCAAACGCAAAGAGGATCGCCTGCGTTACCTGCGTGACTACTGGGCAAAACCCCTCATGCAGCACGATCGAGTTCGTCTGCACACCAGTCTCAAGCCCGAATTCTCCTGTTGTATTGGCACGGTCCAGATTGAGGGCATTGACACGGCAAAGTTGGGCACGCACCTATGGGATGCGCACCGCATAATCGCCACGCCAATTAAACACGCGGAATTTGAAGGCCTGCGAGTTACGGCTAACCTGTTCACAACCTTGGAGGAACTGAACCGTTTTGTAGATGCCATGGAACAGGTTGTGCATCACGGTTTACCTGCAACAGAGAGCTCCTAGTCCAACTTGTGGAGTGTGACGTAGCTATCATTGGGGGAGGAATTGTAGGCCTTGCGACAGCTTGGCACCTGGGCCAGCGCTGTGATTGTCGAGTTTTGGTTCTTGAGAAGGAGAGCTCCGTCGCAACGCATCAGTCAGGCCGTAATTCTGGAGTGCTGCACTCAGGAATCTACTATCGTCCAGGGTCGAATCAGGCACAGACGTGTCTGCGAGGGCGACGATTAATGGAAAATTTCTGCCGGACAAACCACCTGCCATTCGAGCTCTGCGGCAAAGTGATCATAGGCAGTACCCCCCGGGAATTGGCTCGTCTAAACACCCTACACGAATGGGGACGTGCAAACGGTGTGCAATGCCAAATCATTGGCCGAGACGCACTCCTAGAACGTGAGCCCTATGCAGCCGGTAATAAAGCACTTCTGGTGCGTGATGCTGGTATCGTAGACTTTCGGGGCGTTGTACAGTGCCTGATGTCGCTGTCACAGGAACAAGGTACTGAGGTATTGACCAATGCATACGTGCACAGGGCACACGTGGAACGTCACCATATTGTTCTGGAGACCGACAATCTTACGGTCCATGCGCGGCACATTCTTAACTGTGCCGGATTGTATGCCGACCGCGTAGCTAAACTTCTGGGGCAGGAACCCACTATTCGTGTATTACCGTTCAGAGGGGAATATTACGAACTCCTACCCCGACAGTACTGCCGCCACCTTATTTATCCCGCGGGAGATGATCGCGTCCCCTTCCTTGGCGTACATGCAACCCGTATGACTGACGGCCGTGTTCTTTGTGGCCCAAGCGCCGTTCTGGCATTATCCCGGGAGGGATACAAACGCTTCACAGTAGCACGCGGAGACATCCTGGATACAGTCCTTTGGCCTGGTAGTTGGCATCTCGCACGTTCATTGTGGCGAACTGGTGCACGAGAAATTCTGCAAAGCCTCAGCAAAAAGTATTATTTGCGGGTATTACAACGACTAATTCCCGCAGTTGAACTTTCTAATCTTAGGCCTGCACGAAGTGGAGTGCGCGCTCAGGCAGTCAAGACTGATGGCACGATGATTCGAAGCATGTATGTCCAAGAAAGTCGACGAGCGCTGAGTGTACTAAATGCGAGTTCGCCAAGCGCAACCGCGTCACTTGCCATAGGGGAAACTCTGGCGAGAGATTTGATCAATCGACTACGGTCCGATTAATAGTTCAGCACTAGGCCGGATCAGACCAAGACAGACATTAGCTACGCCGAAACCTCAGTCGGCAGCGTCCTAGTTGTTACAATTCAGCGCGGTTTCGGACTCAATTGCCGGATCGCCAAACATATTGACGCCGATTCATGATTCTACAGTTCTCCGTGACGAGACCGATTGCAGATATTGCATTACATACGAACTATGACTCGGGTGGGTAGCCTTTAACCGCTGCGATCCGTTGTATACGTGAGCCTAATAGTTGCAATACGCCCGAGCCGGGGGGCACCGACAAATTCGCGGTGGTTACTGTCGAAAAGATTGTTGATTCCCAGATCAGCACGGAATCCGGCTTTATGAATCGCATATCCGATGCCTACATCAAGCACCGTATAGCTCGGTACATTCCCTATATACTGACCAGAAATAACAGGAAATCCCATCGTAAACCGTCCCGATGCCGTGAACGAAAAACCGTTCTTTGGTTGGTATTGACCGCCGATCTTAAACTTGAATCCCGGCGCATTGAGGGCCAATTCCAGATCCTCTGACTCCTCGTTGATCTCCGTATGGTCAAAATAATCATCACTTACCCAGGATGCATTTCCAAAAAACATCAGTTTTTCACTGGCGATGATCTGAGTTGAAACATCCATGCCAAAATACTGGATATCTCCAAAGTTGGGAAAGGTCAGCATCAGTTCAGGAAAATTTCCCGCTCCCTTGTTGTTCTCGTTTGTCTGTACAATTGCCACTGGAGTTTCGCTATCTGGCAGATCACTGCCCGCAATATCGACGAGCATTTCTGCAGCCAACTGAGGGGTCAGCCCAAATAACTCCAGTGCATTCGCAACGTCCGAATTTGCTGCCAGTCCAGCTGAGATGTCTTGAATGAGATCCTGTTTCAGATTTGGAACCAGAACAAATGGTGTTTTAATCTGAAGTGGACCTGTAAAATTTTTTCTTCTGCTGTAGTACCCGTCCAGTGCGAAGAGAATATGATCACGAATAATTCCTTTATATCCAATTTCCCAAGATTGAGTGATGGTTGGCTTGATTGGTCCGGTATCCTGAAGATTGTTCAACTCGGGGGCCATTTTGAGCTCGAGTGTACTCAGGTTCACGAGACTAAGGATCCCAGGACTGAATCCCTGAACTGGAGTCACTTCTGGGTTCAATCCCTGCTTCAGGAGGGGCAGAAGCTGAGGGGGAATATCTAGTCCCGCATCGGCAAGTATTCGTGCAAGTTCATCATCTGGAATTATTGTTAGACCATCGTAAATCAACCCATAAAGGAACCCTGTATCTATTCCAACGGGAGTTGGATATCCTTCCATTCCCGGGAGCATACTGGAAGCAACAAGCGACGTAGGTGCACCAAGTTCAAGGTAGTTGGGATTTCTTTCAAAGGTAAATCCGGTTGCCCCACCGCGGGCCCGCACAGTGAGCGGCCCAAGGGAAGCTACCACTAAATCCAACAGGTAATCGGTCGACAGCGGTGAAGAGAGACTACGGTTATAGGTTGCACGCAGACCTGAGGAAGGAGTTGGTTTTAACACGAGTGCGACGCGAGGAGATAATTGAAGATCGGGTACGATATTGTTGTAGTCTCCCCGAAGGGCGAGTGTCAGTTTGAGTCTATTTGAGATCTGTGTAGTCGATTGCAGGTATGCACCATATTCGTCAAGCCCTGCAATCCCATCGATGCGTTCGATAACAATTGCTCTGGTATCAGGACGATCAAATCGTAGGTCCACTCCTGCAATCAGCTGCTGTCTAGACCCAATCTCTTGCGTATACTGGCCTTGCACGGAAAATTCTTCGGAGTATTCTTGAACAGGATCTCCACCATAGATATAGGAGTTCCCCGAATTGATTGAATTCATATACGCCTGTACAAAGAGAGGACCGCTGGACAGCCGAATCTGAGCATAGCTGGCAACCATTCCCTTTGCCTGAATTGTGCCCAGGCTGCTGAGCATTGCACCATCCAGATTTCCAATTCCCCCACTCAACGAAAGAGTGGTTGATTTGCCCAAGCGCAAGTCCACAGTACTGGACAGCACAAGCTTGCGGTTTTTGGTTTCGCGAACCCCATCAACAAACAACTGAACTGCATCTTCGGGATCAGGGCATTCACTAAACCTTTCACTTTTGAGGAGTGCAGCATCACACCCTTCAAGAGTAAAATCCTCCGATGTTGCGTAACTGCCAATCACTTTGACACCGAGATTTGTGCCTAGAACCGTAGCCACACGTCCCTGAACATTGAGCATAGACCTTTGACCACCTGAAACAGAGATCGTAGCTCCTGGGTAATTGAATGCATCTTTGGAGATGTAGTGGATCACTCCTGAATCTACACCAGGTCCATAAAGTGCGGATCCCGGCCCCCGAACTATTTCAATCCGTTCCGTATCAATGGCCAGACTTGGCATGACATTATGCAGGTTGACCCCAATGGAGGCAACCGCTGCCTTCCTGTAATCGGTGAGTACATGTGTAGATCTTGAGAAAGCGTCATTGAATCCGCGGAGTACGATTTCGTAGCGATCCACGCCGGTCTGAACCATATCCAACCCGGTCACATTTCGGAGTGATTTCGCCGTTGTCTGTGCGACATCTAATTGAAGGTCTCGCGAAGTAATGACATCAATGGAAGAGGGTGCATTCAACGTCTTCTCATTCCGGCGTCCTGCTGTCACCTGCACGGGGTCTAGATCTGTTCCCGGGTCTAAGGCAACGTTCCAGACATAATTCTCTCCCTCAGCCAGAGTAACCGCCAACTCCTGAGCTGAATACCCTATAAAACTTGCTCGCAGGATATGGATTCCAGCTTGAAGGTTCGAAATTTCAAAATTACCCTCAATATCAGTGGCACTTCCAATCGAGGTCCCAGCAACCTGCACGTTCGCCCCAATCAATGATTTACCGGTTTCCGAATCGGTAACCTTCCCAACCACGGTCGCAGTCTGGCCAAGAACTGGCTCGGTTAAAAGACAAAAACTGGATCCTATGTAAAGGAGGGAAACAATTAAATAACTAACTCTGGGAACCATGAGTTTCAATAGTTAACCCCAAGCGAATGTACGAGAATAATCAACAAATGTGCAGGATCTCATTAAGTAATGCGACACACTCACATCGTGCAAGAGAATGTTGAGAAATGATTCATTTGAACAAAGCAGAGTTTGTTGAACTCAGGATCTCTTGACGATTGAAATCTTCTCCTCCATAATTGAACGCTTTTCTTCAACAGTCTCAATATGTTGTCCGGATCCCAGCGTCCTGACCGAGACCAGCAGTTCACGCAGATTCCTATTTTTCGGACGCGGGCCAACTCGGAATGCCTCCCTAGCCTAAGCGTGGATGCCAAGAAAAAAGAACTCATCGGGTGCTTTCGCAATCCTGGCACATCTTGGCTGCGAATACCGAAGTGAGTTTGTGATCACGACTTCCGCTCTTTAGCGAGCGGCATCACTATCCCAAGTGGCGTGTATGACCTTCGTGCAACACGGGGTCCTTCTTTGTCGGGTCTTCCGATGATACGCCCGAGTTGCTGTGGGCTGCATCGCAAACTGGTGGAAAGAAATGGGGCAATTCCAGTATCCCCGTGTACATGCACTCAGTATTCTTGCCGTTAGTGGAGGCAGCAATAGATATCGCCCCCGACCGTAGAAATACTTCCTACAGCATATCCTCGCAACTCCGTTTAATCCTAAGGTGACTGTTGCACACTATCCCCGCGGTGCATCAAAGTGGAATTCCACTGAACACAGCCCATCCAGTGAACTCGCCAATAACTGGACCGACCTCCCCCTAGAGTCCATGGATACCATACTGAACTATATGAGAACCACGAATACACAATCTCGACTCACCGTCACGGCAAAGTCCATCCAAAGAGACCACGAGAAAGGAACCAAAGTTTCTGACGAGCAAATGACGCAACTCACCGAAAACAGAATCCTGAAATCCCACAGTGGAATTATACTATAAGCCCGCAACCCACTGGAATATTGCGGTACCATGAAGAAATGTCAGGATAACTTATTTTTTCGCCACCCCTAGGCATCCGCACGTCACTGATGCGACGATCCAGGCTTTTCATCAATCCCGCGCGTGGGATTTCGCCAAGGTAGGTAGATAAGTCCGCGTCCACGCCTTCAAGGTGGCTGCGGTTCAACAGATGGAGGATTCGCTTTACCGCATGCTGGGCGCTTCGTCCCTCCCGATACCCATGTTGCTCCGGTTAATAGCCTGGCCCAAAGATCGCGGCAGCTTCTCGCAAACCCGAAACCATGCGTTACCGTCCTTCGAGACCAAACGCGCTAATGCCAGACTGACTAGCCGTCGAGACCGCCAAGGATTGGGATGCAGTAAATAGATCTATTCCTATGAATCCTGAAGAGTACGCAAAGACACTGCTGAACACGCCCCTCAGGACGATCAATAATCGGTAAGAATTTGAAGTGGGTCACTTATTAGACGTATCATTCCCCAATTTTTTCGTTCCTGAAGGAACTCGCCACGAGAATGCAGCGAGCTGCGTTGCGCGCGGTGAATTCAATAAATGCCCATGTAGGATTGGTGGACTCGAGGGGTTAAGCTTGCTCCTTGACGAATATAAATGTTCTAAACATAGCCGACGAATCAGACTACATACATCGGGATCTTTCGGGCTAAATTGCCGGATCACCAGCAACCTGATTGCATTGCTTACCGGAAAATGATTGCCTGAACAAGTCTGCAGCATGGGTATTTTGACGAACCATCTCCTCGGGAAAACCAGCAAAAAGGATCTCCCCGCCGGCCTCGCCCCCCTCTAGACCCATATCCGCACTGTAATCGGGAACTTTTATTGCATCTGGGTTGTGCCCTATCACTCCAAAAAATTTTGCTGCTGAGTACCGCTTGCAACTACCAACATATTTATGCCAATTCCTGAATCTGTAGTACCTTGTGGTGGGATCGATTTCGGATAATACAAACAAAGAGCAACATCTGATGGCAATGCGAGAACAATATTCTGTTACCTCTCACATGGTAGGGACTTTGCTGACTTGGGTGAAGACGAACAATATTGCGATTCCCGAAATCCAGCGTCCTTTTGTATGGAACTCAATACAAGTGCGCAATCTACTTGACTCACTGTATCAGGGTTATCCGATCGGCTATCTGATTTCCTGGCGCAACCCTTCAATCAAACTAAAGGATGGTACTTTTTCGAACGGAAAACGCATACTGATTGACGGCCAACAACGAGTTACCGCACTCATGGCGGCACTCCTGGGACAGCCAGTACTTACCAAAGATTATAAATCAGTGCGAATTCGTATCGCGTTCAATCCTTTGGAAAAACGCTTCGATGTATGCAATCCGGCCATTGAAAAAGATCGGGCCTGGATTAATGATGTTGCCGAGATCTTTGCTCCCGAATTTGATCAGTATGAGTTTGTTACGATTTACACTAAACGCAATAAGAATACCTTACCAAAGTATGTCCACCAAGCAATCCAAGATGTTCTCAAAATCGCCAACAACCAAGTTGGGGTCATTGCACTGGATGCGCAACTTGATATAGATCAAGTAACTGAAATTTTCATCCGTGTTAACTCAGCTGGTACTACTCTCTCCCAAGCAGACTTCGCGATGTCAAAAATCGCGGCAAATGAAACCCACGGAGGCGGACTCTTGCGTAAGGCCATTGACTACTTCTGTCATTTAGCCGTTGCTCCTGAATCCTTCCCGGAGATCAAAAAGGACTCCGATTTTGTGAACTCTCCATTTTGGCCAAAAATGACTTGGCTAAAAGGGGTAAACGATGACCTTTACGATCCAACCTATACCGATATGCTACGGGTGGCATTTACTTCAAAATTCAAGCGTGGCAAGCTACAGGATCTGGTATCCCTTCTATCGGGTCGTAATTTCGAGACTCGCGAGTACGAAGAAGAGATCGTAGATAATACTTTCGACCAGTTGAAGAAAGGTGTCTCTGCCTTCATGAGCAAGACCCACTTCGACCGGCTGACCATGATTCTACGCTCTTCGGGATTCCTTACATCCAAGATGATCCGTAGTCAGAATGCTGTCAACTTTGCTTTCATTATTTACCTGGAAGGGCGTGAAAAGGGGCTCTCTCTATCCAAAGTTGCAAGCTTGACCCGTCGATGGTATGCAATGTCAATCCTCACGAGACGTTACTCAGGAAGCCCGGAGACTATGTTCGACCTCGATATCCGCCAAATCGCTGCTCAGGGGTTACGCCCATATGTAGAGACCACTATCGAAAACGAACTTCCTGAGAGCTATTGGACGGGTATGCTGCTTCAAGACATGGAAACCTCTAGCTCAACAAGTCCCTATTTTATTGCGTATCAAGCGGCGCAGGCATTCCTCGGTGATAAAGGGTTTCTCTCAACTGCAATTACTGTACAAAACCTACTGCTCAGTGGGGGAGATCGTCATCATGTATATCCACGCAAATATCTGATGAAACAGAAACTCCCCCGGGGACGGTACAATCAGATCGCCAACTATGCATTCACCGAAAGCCCAATCAACATCGCCATATCTGACACGCCGCCAATGATATACTTCCCTCAACTACTTGAACAAGTTAGCGGTGGAAAAATCCGGTATGGAGGAATCACTAAACGTGCAGAATTGGAGGAAAACTTTAAGCAAAACTGCATTCCTCTATCCCTCCTCGACGGATCAGTTCCTGATTACGATGAATTTTTGGCTTTACGCAGAGAATTGATGGCCCAGAAGATCAAGACTTGGTTTAAGACTCTACCTTGACCGGGTCCCCGGCGCCTGCCCTTGGCAAGTCTTGACCACTGTGACTACTTCTTCCTGTATACTTCGGCCTGCCACCAGTTAAGCTGCACATTATCAGATTGCTAATCTATTGATGTCCAAGGACAAATTTCTTTCGTTCCATGAGGCACTCGCGCAAAGAAGCGAACAGCGAGTTGCATTGTAAGCGTTGAATTCAAAAAATGCCCAAGTAGAATTGGGAGACTTTAGGGCTAATCTTGCTCCTTGACGATTATTTTTTCCTTTACACACCTGATGAATCAGACTCCATACATGGGGGATCTTTCGGGTTCAATTGCCGGATCACCAGAAACGTGCTCGCCTTGCACACCCGAAAATATTTCCCTGAGCAAGTCTGCTGTATGAGTATTTTGACGACTCATTCCCTCTGGGGAACCAGCAAAAAGAATCTCTCCACCTGCCTCACCTCCCTCCGGGCCCATATCCACAATGTAATCCGCAACTTTTATCACATCCGGGTTATGTTCTATCACAAGCACCGTATTGCCTCTGTCCACCAGTTCCTGCAAAACATTCAGAAATAACCGGATATCTTCAAAATGCAGTCCCGTCGTTGGCTCATCAAATAGATACAGTGTCCGCCCTATTGCCGAACGTGAAAGCTCTTTGGCCAGCTTCACGCGCTGCGCCTCTCCCCCAGAAATCGTGGTTGACTGCTGCCCTAAACGTATGTACCCCAGACCAACCGAGAGAAGCGTGTCCAGCTTCTTGGCAATCTTGGGCAGATTGGCAAAAAAGGCTGCCGCCTCGGTTACACGCATGTTCAGAACATCCGAAATGGTTTTACCCTTGTAGGACACCTCCAATGTTTCCTGATTGTAACGCCTGCCCTGACAGGTCTCGCACTCTACATATACATCAGGCAAAAAATTCATCTCCAGGCGATCAATACCCGCCCCGGAACAGGTCTCGCATCTCCCGCCTCGCACATTGAACGAAAATCGTCCCGGCTTATAGCCCCGTGCTTTTGACAGCGGTAGTTTAGCAAACAACTGCCGGATTTCCGTGAACAAGTTGATGTACGTGGCCGGATTTGACCGAGGCGTTCGCCCAATTGGCTTTTGATCAATGTTGATCAACTTATCAATCAACGAATACCCATCCAGCTTCTCATACGGCAATCCTCGTACCCGGGTACGAGGATTCATCCGGTACGTGAGTGCAGGAACAAGCGTTTGGTTAATGAGCGAACTCTTTCCCGATCCGCTGACACCGGTCACACAAACGAACGTCCCAAGGGGCAGGGTGAGCGTGACGTTCTTCAAGTTGTTGCCCGTTGCCCCGGAAAGCACAATGACTTGCTTTTGTGTCTCCCGACGCTTCTCTGGAATTTCTATGCGACGCTGTCCCAAGAGATAAGGCAAGGTCAATCCCTTTTTTGAACTGCCATTTTGCCGTAACATTGCAGGAGATCCAGCATACACAACCTCCCCACCTTGATCACCAGCACCGGGCCCTATGTCAATGATATGATCTGCTGACTCTATCATATCGCGATCATGCTCAACGACCAGGATTGAGTTGCCTAGATCACGTAACCTGCGCAGGGATGCTATCAAACGCCGGTTATCCCGAGCATGTAACCCAATAGAGGGCTCATCCAGAACATATAAGACTCCTGTTAACTGTGTACCAATCTGTGTGGCCAGTCGAATACGCTGGCTTTCTCCGCCGGATAATGTGGCAGCCGGTCGATCCAAGGTTAGATAACCAACCCCAACATCAACCATGAACATCAGGCGTTCCTGGACCTCCTTAATAATGGGTGCAGCAATCTGGGCTTGTCGTTTGCCAAAACGAACTGTATTCAAGAACTCACGCAGACCAATCAGATCCATCTGCGTCAGGTCAGCAATCGTCTTTCCGGCAATTCTGTACGAAAGCGCCTCACTGGAAAGACGGCCCCCCTTACATTCGGTGCACGGCCGACTCGTCCTGTAACAGTCAAGTTCTCTTCGCTCCCTTTTGTCTGCAAATTTATATCGCGTGTCCAAAAAGCTGTAAACGCCCCGCCCATCTGGTGATTTGTAGGCGTACTTGGTGCCACCCACCATCATCTGATGGTATTTATGGGAACCATGCAGTACCTCATTCCACGCAGTTTTACTGATCTCCTTCACGGGCGTATCTAAAGAAAAGCCCCGTTTCTCTAAGACCGACGCTATCTCGTCAATGAAGTATTGGTCCCTCCAGGAATCAAGGAGTTCTATTGCGTCGTTTTTGATACTGAGCGAGCGGTCCGGCACAAGCAATTCTTCATTCCAGCAATCCTGTATGCCGAGGCCACGACATACCTTGCAGGCACTGAACGGTGAGTTGAAAGAAAAAGTCCTCGGCGAGGCCTCCTGATAGGACTCTCCTGTTTCAGGATCATATAGGTGACGACTGAAGATGCGATCCTTTTCAGACGCTTCTGCCAGAATCAAGACTCCTTTCCCCAACCCCAGTGCGGTCTTGACCGAGTGAGCTATGCGAGCCCCCATACCTTCCTCAATCCGCAAACGATCTACTACAATCTCGATGTTGTGCGTTCTGTACCTGGCAACCTTCATACCAGGCTTGATCTCACGGATCTTACCATTGACGCGAACTCTGGTATAGCCTTGGCGAGACACCCTCTCGAAGAGTTCCCCATAATGTCCTTTGCGACCTCGAACTACAGGCGCAAGCAGCGCAATTTCTGAATTCACAGGGTACTCCTGGATCGCTGCAATTATCTCGCCCGTAGACTGCCTGATAAGCGGTTTGCCCGATGCTGCCGAGAAGGAGGTCGCTGCGCGTGCATAGAGCAGTCGCAGAAAATCGTATATCTCGGTAACCGTACCAACCGTTGACCGCGAACTCCTGGAGACGGTCTTCTGATCAATCGCAATGACCGGGGAGAGCCCTTCGATATGATCAACGTCGGGACGTTCAGGCATCCCAACAAACTGCCGTGCATATGCACTCAGGCTTTCCAGGTATCGTCGCTGACCCTCTGCATAAACAGTATCAAAGGCGAGTGAACTCTTTCCCGAACCTGATAGACCAGTTACGACAACCAACTCGTCGCGCGGAACATCCACATTCACATCCCTCAGGTTGTGCTCACGCGCACCTCGGACGAGAATATACTCGTCCGGGCGTTCTCTATTTTGGCCTTCCATGACAGGCCGGGCTGCGCCCTAGATTTCCGGCTCCGTGGTGGGATCCCGGAAGTATATTTCGGAATTGAACATTTCCTCGACCGCAACCTCCGTCGGCTTGGGTCGCTCCTCGTGCTCAATAGATATGCGGCGCTGTTCTTCCTGAAAATGCGGATCCTCCAGTTCGGGATCGAAACCCTCAAAGTACGCGAGGCGCGTATCAAGTTCCGACTTCATTTTAATCGCGGCTTGGCGCGAGCGTTTCGAAAGGATCGCAACGGCTTCAAACAGGTTACCTGTTTGTTCAACCAGCGCATCAACATCAACTGTTTTAAGCGGCATGAGTAGTTTATGTACACGAACGCGTTACGAACCATTGACACGCTAATGCAAAAACTTAGTTCCATAATATTGATCTCGACATTACTGCTTTCTGCAAGTTGTGAGACCGCGCCACTACCTGAACTGACAGAAGAAGACCTAGCCAAACTCCTCCCCTATGTGTCACTGGGCCGCGGACTTCAGGCTTCCATCGACACAACCACCATACGCTTGATCACAGATGTGGATACATGGACCGCATATACGGATTCACTTCAGCCGTTGATGCCCTTCACGTCACCAGACTTTGAAACAGAAATGGTCCTCCTTGCCGCTGTTGACGTTAATGCGGGAGGATATGACCTTCGTTTTGAGCTCGTTGAAAGTCTTAGGGATACAGTGGTTGCAACCTATCGGCTGTTCTCCCCGGGCCCCGATTGTCGTCCATCTTTTTCAACCGGGGTTGCTTTTGAAGCCGTTCGGATCCGTCGAACACAGGATCCAGTCAGGTTTGTGCAAATTGAGGAAGCACTGGACTGTGAACCAAACTAACTACCACGGTGCTGGAGTCGATCCAACCTGAACGAAAACCACTGCCAGCCTGACCGCCGGCTCCTGCTCAACGCCCATTGGCCGGCATGCTTTCTCTCAACCCAGCACAGCAGATGTATCCTGGCCGGCCAGTATAGGGTTTTCAACGCGAACATCGCTCTCTACCAAACCATCCAGCAAGCGAACAATGCGGCGCGCATGATGGGCAACCTCTTCTTCATGAGTTACCACCATGATCGTGTTGCCCCTGCGGTAAAGTGTCTCGAAAAGAAACATGATCTCTCGACCCGTCTTGGTATCAAGGTTTCCGGTGGGTTCATCGGCTAGAACCAATGCAGGATTATTTACCAAGGCGCGTGCAACAGCGACCCGTTGGCGCTGTCCACCGGACAGTTCGTTGGGTTTATGTGTCACCCGGTCCGACAATCCAACCTGCTCCAGTGCATGTGCAGCCATTTGACGGCGCTGGCCACGTGTCTTGCCGCTGTATATGAGCGGGAGCTCTACGTTCTGCAGACAGTTGACGCGCGGCAATAGATTGAAGGTTTGAAAAACAAATCCGACCTCACGATTGCGGATTTCTGCTAGTTCGTGATCAACCATCTCACCCACATTGTGCCCGCGAAGGAGATAGCTCCCATCCGTAGGTGTATCCAGGCAACCGATCATGTTCATGAGCGTGGACTTGCCGGAACCACTGGGACCCATGACCGCTACGTATTCGTTCGGGTACACATCCAGGCTCACTCCATCCAAGGCGCGGACAATCTCCGTACCCATAGGATAAAGCTTCCTTACATCGCGTAGCTGAATCAGCGGATGACCGCTTGTCCCGTTATTCATCTGCTACCTCGGAATCCACGTTCCTCGACCAGGTCTCCATCGCCGAGTTCACGGCTTACGGCACTGTATGGACCATTCACGACCCGCTGTCCCTCTTCCAGACCTGACTTGATTTCAATAAACTGATCGTCAGAAATTCCTGTTTCGACTGCAGTCGCAATCGCCTTCATCTCGCCATTCACTACAAATACCATCCGCTGCAGATCTTCTTCATCCGAGAATGAAGCCGATCCAGCCTCATTGTCGTCTGCCGCTGTCGAGTCTGATCCCGAACTAGTGGCTCGCCGGGCACGAGCCCTATTAATATTTTTAAAATCCCTCACGGTCACGGCCTGAATTGGAACAGCAACGACCTCGGTGACCGTGTTTGTAAAGATATCGACGGTCCCACTCATACCCGGCCTGAAGCTCGGATAGTCCTGAACCGCAGGCGTCTCGTTTAGAACGCCGGGAGCCTGCGAAGCTGGATTATGGGAATCCAGGATTCGGATTTTGACTGGAAAATTCGTCACCTGCTCCTGAAATGTACTTCCTTGCAGTCGAGCCGAATTTGCGATCTCCGTAACGATTCCTTTGAAAAAGCGCTCAGGGTAGGCATCCACTTCAATGGAGGCGGTGTCACCAAGCGCAACGTTGACCACATCGTTCTCACTGACTTCCACTTCCAATTCCATCTGGTCCAAACGGGCTACCTTCATAACCGTAGTGCCCGCCTGAAGCTCGTTGCCCGTCACCCGCTCACCCAACTCAATATCCAATTGGCTTACCGTTCCAGACATCGGGGCGTAGAGTGCGGTTTTGCTGAGTTGTTCCTCGACCTCCCGCAGACGTGCCTCTGAACTCTCCACATTAAACGTTGCCGCGTCCAGATCTGTCTTGGCGATCTTGTACTGGGTTTCGCTCTGCTCATATTCGTCAAGAGGGATAACCTGTGCTTCGTAAAGCTGACGTTGTCGGTCGAGTATCTGTTCCTGTAGTAGCAGGCTTGCTTCGCGTTGAGACAGGTTCGCCTTGGCCTGCGAAAGCTGTGCTTCCGCCTGCTCCACCTGAGCCTCGTAATAATCCGGTTTGATACGTGCAAGAAGCTCTCCCCTGCGGACCTGCTGACCTTCAACGACAGGTAACTGCACAACTTCACCCGAGACATCCGGGCTAATCACGATTTCCACCTCCGGCTGCACACGCCCAGACGCGGTCACCGTTTGTGTGACCGTCCGTAATTCCGCTGTGACAATCTCCACGCGCTCTGCACTGGGACCACCGAAGATACGCTGCCCAACAAAACCCAGAGCCACCAGAAGGACCACTGCTATTGCGACAAATATTAGAAGGTTACGAGTTCGATTTTTTTTCTTTGCCATGGGAATCCTAGTCAAATAATGGTTGGTTTGGATCCAGTTCACCAGTGAAATAACGAATCATTCGTTTACGCACAAAAATAGTGTATCGTGCGGTGATTGCTTCTTGGGACGCCTGTACAAAAGCAGACTGCGCCTGTGTGAGTTCAACGAGCGTAGCAGCGCCCACATTGTATTGCTCCCGAGCAGCATCCAACGCCTGCTGCCGGTAAACCAACTGCCTCTCAGATACCTCCAACTCCTTTTCAGCTATCAGATAGTCATGATACGCCGCCCGAACTTCATTTCCGACCTGCTGCTGAGTGTTCTCAACGGCGAGCCGTGCATTTTCGTACGATACCTGTGCACGCTGCTTTTGGGTACGTGTACGGAGACCATTAAAAACCGGTACACTTACCGACAGCGAAATTGACTCAGATCGGTTCCGCTCCAACTGCCCACTAAAATCAACCGCCTTAATCCCACTGTTATAGCTTGTACCTGCACCTGCCGAAAATCCAAGTTGCGGTAACATGCTGCTGGACGCTGCGCGAAGCCCTTGCTGGGCTGCCAGCACTGAAATCTCCTGTGCACGCAAATCACTTCGCTGCTGCCGCGCACGCGTGATCAGCTCATCCAGGTCATACTCTTCCGGTACCAAGTATTCGTCCTGCAATTCCGGAACCACAAGCTCGTAGCTGCCCAGTGGATCCAATTGTAAAGTCTGTATTAATTGGTACATCACATTCTGCGCCTGCCGCTCGGTCGTGAGTATCGCCAGCTCTGCGGATTCTACTTCGGCCTGTTGCTGGTACAGATCCGACACTGGGCGTGTCCCGACCCGTACAAACTCCTCAATCTGCGCCAGTTGCTGCTGAGCAGCAGCAAGGTTTTCCTGCTGAACCTCAATCTGTTCACTCTGCTGGATATAGAGGAGAAACTGGGTTGCAACTTCGAACACCACCCACTGGCGCTGACGTTCAAGATTCAGGTCGTTTGCGGTCACGTCGAATCGACTCTGACGAAGATTCGACTGTCTCTGGAAACCATCAAACAGCGTCACTGACGTGCGCGCGCTCATATTGAATCGTGAGTTGGCCGTTGTGCGAAGCTCACCAACATTTGTGTCAAAAGACAACCCGAAGTTTGTCCCGCCTCCTGTGCTCAGGTTAAAACTTGGCAAATATGCCGCACGTGCAGACCGAACATCAATCTCACTGAGCCGCAACTGATTGGCGCTTTGTCGCAACTGAATATTCTGGTCCAACGCGATGCGTACTGCATCCTGAAATGTAATTTCCTGGGGTACCTGGGCTGACGCAGCAAGAGTGACGAAGGCCAGCAAGCCCACACAAAACATGCGCGAAGATAACAGTAAGGGGAGCCGAAAAGTCATGAGCGTACTCATTGAAGAAGTTTTGGAGAGGTTAATTTTGCGATTTTTTTCGGGGTAGCACTGCAATCGGCTATCCGTATCTACGAAGTAGTATCTGCCATTGTTACACACAGAACAAGCCACACGCAGGGGTTACCAATCATAGCAGTCACATCCGCATTCATAGACGACCGGGAATCTGTATCCACTCCGGCGCTTCACGAGGCAAGGGTCGGGAATCTCATTGGGAACTGTAATTCCCTTACATGTCGTGCATTTTCAAATCTTCGCGCCGGTGTTTCTGGCGAAGTTTGCGGAGGGCTTTTTCTTTAATCTGGCGCACTCGCTCTCTTGTCAAATCAAATCGGAGGCCGATTTCTTCCAGTGTGAGGGGATGCTCGCGACCGACCCCGAAGTATAGACGGGTGATTTCTGCCTCACGCGGACTCAAGCTGCTAAGCGCAACTTCAATATCAATCTTCAGGGACTCCCCACGAAGCGGTTCGTCAGGCGAGGCCACCTCATTACTGGGCAATACATCCAGCAGGCTGTTCTCGTCGTCCTCATTAAAGGGGGCATCCATAGACAGGTGCCTGGCAGTGCGCTGCATTGCACTGCGAACCTTTTCAATATCAATCTGGAGGTCAGTTGCCAGTTCTTCCAGATTTGGGTCACGCTCATGCTCCTGAGCCAGCCGTGCGCTGCTCTTGCGAATCTTGCTTATCGTGCCAATCTGATTTAGCGGCAAACGCACTACCCGTCCCTGTTCAGCCAGCGCCTGCAGGATAGATTGGCGAATCCACCACACGGCATAGGAGATGAACTTGAATCCACGCGTCTCATCAAACCGCTTAGCGGCTTTGATGAGTCCATAATTGCCCTCGTTGATCAAGTCGGTCAGATGCAACCCCTGTCCTTGAAATTTTTTCGCAACTGAAACTACAAACCGAAGATTGGCACGGGTGAGCTTCAGAAGCGCATCTTCATCTCCCTGTTTAATCTTCCGCGCTAACTCCGCCTCCTCTGCTGGAGTTACGAGGTCAATTTGACCTATCTCTTTCAGATACTGATCCAGCATTCGCTGGCGACGTGGAACGTACATATGTGAGCGGCTCCGGTGAGTGCGTTTCAGATTACGTGCTGGGTCATGATGCTGCCCGGCGGTTATATAATTGACACCATCTACGATCCATTGATCAGGTATCTACCGTCTGTTTCTTGAGAATAAACACGCCTTCCCGCCGACTCGTCACCACAATGATACCGCTCTTGAAGTACGGATAGCTGCTCCAGGTTCCATTGAATCCAGCTTCATCGGTTCCATACGGCGTCGTATCGAAGTATCCGATCTCCACCGGATTGTCCGGTGTTGATACATCTATGAGTCGCAGACCACTCGCATTATTGGTCTGATACATCAGATCACCGTGTACATAAAGGTTATGATCTGTAGCCGATGTGGGCCCATAGAACTCACGTATCATTATCGGATCACTCAGATCTCTCACATCCCAAACCAGCGTGCGTGTTTTATCAACCCTTCCGACGATTTCATCCAGTTCGTCATTCTGATAGAAGTAGGAGTGATCTTCCGAAAGCCAGCCCTGATGTACATATCCTGCATCGGGATAGGAACCTGTTCCAACCGCAACCGGATTGTCTTTATCGGTGACATCCGCAATACTGATTGCAGTTTCGTTGGCACCAATGCAGATTTCACGTCCAACATATTCGGCATCCGGTCCATTATAGATCACGCACTGCGCATCATGACTGTATCCGGTCTTACGTCGTCCGGTCGTTTCATCTGCAAAGCAACCCGCAAAAACGGGGGCTTGGGGTTCACGAATATCGATCATGTGGAGGCCACCGCCGCAAGTCTCGGCTCCGCCGGAAGCACCAACCGCAAAGGCAAATCCTGTGTCTTCGTTAATAACAATATTGTGAGCACTGTGAATCTTGTCATAGTGCGCAGTTTCTGCAAACTGCACTGGTGGAAAGGTCACCTCTCTCAATTGCGTTAAGTCAAAGACTTGCATCCCGTGCTCGCGTGCACCGTCAGCCACAATGAACGCATGATCTTTATACACCTTGATATCCCGCCAGGTACTTCCAGGCGAGCCTTCTGTGCGCGGCAGCGTGCCCAGATATTTCGGCATGGATGGATCGCTTAAATCAATAAAAACAGTTCCTTCCAAATGGCCGATCAAACCATATTCGATGCCGGTTTCGGGATCCGTCCAACCCCACACATCGCTCAGACGCACACCTCGATTCATCTCCATTTCCTGGTTGGGCAGGAATGCCAGTAAATCCACTAGACCACAGTCAAAGCTATCCGCCTCTCCCCCCGCACAGGTCACTTGCGTCCCGGCAATACCTGACATAGGTTCTCCCGGATTAAAAATCTCCTGAGTTACCTCCCAAGTTTCATTCGTTCTTTCCACCAACAAGGCACTTCCTTCTCCATAGGCTGCACCCGGGGCACCCACTGCAATAACTGATTCATCAATTGCTAAAACTGATCCAAATCTTGGTCCGGGCCCGCGAACTACTGCGTGGTTGTCAGACTCAGCATATCCACTTTCCTGCACCGAATATACGTGTACTGCCCCATCCATATCCGAGGCCATCGGCGCACCAATAACAATCCACTGAGGATTCCGGATCTGGACCTGCGCACCAAAAAACTGGGGCCCTGACTGATCGGCAGGAGTAAGTGCCTCCCCTTCACTCCACGTCGCGTTTTCGCCATCCCCCAGGCGCCAGACAGCCACTGCACCCACCCCGCCGTTATGCCGAGGCGCCCCCATGGCTGCCCGGTTTCCTTTTAAGTCTACAGAGGCAGCAAACGCCGACTCTGTGCCTAACTCTCCACACGAAAAAGTTTCGACAAGCTCCCACTCATCATCGCCCTGCTCGTACAAGTACGCGCTACAGGCCCCGGGGGAGCCCACGAGTAAACGCCCCTGATCCATCGAAAGCGTCATTCCATACATTGACTCCGCCTCTGTGCCGGGATCGGCAAGTTTTGTACCCTCAACCCAAACGCCATCCGGGTTACGATAAAAAACGAACACATCGCCTGCACTTCGCTGTGCAGTACCTACAGCAATCCATCCCCCATCTGCTGTGAGTGCACTGCCAAAGGCGGGATGACCTGACGCGAGTCTTCCTGATTGAACGAAGTTGCCCGTTCCATCCTCTTGCTCAAAAACATAAACGGCGGATGCGCTCGCCACAACCAATGTTCCGCCTCCATACGCAATCGTGCTCCCAAACCCATCATTAACGTGGGCATTTGGAGCACGCAGTGAGCTACTCAGTAACCACTCTTGATCTGCACCGCGCACATAAACATGAACCATTCCCGGGTTTTTGAAGCCCCGAGGCTCAGCTACAAAAAGGTGACCATCTCCGGCAACAATCGCTCCGCCAAAACCAGCCATTGATTCAGAAGGAGAGGCTCCTGCAAAAGGCGCTGTCAATGTGGCTACAATGGCCAAAACTGGAAGAGTTCGCATCATTTTGAGATGAGTAATTTAGTGTAAGCAGTTGGTGGGCCCTACGGGATTCGAACCTGTGACCTCTCGCGTGTGAGGCGAGCGCTCTAAACCACTGAGCTAAGAGCCCCTAACCAGACAGATACTCCCATAGGGGCCGACCGTGAACCTTTTTAACTGACCCAGGATCCGCTTCCAAAACAGATTGCACCCCACCATGCATCCTCATTACCGAATTGGGTACCTGTTGCGAAGCACCGGCTACAAGTCCCGCCGCCAAAACAATCGCAATGGCCGTGCCGACCAAAATACTCGTGTGTGGTGGACGGACTGGACTGGCAAACGGTAAATGACGATACAAGCGCCTACGAACACACTCACGCAAACCAATTGGAGTTCGCAAACGATGATCACACAGTAAACGTCGTATACAACGCAAGCACCTGACCTGGCTTGCAAGCCTTCTATCGCCTTTCACACACTCCTCAAACGCAGTGCGAACACTACGGTCCATCGTCCCGTCCACGTACTCGCACAAGAGTTCGTCCATCCAGTGGGCTTTCCTCAACATGAGCGAGAGTAGCTATTTGTCATTCATACGATCAGTTTCCAGCGTGAGATTGGCTTCTTGAGACGTGGCACAGCGAAGGCAGAACACAAATGTACCCTGATTTGAGCCAGACCGAAGCACCTCGGATAATCATTACATGAAAGCGTTTGCAAAGATCCCCACAGAACCCTTGGACAATGCCAACGCAATTAGTACCGCAAAGGTTCAGACAGAAGCTGCACAATCAAAAGTGTCATGATTACATGCGGGCTACGTTTCGAGAATCCTTTGATTTCGCTGTCTGCACTCAGAAACAGTTGCATGGCCCGTTTGATTTCTGGTAGTGACCATTTGCGTACAGCCTGCCTGTATTTATAAATCATGTTGGAAGGAATGCCGGTCCTCTTGGTAATCTCTGCGGGCTTGAGGCCATATGAGGGACAGCCATGCAGTTTCCAGAGCTTGACGAAATGTTGGCTTAGCACGGACACAATTCGAAGACACTCACCCTGCCTTGAAGAAGCACCCAGCAATAACTGCTCTGCAATCCTGTGCGCCTCAACCCTTCTGCGATCCGTGATGGCATCCTGTAGCTCAAATATGTTGATCTCCCGAGTCTGTCCACTGGCCTGAAAAACATCCTGTTCTGTGATCACTCTCTCTTCAGACGAACCCACATAAGTGATTAGCTTTTCGATCTCCTGGGTGAGTAGGGCCAATCCGGTGCCTAGAAACTCTATCAGCAGCTGTTCAGCATTCCTTTCCAACTTATAACTTCGGGACTGTGCATACTCACGTAAGAACGAACCCATCTGATTGCGCCACAACGGAGCGAATTCGACAACCTGAGCGACTTGTGAGTTTTCTTTCAGCGCTTTATATGGATTCGCATTTAACCTGGGACGGTTTTCGCAAATCAGGAGCACAACTGCCGCTGGATTTGGCCATTTAGCCAGCGTTGCAAACAACTGGTTCCCCTTGAGCTTATCGAATGCCCGTATGACGACAATACGTCGCTCAGTCAGCATGGGGGCCATTTGGCATATTCCCAGTGCATCTTTAGCAGCTATATCCGGTCCGTAGACTACATCAAGGTTGAAGTCACGATCTTCCAGGGGAATCGTATGATCAATAAGAATCTGCTGCAGCTGATCTACGAAGTATGATTCCTCTCCATAGAAGAGATAGACCGGTTTAAAGCGTCCTCCCTCAAAATCTTTTTTCAGATCCTTATAGATCTGGAGCGAAGATTTTCTTTTGCGCTTACCGCCCGCTGCAGACATCACCAGGTACGATATAGCCTTTCTGCAACAGTACGAAGCGTGTCCGTATCCTGCTGCGAGGCGGTTAAAAGGAATTGAAAGACATCCTCCCCCTCCATAATCTGCTGTGACCAAGCTTCAGAACTTAGATTTTCGGCAGCCTCAATGACCGATCTCCGGGCGGATTCAACCTGCACTAGAATATCCTTTATAGGTACGCTGTTCCAATCCACGGACAGGGCCTCCGAGGGAATCTTACGTCCAGATATATTCTTCAGAGCGGGGAGAATTTTGTTTCGATCTCGCGTGATTATCGCCCCATAGCACTGTTTGACTGACGGTCCGCGGTCAGTGTTGGTTATTTGCGACTCATGCAGGCGTGCTGAAATTTGTCGCAGTGCAGCGATCTCGTCTATCAGATAGCGCAGTTGATCCAGCACTGCACTGCGAGAGCGCGCTGGATCTGGTTCAGGCATCGTCGGACGAAGGACGGCCCTCCCATGTGTTGGCGGCAGCAATTGGGGTTTCTGAGCGCAAATGCGTGTTCTTCAACTCCGGCATTTCCGTCTCGGCCAGCTCACGCACATACTGGCGGTCCCTTAAACTGTGCAGATTATTGTCCTTGCGGTGCTGCCAAGCATCCGCGTTCTCCTGCTTATTGCGGGCTTCCTCCAGATAATCAAGCCGATCTGTGAGTCGCTCTGCGGGCACCAACAACCGATCGAGCCCAAAGATTGCCTCATCCCGTCCATGAAAAGTGAGATCGTACTCTTTTGACATCACAATAGCTTCCTCTGGACAAACTTCCTCACAGAATCCACAATAGATGCAGCGGAGCATGTTGATCTCGAACCAGGCTGGTTCACGCTCTTTGCTGCTGTTCGGATCATCCACCTCGCGTGACTGCATTGCTATTGCCATTGGAGGGCATGCTTTGGCGCAAAGATTACAGGATACGCAGCGCGGCTTGCCTTCTTCCTCTACAAGAACGGGGCGCCCACGGTAAGAATCAGGAGGCTCCCAAAGTTCATCTGGATACTCCGTCGTGTAGGACGGTTCCTTAACCATCTTACGGAAGCTGTACCTGAGACCTTTGAAGATTTCTGGAAGATATAGTCGCTCCCAGAAATTGAGATTTCGTTCGTTCTCGGATTTGGTATTCTTCGGTACACCAGGCATGGGGGCTATCTACCGTTCAGCCCCTGAATATCAAACCGGGCGGTGATTGTTCCATTATTCGTCTTCTGGAGATTTACGCCGAAAAGCCAGGGTAATCGGAACCCCCAAGAAGCCATACGCTTTGCGAAGCTGGTTTTCGAGATAACGGGAATAAGCCGTCCCAACACCTTGGGGATGATTGCAGAAAAAAGCAAAGAGTGGCGGAGATACCCCGACTTGAGTTACATACTTGATCTGAACATACCGCCCACGCCAAGTGGGAGGATGATAGCGCCCAATTGATTGCTGCACCGTTTGATTGAGTTCAGATGTTGGCACGCGATATGCCGCATTGCGCATTATCTCCAGGCAAACATCCAGCACCCGATGCGCACGCTTGCCTGTAAGTGCAGAAACAAACAGGACCGGAACGTAATCGAGCGTTTTCAGACGCTCCTGGATCGCACGTTCAGTGTCTCGGGCAGTGTTTGTTTCCTTTTCAACCAGGTCCCATTTGTTAACAACAATCACCAGACCTTTTTTTAGTATTTCCGCTTCCTTGAGAACATTTATATCCTGGGCTTCCAGTCCCACCGTGGCATCCAAAAGCAGTACTGCAACATCGCAACTACGAATCGCGCGTTCTGTACGCAGTGTGGCGTAGAATTCCACATTCTCACGAACCTTGGTCCGCCGCCTCAATCCAGCCGTATCAACCAATGTGATAGCCTCTCCCTTGTAGGTCAGCTCCGCGTCAATGGCGTCCCTCGTTGTGCCGCTGATCTCCGTCACGATAGAGCGTTCCTGTTGCAGCAGCGTGTTCGTGAGCTGGGACTTTCCTACATTCGGCCTTCCTATGAGCGCAATCCTCACCCCGCGGTCATCCTCACCATGTTCGTCCTCGGGCAGTGCTTCAACAACCGCATCCAGAAAATCACCTGTGCCCATCCCGTTCGTTGCACTCACGGGATAGACTTCGCCTAGTCCCAGACTGTACATGGATGCTGCTTCCCACTGGCGCTTTTCGTTATCGGCTTTATTCGCAACAACGAACACTGGCTTATTGCTTCGTCGGAGCATCCGTGCCATTTCCTGATCCAGGTCGGTCACGCCTGCCGTGACGTCTGTGATCAGTAGAACGATGTCCGCTTCTGTTAGCGCGATCTGAACCTGTTCGCGTATCGCACGCTCAAACCGATCCGCACTCCGCGGCACGTACCCTCCCGTATCCACAAGTGCAAACTCCTTTCCATTCCAGATAACATCGCCATAGACTCGATCCCGCGTAACGCCGGGCGCGTCATGGACAATTGCCTGACGCGATTCCGTCAATCGATTAAACAGCGTGGACTTCCCCACATTCGGACGGCCAACGATCGCAACAAGTGCCATAGTATCCCAAAACTTATCTAGCTCCGGTCTGAGCTTCTCACGACTTACTTATCACAAGATCACGGGCTGCCGTTGCGCACAGAATATACACCATTTACAGTGCGCAATCTCGCGCAAACTCGAATATGAAGATCTCCAATGTGATCAGCTGTTGTCTATTTGGATTGTCATCCTTCAAGCATGTCCAAGGTCACTGAGCCAAGAATGGTGCCTGAAAATGCGCTGCAGCATGAGCTACGTTCATTTGTAGCAAAATTAACAACCCTGACGTACTTGATAAACTTGATTATTCTTGCCTTGATTCGTTGCGTATATTCGCGATAGTGGATCCCAATCAGAAAAGCAATTATTGGCACATACAAGCGAAAGAGAACTCATGAATGATGGACTATCCCAGCACAAAGCTGAACTGCTTACTGGTAAAGAGCCGTTTCGCGGGCAGAAAGTCATGCCGAAGCTCCAATTGATTGACTATTGGCGCTGGTCGGGTTCCATGCTTTCTGATAATACAACTCGAGGAGATCTTGCCGAGTTTCTCGTTGCGGCGGCACTGGAACTCCACAAAGAAATAAAGAGGGCGTGGGATGAGTGTGATATTCGCATGCTATCTGGTACGTCAATAGAAGTGAAGTCTGCGGCATATAGTCAGTCATGGAAACAGGATAAGCCTTCCACGATCCAATTTGGGATAGCACCTAGCGGGAGCTGGAACGCAGAAACCAATAAGTTCAATGAAGAAAAAAGGCGCTGGGCTGACATCTATGTTTTCTGTGTGTTTGAGGGTGAGAACTCTCTTGAATGCCTTGACATGAACAAATGGGACTTTTATGTCATTGCTACTAAAGTTCTGGATCGAGAGGTACCTCGGCAAAAAACGATTGGTTTGAGTTCTCTTTTAAAACTCTCTCCGCACAAATGCAGTTTTGGAGATTAGCGAAAGGTGATTTTGGATGTCGAGAAGGAGATCAAAGAGAATTCGCCTTCGCCTTTATAAGCGTATAATCACTCCCATCTTGATACGTCCATACCCAGGTGCCGGATATCGTAGTTGCATAGCGTTAATTAGCTTACTGAACTCAGAATGGAGCCTGAAAATGCGCGGCACCGTTTGCTAAAAAACTCAAAGGTAACTACCCCTCACGTATTTGGCAACTTGATTATCCTTGCATCATTCGTTACCAATTATTTTCAAGCGTGAGCCCCTGGCATAGGAGACGCCCAATTTTGGTGAGGCCCCCTTCACGTCATCCGATCATGTGTTACAACAGACGGGGGATTTTCTAGATGGTCTACTTTGTTGCGTTGTTAGGGGGGTTGAAACCATGCAAAATAGCACGCGTAGCACGCTTGGAGTAGCCCAATGTGGAAATCTTCATGACAGCTAAAACTCATCAGCCCCCTGGCTTGCGGCCGGACAAGGTCAAGCCAGCTTCAAAAGATGATACGCCGAAGCCTGTGGTTTCTACGACCCACGAATCGGGCTTGAAAGTATGCCCGATTTCTGAAAGGATCATCAAAGAAACCTCGGTCAAGCATAGGAAGGCCATGGAGATGTTGGCAGATCTGTAAAACTCACTACCTCATCGCATGGTAGGATTCGATTCGTGCCCACGATGAAGCACTTGTTGATGGCGGAGCACCTGGAATCCTGAACGAACATGCCATTCGTTCCGCACTGGCACGCCCGTATCACGGATATTTCGAGTCCCTTCACGAAAAAACTGCTGCTCTGATTCACGGAATCGTTTCAAACCATGGGTTTGTGGATGGGAACAAACGAACAGCTCTTTATCTAGCCGTTTTGCTTATTCGCAGAAGTGGGTATGACACGACGGTGGACCCTGAAGCCATGGTAGGAGTCATCACTGCCGTTGCTCGCGGAGACATGTCGCTTGAGGAGTTGGCTGTCTGGCTTAAAGAAGAACTGATTTTGCCAAGTAATCATTAGTTGAAGGATATTCTCTGGTTCGTTTGGGAGTTGAATTCAGCATCGTGTGTGGTTCCGTGGGCATCATTGCTGTTAATATGCCGACGAGTACGGCCAACGGCTTTGCAGTCTTATGGGAGTGCCCGTGGAACAGCAGACAATTGAATGCCGGTACGAACAGAGGGCAAAGACGGAGGCGAACGCCACTCCAAACAAGATCGCAACCGCTTCAGATAGGAACGGGGAATCGCAAGCCAGCCACAGACTAAGCAGTCCACCAACCGCGGTGGTTGACTTGATCGACCGAAACATTTGCTGAGCGGCTTATGTGTCGGCCCTCCCCGGAGCGAGGCTATTCTCGTCAACCTCAATTTGAATCCGATCAATGAGACCTGTCGCACTATCGAGCGCGATTCCGGCCAACGAAATCACCTCTAGCAACGTCATAACCCAACGGACCACGCCGATCCATCCAAGAGGAATGGCCGGAAGTGTGAGGATGGTTAGCGAAGAAACTTGAGTTGTCGAACCAGTAGCAGCAGAATCAAGCGGCCCGCAAGGGGCATACTATCTGCAATAGAGGAATTGGCCGCGATGCAATATCGAAAGTCCCCCTATTTCATAGTTGTAGCCTAGGGGGCCTCAATATGTGGCTATTGAAGGCGGTCTTTGTGCTCCAAATAGAGCGCCCGAAACAACATGTAAGACGTTTGGGCGGTCTCTCTCGTGAACCAATAGTTAACACCTGCACCGACCGCTGCACCGGCCAACGGGATTGTCTGTAACAGTTTTCGTCCAACCAGATTCTTCGCCAGCTCACGCGGCACATGCCTGGACTGGTCCGAAAATACCCCACGTACACGACCCTGATAAGTGCTGCCACCCGCATACGCGGCGGCGGCTATGCCCACTTCGTGCAAGGCGCCACTGCGGGCCTCCCGGGAACTGGCGGCCGCCGCATTGTAGATTGACAATACGATCGGCCCATGCTCAGGCCCCATCATCGGAAACCCATACGCCGCCCCAATCCGCTGTATGAGATGAAGATTGATCGCGAAGAGCAGTGGAATATCCGCTGCAATCAGCATTGCTCCACCCAGTCCCGTCCCACCCCCACTGAGCGCAGCCATCACGGTATTCTGGGTGAATAGCCCCCTAGCTATAGCGTCCAGTGTTTTCAGAGACGCGGTGCGTAAATCTTCCAGATCCTCAATGTCCAGGCCATGCTTTCGCGCCTCAGATTGGATGCTGCTCAAGTCAACGGCCCACTTGGTGGCATCATTGAGTTTAGATAAAAAGCCGCCAATAGCTTCGCTCATTTGATCTACGACACTGTCTGGGACTCCCTGCTCCACCGCCCAGTCTACCGGACGCATGACCCAATCCATCGCTCGAGCAACAAGAGAGGCATCGCCGCGCAACCACGCGTCCACTTCCTTCTGTGCAGTTTTTTCGTAAGGTGTTAGTCGCATGACAACGCGTAATTTTCAGGGGTATGACCAATGTAAGATTCTACAGCAAAATCAGTCCCAGCACCCCTACTCCTACGCAATAGACCGCAAATGTATGCAGTCGTCCACGGCGAACAAAGCCGAGGACCACACGAATAGCAAAAACGCCTGCACCGTACGCCATGACCGTACCGAGCAGCATTGGCAACCAGTCCACGGCTTCCGGGGATTGCATAAGAGATATTCCCTTGATCAGCGTCGCTCCAAGAATAGCCGGCAGAACCATTATGAATGAAAAATCCGCAGCAGTTTCAGGTTTAATACCGAACAGCAACCCCGTACTAATGGTGGCTCCCGATCTGGACATCCCCGGAAGAAGTGATACGGCCTGTGCAACACCCATAAACAGGGACTTCCATAGTGTGACCGGAGCACCCTGTGACCGGGCCAGCATAGTAAATCCAAGCAATACCCCCGTTACGATCAACATAATGCACGCGAACCAGGGACGTGCATAGGTCCATTCTAATTGCACGTCGAGGAACACATACGCCATACCGGCGGGGATGCTCGCCAAAACTACTAGCCATGCAGTTCGCACATTTGTGTTCGTATGGTAGGCCTTTTGGGGGTGCAGTAACGTGCGGACCGTATCTGTTACCATTGTCAGCAATCGATTTCTGTACACCGTCATGATACTGAGTGCCGTACCTGTGTGAAGCAAAACTTCAAACGTCACATCCGGCGTGAGCTGAATCCCAAGCGCATGCTGCGCGAGGACAAGATGTCCCGAGGAAGAAACGGGAAGAAATTCCGTTAGTCCCTGTAATAGTCCCAGTATCACCGCTTGCCACCACGTCATGAACAAATACTTTTATTGTGTAGCTGAAGATACCTCACGGCAAGGCGGGTTCGACCATCACGACCTCTTCACGACTCACGGCAACCTCACCGATTGGAGTGCCCCGCACCTTACGAACGTACTTACGAGGAGTAACAATTACCGGCGCTACACTGCTGGTTCGTGCCTTACTGTGCCAAGCTACAATCGACGCCGCCTGTTCTATGAGATGATTACTTGGCTGTGCATTGCGCCCAGGTAACCTTAGCACCGCGTGCGCCCCGCTCACCCCACGTGCATGCATCCACAAATCAAATGGACGTGCATACTGGAGTGTTAGCATCTCACTTTCCCTCGCATTACGACCAACCCACAATTCGTAGGGCGGCACGAGAGCATAACGCTTGAAAGGCTGATTTGGGCGAACAGACTGCTTATATGTCTTTTGGAATGCTTTGATATCCTTCTGCGTTCGGGTTTTTTCCAATGCCTGCAACTGATGCTTTAATGACTCCACCTTCTCCTCAGCTTGCATGATGAGTGTATCCAGGTGCGCACGGGATGTGCGTGCCTTGCGTGCTTTCGAATAGTAGCGTTCCGCATTTTGCAGAGAGTTCAGCGCCGGATCCAGCGATACGGTCAGTTCTGTTGCGGGATTGAATACATCCGGGATTCGCACACGGTGCTTACCTGCAGGCAACGGCGGTGAGGCCATCAAAACATGTCCCAGGCGTTCATACTCATCTGCACGTGAGGGGCGAGACCGCTCAACCCTCATTCGTGAGGCTGAACGCTCAGCCTTATCTAGCATCCGCACTAGCTTTTTTCGTAGAGGTTCATACTGTGCGCGATAAGCCCTCTCTGAAAGCGCATGCCGTGCATAAGTATGCAGACCATTGTCTATATCGCTGTACACAGATACCTCCTCTCCCTTTCGCGCCTCAAGGGGAACAGGAGAGATTGCGACCGGATCCTTGTAGACATACAGGGGGCCTCGGGCACTCATCAAACGTTCGTGCAATTCCTGCGCCACCTCAAACACTAGCGCAGGGTCGAGAACTTCCGCGCTGCGTCCTTTAAACTGCTGCAACTGCATGATTTCTCTAGCCTGATCTCTGTTGAAGCGTACGAAAATGCGTCGGATGGCCCTCTCAGCACTACCACGCGCATCCTTCCAGCGTGTTGCAAACTCTTCAACATTTTTGGGCTCTGGCGCGGCGCGCAAAAGAGGGAGTTCTGCCGAGGCATATTTGCGAAACGCTTCCTGAACCTTCCCCTTCTTGTCTGCCAGAAGCACATTGGCGTGCGCCCCATACAGGTGCGCCTGAAGCTGAAGACCTCCCGTACACCTCAAAGTTAGAATGCGGTCACTCTCCGAAACCCTGATCTCTACAATTGACTGCCCATGTAGTGATCGTAAAAGGGGCTTAACGTTGCGTCTCGGGCGCCCTACCTTTGTACGCCTGAATGCACCGACAATCGGCGCGTGTGTCAGGAATGACGTCGCCGTAACTACACCATCCTGTTCAAGCGCTATGGTCAACTCTCCCGGTGAATGGGACCAGGCATCCAGGACTTTGCTGCCGGGAAGCGTCTCACTCCAGGCACGGGCGAGTCGGCGTAACAAATAATAGTTGTTTAGCATCTTGGATGCTGTACGAAAAATAGTGCTATTTCGCTCTACACACCCTCAACAGAAATACTCAAGATCATCAATTACGCCAAACCAGTCACAGTTAACGTTCATACTGGCACAGCGTAGACGAGTACAAGGCTGGCACCACTCTGGATTGCTCAATGGTGTCTGCGTGAACACCTCGAGCATCCGAAAATGTTTTTTCGTATCCAATAGGACGTATCCCTTCGGGAATCCATATTGACTTGAGTACACCTACGTTTTAAAATTGTGTCAGGTCAGCTGCACAAGTGTTTGACGGAAGCGCACGCAGCGAGAGCAATATCGAATTGATGCCGGGAATAATTTGCAGCTAGACAGCTCGGATTCCGACGAGGATCTTGGTCATCCGATGGCGACCGGGATGGATATTCATCAGGTTCACAGGTACATCCCAAGTTCGTAAAGACATCTCGTCTCAGATGATATACCCCACGCTTGCGGGCGGATGGAGAAAATCTGATCTCGTACGAACATTCGAAAATACTCTCCGTTTTACTCTTAGAACTCAGTACTCAGGAAGACCGACCTTAGTTGCATTTGTCTGTGGTCTATCAGTACCTTGTTCCCATCCGTCCTCTCCCCCAAAGTTGAATCCATCTAAGCTGGCAAGATCTCATGGAACGTCACCTTTGTCTCGTTATCCTAGCCCTTTTTATCACACATTCGGCCGGTGCACAAGCATTGTCGGTGGTCGGATCGGAAACGCAATGTATTGCAAATGTGGCCGCCGGCCACGCATGTAGCAACGTTGACATGCTATCCCGACTGTCGATGGCGGATATGCAAGTTAGATACCTGAACGACATTTGGGGCTGGGTCGACCCAGATACAAACCGTGAGTATGTACTCCAGGGTTCTAGCGCTGCAGTTGTCTTTGTTGATGTTACTGATCCTGTAAACCCCATTTACGTGGGCCAACTACCGGGTCATGATCCACAAGTGCATACCCTTTGGCGTGATATGAAGGTTTATAAGAACTACATGTATGTAACAGTTGATGGGGTCGGCCAAAATGGCGTACAGATCTTTGATCTAACTCAACTGCGCGCCTACAGTGGCAGTCCCATCATTTTCGAGGAAACTGCCGCCTACGAAGCGATTAAATCCGCGCACAACATTGCCATAAATGAGGAGACTGGCTTCGCGTACGTCGTGGGATATAGCCTGTCGAATTCCACGGTACCGCGTGATAAATGCGGCGGGCGTGGGCTGCATATCTTGGACCTGCAAGATCCGGTCAACCCAACCTTCGCCGGCTGCTTTGCCGATAAGCAAACCGGCATATCTCGCAATGGGTACACACACGATGTCCAATGCGTGATCTACCGCGGGCCACAAGCTAAGTTCCAAGGCCGAGAAATCTGTATCGGATCAAACGAAACCCACATCAGCATAGCCGATGTGACCGACAAGCAAAACCCTATGGCGCTGGCAATAAGTGAATACCCGGCCGTCGGGTATTCACATCAGGGCTGGCTTACCGAAGACCACAGATACTTCCTTATGAATGATGAGTTTGATGAGAGTAATGGGTTGCCCAACACACGCACGATTATTTGGGACCTGCTCGACCTTGAGGATCCGGTCTTCTTCTCCGCATTCAATCACTCGACCTCGTCAATTGATCACAATCTCTATGTGCACGGGAACTACATGTATGCAGCCAACTATACCACTGGCCTGCGCATCGTGGATATTTCTGATATCAAAAAACCACAGGAGGTGGCGCACTTTGACACGCATCTAGACTCCGACAACAAATCCTACGATGGAGCCTGGAGCTCATTTCGCTTCCCGGATAGTGGCACTACAGTAGTTGGTAGTTTTCCAGACGGCCTATTCATTCTAGATCCGATGCTTGGTGCAGTTACAAGTACTGATGGATTGGCGGAAATTCCGGAGTCCTTTTCGCTTTCTTCCGCATACCCGAACCCTTTCAATCCTACCACATCCGCAGTGCTTGCATTACCCGAACAGGCTGAAGTGCGTGCAGAAGCCCTTGATCTGCTTGGGCGATCCATTGACGTTATTCACCACGGAGTATTGCCTGCTGGGGAGCATACGCTGACCTTTGACGCAGGTGATCTGCCAAGCGGGACCTACTATATCCGGGTTCAGACAGACCGACATGTAACAAGCACGAAGGTCGTACTGATCAAGTAAGCAACTTGAGCAGAGCAAAGCCCCCCACAAGGAGCACCGCAAAAGCAATTGCCAGCCAATTAAAGTAGCGGTCAATGAAGACGCGAACTGGTTCTCCAAAGCGCCAGATCAGGACGCTCACGAGCATAAACCGTGCTGTGCGGCTAATTGCTGAGGCCAAGAGAAACAGGGGAAAGGAAATAGCAAAGGCGCCGGCACTGATAGTGAAGAGCTTATAGGGAACGGGCGTAAAACCTGCGGTAAAGATGATCACGAAACCCCACTCCTCAAATCTTTGCCCCAGGTCCGCATAAACTGCTTCACTAAATCCAGGGATATTTTGAAAGAAAAACTGTGCGAGTGCTGTGAATCCATCAGGGGTCAGCCACGCAAAATGACCGAGTGCATAACCAATCATCCCCCCACAAAGTGAACCTGCACTGCACAGCAATCCGAAGTACAATGCCTTCCTGCGCCGCCCCAGCGCGAGCGCAATCAAAAGTACATCCGGGGGAATAGGAAAGAACACAGACTCAGCCACCGCCAGAAAAAACAGTGCCACCGCCCCATAGGGGGACTCAGCCCAGCCGAGCACCCAATCGTATAGCCGCCTGATCCAGTCCAAGACTATTTAATAATCTATCCCGACGCGTTCTCTGAAACGCGGATGATTGTATATCTCTGGAGGACAGTGCTTCCTGAACCGCTTCCTGTACTCTGGATTTAGCTCAAAGGACTTTGATAGCGCATCCAGGCACAGATCAACCTTGCCAAGCATAAATAGAAGTTCAGAATACTGATACCACGCCGTCGGGCACTCCGGATCCAGCTTGATTGCACGCTCATACGCCTTGCACGCCTCGCGTGTCTTTCCGTTTTGGGACAGTACTGATGCGTACTCCATCCAGACTCGATGATCGTCAGGGAGTAACTCGGTCATTCTTCTGAACGACTTGACTGCCTTCCGTTTGTATCCTGCAATTAATTCAGCATCAGCCCTGCAACACCAGAAATCCAGGTTATCTCCAGAAAGTTCGGTAGCCTTTGTATGCGCCCTAACCGCCAAGCGATGACGTCCGAGCTCCGTATAGCAGCAACCTAATCCATGCCACGCCATGGCAAAGTCAGGCTCGATATTTAGCGATTTCCGAAACAAGCGGATACTGCGATCCAGTTCGTCCAACTCTGCCGCAGCGAGCGCCATATTGCAATATGCCTGTGCATCATCACCCAAGCGATCAAGAATCTCTTGATAGCACTCTATCGCCTCCTCAAAGCGCCCGAACAGGGCCAGCGTGTTACCTCGATTGTGGTAACCCGGTATGAAGCCTGGGTCAATATCCAGCGTGAGATCATAACAGTGCAGGGCCTCCTCCATTCGCCCAAGCTTCGTCAACACCACCCCCTTATTGAACCAGGTCTCACACGAGTACGGATCTAAATCAATCTGGTGCGAATAAGCTTCCAGGCTCGCCTCGAAATCCTGAAGAATATCGTAGCAGTAACCGAGCTCAAACCAGACATCCGGGTGCTCTGGGTTTCGATCTGCACACATCCGCAGATTGGCAACCGCCTCTTCAATCCTGCCCAGTCGGGCAGATGCACAACCCAGATGGAAGTTTGCATCCTCATTAAGCGGATCCAAACGAACGGCCTCATCAAAACGCTTGACGGCCTCATCATCGCACCCAAGTGCCTCAAGCGTTAGGCCCATATTGAGCAAAATCTCGCTGTCATGCGGATTGAGGCTGAGCGCTTTTTCCAATGACTGATGGGAATCTTCATAACGGCACAGATTTCCCAACAAGACACCTCGCTTGAGCCAAGTATATGCGGAAAAAGGCTGAACTGTCAGAATCTGATCAATTGCGGAAAGTGCTTCCTCGAATCGACCGGATTCAAAGTAGTGAAACGCTATTTTATCAAGCGAATCAACATCAAAATAAGTCTCAGGACTTCTGCGCTCAAAAGCATTGATCAAGGCCCTGATATTCTGACCCTCAGACGAATCGTCGTCTCTGTAATCATAATAAATACTCATTGAACTACCTCAATGGGGCTTATCGAGCGCAGACCTAAGTTACGCAAATACACCCGAAACTTCAAATGAACGGGGTGTTTTTTCGCCCTAAGAAAACAGGATTTCAGCATACTATTGTAACTCTGTTTACCGGAACACGCTGGATTCCCCCGTGTAAGGTATAAACATCAACCACCCAGTACTGCATTGTCGAGACTCTCCCCAGATCAGCGCAAAGAAGTCCGCGACCTTTTTATAGCATTTCTAAAACGTAGGGGCCTGCGGCAAACCCAGGCACGACTTGTCGTTCTTGATGCCATATACGATGCCACGGGACACATAGATGCAGATACGCTGTACCTTCAACTGAAGCAGCAAAAACACTCGATCAGTCGTGCTACAGTCTACAATACGCTAAGTCTGCTTTTGGATTCCGACCTCGTAGTCCGACATCAGTTTGGAAACTCGCAGGCCAAATATGAACCTTCCTTCCGCTTTTGGCAGCATGATCATTTGATCTGCCTGGATTGTCACCATGTCATGGAATTTTGTGATCCACGCATCCAAAAGATCCAGGAAATGGTTGCAGACATCTATACCTTCGAGATAAAGCGCCACGCACTCAACCTTTACGGCCACTGCCAGCGAGCAGACTGCACCAACCGCGGCGCAGCGGCGTGAATAGACCACCGCCCCCGTCCTCAGTTACAGATATATCCACTCCTTACCAAACTCCCCGTGAACCGGTAATGCCGGCTCGGCCGTGCGCGGCCAAGACCTCACACTCCTAAACAGTGGTAATACGGATCAAAGCATTCCAGAAAAACAGGTAGGGTACACCGCGATTGCTGGGTGGACCTGACTCAGGCTACAAATTTTCGGAAAGCTACTGATGTATTGTGACCGCCAAAACCAAACGCATTGGACACCGCTACATCTATTCGACGTTTCTGCGGCTCATTGAATGTGTAGTTGAGATCACAATCTGGATCTGGTGTAACGAAATTTATCGTCGGAGGCACCATATCATTACAGATCGCTTGAATCGTTGCGATAGCCTCAACGGCTCCTGCCGCACCGAGTAGGTGTCCGGTCATGCTCTTGGTAGAAGAGACATTCATCTCGTAGGCGTGCTCGCCAAAGACCTGTTTCACGGACTTGGTCTCTGCAATATCCCCTAGTGGTGTAGCGGTCCCGTGCATATTAAGGTAATCAACATCTTCGGGCTTCAGATCTGCGTCAGCCAACATATTGCGCATCGCGAGCATTGCGCCATGCCCGTTCGGATCGGGGGCAGTGATATGATTCGCATCAGCACTCATACCAACCCCAATGATTTCGGCGTAAATGTTTGCCCCGCGGGCCTGTGCACGCTCGAGCGATTCAATCACAAGCACCCCAGCCCCCTCGCCGAGCACGAACCCGTCGCGGGTTTTGTCAAAAGGTCGACTGGCCGTCGCAGGATCATCATTACGTGTTGAGAGCGCCCGGAGAGCGTTAAAGCCTCCGATCCCCAACTCGCTGATTGCAGCTTCTGCCCCTCCACATAATGCTGCATCAATCATGCCGCGCTGCATCATCATGAACACATCACTGATGTTGTTATTGCCCGTAGCACAAGCGCTGACGACACAGTAATTGGGGCCACGGAACCCGTATCGTATCGAAACATGTCCACTGACGATATCTGGAATCAGCTTCGGAATAAAGAACGGGGAAATACGGCGAGGGCCACGTTTGATGTAGCTTTCGGTCTGCTCATGAAAAACCTGGAGTCCCCCGATCCCGCTGCCAATGACTACGGCAGTTCGATCCCGCTCGTCCTGGGACATTTTATCCGGCTCCAGACCTGAATGCTCCACCGCCTGCGCGGCGGCAACCACAGCATACTGGGCAAACGGATCCATCTTCCGCGACTCCCGCCGATCCAAATGATCTAAAGGATCAAATCCCTTCACTTCGCAAGCAAACTTGGTAGCGAAGTTCTCTGCGTCGAAGTGGGTGATGGGCGCTGCACCACTCTTACCCTCCATCAACCCTTCCCAGAAGACATCTGGAGAATGCCCCAGGGGGGTCAGCGCCCCCATCCCCGTCACTACGACACGACGCGATTTGTGTGAAATGGTCATGCCTAAAGTGTCCGGTAAGGAGTCCTCAAACGGCCTTTTCGGCGAGGTACTCTATCGCTTTTCCAACGGTGGCGATCGTCTCAGCATCCTCATCTGGAATACTTATGTCAAACTCTTTCTCAAACTCCATGATCAATTCGACGGTGTCAAGGGAGTCTGCTCCAAGGTCGTCAGTGAAGGAGGCACTCTTCTGAATGCTGTCCTCGTCCACACCTAACTTGTCTGCTACGATTGCCTTGACCCTATCTTCCAATCCTGCCATTGCTATTTTCTTTTGTCTTGATGATAAAAGTACACAGCGCACGATCTCAAACAGCGCTGGGACACAAAATTACGGCAAAAACGTGAGATTTTTGCCGCTCAATGCGTTGAACCGCTAATTGCCCCAATTGAACCAGACATACCGCATAACGGTTCTAGTCCTTCTTATACGTATATGTCGCACTAAATGGCCTACTTATTTACATCTGAGTCGGTGTCTGAGGGACACCCGGACAAGATCGCAGACCAGATCTCGGACGCCATCCTGGACGAGTACCTGAGACAGGATGCAAACAGCCGTGTAGCTGTTGAAACAATGGTCACCTCCAATAATGTCATCTTGGCCGGCGAAACCCGTGCTATGACACAGGTGGACCACGAAGCAGTCGTGCGTAAAGTTCTTCGTCAAATCGGGTATACCTACCCTGAGCTGAACTTTGCTGCCAACTCGGTTTGCGTGACCGATCACATTCATGGGCAAAGTGACGATATATCTAAGGGGATCGGAAAAAAGGGCGCAGGGGACCAAGGCATGATGTTCGGGTTTGCCTGCCGCGAAGATGATTCGTCACTCATGCCGATTCCCCTAATGTACGCCCACCGACTTGTGCAGGAATTAGCCCGAATCCGCAAGTTTGAATCCATTATGCCATACCTGCGTCCAGATTCGAAAAGTCAGGTAACCGTTCAGTACGACCATACGGGAAGGGTCCCGCAGAGGATTCACACTGTAGTTATTGCCACACAACATGATGCCGCTGTCGAACAGGACCAAATCAAGGCGGACATAGAAAAATACCTGCTGCCGCGTGTAATTCCTTCCCATCTCAGAGACGATGGGTTGATACTTTATGTCAACCGTACGGGACAGTTCGTACTCGGTGGACCACATGCCGACGCCGGACTAACCGGCCGCAAAATTATTGTGGACACTTATGGTGGGCGGGGTGCGCACGGAGGCGGCGCTTTCAGCGGAAAAGACCCATCTAAAGTGGACCGTTCAGCCGCGTATGCCGCACGCTATGTAGCTAAAAACCTGGTGGCTGCCGGTTTAGCCGGAATGGTTGAAATCCAACTCGCCTACGTAATCGCCAAACCCGAGCCAGTCTCTATATATGTTGACTCGTCCGGCACTGTAGCACATGGACTCTCGGATAACGATCTGACGGAAATCATACAGGAGACATTTGATTTGAGTCCAGCGGGCATCATAAATGACCTACGACTCAAACAGCCCATCTACCAGAAGACAGCCGCTTATGGTCATTTCGGTCGCAGTGACTTCCCGTGGGAGCAACTGGATGCAGTAGAGAAGCTCCGCGTCCACGCCAAGTCTGCAGCAGCATAAATGACCGATCTTTCAGTATGGAGTACAAGGCTCTTATTGTATTCGCCTTCATACTCCCCTGCACTTTCCTTGCAGAGGCCCAGGATCGCTCTGGCGCAGTACAGTCGCTCCCGGCAGCCTCCCAGGCTGCCGTCGTAACACAGGATGTCTGGGGCCATATCCCCAGTACACGCGTACAGAACGGCCGGATTGATAAGGAGCTCGGAATTTTTCGAGCAGCTTATCAGCTAACCCCGACGACAACCCCGGAAGCCACCGCAGAGGCAACCGCGCGCAAATGGCTGGCCGAAGATGGTACCCGATTCGGTATAGACACACCTGAAGTCCTTGAACTGGTCAGCGAAAAACAATCCCTCGGCGCAGAGCACCTCACCTTTCAGCAAACGCTGGCCGGCGTCAAGGTATATGGACGCTTTGTGCATGTAAACCTGGACAGAGTAGGCTTGCCGACTATGGTGATCAGCGGCTACGCTCCTCATCTGGAAAACATCACTTCCTTTAATCCTGTACCTGCATTAAACGCTACCCAGGCTGAATCTCTGGCGCAACGTGCGGTTTCTGAAACAGGCGCAAGTTCAAGGACACCCGATCTCCTTGTACTTCCCGACAATCCGCCCCGACTAGTCTGGCGCATTATCGTCTGGCCGGATTCCTCTCCGGGAGAATGGGAGGTTGTTTTGGATGCAAACACTGGAGCGCTGATTCAGTTGATGGACCTGCGCATATTCTCTCGTGCACACACAGAAGAGATGTCCGCCCAACACCACCATCCGCCAGACCCGGAAGAAACTGATCAGCACCCCTCCGGGCAGGGATCCGTATGGATGTATGACCCCCTGACCGCCTCGGGCCAACCTTATGGGGGGATCTATGTAGACAACAACGACCAGGACAGCGACGCACTTAACAATCTGCTAATCACCGAAAACCTTCGGGATATTGAGCAAAGCTCAAGCGATGGCCTATACCGGCTGAATGGACCATGGGTGAGAATCATAGGTTCTCATGCTCCAGAAGAGAGCGATCAGAACAGCTTCAAGTACACGCGAAACGACAAGCGCTTTGAAGCCGTTATGTCATACCACTTCATTGACCAGAGCCAACGCTACATACAAGGCCTGAACCTCGGACATCCCCCACCATCAATCCCTGTAAGGGTAGATCCTCACGCGTTTGCCGAAGATCAATCCTATTTCCAGTACTGGACTAATTCCCTGCACTTCGGAGATGGTGGAGCCGATGACGCAGAGGATGCCGGCGTGATTCTTCACGAGTATGGTCATGCAATTATGTATGAACATATGGGCTTCCACCCCCGGATCTCTGGAGAGCCTGGGGTACTGGCAGAAGGATTCTCTGACTACTGGGCGGTCTCTTATCGCAGACATCTTATGGAGTCCGGCCAGGTTCCGATGGGAGACTGGCGAGATGTCTTTCCCTGGGACGGCGTCTTCTGGGGCGGAAGACGTGCCGATGGTAATGCTCACTATGATACGATCGAAAACGATTGTAGCCTGAGCTGTGATTTTTATTACTATGCGCAAACTTGGTCCGCCCTCATGATGCAGCTCTGGGAACGTTTCGGACGTGAAGTGACGGATCGCATGCATATTGCAGCCTTTCCTTACTTGGCGGGTGATTTTACGCTGGCAGATATGGTTCAGGCTTTGCTGCTGGTTGATGACGCGCATTACGACAAGCTTTACTCAGGCCAAATCTATGATGTCTTCGCGCACCGGGGTTTTTTGGGGCCTGCCACTGGCATACCCGTAATCGTTCACACGCCTCCTCCGCGCCATATCGACTTTAGTTCTCCAGTTCAATTTGAGGCTGACATTGAAGCACTTGGTTTTTCGATCACTAATGCAGCGGTGATCTATCGCCTGAACTCAGGAAGTTTCTTGACGGTAAACATGGTCAACGAAAGCCTGCAGACGTGGAAAGCCGAGATAACAGTACCCGCTAATACGCAGTCCCTAGAGTACTATATCCAGGCATCCACGGATGTCGGTTCCATGAAACTCCCCATGTCTGCGCCTGATGAGCTCTTCCGTGTGAAGTTGGGACCGGACACACAGCCGCCTGAGATTCTCTACACTCCTGTCACACATGTAACGCAGGAGCAGATCCCTCTGACCATTTCTGTCCAGGTGACGGACGATGAAGCCGTATCGAAAGTTGAACTTCTATACACAAAGACCCTGCCCAGCAATCAGGAGACCGAAAGCGGAGTCCTTCTTCTTAGCCACGGGGGAAACGATTCATATTCCGGCATACCCCCGTTGGCCAGTAATACAGGAATATCTGTACCCGGGACCTGGATGGAGTATCGGGTGCTTGCGTACGACGAGGCCGATCCACCCAACGTCGCCCACTTTCCTCTTGAGGGAGAAGCCCAGTTGAGGCTTGATGTGATTCCCGGACCCAATGAGATCGGAGCATGGAATTCTTCGGAGTGGCCCGGACTGACCTCTGGTGAATGGGCCCCAGATGATTCTATTTTCGGGTACACAGGGCCACTCTGGGTAACCGACCCGGATGCGTCCTACAGTGATCAGTCTGCGCTGAGCCTGCTATCTTTGCCCGAGGTCAATATCGCCGGATACCCCAATGCACATCTTGAGTTCTGGCACTGGTATGATTTTGAACATACCGGAGTCCCCGGTCCGGGAGAAATGGGTGGTGTAGTTCATGATGGTGGCCAAATTCAGATTTCTACAGATGGTGGTCAATCCTGGATGGTCGCCGAACCACAGTGGGGTTATAACGGGGTCGTGGACCATACGCGTGGGAACCCGCTGTCTGGAACTCCGGCCTTTGGGGGCTCTAGTTTTGGCTGGCGTCGCGTTCGTGTGCCGCTTCCAGATGCGCCCGAAGATGTTTTTCGGTTTGAAGTCAGTACGCGCCTGGCGTTTGGTACAGGAATTGGAAATTCCGAATCTACAACACACAATTATGCGGGGTGGGCAATCCGGGGTGTACGTGTCCTGGCGGATCCCCCCGTGGATCGGATATCCCCAGAGATTCTGTATGCTCCATTTGAGCACGGCTTCGTCAGGTATGGCGAACCTGTTACGCATATTCAAATGGCTGCCGAAGATGACACGGGCATAGAATCCGTCCGGCTGAATCTTTATGAAGTGGAGGATTCACGTCTGGAAGCCTTGGGAATCTTCCGGCTCAGACCTGTACTGGAAGCCTCGAACTGGTTTTATGCAGACGTTCCCGTGCCCAGTTCAAAACAGAGTGGTGCGCTGGGGTATCACATAACGGTCAGAGACTTTGACGGCAATGTTCGTACCCCCGGCGGAGATCCCCCGGGAACGTTAATGAAATTGTATCTCGCTACACACAGCCCCGTCGCAGCCCTTCCTGACGCATATCTCAGTGGAGATTGGGATTTCTCTGATAACGTTTACCTTGCAGAGGCGCCTGCGTCGCATCAGCAATCCTCCATCGTGCTCAAGCCCGTTTACTTTTCAGAAATTTCGCAGCGCACGATGCTGCTTTTGCTGCACTCCTATTGCCTGGATCAGGGAAACTCGGCATACGTAAGCGTAACCGAAGATGGCGGCTACACCTGGACTAGACTGATACCCGGTAACGGATATCCGGCGAGAACGGAAAGCGGAGAAGGTGTTTTTGCAGGTGAATCTCCGTCGATGATTGAGTCTTGGTTTGATCTTGGATCCCTAAAACAACCCTATCAACTTCGACTGGATTTAATTAACAACAGCAGCAGTCAGCAGTCAAACGGAGACTTCTGGAAAATTCTGAACGCCGAGTACTATCTGATGACGGAGAATACACCGGTTATCCCGACATCCACCGACCTTGTGCTCTATCCAAATTTCCCAAACCCATTCAGCGACCAGACAAACATCAGCTACGTTCTGCCAGATGCTATGCCGGTGCGTATCACAATCTTCAACATACTTGGCCAGGAAGTGCTGACTGTCGTTGATCGTGCACATGAGGCCGGAGGATATGCAGTCAACGTGAACATGCGTCATCTAGCGCCTGGAACGTACTGGATTAGAATGGAAGCTGGCACCAGCATATCCCAGCAATCAATGACGCTCATCCGATAAACGAACGAGTAGGGATCATACGGGTTTGAGCGTTCCGCATTAGTCAAGTTTATCAACCAATGAATCACGTAGAGGGACAATACAAAGTTCGCGATCTAAGCCTGGCGGATAAGGGCCGAATGCGCATTGAATGGGCCGAAAGTCGAATGCCCGTGCTCATGCGATTGCGCAAAGAATATGCTCAATCCAAACCATTTGCGGGCTACAAGGTCACCGGCTGTTTGCACGTGACCAAAGAAACCGCCGTTCTGATTGAAACCCTGGTCGCATGCGGAGCGAAAGTATCCTGGAGCGGCTGCAATCCTCTGTCCACCAATGACGAAGTTGCCGCAGCGCTCGCATGCGGCGGGATCGAAATCTATGCCTGGTACGGACAGAATGTAGAAGAATTCTACTGGAGCATTGACCGAACGATTGACGAAGCACCGGACACTACACTGGACGACGGAGCTGACCTGATCTTTACGATCCATAAACGTTTCCCGCATCTGGCACAACACATTATCGGTGGCAGTGAAGAGACCACAACCGGCGTACAGCGGTTGCGGGCCATGGCGAGAGATGGGAAGCTGCTCTATCCCGTTTATGCCGTGAACGATACCGAAACCAAGTGGGACTTCGACAATGTCTATGGCACTGGACAATCTACGCTCGATGGCATCCTGCGTGCAAGTGGCGTGCTGTTAGCCGGGAAAAACCTGGTGGTTGCTGGCTATGGTCACTGTGGTCGCGGCGTTGCGACTCGTGGACGCGGGATGGGAGCTAATGTGATTGTGACGGAAGTACGGCCTGCATCAGCACTCAAAGCTACACTGGATGGAATGCTTGTGATGCCCATGGATGAAGCTGCACGCATTGGAGATATATTTGTTACCGCCACAGGAATGAAGGATGTGATCCGCGGTAAACATTTTGCATCCATGAAGGACGGAGCGATCGTGTGCAACACTGGACACTACGATGTAGAGTTGAACTTGATCGAGTTAGCTGAGATATCAACAAAAACGCGGGATATCCGCCCAAATAATCGAGAGTATACCGGCGCGAACGGCAACAGAATCTACGTGCTTGCTGATGGACGACTGGTTAATCTTGCCGCAGCTGAAGGTCATCCCTCAGAGGTAATGGATATGAGTTTTGCAAATCAATTTATGACCCATCTGAGCCTCATTCAGTCCAAGGAGAACGGCACAGTACTGCCGAACACGGTTATAGATCTGCCCACCTCCATAGATGAACGGATCGCCCGCTTAAAGCTGAGTACAATGGGCCTCTCAATTGATAAGCTCACACCTGAACAGGAAGCTTACGCAACAGACTATTCAGCCGGAACCTAAACGTCCCACTCAAGGATATCCTCCTCGGACTTTTCCTTGGATTTCCATTCCTCGGCATCAGGCAGTGGCTCCGTGCGCTCTACTATGTTGTAGCCCTGTTCCTGCCATTTTTCAGCCAGGTATAGATTCCACTCCTCGTAGTGCTGCCATTCCTCTGGAAGCTCATCATCCGGGAAGATCGCCTCAACCGGACACACAGGAACACATGCATTGCAATCTATACATTCATCTGGATGGATGACCATGAAATTCGGACCTTCATAAAAACAGTCCACGGGACACACTTCAACACAATCAGTGTGTTTGCAGTTGATACACGGTTCAGCGACAATGTATGGCATAGCTTTTCCTCACTTTTCCTCAGTAGTTTGGCAATTTACGTACCAAATCAATATTTGACAAGAAAGAATTTGGCCTATCCACGCTTGAACTCGCCGAATATCCGTCTGCTCCGATATCATGATTGACACACCTCGAGCTCTGTCGCAGCTGTGTTCTAAGATGGAGAAAGATTCCTGCATCGCCCTGGACACCGAATATGTTGCCATCAAACAACCGGAGTTCACACTGGCCGTCGTGCAGGTTGGACTCAGCACTGGGGAAGTTCACTTAATTGATGCGCTGGCTTTTGATGATCTGAATAGGCTCAGTTCGGTTCTGGAGCGACAGGATATCGTCAAGATACTGCACGACGCAGCACCAGACCTTGTGCTTTTATCAAGAGCGTCGGGAGCCACCCCAACGAATATTTTTGACACAAGAATTGCGGCCCGTCTTCTTGGTGTAAGTTCCGGGAACTCATTGTCTGCGCTGGTTGCCCACATTTGCGGCATTAATATCTCAAAAAAACAACAGCAATCGAACTGGCGCCGGCGACCATTGTCAGCAGCACAAGTAAGGTATGCGGAGGGGGATGTTTTGTACTTGCATCGGATTCGAAAAGCACTCCTTTCCAGGGCACATAATAGCGGTCGCATTGCATGGATAGAAGAGGAGATGACTCGTTTTGACGATCCGAGTCACTACCAGGAACCATCGCCTACTGAACGTGTCCTGAGATCACCAAGTACCTATGGTTTTAAGCCACAGCAGCGTGCAGTGGTCGCCGCAGTTGTAACCTGGCGATTTGATACCGCCCTGAGGACCAGAACTCCCCTCAAAAAGCTGTTGGATGATAAAGAAATTATCCGTTTGGCTAAAGGTCGAAATAAAACACCAGGCGCCGTACGGAACGCCTGTTCGTCGCTGCCCCACCGTTATATACCCCAGGTGGCCAATGTGGTCGCCAAGGCACTTGACACGCCAACCCCCGCGTGTCCCGAAGCTGTCATGACTCACCCGTTCCCAGACAAGAAACAGCCCCAGTTTCGACTTTTACAGGCTGTGGTTGGTCGCCGCGCTGTTGAGTACAAAATAGATGCAGAGTTGATTGCAACGTCCAAGACACTACAACAACTGATCCAGAATCCTGATAAAAGGGATATCCCACTACTCAGTGGCTGGAGGTGGGAAGTGGCGGGCAAGGACCTGCTACGAATCCTGCAAGGTGAGTCCTCAGTGGATATAACTGATGGCGTGCTCAGGGTTCGCCCTACTCGTGTGTGATTGATCGAATTTTGATCAATAGCTCACGTAAGGTTGCATAGCCCAGCCTTCTCGCTGCCTGGTCCTCAGGCACCCAGTAAACGGCACTGATCGCCTCCTCTTCTGCAGGTACAAACTCAGTTGAACTGGAGGTAAAAGCATACCAATAGGTAGCTTTTATCTTGAATCGACCAGCACGATGATATCCGTGCACCGTGGTACCCAGTAATCTTCCCTGACACAAGTCGGCAATTCCGGTCTCTTCCCGTACCTCCCGCATTGCGCATTCCGAGATGGATTCATTTGCCTCAAGTTTACCTTTCGGTAGATCCAGCAATCCCTCGCGCTTGATACATAGCACCTCATCTGTATCTTGGTGTCGAACGATACCACCCGCCGCTAATACCTCACATGGCGGTGCGTATGGAGCCGCGTTCAAAATTGCTTCCGGTGGCACTATACTCGCCAAGTATACGGATCCTACCGACCGCAAGTCACCAACCGCGTGGGCATCAATAACAAGAATGGCCGCAGTTCCCAGCCGCTGAGCAATGATCAAATTTCCCAACAGGAATGGTTCGGTTAATCCATCTGTGGCTGCACTATCGAGGTCGTCAAGCCCGCAGGGGTGGAAAAAGAAAACATGCCCTGGATCATGTAGCTGCAAACCGCTATGCTTTTGCGATATATCTGTCATCCTGGCCTTTTGCAAACTGTTTTATAGAGTAATCTCTCAGATGGTCTGGAGACATGAATTTAGGGCAATTTCATCTGAATACGCAATTGACGGAGGCTGCCTGTCCCGAGCGGGTCACTACGCACATGGTAATGCCTGTACCTTGGTAATCCTCTTCCGAGCATTCAACCTTACTCGTGAGACAAGAAGGACTATTGTGCAAAATGACCTGCATCTGAGATTGTTGAGATCACATGAAGCAACGTGCTCTTACATCAAGTGCCGCCGACCGGAACGAGAATGCCCTCTCTCAGTAAGTTTCCCGCCATGGATTGCAACGCGTACTCCGGAGACATCACCGATCAACTAAATCTGCATTCAATCACTCACCAGCCAAAATTAGCCCCATACTGCCGGCCATGATGCGCACGCTCGCAATTGTTGTGCTTACCACACTGCTCGGAGATACAGCAGTGGTGTTCTCACAGACGTACACGATGTATGTGGCTAATGAGTCCGACGATACTGTCATGCTCATTGAGTTTGACGGCGAAGAACTTTCCGTCCTCGAAACGGTCACTGTCGGCAATATCCATACCGAAATTGAAGGCCCCCATGGACTCGCCGTCGACTTGGATGGTAAACACTGGTTCGTATCCATCGCACATGGACAACCCTTCGGTAAAGTTGTACGCTATTCAACCACCGATAACCGCCCGACTGGAACGGTGACGCTGGGAATGTTTCCCGCTTCCATGGCCGTTTCATCGCAGACAGGCCTGTTGTACATAGCCAATTTTAACCTACACGGGAACCCGGAGCCCAGTTCAATTTCTGTGGTTGACCCAGACGCCATGTTGGAGGTAGGCCGGATTACCACAGGCATCATGCCTCATGGTTCAGCGTTCGGCCCCGATGGTAGACGACATTACTCTGTGGCAATGATGAACAATTCGCTCTTTGAACTGGATGCGCTGAATCTGAATGTCATTCGCGACATTCCGCTTGGAGGAGGAGTCAAACCGACTTGGGTATCAATCCATCCCGAAGAACCTCTGGCATACGTAGCGGCCAATGGTGCAGATCAAATTTTGATCGTTGATATGGAAGCAGGAGAAATAGCAGAGCGTCTAAACACTCCAGGAGCTCCATACAATCTTGCTGTTTCCCCGGACGGAAAAACGCTGGTTGCCACACTGAAGGGCGCGCAAGCCGTCAGTATAATTGATCTGTCAACGGGCGCCGAACGAGCCCGGGTTCCGAGCTCTCAGCCAGTAACACATGGCGTGATAATTGCTCCCGACAATCAATACGCATTTGTTACCTCGGAAGGAATTGGAGCTACACCTGGCGCAGTTGATGTAATCAACCTGACCACTGCAACCCGTATAGCTTCACTACAGGCAGGACAACAAACAGGGGGTATCGCCTTCTGGAATATGAACGACTGACTGCATGGCACAAGCTGCGACACGCTTTATTGACCCCGATGTATTGGCCCGGCTCTCGTCGCTGGAACTCTTGGCCCGCTCTGTGGTCGAGGGCTTTCTCGCCGGACTCCATCGAAGCCCCTTCAAGGGGTTCAGTGTTGATTTTATGGAGTACCGTCCATATGTGTACGGTGATGATATACGGCGGGTGGATTGGAAAGTGTTTGCACGAACAGATCGCTACTTTGTACGAGAATTTGAAGGCGAAACCAATACCCGCCTGCATATCCTTCTGGATATGAGTCGCTCAATGGATTATTCCTCCGGCGGACAGAGCAAACTCAACTACGGTCGATTTCTCGCCGCAACCATTGCATGGCTCGCCAATCGTCAAAGGGATGCCTGCGGTCTGACCCTGTTCGACACACAAATCCGAAAACATTTGCCTCCGCGATCCAGTCGTGCGCACTTGCACCTGCTGCTTCGCTCATTGGAAGATGCAGAGCCGGAAGCCGCCACTGACCTGGAACGCTCGCTCCATGCGGTCGCCGAGCGCCACCGTAAACGCGGGTTCGTTATACTGATCAGCGATCTTTTTACGGATATCGAAACCGTTGAGCGCGCACTACGACATTTTCATTTTACCGGTCACAACGTACTGGTTTTTCAGGTGCTGGACCCGCAAGAAATCAATTTTGACTTCAAGGATGTTGTGGAACTTTTGGATATTGAGTCAGATGCCAAGATGCTGATTGATGCCAAGACAGCAAGGACCCGGTATCAGGAGAATTTTCAGGCACATCAGAATCGCATACGTCGTACCTGCGGACTGCTCCAGGCAGACTTTGCTGTGCTTCAGACCGACGCACCTCTGGATACTGCACTCTTTCATTACCTCTCCGCCCGCGCACGGCGCAGAGCCTGAACCTAAACGGCCGTGTCCTTCATAACTCCTCTTTTTCTGGCCGCGGGACTCACTGCTCTAGTGCCGGTATTGTTGCATCTTGTGAGAAGGCTGCGAGCCCGTGAAGTACCCTTCAGTACACATATGTTTCTGGAAGCCACGCCCATTCAGCGGGTTCGCCGGCGACAGCTGCAGGATATCCTGTTAATGCTGCTTAGAGCAGCTGCACTGGTACTGCTGGCACTCCTGTTTGCACGCCCGTTCATTCCCCCCGAAGAACTGCCGTTCCTCCTGGAAACCGAACGCGAGTCTGTCGTCATTCTGATGGATGCATCCTACAGTATGCAGCACGATTCCAGATTTGAAGAAGGAATACAGCTTGCTCGCGCAGAACTGGAAAGGGGAGATGAGTGGGCTCTGGTAACCTTCAGTGATGCCGCTGAGCAGTTAACGGCCCTGGGACGTGATGTATCCGTGCACGAAGCTGCCCTTCGTGCACAATCCCCCAGCTACCGCACGACTGATCTTTACCCTGCACTGCGTCTCGGTGTAGACATCCTCCAAAACGCCCGATTCGAGCATCGTAAAATCGTATTGATTTCTGATTTCCAGCAATCGGCATTCAGTCCGGCACTAGAAAACCTTCAATTGCCAGAGGATATCACTGTCGAACCTATCAAAGTGGGGGACCAGGTTCCAGAAAACAAGTTCTTCGAAAATTTTGAACTCAGCCAGCAACGCCGCGGGGATCTGGTATCCGTTCGATTCAACGCCCGCATGCCAATAGCCGGAGCTGTAACACTGAGTATTGACGAAGAAAATGTTGCCAACTATAGCGGAACTGCACCCTCATTCCAGCAACTCGTAGATCGTACTGGTCTCTACCATGGTTATCTATATGTGAATGACCCAGTTCCCGGGTCTGATGATCGGCATTACTTCACCTACAGCGTTCAAACACGTTCAGGCATCTTCGTGGTGGATGGGAGTCCCGGTATGCGAAATGCCTTCTTCCTTGAAAGCGCATTTGATCTCCAGGACGCAAGTATGTACCGGTTTGATGCCGGACCGCGCCCCACCCGATTAAGTGCCGCAGACCTGTTGATCGTAACGACCACTGGTCTGGCGTCTAATAACGATTTTTCGGTATTTGAGAATTTTGCAAACAGCGGTGGCACAGTCCTTCTGGGCTTTGACGAGGGAAGCCTGCAACAGACATCATTACTGGGGGCAGGCACAGCCGTCGGACCGGTAAATGCGCGCGATCGCCAAGGTGCTGATGCGATCATCGCGGAAATTGACAATCAACATCCAATCTTCTCATCGCTGGCGCAACACAGTTCCGGGGCTGTCCTCAGACCCCGGTTCCGACGTTATGTAGAGGTTACCCCTGATTCCACCGCAAATGTACTCGCAACCTTTGACACAGGAGATCCGCTCCTTATAGAACAATCCCTCGGTCAGGGGCGCGTTCTTGTTTTTACGTCGAGTCTTGGCACCAGCTGGAATGACCTGCCGCTAAGCGAGGTGTTCCTGCCTCTCCTGTATGAAATCGCCAAGTACGCAAACCCTGGATCCAGTACCGGACGCGAATTTAATATTGGAGAAGCCGTTATTTTCAACGGTATACCAGGAAGTGAAATGGAAATCGCAAACCCGGAAGGAGATATCTTCAGAGTGGGATTTGACTCTACCGGGACAGGGACTTTCCAGAACACCGACCTGCCCGGTCATTATGACGCCAGGCTAAACGGAACATCCCAACCGTTCTCGGTAAATATCAGCCCCTCGGAAAGCATCCTTTCGGCTAGAGACTTCGAAGAAGTATATGCGGCTCTTGCAAGTCGATCCACCGAATCAGTGCTTGAGCCACAACCTTTGGAGGCGGCTGAGCAAGAACAAAAACTCTGGCGAATTGTGCTATTGACAATGATTGGGGTATTTGCACTTGAAACTATACTCGCCACAAGGCGATAGGCATATGTCCAAGGAGAATCGTTCTGTCCGATTCCTCATCACCGAGGTTCGGAAACAATTCGGCCGGCGAGCATTGCGACAGCATCTGGCAATGTGTATCGCGGCTTGCAGCCTACTTCTTTTTGCCGTCCTGTGGTTCCGCCCCTACCTCGGGGAATGGATGCTCTCCGGAGTGCTAGTACTGGCCGTACTTGTCCCGGCCGCTATGTTCCTGCTGCTTCGGCGACGCTCTGCGCACATCACTGACGCACAAGTCGCACTTTTTATTGAAGAGCATCATCCCAATCTGGAGGACCGTCTTAACAGTGCCGTGCAAGCTCCCGGCAAAGCTGACCAGGACGTCGTAACCGCCCTCTTGAAAGACGCTGCACAACAGGTTAGAAACTTGGCACCGCGCTCCATGATCGGACGGCTGCGTGCGCGTTTGTGGATTGCATCCTCGCTAACCATTGCTTGCGCCTGTTTAGTAGCCGGACTTACAAAACTGGATCGCCTGCAGCTGGATTCCCCCCCGCAAACCAGTGTTCGTACACCCTATATGACCGTTTCTCCGGGTAATGTTGAGGTAGATCAGGGAGAAACCGTACCCATCATTGCAACATTGCGCTCAGGTGAACGGGATGATATATTGCTTGTGCATCAGGATCCCGGCGGAGAATGGGTTCGTCAACCCATGACCGCCGGACGGGAATCTGGGGCCTATCTCGCTGAAATTTCGAATATACAACGCGACGTACAATACTACATTGAAGCTGGACGCTATCGTACAGACCCGTTCAAACTTTCGGTGTACGTATTTCCAGAAGTAACGCAAATTGATGTCACCTACGAATCCCCGGATTACGCTAATCTTCCGGTGCGCACACAGGAAAATGAAGGAGATATTGAGGGCTTGAAAGGATCACGCGTAACCGTAAATGTGCGAACAAATGACGTCACAGAGTCGGCCCTACTGTCACTCGAAAACGGCGGAGAAATACCGCTCTCCAGAGTGGGCTCCGGCCAGTTCAGGGGCAGGTTCGATCTCTTGGGAGAGGATCGATACACGGTGCAGTTGCTTGATGAACAGACGCGCGAAAACCGCTTCCCACGAACATACCTGATCACTCCGATTGAGGATTCCCGACCAGACATCACACTCAAGGAACCCGGACGGGATTTGCGGGCCAATGCGGTTCAGGAAGTATTGATTGCTGCCGATGCCAGCGATGACTACGGTATTAATTCCTTTGACCTGAGGTACTCTGTCAATGGCGAACCGGAAGTCAGTGTTGACCTGCTCGAAACCGAAAATGTTACGGAAACCACTGGAGAGCACCTGCTTTTCCTTGAAGATTACGCGCTGGAACCCGGAGATGTGATTACCTACTACGTTGAAGCGGCGGATGCACTTCAATCGGAGGTATCCGACATGTATTTCGTGGAGATTGTGCCATTTGAGCAGCAATTCACACAATTGGCAAATGCAGGTGGCGGACAGGGCGGCATGCAGGGACGGCAAGGAGGCTTGGTCGTAAGCCAACAGGATATCATCGCAGCCACCTGGCGACTATTGCGTGAACAGAACGAAATCCCGGACTTTGATGAGGCTCTTGAAGCACTCACGCAAGCGCAACGCAATCTACAAGCGAATATTCAGGAGCGGCTGCGTACGACAGCATTTTCGCTCGAGTTGCGCGGCAGCCCGGAGCAGCAGAAAGTAGCCGAGTACCTGGAAGCCGCGGTCACGGAAATGGATCAGGCCATTGATGACCTTTCTGCCGGACACCTGCGGGAGGCACTCACACCCGAGCGTCGTGCACTCAATCAATTGCTCAGAGCGGATGCTCTCAATACTGAGCGACAAGTCGCACGGCAACAGCAGGGAAGCCCGGGCGGCGGGGGCGCCAGTGCCACGGAGGAACGCATGTCTGAGCTAATGGATCTGGAGTTGGACATTACCAGGGACAAGTATGAGTCGGCACAATCAGCACCGGCTGCACAGGCAAGTGCGGAAGAGAACGATGCTTTGCGACGTGTGCGTGACCTTGCACAACGGCAGCAGGAACTGGCTGAGCAACGTCCGCCCGAGACCGAAGAGGATCGTCGACGCTTTGTTGACCGACTGCGGCGTAACCAAGAGGAGCTGCAACAGTCCCTGGAAGAGCTGCAACAGCAACAGTCCGGTCAAAGGGCACAAAATGATATGAACCAGGCCCTGCGCAATATGGAAGAGGCGCAGCGCGCACTAAGGCGGGGAGATATGGAAGAAGCAGCCAGACGACAACAGCAGGCTGCCAATTCATTGCAATCCCTTGAGGATGCCCTGCGACTGCAGACCCGAGGCACAGACCGGCGTGCACTTGAACAACTGAATGAAGACCTCACTGAACTCATTGAGCAGGAGCAGGAGCTTGCCGAGGACCTGGTTGAAGAAGGGGATCGCCCCTCAAGAGAAGACCTGAACGAACTGGAAGAGCGTCGTAGCGATACCCTGGATGACCTCGAAAACATCATGGAGCAGGCGGAGATGCTCGAAAACTCCAACTCGGAGGCACAACTGGCAGCACGAAACCTCAGGCAAGAGGTTCATCGCAGGGCGCTCCAGGAAGATATGCAGAACTCGCAGCAGGCACTTCGTAATGGTTGGATGCCAACGGCCCGGCGAATCCAGGAAGAGATCACCGAAGATATGGAGGGCCTGAAAGCTATCCAGCGTGAATTGCGTGAATCTCTGCCTGTTACCGAAGAAGAAGCATTGAGTCGCGCACTTGATGATCTTGAACAGCTTCGAAACGAGTTACAAGATCTGGAAGCGCAGGCAGAACGTATGCGCGAAGGGGATGCTTCACCTGCACAGCAGGCACGACTCGAAAACCAGATGAATCGGGTCAGGGAAGCAGCACGTAACCTGGAAGAAGGCGTACGCGGCGGCCAACGCGCTACCACCGGAATCCAGAACTCACTCACCAGAGCCGACCACACGGGCGTGTTGCTGGATGAAGACTCAGCTGAAGCATTCTTCAATCGAGATGTTTATGCGCCGCTTTCCCAACTCGAAACTCAACTGCTTCAAGCTTTGGAGGCTGTTAAACTGGAATCCAAGCTGTACGGCAGCCGCCGAGGCGAGGTGCCAAGTGAGTATCAACGCCTGGTGGAAAAGTACTATGAATCACTCTCCCGACGGCCAAGTCAGTAGTGGCGGATGTTCAAGTTTGATACTGTGCAGTTTGCCGAAGGCACGGTAAACCTGCAGGTCAGTGTGCTTGCTGTGAGTGTCTTGGCGGGCGTTTTGATAATTCTGGTCGTCGCGTTCCTTCGCAGCCAGGCCCCGCTGCATGTTCGTGCAATTAGCCTGGCGCTGCGCTCGCTAGCTGCATTGCTTCTGGTTTTCCCACTCTTTGAGCCTCAACTGATAGTACCGGAAGTTGTCCCCGATGAGAATTTTGTCGCCGTGGTTGTGGATGCCTCCGACAGCATGTTATTGCCAGACGGGCCGGATGGCCAAACCCGATTAACACAGGCAAAAGACCTCCTCAACAATGAACAGCAGGGAATCATCCGTGATTTGGAGGAAACATTCAAGGTGCGCCTCTATACCTTTGCCGCTTCGACCACAAGAGTCGACAGCATTCATCAGGCAATACCTGCTCACGAGACAGATCTTGCAGCAGCCCTGAACCGCCTGCGCGTGGATTTTCGGGGGTTGCCCCTGACGGGGGTACTCATTCTGACAGACGGTAACACAACAAGTCGCAATGAAGCCTCTGAGCAGGCTGCAGTCCTTCGCAATGACGGGATCGGCGTACACATACTGGGCCTGGGCAATACTACTCTGAACTCCGAACGTGAACTGCTTGAAGTGACTGCCCACAAAGGGCTTGGTGAGCAGGCCGGTGCAGAAGTAGAAGTCAAAATCCGCAGTGCTTCCCGGGAAACTGATCCTGCGAAAATCTCCGTCTATGATGGAGATGTAGAGGTCTTTTCTGAGTTTGTACAGCTCAAGGGAGATGGACTGGTCGATCAACTGGAATTCTTTTTTGAACCGCCGAGCACAGGGGCCCGAGAATATCATGTAACACTGGAGCCGACTTCAAACGAATTCAATACACTCAACAACTCACTACCCGTGCTGGTTGATACCCGCACAGACACGCTTCGCGTATTGTATTTCGAGGGTCATTTGCGGCAGGATTACAAGTTCATCAAACGCGCACTGGAGTCTGATCAGGTGATCCGCTTTTCAGCGATCACGCGTACGGGAACCGGCAAATATTATCGACAGGGAATTCGCTCAGCTGATGAACTGATGGGAGGCTTCCCGGCCGAATCCGATGTTCTCTACGACTTTGACGCCATAATTCTCGGGGATGTCGAAGCTTCCGCCTTTTCATTGCGCCAACTTCAGCTTATTGAATCGTTTGTGCGTGTTCGTGGTGGGGGATTCGTGATGTTGGGAGGACGAAATGCTTTTTCCGAAAGCGATTACGCGGGCACACCACTTGCGGACATCCTGCCTGTACGGCTAGACTTTACCCGTGCACAGGTCCTTCCCATTCGATTTGAGGGCGAAGGCGGGGACCGTGGATTTGCCTTTGAACCTACACCCGATGGTCTGGCACACGCATTCATGAAGCTTTCTCCCGACCCTGCTATGAACCGATTCCTCTGGCGGGGAATGCCAAAATTAACTAGCATCAACCTTTTGGGCGGTGTCAAACCCGGTGCACAAGTACTCGCCGTGAAGCCAGAGGACGAATTTGGCCCGGAAGAGCCACTTCTGGCAATTCAACGATATGGCAAGGGGCGTACGGCCGCCCTTGCCACCAGCAGTACATGGCGCTGGCAAATGCTACTGGAAGCAGACGACGAACGTCATGAGCGGTTTTGGCAGCAGTTTGCACGCTGGCTGGCAGCCAGCGCACCCGCACGAGTTGATATAGAAACTCCCAGCACACGGCTTACTCCCGGAGAATCCCACCAGCTGGATGTACGTGTCTATAACGAAGATTATCAACCCCTGACGGGTACTGAACTGCGCGCACTCGTCCGTACTCCTGACGGCTCGGTGCAGCCGATGGTTATTGAAGAAGATCTCTCCGACGAAGGACTCTTTGAGATGCGCTTAACACCAGGCGACGAAGGAGTATATGAAGTCACGGTGGAGGCGATGCTGGGAGATGAGCTGATTGGACAGGATCAACGCAGTTATCTGGTGCGTCATCAGCCGATGGAGTATTATGATGCTACATTGAAACGGGATTTTCTGGAGCAATTGGCCACGGTATATTACACCCCTGACGAAGCCTCTGATGTTTCCATGAACCTGCGATCACGACGTACCAGCACTTCGGTTTATCGGGCGGCTTATCTGTGGGACATGCCCCTGTTGTTTATTCTTTCTGTACTTCTCTTATGTGGAGAGTGGCTTTATCGAAGACGACAAGGATTGCGTTAGGACTGATCCTGACCTGTATTGCAAATCACGCCATCGCCCAGGAGCGGTACGCGCTGGTAGTTGGTGGACTGGGGGGCGCACCAGATCAAACGAGTCGTATTGCCTCGTATTTGGAAGACACCTACAACGCATTTACTGGACCACTGGGATTTGCCCGGGACAATGTCATCGTACTTGCCGAGCGTGCACTCACGGCCAACGACTATGTGACTGGAGAGTCAACGGCCGACGTAATCCGCGCACAATTTGCGGAACTCAGCCAACGCCTTACTCCCGAAGACGAAGTCTACATTCTTCTTTTTGGTCACGGGAGCTATGACGGTAAACAACCAGCACTCAATATTCCCCGACGAGACCTTACCGGAAGCGACTATGCTGCACTGTCGGATCAGTTAACCGCTGCACGGATTGTATGGATCTGTACGATGAGCTCAAGCGGTCCTTTCATTCAGGCACTCAGTGGAACGAACAGAATTGTGATTACTGCGACGCGAACGGGCACGCAGCGTAATCAGACGGTATTTCCAACGTACCTCGTTGAATCGTTGATTGAACCCGCAGCTGACCTGGATCGTGATGGCAGCCTTTCCATGAAGGAGGTTTTTCAGTACGCTGCCCAGCAAACGGCGCAACATTACGATGCTGAGGGCCATTTGGCGACCGAACACAGTCTGCTCGACGACAATTCAGATCGTGAGGGTACCCGCGTAGAGGCTCTTGACGAATCCGGGGATGGGTATCTGGCGAGTGTAACCTGGCTCAGACGCCCTCAAGTTTTCACTGGGAACCCGACCTTGGCAAGTGATCGTACTGCGCTTGAAACCCAAATTGCCGCACTTAAATCACGCAAATCACAAATGGGCCCCGACGCTTATTATGCTGAGTTAGAAACGCTGTTTGTCGCTCTGGCGCGGCTGAATGACCGGATCGAAGCGGAACTGTAGAATTGAAGGAGATCCATATTCGCGAGTAACAGCGCTACGCGAGTACCCGTGAATCAATTATTGGGTCACAGGGCGTGGTAAGGGTAAAGATTTCCATGCGATGACTAGTAGCCTTGTGAAGGGGGCAATCGTTTCAAGATCGTTGTAGATGAGAGAATGATGTTCACCCAGAATGGTTTGATCAGATTAAAGATGACCGGCCTGCGGTGTGATTGATACTGCGAATGCAGCCCATATACGGCCAACAATGAACAAGCTGAACCTTCGAAGAGACAAGGTCCGGTTAGACAGGGGGCTTTTCTATGTTTTATATTTATGACAGTGCGACTGTTGGAAATGAGACGTTTTCTTCAAAACGTCGTAGCATTTCCTTACACTTCGATCCGACCGTAAGCCGTTACTTGAAAGCAGGAAATCAAACACTATACTCTCCCGAGGATATTGCTTTTTGGTTTAGGTTGGGGAACAGGTGATAAACAGGAGAGCGCCCCATTAATGTAGGTCAAATAGCGGGCTAAAGAACCTGATGGCCCGCGTTGGACACGTACAGTGATGTACAAGTACTTGTTGGCCCTGCACGGAGCGATTGTCAAGGGTGTGATCACGTATTTGATGATCCACACCCCTTAGAACTAGACCATAATGCGCTTTGATCTTCAGAAGGATGGAATTACACCAGTAACCGGATTCTCCTTTGTGGGCCTTGTGACGAGCTAAATAGCATAATCTACACACTCATTGGATTGCGTTAGGAGGATTAAGAAACTAGGGTATACGAGCAAATGACAAAGACAGAAAAGAATCAGAGCCCTAAATCAGACGCAGAACTGGCTCGTATTCGTGCGGAGTTTGACCGTGTAATGAGCACACCCAGTCCGAATCCGAGGTACGATGGCATGACACCGTTAAAGGATGTAAGGGGGCTTCTCAAGACCGAAAGAAAGCCAGGAAAAGGGATTACCAGGGTGTTTTCAAGCATTCTATATAATTCCCGTTTGTTAATTCTTGTGGCGATGTTGGTCAACGTCGCGTCCGCACAGCCCATGATTCCGGCCCCGTCGTATAGCCCGGGGTTCGTGTGGGTGCAATTTGCAGAGGGGGTAGCTGTTTCAGCTGGCGCCGGAAAAACAGGCCTTGCCATTTTCGACCGTGAGGCGGCGCTGTATGGCGTCACTGAGGTCAGCAAGGCTTTTCCCTTTGTGGACCGGGTGGACGAAAGGAGAGAGCTTGCCGAGAGCACGAAAAAGCTGCAACGTATCTATGCCGTGCATCACGAAGAATCATTCGATTCAAGGCAGGTAGCCGCCGCTTTGGCGCAGGATCCGAACGTGGTCTATGCCGAGCCGCGCTTCGTCCGTGAGTCAATGTGGGATTTACCCGGATCGGAGAAGAGCGAATCTATAAGACTTGAAACGCCTAATGATCCATTGTTCCGGGAAGCCCCTTACATGCAGCGCGTTCGTATGCCAGACGCCTGGAACGTGGTCAAGGGCGAGCAAGGGAATGTCGTGATAGCGATTGTTGAACTGGTGGGCATTGGCGTGAGCCATGAGGACCTACGCGGCACATTGTGGACCAATCCCGGTGAGATTCCAAATAATGGCGTAGACGACGATGCAAACGGATTTGTGGACGATGTGCACGGTTGGGATTTTCGCGCGAATTCGCCAATTGTCCCGGGCTTCGCAAGTAGTTCAGGCGTAGAGCACGGCGTGGCTGTGTCGGGCGCGGCCTTGGCGGAAGCGGACAACGGCATTGGTCTGGCCGGAACCAGCTGGAACGCCAGGTTCATGCCTTTGGTGGGTAGTTACTCGGGCATTACGTACGCGGCCCTGAACGGCGCCGACATTATCAACGCAAGCTACGGGGGTTTCGGTGGTTCCATTACGGAAGCGCTGGTTATGCAGTCTGCAGTGGATGAAGGGGCACTGGTAGTTGCTGCAGCGGGAAACAACGGTCTAAACAGTGATCAGGTCCCTTCCTATCCGGCTAATTATCCTATCAATCTGAACGTTGGGGGAACGTTAGCGGAATCGGACGTGAACCACTACAACTACGGGAGAAGCGTGAACGTCTTTGCGGCGGGCAGGAATGTAGTGGTTCCCGTTCCGGGAAATGCATATGGCAGAGAATTCGGAACTTCATTTGCATCCCCGCTGGTCGCGGGCATTGCAGCGCTAGTAAAGACGGCAAATCCGCACTTCACGCCGCACCAGGTGCGTGAGCAGGTGCGCCTCACGGCGGACAACATTGATGCCGTTAATGATGCGTCACTGGCGGGTCTGCTTGGGCGTGGCCGCGTCAATGCCTATCGCGCTGTCACGGAGAGCGGGTTCCCGGCCGTACGCATGGCGGAGTACCAGTTGATTGGTGGGGAGCGTGCGCTCCGAAGCGGCGAGTCTGTGGAAGTAACGGCAAGGATGGTCAACTATTTGGCCGATACGGAGAATTTGACCATAGAGTGGTTTTCGGACGGGGCCTTTGTGGAATTTGACACGAGTCCGGTCAGCGTCGGCCGTCTGGCAACGGGAGAGAACATCGAAATCTCGACCAGCTTCAAGCTGAATGAGAATACGCCGTACCGGGCGCACTTCTTTGTATCACCCCGGGCTCGGGACGGATCCTACGACGATGCGGCAGACATCGTACGGCTGACTGCCAACGAGGGAGAAACGCTCACTCATAGAACCGATGCAATGGGCTTCACCATTACATCCGAAGGGAATCTCGGCTTTCTCGATACCCGCTTCCGAGGAGTGGGGCGTGGCGTCTGGATCTATGATGAGAACAACCAGGAGCGATCCATTTTGCACGAGGGCAGCTTGGTCGTGGCCAGCGGTCCAGATGCCGTGTCCGATGGTTTCTTCAGTAGCGAAAGACGGTTTTTGATTCCCACTCAGCACATGGATCTGATTCCCCAAAAAGGAGCCAGGCTGGAGATACGTGAACCCGGGCAACTGGTGACTCAGGAAGGGCGCATGGAGTTGGTGGACAGCCGTGCTGCCAACCCGATCGGCGTAGAGATACTTCAGGAGAGTTTTGTCGATACCGCCGAGGAGAATGAGGACTTTGTCATTTTGCGGTATACGTTGGCCAATCCTACCGGCCGTACCATGGAAAACATGCACGTCGGCCTGATGTTTAGCTGGCGGATTAATACGTTCCGGATCCCGGACTATGTTAGATTCGACAGGAGCAGGAGTCTCGGGTTTAGCCAGAATACAGCCTCCAACCCGACCCTTATGGCAGGTACCATGCCGCTTACGACGACCGCCCCGGTGCACTTTCGGGCCTTGGACGACAGGGCCGTAATGACGGATCAGACGAAGTGGTCGTACTTGACGGGTGGGATCCAGAGTCCAGCCTCTAATGGCAATCACTGGACACAGGTTACGGGACTGGGCCCGTTCACGATAGATCCGGGCAAAGAAATCCAAGTGGCCTTTGCCGTGGTAACTGGTAGCACCCCCGAGGATCTCTTTCAGAACGCAGACAACGCGAAGGTGCTTTGGGAAAGTACGATCCAGCAGGCCCCTACTGCCCAGTTTATCCAGAATGTCGACGGCCCCCCCGTCGATGTATACGTGGACGGCCAGCGCATCCATGACGACTGGGCGTTTCAGTCAGCTTCAGATTTCGAAGCGCTCTCGGTGGGCGAACACACTATTGACGTGGTCGCCGGTGGCAAAAACGACAACATGCAACCCCTGAGTTCCAGGACGATAGCTGTGAGCACGTCCACCGATTACCATGTACTAATGCATGGCAAAGGCGAAGACGTGAACGTCGTAATTGTAGACGATGTGCGGAAAAGCCATTCCATTGAAGACCAAGCCACCTTGTATGTGGCGCATGGTGCCCGGGATTTGGAAGCGGTGGATGTCCGCTTGTTGCAGCCGGGGGCTGACGCGGTAGTGCTCCTTGATAATGCTTTGTACGGCGCCGCGGGCCAGTACGTGACGATTTCCCCCGGATTACACGACATCGAAGTGACCGCAGCCGCCGATGGCCGTTTGATCAACGTGTTCCAGTTTGACCTGAGTGGTCTCGCGCAGCAAGCCTTTATGCTTGGTCTTTCCGGAAGCGGTACGTCGGCACGAGAAGGCCTGACCATGATAGGCGTACTGGCCGACGGTACGATTCTTTACCCTACAGCCGTAACCAGAACCGAAAGTCCAACCGAGCTTCCGCAGCAGTTCGTATTGCACGGTAACTATCCGAATCCATTCAATCCGAGTACAACCATCCTGATGGATTTGCCGGCGGACGCAAAGGTTACCGTAGAGGTGTTTGACGTGCTCGGCCGCGCTGTCCTGCGCACTATGCCCCAAGATCTTGAGGCAGGTCACGGGCGCTTGATCAGAATTGCCGCCGCCGCACTCGCCTCTGGCACGTATCCATATCGTGTGCGCGCCACCACGGCCACCGGCACCGAAGTTCAAATCGGACAATTGACGATCCTCAAGTAGCGCTTGAAAACCTGCTTCCTGAGGCCTCGTCTGGAATGGGAGGCAGCGTTTCCGTACTACGTGATAGAGGTCGGAAAAGGACAATACAAGCGATCAATATCGTGTCATCCAGGATTGTGACAAGCCTTCCCAGCGTACTGTAGTACGGCCGGACATGTCCGTGAAATTCATACTCGCTGACTGGAACCCTGACGACGCGTTTCTGTACACTGCTTCTGAGGTGCCACGCTTATGGTGTTGCCCTCTTTCCGGGCCCGTGCTTTGGCATGGGCTTTCGTGTTTCTGGACCCCTCTCCGATGTATTTCTCCTACCTTGACGAATTTGGACATGACAGCCCTTTCGTGAGCCGGAAGCGTCCGCGCCACAACACGAGTCCCGTGTTCGGGCTTGCTGGTTTTGTCATGCCGACAACAACGGAGGAAGTTCAATTTATCGGCCGGCTGCTCGTTCAGCGATATTACATTTCTTACCGGTGAAACCATCAAGAGTCGGTGGTCAATAAAGCTATGTGACCTCTACATTCGACCATCGTATCACCTATGATGATGTTATGGTAAAGAACGGCATGTCGCAGCCCACCCTAATGTGTCTGTATGCTCAACAGCACCAAAGACATTCCAGCACGAAGTCGTTGTTACCCTTGGATATACTACCGCGTGAATCTACCGCAGCCCCCCGAGCCCTAGCGACCAAGTGCCCTAAGCATACTTTCGATCGAGATGAATTTAACCCGTGGGCGTCCCTGCGCCTCGCCGGCAGCGATTTCCAAGCGGTCTAACTCCACCCAATCCTCCCAGGAAAACACGCACTCGCATCGACTCTGGAGCAGATGATTCACCGATTCAGGTGCTGTAGACTCGGGGTTGAAGCCGTGCCCAGCCTCTAAATCTTCCAGCATACAGCGAACTGATTCTTGCGCGTCAGGCTTATTTGTACCGATCACACCCGTCGGACCGCGCTTGATCCAGCCGCCCACATAAACTCCACAGGCAACTCCATCTCCGCTCACCCTACCTTGATCGCTCGGGATTACTGCCCAATCTTCTCTGAAAGGTAACCCCGGTAGTGCTACTCCCCGGTAGCCTACCGATCTAAATACAACTTCTGCTGTCAATTTTTCCGTGATATCTGTTGGCTGAGGACTCAACCGGCTCCCCTGCTCTACAAGTACATTGTGTCGAAGCGTCAAGCTACCCACTCCACCTGAACCATCATCATGCAGTATCTCCGGGGAAACCAAAAATCGTAAAGTCAGCAGACGTGGTTTGCCTTCACCGGACTGCCTTGCGAAAGACTGAACGATTTCGACCTTCTTGGTTGTTAACCGATCTCCTTTCGCCGACATCCAGGCTTCAGAGATTGGATCCAACTGCGCCTCCGCCTCGGGTACAGCAATATCTGCCCCAGGTAACTGTCCTAGCTCCTTGGCCTCTGGATGTGTAAATGCAGCTTGGGCGGGACCCCGCCGCCCCAACATGTACACCTCGCGTACTTTGCTTTCAGCCAGCGCCTCCAATGCATAATCTGCAATATCCGTTTTTTTCAATTCCTCAATCGTTCTGCACAATATGCGACAAACGTCCACAGCCACGTTCCCCACGCCTACCACGGCTACACAACGTCTCGAAAGATCAAACTCCAAGTGACGATAATCGGGATGGCCGTTATACCATGCAACAAAATCCGTTGCTGAGTAGCTGCGATCCAGACCTTCGCCCGGAACATTGAGCTTGCGATCAACCTGTGCACCTGTAGAGAAGTAGACCTGATGATAATGTCTTTTCAGATCTTCCAGATGGATATCAGTACCGTACTCTACGTTACCAAAAAAACGAAAGCCGTCCTGCGCTGCAGTTTTCGCATAAACACGCGTGACGTTTTTTATCTTCTGGTGATCAGGAGCAACGCCGCTACGAACGAGTCCATAGGGGACCGGTAGTTTATCAAACAGGTCTACCGTAACAATCTTAGACTTTTGCCTAAGCAGGTGCCCGGCTGCGTAAAATCCTGCAGGTCCTGCTCCAATTATGGCGATCCTAGCAGGATTCTCCACACTTCCAATGGTAGCCATATACTTTTCCAAATTTTACCGAACAAACTGCCGAAGTATAACCCATTGTGTATTACTTCTCGGAATACTAGAGGATTAATTTATCTGAATTTGCGCGTTTTGTCGGCACCCACAGTAATTCTTCCTCTTTTTAGTATAAAATTCGTTCAGGGGGATCCGTCACTTTTAGTGGCGGTCCAGGCAAGTGCACCTGTGTATCTAAACTATGCACTTGATGAAACTGGAACCTTCGTTCCTCCTGTCTCCGCCATTTAAGGGACCTGCTAAGAAGTTGCATTGCTTAACGGTACTGTGATCAACGATATAGCAATTGGTGCCGGTGATGAACATGGGGTAGCGCTCTGACTTATTACTAGCACGACGGACTGTCAGGAGATTCTTACGACTCCCTCGTATCACGGGCAGATCGTAGTGATGATCAATACTTACATGGATACCACGGTTCACATGATGAGGATACCGAGACAGCGACACCAGAGGCTTCCGCGCTGGTCGTACAAACATATTTCTAGGAGTAATCCAACTACTGGCACAAGAATCTCTCCATAACATATATAGGTTACCTACCCGGCCGTTTACGTAGCTTGCCATAGAAATTCACATACTTCCGATGAGCTGCTGTGCTGCTGCTGACAACTTCTTTAGTGCTACCCACGCTAAGCGTGACTTATTCCGGTACAGACGCTTCGGCCCACTACCAACGGCACGCAAAATATTGCGTGCTCTAGGGGACGTTCATAACCGGAGCTTCATTGATGTGGGCGCTGGCGTAGGTGCCATAACACATGGCGCCTTGTTGCTTGGTGCGAGACATGTGACCGTCGTGGACGCCTCTAGTGCCTACCTGCAAACCTTGCTCAAGGAGGCCCGACGACAAAAGCATACCGACCGCATCAATACCTATCACGGGGATTTTGTTGAAATCGCACACACATTATCAAAGGCAGATGTAATCACAATGGACCGCGTGATCTGCTGCTATGAAGATGTTACCGGTCTGCTTAATCAAGCGTGCTCAAGAGCCACGTGGCGTATTTGTATGTCTTTCCCCCGTCGAGCGTGGTGGTCAAAAGGAGTAATCTGGGGCTTCAATCTCGTGCAGCGCATGCGACAACACGCATTTCGAGTTTACTATCACGATCCAGACTACGTGGAGCAGTGTCTGGCAGATAGCGGTTTTGTCCCCGTGCAATTCGACAAATCCATACTGTGGAGTGTAAGGTTATACGAACGACGGTAAATGCGTTGTCACTCGTCGTGGATATGTTTTTTCATACTGGCGGCCTCCCTGCTGACTGGCTGTAGTTCACTCAGACAGGCGATACAAAATCGGCCTTGTGCCCTGGATTCTTCACAACCTTATGACACGGTGCATATCAACCCTGCACTTCACAATATCACACTGCACTGGAAAAATCCGGAAACTAACGAACCCTTCAAAACCATAAACAATCTGATTGAGTGGCTCGAGAATACAGGTCACTCTATTGTTGCTGTAACCAACGGCGGCATTTTTGAACCTGGACTTGTACCCACGGGACTCTATGTGGAACACGGCCACGAATTGGAGCCCTTAAACCTTGATGACGGGTACGGCAACTTCTACCTGAAGCCCAACGGTGTATTTTTCGTTCGAGGCGACAATTTTGGTATCGAGGAGGCTACTCACTTCGGCAAAGGAAAGACAGAAGTAGATTTTGCACTGCAGTCAGGCCCCCTGATCCTGCAAGACAACGAGATACATCCTGCCTTCACGCCAGGGTCCAAGAACTGCCGCCTGCGCAGTGGCATCGGAGTATCTCCAAATGGACACGCGATACTTGCGATCAGCAACGGGGCCGTCAATTTTTTTGACTTTGCGACCTGGTTCCGAGACACTGCGGGCATGGCCGATGCACTCTACCTAGACGGAGCAATCAGCACACTGTACAAGCGTGAGCATACAAGTATCTCGGAGGAGGCGTATGCTGGATTTCTCGCGGTAACTCGAAGGAAGGAGTAGTTGCCCCGCCAGGATTCGAACCTGGAACCTCCTGGTCCAGAGCCAGGCGCTCTGCCAATTGAGCTACAGGGCAGCGGGGACGTTTATTCTATGTTGCTCAAATTGGTTCCAAACGGAATTCCCATCCAGTGTGGCACCGTGCTCCCATGAGACTCCCTCACTCGCCCGAAGGATAGGGCACAGCCTGCATCACTCATTACACAGACCGAGGTCAACCGGTGCGCAACTTCGCCTCGGGCCTCCTTCGTCCGGGAATCCATCGCAATTCAGCAGTTATGGGAACTCATATCTTGGTGGCCACAGCACACCGAGTTTCTGGGCTTTCACTGCCCATTGCCCTGTTGCAGGCTTACACTCTTCAACAATAAGTCTGGCATAGGCTACACACCCGATCGGCAAGTAGGCACTAAGACGCTACCCGCAATCACGAATCCATCAATCTACGAATGCGAGTCTGCTCCACAGTTGAATCCTGGAGAGGCCTGCAAAATGCCTGATCAGGGCTGCTCGGGAAAAAGGGTAACCTGCACGTAGCGATCAGTCAACCATTCAGTAACGGCCTGCTGGAGATCTTCTGCTGTCAGATCATCCACAAGCTCATTGAAGCTAAGGATATCCAGTGGTTGTGAAGCACTATCTGAATAGTAGGCACGACGGAGTGCACTCAGCCAGAATCCATTCTCCTCAAGACTGACGGTACGGGCCTGACGCTGCTGCTCTTGTACCCGTGCTACGTAATCCTCTGAGACCCCATTTTCCTTGATTTCCTCAATAGTCTCGAATACGGCATTCGTTAATTCTTCCGCGCGTTCAGGATCGCAGCCAAAGGAGATCGAAAACCTGTATGTCTCCCGAGGACGCCGCAGCGGCGTTGCATTCACACCGGCACCATAGACACCACCTCGCTCCTCTCGCAATTCTTCAAACAAAATAATATCCAGAAGCATCTCCAGGGATTCCATTAGATGACTGGCCTTTCGCGAGGCCTCATAGGATCCGTTGAAAGTGATATTGACTCGGCTCTGCGGCTCTTCTCCTTTGTAGACAGTTTTGACAACTGTCCCTTCCGGGGTTTGCCGGTTTACGTCCTGCCATGTTTCTTCCCGGTCCGTAGCAGGTAGTGTACCGAGGTACTTCTGTGCTAGTGCAGTCAACGTATCCGTATCGAACGCTCCGACGAAGATGAAAACAAAATCATCCATATCTGCAAATCGCTCCTGATATACTTGCAGTGCAAGTCGTATATCTATTGCGTCAAGATCCTCCATTTTAGTAGGTCTGTAGCGGGGATGATTCATGTAGAGTGTCGTACTAAGCGTATCGCTAAAAGCAGCACCTGGAGAATTCTCCCGATTGGCCAGAAAAGTGCGATTCAAGTTGATATATGACTGGAATGTAGACGAGTCCAAACGTGCTTGTGTAGCACGTAAATGGATCAACTGAAAAAGTAGTTCGAGATCTTCCGGCGACGCCTGGCCGCTGAATCCCTCAAATAAAGAGCTAATAGACGCAGACACAGACGCCTTCTTTCCTGCGAGTTTTTTACGCAACTCCGTTTCATCAAACAGCCCAATCCCGCTGCTGCTCACCATTGACGCTGCAAATCTGGCAGTAGAGTACTCATCATCACTGTACAGCGATGTCCCACCTTCGCTAAACGAAGTGAACCGAACCTCGTCTGCTCGAAAATCAGTAGGCTTCATCACTACGCGAATGCCGTTTGACAGGGTAATCTCCGTAACTCCCAGTTCGGGGATGGAGTCTTGGCTCAGGACTGCAGCCGAGGTTAGCACCTCTTCAAATAGTGGGATATCAAGGGTGGTATCGATGTATGGCTCTACCACAGTACCATCGTACTGCTCAAAGGTACTTGCCAGCGTCTCTTCGGTAAGCCATTCCAGTGATGGTTTTTCTGGAATATTCACGGTCACAGCCCGATCCTCGCTACTGAGTGCTTCCGACAGATACGTGCTTACTTCTTCAAGTGTGATGGTAGGAAAAAGCATCTGGGCAAGTAGGTAGTCGTTCACAACTCCTGGAATTGGGGTGTCTTCGAGAAAGTGATTCACATATGAAAACACAAGTTGGGCGGATGGAGTGTTTTCGCGCTCATTGTAGTCTTCCTCACGCAAGCGTAGGTTCAATTCTTTGTATCGTGAGAACTCTCCTGGGGTAAAGGGATGCTGTTTGGCCCGTTCTGCTTCCAGGATCACGGTGCGAAGTGCAGCAACCAGGCTGTCTTCGTTTGCATACGTAGTTAAATTGAATTGGGGTACACCTCGAACGATCTCCCCTGCGTTGGCTACAGCAATGAGGAAAGGAGCACGGGTGCCGTCCTCTGCAATCTCACTAAACCGCTGGTTCAGCATTCCCATCGCCAGTGCTCCGACTAAACGCTGGCGATAGTCAGCAATGGTTTTTAAGGGGAATACCGGCTGTCGATAGCCCACCGAAAGTGTCGGAAAGAACCCATATTCCACATCACTCACCACCTTGTACCGCGTCTCCATGTAGGGCACCTCAAATGTCGGACGCTCCTTCGGATTCTCATGTGGTTCAATCGTGGCAAAGTGCTCTTCAACCAAGGACTTCATCGTCGGTACATCCAAGGCCCCAACGACAACAACCGCCATCAAGTCAGGCCGATACCATGTTTCGTAATAGCGACGCACGGCCTCATACGAGCTCTGTTTAATTACGAGAGTGTCACCGATGGGCAATCGTTCAGCATAGCGAGACTCACCTAGAATTACAGGTAGCTGCTCGTCCAACATGCGCCCAGCTGCACCACGACCGCTTCGCCACTCCTCAATTACTACCCCGCGCTCGTTATCAATTTCCTCGTCGCTCAACGTGGCGTAGGCCGCCCAGTCTTCCAACACCTGAAATGCCTTACGTACCACTTCCATGCTGTCGGTGGGTACTTGGAGCTGATAGACGGTTTCATCGAAACTTGTATAGGCATTGACGTCTGGACCTATCTGCATGCCGATACGCTGCAGAAAGGCCATAAGGGTTTGTTTGGGGAAGCGCTCGGTGCCATTAAAGAGCATATGCTCTACAAAGTGGGCCAGCCCAAGTTGATCCTCATCTTCCAGTACGCTTCCAGCGTTGACCACTAACCGAAGTTCAAGACGGGACTCTGGCTCGTGGTTCTCACGCAGATAGTATGTAATACCGTTGTCGAGTTGCCCAATCGTCACAGCACTGTCAACAGGAATATCCATATCCAGTGGTGATTGGGCCTGTACGTTCACGGCGGGAATGGTGACTGCAACGAAACAAGTGACCAGCGCAAATATGAATGAAGATTGACGTGCATACATTGATCGGGGATAATAGTGAGATGTGTGGAAATTTACGAACCAAAGAACCAAATCAACAATGTTTAAGCGCGATAAAAGATTCACCCGAAGGACGATCTAGGGCTGGAGGGCTCGTTTTGTAGCCCGGTTGGCTGTTACATGCGGCCGTTAGCAGGAATAAAACTGAGCGTATCCAATGAATCGGGGCTTGCTATATCCTGCTTTAGTGTGATGGCTAGACAGACATTGCCCTGGGGCATCTTCAGAATGATATAGTAGCAGCAAATCCACGATACGGTGTCGGACAATACAATTGCACGACCACCCGTCAATTCCCGCAGTCAGACGAGCCCACTAAGAATGATTCTATGTCTTAGTCGTAAGGCTGAGGTGAATTTCACAGAACAGGGCTTAACGTGAGTACCCAAAGAGTTGAACATGAAAACTAATGAGAGTACGGATTCTCATTGCTCTCTTCAAGTCTTGATTTGTTGTGGAAAAGTAGACAGAACCACCTCCGCAAGTTCCGCTGGCAAGCTGGAATAGATCCCTGTACGTTCAGAATGTCGTTTGTCCACCAGTCTATCGTATTGACCTTACCCCTGAAACTTGGTCGCAGGGCACCTTGAAAGAGTAGGTACAATGATTGCAGGTGACGGATACATCCACAAGCACTTTGGGGACTCGACTCTTCTGATTGCACGTAGCGCAGACAACGATTCCTGACTTCGACAGGTACGAGCTGACTCGGGGGTCGTGAAGGGGCATTTTTGGCCATTTTCGGGTGATTTCGGGGCATTTTTGGGGTGTTTCGGGCCATTTTGGCCTTAATTTCCGGCATCCAGTTTTGTAGTGTTCAGTTTATTTTGGGACTTGTATAATTGAGCGGCGTGCCGTATATTACGGGTACCATGTTCGTACGCAAACTCAAACGCAAGACGACCCAAAACATCGCCGTCCAGATCGTGCGCAATGACCGCACGAAAGACGGCAAAGTGCGGCAGAAGATCGTGCGCCATATGGGCACGGCCCCCGAAGGCCCCGCATTGGAGGCCCTCCTGCACATCGCGGAACAGGAACGTCTGCGGATAGAAGAGAGTGTGCAGCCCACCTTGTTTCCATCGGAGCATAGTGCCAATGCCGTACTGGAGGCCCGACACCGTAAGCAGTCCAAGCAGCCCATCCCGCTGGCGGACATCCGCAAGCTCGAGGAGGTCAAGCGGGTCTGCGTGGGCTTTCATGAGGTTTTTGGGGCCTTGTATGCGCGTATGGGGTTAGATCGGTTGTTTTCCACACGGCATGCGATGGCCGCGCGTCTGTTCAGGCAGGCGGTGTTGTTGCGTTTGGCGGCTCCAGGGGACAGCAAGCTGGCTCATGCGCGGCAGTTGTCAAAGGAGGATGGCGTGGAAGTGCCGGTACACAAGTTTTACCGCATGATGGATGCGGTTGATGATCGGCGCATTGCGCGGTTGCAGTCTATTGTGGCCCGGGAAGTGACCGACTTGCTCGGGGGCAAGCTGGATGTGCTGTTTTTTGATGTCACCACGCTGTCGTTTGCGTCGGACAAGTCGGACGAACTCCGCAAGAAGGGATACAGTAAAGATGGTAAGCACAACCGTGTGCAGGTGGTATTGGCTTTGATGCAGACCCGAGACGGATTGCCGGTGGGCTATGAGCTGTTTGAAGGCAATACCGCGGACGTAAAGACGCTGGGGCCAGCGATCGCGTCGTTGAAGGCGCGTTTTGCGCTGGACCGCGTGGTATTTGTGGCGGATGCCGGGATGCTGAGTGCGGACAATGTGGCGTTACTGCACAGTATGGGTCATGACTATGTGGTTGCGGCCCGGTTGCGCTCGATGAAGGCGGAACAACTGCGCAAGGTTACCGGCACGCTTACGTGGCAGGCAACTGCGGATGGGCGCAAGGTGACCGAAGTGAGCATTGGGGGTCGTCGGCTCATATTGCGCTATTGTCCGAAGCGTGCGGCCAAGGACGCCCACGAGCGGGAGCAAGCGATAAAGAAAGCCCGTAAGCGTTTGGCGTCCGGGGTCAAGGGATCTGGCCGGAACGGTCGTTACTTGAAAGTTAAACGGGGTGCGGTGAAGCTGAATGCGGCGGCCATTGAAAGGGATCGTCAATTGGAGGGCCTGCATGGGGTATGGACGAGTCTCAAGGCGTCATCCGGTCAGCAAGTGTATGCGCAGTACGGGGGTTTATGGCAGATTGAGGAGGGCTTTCGGGTATTGAAGCACACCCTGGCGATTCGTCCGGTGTTTCACTGGACTGAGCGCCGGGTCCGCGCGCACATTGCCATTTGCTTTGCGGCCTTTGCGATGCTGCGCATTCTGCGTCGACTCTACAACACGCGGCATGGCGCCGAAGCGCCCATCAGTGAGGGTCAGATTTTGGCTCAGTTGCGTGAAGTAGAGGTGTCCGTAGTACGGGACAACACCACCAAGCGTCATTTCGCGATTCCCTCGGCGGCCAACAGTACAAAAGTTCGACTTTACAAAGCGCTGGGGTTGACGATTCAGCGCCAGACCGTACCCGTAGAAAAAGACCAGTAACCCGCGCCTCAAGTGGTTGCTGACGTCTGGAATTAAGGCCGCAAAAAACGGCCTGATAGACCGTCTTTGTAGTGTTCAAATTGTCCGGGACACCCCCAAAAAAAATCCTATGCCCCTGGTAATGGGGCTCTTTTAACTTTCAGAGAGTTACAAATTGTCGAAGTCAGGAATGAATCGGGGCTTGCTATATCCTGCTTTAGTGTGATGGCTAGACAGACATTGCCCTGGGGCATCTTCAGAATGATATAGTAGCAGCAAATCCACGATACGGTGTCGGACAATACAATTGCACGACCACCCGTCAATTCCCGCAGTCAGACGAGCCCACTAAGAATGATTCTATGTCTTAGTCGTAAGGCTGAGGTGAATTTCACAGAACAGGGCTTAACGTGAGTACCCAAAGAGTTGAACATGAAAACTAATGAGAGTACGGATTCTCATTGCTCTCTTCAAGTCTTGATTTGTTGTGGAAAAGTAGACAGAACCACCTCCGCAAGTTCCGCTGGCAAGCTGGAATAGATCCCTGTACGTTCAGAATGTCGTTTGTCCACCAGTCTATCGTATTGACCTTACCCCTGAAACTTGGTCGCAGGGCACCTTGAAAGAGTAGGTACAATGATTGCAGGTGACGGATACATCCACAAGCACTTTGGGGACTCGACTCTTCTGATTGCACGTAGCGCAGACAACGATTCGCTTGCCCAGTGCAGGCTCGAGGACTCCTGCTGATGGGCTTTTGCCCAATGGGATCGGCCAGCGGCGACCCGCCTCGTCTAGTATCTTGACAACGCTCATGATGGATGCTTGGAAAAACTCCCGTCCAAGATTTGGGGCTCCCATGATTGAATATATCTTGGGGAATATGAGCTTTGAGGAGTTTCAGGCAGGCCCCTCCCGAGAACTTGTAGAGGCACTGGTTGCCCTTTACCATGAGCGCACTGGGGAGTCCGACAAACTGAATTCGATTGATGTTGGGCGGCTTCAACTCAGTGCACTCGGTCGGCAGTTGGCCGCTGGCCTCCTGATACGTCAGCATGAGATTTCCAAGAAATGGGAAGAGAAAAAAGATTGAAGTGCCCAAACTGAATCAAAATCCAAAGCGTATTGCAGAGGATAGCATGCGGCGAGTCAAGAGAAAGTTGATCAAAGGAGAGATGAAAGACTTGATGTCTGGGATAACAAGTGCCGAAGAAGGTAGTGAAGCACAACTCGAACTTCAGGAGGAGTACCGAAAGAAGAGTCAGTATCTGATTTCTCTTGAGAAGGGGGAAATTTTTGAGGGTTGAATGCAGGAGACAGTCAAAACGGAATACTCCAGCAAGTTCTGGATCAAGTAGGATTTATTGCCATACAGCCTTGATGGGTTCGGCATAAGAGGCGGCAGGCTTGGAGGTGGGGTTTTTGGGGCAGCACGCAGGCCTCTATCTTTGAAGTGGGCAGCAGCGTGGGGTTGCCCATACGCGACTTCGACATTTCCCTTCCGTCGTGTCTGACTTTTTGACCTGATCTCAGGTATTTTGGGGTAAAATCAGCCAATTTCGGGCAAAATGTGCCCTTTTTTGAATTGTTTTGTCAAAAACCCTTAATGTAGTGGATTATTGCGGATCTTGTTGCGGACCTCCCCGTTTAACCTCACCTAACTACCGCAGTCCACCATGTATATCCGTGCCAAACCCCGTATCCTCAAATCCGGCGAAAAAACACACACCTATTCAATCATTGAATCCTATCGCGTCCACGGAAACCCTCGGCAGCGAACCCTCCTCAACCTCGGCCAAGACTTCAATCTCCCCAAAGAACAATGGCCAACGCTCATGCAACTCGTCCGCGACGGCTTGCACGGACATGCGCGCTTGCCGTTTGAAGATGAAGTCCTTTGCCAGGCCAGTCAGGACATCATGGAGAAGCTCAAACGCAAGGGCTATGATGTCCATGATTCACGCGATGACCGGGATGCCATCCTCACGAACGAGATCCATCATACGGACACGCACACCGTTGGCGGCGAGCGCGTGGCGCTCAAAGCGCTGGATCTGTTGGAGTTTCCCCAGATCCTGCAAACCTTGAACTTCAACCGGGATCAGATCCACTGGGCGATCGCCCTGGTCGTGGGACGGATGCTTTCTCCCGGGAGTGAACGACAAACCTATGACTGGATGTGCGAACGGTCCGGGATCCTGGAATTGCTCCACGCCAAGCGTCCCTGTGACCGGACGCTCTACCGCATTGCCGCCGGGCTCTACGCGCACCGGAAGACGATCATGGACGAGCTCTTTGGCAATACCAGGGCATTATTGGGCTTTACGGAAATGATCGTGTTCTATGATCTGACCAACACCTACTACACGGGCCGCAAGAAGGGCGCGTTCTTGCACCATGGGCGCAGCAAGGACAAGCGCAACGATTGTCCGCTGGTCACGCTGGCGATGACCCTTGATGCTTCGGGGTTCCCGCGCACCGCAGAAATTCTCCCCGGCAATGCCAGTGAGCCGAAGACCTTGCGCACGGCCATTGAACAGTTGAATGGAGACCAGCCGACGGTCATTATGGATGCGGGCATTGCGACGGAGGCGAATTTGGCGTATTTGAAGGAAGCGGGATTGAACTGGATCTGTGTACAGCGCACGAAGACGCCCCCGGTGCCGGACCGGGAACCGGATCAAGTTTTTCAAACCACCCATGAGATGAACGTACGCGCCTGGAAGCTTGGGGAAAATGATGGAGAGCGGCGGGTGTATCTACACAGTGAAGCCCGGCAGGCGGTCAGCGATCAGATCATAACCACGAAGCGCGCCAAATTTGAAGCGGCCATTGCACACTTGAACGAGGGACTCACGTTGCCCAGACGTCCGAAGACGTATGCGGTGATTGAGCGGAAGGTGGGACGGCTCGTGGAGAAATACAAACAAGTCGGACATCACTACCAGATCCAGGTCGTGAACAAAAAGGGGCCGCAAGCGCACGCCGAAAAGATTCTCCTGACGCGTCGGTCGGCGTATGATGCGTGCACCGAAGCCTTTGGCGGATACGTCCTGCGCACCAGTCATACGAAGTGGTCCTGTGAGGATCTTGCACGAACGTACTGGCAGTTGGGAGAAATTGAACATTCTTTCCGAACGATGAAATCCGACCTGGGCTTCCGCCCAATCTATCACAGCAAAGATGAGCAGATTGAAGCCCATCTGTTCCTGTCCATCCTGGCCTTCCATGTCGTGCATTTGATTCGAAGCAAGTTGGGTGCGAAACAAATCCACAAGAGCTGGGCCACCCTCAAGGTCAAACTCAACGAGCACCTGCGCGTGACGACCGTGCTTCCCCAGAACAAAACCTACGGTATCCTGCTCAAACAAGACCAAGATCTCAAACCATTCCAGCGTCAGATCTTTCAGGCAATGGGGCTCAAACTCGGGCGGAATACGCAGCGAATCAAGGCAAAACGCCCTGAAAAAGAGAACACCGAAGCGTAAAAATACAACCCAAAACAGCTGTCCTTCGAAACCCCTGAAAATAGGGGATAGGGAATCTCAGTAAAAAAATCCACTACAATGTCGAACTTGCGCATAGGTTTTGCACGGAATACCGTCCCCGGAACTCATGGAACGACATCTGCTACTGTACGACTCGTCATTGGCCATACCGGACGGTTGGTCCGGGTGTGCACCTCGGTGACGCCTCCGATAGTACCCGACCAGACACTTACAGATTCCAGTAAATGTCTGGATGTGCCTCTCCTCAAGGGATGGATACAATCCCGCACGCCACGCGCGCACCACCACCGCCCAGAGAAGCTGGCATATCGGAATAGTTGTCGCCGCCGCCATGAATGATCACGGAGCGGCCCTCAAGATCACCCACACGGACTCGAGGCGCGAGGAGTGCGCCGGTCGCGGCACCGCTGCTGGCGACTACCAGCACGGGAAGGTCGCCGAGATGGCCATTTCCATACGGACCTTCATGCCTTCCGGTATTCCCAGGGTCGTAGTGGCCACCAGCGTCCCGTCCGTTCATTCCACAGTCCGGATTCTCATGGACATGAAAACCATGCTGCCCGGAGGATAGGCCGGTCAGCGTGGGAGTGAACACAGCGCCTGCTTCAGTATCCACCACGGTGATGGTTCCCAACGATGCACCGCTGATCGTATCGTGGATCTGAATTGAGGCCGAATCGGTTCCGTCGGCAGGATCGCTCGCATCGCAGCCAGCCAGGACAAGAACCATGAGGGCGATTAACACAGGGCTACATTTGAAGATTCTATTTTTCGCTTGGATCATCGTCCTGCAAGTTTGGCCCTGCGACCACTTATACGAGATCGTACCCTGCTAGAGTTCCCATGTGGGAGATCACTCAATTTTCATGGTGCACAAGCTCGTCTAAAAAACAAGGGAATTATAGGGAATAGTTGTGAGTTCTCCGTTCAATTTTTCTCGATTTTCTCCCCTTCCTGCACTGGATCAGTCCTGCGTAGCACCACTTTCCGCACCTTGGGTACTCCGGTAAGCAAGCCCCGCTGAATATGTAATCCCGAGGATCAACCAATGGCTGTTTGTGCGACCTCCAATGTTTATCTTCGTACTTCTAACCCCCAACCGCTTACCTCATGAAGTTCTCCTCCCCTATCTTTATCGCTCTTACTCTGCCTGCTCTTTTATTTTTCGGCTGTTCCAGCGAAGAATCCGCCGACCTCGTGCTTACAAATGGAAAAATTGTCACCGTTGACCCCTCCCTGCCGGAGGCAGAAGCCTTGGCTGTAAAAGGGGATACCATCGTGGCCGTGGGCACCGCCGAAGAAATTGCGGACCATATCGGATCGCAAACACATGTCATCGATCTGAACGGCAGCCTAGCTGTCCCAGGGCTCATAGAGGGACATGGCCATTTCCTTGGAGTTGGCGAAGCCAAAATGATTCTGGACCTTACGACGGCCAAAAGCTGGGAAGAAATTGTGGCAATGGTCGACTCGGCCACTGCTGAAGCTGAGCAGGGCGAGTGGATCACCGGCCGCGGATGGCATCAGGAAAAATGGGACTCAATCCCTCCTGGATCCGTAGAGGGTGTCCCCACACACCATACCCTGAGTGCTGTATCCCCCGATAACCCCGTACTGCTGCGCCATGCCAGCGGTCATGCAGGATTTGCCAACAAAGCTGCCTTGGACGCGGCTGGACTTAGCCCGGAAACCCCAAACCCCGATGGCGGCGAGCTCGTGAGAGATCTGCGCGGGGACCTGACTGGACTTCTCCGGGAAACTGCCGAAGGCCTCGTGGGAGCCGCACGGGCAAGGGCACGGGAAGGAATGACCCCCGAAGAACTTGAAGAGGAATTGCGCACAATGGCGCAATTGGCCGCCGAAGAGGCTCTCATCAACGGAATAACATCATTCCACGACGCCGGAGTAGGGTTCTCTACCGTAGACCTTTTCAGGCAACTCGCGGATGAAGGCAACCTCCCCGTACGGCTTTATGTGATGATTCTTTCAAACAGCGCCGAGCTGGAGGAAAAGTTGGCGTCCTATCGAATGATCGGCTACGGAAACAATCACCTGACTGTCCGCAGCGTAAAGCGCTCCATTGATGGAGCACTCGGCTCTCACGGTGCCTGGCTACTTGAACCATATGCAGATATGCCTAACTCAAGGGGCCTCGAAACCACCGCAACCGACGAAGTCCGGGCTACAGCAGAAATTGCAAAGGCCCATGACTTCCAAGTAAATGTACACGCAATTGGGGACCGGGCCAACCGGGTTGTTCTGGATCTTTACGAATCGCTCTACGGCAACACCGACAACGATCTTCGCTGGCGGATTGAACACGCACAGCATATACATCCAGACGACATCCCGCGGTTTGGAAGCCTGGGGGTTATCCCCTCTATGCAGGGCGTCCATGCCACAAGCGATGCCCCATGGGTTTTTCGGCGCCTGGGTGAAGAGCGGGCACAAAGCGGCGCATATCGCTGGCAAACGTTATGGCAGACCGGTGCAGTGGTCACGAATGGGACCGACGCACCCGTGGAAGATATAGACCCCATTGCCAGCTACCATTCAACCGTTACACGCGTACTGAGCGACGGGTCTATGTTTTATCCCGAAGAGCGACTCTCAAGGGAACAGGCCCTACAGTCTTACACACTCAATAATGCCTATGCAGCGTTTGAGGAAGACATCAAAGGCTCGCTTACACCTGGCAAACTGGCTGATATTACTGTCCTCTCGAAGGATATTCTGACCATACCTGATGAAGAAATCCTCTCAACAAGAGTACTCTACACTATAGTGGGGGGCGTCGTGAAGTACCAAGCACAAACTAGCTCCGATTCTGACGGGCACGCCTATTCAGAATAATCATATAGACGAAGATCAACAGGGCACCCATCATTTCGCGGCCAGCTTCGTCCTCAAAGAAGTGGAGATTTTGGCTCACAACCAACCAGATGTAGTACATACAAAGCCCCAATGCTGCAAGTGCGAGTAAGGCCGCAAGTCGCCTTGGCAACCGGTTTAATATCGTCGCAAAGCCTGCCAGTGCAGCTAATGCATACGCAGCAACCCACCAAAGTGCATCGGGATCATTGAATTGCCAATATGCACACAGCGCGAAGAAAACCGCGCCAACAAGCACTATTACCGTAACAACTCTGTTCACTGAACTGCTAGTCTAATTATGATGCTCACTTACCACGCAACCCCGATTCCGACTTGCATGGCACGCCCAGCTGCGGGATATACAAAGGCTGTACCTGAACCGCCCGGATCCAGGAATCCTGTCGTGCTGAAAAGATTGTCCAGGAGGTTGAATGCTTCAAACTCTATTGCAAGCCGACCCACTGCATACGTGAGCTTGAAATCTACTGAGGAGAAATTGTCTAATTCAATGGTATTGGCGTCATCCAGCCAGATGCGTCGAGCGCTCCGCAAAGCTGCCATTGCCAGAATCCTGCCCCGGATAGGCAGACTTACCGCAGCCGAGATGAAATCTCTCGGGATGGCCTTGACAAAATTTCCCTCGTTGTCTCCTGAACGGTAGGTCACGTTCTGGAGCGTGTAATTGAACCGCAAGGACGCCAAGTTTTCCGTTTCCAGAGACAACCCAGCTTCCAGTCCCCGGTGCCTGCTACTAGCAATATTTGCATACTGAAAGGTCTCGAACTGAAAATCCAATTCATCCTTCATGTCCATCTGGTACAAACTCAATGTCAGTTCTCCACTCAAACTTTCAGGTAGGAGTACTGAACGGTGGTAGAATCCGGTTTCGAAACTGGTGCCACGCTGAGGTTTTAGCTCATGGTTTGATATAGATACAGCGTATGGCGGAAAAGGCAAAGGGATTAACCTCTGGCCGAAGAGCTGATCCAACGTGGCAGTTTTGAATGAGCGCGTAACATTGGCATACCAATTACCTACATGCTGCGTACTTGCCACGTAACGAATATTCAAACCCACCTTTGGACTCAACGCGGTATGGACCGCATCCCGCTCGGTACCTTGTTCCGGCGAATACGTGTCACTGATTCGATCGTAGCGAATGCCCGCCGAAGCACGCAATCTACGCATGGGTTCTATGACATATTGCATGTACATAGCCAGTGCACTACGAGTACCATTACCTGCGCTTGACAACTCTCCGATTGTCCCATCGTGACCCTGAAAAACTTCGGCAGGCCCCGTAACTACGTTACGCCATTCTACATCGAGTCCCCCGCGCTGGAGATCTGCACCGAGCGTCAGACGATCGTTTGCAAACAAGGATGGAGTCACCAATTGCGCACTTAGAAACACTCTTGAGGTCCCAAAATCCCGCCATTTCGCATCTGCGAATTCTGCACTCAACGGTAGCGTGCGTATACCCTTCAAGCTACGCCTGTTACCAACTATTGAAGCGCGCATTTCTGATTGCTCACCAAAATACATCCTGCCCTGCAGGGCTAATCGCTGGTTGCGCTCGTCAGCATCATCAAGCTGGAAAAACGGAGATTGCTGCACACGGTCGGTGGCAATCTGCTCGCTTGTTAGTGGACCCGGAATATCATATTTCCGCACATGCATCGACCCGGAAAGCGTAATCTTGGAACGGCTTGAGCGAATTACGTCCGAACTAACCCCCACACCAAACTTGGTACGATTGGCGTGCTCCCGGTATCCGCGTAACGTTTCATAATTACCATAGGAAGAAAGCTCTCTGCCCCCAATCGATGTCCGCAAGGACCCGCTGCCCCTGAACGTACCAAATGAGCCACCGGTTACCGCAAATTCGGAACGTGAGGATGCTTCGGAATCTGTCACAATATTAATAACACCCCCAATCGCAGCATCACCATACAGCGATGAAGCCCCGCCACGAAGGATTTCTACGGACTCAATAGCCACCAGGGGGATCTGATCCCAATTAACCAGCCCGGTTTCCAGTGCATTTACAGGTTGCCCATCCACCATTAATAAAACATATTCTGCTTCCCCACCGCCATAAAATCCGCGTATAATAGGCTGTGCATCATACCCAATGCCATCCAAATGGAGCATAGCGAATCCAGGTATTTGCTGCAGAGCGCCAGCCAAACCCCGAACGCCGGCTAATTGCTTGATCGTGGTACTTCTTAGTACACTTACTGCCCCGGTGGACTGCGAACGCATGGACTCGGATCGATCTGCCGTAACAACGACTTCGTCCATAGCCACAGTGCTCAATGTATCTATATCCTGAGCCTGCAGAAAAACCGGACATGCGACTACAAAAAGCAAAGTTTTCAACATCAACAACCGTAATGTCATTTGTTATCACCAACCGATTCGAGAAAATTTATAACCCTCATTCAAAAACCCTTTTCATTAAGAAAAGTCCCTTGGTATCGTTAAACAGTCAATCGCATGCCAGCTACATGTGCAAGTGTTCTGGGGAAAAAAAAGCAATTGGATCAGTATAGTGGTATCTGATCACACATTCGGGACCCCATCATGCTTCGAACTTTTAGTTCGCCTAGTCGCAAACGATCTTCCACAACACAATCAGAGCAGCCGACACATTCACGACCTCCATGCTGCGCTGAATTCGACCTTGCCACAATTTTCAACGGAAAGACAAACTTATTGATGCACTTCAGTCAACTTAAAGAATTTGCCAATTAATTCTTCCTAGATAGGTGGGCTGGCAAATCACCGCCTGTTTCGAAATTCCCTACACGGAACTATAACGGTTTTGATCCAACTGTGGGTCGACACATGCTATCCGTCCATCAGCAGCACACCCCGTATTAAACGACCGTGTTCAAGGTCCTCATATGCCCGCATTACCCCTTCAAGAGGGTATTGTCGGGTTATCATGCTGTCCAGTGGAAGCTTCCCCTCTAAGTAGTAGCTAGCGTATCGCAAAAAATCGTCCTTGGGTACAGAAGTACCGTAATATGATCCTGTGATTGCTATCTCTCTGCGAGTAATCCGGGCAGCAGGAAAACTCGTATTGCTTCCAACCGGCGCCAAGCCAGCCAAAACCAATGTACCTCCCGGTCGCACGGCCTCCAGACAGGCTTCCTGAATGCTCGGAATTCCCGTTGCCTCAATCACATAATCAGCACCTCGACTCTCAGTGCGCTCCCGGACGATGAAGGCATCCCCGTCGTTCCCGGCAAGAGTCGCGTCGGCACCAAACTCAGCAGCCTTAATCCGGCGATCTCGTACAGGATCAACAGCCAAAATGAGCCCAGCACCAACCAACCGTGCCCCAAGAACCGCCGAAAGACCAACCCCGCCTGCCCCATACACCACAACATCACTCCCCGCAGGTACCCTTGCAGTGTTCAGCACTACTCCTACACCAGTCGTTACGCAGCAACCTATCAGTGCAGCAACAGGCATGGGAATCTTCAGGTTCGTGGGGAGTGGCACACATGCAGCTTCAGCAACTACCACATACTCCGAGAAACATCCGAGCGCACAGTACTGATATACCGGGTTCTTCCCCAAAAACATGCGTGGAGTCCCATCCTGCATTACACCTGCCCAAATGGCATCCTTGGTGATACTGCAGAGGGCCGGCCGGCGAATATCACAGTAAAAGCACTGCCCACATGCCGGCGCCCAATTGAATATCACATGATCACCCGGCCGCAGATTTGCTGATTCACTGCCACATTTTACAACGACCCCTGCGCCCTCATGGCCGAGCACTGCCGGTAGAACGTGTGGCGTAGTACCGGTCATTACCTGGAGGTCACTGCGACAAACACCGGCCGCATGCACCCGAACAAGTACCTCATTGACCCTTGGCGGCTGAAGTTCCAACTCCTCAATAACCAGCGGTGCTCCTACGCTGTGCAACACTGCTGCTCGTGTTTTCATGAGAACACCGCTATTCCTCGGGCAGCTCCTGTCCTATTTCCAGTGCTTTGAGTGCATTGATCACCTGGTCGTGTAGATGGCCATTGGTTGCAATAATGCCACGATTGCGCGCCAGCCCCTTGCCGCAGGTAAAGTCCAATTGTCTGCCTCTGCAATCGGTAACGCTCCCGCCTGCTTCACTCAGGATCAGCGATCCCGCCGCGTGATCCCAAATGCGCTCAACATACCCCTTTCGGGTCGGCAGGCGCATGTAAATTTCCGCTTCTCCACGCGCGACGACCGCATACTTCGCCTGACTGTCCAACCGTCTGCTCTCTGTAGTAATTCCTAAATGGTCGGCAACCCGCTGCGCATCCCCATGTGCACTATGCCCGGACTCCATGCTCTCACAAAACCTTGCGTCGCTTAGACTATCAATGGTGCTCACGTTGATTGAGCCGTTTCCTTGTGCTGCTCCGTGTCCGCGTACCGCTACAAGTGTTCCGCCGTCCAGTTTCGGGCAGGAGAGTCCCCCCACGGCTACCTCACCGTCCACAATGAGGGCCAAGGCCACGGCAAAATGCCCCTTCCGCAAAAAACCTTTGGTGCCGTCAATCGGGTCAAGTGTCCAGAATCGATCGCTGAAACCCTCTGCGCTACCGTAATCAATCCATCTCATCGCATCCGTCAAACTGGAGTCTGGATGAACATTCGCGAGATGTTTTATCAGCATCTCCCGAAGCTCCGACTGTTCAGGCATCCTTAACAGCGTACTGTCTTCCTCAGCAATAATCGGATCGTCTGGAAAAGCTTCTCGAACAGCACGACACACGAGTGCCTGGCTTCCGTAGTCTGCCACCGTGACCGGACTACGATCACCCTTAGCAACAGCCACCCGGTCTTGGACATTCTTGCAAAGCTCGGCCGCTGCGTCAAGAGCCGCCCGGACAACCGAAACCTCGTTCGTATATGTGTTACGCAGCATTGATTGAGGATGATATCATTTTCTGATAGGATGGAAGTTCATTCATGAACCGGGACTCACGATTCTTGTGATCTACCCTACAGCAGTAGTGCTGTAGACCATTTGTAACTAACAGATAAGGTGCCTTACACACCGTATTGTAATGGCCAATCTGGTCGAATACATCCTGTTTGATCTTAACGGATGGTTTTTTGCACTCGGCGATCAGCACCGGCTGCATACTTCGGTCGTAAACGACAACGTCTGCCCGGTAATAACGATCGTGCGCCGGGATGGAGGCCTCCAAGGCAATAAACCCCTTAGGTACATCCAAGTCTTCAATGAGATACTGGATCAAGTGCTGACGTACCCATTCTTCTGGAGTTAATGGTACAAAACGCTGGCGGACGCGATCCAGAATTACTACTTTGCCGTCCGCGTTTCGTACTTCAAAATTGTATGACGGAAAATTCAGCTGCTCCATCCCCAAAGGTAACGATTCGGGTTCGGATCCCATAGCCCCGAAACGCGTTAGCGGTCCCTACTCGGGGTGTGGCGCAGCCCGGTAGCGCGCTTCGTTCGGGACGAAGAGGTCGTGGGTTCAAATCCCGCCACCCCGACGCTTTACCTTTTCCACTGCGTGCATTACTGTATCGCCAGCCAGTTCGACCTGCTGGAGCCCGTCATATTCATGCCCGCCCATGGCAAAGATGCACCACTGGCTAACCGTTGTCCCCTCAAATGATTCAGTTGCTTCTTAGGTCATCTCCGGGGATCTCTACGGAATATTGGATTACGTTACTTGGAAAGGCCAGATATTTGTACTCTTCCACAAAAGCGCGGCGTACGTGTGTCAACCCATCGAATAGATGGGACAACTGCCTAGGTAGTACTATAAGCCGTTGATATTGCTGTGTGATGTACTCGACATCGACTGATTGATTGGCCCCATGGGTTCAAATTGCAACTTGAACTGAATCGGATCTCCCGAGTCGGTATTGTTCATTAACTGCAGTCGTAGATTTCCTTCAAACACGCCGTGGGTTTCCATGAATCGTCTTTTGATAGTGCGGGGAATACTGATTGTCTCTGCACTGCTGTCTACCGGATGTCAGTCGAAAACACAAAGACCCAATGTAATTCTGATTGTGACCGATGATCAGGGATGGGTTGATCTGGGCAGTTATGGATCCACCAACCTGTCAACGCCGCACCTTGACTCATTGGCTGCCCGCGGTCTCCGCTTTACAGATTTCTACACGGCTGCGGCTTCCTGTTCACCCTCCCGCGCAGCCTTCATGACCGGCATGTATCCGCAGCGTGTGGGCATCCCGGGCGTACTCATGCCCCAATCCCGCCGCGGACTTCATCCGAGTGAACGCACAATGGCAGAAATGCTCAAGGAGTTAGGGTACTCCACCGCCTGCTTAGGAAAATGGCATCTGGGACACGATTCGCTACACCTCCCAATAAATCACGGGTTCGACGCGTACTTCGGTATCCCGTACTCCAATGACATGACACCGGATGCCACAAAGAACCCGAACCCACCTGCAAGGCAGCATCCGCCAGTACCACTTGTTGAAGGCTTCACCACCATTGAACTGGAACCGGACCAATCCCAGTTGACGCGGCGCTACACCGAGCGGGCAGTCGATTTCATTGAATCCAACCGTGATACTCCCTTCTTTCTTTACCTTCCCCACACATTTCCACATGTCCCGCTCTTTGTTTCTGAAGCATTTGCCGGACAATCCAGCGCCGGATTATACGGAGATGTGATCATGGAAATCGACTGGTCGGTAGGCCGAATCATGGATACACTTGAACGCATGGACCTAACAGAGAATACGCTCATCATCTTTTCCTCGGACAATGGCCCGTGGTTAGTGAAGGGGGATCACAGTGGACGTACGGGCCCGTTGCGCGAAGGGAAGGGAACTACCTTCGAGGGAGGCCATCGCGTGCCTTTGCTTTTGTCTTGGCCCGGTACAATTGCGCCGGGAGTTACGGATGCTATGGCTTCTGCTATGGACATTATGCCAACCGTGGCTGAGATTGCCGGGGCTGTACCCGGACCGTTCCCATTTGATGGAAAGTCCCTGACAGGTGTCATCAATGGAGATCCTTCTCCGCACGATGCATTTTTCTTCTACCAGGGATACCAGCTCCATGCTGTCCGCTCCGGTCAATGGAAATTACATGTACCACACCACTACCGTAGCATTCATGGTGCAGTACTTTCCACACCGACATTCCAGGGCGCTTATCGACGGGACTCCATTGGGCTATCTCTGTTTGATCTGGAGTCCGATATCGGAGAAACTCTCAATCTTGCAGACACGCACCCGGAAGTCGTCGACCGACTGCTCGGATATGTGGACAGTATGCGAAACGACCTAGGCGATGCGCTCACCGGTTCGGAGGGATCCAACCGTCGCCCACCTCATGTACTGGAGTGACATCTTGCTCCCCTCCAAAGTCCCGAACGTACCAAGGCAGCCATCAACACGGTCCATACCCTGTCATATTCCCTGCTTGACACCCCTCATCGCTCGGTCACGGGAGCGTTCCAGAAAAAATTTGCAAAGCTGTAATACGATCTCTTGGGCGACAATCTCTGTAAGTAGAGGGCCAATTCCCGCAAGTGATAGTCCCCCCACATTACACTTTCTCCATAGGGGACCTTTGCTCCTTCCGGAACATAATCCCAACGGCGTGGCCAGTGGTATACGCTATGTAGAAGCAGGCCCTCGTGTGCTGGATCCAGACTCAGATATGGTTCATCCAAAAGCGTCAAGGCAATTTTGCGTCCGGCTATGGTATACTTCTTTCCGTGCCTGCCCATAATTTTCCCGAGACGCATTAACCCCTGAGCTGCAATAGCTGCGGCAGAACTGTCTACGGGCTCCTTGTCATTGAACGGATCCGCGTCGCGCTCAGACCAATTGACTAGATCTTTCAAGCCCGGTGCGCCGGTATCCCAGTAGGGCACTCCGCATGTTGGTGTAGTCTCTATGTAGTAATCAGCTGCATCCAACAACGTAAGTCTGATTTCTGATATGGCCTCTTTGTACGGACGTATTACAAGTTTAGGCAGCATCTCGAGAAACTCAAGAATTTCAGCACATCCCAATATTATCCACGCCAAGCCTCGCGTCCATGTGCTGAATGGTGAGTACCCCTGCTGCGTACTCGGACTTCGATACGAGCCTGAGCGTACATTGAAGATTGCTTCATGAGCAACCCGGCCTCGGACATCGTACCCATCTACTTTTTTACCCTCACCACGAAATACATTATACCTACAGGTCGTACGTGCGTGGGTAACCAACCGCTCCAGCAAGCTATACTCCTGATCCTGCTCGCTCCGTAGTACGCCTCCCAGCAAGTATGCAATAGCAAGCGCCCGAAGTGAGCGAATTGTATCCACAAAAAGAGAATGCGGTCCATTAAAGGAGTGAATAAAACCGTACCCACCTCCGAGTTCAGTCCAGCGGTGCGCTTGAACACTCCCACTTGTTAACAGGGCCTGCACATAGCAGTTGCGCTCCCATTCTTTGTACTCAACAAAGTGCTCATCCATGAGTCGCAGTAGCGCTCCATAGGTACTCGTAACGGTAAATCCATGATCATGAACACCAAAGTGCGTCAGATGATGTTGTATGCGCTCTATTGTATTTTCGCGCCCGCATTGAAAGAACCAATTCGAGTCTTCCGCCTCAGCCTGCAGAAGCATTGAGCCTATCTGGAAGCCACGCGTCCAGTCCGTCCAACCTCGGGAAGTGTAACGCCCATCTCTGGTGTACACCAAAGCTTCGTCCTCGGATAGGGGTAGCCTATCCTCAATCGCAATCAATTTTTCTCCTGAAATCTCCCACATGCGGGAGATGGGTTTCTTGAAAACCCCCAACGGAATGAACTCACTCGTATCAATCATCAAGATTTATTGTCCGGCAAAAGAATGCGCTGTTTGCCCGTACACCGAATAAGTGCGTATGTGTCTGTCATACGTGCGGATCTGAACTTCTAAGTTACGATCGCCGGCCTCAATGAGGTTCCAGGAGTTCACCTCTGTTTGTGGTGCACGCCACCGATCTGAGGTTGCTGTACCCGCAATGGAAACGACCATCTCGCTTTCTCCCTCGATACATACTTCCACATGCGCACGATGCCAGTGACCCGCACATATAACCGTTACGCCAGCTTCTGCAGCCGCTGCAAGTAGTTTCTCCCCGTCACGAGCCGGATCCAGTTGTTCGGATACTTTGAGCGCTGTAAGTGGATGGTGAACCGCCAATACCTTGAATGTGCCAGGCGGCTGCTCTGAAAAAAAACTCTGCACTCTCTCGGCTTGCTGGGCTGTGCAACGCCCCCCCTGGACCGTAAATCCGTATGCGGTGTTCAGTCCCAGCACAGCCAGACCCGGAGCGGTAATGGCCTGCTCCAGCTGCCTGGTAAGCTGGCGCTTGTATCGACGAAATGGGTCCAGCATGCGCAAGTCCGGGCGATGCCACCACGCGTGCACATCATGATTCCCGGGAACCACGATGTATGGCTGGGGGAGTGCCTCCAGGAACTCCCGTGCAGCTTTGAACTCGCCCCTTCTTGCCCGCTGGGTCAGATCACCTGTGATCAGAATCGCATCACATCCGTGCACACAGATATCGTCAATCAGGTCTTCCTGTATATGACGGGAAGCAATCCGGCCAAAGTGAAGATCGCTTACATGTGCAAGCCGCATAAGGATCTGATTGGATTACAATAACAACAGCGCAGCGCTTAGTTCGAAAAAATCAAACGGAATAGATCATTCCCGCAACCGCCTGAAGACGCTGCCCCCTTTTTGTGATGGTCACCACGCCCAATCTTCAATCCCGGACTATAAAATCAGGTCGCCAAAGCCTCTTGTAAGAAAAGGCTGATTGGGTTTTCCAGCAACTCTTTGAGTGTAGCGAAAAACCGTGCTCCCACTGCTCCGTCCACCGCTCGATGGTCACACGATAGTGTGAGTTTCATACGCTTACCCGGGACAACTACACCGTTCTGCACGACGGGTACATCCCGAATCGTACCAATGGCCAGAATACAGGCATTCGGAGGATTGATGATTGCCGTAAATGATTCGATGCCAAACATGCCCAGATTACTGGTGGTAAACGTTGACCCTTCCATTTCTTCCGGGGTCAATTTTCGGTCTCGTGCACGTGCTGCCAGTTCCTGAGTTTCCTCAGCTATAGCTGCCACGCTCTTGTGATGAGCATCCCGCACAACGGGCGTGACCAATCCATCTTCTATGGCTACGGCCACCCCCACATCTACGTAACTGTACCTGCGAATCACTCCCTCATCAGCCGCATAGGTTACATTCACATCTGGATGCTGAACCAGGGCAATGGCGCTTGCCTTTGTCACAAAGTCGTTAAAGGAAACCTTGGGGCGACCAGATTTCTCCAGGAAATCATTCACTGCAGATCGATGAGCAATAAGTGCAGTCACATCTACGTCAACATTCAGATAGAAATGTGGAGAGGTGTACTTGCTCTCAGCCAAACGGCGCGCGATCGCCTTACGCATCTGAGAGATCCGAACCGTTTCAAGGCCACGATCAGCACCTATGGGTGCAGGAATCCGAGGCCTTGACATCTGCGCTTCAACATCCCGCTTGGTAATGCGCCCTCCCGGACCGGATCCAGTCAGATGAGTCAACTGAAGCCCATGGTCAGCCGCCATCCGCTTAGCGAGTGGGGAAGCCTTGACTCGCCCAGAGACCGTCACCTCGGAAGCATCAACGTTTGCCGGAGCAGGGGTTGGCGTTTCTGTTGGAGTTTCAGCAGGCGCAGGAGGTTCGTTATCTTCAGCCGTATGCGACGCCAGTATTGCCGATACATCCTCGCCTGCCTCACCCAGAACAGCAATGAGCCCTCCAATCGGCAGGGCATCACCAGCCTGAGCAACTTTCTTTAGTAGGATGCCATCATCATAAGCCTCAACATCCATCGTTGCCTTGTCCGTCTCCACCTGTGCAATCACATCACCAGCAGCAATTTTATCTCCTTCTTCAACAGACCACTCCACCAGGACACCCTCTTCCATGGTGTCCGTCATCTTCGGCATTTCTATTGCAATTGGCATGGTCAGTACCCCTTAGAATACGGTCAATCAAGATACATCACTGCACGGCAGGCTCGGTATACATCCTCCGAACTCGGCAGATAGTACTCCATCAGATTTTTGGCATACGGAGCCGGCGTATCTTTGGAAGTGATTCGGTGAACCGGTGCATCAAGGTAATCAAAAGCCCGTGCCTGAATCTGGAAGGCGACCTCCGAAGAGACGCTTGCAAATGGATTGCTCTCATCCACCACTACGCACCGGTTCGTCTTCTTTACGGACGAAATCACAGTATCCCAGTCAAATGGGCGAATCGTACGCGGATCAATAACTTCCGCGGCATACCCGTCTGCTTCAAGCATTTCGGCTGCCTCTAGCGCACGCCAATAGCTCTTGTTATGGCCTATAATGGTTACCGCGTCACCTTCACGCGCGATCCGTGCCTTACCGATCGGAATGGTATAGTCCTCCGCTTCTGACACTTGCCCACGCATACCGTACATGAACTCACTCTCCAGAAAAACTACCGGATCATCGTCCCGGATTGCTGATTTGAGCAGCCCCTTGGCATCGTCGGGGTTCGACACCGATATCACCTTCAGTCCAGGGAAGCAGCTGTAGATCGCTTCAACCGAGGTGTTATGTGTCGCCGCCAACTGCCCCGCAGCGCCATTCGGTCCGCGGAACACTATAGGAAACGAAAACTGTCCACCTGACATGTAGCGGATCTTCGCCGCATTGTTAATGATCTGATCAAAAGCTACGAAGGCGAAGTTCCAGGTCATGAATTCAATGATCGGCCGAAGCCCATTCATCGCCGCGCCAAGCCCCAAACCTGCAAAGCCATTCTCACTGATCGGCGTGTCAATCACACGTTGATCGCCAAATCGATCACGCATACCTTCACTGACCTTGTAGGCACCATTATACTCGGCCACTTCCTCACCCATGAGGAATATATTCTCGTCGCGATCCATCTCTTCAATCATCGCAGCACGGACGGCCTCCCGAAGTTGCAATTCTGCCATAGCTTCAATCAAGTCAGAAAAGGAAAGTCTTCTTGTGTGTAGACATCTTCATATATAGCCTCCAGTGGCGGGAACGGGCTTTCATCCGCAAAGGTAACGGATGCAGCCACTTCGGCCTTCACCTCCATGTCCAGAACATCAAGCTCTTCATTGCTAATGAGGTTTTCCTGTATGAGGTAACTTTTTAAACGAAGGATTGGGTCTTCGTTCTTCTTGGCTTCCAACTCTTCCTTTGTCCGGTACTTTCCGGGATCACTCATGGAATGCCCCCTGTAACGGTAAGTCCGGATTTCCACAATCGATGGCCGGCCCTCACGTGCCATGTCCACATGATCACGCATGGCCTGACAGACGCTGAATACATCCATCCCGTCTACCAATGAGCCCGGCATAGCATAAGAAACACACTGCTTGAACAGGTCTGTCTCGGCAGTGGCCCGATCGACCGCTGTGCCCATTGCATATTGATTGTTCTCAATCACATAAACAACCGGCAGATTATACAGCGATGCCAGATTCAGTGTCTCATGAAAAGCACCCTGCCACACCGCACCATCGCCCAAATAACATATACATACGCCCCCATCATTCTTGTACATATGCGCAAAAGCAATGCCCGCAGCCACAGGAATATGCGCACCAACGATGCCGTGCCCTCCGAACATGCCCTTTTCCTTACTGAAAAAATGCATTGACCCCCCTTTGCCGTTGGAGCAGCCGTCAACCCGCCCAAACAGTTCGGCCATGCATTCGTTGGAGGTCATCCCGAGTGCCAGCGCGAGACCGTGGTCACGATACGCCGTGATCGCTGAATCTAATCCGGGCTTGATCGCATAGGCGGTCCCGGTTGAAATGGCCTCTTGACCTATATACAAGTGTAGAAAACCACCAATCTTTTGTCTGCCATACATCTGAGCAGAACGCTCCTCGAAACGCCGTTGCAACAGCATATTTCGGTAAATATCACCAACCTCTTCCACACTCAGCCCCAAACTCTCATGGGAAAATCGGTCTCCTGGGTAATGCCTGAAGGTGAGCTTAGCCTCAATCGTGTCGTAAGATGCTTCCGGCTGGCCGTTTTGGGTTGCCACTTCTTTAGCCTTCAAAGACATGTCACCGGGATGTTTGGAATGTCATGCGCTCGAATCACAAGTACAGCCCGTGTGAACCCTTCTAAGACGCTTGTGATCCCCAATTCTCCGCAGCCGCAGGTTCTGTCCTGAGATTCATGTGTGAGGTTCTCGTCATTATCCCGACGTACAACGAAGCCAAAAATGTCGGACTGGCACTGAAACGCGTGATGGAACAACCTTCCAACTTGAACGCGCTGGTCGTGGATGATGGGTCGCCCGATGGTACTGCAAATGTTGTTCGCCAGACACAACTGGAATACCCAGGACGAATTGAGTTGTTGGAACGTTCAGGAAAACTAGGCCTAGGGACTGCCTACTTGACCGGTTTTGCGCATGCACTCAAACACGAGTACCAGATTATCTGTGAAATGGATGCTGATCTCTCGCATAACCCGGATGACCTGCCACGACTGATCAATACTATCAAGACTGATCAATGTGATCTTGCCATTGGATCCAGGTATGTTCACGGTGTTCGTGTTGTAGATTGGCCGCTCAGTCGACTTATACTCAGTTATGGCGCCGGGTGGTACACACGAATCGTAACACGTCTTCCGGTCCGTGATGTTACAGCTGGCTTTGTGGCCTATCATCGTCGTGTTCTGGAGTCTGTGAACCTAGCGGCAGTCCAAAGCAACGGGTATTCCTTTCAGGTAGAAATGAAATACCGTGCGTGGAAGAAAGGCTTCCGCCTTTCCGAAATTCCTATTGTCTTTACCGAGCGCACAGAAGGCCAGAGCAAGATGAGCCAGGATATCGTTCGTGAAGCTGCTTTCAAGGTCTGGGAGTTGCGTTTTCGTTCTCTCTTCGGAAAGCTCTGATAAGGTCCGATGAGGTCTAAATTATATAACTTTCGCACCGCCTACAATTAATTCAACTGATGCCCTACACACACCTTTCTATGCCCAAATCAGGAAATCCTATTCAATTTTCTGGTGGTACACTGCAGGTACCCCATGACCCCATCATCCCATTTATCGAAGGGGACGGGATCGGTCCGGATATCTGGTCTGCCGCCCGCCACGTACTTGACCATGCTGTCTCATATGCGTACGGCGACCAGCGTAAAATCCACTGGTATGAAATCTATGCCGGAGACAAAGCTCATATAAAGTTCAGCGAGTGGCTCCCGGAGGATACGCTGCAGGCCGTTCGAGACTACCGGGTTGCTATCAAGGGACCGTTAACGACGCCAGTCGGTGGGGGGATTCGCAGTCTGAATGTCTCCCTGCGTCAAGAACTTGATCTTTACGCCTGCGTTCGGCCTACACGCTACTTTTCCGGCGTTCCTTCCCCAGTGCGGAACCCCGAGTACGTAGACATGATCATTTTCCGCGAGAACGCAGAAGATATTTATGCAGGTATTGAGTTTGAGCGTGGAACCGACGACACACAGCGATTCCAGAAACTATTCAGCGAGGCCTTCCCCCAGCGTTTTTCCAAGATCCGTTTCCCAGAAAGCAGCGGGATCGGGATTAAACCTGTTTCGGAAGAAGGTACTGAACGTATCGTTCGCGCTGCGATCCAGTATGCGATTGCCGAGCGCAAGCCCAGTGTAACGCTGGTGCATAAGGGCAATATCATGAAATATACCGAGGGTGCATTTCGTGACTGGGGATATAAAGTTGCTGCAGAGCAATTCGGTGCAAAACCTTGGGATGGCGGCCCCTGGCATGTACTTAACCAGAACGGACACGAGATAATCATCAAGGATGTGATCGCGGATGCCTTCCTTCAACAGGTCCTGACCCGCCCCAGAGAATACAGCGTTATTGCCACCATGAACCTCAACGGAGACTACATCTCCGACGCGCTTGCGGCCCAAGTTGGAGGGATTGGAATTGCTCCCGGAGCCAATATCAATTACGACACGGGGCTCGCCCTGTTTGAAGCGACTCATGGTACCGCCCCCAAGTACGCAGGTTTGGACAAAGTTAACCCGAGTTCCGTACTGCTTTCGGGAGAGATGATGCTACGGCACATGGGATGGAAAGAGGCCGCAGATTCTATCATTAATGCGGTCGAAAAGACGATTGGCCAGAAACGCGTTACTTATGATTTTCACCGTCTGATGGAAGGGGCAACCTTGCTAAGTTGCAGCCAATTCGGTCAGGCACTGGTTGAGAACCTGCGATAATAGGCGGAACGTAGCGAACCATGCTGTTGTCGTGGCACGACCACTGTGTTCAGCAACAAGAAGTTTTGTCGCTGAACAGTTGTATATGACCGTAGCTCATTCACTTGCGCCGGACTACTGGAAATTTTCCGCACCAATACGCGGACAGCTGTACCTCCGCCAGCGTCTCGAACTTGTATGGCCGACGCTTGGGCCTGAAGAGAACACGCAGCTGCAAGCACTCCTCGGCCCGGCAATTGAGGTCGAGGGGCAGGAATAACGGGCTTGGTGCTGCGCGTATCGCGGGCTGCACAGGCCGCCAGTATAGCCGCAAACGGCCCCGATGCTAGATCGAGCGGCTATCCGGATTACATGTCGGATAGAGTCAGCGCAAGATCCGGATAGTCTGTGATGAGACCGTCCACGCCCATCGCCATGATTCGCTTCATGTCCGGGACCTCATTTACGGTCCAGGGTATGATACGCATTCCGAGGTCGTGCGCGGCTTGCACCAGTGATTCATCAACTATCCGGAAATTGGGCGAAAAAACCTGGGGAGTGAACCCCAGTCGGTCGAGCAGCGCCGGCAGATCCGTGTCTGAATGCACAAGCACTGCAAGCTGCCAGGACGCGCCGATTCTGTGCGCGGCCTGGAGCGAACGCAGGTCAAACGACTGGATTGTAGTTCGGTCCATGATACCTGTGCGGACTACTACCTCATGCACAAGCTGCGCGAAAACCGGCGGAGGTGGCGAATAGATGCCGTCCCACTCCTCGCGTGATTTGATTTCAATGTTGTAGCGAAGCGGGTCCATCCCGCGCTCCGCCGCGTGAGACTCAACGGCGTTGATCACGTCCGATAGTCGTGGCTTTACAGCAGCCTGCTTTTCCTGCCGCGGAAAGCCGGGGTGCCCGCGCGTGCCACAGTCGTACTGGGCCACAGCTTCATAGGACATTCGGAAGATGTTGTGGTCCTCGCCGTCGGTTATGGCACGGCCATCTGTGTCGCTGCAGATCGTCTCCAGCATCCACGGCTCGTGTGAAACAACAACCGTAGAGTCACCGGCGACAACTACATCTATCTCAAGCGTGGAGACGCCCAGGTCCATCGCGTGCAGAAAGCCGGCAGTGGAATTTTCTGGTAAAAGGCCCCGGGCACCTCGGTGTCCCTGAATGTCGAAGGTCTGTCCTGCTGCGACCTGGAATGCGAAAACCAATATGGCGGGAATAGTCATGGAAAACACAGCGCTAAATCCGGAACAACGCGGTGCCATGCCCAAAGGATCCTGCGGCATTTTTCAGGATAGGAGTGCTTCACTCGAGGGTGCTGGGCGGTAGCGCCGGCGTCGTGGGCTATCGCCACTGTGCAGTGCAAGATGCCGGTTGGAAGTGCATTGTGAATCAGCTGCACAAAACTGCACCCGAGGCGATTAGTCCAGTGGGCCATTCGTGGCTCTACAGCGTGGCTTAGCTCATTGTTTGCCGATTGGTCGTACGTGACTGAATGCACGAATGGTTTCTACCTTGATCACCAGAGAGTACCCCAGTGCATGAAGGCTGATTGGCTGACCATCCTGGCCTCCGATTGACCGGGAGGATGTGCGGTATCGCAGACGGACAGAGAATTCGCCAGCCAGTGCAGCCGACCCCTGCGATCAGCGGCACAAGCGAAAGTGCGTGCGCCATCTCCGAAGAATAGGAGCGGCTGAGCGTGATCGTCAGTGCTCGCAGTAAACTCCACAAAGACGACAGGCATGTGGCACTAAGTGCGAGCACCGCACGCTGCATAACATTTCAGATATCGCCACATCCTGCAAGGACGGATGCAGTGGCACGCGACGCGGGAATATGTCCTTCTCCAGAAACATCCGACCTGCTGTGGCCGGCAGCTCCGCGTGTTTTGGCGACTTCTGCCAATCAGTTGGCGGCGGCCGGCGGCGTACCGTACGGTGCAGGCAAGCAAGCCTCTACCTGCCGGCGCAGCGCTTTCACCTGGGCATCCGCCCAAGCTGCATTACGTCCCAGTTCCAACTGCAGGATCCTGGCCACTGCCCGCGCGGATGTAAGGGCCGCATGACGATTCAGGATCAAGGCAGGCGTGCGGCGCACGAGCACGTCACTGACAGTACGCGCCATCTCATGCCGCGCCGCCCAGTGAACTTCGCCGCGGCGGTAGGGCAAGTCGGGATGCAGCCGCTCGTGTCCGTTCTCTACTTCTCTAACAACGGCCTCCACATCCGCCTGGTCCGATCCGTAAGCTTGCAAGGTCGCCTCTCCATCCCCGGACTCCTGCCATCCGTGCAGCCGAAGACTAGCGGTTATGCACGGGCGGGCAGCAAGCCCGCCCACATGAACTGCCGCATCAATGGTGTCCTCGGCCATCTTTCGATAGGTTGTCCATTTTCCTCCCGTAACCGTGATCAAGCCTGATCTCGAAGTTTGAACGACATGATCACGCGAAATGCAAGCCGTCTCCTGGGCTTCTTTACGCTTCACCAGGGGACGTAGACCGGTATACACGCTCACGATATCGGACGCTTCGATCCGGCGCTCGAAGTAACGGGCCGCGTGGTCTATCAGGTATTCGATCTCGTCCGCGCGTGGAATCGGGTCGAGTACAGGGCCACTTACAGGGGTGTCGGTGGTGCCCAGAAGTACGCGGCCGTCACTTGTCCTCGGGATCAGCAGGGCGTGTCGCGACGGGAAAAAAGATCAATCCACAACCAAGTGGATACCCTGGCTTGTTCGCACGAGATCAGGGCTTTCCGGTTCGTCCCGCCTCCTTATCGCGTCCACAAAGACTCCACCGGCGTTTACTACGGCATTTCCGTGCACGTGCAATTCCTCACCGGATTCCAGGTCGCATGCAACGATTCCAGTCACCCGTCCGTGCGCTTAGACGAGGTCCACAACGCGGGCGTGGTTGACCACTACGGCACCGTGGCGAGCCGCGGTGCGGGCCAGAGCCAGGGCTAGGCGCGCGTCATCGAATTGACCATCGTGATAGACCACGCTGCCGCGGAGGCCCGAGGTCCTGACACCCGGGAGCTCTTCAAGCGTACGGGTTCGCGAGAGCAGGTGCGACCGGCCCAGCGAGTGTCGGCCCGCCAGGAGGTCGTACGTCTTTAGCCCCAGGCCGTAAACCGGGCGTTCCCACCTGGAGTAAGCAGAAAGCATGAATTTCAGGTTGTGAACGAGATGCGGCGCGTTTTCGCAGAGCCGGCTGCGCTCACGCAGTGCTTCTCGGACCAGCGCCACGTTGCCTTGTCTTAGGTATCGAACGCCGCCGTGTATAAGTTTAGTGCTACGGCTACACGTACCTTCCGCGAAATCGCCCTGCTCAAGAAGAACCGTGCGGTAACCGCGAGATGCAGCGTCGACGGCAGCTCCGAGACCGGAGGCGCCGCCTCCAATGATGATCATGTCCCACGGACGATCTTCGTCGCGGATTTGGTCAATGAAGACCTCGCGGTTCATAGAAGCTGACCGGTCTTGCCAGAGGGGGGCCTTGCCATGTTACTAGATGGGATCGGCAACGGGGAAGGGAGAACGAAGCGTATGTCCTTGAGCACGGTCAGCGCAGCGTGATACGGAGGCGACAGGTCAAGCGAATCCAGCACAGCAAGATTGATGACCACGCCGTAGCGCTCGCGCAAGCGCGCTACGGCGTCCTCTGGAGACTCTCCGCATTCGGCTAGCCCTTCAAGCCTCGCGCGATAAACCCACTTGTCCGTCCACAGGGCAAGTTCGTGGTGCAGCGCCGGGTCGTCGTCCAGATCCTCCGCCAGTGCGCGCGCGACAAAGTAGTGGTCGCGAAGGGTAGGGCCGATCAAGGCCTGGAACGACGAGTGTCTCACGGATCAAAAATAGTCAGAGGGTTCAGGACAAGGCTGATGCTCCCTAAAGAAGCGGGCAGCTTCCTAACCCTACGTGGTAACGCCAAGGTAACATACTGATACTACAACTTGCAAGCAGCAAGAGTACGTAGCCGTTTATATACTCAGAATCGGCAGTTTTTAGCAGATTGGGAGGGCACGCTTGCTGCCAGGCCTCGATTGCTCCACGACATATAAATGCAAAAAACAAAATTGCCGCTTCGACACTTTAATAATTCGCCTAATTTGTCACACCCAACCTGCCAAAACAACAGACAAAATAACGGCTAGTGTCGTGGAAAAGAGCTCATTGTGCGTGTTTTTGTTTGTGCGCCTAAGCCAGCCCGAGCCTTCCAGCCGCAAACTAAACTCGATCACTCAAACATTAGAGTCGCTCTGCGGCAAGAGCTTGACTTTTACGCCTGCGTCCGGCCTACACGCTGCTTCTCCGGTGTTCCCTCCCCAGTGCGGAACCCTGAGTACGTAGGCATGATCATTTTCCGCGAGAACGCAGAAGATATATATGCAGGCATTGAGTTTGAGCGCGGAACTGAAGACACACAACGATTCCAGCACCTATTCAGCGAGGCCTTCCCCCAGCGTTTCTCCAAAATCCATTTCCCAGAAAGCAGCGGAATCGGGATTAAACCTGTTGTGGAAGAAGGTACTGAACGTATCGTTCGCGCAGCGATTCAGTACGCGATTGCTGAGCGCAAGCCCAGTGTAACGCTGGTGCATAAGGGCAATATCATGAAATATACCGAGGGTGCATATCGTGATTGGGAATATAAAGTTGCTGCAGAGCAGTTCGGTGCAAAACCTCGGGACGGCGGCCCTTGGCATGTACTTAACCAGAACAGACACTAGATAATCATCAAGGATGTGATCGCGGATCCTTTCCTGCAACAAGTCCTGACCCGTCCCAGGGAATACAGCGTGATTGCCAATATGAACCTCAACAGAGACTATATCTCCGACGCGCTTGCGGCCCAAGTTGGAGGGATTGGAATTGCTCCCGGAGCCAATATCAACTACGATACGGAGCTATGCCTTGATAAGCGAATTGGGAGTGCGAGACAGGCTGTTCCAAGAGGGCCTATCCCGACTCTACGTTACAGTTACCGCAGGTAGCACGTACGGTGAAGGTTTGCGTACCGCTGCCGGCGGCATTGCCCGGCGTGCTCAGCAACATATAGTTGTGATTGTACGTTGTCGCTGACCTGACGCAGCGCGAGGGCCCGCCCGGCTTCTTCGTGCATGTCAAAAGCCACGCGCATAAACCGGAGGGGAGGTGTTCCGGAAACTGTTTTAGAAGCGTTCGGAGTGGTAGATTTCGCTGGGCAGCAGCTGGGGGCCGCGACTTATTTGTGACGCACCAGCCGGCCTGTGGCAACCTGATTGCCGACCTCGAGGCGGTACAGGTATACGCCGCTCGGCCAACTGGACGCGTCCAGCTTTGCGGAGTGCGATCCGGCGCTTTGCCGTTCGTCCACGAGCACGGCCAGCTCGCGTCCAAGCACGTCGTACACCGTCAGACGGACATGGCCCGGCGCGGGCACGCGGTACGCGATGGTCGCCCTGTGGCGGAACGGATTGGGATAATTCGACACCTTGATCTCCCCGGAGGGGATCTCAACCGAGGCCTCCGACGACAGGGACGTGGCGCCGTATTTGGCGATGAACAGGTTGCCTTCGCCCCGGGCGTACAGCGTATCCGCACCCAGAATCGCCCGATCGGCCCAGAAGCTGCCGCTTACATATACGTCTCCAGAAGCCCCTATCGCCAGCGCTTCAACAAAATTGCCCCAGTCTCCGGTGGACTCAAGATGGAGCGCCCGCACGAGATGGCCGCTTTCGTCGTAGTGCGCCACGAAGCCGTCAAAGCCCTCGGCTTCTTCCTGCGTCAACCGGACTCCCTCGAACTCGACATAACGCCCCCAGAAACTTCCCCACACATATACGTGGCCATTCTCTGCAACCTCCATGCCGGCCGGAGACAATACGTAATGGTTGTCCAGCCTCCGGGTCCACAATAATGTCCCTTGCGCATCAAACTTCGTCAGCGCATATATATGGGCCTCCTCCCGGCGGTGCAGCGTCGTATCGCCGACCGTCAGCGAATTGAATAAGGCGGCATTAGCCGTCGTTTTGCGCCACAAAACATACATATTCCCGCTCCTGTCAAGACGAATGCTTGTCGGAGTCGCTACGTAGCCGTTTGCAGCGTGGCGGTAAGCCGACCCCATATGATTCCGCAGCGTACTGAATGAAGGCTTGTAGGAGATTCCCAGGTCGTTCAGCGTTTGGATGCGTTGCAGCGTGCCGTCGCTGCTACTGTAATGCGCCAGCACGACGCCGTCTTCAGCAGCACTGAATGAAGGAGGCGGCACGGCATGGGCGACGGCTCCAAGCACCACATTGCCTGCTGCATCCACGTCAAAGGCCGCCCTACCATACAACCCGTTCGAAATCCACAGCTCGCCCGTGCCGCCTTCTACCTGGTGTGCCCAGCGCACCATGCCGTCCGGCGCGTAGCTGGCCACGAAGACATCCCCTGTAGCATGGTGGAAGCTTCTGGACGGAGCCAGAACCGCGTCCGGCGAAAAGTAAAGCGTGTCGTTGTACGTGCCGGCAAGGTAGAGATTGCCCTGCGCGTCAAAGCGGATCCCCTGTATGAAAATGCTCCACCATAGCGGCTTACGCTCGCTTGGTCCGATCCGATACTGCATCGAGCCCTCCAGATCACGCACGGTAACCATGGCCGAGCCCGTCCTGTATCGCTGATTTGGTCCAAGACCTTCGCCGTGGAACAGACGACCATCGAACACGGCAACTGAGTGGCCGGTGCTGTACGTGCTGGCGGCAATCGGGGGATCAACAGGGAGCACGCTTCCTGGCTGCACGAACCCCAAGTTGCCGGTCTCGCCATCGTATCGAACCAGAAACCCGGTACCGCCGTGTGGCGTGTCCAGCATGCGGATATCTGCTGAATCCTCCGATGCCTCAAACCAGGCATCGATTCCCTCGTTCAGCACGCCGGTCACAAAGACTTCTTCGTGCGGGCCAATGGTGATATCCATGGAAATGAAGTCGTCCCCTGCGATCCAGGCCTGCCGGATCCACGTCGCCGGTCCGAAGGACTGCGCGTCCGCCGGTGAGTGCACCAGCAGCAGTGCAAACAATCCCGGTATCAGCAGGCTGGATCGCTGTGATTGCATGATTACACGGGGCAAAGGGTGGTCCGGTGGCTACTTGGCCAGCATCATCATGCGGGTTTGCCGATAGGCCGACGTTTCCATACGCAAAAAATACGGCCCGCTGGGCAGCCGGTTCCCATCGAGCGCAATGGTGTATTCTCCCGCTGCCTGTACGCCATCCACCAGCACCGCTACTCTTTGGCCCAGCACGTTGTAGACGACCAGGTTCACCTGATCCTCTTCCTTCAGCGCATACGATACGGTGGTAACAGGATTGAACGGGTTCGGATACACGCCGCGCAACTCCGTTGCAATCGTTTCCGGTTCATCGGTCTGGAGCGCTTCCGGTACAACCGGACTTGACGCTCGAAGTTTACCCTGGCTCTGTCTTGCGGGATATGTGGCTGGCGCGGACACCGTCCGCAGCGTATCGGTGTTCGCCGAACCGGACGTGCTGAATACGGTCACGTGATAGGAATACGTCGTCTGTGAACTGCCTCCGCACGACGCACCGGTGTCGGTATACGTTGCGACGTTTGGACCGAGGCGCACCACCAGCTGCCGCGCTCCGTCATCGGTTTGCCGCTCGACCTCATAGCCGGCTTCGTTCGAGGCCTCGTCCGTCCAGGTGAGAACTATGTTGCCCGATGTGCTGCACCTGGCTCCCAGTTCGGTCGGCCGCAGAGGGCCAATTACAAGCCGATCCCAGAATTCTCCATGTATCGCACCTTTCTCGCCCTCGCCAGCAGTTGCGTACATATTATCGTAGACGGCTTCAAAATTCGACGGCCCCGGTTCCATGGCCAGTGCGCGATAAAAGTACTGCGTGGTCGAGGAAACTATGCCGCGCAATAACCAGACGGCTCCCGAAAGCACCAGGCTCTTCTCGTACTCGTTGTCGCCTCCGCACAGCTCGTAATCCTTCAGGCACTTATTGTTTAGGTTCCTCATGTATGCGCTGAGATCCCCGGTTGCCTCATACAGTGCCGGATCCACATCACGAGTCGGCACGGGCCCTCCCCACAGGGCGTCCCTAGTCGCATCTGCCGCAAAATAGTCCGCTGCGGCCTCCTGCACAGCCTTTCGCTCATCAACCGTTCCTCGACTACGTCCCGGGGGCACCAGTGGATTTACAACTAGGTGCGCATACTCGTGCATGACGACCTCATTGGACATGGCAGCGGCTCCGCAACATGTAGTTGCGATTGTACATTGTAGCTGACCTGACGCAGCGCGAGGATCCGCACGGCATCTTCGTGCATGTCAAAAGCCACGCGCATAAACCGGAGGGGAGGTGTTCCGGAAACTGTTTTAGAAGCGTTCGGAGTGGTAGATTTCGCTGGGCAGCAGCTGGGGGCCGCGACTTATTTGTGACGCACCAGCCGGCCTGTGGCAACCTGATTGCCGACCTCGAGGCGGTACAGGTATACGCCGCTCGGCCAACTGGACGCGTCCAGCTTTGCGGAGTGCGATCCGGCGCTTTGCCGTTCGTCCACGAGCACGGCCAGCTCGCGTCCAAGCACGTCGTACACCGTCAGACGGACATGGCCCGGCGCGGGCACGCGGTACGCGATGGTCGCCCTGTGGCGGAACGGATTGGGATAATTCGACACCTTGATCTCCCCGGAGGGGATCTCAACTGAGGCCTCCGACGACAGGGATGTGGCGCCGTATTTGACGATGAACAGGTTGCCTTCGCCCCGGGCGTACAGCGTATCCGCACCCAAAATCACCCGATCGGCCGTGAAACTACCACTCACATATACGTCTCCCGAAGCCCCTATCGCCACCCCTTCAATAAAATCCCCCATGTCACCGGTGGTCTCCAGATGGAGCGCCCGCACGAGATGGCCGCTTTCGTCGTAGAGCGCCACGAAGCTGTCATAACCCTCGGCTTCTTCCTGCGTCAACCGCACTCCCTCAATCTCGACGTAACGCCCCTGGAAAAATCCCCACACATATACGTGGCCATTCTCTGCGACCTCCAAGCCGCCCGGGGACACCACATAATCGCTGTCCAGCCTCCGGGCCCACAAAAACGTCCCCTGTGCATCAAACTTCGTCAGGACATATATATACACCTCCTGCCGGCGGTGCAGCGTCGTATCGCCAACCGTCAGCGAATTGAATAATGCGGCATTAGCCGTCCTCTTGCGCCACAGCGCGTACATATTCCCGCCCCTGTCAAGACGAATGCTTTTCGGAATCGCCACGTAAGTGTACGCAAAGCCGCGGTAAATCGGGCCCATGTTATTGCGCAGCGTACTGAATGAAGGGGTGTAGGAGATTCCCAGATCGTTCAGCGTTTGAATGCGTTGCAGTGCGCCGTCGCTGCTGCCGTAATGCGCCAGCACGACGCCGTCTTCCGCAGTACTGAATGCAGGAGGCGGCGTGCCATCGGCGACGGCCCCGAGCACCATATTGCCTGCTGCATCCACGTCAAAGGCTGCCCTGCCGAACCACCCGTTCGAAATCCACAGGTCGCCCGGGCCGCTTTCTACCTGGCGTGCCCAGCGCACCATGCCGTCCGGCGCGTAGCTGGCCACGAATACATCCCATGTATGGTGGTGGAAGCTTCTGGACGGAGCCAGAACCACATCCGGCGAAAAGTAAAGCGTGTCTCTGTACGTGCCGGCCAGATAGAGATTGCCCTGCGCGTCGGAGCGGATCCCCTGTATGTAAATGGTCCACGCTAGCGGCCTACGCTCGCGTGGTCCGATCCGGTACTGTACCGAGCCCTCCAGATCACGCACGGTAACCATGGCCGAGCCCGTCCTGTAACCCTCATTTGGTCCGAGACCTTCGCCATGGAACAGACGACCATCGACCACGGCGACGGAGTAGCCGGTGCTGTAATCACTGGCAATAGACGAGGGCTCAACGGGGAGCACGCTTCCTGGCTGCACGAATCCCAGTTTGCCGGTCTCGCCATCGTATCGAACCAGAAACCCGGCACCGCCGACTGGCGTGTCCAGCATGCGGATATCCGCTGAATCCGCCGAAGCCTCAAACCAGGCATCTTTTCCCACGCTCACCAGGCCCGTCACAAAGACTTCCTCGTGCGGACCAATGGTGATATCCATGGGAATGAAGTCGTCCCCTGCGATCCAGGCCTGCCGGATCCATGTCGCCGGTCCGAAGGACTGCGCTTCCGCCGGTGCGTGCACCAGCAGCAGTGCAATCAATCCCGGTATCAACAGGAGGGATCGCTGTAATTGCATGAATAAAGGGGGCAATTGGGGGTCCTGTGGCTACTTGGCCAGCATGATCATGCGGGTCTGCCGATAGGCAGACGTTTCCATACGCAAAAAAATACGGCCCGCTGGGCAGCCGGTTCCCATCGAGCGCAATGGTGTGTTCTCCTGCCGCCTGTACGCCATCCACCAGCACCGCTACTCTTTGGCCCAGCACGTTGTAGACGACCAAGCTCACCTGATCCTCTTCCTTCAGCGCATACGATACGGTGGTTACAGGATTGAACGGGTTCGGATACACGCCGCGCAGCTCCGTTGCAAATGTTACCGGTTAATCGGTCTGGAGGGCTTCCGGTACAACCGGACTTGACGCTCGGAGTTGACTCTTGCTCTGGTTTGCGGGATATGTGGCTGGCACGGACACCGTCCGCAGCGTATCGGTGTTCGCCGAACCGGACGTGCTGAATACGATCACGTGATAGGAATACGTCGTCTGTGAACTGCCTCCGCACGACGCACCGGTGTCGGAATACGTTTCGACGTTTGGACCGATGCGCGCCACAACCTTCCGCGCTCCGTCATCGGTTTGCCGCACGACCTCATAGCCGGCTTCGTTCGAGGCCGTGTCCGTCCAGGTGAGCACAATGTTGCCCGATGTGCTGCATGTGGCGACCAGTTCGGTCGGCCACATAGGGCCAAGCTCAAGGCGATCCGAGAACACGTCGTATATCGCAATTTGCTCACTCAAGGTGGCAGCTGCTTTGTGCATATTTCTGGCGACGGTTGCAAAATTCGGCGGCTGCGGTTTCATGGCCAGTGCGCGATAGAACAACTTCGTGGCCCGCGGTGCATCCAGGGGCGCCCTGCCGCGCAATGACCAGACGGCTCCCGAAAGCACTAGGCTCTTCTCGTACGCGTTGGTTCCGCAATCCGAGAAATTCCCCGCCCGGCATGTATTGTCCAGATTCCTCATGTATGCGCTGAGATTCCCGTCTGCCGCATACAGTGCCGGATCCACACCACGATCCGGCACGGGCCCTCCAAAAAGGGCGTCCCCGGTATTATCTGCCGCAAAATAGTCCGCTGCGGCCTCCTGCACAGCCTTTCTCTCATCGCCGTCTCCCGAGAGCACCAGTGGATTTACAATTATATGCACTGTACCTCGCGGGCCGAAGCCGCATAAGGTACTAGAGAAAGAGCACCCAATGCAGAGGCCGCTGCCGCTTACGGTCTATTGGTAAGCAAACACGGCCTCAAACCCAGCAGAAAAAAGAATGGGCTACTTTCCGACCAATAATGGTTGAAAAGTAGCCCCCCTACTGGAAGGTTCCGCAAAGAAAGCGTCAGCAACTGCTAAACAAGCACCTACATTTGCAAATAAAGATCAAGCCCCCGTCCTCACCGTCCTCCCACCTTTTCTTATCACAATCAGGAAACTTGTCCATGCATTTTTTCAATTCAGCCCGTTCCTCGGGGGATGGGCTTCTCGGCAGCTCACATCTATATTCCTCTGGCGAATTCTTTGCGAGTTCCTCAAACAACAGTTCCGCGTCCCCGGTCTCTGAGACCCGCAATCGAAATGAGCGTTCCCTTTTGTCAACTGGAACAGTTTTGTGTTTGACGTCATCGTAACAAGCAACGCGTGGTGCCTGAGCCTCCACCGAATCACACGGAGGCATTTTGTCAATGTCGAGACTAAGAACCGCTACAGGACGACTCAAGAGAGACTGGGAAAGGGCATCCGCAGGGGAGCCGGCAAAAGCAATAGTTAGGCCGATCAAGGCCAGGAACGAAGGATGTTTCATGGGTCAAAAAATAGATTAATAGTCCAAGACAAGGCTGGCGTTCCCGAAAGAAGCAAACAACTCCCCAACCCAATCTACCAACGCAGGATAACTTACAGATGCCAAAACTAGAATGCAACATGGGCTCATAGCCGTTTGTATGTTTAAAAGCGGCAGTTTATGACATATTGCACGTGCCACCCTTCCAGATTCCGCTTGCCCCAAGACTATGAGTAAATTCAAACAACGAAACTGCTGCTTTGATACTTGAAAACTTCGCCTGATTTGTCACACTTACCTGCCAAAATAGCAGATAAAATGACGGCAAGGTTCGTGGCTAAGAGCTAATTGTGCGTATATTTGTGTGCCCGAGCCGACCCTAGCATTCCAGTCGCAAACTAAACTCGATCTTTCAAACGTTTTTATGTGCGCATGCCATCTTGGCACAGCATTTGCCTAGATGCGTAAAAACGGCGTTTGATCCAACTTGTCACATGATCGAGGTTAGAAATCTCAGCAAATCGTATGGCCCCGTTCAGGCCGTGCGCTCAATATCCTTTCAAGTGAACCAAGGAGAAGTGGTTGGTTTTCTGGGTCCGAATGGCGCTGGAAAAACCACAACCATGAAAGTAATGACCGGTTACCTGCCTCCCAATGAGGGAACCATCTTTGTTGATGGCATGGATATCCGCGAAAACACACTTGAAGTGCGTCACCAAATTGGGTATCTGCCCGAGAGCACACCCCTCTACTCGGATATGGTTACCTACGATTATCTGGAATTCGTGGCTGCAATGCGCGGCGTTCAGAAAGATGATCGTGCTGACCGTATCGCAGAAATGACACACGCATGTGGTCTGCAGGAAGTTCTCTCAAAGCGCGTAGATGCTTTATCCAAAGGCTTTCGGCAACGGGTTGGCCTCGCTCAGGCTATGATTCATAACCCGCCGATACTGATTCTGGATGAGCCAACCAGTGGCCTCGACCCCAACCAGATTGTAGAAATTCGCGAACTCATTCGAACCATCGGGAAGGAGCGGACGGTCGTCCTTTCGACACACATCCTACCCGAAGTACAGGCATCCTGTGACCGTGTTATCATCATCGACAATGGTGTCCTGGTGGCCGACGGGACCCCCGAAGAACTCCAAGCAAATCTCTCGGCTGGCGAGCATGTCTCAATCACACTGATCGATAATGAGGAGGATGTTGCAGGCGTACTCGGCACCTGGGATATGGCCGAAGTTGTCGAACACGGCACAGATGTCAATGGAGAGGCATACTTCAATCTGAATTCCTCGAGTGATATTCGAGCCGATCTATACCGGTTGGCTGTCAGCAATGGATGGACGCTCACCGGCCTCTCCCGGAGACATGAGAACCTGGAAGATGTTTTCCGCCAGCTGACCGGCGGGTGAGCACCGAAGATATCTACTTCCTAGTACGACGTTTAACTATCAATAATGAACCAAACCTGGACTCTCACGAAGCGTGAATTAAGGGCCTATTTTGACGGACCCGCAGCTTACGTTGTGTTGTGCGTATTCCTGGCCATCACTGGATGGTTTTTCGGCAACGCCTTGTTTTTGCAGAATGTGGCCTCACTTCACTCTGTTTTTTCGATTGCACCCTTCATATTCCTCTTCTTCATGCCGGCCCTGACCATGTCGACATTTGCAGAAGAGCGCCGTGCCGGAACATTGGAATTGCTACTGACGCTACCCATACGTGACTGGCAGGTCATTCTAGGTAAACTTCTCTCCGTGGCACTCCTTTTGTTATTGGCTATCGCACTGACCGTCGTATACGCACTCACACTGGCCGTTCTTGGCGATCTGGACTTAGGTGGAACAGTCGGGGGGTATCTAGGGCTCTTTCTGTTGGGGACTACCTACGGTGCCATCGGTATTTGGGCCAGCAGTTTGACCCGCAATCAGATCGTTGCATTCATCCTGGGGTTTGCGATCATCTTTGTCCTGTTTCTGCTCGACAAAATCACAGATTTTGTGCCCGGTCAACTAGGAGTAATAATGCAATACCTGGGAGCAGATTATCACTTCCAGAACCTTATGCGAGGTGTCATTGATACACGGGATGTTCTGTACTACCTGTCACTGACAGGATTTGCTTTCCTGCTGACAACATACACCTTGGCCAAGCGGCCCGAATAGATTGAGACTGCTGAGTCATGAAACGAGATTTTTCTTCACAAACTACACTGATTCTTGCCGCTGCGATCCTGGTAGTGGTAAACCTGATCGGCCTGAACTTCTTCGGACGCCTGGATCTAACAGACGACCGCGTTTACTCGCTCTCGCGTGCATCCAAAGAAATTGTTGAAAATCTGGAAGATCCGGTCACGATCAAAGCCTATTTCAGCGCTGACCTGCCCGCTCAATTCGCATCCAATCGGCGATTTCTGAGAGATAAGCTGAATGATTACCGTGCATACGGCGGACAGAATGTGGCATACGAATTCATTGATCCGGGAGAGGATGAAGATATTCGTGCAGAAGCAACCCGCCTGGGTATTCCACCTGTACAGATTCAGGTCATTGAAAGTGATAACGTACAGCTAAAAAACGCCTATATGGGTGTAGCAATTGAGTACGAAAACAACCGTGAGTCAATTCCAGTAATTCAGGATCTTTCAAGACTCGAGTACGATCTGACTAGTGCGATTCGGCGACTGACGCGGGCAGAAAAGCCGACAGCTGGATTCTGGACGGACCACGGAGAGCCCGATCTGATGCAGAATATGCCACTACTGCAACAGAACCTCGCGACCAATTACAATGTGCAAGCGGTAACAGGATTGGACCTACAAGGCGAAGACAGGCCCGATGTGCTGGTTATCGTTGCGCCAACCGATACGATCCCCGAACCTGACCTGAGGGCACTCGACAGTTACATCATGGAAGGCGGGCGCGTTGGATTTCTGCTCAATCGCGTGGCCGCCAACTTACAGTCCGGGCAGGCGGTCGAACTGTTTACTGGCCTCGAACCGCTACTCGCCAATTACGGGATTGTGCTTATGCCCAACCTCATTATGGATGAGCAAAGCTCCGTCGTCAATGTGCAGCGGCGCCAGGGCTTTTTCAATATTTCGCAGCAAATCCAGTATCCGCTCTTCCCGGTTGCATCTCGTTTCAACACAGAAAACCAGATGGTCAATCGTCTGCAGGATATCGTTTTTTATTTCGTCAGTTCTGTAGACACAAGCGCAGTACTGCCAAGTGGCGTGACGCGCGAACCCCTCATTTATTCGTCCCCCCAGAGCGGCCTACAGCAAGGATTCTTTATGTTGCAGCCAACACAGACCTCCGCAACATTGGCTGGCGGACCATACCTGCTGGGGGCCGCCTTTATCGGCAGTTTTCCAAGTGCTTATGAACCTGGACGCACCGGGATGCCAACGCGCCTGGTCGTCGTCGGAGACGGCGACTTTGTGAACGAATCGGTCATACCCCCACAGGGAGGTAATGCCCAGTTTGGATTGAACTTGGTAGACTGGCTCGCCCAGGATGATGCACTCCTGAGCATTCGCTCAAAATCTATCGAACCACGCACGCTGCGCGATATATCTGAAGACTCGCGGCCACTCATCAAATATGCCAACATGCTTGGACCGTTGTTGATTGTGGTCATTTTTGGAATTGCGCGCTGGCGCAAGCGACGTGCAAGACAAATCGTAGTATTGAAGTAACCTGACTCATGCAGCATAAGCAAACTCTTGTGCTCGGTGGCACACTGGTTGTGCTCCTGATTATTGCCTGGATTTCCGGTGTATTTGATCGGAATCCGAGCAACGTTGATGTACCAGAACTTGATCTCCCAACCAGTGAAGTCACTCATATATCCGTCACCCTACCGGATATAGCACTCACCGTGGAAAAACAGGGCTTGCAATGGTTCACGCGTGAACCTGTAGATATGCCAGCCGATTCGGTGACTGTTGCACGCCTACTAAGTGAGCTGGAAGATCTGTCGCTCGACAACCGTGTGACCAGCAACCCCGATCGCTACGGCATTTACGGCATTGATTCAACCGCCACCACTGTGAGCCTTTCATGGCCAGACGGTGCTGAGGACCTCGTGATTTCCAGACAGGGGCGGGACTATATGTCCATTTACGTCCAAATCGGAGATGACCCCAATGTCTATTCAACAAACGGACGAATAACTGTAAGCCAGGACCTTGATCGATGGCGGGACCGCCGAATTCTTGATCTTGGGACTGGTACTGTCATGTCCGCTCGGGTGACTCGTCCAGACGACAGTTACGAAGTATCCCTCAATAATGGAGTGTGGATGGTCAACGGCCAACCAGGAGACAGCCTGCAGGTAACCAACTGGATTCGGCGGTTCTCCCCTTTGAGCGCAGATGGATTCTTTGATGATATTCCGGTGCAGATCCTGACAGACTCCAACTATCGTATTGATTTTTCAACCAGTACAAACACGACTTCGTCTGTCCAGGCAACGCCCGCCGAGTCTGCGATAGCTATCACATCCGGCGGCAGTCAATTTACCTACAGGGTTTACGAGAGTCGATTGAACCAACTTTTCCCTGACCAGTCGTCATTGACCGGAGAGTAACCGATAATACCCTAATGGCGGAAACCACACAATCTCAACAATTCGAGTACAAGGCTGAGATGCAGCAGTTGCTGCATCTCATCGTTAATTCGCTTTACACCAACCAGGAGATTTTCTTGCGAGAACTAATCTCCAATGCATCGGATGCACTCAACAAGGCCCGCATTCGTCAGCTGACTGACCATTCCGAAGGTGACAAGAAAGACCTACGGATTACTATCACTGTGGACGAGGAGGCCAATACCCTATCCATCGAGGACACCGGGATTGGCATGACACGCGATGATCTGATCAACCGACTTGGAACCGTTGCAAGTAGTGGTACGCTGGCCTTTATTGAGGAGCAGAAAGCAGCCGGTAAAAAAGTTGATGCCGACATGATCGGAAAGTTTGGCGTGGGCTTCTATTCTGCCTTCATGGTAGCCGATAAAATAGAGATCGAAACGCTGCATGCCGGTGAAGAAGCCGAATCGCTGAACTGGAGCAGTGATGGTGCAGGTACGTATTCAATAAGTCCAGGCATCCGTAGTGAGCATGGGACCAATGTCAAACTACACCTAAAGGAGGACGCCAAAGATTTTGCGACGGAGCTCCGCGTACGGTCGATCATTCGGAAGTACTCAAATTTCGTGGATTTCCCAATCATCCTGGGCTCTGAGCAGGCAAATACAATCAAAGCGCTATGGAGAAAACGCAAGGACGAAATCACGGATGAAGAGCGTAACGAGTTTTACAAGTTCCTGACGGCCGATTACTCGGAGCCTATCGGGCATTTACACCTGCAGATTGAGGGACTGGTTTCGTTTGGTGCACTCCTTTTCATCCCCTCACAACCCTCCGCACCCATCTTCCAGCAAGAGAATCAACGCGGTCTTCATCTTTACTGCTCAGGGGTATTCGTTCGAGACGATGCGCAGGAGTTGTTGCCGGATTATCTACAGTTTGTAAAAGGGGTGGTAGATACGGATGACCTTCCATTGAATGTATCCAGGGAGGTTACCCAGAACAGTCGTGCCGCCCAGCGAATCCGCTCTACTCTCATCAACAAGATTCTCGGCCTTCTAAAAGACTGGACCTCTGATGAGGAGGAGCTATATGATAAGTTCTTTGGCAACTTTGGTGGAATTCTCAAAGCTGGATTTTGGAGCGACTACGACCGACGCGATGAGCTCCTGGAGCTCATGCGGTACTATTCGACCCACTCAGACGGCAGGAGCTTAACTGCACTCAAGGACTACGTTGAGCGCATGCCTGAGGATCAGGAAAATATCTACTACCTCTTGTCTGATTCCCTCGAGTCCGCTCGCACCAGCCCTCATCTCGAGGTCTTCGCTCGCAAGGGTATTGAGGTATTACTCCTTCCAGACCCCGTTGATACACTAACGCTGCCAAGCATGGGGGATTTTGAAGGAAAGTCATTTACGAGTATCACCGGGACGGACCTTGATCTTGGTGATGATCTGGAAGACGTCTCACTGCCCGATGATGATACTGATACCCTCCTCAAGCTCTTTCGCGTTCAGTTGGGCGACCGGATACAGGATGTGGCTGCATCCAAACGCCTAGTGGATTCTGCTGCGACACTGGTGACATCCAAAGATGGAATGGACCCGCAGATGGAGCGCATGATGAAATCCATGAATCCAGACTATGAGGGAGCAAAAAAGGTCCTGGAAGTCAATGTGGAGCACCCACTCATGAAAAATATTCTGGCACTGAACTCTGGGAAAAAACAATCCAACCTAGTTGAGGAAGCTATTGAACAAGTGTACGAAGGAGCACTCTTGATGGATGGTAACCTTTCAGAACCCTCTGCATTCGTTGCGCGCATGACACGCATTCTCGTGGATGCAACCAACGCCAGCTGACCGGGGGATGCTCCGATGAAGTGGAGTGCCCCGATTTATCTCGACCTGAGGCCGGGGACTATTCTGGCGGTTGCAATGGTGGTGGCAGCCGGCTGCGCCACTTCTGATTCGCCAACGCGGAATATCGTGGAGTCACCTATTGCGCCATTTGGTGATCTATTCGCATCCCCGGACACGATTCGCTTGGACTCCGAAGTTGTAGTCGGAACTGTCGACTTCCTGGATGTGAGCCGAGAAGGAAATTTGCTGATCACCGATGAAATCTCAAGGAGCGTGCATCATTTTTCGGCTTCTGGGAAGCACATTCAGACGTACTTAATCGGCACCTGTCAGCCTGATCACACCGGCAAGCGTGTTAATTTGGCGCGGTTTATAGGCGGCGGAAGAGTTATGCTTTTGGGTGGTAACGGGTTGGTTGCAGTCATAGACGAGTCAGGTGATTGCACAGCGACCGAAATTCGCCACCCTATTGGCATAGAGGGAGCCTGCGCAATTGGGGACTCCGTTCTCATGCAGTCAAGTTATATACCGTACTTCAAGCCCGAGGTCCATGCTGTAACACGCGACTTGGAGATGCTGGACACATGGCAGATTGAGAAGCCTGAATTCCCGCGGCTTAACGTACTCTTTAAGGGCTTGCGAGGGCGATCGATGGCGTGCTTTGCAGATGGCCCGTACTACAAATATGTCGAATGGTCCGATGCTTTGCCGGTATTTAACCGTGGTAATGCCGCCCAGGTTGATCCAGTATTTTTCACCAAGCGGGTCCGGGACATTGGGAAGCCCGGGACAGACTTGCTAGCCAGGCGAGACGAGATCCATGAGTATCCAAACAATTCAGGAATATATTCTATCGATAGCACCACTCGCATGATCGTTTACATTGGGCTGCCGATAGAATGGCGTCTACCAGATGTGTTACTGCACTCGGGCATCGCGGTGGTCAGCAACGTGGGAGCATTCCCCGCCCGCACGGCCGTAGTTCCATTTTGGCCTAAAGCGGCTGCTAACGGCTATATCTACCGCATGGCTGACAATGAGATACTGCCAGATGGAGACGTCGGCAATCCTTTAGTCCTTCGCCATAAATTTGTCCCGCCCACGGATGCAAATCCCTAGGCACACACAGGGCCCTCTGGCTCATCATCTCGTTTGTGGTCGGGATAGGAGTATTCACGGGAGGCAGGACATTCTTGGCTACCCTACCGGCGGGTTCGGCCCCGAAGGATAGCTCTATAGCCACTTACCTACTATTGGGGACAGACAATTCCATCAGAGATCCTTATCGCCCCACGAAATATGAGTCCCTTTTGCATAGTTGCCGTCATGTCATCGTTACAGGTTACCAAGTGATTGATACTGCGTCTCTCGCCGTGCAGGTCTCGTACTTCCGGACACAGGCCACACGTGCAATGCCGCTAATCACATGACCTATTTCACCGCGATTGGGTACTCATATACATAACCCACTGATTTTTTGCCGTTTTGACGCACACATCAACCCCTCTCCTGGGAGGCATAGAAGCGGGAGGCACGAAGTTTGTCTGTGCCATCGGGTACCCGCCGGATAACATTCATGCCTTGGAGCAATTCCCTACTACGACTCCCCGGGACACACTCGGCTGCACGTTGGATTTCTTTCGTTCGCAACCCCATTTGCCAGACGCCATCGGAATCGCAACATTCGGTCCCGCTGATGTGCGACCGGACTCAGAGTCCTATGGCTTTATCACCAGTACCCCGAAAACAGGCTGGTCGAACACAGACTTGGCAGGACGGATTGCACGAGATTTGCAACGACCTGTTGCCTTTGATACGGACGTCAATGGTGCTGCCGTCGGCGAATACTTATGGGGAGCGGGACAGGGGACGCAAAACCTCCTCTATCTTACGATTGGGACGGGTTTTGGGGGTGGAGCGCTAGTGAATGGTCAGCCTGTTCAAGGACTCGTACATCCGGAAATGGGACATCTCATTTTGCCACGTGCAAAGGGAGATGACTTCAAAGGACATTGTCCCTTTCATGGTCCATGCCTGGAAGGTATGGCTTCCGGGCCCGCGATCAAAGCGCGCTGGGGAATCCCTGCGGAATCTTTACCACCAGATCATACAGCATGGGAATTTGAGGCGCATTATCTCTCGCTCGCAGTCACAAATTTAATTCTGACGTTATCCCCCGAGCGTGTCATCATGGGAGGTGGAGTGATGCAACAGGAGCACTTGTTCACGGCTATCCGTTCCCGTGTACAGTCACATTTGAATGGTTACGTCCAAGCCGACACAATCCTACACGGGATTGATCACTACATCGTGCCCCCTGGATTGGGAAATAAAGCTGGTGTACTGGGGGCTATGGGCCTTGCCTTATCGTTATGACGACCTGATTCTTTCAATGGAATCAGATCCCTTGGTCTTTTTTTGATTTTGTAGATCGAACCCGATCTGCCAAAAATGCATGTCCACCAGCTTCATGAGCGGATAATGAGGGCCACCACGATCAATGATCTTGGACTGTAGCCTAGCCAGTTCCTGCCGACTGTCGATGCAATACCGTAGGATACGATCGATGAAGAGTTTATTCAGAGAAGAGTATTTAAACCCCTGCACCCCGAAACCTTTGATGAAAAAGCGATCGCAGGCCGGGAGGCAGCCTATTGTTCCCAGCAAGATCTTCGTGGTCAGCGTATCTGTCGGCCTCCCTAATTGCCCATACGCAGCCTTAACCGACGTCACTAGGTCCATAATGGTCGATGCGAGTTTTACATCGTCATCATGACTGCCGACGTCATGTTGCCAGAGGTTCCTGAACTGAGGTGACGCCAAGGCATTGATGACGTGCACGTGGACCGTGTACGTATGCTGCAAGAGGAAGCTCGAACCTCGATACATACCCCAGCTCGCGAGGTAGAAACCCAGATGGAGAGCAGCATCGTTCTTTACCTCTAGAAGCTCCTTGTGGTGCTCTTGGAAGAACCCGTGGCAGTGCTCCCAGGAGCGGTATCGAGAGTGCGGACTGCGAGCACCCTGCTCGTAGTAAGCACAAATGGTTTGGTCCAGTGCTACCTGCTCCATTGTACTGGTTGAAGTGTTTCCCAAATTGTAGGACAAAAATCAGGACAAGTTAAGATAGTGCTTGACAGAAAATGATTTTGGTCATGGGATTATATGATGAATTCGGGTATTTGGGGGCAGATTGGGTTGTTTTTGGTGGGTTGATCAGGATTTAGTGCGTCGTGGGGCGGTCATCGCGCAGAAACAGTAAGTTTAGGGGAAGCGATGAATTTGTGAATCTGGCGGTAATTTGGGGCTAAGGGATCTGATTTGGGCGTTTAAGCCTGCACATTCGCTCTTTTGTTGCCATGCGTGTAGTAATGGAAGCCAAGCGAGAGTTCGGGCAGGTTGTTGAGCGACAAAACTCTCTGCAGTTGACGACAAAAGTTTTTACCGTTGCAGGTTTCCTAGAGTTTCACGGTGAAAAGTTGTTTTCATTGAGGCCTCGCAGCTCGCTGCTCCGCCTCAATGAAGATGCGCTGTGAAGCACGAAGCGCCAATTCGATCACCTGCCAGCACACGCAAAACGAACTGATAGCGCACTGTGACAGGTCTTCAAATGGGATTTGCACTGGTTCACAGTAGACTTTGCGAATTCGATTTTCGCGGTCTTGGGTCAAATCGAAGCTGCCGTCCAACGGCTTCGTCCAGAAACCTGCAGACACATGGCGACTCAGATGTCCAATATACCGGCTCAGTCACGAGATCGGAAAATGGGTGGTTCCTCTCTGTTCTCCGAACAACCCGTTGCCGTTGAGCTCACCAAATTTACCACGCTATGGTCGTAGCCGGATGCCTGCCCTTATCGAACTTACTGCCGGGCTTCAGCGATACTTGCACACAGAACGGACGCCCGTTCCGTAAGCACGGAAAGCTGGCCACTTCGAATCGCTGCTACGTCGACCAGCGCACTGCCAATCCCTACTGCCGCAGCTCCGCTGCGAATCCACTTTCCGGCATTCTCAGGCGTAACACCTCCTGTAGGTACCAATTTCAAGTGTGGTAACGGGGCCAGAAGTGCTTTCACATAACTGAAACCCAACTGCCCTGCAGGGAAGATTTTTACCATATCCGCCCCAAGATCATCAGCCACCTGTGCTTCAGTTGGAGTCAGTGCACCCGGCAGAACTGGTAGATCAAAGGCGTGTGCAGCATCAATTACACTTTTCTTTGTGACCGGACTGACAACAAAGCATGCACCCGCCGAGACAACATCTTTTACCTGCTGTTCAGTAATCACAGACCCTGCCCCAATCAATAGATCCATTCCGTAAGACCGCCTCAAGGCTTCAATTGTGGGAAGCGCATTCGGGGTCGTGCATGTAACTTCAAGTACTGTAATTCCACCACGAACAAGGGCCTCTGCCGCGGGCTCCAGCGACAACGTTTCCCTAACACGCACGATAGCGATTGCACCGGCCTCAACTATCCTGTCGGTGAGGATTTTTCTATCCATAAAATTTAGTCTTCGTGGTATGAAGCTTTTAGTCCTGATCTGCGTATATTGAACTGTCGTCGGACTGGAGGAATGCTTCCCGCTGGACTACTGCGCTCTTTCCCAACAGCGTTGATCTAGCAGCATCCCAAGAGAGGTGAACCCCAGCGTGTGAGAAGTTGCCGTGCGTCACTTGTTTGCTAATATCCCCGGAAGCCAAGCTCTCCGGTGAATACCAGAGTTCTACTCCTGTGCTGCCGTTGGGCTCGGAGTATAAGACCTCACACAACATAAAATCATAAAGGATATCATGCTCAGAACTGTAAAGAATACGAAAATTCAATCCAATACCAACGCCGATTTCCCAGTTAACTACAAGCTCTTGGCCGAGCTTGAACGTCGAGCCGGCGTACTGGAACCCAACGCGCAGCAATTGGATAGCCTTTTCTCCAAAGTTGAAGAATACGCCCGTCAGCATATTTCAAATGTTGATAAAACGCCCGCCTTCGTTGATTCGAAAGACCGAAGCATTGGTTTGCTGTCATCGCCCATTACAGAAACGGGAATATCACTGGAAGCGGTATTGCAACTGCTATATGACCATGTCGACCATAAAGGATTAAACTCAGGATCTCCCCGGTACCTCGGCTACATCCCGGCTGGTGGGCTGGTACATTCCGCATTTGGAGATTTTCTCGCAGCCATTGGGGGGCGATATGCCGGCGTGTTTCATTCCGCCCCGGGTGCAGTCCGCATGGAGAACATGCTTGTTCGATGGATGGCAGAAGTTGTTGGATATCCAAAAGACGCTGGGGGATACCTTGCATCCGGTGGGAGTATTGCCAATTTGTCCGGCATCATCACGGCGCGTGAAGCGCATGGGCTCCGCAGCGCGGACTATGATCGGGCAATTGTTTACCTGACCAAACACACGCATCACTGCGTTGACAAAGCACTTCGGATAGCTGGTATGGGAAATTGTGTGCGGCGTAAAGTTGGCGAGGACGGCCACTGCCGAATGTCAGCCGACGCACTCGAGAAAAGAATCATCGCCGATAAAGCGGCCGGATTGAATCCCTGGTTGATTGTTGCCTCTGCCGGAACAACCAATACGGGGATGGTTGATCCGTTGGAAGACATCGCCTCAATTGCTCGCGCACACAACCTCTGGTTACATGTTGATGGCGCTTACGGTGCGTTCTTTGCACTTTGCCCTGAAGGTCAAACAGTTTTGTCCGGCATGGACAAATCCGACTCGCTTGTTCTGGATCCACACAAGACACTCTTTTTACCTTTCGGTACGGGCGCTCTTCTGGTGCGCGACCGGAATGTTCTTGGAGCGGCCCACGGAAGCCGTGGAGTCTACATGCTTGATATGGACTCGGATGCGCACGAACTCTCACCGGCTTACCTGTCACCAGAGTTGTCAAAGCATTTTCGTGGACTACGCATGTGGTTGCCATTGAAGCTTCTTGGGGTGGCCCCGTTCCGCGCAGCACTGTCAGAGAAAATCCACCTGGCTCGATACGCTTACGAACGCATCCAAACCTTTGACGGATTTCAAGTTGGATCACGTCCTGATTTGTCTATAATTACTTATCGGTATGTCCCCAAAAGAGGGGATGCCAACCTATTCAACCAGAAACTGGTGCGCAACCTGCATAAAGATGGACGAGTTTTTATGACTTCAACACGCATTCACAGCAGGACCGTCCTGCGATTGGCTGTTGGTTCATTCCGGACGCATCTCAATGACATAGATGTGGCGCTGCAGATTTTGAGGGATCACGTAGAAGAACTGGAAAACAGTTGACGACAACCAGTCCGCACGCATGAAATCCTCCAGGAGACTGGCTGCACCAGAAGCTACGCAGAATCCAAAATCTAAATTGGATAACAATGAACTTGTCTGTCCAATTCAATGGGCGTGTGCATCCAGAAGTTACTCCCCGCCTGTGTGCACTCGGGACTGATGCATCTACAATCAGGTCGGTGGACTTGGTCCGGCACGCCACTGGCTCAGGCTAGGGTTTCTGCGGCCCTTGGTTTTTCCGCCGAATCGGATCCACATACCCGACGAGCTGGAAGGATGCACGTGTTGAACGGATTCCTCTTATTCCTCTTCCTCTTCGGAATACGTGACCCGGTAAATGGCATTGGCCTGATCATCACTGATCAAAATGGAGCCGTCTGGAAGTGTTTCGACATCAACCGGACGCCCCCAGTTGGTATCTCCTTCCAGCCAACCTTCTGCAAATACCTCCTGACCTGTAGCCAATCCGTCCTCGTCAAAATGGACTAGCTTAACCCGATAACCAATCTTTTCCCTGCGGTTCCACGAGCCATGCTCCGCAATGAATGCCTGATTCTTATATGACTCCGGAAACATCGTCCCCGTGTAAAAATCAATCCCCAAGGGAGCCACGTGTGGGCCCAGCAAGATCGCTGGTGGGGTAAACTCATCGGCTGTACGGCCTTCTCCAAATTCGGGATCCGGTGTATCACCCTGGTGATAATAGGGATACCCAAAGTGCATACCCGGTTCTGGAGCATGATTCAACTCACATGATGGCAAATCATCCGTTATGGCAGGATCCTCGCTTATGTTATCGCTGCCATTATCCGTAATCCACAATTCCCCAGTCGTCGGATGCCAGGCGAAGCCAACTGAGTTTCGAATGCCCCGTGCATAAACCTCTCGTTCCGTCCCGTCCGCGTTCATGCGCAGGACCGTGGCAAATGGATCTGGACGCTCACAAACATTACAAGGGGCTCCTACCGGAACATAGAGCTTTCCATCTGGACCGAAATCAATAAACTTCCATCCGTGATGCCGCTCCGTTGGCAAGTCATCCACAATGACGACCGGCTCGGGAGGATCCTGTAAACGTGAATCAATATCATCATATCTGAGAATGCGACTGACCGCCGCAACATAAAGCGCCCCTTCCCGATACGCTAGCCCCGATGGCATCACCAGATCCTCAGCAATCACGAGAACCTCATCCCCTTTCATGTCACCGTCCGAATCTACGACTGCATGTACCGTCCCGTCTCTGCGCGAGCCAACATACAATACGCCGCTCGGCGACAATGCCATTTGTCTCGCATCCGGCACACTGTCGGCGTATACCTCAATCGTGAATCCGTCTGGAAGACGAATTTTATCCAATGGAAGATCATCCGGCCAATAGATATAGGCCGCAACGAACAGCAAAACTGCGGAAGCTAGCAAGAATGCCTTGCGCATGACAACTAGAAATTATTTGATTGATTCGTGCATCAAATTAAGCTATTGGCACTAACTTTGTACTACGACGACAAAGTGTTCCTATGAAACTCGGTCAAGACGGGACGCCCCGCCTCTACGCATCAGACCTACAACGGTTTTCAGCATGCAAACATGCCACGCACCTTGATCTAAGAAAAGCGCATGGTGAAGACCTGAAACCTGAACCTGACTCGGAAGACGCAAAGCTGCTCAGTCAACTGGGGAATGAACATGAGCAGGCATACCTGAATGCTCTCCTGAATGCAGGCAAGCACGTGGTTTCCATCAAACGCGGCCCCGATGCTGTTGAGCAAACGATTGCAGCACTCAGGAGTGGCGTTGACGTTGTTTACCAGGGCGCACTCAAGGGTGGGAACTGGCAGGGCTATGTAGATTTTTTGGAACGCATTGAAGAACCTTCTGCGTTGGGGGCTTTCTCCTATGAAGTCGTTGACACGAAGCTCAAACGTACTCCGGACCCCAAGCATATACTGCAGCTAGTCGTTTATTCAGACCTCCTGGCTGAAATTCAGGGGAAAAAACCCGAGTACGGACACCTCCAACTTGGGCGAGGAGACCGGTCAACACATAGGCTGGCGGAGTGTGCAGACTATGTGCGCCAACTGCGAGACCGCCTCGTACAGTTTGTAACGCACCCTGAAGACACACGTCCAAGACGCTGCTCAGAATGCAGCTTTTGTCACTGGCGCACACGTTGTAACGATCAGTGGATAGACGAAGATAGCCTGTATATGGTCGCGGGCATCCGGGGGCAACAGGTAGTGCGTCTCGAGAATGCAGGTATAAAATCCATGGCCTCCCTAGCGGCCCTCAAGGAGGGGGACAAAGTAGCTAAGATGGCTCCAAAGACACTCCAGAACCTGCGTACTCAAGCCCAGCTTCAAGTGGCACGAGAGCAGGGAGGTGCACCAACTACAGCCCTTCGGCCGCACGAAAAGGGGAAAGGATTTGACCTGCTCCCCGCCCCAGACCGGGGTGACCTCTTCTATGACATAGAAGGCAACCCTCATTACCGCGAAAACGGAGAAGAAAAACTGGAATACCTTCACGGCATCTGGTATCGACAGAGATTCAAAGCGCTCTGGGCCCACAATCATTCAGAGGAGGAACAGGCACTCAAGGATCTCTTTAGATTTTTTCAACAACAAATAAAGCAATTTCCAAGTGCACGCATATACCATTATGCTCCGTACGAACTCACCGCCCTCCGCCGTCTGACCACCAAGTATAGCTTCGGAGAAGACACGCTGGACGGTTGGCAGCGCGAAAAAAGGTTTGTTGATCTCTACGCTGTTGTGCGCGGCGGCATCTTTACATCCGAAAAAAATTACTCGCTCAAAAGCCTGGAGGCCTTCTACATGGAAAGCCGAACAGGTGATGTTACGACCGCAACTGGATCAATCATTGCTTATAACAACTGGAGAGTCAAACGGGATGCGGGAGATCCAACTGCAGACGAGGACCTCAAGGAGCTGGAGGACTACAACCGGATTGATTGCGAGTCCACGGAAAAACTCCGTGACTGGCTGCTCTCCCTGCGTACCGATCTGATTGAGTCGGTACCTGCGCAGCTGGGTAGCGCGCAAACTCAAGGAGCTATCGAACGGGAGCAAGTCAACGAGAACTTCAAAGACCGTGTATTTACTTCCTCAGTATCCACCAAACTGAAAAAAACACTGATTGCCCTGGGGCTCTTTCATTACCGCGAAAAGAAACCCCAGGCCTGGTCGGTGTTCGATGCCGCCAAGAAGTCTACCGAAGAACTGATTGAAGACAACAATTGTCTGGCTAGCCTAACCGCTGTCGGAGCACCATACCCTGTTAAGAAATCAGTTGAGCGCGCATACGCCTATCCTCAACAGTTCACGAAGATTGCTGCTGAAAAGGATGGCTGCGTTGCGTTGGACATTGAAAATATTAAATCAGTCCGCATCCCGGAACTTGACCCAAAGACACGCCGCATAAAATTAAGGATTGGTGAAACGTCGGCCGAATTTCTCCTCGATGCTTTGGATCTGCTTCCGGGTATGCCCATTTCCACTGCTGTTATCGAGGCCGCCATTCATCGGCTGGTTAAAGACATCTGCGATGGAAAAGCACCCCCTGCTGTTCAAGACCTCCTTGAGCGTAATGCACCAAATTTGTCCGACCTGTCTGTCCTGAACGATGACGAACGTTCATCCGTGACCCAAATGGAGCAGGCCGTCAGCGGGATGCAGTCCACTGTACTGATGGTCCAGGGACCTCCTGGTACGGGCAAAACTTTCGTGTCAGCCCGGGCAATTCTATCTCTGGTTCGCCAGGGGTACCGGGTTGCCGTGTCGTCTAATAGTCACGAAGCGATTCGCAATGTGCTTATCGGGTGTGCTGAAGCTGCCAAGCCCCCCCGAATCCCAGCTATCGTGCACAAGGTATCCTCCCGTACAACCATTAAACGCGTGCACCCCAACATCATATCAGTGGAAAAAAACAACGATAGCGCACTCTCTAGTGCGGATATCGTGGGGGGAACCGCATGGCTCCTGTGTCGCCCGGAGATGGCCAATGAATTCGACTATCTGTTTGTCGATGAGGCAGGCCAGGTATCTCTCGCCAACCTGTTAGGTATGACCTCATGCGCAAACAACGTTGTCATGATCGGCGATCCTTGCCAACTTCCCCAGGTTATTCAGGCCAGTCATCCAGATCCGGCCAACCTTTCCTGCTTGGAGTGGATGCTTGGAAACGACCGCCTTGTAAAGCCTGGTCGAGGCATCTTCCTGGGTGAAACCTGGCGCATGCATCCAAAGCTGTGCAAGTATATTTCCGTGCAATTCTACGAGGGTCGTCTCCGTGCAAACCGAGCTATCTCACGTCAGGCCATTCATGCTTCTGGTCTCCCGGAGACGGGGGCTTATCTTGTGCCGGTCACACACCGGGAACCCCGAATGCAGCAATGCGAAGAGGAGGGTCTCGCTATGCAGTCCGTCATCAACCGTCTGCTCGAAGGCAAATGGACAGATCGCCAAGGAAAAACCCTCTCCATTAGTCCAAAGGATATCATTGTCGTGGCCCCGTTCAATGCCCAGGTGAATATGCTGCAGACTATGCTACCAGACAGTATCAGAGTTGGCACTGTAGACAAGTTCCAAGGTCAGGAAGCGGCCATAGCTCTGGTATCAATGACCTCAACCTCAGCCGAGGACACGCCTAGGGGCATGGATTTTTTGCTGTCCCGAGAGCGCATCAATGTAGCACTAAGCCGTGCTAAAGCCTTAAGCCTGGCCTTTGCTTCCCCGCGTCTGCTGGCATCAAGCTGCAAAACTACATACCAAATCCGCCTGGTAAACGCACTCTGTGCTTTGGACATCCTAGAACTAGACCTATAACATGCACTCCTCCAGACCAATCACTACATCATTTCTGATCCTTCTGCTTGCATTCCCTGCGTCTGCGCAGGAGTCAGAACTTTCTGTTGCTACCATTATGCAGGATCCCGCTACATACATCGGGGACTGGCCATCTATGCCATACTGGAGCGAGGACGGGCAAACGCTCTACTTTAACTGGAATCCGATGGGGGCTTTCGAGAGTGATTCTCTCTTCAAAATCACGCGCGATGACCTGACTCCTCGAAAGGTGTCCAGGGATGAACGGCTCAATCCGGGACCTGCGTTCACGGGCTGGCAGCACGACGAACACGTTTATGACGCCGATTTCTCACGTAAGGTATACAGTCGCGGAGGAGATCTATACCTTTTTGACCGCGGCACCAATTCACAAACACGTTTGACGCAAACTCGTGAATTTGAAGGATCGCCAAGGTTTGCGCTTGCGGGAGATGCGGTCATTTTCGTGCGAGACAATAACCTCTACAAGCTTTTTCTTGACTCGGGCGCACTGGTGGAGCTCACCGATCTCAGAAGCGGGCAGGCACCAAGCGATTCAGAGTCTGATGATCAGAATGCTTTTCTCGAGGCCCAACAGTCCGAACTCTTCGAGATCATTCGTCAGGAACAGGAAGAGGATGAACTACGCGAATCTGCCCGCGAACGGGACCAACAGGCCCTGGAAACACCCCCGACATGGTACGTGGGATCACGATCCATTTCGCAACTTAGTCTTGATCCCACTGAGCGTTACGTATCCTTCGTTACCTCTTCCTCCCCCGCGCAAAACAAGCGTACCCGGGCAATAGACTGGGTCACCGAGAGCGGTTACGCAGAAATGCTTACGGCCCGGGCCAAGGTCGGGGCCACGCCACAAAACCGTGCACTCTACATTCAGGACCTGGAACGAGACACCACCTACCAGATTGACCTGCACCAACTGGAAGGCGCTTACGATGTGCCGGAATTTTTGCGTGAGGAAGGAGTAGCGATAGATTCATCCGAGTCCAAGCGTGTACTGTTTAGCTACGGTCCATTCTGGAGCGGTGATGGCAAACACGCCGTCTTGGAAGTTCGGGCAGACGATAACAAGGATCGGTGGCTGGCGCGCCTTGATCCAGCCACAGGCGCACTAGACCTCCTGGACCGTCAGCATGATGAAGCATGGATCGCCGGGCCCGGCATTTCCTGGTTCGGGGGTGGTAGTACCGGTGGATGGCTACCGGATAATCGACATTTTTATTTCCAGAGCGAAGCAAGTGGCTATAGTCACCTGTATACAGTTGACGTTGAAACCGGCAACATTGCTCAGCTGACCGACGGTCCATTTGAGGTATTTAGTCCTGTACTTTCCCGTGACGGGCGTACATGGTTCTTCACCAGCAGTGAAGGTTCATCTTCCGTGCGCCACTTCTATCAAATGTCTGTGACGGGGGGAGCGCGTGAGCAGCTCACAACGCTCGCCGGCCGTAATGCGGCGGTCATCGGCCCCGACGGGGACATGCTTGGTGTCCTGAATTCAACCTCTACACGCCCACCCGAGGTGTTTGTACAGGTCCCAATGGAAGAAGCCACACGAGTAACACATTCACCAACAGAAACATGGCTTGATTATCCGTGGCGCACACCAGAGACCCGCCGGTTTGAGGCCTCAGACGGTGCCATGGTGCCCGCGCATGTCTTTGAACCCGCGGAACCCAATGGTGCCGCGGTGCTCTTCGTACATGGAGCGGGCTATATGCAGAATGTCCATGACGGATGGTCCAGCTACTATCGGGAATACATGTTTCACAACCTCCTGACGGACCTGGGCTACGTGGTCATGCAACTTGACTACCGCGCGTCTGCAGGATACGGCCGCGACTGGCGCACGGCGATCTACCGTCACATGGGTGGCCGTGATTTGCAGGACTATGTAGATGCATCCCGTTACATCACAGAGACCTATGGCATTGGTCCCGATCAAATCGGGATTTATGGCGGCTCATACGGCGGCTTTATCACCCTCATGGCACTCTTTACCGCTCCCGAATACTTCGGCGCCGGCGCAGCCCTGAGAAGCGTTACGGACTGGGCACACTATAATCACACGTACACCTCCAATATTCTGAATACACCTGCGACTGACTCCCTGTCCTTCGCCCGCAGTTCGCCCATCAATTTTGCGGAAGGGCTGGAGGATCCACTGCTAATGCCACACGGGATGGTGGACCTGAATGTGCAATTTCAGGATATTGTCCGGCTCGGTCAACGTCTGATCGAACTTGGCAAAGAGGATTGGGAGATCGCCCTCTACCCTGTCGAGGGGCATGGTTTCCAGGAACCCTCCAGCTGGACAGATGAGTACCGTCGAATCCTTAAGCTTTTTGAGACGCATATCCGACCTTAACGTCCCCAATTGGGGGCCGTCAGGTCCAGTGGGTCCGACCAGTACACACTTTCCGTAGTAAGCAGCTCACGCAGCTCATGAAGTTGCGCTGCGTATGTGGAATCTGTGGCCAGGTTTTGCGTTTCATGTGGATCCGTATTGAGGTTGAAAAGCTGCTCAGTGTGGGTCCCGTCCACCTGATATTGTATATGCTTCCAACCATCTGCCGTGCGTACTCCGCGTTGAAAATGACGGTACGCGTAGAACACTGCCCCTCGACCCGGCAACTGCGGGTCGTCTATGATGGGCCGCAGGCTCTGGCCTTCAACTGTCGTGGGCGATGCAATACCCAAGTACTCTGCAACTGTCGGGAAAATATCAAAGATATAGACCAGTTGGCTGCGTCTCTCACTTGAGGGAACACCGGGACCTGCCATAATGAGCGGAACCCGCATGCTGTGTTCATATAGGTTCTGTTTTCCAAGAAGACCATGGCTGCCGACCGCCAGCCCATTGTCGCCTGCCATTACAATGAGTGTGTTTTCCAACTGTCCGTTTGCCTCAAGCGCATCCATGATTCGTCCAATTTCGGCATCCAGCTCGCTGATCATCCCATAGTATAGCGCGAGCTCCTCGCGTACAATGGCTTCGGTGCGCGGATGCTCACGAAGCCTCTCATCACGAACATACAATTCGCCATTATCGAATGGGTGCTCCGGCAAATAATTGGGTGGCAGCGAAACTGAGTCTGGATGATACCAACTGGCGTATGGCTCGGGCGGGGTTCTTGGATCATGCGGTGACGTAAAGGACACATAGGCAAAAAAGGGCTGATCCATCGTGCGTGCGTCCGCCAGAAAATCAATAGCTGCATCCGCATAGAGCATACTAGAATATCCCTCTACCTGTCGTCGCGCCGATCTCGGATACGCGCCCGTAGAATCAAACTCATTTAGATGAGGGGCTTCATGCCCTCCCTGATTGGGCCAGTGCATGCCTCCGAAAAAGATATTATCCGCCGCCTGGAACGCCCGTGCGAATGATGAGCGATCATTGTGCCACTTGCCGGTACCAAAGGTCATATAACCCGTTTCCGCAAGGACCTCCGGTAACATAATGTGATTTGGCGGGATACTGTCTCCCCTGGCGTGCAATCGAAAAAGGGGCCTCCCCGTCATAAGCATCGACCGGCTAGGAGCACAAAGTGCACCGTGCTGGCCACCCATGGTGTGTGCATGCGTGAACACTGTGCCACGCCGCACTAGCGCATCCAGATTGGGGGTTTGCACGTCCTCATCACCCAATGCACCAATCGTGCTGAATCGCTGATCGTCCGTGTAAAATACCAAGACATTGACCGGACCCTCCTGGGGGCTGGTACATGCTGCTATAAGCAGTAAAACGGGAATCAGTCTATACATGATCGCAAGATGTTTACTAAATGAACCCTAAAATAAGCAGCCATGTAATCCGATCTTACCAACGAACGTCGTACATTACGATCAAGAACCATTTTTCAATATCATGCGCTCCCTATTTGCTGCGTTAATTGGATTGCTGCTTGTTGGAACCAGTGCAGCACAGACACCCACCAGTCCGCATATCGTCTTTGTGACCGGAGATGAAGAATATCGATCAGAAGAATCCATGCCCATGTTGGCCAGGATTCTGCAAAGAGACTACGGCTTTAAGGTCAGCGTCTGCTATGCACTGAATGAAGAAGGGTACATAGATCCCAACGTGCTGGACAATATTGACGGCCTGCAGCAGCTTGAGCATGCGGATATGATGGTACTTTTCACCCGGTTCCGGGCTTTGCCTGACTCGCAGGCGCACTACATCCTGCAATTTGCAGAATCTGGCAAACCAATGGCCGGATTCCGTACAACAACGCATGCATTTCTGTACAAGGACGACGAAGAACGTGAACACCTAAATAACGACTGGCCTACGCGCGTCTTCGGGCAACAATGGATCACGCATCACGGTCATTTCGATGACGGCAGCAATCCTCTGACACACGTGGAAATTATTGAGGACATGCAGACGCATCCGATCCTGAACGGGGTTACCAACTTTGATGCTTTCTCCTGGCTCTACCATGTGCATGGTGGTGAATGGTCCTTGTACGGGGATAGTCAACCGCTACTTAATGGTACAGCACTACAGTCAGGCCATGCCAATGCGGGACGTCTGGACCGGTTTCCTCTCACAAATCCCGTGGCCTGGACCAAAACATATACAGGAACGAGCGGAGTGCCTGCGAGAGTCTTCTTCACGACACTGGGTCACCCCTATGATTTCAAGGATGTTTCCATGCGAAAATTAGCATTGAATGGTATCCTTTGGGCTCTGGGACATGATATTCCTGATGAAGGTGCAGATGCATCGTTCGCTGCCCCCTACGAACCGAATAATTCCGGGTTCGGAGATAAATTCAAACCAGGAATGCGTCCAGCAGATTTGTAAGGGCAGGCATCAAGATGCATCCCCGTGAAGGCAGGCGGCTTTAGGCGGTTGCGTTGGACCGTCAACCTGTATGTCTCCAGGAATGCTCATGGCCCTGAGTCCCGCACAACAATAAAGCCGACAAGAACTGTTTATTCACCGATCACGACGGCTTTCTCCGCCGTCGGAAAATTCTCCGGTACCGGTAACGTAACTTCCCCCGTGGCTAGCCACTCCACGCTGCGTTGCAATAGTGTTCTGAGCCCAACGCAACGAAGCGCGCGATCGTCTTCCTGCCCTCCCCAAAGGTGACCTGGTAAGAATGTCATGACTTTACCTTCACCAAACTGCCTCCACCAGACCATTAGTTCGTGCCTACCGGTTCCGCCGAACTCTGGATCACTCCATGTGGTCGCCAGCACATTCATTTCTTCCGCCGGACCACGCTGGCCGTGATAAAGCTCATCATAGGGGTGCATCCACACGGCGGGTAAACCTGCCATAACAGGATGTTCAGCGTCCTGTGTTGTGATCTGCCAGTCATGTAACGACCCATGCCCAGCACCTCGGTCCTCTCCGGGAGGTATCCGCAACAGGCCCTGCTCCTCATCCCAGTACGCCCCATAACCAGCATCTTTTCCTCGCCATAAAAGCCCAACCATAGACTCATAGGCTTCCCATCCCGGAAATGCATTATTTGCCGCATGCTGAACGAGAACACTGCCGCCCCCAGAGACGAACTCCTCAAAATCGTCACGCACACGCTCCGGCCAGGGCTCTCCATTATAGGCCAGCACAACCACATCGTACTCATCAAAGCTCGGCTGCCAACCATCCCAGGCCTCCTGATCAGCTTCTTTCCCCGGAGATAGTGTTACATCAACCGAAAATATCCCAGCATCCAGGAGCGCCTGCTCAAGATGTCCTACGGTGCGTTCCCAGTCATGATTGTTCTGTCCTGATACAATCAGTACAGACGACTGGTCGAGGGCTCCAAAACCTAATACCAGGCTCCATATCAAATGCAGTGCGATAACCATGGCTGTATTTTCCGACAAGTGAGTATTTTACTGCCCATAATACGAAGTTAAAGAATCAATTGAGACTTGCGTTAGTGCAAGCCCAATCGTAGTTATCAACCTTGCCTAGTGCTTAGAATGGAGTGGACGGGGCTTCAACCCGAAATGGTTCGCAGCGAGCTCGCGGAGATTGTGGGCGATGCACATGTATCAACCGACGACGCGGACCGACTCGTGTATGCCACTGACTGGTTTTGGCTACCACAAATGTGGCTGGACCGCGGTGAAACGCCACGCAAGCCCGACTACATCGTCCGTCCCAAGAGTGCCGAGGAGATCTCGGCTATCCTTCAGGTCGCCAACGCCTATCGAATTCCAGTTATTCCCTGGGGAGGCGGATCTGGTTCTCAGGGAGGTGCATTGCCCGTATTCGGGGGCATAGTCCTTGATACTAAGCGGATGAACCGGATCGTTGAGATTGACGAAAAATCTCTGACCGTCACCGCCGAGGCTGGCATCAACGGCAAGCAATTGGAATGGGCCGTGAACGAGAAAGGTCTCATGCTTCCACACTATCCTGCCTCGGCAAACTGTGCTACGCTGGGTGGATACCTGGCTCCTCGCGGAACAGGAACAATCAGTACCAAGTACGGCAAAGCTGAGGACTTGGTACTGCGCATGCAGGTTGTGCTGCCGGACGGGCATATTTTACGCACACCAATCGTTCCTCAGCATGCAGCTGGACCTGACTTCTATCGGTTGTTCCTGGGCTCCGAGGGTACCTTCGGTGTGATCACAGAAGCAACCATGCAGCTGGACTACCTGCCCGAATGCCGCCTGCTGCGTGCGGTGCTTTTCGAAGACTTGACAGATGCTATTGAGGCAGGGCGACAAATCATGACACGCCGGCTGGAGCCCTTTGTGATTCGCCTATATGATCCCCGTTCAACCGCATCCCGAGTGAAGAAAATACTGGGCTACGAACTTGAAGGTGCCTACATGGTGCTGGGATTTGATGGCGATAAGGATATTGCAACCCTGCAGGAAGAAAAGGCTATGGATATAATCAATGGGTTCGGGGCTCGTGATCTCGGGCGCGAACCTGGCGAGGCCTGGTGGAATCAGCGCTACGACTTTTATTATCCTCCACAAAGCCTCAAGCTGCCGTGGATGTACGGGACCACAGAAACCGTGACGACCTACGATAAGATTGAAAAACTATATTTCGCAGAAAAAAAAGCAGTCGAGGAAGGCTACAAAGAGTGGGATATTGACTTCATTGGTCATTTTTCCCACTGGTTCCATTGGGGGGTGATGGTCTATACAAGGTTTATCATCCGCAATCCTCCCGATGATGCCAAAGAAGCCGTCCGGCTTCATAACCAGGTTTGGAATACGGCCATGACCGCAGTCTTGGAGAATGGGGGAATGGTAAATGAGCACCATGGTGTCGGTTTGAAGCTCTCCCGGTTCATGCGTCGCCAGTATGGAGATGCATGGCCGCTACTGGATCGGATCAAGAAAACACTAGACCCAAACGGGATCATGAACCCGGGTAAAGTTGGGTTCGGACACTGAACTGTAGCAAATGAATACAGCGATTGGTGCCATAGAGAATTGTCGCTTCTGCCTAATGTGCCGACATGTGGCCCCAGTGGGTCACATAACTCACAATGAGTCCGTCACTCCGCATGGCATCGCCCTGGTCGCAGCTATGCAACGCCGAGGCCAACTAACCTGGAATGCCAGTACACTGGATGTTCTGTACGCTGAACCTGACGGAGGTAACTGTAGAGCACACTGTGTAACGGATCAGCCATTGCCCGCTGCCATCGCCGCCATACGTGCAGAAGTGGCCGACAATGGTCTTGCACCTTCAAAAGTGGTCAGTGCACATAAACGGATCGCTGAAAATCACTCAGCCTTCGGAAGCTATGAACCTGTTACTAAGCAGGGGGAGTGGGGCCTGTTTGTGGGAGATGTGGGTTTCAATCTTGCTCGGGAGACTATGCAAGCTGCCCTAAAACTCTTGGAGGCCTGCGGACTCGATGTCGTACCTGTGGGCTGTGGACTTGACAGCGGGTTTATCCCGTGCTCGTTGGGCTATCCAATAACCGCACATGCGCAGGCCCGTCTGTGCATAGAAGAGGTCCAGCGTGCCGGAATTAAAAAGCTCCTGGTGCTTTCGCCGCAGGACCTCTTCGCTATTCGCCAGATGCACCAGGAACGACTGGATATTACATGGCCCGAAGATGTAGTAATCCTCGATCTGGTTGATTTTCTGGCCATGAAGGTTCAGAGTCTCGAAATGATCCCCCCAGCTGGAATCACAGAAAATGCCACGGCCTATGTTGACCCTACGCATGCGGTTAGACTTCCAGGACGTTTCAACGCTGCGCGCGCACTTTGTCAGGTGGCTCTCGGCCATGCTCCATTGGAGCTGTTTTGGCGAAAAGATCGTGCACACCCGGTTGGAAGCACAGCGATTCAGTTTACCCGGCCTGATATTGGCGTCCGGCTGACCGAAGCACGACTGGAGGATGCAATCAGTCGTGGCGCAAAATCTATCGTGTGCGACGATCCCGTAACACTCCATGAACTCCGTCTTCGTGATAAGAGCAATCTGCATATACAGGGCCTCTACGAGACCTTGCTCACACGACTACCTTCTCATTCGTGATGGCCAAAACGGCTGTACTTATTGGCACACTGGACACCAAAGGTCCAGAAATTGCGTATCTCCGTGACCGGCTCCAGGAACTAGGGCTATCCACTATCGTGATTGACTCCGGCATTCTTGGCGAACCGCTGGATATCGTACCGGATATTCCACACGAACAATCAGCAACCTACGCGGGCTCCGACCTGGAAACCATGCGTACCGCAGGCAGTCGGGGAAAAGCCGTTGACCTGATGCGTGAATCGCTCAAAAATCTCGTATCGGAATTGTACCGCACTGGGCGGCTTGACGCGATCGTGAGTATGGGCGGTGCTGAAGGGGCGGTCATGGGGGCCGCAGCCATGATGGTACTCCCAGTTGGTGTACCCAAAGTACTGGTATCCCCTATTGCCTCAGGATACCACTACTTCGCACCACTGGTTGGTACACGTGACATGATGATCGTTCACTCTGTAGTGGATATCCTGGGATTGAATCCTATTGCATGCAGTATCTTCGACAATGTAGCCGCAGCACTTTATGGAATGGCCTTGCACGGCCGCGGTCTGGTTGCACCTAAGGGCCGCAACATCGCGATCACCATGTTGGGCAATACTACGACTGCTGTCATGGCGACAAAAGAGCGCTTGGAGCGCGCTGGATTTGAAGCAGTTATTTTCCACTCCAATGGCGTGGGCGGCCCGGCCATGGAGGAACTGGCAATGCAAAACCAATTCGTTGGCGTGATTGACTTCACAACTAACGAGGTCTACGACCCGCTTGTAGGAGGCATTCACGATGGCGGTCCCGACCGCCTGGAAGTTATCGGCCGTCTGGGATTGCCTCAGGTCGTTGTCCCGGGGTGCATTGACTTCAGTGTCTGGAATGCTGGCACCGTTCCTGAAGATTTGCGCAGCCGCCCCAAGTATGATCATAACCCAGAGTACGTACTCGTTCGCGCCACCGGCGATGAGATGGCTGAGCTTGGCCGAATCTTTGCCCGAAAACTGAATCCTGCCCAAGGCCCCGTCAAGATGGTCATTCCTCTGAGAGGCCTGTCTATCCCAAATGTGCCCGACGGAGTCTTTTGGGATCCTGAAGCTGACGGCCGATTCATCGGCGAGCTAAAGCAGCACTTGCGAACGGATATTCCGATAGAACTTTACGACTGCCATGTGAATGACCCAAGTTTCGGGGTCGCCGTGGCAGATTTATTCATCCAACTCATGGAATCACAGCACACATGATCGCTTCCTCACCTATCGACCTTAGCCACCTGCCGAAATTGACCTCCGGCGACGACGACTTCCGAGCCCAATTCCTGTCATGGGATCTGGGAGATCTGACCATGACGGACATCAGAGCTTACCTCGAGCACAAGGATATCGTTTTAGTACCCGTGGCCAGCCTAGAGCAGCATGGACCACATTTGCCGCTCTATACGGATACCATCACCGCAATTCATATGTCCCAGCGTGTGTCACACCTGATTGGCGTCGTGCACTCGCCGCCCATCTGGATGGGTTACTCACCGCAGCATATGCATGAGCCCGGCCAGGGACGCGGCACCATCACGGTTCGGAGTACGACGCTACTAGCTGTAATGCACGATGTCGCCCGCAGTCTGATTCACCATGGATTCAATCGAATCATTTTCATTAATGGCCATGGTTCAAATGTCAAGGTTGTTGACCCAGTTCTGAGAAAACTCCGTTATGAAACAGGGGCTCTGATCAGCTTTGTTAAGCCGTACATGGAGCGCTACACGGGAATTCTGAAGGGATTGATGGAAAATCCACCCGAGGAGACACCTGGTTGGCATGCCAGTGAGCTGGAAACCGCACAGGATCTTGCATGGAATGAGAATCTGGTCCGTATGGAGCGTGCAGCATTCACCAAGGCGCATATCCCTGATTTTCTGCCCCAATCCTTTGCCAAGAAAGATGGAATGCCGGACGTGGAATTCGAAGGATACAACTACTTCAATTTCCCCATGGATCACCACGAGTTTATTGAGAGCGGGGTTATCGGGAATCCGCTACGCGCTACCAAGGAGAAAGGGGAGGAGGCCTTTCGTCGGCTCTCCGAACATGTAGCCCGTGGAGTATTGGAACTCATGAAAGTGCCTGTTGAAGTGCATACACGTGCCTTCGTGGATCGTGTCATGTAACCGGACATCTCAGTAATTCTATTTTGTTTCCGTTCGACGAGCACACCGCTCCGCGTATGGTTGGTACTGAAATTCCCTTCACCGGGCGGTGCTACCGATGACTTCCGTGCCACAGTCAACGGGGCTCCTGGTCGCACCACGACACGATACTGGATGGCCGCCAAGTTTCCCTTTCCGGCGCTGTTCGTGTGGTCTGCAATTATATCAGGGCTCGCGGCGGTGGGCTCGACTCCCCTCGATTGATTGGTGGCTTGTGGTTCGGTAGGGTTCCCGCTTTTGATTGAATTCGCGGGGGCAGAATATTGTGCACTAGGCCCGTCCTTGTTTGGTTCTATACGTTTTTGCCCACACGCCTGTCACCCTGGCGTACCAGTGGGACAATGGAAACGGTGATGTGAACAGCCCCCAATCACAGATCAACGCCTCTTTGTGGATTTCGTCAGGGTTCTTTCTTGAGGAGGCCACCTGCTTCCAGGCGATCCAATAAGCGCTGCTGGTCACGCTTATAAGCATAGAACAATTGGCCCATAAACCAAACCATGAACACGATGCCGGTATTACCGCTTGCTGTCAGATCTAAAGTCCCCTTGAACACTATCTCCAACACCATTGCCAAGGCTAGAAGGCCCCATCCGACACAGGACAGAATAATGTTGAGTCTTTCGACGCGCTTGCTGGTCCAGTCTATCTTTTTCATCCGCATTTTGATTCTTGATTCTCCTTAGCACCTAGCTTTCGTTGCCTGTACACGCGATGTAGGTCTAGGTTTCCAGAACGTCAACCGTCTTGAGGCTTTTCTGACCCTTCCCCGAGCCCCGTTCAGCACAGCACGGGATTACGTGATTCAAACTAAGCAGGCCTGATTAACCCTTACCAGAGGGAGTGCCCGACGCGGAATTGTTTCTAGATTCAATTGCTAGCAAGCTGTGCCATCCTGAATCAGATCGGACATATAGAGATCACCGAATATCTCTATCACATTCAGGTGACCCGAGAAGACATGGCTATTCGCGATTGTCATGTGAGCCTGTCTCTTAGGGGCATCCAAAAACTGGAAAAGTGTCCTCCATGAAAATGTTGGTCTTGGTTTACGCAAGTCAATTCATTCCATTCAAATTGTGACTGAACCGGACGGCTAAAGTGGGATGTGCATTGCAGTAGAGGCGAGCAATTGTTGTGGGAATTTCCAAGGGAACAAAAAAATCTCTTGAAAATGAAACCTTTTGACAAAAAGTACGTCAAAAGGAAAATGACGATGCGAGAACTTACCAAAACGACCGGATACACAGCACGTCAGGTGCGCTACCTGATTGCTGAAGGCTTTGTACCTCCCCCGACTGGAGGCAGGGCCAATGCTGTGTATGGGGATGTCCATGTATCGGCGATTGAGCGATATCAGCATCTGCGTGCAGCAGGTTTTTCTCCAGCTTCAATCCGGCTACTGATGGAGACCCAAACAGGCGTGCCATTTCAAGTTGTTCCAGGTATATCGCTAATTATTAACCCAAGCCTGATTGCAGAAAGCGTTCCAATTGACGAGTTAGAGGAGCATATCAAATCAGTCTTGGAACGCATTTTTTCAAAACCAGACAAATAGGATTCCCATGACGCTACACAAATTCTCACCCGATTCTACAACCGTTGATTTCTTGGCGTTACCGCATTTTCCAGAGCGAAGGCGGCACGATGATCCATTTGCAGATCTAGTGCATAGTGACTCCACAGCAAATGACGCACCGTTGGTAAAACTGGATTTCCATGTAACGATTCGTGGTGGTCTGGCTTTTGTAAAAGCCGTAAGAACATATATCAACAAAGCTGATGGCCCCATTGAAGCTGTGATGAGTCTACCGGTATCTATTCACGCAGCATTTTTTGGATTGAGCGCGATTATTGACGGGAAGTCTTACGATGCGCAGGCAAAGCCAAAACAGGAGGCACTTGAAACGTACGAGGAGGCGATCGATGAGGGCAAGGCCGCAGTGTTGCATGAAGAGCTACTGCGAGGGATTCATTCCCTTTCAGTTGGCAATCTTGGTTCCGGTAAAACAGTAACGGTCACGACTCGCTGGGCAGAATTGCTACGTTTTCATGAGGGTATCGGTCAATTGCGAATTCCTCTTACAGTGGGTGACGTTTATGGAATATCTCCATTGGAGGATGTAGATGCACTAACCACTGGTGGCCCCATCCCTGAGGCTACGCTAAGCATACAGCATGATGCAGCAAGTGTAGAATTAGCAGAGGGCAGTTTATGTCAGGTGGAAGGGGATCTCTATTTTGCTAAAATTCCTGGTAATGCCCCAATTGAACTTAGAGTGTCCGGTGTAGCCACTTCAGAACTGGCCGGTATTAGCGGAGACGGTCGTCTAGTGTCGCTTCAAATATCTCCACACGATAAGCAGCGTGCCCCCCTGAATGCGGCAGTGCTTGTGGACAGATCCGGCTCTATGGGCAGTCCGTGCACATATTCCGGTGATGATTACGAAACTCAACACGAAGCTGTGGTTCGCGGCCTACGTGAAGTGCAACCATTACTGATAGATGGGGATCACCTGGCTTTATGGGAATTTGATACCGATTGTGACCGTGTGGGAGAATTTAACTCCAGCAACTCCGAAGAATTTGGGAGCTTGCTTTCCAAACTAGGTGGTCCTCGCGGGGGAACTTCCATCGGACGTGCTTTAAATCAAGTTTGCACCTCTGAAGAAGGCCGGGATATCCTGTTGATAACTGATGGTCAAAGCTATGATTTAGATGTTCAGCAGTTGGCAAAGCGTGGACATCGAATATTTGTGGTTCTGGTGGGAGAGGGGAGTCTGGAAGCGAATGTCGGGCATCTGGCCGTGCTTAGTGGAGGAGATATTCATTTTAGTTTTGGGGCGGATGTTAGCCAGGCCATTCAGGCCTGTATACAGGGAATGCGACGAAAATCCATTCGAGGTGTTCGTTGTGATTTAGATAGTTCGGGGCTACCAGAACATGTAGTAGCGGCCCGCAATAATGCATCAATTGAGGCGTCTTGGTCTCACGTGACTAAGAATCGCCAAGTCAGTGGTGAATTCTCGGAGGCGGTTGCGGCCTATGCAGCCAGTTTGGCTTTTTCAGGTGCAGAGGAGAAATGGGCGGCGAATATAGCGGTTCAAGCGGGACTGGTCACACACCTTACCAGTCTTGTACTTGTAGCTGAGGACGCTCAAATACAGGAAGAACTGCCAAAAACAATCAAACAGGCACTACCAGCTCCCCGAGGCACGAAGCTATTCCAAAGTGCTGCAACCACAGTTGCTTACGTATCAGGGAGCAGACCCGGAATATGTTATTCCGCACCTCCTGATTCAGGAGTGGATTCTGTTGATGAGATGAATCGGTTATCGGACACAGAATTCCCGAGTTCACCGATTAGCGCTTGGGATATTAATCACGGACTACAAACCCATGATACGACTCTACATCCCATCTTCAAGTCACCGCCCAGCCTTGATTGGGATACGATAGTGTGGTTAGGCGAACAGATTGACTGGAATTCTGAGGGTTCCAAGTTGGTTCGGGGTAAACTTGATGGAATCTCGGAAGGGGTTGCCAAAGAGATCATGAATCTGACTGACGGGGTGGCGGAATTTGTTGATCAAATCCAGATGCCTTCGCTGCTGGAGTCCCGTATTTTTACAATTGCCCTTGCGGCTTATGCAGTTCAAGGGACCTCCAAGTGGGCAGCGAGGGTGTATCGGAAAATTATGAGAGAGTATGGCCGGATGCCGGAGTTTAGCGGTTTAATATTGATTTATGCTCGTTGGATTACAGATGAGTGGAGGAATTCTGAATCCATAGTGAGTAGCATTCTCGAAATGTCCCAAGTTGAAGTGTGGGCTGGAACGGTAAATATAGATGCCATACCAGAGGAAGATCGAGTATTGGCACGTGAGGCATTGCTGTACTTTGCTTCCGCTTGCGGGAAGTCTCATGCATACGAGAAAGGTGATATAGCAGCCGTTGCAAGTTTTATGATGGGGGAGATCTTTAGGCTTAAACCCAAGCGCCTGATGACCATTATAGGGCATTTATGTGACGCGGGACTGATCAAGAATCACTCGATTGAATGGAACCAGTTTAGGATAGAACTCTTGTGCGATGAGTGATCGTCAATTAGACTGATTTGAAAATTCAAAGAAAAGGACTTGGGTAGGCGGACGAACGCGAGTACTGTGACACCTACTGTGCCAAAGGAATTATAAACCCAAGTGTGTAACTCTTCTCTCCAGAGTGGAGCACATCCATTTCGTGCAGGCGGGGCTACCTGTGACACATATTCATAGAATTGCTTCAAATCAGCGGCATTAACGTCTCGGCGGAACGACGCACATGCATTTCATAAAAATCAGAACTGAATACGCTGCTTCCATGATCCTCCAGAAATTTAAGTTCTGAATCCGATATCCCCTCAGGGTTGGAGTCTACACTGCCCGGAAACCGATTCGCCGGAGTACGATCAAGTGGAGGACAAAATTCCACCGAGATCGCCCCGTCGTAACCAACCTCTTTTAACGCCTGCACGATTGCCGGCCAATCCAAACAACCCATGCCACAGGCCATGCGGTTGTTGTCTGCAACGTGAAAGTTTACCAGGCGGCCTTGTGCCTCGTGAATTGCGGCAATCGGATCATCCTCCTCAATATTCATATGAAAGATATCCAGACATACACCACAATCCGGGGCTACCGCCTCAGCCAAAGCCAACGCCTGAGCACCCCGATTAATGAAATAAGTCTCGAATCGATTAATGGGCTCAATGCCGATCTTGACCCCATGCTGACGCCCATGCTCATTGATCTCCTGTAGAGCAGCAACACACCAGTCCCACTCCTTCTCTGGAGTTGAATCTGGAACGATCTTCCCGACCGTGCTGGGCACCACCGAGATAACCTCCCCACCCAATTCGCCCACCATCGTGATGCAATCCTTCACATAAGTCACTGATTCTGCTCGCTGATCCTCGTCTTTTGCAAGGAGATTGCGCTCATCAAGCATCAAGGTGACACTGCCCCAACAACGCACCCCGTAGCTATTCAGAAGCTTACGAACCTCACCGGTATCGTATTTGTAGGGCTCACCCTGAATTTCAAGGCTCTTATAGCCGTACTTGGCTAACCGTTCAACGGTAACCTCTATCGGTTCGACTTTCATCCAGTTGTGAATCGCAAGGTGCATTTGATTTTTTGATTAACAATTCGTGTGTGTCAAAAATACAACGCGAGAACCAGTCCTCTGCGTCTATGTGCCACGCGTTGTCTTTAGTTCATGGCGCGCCGCTATCCGGCGAACGATCTCATCTGTGCTAACGCCCACGAGGATGACCGTGCCAATAATAGCGAACTCCAGCTGTGTTGGAATACCCAATATGTTAATTGCATTGTAAAGGAGACGCAGCACTGCTGCCCCGATCACCACACCAAAAATAGATCCCTCACCCCCTCGCAGACTGCATCCTCCTAGAACCGCCGCCGCGATCGCATAGAGCTCGTAAAAATTACCATGTACGGCTGGCTGAATAGAGTTCACATCAAGTGAAAACAGCAGCCCCCCGAATCCAGCGGTCATCACGCCAATCACATAGGCTACTGTGATCATCCGACTCGTGTTGATCCCACTAAAGCGCGCGGCTTCCTCATTGTATCCCAGTGCCAGCAGGTAGCGCCCCCAAACAGTGTTATGCAGAAATCCCGCAGATAAAAAAGCCAGAATAATCAAGATCAGGAACGGAATCGGAAGCCCAAAATCACCGGCAATGGGAACGCGGCCAATCGCCAACTGTCGTAAACCGTCAAAAGCCGAACCGAAACCCTGTGTCTGATCACCTGCAAGCCACCGGGCAAGCCCCCGGTAAACCAGTAACCCACACAAGGTCACAACAAACGGCTGCAGGTTGAGCTTAGTCACCAGAACTCCGTGAAAAATGCCCATTGTCAAGAGAACACCAAACAAGATCAGCAGAACGAGTACCAGTGGCATGCCAACATCAACCAGCAACATTGGCACGAGAACACCAACAAGCGCAATGACAGATCCCGTAGACAGATCAATACCGCCAGTAATGATGACAAAGGCTGCTCCGATACTTATTATTCCGAATAGACCGGTCCATCGCAGCGTATTCTGCAGATTGTAGGCGGTAAGAAAGTTCGGCTCCAGGATCGCTGTGAGCACAAACACGGCAACAAACACTCCGAGTATCCCGAACACTTTTTTCATGCAGCTTCCCCAATTTTTTCTTCTTCAATGTGGGAATCGTGAGCCGTCCCCGTTGCCAGCTGCATTAACGCCTTTTCATTGAGTTCGGTATGATCCAGTTCTCCTACCATGGCGTGATCCTGCATTACCAGCACACGATCAGAAAGTGCAATGATTTCATCAGACTCACTGCTAACCAACAGTATCGCCATCCCTCTGGCAGCCAGTTCGTCAATAGCTTTGTAGGTCTCCTGTTTCGCCCCCACATCTATACCACGTGTAGGCTCATCCAGTAAAAGAACACGAGGATGTAGCGTAAGCCATTTACCTAGTACGACCTTCTGTTGGTTACCACCGGACAAGTGACGCGTTGGCTTACCCGTTTGGACACCCTGGATATTCAACTGGCTAACCATTTCCTTTGTCACGTCACTCTCCCATGTACGATCCAGCAACTTCCAACCCATATAATGTCGATACAATGCTCCCAGGCTCAGATTCGGCTGTGTGGACATTTCCAGTATCAAGCCTTGCTTTGCCCGATCTTCGGGAACCAGTGCAATACCCGCTGCAATGGCGTGGTGAGGAGATTTCAGCTCAACGGGTCGGCCGGCTACGGTAACAAGTCCGGTCTTTGGCATATCCACGCCGAAGAGTATTCTAAGCAACTCTGTGCGTCCTGATCCAACCAAACCAGCCAGTCCGACGATCTCCCCTTCACGCAGGCAAAAAGATAGGCTTCGTTCTTTTGAGTTCCTTGTAACAATACGTTCCGCACGCAAGACTGGAGGGCCTGGCTCGTTGCGCTTCCGAGTATAAATGCGATTCACGCTCCGTCCAATCATACACTTCACCATTTCATCCCTTGTGACAGACTCCTGCGCGAGTCTTCCGGTGATTCGCCCGTCACGAAGTACAACTACACGATCAGCAATTGACATCACCTCCCTTAGCCGATGAGATACATACAGTATGCTCACCCCCCGCTCCTGTAACTCACGAATCACATCAAACAGTACGTCGGCTTCCTCCTCCGCCAGGCTTGAAGTCGGTTCATCCATGATCAGAAGCCGTGCGTTGGACGCTAATGCACGGGCCACCTCTACTAACTGTCGCTGCCCTATCGGTAGTTCGGCAACCAGTGTTTGAGGATCACACTTGAGGCCCACCCGCTCAAGATATCTTAATGCCTGAGTGCGAAGTTTACGTTTATCGATCCAGCCTGCACGGGCTGGCTCACGACCCAGATATAGATTCGCGGCAACACTCAAGTTTGGAAGCAGGCTGAGCTCCTGGTGAATCAGCGCAATGCCTGCAGCATGTGCCTGCTTTACAGATGCAAATTGTTGAACCTGACCATCCAGATGGATCATACCCTCGTCGGGTAAGAGCACACCTGCCAAGATGTTCATCAGCGTGCTCTTACCAGCCCCATTCTCGCCAATCACTGCAACGACCTCCCCGTACCCAACGTGCAGACCCACAGAATCCAGGGCGAGCGTCCCAGGAAACCGCTTTGTGATCCCCCGAACCTCAAGTAGCGGCGTCTCCCCGGGCACACGCATCTTACTTAGTTGCCGAGGAGTTCCCTCAGCTCAGCCTCGAAAACATCAACGTTATCAGCAGTGATGCGCCGTGCGGGAATGTCTATAAACTGGTTCTCGGGAATTACGGACTGATCACCGCGCGCAAGTGACGCGAGTACACGAACAGACTCATACCCGTACCGATAGGGATCTTGAACCACGGTTCCAACAATTTCACCGTCGCGGATGGCCTGTAACGTCACATCATCCTCATCAAAACCAACAATGGTAATCTCATTTAACTTTCCGGCCTCACGTACAGCTTCCAATATTTGGGGCGGATTATACACGAAAAGGCCAATCATTGCATCCAGTTCCGGATACCGCGCCAGTGCGTCTTCTACCTGCCCCTTAGCCCGTGCAAAATCAAACTGATCAACGCGCGTGTCCAGAATTGTATAGCGCTCGTTTGCTACAACCCGATCAACTGGATCGCGTCGACTGTTATCATGACTGCGGACCATGAGTTCATCAATGACCCCCTGACGTCGAAGATCCGCATTAAGCTGGCCCAACAAGCCAATAAAAAGCACAACTTCGCCCCCCTCAGGCATTGCTTCTTTCAGCAATTGACCGCACATCCGCCCAGCTTCATAGTTATCCATCCCCACATACACTAAACGCTGACTATCTGGCGCGTCCGAGTCATGCGTGATGAGGTTGGTGTTTTGTGCGATTTCATTGAGGAGTCCCGCTTGATTCTCGGGATCCGATGGGCTGATTGCAATCCCGTCTACGCCTCGGGCCAAAAGGCTCTGGACCATCCGGCTCTGACCCGACGGACCATCCGGAGGCATCATGACCGATACCTCTACATCAAACGCTTCCGCGGCTGCGTTAGCACCGCGATCCGCAATCGTCCAGAAAGATGCAATACCATTAGTGACAAAGCCAACTTCAGGGCGATCCGCTTCATCCGAAGATCCACAGGCGGCCAGAAAGAGCACCAGAAACCCGGTCACCGCACAATGAACATAATATCTTACCTGTAGCAGCATTGGAATCTTGTGTATCATCGATTATAGACCATAGGAGCGGCCGCCATTCACCGTAACGAATTGTCCCGTTACAAAAGCAGCCTCATTGCTTGCAAAGTAGCAGGCTGCCGCGGCAATGTCATCCGGGGTTCCCCAGCGACCAATCGGCACCGTCCGCAAATAACCATCTTTTATTGATTGTGACTCCGACTGGTGGCGCTCAACCGGTATCCATCCAGGAGAAATCATATTCACCGTGATCCCGAATGGCGCAAGCTCGGTTGCAAGACTGCGCGAAAGCCCCACCTGCCCTCCTTTAGCAGCTGCGTAAGCCGTAAACTGCGCAACCCCCAACGAAAAGACCTCGCTGATGATATTGATAATGCGCCCCCACCGCTGTTGCTTCATATGGGGGATACAGGCTTTCGTCAGCAAAAAAGGACTCTTCACAAAAAAATCCAGCATTCGCTCGTAATCCTGCCACGAATAATCCTCAATCCGCCGTTGCGGCTGATCGGGAGTCGCATTCGGTATCAAGATATCAATGGGCCCCAGTTTCTTAGAGACCTGCAAAACCAGCGTACGAACACCTTGTTCTTCCGATACATCCGATCTGAACAACATTGCGCGCGTGCCCGCAGCCTCAAACTCGGCCAAGGCACGTAGCGCCCGTACTTCATTGTTCGCATAGTTGAGGGCAACGGTAGCTCCCGCCCGAGCCAGTGCGTGCGCCATTGCTTTACCAAGACCGGTTGTACTGCCCGTAACCAGTGCTACACGTCCTTCCAGTTTCATGTACGATGTATTCTGCCTCTTTCTCGGGTAAACTTATGCAAATTTACCATCTTTGGAGCCGTTCAGTTGTTACAGTCCCGGGGTTGATATCACTTGAGTTTGGCCCAAACGAATCCTGCAGACTAGACAGAGCCGCGTGGCGAGCGGCTTGCTACTGGCACCTCCGTGATCCGCAAAACTGGCATACCTGCTACCGCGAGGTACGGGCGGTGCGGTATATGATTCTCTTTTCAACCTTCTTGTACCGTTGCAAGCCAACCTCAGGCGAGAATCCCTTTGATGACGTTTCCACCTACATCTGTGAGCCGGATATCGCGTCCACTGAAGCGATATGTGAGATGCTCATGCTCCAGACCCAACAGGTGCAACATGGTTGCATGTAAATCATGGATCGTGGTCACGTTTTCAATAGCCCGGTAGCCATACTCATCGGTAGCACCGTACACTGTACCTCCTTTGATTCCTGCCCCCGCCAGCCAAATGCTGAATGCCGATGGGTTATGGTCTCTTCCGTTGGTGCCCTGTGCAAAGGGCGTTCGTCCAAATTCACCGGCCCAGATCACGAGAGTATCTTCAAACATACCACGTGCCTTTAAATCCTTGATCAGACCTGCTATGGGCTGATCTACGGCAAGGGCGTTGCGCTCATGGCCCTCTTTGAGGTTTGCGTGCTGATCCCATCTATCAGCCTTCACATTTGGACAGGTTAACTCAATAAACCGTACGCCGCGCTCAACCAGTCGTCTGGCCAGCAAGCACTGCGCAGCGTAGATACGTGTGTCAGGTTCACTTGAATCCATCCCATACAACTTCTTGGTCGCTTCCGTTTCCCCTGAAAGGTCGGTCAGTTCTGGAACCGAAGCCTGCATCCGATAGGCCAACTCATAATTGGTGATTGCTGATTCCACCTGATCAGAATTACCAATACGACCAAGCAAATGATTGTCCGTTCGGCTCATAAGATTCAACTTGCGTCGCTGTAGCTCCGAAGTCGGCTCTTTGGGCTCAATATTCGCCAAGGGAGTATCACCGGCCCTGAAAATTGATCCCTGATACGACGCAGGCAGGAATCCACTGTTAAAATTATCCAGACCCCCCGGCGGAATTAGTCCACCATCCAGGACTACATAACCTGGCAGATCCTGGTTCTCGGTTCCAAGCCCATAGTTTATCCAGGCACCCATGGAAGGGCGCCCTTGGATCCCTATCCCTGTGTGAAGAAAATAGTTGGCATTCGTATGCTCTGGAAAATCCGCTACCATAGATCGGATGACTGCAAGATCATCCACGCATTCACCTACATGCGGGAAGAGATCGCTCACCTCGATACCGCTTTCGCCATAGCGCCGAAAATCCCATGGACTTTTCAGGATTGTGCCAATGCTGTTGAATTGAGTGGCATCAACCGTAAACTTGTCGTACGGGCTGTCCCCATGCTCTCTGGCAAGGCGCGGTTTGGGATCGAAGCTGTCAACCTGTGACACACCGCCGTCCATGTACAGGAATATGATGCTCCTGGCCTTGGGAACCAAATCACTCGGGCGCGGAGCCAATGGGTGAGGCCCTGATGGGGCAACTTGCTTAATGATATTGCCAAAGGAAGAACTTCCCATAAGCCCCATTAGTGCCACACCGCCGAATCCGTTGCGACACATGGTAAGCATTTCTCGACGTGTCATTCGACACGTTAACCTGTGTGGACCTTTCATCAGATCAAGTAAATAAATTCTTTTTGATTGAACACCACATGGCAATATGCGGCCCAGAGCTCTGCGGCATGCATGATCTCTATGGACTGCAGGCCAAGTGCCTCGGCCTCTGCGTCTATAAAGGCCTGAGCTTCCTGCAACTCATTCGGGTCAGGAAGTCTGGACAGCGCCCGTAAGTAAATATGCCTCACACGATCCGCAATGTCAAGATGGGGTTGCTCCACCAGTGAGTCTCCCCAGAGAACGGCCTGCTCGGCAACAAACGCGTCATTGAGCAAAGTAAGGGACTGTGCAGGCACATTGCTGGAGTTACGAGCCCCGAACGTAGAGAACGGGATCGGCATATCAAAGGCGAGCATCATCGGTGAGAGAAAATTTCGGCGTATAGCAATGTAGATACTTCGCCGACCATCTCCATCCAATGGTCCGTTAACAGCGGGTTGTCCTCTACCCGTCATGAACTCCGTTAAATGAATTGGTATCGGCGGACCATACATGGTGGGGTCTAGCGCTCCCGACACCGCCAAAATACCATCACGAATCGCCTCGGCCTCCAGCCTCCGTACAGGATAATGCGATAACAGTAGATTCGAGGGGTCAAGTTCAGCGGCATTTTCAGGGACCTGAGTTGAACGCTGAAAAGCCTCCGAAAGCATGATCTCCCGGAGCATGGATTTCATTGACCAATCCAGCTCCACAAAGCGCAATGCTAGATAATCAAGCAGTTCTGGATGCGTCGGAAGACTCCCCTGCCCCCCAAAATTGTCTACGGTCTTTACAATCCCTGTCCCGAAAACATGATGCCACAGGCGGTTTGCCATCACACGTGCAGTGAGAGGATTGGCAGGATCTATCATTGCCTCGGCGAACTCCAGTCGCCCGCTGGCCGTCTTGTTAAAAGTACTACCGGTAGGATCAAGAGCAGTCAAGAATCTATGCGGTACTGGGTCCCCCACAGGGGTTTTATAGTTGCCGCGCCCAAAGACCGCACTCGTTACCACGTCCCCTTCAGTCATACCAATAAAGAACTCCGCGGCGGGCATGGCCTGTTTGATCTCCTGCTCCTGACGAACCACATCATTAACTCGTGGCCGCTCCAGCTCACCGGATTCCAAAGCCTGGTTAATGGCTGCCACCTGTGCAGGACTAGCTTTCTGTGCAGCCCAGGCACTTACGGATTGCGGGAGTGGGGCCTCTTCAAATTCCCGGCGCGGCATTGAGGGAGCGGCCTCATTGTGGGCTACGGCATAAGCAATTTCAAAGTAGGACGAATCATTAACAACGAGCATGTGCTGATCCGTAAGAAATTGTTTCCTGTCATAGGTCCCGACAAGTAACTCTATATAGGCTTTATGCCCCTGCCACAAATCTAAAGGGAACCGATAGGGTCTTAACTCATCACTGCTGATTACTTGATCAAGCTCGCCATGAATTGGAGCTCGTATAAGCTGAAAATTATCAACCACAAGTCGCAGCGATGACTTAAAGCCTTTTGCCATGACCGTGATCGTATCATGGGCTATAGTGAAAGTGGGTGACCGCAGTGCCCCTGGAATACCCTTTGATATATGCCGGCTGCTCGCCACTCCCTCAGAAAGCTGCACCAAACGGGCATCCTCTATCACGGGGAAGCCGTGAGAGGTGCCTCCTTCAAACGCCGCACCGTCCGCGAACCACGCATCAATCGCTCCGTCCCGAAAATCGCCCAGTAGCTCCCACGATCCGGTTGTGTCCCGTAAGGTCGGCGGATTTATTGTCATACTAGCCGGAACGGCTGGAACCACGCCTAGGGATGACTGCCACCGGTTCGCAATATCCAGGCGCAACGTCTTATTGAAATCAATCAGCGAGCGCAACCCGGCCAGATAACCTTCCGACAGAATGGGAACAGGCGTAAATCGCGCACTCTCAACAATGCCGTATAGCGAGTAAAAATCCGTGGTCGGAATTGGATCAAACTTATGGTCGTGACAACGCGCGCAGGCTACGGTTAGCCCCTGAAATGTTTTGGTGGTCACGTCAATAATGTTGTCTATGCGCTCAGCTTCGTCAATGCGCGTATCAACCGGACTGTGCTTCCCTTCACCGAGTGCGAAGTACGCGGTCCCAATAACAGACTCATTAAACCCCTCTTTTGAATTGCGTCTGGGCTCCTTTAGAACATCACCCGCAAGGTGTTCCAGGACAAACTGGTCGTAGGGAACATCCTCGTTGAAGGCCCGGATCAGGTAATCCCTGTACTGCCACGCACCCTGAATTGAAAAATCAAACTCATGCCCTCTTGCCTCCGCGTATCGTACCAGGTCCATCCAGTGACGCGCCCAGCGCTCACCAAACGCGGGAGAATCCAGGAGGGTATCCAATACCCGTTCATAGGCATCGGGGGATTCATCTTCCTTAAATGCCTCAACGGCCTTTGGTGAGGGAGGCAACCCGGTCAATACGTAAGACGCACGTCGAATCAGGCTGGCTCTCGACGCCGAGGCCGCAGGCTCAATGCCACTTTTTTCGATGTCTGCCTGCAAAAATGCATCAATTGTAGCCTCATCGGGCGGGCTTTCCGGCGGAATCAATGCCCAATGAGTCTTGTATTCCGCCCCCTGATCAATCCATTTAGAAAGAAGTGCGATTTCGTATTCAGTGAGTATCTTGTTGATCTTTGGCGGAGGCATGCGCTCCTCCGGATCGTGGGCACTAACGCGCTGGATGAGCAAACTGCGTTTTGCATTACCTGGAACAATAGCTTGACCACCTTCACGCCGGGCAGTGGCGCCATCATAGGTATCCAAGCGTAACTCCGCCTCCCTGGTGCTAATGTCAGGCCCATGACACACAAAACAGGTATTGGACAGGATGGGCCGTACATGATAATTGAAATCTACCTTGTCAGGTAGATCGTGCGCCAAGTCTGAACGGGTACACCCCTGCAACAAGATTGCAACCACGGCAACAATGCAGAAGGCGAGGCGGTAAACTACTTGTCCATTCATGGCTAATCGCTTAATGCGCGCGCCTATATAAATTACGGCGGAAAGTAATGGGAGTTATTATCAATTGTATACATTCGAGATTGTTTCTTCTCTTCTTTTGGGCCATACTTGCTCTCGGCTGCAAAGACAGCACAGTCGCAGTACGGGAGCCCGAACCCAACAACGAATACACACCGCTGCGCTCTGTGGCCCCCTTTCCTGTGGGAGTTGCGCTCCAATCAAACCGATTGAGTTCTGCACCCCACTCACAGGTTGTCCGCACCGTATTCAACAGCGTGACTGCTGAGTATGAGATGAAAATGCGGCACATGACAGATCCTTCGGGAAACTACGTCTGGGGCCCCACCGACGCATTGGTTGACTTTGCAAAAGAATACGACATGCAGGTCCATGGACATACGCTGGTCTGGCACCAGTCCACCCCATCCTGGCTAGAGAATTTCAGCGGGACCGATGCTGAGTTTGAGGATGCTGTCGAAGATTACATCACTAATGTCGTTGGACGCTACAAAGACGATGTCGTAAGCTGGGATGTGATTAACGAAGCCTTTGAAGATGGATCAGGAGCGTTCCGCAATTCAGTCTATCGCCGACGGATGGGGCCAGACTACATAGCCCGGTTGTTCCAGTATGCCAGGAACGCCGACCCCGATGTACTGCTTTTCTACAACGATTATGGTACGATCTGGGATGCCGCCAAGCGAGACACAATGTTTTCCATGATCGATGACCTTCAGACCCGCGGCATACCGATTGACGGTGTTGGGCTGCAGATGCATATCACCTATAACACCCCTCCCTTGAACAATATTGTTGCAGTGATGGATGCCATAGTTCAACGAGGCCTTCTGATTCATATCTCTGAAATGGATGTCCGAGTCAACCCCCAAGGTGATCTGTCTGAACTCACAACTGTACGGAGTGAACTTCAGAAGCAACGCGTAAAGGACATTGTAACGGCCTTCATGGACCTGCCCGAAGCCAATCAATTTGCAATCACCTGGTGGGGATTACGTGATCCCGAGAGTTGGCTGATTGATTTCTGGGGTAATCCGGAGTGGGGGCTGCTGTTTGATGCGGAGTACAGACCCAAGCCGGCCTATGAAGGATTCCTTGAGGCACTTACCGGAAATTGACGCTCCCAAGCTGATCCCCCTGATGTTACCAGACAAGTTTTTCGCAGGCTCCCGCACTACTGGCCAAACAAATCCTCTCACTCGCGCTCCGCATACACAAAGTAGGCACCCCGTTCCTGCCCGTCCGGCTGGACAAGCCAGGTCTGCACGGTAGTGGGTCCCGCAACAAGATCAAACTCAAACACTGCTGCCGTCTGGTCTTCGGTGACCTCCACGCGCGCCTCCTGGTCTCCTACCTTAATACGTGCCTCAGTACTCTCAAGAGGTTCATCCATGTGTCTGGGCCATCTACGCAACTCAAAAGTGTATCTGCCAGATTCGACCACCTCAACCGCCCAATAGCCGTTGCCCATCCTGCCGTTCTCAACCTGCCTGTGATTCCAAATTGATTGAGGTTGCTCGACTACGTGCCAATCATGTGGATTGAGTGCCAACGGGTTCTCCGAATCAGACCCGAGCCCAATCCGAACATAGCCATCAAACGAAGGAGTAAGGTGATCCCACCACTGCTCGTATGCTGCGCGCAATTCATCAACCACTTCGGGAAACTGTTCGGCAACATCATTCTCCTGCCCTAGATCCTCCTGGATGTCATAAAGCTCGTTCTGGTTAACCAACCGCCAACGTTCAGTCATGACAGCAGATTTACGCCATTTGATCGGGTACGGAACACGTTGAGAATGAACAAATAGCGTGCGTTCCGGCTGCTCTTCTCCGTGTAGCAGTGGTACCAGACTAACGCCATCCAGATCTGCTGGCAGCGGTAGATCACAGAGGTCGGCCAGCGTGGGCAATACATCAATGTGAGCCGTCAAGGCATCCACCTCCCGCGATCCGACATAACCAGCAGCAGGCCAACGCAAAAAGAACGGTACACGATGCCCACCATCATACTCGGATCCCTTGCCTTGGCGCATACCCACGTTATATCCTTCCCATGCTCCCTCCTGTCCGCGCCAGTTGGCCCAACCCTCAGCTGAACCGTTATCCGTCATGAAAATGAGAAGCGTGTTCTCACTCAACTCAAGGGAGTCCAACTGCGCCAGCAGCCTACCCATATTGTCATCAATGTTCGTAACCATGCCGCTGAACCGCGCCATGACATCAGGGAATCCCATCTCACGGTACGGCGCCGCATACTCCTCTTCCACAAAGTATGGCCCATGCGGGGCATTCGTCGCCAGATACAAAAAGAAAGGTTCATCCTGATGCTCCTCCACAAAACGCAATGCATCATCAAACCAGACGTCAGTCACATACCCTTCGGTTTCCTCCAAGACTCCATTGCGCACATACGTGTCATCGAAATAGTCATTCCCAAAATAATCGGGCCCCTGCCCAACACCGCCCGCCGGATGGTAAAAAGCTTCTTCAAACCCTTGATCCTGCGGACGCAGTGGATAGTTGTCACCCAAATGCCATTTACCTACCATCCCAGTCCGATAGCCCGCGTCGGCGTACAGTTCGGCCAGAGTGACTTCTTCCGGAGCCATTAGGGATCTCCCCATTATCGTGTGCCATACCCCAGTTCGGGTAGAGTAGCGTCCCGTAAGGAGTGCCGAGCGCGTCGGGGAACACGTTGGATCTACATGAAAGTCGGTCAGACGCACGCTTTCGTCGTGCAGGCGATCAAGTACAGGCGTACTGATTGCAGGGTTGCCATGCGCACCGATATCCCCATACCCTTGGTCATCGGTGATAACAAGAATAACATTAGGGCGTTGTGGACCATCCGATATCTGACATCCTCCTAAAGCGAACGTAACAACCCAGATAACAGGAATAATGAATCGCATACCGATCGTGTAATGTCTCATCTGTTCTGTAAAAGCTCGTCGACTGTATAGTATCCCTGCCTGGTCGCTGTACTGGCACGAACGGACTCTACTTGGGCCGGCGTAATTGCTGAAGCCTGGTTCCCGAATGCATTGCGCACATAGGTCAGTACGGCAGCAACCTCATCGTTGCTCAGCAAATCCCGGAATGGTGTCATAGGCACCTGACCCGGATAACTCTCGCCCAACACTTCCATAGGTCCGATGAGACCATCCAATGTGACCTTGATCAGGCGCTCTGAATCCCCCAATACCCAGTCTGTGCCGGCCAATGGAGGAAAGCCCGATGCCGGCAACCCCTTGCCATCGGGCCTATGGCAGGTAATGCAATACCCATCGCGCCCATAAATCTCCTTACCAGCGGTAAACAGCTCCAGGTCCGAACCTTCCAGTTCAGGCATTTCTTCTTCGGGCCGATCAGACTGCACACGCTGACCTCGCAAATGAGCTATAGCCGTTACGGAAACATTCATGTTCCACCTATCCAGTGTGCGCTGACTTGCTTTTTCAACAATGGGTAGCCCTTGTTCGGGTTCCAGCCAAGAAGCGGCCGCCATCACTTCAAGACGAACACGACCATTCGAATCATCTGCTGCTTCTGTAAGCAGTTCTATCTGCCTTCCCAGCTGTGGATTGTATCGAAGTACACGAACGGCAGCAGCACGAACCCGGAAATCCCTCGCACCCAACAACCGCTCCAAAAGTGCTTCATCCACCTGATTCAATCCCCAGGTTACCCAGAGGGCCTCCAAAAGATGATGTTCGTATCTCTCTTCATCCGGGTCCAGATCTGCCATCCAGATGTCCAAGCGAGGCAAGACTTCTGAGGGCGCACGACCGCGTAGTTCCCGACGCGTTCGGTACCGGGTGCGATACTCCGGTAACGTCAGATTCTCCAGCAATTCATCAATGCCAGCTCCTGCTACTCTGGCAGGCTCAACCAGAGGCCTTGATGGATACGTAATTCGATAGATCCGGCCATGAACATGGTCGCGCAGGGGATCGCGTGCATTGTGCTGCATGTGACCGATCAGCACATTGTGCCAGTCAACGAAGTAAAGCGAACCATCTGGGGCGAACTCCATATCTACAGGACGGAAGTTCCCATCGGTACTCTGAACTAGATCATGTCGATGCGTACTGATGTATCCAGTCCCGTCATCCGCCATCGTGTGCTGTTTCATCCCCAGGAACCCAATCGTGTTGTTGATCAACAGGTCCCCCTGCGTTTCGTCTGGGAAATGTCGACTGTGTACGAACTCTAACCCCGAAGTAGGACGCACGCGATGGGCATCCTCAATCAGGTTATATGATTTATGTGTCGCCACACCATAACGTGGCTTAAGGCTTCCGGGGGACATCCAGCGTACATCTGGACCGGAAGTTTCCGCGAAGAAAGGCTGTCCCCATTCATCAAAAGCAATTCCCCAGGGATTGGGAATGGACAGTTGCGCAGTGCGTTCGAGGTGGCGTCGTTGCGGGTTGTAGCGATAGAATCCCCCATTCGTTCCTCGAACCGGACCATACGATGTCTCCACGTTTGAATGCAAAAATACCCCTTCCCCCATATAGATGGCTCCGGATGGATCTGCCACAAATGCGCTGATTACATGATGCGTATCGTGATCGTCAAAACCACTCAGTATGGTCTGCTGCGTGTCTGCATGATCATCCCCGTCGGTATCTGAGAGCAGTACGAGATTGGTACCCTGGCTTACATATACCCCTTCCGGAGCGAATTCAAATCCAACCGGGAGATGCAGACCGTCTGCCCATACAATCTGCCGGTCTGCCATTCCATCCTGATCTGTGTCTTCCAAGATCAGAAGCTTATCATTGGGAGGCGGATCTCCCGGCCTCCAGTGCGGATAACTGGGCATAACCGATACCCACAGACGGCCCTGATTATCAAATGACATCTGAACCGGATTCGCTAAGTCGGGAAACTCTACTTCGGATGCGAACAACGCTATCTCGTATCCAGGCGCAGTAGTGAGCGTCGCTAAGGCCTCCTCTCCATAACGATAACCAGGGTCCCCGTTCTTGTTGCTAGGAGTGTAGTTAGTAACCACCTCAGGCAGCTCGCGCGTCCGCGCATCGGCTGCTCCCAGATCCATAGTAGTTCCCGCTAGAACCCGCCAAACTGCGGTATCCCGAATCGCGGTCATCTGACTAATCTTTTCCAGTTCTGCCGGATAGTTGTCCGGTCCAAACGGGTTATACCGAAGCCCATACACATGCACGCCGTTCGGGATTTTGAAATCGTTGTGCCAATGCCAATTCTTGTCTCTTACGGCAGCCAGCAAATGGACACGTTCCTGATCGTCAAGCACTCGACTACCCCCAAACAACTGATCCGTCAGACTTTCTGCCAACAAGACATATCCTCCTTCATTGAGCTGTGAACCGTCAATGGTAAGCGGCTCCGTCGTACGTCTATACCACCTTCTGGAAGCCGAGAAGACGTCAGCAAAAGGGAGGCCATGACGCTGCGACACACGCTGAATGGCTTCTGTGTAGGCCGCCAGATTAACATTCTCCTGCTTACCGTCAGGTACATCCAGTACATGCGTCAGATCCTCAAAGCCTATCGGAGATACCAGTGCGAGATCAGGCGCACCCTCTCCGTTGTAAGATTGGGAAAGCGTATGCTGGACGAATGCCTCCAGTTCTGATTCAAAGGCATCTACTCCCTCAAGGCCGGCGAAGGATTCGTTGAAGCCGAAGAAAGCCACAATCACATCGGCCTGCAATCGCGTCAGCCACTCATCGGGCGTCTCGAAATGCCCCTGACTGTTGGAGGGCTGTGCCAGTTCCGTGTAGAAGCTGTCTGCTCCAGGAAAAGCCCATGGAGAAACACGGCCCGGATGCGGCCGAAAACCCGGAGTATTGCCTCCATCGCACATGTTCCTGATTGTTAGCTTGTGCTCTGGAAACCGCAGATGCAATTCCGTTTCAAAATACCCAAAATTCATCATGCGCGAGCACAAATTGTTGCCAATTAGCACAATGTGATCTCCTTCATTAATCGATTGCATTGGCCCCTGTGGATTAGATCCACACTGCACACAGAATATCACAAGCACAACCAAAGCGCTAATACCTCCTCTGTGCAAGGTTATCTTTGATGCTTCACGGGTAGTAGGCATTTTTCAAGAATTTTTCCCAAGTTATCGATTTCCGCTATCAGGTGTTCCTGCGGATACAAACACTCTCTTACCAACGCTTTCAATAATGCAAGACAGACACCTCACACGCAGGTCCTTCCTTCAAACTTTATCTGCCAGTGCAGTACTGGCGGGCAAGTTCACCACGCGTCAACAACCAAATATTGTAATGGTTGTCGTGGATGACCAAGGAACGAATGACGCCGGCTGTTACGGTAATCCCGTGATCAAGACGCCAGGGCTGGACCATCTGGCCGAGCACGGCACACGATTTACCCATGGCTTCTGTACTACGGCATCCTGCAGTGCCAGCCGATCTGTCATATTGAGCGGTCTCTATAACCATGCTAACGGGCAGTACGGCCACATGCATTCTTTCCATCATTTCAAAACCTTCGACCATGTGCAATCGCTGCCAACGCTTCTGCGTCGTGCAGGATACCGTACTGTGAGAACGGGTAAGTACCATGTTGCACCCCCCTCTGTTTATGCGTTTGAGGAAGAAATTACGGCTGCCCGCACCTCACCTATGGAGCGTGCAGAGGCCTGCGCATCCATTTTTGATCAAGAAGATGGCCGTCCTTTCTTCCTGTACTTCTGCACCAGTGAACCGCACCGGCCCTTTGTACGAGACGGAAGTGATCCTGTATCGCCCGACGAGGTACTCGTGCCCGACTATTTACCGGATTTGCCCGAAACCCGAAGAGAACTTGCGCGCTACTATATGTCAGTGCAACGTGCCGACCGCGGTCTCTTGCGTTTGATTGAACTCCTCCAAAGCTCAGGTAAATGGGAGAATACGGTCGTCGTGTTTATTTCAGACAACGGCGTGGCTTTTCCAGGGGCAAAGACCACACTCTACGAACCCGGTATGCGTCTGCCGTGCGTTATCCGGCGACCTGATGTAACCCCTGGGGTCTGTGATGCTATGGTGACTTGGGCCGACCTGTCGCCAACCCTCCTGGATCTGGCAGGCGTGATTTCGGAAGCCCCAACCATGCACGGTCGCAGCTTCAAGAATGCAATGACGAAAAGCTCAACCGAGGGTTGGAATGAGGTCTTTGCTTCACATACCTTCCATGAGGTCACAATGTATTACCCCATGCGAGTAGTCCGGGGACGTCGCTACAAACTCATCTGGAATATTGCTCACGGCCTACCCTATCCTTTTGCCACTGATCTCTGGGCCTCAGAGACTTGGCAGGCAACACTATCGAGAGGACTGACACACTACGGCAAACGACCCGTTAAGAACTACCTTGAACGGCCGAGGTTTGAATTGTACGATCTCGAGAATGACCCGCACGAAGTCCATAATCTTGCCGGAGATCCTGCCCATCAGCCTATTTTGGAAGACTATCAGAATAGACTGCGCGCATATCAGCAGAACACGGGCGATCCCTGGATTCTCAAATGGGATTACGAGTAAATTGTGCGCAGTATGCGTGCAACTGCTAACTTTCTGTCTCTACAGTCTGCTTATACTCCGATCATGATCAAGCACTCAGTTTTCCTTTTCCTACTGACCGTTCCTGCGTTTCTGGCAGCCGGCCAGGATGCGCCGCGTCCAACCCAGACTGTCCAACTCCTTGTTCCCCAATTGGAAACCGCCCCCAATATAGACGGGAGTTTATCTGAGTGGAAAGACTTGGCGTTCACGGATGGAATCTGGGATATTTACCGTCTTCGCCACACATTCTGGTATGACGATGGCCGGCGTAACCGACTCACAGACCATGGGAATGAACCCCATCCGGAGGACGACCTGCAAGCCCGTTATTATGTGGCCTGGGACGCTGAGCACCTATATTTTGGGGCCGAAGTGAAAGACAACGCTAACGACGTTGATGCTCCCGGGCAGGAGCCGCGCGCGTGGTATCTGCGCGATAGTATTTGTTTTTTTGTCGAGGCACCTCGAGACGAAGCTCCAGAGTATTTTGGTCAGGGTGATAACGCATTCTGCTTTGTAGCAGACGCATCTCGACCGGATTACGCGGCATGGTGGCGACATGGGACTGCCGAGGAGCGATACGTGGAGGAGCCAATCCCGTCAGAGGCCGTGTCATACGCATTCCAATTCGACCCCTGGGGTACAGGAGAAGCCGATTTTGTGCTGGAAGCACGTGTCAGAATGGCTCCCACGCTTGGAGCCAGCGATCCTCGCTGGACGCCGCCGCACGTTGGGGATGTTTATGGACTCGAAATTGTACATTGTGATCCAGATGGAGGACCCTATGGTGGACATTTCATGATTTACGGAACCGGTGACGACGACGCTACGTGGGGACGCATGGTCCTCACTGGCCCTCAGACGCCTATTGAGCGCCGCACTGAATAGGCTGCTTGAATAATTCTTAACTATCTCACCCTTAACGACAACAAAGTCATGCTTTCGCGACTAACCCTCTCAGTTTTCTTATCCCTTATTGCAGTTTCAGCCACTGCCCAGGACAATATATCCGCCTTTGAAGGTAGGTGGACCCTGTACCTGCCCGGTGGGGCTGGCTGGCTGGAAGTCACCCAAGATCAGGGAATACTGGATGCATCTCTTCTCTGGTATGGCGGCAGCGTACTCCCTGTGGCAAGTGTAAACGTCACCGGTGATGTACTGACCGTCACGAGAACACAAGCCGTCAACAGAGAGCTTGAAGACGGAAGTACACGGAGGCACATCCTCACCAATACGCTCAAACTCAAGCCTGATGGCGACCGCCTGTCAGGTACGGCATATTTTCCAAACCGATCTGCAATCGGTACCCGTGTAATAGAGTTTGAGGCAGCGCGGATTCCCGAACTGCCTCCTGCACCAGATCTCTCGCAGGCAACCTATAGAGAACCCATTGAGCTGTTCAACGGCGAAGATCTTACCGGATGGAGTATAATCAACGACCAGCAAACCAACGGTTTTAAAGCCGAAGAGGGCATGCTCGTTAACGATCCGGTGCAACCGGAGAACGGTGAGCATATCAGTTACGGAAATCTGCGTACGGATGCCACCTTTGAGGACTTTCGTCTGACGCTGGATGTGAATGTGCCCGAGGGCAGCAACAGCGGTGTTTATCTACGCGGCATCTATGAAATTCAGGTTGCAGACACTTACGGAATGGACTTGGACAGTCATCACATGGGGGGCCTCTACAGCAGAATCAAACCTTCAGCCAGCGCGGAGAAGCCGGCCGGTGAATGGCAATCAATGGACATTACCCTCTATCAGCGCCACCTCACGGTGATTCTGAACGGAACGAAGATCATTGACAATGAACCTGTTCTCGGTGTGACTGGTGGCGCCATGACAGCCGACGAAGCCTCACCCGGCCCCATTTATCTTCAAGGGGATCACGGCCGTGTCCTGTACAGAAATCTCGTACTAATTCCAATCATGTAACCTCCCTGGCAATGGCTCGACGTTTTTTAGTTTCCCGGCGTGATTTTATGCGCGCCGGTGCAATTGGCACCGCCGGACTTGCTCTGGGTTCAGCGCGTCCTGCGGTTGTGGCTCCAAGTGATCGTATCACGATCGGCATGATTGGGGCAGGAGCCAGAGCACATCAACTGGTCGAAGCTTTCAAGCAGTTTCCCGAAGTGGAGATCGTGGCTGCCTGCGACGCTTACACGGGACGACTGTCTCGTATGAGGGACCGAACAGACCGAAAGGCTGACGTGATGGCGGACTACCGGGAAATCATCAACCGCAGTGACATTGACGCGGTTGTGATATCCAGTCCTGATCACTGGCATTATCGGCACTCTGTTGATTCGCTCAACGCGGGCAAGCACGCTTACATTGAAAAGCCGCTCACCTACTCTATTGAGGAAGGGTTGGACATCATTGAAGCGCAAAAGAAGCACAACCTTGCCGTACAGGTGGGTAGCCCCGGACCCAACGGCATGCTTGCCCAAAAGGCACGCCAGATGATCCGGGAGGGAAAACTTGGGCAAGTCACCATGGTACGCGCAAGCGTGAATCGCAACACTGCTTCCGGCGCATGGATATACCCGATACCGCCAGACGCCTCGCCGAAAACCGTCGACTGGGATCTGTTCCTTGGCTCAGCACCCAAGCGACCATACAGCCCTGAACGCTTCTTCCGCTGGCGCTGCTACAAAGACTATTCAGGCGGCATGTCCACTGATCTGTATGTCCACACATGCACGACCATCAATTACGTAATGGGTGCTCAAATCCCTGAGAGCGTTATGGCTATGGGCGGGTTGTATCGCTGGACCCGCTCCCGCGATGTACCTGACACCATTAATGCATCACTGAAGTACCGGGATGGCTTTATGGTGAGCCTGAGCGGCACCTTCAATAATCAGGGAGGCAGCGGTGGTGGTATGCGTATTCTGGGTACGGAAGGCTCCCTGGTGTTTGGAGGAGGACTGCGCTTCATCCCTGAGCGTGTTAACGAGGGCAATGGCTGGATCACCGACAGCTGGCCAAAGGACTTGGCAGACGCCTACATTGCCGATCCAGCCGTTCGCCTTGAGGAAATGCCCTCCAGCCGCCCCCAGGCAACTGTGGCCGGTGAAGAAGTTTACTACTCCGAAGGACAATCATCCATCCTTGCTCATATTCAGGAATGGCTGGATGCGATACGAAACGGCAGCGCTACCAAGGAAAACGCAGAGGTAGGACATCATGCCGCCGCGTGTGCTCACATGATCAACTCTTCGCTGGAAATGGAAAAGACCGTTAGCTGGGATGGACAGAATTTGACAGCCAGGTAGCCGTATTTTCATCACAGCATTCGGGGGATTGTCCAGTCTGTAGACATATCCGGAGATTCTAGAATTCTAGACTAGATGAAAGGTGTTTCGAGTGAGCATATGCGTTCAGTCTAAACGGTAGATGTTCAGGTTTAGTAGCATGATGATCATCTCCCCTTATTCCTCAATTTGCTCCATCAATGCTTAGGGCTGTGCTGTAGTTTCCTCGTCGAGCACGACGCTCAGTAATCGCTTCAAGTAAACATCGGGGCGTCGGCTATTTTTTGTGCTTCCCATGCACCAACAGGGAAACTGGAGGCTGAACGCTTGACCTGACGATGGTTCCTCAGATTTCAAAATCCCCCCGAGCCGCGCTCAAAATGCAACACGCTCCAATCAGAGGCTCTGATTACCCCACCGATTGAATCACTTACTCTACGCGTCAAAGCTAATCCGAATCAGAGACGAACTTGCCACAATTTATGATCACGAATGAATTATACTTGCAGGGGATTTTGACGAATTTATTGGGATATTGCTGAGTGAGTATACTCGGTGGCGCGGCGCTTGCTATACTGGCTTTTGTCGGATGCGTTGGATTAAGTAGCACGGGATGTACTCTATAGTTTTAGACATTGACAGGACCTGTGTTCAATGCATCGAGGCCTGCGAGAGCGAAAATAGGGCAGCTCACAAGACGTATCGACAATAATTAAAGAAGGCATTTAGATAACCAATGTTGATCGCATCGTTGATTGGAATATTCGCAGCAATCGGCATTTCTGTATGGATATTTCGAACTAGAAAGAACGTTGCAAGCCTGATTCATAGGCCTGAGTTTGTGCCAGATTTGGGCGCAATGCACTTGATTGAACGTTTTGGAGAGCCTATATCAGGGGCCGCTGCGACAACAGACGCCAAGGAACACCAAAAGCACTTGATTGAGTTTCTTGAAAAGCCTGTTTCTGGAGAAGAATCTACAAAATCATCTTCTCCCACTAGTGCAAAATCTTCCTTCTCCATGCCTGATGTCTCCAACGAAGTCGCATGTACTACGATTGAAGGGGCGACGCAGGGTACGTTGTTTGGCATGGATGCCATCCAGAATCTGATGGAGATAGATGAGCATTTATATACTGCAATGGGAACACTTGCAGGTGAGCAACTTGTTACGATCGGAGATCTGAGTAAGCATTTGGCCAGTTGGGAATCTGCTGAAATCGGAGAGCCGCTTCCACAGGCGGCAGTTTACAAACTCATGGGGCATTTGAGTGAGCCAATCGTTGCCGAGAATTTGATAGAACTCGGTTATCAGGTTGAGATGCCAGATATTTCAAATCAAGAAGGGTATGACTTGGTCTTAAACGGTGAATATTTCGTAAACGTTAAGACAGTCGCTGATGCAAGTTCATTGGCGGATCATTTTGATAAATACCCTCATATTCCCGTGATTGTACCGGGGGATATGGCTGGGATCCCCGAAGATGCGATCTATCTCAACACAGAAGACTCCTTTGAACAGTTGGAGGAGGCTGTTCATGAGGGAAGGCAAGGAATTGTATTGGTGGACAGTGAGCTATCCCGTGCAGGCATGGGTGAGCATGCTGAAGCCGTGAGCGATGGGCTCTTGGGTAATGTGGACATAGTGGGTGGTGGCATTCCTCTAATCACGTTGGCCTCATCCGGCTGGCGGGAAATTCGACTACTTCAAGCTCAAAAGACGGACCTCCGTCATGCAGCCAAGAATTTGGGTTTGGATGTCTCTACCACAGCTATTGGTGGAGGTGCAGGCTTAGCTACGGGAGCAGGAGTTGGAACGATCATATTTCCTGGTATTGGCACTACTATCTGTGGAATTATCGGTGGAATTGCAGGCAGCATAGTAGGCCGGCTCAGCTCAAATAGACTCAAGAAGAAGCCTTTGATAAATGCCGTCAGAGAATATGACAAAGCGTCTGAGGAAAGCGAAAAGAAAATTCAGTCCCTGCAGGAAGATTCTCGACAGAAATTCAAATCGTCGGTTCAAGACCAAACAGATAAGCTCAAACGGCTTGCGGAGACATGCAAGAATGAGCTGGAGCAACAGTGTAGCGATGTAGTTATTCAACGTAGAAACATTTACCGAATCAACTCTGAGGAAGCACGAGCATTGCTGAATTCGTCACTGACCGAGTTAAACGACAGGCTGTCGTTTCTCAAAAGAATTCCAATGTGGAAACGCTTTGTTTTGAGGAGAGATCTAAAGCTTTCATTACAAGAACTAATCAGTCAATCCTATCGACGTGTTCGGCATTTAGAATCCGAGGCAGCACGAATCATTGAAACATCTCCCCAGAAGGAGTTGACTGGAGAAAGGGCAGTACAGTTTCTACAGCTCATGCTTTATACAGAAGAAGGAATTATTCGTGTAAGAGAAATGCTCGGTTCGTTTGAAAAGCAACGCAAAGATCTTGAAAATGGCTGGCAGATATTTATTACAGAAAAACGGGATCAACTTGCCCACCATCGGCACCAATGTATGACAGATCTGTCTGACACGATCCAAGAACTCAATAAAGAAGTAAGTCGAGGAATCGGGGTCATTCGCAAGGAGCTTGAACTCTTGTTACAGAAAGTCAAGACAGAACAGGGGAGGCTTGGACCGTAGGGCATACTTCTTCTGATGTGACACCAATCCGGGTTTGGGTAAAGTAGTACGCCTTTACCTCACCCGCATTTGTTTACATTGGATCGCGATTTTGTGATACATCAAATGATTCGGCACTGCCGGACTGGTAGACGAGCCGAACAATGAACTGCTACGACGGTCAGTACCAGTAATCGCTTCACGGAAAGATCGGGCGTCGGCTATCATTAGTACTTCCCATGCACCAACGGGGAACCTGGGGGCAAAATGCCCGACCTGACAATAATTCCAAAGACATGAAAATCCCCCGGAGCCTGCTCAAAATGCACCATGTTCCAATCAGAGGCACTGATTGCATATTCCGACCAAGTGAGCCACCAATTCCGGGCGAAGTGAGCCGGCAATTTGAAATTCAAACACCTACATTCGCGACGTTCCATTTAAGTTGAATGTTGGGAATTCCGCCGATTATCTCCAGCCGTAAACTTCAACTCACAATGAGACAATGTCCACGCAAGGCATCACGACTATGTGGGATTCCCGTGCGGATACCAGCGAAGTACCACAGAGAATCGTCCGGTGCTCGAATAACCCGGAAACTTGGAAAACTCTTCTCTTGACCAGTTGCGAGCCAACGCCATCATCTACGGAAGCACTCGTACTTCCACATTACGCACCGGGTGTGATGGTGATCAATATGCTATGAGGGCGTACGTATAACTGACTCAAGACACGTGCCACAATGATAATGAAGAATGTGCGGATTGTCAATTTAAAGAATATTTTGAAGACTGGATGGAACGGAAACACGATGGGAAGCTGATCCACGAATTCGGCTATGATCCAGACGAAGATGAACCTGCAGGGTAATGGTATCCCCCAAGAGGGAAGTTGGAAATTTTTTTATCAATATCGGTTGTATCAATACTTCGGAGAGTTGCTGGGAATTATAGTACGTGTGTATCCATAATTATTTACAATATTTTATGAGTAGTGAAAGTGAGACTACTACTACGATCTAAAAGATGAGGAATCTTCTTCCATGACAGACCAAAATCCTTTTGATTCAGCTCTAAATCAGGATACTTTTCATTCAAATGAGCAATAAGACGCTTTTGAAAATCTCCAATCTCTTCTGGATCATAAAATCTCTTTTTTATCACAATTTCTCCATTCACGAGACCAGTCCGCCAAATTCTAAACCCCATCTCTTCTATTTCCTTAATCAAAAGTTTTGCTGTGATTTTCATTTGTCTATGAAGGATATGGATCTGGGATAATACAAATCCTGTCCCGATTGATCATATAAAATTTGGCTGTCCCGTAATTGGTATTCTCAAATCGTCGCACATTTTTTCAAGCAAACGATTCAATTTCTCTTTTTCGCAACCGTCCCAAGAAGACTTTAGTATTGATATAATATCCTTGTTTGAATGGAATACTATTACTACCTCATTTAAAGCACAATGAAATTCAATCAATTCAGCACTATCATCCCTTCGAAGTTTGCGCCATTCATCAGAGAGGACGAATCTATACGACATAAGACGTTTTAATACATCCAATTTTATTAATCTCTCATCCCTTTTTCTGATCGATCTATTATTTATCCATGCTCCAAATCCGACGCTCAATAGTGTCCCTATAAGTGTCAGCGCAACGGTAATAATAGTCTGCATATAATTATCCATGGTATTCTCATGTGACCATGTAGCCACGTTTTCTGTTCTCTCTCCGTAGACCGGAAAGTGCAAATACGTTGCTTTTCAGCCGGTTACACGGAACACAACGCAACACTAGATTACTAATATGATTCGGTCCGACGTCGGACCAAGATGTAATATGATTCATTTGCAGGTAACACTTGTCATCGGACTCACACTCGCATCATTGGCATTCACAGCCTTTTCGGTCGATCAGATGGCCGTACATTTTTGTACGTGTCCACTTCGGTCCCTCAGGTTCTGTGACTCGTTCCTTCGCGCGTAGGAATGGGACGGCAGCTTGCTTTTCATCCGTGCGTTCGGGCAATTCAGTCGTGAACGTGATGTCTTTCGGGAATAGAGGCTGCTGGCCTCCAATTTCCATGCTCCCGTCTATGATCATGTCCTCTTTCTCCAGACGCTTGAACAAGACTCCTTTGGATCCGTCCCAGATGTCCATGCCTACCCATTGCCTTTCAAGCCATTCAGGAACTACCCAGGTGCTCGTACAACCGCAGTAAGGATTAAGTACGAGGTCGCCTTTGTCAGATGACGCACCAATAAATTTCTCATAAAGAGCGAAAGGCTTTTGTGTAGGCTGTCCAGTTGATTCATTAAGTGATATAATCCCCACACATTTTACCATGATCCGCGCGTGTGCACCGCGAGATTTCTAAATACATTTCAAGAAAACAAATTTGCGGAATTTAACGGAACAATATGAACAGAATTACCTATCAGGGGATCATCATGGCTTCTCTATGGTAACGCAATCCCGAGTCACTACCTCTAATCTCCTAATGCCCAAAAATAAAAAAACCCAAGGACTCAACCCGGGAGAAAAAGCTCCAGCTTCTGGACAGTACCAAGAAATAGGTCCTCGTGGCGGACCCGGACGTGAAATCACGGTAAGTAAAAACAAAACATTGCCTCCATCAAGTAAGCCAGGGAGAACATACAACCTCGTTGATCCAACAAAAAACAAGTCTGGAAGGCCGTGATGAAGAGATGAGTCAAGGGGCCCTCCTATATAATTGCTGCCACCATCAATTAATCCTTGTGAGAGAGCACTAACTGAATCACATCAAGAGACCCATCAAATCCGCCTTGATTCATTTCCCCTTGACTTGTTTCAATACCCTCGTATGGTTGCGATGGCCAGAGACATCGTGCCACAAGGGGTCGTTCGTGCAGCATCGGAGAAATGGATCTATAAGCGTCGGTAAGATCGGCATCTGTTTAACTTGCATCGCCTGAGGTAGAGGATGGGAAATAGATCAGGCGGTCCAATGTAACCCAGCACGGAAGAGCCATCAAAGACTCAAACAGGTGTCTTTGGTGAAGACCTCACCTTTCGTGAGCTTATCGTAGGGGGTGCAGCATGAGTGAGCCGAAGGTAGAAATAGATCAATAAGTGATTGTGTGAGGGGGAGCGTCCGCAGATGTCCCGGTGATTTAGTACAGGTTATGCACGGTTGAGATAGATTTATTGGTCTTTCTCAACATTTCAAAGAGAAGTTGAACTGAACAGGAGGAGCTGATTCCGCTTTCTTTTCAATCCGCCTCGTAGCACTTTGAAGTGGTTTTGTCGATAAAATGCCCGATTGTATGCACGGACAGGCGCTGGAGTACCCGTTACCGGCATCGTCTAGGTGTCATGCATGGATTGAGTTTGAACGGCGTCATAATTAAGCGACCTTTCCCCTCTGCTGTGGCTTCGTCTGGGAACAAAAATTCTCGCAGGGTCCCGCGTCACCCCTTGACTCTAGTGTCTTCTTCGGATCTCCAAACCCCCATAAACTCCCACAACTCAGCCGCATACTCCTCTCCCTTATAATGCAGATTGCAATAATCCTCAATTAGCATTTTCGCATCTTCGGACGGTAAAACAGACCAATGGTACAATACCATTTCCGTAAACGTCCGTCCAAAATCGATCCTATTTTCTACTAGACGCTTTACCGCCCTATAATACATCAATTCAAATACGGGAGACATTCCCCGCTTTCTGTAAATATCACCAACAAAGCCCGCACTGATATATTCGATCTTCCTATCTCCCGATTTAATCATTGCACCTGCTGCCTCCCGGCATTTTATTGATTTGCGTGTGTTACCTCACTTAGGGGGAACTTGTATTTACGCTTTGGACCTACCACAAACCCGACTTTATACCGATCTTTTGTAGGGACGCCGAATATCACAAAGTCAGCATCCTTAATACCCCTGTATATTGCAAGAGATGCAATTTATAGTGTGTTGTAGTGTGATCAAGAAGTTGTTAAGTGACTTTATACAAGAACCAGCCTCAAGTACGCCGGGTGAGTAATACTGAAAATACTGTTCATGTCCAACACGGCACAACACTACGTAATCACTGTTTCTGCGGGGCATTATTCAACAGTATACAAGTCCGATCAACAATCTACAATCATTCATCCGGTAGAAATACGCAGCGAGAAAGTTGTATGCTCGGTCAACTCCGCCAAGACCTTTTCGATCGCGCCCGGAGCAAAGATGTTTTTCTCATCCAGTCAATCTAGGCAGTATGCAACCGTTCCATCATCCCCGAACTTGTGGCCGTGTTTCGTTGCAAGTCTGCATCACGTGTTTTTGATCTCGACGCTAACGCTGGTGATTAGAGTTACACCATTAGGTGTTTTGGTCGGTTTTTTCTTTTTCACAGCTAGATTTTTGTTTGAAGTTGTTCTTGTTTTCTAGGGAGCAACGAATTAGTATCTACGGCTTTTTGCTCGTTCATGCTGATCTGAAAGTTTGCAAGACCAGCGCACCTCTGGATGTAGCCTACGATCCGTGTTTTCTTGATTTTCCACCGTCTTTAACTTCATACCAATCCTCTCTATTCCAACGATAGCGTTGGAATTACCTGCCCACGCTACCGAGCATGAATACTATTCCATCTCAGCCGCGAGCGTTTCGCGTGCCGCCTCCAAGGCCGCCTTAACTTCTAAAATACCCTCCACCTCACGGCCGGCCGGTCCATGCTCAATGCCACAGTACCCGGAGTAACCAGCTGCCAAAACAATCCGCATCATACGCTCATAATCCAGTGGGCTGGAATTGCCATCATCGTCATAGACGTTTGGCTTTACACTGACACCAGTTGCATAAGGCATCAGTTCTTCTACTCCGCGATAAGAATCATATGTGTTGTCCTCATCAATGCGGAAATTCCCGAAGTCTGGAAGCGTACCGGCCCGTGGATGATCCGTCATTCTGATGGTGTCCGCAAGCCATTTTCCACTACTTGAATACCCCCCATGATTCTCAATAATCACATGCAAACCATGCTCATCCCCAAAATCGCACAGCTGATGCATCCCATCGGCAACAAGCCTCATTTGCTCGTCGTAGTCGCCCTCACTGTACCCATTCACGCGAATGGAGTGACACCCCAAATGCTTGGCAGCGGTGACCCATTTAAAATGCCGCTCCACAGACTCCCGCCGCAACTTTTCGTCTGGATCACCCAGGCGCCCTTCGCGATCACACATGATGAGAATACTCGTCGCGCCGACATCCTCTGCACGCGCCTTCATTTCATTCAGGTAATCCATGTCCTCCGCCTTGTCCATGAAGAACTGGTTAACATACTCCAAGCCTAAAATTCCGTTTTCCGCTGCAACAGAAGCGAAATCCAGGTTGTCAAGCTTTTCGTCAAAGATTGAGCGATGCAAGGACCACTGAGCGAGCGAAATATCAAACAGTTTTCTCTTTGACCCAGCCCACACCCGAGTGGACAGTGGAAGTGCGGCTGCCGCCAGCGCGCTTGTTTTCAAGAAATCACGACGAGTTGTACGCATTTTAAATTTAGTTTAACCGATGCTCAATATATGAAACCCGCATCTTCAAATCGAATCCAATCGAGTTCGACAACAGGATCTTCTTCTGTGGTCTCGAAGGTAAGCATCAATGTGATAGTTTCTGGGATGGATGGGATCTCCACCGTCACTTCCCGCCAATCATCGTAGGCATCTTCTGGAAGTAGCCCCATGCCTGGAAAATCCGGCGGTACCCCGGCTGTGTAATCTGCCTGATGCGGCACGACGGCCTGACCCATGTCAGGAGAAATTTGAATACTCGGCAAAGCAATCTCGCTGCCTTCCGCAGAGAGCAAGATCGTTCCCGTTCCAGTCGCCCTGAAGCGGAATGTAAGTCTGTTAATCCCTTGAAGATTCAGGGGATTATATGTGAGCCTGGAACCATTCTCGAGTGGCATAGCAGTAAGCGCAGTGCGCCCCCAATGCTTACTCGCAGGTCGAGCAGAATACGTCTTCCGAGCGGACTTCTCCGCGCTGGTCGCATGTTCCGCCTCTTTCAGACGTGGATGTAACTTCGCACGCGCACAAGAGACATCCAGACATGCTTCCACAATCGCAAACCGGTCCGCATAATGCAAATCCGGGTTATGCGTATAGGCGCGTGTAATCCGGAATTCCCCCTCTGGTCTCGTGTAGGTTACCAACGGTATCGGGGATGTGTCGAATCCTGTGTATATGCGAACGATCACTTCGTCCGCGCGCGCCTGATCATTCACCGCAACGCGATAGGTATACGTCGAATCAAAATCAAATACCCCGCCATCAGGAGGCCAGTCGAGACTTAATGATCGTGCAGGAGGCATCTCTGAAACCTCCTTCTCCGGCGGACCCGAAGCACCGTAATAATCTAGCCGTACCAACTGTGCGTTTGCGTTGCTGCCCCAAAATTCGTCTCCCCACTCTATGATGTAGAGCCGGCCATGCTGCCCCACTTCAATGTCCATTGGCCTGATGTAGTCATTGCCGAGCAGGAAAGGATCAATCTCCAGCACACTCCCGTCTTCATCAATCGTTACAATCTTGATCCAGTTGCGCATCCACTCGTAGATCATGACTTTCCCGTTATAGTAGGGGGGAAGAGCCGTGTCAAACGCATTCACCTCGTCAAAATGGAATGTTGGCCCCGCCATTGGATTCAATCCTCCAGCACCAAGCTCTGGGTACTCCTCACTGGGTCCATAGTAATACCGAATCCAGGCCGGAATCGCCTCATGAAGTTCGCGCGCACCCGTGTTGTATTCTGACTCGTTCAGCGGCGCAGCAGCATTTGGCTCCACGTATTCCCTTTCGGCCAGATGATAATGCGGATATGGATCATTGTAGCCCGTGAACAGCGGCCAGCCATAATAACCTGGCTCCTGTGCCTGGTTGAACTCATCCCAACCATCCACAAGCCCCGGACCTACATCTCCCCAGTATACCCAACCTGTAGAGTCATCAATTGAGATCCTGAAAGGGTTGCGATGCCCCATCGTATAAATCTCACCGCGATGAAGCGAGTCCGCCTGGAATAAATTGCCTTCCGGGATACTATACGTTCCATCCGCTTCTGGCTTGATCCTTAGAATTTTGCCACGCAAGTCGTTTGTGTTGGCAGAGGTACGACCCTGGTCTGCCCACCGTCTCAGATCTGGGTCCGGCGAATTCCGGTCGCCGCCAGAATTGTCCCCCGTGGATAAGTACAGCAACCCATCCTTATCAAACTGCACTGAACCACCGGAATGGCAACACGTGCTGCGCTGAACAGGTATTTCCAGCATCGGGATTTCGCTATCCATATCAAGCAAATGGCCGTCATATACAAACCTTGATAACCGGTTGATTTTTTTTTGCCCATCAGGAATGACCGAATAATAGATGTATACCCACTGGTTGTCGTCGAACTGCGGATCCAGCGCGAGGCCGAGTAGACCGTCTTCGATATTCTTATCTACCGGCAACCACCCAATCACCCGCATAGCTCCCGTTGCAGGCTCCCATATCTTGATTGAACCTGCCCATTCTATTATAAAGACGCGCCCATCAGAGGTAATATCAATCTCCATCGGATCGGTCAGTTCGGTGGTAAGAACCACTTCATCATACGCTGACGCGAGAGTTGCGGAAACATCTCCCTCTACCAAACCCGCAGCCCATTCAATCCCGCCCAACAAGTGAGTTCGCATGTAAGGCTCAGCATAACTCTCCACCGTATGCCCAAGACCTGTGTACCAGGCGCGACCACCGTCATAGTGGTGCGCCCATGAGATAGGATGGTCGTCGCCCATGGTTCCCCCTTCGTAGGAGGACTCCTTGATCACTGCCAGCACATGCACATTGGCCCTCGGATTAGGTTCGTAGTTATACCATTCATCCGTGTGATTCCAGACTAAAGGCAGATCCTTTGTGGAAGGATGAAGACGGTCGGTGAAGACAATATCCGCCGATTGAACGGCAGGATGGGACGCAAAATATCCGCCAACGAGTCCACCATACCATTCCCAGTCATATTCGGTATCTGCAGCAGCATGAATACCAACCCATCCTCCTCCTGACTGGATGTAGTCCACCATCGCCGCTTCCTGCCCTGAGTCAAGGACATCAAGTGTTGTATTCAAGAAGACGATAACCTCAAACTGCTCCAAAGAATCCGTGTGGAAATAGTCCGCATCCTCGGTTGCGTACACACCAAAACTGTTTTCTGCTCCGAGGGCTCTGATGGTCTCCACTCCGGACTCAATAGAATTGTGCCTGAATCCTTCGGTCTTGGAAAAGACCAGCACCTCATAACGGTGCTGCGCCACGGCATCCCGTCCTGTTACAGCAGCGATGACCAATCCGATCAGCCCCGCTGCAAGCACTTTATTCATCTCCGTCCAATCGCTTGACACGAATATTCCGGTACCATACGGGCTGGCCATGATCTTGGAGCCCAATATGTCCCTCACGTGCAAATGCGGTCCCAGGGGTCGGAAACTTGTTCCAGGAACCGTCAGGGTTCTCATGAGGGGTCCGCCATTGTGCAATATCCATATCCACCACACGCTTGCCGTTCAGGCTCACCTGAATCCGGCTACCCCTGCAAATCAACTGATACGTGTTCCATTCCCCTGGAGGATTGATGGCATTTTTTGCGGGAGCTTGCAGATCATAGACCGCACCTGCTGTCCCAGTACGACTCAAATCTGCTCGTCCATAAGAATTCGCGATCTGCACTTCAAGTCCGGTATAAACGGGATCCATAATGTCACTCGTTCGGAAAAAGACACCGCTGTTGGTCCCCTCAACTACTTTGAAATCCAATTCCAGTATGAAATCACCGTAACGCTCGGAAGTCCATAGGTAATCCAGGTTGTGCTCTTCTCCATCCGGGTTCTCGCGTTTCACGGTGAGTTCCCCATTCTCAACAACAAACTTGTTGTTTTCTCCGGTAAGCCAGCCACTCAGATCTTCGCCATTAAAGAGTTCTTCCCAGCCTTCGGGATTCTTGGCCGGATCTTCAATAGCCATTGGCGCATCAAGCTCCCGAATCCAGATGTTACGGAACTGAATGTTTGAACTTGTAGGATTCATTGCACCCCGCGCTTCATCCCATCCACCATGATGCTGCAACGCAATAGCACCTTGCTCAGGCAGACCAGGAATTTCAGCGTTCTCTATAACCTGCTCCCCATTGAGCATGACCCAAATCCGGTTCCCAATGAGCGTTATGTCCATTGAGTTCCACTCGCCCATTGCGTTATCTGCACGTACGCGCGGTACTGCTGCTGCGCGTTGCTCAGGCGTTGCTTCGGGATTGGTGCGCACCCCCCAGAGTTCCCCCGAGCCGACGCCCCAGTTCCATAGGTTCACCTGCTGCGTCGTGCCGCGCAGGAATATCCCCGAATCCGAATTGGGAGTAGGATTGGTCACTACTTCACCATCCTCGTCTACCTCGTAAGAACCGTCTGGAAGTATGTTTGGCATATCGAATATGCCGCTGGCTCCCTTAAACCTCCAATCCACATGTAACTGGAAATCCCCGAACTCCTCCTCTGTCCATAGGCTCTTGTCCTCAGCCTCGGATAGTGCGTCATAATCAATCATGTACTCCTTGACCGTCCAGTGTCCTCCGTCACCCTCGGGCACTTTCCACCCCGAAAAATCCTTTCCGTTGAAAAGTGCGCGATACGCGGGCCATTGGCGCCAAGTCGGATATGTGTAGTAGGGCGGGAGTTCATTCGCATACTTGGGCTTCGGCGGCGTACCCTGATTGTAAAACACATAGAGACCCGTCTTACCTGCCAAGACAACATCAATATCTCCGTCTTTGTCCATGTCCTTGGCATTAATTTTCATTCCCACGCCGACGACATTGTTGGGCGGCGGGCTAATACCTCCCTCTTCTGGATAGTAAGGAACATGGTTGTATGAGAGTATGTGGCGCTTGAATTCGCCGCCCTTTATATCGTACCAGAATACGAAAGAGGGATCCCCAACACCAACATCGCCCCCATAATGTGCAAACAGGCGTTTGCCCGCAATTAGATCATCCTTGCCGTCCCCATTCAAGTCTGCCATAGCCAGCGAATGAAAGACGCTATGATCAGTCTCAATCCAGTGCCTCATAAATGACCGGTTGCCAGACTCATCCACAGACTGCTCATACCAGGCTAGTCCGTATGCATGCGCGCTACCGAGAATCACATCATTCATGCCGTCTTCGTTAACATCGTGTACAATGTTCGGATGCGCGGTAGCAATAGCATTTTCGGAGAGTGCACTCCTAAAATCCCAATCGGCGTGAAATGGCCATGGCCCACGCGGCTCATCCGGCTGCTCATACCAACCCTGCCCAGTCACAATATCAAGACGACCATCCATGTTGATATCTCCGAGCGCATTACCGTGCGTATCTCCATCCGTCCCAACGATATGCTCTACCCAGTAGGGAGCCTCATCAATATGCTCAAGCCACGTCATTCCCTGTCCTTCGACCAGACTCCAGTGATTAACCAGGATATCTTCATCACCGTCACCATCTATATCACCGTGGACAACACCTTCCATATTGAAGGCTTGGTGGATCTTATGCGATTGCCATTGTTCTCCGGGCTCTAGTGGTCTTCCGGGATTACGATACCAGTAAGCTCCCTTCATGAACATCCACCCACTGCTTACGATATCTTCCCATCCGTCAAAATCAACATCCAGCGCAAACTCGCTGTTACTCTCTGTTTCTGGACCGTTGGGTTCGGCGCCTGATCGATACTCTTCATGTTTGATCCAAAGTGGAGCTTCATACCAATTCCGGCCGGCTGCGATGTCGTAATCACCGTCATTGTCAAGATCTGCCACGGAGGCGGTTTCCGAGAAGGGTCCAAACCAGTAACTGTTCTGGATCGGATCGTGTACAGGCCCGTCAATCTTAACGGGTATAAAAATGGTCTCCTGAGCCTGTGCATTCACTGCCAGAAGCAAGCCCAAAAGCATTAGTGTGGTACGAAAGAAATGTGTCATGATTCAACAAAATTCGTTAAGCAAACCTTACTGCAGCACCATTGCATGCAGTCGAATGTAGCGGACTTTATCAACCTATCTGCGCTAAGCGTCTGGGGTTGATACGCAAGTACGGCACGCCCTGCCAAGGACCGTGTCGCTCCCATACTCCCAATTGAAGTCTTCCAATATAATATGTCCTTTTTACCGTCTACTGTCAGTATATCCTTGGCCGCACCGTATTCCCAATATCCTTGCCGCGGATTCAGCGGACCTCCGGCTCGTAATCCCGCTCCGCAACCCTACCCAATAGAGCTCGCAGACTGATGTTGCCAACTCCGTCTTGATTGAACCAAAGCTCCCCAATTGATCACACATTGAATGCGGGGATGGAACCTGCTTGATTCAAACAAGGAACTTTGGGTTTGTAAGGAGAATTTCCAGGCATATCCGATAGCTGTGAACACACACGGCCATAGTTTTCGGGAATGATCTCACGACCAATAATTCTTCCCTTCAATGTAGCCATAATCGTTCAACTTCTGCCAATTACCCCATTAGATTACCTTAGCCACGCTTTTTTCACGTCGGGATCTCCTGCCCGCGTCAGGTGCTCCATTTGATCTTCTGACAACTCTACTTCCAGAGCTGCAAGGTTCTCAAGCACCTGCTGCTGTTTACTACCTCCTATAATCGGAAGCACTGGTGGATCGCTCTGTCGCATCCAGGCAATAATGACCTGGTTCACAGTCGCCCCGGTTTCCAAAGCCACCGACTGCAGCGCTTGCATGCGTTCGTCGGCCTCAGGGCCCGCAAACTGTGCGGGCACTGGACGATCATCACGGGAGTAGGCTCCCTGTAAAAGAATGGAATACGCAATCAACGACATACCGTGATGGTCGCAGAATCGCTTCATGTCCTCGGAGATGCAAATCTGCGGTCCAAAATCCGCTCCATGCCGCGGCCGAAAATAAGTATATCGCTGCTCGACCACACTGTAGGGGGTTAATCCCCGCAGAGCTGCTACCATGTTTGCTTCTGCGACCCGCCAGATCCATAGATTGCTCGCACCCAATACGCGGACCTTCCCGGCTGTAATCAGACGATGGAAGGCCTCCATCGTCTCCTCAAGCGGCGTATCAAAATCATCTCTGTGTGCATAATACACATCAATGTAGTCCGTCTGGAGGCGTTGAAGGCTCTTGTTGCATTCCGATTCAATCTCTGAAGCACTCAGTCCACCTTCGCAGCCCGGATAGTCAAATCCGAGTTTGGTACTGATGGCCATTCTAGTGCGATTACCTCGTGCCGCCATCCAGCGCCCAATTGTACTTTCGCTCTCGCCTCCCACACATCCCGGATACCAACTCGCATAAAAATTGCCGGTGTCAATGAACGTACCTCCGTTATCCGCAAAGACATCCAACAGTCTGTACGACTGCGTTTCACCTACGCGGCTGCCGATCAGGTCTGTCCCGTAGCAGAGGGCACTGACTTGTACCTCGGTGCCCCCAAGTTTCACTTTATCCATCAGTCAGTAAAAGTTACCATGGCTGCCCCACCCAGCATGAGTACCACGCCAAATGCCTTCATCATTGTTATTGGTTGAACTGGTGAGCCCAACCAGCCATAATGCGATAGTATCATGGCCGTAATCACCTGCCCCGCCAGGAGCGACATAAACAATCCGCCTGCGCCAACCTTTGGAATAAGTGCGGCAATAGCAAATACCAATAGCGCTCCCATCATGCCGGCCGTGAATAGCCACGGGTTAACGTCTTGCAGTCGACCAAAAAACTCCGGTTCCCAAGCTGTAAAGCCCACGAGAATGGCCGTAACTGCACCGATACACCAGAACAGGGCATTGGCCATTTGCGGATTCTGAACGGCCGCACCGGCCCGGCCGTTCATCGCCAGATGAACCGCCAGGATGACTCCCAATCCCAGGGTGAGTAAGAAGAATGCTGCTTTCATTTGCGTAGAGTTTGATTGAGTGAACGTTATGTCTGAAGGTGAACCCACCGCTCTGTACGGTGGCTCTCCAATATGGCATCACAGAGCAAGATTTCGTGAGCACCATCTGAAAAAGTCGGATAGCGTGCTGCCCTCGGATCTGTACCCGATGCAATGTCCTCATAAAAGGCTCGAAAACACTGTTTAAAGGTATCTGGAAACCCCTCGTTATGGCCGCCGGGGTAATTGCTAAAGCCCGCAGCAAAGTCGCTCAGCAGGGCTGGATCGCGTGACAGCACTTCGTTGGGTTTTGATCGATGACCCATGAACAGTTCATTTGGACGCTCACTGCACCAGGACAGCGAGCCGTTTTCTGCTGCAATTTCGTAGCTGCAGTAATTCTTGCGCCCGGCGGTGACCTGCGACACCCACAAGACCATCCGTGCACCCCCCTCCATGCGCAATATTACGCAACCGCAGTCTTCCGTTTCGATGGATACATCCACCAATTCCTGCCCTTCTGTAGACGCATACGTAGCGACTTCGCCTGTGGGCCTCTTGCGGACAGGGTGAACAATGCTCAGATCAGCAAACACGGCCTCGGCCCGTAATCCGGTGATCGAGCAGACCAGATCCATCCAGTGCGTGCCAATATCCGATACTGCCCGCAGTGCACCTCCCTCAGAACTTAACACGCGCCAGTTGTAATCCGTATCGTAGAGCAACCAGTCCTGGACGTAACGCCCCACAACACTGTGTATCCGTCCCATCTCCTGGACACGCACACGCGCCTCCAGATTCAGTGGATAGAACCGAATATTGTAACATACTCCGGCATGGAGATTCTTCTCACTAGCCAAGGCTACCAGCGCGTCTGCCTCAGTAGCATTCATAGCCAGCGGCTTCTCGCACATCACATGCTTGCCGGCAAGAAGCGCTTGATATGCAAAATCATAGTGCATCACATTTGGCACTGCCAGATGCACGGCGTGCACCGTCGAATCTGAGAGAATCTCCTCATAACTGGAATAACCGTGCGGCAAACCCAGCGCTTCACTGGCGGCTCTCGATTTTTCCGGGGAACTGCCCAAAATACCCCGTACCGGCATGCCTAAGCGCTGTAGAGCCTCTACATGCACTGGACCAATAAATCCCGTGCCTGCGACAGCAACACCGATCGACCTCATGATAGGGACAGGCTACTGCCCGAAAGAGCGAACGCGCTCTGGGTAGAGCCTGCAGTAATTCTTAGGAAATCCCGGCGGGTAAGCCCGCTACGAATAAAATGGTTCATTGGCGCATTTTTCCATTCGCGAAAGAAAATGTACATAAAATCACGCCAACAAACCGGTAAATACTACACGGCCCCGCTTATGAGGCGATCTTGACGCAGGCTGGACTGGGCACATTCACAACCTGATGGGGTCCAATCAGATGCCCTGACGTGCTGTCGATACGATAAACAACGAGCGTATCCGAGTCCTGATTCGCCACAATTAAATGCTCTCCCGCGGAGTCAAGTGTAAAATTGCGCGGGGTAGTTCCATGGGTTGGAAACCAGGCAGGCTTCACCAGGCGTCCTGTACCGCTATCTACTTGAAAACAGACGATACTTGCCAAACCACGCAGTGACGCATAAAGGAAGCGCCCATTTGGATGAACATGAATATCCGCACCGGAACGAATTCCAGTATAATCTTCGGGAAGGGCATCAAGCGTGTACGACAGCGTTGCACGCCCTTCTTTCCATGCGAGGAATGAAATGGTTGAATCCAACTCATTCATCAGGTATGCACCCGTACCTGCGGGATTAAATACCAGATGCCGTGGCCCTGCCCCGGCATGTATGTTTACAGCTTCTCCGCCGCTTTGCAGGTCAGCTTTCGATCCATCAATTCGGTAAACGTACACACGATCCGTACCCAAATCTGGAACCAAACAATATTTTCCGGTGGGATCTGGTACAATCGCATGCGGATGCGGAGCCTCCTGGCGTGTAGTGTTCGGACCGGTGCCCGTATGCTGCACATATCCTGTAACCTGTTCCAGTCCGCCATTTTCGGTCAGGCCTACGGCAATAACCGATCCACCTACATAATTGGCAATCAGAAGGTGGTTGTGAACAACACTGATATAGCATGGAGCACCGCCCCGCGTGCCCGCATGACCGAGTGATTCAAGTGCGAACGACTCTGGATCCCATACCCAGGCTTGCACGGCTCCCTGAGCCAACCCGTCAAATTCCAGGGTTTCGCTCACAGCATATAGCCTGTGACGGGCGGCATCCACAGCCAAATAGGATGGATTCGGCAGCCCCCAAACCGCACCCTCAGGGCGTAGTCGCCCGGCTTTGAATGAATAGATATAGATGCCAACACCGCGCCCATTAACATGGTCCAGAGGCTCTGTATATGTGCCAACGAATACGGTTGCCATCACTCCGTTTGACCAATCTGCACACCAGACAGATGCTCGAGCGCCATAATCAATGCATGGTTGCCTTCGCTTCCAAGCCCTCGATCCTGCAGCGTGCGATACCACTGAAACACTTGACTGGTCACCGGTAACGGCACACCCATGGCATCTGCTGCTTCCAGAACCAGGCGTAAATCTTTTTGCTGCAGATCAATTGTAAAGCCGGGCCTGAAATCCCTTACAATAGCCTGTGTACCCCTGTTACTGAGCATCCAACTGCCCGCCGCCCCATGCTCCACTGCTTCCAGTGTCTTCGCCAAATCCAGACCTCCTTTGTGTGCAAACAGCAATGCCTCACTGACCGCCTGCATCGTACCTACCACCAGAATCTGGTTGACGAGCTTCACCATCTGGCCCGCCCCCGTACAGCCTACACGCGTAATGCGACTGCCCATGGCGCTGAGAACATCCTCTGCCCGCCCAAATTCAGCAGCATCACCTCCAACCATTATGCTTAGCGTTCCATTGGCCGCACCTTCACTCCCCCCACTGATGGGGGCATCCAGCATCCGCAGCCCAACCGCACGAAGCCGCGCCTCCATGCTGATCGTGGCCTGAGGACTTATGGTACTGGTATCTATTACGAGTGCACCCGGCCTGGCCCCTTCTACGACTCCGCCTTCCCCAAACAATACTTCTTCAACATCCTGGGTTTCACTCACACAGATAACAATGATGTCGGACTTAGCAGCTACGGCCGCTGCATCCGATGCTCCTTGTGCTCCAGCAGATACCAAAGGCGCCATGCGACTCGCCGTCCGATTCCATACGTACAAATCAAACCCGGCCTTGAGCAGATTGCGGGCCATGCCGCTACCCATAATACCCAGACCTATGAATCCAATGGTTTCCTTCATCTGTGGATCAAATTGCCATTAATGGCACTAGCCGTGTGTCTTGATTCCAGGCGATTGCCCCTGTGAAAATCACTTTTGCCTTGATTCCTCCGTAATGTACGATTATGGGAGCAATCAGAAATCAGGCCGCTTGGCACAGCCCAGGATGAAAAGCGAACTCACCTGTGACTCTAACACTTCGCCCATACTGTATCAACGAATCCTTCCTGAATTCATCCTTCTGCGGCAGTTCCAACTGCTGCTGCACGAAGTTTGTAGAGATGCTCCCCAGCGCTGGGAACGTACAAATAGCCCTCTTCCACATGTTGTTTCCAGTAGGAGAGGTCAATGGATCCAGGATCCCGATAACCCAGTCCAACCTTTTCGCAGCGTTCCCTGGAAATTTGGCTGGCTAATGTGAGCTTGATGCGAGGAATCTCCACACCCCGCTCATAGGTCGCGGCTCCGCGCACGTGTGCCGCGTGTGCAAGTACTGTCCAGGGATATCGGCTATACCTTTCCCAATTCGCTTTGAAATACTCGGTGCCGTGAAAACCGATTTCGTCCAGCAATTTTCCGTGCGTGTACGAAAGCTCAGAAATATGCGGAGCATATAGGAGGACCTTTCCACCGTCTGCGATCACCGGCTCCAGCTTGTACATCCCCTTTGCTCCCGTCCACAGATCATCATACATAGATGGCAAAACTGCAAAGGCCCGCTTGACCGGCTTATCCAACCAAGTAATGTGTATTTGAGCAGCCTGTCTGGCTGCTCTCAACCATGATCCATCCCCTTCAGATCCTACATGCACTCCCACCAAACCACCTCTGTCTACCACCATGCTCACAAAATAGCGGGCACAAGGAATCGCCCGGGCAGCCCGATCAATCAATTGCCGAATCGGGGTATCATAGGTCCCGATAATTGCACGATTACTCATAAGAGCTCCCGCCCAATGCGTGAAGTCAATCACCTCTGGACCGCTGATCCCAGGAAAGAAGTACTTGTTACCTCCTGAGAATCCTGCCACCTCGTGGGGGAAGACCGGGCCACACACCAGGGCTGCGTCATAGTTCAGCACCTTTCGGTTTACTGTCACGGGAAGCCTTCGCCTTATGAGCCCTTGCGTAATTGCATAGACTTCCTCGGCCGATATCGTCTCAAGTGTCACTAGCGTAGAAGGATCATCCCAGGTATGATTGAAAAGTCCTACCCGCGAATATTTCCCTGCTCGTTCATCACGCGAAATCCCCACATGAGCCAAGAGCGCTGACTCGCTCATCGGTGCGTGCGTACCCAGGGCAACCAGAAAGTCCAATGCAGCTACCCGCTCCAAAAGGAGATCGCATATCAGACGAAAGACGAGCGGAATAGGTGCAGTACGCGTAGCGTCTGGAATGATAACCAAAACTCGATCACCATGTACAAACCTGCTTCGCAGTGTTCGTTCTAGGATCCGGGCTATATCCGTCTCTGTAAGCAGGCGTGCTGGTGCTGCGGGTTCCATCAGGGGATTAGCAAGTTGTTCAATGTCTAGGATAATCCGTTCCCAAAGTAATAGATTCTATATAAGAACTTAAATAAGCTCTCAGACCCGAACATGAAGCACAAGAATGTTTGTCTCGGAGGAATATTTCTGCTGCTTCTTGCGGTAAACACCATTGGCTGCGGAAGATCTCCCGAACGCCCTAATATCCTGATCATTATGGCGGATGATCTGGGATATTCAGATATCGGCTCCTATGGAGGCGAAATCCACACTCCCAATCTTGATACACTGGCGATAAACGGGGTTCGCTTCCGCCAGTTCTACAATGCGGGACGCTGCTGTCCCACAAGAGCCTCACTCCTGACCGGTCGCTACCCACACGGAGCCGGTATGGGGGCTATGGTATCCAGTGTGGACCGCGAACTAACGACTGGTCCCTATCAGGGCTACCTGAGTGAATCCGCTACAACCCTCGCTGAAATGCTTCTGGACGCAGGATACAGTACCTACATGTCCGGTAAATGGCATGTTGGCGAACGGACTCAGCACTGGCCACGCATGCGTGGCTTCGAACGTTATTTCGGTCTCATCAGCGGTGCAAGTAGTTACTACGAGATTATCGAAAACCAGCCGCGTAAACGGCAAATGGCTCTTGATGACGATACCTGGAGTCCACCTGACTCAGGCTTCTACATGACCGACGCTTTCACGGACTACGCAGTTGAATTCCTGCAGTCTCACACATCCAACAAACCCTTTCTGCTCTACCTAGCATACACCGCCCCGCACTGGCCACTGCATGCATTGCCTGAGGACATTGCCCGGTATGAAAACCAGTATGGTGACGGCTGGGATGTGCTGCGCCAGGAACGCTATGCACGAATGCGGACGATGGGTGTTGTTGATGAAAACTATGCGCTCTCTCCCCGGCCCGCTGACCTGCCTGCGTGGCAAGATCAACCCAATAAGGAAGACTGGTCTCTGCGTATGTCAGTTTATGCCGCCATGGTTGACCGGATGGATCAGGGCATAGGACGGGTTCTTGATCAGTTACGAACTATGGGAGAGCTTGACAATACTCTGGTACTATTTCTGTCGGACAACGGCGGATGTGCCGAGAGTGTGGACGGACGACAATTGCACGACCCGAACACAACTGTTGGCGAGCGCGGTTCATATCTAGCCTATGAGGAAGCCTGGGCCAATGCGTCAAATACGCCCTTCAGACTGTATAAGCAGTGGACACACGAAGGTGGGATTGCAACACCTCTTGTTGCGCACTGGCCCCTTGGTATTGATGGACCAGGCCGTATTGTAGATGAACCGGGCCACGTAATTGATCTGCTCGCAACTATCGCTGATGTTAGCCACGCTACACTGCCCCAAACCGATGGAACCAGTCTGTTGCCACTCCTTAATACACAGCATTATGAGTGGCCTGACCGCACACTCTATTGGGAGCACATTGGAAATCGAGCAATCCGTCAAGGTAACTGGAAGCTGGTGTGGGACCGCAACCGTGCAGAATGGGAGCTCTACAATTTGACGACAGACGCGACAGAGATTTACGATCTTGTGTTGGAGGCCCCTCAAATTGCCTCACACCTGCAACGTCGGTGGGAAGCCTGGGCTGACTCTATCGGAGTTCGTATAAATTGATCCAGTCTGGCTACCCTAACACGCCATCAGGAATACAAATCACGCTCACGGATATATCCCTACCAGAAGGAGTTCAATCCTCATTCAGGATATTTAAGGGGTTTGTCGTGAAGCTGTTGCGGTCCCGGATACCGTGTGCGGCCCTGTTAGGTCTGCCCTATTCTCCGCACGAAGTCATGTCATACAACACCTCTTGCACCCCAAATCTGATATGATCTCACAAATGGGTAACATTGTCTCCTATTCTCCTAGACTTACCTCTTTCACATAATATCATGCAACGTACAATCTTGATCACGGGAGCCAGTACGGGCATAGGCGCCGTCATAGCCCGACGACTGGCAAAGGGCAACACGCTTATTCTCCACCATAACCAGTCTCCCATTGAGTCCGTAGCAAAAGAGGTGCGGGAGCTGGGGGGAGTTGTGCATACCTCCCAGGCTGATCTTATGCAGGAAGCTGGCTGTCACGCACTCATGCGAGATGTTACCCGTTTTACGGATCACCTGGATGTACTGGTCAACAATGCAGGCAGCCTGTTAGAGCGTCACACGGTTGAGAACCTGACGTGGTCGCTCATGGAGCGTATCTTCTCGCTGAACACTTTTTCAGCAATGCTGCTTACGCAGCTCTGTGTTCCGCTTTTGCGGAGAGGCAACTTGCCCAGCATCGTGAACATGACCTCCATTGCTATGCGGCACGGTGCGCCCACGGCAACGGCATATGGAGCGGCAAAAGGGGCCTTGGACTCTTTCACACGTGGAGCGGCTCGTGAGCTTGCACCCGAGATCCGCGTCAATGCCATCGCTCCCGGTGTTATTCTTACACCGTTTCATGATCGATACTCTACTGAGGAAAAACTGGCTGCTATTGCCAGCGATACACCAGTGGGCTTCAATGGCGAAAGCGATCATATTGCTCAGGCCGTAGAACTCCTGATTGAGAATACCTTCATCACCGGCGAAACCATAGATATCAATGGCGGATTATTCATGCGCTAATCACCCTGGTCGCACATTACTGCTGGCCCTGTTCATCCTGGGTTTTTCCGGATGTTCCACATCTGATTCACAATCAGATTCGCTCCCAAATATCATTTACATCATGGCTGATGATTTGGGATACGGAGATCTGGGAAGCTACGGCCAAGAAACCATCCAGACTCCGCGGCTGGACCAAATGGCTGCCGAGGGAATCCGGTTTACCAGTCACTACGCAGGCAGTACGGTCTGTGCACCATCGCGCTGTGTACTCATGACCGGCCTTCACAGTGGCCACTGCCGAATCCGCGGCAATGGCCGGGTCCCCCTTGAGGACGAGGACGTAACGGTGGCTGAATTACTTCAGGATGCTGGATACGCAACGGGTCTCGTTGGTAAATGGGGTCTGGGAGAGGCTGGATCTCCTGGCATACCAAACCGCCAGGGCTTCGATTATTTCTACGGATACTTGAATCAGGTCCATGCACACAATTTCTATCCCGAATTTCTTTGGCGCGACACCCATCAGGTGGCTCTGCGAAATGAAGTGATCTCCGTTAGAGGCCTCGGTGGATACGCGACAAAAAGGGTCGACTACTCGCATGATCTGCTCACAGAAGAAGCGCTTGCCTTTGTTGACCGACACGCGGATGGACCGTTTTTTCTCTACCTGGCCTACACAATCCCCCACGCAAACAATGAGAGTCGCCACGGCGGCTTACACGGCATGGAGGTTCCCGACTATGGCGTCTATGCCGACATGGAATGGGAGGACGCTCACAAAGGCACGGCTGCCATGATTAGTCGCCTCGACAGGGATGTTGGGCGACTACTGGATCATCTCACGGCACTGGGGATTGGCGACAACACACTTGTTCTGTTCACGAGCGACAATGGTCCCCACCGTGAGGGCGGACGCGACCCAGAATTATTCAAAAGCAGTGGCCCCCTGCGTGGTATCAAGCGAGCTCTATATGAGGGCGGAATACGCGTTCCTCTCATAGCCCGATGGCCTGATCGAATTGCAGCAGGCACCGTGAGTGATCATCCATCTGCATTCTGGGACTTCCTTCCAACGGCAGCAGAAATAGCCGACATTGAAGCACCGGAAACGGACGGGATTTCATTCCTCGCTACGCTGGAAGGAGAAAAGCAGGAGACCCACGGTCACCTGTACTGGGAATTTCATGAAGGTGGAGGACCCAAACAGGCCGTTCGCAGCGGCGACTACAAGGCTGTTTATTTTCACGCAAACGGCACCACAGAGTTGTACGACCTGGAACAGGACCTCGGTGAAACTACCGACCTATCGGCCCAGATGCCCCAATTAGCGGACAGTCTAGTAGAGTTGATGCGACACGCACGTACACCGAACGAGCGCTGGTCAATCACATGGGCGACTACCGAACTACCGTAAAGGGTATCGTTGCCATCGTATGCTCCCACACCATTGCGAGCGTCCCACCCTCCTCGGTCACATCAAGAAACGAGATCGTGAATTGATCAATGCTGAACTCAACATCGCTGACCGTCATGGAAGCACGTACCACATCCTTATCCGCTGTGTAGTTGTAGGATCCCCACAATCCATCACCCGGAGCTCTGCCGGAATCCTTGGCCTCATGCGTGGACAGAATGAATGTCCAACTACCCTGGTCCAGTTTCGCGAAAACACTGTATTCACCGGCAGGTACTTCTGTTCCGCCGATCATAAGAGGCACGTCCGTATGCAATCTGGTAGATTTGTTTGCACCTGCACGCCAAACGGGAGCGGGGCCGGTCACGGCTGTACCATATTCTTCGCCTGAACCGAATATTCCTGTCCGCCCGCGAAGAATTGGACGTCCATAGTCAATAATTATCCAAGCCTCCCCAATCTGGGTCGAAGCTTCTCCGCGCGGAGAAGCGGGACGTTGCGCATATACGTGATCGGCTCCAATCAGGAAGAGTGCGAAAAAGAGCGTGAGAGTTTTGATGCGATGCATTACTAATTTGGGTGAGCTAGTGAATTGAAAAATACGTAACGCGACAGCTAACGCAAAGAGTCTTCGGCTGTTTCGCCGCCTAGACGGATGAGATATCCTGGTATTCACCTTGACCCGACATTGCCCAGGTCGTTCAGTTTATTTGGAGCTGCGCGTCGGTGCTGAAGGTACAGTCAATGATGACTTTGCCGGTGAGCTTTCCAGTCCTTTACTGCCAGATGTCTGTCGTCACTTGCTTTATTCACCTTCGACCACCCGTTTGAACATTCAAGTCCGCTCGTTTCACTCTTCGTTTGAAACTCCAGTTTTCGTCCATGCCTGGTGATGTCCCGCAATCCTAGCAGTCCGCACATCTGCAAGATCTCCATTGTATATTTGATGTCGGTGTATCTTTTACCAACTAATCCTGAACCAACAAACTTCGCCTGCTTAAATGATTAGTCGCAATCGCCTCTTTTACGGCAGCTGCCTTGCTCTGCTGACAACAGCATTCGCTTTCACAGTCATTGCTGGAATTGCTTTCTCTGTAAAATCAGAATTCATTCTCACGAATGCACAACTAGGTGTTTTCACTGGTGTGTTTTTTATCGGCTTTACTGTCAGCCAAGCTATTTTTTCTCCGCTTTGCGATGTGATCGGAATGCGGTGGATCGTGCGGGGAGCGTTTGTTGGTCATGTGGCCGGCGCCATCCTGATCATGACAGCCCAAGGCTATGTGCCGGCCGTAGCCGGCTCTCTTTGTGCCGGGCTTGGGGCGGGATTGGTTGAGGCCGGGTGCAACCCACTCGTAGCTGCGCTCTACCCAGATAACAAAACCTCCAAACTGAACCACTTTCACATGTGGTTCCCGTACGGAAACCTCATCGCAGCTGTCCTGCTGACCTTGATCTTTGCACAACTCGGAGCCGGATGGCGCTCGCAGCTCATACTGGTCCTGGTACCTGCACTGGGTTATGGCCTCATGATGTTCACCGCTCCCTTCCCACAAACAGAAGGAGTCTCAGCGGGCGTATCTGTGGGCGAGTCGTTCAAGGCACTCTTTGCTCCTATAATGCTCGTCATGATGCCTATGATGTTGCTCACAGCATCTATGGAGCTCCCGCCCTCAAGTTGGGTCCCCTCTGTCCTCCAAGCAGGAGGTATTAATGGCTTGCTCGTGTTTGGATTTGTATTTGGCATCATGGGTACACTCCGTTTACTCGCCGGCCCGGTGGTCAAGGCCCTCACGCCGACTGGCATCCTTTTCGGAAGCGCTGTCTTAGCTACGTTAGGTCTATTCCTGTTCAGCATGGCGGAAACAACCTTGATGGCTTTCCTGACCGCCGCGATATGGGCAGCCGGAATTGCTTACTTCTGGCCGACTATGCTGGGCTACGTTTCTGAACGAAACCCCAAGAGTGGTGCGCTGGGTCTCGGGGTCATGGGCGCCGTTGGAATGCTCGCGTCCTTCTTTGTAACACCCTGGTTGGGAGACATCGCCGATGACAGAGGACATGACACGCTCAACAGTGGGACCGTCATCCAGATATTTGAGGATGTTAACACGGAATTCCCTGCCATCGCGGAAAATTCTGGAGCACAGGAAGCTGACATTATGGCCGTTAACTCCACCGTGGCAGACGTGCTGGCGGCGTATGAATCCGATGGTGAATTACCCCGCGGCAGTACAATGCAGGCCCTAAGGTCCGTTAGCGGATCCGGCGTTGAATCAGAGATCGTAGGACGGGCACAGGCTGAACTGAACCCTGCTGACAATGAGGGCGGTCGACGCTCCTTCCGTACGCTCGCACCCTTTGGAATTATACTGATCGTGGTCTTTGGACTTCTACTCGTGAGAGATCTTCGTGCTGGCGGCTATAAAGCCGAAAGGCTCGGCGGTCACTGATCAAGGTACACGAGAAGTCAGGGCGTGCGCTGGAGTATTGCGTCTCGAAGCACCTCAGCCGGGTGTAGGGGGTTCGTGATGCCACAGTGCTGCAATTGATGGCGACAACTGGTGCCGGGCGCTGCAATTAATGTGTCGACACTGGTGTTGCGCATCATAGGCACCAGTCGGCGCTCAGCCATCTTTCGAGATATTTCATAGTGCTCCTTTTCATAGCCGAAGGAGCCTGCCATTCCGCAACAACTGGAGTCAACTTCGCGCGCATGGTAATTTTCGGGGAGTGCCAGGATTTTCAAGGTTGATTCCGTACCTGCAAGTGCACGCTGGTGGCAATGACCATGCAGTAGGATCTCGCGCGCTTCATCCGTGAAGGAGAGCGATAGCCGTCCCTCTTCCGCGAGACCGGCCACAAACTCGTCAAAAAGTACTGCCTGATTCGCAACCTCCCGCGCTTCACTGCTATCAGGCAATAGATACAGGTACTCGTCGCGCATTGACAACAGGCAGCTCGGCTCCAAGCCAATAATAGGCAGCCCCGCTTTTGCATACGGCGCCAGTCGCTCCACCGTATCCCTTGCTGCGGCACGCGCCTTCTTTACCATACCCTTCGAAATGAGCGGCCGCCCACAGCAGCGGTGTCCCGGAAGGATAACTTCAAAGCCTGCCGCCTCAAGCACCTCTACCGCGGCTATCGCTACATGTGGTTCGTTAAACGTGTTGAACGTGTCATTGAAGAGCACAACACGTTCCCTTTCCTGCGTGCGCTGTGGCCGCTGTTTAAACCACTTGGTGAAAGGCTTCCGAGTAAAAGCCGGCAACTTGCGCTGTCTGGAAATGCCCAACCCACGATCAAGAGCAAACCGCACCGGCATACTGCCCAAAATCCCGTTAATCGGAGGCGCGAGTGCTCCACTGGCCAAACGGGAAAACCTTGCGATGTCTCCAAACAGACGCGTTCGCAGCGGCGTACCGTGTTTAGCATGGTATTGCGCCAGAAACTCAAACTTGATCTTGGCCATGTCTACGGACGAGGGACACTCAGACTTACACGCTTTGCATTCCACGCACAGATCCATCACCTCATACATGCGTGCACTGGTCAATTCCTCGTGAGGCAGAACCCCCGAAAGCGCAGCTCTTAATGCATTGGCACGCCCCCGAGTACTGTGCTCCTCTTCACGGGTAACCATGAAGCTGGGACACATCACCCCCGTTGTATCCTTTCGGCAGATTCCAGCCCCGTTGCACATTTCAACGGCTCGATCAAAACCATGCTCCGCGCTGAAATCCAGATTCAGTTCCAATGGTACAACATCGTAGTCTGCGCCGTAGCGTAAATTTTCGGTCGCTGGCGGAGCATCCACAACCACGCCAGGATTCAGCAACCCTCTGGGATCCCAAATCTCCTTCACCTCCCGATACAGCCGGTATAGATCCGGGCCGAAGAACCGCTCATTTATCCAACTGCGCGCCCTTCCATCTCCGTGCTCACTGGAAAGTGCGCCTCCGTAACCCTGCAATAGCTCGACCGCAAAATCTATGATCTCAGGGATCTTGGCCACTTCTGCAGCCAATTTTGCATTGATCAGTGGACGAATATGGATACATCCTGCACTTGCGTGCGCGTAATAGGCCACACGTGTCCCCCTTTCCGTACAAAAGTCATCAACCCTTCGCACGTACTCCGCCAAATGCTCAGTGGGAACTGCCGCGTCCTCAATAAAGGGGATTGGCTTGTGGTCCCCCTTGATACTCATCAACAACCCCAACCCCACCTTGCGAACCGTCCACACATTTACCTGGCGGGCCGGATCCAAAACCGGCAGTACGCCACCTTTGTGTCCTCGCCTGACAAGGAGTGTGCGCAAATTCTCAATCTTCGAGCGCAGCTCCGCCTCGCCGCCTCCATAAAACTCCGTGATCAGGATGCAGTCTGGGTCTCCCTCAATAAAAGTTTGAAGAAGCCGCGCGTACTTGGGAACCTCCTTGCACAAACGCAGACCCAAATTGTCCAACAACTCCACCGCAGTGGGATCGGCCTCCAGAATGTCTGGAACGCGCCTAAGCGCTTCTATTGTGCTGCCAAATTGGACAATTGCCAACGCGCGCGCCGTAGGGACGGGAACCAGGTTCAGCGTCACATCCTGGATAACCGCCAGTCCCCCCTCCGATCCACACACCAATTTCGCCAGATTAAAGCGGTCGTCCTGGGGCACTTTGAAAGAGGGACCCTCACCTATGAACCGATCAAGGTTGTAGCCACCACACCTCCTCCAGTGACGCGGCGTCCCCTCAAGGATGGTCTTACGGTTATCTGGCGATCGTGTGAGCTCCACCATTCTCCGATACAGACTGCCTTCCAGACCACCGAGCTTCAATTTCTGCTCAAGTGCCTCGGCCTCTAAAGGCCCCAGATGGACCTGTGCACCATCACTCAGCACAACGTTCATGCTACGAAGGTGGTCCGCGGCCATTCCGTAACAGATGGAGTGACTTCCGGTTGAGTTGTTGCTTACAATTCCACCCAAAGCCGCGCGGTTGCTGCTGGCCGGATCAGGACCAAACTGTAATCCGGCTGGCTCCAGGTTTTTGTTTAGCCGGTCAAGTACGAGACCAGGTTCAGCACGCACCCAACCCTCAGCCTCATTGACCTCCAGTATTCGATTCAAATGACGCGTAAAATCCACCACCAGGGCCTCTGAAACCGCTTGGCCGGCGAGACTGCTACCACCGGTACGAGGAAGCAAAGCAATACCAAATTCTGATGAGAGCGTAACCGCAGCATGTACATCCTCCCGCGAAGCAGGGAAAAAGACACCATGCGGCATCACTTGGTAAATACTGGCGTCCGTGCTGTAAAGTACACGGCTGTAATCATCAGTTCGAACCTCCCCCTGACTTTCCTTCCGCAGCGCGTGCACAAAATCTGTCAGTGCCCGATCATCGTTCTGCATCAACAACTCAAGATCCAGTGTAAACGATTTTCCAAATCCTGCCTTTCATAGAATCAGATACGTATCCCGACCCATCAGGCCCCATCGCCAAACCGGAGGGCCTTGCCCAGGCCGATCCAGGACTGGCTGGGGAGTCTGTACCGGCAACCCCCCCCCCCCCACGATCCGCAGCAAAGCTGTGAGAACGTGATTCATTCTTCTTCGTCTCCAGTGTCAAATAGTGTTGGCATTACACCTGGAGCTTTTCTCCCAAAGTGTCTGTACGCCTTTCTGGTTGCTACACGCCCCCGTGGCGTGCGTTGCATATATCCTTCTTGTATCAGATAAGGTTCGTAGACTTCTTCTATCGTTCCCGCCTCTTCTCCGACTGATACCGACAGTGTTGAGAGTCCAGCGGGCCCACCGTTGAACTTGTCAATAAGACTAAGCAGTATACGCGTATCCATGTTGTCCAATCCTTCAGCATCTACATCCAGTGCTGTCAGTGCGCGATCTGCCATCTTAAGACTTATACAGCCATCTCCCTCCACCTGTGCAAAGTCACGGGCACGGCGCAGCAACCAATTGGCTATACGAGGAGTCCCCCGGCTACGACGGGCAATCTCGTATGCGCCCTCCTCTTCAATCAGTACACCCAGAATTCCCGCCGAACGTGTAAGGATGGCCTGAAGCAACTCAGCGCTATAATAATCATACCGAAAATCTATTCCAAACCGACTGCGCAGAGGGGCAGTCAACAACCCCTTTCGTGTCGTGGCTCCCACCATTGTAAATCGGGGCAATGGGATCTTCACGCTTCGTGCATTCGGGCCACTGTCAATAACAATGTCAATGTAGTAGTCCTCCATAGCTGAATAGAGATACTCCTCCACCAGCGGCGATAGACGATGCATTTCGTCAATGAAAAGGACATCCCCTTCCTTCAATTTGGTCAAAATACCTGCCAGATCTGCGGGTTTATCCACTACCGGACCAGAGGAAGTGGTAATGGAGGCTCCCATTTCCTCTGCGATAATGTGTCCCAGAGTCGTGTTATGATTGCAGAACCCGTTACCGATGAACGAATGTGAACCTGGAACTACAAAATCAAACGTTTCTGCTTCCGCAGATTCGAGTCGTGTGACAGTACTCCAATTGAAGTCACCCGTTGCTCTTGGTCTGTTATCGCTTGATGCTTCCAGGGCAACCCAGTCCCGCTTCGTAAACCGGATATCCTGGTAATCTCCGCTTTCGGCAGACACCTGCGTGGATTCTTTCTGTAACGCCAAAACTCTGTCTCCGAGCTCAATTGATCCGAGCGGTCGCCAAGCCATATAGCCTTGGTCTTCTGCCAGTACAGGATGCGCTGTTGTACCCTCCACAGATTGTCCGCAGCTTGTAAACAGACGGATTGTAGGACCAGATCCACTGGCATACACATGAGAGGTGCGCTCAGCGCCAAGCGCTCCAATGACTGTTACGGTGTGTTTCCTGCATTCACCAGGACTAAGATCGGCTGGAATCAGGCGTCCCATTGGCACGCGGCCCTGGGGAGTCTGTATTTGTGTATCCGCAGTTACACACTTGCCGAGCCCCGGAGGGCCAGATAATAGTACGTGATCAAGGCTTTCTTCCCGCTCCAGAGCCGCCCGCATAAATATCTTGAGATTGCTTTTGATTTTCTCCTGCCCGATAAAATCCCTCAGTTTACGCGGGCGAAGCCGACGTTCAAAGTCCTTGTCTTGAGGATTAGGAGCGGCTATGCTTTGGCACTTCATCATTGACTGGATGCAACATGTGTTGATCTCCGGTAATTAACCGAATCACCGTAAGATCGTAAGATACTGGACTATTACTATTGCAAACCCCGTAACTGCCCGCTACGTTTCAGAGGGTAGATACGACTTAATCTAAGGACGCGCACCCGGCATATGCTGAACCTGAGTCAAGAATTAAGGCTACAGCAAAAACTGTCCCCGCAGCAGATTCAGTATATCCAGCTTCTGCAGTTACCAACGCTTGCACTGGAACAGCGCATTCAGCAGGAACTGGTGGATAACCCGCTGCTTGAAGAGGGATCACCCGACGAGATATCATCTGGGCCAGAAGAAGAGTCCGCTGACACCGCCAATGACGAAGAATTTGACCTGGAAGATCTCTTACCGGATGCAAACGATCTGTACGGATACAATGCCCGAGTAGATCACAACCAGGTAGACCGGGAGATCCCACTTGCGGCAGGCGAATCTCTTACCGATCACCTTCGCGGGCAAAAAAAGTTCTTGAATCTTGATCGACGAGACACGCTCATCGCAGAGCAAATCATAGGCTCTATTGACGAGGATGGCTACTTGCGAAGAGAAATTCCCTCAATCGTAGATGATATTACCTTTAATTATCGCGAGGAACTGACAGACGAAGATGTGATTCGCGTGTTGCGCCATATCCAGCGTCTTGATCCACCTGGAATTGCAGCACGCAGTGTGCAGGAATGTCTGCTGATCCAGCTGGAACTGATCCCGGAGGATACTCCAGGTCGAGATATCGCGCTCCAGATGGTAGGCAATCTGTTTAGGCCCTTCGCCCGAAGACAGTACGAACGCATCAAAGAACGCCTGAATATCAACGATGCCGTTCTCAAATCTGCCATAGACCTCATCCAGTCGTGCAATCCCAAACCTGGTGAGGGTACATTCACACCACAGGAAAACTATGTGACTCCTGATTTTCTGGTTCGCAATACTAACGGCACGTTTGTAATTCAGCTTAACTCCGGCAACTTTCCGACGCTCGCGGTTTCCAAGCCGTACAGAGAGATGATCGAAAAGATGTCCGCTGATCGTCAAACTGGCTCGAACAAGAAATCGGATGTGAAAACGAAGCAATTTCTCCGCTCGAAGCTTGAGTCGGCGAAGTGGTTCATTGATGCCGTGCAGCAACGCCGTCAAACCATGCTCTCCGTCATGCGTGAGATTGTCGCTTTTCAGGAAGCGTTCTTCACCTTGGGAGAGGGGTACCTGCGACCGCTTATTCTAAAGGATATTGCCCAGCGGCTTGACATGGACATTTCGACGATCAGTCGTGTTGTGAGTGGAAAATATGTTCAGTGCGATTTTGGTGTCTACGAACTCAAATACTTTTTCTCCGAGGGGGTCGCTACGGCGTCCGGTGTTGATGTGTCCAACAAGGAAGTCAGAGCGATTATTTCCGGTATCATTGAACGGGAGGACAAGACAGACCCCCTGACGGACCATGAAATTACGGCCATCCTAAAGCAGAAGGGATACAGAATAGCTAGGCGTACTGTATCAAAATACCGAGTACAGCTGGGCCTGCCCGTTGCCCGGCTGCGCAGGGAGATTGTTTTATCTTGATTTCTGTCTGGAAACAAATCCGAGATTGGTGAGGCAACCCGCCGCTCTCCGAATACGGGATGCATGCGCGGTGGATGCAGTTTGGCACACATATTAAAGCAGTCCTCTGCCTTGCTGTCCCATTCACTAAGGGGCCTCTAACCGCTTGCCTGATTGCCGTATGACCTATCGTCCAAGCCTCGACAGTCCAAGAGCGACAATGACCGCAGAATCGAAGATTTCAATTAGAGCAGTCTGCGCCGGAGGCATCATGCTGGCTGTCGCGCTCACTTCGTGTACGGAAAAACCTGACACCGAAGTGGTTGAAGGCATAGCATTAACACTAAACCCCAGACGCTCGGCGGAACGAACATGGATTAATTTTTCCACGGATTCGCTGTTTCAGATTTCATACACTGACTCTGTGCCGGTATTCGGTCCCTTTCTCGGACGTTTTGACACAAAAGATCAATTATACATTTACGATGTAGGAGACAGACACGTAAAGGAATTTGATACAACGGGGGTGTTCGTAGCATTACACACCCGCGGGATTGGGAGTGCACCTGGACAGATACGTACGTCTGTATCCGACCTAATCATTGTTGGTGAATCCTTAATAGTTCTAACCGCCGAATTTTTTGAATATACCTTCGAAACCCAAACCGATCGCTTTTGGGCAGAGCAACAACTCGATAACCCGCTTCGCCAAGCACGCACCGAGTCCGGTATTTCATACTATTTCTATTTGGAGTCAGAATCGCTATTTACGGTAGTAACCGATAACGGCACGCGACACTTTGGCAAGGTCTTCGAAAATCAAGGTGACTTTGCGACAGCCCTACGTAATGAGGGATGGATTCACACATACGGGAACTGCATGATATTTGCGTCCGCATATTATCCAATGTTTGCAGTGTATGATTCAACCGGCAGTTTGCTGTATGCACAACGTACCATGACAGCCTATAAAACCGGAAAAGCACAAATAGAAAATCGAATGTTGGGTAAAGATGCACAGGTATCAATAGCTCCGATTTCCAGCATAATACATTACGGAACAAATGTGGTCAATGGTTGGCTGTTAATCAATGTACGTCCAAATGGTGAGCGTGCCATAGACGCTTATAGTATTGCGACCGGACACTATATCGGATCAGTGAAGATACCGTTCATTGGACATATCACTTTATCTGCAAAACGAATTGCCTCCGATAGAGACACTACAGTGACAGTTTACAGGCACGATTTGTCTAGCCGCATAGAAGAGCCGCCTATCAAACACCCACAATGTTTTTGATGGATTATAAAATCAAATCATTGTTTGCGAATTGCAGACGCACGCTTAAATCTATGGGTAAGTTGGAAATCGTTGCCCACAGCACATTGTTGCTAGCTATTATTGTGTTTCTTGTGTTCGCGGTCTTTACCGACTGGAAGGAAAGTGATCTTGATACTACAGCTGACACGCAGAAAGTAGGAGAAGTCAAATTATTTGAAGACTGGGATAAGTATGATGGTGCGGTGGTGCTGGCCCTTACGCCAAGTTGCCCTTACTGCATTCAGTCTATGCCATTTTAAAAGACTCTTCAGAAAACATTGAAAGGCAGCCAAGTGAATGAGCGGTTCGCTTTTATGGCAGTTATTGATACTGGTCAATCCCGCCGACTTCAAGAGCGCGTGCTAGCCAAGTATCAAGTACGGGTAGATACGTTAATGGTCATTCCAGTGTCTGATTATAATGTTGAGTATGTACCGACCATTTTGATTGTCGATGGTGAGGGTGGAGTACAGCATAAATGGATTGGCATGCTGGATGCAAAATAGGAAAGCCAAATCGAGCAATTATTTATTGATAACACCCTGTTTAGCTAAAAGGTAGTGATATGAGTAAATTCCTGAAGCTTGCCGGGGCTGGCGTTTTGTTGATTAGTTCTTTGGGATGTGGGGAACCTGGTCGGCTACAAGTCGAAATTCAAATTCCGTTGATCGAACAAGATGCAACGAGTCGTGCGTGGCGTAATGTGACGCTGGATTCATTGCACTATTTACCAGTTGATGACAGCACGATGCTCTATAACCCGGGCAGTGTATTGAAGGGGCCGGGAAATAACGTGTACGTTGGAGATTACGGAGACATGAGTGTGAAAGCATTCGATAATTTGGGGCGGCACACAACGACGTACGGGCGGGGCATGGGATGGGCGCCAGGAGAGGTGATGCAAATGGCAAATTTAGGAACAATCGGAGATTCGGTAGTCTTTATATACGACAGCATGAACCGGCGACTGACGTATTTTCAGCCAGATGGCTCTTTGTTGACAATGGAGGAACCCGAAAAGCATTTTAAAAGAATGGTCGTAACAAACAGTGGACGAAAATATTGGTTGATACCTTCGGACTACAGATATAGGGAATTCTTTGTGACCTCTTCGAATGTTGATACACTATTGTTTGGGAGGTTGTTGGACGAAAACTTGCATGTCCGCAACAAGTATCTAATACCGGGAAGATTGAGTGCTTACGGTGAAGATGTGCTTTTCGTACCATCTTTGTATCCAGCGCTAATTAGGTACAACAGTAACGGAGAAGTGAAGTACGCTCGTAGGACTATTGGAGTGGTTGGGTTTGAGCCGCCTGAGGAGATGGTCGAGCAGAATGGCATGAGGTGGCCCGGACCTCCGCTGAATTATTCGATGTTTGTGAACGACGATCAAGTTGTTGTGTTAGTGAGGGATAATAAGGATCCGCGCATGAAGATGATTGCTGACTATTATGATGCGGAAAATGGGAATTATAATGAATCAGTGAAGTTGCCGGATGGTTTATTTGCACTATTAACTGACGAGAGAGCATATGAAATTCGCGATACGGTCGTTGTGGTGTATAGGTTGCTGTATCGGTAAGCGTGGGTGGGTTTGGAAAGGAATGTTTAGTGTGCTCCAAATGTCAGCAGACAATTGCAAAAACCGGTGATCTTGCGTTCTGAGGTGCTGGAGCGCAAGAAATTCATGAAGCGGGCGCCTTCGATCCAGGTAATGGCGATAGTCCCGCGGGGTAAGCCAGAACTCAAGGCTTAAGCGATACTTTTATCAGGGCCGGTTCGACGTACTTGTGGGCATTGTGCCAATCTTAGTTGACAGCGAATGACGATGGATCGTGATAGGTACATGACCTACGCACTGGGGCAAACACCATTGACGAGAGTCTGTATAGAAGCTTGCTGCCAAAGCTATGATTACGCCGTGTGAGACCATTAGCCCAATGAAACACGTACTTCGCGTACTTGCAATCCCAATTTTTCTTGCGCTATTTGCCTCCTGCGAATCCTCTGTAACGGAGGCGCCCCAAGATACCTCCACGGAAATAGAGGCACTCTTAAGAGCCGATTGGGGAGAAGAAGACAGCCTCGTCCTCATAACTTCGGTTCCTGACTACCTTGCTCGGTTCGAATGGGACTATTCAGGTCAAATGTCAGATGGCCGACATTGGGGCGCCGCTCATGCTGGTGACTTCATAGTTCCTTTCATAAGAATGCAGATCAAAACCACGTATAAACATGACCGGCAGGACTCCTACCGCACACTCGCCACTCCCGAATGCACAATGAAAAAGGGGGCTAGTTCTCTCGGCCTTGAAGACTTTTCAGACTGCATACAGTTCGTAAGCGAGAGTTGCGACACTGTTGTATACGCTTCCAGCGGAGACGCTAAATCGCTCGAGGCACACGGTATGAACGTAACCTACAACGACGACAACACTGCTACGGCGGTGCCCTGCAATCCAACATATCCCTGAAAGAGGTAGTCCAACCTCTACCTATTGCACAACATTGTGTAGTGTATCTGCCCAAGGACACTTGTTTTCGTCGAATTGCGAGCGTCGTGGCCGCGATTGCGCACGTCTGAGGTGCCAATTTGAAGGACCATTACTTGGCCGCGACGTATTTGGATAGAGCGTTTGCCAAAAAGTTTACGTTAAGTCGATTGTCCTGCTAATTTTCGGGCTCAAACCTGCCCACACGACACGTCTCTGCCTGGCCTCAATTTACTGTAGATCGGAATTCATCCCTCATTCTGGAGCAATTTCGGTTTGGAAACATCTGGGTCCGTCTCCCTGTGAGGTGCAGCGCGAAGAAGCCATCGCTGTGTTGCCAGGGCGTTGGGACCTCAGCGACTTGACCCAATCCTATGCTCTTGGAAATGTGAGCCTAAGCCTGACACAAGAGTTGGGTCCAGAGGGGCGATTGCGTCTATCTCTGGCAAATGTTGGGCGACTCCGCACGCATGTTGAGGATTACGGACGCTATGTATACAACTACGTTGATGGTTATTTCTATACTGGCAACCCTAACCTAAATCCTGAAAGAAGTACTCAGGTTGAATTGGGATTCGAGAAATGGACCTCCAAGGTATGAATTCGTGCCAGCATATTTGCCACTCTTGTGCTCCATTACATTGGCGGCCGCAACGATGCAGATCTACTCGGGAATACCTCCGCGCTAAGATTCAGAACGTATCACAATTCATCCGCTGCATTCCTCGCTGGTGGTGAGGCGAGTGCGGTATTGGTTCTCCGGGAATGGCTTGAGTTGACTGGTACCGCTTCGTACACACGCGGACAGAACCTTGAGCTCGATGAACCGATGTATCTGATCCCTCCCCTCACCGGCTGGACCAGTCTCCGTGCCATGCACAAAAAATGGTGGGCGGATCTGGAAGCTCGGATGGCTATGCCTCAAAACCGGGTAGCCCGCATTTTTGCGGATGAGGATGGAACAGATGGTTATTTCGTCGTCAACGTTCGTGGAGGAACAACACTCGGACCCGGGCTAGACCTAAGCACTGGCATAGATAACCTGTTTGATGTTCACTATCATGAGCATCTGAGTTACGGCAATCTGCCCAATCCGGGCCGTAACTTCTACCTCACGCTGTCTTATTCAATTTAGGCCGCTCAGCCGCTCCTCCTCACACATGCTGTAAGCTGTGTACATATCCTTACCGGAGTGGGAGGCACTTAGATACCTTGGCTGCTCCCGCCCACCGGCTCACGTAGGCACGAACCACTCTGATGGACACCCACCTCATACCTCAACACATAGGGCAACTGGACGACATCACCTATGGCAAAACTTCGAACATTTTGACACGGGGTACTGGCTTCATAGAGGCCTACGACTATTCCCTCAACCCGTACTCCGGTTGTGCTTTTGGCTGTACATACTGCTACGCTGCTTTCTTTTCCAGAAGTCCATATCACCGAGACAACTGGGGTTACTGGGTCCGTGTAAAGGAAAATGCAGCGGAGAACCTTAACCGAAAACTCCACCGCAATAGTTGCTGCCTGGACGGAAAACGCATTTACATGAGCAGTGTCACGGATCCCTATCAGCCTCTTGAGCGAAAGCTGGGGCTCACTCGTGCAGTCTTGCAGGTCCTGGCGGGCAAGACTGCCACTGCAGAAACGAACTACGACCACAAGCCGCGGCCTAAACTGGTAGTTCAAACACGCGGCCCGGATGTGGTCCGTGATTTGGATCTCTACCAGACTATCGTGAATAATGGGGGAAATGTGCAGATCAACATGACGGTTACGACGGATGATGAATCTGTGCGGCGCACGTTCGAACCAAAGTGCCCCGGTAACCACCGACGGTTAGAAGCAATTACCGAAGTGGCCTCGTCTGGAATCTCGACCTGCATCACCATGACCCCATTACTTTGGTTGCATAACCCGACAAGATTTGCTGAGCAAATTGTCTCGACCGGGGCGGAGCGTATTGTATCGCAGGCCTTTCATTTCAACAGAGGTCGGTTTGTAGCCATGACACGGGATGACGCCCTCAACATCATGGCACTAAAACTCGGCTGTGACCTAGCATCGCTGCCACGCGAATACCTGGGACGATACAATGCTTGGCGACACACCCTCGCCCTCTGTTTAGGTGACTACGGACTGACCCTTGAAGAGGGCAAATCCGGTTTTGAACCTCCCTTCTGAAAATACTGTCATCTCACTAATTGCGTATATCCGGCCTGTTTTGTGTAAGTATGTCAACCTCTTGGACATAAAACGCAACTTTGGCCCGATTTTTGCCGTAGAGACTGCAGACACTGAGCCTGACCGATACCATGTCAAACAAGAAAGTCAAAAACACGAATCCGATGGTGCATCTTTTTGCACAATACCTGGCTGGCCAGATTGAGGAGCCACTCTGGAAAAAATTCATTTCCGCCTTGGAATCTTTTGAGTCGAATCCGCTAGAACGCTCCGCTTTCATTGCATTCTTTGAAGATTCCCTTGCGGGCACAAACGACCGCTCGGCGCCTCGCCTCAACCGTCTCCTTGTAGAAACGGTAACGGCCTGACCGGGAAACTGCGTCTTTTAGTAGCGGGCCGGTTCACGTCTGTATGTATAAGCCAAGCTTCTTGATTCCAAGGGCCAGCATCATGCGATCTGGCCCTTTTGTTTATCTCCCGCAGCGTGATCCGAATACTTTAGGCCAGCGTACAGGTTGCCTGCCTATCATCGAACCTCTAGTGTCTAGTGTCGTTCGTTCCACGGCATCCAAATTTATTTCATCAGGCTCATGCAAGCATCCCACCTGACTCCAACCTCTGAAAATGCTTTTGCGAGAAGCTCATTAATAACACTACTTGCGATTGCATTCGTGTGCTCTGCGGCTTCTGCTCAAGTTCCTTCGGACGAGCTTTCTGAAGAGGACCTTACTCAATCACAGCAGAAAGCTACAATCACTACATTCGGAGAGAAAGCTGTCGTAGTTGAGTTTTTCTCCGATGACGGACTACTCCGCAAGGTTCATCTGGCAGGACCATTTGTGTCAATTTATTCTTCGCCAGGTAAAGGATTTCAGATAGATGATATGAATTCGCCTTCCGTTGGTGGCGTACTGGGCGAAGATGATATAACATTCTACGGGGATTTGACACTTTCTACGTCGGAGTGGGACGAACAGGCACCTAATCATTTTCAGGTGCATGTTTATGACGCCTTGGTAGAACTTACCACAGTCAAGATATCGCCGTCCGATCCAGTCAATCAGGTCTTTCACAGACCTGAAGTACCTTTGAATCAGCAGGGTGACTTCATTAGACATATGAAGGAACAAGCTAAAAAACGAAGAAACCAATAAACCTGCTACTGGAGAATTTTATTGAAGAAATACGGATTGTGACAATTACAAAAGGAAAGTGCAGAGCTAAAATCCGGCGACAGGTCGCCATTAGCCTTGGGTGGGACACGAAAGTATAGCGTCAAGTATTGGGGATTTGATACACGGCCCAATTTGTTCGTAGCTGTGAGCATTTAGCATGACGTGGTCTGTAAGATTGTGGGAAACTGGTTTATTGTTCCTAATCGGGATGGTGGTCCTTGCAGGTTGCGCTACTAGGTCAGACGTAGAGAAGCAACAAGACAGTGTTAAACGTACCGAACTGACTGAGATTTTTCGGCTTGGTGCTGCCGAATGTAGTGATGCAGTTGTGTTCGGAAACATTAGTGATATTGGCGTCAATTCAGATGATCAATTGCTAGTCGCCGACTCCGATGCCAAGGTCATTTATGTGTTCTCAGAAAATGGAGACAGCCTACACACGTTCGGTCGACCGGGAAATGGTCCCGGAGAATTTGAAAGTATCCGAGATATGGATATCGGGCCGGGAGACTCCGTGTTTGTATGGGATGGTCGGCGCGACCGGCTTTTGGTATTTGAGCCTGAAACATTTCAATTTTCCTATGACATTGAAATAGAGTCCCTCAGCGAAGGCGACCGCTCCGCCACTGATCTGATTTCGATCAATAATGATTTGCTATTGATGCGGTTCACGGCACCTTACAGTCTTAGTTCGGACGAAGATGGCCTGGATTTTGATATAATTCAGTTCGTGAATAGAGACGGGCGTCCCGTGGGTGAACCACTGCTAAGGATGCCTGTAGTCCGACACTTTCTCTACAGAACTGAATCAGGCATGGGCCTATTGTTGTTGCCCTTTCCCCGTCGTTCGTCGATAAAACCTGGTCTGGACGGAAGCCTCTATTATGGTTGGAATGATTCTATCAGCTTTGACGTGTATTCGGCAGGGGGAGATCTATTGCGTACGGTTCGTTACGGGCACGAGGCCGTTCCAGTTACGCAGCAGGATTTGGATGAGCGAATACAGAGTATGTCCGACGCGACAAGACAGCTGTTTCTTCGTGAGGTAGAGATTCCGAAAACAAAACCGGCGTACAGCACTTTTACTATAAGTGATAAGAATCAAATATGGATCAAAAACACTCCGGCATCCGACTCGCTGGAAGTGTTATGGACCGTCTTGGGTTTAGACAATCAGGTTGTATTCGAGTTTGAGTTGCCACGGAATACTAACGTCCGGGTCGTGAAGGGAAACCATGTGTACGCTGAAGCTGAGCTTGAAGATGGCGCGCCATACGTGGTTGTATATAGCCATGAACCGCAGTTGTAGCAGGCCTGCCCAGTCCGCTTAAAATCAACCATATAACGGACGCAACAAGTGTTGTCGTGCATACGCGGCCACATCGAGTCCAGTGGCGCGCACCTGATGTCATACGAATACTCCGCCTATCGGAATACGGGAAGAGACTACAAGCACTCCGTAGTCCACAACGCGCGCAAGTTCGTTGAGGGCAGCATGCATGCCTACAACATTGAGTCCTTCTAAGCGCTAGTCAAGCACGCGTGGTTCGACGCGCACGACTACTACAGCGACAAGTACATGCCGCTATTCCTGGCGGAGAGTTGCTGAGAGTACAAGCACAGGGACTACAAGGCCCCGTTGACACGTTCGTGCGCGAGATTGTATGGGGGTTGCAGCCAGTCGTACAGCAACTTTGTGAAAGCGCTTCAGTAAGCGGAACCAATTCACGCCTTTGACCCAACCGTATACCAGACACGTGAAGCATTTTATCTTTCTTGTGCCGCCGGTCATAGTGGCCTCTCTTGCCGTTGGCTGTTCAAACTCGGTTGAACATACGGAAAGCCAAGCTCCGAGCGACGAAATAACTGAACTGATTGATCAATTGCCACCGGACGGCATGATCCAGGTATCGAGGCACCCTGACGCTGTGTTGCCTTCCTTTGAAAAGAGTGACAGCGGAGTTTTGCCCAGCGGTATTCGCTGGCGCTCCATAACGGACGAGGATGCGTTCGGAATTGGCTTTGCAGGTTGGCACATTCAATACAAGACGAATACGCAGACTATTGACTGCGAAGTAAGAACTAAAGCCAGTATTTTAAAGAAGACGGAGTTCGGCAAGTGCATTGACGACCTGATTGGGATGTGCGACGGTGCGGACGGGTACAACAACGAGGAAACGGGAATGACCGTTGCGGAAGGGTACAACAGAATGTACGACAGCGAGGGCAACGGGACCGGGCGTACGGATTGCAACTTCCCGCCCGGACATCCGCAGCACCCTGACAGCCAGGATTCCATTGATTCTGCCAGTTAGGTTCCATTAGTAGAAAACACCCCTAAGTCAGAAGTTCTGCAAGAGTCACAAGCTAGATCCCCAATGCAGAGCAAATCAGCCCAATAATTGTTTAAATGAAGCGGTTTGAAGATCTTTTCCAGGAACTGGAGCACAAGGTACACCAACAGGATCCGATGTCCGGCACTGTACAGGCAGTCAACGCAGGTACGCATGAGATTGGCAAAAAAATTCTTGAGGAAGCAGGCGAAGTGTGGATGGCAGCTAGCCACGAGACCCGTGAGCGCACCGCCGAGGAAATCTCCCAGCTGCTGTATCACATTCAAGTCATGATGCTTGCCTGCGATCTGTCGTTGGAGGATGTTTATCGCCATCTTTAAGATCAAACATTGTCCCAATGCTACAAATTGCACTGCCCAATAAGGGCGCACTCGCCAAGGACTCCGTAGAGCTCATAAAGACTGCCGGCTACCGATGTAAACGATCAGGACGTGAATTGCGCGTTAAGGATGCTGAAAACGAAACCCTGTTCTACTTCCTGCGACCACGTGATATTGTCACCTACGTCAGCAACGGTGTCCTGGATTTAGGGATCACGGGTCGGGATTTTATGATCGAGCAGCAGGCCAATCTTGAAGAAATTCTTCCCCTGGGTTTTGGAATGGCACGGCTGTGCTATGCGGGTCCACACCAGCAGTACCTCAGCGTCAAAGACTTCGAGGGGCTTCGCATCGCGACTTCGTTCAGTCATCTGGTTTCAGTTGATCTGGCAGCGAAAAATGTTCGGGCCGAGATCGTACCGCTTGACGGGGCAGTTGAAGTATCCATTCAGCTGGGAGTGGCAGATGTCATCGCTGATCTTGTCCAGACAGGACGCACGCTGGAGGAAGCACAACTGTCCGTAATTGGCGAACCTATACTGGAAACAGAAGCACTTCTGGTTGGACGCGCCGGAATTCTTGAAACTGAAGCCGCTGCGAATCTTTTCGTACGACGACTCCAAGGGATACTTCTCGCAAGAACGTACGTCATGATTGAGTATGACTGTCCACGTACATCACTTGAGAAAGCCTGTGAAGTGACGCCCGGAATCGAGTCCCCGACCATCGCTCCATTAAGTAACCCGGACTGGGTCGCAATCAAAGCAATGGCGCATCGCAAGGACACCAATCGGATTATGGACGATCTCGAGGATCTGGGTGCAAAAGGCATAATAGTTACCGATATTCGAACCTGTAGAATTTGACAAAGCTCGTGTCTCAAACACACTCCAAACTCATGGTGCTGGCCCTGATCTGTGGGTCTGCGATCGCATGCAACCCCTCAACCACCTTGGAAGATGAGGTGCAATCAATTATCAGTGAGTACCCCGATGCTACCGTTGCCGTAGCTGTCCGGGACGCCAGCACACAGACGACACTGGATATCCTTAGCGACCGCTCCTTTCATGCTGCCAGCACCATGAAGGTGCCCGTCATGATTGAGGTCTGGAAAAGATTCCAGGCAGGTCGCCTCGACTTGGATTCAACTCTCGAGATCCAAAATTCCTTTCGCTCAATTGTTGATGGATCCCAATACAGTATTGAAGAGGATACCGACGATGCCATTTATGAACGGTTGGGAGGGTACATGACGATCTCGGAACTGGTCTACCAAATGATTACCGTGTCCTCCAATCTCGCTACTAACCTCCTGATTGATTTCCTGGGAGCTGAGTCTATTCAGGCTACCGTCGACTCTCTCAATGCTCCCGGCATGCGGGTGCTTCGGGGAGTCGAAGACCTTAAAGCATTTGATCTGGGTCTGAGTAACTCAACCACAGCCCGTGCCCTCGCAATCCTCATGGAAGCCATCAGCCAGGGACGAGCGGTGGGTGAGACATCTGATAGCCGCATGGTAGACGTACTCCTGGATCAGGAATTCAATGAAATGATCCCTGCCGGACTTTCAGAAGACACACGCGTTGCTCACAAAACTGGACAGATTACCCGGATTCACCACGATGCCGCAATCATATACCCAACCAACGCCCCGGCATATGTACTGATCATCTTGATTGAGGGGTTGGACGATGAGAAGGACTCTGCTGCCTTGGGAGCCTCCATCACACGCACGGTGCACGCTGCTTTGCGCGGTGGAGTTTAAAAGAATCGCAGTGGATTCGGATCAAGAAGATCGAACCGACAATGAGCCAACCGATTCTTCGCTGCCCCGCCGAGGTCCAATGCTTCTATCACTCGTTGTCGCAATGGCCTCAAGGTTTTCGACCCTGCGCTTAATCGCATCCTGTTCCGACTCTGTCGCTTCAAGGCGTGCATAAAACTCCCGCAATGCAGCTTTATCGCTTTGACTGTTTTTGCGACCCTGGTAGTTCCGCAGCATTACCAACAGACTCACCACAAAAATCCCGCCGATTGCAAATACGACCAGAATTTCAAAAAGGCCTATTCCCATGATAAAATCTAATTTGAGGTGCTTTGTGCTATGAGTTCAGATGGATCGGCTTCCACTACACCGTCCCTTGAGGATGGGGCTTCCAACAGCCGAGTAACTACGATTGTCTCCAGATTCTCAATCCGCCGCTGGGCGGCCGCAAGCGCATCTTCTGCTTCAATCAGACGCGCCATGTGCTCCTCTGCATGGGGGGATTCAGATTTCTCCCTCTGAAGCTCTACCCACTGGGAAAATGCCTTGTAAGCGAAGGGAGTTAAAATAGCAACAATAGGAACTATCACCCAGATCATGACGCAAACCAATAGAATATATCAGGCCCTTCTCCACGTCGGGATACTCAATTCTGAATATATGGTTGCATGACCAGGAACCTCTCTCAAACGCTTCACCGAACGCTGTATCGCCGGAAAAACGCACGCTGGGTTGCTCTTGAAGCAACTCTAGGTATTCGAATTTACAATTTCACACTGTTCGAGAAAGCGCTGCGCCATCCTTCTACCGGGAGTGAGCAACCCATTGGATTACTGGGCTCCTATGAACGGCTTGAATTCCTGGGGGATGCTATACTAGGTGCAGTCGTCACTGAACACCTGTACCAGGAATTCCCGGACCAGATGGAGGGATTTCTGACCACTCTGCGGGCCAGAATTGTATGTGGTGAAACCTGCACAAAAATTGCCCGCAAACTTAGAGTGATTGATTTTCTCGAAATTAGTCCGCACCTGAACCTGCAAGACAATCACAGAATTGATTCTGTTCTCGCCAACTGCCTGGAATCCATAATTGGGGCTATCCACTTGGACAGTGGTATAAGCGCTTCACGAAGATTTATTCATACACATGTATTGGGTGGAGTGGATCTGCCTAAACTGGCAGACAGGGACGACAACTATAAAAGCAGTCTCCAAGAACTTACCCAAGCCAAGAAATGGGACCCGCCTGTGTACATTGTTGCAGAAGAGAATGGCCCTCCCAACAGATGTATCTTTACCGTTGATGTTTACGTCAAAGGGCGTCGCCGGGGGCGAGGTCACGCAAGGACAAAAAAGAAAGCAGAGCAAGGCGCTGCCCATAAGGCGCTCCAATCCCTTTCTGTCACTCCTGATAGAAAGATGGAAGCTTGAGCGGTGCTCGCCGATTATTGCTCGAAAATCATACAATACTGTGCCATGAGCGCGTACTTACCACACGCAGATCGCTTTGCTGCTCGTCACATAGGTCCGTCAAAAGACGACGTGCAAAATATGGTAGAGAGGCTCGGTCTACATTCGCTCGACGAACTGATCAGCAATACCATACCCACATCAATCTTTGATGACCGTCCACTTGATGTACCTGAGGCGCGACCGGAACATGTAGTCCTTGCCGATCTCCGAACGATTGGACGCCGCAATAAAATTTTTCGGTCATATATCGGTATGGGTTACCACGACACAATCACGCCAAGAGCAATTCTGCGGGCGGTGTTGGAAAATCCATCGTGGTACACGCAGTACACGCCATATCAGGCTGAAATTTCTCAAGGCCGCCTGGAAGCGCTTCTGAACTTCCAAACTGCCGTCATTGACCTCACCGGGATGGAGATTGCCAATGCTTCCCTTCTGGACGAAGGTACCGCAGCGGCGGAGGCTATGATGATGTTCGTCCGTCTCACACACAAGCGCAAGAAGTTTTTGGTTTCCTCCGACTGTCATCCTCAAACCATCAGCGTAGTGCAGGGCCGTGCAGCTCCATTGGGAATTGAGGTGGTCGTTAGCAATCATATGTCGTTTGAATTCACTCCCGATGTGTTCGGTGCACTCGTGCAATACCCAGGCTCCGACGGCGTCATTCATGACTATAAAGATCTTTGCAACCTGGCGCATGGGACGGGCGCATTCGTGGCAGTAGCTGCTGATCTGCTCAGCCTGGCGCTGCTTCGGGCACCCGGACGATTCGGTGCTGATGCTGTGATCGGAAACTCCCAGCGATTCGGGGTTCCCCTCGGATACGGGGGACCACACGCAGCGTTCTTTTCAACCAGGAGTGCCTTTCGACGCCAAGTTCCAGGACGGATGATTGGAGTAACCGTGGACTTGGATGGAAAACCTGCGCTGCGCATGGCTTTGCAAATGCGTGAACAGCACATCAAGCGCGCACGCGCAACCAGCAACATATGCACGGCCCAGGTCCTGCTCGCCGTAATGGCTGGAGCCTATGCGGTCTTTCATGGCCCAAATGGACTTCGAAACATCGCCCTGTGCGTCCATATGTGGACCCGTGCATTAGCGAATGGACTGCTCAGAAACAACTACCAGCTTCGTCACCAGAATTTTTTTGACACAGTTTGCATAGAGAACCCGCCAGCCGACCTTCGCACGCGGGCAGAGTCGCAAGCAATCAATCTTCGATACCTGGCCGATGGGACCGTCTGCATCTCGCTAAACGAGACTACGACCGGTAAAGATGTGGATGACCTGCTCAACCTCTTTGGTGCAAATACACCCAGTGCAGCCGAATTGGTCGCACAGATACCTGCATCTTATAACGGAATACTGCCCCGACGTACGCCGTATCTGACACATCCAATATTCAACCAGTATCGCTCTGAAACAGAGTTGATGCGCTACTTGCACCGCCTCGCCTCTCGTGATCTATCGCTCACGACTAGCATGATCCCCCTCGGCTCCTGCACTATGAAATTGAATGCCGCCGTGCAGTTGGCTCCCGTAAGTTGGGCCAATTACAGTGGGCTACATCCGTTTGCCCCCGCGGATCAAGCGGCGGGCTACCACGAAATCTTCCGTGACCTTGAAAAATGGCTGGGTGAGTTGACAGGTTTTTCGGCCGTATCGCTGCAACCCAATGCCGGGGCCAGTGGGGAATATGCCGGGCTGCTGGTTATTCGTGCCTATCTCGCTAGTAAGGGGGAGTCTCACCGTAACGTGTGCCTTGTGCCTGATTCGGCGCACGGCACCAACCCTGCCAGCGCCGTCATGGCGGGGATGAAAGTGGTGGTCGTCAAAACCCTGAGTAACGGAGATATTGATTTTGACGACCTGAATAGCAAAACTGCACGATACAGCGATGACCTAGCCGCACTTATGATCACATATCCGACCACGTACGGGGTGTTTGAGGAGCAAATACGTGACATTTGTGATCTAATCCACCAACACGGCGGCCAAGTGTATCTGGACGGGGCTAATATGAACGCACAAGTGGGGCTTTGCAAACCTGGACATTTTGGTGCAGATGTGTGTCACCTGAACCTGCACAAGACCTTTGCGATTCCACACGGTGGTGGAGGTCCGGGTGTAGGCCCAATCTGTGCTGCAGAGCACCTTGCTCCCTTCCTGCCCGGGCACCCGTTAATCACGACAGGCGGCGCACAGGCAATTGATCCGGTCGCATCCGCGCCATACGGCAGCGCAAGTATACTACTCATCAGTTGGGCTTACATCGCACTGCTTGGCCCCAACGGACTCCGGCGCTGTTCGGAAATTGCAATCCTTAACGCCAACTATCTCGCTCACCGCCTATCCGGATACTATGAACTCCTGTTCCGCGGCAGACACGGCCACGTCGCACACGAGTTTATCCTGGATGTCCGGTCATTCAAACGTACAGCAGGTATTGAGGCGGTTGATATCGCTAAACGTCTTATGGATTACGGCTACCATGCGCCAACCATGTCGTGGCCCGTTAGCGGCACTATGATGATTGAGCCTACCGAGAGCGAATCCAAGGCTGAACTTGACCGCTTCTGTGAAGCGATGATTGCAATTCGGGCTGAGATCATGGAAATAGAAAGGGGTCGACAAGACAAAGAACGCAACATTCTCAGACAAGCTCCGCATACTATGGCATTAGTCTGCGCAGACGACTATGATCTTCCTTACACTAGAGCACAGGCAGCTTTCCCCGTACCCTGGACCCGCCATCATAAGTTTTGGCCTACGGTTCGAAGGATAGATGAAGCTTATGGTGATAGAAACCTGGTCTGCTCATGCCCCCCAATAGAAGAATACCTGACGTAACTCATGGCAAACGATTTTCTTGAACGCTTAGGTCAATCTGTGGGATTGCGGCTGGCCACCATGGCCATGTTGACACTGATCCTTATGATCCCCCTTGCAATAGTTGCTGATCTGGTCAATGACCGTAGCGAGAGGCATGATGAAACTGTACACGATATCGGAAATGAATGGAGTGGACAGCAAACACTTCTGGGACCTGTTGTCGTCGTTCCCTTCTTGAGCTCCGAGTATGTGAGCGGCGATAACCCCGAGCGCCGCTCAATGCTAAGACATGCATTCTTCCTACCCGAAACGCTTAACATTGCGGGGACCGTCGAACCCGAAATCCGCTACAGGGGCATCTATCAAACAATCCTGTACACCGCAGATCTTACCATTAGCGGGACCTTCCCAGGTGCTGATTTTAGCAATTGGTCTATTGAAGAGGATGCGATAAGATGGCAGGAAGCCTTCATAGCTTTTGGCATCACGGATATGCGGGGAATCAAAGACGAAGTCCTGCTGAACTGGTCCGACACCACGGTGGCCTTCAGTTCCGGCATGCAGGAAGCAAGTCGACTGGTACCTGCCGGAATCAGCTCCCGGATTGCAGCAGATACGCCAAGCGAGTTCAGCTTTAACCTTAGACTCGACGGCAATGATGAGCTGCTATTTGTCCCTGTGGGAAAGACAACGCAGGTTGAGCTTACTTCTTCATGGGATGCTCCCAGCTTCAGCGGTGCTTTCCTCCCGGACGAACGAACAGTTACCGACGATGGATTTTCCGCCAGTTGGCAGGTTCTGGACCTGAACCGCCCATTCGGGCAGTCATGGCGCAGCGAAACTATGCCCTTGTTAGAATCGGCATTCGGACTTTCGCTGTACCCCCCAGTCGATCAATACCGCAAGACACAACGATCGACCCGTTACGGATTCTTATTGGTGGGGTTGACCCTCCTGGCCTTCTTTCTGATTGAACTGCGAATGGGGCTGCGCGCGCATCCGTTCCAGTACATCTTGATGGGACTTGATCTTTGCCTGTTCTTCCTGATGCTCCTCTCGCTCGGCGAACACCTGCCCTTCAACAGCGCTTACATCTTGTCGGGCGTCGCTACGATAGGACTTGCTGCGCTTTATGCGGGTACGATTTACCGCTCGAGCCGTGTGGGCATGTTAACAGCGGGGATTCTTGTGATCCTGTACACCTTTATATTCCTACTCCTCCAACTGCAGGATTATGCACTCCTGGCAGGAAGTATTGGTTTGTTTTCGCTCTTGGCCTTGACGATGTACCTGACACGTAATTTTGCGAATCTGGCTGGCTTGTCGCTATCCAAAGCCGACGAATGACCGGCGTACCTTGACACTGCGGTTCCGGCCTGACACCAGAGGTCCTAGGTCGTTTGAAGTGACTGGTAGAGCGCTGTCGTTTGCTTTGCAACGGATTCCCAGCTAAATATCGCCTCTACCCGTTCACGCCCCCGAAGCCCCATTGTGCGACTTCGCTCGGGATCCTGCATCAATAGATTAATCTTGGCCGCCAATCGGCGTGCAAAGCCTTCGCCCTCAATTTCCACTAAATGCCCCGTCTCTTCCTCTACCACCACCATAGGTATACCTCCTACATCTGAGGCTACAACGGCGGTCTCACAAGCCATCGCTTCAAGGTTGATGATCCCAAATGGCTCGTACACCGAAGGACATACAAAAACCTGAGCGTGGGAATACAACACCACTAACTCAGGAGGCGGCATCATTTCACGGATCCAAACCACATTATGGCGCCCTGTGTTCTTCAGTTCAGTGACTTTCTGGATCATCTCCGCTTCAATCTCCGGTGTGTCCGGCGCACCGGCCGCCAGAACTACCTGCGTACCCGGGGAAAGGTGGACAATAGCATGTAACAGGTGAATTATTCCTTTTTGCCTGGTAATCCTCCCAACGAATAAGGCATAGGGTCGGTCGGGGTCCACGCCATACTTGCGCAGCACGGCATCATCGAATGTAGGCCGGTACTCGTTCAAGTCTATTCCGTTGGGAATTACATGAACTATATCTGGACTAATGCCGTAAAGCGAAACTACATCGTCCTTCATCTGGGGGGACACTGCAATCACGGCATCCGCGGCCTGGTAAGCCGTTTTTTCAACCCAGGAACTGGCGTGATATGCACGCCCCAGTTGCTCTACCTTCCAAGGCCTGTGCGGCTCCAGACTGTGCGTGGTCAACAATAGCTTGGCACCTGTGAGTTGTTTGATCAGGCAGCCGGCCCAGTGAGTGTACCAGGTGTGACAGTGGACGATATCTGCGGTTTCTGCTGCTGCAGTCATCGCCAGGTTTCGCTGCAGCGTACCAAAAAACTTGTTGAAGCGAGGATCCGTACCCTCGGGGGCCCCGGCATCCGACACACCCTGAACCCTCAGGGAATCCGTAACCTGCTTCTGTTCTCCAAATGCATAGACCTGCACCGGATTGTAACGTGCCAACTCGCGCACGAGATACTTAACGTGCACGCCTGCACCGCCGTAAATATTCGGCGGGTACTCATTCGTCAAAATGGTGATCTTCACTCTGTATCCTCAATCAATTTTTATCTGTCTCGGAGCACGCACGAACAACACCTCATGGAGTTGGTCATGATTGGTGAACACCTCCGCACCTCGCGATTTGAGTCCATGCATATCAAAACCGATGACCGTCAAGTCTGCTTCAAAAGACGTTTCAATGACCAGTTTTCTGAATGTCTCAGCAGTGTCGGTTGCGATATACTTTATATTCTTCTCGGAAATCGGCAGCCTCCCCTCCTTGATCAACTGTGCAAACTCCTGCCGCGTCCCTTCTACTTCCGTCTCTGGCAGTGCAGCAAAAACCTGTACTTGCGCCTTCTCCCAGTCTGGATGCCCCAGCAGAATATAGCTTAGAAGAATCATGGTGTTCGCATTGGCTTTGTCATTCCATGTCAACCAGACATGGATAGAATCTCTACCACCAAAGTGAGTTTCACAGTGACGAAGCACCATTAACGTCATATCTGTGCCGGCTGCAAATTGACACTGATCGACAACACTCTCAATTACGTCCAGGGAATCTCGTTGTGCGAATTCAAACAGGATGCAATTATTCGACATCCCGGATACGCCCGGAACTTGAAGCGTCTGTGCCAAAGCTGATGTCATCGACGGGCTCACGACGGTGTCCATATACACCGTACTGTGCTGCTTCCTGGCCAGTTCTAACAGTCGAGACCTAATGGCATTGCTCTCAGCAAAGGTGGTCTCGGTGAGCATGCCCTTGATGAAATGCACGTAGGTGCCAAAACCATATCGGTGGCAGAGCCATCGCAGCATAGTCAATGGACTCCGCCGATCAAACGTGCGGTCGTTCACCATGATCACACTGGGACGCCATTCTTCCGTGGGCTGATCTGCACGGCGCTGCTGCAATCGAATCTGCATGTATCGCGTTGCCTGGGTAATTGCGTTATGGAAGAGCGAGGCGAGATCTCCTTCTCTCCCCTTTGCGATGCGCAATCCCTGATACAGCGCTACAAGCACCAGAATAGCAAGCACTGCAAACGCAAAGCTAATCTGGAACATCAACAGGAAACACATGATTGCTCCCAGCAAGCTGATGTACCAACGCGATCGAAAACTTGGACGATAACTGGGGCGTGCAGCAAAGTGCTCCAGAAAACTGATTGCGCAAAGTGATCCGTAGGTCACCATGAAAAACATCGAAATCAGCGTTGCAACCAGGTTCACATTGCCTACAATCACAATAATCAATGCGAGGATACCTGTGATAATTGTTGCGTGACGAGGATCATTAGCAGCCCCCACACCGTGTGACACCCATTTATTGCCCCACTTTCCTGGCAATGTATTATCCGCACCCAGCGCCTGCAGTGTCCTTGGAGCCACCAGCACCGACCCGATCGCGCTGCTCAAAGTCGCACAACATAAACCTATCAGGATTGCTGGACCCCACAAAGCGATCTGCGCCATCACCAATTGGTCATCAGCCATGGTTTCAGGCGAAGCGCTGATGTGAAGCTTAAAGACAATCGCCATATAGACCACCATCCCCACAATCGTCGCCCACAACGTTCCTCTAGGCAAGGATTTACGTGGATTTCGCAGATCTCCTGACAACCCCACGCCGGCTGTCATGCCTGTGAATGCAGGAAAAACAATTGCAAAAACGACAATAAAAGAATCCGGCTGATCAATCTTGTTCGTTAAACTGACTGACTCGGGATCAAAACCCTCCAACGGCGAACCCAGAAAGAACATGATCAATGATCCCAGGAGCGTCGCCGCTACAACGTACAGCACCTTGACGCCAAGGTCTGCTCCCCTCATTATCACCAAACCCAAGAGCATGATCAGGGCAGGAATTGAGATAAAACGCGGGTCAAAGACAATGCCGAACCGGTCCGCCAGCACCGGCCCCAACCAGGTGAATGCCTCGGCAAAGGCAATCATATAAAAGGCAACGGAGATCGCCTGGGATAAGTACAGGCAAATCCCAATCACACCACCAATTGTCGATCCAAACGATCGGGAGATAATGAAAAACTCTCCTCCTCCCTCCACCTTGCGATTGGTTGCAATCTCTGCGAGGGCCAGGGCCGTCGGAATGGTTACAAGGTGACCCAGGAGAATTATTCCGACTATGCCCAGCAAGCCCGTATGGGCTACGGCATAGCCGAACCGCAAAAACATGATTGCACCGAGGATCGTGCTGATCCCCGCGAGGAACACAGGAAGCGTTCCAAATCCGTAACCACGTTCTGTCATCAACGACCTGAGATCAGAATAGTCAGCCAACCTCTACGGTGACTGGCCTCCACAACGACCCTAAAAGGAACGAATCCTGCTTAGCATACAGCCAGGCTGTACAATACTCTTCCAGATGAATGAGGCATCCTACCGTTATGTTACGTACCGGATCCGGCTCCAGAATGACATTTAGAGCCCATCCCAATTTACGCAATTGACTGTATAATCTCACTTGACCTTGGTTCAGGCAGGTCACTGTCTACCCATACAAAATGCTTTCCCAAACAACCAAGTGTTTTAGTCATAATTCCCAATTTGTTCTCTTCTCCCATTCCAACTCAAGGATGCCTAATTTCATCTTGTGCTGCCTGCATGGCTGCCCAGGATTGTGTATCCTTAGGAGGGGCGATGTCATGATTATTGAAAACTTGACAACTGTGCCAATATCGTCCACTCACAGGTGCAAGAGATGCTGATTCTGTCAACGGAATTGCAGCGCTTCTTAACTTTCAATAAACAAGCCCGATCGTGCAAATTTTTTAGCGCCGACCTGACTGTCTGACTTTCCATCTAAGCAATCTTGTGCTCGCAATGCCAACGTCTTCTCCCACTGCAACTACCCAAGACTTGTGTACAATCCTGATTGTCGATGACGAGGACGACATTCTTGACCTGTTGCGCTACAATCTTGAGAAAGAGGAAATGCGGGTGATCACGGCCAGGGATGGAGTAGAAGCTCTCACTGCTATTGACACTGAATCAATTGACCTGGTGGTGCTTGATATTATGATGCCGCACATTGACGGCCTGGAAGTATGCCAACGTATTAGAAGCAATTCCAAGGTCAAATCAACACCCATATTATTTCTTACCGCACGCTCCGAGGAAGAAGATCACATCCGAGGCCTGGATGCTGGTGCCGACAGCTATCTCCCCAAATCTTTTGGTATCGGTGTGATTGTCTCTCAGATTAAAGCACTCCTGCGCGGAACCAAACGAATCCAAGCCAGCAACTTAACCGTGACCGTACTTGACCTGGAAATTGATCCCGAGCGCTTTCGCGTCTTCCGTAACGGTCAAAATGAACGGGCTGAATTTCGCTTTGCTCGCAAAGAGTTCAAACTTCTGTATTTCCTTGCCAGTGGTTCTGGACGAGTTTTCAAACGAAAAACGCTGATTAAAAAAGTTTGGGGAAAGCCTAAAAAAGTCGGAGAGCGTACCGTTGATGTGCATGTGAGCAGGGTCAACAGAAAGCTGGGTAAGTACCAGGGCAACGACTATATCGTATCCGTCGCGGGAGTAGGTTACCGCTTCCTTGAAGTAGAATGAGCCTGGATCTTGTCGTATGAGGCATGTGCTCCGCCCCAACTATGGAAACTTGGCCCTCCGACTGTCCTGGCGTGTCAGCTTACTTGTTCTGATAACCTTGTTTCTGGTCGCCATGATCGGGTTTCGTCTACCTTTGTGGGTTATTCTGTGCATCAGTTTTCTCGTGGGAATCGGCACATTCCTGTTTATACGCCGGATTGTGGCGCGGCGCATAGCCCGATTACAAACAACGCTCGCCAAAATCGGTGAGGACGATGCCACGCCCTTCACAATTACCCCGGCTCCACTTCGTGATGAGTTTGATGAGTTGAACAAGCTCGCGATTGAAGCAAATCAGCGCATCCTATACCAAATGCAGGAACGGGAACGTGTCGAGCATTATCGACGCGAATTCCTGGGCAACGTATCGCACGAACTCAAAACACCGATCTTTGCAATTCAAGGGTTTGCAGAAACTTTGTTGGATGGAGCATTGGAAGATCAGCGCGTACGGCGCGCTTTTGTAAAAAAGGTGCTCAGGAATGCAACCCGTCTAGGTAACCTGGCAGAAGATCTCGCTTCGGTTGCCCGAATAGAGATGGGGGAGCTCTCCATGGTGCTGAAACCATTCAACCTGAACGAACTTATCGAAGAAGTCAGTGAGTCACTTGAATCGCTGGCAGTGGACAGGAATGTCACAATACGGTCCGCCGTGCCGTCTGGCTTACCCCTAGTCATTGCAGATCGGAGTCGGATAAGTCAAGTGCTCAGCAATTTGATTGACAATGGTATTAAGTATGGCCGAGACGGTGGACTGGTTGAGATCATCGCTCGGCCGGTACCTGATGGATCGGTAAAAATATCTGTCGTTGACGATGGAATTGGGATTGCCCCTGAACATATCCCACGCCTCACCGAACGCTTTTTTCGGGTTGAGCCTAGCCGCTCCTCCAAACTTGGCGGAACTGGACTGGGACTGGCTATCGTGAAGCATATTCTTGGGGCGCACAACAGCCAACTGATGATTGAAAGCCTTCTCGAAAGTGGGTCCACTTTTGGATTCACGCTGCCTACAGCTGACGCGTCAACCGGAAGTTTTCAGAACTGAGCCTTTCACCACTCATCGCCAGCTCATACAATCTTCGGGATTTACGGCGGGCTGCCTCCATGTCACTATCGTTAACAAGCACAACATCAGCGCGGCTTGCTTTTTCTTCCTGAGACAGTTGCCTGCTCATTCTCGCAAGCACTTTCTCTGCACTTACACGATCCCGAGCCATCACGCGCGCAATCCTCAACTCTTTCGGCGCAGAAACTACACAGACGGCATCTAGTCTGTTTTCTACCCCGGCTTCATATATGAGTGCGGCCTCATGGACTAGCAGCCCCCCCTGGAGGCGGTTTCTGAGGATACCAAAAGCCTGAGCCACTTTCGGATGTACGATTCCATTCAGCTCCTCCAGACGGGTGTCGTCAGCGAAGACTCGACTCGCCAGCCATTTCCGGTCCAATGATCCATCCTCCCGATAGCTTTCTCTCCCAAATGCCCTCGTTACCTCCTGGCGTACCCCCTCGTCTGACTCCATAAGGTTCCTCGCAGTCAAATCCGCATCGAATATTTCAGCCCCTAGCTGCGCCAAACATGCGCACACGACAGATTTACCGCATCCAATTCCACCGGTAACGCCAAGAGTCCGCAGATTTGTCATTGATCTAGCTTCAAACATTCATGTTCTACAGATGCCACGTCATACTCAGGGAGACTAAAGGGAACAGTCGTCGTGTCCCGCTTCGCGCCGTTCGGCGAATTATGTCCTCATTTGCAGGCGGCAGTTGACCGTATAGCCAATACCTCAACTGCTGCCAGTTGGCCCAGGCTTCCAGACGCAAAATGCTCTGGGAGCGCGTCCAGTAAAGGGCACTTGACGGACCGGTTTGTATTATCCATCGTCTACCTGGTCTGGTAATGCTTCCGTAAGCTGTTCCACCCTGCTCATTGACAAACTGATATCGCACGGAAACTGCTCTGTCGTAGTCACTCCGCAAGAATGTACGCCAACCAATCTCACCACGAAGCCGGCGTCCTGTCTGTACGCGCAGCCAGGCACTGTAGGTTCTGAGCGTATCAAATGGTACTTCAGCAAAGTTTTCCCACTGCAGGCGTCCCAGTCGCAAGTCTGCGAAACTGGCAGATAACCTCAATTCCGTATCAGCAAAGATGTTTTTTTCTATCTCCGACTCCAACCGCATCTCCCGTGCAGACTGATCAGAGGATCGACGGCCGGGCAGCACAAAGTCATCCGTCGTATAGGTGGCTCGCACCTCACTCGCCAACCTTACGCGGGTCCCCAGTGAGGGCGTCCAGTCAATCGCCGGGCGCAAACGAAGTGTGCGCTGGATATTGTTTTCCGCCGAGCGCTCAGCATTCAGGAATACCGTGTGATGGTAAGAGGCAAAAAATCTCACCTCAGTCGACAAATACCGGCTGCGACGGTATCTGAGTCCAATCATGCTTGTGTGGTAAACTTCGTCCCGGTCATCAAGGTTAACGATGGGGGTATCATGCCGGACGATGCGGGAACTCCCCGTAAAAAGAACTGAAAGCGTTGATAGAATATCGGCCCGAACATTCCCGCTGAGGGATAAGACCCCCTCGTCATAATCTGCCTGATGCAGGAGCGTTGTCTTTTGGACGGCTTCCGAAACCGGCAGTTCATCTCTGTTACTGAGCATTCGACGTTCATTCACCACCCCATACTCTGCGCGCAATTGTGCGTCGACGCGATTTCGCACATAGTTAACTCCAACCTGTCCCGTGAATGCCTGACGGGCAAAATTGGTCTCGAAAGTGACCGATTCTTCAGGAGATCTTGGTGTGCGAATACGTCTTTGGTTAGAGCGGATGTTCGTCTGTGCAATCACCCGCAGGCCGCGCGCGATAGGAATCCAGACCAGCAGGTTCGCGTCAAGCGTGTCGCTGGTTGTTGATTCAATTGATTCTGGATCTCGTACTTGCCCCCGATTCAGAAATGATGCTGCCTGATAGGCGTCCCGTCGTCGACTGACAAAGCGTGCGCTTGATTCCAGTCTGGCTGCCCCAAACGACCGCGCTGCGTCACCCGCTACTGTCAAATCCGCGGCGCGGCGCGGAGCAATGCGCTGCCACGCAGCGCTGGAATTAAACGAAATGCGATAGCCTTGAAGCTCCTGCGAAGCCAAGTCAATGGCAATCGAACCTGCCGGTCCCGTATCAATCCGCTGGGGTGCCACACCTTCTGTCTGGATAACTCCTGGTCGGCGATCTGACGCAACACCCAACGCCGGTTCGATCGTTAGTGTCGAAACGGGTCTTATCTGGACTCCCCCTAAAAGGGCCTGAGAAGATGCACGTCCAGAACCAAACCAGTCCAGATCACCACGAATACTGGTACCGTAGCGGCTTCCTAAAGGACGAAAAGCCCTGAACTGCAATCGATTTTCGTCCCGAAAACGCAAGCGGTTGTCGAATTGGATGTACGCATCTGACAGAAACCGATTTGTCAGATCAATTTGCCAGCGAGCAACCTCTGCGCTCCACGCTATTGCTGAGTTCCAGCGATACTGGTTTAATTCTCTGGCAAATTCGGTGGTCTTCTGCAATGAAACCTGCGCCTCAGCGTCACCGCTCGAGAATGCTAATACCAATGCCCATACGATTACAAGCCACCGACAAGAATGGGCCCACCGCATTGGTCCATACCGTGCTAGCCCGGCGGCCATGTAAGTGAACGGCCACCAAGGACATGGATGTGAAGATGATCAACTGTCTGCCCGCCATCGCGTCCGCAGTTGATCACGACGCGATAGCCTTCCATAAGCCTCTCCTGCCGGGCCACTTTGCTAGCCACCATCAAGAGATGTCCCGCTAGTGCCGCGTCAAGCCCCCCATCCAAGGCAGGCACCGGCTTGCGTGGAACCACCAGTACATGAACCGGTGCCTGGGGTGCAATATCCCGAAACGCAATACACACTTCGTCCTCGTACACGCGATCCGAGGGTATCTCCCCGGAAATTATGCGTTCAAATAATGTTGGCATAGGACCTTAAACAGTTGCCTTCGCTGAACAATACTTACTCCGCTTCGTTCCTTGCCGACCATGTGAGCAGCACTTAATTACCCTACTACTGCATCGCGAAATGCCAACGGTTTACGTTACCCGCAAGGCCCATTTCAACGCCGCTCACCGGTTGCATAACCCCGAGAAATCAGACGAATGGAATCGTTCGACCTTTGGTCCCTGCAACAATCCCAACTGGCATGGACACAATTATGAACTGACCGTTACCGTCGCTGGTAAACTAAACCCGGATACAGGTTACGTGATTGATCTGGCAGAATTGAAACACATTATAGAGGAAAACGTCATCCGTCACCTAGATCACAAAAACCTGAACCTGGATGTCCCCTTCCTGAGGGGGGTCCTGCCGTCTACCGAGAATCTTGTCATTGCAATTTGGGACCGACTGGCAGAGGCCTTGCCAGCGGGTAAGCTTTATCGTATCCGACTTCATGAAACTCCAAGAAACTCCGCCGAATACTTTGGCCCCGACAAATAGTGAATTCCTCCATGATCACACCACTGTAGAGGTGCCTGGAGTAGCAGAATCCCAGATTGAAGCCCTTGGCGAGCATATCTCTGAAGTTTTGCACCTGCTCGGCGAAGATCCCAGGCGCGAGGGGCTACTGAAGACGCCTGAACGTGTCGCACGGTCGTTCTCGTTCCTCACACAGGGATACAACGTTGATCCAAAAGCCATTCTGGAAACCGCAATCTTTGAGGAAGAATACAACGAGATGATCCTTGTTCGTGATATAGATGTATTCAGCCTTTGCGAACATCATTTGCTTCCTTTCTTTGGCAAAGCGCACATCGCCTACATCGCCCAGAATCACATTGTCGGCCTAAGCAAGATCGCGCGGGTCGTTGATGCTTTTGCGCGCCGGTTACAAGTTCAGGAACGCCTGACGGTCCAGATCAGGGACGTCATTGACGAGGTGCTTAATCCGATTGGAACTGCTGTCGTAATTGAAGCCACTCACTTGTGCATGTCCATGCGCGGTGTACAGAAACAAAATGCGGTTACCGCTACCAGCGCAATGAGTGGCATCTTCCTGTCACGGGGCACAGCGCGCGCGGAGTTCATGCGGCTGGTGAAGGGCGAATAGAACTCGGATCAGTTCAGAATCGGATCCTCTGGAAAGTTAGCTACAAGAGCATACTCTCCGCCCATTTTTCGCAGAACGGTACGCCATAGTGTGTCGGGTTTGGAATGGAGTACCAGTTTTTCATTTCCACGCGTTACGAACCACGCACCGGCCCTGATCTCTTCCTCAAGTTGTCCGGGCGCCCAGCCAGAGTATCCCATAAAAAACCGAACCTGCCACGGCTGGAGAATCTCGTCTCCAAGCGCCCCTAATACAGCTTCCACATCCAAGTTGAGAGATAGCTCGTCCGTAAATGGTATTTCGCCCTGCACAGAAGAAACCTGTTGATGCAGGCAAGCCAACGAATTTTCCTCAACCGGACCGCCAAAATAGACCCCCTGATGACGAAAATCGCACGTAATCAGACTTCCCAACTCGAAGTGGCGTTTGCGATTTATCACGAAGCCCAGGCTACCCTCCGAATCGTGCATACAAATCACAACAAGCGTACGATCAAATGGTGGAGATATCTGGTTCGGTGGTGCAACCAGTAAATCGCCAGGTCTAATGGAAGAAAAACTATTTGCAGTCATTCTTTGAGTTTTAACATGTCTTAATAGGCTGGCGCCCACAATTTGCCTTCCAGCAATTTGTTGCAACATTAACCTGATGCCCGACACTCAATCGTTCAGCCTCCGGGCGAAGTAATTTCGCGGATCCCCCGCCACTTTCACTCCAACACTTGTCATTGCAAAGAGCTTCCTTCTCGCTCGAATGAATTTCGGTCATCTAGACCAATCCGTTCTGTAATCGAGCGCTTCGACGAGCCTAAACGATTGGCCGGTCAACTTTTCCGCTCCTTTGCATCTTTGTTGAATCCACGGTTGATATCTAGCGGCTACTAAATGGTCATTCCATCAAGCATCTATCTGAGACGCCCGATCCAAGCCGATAGCTCCGGACGTCCTTGCAGACGAGCCAGTAGCAGGTAGGTAGCAGCAAAAACAGCAACAACCGTGATGCCAAGCCAGACCGGCGGCCAACTTTGAACGAAATACCATAGGATCCCAGAAGGGACAAGTGCTGCTATGACAAACATTGTCATTGTTCCCACGGCCCGCCAAGGCATGAACGTGTTGCCCAAACGGCGCCTTAGCACACGTCCCAGTAACCACCACTCAACCCATGAGGCCACCGCACTGCCAAGAGCCAGGCCGACTGCACCGAAATAAAGCACTGATGTCCCTGGTCCCGTAATGAGTGACACCGACAATCCGTCAAGTGCAAACATTACCGGAATAGCAATCACCAACGCAATCGCTGCACGGACCATGGCCATACGGGCTGGCGTGCGTGTGTCGCCGAGTGCCCAAAAACCATTCTGTAATAACCGACTGCTAACGGTTGCCAAGAGCCCCAAACTGTAGGTGGCCAAGATGACATATACAAGCCAGTTATCGTCCACACCAAACGAACCCCCACGATAGATGGCACCGACAATTACAAACCCCAGTGCTATATACCCCAACGCGGTTGGTATCGCCAGGAACAGACCCTGGCGCAACCCCGCGTTAATGCGCTGCGCCATTCGCGGTAAACTGTTGGACCCTATCCTGGAGAGTTCGGGCAATTCAGCAGCAGCAACAGAAAGACCAAAAAGGGAAATCGGCAGAATATAAAGTACCTGCGCGTAACCAATGCTCGCTACGGCACCCCCCACAAGATGCGTTGCGAGCAATATGTCCAGGTAGGCCGAAAGCTGTGCGATCCCACGGCCAGCTAGCGCAGGCACTACCGCATTCAGTGCCCGGCGCACACCGTCTACACGAGTGGACAAACTGAACCGGAACCCTTTTAGCACCAAAACAACGGACGGGAGCTGGACAAGAAACTGGAGCAGTCCTCCAACCAAGCCGCCTGCAAATACCGCCGTGAGTAATCGCGTGAGTTCCTCCGGCAAGATAGACGCATCTGAATCCCCGCCAAGATCCCACGGAGTCAGCCCGACCAGATTGCCCACGCCAAGTATGGTCCCGATGATGGTCACATTCCACAGCACTGGTGCGAAGTAAGGCATAAAGAACCGCCGATGACTGTTAAGCACGCCCAGTGCCCATGACGATAGCACCAATATTCCCGCCATAGGAAATGCTAGGCGAACCATATCCACAGATAACATAAGCCGGTCGACCTCCCGCAGCCCTTTTGCCACCTCGGCCGCGTCCCCCACAAAACCCGGCATAAGTACGGAGCAGATCGGATGGGCCAACCATATCCCGAGAAGTACCCCGGTACAGACTACGGCGGTCAATAGACCTAGAATACCTCCGGCGAACCGACCCGCAGCTTCCGGTCTACCTTCCTCAAGCATTTTGCTATAGACCGGAATGAACGCTGCAGACATTGTGCCTTCACCAAGCAGATTTTGCAGTGCATTCGGTGCCTGAAAGGCCGCTTTCAGGACATCTGCATGAGGCCCGCTGCCGAAATAACGCGCGGTTAGACTCCATCGAACCAGGCCCAGCACCCGGCTTGCCATAATACCCAGCGCTACCACAATCGCCCGATTGGTTCGTGCGCCCGTCTCTGGATTAGCCATGGTCCAGTTGAGTTTGGGAAGCTGTCGTATCTTGGACGTATCCTTCGGGGATCATGATTGAATACATTAAAGGTACACTCAGTCGCAAAGGACCAACCCATGCGATCATCGATGTGCACGGGATAGGATACCGAGTTTTTATACCCATGTCCACCTTTGAACGACTACCTGATACCGGCAATAAGGTACAACTACTCACGTATCATCATGTCCGGGAGGACAGTGAACAATTATATGGTTTCTTTTCTTCTGGAGAACGGGCGATTTTCAGGTTGTTCATTAGTGTATCTGGGGTAGGGCCACGGATTGCCATTGCAGCCCTTTCAACAATGACGCCGGCGGAACTGGTTCAACATATTACTTTGAGGGAGCCTCCTATGCTCCAGCGAATCAACGGCGTCGGCCGCAAGACTGCTGAGCGTCTAGTGGTGGAGCTTGTTGATCGCATGAGCGAGCTGAATTTGGCAGAAACAGAGATGGCCGGGGTTACAACCGCCCGTGCAGATGCCTGCATCGCCCTCGAGACGCTAGGGCTTTCGCGTCACAAAGCCGAACAGCTGTTGCAAAAGGTCGTGCGCACCCACCCCGAAGTCAACAAAGCTGAAGAATTTGTGCAGCTTGCTCTCAGTCAATAACTACATTGGGTAACTTCACCTTCTCCCTCCATGACAAACAACCCCATAACCCGACGTGATTTTATCCGCACTGGCACAGCAGCCAGTGCGGCCGCGGCCCTCCGACCAAAAATCTGCCCCTTCGCGGGCCCCGTCGCAATTGCAAGCGGTAATGGTCTCGCGGCTGTGGCGCGTGCGGTTGAGGAAATCAACGCCGGAGCGGACGCCCTTGACGCCATCATTGCGGGGGTTAACCTGGTAGAGGAAGATCCTAACGACACCTCTGTGGGATACGGCGGGCTCCCCAATGCAGACGGAATCGTTGAGTTGGACTCTGCCGTCATGCATGGCCCAACCGGTCGTGCAGGAGCCGTCGCCTCGGTCCAGGGAATCAAGTATCCGTCCAAGGTAGCACAGCGTGTTCTTCAACGTACCGATCATGTACTGCTGGTGGCAAAAGGAGCACAAGAGTTCGCGCGCATGCACGGATTCCCGACTGAAAACCTGCTAACCGACCGTGCCCGTGAACTCTGGGTCCGCTGGCGAGAAAATCTCTCCAATCGGGATGATTATCTGCCGCCACACGGCCCGGAGGATCGTGATCTGGGAGAAGCAATGCGACGCAACTATGACCACTGGGGAACCATCCACTGCTCTGCCATTGACCTGCAGGGCAATATCAGCAGCGTCACAACAACCAGCGGACTAGCTTTCAAAATCCCTGGTCGTGTCGGCGATTCCCCCATCATCGGCGCCGGTCTCTATTGCGATAACGAAGTCGGAGCTGCTGGCTCCACCGGACGGGGGGAGGCAAATCTGGAAAACTGCTGTAGCTTTCTGATCGTCGAGCGCATGCGTATGGGAGACAGTCCCGAGCAAGCGTGTTTGTATGCATGTGAGCGCATTGCGCAGCACACACACTTGGCCCGACTGCAAAATGAGGCGGGAGAACCCGTTTTCAATGTATCGTTCTACGCACTCAATAAAGCCGGTGAAGTGGCAGGAGCACGTATTCGAGGGAAAGGACGAATGGCCGTCGCGGACGCGAACGGGGCCAGACACATAGACATGGCGTACCTGTACGCTTGATATTCTTTGTATGCCGATACTGCTTGACCTGCAAGGCCTGTCTTTTCCGGCGGCGAACGTAGCGTTTTTTCGGCGAGAAGCACCACTGGTACTGGAAGTCGGGTTCGGGGATGGCGGATTCCTGACTTCTGTTGCCCGGGCACACCCTGAGTGGAATTTTATCGGCGCCGACACGGCCAATGGATCGGCCACACGGGCATTCAAGCGCCTGCGTCGTGAAGGATTATCCAATGTTCGTCTCTACCACGGCAGCGGCTTGTTTCTTCTGAGGAACCTGTTTTGTGATGCAAGTCTTTCCAGGGTTTATGTGAATTTCCCTGATCCCTGGTACAAAAAACGGCATGCATCTCGGCGATTGCTCCAGTCCTCATTTTTTGAATTACTCTCTGCACGTCTTGAAGCTGGCGGTAAGCTGCTCCTTACCACAGACAGTGAACCGTACTTTAGACAAGCCCTGATCTTGGCAGACAACTCAGGATACTACAGAACAACAGAAACTACACCTCCGTCAGCTACACTTCGCACAAAATATGCAACCAAGTGGTACGCAGAAGGACGCAATTTCTATCACGCTTCCATTCAAAAAAACACTGGACATCCTTCGCCAATCCCACCTCAAATTCGCAAAGAACTCGGCATGCATCACGCCCTCTTGAACGGTTCAATTCCGGAAGTCACAGAATTCGACAAGGTTGTTCACCATTTCGAGGACGGTCATGTCATTGTGCTTGATGTGATGCGCATGATTGGCCAGAAGGGACTGGTGTTTATAGCCCGAACACACGAACCAGAGTTGATCCAAGAGCTTTTTATACAGCTCCGCCCTGCGAGACGAGCTCAAGCGGATCTGTTACTGAGCGTCATGAATCTGGGAAAACCACTCGCAACGCGTGGAAGCAGCGAAGCCGTACGGGCTGTCAGCCGCTGGCTGACCCAACGGGGACTTACGCTCTGTGGTACTTATTACTGAGGATCGTCCAGAGCCTCCTGGTTCTCTAGCCTGATGATTGATCTGGAGATGCAAAAATAATTGATCGCCGCGGATTCTTGGTCCTTGCAAAATATCCTGATCTAAGCTGACCTAGTATTCAAGTACCAAATGTCGTCCAACCGTTATGCGGCAAGACGCATGTTGCGGACAATGTCTGCTGGAATCGGGTACTTCATTTTCCAGATAATGCTCATCGGCTGTTCTCCCTCATGAGACAGGTATGATGCTGGCCCCAGGAACTGGTACGGCATTGTCTGTCCATAGTCGGTCTTCTTGGCAGTGCGTGCAAAGATCAGAGGTGTGATCCCAAGAGTTTCATGATGTGTATGGCGACGGCCCTGTATGCCGTCCGATCTGGTTCTGTTCTGGGATTGCCAGTGAAATTGGTGAGCGTCTATCACATAGTCCCGGTACATTGCCGTGCTGGCGTAGTACTTTTCATCTTTATGAATAGTTACAAAAATCATATTGCAACTTGTTGCTTTATCAAAACGAATCCCCTCCCGGGGGAGTAGCAATCCCCCCTTTCCCACTAGATTGAATGCAGAAGCAATTTCCTGCAATGAATATCTGGTGTGTAACTCCAGCGGGACGTCAGGGGCAATTGTATACTGGGAAGGCGTATGTGCGATGTTTTCTTTCAGCAAATCTGTCAGCGAAATGAGTTCCTCGCAGATAGCAGGATGATCAAGAATCTTGTTGTAGCCTGCGCTTAGATAGTTCGCCGCCTCTCCACCCAGCAGCGCGCACGCCAACATGAGGAGACGGCGCCGATCCCGTTCGGATAACCCGCTCATGTTTAGGTCGCCCTTGGCAGCCTGGCGTATGAAGTTGAGCCGGGGAGCGTCATCTGCATGAATCAATAGTCTTAACCTGCTTCCGATCTTGGCCTCGTCCGGCCCCTCATTGGCAGTGAAAATGCCTGCTCTTCGGCGCAATAATGTGAAACTGTGGGGGCTTTTGGCATAGAACTCATCGATTGATAACTCCACTTCATCCAGGAAAGTCTTCAGGGTGGCCCGGTCTCCCAAGTGACGAAGCAAGCGCTCCAGTTCACTGCTCCTGTAACGAAGTTGCGCCCTTAGATTGTTCAGAACGACATCCTTGCTTTCCTGATCCAACTGGAGAGAGCATCCTGACGGCAGAGCGGGGAAGTCCTTCTCAACCGCCTCTTTGACAGATTTTCGGGCAACTTTCCCAAGCATTGCCCCAAGGGCGTAGTCGAATCGAAACTGCCTCGCGCTGTTGCTGATAAAGTCCAAGACGGTGAGACAGGTTTTGCCTTCAGCGAAGCGAAGTCCACGCCCCAATTGCTGGATAAACACAGTGGCACTGTTGGTTGGTCTCAGCATCAGGATGGTATCCACCGGAGGAATGTCTACCCCTTCCCCGAGCACATCCACGGAGAAGAGTATGTTCACCTCGCACTTTCTCAGTCGGTTCTGTGCATTTATCCGTTCATCCCTAGGGGTATTCCCCGTGATGCAGGCAGCCGGGATGCCCGCATCATTGAATTTTCGCGACATGAATTCGGCATGGGCTACACTGACGCAGAACCCTAGCGCTCGCATCTTCAGCGGATCTGCGATATGCTCTCTGACCACTTTCAGGATCTTACGCACACGAATGTCATCGGCGGTAAAGACGCGAGTTAGCTCGCTCTCATCATATTTGCCCCGAACCCATCGCACTGAAGACAAATCTCCACCGTCATGCCGCCCGAAGTAGTGGAAAGGAACCAGGAGACCACGATCAATGGCATCCCAGACCCTCAGCTCTGCGGCAACAAGTCCTCCAAACCAGGAAAGAATATCCTTTCCGTCCGCACGTTCGGGGGTCGCAGTGAGCCCCAGTAGATAGTGAGGTTGAAAATGCTCAAGAAGTCTCTGATACGTTTTTGCCGCAGCATGATGAAATTCATCGATAATGATCATCCCGAAATGCTTTGGATTGATCTTATCGAGATCAAAGTTTGCAAGGGACTGGACGGAAGCAAATACGTGGTCCCATTTTTTGGGCTGTGATCCGCCTACATAGTTTTCCCCAAAGGTGTTGTGCTTCAGGACATCTCGAAAAGTCGTGCGAGCCTGTTGCAGGATTTCCGCCCTATGGGCAACGAATAGGAGGCGCAGAGGACTAATCTGGCGCGCCAGTCGACGATAATCCAATGCGGCCATAACGGTTTTACCCGTGCCGGTAGCTGCGACAACAAGATTACGGGTTCGACCATGGACCGCGCGTTCCACATCCAGTTTATCCAGGATTTCCTGCTGGAACGGATAGGGATGAACCTCCAGGCTTGGAATGCGACCTGGCCGAGGCTCATCTTTTACAGCTGCATCAAATCGTTCTTTGGATTCTTGGCTGCCATCGTAGATTTCGAATTCAATGTCCTCCCAATAACTGTTGAAAGCGACTTCAATTTTGTCTATGATTCGTCCGGCATCCACTTTGGACAGCCGGACATTCCATTCAAGCCCATCCAGCTGTGCCGCTGCACTTAGATTTGAAGAACCAACGAAGGCCGTGGAAAAACCCGTATTGCGATGAAGCAGCCATGCTTTTGCGTGGAGTCGTGTCCGGCGCGTGTCATACGAGATTTTAATCTTGGCACCTATCTGGATCAATTCATCAATTGCTTGCCGCTCCGTTGCCTTCATATAGGTCGTCGTGATCACCCGCAGCCCTCCTCCCCTCGCGACAAAGTCTTGCAGTGCCTCGAGTACAAGACGAAGCCCGGACCACTTGATGAAGGCTACCAGAATATCTATCCGATCGGCAGACTCAATTTCCCGCTTCAGTTCATATCCAATGCGGTGATCACTTGGAGCATTCGTTAACAACTCTGAATGTGAAAGTGGTATCCCCGGTCGTCTGGTCTGTGTGTTTGTGTGGGCTTGAACACCTCGTGCAAGCTCTTTCAGCCGAGCATTTGTCACAAAATCTGATTGCTGAACTACGCCATCTCGTGTATTTTTTTCGATAACCCGAATCAGATCGTTGGCCAGTTCAACCCGCTCTTTTTCGGACTGACCGGCAAGTGCACGCTCAATGAGTTGATTCAGATGCTGGGACAGAAGTCGGACTCCAGTGTGATTCTGCAGCTTATCGGTGTGCGCCCGCAGTGATAGATCCTTTTCGACGACATGCTGATTCCCTTCCGTATATACCTTGTCATACAGACCAGAGGTCAGTTTCTTTGGCATTACTACTGAGCGGTAGCATTCTGATTATCCGTCCCTGGTTCGCCAGTCGCCAACTGTTGTTCCCGTTTCAACGGGAACGAAGGGGCATAATTACCAAAAAGCACTTTGGAGCGGTGTCCGGATGACGTAGCGAACAAGGGACATATCATATGTCCCTGAATAGTGACTTGGCAGCCCTACTTGGGATTGATCTGCCATTATATTTCCTGGGACTGGAATAACATTACGCTGGGAACATTGGAGTGCGGTTCCGATGACCCGTGAAATCGGCTAAAAGCATACCTAGCCTGAATCTGGAGCAGTTCAGTAAACGCCTGTCTGCCGAGCCCTCACGCCTGTACGGATTCGTTATCGGGTAGAATTCCTCCCCTTGCGCCGTCGGGTTCGCCAGGCAGACTCACCTGTCAGAAGGCTTGCTGTGCTTTGCTCCTGCAACAGGGCTGCCGCCACGGCTGCTGCCTCGGCGGAAGGCACAAGGTCCTCTGCCAGAAGCTCTGGGTGTTCGTCCACGAAATGCGTGCTTAAGCGAGCTTCCTGCCAGGCTGTACTCTCCATGACCCGACGGCAATATCCTCGTGTCGTCTTCACGCCCGCAATACAATAGTCCTCCAAGGCAAAGATCATCCGCTGAGTTGCTTCCTCACGTGTACGCCCCCAAGTGATCACCTTTGAGATCATTGGATCGTAATGGATCGGGATATCCCCTTCGGTTTGTAACCCTGCATCAACTCGGACCCCTACTCCCACAGGCACTTGATGCAACGTCACCACACCAGGGTTTGGGATAAAGTTTGCTGCCGGATCCTCTGCATATATCCTGCACTCGATCGCATGTCCATTAATGGAGAGTTCGTCCTGTGTGAACGGCAAAGTCTTTCCTTCTGCTATTCTGATCTGCTCGGCAACCAGATCCAGGCCCGTAATGTACTCGGTTACCGGATGCTCAACCTGGAGACGCGTGTTCATCTCCATGAAATAGAATTTGCCCGCTTTGTCAACCAAGAATTCGATGGTGCCCGCGCCTACATAGTTACAGGCCTGCGCCGCACGCACGGCTGCAGCACCCATTCGTGCTCTCAATTCTTCTGTCATGCATGCAGCAGGTGCTTCTTCAATCAATTTCTGGTGACGGCGTTGGATTGAGCACTCGCGCTCAAAAAGATGTACACATGATCCATCTGCATCCGCGAGAACTTGGAATTCCACGTGTCGAGGCGTTGCCAGGTATTTCTCAATAAAGATGCGGGCATCGCCAAAGGCCGAGCCCGCCTCACCCTGCGCCCGAGAAAGGGCTTGCTTCATCTCCTGTGCACTGTCCACCTTGCGCATCCCCTTACCGCCACCTCCTGCAGCTGCTTTTGCAAGTACAGGATAGCCAATCCGGTCAGCGATCTCGAGTGCCTCATCTAGGTCCGTCACTGCTCCCTCCGTCCCCGGGACAACAGGCACGTCATGTATAATCATTAGCTGACGGGCCAGCATTTTGTCACCCATGGCGCTGATTGCCTGAGCGGATGGACCAATGAAGATTACCCCCTGTTCGGAGCAGGCGTGAGCAAACTCCGCCCGTTCAGACAAAAAGCCATACCCCGGATGAACCGCATCCGCCCCACTTTCATGAACGGCGGCCATAATACGCTCCAGATTTAGGTATGACTCCACCGATCTTGCTGGGCCAACACAATAGGCTTCATCTGCATAGACCACATGCGCACTTCCCCGATCAGCCTCGCTGTAAATTGCCACGGAGCGGATACCCAGTACTTTGCAGGTACGCATAATGCGCAGCGCAATCTCGCCTCGGTTGGCAATAAGTATTTTTGAGATTCTTCCCATTGGCTTGATTGTACCTTTCAGCAGGTATTCCCGTATGTTTTGATAATAACGTGTGCTTTCATGTCCCGTTTAACTGCTTTGGATGATCTTTACGCCGTGATGGAGATCGAACGCTCTGCATCTGCGGAAGATATAAAAATCGCCTATCGACGACTCGCCCAACAACATCATCCAGATCGTAATCCGGGTGATGATCAGGCAGAGGAACGATTTAAGCAACTCCAACAAGCATACAGCATTCTTTCGGATCCTGAACGGCGAGCGAAGTATGACCAGCTTCGGTCCCTCACCAATCGCGAGCCGATTCCCGCTGTTATGGATGATCTCTTCTCCAGTATTGGCGAGTTCTTCGAAGAGATTTTCGGTAGCGGTGGTAATGTCGTGCACATCTCATTCGAACGAGCACTCCAGGGAGGCCCCGTAGTGATTCGGGGGAAGGATGGTTCGCTCACCCGGATTGTATTACCCCCCGGCATCAAAAACAAGTTTCGTATCCGTGCTTCAGACGAGCCCGGTGCTCGCATATTTACCTTCAGAATCCTCCCCCACCCCGTCTTTACCCGAAAAAGAAACAATCTGCTGATGCGGCTGTCTGTTACCGCACTAGATGCATTGCTCGGCTGTGCTCGGACGATAACCGATCCATACGGAGATGTGCTTACGATTGATGTTCCGCCAAATTCTACACCGGGGACACGGATTCGACTCAAGGGCTGCGGAGTCCAGTTGAACAAAAAGCGACCAGGAGATCTGCTGATCGACCTCGACGTGGTGCCCATGAATTCTGCCGATCGCCACCTTCTTTATAAGGCTGCGCTTGCGATCGGACTTATCGAGCGCTAGTGTAGCGTGTCCTACCTTTACCCACCCCCAACAGTTTCTCTTGGCTGAATCTCATCAAATACTGGCTCGTCGCCACTACGATTGACCGCGATACGCTTGAAGGCAGAGAGTCACTGTTCGGAACCGAGATATCCCGAAGTAGATACGGACAGTCGGTGATCAAGTGTCAGCGTCGAAGAAGCCTTTTATGCTCTCTGCGCAATGTTCCGAGCGAGTATCCTAGCACGAGCAGACAGTTCCATCAATCACGGGCGTCCGATCACAAGTTCTGCTACGCTGAGTATGTAGAAGCCATGTCTACTTCGCCGCCGAACGTACAATCGATCATCTTGGTCGATCCAAAGGATGTCAATTTTGGTCATGACCTCCACGCTACGATTCAACCCCTGATCGTCGAAGCGCAGGGGACCGTATCCCAGAAGTACTCCAGCTCTATCAAACAGCTCTACCCGATGGCGAAGCTCTCCCCGCAGCGGAGTTTGCATCGTGAAGTTCACGATCTCTCCACTGCTCAGAATCACAACACCCAGACTCCAATTGAAGATTCTCGCATGGTGCACTCCCGATGATCCGCCAATTGAGATGGAGGACCTTTGCAGTTCTGGATTAGCGTCAAACTCCTTTTGGCTCACTGACATGTAGGGTTCCCTTGGCACGGGGCCGCCTTCTAACTTCTCCACGTCCCATGAACCTCCTTTGTGCGTGTATCGGTAAGCGTATCCATTGTAGATCGTGGGAACCAGCACTATCTTGTCAATCCCATTTGTAGCCATTCTAAGTGCGCTACGAGTATTAGACTCCGCCCTTTCAAAGGGTTCGTTAAGGTTAAAGATCTCACCCAATTCTGCGAATGCCTCAATAGAATTAAGGGCCATATCGTAGTGATGGAGCGTCTTCGTGTCAGTAATGTAGGGCAGTTTTCGCTCGGGGTCATCATACGCCCTCACATACCTGAGCACGAAGGAATCCTCAAGAGACAGAATTGGGGATGGCACTCCCCACAAATCATCGGTAAATGACTTCGTTTCAAACTGTGCTCCTAGATCTGAAAATATCGTGAATCTTCTACTAATTCGATCAGCCACGACCAATCTGTCCCAGGCGTCAACATGCATGCCGACAATCTCACGCATTTCTCCTGGTCCCTCTCCTCTCTTTCCAATCGTACTGACATACTGTCCGCTTTCGTCGAAAACCCGAATATCCGCACGCCGTCGATCATGGACATAGATGTAGCCCCTTGAGTCCGTCCGGACTAATTCCGGAAAGGTAAAGAGGTATTCAGCGGGTGCATCTTCATTATTGCCAATGACTAATTGCTCAATCAGCGTGAAGGACAATTCCTGAGCCCGCACGGACGGCAGCATTAATACCAATGCAGCCACCACACAGATCCACAGTAGCGCACCAAAGCTACGCTTCATGAACACAAAATGATTACGGTGCCGGTGACAGTTTGCAGCATCAGCTGTAATTTTTAGGCAATTGCCCGTTGCAAGACATATTGGATACGACCGGGGGGCTTTCCATGACCAGTGCCAGACCGCTTGCGCCATCTAGGCAACCGAGGATTTTCCGGGCTCAGCGCGATTGTCTAGGTTTGTAAACGCGGATTTGCGGAAATCTTTCGTTTTGCGTTGTGGTGAAACGATATTCACCATCTACTGCCAACAGATGTTCGCCAGGTTCTGGACCAGTACCCAGATAATGCCCCAAACCTGTTCGTGCATCAACACGAAATATGTGATTTTCCATGAATTTGAGAGGTGGCATATTTCCCAAATCTCTTTTTACAAAACTATAGGTCACGTAGAAATAATCTCCATCAGAAAAGAGTGATTTAAACACTGACGTACCGTCCTCAGCCTGAACAGTGCGATATCTCACCCCATCCCTGACGCTCTCTAGTATTGTGTCGCTACGGTAATCTGAAAACGTAACCTGCCAGAGCTCTTCCCCATCCTCCGAATATCCTGTCATTGCAGGAATATGGTTGATAATCTGGGCAACCACACCGTGTTTCGCGTTGCACGCAAGCATGGCATCCGCAGTAATCCTAGACACAATAAATTGATTTTCGTAGTCGTACGGCTTCGCAAAGGAATTTTCCCAATTACCTTCCAGCGTGTATCTGTGAATCACACCTTCGTGTTGCCTATCAACATATCGCTGGTTATAGTAATATCCGTTCATGGCGCAGATTGCCTGTTGCCCCAGGTATTCAGGTTGATTTGTAGCAATTAGATTGAATGTGTCCCCCTCACGTTGAAACACATGGTCCACGTAAACATCATCTACAATTATCCTACGGCCGCCTTCCAGAACTGCGAGTCCCGCGGGATCACGGAACTCACCCGGGCCAATTCCAGCAGTACTCACATCAGCAATAAAATTGCCATCGTAACCGTAGGCACGAACTTGTGCACCCATTAGATCAACGTAGTACATAGTACCATTGTGATCGACATCGAAATCTATAAGCCACCCTATCATTTCGTGGTCATTCCCCTCGTTAACACCCACCGTTGTTATATCCATCATGTCCCAACTCCAGACCTCTTCGTTATCATCATGTCCTAATTCGAAGCGAGGGTCCGAGGAAACAGGAATATTTTCCTTCGTCGGATGGATTACTGACTGAGCAGACGCTTTCAGCGGAAGCGGCAGAATCACGACCGATAAAACAAGACTATGTCTGACGTATGAAAAACTATCTAGCATTGGCAACGAAGTGTTTTTCTGGACAATAAGGATCACCATATTCGTAGGTACTACGCCTGGTAATCGTACCATGTTGCGCCCTGAATTGCTGCCAGGAACGTTACTGCAGTAGCCGAGGAACCAACCACCATTGCATATGTCATTTTCACAGGTAGTTGCCTTAGCCGCCGTTGTCTCGGTAGTGGCAGAAACTTGATTCATCACCGCCCCACCCATATAAGCAGCAAAGGCCAAAGTAATGACCACTATGAAACGTACGGGCCGGCATTTTGCTTTACTTGTCAGGAGTCTAGAGTTTGTTCTGTTCAAGACGCAATGTTTGAAATTATTCCTAGAAATAAACCAAGTGTGTGTTGAGATGAAACTGCCTGTCTACTTAGATTGCATTGCCCGCTTCTTCGGGCGCAAGCCTGATTGATTTTGGGTACAAATTAGACATGACTTTCGAGACAGGGTTTATTGTGCCTACTCATATCAATCGTACAGCAAATTGGAGGTAAACTCAGTACATTGTCAGGCAGAATGGGGGAGTTATGAGGAAACAAATCTCATTACCGCCTCGCCGAAATGAGAACGAGCAACCTGCTTCTTGCCTTTATTGTAGTAGACAATGCAAGTTGTGGTGGCTTGGATGCTGGAACAAAGCCCGGTCATTCCGACCTGATCACGGCGACCAATGCGATCTTGGAGAATCCTGTGGACCGCCAGGATCGCTGATGGAAGGGTCTCACATGAATATGCAATCGTATCGGTGGATTTGGAATGCTCTGTTGATTTTGGGGGTTGGTATGTTACTTTTGACCCATTCAAGCGCTTCGCAAAACGTAGAACGTAGCCAAGTAGACTTGGCGGCAGACTTGCTCAGCGGCGACTATCGAAGAATTGGTGCTGCACTGAACGAAATCCCTCTTGATATTGACTCAGAGAGTCCTCATAACTGGATTCTTGCTTCAGGATTCACTGCGAGTACTCCATTGGTAGAAGCACTGATTGAGCTACTTGAGCAGGAAACGGATCAGCGTGCCCGTATGGATAATGGTGAACCCTATGAGATCCTGCCTGGCGAAATGGACCTCAGCGTTCTTCATGCTGTCATAGCCCTGGACGAGCCGCGGACCATTCCTTCCCTTTTGCGCAATGCCCGTACAGGCTGGGGCGTCAAGAATGCGCTTCTTGACTTTGGCCCTCAGATCGTGGATAAGACCATTGACTGCGTCAACCACTTTGGGATCAGCTTAGCGGAAGTCGCAGGATGTTTGGCGATACTACATGAGGTTGTCAAGCGCTGGCCTGAGGATTTGGATACAAATACCTATGATCGGATTACGCGCGCAACTCTAAGGCACCTGACATGCCAGGATGATGCATATCGAAATAAACGTCGACCCGGCAGGGGAAGCTACACCTTAGCGTGGGGGTTGGACCTTGCCGATGAGCTTGAGTCTGAAGAACTGACAGGGGCCATAACCCTTTTGGCTGACGGTGATCAGGACACATGGAAGAATTGCGGATTTGACGTCCCACAATCAGGAGTGCAATCGGCAGCCGAGGCGCTCTTGGTGAATCATGTGGACCGCCAAGGCCGCTAATAAAGCACTTGGTTTGAATAGTCTTTGGCTACGACAAAAACGTCCGTTGCTACCTGGACCCTCCAGGGTTTAAACTGTTTTTCGTCGCAATCAATAATGATTTCGGAGAGCAGCGCAATGATCCTGAAACTGACTTTCCAAGAGCGTGGTGTTCCATTAGTCTTTGCACACTCGTTTTTGATGGATTCCAAGTCCTGATCTGCGGAATCACTGGTTGCCGACAAGTAATTATTGGAGCTTCACGCTAGCTGCTGTGACCGAGTCGTAGATATGACCCACATAAGTATCCGGGTCCAGTACCCCTCCATCCCAGGCAGCATCCAGAGCAGCCGTGGGTCTTGCCGCAATGATCTCATCTCTCGATTTGCCCACGCCTACCAATTTTGTAACTGCGTCGCGAACAGCGACCATCATTTCCCGATACTCCAGTAGTTCAGACCGATTGGACAGCGGTCCATGCCCGGGGATGACCTTTGTATTTTCGTCACAGCGGGCAAGCACGGCGTCTGCCACAGCTATCATCCCATCAATTGATCCACCGGTATCCACATCTATAAACGGATACATCCCGTTGAAATAGGTATCCCCCATTAGGATCACATTAGCTGTATGGAAATGCACAATGGCGTCTCCATCGGTATGAGCCTCGGGGGCGTGAAAAACCTCTATCACATCCCCATTCCAGTTAAATGAGATGGTTTCTGTAAATGTGATCACAGGAATGGCTTCCTTTGGAGCAGCTGGTACTTTTTGGCCGAATGCACCAAGGAACTGATCAACACTTAGGCGTGCGTGCGCTCTTTCGTGAGCCACAATGAGGGCTCCCCTTTTACTAAAATTGCCGTTGCCGCCCACATGATCCCCATGCCAGTGCGTGTTCACCACAACCTGTACGGGCTTGGCTGTTCGCGTCCTTATCGCTGCCAGTATCTTTTCGGTGAGTTGCCCGAACTGAGTGTCAACCATAAAAACGGAATCCTCTCCGTAGGATATCCCTATGTTGCCTCCCTGTCCAACCAGCATTAGGATACCTGGAGCGGCGTGATGAATCTCAATCTCAATTGCATCAAATTCCTCCTGAGGGATAGCCCCGGGAGTTAGAAAGTTCAATACGGACATCAACCAGTTTTATCTAGTCCCTTTTTCCGAGGCAGGCCACTGCATCATTCATCCTCCGCACTGACTTCCGGACGCTGGCTGAGTTCACGATCCAGCAGAAACAACGCGGCTCCCTCTCCTCCGACCAAGCGCAGGTTTTCCATGATCTCCCGGGCGGAGTCCTCCTCCTCTACCTGTTCATCCACAAACCATTGAAGCAATGTCTGAGAGGCGTAATCTTTCTCCTCCTGTGACAACGCGTACAATTCATGTATCCGAGCCGTGATATACTGTTCATGTTGCAGCACCTGTGTAAAAATCTCCAGTGCAGACTGCGTGGAATCCACTTTGGGCTTATCCAGCGCATGCAAATCTACTTTCGCATCACGCTGAAGCAGAAAATCATACAGTTTTAGGCCATGAACCAATTCTTCTTCCCACTGTCTTCGCAGCCAATGTGCGAAGCCTTTCAGGTTGCGAGATTCCATCTCAGCTGCCAGTGCCAGATACAAATATGCCGAATCAAATTCGGCCTTGATCTGGGCATTCAGCGCAAGCTGCATACGCTCAGATAATCCTCGTTTCGTCATCAGTCAGATCAATTTTGTTACTGCGGGCATAAACCGATGTGCAATGATCCTGTTCGATCACCTTCTGGTTTTGAACAGAGTGACTTTAGGCGTGAGAGGCTGAGCGAATGGCCTTATGTGAACTTGCACGGAATGGTGGTTTTTCGATTCACGGCCATCAGGCCCGGCTGAGCAACCAGCAGCGCCATGTACTTCTTTCTGCATGAACATGACACTTTGCTAATGGTATATCCGGTGCAATCACCTCGGCGGACCCATTATCTGAACCCACGGCTACGACTCACTAAACCTGCATCAGACGATGTCAACGGCCGGCCACATACTTTGGGCAGATGATGAAATTGACCTGCTTCGCTCCCACGTCCTCTTCCTCGAAAACCGGGGATACCGGGTTACGTGTGTAACCAATGGAGCTGACGCTATTGAAGCTGTAAGCCAGGATGATTTGGTAGATGTCGTCCTACTGGACGAGCAAATGCCGGGTTTGGGAGGGCTTGAAGCGCTCTCAGCCATCAAGCGGAAGCGCCCGGACGTACCTGTGGTCATGGTCACCAAAAGTGAAGAAGAGCGCCTCATGGAGGAGGCATTGGGGGGCCAGATCAGCGACTACCTGACCAAACCCGTCAACCCGAGCCAAATCCTGCTTACCCTTAAGCGGCTGCTGGAAAGCGTACCGTTACGTAATGCCCGGGTGTCCCAGGATTACATGCAACGCTTCGGAGCTATATCCTCAGCACTCGGCGATAGTATCGGACACTCGGCATGGATAAACCTCTACCGGGAGCTTGTTCATCATGACCGTCAACTGGAAAATGACGAAGACGCGCGCCAGGTGCTAGCGGGTCAATTTCGGGAAGCCAATCGGGGATTCGGCCGATACATAGAAGAGGCTTATCCCTCATGGATCTCGGCCTGTCGTTCGCGTGCAAATATTGATCGACCATTGCTTTCACATGAGATCGTATCACACTGGATTAAGCCGTTCCTGGAAGCAAGCCAGCGTGTGGTCTTTCTCGTTATTGATTGTATGCGCTATGACCAGTGGCTAGAGTTTTCATCGCTGTTGTCTCCACTCTTCTCTATCCAGACCGATTTTCACTACGGTATCCTGCCTACCGCCACCCCCTACGCACGCAATGCGATCTTCAGCGGACTTCTGCCGCAAGAGATCGCTCGTAGATACCCCAAAATGTGGCAAGGTGAAGATGGAGATGAGCATAGCCGCAACCAGTATGAGGAACCGTTGCTGACCGATTGCCTCAAGCGGTTGAACCTGGATAATTTCACCATGCGCTATCGGAAATTGATCGGCAAAGAGGACGGTCGCTCTTTTGCTCGGGATGTGAATCAATACCTGCAGGCTGACCTGAACGCCATCGTGATCAATTTCGTAGATATACTTGCTCACAGCCGGTCAGATTCAGATGTCATTCGAGAATTGTCTCCAGATGAGCGAGCCTATCGAGCGCTGACAAGAACCTGGTTCAAACATTCCTGGCTCTACCAATCCTTACGGACGTTATCTCAGCAGAATTGCACGATTGTCATTACGACGGATCACGGAGCTGTGCGTAGTCTCCACGGGACTAAAGTGCGTGGTGATCGTGATACATCCACGGCTCTGCGCTACAAGTATGGTCGCAACCTTCAGGTAAATCCTCAACATGCCATAGTCGTCCGGGATTCACACGCTTATGGCTTGCCTAACACAAGAGCCGGCAACTGCTATATCATTGCCAAGGAAGACTATTACTTCGTCTATCCGACCAATTTCAACCATTACAGGAATCTTTACAACGATTCCATGCAACACGGCGGTGCTTCAATGGAGGAGATGATTCTTCCGGTGATTACCTTACGGCCCCGTGCTACATAATGAGTGCGGACTATGCCGACCGTCTTTTGAGTCTTCCACGTTACTCGGAACTCGGTAATGCCGCGATGAAACCAGGTCTGCGTGGAGTTGGGCACCTCCTTGCAGCCATGGGACATCCGGAGGAGAATTTCGCCAGTGTTCATATCGCCGGCACAAATGGAAAGGGATCAATTGCCAGCATGATCGCTGCCATCGGCCAGTCGGCCGGATACCGTATCGGCCTCTACACCTCTCCCCACCTTCTCCATCTTTCCGAACGGATTCGGCTAAATGGTGCCCCGGTTTCGGACACCTGGATGCTGGGTGCTCTGGATCGTTACGGATCTTTGTTCGACCGTTTGCAACCAAGTTTCTTTGAGGCGCTTACCGCGTTGGCCTTTCTGTTCTTCGCTGAGTCATCCGTTGATCTCGCCGTAGTTGAAACGGGGCTTGGAGGCCGACTTGATGCAACGAACATCCTTAGACCCAAGCTCTCTGTGATCTCTCAGATAGATCGGGATCACACAAAGACTCTCGGCGATTCGCTGACTTCCATTGCGCGTGAGAAAGCCGGAATAATCAAGGACGGTACACCTGTAATTGCAGCAACCGGCCATGCAGCTACACAACAGGTGGTACGGGAAACGGCCAGCAGTCTGGATGCCCCCTGGGTTGAACCTGGAATCGCCACTGACACTTACTTGCAGACCCCGCTGCGCACATACGACCTGCACGCATACGGACTCGCCGGTGAGCACCAGACTCGCAATGCACTCCTCGCCACCAGGAGTGCCGAACTTCTTTTCCCGGAAACAAGACAGGACTCATCTGTCGTCCTCAAAGGACTCGAACGGGTTTGCGAACTCACCGGACTCCGGGCCCGCCTGGAGGTATTCAATCAAAACCCGCTGGCGATCCTGGATGTGGCCCATAATCCTGCGGGTATCGCAGCTGCACTCAACTACATGCCACGTTATGGAACTGTCCACCTCTTACTCTCCCTAATGAAGGACAAGGAACTTGCCGGTGTCATGCGTGTGTTGCAGGAACATTCATTGAAAGTGTACGCCTGCGACCTTGCTCTCCAACGTGCTGTGTCCGCATCCGATTTGGCCGGACTGCTTAAGGAATATGGACTTGATGTAGCCGGTATCGGATCTGTATCCGCTATGTGGGAGCTCGCCATTGGTCGTGTCACCCACCCAGACTCTATCCTGATTTGCGGTTCACATTACCTCGCTGGTGCACTCCTTGGCGCACTAGACTTGTAAATTATCTCGGATTTGTTTAACTTGGATGCGCTCCGGGTAACCCCGACGGTCAAATGTCGTATAATTGGGAGCCTGGGTCATCGTGCCCCGTTTGATTTCTACAGCGGCATCAACGCTTCTCCGTTCTTCTAGCCCACATTTTCCAGTCTGTTTACCTCGTTGCATGAGGTTTCCGTGAAACGGAAACCAATCTGTGGTCTTGGCCCAAGGCGGCCCTATGCATTTCAACGCACCCTTTTCAATGAATCATCCCGAACTAGCACAAAAAAAACTTCCTGAACTAAAGGATATTGCCCGCCAACTCGGCGTTGGAGGGTGGACAGCCCTTCGCAAGAAAGACCTGATTGAGTTTATCCTTGAGCATCAAACCCGAACGACGACCAACCGAGGTCCCCGCATAAAAAAGCAACCTGAGCTTGTCGGCTCGGCGACCACTAACCCTTCAAATACCATGAAAAATCCCCAAACCACCTCAACGTCCAAAGAATCTCACGTTTATAGCACCGACACAGATGGCCGTGTAAATAAGGATGTGGCCCATATTCGCGCTGCACCCACCAACAGCGAGCCCACCTCTAAGCAGCCCTCGCGTCACGAACCTGAGAGTCGCCCTCCGAGGCGGACCCGCCAGGGGGGACGTTCAAGAAGACAGCATCATGGAAGACGCGGGAGGCGTGATTCCAGAATGGGACCAAGAGATTCTCGGCGGCGGCGAGCACCCGAAAACTCTCCCCTCTATGCGCCTCGCCCTGACACTACAAAATTGGATCCGAACACCGTGATCGAAAAAACGGGTGTCCTGGAAATACTGCCCGATGGGTACGGGTTCCTAAGGTCATCTGATTTCAATTACTTGCCCAGCCCAGACGATATCTACGTGTCGCCCAGTCAGATTAAACGCTTTGGCCTCCGGCTCGGAGACACTGTTGAGGGCGAGGTTCGCCCGCCAAAGGATGGTGAGCGGTATTTTGCGCTCATTCAAGTCAAGAAAATCAACACCTGTGATCCCGCCTCGATAGACGAGCGTTCGAATTTTGAGTATCTGACCCCGCTCTATCCAGACGAACACCTTCGTTTGGAAACCCGTGCGCATGACATGTCTATGCGGATCCTTGATCTATTCGCACCTATTGGAAAAGGACAGCGTGGACTGATCGTTGCCCAACCCAAGACCGGTAAAACCGTCCTTCTGCAAAAAATCGCTAACGCTATCAGCACCAATCACCCAGAGGCGCATCTCATCATCCTTCTGGTTGATGAGCGGCCAGAGGAAGTGACCGACATGGAGCGGCATGTCAAAGGGGAAGTGCTAGCGTCCACTTTTGATCAGGAGCCGTCTCGACATGTAGAGGTGGCCAATATCGTACTGGAGAAAGCCAAACGCCTCGTGGAAATGAAGCAGGATGTAGTGATTCTTCTGGACTCAATCACCCGCCTGGCCCGCGCTCACAATGCGGTTTGCCCGGATTCTGGACGCACACTCTCCGGCGGACTGGATGCCACCGCGCTGCGAGGGCCCAAACGCTTCTTTGGTGCCGCACGCAATGTTGAAGAAGGCGGTTCTCTAACTATTGTCGGGACTGCGCTGATTGATACGGGAAGCCGCATGGACGATGTAATCTTTGAAGAATTCAAAGGAACGGGCAATATGGAACTCGTGCTGAACCGGGAAATGGCAGATCGTCGTATCTTCCCTGCACTAAATGTAGTTATGAGCGGCACCCGTCGGGAGGAGTTGCTTATCCAGAGTGCACGGCTAGCCCGTATCTGGATTCTTCGAAAACTTCTGGCTGATCAGGATCCGATTCAAGCAATGAATTTTCTGCTTGATCGGATGCGCACCACCAGAAGCAACGACGAATTCCTGGTTACCATGAACTCCTGAGAACAACCTGCCGGCGATTGCCTCTTGAAATACTTAGTCAGATGGCAGTCACCCCACTAATACCGGTAATGTTGTTCGATATGGACGGTGTCCTTGTGGATGTGTCTGGATCCTATCGTCGCGCTATTGAAGAGACCGTCTATCACTTCACCGGCCGAGAAGTACAGCAGGAAATGATTCAGCGGTACAAGGATCGGGGAGGGTTCAATGATGACTGGGAGCTCACTCACACCATTATCGGGGACTTTGGCATGGAGACTCCGTTTGCTCGCGTGGTAACCGAATTCCAACGACGCTACCGTGGTGAGGACTGGGATGGTTTTATCACGGAAGAACACCCATTTATTCAAACCGAGACCCTGTTAGAGCTCAAGAAGCTAGGTCATATACTCGGGATTGTGACCGGCCGCCCGGAGGTAGAAGCCTACTGGACGCTTGACCGATGGGGCTGGCGGGAATTTTTTCCGCTCTTGATTGGTCGGGAACGACAGGGAAACCGTAAAAAACCGGACCCTTTTCCATTACTGCTTGCGCTCGGCCGCCTTAATGCTGCCGGCATACAGGTCCCCGCCGAAAAAACCGTCTACATCGGAGATTCCGTAGACGATGTAACCGCTGCGCACGCGGCAGGGATGCTCTCTATCGGTGTTGTGCATCCAAACGCAGACCCTCAAACGCATGAACCCCTCTTACTAGAACGCGGAGCAAATTTGGTTATTACCGACCCAAACAGTCTTCCCGAAATAGTTTCCTGGCCCAATGATTGGGCCGGGAATATTTTTGAAGCATGAACGCAAAAAGGGCACCGCAAACACCTGGAAATGTTGTGCGATGCCCTGTCCCTAGCTTCCACTCACCGGAAGACTGCCTAGCCTACGGAGAGTTATTACCGAGGTTGCATGTGTTGTCGGGAGTTTGAAGTGCATCACAAAATTTGTATTGCGTACCATGTTACGGTTGCCTTTCTTTCTCGCCCGCGGTTTTGTAGCTTCGGAAACGCTTTCCGGCGCGATCCCTAAAATCAGGGAGCTCCATGACAAGGGTTTGCTCACAACTGTAGACCTCCTGGGTGAACACGTGACACGCCGAGATCTGGCACAGTTGGGTCGTGACGAATATATCCGCCTATTGCAGAAGCTGGCCTCCGAGACTCAACTGGAGCGTAACATCTCCATCAAGCTTTCCATGATCGGGCAGGTGATTGATGAAGACTTTTGCTACGACAACCTGTGTTCTCTCCTGGATGAGGCCCGAACACTGAACGGCTTTGTGCGCCTGGATATGGAAGGGAGCTCAGTTCTGGACTCTAGTCTTCGTCTTTTCGAGGCTGTACTACCGGATTATCGCGCGCATGTGGGAATTGTGCTTCAGGCGTACCTGAAACGTACCGAAGACGATGTAAAGCGTATGTGCCGGTTGGGCGCGCGCGTGCGTCTCTGTAAGGGCGCATACCGTGAACCCTCGACGATTGCCTGGCAGCAAATGCCTAAAATCCGCACACAATTCATCCGCTGTATGCACATCCTGCTTCGAGACGGCAACTACCCCGCCATTGCTACTCACGATGACGCGCTAATCGAAAGCACTAAAGCGTACGCCCTGGAAAATAACATTGATGCATCAAGATTTGAATTCCAGATGCTCTACGGTCTGCGCCCAAAAACACAGGTTCGTATCGTCCGTGACGGATACAACATGCGTGTTTACGTCCCTTACGGTCGGATGTGGCTGCCTTACTATGCACGCCGACTTCGTGAACGGCCCGAAAACGTCACCTTCCTCTTACGCAATGTTCTGCGATCCTGACAGGTCAACCGGCCCTTGCAGCCAAAAACCGTTCCGCGTCCATAGCCGCCATGCAACCGGTCCCCGCTGCCGTGACCGCCTGCCGATAGACATGATCCTGTGCATCTCCACAAGCAAACACGCCAGGGATATTGGTTTGAGTTGATCCTGACCGCGTCTCAATATATCCCTGGTCGTCCACATCAAGCCAGGACTTGAAAAGCGCCGTGTTCGGCGTATGCCCAATCGCCACAAAGAATCCACTGACTGCCAGGTCCCGGTCGGAGTTATCTGTAACATTCCTGAGCCGAACCCCGGTGACTTCGTCTGCCCCCAGTACATCTGTTACGATGGTATTCCAGATGATCTCGATCTTCGGATGCGCCATCACTCGCTGCTGCATGATCTTTGATGCACGCAACTCGTCCCTCCGGTGGATCAACCAGACCTTTGAAGCGAAGCGCGTCAGGAACAGCGATTCTTCCATTGCGGTGTCTCCGCCACCGACCACTGCTAAATCTACCCCCCGGAAAAACGCACCATCACAGGTTGCACATGCTGAGACTCCACGCCCTAGCAGGCGTTTTTCGTTTTCCAAACCTAGATAACGAGCTGAGGCGCCAGTGGCGACAATAACGGTATCTGCGAGAACCCCTGTTTCCTCATCGACAACAACCTTCATCGGACGTTGGGAAAGATCCAGATGGGTTATCTCGCCATACTCCACTTCGGCCCCAAAGCGAACTGCCTGAGCCTTAAAATCCTCCATCATGGCTGGTCCAAGGACTCCGTCCACATAACCCGGATAGTTTTCAACATCCGTGGTCGTCGTAAGCTGTCCTCCGGGCTCAAGTCCCGTATAGACGACCGGGGCAAGGTTTGCTCGAGCTGCATAAAGCGCAGCTGTGTATCCTGCTGGACCGGCGCCAATTATGAGGACCCTGTGGTGCGCTGCACCCTCAAATGATATATCGTGGGGAATCGGAATAGACGACATTTTGCTGGGTTCACACACTCCTTACAAGCTGCACACACCTAAAGGTACCGTGCATACAAAACGGAGCATTTGTTTCCCGGAAGACTCCAGCTTGTCAGGCTGTCTGGCCGACAAGCGCATCAAGCCTTTTCTGAAACTCTCGCTTCCCGGCCGATCCTATCATCTGATCACGTACCTGTCCTCCGACAAAAAAGAGTAGCGTCGGAATTGAGCGGACACCATATTGCATTGCGGTCTGGGGATTCACATCTACGTCAACTTTGCCGACCTTCGCCCGACCAGCGTACTCCGAGGCCAGTTCGGTAACGATCGGAGCAATCGCTCTGCACGGACCGCACCACGCAGCCCAGAAGTCAACGAGCACGGGAACATCGGATTCCAGCACTTCGCTTTGAAAGTTAGCATCAGTAAGTTCAATAGGAGCCATAATTCTCAGGTATTGTTAGCTAACGCATTGTACGCAGGAGCAGCAAACAAGTTATGGGCTATGCCGCAACTTGGCGCGCCATTTGCTTCGGAATAGATCCGAAATAGGCCTCACTCATCACATCTTTGGTACAGCGCAATACATTCTTGCCTCCGACAGCAACCGATAGTGTGGGGCTTGAACAAACGGTCCCCAGAACGGTCAACTGCACCTCTGGATGCTCGGCGACAAGCGCCGCTAACTGATCCGCCTTCGACCGCGCTGCCGTAAGCAATATCCTCGACTGCGCCTCCCCGAAGAGTAAGGCATCCAGGCGAGCCGTGCTCTCGGGATTCAGCTGAATCTCCACGCCCAGTTCTTCTGAAAAAAGAACACATTCCGCCAAAGCCACAAGCAATCCTCCGTCAGAAACATCATGTGCACTTGCGATAAGCCCGGACTGTATCATGGCGAGCGCAGACTCCTGCACTGCATACTCCTCTGTCATATCCAAATGGGGAGCATCTCCACAGGTTAATCCGTGACACGAGTGCAAATACTCAGTTGCCCCGAGCTCACAATGTTGCGTGCGAAAACTCCAGGACTTCGGGCTGAGCAAGTAGACCGTATGGCCTGGTGTGCATAGTCCTGCCTGGGTTGCGTGCACAGCAATATCTTCCACCAGACCCAGCATTCCTATGGTCGGAGTAGGAAAAACTGCTCCCTCCGGGTTTTCGTTGTAAAACGAAACGTTTCCACCGGTTACTGGAGTATTGAGCTTTCGACAGGCCTCGCCCATCCCCCTTACAGCCTCCTTGAAAGTCCAGTATACTTCCGGCTTGTACGGATTACCGAAATTGAGGCAGTTGGTGATTGCCAGTGGACGCCCACCCGCACATACTACATTGCGGGCAGCTTCCGCCACGGCTATCTGGCCCCCTTTGTGCGGATTCAAGTAGACATAGCGTCCGTTGCAATCTGTTTTTACAGCCAGGCCTTTGTTTGAGCCCTTGATCCGCACCACGGCTGCATCCCCGGGACCCGGACCACTGATTGTACCGGTGCGCACCATGGTGTCATACTGCTCATACACCCACTGCTTGGATGCGATATTGGGGGATCCCAATAGACTGAGGAGAGCGCTTTCCACTTCATCTGCGCGCAGATCCTCTATGTCAGGCAATACAGAGGCTGTATCCAGGTAGTCCGGTCGGCGACTATCGCGATGATAGACTGGGGCGCCGCCTCCCAAAACAAGGTGTTCAGCCTCCACATCTGCCACCTGCTCGCCCCTGTACTTTACTTGAACACGCCCCGTATCGGTGACTTCTCCAACACATACGGCGTACAGATCCCATTTGACAAAGATCGCCTGCAGCTCCTCTTCCTTTCCAGGTACACAAACCAGTAACATGCGCTCCTGGCTTTCCGACAGCATAATTTCGTAGGCACTCATATCGGCTTCCCGAACCGGCACATGATCTAGGTTCAGGCGCATGCCAGCACCTCCTTTTGCGCTCATTTCGCATGAGGAACAGGTGATACCTGCTGCGCCCATATCCTGAATGCCGACTATTACACCTGCGGAGAGGGCCTCCAGTGTGGCCTCCAGGAGTAACTTCTCGGTAAAAGGGTCACCTACCTGCACACTTGGGCGTTTTTTTTCGCTCTCTTCGGATATTTCCTCGGAGGCAAAGGTAGCTCCATGGATACCGTCACGGCCTGTTGCCGAACCCACAATGAAGACCTTGTTGCCGGCCCCCTCAGCAATTGCAGACGCCGTGCTGTCCACTTTTACAATCCCCACACTCATGGCATTCACGAGCGGATTACCCTCGTAAGCCGGATCAAAGTATACTTCTCCGGCCACAGTGGGAACACCAAACGAATTCCCATAATCACCAATCCCGCGAACAACGCCATCAAACAGATACCGCACTCTGCTGTTTTCAAGAGAACCGAACCTCAGCGAATTAAGTGCACAGATCGGGCGCGCTCCCATAGTAAAGATATCGCGATGAATTCCCCCTACACCCGTCGCAGCACCTTGATATGGTTCAACCGCTGACGGGTGATTGTGACTTTCAATCTTGAAAGCCACCGCCAGACCGTCACCAATGTCTACCAGCCCCGCATTCTCGTCTCCTGCCTCAACCAGTAGCGCACCCCCCTCTCGAGGCAATGTTTTCAGTACTGCAATGGAGTTCTTGTACGAGCAATGTTCGCTCCACATGACCGAATAGATCCCCAGTTCAGTAATTGTTGGCGTTCTTCCTAAGCGCTCCAGGATCCAGCTGTATTCCTGATCCGAGAGTCCGTGCTCAGCGGCCAATGCCTCATCAACAATGATTTCCGTGTCCATCCAATTCTTTTGTTGGCAGTTCTTCTACTATCTACTGCGACAAGTTACCCGTTTGAGCGCTACCAGTAAATTATCCGGAAATCATCTCCGCAATGACAGCAATTTGTTCCTGGCTCGGATAAGATAGCACCTCAGTTCAAACCCTGTTATCAGTCCTCCGCACGCAGCCCGGAAAATACAGGATGATCGTTAACGATCCGGCTTGCTGCTCATAACGACGACGGTACACTGAGTCCTCTTACGAGCAAAGCACGTATAACCAAGTCAGAGTTCAGGATCTCTGATATCTGTCTTATATAAATCATGTGACCGGCGACTGAATTCATGGCGTCTTATAACTGAACAAAACGTAAATACGATGAAATCCCTAATTCAAGTTGTTCTCCTATCCGCTATGGTCATGGTTCTGGCCATGTGTAGCAATCCTTCTGAACCAGAGGAAAACACCCCGTTAAGCGAAGGCGAGACAGAGGAATTATTGATGGCAATGATGGTGGTAATGTCAGATACGATGCCACAAATTACGGCCGTCCACGGCCCGGAAGAAGTCACGATCGCATGCCCTGAAGGCGGCGAGTCTCGTGTGACATTTAGCGCTTCCGAGGATGCCCCGCGGGACAACGCAGTAAGTCTAACTATTGAGGTTGGCTTCACTCCAAACGAGTGTGGGATCAAGGGAAGTGAGGGAACAGATTTCACGCTGAGCGCCGAACAGAGCCTTGACTACACCACCAAATTAACTATCCAAGGCTTTTTTGAAGATCTGGAACTTGAAGGAGGCATGGATGGGCAATTAGATTGGGAGGTGGAAAGCCGATCTGGTATGTGCACATTTGATCTGGACGCGGAACTGGATGTAGGCAATGATCTGTCAGCTGCCCGCAGCATACTGACTGGCAGTGCATGTGATCACGAATTGAATCTTGATATCACTTCGTTCGTCCAGCCAGCAGAGTGACCCCGTAGTAACCAGATCCGTCGTCAAACGTGTGCCCTCTCGGCTCCCTCGTTTGAAGCGTGCTTGTGCAGTGAATGAGGCTTTCAGCTGTGACGAATCCCGCCCAACAGCTACACCCGCGTATAGCTATTGGATGGGATTCGAGCTTGTAATGATCGCCAGGCACCTTAGTAGCTCTCGCTTATAGAAAGCTGCTTGGGCATGACTTGATTTTCGGACGTAGTCCTGCATGCCTTCAGCATCCCACGTGTACGCAGGCCTCACGGGATCCCGCGGAAGGCAGTTCTGCGCTTGACAAGTTCATCGGCCCCGATGACTGTCCTTCGCACAGACCTAAGGGCCTGTTACCCGATCCTAAGAGTCCATACTTTGGCCGCATGAACAATCCCTTCCCGCAAGGAATTATGATCCCGAAGCGTTCATCAAGTCACCACAGTCTGTACTGTGCCCTCAGGAATAAATGACGGGTTGCTGCGGGAAAAAACTGGGGAGTCCCAAATCCTGCGTTTCCGTACAAGAGTACCTTGGAATCCAGCACATTATTGACATCCAGCGACAATGTAAGCCCGTCCAAACGCGATTGCTCACCGAATGACCACTGAATCGTAGCAGAAACCAATGCATACGGATTTACCTCCAGGTTGTCTGCAGCCGTCCCATCTACCGTGCGCCCTCCTCCATTGTCCACATACTGCTTGCCTGCAAATCGTGTGTCCGCCCGAAGCGTGAGACCTGATCGCTCATATGTGATCCCTATGCTTCCACTGCGCGCAGGAAAGCCTGCAATCGGATTACCGGACCTGTCAATGGGGGTAACCGAAAAATCGGGCAATGTTACGTATTCCACAAATTCCACGATTCGATTGCGACTGAATGTCGCATTGGCAAATGCATTCAGGCTTGGGAGAATACGGGCCGCCGCCTCTAGCTCAATGCCAACATGCCGCGTGCGATCCGCATTACCTGTACGCGGAACACCAAACTGATCCAGACCTCCACTCGGAACGATCTCATCCCTGAACAGCATCCAGTAGGCCGCAGCGCGAAGCCGAATGTTGTGTTGCTCTACCTGCGCTCCCAGTTCAATGTCGGTCAGCCGTTCAGGCTTTACGATTGGACGATCATAATCGAAACTCCCATCAGCATGCTGATCAAACTGGGGCGTAAATCCGGCCCCCGCTTCTTCGCCGTCATAGAGCGACTTCATTCGGGGTTCGCGATTAGCCAGCGATATGCTCATATAGGCGCTCAGCGGCCGCTCCGGGTTCAGGGTTATCCCCAGGCGCGGATTGGCGAACAGATAAGGAACCTGGAAGGCATTCCCGAAAAACTCTTCCTGAAAAATCCGGTACTGCCGCCAGGTAAGTTGCAAATCTGCCTGGATGGCCAGCCGGCTGAATGGTCGCATTATGTGACTGGCGTATAGCGAACCCACCACCTTTTCCCCGCGCACACTGTAAACCCTGTAATCATTGGCTGCTCCTACGATCTGCGAAGGCAATCCACTGCCTTCTTCCACGCGCCCCCAGCGTAAGGACCGATGAAGACGCAATTCGCCGCCAAGTGTTGTTTCTGACTTGTCTCCCTTTACGTTATAGCGGGGCATCCAGCCTGCCTGCCACTGGTCCAGCGCAGCCCTAAACAGTACCGTTGCGTCCGGTGCACTAATGTACAGCGGTGCTTGGCGTTCGGCATCACTTAACCCCCGCCAGCCCGCCGGAATACGTAGATAGTCCGCGCTTCGGAAAGTGCCGCCGAAATCAAACTCCCCGATGCCCTTGATCCAGAAAAGAGCCTGTTCAAATGTTTGATTTGAACTTGGCGTGAACGTATGCAAGAGCTCTACATGAGGTTGATGGAACCGCTCAACATCCTCAGTAAACGCGCTGAAGTTGTAGCGCCGGTCAATCGTTCCTCCGAATCCGTCATCAACCGTGCCGGTGTTTGCTTCTTTGGGGATCCCCCCGTAAGCCAGACCATCCCGCTGTGGACCTCCATAGGACTGCAGGGTGACCGTATGGCGTTCGCCATAGCGCCGGACGCCCACAAAGTACCTCCAGAATTCCGACCATGACCAGTCGCGATACCCGTCTGATTTGAGCCGGCTAACCCGCGCATAAGCTGCATAGCGACCACCTAAAAGTCCTGTATTCGCCTGGAATGTGTAGCGCTGCGTGGCGTAGGTTCCATACCCGGCTTCCAGTCGTACTTCGCGATTGGCACGGTACGGGTCCGTCACAATATTAATGGCACCACCGATGCCCGTCGAGCCGTAAGAGGCGGCACCGGCACCCCGCTGTACCTGGATATCCTGAATTGACCCGTGCAGATCAAAAAAGTTGATCCAGAACACGTTGTGCTCTTCGGGATCATTCTGTGGGATTCCGTTGATAGATACTGCGACGCGTCGCTGCCCGAACCCGCGCAATCGAAGATAGGTGTACCCCATATCATTCCCGTTCTCACTGTAATGCGTGATAGAAACCGATCGGGCCAATGTGGACGGCATATCCTCCATGGACGGCAGTACCGCAAGCTCGCGCGCCGTGATGTTGCTGTGCGTGAGCGGGGTCAGTCGTTCACGCGCTCGCCGGGCTTCGGCAACCACCTCTCCACCGTAGAGCACCCGCTGATCCAGTGTGAGGATCAGGTGCTGCTCAGCATCGCCTACCTGCAAGGACTGTCGAAGTGTTTCGTAGCCAAGAAAGCGAACTTCAAGTGTGTACGTTCCGGGCGCAACCTCAAGCGTGAAGCTTCCGTCCGTATCTGTTGTTCCGGAATAGCTGGCAACGGAGGAATCGCCTGGAAAAAGTTGTAGAGTTGCCCCGGCAAGCGGCTCGCCGGCAGTTGACTGAACTGTACCGGTCAACTGGGGATTGAGAAGTAGGGGAATAAGCAACAAAAGCAGCATGTTACAACCGGTTTTAGGTGTGCCTGGAGGGCTGTAACAGCACTTCGATGCAATTTCCTACGCCGGCATTACCCGGATCAGGTACAATGGGTTTGATCTCAGCCTCCCTGCCAGGAGGCACCCCAAGCAATCAGGAATGAAAAGAACCGGCAGGGTCGGATCCAGTCGGAAGCGACCCTGCCGTCAAAAGGGCTCCTGGCACCGACCTACTCTCCCACCACGAAGGGCAGTACCATCGGCGCTGCGGGACTTAACGGCTCTGTTCGGAATGGAAGAGGTGTATCCCCCGCGCTATAAGCACCAGGAAGCTTGTCATCGCGTAACCGCGACAAAAATCCTGACAAAATGATATCCACCAAAGAACCGCGCGCAACACGCAGACGAGTCTGAATTCTGTAAAATATCAGAGGAAAAAGCCTAATGGGCAATTAGTACGGCTCGGCTGAACATGTTACCATGCTTACACCTGCCGCCTATCAACGTCCTCGTCTCGAACGGCCCATAAGGGAGACCTAGTCTTGCGGTGGGCTTCGTGCTTAGATGCTTTCAGCGCTTATCCCTGCCGAACATAGCTACCCTGCGGTGCAGCTGGCGCCACAACAGGTACACTAGCGGTTCGTCCACTCCGGTCCTCTCGTACTAGGAGCAGATCCGCTCAAGTCTCCAACGCCCACGGTAGATAGGGACCGAACTGTCTCACGACGTTCTGAACCCAGCTCGCGTGCCGCTTTAATGGGCGAACAGCCCAACCCTTGGGACCTTCTTCAGCCCCAGGATGCGACGAGCCGACATCGAGGTGCCAAACCTCCCCGTCGATGTGAACTCTTGGGGGAGATTAGCCTGTTATCCCCGGCGTACCTTTTATCCTTTGAGCGACGGCCCATCCATAAGGAACCGCCGGATCACTAAGTCCTGCTTTCGCACCTGCTCGACCTGTATGTCTCGCAGTTAAGCACCCTTGTGCCTTTGCACTCTACGCATGATTGCCGACCATGCTGAAGGTACCTTTGAGAGCCTCCGTTACATTTTAGGAGGCGACCGCCCCAGTCAAACTACCCACCTGACACTGTCCCCCGACCGGATTCACGGCCGCGGGTTAGGCACCGATTAAAACAAGGGCGGTATTTCAAGGGTGGCTCCACCAAGGCTGGCGCCCTAGCTTCAAAGCCTCCCGCCTATCCTACACATACTTTAACCAATGTCAATATCAAGCTGCAGTAAAGGTGCACGGGGTCTTTCCGTCCCACCGCGGGTAGCCGGCGTCTTCACCGGCACCACAATTTCACCGAGCCCGTGGCCGAGACAGTACCCAAGTCGTTGCACCATTCGTGCAGGTCGGAACTTACCCGACAAGGAATTTCGCTACCTTAGGACCGTTATAGTTACGGCCGCCGTTTACCGGGGCTTCAGTCGTGAGCTTCGCCGCCGAAGCAGCTAACCCCCTTCCTTAACCTTCCGGCACCGGGCAGGTGTCACTCCCTATACATCATCTTGCGATTTAGCAGAGAGCTGTGTTTTTGTTAAACAGTCGCTTGGGTCTTTTCACTGCGACCTTCCCTCGCTTTTAATAAGGGAAGGCGCTCCTTCTCCCGAAGTTACGGAGCAATTTTGCCTAGTTCCTTAGCCACGGATCACTCGAGCGCCTGAGGATGCTCTCCTCGCCTACCTGTGTCGGTTTACGGTACGGGCACCATTAGGCAATGTACGACGCTTTTCTCGGCAGCATGCTTGGGGCCTCTATGCGTTCGTCCGGAGACTCCCGCTACTGTCGTGGTTCAGCCTTAGCGGACAAGCGGATTTGCCTACTCGTCCAGCCTACGCACTTCAACGCACGTCCGTCTGTGCGCGGACCTTACGCTTCTGCGTCACGCCTTACATTATAGCTTTCTGGTGGTACGGGAATATTGACCCGTTTCCCATCGCCTACGCCTTTCGGCCTCGGCTTAGGACCCGACTAACCCTGTTCCGATTAACGTTGAACAGGAACCCTGAGGCTTACGGCGGACAGGTTTCTCACCTGTCTTATCGTTACTCATGCCTACATTTTCTTTTCCAGAAACTCCACAGCTTCTCACGAAGCTGCTTCGCCGTCGCTGGAATGCTCCCCTACCGCTTCCCATGGAAACCCGGAGCTTCGGTGCCAGTCTTGATGCCCGCAAATTTTCGATGCCGGATCGCTCGACCAGTGAGCTGTTACGCACTCTTTAAATGAATGGCTGCTTCCAAGCCAACATCCTGGTTGTTTCAGCAATCCGACCTCCTTTGATCAACTTAGACTGAACTTGGGGACCTTAGCTGTCGGTCTGGGTTGTTCCCCTCTCGGACATGGACCTTGGCACCCATGCCCTCACTGCCGCAAAACGTAGTATCGGCATTCGGAGTTTGTCTGGGGTTGGTACCCGGTGAAGGGCCCTAGCCCAATCAGTGCTCTACCTCCGATACACTATTGCGACGCTGTACCTAAATACATTTCGGGGAGTACGAGCTATTTCCGAGTTTGATAGGCCTTTCACCCCTACCCACAGGTCATCCGGGCACTTTTCAACGTACTGCGGTTCGGGCCTCCACGTGGTCTTACCCACGCTTCACCCTGCCCATAGGTAGCTCACTCGGTTTCGCGTCTACCCCCACTGACTATGACGCCCTGTTCAGACTCGCTTTCGCTACGGCTCCATGCCTGAGGCATTTAACCTTGCCAGTGAGGTGTAACTCGTAGGCTCATTATGCAAAAGGCACGCCGTCACCCGTTTTGTCCGCTAATAAGTGCAGACTAACAGGCTCCGACTGGTTGTAGGCGCATGGTTTCAGGTACTATTTCACTCGCCGACTAGGCGTTCTTTTCACCTTTCCCTCACGGTACTGGTTCACTATCGGTCACGGGTTAATATTTAGCCTTACCAGATGGTGCTGGTAGCTTCCCACAAGGCTTCTCCGACCCCGTGGTACTCAGGGACATCGCTAGGATCAGTTGTCTTACGCGTACAGGACTTTCACCTTCTATGGTGCCACTTTCCAGACAGCTTCCACTTCGACGCGTGATCCATATTGCAAGCCCTACGACCCCGGTGTAGCCGAGACCACACCGGTTTGGGCTGTTCCCCGTTCGCTCGCCACTACTTGGGGAATCACTATTGTTTTCTTTTCCTCCGGGTACTTAGATGTTTCAGTTCCCCGGGTTTGCTTCCAAGGGCCTATGTATTCAGCCCAAGGATGACACTCTCGCGAGTGCCGGGTTGCCCCATTCGGAGATCTACGGATCCAAACTTATTTGCAGCTTCCCGTAGCTTATCGCAGCTTATCACGTCCTTCATCGCCTTCCCGTGCCAAGGCATCCACCATGCGCCCTTCTTTGCTTAAACCTCTGAGATTTTACACAAGTCAGGTTCGCGAGAACCCCGGTGGAGGGTTCTCTGCGCTCGTTTACGCTCGGACGGAAGCCACACGGGCCTCCATCATTTCTGCGCGTTGTTCTTTTGGCGAATATCATTAAGTCAAAGAACTTGGAACGACGAACGTTCCGTGTGGAGTTAGCCGGACTCGAACCGGCGACCCTCGGTATGCAAAACCGATGCTCTACCACTGAGCTATAACCCCTGGCACCTAAGGGCCGCTAAGCCTGCGGAGTGGGGCTGGGAGGAGTTGAACCTCCGACCTCACGCTTATCAGGCGTGCGCTCTAACCACCTGAGCTACAGCCCCTGAAGTGCGGGTTTTGCTCCACGTGCAAAACCAGGGAAGAGTATAGCAAGCCCCGTCGATTTAAGGAGATCGTTGCCTCAAGGCTCTCTTTATGAGGTGATCCAGCCGCACGTTCCCGTACGGCTACCTTGTTACGACTTAGCCCCAGTCACTTAGTTTACCTTCGGCCGCTCCCTCCGGAGTTGGGTCACGGACTTCGGGTACCCTAAGCTTCCATGGCTTGACGGGCGGTGTGTACAAGGCCCGGGAACGTATTCACCGCGTCGTTGCTGATACGCGATTACTAGCGATTCCGGCTTCATGGAGTCGAGTTGCAGACTCCAATCCGAACTTGGAGTGATTTTATGGATTGGCTCCCTCTCGCGAGGTGGCTGCCCGTTGTATCACCCATTGTAGCACGTGTGCAGCCCCAGGCGTAAGGGCCATGATGACTTGACGTCGTCCCCACCTTCCTCACTGCTTACGCAGGCGGTTTCACTAGAGTCCCCGGCATTATCCGCTGGTAACTAGTAACAGGGGTTGCGCTCGTTGCGGGACTTAACCCAACATCTCACGACACGAACTGACGACAGCCATGCAGCACCTCGCGACCGACCCGAAGGAGGATCCCTTTCAAGACCTGTCCGGCCGCGTTCGAGCCTGGGTAAGGTTCTTCGCGTTGCATCGAATTAAGCCACATGCTCCACCGCTTGTGCGGGCCCCCGTCAATTCCTTTGAGTTTCACTCTTGCGAGCGTACTCCCCAGGTGGGATGCTTAACGCGTTAGCTTGGGCGCTGACCCCACAATGAGGGCCAACACCGAGCATCCATCGTTTACGGCGTGGACTACCAGGGTATCTAATCCTGTTTGCTCCCCACGCTTTCGTGCCTCAGCGTCAGTACTCGTCCAGTCGCCCGCCTACGCCTCTGGTGTTCCTCGTGATATCTACGCATTTCACCGCTACACCACGAATTCCAGCGACCTCTCCGAGACTCAAGAACGGCAGTTTCAAAGGCAATTCCACGGTTAAGCCGTGGGCTTTCACCTCTGACATACCGTCCCGCCTACACACCCTTTACACCCAGTGAATCCGGACAACGCTTGCACCCTCCGTATTACCGCGGCTGCTGGCACGGAGTTAGCCGGTGCTTATTCATACGGTACCGTCAGGCTCCCTGAGGGAGGGGTTCTTCCCGTATAAAAGGAGTTTACGCCCCATAGGGGTGTCTTCCTCCACGCGGCGTGGCTGGGTCAGGCTTTCGCCCATTGCCCAATATTCCCTACTGCTGCCTTCCGTAGAAGTCTGGCCCGTGTCTCAGTGCCAGTGTGGCTGATCGTCCTCTCAGACCAGCTACGGATCGCTGCCTAGGTAGGCCGTTACCCTACCTACTAACTAATCCGACGCAGGCCCATCCTCAAGCATCCGAAGACTTTCATCGTGCACCATGCGATGCACGACAGCATGCGGTATTAGCCACCGTTTCCGATGGTTATTCCCCACTCGAGGGTAGGTTGCCTACGCGTTACTCACCCGTGCGCCACTGTACTTGTATCCCGAAGGATACTTTCTCGTTCGACTTGCATGTATGAAGCCCGCCGCCAGCGTTCGTCCTGAGCCAGGATCAAACTCTCCGTGATTAGAGGTTTGAAAAACTTGTGTGAGCGCTTATGCCACGCTCTCCCTGACTGATAATTGGATCGGTTGGTATCGGCTAAGAAACCGACCAACCATCCCTGTCAAAAAATCGACAAAGGACTCGCTATACTCTCATCCTGTCAAAGAACTGGCTGCCGCAAAGGGCAGGACAGCCAACATACGACTTTTTTATCATTCATGTCAACTCCTGTTCCATTCTAGAACCCTCCTCGCGAGGAATTCCTGATTTCTCTGCTACGCATCATGTCCTCACACAACGCGTAAAAGAGATCCCAAAAGGGAGGAAAACAGGGGCTGCTGAAAGACGATAAGTCGTGCTGCCAGCTGCACAAAGACCGGGTTTTAAACATTACTCGATATAGTGTTCCCAAAAAACCCCGATTTCGCAAAATTCTTTTTTATTTTTTTCTAACTAGGCTTTGACTGACATCCCTCTCCACAAAAACATCTATTTAAGGTGGGGCCTTGCGGTGCTGCTTTTCCTGGCTGCACTGCTGTACTTCGCAGTCGATAAGCTAATTATGCCTCGGGTTACCCGACATGGTACAGAGATCTCGGTCCCAGACATCTCCAACAAACCTTTGCCGGAAGCCCTAGAAGCCCTTGCAGATGCCGGTCTCGTCGTTGGCGACAGCACTACACACCCCGGAACGGAGTTTCAACAGGGTCTGGTTCGCAGTCAAAACCCACGGGCTGGTGCAAAAACCAAACCTGGTCGACGCGTTCATCTGACCATCTACCGCGGCTTTCCCGAACCCATCGCGATTCCAGATGTCATCTTGGCATCTCTTCGCGACGCCCGATCGGACCTAAGACGTGCAGGTCTGATCGTTCACCCCGATGAGCTTCCCGACACAACCCGGAGTCCCTTTCCTGATATGGTTACACGAACCGAGCCGCCCGCGGGCGAGCTCCTCCAGAAAGGGGATACCGTCCGAATCTGGTATGGCCTCGGCCTCAATCCAAACTATTCGGTTGAAGTACCAAACGTCGCCGGAAGTCAGCATAATGCGGCCGAGCAAATCCTCCGTCCGTTGCATCTATGGCCATCACCGCTTGGATACGACAAAAAGGACAACCCCCTGATTTCTCGACAATCCCCCGAACCTGGCAGCTTCGTGCCCCAGGGATCCACTATTCGACTTTTTGCCGATTCCAGTCGCGTTGGCGAAAGGTAGTACGCGATTGTCCAGAGAAACCAGACTCGTCACTGCATCCTGCTGACCAGGAGGTAAACCACAAAAGCGATTGCTCCGGTCTGTAAAGGTTTTCTCCTCGAAATCCTGACCTTGATCAGATCACCGGACTCGACAGACTTGGCTCTCTCGACCGCACCACTATTCTGCCTGATGTACAGATAACCCCCTCTCCTTCTGCGACATGCAAATTTGGCCTGCGAGCGGCCCAGGGTTTCAAGATGTTCTTGGAGTTGGAACTACCTACTACAATTCTCATTTGTCCGTGGACTCGGCATTGCTCCTGACCCTTCTGTTCTTCGCTATGGTCTTTAAGCTTGCGACTATATAACTGTCGTAGCCTGGATTATTCAATTCCTTGTCATTTTTCTTGGAATGACTCGTGACCGGCCTTCGAAGATCGAGCGATATGGATGGGCTAAAATCAACAGTAACTTGCCCTTTTTATTTTTCTAAGTTGATGGCCTTTTTCGAGGGAATGATTGGCGCCTTTGGTAGAACTGCGAGCCCAGCAAATGATTTTCTTTAGCTAATTGCACGTGATTCTGAGAATTCGGTTGTGCAGCAACTCATACTAAGAATCCCACCTTAAGCGTACCCTAAGATCGTTCAAACGAGACCAATCTAGAATTCCCTCATGTTGGAGCCTTCCGACCACGATCCCTGGAGCAATGTTCTGTTCCTTTGCGAACTCGTTGACAACTGTCGCATTGAGCGGTGTGACTTGAGTGATTTGTTTCCATGCTGCCTCTGGAACAAGGATGTTGGATGCCCATTTGTTAGCCTCTAATTCTTGCTCTGTGTCGCTCTTATTACCCTCATCAACAAAGACGGCTTTCTTGCTGTGAAGTAACACGTGTGCTGCCTCATGAAAGAAGCTGAACCAGAGATGATCATCGGTCTTGTGTCTTGCAGTGAGCTGAATGATTGCTTTTCTTGGAGACAACCACCAGGCCGCACCGCTCAGAGCCATCCCTTGTAGCGGCTTGACCAACACAAATGCAACACCGGACTCATTACACAGTTTTCCTGCCTGCTCCAGAGCTATTTCAATTGGTTCACGGGTCAGGCCGCGAATGCGCCGAACCGCCTTCTGGAACTGACCTTTGTTGTAAGGTGCACATTCTTGTATTTCGGCCTCCATTTCTCCAAGCCGGAGCCAGGTAGCAATCACTTTCTCGTCACTACCAAAAGTCGGTGAATGCCTGTATGCGACATTGGCATAACTGTACTTGGCCTTCCAGGCATCTCTGGAGGCAACGCAGAAAAATGTCAACAGCTTGGAGACCAGATCAGAATCTGATTCTGGCCGCGAAAAGCAACCACGGTTGACTAATTCGCGAATCGGAAAAACCTTTGCCCATTTGGCTTCGAGTCCCGCCTTTTTGGCTTCAGCCTCTTTAGCCAGTTGGAGCCGGTATAGGGTCTCAATGTTCACCCAAACACTGGCAGTGAGTCCGAGAACCTTTTCGAACTGTAACGCAGTCTCTAGTTCTATCGGTGCCTTACCAGCTATGATTTCACTGATCAGCTTGGGCGAGCGTCCGCAGCGGCGAGCAAACTCGGCTTGTGAGTAGCCCCGATCTTCAAGGTACTCTTCAAGCAACCAGCCTGGCGGAGTCGCGTAGTCCGGTGTCCATTTGTAAGTTAGTTTCGACATTGTGTCTGTATTGACCTCTAAGATTAGTGATAGTCTACCACACCTATAATCTTTATTGCGGAAACCTGGTATAGGTCTATTCCCCCGTCATCCTTACGTGGTACTGGTTCGTGGTTGGGTTTAAGGATGAGTCGATATGGATGAACCAGATCAATTGCAAATTGCCCCTTTCTTGTTCCAGTGAGTTGGTGTCTTCGCACAGGAGGTCCTGTTGACACCTCAGATAAGTTGGATGCTCCAAGTAGGAGATTAATACGGTTGCGTATGACTCTCTCCATTCGGTCCCCATAGGCTTTTCTGAGACCCCCTCGGCGTGTAAAAGTTTTTTCGAGCCTGCGACTTTTAAATGAAATCTCCATACTAGTACACTTAAACGTTACCTAATACGTAATGGTTTCCATCAATGGATTCTGCTGGGTTACCGCGAATCCCTGGTCCTTCTTCACATATCCGCAAGAGTTGGTGATATCTCTCCGTATGCCGAACTTTATAACCCGAGCGTGGATGATTTCAGACCATAGCATTGCTATTGTTTCAACTAATCTTCCCTTATCCGCAGAAACCCTGTTCTCTTGTAAACTTCTAATAAGAGTCCCGAGGGAAAAGGTGGCCCTAGGCTGATGACGGATTGTTTCTGTCACCGACACCTCAATCGTTGGGATCGGCAAGGAAAAAGGAGGCTGTCGTCATCTTGGCATCTCTTCGCGACGCCCGGTCGGACCTAAGACGTGCAGCACTGATCGTTCATCCCGATGAGCTTCCCGACACTACCCGGAGTCCCTTTCCCGATATGGTTACACGAACCGAGCCACCCGCGGGCGAGCTCCTGCAGAAAGGGGACACCGTCCGAATCTGGTATGGCCTCGGCCTCAATCCAAACTATTCCGTTGAAGTACCGAATGTCACCGGAAGTCAGCATGGTGCAGCCGAGCAAATCCTCCGCCCACTGCATCTATGGCCATCACTGCTTGGATACGACAAAAAGGACAACCCTCTGATTACCCGACAATCCCCCGAGCCTGGCAGCTTCGTGCCTCAGGGATCCACTATTCGACTTTTTGCCGATTCCAGTCGCGCCAACGAAAGATAGTACGCGTGTGTCCAGAGAGACCAGACCCGTAACTGCATCCTGCTGGCGAAGAACTAAACGGCTTGTGCCACGCGACTAGAAAGGTTATTCCAAGAACCCGAACGCCAAAGAATCAGTCGAACGCCACTGATCCGGATGCTCGCCTGCAATGTCACTCTTCCAGGTACACGGACAGGCCCTCTCCCGCATCTACCTGTACCCGCTCGCGGTACTTGGTTTGTATTCTTCGTCCAACATAATCTGGCTGAAGGGGCATTTCGCGATGACCCCGGTCTATCAGCACCATCAACTGAACTCGGGCAGGCTCACCCATTTTGCATACCGCATCAACACCACGATGCGCAGTGCGTCCGGTATGAAGCACATCATCCACTACCACAACCTGCTTGCCTGATACCTCCACCGCTTGCCCACTATCCGCCCGCAAGTCAAGCGGGATGGGATCTACCCTGCGCCCCGCAATTTCACTGATATATCGTGCCAACGCCCGGGCAACAAGAATCCCTTGCGGGACGATCCCGAACAAAACCAGATCGCCCGTACCCCGATTATGCTCATCCAACTCGCACGCGAGCCGTGCAAGGGTCCGCTCCATTCGCTCCTTTCCAAGGATCAATGTTCGCATGGCGGTGCCGTGCGAATTAATCCTGGAACATAGCCTTGATGCTGCCCCAACTCCTCGGAATGGCAGTAGGCGTATAGTTAACTTTGCGTTCGGCCACACGCTGTCGCAATCCGTTAGTCAGCACCGCCTCCAATCGATAGTCGACCATGGCCATCGGCGACTTGTAGACCTGCTCATCCCGTACCGTATAAGGCGTGTTTGCACCATGAGCCTGAAGTTCCACGAGCAGCTGGAACTGCTCGGACTGTTCCGTTTTCCGGTGAAGTTCGTATGTTCGTACTCCTGGCTCGGCCTCCGCTTCCCAGGTAACGACCATAGCTGCCCCACTGTACTCCGCATTAAAATAGCGAAGACGAACATCAAGGGACACTGAGGCTATCAGTAAAATCCCGGTCAGTAGAAATAACAGCACCCGCATGCAGGCTGAAATCAGTTCGAAACGGATTCGTTCCCGTAACACTATACACGGACAAGACACAAGATGATCAACCATCCGTGCCCAACTCGGCTAAACATAAGCACTAAATTATAAATATGCGCGATAAAATCCCCCTTGGCACTATTTTGGGGATCAATGCCTCAGCTCATTGGTCTTTGATCGTACTCCTGATTGGCCTATTCGGAGTACTCCTATGGCAAGGAGTTGAATTGATCCTTGCCCTGCGCAGCCTACTGCTCACCGGACTGCTTTTCCTTTGTGTATTATGTCACGAATTTGGCCATGCCATCGCCGCCCGGACATTCGGAGTTCGCACGCTGGACGTTACTCTGTACCCTGTAGGCGGTATTGCCCGCCTTGAAAGGATGCCTGCTGTACCGCGCCAGGAACTCATTATCGCTGCCGCGGGCCCCTTTGTCAACCTGCTCCTCGCCGCTGGATTCTTCCTCTGGTCGCTAGCCAATGGTTACAACCCCGGGTTCTCTGTCTCCGCGCAATCTCCAATCCCGGTGAGCCTGCTTTGGCTGAACCTCGCGCTCGCGGGCTTCAACCTGCTCCCGGTCTTTCCCATGGACGGAGGTCGTGTGCTGCGGGCGCTTTTGGCTATGCGCATGTCCTATCGAATGGCTACGCGCGTTACCCTTTGGGCAGCGCAAGTTCTTGCCATCGGTTTCGCTGTCGTCGCGATTTTTCCGATGCCCCTTTTTCGTAAATTCAACCCAGTATTGCTTTTTGTCGCTGTCTTCGTTTTTTTCGCTGCAAGGCAGGAAGGGAACCAACCCCCTCAAACCCCCGTTTCGGATACATCCGCCACGCCTTAAAACGTACCCGTTTTTTCTTCTCAATTGAATGCGCATTTCTCTGGTCTCTGCGTGGTTGTTTCTTTCCTGCCTCAGCCTATGCCAGGCACAGGAAAGCAGCCGGAATGTTCAGGTTGTCGGACAATTGTCTTTGGAAGGAGGCTTCCAGGCAACAGTTTTGGACCAGGACCCAAACCGCCCACTCGCATACACACTGGATACCCTCTCTGTGCTGCATGTCGTTGATCTTTCCGACCCTGCGGCGCCTGTTGTCTCGTCCCGGGTTGCCGCATCCGGCGGACACGACCTCACTACTTTCGTTGTGGAGGACCGAGTATTCGTAATTGTCGCAGGAGATCGCCTCACGGTCGTCGACGTCTCCCAGGCGTCTCAGGCCGTGCTTCTCTCGGAGCAACTTTCCCCGGAACCGTTCTCTCGTGTTTTTGCCTATAAGCACAGCACGGGTCAAGGACTTCTTTTTGGCGCCGGCTCCTCACAGGCCCTTGCACTTGATCTTTCCGCCCTTGTTACAGGCAATGTCTCAGTCGAGGCCTCACTCTCTACGCCTCCTCATCAAGGAACCCTTGAAGGTTTTGGGGACGTATTTGCAGGCTTCTATCCAGAAACTCAGGAGGATCGTTTGTATTTGGCTGCCGCGGGAGGTTACTTCGTCTATGATATCACCAACCTCGAGCAGCCGGTACTCAAGACCAGTGTACTCTCGGCGGCCGTCCAAAAGGGGCGTGCCATTGCCCCTACCCCAGACGGCGCCTTCGCACTCACGCTGGCCAGTTATCGTACAGCTCCGTTACGCATCTTTGACCTTGCCGGCGAGCGGGTTAGAACGGCTGTCGGAGCATGGATGGAGGACTGGCAGAGCGAACTCGAGAGTGTTCGCGTGCGCTGGCCGTTCGCTTTCGTCGCGGGGCTGGAGTCCGGGCTCTATGTGATTAATATTTTCGATCCAGCTGCACCGTACACCGATGCCTGGTTCCGGCCGGATCCTCCCAGCGAGACCGCTCCTTTATTGAGGCAACGGCAAGGCATCGTGGCCGTGAACATACGCAACCACGATGGCATGATTGTGGCCACAGATCGTACACATGGCTTGTGGCTTCTTCGTCTGGAAGCCTTTGGAGGATGGCATGGTCAGAACTGGGGAGTCCCCAACGTTTCTGAAGTTCAAGATTGGGTAAACGGACCATACTAATGACTCGACTTTTATTTGCACTGTGCGGTCTGCTTCTTTGGCCAGCCGTCACGCTCGCTCAGGGACTGAAACACCCCTCTCACCCTCCCCCTCCGGGGGAACGTGGAAGCGAGAATATTACGGTGGTGGCACACCTGCCCCTCGGTATTCCCGGAAGTGTGTCCGATATAGAAATTGAACAGGATCCCGACCGGCCTTATGCATATGTCGCCCGCAGGTCTCACGAAAAAGGGTTTGATGTTATTGACCTGAGTAACCCGTCCCAGGCCCGCGTGATTCATCGCTGGCGCATTGAAGAGGAGGACCTGCATCAGGGTGGGGCGATGGATGGCCGTTACTTTAAACATGACGGACGATACTATTACGTGCAGTCCGTGCAGTTTCGGCAGGGAGGACCGAATTCCGAGGTTGGCGCTATTGTTTTTGACGTAACCGATCTACCCGAAGCACCGAGGGAAGTGGGGCGCATCCGCCAATCCGAAACTCCCGGAGGCTTTCACAACATCTTTACTTACAAACACTCTGGAGGCTCGCCCCTCCTTTTCGCCACAAGTGGACCAATGGCCAAGGTCTTTGATCTGGGGCGCTTTATTGAAGGATATCAGACGGAAGTGGAGGCCCGGATTCAAGACGAAAATCATGCCCTGGTAGGCGTCGTTCCTATCGCGCAAAGTGAAGATATGTGGTCTCGCGGCTATCACGATTTCTATATTGGCTACCATCCCGAGTCCGGGCAGGATCGCTTCTATGGTGGTGGGGGCAGCGGGTATTACGTCTACAATGTAACGGATCTGGCCAACCCCGAACTGCTTCTGACCATTCTTGGCGTCCCTGGCGTGTCCTGGGGACATACCTTTACCCCTTCACCCGACGGCCGGTTTGCTGTCGGTGAAACCGAATTTCAATATCAGCCTCTTCGCTTCTTTGATCTGCAGCCCGCCTTGGATGGCGAGGTCGAAAACATTGACCACGCAGTGGGTGCCTGGCATGCGGACTGGAAGAGTCTTGCACATAACCACGAAGTTCGCTGGCCCTACCTCTTCGTCGCCGGCTATGAGACCGGGCTTAGCGTTGTAAACATGGAGGATGTTACCAACCCCCACACAATTGCTTACTACGACACCTTCAATGGCCGGCACAATAACCGTGACGAATCGGCCGCCCGCATGGGAAGTCCCTACACCTGGAATGTCTACGATGGGGCATGGGGCGTAGATGTCCGTAATTATGACGGTCTTATCGTTGTCAGCGATATGTCTACCGGGTTTTGGGCATTCCGCATAGACGGTTTTGATGGATGGAATGGCGAAGATTTCGGCGTTCCAAACATTTCCAGTGCACAGAACTGGGATTCCGGTCCCGCTCCTAATTAATTTTTGCTACCATGCTACGATTAACTGTTCTTCTCTTGTTCCTGCTTCCTGGCGTCGCCACGGCTCAATGGACCGCTGAAAATCCCGGAAGCGACAACCTTACTGTTCTGGGGCATATTCCCTTGGGACCTCGACTCAGCGTGGCTGATCTTGATATGGAACAGGAGGTTTCCAGACCCTTTGTGTATGTCTCCCGCATGGTGTACGGAGACGAAGGGTCCAAGGGCACAGACATCATTGATGTTTCCGATCCTGCAAATCCCCGCGTGATCTACCGATGGAGAATAGAGGAGCAGGACCTGCATTTGAGGACCGGCGGGATGGATGTAAAATACTTTAAATGGAAGGATCGCTACTATGTCGTGCAGTCGCTGCAGTTTGGTGCTGGCGGACCCAACAACGACCTCGGAGCTGTAATCCTGGATGTAACCGGGTTACCCGACTCCACGCAAGTACGCGAGGTGGCACGAATTCATGAACCTGAATTGCCGGGGGGCTTTCACAATATTTTTGTCTATGCCCATTCAAATGGTCGCCCGCTGCTCTTCAGTACGGTTCGTGGACCCTTTGCGCACGTATATGATCTCGGGAATATTGTTGAGGGCAATCTGGAAGAAGGCTTGGTTGCTCGTGTGCCCGTTCCAGAGTCCCCACTTGGTCGCGGCCGTGCTCGCGGATATCACGACTTCTATGTTGGCTATCATACAGAATCCGGACAGGACCGTTTTTACGGTGGCGGCAATGGAGGCTATTATGTCTATGATATTACCGACTTACAGGCGCCATCTCTTCTGGTTACCCTGACCGGTATTAACGGAGTTCGCAGCGGGCACACTTTTACACCCGGCCCACATGGCCGCTACGTGGTCGCCGAAACCGAGTATCGCTACGCACCGCTGCGCATCTTTGACCTGAAACCAGCACTGGATGGCGAAGAGTCAAATATAAACCGCCCCATCAGTGCCTGGACGGCAGACTGGCGTAACCTGGTTCACAACCATGAGGTCCGCTGGCCATATGTTTTCGTATCCGGCTACCTGGACGGCTTGCAAGTTTTCACCCTTATAGACCCAGAAAACCCCGCGACGGTCGCCTACTATGACACGTATCTGGGTCCAGAGAACACCGACCGGTATCCTGTATTTAACGGGGCTTTCGGTGTGGATGTGCGCAATGCAGATGGACTTATTGTAGTCAGTGATATGTCTACCGGTTTTTGGACTTTCCGGATGGAGGGTTTCCGGGGATGGAACGGTGAAGACTGGGGGGTTCCGAATATTTCAAGCGTACAAGACTGGGACAGTCTACCATGATTAGCGTTGTCTACGTAATCTTGCTGGCGTTGCCCTCTCCGGCGCAACCCAGTGAATGCATAGATGATTATTATGCCATTGACCTGATTCGGACACGTCGGGTTCCTGCCGCGCTCCAGGCGGAGGGCTCTGTGAGGCTAACATTCGTTCCTTCTCCTTTTGGCGTTGCTGTCGATCCAAATGGTAGCTATCGCTATGACCTTGATGTTCAAGTGAACCGCTTGGGCCCCGTGCCTGGACACGAATACACCGTCTGGCTCTCTACACCCAACCTAAAAGAGGTCGTACGTCTCGGGCCTCTTTCGCGCGAGGGTCACATTGCCGGCTCGGTTTCCTGGAACAAGTTCCTGGTTATTATCACGCTTGAGCCGGAAGGTAGTGCTCCCGCGCGATGGACGGGTCCCGTGGTCATGCGGGGCCTCTCGCGCAGTGGATTGATGCATACCATGGCAGGACATGGACCATTTGAGCAGGAGCCCTGCACCGTTTATGGATATTACTGATCCATGAGAGCTGTCTTGTTGCTTCTGGCGACCCTGAGCATTGCTCCTTGTGCGTACTCACAGCATCAGCACCACGGGCATGCCATGCTTGTCGGCCCCCCTGACAGTGTAGTCTGGCGGATGCCCCCCATGGATATGAGCATGCCGATGTTGCCCGGCCTGGAGAACGCACTACCCCCGACGCCGCCGGACTTGCCTTTGCAGGACCCAGACCTCCCCCCGGCAATCCCTGGTGAAGTCCTGGCGCTCGCGAACGGAGACTCCCTACATCTGACAGCAACCCCGGTTCGCCGCCAAATCGCCGGACAGGAGGTTGTGATGTTCGGCTACAATGGGCAATATCCCGGCCCCCTTTTGAAGGTTTCCAAAGGATCCACCATTACGGTCGTGTTCCAGAATGCCCTATCTGAACCTACCACTGTGCACTGGCATGGCCTCCGGCTTGATAACCGGTTTGACGGGATCCCCGGCATGACACAACCACCTGTCGAAGCGGGCGACGATTTTATTTACGAGCTCTACTTTCCCGATACCGGACTCTACTGGTACCACCCGCATATTCGCGAGGATGTGCAGCAGGACCTAGGTCTTTATGGCAATATGGTGGTCCTCCCCGAAACACCAGACTACTATGGTCCGGCAAACAGGGACGAGGTGCTCTTGCTGGACGACATTCTTCTCGACGAAAATGGTTTGATCCCGTATGGAAAGGAGGTTCCAACCCATGCCCTCATGGGGCGCTTCGGCAACGTAATGCTGACCAATGGTGTGACCGACTACCTCTTTGAGGTGAATCGCGGCGACATTGTTCGCTTTCATCTCACGAATGTGGCCAACGCGCGTTCTTTCAATGTCAATTTTGGAGGGCTGCCCATAAAGGTTGTGGCCTCGGATCTCAGCCGGTTTGAGCAGGAAGCCTGGGTGAACAGCATCGCTATTTCTCCCGCCGAGCGCTACGTTGTTGAAGTCCTTTTTCCTGAGTCTGGAGCTGTCGCCATCACGAACACCATCCAGGCGATTGATCATTTTCGGGGGGAATTCTACACCCATGTCGACACGCTTGCCCTCGCGATGGTGGGAGATACTCCGGCATCCCCGGACTACAGCTCGTCCTTCTCGGAGTTGAAAGCAAATCCCGCTGTTTCGGCGGACATTGGTTCATTTCGCGACCATTTTGACCGCCCACCTGACAAGTTCCTTTCGCTTTCGTTACGCGTGCGGAATCTCCCAATCCCCATCATGCTCTCAATGGAAATAGACACGCTTTACGTACCGCCCATTGAATGGAACGATGCCATGCCAATGATGAATTGGTTGTCAACTGGTGCACAGGTGGAATGGGTTTTGCGTGAGACGGATACAGGACTCGAAAATATGGACATCCACTGGGACTTTCAGGTTGGCGACGTCGTTAAGGTGCGGATATTTAACGATCCCCGCACCTTCCATCCCATGCAGCATCCCATCCACTTCCACGGTCAACGATTTCTTGTCTTGGAAACGGACGGACTTCGTAATCAATACCTTGTCTGGAAAGACACGGCAACTATCCCGGTTGGCTCAACCGTGGATTTTCTGGTAGACATGTCCAATCCGGGAGACTGGATGGCGCATTGTCACATCGCCGAGCATCTTTCGTCCGGTATGATGTTAGGTTTTTCCGTAAAACCTCCTCCGATTAACCGTTAATTTGGTATCTTAGTCGGGAGCCCTTTGTGTTCTCGTAAATTATTTTCACCGTCAGAAACAGCCGTCATGTCCTCGATGCGTTATTCTTTCCTGCTTTTCACAGCATTCTCTTTTATCATTCTCACCGGATGTAATCCAAGAGCCGTCGAAACCCTAACCTTGAATGCTCCTGAAACCTTGGAGACCAATCAGTCAGGTGATTTCTCGGCAATGGCCAATGACGACGCCCGTCCCCCGATCGAATATACCTGGGCGTTTGGAGACGGCAGTACTGCTGACAGCCCCAATACTGTCCATGCTTACGAACAAGCAGGGGCCTACACGGTGACCGTCACAGCAAGCAACAGGAACGGACGATTCACGGTATCCGAAAGCGCCAGTGTAATGGTAATGAATCCTCCAGTACCTGCACAGGTCTTAGCCCTTCTAGCCAGTTCTACGAATGTGGATACCCGCACACCTGTCGAGTTTTCTGCAAACGTCCTCGGGGACGCACCTCTAACGTATGCCTGGAGTTTTGGGGATGGCACTTCTTCCGCCTCTCCCAGACCTCAGCATACTTATATGTCCGCAGGAGAGTATTCCGTATCGCTGGAAGTCTCAAATGAGCATGGACGAGACGCCCGCACGCTAAATATTGCTGTGGCGCAATTTGAACCGCCTTATTGCGCAGATCTCGCAGAAATGAGTACCGTCTTTTTCGAGCGTAATTCTAGCCTGCTGACCGGCGCCGTCCAGCAAGCATTAGACGACAATCTCGAGATTCTGGGAGAATGTTTGAATCTCCAGGTGCGCATAGAAGGCATGTCCAGCCCTCTGGAGCGCAATCCCCAGACACTGTCGGAAGACCGTGCGCGGGCTGTTCGTGATCACTACATCGAAAACGGGATTGATGCTCAGCGTATCACAACTGTTGGTGTTGGGAGTGCAGATGGAACTTCCAAGAAAAGCGGGGTAGATCAGTTCCGCAGGGCAGATTCGATTCCGATCCGCTAGGTACTACACCACCCTCGCTGCACGGCGCCGTCCTCTCCGATGGTGTAAAACCCAAGGTCCCGGCCTGTGCGGAGCTTGGTTATGTAGATGATTTGGCCGACGTGCATCGAAAAGTGTTCGACTGCGTGATAGATCGCTCCAAGTGCTGTTATCTGGATTCCCTGAATGGTCCGGGGCTGCTCCAATTGGTCCTGCTCCAGTCTATCCAGCACGTAGACGGCCTGTTGCACGGTGGCTCGCAGTTTTCCGATCAGCACGGCCGCACTGCTACCACCATCTGCTGAAAATTCCTGTGCCCGCTGGCGATCGTCTTCCAGTCTACCAACCCCGGCTACAATCCATTGATGCAGGTTGCCTGACAGGTGGAGCAGCAGATTTCCCACACTGTTTGATGGCGGATTTGGCCTCCACCACAGATCCGCCTCAGGCAGGACCTCCAGGCACTTCTCTATCTTCAGCAAATAGTCTTTCTTTAGCAGGTTCTGAGATTGTCTGATAAAGAGCTCGGATGCTCGATCCATACTGTTTTCTCCTACGCATTCGCCTCTTCGAGAGAGGTCTGTGATATTTTGTGGGCCCCGCATTCCATCTGTCCGAGAACACCGTGCCGTTCTGGGTACTCTTGTTCTTGGAATTTGTGTCCAATTAGTGCCTGGTGACCCTTAAGCATGTTGGTGTCTTATCCCTATCTTTGGCAAAAGGATGCCTTACAGAACAAGGGAGGACGTTCTGTGTACGCCCCTGTTGTCTTTGAGAGATCAATCTGGCTCCCAGAACGATTCTGACATCTAGTCTTAATGAAATATCAATTGCGCTATATCATACCGATCACGCTGCTACTCTTGGCGGGAGGGCTGCTTGGGGCTTCTTTTAGTCGCTATTTCGGTGACATAACTGAAGATTTGCGCAAGCTTGAAGAGGCTTTTCTCATGATCAACCGCCGCTACGTTGATCCCGTGGAGCCCAACCAAGCCGCCGAAGACGCGATTGAAGGAATGCTCAAATCCCTCGACCCGCATTCTTCCTACATTGACGCTTCTGCATTTAAGGAGGTGGCCGAGTCTTTTCAGGGCTCCTTCGGTGGCATTGGCGTTTGGTTTCAGATACCTGACGGCGACACCGCGCGCGTGGTTTCCCCAATAGAGAACGGCCCCAGTGAAAAAGCTGGGATCCGAGCAGGTGACAGAATCATTGCCGTTGATGATACCTCGGTGGTCGGGGTAGGCGAGGATGAAGTGAAGCGACGCCTCAAGGGGCCCGTGGGTACGCAGGTAGAAGTAACTATACGACGCTTGGGTATTCAAAAGCCTTTCACTGTGCCCCTCACACGTGACCTGATCCCACTGTATTCTATCACCAGTAGCTATATGGTGGATGAAATCACGGGTTATATCCGAATCAGCCGATTTGCCCAGAGCACCTACGCTGAATTCATTCAAGCCCTTGACGAACTGCAGGGACAAGGAATGGAGCGTTTGCTCTTGGATCTTCGGGACAATGGTGGTGGGATCTTGCAGTCAGCGGTTGCAATAGTTGATGAAATGCTGGCCGGGAATGAATACATCGTCAGCACTATTGGCCGCAGCGTACCCAGTGAAGTTTTTGTTGCTCAACGTACTGGGCGCTTCGAAACCCAACCCATTATCGTTTTGGTTAATGGTAACTCCATTTCCGCAAGTGAAATTGTGGCCGGAGCCTTGCAGGATCACGACCGTGCGCTGCTCGTTGGTCAACGAACCTTTGGGAAAGGATTGGTGCAAAACCAGTTTCCGTTACCTGATGGTAGCTACCTACAAATTACAACTGCCCGTTACTATACCCCTTCCGGCCGATTAATCCAGACTCCATACGAGGAAGGGGATCGCGAGGGATACTTCGAGGCTAAACTGGAAGGTTTGATCAAAGCCCAGCAGGATCCCGATAAATACGCGGAAAGCATTCCAGATTCGCTAAAGTTCACCACTACACACGGGCGTACCATCTTTGGGGGCGGAGGAATCATGCCGGACCATTATGTTGAAGGCGATTCCCTCAGGCCTCGCATACTGCGCGCGCTTTATGGTGGTGCACTATTCGAAACCTTCCGCCTCTGGTTCGAAAATAACGAACAGACATTGCGAACCACCTGGGAAGACCGGGCAAATGATTTCTTGAACGATTTCACTTTTTCGACTGCACAATGGGATGCTCTGTGGGTTTCTGGAGCTTCCTCCCAAGTTCCTGTGACTTTTGTGGACGCTGATCCTTCTGCTGAAGAGCTGCAGTTCACTTACGGGGAACTCAATGATAACAGTGAAACAATCCGCCTTTACTTCAAAGCTCTTCTCAGCCGACAGTTATACGGGGCCCGCACTGCCACTCCGCTATTCCATGCCATTGACGAGACCTTCCAAGAGAGTCTGTTACTCTGGTCTGAAGCCGAGAAGTTAGCGCTTCTCAGTCAATAGTTGCCCACGGCAGACGTGTGATTTTCACTTCTTCCCCACCGGTCGGATCTACACAGTGTTCGGGAAGATGGATGAGACAATTGGCATGCTGCAGCGAAGAATACAGATTTGAAGCCTGTGGTCCGGTAGTCTGTACCAGCAGTTGTCCATCTGCTTGGCGGACAGCTCTGCCGCGGACGAAGTGATACAAACCCGCTGGCTTTTGTACTGGAAGTTCCAGCTGTGCACACAAAAAAGGAGGCTTTGTGTGGGCAGCTCCCATGAGCGTGAGCAATGCGGGACGGACATATTGAAGAAAGCATACCGCTGCTGAGACAGGATTGCCCGGCAAACCAAAAACCAATTGGGAGCCAAGCTTACCAAACAACATCGGCCCACCTGGCCGCTGGCGTACACGCCAGAAACTCTGACGAAATCCCATTTTCGCAAGTACATCCTTGACGAGATCATGTGTACCCACAGAGACGCCTCCACTGATAACCAGCACGTCCGCACCCTTACTCGTCTTAACTGCTTGTATTAAGCTGTCAGGATTATCCCGCGCAACTAGCGGCCCCGTCACCAGGCCGCCTGTATCCAATATCTGTGCTACAAGTCCCGGACCATTAGCATCGCGAATCTTTGCGGGGGGTAGAGGCCCCTCTGCCTCCAAGTGCAACTCATCCCCCGTTACAATAACCGCTACACTTGGAGTGCCGCCCACTTTAATATCCTGGTAACCGGCGGCCGCAATCATACCCACAACGGGCGGCGTAACCTGCGTGCCTCTACTTATTACAGATGTACCCTCCTTTACGTCTTGCCCTGCGTCCCGAATATACGCCCCCTTCTTCGGGCGTCGATTAATGCTCACCGAGCCAGGTTTAATCTCTGTTGTCCACTCTACTGGAACCACTGCTTCCGTACCCGGTGGGACTTTTGCCCCCGTCATAATCCGTATGCAGCCTCCGGGCTTTATTCTACCCTGGGGGTTCTTGCCAGCAGGAATATCTCCATCCAAGCGGAGACGCGCAGGAACTACTGCAAGATCTTCCATGCGAACTGCGAAACCATCCATAGCAGAATTATCGAAAGGAGGTATTGATTCCCGGGCAATTATTCTCTCTCGCAAAACCCGTCCCAGCGCCGCTGAAAGAGACACCCTCTCTGTCGGAAGCAACCGTAGCTCCGCGCTAATTTTCCGATATGCTTCCTCAACCGTGATTCTATCTTGCATTATCTCGTGGATAACATGTTACATCCTCTGGATTTAGTTCTTGCGCGCCAACTGTAAACTTCAGACTTGTGGATATGGGGGCGATTATTCACGTCTTATTCACAGATCTTAAATCGGTGTATACGACTACTTGCTGGGAGAAATCGCCTATTCTGGTGCATCTTCCTACTCTTTTTAGAGGCCTACTCTAAGTTATCCACAAATCCACAGAGTCAACGAGTATGTAAAGTTGGAAATTTTAAAAGTTTTGTGTAGTAAACGTATCCGGTAGTTTGTGGACAACTTTTTACGCTACCTAAAACTCGTTAATCCGACGTTTAGTCAACAGAGGTTATAAGCGAGCCCTGAAAAACGTAATTATGCCTCAATATGGCTTGATAGTAATATGGTTTCGTGTGGTTGAACTGAATTTACCTCCGCCTATCTTTTTTGGTCTTCTTCTGGGCCAAGGACGGGTTTACCTGATAGTGTCGAATCGCTTTGGTCGTGATCATACTTTCGGTACCAGGCAACTTACAGACCACAACAGGGGTAGTTTATTGTTGTGCGAGTCGCTTCTTTTAAGTGGACAGTGCTAAATGAGATATAAACTCACGAAACTGCCCACGTAATTCTTCACCTACCTAAACTGTAGCTTCTGCAATTACAGCTAAGCTTGATAACACCTCTTGGCCCTGCTTAGAATTCACCGGAATTATTCTGATAATCCTGCCAACGTATCATTGCACTCGAATGCTTCGATGCCAGTCCAAGCCACGCTTAAATACAACAGGGCCCATAACCAATAACATAAGTCCTGCACCTATGCTAGGAAAGCCCGAAAAACTCATATACAAGCCTTCATTCAGTACGCTACGGAATCATATGGGGCCGATTTACCGCGCCTTTGCGGGCGATTACGTGCCGACTCCGGAAAGCATTCGTCTTGACAGGAGCGGGAATATGTACGTTTTGTGGCGCAAGAAGACGGCTAATGCTGCCTTATTCAATTCACTGACGGTAAGCGATACGACGCTGCATCGCCGGCAGGAGGCCTATATTTATGCGCTGACGAAGTTTGACGCGCGGGGGACATTGTTGTGGGCCCGCAGGCTGGACAACCATTATGTGTTGTATCCGGGCGGCCTGGAGGTCGCAGAGAATGGCCACGTATATGTGTGGGGAAATTTCTGGGGGCGTTACGTCGAGTTCGAGGGAGTCCGGTTGACGCAGAAGGAAGCCGAGGGTTTTGACGGCTTCGTGGCGCACTACGACGAAAGCGGCCATCTCGTGCGGGCGCTCCATCTGGAGACCCCGGCTGCTATTGACACCACCGAGGCCGCTCATAATTCCCGCTTAGGTGGGGGCAGGTGTATAAATATCTATATAGTGCGCCTTTATCACATCCACTACGTTCTATTTGTGAGAAATTGACGGCAATGAAAAGAGCCCCTGGTGGGAATGTGGCTATGGGAACAACCAGAGACACACATTGGCGCCCAACAGGCCAGTCGCATTGAAGAGATTGACTGTTATTGCGTATTCAACAGAGGAACAAAAGAGATTATTGTAGTCGGCTTAGTTAGCTGGGAGCTCTATAGATTATAGACGGATTTCAAAAATTCGCGACTCGTGGATAACATGTGGAATTCTCCGTGAAAACTTTGCAGCTTTGAGAGACCGTTTGTTACTTTTGAGAACATAGGGAAGGTTTTTCAGGTGAAGACTGGGGCTTCTTCCTGCTTGTAAGGTGTCTTTCGGAGGGAAATCAGGACTATTTACCTATGCGGACATGGTTTTGGACCATACACTACGGATATATTTTGGAAACATTTTATCAATACAGCCTGGGTGAGGGTGTGGATAACCAACCTTTCCGGTACATCTGCCGGTTGCATCGCAACAGACGATCCTAAGGGGCAGCGTGAACGTTTCCGTATCCTGGATGTTGACCGCCTCGGTGGATGGCCTTGTCGGTTGGAGATAGTTTCAATCTGGTTATTTTAGTGGTTTCGGCGGAGATAAGTGATGCTTAGACATCTCGGCGTACTTGATGTTAGCATGTGTGACATGATGCAAAAAGCTTATTAGTTTGAACGATTCCTATGATTAAGCGAATAGTAGTGGCGCTGGACGCTGACACTGATACCCCAGTAGCAACACGTTATGCGACGGAAATTGCACGTGAACACAATGCTGAACTAACCGGGATGGCCGTAGTGGATACGGCCAGCATTTCGGCATCTTCGAAAGGTGGAGGAATCGGCAGCATGTATCTCATGTCAAAGGTTCAGGAGAGCCTTACGGTTGAGGCTCGTGAGGTCGCTCAGGCGCTGACGCGTGCATTCAGGGATACCGTTAACGAAAGTGGAATCCAGTCACAGGTTGTTATCGAAGAAGGCGTAGCACTTCAACGCATCATTGAGGACATGAATTGCCGGGATTTACTGGTCGTCGGCAAGGAGCCACACTTCTTTTATGGCCATCCTGATGAAACGTCTACTAAATTGGAAAAGATTGTCGGTCACGTGGTGAGTCCCACCTGTGTGGTTCCGAATACCTACAGAAAGGTTAAGCGAGTAATGATTGCCTACGACGGTAGTGCTGCCTCGGTTCGTGCTATGCGTAGTTTCTTTCAACTCAAGCCTTTTGGGAGTGATGTGTCCGTAGAAGCAATCAATGTGCACAGCAGGGGGGATCGTGCCAGTGCGTTACTCGCGCTCGCGCATGTTAAAGCGTATGGCGAAGCACATGGATACTCCGTTCAGACACTTGCATTTGAAGGAACCGATCCAAGCAAGGAGATCGTAGAGGCACTCGAGCGTCATCAGGCAGATGTTCTGGTAGCCGGAGCGCATATCGTTTCCCCGTTATCCCGTATTGCATTTGGATCCACTAGTGCAAGTCTGTTGCACCAGGTCAGTATTCCCATGTGGCTAGAGGCCTAGCTTCTGGCATAACCACCAAGTTGGATGGCGATTCCTCCTCGCCGCCGAGCACGCTGTGCGGTGCTGCAAGCGCTATATGCATATGCACTCAGTGGTGATTCCCGGTCTCATGTCAATAAGACGGTACTTTTGCCGCGGCTGCCTCCGCAGGAGGGTGCCATGGATCTGGGAATTGCACTATTCAGCAAGGTGATAGAAGAGCATGATACGCTGGACGAAATAATCGCTACAAACGCAAAAAATTGGGACTTGAAGCGCATTCTCAGGATAGACCGAATCATTCTCCGCATGGCAATCTGCGAATTTCTGTACTTCAAACAGATCCCTCCCAAAGTGACCATGAACGAGGCTATTGAGCTAGCAAAAATGTTCAGCACCGAAGAAAGCAAGGATTTTGTGAATGGCGTACTTGATTCGATCGCGTTCAGATTAAGAAAGGAGGGCAGGCTGGTCAAAAGCATAGCAGGTCTTCAAGGCTGGGAGGAAATGGTGCATAGACAGAACACGCAGCGGACGAAGTGAGCGAGTAGGGCCATGTACTGTCATGTGTCCTGGGATCAAATTCGGGAGCGCAACCATCTGATCGCTCCGTGCTTGATATTTGAGAGGCCGGAAACCGCGTACGAATGGGACTGATTGCTGTCGGTGATATTCACGGTTGCTCGCGAACACTGAAGGTGCTGTTAGAGGCATTATCTCTTGGAGCAGAAGATCATCTTGTTTTCTTGGGGGACTATGTGGATCGGGGCCCGGACACACGGGGAGTAATTCATCAACTGATAGCTCTATCCAAGCGGGTCAGATGCACCTTCCTGCGAGGCAACCATGAACAGGCGATGCTGGACTGGTTGAGTGGAAAAGAGGAAACGTACTGGCTGCATTATGGAGGAGAAGAGACACTACAGAGTTACATGCAGGGAGGGAAGTTGGATTTTCCAGCAACTCATTTATCCTTTCTACAATCAACCACATTATATCTGGAGACACCCGAGTTCTTCTTTGTTCATGCGGGACTTCGACCAGACCGTACGGTCCGAGAAAACATCCGTCGCGCGGAAGCTGAGGTCTTCCTCCACTACCGGGGGCATCTCCGGGTAGCGGTTCCACTATGGGAAAAATGTGTCGTGTTTGGGCATACGCCGCATTCGGCTCCGATATTTACGGATCGGATGATTGGCATTGATACGGGTTGTGTTTTTCCAGAACGCCTGGGGCTGGGGCGCCTGACCGCAGTCCGGTTGCCTGAGCGCGAGGTGGTTGCGGTTGCCAACCAAGAGTTCAGATAAAGGGATTTCTTCTCAGGTCTAAATTATTCAGCGACAATCCTTTTTGCCGTCGCAGACTACCCAAAGTTCATGGTGAAAAATTGTCCTTCATTGAGGCGGGGCAGCACGGAGGAGCTTCCGATCCATGTCCCACGCACTGCTAAAAACAACAAGGATCCTGCAAAAGCAACCTCCCCTTAGGTGGCCCTGTGCTTATTGAACAGAGGTTAATGGACTAGGCTATGTTGCATCTTCCGCACATCAGAAATATCTCACAATACGCAGGAAATGAAGAAAATCCCGCCGAAGGAGGGATCAAGTCACAAAGCAATCCAAAGCCCAAAGCGAAAAGACGGGCGCTGAGAGCCGATTTCAACGAAAACAGGCTGTCGCCCGATTGAGGCAGTGTATCGAAGATATGGATCCAGAAAAAGGCTGAACTGACGGTTTTTTTCTGCACGAGTGGCGTTTTGCAGGAAGGTTAATGCAGGGCCAAAGCGCACTCCGAGATGAAGATCATATGCGTAATTGGCCCGCCCGATAACGCGCAAGATCCCCAAAGGACGGAGTGCTGTTCCGACACCTGCAGAGAGATGCACGGGTGTTCGTTCTTCCCAGAGTTCCGAATCAATGGATGTGATCACTTCAAGTGTGTAGACACTCCGGGCAAGGACGTGTCCCGCTTGGAATCCAGCTCCCGGCCATGCACCGAGCCCGACCTGCAACTGAGAGGTCTGTGCCAAGGCGGAAAATCCGCTTAGAACCAAGGTGATTAGCAGGCAGCAGGTGGTTCTGTAGAGAGTCAATAGTATATTTGTCTGTGGTCGCCGGTGCTGGAGAAGCTCTACGTTCTTTAACGCGATGAATGGCGCAGGTGCCGAAAAGTGCTTACTTGATACGATGGATTCTAAACACATGAAGGTTTGGTTTCAGGAAGATGCACGGGTTGCCGCTTGATGGTTACTCACATATACAGTGAAGCTTTTTCAACTATACACTAAAATCCCAAACAAATTCTTTGACCGACCCAAGGTGTTCGGCAGGCGATCCCATCGTCACGATGCCGCGGTGGAGCATCATCTGAGAGTTACCTGTCCACAACTGGATGCATCCAACATCCCCCTTGGTCCCGCAAGGATCTGATCAATAATCGGCATGCACATCAACGCAGGTTGGGACGTATAATGATGCCGCTCTGTCCAGAAGGCAGGCTTCCCATTGAGGCCGGGCTATATACGTTCTAACGAGCATCATTGCAGAGCGGCTCAGGTAATTTTCCTTATGGATTCAATCGTTGTCATTGATGCCCCTCAGGTGTGGTATTGTTGGATTGCCCAACGTTGGTAAGTCTACGCTCTTTAATGCGCTTAGCGGTGCAGGTGCGGCGGCAGCGAATTACCCATTTTGTACCATCGATCCTAATCGCGGCGTTGTGCCGGTTCCGGATGAGCGACTAGACCGGCTGTTCGCTACAAACCCATCTGCCCGGGCTGTTCCGACGACGATTGAGTTTGTGGACATCGCAGGCTTAGTGGCGGGGGCTTCGCGAGGAGAAGGCCTCGGGAATGCTTTTCTTGGACATATCCGACAGGTAGATGCTATCGTTCATGTCGTACGGTGTTTTGAGTCAGAGGACATCACGCATGTGGCCGGTAAAGTAGATCCCGAGCGAGATATAGAAATCGTCAACACGGAGTTGTTACTGAAAGACCTGGATACGGTAGAGCGCTTCACGGAAAGATGGCAGAAAGCGGCGAAAGGAGGTGACGTAGTGGCGGGAAGCCAGGCAGCACTGGGGGCGCGGCTAATGACTCATTTGGCCGATGGAATGGCGGCGCGGCTTATGACAGAACTCACCAGAGAAGAACAGCGCAGCGTAGACGAAATGTTTTTGCTTACCAGACGCCCCGTTCTTTATCTTGCCAATGTGGGCGAGTCTGATTTACCCGAAGGGAACACATGGACCGAACAGGTCCGTGACATCGCCAACAGTGAACAGGCAGAATGTTTAATTTTAAGCGCGGAGTTTGAGGCACAGTTAGCCGACCTGGATGAGGCGGAGAAAGCAGCTTTCCTGGAAAGTGAAGGGCTTTCTTCAGGGGGTCTACAGCGCCTGATTCATGCGGCATACAGGTTGCTGAACTTGATTACGTTCTTTACGCATGGGCCAAAAGAATCACGGGCATGGACGATCGTGACAGGAACGTGTGCCCCGCAGGCAGGGGGCCAGATACATAGTGACTTTGAGCGCGGATTTATTCGTGCAGAGACCATAAATGTGGATGATTTTGTTCGTGTCGGCTCAGAAGCAGCGGCTCGTAACGCTGGCATCATGCGCTCAGAAGGTAAAGAGTACGTAGTTCAGGATGGGGATGTGATTCTCTTTCGATTCAATGTATAGATGGTAGAACGATCGAAAATGCAGAAAGCAGCAGTGCTTGTTTTAAGTCTGTTCATATCCGTTACGGTTTGGGCGCAGGAAGATCCCGTAGCGGACTCAATCGCTCAACGGGTGTTTGAGGCTGCCGGAGGACCCGGGGTGTGGTCACGCGTTCCCTATCTGGCGTTCAGTTTCGGCGTAGAAGAGAATCGCCAGATCGGCCGGGTGGTACGCCATCTGTGGAACCGAAACACAAACCAGTACCGCTTGGAAACACCAGGACCGACAGGAGAACCCTATGTTATCCTCTTTGACGTGGATACACGACAGGGAAAAGCTTATTGGGGTGGTGTAGAGCTCGGAAATAAAGAATCGGCGACACGGGTCGCGGATGCGTTCCAGCGGTTTGTAAATGACACTTTCTGGCTTCTGATGCCATTTCGGTTGTTTGATGCAGGCGTTGAACGGGCATTCTTGCCCGATTCGTCAAATGAAGTCGTAGACGTGCTGCGTATCCGGTTCACGTTACCAGATCGCGCGCCAACGGACGAGGTCTATCTGTACATTGCTCGCGAGACGGGGAGAATTGTTCAATGGAAGTATCGGACCCCTGCAGATGGGCCGGATACACCACTCCGTGGATTTGAATGGAGAGACTATACACGTTACGTTACCCCTGTTGGTGAAGTCGTGCTGTCAATTCGCAAACGCGCGCTTGGGCGTCCCTTTGAGGTCGTTGTGGGGGGTATTCGGATGCCGCAGGAGGTCCCCGATGACTGGTTTACAACCGGAGTGCCTAAACTGACGCCGGGGGCGGTGAGGGAGTGATGGATTACCGGCTGTTCATCGCACGGCGGTACCTGAGCAGCCGGCAGCGTGTTCGTCTGATCACCGTGATCTCCGGCATCTCGGTCACCGGAGTGGCCGTGGGAGTTGCTGCGTTGATTGTGGTTCTCTCGGTCATGAATGGGTTCTACGATGTTGTACGGGATCTACTCGTTTCACTGGACCCGCATGTTCGCATTGTTGCTGAGTCCGGGAACGGATTGCAACAGACCGAAGCAGACCAAATAGTGGATCAATCCCTGCAGCTGCCCCAGGTTATAAGTGCCGAGCCCTACGTTGAAGGCAAGGCTCTCCTGGTTCCCGCCAGTCGAACAGAAGTCAACCGTGTTGTGGTCGTACGGGGTGTAGTGGGAAACACGGTAAGGGAGGGCATCGTAGTTGGGGAGTTTGACACAGCTGAACGAGGCATCATCATGGGACTAAGTCTCGGTCAGCGGCTGGGACTTTCTCCTGGCCCGGAAACCAGCCGGGTAACACTTTTTTCTGCGCAAGGACTGGGGTTGATGCTCACCCGTGTGTTTTCTCCTCCTCCGATCAGATCCTTTGACGTTCGAGGTCTTTACAAACTGGAAGACACCTATGACAACACGCATGTGTTTGTTGGGCTGGAGGAAGCTCAGCGCCTTTTTCACATGAACGACGCGGTAACGGGTGTAGAATTGCGCCTCTCGAATCTGGAGCATGCAAGTGCAGTCAAGCGTAGCCTAGAAGCGCTGTACCCGGAGGACCTCAAGGTCCAAACCTGGTATGAACTGCAACAGTCGCTGTATGACGTAATGCGTCTTGAAAAATGGGGGGCTTCGCTCGTACTGATATTAATCAGCGTGGTCGCTGCCTTCAACATTGTCGGATCACTCTCTATGGTTGTTGTTGAGAAAAAGCGGGATGTCGGGATTTTGCAGGCAATGGGGACCTCCGCGCGCGATATTCGCCGGATTTTTTTGATACAGGGCGGGATAATCGGAGCACTTGGTGCAGGATCCGGGTTCGTGATCGGGTTAGGACTGGTTCTGGTTCAGAAGTACTTTGAGCTGGTGCCGCTGCGGGGAGCAGAGTCCTTTGTTATTGAAGCCTATCCAGTCGCCATCCAGATGCTGGACTTGATGCTGATCGCCATTGTATCTTTCGGGCTTTGCCTACTGGCAGCGCTCTATCCAGCATGGCGCGCTTCTAGGATCGAACCGGCCAAGGCGGTGGCCCAGGATCGCTAGAGCGTTAGTGGGAACGTATGTCGAGCCTGTACATACAACTCGGTCGCCCAAAAGAGAAAAGACACGGATGGCACGAAAGGATAGTCTAACCGGCAAAGGGCCCATGTCAGGCAATAATGTCTCACATGCCCACAATAAAACGCGTCGGCGCTTTGGCGTAAACCTGCAGACCAAACGGTTTTACCTGCCTGAGGAAAAAAGATGGGTGACCTTAAAAGTCTCAGCAAGTACTATAAAAACCATCAACAAGAAAGGTGTTGAGGCAGTTTTGCGTGAAGCCCGTAAGCAAGGAGTCCGCATTTAGATAAAGCGTTCACAATAATGGCACGAAAAGGGAAAGATGTTCGGCTCAAAGTGATCCTCCAGTGTACGGAGGCACCCGGAACGAGCCGTTATTCCACGGTAAAAAACCGTCGGAACACATCCGGGCGACTGGAGCTCAAGAAATACAATCCCGTATTGCGTAAACACACGTTGCACAGAGAAATCAAGTAAGGATGGCCAAAAGTCAATCTTTCGGAGACAAGGTCCGCAAGCGCCGCCAAGAGCGCCAGGTGATGGCCAAACTCATTATCGCGGAGAAAAAACCGAACGGGAGTTTTCGTTTCAGGGAAAAGATGGTCCCTCAGCAGAACGTACAGGCGGAATTGAAGGCCGCTACCCGCTGAGTGGCCCGACTCGGGGCGTAGCTCAGCCCGGTAGAGCGCTGCGTTTGGGACGCAGAAGTCGTCGGTTCAAATCCGGCCGCCCCGACTGGTGCGGATAAATCAGTTCTATGACATACAGGCGCCCGTAGCTCAACTGGATAGAGCAGCGGACTTCTGCAAGAAAGCGGGCCGCCGGCTGGAAACAGACGGCGTGTAAGTGGTCAAATTCGGGGAAGCCTGCGAAGCTTCAGCTTACGGTAATCCCGAGCCAAGCCCCGACGGGGAAGGTGTAGAGACTAGACGGCCACCACCTTCGTTCAATCACTGAAAAAGGTGAAGGGATAGTCCGGGGAGTCGGGAAACCGACACAAACCTGAATCCGCAGGCTGCAGGTTCGAGTCCTGCCGGGCGTGCAACCACAGGGTGACGTGGCCGAGTGGCTAGGCAGAGGCCTGCAAAGCCTTGTACGGCGGTTCGAATCCGTCCGTCACCTCTTACAAAGGAGCCGGTTCCTCATCAGAATCCGTGATGAATTCATCCTCCGGTCTACGATACCGCTCCAGGTTTTCGAAGCGGGCGTAGTCCTTGAGGAAGGAGAGCTTCACGGTTCCCGTCGGCCCGTTACGGTGTTTGCCGACGATGATTTCCGCAATACCTTCCGTTGGCTCCTTGTTCTTGTCGAACTCAATTCCGTAGTAAGATGCACGATAGATGAACGCGACGACGTCGGCATCCTGCTCAATGGCGCCGCTTTCCCGCAAGTCGGACAACTGCGGTCGCTTATCCTTCCGGTCTTCGGCATTCCGGTTCAACTGACTGAGTGCGATCACAGGAATATCCAATTCTTTGGCAAGCCCTTTCAGGGATCGGGAAATGTTTGCAATCTCCTGCTCACGATTGTCTTTCGATCGTCCCTGCATAAGCTGCAGGTAGTCAACCAGGACAAGGCCGATGTCGTGCTCTGATTTTAGACGGCGGCACTTGGCACGCAGCTCCAGCACACCGAGTCCAGCGGTGTCATCAATAAAGATTTTGGTATGGGCAAAACCGTTTGCTGCTCGCACAATAGCATCGAACTCGCTCTGACGCAACTTGCCGGCGCGTGCGGCTTGAGCGTTGACACGGGCCTCTGAGGTTAACAGGCGCTGGGCCAGCTGCCGTGCACTCATTTCCATGGAGAAGACCGCACAACTGACCGGCCGGTCAGAAGACATTGCCGCGTTACGTGCACAGGCTAACGCAAAGGCAGTATTGTGTACACAAACATCGGAAGCAACAAAATTATGTGTGTCATCAATGGTCAGGTCAAACACTGGCCGGAGGCCACGAGCTTCAATGTGCGTGATTTCGTCATAAACGATCTGTTCTTTTCCTTCTTCCCGTCGGCCGGTGCCCATGGGGGTCACGGTCCAATCTCCGGCTGTATGCTGGACGCGGGCCAGAATCCCGAACCGCAACAGCAGATGTGCGAGTTGCTGGGCAAGCTGCCGGGAGGACACATGGATGCTCCGTTTTATCGCAAACAGCTGATCAATAAAGCTATTCAAACAGGGATGATCAAGCGCAAAAGTCCAGTCAGGTAGTTTCTGCAGTCCTCGGGGTTTTACAAGTGTTCCACGAGCATCCGCCATGGGTCGCATCACTCGGTCGGGGTGCAGAATAGATGCAACAAGGTGCGAGATATGAGCATCAGGAACGGTTTTCATCCCAAATACCGGCAACTCACTTGGAACCGCGATTGCACAGCCAGGCGTTAGTTCGCCCAAGGGCTGCCAGCCTCGGGGCGTGAGAAAAGGATGTGTAAGTGTCGTACTGACGGTACGGCCAAGACGAGTCGTGACCCGATAGACGGGCTTGAGGCCATCGTCAATGTACGCAGAGGGCGTAGTGATGAAAAAGCGGTGATCCGCCCCCAAGGTCAGCAAGCGCGCATGCTGCTGATCATACAGGTCGGCGATGCGGACCAGGCTCCCGTCAGACTGCAGGATTGGCGTATCCGCGTCAACACATTTTCCCATAGAGGGTCGCCCGGCAATGATCACTAGATCCGAGTCCTGCCACCCTCCCGTCAACTCGTCCAATTCGCTGAATCCGCTTGTTATCCCCGTGAGTTTTCCGTCATGTTCAGTAATATTCTGGAGATGTTGGATGGTGTCCCGTACAATGTCCGTCAGGTTTTTCGCCGAGCGACGCACTTGACTCTCCGAGATTGAAAAGAGATCTGTTTCAGCCTGGTCAAGAAGTTCAAAAGCATCGGTTGCCGGATCATATGCCTCCGTAATGCGCCTACTCATCGTTTCGATGAGCTTTCGTAATAGCGCTTTCTGGCCCAGGATACGCGCGTGATGCTCAGTGTTTGCTGAAGTGGCAACACGCTCAGTGAGTTCGTCCAGGTACGGCAAACCTCCGACGACATCCAAATGTCGGGATTTTTTCAATTGCTCCGAAACCGTAATTAGGTCCGTGGGCTGTCCCTTTTCAAAGAGCTCGCAGATCGCCTGATATATTCGCGTGTGCTTGGGCAGATAAAACGAGTCTGGAGGCAGGATTGCGGAGGCAATGTTTACGGCCTCAGAATCAATCAGCATTGCGCCCAGGACATACTGTTCGATATCCAAAGCTTGGGGTGGAACGCGCCCGGAATAGTCCTTCAGGTTCTGAACCAGTACCGGCCCTTGAGGGCGAGAGGCTTCGTATTGCATAGAGAGTAAGGGGAGATTACTGACGGGTAAGGCCCGTTGTATAAAGTTTTTGCAAGCGCTGCAGATCTTCCCAGGCTGGCCGCTTCCAGCGCTGATTACGCAGGAGGGCTGCGGGATGGTACGTTACAAGCAGCGGGATGCCGTGATAGTCATGATTTTTTCCTCGAAGTGAACCCAATGTGCCCTTGGAATTAAGCAATGTTTGCCCAGCCACCTTGCCCAGACAAAGTATGAATTCCGGCTGGATAAGGGCCATCTGTTTGTACAGCACTGGCAAATGGGCAGCTATTTCCTGCGGCTCAGGGTTTCGGTTTCCCGGAGGTCGGGACTTCAGAATATTTGCAATAAAGAGTTCTTCCCGGGAGAGTCCGATAGCAGCAATCATCTTATCCAGAAGTTTTCCCGCCCGGCCGACAAAAGGCCTTCCCAGACGATCTTCGTCAGCACCAGGAGCCTCGCCCACGAGCATTATTCGTGCCCGAGGATTGCCCTCGCCAAAGACGGCATTGGTGCGCGCACCATCAATAGGAACCAAGGTAACGCTCTCCACATATTGTCGGAGATCTTCCAAGGACGAGAGCGCTCGTACAGGATTCTCCTTGGGGATCAGGTTTGTAATCCTCAGTGCAAAGCCTTTGACAGGTTCGACCGGCACAAGAGGACCATGCATTTCTGCCTCTGCATACAGACAGTCCCTCAAGCCTTGAAGCAACTCAACCATGGTTATGCGATAATCGCGCTGCATCCCATGGGTATTTAACCCACCCAAAACAAAATGCTCAAAAAAATGGGCAAAGTTATTCTCCAAATTTCAACAGACTATACACAATAATCTGCCAAAATTTTATCAAGGAGGGCTCTGGCCACTTGTTTCTTCGGCATTACAGATAAAGGGAAGGAGGAGCCGTCTTTTCCCAGGAGTGTTACCCGATTGGTCCCGGTACCAAACCCGGCGCCGTCCTCGGTCACGTTGTTGAGCACAATCCAGTCCAGATTTTTTTCAACAAGCTTGCGGCGGGCATTCGTCAGATCGTTTTCGGTTTCCATAGCGAACCCCACCAAGGTTTGATGCTCCTGGCGATTTTTTCCGAGTTCTGCGAGGATGTCGGTGGTGCGGCGCAGTTTAAGTACCAGATGGTCGGCCGCTTTCTTGATTTTTGAGGAATGAAATTCAGTGGGCGTATAATCCGCTACGGCAGCGGCCATAAATACAAAGTCCGCGTTCCGATGAATCAGGGCGGCTTCAAGCATCTCCGCACTTGTGAGAACATCAACACGGTGGACGCGGTCCGGGGTATCAAGCAAAGTCGGGCCTGTGACCAGCGTAACACGGGCTCCGCGTCTTGCGAGATCTCTGGCTAACGTGAATCCCATGGTCCCGGTTGAATGGTTGGAGACCACCCGGACGGGATCTATCGGCTCATACGTAGGGCCAGCGGTAACCAGAGCATGCCTGCCCCGAAGCTCTCCTGGCAGGAGCTCAGCAACACGCTCAAGGATCTCGTCAATGTCAGGAAGGCGCCCGACCCCCACGAGACCACTCGCCAACTCCCCAAAGCCGGGTTCCATCACCTCGTAACCTTGATCCTGTAGAGTGTGGAGGTTGGTTTTGACGGCGGAATGCAGGTACATATCATGATCCATTGCCGGGCACACGAGTACGGGGCAACGAGCGGCCAAAGCGGTTGCTGTCAGCATGTTGTCTGCAAACCCGTGCGCCAGCTTCGCCACAGTTTGTGCAGTGGCCGGGGCGATGAGAAAAAGGTCCGCCCAGTGGCCTAAGGTAATGTGCCTAGTCCAGGCCCCCGTTTCACCACTGTCGGTGAGTTCCGTAAGCACGGGGTGACCGGACAGGGTTTCCAGGGTTGTTGTTGTGATAAACTGAGCAGCGTCCTGGGTTGTGAGCACTTGTACTTCTGCATCAAGTTTACGCAGGGCTCGGACGATCTCAGCGGCTTTGTAGGCCGCAATGCTGCCGCTTACGCCCAGGAGCAGGCGCTTACCCTTCAATTCTGTAATTCGACTGGAACTACTCATTGTTGGAGGTACGACGCAATCAGGGAAATAGCTTCATCAGCAGCCTCATCAAGTGAATCATTTACAACAAGGGCGTCAAACTGATCCGCGTAAGCGAGTTCCGTTTTGGCTCTCTTGAGGCGTGTGAGGAGCGTTTGTTCTGTTTCGGTCCCCCGTTCACGAAGACGTCTTTCCAGCTCGGCTTCAGATGGAGGAGCAACGAATATAAAAAAGCCTCCGATGGAAGCGCGGACATTTGCAGCCCCCTTAACGTCAATGTCCAGAAGGACCGGTCCGTTGACTTCTTCTGAGGTGAAATGTGGAGTTCCATAGAAACAGCCGGGGTAGACCTCTTCGTACTCGAGGAGTGCCCCCTCCGCAAGGAGACGCTCAAACTCAGGTAATGAGACAAAGAAATAATCTTTACCATGCTCCTCATGAGGCCTCGGCGCACGTGTTGTCACTGAGACCGCCAGGTGCATACCGGGAAATGCATCCAAGACCCGCTGGGCAATACTGGACTTTCCAGCACCGCTTGGAGCAGTCAGGCCAACAATTTTTTGACGGCTCATGGACAGAAGCATCCGTTTGAGCGGCGGTGAACAGCTTGAAGATTCACATGGCTGGCAAGCTCCCGATCATGACCCCATCAGGCAAACTCGGCATGAGGATCCCAAAGGGCAGAGGACAAGGTATGTTGCATATGCCTGCATCTTGCGGAGAGGGAGGGATTCGAACCCTCGGTACCCGGTTAGGGTACACTCGCTTTCCAGGCGAGCCCGTTAGGCCGCTCCGGCACCTCTCCTATACTTCCATTATTTCCGCCTCCTTCTGGCGAAGAAAATTGTCGATTGCCGATACGAAACGATCCGTTTCCTTCTGCAGCCGCTCTTCGGCCAGGTATCGCATGTCCTCTGACAGATGTTCTTCCTCCTGAGTAGTCTTTAGGTCGTCCTTGGTGCTGCGTCGGATATTACGGATCGCGATCTTTGACCGCTCACCGATCTGCCGGACCCGCTTGCAGAGTTCTATCCGACGCTCCTCCGTCAAGGGAGGGACCGGTACCCGGATGAGTACGCCGTCATTGGAGGGGTTCAGTCCCAGATTGGCGGACTGGATCGCCTTCTCAATGGCGTTAATGGAGGACTTATCCCAAGGTGACACAACCAGAAGATCCGGCTGTGGGGCGTTGATGGAGGACAACTGATTCAGCGGGGAAATACTGCCGTAGAATTCAACTCTGACATTCTGCAGCATGGCAGGGGTTGCTCGACCCGCCCGGACAGCTCGCAACTCTTTGCCCAGATGTTGCATAGAGCGTTCCATGTGATCTACAGCGTCCGACAGTATCAACTCCAATAATTCGTCTAACATGGTGATGGCAGGGCAAGCTACCCCCAATGTACGTAAGAGCCCACTTTCATTCCTTGAACGATTCGCTGTATGTTGCCCGGTTCGTTCACGTTGCAAATCACGATGGGCATCTTGGACTCTTCGCACAATGTAAAGGCAGTCTTATCCATGACTTTCAGCCCCCTGCGAATAACCTCATCGCCGGCAATGGTCGCATAGTGTTTTGCGGTCTTGTGTTGCTCCGGATCAGCCGAATATATCCCGCTCACTCGAGTAGCCTTGATTAACACATCCGCGCCAATCTCCAAAGCTCTGAGCGCAGCAGCCGTGTCTGTGGTAAAATACGGGTTGCCGGTTCCTCCGCCAAAAATAACTACACGCCCCTTTTCCAGATGGCGTATGGCTCGTCGGCGAATGAACGATTCAGCAATTTCTTCCATCTTGATACTTGACTGCAGTCGTGTTTGCACGCTCAGCTGTTCCAGGGCATCCTGCAGGGCCATGGCATTGATCATAGTGGCTAACATGCCCATATAATCCCCGTGCGCCCGGGTCATGTTCCGGGTAGCTGCAGAAACGCCTCGGAAGATGTTGCCGCCGCCAATCACAACGGCCAGCTCAACCCCGGTTTCTACTACGGCCCGCAATTCCTTGACCCAAGTAGCAAGTACTTTGTCGTCAATACCAAAGGAAAGCTTTCCCTGCAGCGCCTCGCCGCTGAGTTTCACAAGCACACGCTTGTATACGGGTCTTTGAGGTTCAGGGTTTGGCATAGCTGAGACCGCGTTCGGGTCACTCGCCTAATGCGCAGCGCACAAATTCACTAACATTGGCCCCGGACTTTTTCAGCACATCCCGAACGCGCAGTGAAGCATCTTTTACAAAAGGTTGCTCCACCAGGACATTATCCTTAAAGAAACGCTCCAGTTTGCCTTTGGCAATCCTGTCCAAGAGGTGCTCCGGCTTGCCTTCAAGTCTTGCAGACTCCTTACCGATCTCCAACTCTTTGGCCTGAACGTCCGAGGGCACATCCTCACGGTGTGCAGCAAGGGGGTTCAATGCAGCGATCTGCATGGCGACATCTCGCCCGGTTTCCTCCAGTGACCCGGTGCCTGAGAGTGTGACCAACACACCCAGGCGGGAGCCGGGATGGATGTAGTCAATCACTTGACCATCCTGAATAGACAGGACCGAAAAACGTCGAATGCCCAGTTTCTCACCAATCTTGCCGGTAAGGTCAATCAGAGCTTCGCCAGCGGTACGTCCATCGGCGAGAGGCAAAGCCAGCAATGCATCCAGGTCAGAGGGGCGCGATGAGAGAATAAGATCGGCCACCTCATTGGCGAATGCGTCAAACTCATCATTGCGAGCGACGAAGTCAGTTTCGCAGTTGACCTCAACGATAATTCCCGTGTGCCCGGAGCCAGAAATGCGGGTCAGAATGAGCCCCTGGAGGGCTTCACGGTCTGCACGCTTTGCAGCAACGCGTTGTCCCTTTTTGCGCAAAAGGTCCACGGCTGCATCAAGGTTGCCATTTGCTTCGCCAAGTGCCCGCTTGCAGTCCATCATTCCCGCACCGGTCATGTCGCGGAGTCGCTTGACATCCTTTGCTGAAATAGATACCTGAGTCATGGGTTGTATTAGTGTTGTTAGAATCTTACAGACGGCCAGAATGTGATGCCATCAGGCTACAGTGGCCATATCGGAACAGGAACGACATCCTCCGGGATGCAATCCCGGCCGTAAAGTTTCGCATGGACCACTGAATAGACTGGTCGCCTGAGACATAGCTGACTATTGCAATTGAACCTGCCTGTGTACCCTTGAACATTCTTTTTCAGATGCCCAGACAGACTGGAGTTTGAATTATTTACGAGGTCTCTTCCGCCCTCTTACTTCCCGACGCTTTTCCTTTTCCGCCTGTTTGTTGGCCGCGGTGATCTCCGCCTGCTTCCGCCCTTCATTTACGGCTTGGGCAATCGTATGTGTAATGACCTGGATGGACTTAAATGCATCGTCATTGCAGGGAATGACGTAATTCACCAGATCAGGATCGCAGTTGGTATCAACCATGGCGATGATCGGGATACCAAGTTTACGTGCTTCATTGACTGCGATGCGTTCTCGACGCATATCCACGACGAAGAGGCAACCAGGAGTTCGGGGCATATCAGCGATACCGCCGAGGTTTCGCTGAAGCTTCTCCAGTTCCCGGGATTTCATCAGACGCTCTTTCTTTTTGAGTTGATCCAACGTTCCATCTCTGCCCATCTTGGCCAGATTCTCCATACGGCGGATGCTGTTCCGAATTGTCTGAAAATTGGTCAGCGTTCCTCCGAGCCAGCGTTCCACAACATAGGGGGATTTACAGGACTCTGCGGCTTCTCGGACGGTTTGCTTGGCCTGTTTTTTTGTTCCGACAAAAAGCACAGGTTTACCTTGTCGGGCAAAGCGCGTCGCGGTATCGGCTGCCCGTGTGAGCAGGTTTTGGGTTTGTAGCAGATCAATAATATGGATTCCGTTGCGCTGCATGAAGATGTAGCTGCGCATCTTGGGATTCCACCGACTGGTTAAGTGACCGAAATGGGTTCCGGCCTTCAGAAGATCTTCTACAGAAACCCGGTGTTGGGTTGAACCGTGATCGGTTACGGCATTACTCATGATTTTGAGATTGGGTTAGACCACCAGGATCATCACTTGCAGGGCCAACCGGAGGGCACCCAGCCGTGCATCAGAACCTGTGCGGGATTTTTGGTTATCGTTTAGAGAATTGGAAGCGTTTGCGGGCCTTTGGTTGTCCGTACTTCTTGCGCTCCACCATTCTGGGATCGCGTGTCAGGTATCCGGCCTCTCGAAGTGCTTTCCTACGTTCCTCATCAGCCTGGACCAGTGCGCGCGATGCACCCAGGCGGATCGCTTCGGACTGTCCGGTAAGTCCGCCACCTTTTACGTTGACCACCAGATCATACATTCCTGAGGTTTCGGTGACTTCAAAGGGAGACAGAAGCACATGCCTTCTGGTTTCCATTTTGAAGTAATCTTCAAGCGGCCGGCGATTGATAGTCACGCGACCGGAACCCGGACGCATATAAACACGAGCCGTTGATGTTTTTCGGCGGCCGACAGCGACAAACTCGGTAGGGTTGGTCATTAGTGGATCAACTAGGACTTATTCGGGAATAGCGGGTAATTCTTCAGGGTTTTGTGCGCCATGGGGATGCTCGGCACTCGCGTAAACCTTAAGCTTGGTCAACATTTGCCGGCCCAGTACACCTTTCGGCAGCATTCCTTTGACAGCATGGCGGACGAGGTGCTCTGGCTTTTTCGCACGCATGGTTCGTGCTGTGCGTGATTTTAAGCCACCCGGATAACCGCTGTAACTGTAGTAGAGTTTTGCATCTTCCTTGTTACCGGTAAAGCGAACCTTGTCTGCGTTGACAATAATCACATAGTCCCCAGTATCCACATGCGGGGTATAAATCGGCTTGTGCTTGCCTCGCAAAATGGTTGCCACTCGTGAGGCCAGACGCCCTACCACGGCTTGCTCTGCGTCAATGACATACCATTTCCGCTGCACCATCTTGGCATTGGCGCTAGTGGTCTTGTAACTTTGGGTTTCCATACTTTGCAGTCTTGGGCGCATTTTCAGCGTAGCAGAGTGGTACGCTGAAGGAAACAGCAAAGTTCACACCCGGAAATCAGGGCTGGAAGGTGTTGAGCATGACCGGCATAATCAGGATCGTGCACTCGAAAGAGTCATCTTGCTCTACGGGTGTAATGAGTGCCGCGCGACTTGGTGTGCCCAAAGCAAGATTGATTTCCTCTGCCGGGACATACCTCAGGGACTCCTGGAGATAGGTTGCATTAAATCCGATCTGCATACGGTCTCCGAGGTACTCACAGTGGATTGTATCTCGTCCTTTACTGGATCGCTCAGGATCATGAGCACTGACCTCAACCTCCGCCTCCTTGCAGTCCAGGATAACTTGGTGTGACGCACGTGAAGCGAAGATATTTACTCGGCGCACACTATTGTATAGATCATCCTTGCGCAGGTGGACTACCTTATCGTTACTTGTGGGGATCACACGCCGGTAATTTGGGAACTTGGCGTCAATAAGTGTGCTAACCAAACAGGTGGAACCAAAAGTGAAACTGATGCTGTCCTTATTGGTCTGTATGGTGCATTCGTCCTCGCCAGCAATTCGAGTCGCCTGTTGGAACACCTTGAGTGGAATGAGAGCGGTTGCAGTGGTATCGTTATCAATCCCCTTCAGGGCACACATCGCCAGCCGATGGCCGTCAGTGGTAATTCCCCGCACGACGTCTTTTTCTATCTCCAGGTAAAAGCCCATCATGCCGATCCTGGAAGAATCTTTGCTTGCGGCGAAGCCCACCAAGTCCCAGGCTTGTTTCAGGCGTCTCCGGTCAATCTTCACGGATTCTTCCTCGGAAATCAGCGGGAAGTCGGGGAACTGTGTGCCATTGTAGCCCATCCAGACATATCTGCCGTTCTCGTGTTCGAGAACGATGCTGTAGTCTTGACGGGCTTCAAAAGTTATCGGCACATCCGGAAGGGCTCGACAAGCCTCCAGGAAATGTTGGGCAGGTACAGCGATCTGGTCAAGGTCCTCGTCCGGTTCGCTGGAAAAGTCCATCGAGAGGGTGTGTCGAATGGAAAAACCAAGCTCGGAATCCATCGTCCTCAATTGGAGCGTATCTCCCAGTCGGTGTAAGTGGACACATTTCCAGATATCCGACTTGGGTTTATTCGACAAGGCACCACTAACGATGTCCAGCGCTTCGGAAAGGACGTTGCTGTTGATTGAGAACTTCATGGAGAGTGCAGAGAATCTCTGCGTTAAGTCAGAAGATTAACTTTGCGTCGGATATCAGCCACACGGTTACGGTAATTAATGTCCGTTTCAATGAGGTTATTGACACTTTTCACAGCATGAACAACGGTTGAGTGATCGCGACCTCCAAACTGGAGACCGATCGCCTTGTGGGTGTAATCCAGCTCACGACAAAGATACATAGCCAATTGACGTACTTGTACAATCTCCCGTTTTTTTGTTTTTTCATGCAGGCGATTTTGGTCAATACCGAAATAATCGCAAACCAGCCGTTGGATCCTGTCAATGGACAGCATGGCGTGCGGTCGCGTGACGAAATCTTTTAGTGCAGCTTTTGCCAGGGATTCGTCAATCGTCTGTGTTGTATAGGTTGCCTGTGCCAGCAGACGCACAAGTGCTCCCTCAAGTTCACGAATGTTTTTTGTGATGTTCTGGGCAATGTAATCAATCACGCCATGAGGCAGGGTTAGGCCAATCTCATTCGCTTTCCGCATCAAAATGGCAGTGCGGGTCTCTAGGTCCGGGGGTTGTAGGTCTGCTTGAAGGCCCCAGCAAAAGCGGGAGAGCAGCCGATCCTCAATGCCCTTGATTTCTTTCGGAGGCCGATCTGCACTGAGTACAATCTGGTTGCCGTTTTGCTGCAACTCATTGAACACACAAAAGAATTCTTCCTGTGTTTTCTCTTTCCCGCCGAAAAACTGTACATCGTCGATAATTAGGACATCTACATTTCGGTAGTATCTGGAGAAACTTTGAACCTTTTTCTCCTGGATTGCCTGCACAAAATCGTTTGTGAATCGCTCGCTCGAAACGTAAGAGACTTTCTTGTCCGAATTCCAGTTCAGGATATGGTTTCCAATGGCGTGTATAAGGTGAGTTTTTCCCAGTCCGACGCCGCCGTACACGAGAAACGGGTTATAGGCGGTACCGCCAGGCAGATCAGCAATTGCCCGGGCAACACTGTAGGCCAACTGGTTGCAATCACCAACGACAAATTTGTCGAAGGTGTAGTTTTCCATCAGTTGACTTTTAACCACAGCGGGGGCAGTTGTCTCTGGTTGAGGTACGGGTGCGCTGTGAACGACACTGTCAGAGGCAGGTACTTCATATGTGTTTTGGGTCTCTTGGGGTCCTAGATCCTCCTGTATGACGACTACCTCGTAGGACAGGCGATTTTTCTCGCCAAGTACGCGGGTCAGGGTTGTCCTTAGGAGCAGATTGTACTGTCCCTCAAGGTACTCGTAGTGAAAGGGACCGGGCACCCGAAGGGTTAGCTTTGAGAAGCCTTCTTCTTCCTCTAAGGTTACAGCTTCCAGAGGCGTGAACCAAGTTTGGAAGCATTGAGGACTAACGTTGTCCCGGATCACTACAAGACATTCCTCCCAAACAGAATCCGCAGTTAGCATTCAGGGTAAAGATTCAAAAAAACACAACACACGACATGAAAATAAGATAATCACGCGATTGCACAGACAGCGCGACCAATAAAGTTAAGGGCTTCGTGAAAACAAGTTGATAAAGTTATCCACAATCTATTCACAAAAACTTGCCGAAAAGCACCAGCTCCTGTATTCCCTCAGATTTTCGGAAATGGCCTTAACACACGTCAAACCTCAACCAAAACGCGCGTTTTGGGTGAAAGATTAAAAAAATATCGCTTCAGATTGAATTTTGAGGATTATTGCCCGGGAAAGATTGCATGTTATCCACAAAAATTAGTCGCAATCAGATTGCTGGCGATGACCAGTCAGCCGCGAAATAATGGGAACCAAAATTGGAGAGCTGGAATTAGGCAAAGTGTTCTCCGGTTGAATCTCTTTTGATGTCTCAGCAGTTGATTTCCGGGTTTACACATTACCGTCTTTGGTCTTACATCGGCTCCAAATACGCTCGGCCCAGCTAATCCCTTTGCCGTATCTCGTCTTGAGGCCGAGACGTTGATGCTGTATTTACGTCACCGTTAAGGACACACACTTGAATTTTGCTTGCATTGTCCTTACGCCAGAAAATTCGCACTTGCTGCATTCCAATGAAGTATCATGGGCGGGAATCTTGACGGTCTCTCAACTCTCCTGAAATAGAACCGAATTTTTAACAAACCTGTACCTATCCGATTTGCAGCAAAAGTAGGTAGTTCATGGTCTATGGAGATCTGCTCGGTAAACTCAGCCATCTCATAATTACATGCACCACAATCCTGATCGGCGTATATGACAATAAAGCTCCATTGCTACCCCAGGCAAAATTGGGCTCGACAGAAAACTCGGCGTAAACCGGCCTGCCTACCAACGACTCCACAATCAGATTCATTCGTCTAACCCCGACTTCACTCATTTTGTCTTGCCCCGCGTCAATACTTCTCTCACCAATCAACCCAAAACAATAAATAAAATGCAGACACACAAGAATATTGATAACAACAGGATGTGTAGCTTATCTCGTGCCCTGCTCATAATCACTACTGAATCAGATCTATGTCTTCGTATCGATAAAACATGCCGTCAGTGTAATGAAAAACTAACAGTTCATCCTCCGAAACAAATTCAAATGCCTCCACCCACCTCAGCGGCTCCTCCTGATGATCCAGCAAAGTATACGCGTTCAAAATATTCAGCGATTCCACGTCTATCTCCAAAAGTCTATTCACACGCAATCCAACTTCAGCATGGCCCTCAACTGGTATTAGATAAAGCCTGGAGTTGAGTGTGGCCATATAACTAATAACAGACACGATGCCTCCCCGCTCCCCGTTTGCTTGTGAGTAAGAATCCTCTGCGTAGTCAAGCCGTTCCTGAAAATAGGGCGTGTCAGATAAATCCGAAGATTGGATTAATTCACCGTCAAGCGAATATTTTTCAATAACTGGTACAGATAAGCCCACTGCCAGTAAATATTTATTGTTGATCAACGTGATGCGCCGCCCGCTCACTCTACGATTCAACGTCTCGGAGTAAGACGTCGTAAGTAACTCCCCAAAAGTCTTGATGACCGTACCCGAAGAGTCAAATTTTGTTATTGAATAAGGATCCACCGGAAATGAGCTGGCAATGTATACATCACCCTGATCATTTACCGATATCCCCTGGTCCAAGACAAACGATTTTGGATCGACTGAAAAAGATCTTACGTAATCCCCCTCGAGCGAAAATACGTGGGCGCTCTCAGCTCCGGCTTGCAAACCGTAAACCCTATTACCTTTAGCATACAAACTATGCGCCGCTTCCGTAAATTCTCCTGGTCCCTCACCACTGCGGCCAAATGTCCGGATGACGCTTAACTCATCATCCAACGCAAAAATATGACCATAACCCTGTCCACTTAGATACAGCACATCCCCAGATTTATGCATGGCCCAGACATGCTCCATAAACCGATCCCCCTCTACGGCTTCGACGAAACTGGTAGCGACAAGAGAATTTTCCTGCAACTCTCCATCCTCCGTAGAGCATCCTATCAAACCTAGCACACTGGCCGATAAACACGCCAGTGCCACGAACCCATGCACTCGCATGCAATCGTAAACCATGGTTTTACTAACAGTAAATAGGACAGAACGTATACTCGTCATCACATACAACGCCCTCGAGAGCCATGTGCGGCGCACAAATCTCACCTGAGTACTCCACCTCACCCTCACTTGGACAGGCGCTACAACGGACTGAAACCAAGCACGCTGTCTCTTCCTTAGCATGAACATGATCATTAGGTTGGATTAGGTTTAGGCACGCGATGGCAAAAGCAACAATGCACAAAAAAGCAAGAAGACGTTGGCACCTAACGTGGTTTAAGTGGAAAGCATTGTTTAGTCAAGAAAGAGATATTACCCGTTGCGGTCCCCGCATACGTACTATCGAGAACCCTTATAACCACCGCAGTTAAAAAATCCCCATCACGAGTGTACACCCCGCTACCCTTCGCCCCACTGGTCTCTAATCCCATGCAACAAGCCATGGGAACGCCGGATTCGTCTTCGTCACAATCTATGCATACCGTACAGTCCCTGGCTTCTGTAGCGTGACTTGCGCGGTAGATGTGGTCCACTCCAATACGGCAAAAAAAGTTAACAGTGCCAATAGGTACATAATTGATAAGATGTTCTTGGCTGCTCTCGTAGCAAGGTGTAATTAGTTCGCGCACAACGTAAACAGTTAGTCTGAAACCATAAACAACAGAATATATCGAGGATCCAATGCACTTTACATCTATTTCTTTGGAGGACGGGATCTATATCCCGATTACATTAACCAGCACGATGTAGAAATATGGTCGGGGCGGAGCGAAGGGTGGATGCGGCTTCTTGATCACGCATTTCCGGGATCGTACGCCTACGCGCAATCTGCGCAGAGGTCAGAGACATACCGTAAAGGTAGCGATTCAACCCTGCTTTCTATTTCACGTTTTTTACCGGGCTATCCTCTTTTGTACTCCTATTGGCTTTAAGGTCCTCAAGAATAGTGATACCACGCGAATCAAAAAGGCGTTCGTCAGATCTTCCTGCCCATCTTGGAGCCCCAGACCGGGCACGCCACTCATCTCTTATGTTTATCGCAGCTTGGCTTATAATTCCCAAAAATCACCCGTAACAAGGTCGGTTGTGCCACGAAGTACAGACATGAGGAAACCTGCAGGGCTATAATCAGGTTTACCTTTGCTGTCTTTTAACGAGACCATGTTGAAGGTTGATTTAGCTGAACCTCAAGGGGGACAGTTTGAACTTGTTGCTTCGGACCTGGACCTGGATCCAGAGATATTTTCCAACATTCAGGTGAACCTGGAAGTTAAGCAGTCGGACGACACCCTGTGCGTGACCATTGGGGTTCAGTCGGATGCGCTTCTGGAATGTGATCGAACGCTGAAGGAGTTCGTAAAGCCCGTCCGTAATTCGCATGAGTTGCTACTCCTGAGGTATGGTCAGGAACCGAACGCGGATGTTGCGATGGAGCAAATTGAACTGGAGCCCCGGCAGCGGGTGTTGGATTTGACCAGTATAGCGCGAGATACGTTAATACTGGCCATCCCCGTCAGGAAGGTTGCACCGGAGGCGGAAGAATTGCAAATACAAACAGTTTTTGGTGCTCCCGCAGAGGAGTCTGATCATCGTTGGTCAGCTTTACTTGCGATGCGAGAGGAGCAAGCTAACAAATATTAGACCATGGCCAATCCCAGAAGAAAAAACTCAAAAGCGCGCAAGCGCAAGCGCAGGGCGGTATACTACGGGAGTATTGATAAACCCACTATGGTGGAGTGCGAGTGTGGCAGGACAGTAAAGTTGAGACACCGTATTTGTTCTTGCGGAGTCTATCGCGGACGCCAGATCATAGAACCGGCAGAAGACGTATAGACGGTTACGAGCCAGTCCACGACACTGGGTTGAAGATACATGGCCATTCGTGTAGCAGTCGACGCAATGGGTGGGGATCGTGCCCCCGCGGTGATTGTTGAGGGGGTTACGCGGGCCGTTGCAGCCTCAGAGGGTAAGTTGCAGGTGCAGCTCTACGGCCCAGAAGATGTGATTGGGCCGGTCCTTGACCTCTGGGGAGCCCCACCCGAAGTCAGTATTGTTAATGCTCCCGAGGTCATCGGAATGGGTGATTCCCCGGTTTCAGCCGTACGTACGAAAACACGCTCCTCCATTCACTTGGGGCTCATGAGCCACAAGGAGAGTCGTTCTGATGTGTTCCTGAGTGCAGGCAATACCGGAGCCATTGGAGCTGCGTCTCTTTTTGTGCTGGGACGTCTGCCAGGTGTGTTTCGGCCGTCCATTCCTACGCTATACCCAACTACCAGTGGCGTTTGCACCATTCTGGATGTGGGGTCGAATATGGACAGTCGACCGCAACATCTGTTGCAGTTTGCCAAAATGGGATCGGCTTATGCCGGGGCTATGATGGATATTGCCCGGCCGCGAATAGGTCTATTGAGTGTGGGCGAAGAGCCCGCCAAAGGCAATGAGTTGGTGAGAACCACCCACGAACTATTGGTTAATACCTTAGATCTGAATTTTATCGGTAACATAGAGGGGCGGGATATTCTGCACCAGAAAGCAGATGTCATTGTATGCGATGGATTTGTCGGCAATATCGTCCTCAAATTGAGTGAGAGCATCAAAACGGCAGTTCCAGAAATGATATGGCAAGACCTGCAACGGCTAGACCCGGATCCAGGTGTCGTCGACATGCTAAAAAAGGTTTTTTCCGGACTCAAACGTCGCTTTGATCCTGAGCATTATGGAGGTGGGAGCCCATTGTTGGGAGTGGAGGGCGAAGTGTTTATACTGCACGGAGACACGACCGCCGGCGCAGTTGAGCAGTGTGTGCTTAAGGCTGCGCAGGCCGCGAGAGTCAATCTCAACTATGCGGTCCGGAAAGCCCTGATCCCCTGAACAAGCTCCTCCGATCATGAGCCATATAACACGTGCATCAATCACGGCTGTTGGGCACTATGTGCCAGAGACCCGACTGACCAACCACGATCTGAGCCAAATGGTCAATACCAATGACGTATGGATCAGGTCGAGGACAGGTATCGAGGAGCGTCGCATACTCACGGGCAAGGGAAAAGGAACCTCCTACATGGCAGCCCGTGCTGGACGAGAGGTTTTGCTGAAACGGGGCATAGCCCCCGAAGAGCTTGATGCAATAATTGTTGCTACAGTGACTCCCGATATGTCGTTTCCGGCAACAGCCTGTCTGGTTCAGGCTGAACTCGGCGCGACAGGAGCCTGGGGGTTTGACTTGTCTGCCGCATGCAGCGGCTTTCTTTTTGCACTTAATACGGGGGCCGGACTGATTGAGAGTGGTCGGGCAGCAAAGGTATTGGTGATAGGTTCGGACAAGATGAGCAGTATCACGGACTACACGGATCGAAAGACGTGTGTACTCTTTGGTGATGGTGCGGCGGGTGTGCTGCTGGAAGCTGACAATGAAGGGTATGGTCTCATAGATTCCGAACTGAATGTAGATGGTAGAGGTTGGGAGACGCTATGTATGTTGGGGGGTGGTAGTCTTAATCCGACCACCCACGACACCGTGGACCGGAAGATGCACTACCTCCATCAGGATGGACAGGCGGTCTTTAAGGTCGCGGTCAAAGGCATGGCGGACGTAGCTGTAGAAATTATGAAGCGCAACAACCTCACGGGCGACGATGTTCGGTATTTGGTCCCCCATCAGGCAAATCAGCGCATCATTGGTGCAGTAGCCCGTCGCATGGGTCTTGGGCTTGACCGTGTGATGCTTAATATCTCAAAGTACGGCAATACAACAGCAGCAACTATCCCCTTGTGCCTTCATGAATGGGAGCATGAACTCAGAAAAGGAGACCGGATCGTGATTGCTGCTTTCGGTGGTGGCTTTACCTGGGGTGCAACCTACCTACGCTGGGCCTACAACGCCGCTCCTGTCCCGACTAATGGTGTAGAAAACTCGGAAAAAGCGGAGCTTGATGTCTGAGCAAAAAATCGCAACACTGTTTCCCGGACAGGGATCGCAGGCGGTTGGTATGGGTTTGGACCTCTTCGAAACAATTCCCGAGTCCAGGATCGTTTTTGAGGCTGCGAACGATGTGCTAGGATTTTCGCTCACGGATTTCTGTTTTGGGAACGGTCACGATGATGAAGCACGTGCGCACGAGAAATTGACACATACAGCCATCTGTCAACCGGCACTCTACACACACTCCATAGCGATTCTGGCGGCCTTAAAGCTGTCACCGGATCTCGTGGCGGGGCATAGTGTGGGAGAGTACAGTGCATTGCACGCATGCGGGGCGCTTTCATTTGAAGATGGTCTGCGTTTGGTGCGTCGCAGGGGCGAGCTTATGGCTATGGCAGGCCAGGGCCGTCCTGCGGGCATGACCGCTGTTGTTGGTCTGTCAGCCGAGGCAGTGGAGTCCATATGTGAAACGGTCAGTCTCCGCGAATGTATCGTAGTTTGTGCGAATTACAACGCACCGGAGCAGGTAGTTATTTCCGGCGATAGGGAAGCATTGCAGCTGGCGGAGCGCGCATTGAAGAGTGCAGGGGCGCGGAGTCTGATACAATTGCCTGTGAGTGGGGCATTTCATTCCCCATTGGTTTCGGCAGCACGGGAGGCGCTGGCCCAGGAGTTGGCCAGTGTGACCCTCAAGCCTCCGGTGTGTCCGATATATCTTAATGTGACGGCGCAGCCTGCCCGGGACCCGGAACATATCCGAGCTCGTATGCTTGAGCAGCTTACCAGTCCAGTGAGGTGGTTTCAGTCACTTCAGAATATGCCGGAGGATATGCATTTTATGGAGGTGGGCCCTGGGCGTGTTCTGACTGGTCTCGTGCGACGCACGCTTGGGAGGAAGGTAAAAGTCACTTTCATTGGTACGGCCAAAGCTGTTGCCACGTTTATAGCCGAGTGATCACAGCAACAAGTCATGGAATTCAAAGAAACCAGAGTTCTCGTAACCGGCGGGACCCGCGGAATAGGCCGCGGTATTGTTGAGGCGTTTGCGGTCGAGGGTGCACAGGTTGCCTTCACCTACCGCAGCAGTGTAGCCGTCGCTGAGGAGCTTGAAGAAACCACTGGGGGCCTAGCCTTCCAGTGTGACGCTGCAGACTTTGATGGAGCGGAGCAGGTGGTGAAAAAGATGGTAAAGGCGTGGGGAGGTGTGGATGTTCTGGTTAACAATGCAGGTATCACCCGGGACAATCTGCTTATGCGTATGAGTGAGTCAGACTGGGATGTCGTTATCAATGCAAACCTCAAAAGCATTTATAATTACAGCAAGGCGGTTTATCGGGTCATGATGCGCCAGCGTTATGGGCGGATAGTGAATATTTCATCAATCGTGGGACTGACAGGAAATCCAGGTCAGGCAAACTATGCTGCGTCCAAGGCGGGGATTATCGGTATTTCAAAGAGTCTGGCAAAGGAACTTGGCGCACGAGGTGTTACCGTGAATGTGGTTGCTCCGGGGTATGTGGAAACAGACATGACGGAGGGGATCAACGAGAAGATGAAAGAAAACATGATTCGTTCGATTCCCGTTCGTCGAACGGCTGCGCCAGAGGAGATTGCAGCTCCGGTATTATTTCTGGCCTCTAAAGGGGCCGCATACATAACTGGCCAGGTTCTTACTGTTGACGGCGGATTAGCCATGTAGCTTGTGACAAAACCTTTTACCACCCATCTAGATTTCACCTCGCGGGCCCAGGAGGCCGGCAGGGAATCCGCTGCGGAGCGTGTCTTTGATACAGTGGATTCAGAGGTTGAGGAGTCAACTGCTGACTCGCTTGGTCAGTGGGCGCGTGCTGCGTTCGAGAAAAGCGATTGGTCTGGCCTGATGCCAGTGCAGGCGCGTGCGATTCCGCACATGGCTGAGGGAAAGGATCTGATCGTACAATCCCGGACTGGATCCGGGAAGACGGGGGCATTCCTCTTGCCCATGTTTGACAGACTGGACCCGTCAGTGCGTAGTGCACAGGCACTAGTACTTGCCCCAACGAGAGAGCTCGCAGGACAGATATACAGTGAGTTCAAGCGATTGAATCCATTTCCAGGGAGACTCAAGGCTACCTTGGTTTACGGGGGCGTGAGATATCAGCATCAGACGAAAGGGCTCACAGAAGGATGTCAGGTTGTAATTGGTACGCCGGGGCGTATTCTGGACCACTTGCAGCGCCGAACCTTCACATTGAATAAACTGCGCCTGTTTATTCTTGACGAGGCTGACGAGATGTTGTCTATGGGCTTCTATCCTGCTATGGTGGCGTTGAAGTCTTATCTACCGGGTAAACGGCATACGTGCATGTTCAGTGCAACGATGCCCCCGAAAGTACGTCTGTTGGGGAGAGAGTTTTTGAAGAATGCCCAGTTTCTCGGACTCAGTGCCGATGGGATTGGCGTAGTGACGATAGATCACCGTTACTATAAGATCAACAATTCAATGGACCGCGCACGCGCGCTGGCCGGTCTGATTGAGTTCGAGAATCCGGATTCAGCCATAATTTTTTCAAATACGCGGCGCGAAGTCTCTTTTCTTACGGACTTCCTCCAGAATTATGGTTTTAATGCCACTGCAATCAGTGGAGACTACAGTCAGCGTGCGCGGGAAAAGGCTATGGGCCGGTTGCGGGAAGGTCAAATACGTCTTCTGGTTGCCACGGATGTGGCGGCAAGGGGCATAGATATTTCGGAACTGAGTCATGTGTTTCAGGCTGAGGTGCCGCTTGAGGCCCAATTATATATTCACCGCACGGGCAGAACTGCTCGTGCTGGAAAGGCTGGCGTGGCTATTACGCTTGCAACATGGGAAGAAGAAGCTCGACTAAAAGCCATTGCACATCGATTTGATATCAACATGGAAAAAAGGGATTTGCCAAGTTCCGAAGAGGTTGTTTCGCGCACTGCGCAGCGCGTGGCGATTATTCTTGAGGAGCAATTCCGCAATAAGACCAAGCTGGAACGCGAGCGCCTGGCACGATTCATTCCAATGGCAAAGGCCTTGACAGAAGAGGAACCAGAGCTTGTGGCTATGCTTATTGATGAGCTGAATCAAAGGAGAATGCAAACTGGTCGGCAGAAGAAGGCGCGAAATCGTGACACGAAAAGGGAGTCACGGCACGGGAGGTAATGCTCCGGAGTTCTTCCGCACGGATGTTCTCAGCGCGGTCAAGTGGGAATTAAGGTTGGCAGGTTATCGGATCCATGACGCGCCGGCAAGGCGAATTGTCGTCATACCGTAATTTTAACTGTCGCTAGACAATTGCTGGAGTCCCAGAAATATGACTAAGCTCGACGCCCCACATGGAAACAAAGATGTGCCCCCTCTGGACTGAATGCTCATCCAGGCTTCTCTTGCCTTGCATAATTGCAGTTTCATTGGTGTCAGCCTGTACGACGGGTGAAAACAACGGAGCAGGCGATGCTTTACCCGCCAGAATTGAGTTGACTGAACTCTTTCGACTGGGTGACGAACTTGCCGGAGACACGCTGTTGTTCGGTGGGATTGGGGAGCTCGTTAGTACTGACAGATCCGGCCGAATTTTTGTTGGAGAACAGCAATATCCACAAATCTATGTTTTCACGGCAGAGGGAGATCTCCTGAAAACTATTGGCCAAGAAGGCAGTGCTCCTGGCGAGTTCCAACGACTTGCGTCAATCTATACTGATTTTGCAGACACACTTTATGCTTTTGATTCTCGATTGGAACGAATATCCGTATTTGAGCCGGAAGGTCTGAAGTTGGCCTATAGTTTTACCGTTTCGCAAGATTCGGTTGGCCTACCCTATTGGCTGGTAGGGGTACTCAACACGGGGTTTCTAGTAACATACGATAGGCCCGTATCGCCTGGGGAGGACTTGACGGACCGACGTTTGCATATCATGCGAGTTGATTGGGAGGGAGAAGTCATTCATCCACCTATACATCATCTTCCATCTGCCGAGTGGATTGTCTCCCCAGCAGGCGAAGAGCAATTCGCGATCAGAAACCCTTTCGGGCGTGAACCAGTTCTGCGCATGGATTTAGCAGGTAGGATGTATGCTGGCTGGACGGAGTCTATTGACATCAAGGTCATTTCTCCAAGCGGCGAACTAAGTGATGCAATCACATATTCCCTGACGCCTAACCCGTTGTTGCGCCAAGAGGTGGAGGACTATCTGAAAGACAGTAGTGATTGGTATAAAAAGGCAGTTCTATCGGCAGATCTACCGGCAAACAAGCCAGCCATTGAGACATTTGTCGTAGACGATCTGGAGCGCACCTGGATAAAAACAATTTCGCCATCACTAACAGACACCACCTCTCAGTGGCTAATCCTTGACAAAGAAAGCCAACTCTACGGCCAGATTACGCTTCCCTCAGACATAGATTTGATTACTATTCGGAAGGACCGAGCCTATGCTGTGGATCGTAGCAAGGGCAGTACCCTAATTGTATACCAAGTGAGTGAAAATGGAATATAGGGTTGGCGAACAACACCGCATTTGGATAGTGTGCCACCTTGTTGCGGTCCGGGGTGCTATGTGGTCAGTTGCCGTGATACCCGTGACAAATGACTTCGGAGTATGGGCCATAGTGGTTGTGACTCCCGGGACTCCTGGTGGATTCAGTGGCCTGTACTGTTTTCCTTGATAGGTAAATATGTCGTGGACTAGGCTGCTACTACTTGTTGTGCTACCGGTTGGATGTACAACGTCTCCACAGCAGAGCAGGATCTCGGACTCTCCGGTGGTGTCTTTTAATGAATTGTTCGCTCCTGCGGATACCATCCGCTTGGACTCGTCCATCATGATTGGTTGGATTTCGTTCTTGGATGTCAATCAAGCGGGAAGCCTTCTGGTCTCAGACGGTATAGGGCGCAGTGTTAATCTGTTCTCGTCCTCTGGAGAATTTGTTAGAGCCTATTCTGTGCCAGAGTGTTTACCTGATTTAGAAAATTTCCAACCTTTTAGTTCGCGTTTTTTGGGCGAAGATCACGTAGTTGTGATGTCCTTCGGAGGGGCCGCTGCAGTATTCGGCAAAGATGGTCGCTGTATCGGGGCCACCCGGAGGCTGCCAGAACCCTCTCTGGGATTTTGCACGAGTACCGAATCCATTTTCTTTTTGGGCATTCCGTCAATGATGGCCAGGACCTCAGATCAAAATGCCATAATTGTGTACTCTCCCGAGCTTCGCAAACTTCACGAAATTCCTGTGGAATTGCCTGAATTCCCCGTGCTTAATATGGGGCGTGTTGGGCTCGGGGGACGCAACATTGACTGCTTCAATGACGGACCATTCTACACATACCTAGGCAGCATGGATGCCATACCTGCACAACCCAACGAAAATATATCAAAACAGCGCCCTGAGTTTTATGAGAAACGTCCAAGGGATCTGTCCACAGAGATGTCTCTGGAGGTGAAAAGAAGGGAATCGAACGACTACATTTCGACAATTGGAGTTTTTGCTCTGGATGGTAACACACGCATGTTGGTGTACGCAAACATAGACGATCAATGGCAACCGGAAGAGTCGGAAGGCCCTCACATGCGCTTAGGTGTTAGCATTGCAAGCAACACCGGACAGTTTGCTAACCGTAGCACGATCTCTACAATTTTACCAATAGCAACACGATCTGGCTATGTCTACAGCCGAGGAGATCCTGAATTGCTTCCCGATAGTGACTTAGGCAATCCTGTAGTCCTACGCTACCGTTTTATCCCACCAATTCAACAATATCAGTGATTAGCCATCCGTCTCATTTCTGATGGTTATGCGATCCTTCGTGTTGGTGTGAAGGCCATTACTGGAGTGAGGTTTGATTTTTCGACGGACCAAGGACAGGTAGACGGCCGATTACAAGCGTCCCCCTGCTACTACGCTACCAGGATTTACTATTTCGGAGCAAAAGCTTCTTGATACCCAAACTCGTACCCCAGCACCGAGTGAAGAAATGCCAACAGACCTATACTGTGCGCCGTCTAATATGTAACTTACATATATGTTTATTGTGAATTATCAGCATTATACTTCAGATTGAGTCGGTCAATCTCGTTACTCTCATTTTGGGTCCTCTTTAATCGACTTGATCGATACGGTGAGTGGCATTCGCGTAATAATAGTCCTCGGGTAGTCTATGATGATCTTAAAGGACTCAAATGGCACTAAGCCAGTTTCTTGATACCTCACTGAAGGGAGGTCTAGTGAAGGGGGCGCCTATTCGTATCGTCCGTCATCGTACTTTCGTTACGCCTGAAAAAGTGGGCAGCGAATATCTGAACAGGCAAGACAGTCAAGTTCTCGAGAGAATTCTGTGCAAAACCTACACAGATACCGGGTTCGTGGTGGATCTCTCGGGCAAAGTATGGCTCCCGTCCTGACGGTACATAGAACACGGAGCGGTGCGATGGGTAAAGGTGTGGGCGGTGAGGGATTTGAACCCCCGGCCTCCTGCTTGTAAGGCAGGCGCTCTAAACCAACTGAGCTAACCGCCCGGCGGAGCGGGAAACGGGAATCGAACCCGCGACCTTCAGCTTGGGAAGCTGACGCTCTACCGATTGAGCTATTCCCGCAAGGAAAAGAAGCAAAAGCACACTTAGGACGTTAAAGATAACATCGGGCAGCCAGTATAGCAAAAAACCCTATACTGAGAGGCTTCAGCTGAAGCGAAATGCACGACATCACGTTACACTAATAATCATAGTAGCGCTTCATGAAACGCACCTACCAGCCAAGTCGGCGAAAGCGTCGCAATAAGCACGGATTTCGCTCTAGAATGGCAGACAAGGACGGCCGCAACGTGTTGGCGAGACGCCGCCGAAAGGGACGCAAAAGCCTTTCGGTTAGCGATCGTTATGTTGGTAAATAATTTATGGGAGCGGCGCCTGTGCAGCGGTTTCCGCGTTCGATGCGCTTAAAGCGTCGTCGGCTGATCAGATCGCTTTTTGACCGGTCAAACCCGGAGGTAGAATCTGTAGTAACAGCAAATATCCGGATACTGTACCGTTTTGTTCCTAGGTCCGCAACAGGGACAGACGCGCCGGTACAGGTTGGATTTGCGCCCGGCCGATGCACGAATGCTGTTCAGCGTAATCGGTTGAGAAGATGCATGCGCGAAGCCTGGCGAACGCATCAATACCTGATAAGCCCCAAAAATTTTCCTTCGGCGGAGTCGTTAATACTAATGATTCTTGTGCGCAGCCCCAAACATGTCGAAAAACTGTCGAAAGATATCGTGCAGGCAATGCGCAGCCTGAGCAATAGACTAAATAAATACCAAGAAGGGGTAACGAGTGGACCGTAATACGATTATTGCTGTCATCCTGATAACGGCTATTATGGCTGTGTGGATGATCACGATGCCCCCAACCCCACCGCAGACCCAGGAGCCTGTGGTTGAAGAGGAGCAGGTTGCGTCAGATTCGTCCGATTCAACTACCGTGGCAGACACTCCGGAACAGGCCCCTGTGCCCGTGCAGCTGCCGGAGTCCGTACCGGTACACACCGCTCGTGAAATTGTGGTGGACACGGACCTGTATACCGCACGACTTTCGGACCTGGGGGCAACCCTCACAGGCTTTGAGCTGAAAGAGTTTCTGCAGTTTGATCAGGTGAGACAGGTTCAAATGGTTGACAGTACGAGTCGTGGCGCCCTCGGGGTTGAGTTTCAGTCTACTGGATCGCGAAACATTTTCACGCGGGATCTGCTCTTCGTGCAGCGTGACTCAATGGATGTGATTGATGCTACGACGGCTCCGGCCACAGTGGTATTTGAAGCTGCCATTGGTAGTGGCAGACTGCAATTCGCCTATACATTTAAGCCAGGTGATTATGAGGTTGAGCTGGAAGTGACCCACATTAATCCCGCAGGTTTTCAGACGTCAGAGGGGTATGAGCTCGTATGGTATGGTGGTATTCCGTTTAGCGAAGATGCCCACAACCGAAGAGAAGAAATAGCCAAGGTCGGCGCATATGCACGAAGCGGCAACGATGTAGAAGGGATCACGCTGCACAGAGACGAATGGGCCGAGCGAGTTTTACGGGGCAATGTGTCCTGGGTTGGGGTCAAGAACAAGTATTTTGGTGCGGTGATGGTGACAGACAGACCGGCTCTCGAGGCTGTTCTTGAGGGCGAGCGCATCGGAGATACAGAAGATCCGGCAGTTGCAGTCAATTTCGAAGCTGCTCTGTTCATGGGACCTCCCGCGGATACTCCCGATACTTTTCAATTGTATCTGGGTCCGCTCGAGTACGGCAAGATCAAGCGCTACGACGGCGCATACGGTATAGTAGACTACGGCTGGGACGGGTTCGAGTGGATGACACGCCCGCTTGCTGTGGCCGTATTTATTCCCGCATTCTCCTTTCTGAGCAGCCTAATCCCCAATTATGGCTTGGTAATCATTCTCTTTTGTCTGTTAATCAAAGTGGTATTGCTACCGCTGACGCTCAGTTCCTACAAGAGCATGGCGAAAATGCGCGAATTGCAGCCAAAGATGCAGGAGATAAAAGAGAAGTATGCGGACAATCCAGAAAAACAGCAGCAGGCGACGATCAAAATGTATCGTGAATCCGGGACGAACCCGCTTGGTGCATGTTTGCCTATGCTGTTGCAATACCCGATTATTATTGCTCTTTGGCAGTTTCTGCAACAATCAATTGAAATCAGGCAGGAGGGGTTTTTGTGGGCAGCCGATCTCTCGGCTCCGGATGCAATTCTGAATCTTCCGTTCACTATTCCATTCTATGGAGACTTTGTTGCAGGCTTCACGGTCCTCATGGGGCTGTCTATGATTGTACAGATGCGTCTGCAGGCCACGCCTGCTTCTGGACCGCAGGCGAAGATTTTCATGTACGTAATGCCGGGTATAATCTTCGTTATATTCAACAGATTGCCGTCGGGATTAAGTTTGTACTACTTCTGTTACAATGTTTTTTCTGCGGTGCAGCAGCAGTTTATCAATAAATCAGTAAAGAATAACCCCGATTCAAAGAAGAGTGCCGTCAAAAAGCCGGCGAAGCGCAAGGCGGTGAGCGGGATAGCTACAGGAAAACGACGGGGAAAGAAAGGTCGCAGGTAATTCAAAATGTTCGCCCAGGATACGATTGCGGCGATTGCGACCGCACCGGGTCTTGCGGCGCTAACAATTGTTCGTGTTTCCGGCCCCAAGGCTTGTCAGATAGCATCGAAATGCTTCACTGGGCGGGACTTAACGGCGGTCGAGTCCCACACGGCAAATGTTGGTATGTGGGTAAGTCCGGAGGGAGACCGGATAGACCAGGTGGTGGCTACGGTATTTCTGGCGCCTCGTACGTCTACAGGAGAAGATGTGGTTGAGGTCACGTGTCATGGAGGAGATTATGTGGCTGCACTTGTACTGCAAAGTATGATTGAGAACGGAGCGCGTTTGGCCCGTCCAGGTGAATTCACACAGCGCGCGTTCCTGTCTGGGAAAATAGATCTCGCACAGGCGGAAGCGATAGCAGATCTGATTCATTCAACCAGCGAGCGTGCACATCGGACTTCGCTTGCGGCATATGAGGGGCATTACTCAGAACAGCTCGAAAAGCTGCGCACAGCAATCCTTGAACTGTGTGCGCTAGCTGAGCTGGAGATTGACTTCACCGACGAAGACGTGGAATTTGTTGATCGGGCCGAACTCAGAAAGCTGGTCAAACATGCATTGGACCAAACAGACGAACTACTTCGCTCAGTCCGATTGGGAACCGTGGTGCGCGAAGGCATTCGTGTGGTGATTGCCGGCCGGCCTAATGCAGGTAAATCAACACTCCTTAACAGTTTGTCCGGTAGGGATCGGGCAATTATCAGCGAGCAGCCGGGTACAACCAGAGATGTTTTGGAAGCTGATGCTGAGTTTGAGGGATTGCGGTTTCGCTTCACAGACACCGCAGGATTGCGGCAAAGCACGGACGTTATAGAGCAGGAGGGCGTACGGCGGGCACACGATATGATAGCTAAGGCGGATATTGTAGTGTACGTGTATGATCTGGTCTATGGGTTAACGGAAGAGGACGTTGATGCGTTGAAAGAGACAGAAGAGAAAGCGACGATTCTAGTAGGCAACAAAACAGATCTCGTACAGCAGCATACAGGAAAGGGATTACTCCTGAGTGCCAAGGGGGGACCCAATGCTGTCATTCCTCTTGTGCGTGAGCTGGTTGAGCGAGCTGCCGAGATATTCGGGAATCCGGATGTATCCAGAACAGTCATGAATGCAAGGCATAAAAATCATTTAAGGCAGGCACACGAAGCATTGCTGCGGGCTGAAGCTGCGCTGGATGCCCAGAAGTCGCCGGACATCTTTGCGCTAGATTTGCATGCCGCTGCGCGCGAGCTCGGAATGATAACCGGAGTGATTACAAACGAAACCGTACTTGGGGCGATTTTTTCAAGGTTTTGTATTGGTAAATAGGAGAACGATGTTTTCTACGTTTGACGTGATTGTTGTTGGCGGTGGTCATGCCGGGACGGAAGCTGCTGCCGCCGCCGCCCGCATGGGCGCTCGCACACTCCTGATCACGATGAGTCTTGAAGCGATCGGGAGGATGTCCTGTAATCCCGCTATTGGAGGCATTGGTAAAGGTCATATTGTACGGGAGATTGATGCATGTGGCGGTATAATGGGGCTTGCTGCCGATGCAGCAGGTATCCAGTTCAGAATGCTCAATCGTCGCAAGGGGCCGGCGGTGTGGGGTCCACGTGCCCAATCAGATCGAATAGAGTATGCTGCATTTGTCCGGGAAGCCCTGGAAGAGATTCCTGGACTTTATATGCGTGCAGATATGGTTACGGCCTTGGAGGTCGTGGAAGGGCGGATTCGTGGCGTGCAGACCCGCCTCGGTCGGGTTTTTCATGCAGGTGCGGTCATTCTTACGAACGGCACGTTCATGAACGGGCTGATCCATGTGGGAGAGCGTCAGTTCGGGGGCGGAAGAATGGGGGAACGTCAGAGTACGGGATTGACCGGGCAGTTGCAGAAGCTGGGGTTTGAAAGTGGTCGGCTAAAAACCGGTACCCCGCCTCGCGTTGATGGTCGCACGATCGACTATACGGCGGTTACGGAGCAGCCTGGAGATGAGCAGCCCATGCCCTTCTCGTTTATGACCGATGCACTGACAGACGATCAGATGAGCTGCCACTTGACTTGGACCAACCCGCAGGTGCATGCGGTACTGCGAACGGGGTTTGAGCGCAGCCCGATGTTTAACGGACGAATTGGAGGCACTGGTCCGAGGTACTGTCCCTCTATAGAGGATAAAATTGATCGGTTTGCTTCCCGGGAACGCCATCAGTTATTCCTGGAGCCTGAGGGTCGTCGAACCACCGAGGTGTATGTAAATGGTTTCTCAACGAGCTTGCCGGAAGATGTACAAGAAGAGGCGCTCCGATTAACACCGGGGCTGGAGAAGGTTCATATGTTACGTCCGGGCTACGCGATTGAGTATGATTATTTCCCTCCTCATCAGCTTCGTTATTCGCTGGAAACAAAAAACGTAAGGGGGCTGTTCTTCGCCGGACAGATAAATGGAACTACGGGATACGAGGAGGCAGCCGCCCAGGGGCTAATTGCAGGCATTAATGCGGTTCGTACACTTGAAGGAGCTACTCCGGTGATTCTTCGGCGTTCTGAGGCTTACATTGGCGTTCTGATTGACGATCTGATTGCCAAGGGGACAGACGAGCCGTACCGAATGTTCACCTCGAGGGCCGAGCATCGTATGTTACTTCGCCAGGACAACGCGGATGAGCGGCTTACGCCACTTGCACAGCGTCTGGGATTGGTGTCAGAAGCGCGCTCTAACCGGATGCAGGCCCGCCGCGATGCCGTACGGCTCACCATAGACAGGTTATCCGACCACACATTCCTTCCTGAAAGCGTTAATTCGTATTTGGGACAGGTTGGAACGACCCCCATCAATGAACCGACGAAAGCAATCCGGCTTGTACGCCGCCCGGAGGTCAATTTTCGCGAGCTCTTGCGGGCAGCGGGCGTTGCCGATCAAATTGTTATCCCGGCACCTGGGATGGAGCCGGTGGAACAACTTGTAGAGACTTCGGTGAAGTATGCCGGTTATGTAGAACGGCAGGAAGAAGAAGCAAGAAGGATGGCCAGTATGGAAAGCCGGGAAATACCCGCCGGGTTCGATTTTGCGACGGTCAATAATATCACTATGGAAGCCCGGGAAAAGTTGAGCAAAATACAGCCGGAAACGCTAGGACAGGCTTCACGGATCAGCGGAGTAAGTCCGGCCGACATAGCGGTGTTGATGGTTTTGCTGAGATCGTATGCACCCTCATGATCCGACAGAAAACATGACCGGAGGGTATGGGCACAGAAATGTTTCACGTGAAACAATTGCACTTGAGGCTCCAGACACAACAGCGTGAAAAACTCTCTGCATTTGCCAAACTGCTGCAGCAGTATAACGGGCGTCTGAACCTGGTGTCAAGGCGTACGACGGATCGTGGATTCATGCGGCATATCCAGGAGTGTCTGGCACTTGCGGCGTACCGATTCGAGAAGGGGTCCTCACTTGTAGACTGGGGCACAGGTGGCGGATTACCTGCGATCCCTCTTGCAATCGCGTTCCCGGAGGTTACCGTATATGCAGTTGATGCGGTTCAGAAGAAGATATTTGCCATTAATTCGTTCAAGCGACAGCTGGATTTGCCCAATCTGCAACCTTGGCATGGTCGTGCGGAGTCGTTTGTACACAGGATCAATAATAGTGTATCGCGTGCGACCGCCCCGCTATGTACACTATGGGGCTGGCATGAACGTGCGGCAATCCAGGACAGGAATGTTCGTGGAGCACTCTATTGCCTGAAAGGCGGAGACCTGAATGATGAACTAGTGGCGTTGAGAAAGGCCAATTCGAACGTTCAGGTTAAAATCAAGCCGGTTCCTGAGACAACGCGGGTAGTGGTTCAGGTGAGACAACTGCGCTCGCCAGACGACAAAGGATTGCGTGGGCAGACGTAACGGAAGGAACCTGTTGCACGATAGCTCGCATTTTTCCGGTTTTCGACTCTTTGAGGACATGTGGCTGGCTAAGTGCGTCCAGCTCCCGTAACAGCGGTTCAAATATTTTTGTGTAAAACCTTTGGTCAGCGTTACTGTCAGGGAGCTGTAGGAAGAGGCGTTGATTACGGAACGCAATCCGGGGGAGTCGGAGTTGCTCTCCCATCAGGCGCATGCGAGCTCCAAGAATCAACTGTTTGGCTGGCTTGGGAAGTGGGCCAAACCGGTCACGGAGTTCATCTTTCAGAGCAGAAAGCGAATCCTGATCAGTTGCCTCACCAATTCGTCGATACAGGGCCAGCCGCTCCAGGTCGCTCTCGACGTATGCTTTGGGGAGAGAAGCACGGACTTCAAGGTCAACAATGGTATCCCCCGTCGGTGGTGTATCAATGTCCTCGAATAATTCAGGAAAGTCTTCAGTACGAAGCTCTTGAACCGCTTCTTCAAGCATTCGGTAGTAAGTGTTAAGCCCCAGATCCGCAATGAAACCGCTCTGTTCTCCGCCGAGGATATTGCCCGCCCCCCGAATATCCAGATCTCTCATGGCAAGATGAAACCCACTCCCAAGGTCACTGAACTGCTCAATCGCCTGCAGGCGCTGCCGCGCATCCCGGCTCAGATCATGAATAGTGGGCACCAGTAAATAGCAGTAGGCCTTCCGATCACTTCGACCGACACGGCCGCGAAGTTGGTGGATCTCGGCGAGACCGAACATTTGGGCGCGATCAATAATGATTGTGTTTGCATTTGAGATATCCAATCCGTTCTCTATGATTGATGTGCAGACTAGTACATCGAACTTGTGGTTAACAAATCCCGTCATGGTTCGCTCAAGATCGGCTGCCGGCATTTGACCATGTCCGGAGGCAAGTCGAACACCAGGCAGAAGGGCTTGCAATCTGGATAGCACTTCGCCTAGGGAGCGTACACGGTTATGGACAAAGAAAGCCTGACCGCCTCGGTTTACTTCGTAAAGGATTGCATCGCGCACAAGAGACCAGTTCGAGGAGTGGATTTCTGTGTGAATGGGCTGCCGGTTGGGAGGTGCGGTGCCCATGATTGAAAGGTCGCGTGCGCCAATCAGCGAAAACTGCAATGTGCGAGGAATAGGCGTCGCGGTTAGGGTCAGTGTGTCCACATTCACCCGCATTTCGCGCAGTTTTTCCTTGATTCTCACTCCGAATCGCTGCTCCTCATCCACAATCAGGAGTCCTAGATCCTGAAAAGCAACATCTTTGGAGACCAGCCGGTGTGTACCAACAAGGATATCCACCTTCCCAAGTTTAACATCTGCGAGTAGTTTACGGGCTGCTGCACCAGAGATCCGCCGGGAAAGTACCTCTACCCGTACGGGGAACAAGGCCAATCGCTTACGAAAGGTGAGGAAATGCTGCTGTGCCAGTACGGTGGTCGGTACCAGGATGGCGACCTGCTTTCCATCCTGCACGGCCTTGAATGCTGCACGGACGGCGATCTCCGTTTTTCCGAAGCCTACATCACCGCAAACCAGTCGGTCCATGGGAGCCGCGGCCTCCATGTCACGCTTAACTGCTTCGGCAGTCTCGTGTTGATCCGGTGTATCCTGCCAGGGAAAGGAAGCCTCCAACTCGCGCTGCCACACCGAATCCCCCGCAAAGGCGTGCCCCTGGGCGGATTTACGGCGTGCATACAACCGGATAAGATCCCGAGCAATATCCTTGATCCGTTTTTTTGTCCGACTCTTGGCACGCTCCCACTGACCAGTGCCCAATCGGGTTAGCGACGGGACCTGACCGTCTTTGCCGGCATATTTGCTCAGTTTGTGCAGCGCGTTAACATTTACATAAACCACATCGTCACGCGCGTAAATGAGTCGAACGGCTTCCTGCTTTCGCCCTTTGACCGTGATGGTTCTGAACCCAGTGAACTTGCCAATACCATACTCCCGGTGTACGACTATGTCACCAGGCTTGAAATCTTGAAGTTCCTGGAGGCGAATCCCACCGGTGCGCGAAACCTTGCGGGCGCGCGGCCGGAAGTAGCGGCCAAATAATTCATGGTCTGTGTAGATGGCAAGGCCGATCTCCGGCAGTAAGAATCCACGGTGCAGCGAGGCCACCAGAAGCGTTACTCTACCAGTGTCCTGCACTTCCTCAAGAAGGGATTGCAAGCGCTCCTGCTGCGCGGTACTGTCACAGATAACATAGGTGTGTTTCCGACCGGAATTCACCAGATCGGCACGAACGGTTTTCATATGTCCGCCAAAAGACGGTTGAGCACGACCATTGACCTGAAAGGTAGTCTCTGCCGGCCCGAAGGAATCAAAACAAATACGGGTGCTAGACTTGCAGATTTCACGAAAGGCCTTAGGAGTCAGGTAGCGCGTCTCTGGAACGGGACAGTCAGGATCAGAAATGGATGCGAGTGTATATCGTTCCTGTGTATCTGTCCATAACGATTCCGCCATTTCTTCCAGACGAGGCGTGTCAAAAAGTACAAGAAGCGAGTCCTCACCCAAACGCTCCAGTAACGAAACCCAGGTGATATCGGAGGACACATCGGTGGGACGGGGAACGATTCGCGCGATCTCCAGTCGACTGATGGAGCGCTGACTTATCGCGTCAAATTCACGGATTGATTCGACTTCATTGCCGAAGAAATCAAGTCGCAATGGAAGGCCACCGGAAAAAGGGAAGACATCAACAATGCCGCCTCTCCATGCGATTTCGCCAGCTTCCCGCACAAAAGGGACCAGAACAAAGCCTTTACCAATAAGCTGGTCAACGAGTTTTTCAGGTGGCAGATGCGCGTCTGTGTGGATGGTGAGAGACTCATCGGCCGTCTTTTCCGGTGCGGGCATGCATTCAAAGACGGCCTGGAAACCGGTAGTCACCAGTGTACGGTCAGAGGTGACAAGCTGCTGGAGCACGTCAAGGCGCCGTACTGTGGGAGCAGTGTCCTCAACTTGTTCTCTATCGTAGGGCGCATGCCCGAAGGATGGGTATAGCAGACTCGGCAAGCCCAGTTCCGTTAGGTCACCATGCAGCATGCGGGCATCTTCCATATCAGGCAGAAGGCATACAACTGGGCGGCCAGCGGTCCACGCATGTCGGATCAGAAACGAAGGTAATGAGCCGGACGCTCCCTGAATCAGACATTTCTGTGTTTCCCGACTTGTTACACACCACGCGCGGAAGTCTCCAAAAACTGGAATCCGGGCAATACGTGAGTACAGTTTTTGTAGCGGCTGTTCAGTCAAACCAGAAATTGAATTGATTGATATGAAGTTCGTGTTTTGGGTGATTGCTTCAGGGAGTGTAGAGCCAATCTGGTGCCCCTTTTTCCCGATGTGGGTTCTCTTGAAGGATTATATACATATGTACGTTATATGAATTATTCAGTTCTTCTACCAAAAACGGAGAATGGCCGTCGTGGTGGGCCATTGGTTATGGACGGATGATATTACTCATTGGCCTCCAGGGCCTCACGCACAAACCCGCCGGACGTCTCCAGTCGCGTTAGGGCCTCTTGTCTTGTAACGTTGCCAAGAATCATTACCAGCGCAGTTTTTACATGCCCATTTGCGGCAGCAAGTGCTTCAGTTGCTTCGTCATAGTTGAGGCCGGTTACTGTCATGACTGTTCGACGAGACCTTTGCGTCAGCTTTTCCGCCGTCATCTGGAGGTCGACCATCATGTTCTGATACACTTTTCCCAAACGGATCATTGAAGCGGTAGTGATCATGTTGAGAACGAGTTTTTGAGCAGTTCCACTTTTCATGCGGGTTGAACCCATAATCACTTCCGGCCCCACTACTACACAAATAGCCACATCAACCTCTATATCGAATGTGGAACGGGGGTTGCAGGTAATGAACAAGGTCTTGCATCCGATCTGACGAGCTTCAGCTACGGCTCCTACGACAAATGGTGTACGTCGGCTTGCGGCAATACCGCAAACCACATCCTGAGGACGCACTCCGGCCGCGCGCAGTGCATCCGCACCATGCGAGGCAATATCTTCTGCTCCCTCCTGCGCACGAAAAACAGCCTCTTTTCCACCAGCGATAATGCCTTGAATTGTTTCTGGGGAGGTTCCGAATGTAGGTGGACATTCTGAAGCATCCAGGATGCCGAGGCGTCCGCTGGTTCCCGCGCCTACATAAAACAGGCGCCCACCGCTCTCAAGTGCGGCAGTGACAATCTTCACCGCCTTTGTAATGTAAGGTAGCTCCTGCGCGACAGCGTGGGGAACGCTACGGTCTTCTGTGTTGATAATGGTAAGAATTTCCTCGACGGAAGCTTTGTCGATATTCATCGACCGCGGATTACGCTGCTCCGTCACCAAGCTTTGAAGCTCGTCAAAAAGGGGTGGTGGAATAGGCATGGCAGTAATGGAGAGGTTGGTATACGCTTTTCGAGGTAAAGTGACCAGTTGGCGAACGAATACACGAAAATTGCGTAAGGACGACAGGCTGTGAATACCTTGTTTATGATCCTGCGCTCACTCCGATTGCGAAGCGTGCGGGCGCATGCTGACACGACGTTAGCGCTGACGCCCGGTATAAACTTATTGTATGGCCCAAATGGTGCAGGTAAGACCAACATTCTTGAAGCAGTCCATTATCTCTGTTTATCGAAAAGCTTTCTGACCGGAGTGGATCGATATGTGCTTCGTCGCGGCGAAAAGTATTTTGAGATTGAGGGGGAGTTTACGGGAACGCTGCGGCGCGAGGTTACTATACGAATAGCCTTTGCCGTCCGAGAGGGCAAGCGGGTGTTCGTGAACGGTGCTCCTCTCGAGCGTCTGGCTGACATTGTTGGGTTGGTCCCGGTGGTCATATTTGCTCCCTGCGATCAGAGCCTAACCCTCGGAGGACCGGAAGGACGCCGAAAATTTCTCAATAATATGCTCAGTCAGGCACGGCCGGCCCATCTGGAGGATCTTATCAATTATCGGCGAGCGCTTCGACAGCGAAACGGTTACTTGGCCGATAAACGCGGTCGCCAAATAGATAACGGCATGATTGAGCCTCTAAATGCAATTCTGGCCCGTATTGGTGGGCGCATCATAGCATTGCGGGCGGCATTCCTCGAGAAGTTTAGTCAGGAACTCAAGCGGGCATGGAAGCGGTTAAGTGAAGCGATTGAAGAACCTATGATCGTGTACCAGGGATCGATTCCCGAAACAAGTTACGCTTCCCCTGCAGAGGCGGAAGAGGCACTAAAGGAAGCACTTGAACGAGTGACCGAGCGTGACAGGGAACAGGGTAGATCTACGGTGGGTCCACACCGGGATGAGCTGGTCTTCAAACTGGATGGCCGGGAAGTCCGGCGCTTTGCTTCAACTGGCCAGCACCGTTCGTTTGCAATCGCGTTGAAACTGGCCCAGTATTACTACCTGGATTCCCGGATGGAAGAAAAGCCGCTGTTGCTGCTGGATGATGTGTTCGATTCGCTGGATCCGAAAAGAACTGATGTGATCCTGGACTGGTTGAAAGATGACGCTACTGGCCAGAGTCTACTTACAGCAGCAGATGCAGAACGGCTGCGGATGCATGTGAAGCAGTGGGGAAATCCCAATCAATGCATCCATGTACATTGCGGTGAGGTCAGTCTGAGTCCGCCGGAGGTATGATGGTGGCTTCACCCTTCACAGAAATCTTGTTGTCGTCGTTGTAGACATAGGTCTCTGCCTTTACGTATCGCCTATTTTCGAATTTTTCTCTAACCTTGACCAGAACCCGCACTTCTGAATTGACCCGCACAGGTCGAAGAAAACGACACGAGATGGATACTGCTACACTCCCCGGACCCGGGAAATCCCGTCCTAGGACCTTGGAGATCAGCCCCAGGAGGAATACACCATGCACGATACGATAACCAAAACGGGTTCCTTCCGCGTATGCCGCATCGACATGAAGGGGATTATCGTCGCCGGTGATTTCAGCGAAAGTCAATACGTCATGCTCGCTGACGAAACGATGAATCTCGTAGCTGTCGCCAATATTTAGCGAATCAAAAGTGTGGGACACTTCCTGGTCGGTATGACTCATCGCGAAAAGTTAAACAAAGAGTTCAGTACAACTCTTGAAGATACAACACGAGCAGGTATTATTGCGAATCAGAGAATTTCTGCACGGTCTTGGGGCAAAGAAATACGTAGATGTACTTAACCCTTTATTCTACACCAGTTAGGTACACTATTCCCCAATGAAAATACGCGAGCGGCTAGTGCATTTGGGAGATACGCCGCACGGCAGGCGCATCCTGCGCGTTGTTCGGACGGTCTTTACAATCGGGATCATCGTGTTTCTGATTTGGGAACTGCGGAACGTGGAGTTCCGGCAAGTGCTTCAGGGGCTACCGAAAAACCCGGCTTTTTACGCTCTTTTGGTCGCGCTGTACTTTCTTTTACCCACAATACAGATACTGGCCTACAGAACTGTGTGGGATTTTCGTCTGGGGGCGGGCATTAAGGCTTTTATAAAGAAGCGAATATTGAATAAAGATGTGCTCGGCTACTCGGGTGAGGTATATCTTTTTGCTTGGGCGCAAAAACAGGTTGATCTGCCTCGTCGGGCACTGATGGAGTCCGTGCGGGACATGAATATAATATCCGCGGCGGCCTCCACTCTGATGGCAGCACTACTTCTAGCATTCTTTGTACTGGAGGGGCGGATCAATATTCAGGATCTGATAGGAGAAAGACAGGCCTTCGCTTTAGTGGGAGCGGGAGTATTCACGATCATTCTGCTTTTTATCATATTTGCAAGGCGGCGATTCTTTTCGATGCCCTGGCGAGCAACACGCATAGTTTTCGGGCTTCATATCACACGTGTTCTCGCACGACAGGTATTGGAAATCAGCATGTGGCACCTGGCAATGCCGGAAGTGTCTCTGCAGACTTGGTTTACTTACGCGGCTCTTTCAGTTATTGTAACGCGCATCCCGTTCATTCCGAACCAGGACCTGCTGATCATGGGTTTGGCGGTGAGTATCGCGGGGGCGATGACCGTATCGGAGGCGCATATCGCTGCATTGTTCGGCGCCGTAGCATTGGTTAATCGCTTGATAAACCTGCTCTTCTTTGCGATACTCTCAGTACGCTTGCCACAGGAGGAAGACCAGGAACCTGTAACCAAAGCAGCAGCGGAGGCGTCAATAGAGATCAAGTCGTAGAGAAAATCAATGCGGGTTACGCCATTGCTGTTGCTGATCATTTTGACGAATCTGGGGATAGGCAATGCGTTTTCGCAGGAATTATTGGTCATTGAAGACTTTGAGCGGTACGAAGTCAACAGTTTGCCTCGTCTGTGGCGAATGCCAGACAAGAACATGAGAAGTATGCGTCAATTGCCTCTGGACCACGCGAAGCCCAATGATTTCGTTGATGTGGTTGCGGAGGATGACGGAAACGTATTGCGGGCGTACACAGAGGGGGAGTCCGTACAGGTCGCGTTATCAAGGGCGGATGAGCTCGTCTGGAATATAGAGTCTTTTCCCCGGTTACGCTGGCGCTGGCGGGCGGATGAGTTGCCAGACGGTGCGAGGGAGGATACACGAAGTTTGAATGATACAGGCGCGGCGCTGTACGTTGCATTTGATTGCAATGATTGGCTCGGACGCCCGTGTACAATAAAGTACACATACAGCAGTACGCTTCCAATAGATACCCGGGTCCGCTATGGTAGGCTATTTGCGTGGGTGGTTACGACAGCCAGTGATGTGATGGGAGAATGGGTTACCGTTGAACGCAATGTGGTCCAGGACTATGAACGGATTTTTGGAAGAACTCCTCCGGGCAACCCGATTTACATCATGATTTGGAGTGACAGTGACAATACGGGCGGGGTGGCGGATGTGTATTTTGATGATCTTGTGGTATTGGCCGAAGGATGACAGCACTTTTTCGTCAGTTGCGCGGATGGATCCGGGTGGTCGCTCGACATCCAGGACTGGTACTGGTGGTGGCCCTTGTAATTTCAGTGGGTTGCGTAATACTTGCAGGCAGGTTGACCATAGACCCGGATTTTGCCAATCTGATTCCCAAGTCCTATCCCAGCGTCCAGGCTGTTGAGAAGATTCGAGAAACGATAGGCGCCGGCGAGGTTTCAGTGGATCTGGCGATTGAAAGCCCCTCTTTCACAGCGAACTTAGCCTTCGCCGAGGCTTTGGTTCCAAGGGCTATGGCGCTTGAGGACCCGCAGACAGGCGAACGCCTTTTTGTCCGACAGGAGCTGCGGCGAGACACAAGATTCCTGGCGGATAACGGATTGTATTTCGCAACGGACGAGGAGCTGTCAGACCTAGAAATATGGCTGGGGGACAAGATTACAGAGGCCAAACTGGAAGCGAACCCATTTTTCTTCAGTCTCGAGGATGAGGACGAAACAGATGAGGATGCAGATTTAGAAGAGTTGGAATCCGTCTTCGACCAGATTGTGGGCCCCGAATATTTGACCAATGCGGACAGCACGATTCTGGTCGTTCGGTTTTTTGTCTCTGGATCCTCTTCAAATGTGAGCTATATCGAGTCGATCTATAGCGCAATGGAGGATGCGATTCAGGATGTATCCCCCTCCTCTTACCATACAGACTTGAAGACGTATCTCGCCGGTCGATTATGGAGGCAGAATATAGAAGTGCGTGCCATTACGGACGATGTTGTAGGGTCTTTTGGGGTAGGAGTGCTTGCAGTGTTGTTTGTCTTGATGGGCTACTTTTTTTTCAAAGCAGTTCGTTTGCGAGGAAAGAGGGCGGCTTGGGCCGAACTTGCGCGAGCTCCACTTACTACGTTACTCATTGGGATCCCCCTTCTAATGAGCTTGACCTGGACTGCGGGAATAGGATTTCTGGTCTACGAGACCCTGAACCTGTTTAGTTCAACTCTCGGGTTGGTGTTGTTCGGTTTGGGGATTGACTACGGGATTCATTTTTATGCGCGATACATAGAAGAACGGGGGGCGGGGCATGATGTAGAGACCGCGGCAGAACGCACTTTTATGAGTACGGGGCAGGCGATTGCAGTGGGAGCCTTAACCACGTCAGCAGCGCTGTACGTGTTGATGGCGGCAGACTTCAAGGGATTCAGCGAGTTTGGATTTCTAGCGGGGACCGGAGTCTTGATTGCGCTGCTTTTGACGTTGCATGTGTTGCCAGCCCTTCTGGTGTTATGTGAGCGGGTAGGGCTGTTGCATTTTGAACGGGACCAGCCTATGAAGTCTATTGCGCGCGGGAGATTGGTCGGTGCAAAGGGACTCTTGGCTGGATGTGTTGCCGTCACTGTTTTTGCCCTTTTTCTGGCACCGGGCATTCGGTTTGAATACAGGTTTTCGCTCCTGGAGCCAGTATACGATGACTGGGTATCGGTGAATTCAAAGGTGGCGAGCGCTTATAGCGACTTTAATCGCCGGAATCCGGCATATATAGTTGTGGACGACCCCGAAGAAGTAACCGAGGTCGCTGAAATTTTGCGTGCGAGGATGGAGGCGGATACCACGCTTCATGTAGTAGACTCAGATACTTTCCAGACAACCATTCGTGAGATTGAAACGCTCCAGGATCGGTTTCCTTTGGAGCCGGAGAAGCAAAATGCCAAACTTGCTCACATAGCTTACATCAGGGACACGCTTCTGGCAGATCCGGTTCTAGCCGGTAGTGAGGGGCTTGAACGAGTACGGCGGGCCGCACAGACGCGTACCCCCATTGAAGTCGATGATGTTCCTGAGTTATTGAGTAAGCGTTTCATTTCCAAGACGGGTGAGCTGGGCGCCTATATCACGATATTGCCAGCGGTCGGTTTGTCGGACGGCCGTAATTCCATGGCCTTCGCCGAGGATGTGGGAAGCATAGAGACATCGGATGGCAAGGTTTATCACGCTGGATCTTCGTCTATTGTGGCTGCGGATGTGTTACGTCTGATGCGGCGGGAGAGCCCGTACATGGTGGTGGCTACGCTGATCATCGTGATGCTTCTAATGTGGGTGAATTTTGGCAGGTTGCGCTGGGCGCTCCTCGCTATGTTGCCCCTGGTTGTAGGAGTGATCTGGATGATCCTGTTTATGCAGGTCTTTGGTATGCGGCTTAATTTCTACAACCTATTTGTTATTCCAGCAATAATCGGAATCGGCAATGACGCGGGAGCGCACTTAGTGCACAGATACAGGGAAGAGGGTCGTGGCGCTATCTGGCGCACATTGCGATCAACCGGGGAACACGTTACTATGGGCGCGTTTACGACCATGGTGGGTTTTGGGGGGCTCCTGTTGAGTTTTCATCCAGGCTTGAGGACGGTGGGTGCGCTTGCCGTTGCGGGTATCGGAGCGACACTTTTGGCGGCCCTGCTTTTTCTTCCCGCACTAATTCAGTTGCAGGAAGATCGTGGAATTCTCGGTTCACAAATCTAGCCTATAGTTCTGACATGATTCGCTTGCAGATGACGCGGGAAGTTGCCATTGCCAGATCGTCTGTGGCTGTAGTTACCCTGCTGGCGTCGCTTCTCATTCTAGTAGCAGGGCTGCGTCCTGGAGGCTTCGCGGAGGCGATGCAGGCTCGGGTGCCGGAGTTGACGCTAACGGAAGTATTTCGAATCGGAGATGAAGATGCAGCTGACGGACTGCTTTTAGGGCGACCCAGAGACATGGCGGTCGATTCCCGGGGAAGGTTGTATGTCGCCGACAGTGGCTGGGGCGGACTGCTGGTGTTTTCGGATACTGGTGTGTTAGAGGGTGTGATCGGGCGTGCAGGCAAAGGGCCCGGCGAATTCGAGCACGTGTCTGCTGTCCATGTTGACGCGCTGGATTCCATCTACGTCTGGGACGGTCAATTAAATCGGATCACCACATTCTCTCCAGACGAACATGAGTTTGTCCACAGCTTTGCGGTGCTGTATGAGGGGATGCTTTCAGGCGGCTTTGTGGGGGCTGTTGATCGTGGGTTTCTTGTTCGGTATTTCGGTATTCCGGGCTGGGGCTTGCCCGCCGACATGGAGAACCTGGAAAAAGTCATGCTCCTCGACTGGAGCGGCAAAGCGATAATGGACTCCGTTGCGTATCTGCCCGGTCAGGAAAAGCTTGTGCCTGGCAGGGTGTGGATAAAGGATTTGCCGTTTAGTCCTGCACCTCACTTTGTCCTAGCGCCCGATCAGACGCTCTACTATGGCTCAAGCAGCGCAATACGCTTTGTGCGAACGGCAATGGATGGCGCTCCTAATGAAGCCATTGAGGTATCGCATATTCCGGTAAGCATTTCGAAGGCAGAGCGGGACAGGATCATACAGGAGGAACAGGAGAGTGCATTCAAGCGCATGCTTCGAGATCGGCTTCCCGAGATGAAGCCGGCCTTTGTCCGCATTGTACCGGATGACGAGGGTCGACTCTGGATTGCATTGAGCCGCGACGAGAATGTCACCGTAGTGGAGTGGATGGTGGTGGATAGCACCGGAACGGTTGTGGCACGCACAGAATTGCCCGAGTACGTCAGGTTGTACGTCGTCAGAGAAGGCCGTGCCTACGGGCGGTTGACTAGTCCGGAAACGGACGTGCCTATGGTAGTAGCTTGGGTAATAGACTCTAGCGAATAGGTGCGACTTTCCAGACTGGGCCCGAGATGGCCAAGGTTGATCAAGCCTTCGACGAGATAGGGCAGTGGAGTTACGCGGGTCGGTGGTAAACTGACAAGTGTTGCAATCGGACGAGGCCGAACTGAGAAAGGTGTTGGGCTCATAACAGATCAGTCAAGCAAAGTGCCAGTTGGCATGGACTTCCTAAGGCAGTGCAATCTTGCCTTAATCTTGTCCAATTGGTAGGCGTTGTTCTGACAGATGATGCCTTGCGGCCCGCACATTTGAATCCAGCATTTGTAGACGTTGCTGGCTGCGCTCTAATTGCCTCTCAACACCTGTCAACTCGGCTACGAATTTCCCTAATTTGGATCGCCGGTCCCACGAAATCCAAAACCATTAACCGTAATCATGCGAGCAAACCACATGACTCCAATCCCTGAAAATGGTTTTGCAAGAGCCGTGCGATGGCTTGGACCTTACATGAGTTGCGTTCTCGTGGTCATGCTGTGTGCTTCTTGCAGTGCAGATCAAGAGGTGAGTACTGTCAATTTCGAGACTCTGAGTTTGAGCCCAATTGAAGGACAGAAGTCGTACGACCGTATTCTGGATGAAGCGTCTCTACGCAAGTTGTTTGAGTTGCCTGCAACACCTGGCGAGGTTTTAATTGCTCCCGCGGGTGTGTTCGCTGATACTATGGGATACATCTACGTGGCAGACGAATGGGATTATCGGATCCATCGCTTTGATTCTTCCGGGAATTACGTTACTTCCTTCGGAGAAGGTCGGGGGATGGGGCCTGGAGAAATCATGGGAATCTTGAACTTCGGGGCAATGGGTGACTCAATGGTGTACGTGTTTGAGTACATGCCCACGGAGGTCTCGTATTTCAACCTGGAAGGATCTTTCTTGCGGTCTGAGCGCTTGGAGGGGTCAATGCGTGAATATCCAGATCAATACGTATTCACGCGAAAGGGACGAGTGTATTCCAAGTTCTCTCTCCAGGAAAACATCGACGAAGAGCTATTTGAATCCAGACTCGGCGACAACATAATCAAATTTGGCCGAATCTATGGCGAGAGCCCATATCGGTCATTAGCAGTGGCAGGCAATTTGGTGACATTCAATGAGCAAATGATCTACGTGTCTCAGTGGTATCCGCTGTTTGTTCAGTATAGGCCAGACGGATCAATGAAGTACGCAAGGGCCACGATGGACTATGTCTCGACAGAGGAGCCGAAGGTGATTGAGACCCAAAGAGGAGGGTATATAGACGGGCCAGTTCTTGTTGTGGATATTTCGACGGTGTTTCGTGGACAGTTATATATACATTCTAACATTGCCCAGACGATTGACATCTACGACGCCGAGACGGGAGACTACCAGCACTCTATCAAGTTGCCCGAAAACGGATTTACGCATGCGCTCAACGACCGGATCTACCAGGTCGGAGACAGCGCGGTCTCGGTTTGGGCTATCGAGGAGAGCAATCTGCATCCTGAATTATCGGCATCGTCAGAATAAGTAAGCTTCCCGACTTATGGATGTTGCGTTGCAATGGATCACCCACTTGATTCTGGTCATGGCCTAGGTTGTGTTTTTGTATGAAATGTTTTTCCTAGATAACAGACCAGGACTTTGCCGAACAGATCAAGGAATAAGCTAAAGGCAGATGCACGGGCGGGGAATCCCGCCTGTAGGTGCGTACGAATGTGGAATTAATCAAAAAAGGCGCGGAAGTACTCAATTTGTGACGGGATTGAGGGATCGTGGTTTTCTTAAACTATCCCCGGCGTCGGTTTTGCAGGAACGCTATAGTCAAACTCCTGTATATTTATAGTTCCACGGGGGATGAGATATTCTAGTGCTACACATGCCCGTTTACTCTTTGATTCCCTCTGCACAAAAGGTGACTGAATTAACACAACAAGCGTGGTATCATGAGACGTTTACTTTTAGTTGTTGCACTGGTCTTTGCCGTTCAAGGGATAGTTCCTGAGAGCCAAGCGCAGCTCCGCAGGGCCAACCGGGCACTTGAGCGGGGGGATACTGAGGAGGCGCTAAGCTTGGCAAATGAGATGCTGGAAGAAGATCCGGATAACCACAGGGTCTGGAACCTGCTGGCACGTATTCACGGCACTCAGGCTTCAACAAGCCCAATGGATGAGTACCTGATGCATGTAGAGGCAATGATAGAGGCCTACAACAAGGTCGTTGAGCTTCGACCCCAGGAGGAATCTGACATAGGAAACAGGGTGACAATCTTCTACATGCAAACCTTCAATAAAGGGATTGAGGAGTTCAATAACGCCCAAGCTGTTCAAGATGACAGCGAATTACGGGTCGAGCATTACAGGAATTCGGCAAAACATTTTCAGGCGTCCGCGATCGCACTCCCCGACTCAGTGGGGGCTTATGTGAATTGGGCCTATGCCTCCCTTGGAGCCGGAGACGAATTGGAGTCGGTTGAGCCCATGGTAACGGCACTTGAATTTGGAGGGCCAGATGAAACTCTTTATGATCTCTTGGCCAGGGTATACCTGACCAACGGTATGGAAGCGGATGCCCTGCCATTACTGGAGACGGCGGTTGATGCGTTTCCGGAGAACGCAGACCTGCAAAATTACCTGCTCAACGCCTACGCCACTACAGGACAAAATGACCGCGCACTTGAGCAATATGCCGGAGCAGTTCAAGATGATCCTGGGAACGCGATATATCGCTACAATTATGGGTCATTGCTTTTGCAGGCGGAGCGATTCGACGAGGCCATAGAGCAGCTTCAGGAAGCTGTGAATCTGGAGGAAACTTACGTTGATGCCTACTACAACCTGGGGGCGGCCTATATCAACAAAGCGAATGCCATTCAGCAAGAAATCAATGCTCTGGACGACGATATGCGTGCGCGGCGTGACGAGCTATCGGAAGAGGAGGAGCAGGCTATTTCAGACAAGATTGATGAACTTGCGGCGGATCGCAGGAGCTTGTATGAGGTTTCTATTGGTCCACTGGAGAGCGCCAAAACGTATGCCGAGATGGAAGACGGCCGCTCTGTGCAGGAAATCTGCGCCGCCCTGTTCCAGGCTTATGCTCAGACTAGCCAGGAAGACAAGGCCGCTGCGCTAAGTGAGTGTGCCGGTATGTAGCTCGCGGAGTTTTCTGACATAAATCTCTGCAACGTTAGGCCATCCAAAGTTGGCGGTGGTGTGCTCCCGGGTATGCGCGCGCGCCGTCAGTGTGGTCGGGCTGTTAAGGATAGCATCGGCAAATCCAGTCGAGTCACCGCTTTTGACGAGGTGACCGTTTACTCCGTCCGTGATCACATCTTGAATGCCTTCCAGATTAGCTGCTATCGCGGGCGTTCCGCATGCGCCGGCTTCAAGCATGACGACGCCAAACCCTTCCATGTCTCCTCTGACCGGGATATTGGGCATGACCAGTAAATCCGAATCACAGTAAAGTTTTACGAGATCCTCATCAGAGCAGCGCCCAAGCAAACGTACACGTCCCTCAAGACCATGTCGCTTTATGGCCTGCTGAATAGCCTCGACTTCCGGTCCAGAGCCGGCAATTCTATACTCAACATTTGCGGGTAGCTTGGGCATTACTTGGTCAATAAACCAGGCAAAACCCTTTCGTTTGACCAAGCGACCAACGCTTGCCAGACGCAGTGACGTGCTCCCGCTACCGGTTCCGATCCTGTATCTCGATAATGCGACCCCATTGGGGATCACACGGATGCGGGGAGAAGGCATATCTCGTTTTGCACATTCAGCACCCGTAGCCCGACTTACGGGTAGTACAAGGTCCAAGGCCCTTAGTGTGCGGCGAACCTGGAGCATTTGGTAAATACCGGGAAGCGTTATGTCACGTCCATGTGCAATCGCCGCCAGCTTGATATTTGCGGCGTTACACGGTCTTCGGATGAGGGTGGCAAGTGCACCGGTAACCATTGAAGAGAACAGCACTACATCCACATCTCTCCGCATAGAGATCCTGTGCAGGCGCGCTGCAGCGCTCGCAAGCCAGGGGACACACTGGATGTGGTGCCATTTCCATGCACTGCGAAGCACCAGTTGCTGATATTGCACATCATCTCTGGCAGACAACGCATCCGCCAGTTCCACTGCAACGCGCTGCATCCCTCCAATACTTTCGAGGGGCCTGTTCTCCGGGGGGAACGAGTGAGAAACAAAGAGTAGACGCACAGCTAAGCAACAGCCTTTCGCGCAGGGACGTTTACGGCTGCGCCATTTGCCGCAACACCGTTGCCACCATCTCCATTACGCTTATTCCAGATCTCCTCGTAGTAACTGGCCAGGTGTCCCATTACATTTTTCCACTCGAAGGCCTCTGCACGTGAGCGTGCGGCCTTCCCCATCTTTATCCTCAACGAGGGATCAGAAATGAGGGTTTCTACATGTGTGAGGAAAGCTGGAGTGTCATTTGGGGGGGCCAGATAGCCGGTCTTGCCGTCCATAACCAGGAGGTCACTGCCGGCGGCGTCTGCACACACTGTCGGAAGCCCGGAAGCCATGGCTTCTAACGTCACATTGCCAAAGGTCTCGGTGTCGCTGGGAAACAAGAAGATGTCGCTTGAAGCATACGCGGACGAGAGGTCTTCTCCATGCAGACGGCCAGTGAACACAGTGTCCGTGAGCCGCTCTTTCAGGGTATCACGGACCGGACCATCACCAACGACCAAGCTTTGATGCGGAATGCCCTGTGTTTTGAGGCCCTCAATTACTTCGGCAAAAACAGAAAGTTTTTTCTCCCAGACCAGTCGGCCCACATAAGTCACAATAACATCCTTTTCAGTAAATCCGTGTGCTAAACGCCACTCAGGGCTGCGGTGGTCAGGAGAAAATCGCTGCGCATCCACGCCTCGCGCCCAAACCTTTATCCCGTTTGTAATGCCTTGAGCGCGAAGTTCGTTGCCAATGCTGGGTGAGGGGACGTAAATGTGCTCAACCTGAGTATAAAACCAGCGCCCGTATTTCCACGCCGTATTCTCCAGGAGGTCCATACGGTACAGTGGGTTATAGGACGCAAAGTGTTTCAGGTACGCGGCAAAATGCGTATGGAAGGAAGATACAACTGGTACCTCCCGTGACTTTGCCCACTTGAGTGCCTGTGCTCCTGCATAGTCTGGGGTGGCAATGTGTACCAGATCTGGATCAAAGGCTTCCAGACTGGACCAGCCCTTCCGTGAAAGGCCAACCGTAAGCCGATAGTCGCTGCGACCAGGAAATGGAATGGAGGGAACCGAGATGAGAGTTCCGGTGTGACGCACCGCAGGGGGATTTTTATTGGTAGTAGGAGCGAAAACCAGGACTTTGGCCCCCCTGTTCTCCAAGTAGAGCACCAGCCGATTGAGCGTAAGCGCAACGCCATCCGAGATGTGGTTGTAGGCTCCCGCAAACAACGCAATTCGCCGTCCCACAACGGGCGCGTGGACATTCATCTCAGTGAGCGGCGTCATAGTGGTGCCCCATAGGACAATTTTAACAGAAGTACTCCAAAGGCAGTCGCCGCGAAATGAGAAAAAGTAACAGATGCGTTCAGGCGATTACTTTTCTGGACGCAAGAAGCGGTCTCAGGAATCGTCCGGTGTGGCTCTCAGGGACCTGGGCAACCTCCTCGGGAGTTCCCGCCGCCACAATGTATCCACCGTCATCCCCACCCTCAGGTCCCAGGTCAATTATGTAGTCAGCACATTTGAGCATGTCCAGATTGTGCTCAACGACCACGACAGTGTGCCCGGCATCAGTGAGTTGCTGAAACGCGAAAATGAGCTTCTGGATGTCCACAAAATGCAGCCCCGTCGTGGGTTCGTCAAATACATATAGTGTACGCCGATCTACACGGTGCGCGATACAACTGGCCAGTTTGATTCGCTGTGCCTCGCCGCCGGAAAGCGTTGGGGATGGCTGCCCCAGCGTTATATAGCCCAGCCCGATGGTTTTGAAGGGCCCGAGCAGTCGGCACAGACGAGGGGAGTCGTGAAAGAATTCCAGCGCCTCATCGACGGACATATTGAGCACATCATGGATATTTTTTCCCTTGTAAAGTACATCAAGGGTTGACTCTTTGTACCGTGTACCATTGCATTCTTCGCAGGGTAAGTAGAGATCGGCTAGGAATTGCATTTGTACCCTGATTGTACCTTCCCCCCTGCATTCCTCACACCGACCACCGGGAACGTTGAATGAAAAATGTCCTGGCGTGTACCTATGAATCTGTGCCTGATCGGTTTTTGCAAAAATACTACGGATGACTTCAAAAGCTTTAACATAGGTCACCAGGTTCGAGCGGGAGGAACGGCCGATCGGTGACTGGTCAACCATCCGTACATGCCAGAGATTTGAAGGAACTCTAATGGACTGGTATGGTGTAGGGTCCGGGTCCACGTGATACTCTCCCAGGTTGTGTTCCAGTCCTTTGTAAAGTGTTTCCTGGACCAGTGAGGATTTTCCTGAACCGCTGACACCGGATACGCAGGTAATTAATCCTATGGGGAACGCGACATCCAGCTGCTTCAGATTGTTGACATATGCGCCCTTGATTTCGACCTTGCTTGTCCAGTTGGGCCTGCGACGTTCGTGCGGGACAGGGATCCGTTTTCGCCCGCTCAAGTAGGTTCCAGTCGCAGATTTGTTGTCCCGAAGCATCTGGTCCAGCGATCCATTGAATATTACTTTACCGCCCCGCGTTCCTGATTCAGGTCCGAGGTCTACGATATAGTTTGCACTGCGGATCACGTCTGCATCATGTTCTACGACGATGACGGTATTGCCCAGATCACGCATTCGCTCGAGGATTCGGATGAGGCGCAAAGTATCACGGGGATGTAAACCAATCGTGGGTTCATCAAGGACATAGAGTGCGCCGACGAGTGCACTCCCTAAAGCTGTGGCGAGGCGGATGCGTTGGCTCTCGCCTCCACTGAGAGACATGGAAGGCCTTCCGAGTGTTACGTAATCAAGTCCCACATCAACCAAAAATCGCAAGCGTTTACGGATTTCTTCGAGCAGAATGCCCCCAACGTCCTGTTCGTGTTGTGTGAGTGCGAGATCGCCAAAAAATTCCTTGGCCTCGCGGATGGTCATTTGTATGATCTCACCGATATTCTTGCCGCCTATTTGCACGTAGAGTGCTTCCTTCCGAAGGCGGGTACCATCGCATCTGGCACAGACTCCAAAAGCAGCAAATTTGTTATAGTGAAACCTGAACGCTTTGCGTCGAAGATGCTCTTTCAGGTATTTGAAGAAACTGAAAATACCTTTGTAGGAGCCGTCGCCATGCCAAAGAAGGTGTGTATCTACTTCCGGCAGGTCGCGGTACGGTATATGTATACTAATCCCGCGACCTCTGGCAAAGGAAAGCATGTGATTCTTGAACTCATTCCAGGCCGGTTCCCCCTCAAAGGGAGCCACGGCTCCTTCTTCTAGCGTCAGACTCTGATCGGGGATCACCAGATCCCGAACCGCGCCTTTTGTTCGTCCGTGGCCGTTACAAGTAGGACAAGCACCCAGAGGGCTGTTGAATGAAAACAGGTTGGGCATCAGGCTTGGAAAGTGCATTCCGTCGCATTCCAGCCGGTCACTGAAATCCAGACGGGATTCCACAGAGTCTCTGGAGGCAGGCGAAGGTACTATGACGGAACAGTAGCCATTGCCCTCCTGGAAAGCTGCTTCCACCGAGTCTGCTATGCGGCTGGTATTTTGCTCATCGCCCTGCCGGACAACAAGTCGATCAAGCAGGAACAAGGCGGAATCCAAGTCAATTCGCTCCTCCTCAGCAAAAGCTCTTACCTTTTCAGGATCCACGAACTCCAAGTGCTTCTCGCGAATTAGGAGTAGCCGATGAAACCCTCTCTCAAACAGGACATCAACCCCAAGCCAGCTGCGATGATGTTTTGGGATTGGGAAGGTCAGAAAAAATCGTGTGCCGTCCGGTAGTGTGGATTGCAAGGTGTTTGCTACCGAGCGGGGGGTGTCCTGCAAGACAACGCGACCACTGATTGGAGATATGGTTTTTCCGATCTGAGCGTAGAGCATTCGCAGGTGGTCATACAGTTCAGTTTGTGTGGCGACTGTGGACCGGGGGTTTTTGGATAGTGACTGCTGCTCAATAGCAATGGCGGGAGCAAGGCCTGCGATCAGGTCTACATCCGGTTTGTCCATGCGCTCGAGAAACTGGCGCGCATAGGAACTCAAGCTCTCCATATAGCGTCGCTGACCTTCTGCAAAAATGGTGTCGAAAGCCAGGCTTGACTTGCCTGAACCGGATGGTCCGGTTACAACGACAATGCGCCGCTTGGGCAGCGTCAGGTCAATATCCTTCAAATTGTGTTGGCGGGCTCCCCGAATACTGATGTAGTCGCGAGGGCTTGGATGAGACATCTGCATCGGGTCAAAAACCACTTCTACGCAAATCCAGAATACTTCTCCCTAATGTAGAGGATGTAAGCAGGACAACCATTCAATTTTTATGATTCAGCCAGTGCGAGGGAGCACGGTGTTCATACGGCCTGAAGAAATAATCTTGCTCAGGTCAAGCATGAAAGTCACGGCTGAGCAATTGGGCTCAACAGTAGTGTGAGTCCATCCCTTCACGCACAATCCGGCGGCTCGCGCATTTCGCTAAACTCGCAACACAAATACTAGGCCGGTAACGTTGAAGCAAGAGGCCTTGCCCAGAAAAGTCAGGTCGTGCTTGCTGTCCGACTGCCTTGTTCAACATCCTTTGCAGCCTGGATAATCTGGCCGAAAACATCGGCATTGAGGCTTGCACCTCCAATCAAGCCTCCATCTACATCTTTCTCGCTCAGGAGGTCCTTTGCATTTGTAGGCGTCATGCTTCCCCCATAGAGAATGTGCAGACCACTTGCGATCTTCTCTCCAAACTGCTGGCGCACAAGTTTACGTATCAGCGCGTGCATATCCTGTGCCTGAACGGGAGATGCAGTTTCCCCCGTACCTATTGCCCACACCGGTTCATATGCGATAATCAATGCATTTGGGGATGATAGAGTAAAACCCTCAAGTGCATATTTCACCTGGGAGGCAACAACCTCACGCTCCCTTCCGGCCCTGCGTTGATCAAGATTCTCTCCGACACAGACAATAGGCACCAATTTCACCTTGATCGCTTTCTTGACCTTTCGATTGACCTCGGCATCTGTTTCTCCAAAGTGCTGTCGTCGCTCCGAGTGCCCGAGAATTACGTAGCGGCATCCCAAAGAACGCAGCATTTCCCCGGAAACCTCCCCGGTGTATGCTCCGCTGCCCAGTGCATGCATATTCTGCGCGCCCAAACTTACTCGTGTGCCGTTAAGTACCGTGCCTACGGTGCTCAAAAACACATTTGGCGGACAGACAGTGACCCTTACCACTCCCGCGTTTTCACTTTCCTGAACCACGCCACGCGCTAGCTCTACGCAAGAGCTCGCGTCGGTATTCATTTTCCAGTTTCCAGCTATAAGCATCTCCAATATGATTGATTACTGTTGCTCTGATAGTCCCACCATGTCCTCGTAAAGCGCTGCCATTGTGCCTCCGACGTACTTGTTCACCAGATTGCCCTGAGGATCTATCACGTAACGCGTTGGAAGCACATGTATGTTATACTGCTGCGCAACATCCAGGCCGCCATATACATGTCGTCCTGGTGCAATCCTCTCCTCGAAAAACGCTTCATTAACCAGTGTATCCGGCTGCATGGAGATCGATACTATTTCCACCTGATCAGCTCCAAGAACGGTAATTATGTTGTTGCGACCGGGCAGTTCACGTTGGTACAGGTCGTCTTCCGGCCGGTAGAACTCGAGGACTACGTGTTTGCCCCTCAAATCGTGCAGACTCAGAGAGTCTCCATTTGCATCACGGACAGCGAAGTTGGGAGCTTCCATTCCAGGCAGGAGATTCAGGATTTCGTAGGTGGCACGTTCGGCCCACGTGGCCCACTGCGTCTCCACAAAATTCTCCTGCATGGTCTGAGCAACCTCAATTGCTGCATCGAACTGAGAACTGTCGATATGGGCAAGCACACGTTCCGATGCAATTTCTGCTCTCTGGACGGAGGATTCAGTTCGTTCTGTTAACTCATCCAACAGGGCTAAGGCGGCAGCCTGACCTGCGAGGCGAGCCTGGGCATGTCTAGCTGATCGGGCCGCGTCAATGAACCGTGCATTTGAGCTCGAAAGCGCGCGCATGCGGGCGACCGCGAGAGAATCATTCCAACCTGATCCCATTACGATGGCCTCCGCAGCAGCTAGTTCACCTGCCATTGAGTTTGGGAATGTTTGCTGCAAATCCCACAGAATCGTGGTGGTTTGTGAAAAACGGGCGTTTACGACCGCTTCTTCGTAAGCGCCTGACTGCACCAATTCAACCAGCTCCCGCTCATGTTGAGCGAGCGTATTCTGATACGCCTGCCAAGCCGAGTTCTCCAGGGATCGGATACGCATAGTCCGACCATTCAGAGGAAAGGCAGCCACCAGTGAAGCTGAGTCACCATCCGCGATAATGATCCGGCCAGACGCCAGAATTTGCCCGACGCGGCTGATCACCAGGCCGTACATCCCCCTTTCGGGAGCAGTCACCCGCATGGAGAAGTAACCGCTGGTGTCAGTTACGGCGTAGCCCAGTGTGTCTGGTTCTCCATCTTCACTCTGTGCCACAAGGACCTCAAACCCACGGTAGTCCTTTGTGGGATCCACCTCCGGGCGAATAGTAAGGATACCTTCAAATGAACTCTGAACGGGTGGAGGACTTTGCTCCGCCCGTGCGCAGGAAAGCCCGGAAATCGCAACAATGATACAATACAGTACAGCCCGTCTCATATTGCTGACTGATTCATTCATGGTTTCGAGAGTTTAGCCCTTCTACCAATAAGGTACGCACAAGCCGGGGATCCGGGGATCCGCTGAAGCGGCGCATTACTTGCCCGATAAAAAACCCGACAATAGACTGCTTGCCGTCCAGGTACATTCTAACCTGCTTTGGGTGCTCATCCAGCACGCGATCCACTATCGGCTCCAACGCACCACGATCAGAAACCTGTATCAAGTTATGCTCTTTGGCAATAGTCCGTGGTGCGCGATCATCAGACAACATCTTTTCAAACAGAAGTTGAGCACCGCTTGAGCTGACCGTGGATTCTATCCGAAGATGCGCAAGCTGTGCCAGTCGACGAGGCTGGATAGGAAAATTTGCTATCTCCATACCGTCCTCCTTACAGGCTCTCAATACATCTCCCATGACAAAATTTGACAGCATCTTGGCTTGAACCGGGAGGGAAGCATTTGACTCCGAAGACCTAAGCATGTCCACCGCCTGCTCAAAGTAGTCGGCAACGGGTCGCTCTTCCGTCAGAACACCTGCATCATACTCAGGTAACTGGAACGCTTGAACATAGTGACGATGACGAGCAGCGGGCAGCCTTGGCATCCCGGCCTCAATGGTCGCTTTGGCGTCGTCGGTAACCAGAATAGGGGGCAAGTCCGGGTCCGGGAAATAACGATAGTCATGGGCCTCTTCTTTTGAGCGCATCGAACGTGTTTCCCCAGAGGCATCGTCCCAGAGCCGAGTTTCGTGTGTGACCGGAATTCCGCGTTTCAGCAAGGCAGTTTGTCGACGCACTTCGTGATCAATGGCCCGCTCCACATGACGGAACGAGTTCATGTTCTTGATTTCCGTTTTCGTTCCGAGCGCTTGTGTCCCTTCCGGTCGAACAGACACATTCGCATCGCAGCGAAGAGACCCCTCCTCCATATTACCGTCGCTAATTTCAAGGTAGCGGACCAGTTGACGTATCTTCTGCATGTAAAGGTTGGCCTCCGCCCCGGAGCGCATATCAGGCTCGGAAACGATTTCCAGAAGTGGCACACCGCAACGATTGTAATCTAGGAGTGTACTCGTGGGATCCTGATCATGCAACGATTTGCCCGCGTCCTCCTCAATGTGAATACGTGTGATTCGGATTCGGCGTGTTGGCCCGATATCAAGATATCCGGCCACGCAAATGGGGGATTCGAACTGAGAGATCTGGTATCCCTTGGGTAGATCAGGATAGAAATAATGCTTGCGTGCCAAAATGCTGCGCTCGGTGATCTGGCAGTTTGTTGCCAGGCCCAGACGCACCGCAAATTCAACAACCGTGGAGTTCAGGACCGGGAGAGTACCGGGAAGTCCTAGACTGACAGGATCCACATGTTGGTTGGGGGGAGCACCAAATTCCGCAGAATCGGGGCTGAACGTCTTGGATTCTGTCAGCAACTGACAGTGGACTTCCAGTCCGATTACGGGTTCGTACAGGGCTTCGGTGGTTGCTGCATTCATCGACTATTACAGCTTCGCGAATGCATCCAGAATCTCCTTCCCGTGAACCCTATTCTTCGGACGCTTGAAGATCTTTATGATCCTACCGGATTCATCAATCAGGAAAGTCGTACGCTTAAGTCCCAGGAAGGTCTTGCCGTACATCATCTTTTCTCCCCAAACACCATACAGATCGATAACCTTCTTGTCTTTGTCCGCTATCAGGAAGAAAGGCAGATTATACTTCGCGGCAAAACGTTTATGAGACTTCGCACTGTTGGGAGAGACTCCGATAACAACAATCCCCGCCTCTTTTATCGAATCCCAGTTGTCTCGAATACTGCAGGCCTCCATCACACATCCGGGGGTATCGTTCAGTGGATAGAAATACAGAGCGATCTTGCGCCCGAAGAATTCACTGAGACGAAGCTGACCCCCATTTCCTAACGGGCCTATAAAATCCGGTGCCTTATCTCCAAGTTCTAACATAATTGAGCAGGCTGACTGCAACCAGTTATACTGATGGTTTCAGAAAATGCCGACGTATTCCCCCAAAAACAGGGATGTACGCAAGCCGCTGTGCGGATGATCAAGGCTAATACCTGATCAGATGGTCAAGTGCTTCCTTGAGCCGGGCACGGGCAGAAAATATCTCGGTTTCCAGATTGAGCGAAAAGGGCACGGGGGTATCCAAGCTGGCCACACGTACAGGAGGTGCATCCAGATACTCAAACCCTTCCTCCACGATCCTTGCAGTAATTTCACCTCCGAAGCCACCGGTCATGCTAGCTTCGTGCAGCACTAAGAGTCGGCCGGTTTTTTTCAGCGAGGCCAAAACCAGATCCTTGTCCCATGGCACGAGCGTTCGCAGGTCAATGACCTCAACGCCGGCACCAGTCTGCTCCTTTTGTAATTGGGCTTCTTCCAGCGACCATTGAACACCAAGTCCATAGGTGACAATCGTGACATCTTCCCCCGGGTGCGCGCAGACCGCGCTGCCCAAGGGGACATCAAAAATATCATTTGGCACGGGTCCGCGCGTACTGCGATACAGATGTTTGTGCTCAAAATACAGGACCGGGTTCGGATCGGCTATTGAAGCAAGCAGCAGCCCTTTAGCATCTCTTGGTGTTGCCGGAACAACAACTTTCAAGCCCGGAACATGACAGAACCAGGCCTCCTTGCATTGAGAATGGAACGGTCCAGCTCCGATATGTCCTCCGAATGGCGCCCGAATCGTCACATTAACCGGTGCATTCCACCGGTAAGTGGTTGTTGCCAGGTTGTTTACAATCTGATTGAAGCCACAGGCAATAAAATCGGCGTACTGCATTTCGATGATAGGCCTAAAACCCTCAAGTGCCAATCCTAGGGCCGCCCCCAATATTCCGCTTTCTATGATGGGCGTGTTCCGCACACGTTCTCGACCAAACTTCTCCAGTAGACCGGCCGAGGTTTTGAAGACTCCACCGTACTCGGCCACATCCTGTCCCAATAACAGCAGGCTGTCGTCCTCTTCCATGGCCTGCAACATTGCTTCACGAATCGCATCAACGAACCGTATTTCGGGTTGGGCGCCGCGAGACGGTCGAGGCGGTGCGCTGTTTGGCACGAAGACCGCAGCTTTTTCCCGATCAGGAGTACTCTCCACTAGGGGTTGTGCCAGTGCGTATTCAGATGCGGCGCTGACGATCTCTGATAGTTCTTCCCGAACATCTTCCACCTCCCTGGAGGAGGTTACCTTCGCTTCGGTCAGCAATTGGATATACTGATCCACGGGGTCCCTTTGTGCCCATTCCTCCATGAGCGCTTGGGGGACATATTTCGTTCCTGATGCTTCCTCATGTCCTCGGCGGCGAAAGGTCTTCATCTCCAGGAGTGTGGCTCCTTTCCCGGCACGTGCACGCTCCGCGGCAGTACGGACGGCTACAACCACATCAAGCACATTGTTACCATCGACGGATTCCCCCGGAAATCCGTATCCCGAAGCTGCGTCTGCCAAGTTGGTGATGGGCAGCGCCTCTTCGGTCGGTGTGGAGAGACCGTAACCATTATTCTCAACGACGAATAACACAGGCAGCTTCCAAACCCCAGCCAGACTGCAGGCCTCATGGAAGTCCCCCTCCCTTGTGGCTCCGTCTCCACAAAAGACTGCCGCAATATTTCCGCTGCTTTTGAGTTGGGCCGCCTGTGCTATACCACAGGCCACCGGGAGCATGGCTCCCAGGTGGGAGATCATCCCCACGATACGCTTTTCCGACAGACCAAAATGAAAGGTCCTGTCCCGTCCCATGGTATAACCTCCCTTCCGTCCCATTAACTGGCAGAACAATGGTTTGAGGGGCACCTCCCGCGTGGTCCACACACCCAAATTTCTGTGCAATGGGAGAATCACATCGCTGCTTCGAAGTGCCCAGGTACAACCGACCGCAATAGCTTCCTGGCCATAGCCACTAAACCATTTTGATATCCGGTTGTGGCGGATGAGCCGGAGCATATGCTCCTCGATAACACGAGGTAGAAGAAGCGCACGGAGAAGACCGCGGTGTTCGTCGTTCGAAAACTGGTCGAGGGCACTCAACGGCCGCCTCCGGATATTACCGCCTGAAAGGTCCGAAGCAGGATCTTCAAATCCATGCTCAAACTCATATTCTCGATGTAATAAAGGTCAAATTTAACCTTCTGCTGTACATCTTCAAGGGAGCTGTCGTAGTGCCACATGACTTGAGCCCATCCAGTAATACCAGGCCTTATGCGGTGCCGGCGATTATATAGCGGTATTTTTCCGATCAGTTTTTCTACAAAGTATGGCCGTTCTGGACGGGGCCCCACCAGGCTCATATCCCCGCGAAGCACGTTCCAGAGCTGTGGAATTTCGTCGAGTCGCGTCCTGCGCAACCAACCTCCGACAGGAGTATAACGCGGGTCATCTTTGGAAGCCCAAACCGGTCCGGTCTGGGCTTCAGCATCCCGACGCATGGTCCTGAATTTATACATGGTGAAAGTGCGTCCTTTACGTCCCACACGATTCTGCCTGTAAATTGACCCTCCCTTTGATGTGGTTGCTATGGCAATCGTGATCCCAATCCATAGTGGTAATCCTACGACCAGAACCAGCAAGGCGACAATCAGATCAATTAATCGCTTCGTGTACTGTTGCCAGGCGGGCATAGGGATCGGCAATACCTCAATGAGTGGTAGACCATATATGTGTTCAGTCCGTGCCATACCACCGATCACTGAGTAAAAATCTGGCACGATCTTGAGCGTCACACTCTTGCCGTCGCACAGGCGCAGCACCTCAGACAGTTCTTTATTGTCTTCGGAGCCCAGCGCAATCAATACATCATGCACGAGCAACTCGTCAATCAGATCAGGTAATTGCTCTATGGCATGCTCGGGATGCTGATGTTGCAGGTCTTCTCCGTTTGAGGAAAGAACATCTTTCTGACCCAATCGCACTGCTCCAACAATTTGAATCCCTGCAGCTGGATATTTGGCTACATCCTGGTATAGGCGTTCTACCTGATCACTCCAGCCCACCACCAGGGCACGATGATTTCCATGGCCGCGCAGGATCAAAGCTTTCTGTACAGAACGTACTATGATCCGCCCAAAAACAATCATTCCCAGGAACGAAGCCCAGTAGATTGCGAGGCCGAACCGGTTTCCCAGCGGATTCCAAAGGTCAATGAATACGCTGAATGCAAGAATCAGGACGCCAACCGTAACTACTTTGATCAATGACACGCTCTCGTCAAGACGGCTCGAGGCATGCCGTTCCCGGTACATGCCTGCAAGCAAGAGCATCACTATCCAAAAAGGTGTAGCTAGCACCGGGATAAACAAAGGGTAAATCACATCTCCCGTAACTGGGTGTTCAAAGCCCATTATGTCGAAATCGCCGCGGAATCTCATCAACAGGAACACGAAGACGGACGCCGAAGCAGCAAGGGTATCGACAACGATCAGGGAAATAATTTCAACTGTACGGGACATCCCGAAAACAATACTACAGGGGCTTATACTCTACCAATCCGAATCACGTTGCCCGATCTGATATCGTGATTGACGGAGTGGCCTCGACCGTTTTTCTCCTCAGGCGATTCCCCAGATCTATGCAGCTTGCGATGGTGTTTCGGGTTGCATTTTGCGGGCAGGGGAGCAAATTGGAGAATTTCAGCACGGTGCTGAAGCCAGCGGAGAGTCGTTAACTGGTTCGAGTCCGTTGACGCTCTGATGGTGTAGCACATGAGTGAATATATCGAATGACTTCGGCAAATGTCGTAATGATGCTAAACGACCGTAAACAACCCCCCTTCACGGTTGGGAAAGCGTTTCAGGCACATCCGCTGTCGTGCCGAATACACTGGGGGCTTTCGCACGAACGGATCGTACTTTGCATTAATAGAGTTGTAACAACCTATCTTTCGTTTTCAACTATTTGCCTAATGCATGCTGCTGCGCGTGTTGTTTGTCAGCCCGATTATATTGTTACCCATTTTGGTCCAGGCCCAGGGGAATCGTCTGCTGCCGGTGAATGACTACGCCTACGAGTATATCGTACGGCTTCAGCGTCGAGGGCATCTACTTGAATTGAATCCCACATCGCTGCCTTATCGCCGAGGTGATGTGTGGGATGCGCTGAGTCGACTGGACACTACCGCCCTGAACAGTTCAGAGCAACACTGGACAACGTTGCTTCGTCGCAAGCTTAAACCTGTCGACAAGCCTGAGGCTGAAACCACAGTAGGGTACACCTTCATGGCGGCAACTGATATTATCAATAGTGACCGAAAAGATCTTGTCAGGCCCCTTGGGGAGTCTGTAAATTTCTACTGGTACGGTACATGGGCCACCGGTTACCTTGAAGCTGGACCTGCTGTGGCAGAACTCTCTTTGCAGCATAACCGCTTTTACGAAAACGATCCTGATGGCCTAGATGCCACGCTGCGCTTATGGGCCCGAAGTGAACACTCCTATGTAGGCTGGCACAGTCGCTGGGTATCGGCGTATGCGGGACGCTGGGACATACACTGGAGCGCACCGGGTGATGCCTCTACGATTGTCAGCAATAATGCACGTAGTAGAGACCAGATACTCCTGCGGATCGGGAGTCCCCGAGTATCCATAACCGCAGTCCTGAGTGAATTGGACAGCGCGACAGACGGGCGATACTACACGGGACGGGCTGCTGATGATTCGGTCACCTTAGGCAGCACACGGCGGTTCCACGCCGCACATCGATGGGACTACCGTCCGTCCAACAAATTCGTAATCAGTTTTATGGAATCGGCCATTTATTCTGGACCCACTGCCGGAATATCCCTGAAGTATCTCAACCCGGTGAACCCATTTACGTTTGTTGTAGACAATGTGCCAAAAAACGATGATAACAACGGTTTTTTGGCCGGGCTTTTGTGGGCGCAGCTCAAACGTCTGACGCTTCAGGGGCAGTTTATGGTAGACGATATCCGCCTGCAGGCCAATACAGGCCCGGAGACAATCACTTTTGTACTTACCGGTTCGGCAACGTATGCACTGCCTAAAGCTGATCTCAGGTTAACGTTGGAAACGGTTACATCAAGAGCTTACAATGCTCCGCAGACTGAAGGACAGTACATATTTCTCAATCGGGGGCTGGCCACACAGTTCAGTGATTACGTACACACTTCATTGTCTGCTGAGTTTTACATGGACCATAAAGTCCGCGGACTGCGATTTGGACCCAAGCTGGATATGCTGCTGCAGGGGGAACGCGATATGCGCCAGCCATTCCCGGGCAATTCGGAAACTGTGAGTAATCTTCTCGATGGTGACGTAGAGCAAACCATTCGCGGATCAATCGGCGTGACCTACCAACCGACGCATTGGTGGTGGATTGCAGCTGACGGAGGCTATAATGTGACCGATAGCGGCAGTAATCGTTTCGTGGGGTTGATAAGCGCAGGGGTGATACTCACGCTCGACACCGCCATAGACCTTTGGAGCCAGTGAGGCGCCCGTTGACTATACTGGTTCTGCTTGCAGTTACGGCGCCCTGCCTCGCTCAGGATCCGTTCAGCAGTCTGGAAATGCGCATCCAGGCAACACAGAATGTGAACCAAAACATCCTGCATGATCACTGGCATCCCGGTCGGGGCATGAAAGCTTCCCTGGTTACGCCATTTTATTTCGGTGACTGGGGGATCAGTCTAGGTGTTCACCGCTTTGATACCCGCAGCGATGTACCCGGGTTCGGGGCGCTATGGATTAGCTCGGATTGGGGGGTGAGGCTGCCTCTTGGGTACAGGTTCGCACTGACACCGACGGTTGGTATAGGTAATTATCGCATGTCATTTGATGATGCAGTGACAACGTTTTCCGGCGAGAGCAGCGAGAGTGATTTTGTCAGTAGTGCAAGTCTGCGAGCTTCACTAAGAATTGGTCGAGATTGGTTTTTGTTTGGTCAGACTGAGCGCCTACGCGTACAAACCAGACCTTTAATGCAACTCTGGTTTGTCTCTGCCGGAATTGGTTATCAGATGAAAACAGGCCGACTCCTCAAAGCTATTCTGGAATGATGCTTTGCTGGTGCAGGACGACATTCTGTCTGCTGATTGCGGCCTGCACGACAATGGGCGTCTGTGCCCAGGTATTGACTGCGGAAGACCTTACCAGGGCCGGTGTACTCAGACTGAGCGATATTCTGGAACTTGCAGACGACTGGTCCGGCAGTTCTACCGAGGGATACCACTGGGATATTGCGCCTTTGGGAACGTCTTGGGAGGCTAGCCCTGAGTGGGGTCTGTTCATTGATGGGCAGCTGATCAGTTTACGGGCATTAAACCGTCAGAGCCTAAACAGCTTGCCCATAGCACTTTCAGAAATATGTGAAATTCGTCTGAACGCAATGCCCGTACTCATTGGCGGGGTGTTGGCACATGGAGGGGCGGTTCAGATTACTATGTGCAAACCATCCAGAGGTTTATCCCTGAGGGGACAAGTTGGCGCTGGGAATGAAACCGGAGATCCCGGCCCGTACAAATACACGGACCTCGGAGGGTCCAATGTAGATCGTACCGGCCCCACTGCTGAGGCCGCCCTTTCCGTCAGCTCCAGTAACTGGCACTATCGTGGGATGGTGGCTGCCGATGAACATCATGTAACTGATCCTCGCATCCGACCGCGCGTACTGCAGCTTTACCGGGGCGAAAAAGATGCGCGCATTATTTATCGTGCATTCGGCTTTGATGGATTATCGTCTGGTCTTATGGTCAACGCCGCTACCAGCCGAACAGAAGATCTGTTGTTCACGCCTGTTATGGGAAGAGAGATTCCTGTTGATCGGCAGACAACGTTTGTGACTATGTCTTCAGCCCGCAAATTACTCGGATTTTCCATATCGGCTATTTCTACAAGTTTAACCACACGTGAAAACCCGGAATTGATTTTCACTGACGTTGTCCAAAAGCGGACACACGGACGCCTGCATTCAACGAGATCTCTGGGAATGAACTCGATTGAATTTGGTGCAGGATGGGTATTCGCGCAGGCGCAGTTTGGTCCCGAAGAATTACGCAATACGCTTTACTCATACCGCGGGGATGTCACACTCAGCCTAGGGCCACCAAATCGACTGCGCATGCGCACCATGGCTGCATTATCACTTGACGACAGGATATTGGGCTATGAAGTGTACTCCCGCGCGTGGCATGATCGGATTGGACTTGATCTGCGGGTGATGCTCAGAAACCGGGCACCTGCCGCCGAAATGACGTTCGCCGACTGGGCAACAAGAGGATTTCGCCCCGGGAATGCCGAGCTTAGCTTCATGCATCTAGATATTCCCATACGGAGGTCAACTTATTCTTTGGATCTTGCCTGGACCACAGGCAACCAGGTCAAACTGTACCTGAGCGGTGGTTTACGAAGGCTGACTAATCACGTGCGACCACGCATGCATGCCCTACTCGATCCAACCGGTACACGCTTACATGCAACAACGGACATCGTAGCTGCCAGTGGCCAGATTGCTCGGGCAAGTGGGCGTATTCACATGCCTCTCACCAGTCAATTTACCGTGAAACTCTATGGCGTTTATGCTTATCCATGGTCAGACGAGGATGCATTTCGCAGTGCATGGTACCACCGTATGCAAATCGGAGGGCAGGCAGAATTTCATCCCAATGATCGATTCAGCCTGAATATGCGCCTCCGCTATGTAGGGGCAACGACTTGGGCTGAGTTTGAACAGGCCGCTGCTGGTAACCCGGAATTCTATACAACGCGGCTGCCTGGCGCAGTATATCTGCATCTTACCGTTCAGAAAAGATTCTGGGGGGAGCGACTGCGCTTGAGCGCCACAATGCGGAATGTACTGGACCACCCGCACCTCGCTCACCCTGCGGGGGCGCGAACGCATGCGTTGTTTCAGGTTGCGATGCGTTTCGCTTTTCAAGCCGGAAACGCTGGTTCTTCCTAATACTTGTCTTGCATTTTCCTCATCTTCGCGCTCCGCTTGCGGGTTTTCAAACCGAATCGGTAGTGAGACTAACCGTTTCAGGTCTTTTAATCTGATGGTCGACGGAATTTTTCCCGGTTCCAGGTAAAATGCACAGAAATTCTGTGTGAATACCCCAAATCGCGGACCAATCCCCCGAAGTCTCCAAATCCGTAATCGATGGATAACGTCTTGAGGCGTATACCTGCACCCACGGAAGGCACTACATCTAGACCGTAATTGTCCGTCTGGGCTATACGGTTGATCCCTGCCCGAAGCGCAACAAGATTCCGAAAAGAGAACTCCGCCCCCAATCTTGGATGAAACGACAAGTCCCCGAGATTGAAAGCATTCACCTGCTGTCCATCAAATGCGACATCAAAATCCAACGCGAGGGTGACAGCATTCCGGGAACCAGCAGGCAATACCAATCCTGATCCCAATCGAACCACCGGCAATACCAGGAAGGTATCCCCAGTGGGTAATTCCTGATCAAATACCTCAGTGAAAGTATAAGGTGCTCCGGTATCCGGATTGGTGCCCTCAATCGCGAAGGCTGATGTGTTCACGCTCCAGCTTTGGAGCATTGTTGACAAGTCCTGGATCTGTACACCAAGCATAAACCGATCTCCGTACCACTGCGCCCCTGCATCAAAACTGTATCCCCACGCATCCGCAAAGTCTCCAATTGTGCGCCGGATGATCTTACCTGATGCGCCAACAGTGATGCGTGTGCCAAGATGCCTGGCGTAGCTCACCAGGAACGCCATATCCGCAGCCGAGAAGCTGGTTATGTATGATTCAGGGTTCGCTTTGGGTTGGTTACGCTCTGCATCCCAGGCATTAAGGGTGTTTTTGATGTCGTTCACACCGCTCCGAAAAAAACTTACTCCCACGGTGGAAGTGCTGCTTACCGGGTAAGCGACCGCAGCAAAATCAAACGACACAATCCCAGCAAAGCGCTCCGCATGCATGTAGGCAACTTCGGGGTACTCGGTGTGCGCCAGTCCGGAAGGGTTCCAATACACACTATACACATTCTGGGTATGTGCAACGTTTGCTCCGCCCATGGCCAATGCCCGGGCATCTACCCCTCCCGCCAGAAAATCCGCCCCATACTTGGCAATCCGCTGCGCTGACGCAGGGGGGCAGATCATGGTGATAAATACCAGGAGATAAACTAAGTGTCGAAAATACATTCGGAATCGCAAGTTCAACGTTTATACCCCCAAACCTATTGAGTTGACGTCTCAGCCGTTCGCAAATATGCAAACAGATCTTGGATGTCTTTGTCGGACAGCACAGAGAGCAAGTCTTCCGGCATTAATGATTCCTCGGAAACCTCCAATGATTGTATTTCGGTGCGGTTCAGCACAACGTCCTTTTGTCCTATGGGCCGGAGTGTAACTTGGCGATCACTTTCACCTACAAGAGTACCTACATACGTACGTCCGCCGCGGGTCGTGGCAAGCACCATCCGGTAGTCGTCTTGGATGAACTCATCCGGGTAAATGAGATTACTGAGAAGGTAGTCTACATCTGTTCGATTGGATCCCGTCAGGTCCGGGCCTATAAGTCCGCCAACACCATTCATTTGGTGGCATGCCCTGCAGGCCTGCGCAAATACATTCTGTCCATTGGAGGCATCAGCTGCCATTCCAGACGTCACCAGGGTGTGATATCGGGCGTAAGCTGCGGCTTTGTCCCCCGGAAGCTCGTCAATAGGACCCCAGATTTCTACAAAACCACTTCCCACGACACGACGCATTTGTCGGGCGATCCAGACAGGAATATCATTCCGCTGGATTGAACCATCACGGAGTGACTCTACCAACATCCATCCGTATACCGGACGCGATGCCATGGTTTGAATGATGGCCTCTTTTTCGGAGGGGGTTGCGTCCGCGTAATTTGAGAGCAGAAATTGCCCCAGTTCCTGGTCGTTGAAAGCTGCGACTGCCTGGATTGATGCAGTTCGCATATTCGGGTCATTGATCAATTCAAACAGGGCTTCTCTGAGCGCATCAGGTTGTGATGGTGCAAGTGCTGTCAATGCGGCAATACGCTGCTCCGAAGGCAAAGAAGCATTCATCACCTCAGCCATAAGGGCACGCTCAGCCTCAGCATCACCAAATAACTGGGCTACGGTGGTAGCCCATGCGCGGGTTTCACTTTTGCGTCGTAATCTCCGGTAAGTACGGTCCCAGTCTTCGGGTGCTTCTATATCTCCCGCACCTTCCAGGCCCGCCACCATTCCACGCAACAGATTCTCATTCCGGTTTGCATGAAGTGCGGCTAGCAGTGGAGACATATGTCCGGCTTCAACCAGTCGCCGTCCCACAAACTCCGTCATTTTCGGATAATCATCCGCATCTTCAATAAGCAAAAGGGCGCGTTCAGGTGCTTCCGCCACCAGTGGCTCAAAACCTGTCCACAATAAGGTTGGAATGTTTGGGTCTTCGCTGTCCTCCGGGTGGTTCAATAACGCCTCAACGATTGGCCAGCGCTGCTCATTGGGGATCCGCTGAAGCATAGCTGCGAGGTATTTACGTACGACTGGAGAGTTCTCCCTTTCGGCAATTTCCTCAAGAGTCAGCAAAACATCAGGGTCAATTGCGTCCTGTTCCGTGATCAATCGAACGCCCCAGGCTCTTATGTAGGGTTCGCTGTCCTGCAGTGCACCCGAAAGAGATTCAAGCGAGAAATTGCCTGTAATGTACAGCGACCACAGCGCACGCAGTCTGAGCGGCGTAGTGGCACCAGTTTCATAAAGTGTATTCAGATGTGTCAGGGCTGAGGTGTCCAGTGCACGTGTGCTCGCGCGGTGCTGCAGTATTACACGGGCGCGTCGGGCATGCCAGTCACTTCGACTCTCCTGAAGCTCCGCTAGCTCAAGGTCGCTGAGTTGACGCAGATCCCCATAACGGCCATCCCATTCCACGGCATGCGACTCTGACGGGGTAATTCGAAAGATCCTCCCGGTATCCTTGTCCAAAACGTCCCCGCCACAGATGTCCGCGTCATGCCAATCAAGAACATATAGTGCTCCCTCTGGGCCTATCTCCATACTGAAGCCAACCCATTGGGCATTATGCGCCATCATAAACTCATCTCCGTGACTGGCTATGAACCCACTACGACTCGGATGTAGTACATCACTCAGGACTGCGTGCTCATGAATATTGGCCATGAACAGGCGTCCCGTTTCTTCGGGGGCAAATGCATCAGATTGATAAATGCGGGCGCCCCCGTGTGCCGAACGGTGTCGGTGGTCTACAATAGGAGCAATATCTTCGTAAATGTGGGGGTTCAAGTGAGTGCCACCCTGCCGCATGTAGATGCCTCCTGGGGTCACATGGAAAACATGCGGGATCACACAGGCGCTTATAAAGAGTTCGCCATGTGCGTCGTAATCAATTCCCCAGGGGTTACTGAAGCCATGTGCCACTGTTTCAAACTTGTCCTTTGTCGGATGATAACGCCATACGCCACCATTGATTTCCACACCATCGGCCTCCAATAGGTCTTCCGGGAAGGCGTCGTTATGTCCAAAGAGCCGTGCTTCTGGCCCCGGTTTTCTTATGACCGACGAGGTGGCAAATCCCTCAAGTCCATAGAGCCATCCGTCCGGCCCCCAGTGAAAACTGTTTATTGTTTCGTGTCTGTCGCGAATTCCCCAGCCGGTAAGGCGGATCTCAATGTCATTGATATCTGCTCGGTCATCACCATTGCGATCGGGGATAAAGAGCAGGTGGGGCGGGGCACCAAGGAAGACCCCATCAAAGCCCACGGCTAGTGCGCTCGGGAAAGCGATCCCTTCCATAAAAACTTTTCGAACATCTGCGGTGCCATCGCGATCAGTATCTTCCAGAATCACGATGCGGCTATCTCCAGACCCAGAAAATCCTGTCTGACGTGATTCGTAGTCCCGATTCTCTGCAATCCAGAGCCGCCCTTTATCATCCCAGGCAAAGGCCATGGGCTGCGTGAGAAGCGGTTCACCGGCCCACGCGTTAACCTCGTAGCCTTCCTTCAGCGTCATCATCTCTGCTGCTGCCACTGGGGTAAGGAACTCTGCTTCGCGCGCTTCCTGCTGTGCCAAGCCCCAGAGGGACGCGGTGGAATACATTGCACCGGAGCGATCGGCATAGTCCTCCCATTTTGCACGCATCGTAATGTCGCTCATTTCTCCCGTGTACACGAGTAATCGGTGCCGAATGGTTTCCGTACTACCGGCTTCAATGGTCCAGTCGCCAAGTCTGGCGCGAACAGGTCCTACTCCCAGTTGGCCATCCACGCGCCAGGGTTGTGGGAAATCCGCATTATCAGGATGATCAAATATGGCTACATGGGCCATATCTTCACGCCCTGGCAGCGCAAGACCGACATCCATCCACATGGCCCGCTGGCCTTCAGCAAAATGATTGCGCTGTCGTGCAGCATTCACTGCACGCCCTTCCATACCCGGGGCCCAGGGCATCCGTAGGAACAGCCCGCCGTAATCATATTCGCCGACAACAACGTCGGCGATGGCCTTGCCCGTCCAAGTCAAATCCAGTACAACAGAACTGTCTGCTTCGTACATAGTCCAGTTCTGGGTTTCTTGGAGAACAGGAATGCCGTTCTCGTCAAGTAGATCGTAGACGGTTGCCCAGCCAATCGTGTCTCCAGCGGCTCTGGTTACCATCACAGTATCTCTTTGCCAATAATCTCCCTCCGGGTGATGGAAGTAATCCCGACCATTCAGCCGTGTGAAGCCCCAGTACAGGCCGGTCTGATGAGGATGATGGCCGGGACTATATTGTGTCACTGAGGTCGCACCATCTGGGGTCAGGATTGGGTGCAAAAACGGCCTGAAATCCTGAGCAGACTGCACCACCAGTGCAGTGTCTCCACGCACATCGTTCAGTACAATAACATGATCATCCGTTTTTAATGCCCTCAGGCGTGAAGTCTCGGTTGCACTGGATGTACAGCCCGCAAGTGCAACAAAAATTACTATCGGAAACAGGTTTTTCATGGCCGGATTATCCGTTAGGGGAATCTAGTTCAATATCATTTTACACCCAAGCTACCAAAGAAAGTGCTGTTTCCATTCGAGTCTCTGATGGTACGGATGCACGTCTATGTCTCGCACCAACGTGCTGAAACAGCTAGCTACAGTGTCAGTGGTTTGTACATGATTCTAGCACAAGGTAGCGACCAACGGGGGTTTATATCGGATGTTTCTAGGTATACAGCTGAACTATCAGATAGGACACGCCGGTTTTAATTGGGAATCATATCAGGAATGGCATAACCCGGTACGATTCTTCTTTTTAATGATTCTGAACTCATTGTCCGCGATCACGGGCCTTCGCTCCGCAGCGACAGGACTTACATAGACTCAGCGCATATTTATCTGGTTTTCCTCCAGGAATTTGGCAGATATCATCTAATTCAGCAGTAACGCTTAAAAGTCTGCCGGGATGCGGGCACCAAGAGCATTATTTCAATGTATCTCAAAAGAAGCAATTAATTCCCACAGTTGGACAACTCTCTATTGACGTGGGGGAGAGAATTTATTGGTCCCGGTGTGGTTAAAAGCGGATGTATCCGCCCATTTGAAAGAGGACAAGAAAATCATCAAACACGTTTCCCAGATGAACAGTGGTACGTGCTCCGTAACGTCGCCCAAGAACCAAACCTACCCCTAAATTCGGGGAAACATGCCCCCCATCATACTCAACACCAGTCCTTAATTCGGGTCGCACAAGCCAGTTGGAACGAGCTGCCAACACTGAAACTCCGATCCGGTTCGCTGTCCCCGCCAGGTTATGACATCGATAATTCTCCACCATACCATAAAGTGATAATGGACCAGTAATCTGTCCGGTGACGCGAATGTAATGTCCAGGGCAAGCGTCCCCGCTCCCGCCGACTAGCCCAGCTTCCAGCATGAAGCGGTCAGGTGATTCCTGGGCAAATAGTTGTGACGGCACGAATAAAATAGAAACAACAAATAGTGTCCGGAGCATGATTTCCAATTAATTCTTTGGTTCGGTCAGGAACTACCACATTCCTGCGATGGGGTTTCCGAAGGAGGAATTCCCTGTTATTCTCTGGGTTGTGCATACGTGCGGGTCGCCAGGGCCGCTTAAAGCTCCTTACCCCACTGTTCGGCAAAGTCCCGGATGGTGATCTTGGATATAGCATTTTCTCGTTTTGTCACTGACATCTCCCGGGATACTTGGATATTAATGTAGAAAATCACTATCCTGTACACAACCCGTTGTGTCGTATAACAAAACATCGTTTCTCATGTCTCTTCTAAGAATCACTTTGCTACTTAGTTTGGTTTGTTCGGTGGTTCCCACGGCACTGGCTCAGATAATTGTTCGTGGGACGGTTAATGACGGAGAAACCGGTGATCCAATGGAGTCCGTAACGATTGTCATTGAAGGGACTACCATAGGGACGACCACCTCGTCGGATGGTACGTATGAACTGGAACTTCGCTCTGAGGATGACATCCTGGTGTTTTCGTTTGTCGGATATGTGACACAAAGATTTTCGCCTCCGATCGATGGGGAGGAACTGAATGTGACACTCGTTCCATCGATTGAAGAAATTGAGGGTTTGGTTGTCGTTGGGACGCGGCGACTGCCACGGCTTGTTACCGATTCAGCAGTACCCATTGATGTCATCTCTCCGCGGGATCTGCGGAGCACAGCGAGCACGGATATTGATGATATTCTCCGCTCTCAAATTCCCTCCTACAACGTCCAGAGGCACGAGATTGATGGGTCCACCACTTTTGTAAGACCTCCGACGTTAAGGGGGCTTTCACCCGATAACACGATTCTCCTTGTCAATGGGAAACGCCGCCACCGTACTGGTTCTCTTGCTCTATTTGGGAGTGCTCTGATCCTTGGCTCTCAGGGACCGGATATGAATATGATCCCGAGTATTGCAATTAAGCAGTTTGAGGTATTACGTGATGGGGCATCCGCCCAGTACGGTGCAGATGCAATTGCCGGAGTTTTCAATCTGCAACTGCGTGATGCGGATCACGGATTTTCTGTTCAATCACAGGTTGGGCAGTACGGCCAGGGGGACGGCCGCTATGTAACTATTGGAACAAATGCGGGCTTTCCACTCACCGACGATGGCTTCGTGAATGTGAGTCTTGAGTATCGTAATACGGAGCCGACCAGTCGCTCGGTGAACCAGGTAGCTGCAAAAAATCTAGAGAGCAAGGGGTATCCGGTCAAGCTTCCTGGAATCATCTGGGGGAATCCAGACATTGATCACGCCATTACGGCGTTCGTGAATGCCGAACTAGGTCTTACTGCTTCTACACGTCTTTATGCCTTCGGAGGGTATGGTCAACGCTCTGGCAATGGGAGCTATTTTTTCAGAATGCCGGGAGGAAGTATCGCTCGTGCCAATGTTTTTCGGTTTGGATCTGGCGAAGATGCAATTCGCGCAGTTGCAGATCTTGATCCAAATGATGGAATTGATTGCCTTAGTTCGGAAATCCTTCCTCCATTGGATTCAAACTTTGATGCAGTTCAATCTTTCGTGCAACAGTACCGAGGGGCCTGCTTTCTCTTCAACGAAGACTATCCAGGGGGCTTCACTCCCCGGTTTGGGGCGGACATCTCAGACGCGAGTGCAGTGGCCGGCGTCAGGGGATACACTCAGTCTGGATTGACTTGGGATGTGAGCGCAAGTCTGGGCCGAAGCTTAATGGACTATTTCATTCGCAATACTGTGAATGCTTCCTGGGGCCCCGAGAGTCCCAGCGAGTTCCGTCAGCGTGATTTTGTGCAGCAGGAATACAGTGTTAACCTGGATATGAGCTATCCAATTGATCTGGAGAGCTTTTATTCACCACTAAATATCGCCTGGGGAGCTCAGTGGCGTACGGAGATATTTGAAACCAAACCTGGTGACTTCCACTCATACTCGGTCGGCCCCTATGTACAACAGGGCCCCTACACTTTTTCTGTCGGCTCCAATGGAGATCAAGGGATTCCTCCCGCGTATGCTGGAAGTTGGGGGCGTCCAAACTATGCTGCATATATTGATCTGGAAGCGGACCTCGTTCGCTCATTCCAACTTGGCATTGCCGGGCGCTACGAAAACTTCTATGAGGATTTTGGTACTACGATCACCGGAAAGGTAGCGGCTTTGTGGCGGGCAACACCAGTGATGAGTTTACGAGGTTCCATTAGTACAGGAGTTCGTGCACCTACACCAGGGCAGGTTAATCTTCAGAATATCCAGACAAATTTCCACCCCGTTTTCGGGCTGATTGACGCTGGACAAATACCTTCCTATCACCCGATTGCACAAGCGCTTGGCGGTAAGCCATTGACCGAAGAATCTGCACTGAACCTGACCTTCGGCACGATTCTTCAACTTTCATCTGATCTGGTTCTTACCGCGGATATGTTCAGTATTACGCTTCGAGACCGCATTGCACTCAGTGGTAGTATTCCGCTTTCTGACGAGCTTACAGGAATTCTCAGACGATCTGGACAACTAGCTGGATTTGAGACATTGCAAGAGGTGAAGTTCTTTTCTAACGACTTTGATACCCGTCAATTCGGGGTTGATTTACTCCTGTCTTATGACAGAGAATACGGCGATAACCGGGCGACCATCGCGAGCATTGCCTATAATTGGACTCGTCCAGAGCTGTTGGATTTTTCAGAGCCTACTACGATCAGAGAGTTTCTGGGAGAACCTCTGACCGAAACCACGGAGGTCAGCATCTTGTCTCCGAGACGTAAGGTGGAAATGGAGCATGTCAATCCACATCATCGTATTATTGCAACGGGTCGCCAAGTGATGGGCCCTTACCATGGTATGCTGCGCCTCAACTATTACAGTGGGTGGAAAGCGTGTGTTCTGTTCAGTTTTACCTGTACACTAGGTGGGGAGGACGTACTGAGGAGCTATACTGGAAGCTGGATTGTGGATGCAGAGGTGGGATATCGGTTTAAAGAGAACTATGCTGCTGCATTCGGGGTCAATAATATCTTCGCGATTGACCGGCCTGCCGATCAGATTGAACAAGACAGTCAAGGCAATGCAAATGTCCCCAGTACACCATGGGATTACAACGGCGCGGCATTGTATTTGAGACTCTCGGCGGACTTTTAGTTAGTGTTTAGTACCAAGCAGTGATTGTTGGTGGAGGTAACTCCCGACGGACGTAGATCAGTGTCGCGCTCATCCTGAATCTACTGGTAATTCAACAAGCGTCTCATTGAGTTCTTCAATCCTGTCTGCGCAAACGAGCTGCAAATGCACCGTCCATATTGTGTTGATGTGGCAGGGTGACCATATATCCAGCCGAGTTTACCATAGCCGGAGGGAGGAAATCTCCCGCGCTTTCCAATTTAAAGTTTGTTCTGCGCTCGAGGAAAGCATCAATTCGTAATTCGTTCTCCTCCGGCTCAATGGAACAGGTGCTATAGACGAGGAGTCCACCAGGGCGCAAGCGATCGGCGGCCGCATCCAGCAGTTGGTCTTGCAATTCCGCCAGCTTCACCAGATCATCCTCATTTCGCCGCCAGCGTAAATCAGCCCGTTTACTTATGACTCCCGTACCGCTGCATGGCACATCCAGGAGGACTCGGTCGGCTTCAATATCCGGGCCGTTAAGGAGGCTGGTCTCGATGGTATGAATGTTTTCCAAATTCTGTGCCCGCGCCGAGTCTCTAAGTTTTTGTAGTCGGCTTGCGTGAATATCCCAGGCATTCAATTTTCCTGTGCCCCGCATGCGGCAGGCAACGGCTGTGGCTTTGCCCCCGGGTGCCGCGCACGCATCCAGAATGATTTCACCGGGTTTGGGGTTGAGCAGTTCTACGACCAATCCCGCGCTTTCATCATGCACTGCGCATTGACCGCGATCCATATAACCCTCCCTGATCAGTGGACCCAGGGAGTCAACATAGAAGTAGTGCTCCAGGTAAGATGACGCGCGCATTGCCACACCCTTCGAATTCAGTTCGTCCAATAGCTCTTGTACATCCGCACGCGTTCGGCACAGGCGAATGCTGTAAGTTGGTGTCTTGTTATTGCATTGCAGAAGGCGGAGGGCTTCGTCCCTGCCAAAACGCAGCACATATCGGCGTGTGAGCCAGGTTGGATGTGACCAGCGAATCGCTAAGTCCCGAATTGAATTTCCTGTATCGGGTTCAGGTAGCCGATCCCTTGCACGTACCACAGATCTGAGCATACCATTCGTAAGCCCAGTATGCAATCGCATGGACCGGGCTAAATTAACGGCTTCATTCACGACAGCATAAGGTGGCGCACGCAAAACGGTGATTTCCGCAATTCCCAAGAGAAGAAGTTGCTTCAGTTCTGGCGGAAGAGGTTGGTTATTGTTCCTCAGAAAATGGTGAAGCAGGAACGACAGATAACGTCTCCATCGAGTCACGGTAGATACCAAAGCAACAACTCGGGGAACTGTTTCGCGATCAATCAGGCTCCGATAAGCTCCATCATGTGTAATGCGCAGTAACTGCTCCACAGCAGTCCTGCGATCATTAGATGATTTGGCAATAGTTTTAGTCTTCGCCTTGCCCATGCCGTGTATACGCTACATATCCGCTTGGGACGCAAAGTGTTACACTTCACGGTTTAAGTTGTATACCTATTCATTCACGAACACTCATGTTGCCCGTAGACCACATTGGCATTGCTGTAAGTGACGGCCTTGCAGTGGAAAGGCTGCTCATGAAGCTTGCCGATTCCGCGCCTGCCTTGCCGGAGGATGTTGACAGGCAGGGCGTGCGCGTCCGGTTCTATGGATCCAGTACAAGTTTGGAAACCCTTGAATCTCTAGTGTCAGAATCCACGGTTGCCAAGTACCTGGCAAAACGAGGTGAGGGGCTTCACCACATTGCGTTCAGGGTAGCCGATGTACAATCACATTTTGACCGGATGTGTGCAGCGGGCTTCCAGCCGCTAACCGGAGCCCCTGTTCCGGGAGCTTCCGGGAAACGCATCTTTTTTCTGCACCCCAGAGATACCCATGGCTTCTTGGTAGAATTCTGTCAATCGGAAAAACAGTATCCTGTATTATTTGAGCAGTGTGCAGAACTGGAGGAGATCATGCAAAAAACGGGCTACTGCTGCTCCCCTACTCAAAAATCATCTGGGCACGTCGTGACCAGTAATGTTCTGCCTAAAGCATGTAAGAGCCTCGTTCTACATAACGTTTCGTTTGCGCTATCTCGTGGAGAGATCGATGTTCCGCGGGTACCAACGTTGATCAGTGAGATTAGCAAAGACGCACAATATGCGCAACTGTTGGCGTCGCAATGGCCCGAAGCTCAACTGGTTATTCTTCCCGAGAACTCGCAGCTCAAGCACCTGCCTGCAATGTTGCTGGAGTTCTGGGCATCAATGGAAGATGAGTAAATCCTCAAACAACAAAGAGGGTCTATTGGCAAAAGTAGCTGGACTACCCACGGGATGCGGAGTCTACCAATTTCTGGACAAAAATGAAAGTCCACTTTACATTGGCAAAGCAAAGAATATCCGCAGCCGTGTCAGGTCATACTTCCGCAAGGACAAGCACCTGTATGGACGCCTGCGGATAATGATTGCCAAGGCCGTCGATGTGCAGGTCATCGTAACCGATAACGAAGCAGAGGCCCTGATACTTGAGAATAATCTTATCAAGGAACGTCGTCCGCGCTACAATATCAATCTTCGGGACGACAAAACTTATCCCTACATCTGCATTAAAAACGAACCCTTTCCCCGTATTTTCCCGACGCGTCGCGTGGTGAAAGATGGTTCCAAGTATTTTGGCCCATACACTGACGTTTCGAATATGAAACGTGCCTTGGGAGCTATCAGATCAATCTTCAAGATTCGTACGTGCTCTCTGGATTTATCACCGGAGCCGATCTCGCGCGGTAAATACCAGGTCTGTCTGGAGTTTCATATCCAGAAGTGTGCTGGTCCCTGTATAGGCAATCAGTCTTCCGAATCCTACGAAGCTACCATCAGCCAGATAGAAACGCTTCTGAAAGGCCATACGGGAGCACTCAAGAAAGTACTTGTGGAAGCTATGCAGCAGGCCAGTTCTCTACAACAGTACGAAGAGGCTGCCCGTCTGCGCAATCAGATCACCGCAGTGGAGAAGTACGCGCAATCCCAAAAGGTGGTAACTACAGAACTGATTGACAGGGACCTGTTTGCCATTGCTACTGCTCGCGAAGAGAATGCTGCTGTAGCGGTCTGTTTCAAGGTCAGAGAAGGTAAGATTATTGGGCGCGAGCACAAGATAATTCGTCAGATTGAGGGGTATGATGATCCCGTTCTGATGCAGCGGTATCTTGAACACTTCTACACGCAGAGTGCATTCTTTCCGGATCAGGTTTTTCTTGGTACATCGGTTACTGAACCAGAGGCCCTGACCACCTTTTTGACCGGGCAGCGGGGCAAGAAGGTGATCCTGCATATGCCACAGCGCGGGCAAAAGGCGGAGCTTATGCGAATGGTACAAGCCAATGCTGAACTTTTGCTTGGAGAATACAAACTAGCCTTAATGAGGCGCGGCGAAGATCGCATCCCTTTTGCAGTGCAGGCACTGCAAAATGATCTGCGGCTGCGAAAGTTGCCCCGTCGAATCGAATGTTTTGATATATCCCATCTTGGTGGTACGGGCACGGTCGCTTCCTGTATAGTCTTTCATAACGGGCGACCACGGAAAAGCGACTACCGCAGCTACAAGATTCGTAGTGTGCCGGATGGCAAACCGGACGACTTCCTTTCAATGGAAGAAGTTGTTCGCCGAAGATTCCGCCGCATTCGGAACGAGGAAGGGCCCTGGCCGGACCTCGTCGTTGTGGATGGGGGAAAAGGACAGCTCTCCAGCGCGGTCAAGGCACTTAAACAGACGGAAATCTATGGTAAATTCCCGGTAATAGGACTGTCCAAGCGGTTAGAAGAAGTATATTTTCCAGAGGATAAAGAGGCCTATCACATTGCTAAGCAGAGCGCATCGTTACAATTGATTCAACGTGTTCGGGATGAGGCACATCGATTTGCAATCAACCTTCAGCGCAAGCAACGCAAAAGTCGGCTTCTGCATTCAGAATTATTAGACATTCCAGGAGTGGGTCCCAAAACTGTTCAGAAACTCATTAAAGCATTCGGATCGGTCCGGAAGGTCAAAAAAGCCAACCAAGAAATGCTTCAGGATGTCGTAGGCCAGTCTGTGACAACACGTATTCAAGAACATTTTGCAAAACAGGCCAATGTCTAGTGATCGCAGAAAATTCCTGAAAACATTGGGCTCCGCAAGCCTTATCGGAGGCTGTGCCAGCACAGAGCAAGTACCGGATGGGTACTTCAAAGACCCGGAGCCCTTTGTCCAGCATGGTCGTGCCAATCTGGAATCAAAACTTGAGAATCAGGAAAGTCTATTAACTCCAATAGATCAGTTTTTTGTGCGCAATAATGATGTAAGCCTTGATGTACCGATGGATACTTATCGTCTTGTTGTGGAAGGCGATGCCATTGAGCGTCCGTTGAGCCTGACCTACAATGATCTGCGTTCAATGCCCAGCCGTACCGTTTTTTCTTATTTGGAGTGCGGAGGCAATCAACGTGCTTATTTCAGCAAACTACTCAACCAGGCAGCAACCGGTACGCAGTGGGGACGCGGTGCAGTCGGAATGGCTGAATGGACCGGTGTTCCGCTTCTTGAGGTTCTCCAAGCAGCCGGGATCCAGGAGTCAGCCGTAGCGGTTCAGCTTATAGGTATGGATCAAGGTGCACCAGAAGGAGGATTCAGGAGACCCCTGCCGGTAGAGAAGGCAATGGATCCAGATACACTTCTTGTGCTACGTATGAATGGGGAGTTACTTCCCAAAGACCATGGTGCTCCGGTGCGCGCACTGGTTCCTGGGTGGGTCGGCAGCAGCAGTGTTAAATGGCTCGGACGCATTGAAGTATCGAACGCAGAAATATGGAGCCGCAACAATACTTCTTCTTATGTACTGATTGGGGACGATTACCCACCTGAGGGGCAGGCTCTTGGTCAGGTTGCCAACAAACAATCCCTTAAAAGCGCTCTGGCCCTCCCTTGGCCGGCCACGCTACAAGCCGGCTTATATCGCATTTACGGGTATGCCTATGGCCCGGATGGTCCGATTGTACGGGTCCGCTGGAGCGCTGACGGGGGTAACACCTGGGAGGATGCGCAGCTTCTGGAGCCACGCATGCGTTACGGCTGGACCAGATTTGAATTCAGTTGGGAGGCAACACCTGGCCGGCACACGCTGATCACTTCAGCCGTTGACACGCTCGGGGCCGAGCAACCGGAGACAATTCCGTACAATCAGAAAGGCTATCTCTTCAATATGCGATTGCCTCATCCCATTCAGATTGTGGGATAATGCGAATAACACTCAGGTTTGCTGGGGTATTACTGATTGTATCTGCCTGTAACCGTCCCAATCCGGAAACGCAACAAGCTTTGGGAGAGTCTGTCTATGCCGCCTACTGCCAGAGCTGTCATGAAGCCCCGGGAACCGGACCCAGGCTGACACCTGCGATCCTTGCTTCCCGACTTACCGCCGCTCGGCTGTACACATACAATCAACAGCAAATGCCCTATAACGCAGGAGGCATACTGTCCAATGAAGACTACTTGAATGTGACCGCATGGCTTCTGTATCGCGCAAGCCTGATCGAGTCTAACAAAATGCTAACCATGCGCAATATGGACAAAATCACATTTATTGTTTCTGAAACCAACTCCGCTCAATGATCAAACCTTATATCACATGCTGAACTATATCTGGGGAGGTCTGATTGTTTTGAGTCTCGTGTTTGCGCTCACAAGCGACATCAATGACTTTGCCCGAGACACCTACCGCAACGACGCACCACTACCCGTGACCGTCACCTTTGAGGATGAGTACTCTCCCACAGCCCGCCGGCAACCTCTGAGACTTGAGATTTCGGACAGCAATCTCATTGCTCACTATGGCGACAGTTCAATGACCGGCAATACCTGGGAAGGAATACTGCTACAAACATCTGCTGGACGGGAGATCCGATTTGCTGAAGGAGTCTCGCTTCCCGAGCCCCTGGCTACGATTTGCAATGAAACAGGCCAGGGCGACTGCAGGGGTGCGCTGCAGGGTACCCCCACTGGTCCCGAATGGCGATCAGCAGTTACATTTGCCCCGGTACGCTGGGTCAAAATGAATGCAATTGCTGCCGCCGCACTGAGCTTTGCAGAAACAGCAGTTACCTTGGCGCTTGGGCTCATCGGAGGACTGGGGCTTTGGATGGGGCTCTTAAAGATTGCAGAAGCCTCTGGCATGCTGCACGCATTGGTTCGAGTTACGCAACCGCTCATCCGTCCTCTTTTTCCGCAAGTCCCCAAAGATCATCCAGCACTGGGGATGATTGTGCTAAATCTGTCTGCCAATATGCTCGGAATGGGCAACGCAGCTACCCCTCTCGGCATTAAGGCAATGCAGGAACTGCAGACGCTTAACGAAACTGAGGACACAGCCACAGACCCAATGGTTATGTTGCTCACGATGAATACTGCCAGCGTACAGATCATGCCGCCGGTGACCTTAGTAGCAATAATGGGGCTGCAGATCAATCAATTGTTCTTTTCAATCTTGATCACGACCGGGCTTTCCCTGGTTGTGGGCATCACCGCCGTAAAACTGCTGGGTCGACTCAAACGTTACCGTGAGGTTACACCATGAACATACTGCAGGTATTCCTTGATTACGCATCCGCACTGGTTCTGCCAGCTATCCTGGTGGGCTTTCCTCTCTATGGAATGATCCGCAAGGTTCGGGTCTACGAAGTATTTGTAGAGGGCGCCAAAGAGGGCTTCAATGTGGCCGTAATGATTATTCCTTATGTAATTGCAATCCTGTTCGCGATAGGCATGTTTCGTGCCAGTGGTGCAATGGACTTCCTGACCGATCTCCTTAGACCGGTCGTGGGATTGATCGGCATCCCTGCCGAGGTAATCCCAATGGGCATCGTGCGTCCGCTCACCGGATCCGGTTCGGTCGGAATTATCCTAGACATGATCAACCAGTTTGGCGAAGATTCAATCTTCGTCAAAATGGCTGCCACCATGTTTGGCTCGACAGAAACCACGTTTTATGTGATCGCCGTCTACTTTGGTGCTGTCAATATCCGCAAGACACGCCATGCCGTACCTGCGGGGCTAATCGCAGACACTTTCGCAATGCTGGCGGCCGTTTACGTCGTCCTGTTGCTCTTCGGCTAGAGTGCCAGAACGCTGTTTTCCGAGAAATGCGGATTGGGTACGTGGGCATCGGCCTGAGGCTCGTTCTGCCACTCACGCCCGTCAACGAAGTAGCGGAACTCCACTTTGGAACCTGGCTTGAATGATACCGCTCGAGTCCAGACCCCTTTGCGGGAATCACGTTTCATGGGATGTTTTGCTGTATCCCAATTGTTGAAGCTGCCAGCAATGCTGACACTATTCTCGGCCTGTTCCAGGGGGAGTTCAAACGTAACACGAATCGACTGTCCTTTGGGACTGAGTTTTTTAAGAACCATCTGAATGCAAAAAGTTGGTGAAAGCCGCGTTTACGCTGTAAAATAACTTAGTTCAAATTGTAAGCGCTTCCGCATTTTCGGAGGAAAAAAGCTTGTATATTCGCCGAAATGCTGGAGCTGGAATGCGTGCATATTCCGGCCAAGTGGGTCCACTTGGTCTAGAATCACAACCAATCGTTACTTTCGGCCGCCTCTGGAAAGTCAATTGTCGGATTATGCAGCAATGTACGGACGGCCAGCGGATTCCCGTGCAGCCGGTGCTCATCGATCAGACTCAATGCTGCGAACGCCACACACGCAACTGGTCCCGGCAGTCCCACAGCTCTGGCCTAATGGTTAGTTTCTCTCTGCTACCCACCACTCGTCCAATCCGGGCTTTATCAAAGCCGGATAGTGGATGGCAGTGAAGCCCGCCGTGCCTGGAAATTCAGTGTGCTACCCACAAAGACAGCCGTATCACTGCGCCGGGCAAATTAGTGCTTCTCGAGGCAGATATCAGCCTCACCCTGCGGTCTACTACCGCAGGTAACTACTGGTTGGGCAATTCCAGGATCCTGAAAGAACTGTTGTAGCCGGCAAATACGCCGCGGCCACCCTCAACATTCGTGAAAACTTGCACCGGTTCGCTGAATGGATCGTGATAACCACTATTCCTAAGTGACCGCTGATATTCAAAATAGTCTTCGCTCATGCTGTTGATATAGAAAATGATCGACGGTTCTCGGACATTTTCAGGGTACCATGGCTCAATGGTGGTCTCAAATTCACGCTCCATGCCACTAAATTGACGATCGGTCATGATTCCCGTACGGCACCACTCGGCTCCACTGTCATAACCGTCTATCTGCACCGGATTCAACGCATCTTCGTATGAGCACTGCCAGGTAGCATCTTCCTGTGCCATGGAAAGAGGCTCAATCTGAATGTCCTCAGAATCTCTTCCATCATCAGGATCCGACGCGTAGGCTTGGTAGGCTCCGAAACTATAGAAAGAGGCATCCGGGCTGTCTTTCAGCCGAAATCGCAGGCTGTACGAGGCAAAAAAATCAGGATCTCCAGACTGCAGTTCAAGGCTGAGTTCCGTTATCTGGGGCGCAACAGGCAGGGCAGATGTCGCTTCAACTCGACCGTAGCCAGGTGCTTCAACCTCAAGCCTGTACAACTTATTGGGCTCCGGGGTGCGTCCGCTCTGTGACTGATAGATCCCGAACCCGAGGTTGTCATAGACCAGACGATCAATCAATTGATCGCCTTCCCAAACTGACACACTAGCATTGCCCAGGAACGGACTGTCGACCGTTCCGGCCAGTTCAACAGGGATAGTACGGCTGATTCGTGCGGTCCATACCGAATCCGGATTGAATAAGCTCGTAGCCGTTATTTCAGCCTCGTAGTCCGGCGGATCAATACTGATCACTGTTTCACAAGCTGCCAGTGCGAGCAGGAGCGGAAGGAATCGCTTCATGGTCAGAACTTGAGTTGGTAAACTATTGACGGCACAATGGGCAGTAGGCTGATCTTCTTGAATTGCGCATACCCAGTTCGCCAATCCCTGTCCAAGTATACACTGAATGCATTCCTGCGGCTGTAGGCGTTGTAGACGCCCAGAGACAGGGTCCGGTCGGTCCGAGTGCGCTGCTTATGCCAACGAATGGAGAGATCCAGCCGGTGGTAGGCCGGCATCCGCACTGCATTGCGATCGCTCAGAATATCGCGATGTCGCCACTGACCTCGTGGATTCCAGTAATTGCCCGCAAATTCGTCGTTAGCAATCACAAGTTGCCCTACCGGCAGCGTGATGGCTTGGCCAGTGCCATAGACCCACGTTGCACTCAAATCGAGCGTAGGGCGAATCCGGTGACTAACCACCACAGATACATCATGGCGACGGTCATAGCGATAAGGGAAAACTTTTCCCTGATTCAGCGATTCAAATTCCCGATCGCTCCTGGAAAGAGTGTATCCAATCCATCCGGTGATCCGTCCTGACTTCTTACGGATAAGGACTTCACCACCGTAGGACACACCCCTTCCCGAAGTTACTTTATCCTCCCAACTCCCAAAGGCTGCGTCAAGGTAACTTGCGCCTTCCGTGTATTCGATCAGGTCATTCATCCGTTTATAGAAACCCTCCAGGGTCAGGTCAAACCGGTCCTGCCAAAGGGTTCTGGCATACCCGACAGCCACCTGGAATGCTTGCTGCGGGGAAACCCGATCCGTAGCTGGCACCCATAGATCGGTCGGTAGCGAGAGACCTCTTGTTGTGGCGAGCAGGTGGATGTACTGCTGCATTGTAGCCAGCGACGCTTTCAGGCTTGAACGATCGTCCAGGCCAAACCAGAGGCTCAGCCTTGGCTGTACGCTCACATACCGCTCGCCATCGACCAGAAAACCGGACGCATGAACACCGGCATTAACCTTGACCCGCTGGGAAAGCCTCACTTCGTCTTCAAAATACGCCTGAAATTCGGTGGCCTTTGTGAGGCTGTTTGGAGTATAGGTGGTATCAACCGGAGGCTCAGTGCCAAAACCATAGCGCTCGGTCAATGCCCCAGTCTGGAAATCGTGCAGGATTCCCCCAAACCCGAAGCGCATGTAGTGGCGCGTGCCGGTGATATACTCAAGATCAATTCGCGCGTGAATGTCCTGGATTCCTGAGACATAGGCCGTCTCGTAATAGTCGCGTCCGAATACTTCTTCCAATTTGCTTTGGAGCCGGTAGCGCGTATATCCAATCATCGTGTTGGCAAACATTCTAGGGCCGAGCACGCGGTTCCACCGAAGTGTCGTCACCCAGTTGCGCCACCCCAATGCGTCGTCATACGAAGGCTCACCTGGGTACTGGGGCTGGAACTTGAAGTACGCCCGATCATGGCCAGCATACGAGCTGATGTAGATCCGGTCTTGTCCAGAGAGTATGATGTTGCCCTTTGCGTTGAAATCGTAGAAATAATATCCGAATATATTGCCGGTGGCCGCCGCCTCCATGATGGGGCGGGCCAGCAGATCGGCATAGGAGCGCCGTGCTGCTATCAGAAAGGAAGCCCTGTCCCGCTTGATTGGGCCCTCGAACGTAAAGCGGGACGACAGCAGCCCGATTGACGCAGTGCCCTCAAAGTTCTTTAAGTTGCCTTCCTTCATGGTCAAGTCGACTACGGACGACAGTCGTCCACCGTAACGCGCCGGAAAACCGCCCTTCAGGAGCGACACATCCTTAATGGCATCCCCATTGAAGGTGCTCAGGAATCCGAAAATGTGACTCGGATTGTATATCTGAGTCCCATCCAGCAGGAAAAGATTCTGATCCGGGCCACCACCCCGCACATAAATGCCTGTCGTACCCTCTACGCCCGACTGAACGCCTGGCAGCAACTGTACAACCTTGAGAATGTCTACCTCTCCCAACAGTGCCGGCAGTGCCTCAATCTGACTGATGGGCAGTTTTACCTGACTCATTTGTATCTCCTGCACATTCGACTCGCCCGCAGTTGCTACTACCGCCACTTCGTCCAGGAAAAGAGCAGAGGGCTCAAGTGTCACATCCAGTCGCAAGTCTGCATTCAACATGCGCGTTAGGGTTACCGGCTCATATCCAAGGTGACCGAACACCAGGGTCACACTGTCTGCTGGAAGAGATATGCTGAAGAAGCCGTACTGATTGGTTGTTGAGCCTATTCCCAATGCCGGAACGAATATGGTGGCGCCAACCAGGGATTCGCCATTCTGCGCATCGGCTACCGTACCGCTGACGGTATATGTGACGGCCTGCAACTGTGCACTGACGCTGCCGATCAGGGCGAGCGATGTCAAGAACAACACCGCGCAAGTCAGCGCAGCTGCAACGCGTAACTGGAAAGACCTGCAAAAGGGAATCCCTACGGCGTCTCGAAATGACGAACGCTGCATGTTGAAGTAGTCCAATAGCAGGGTCATTTAGCGCAAGAATTGTGCCGATCTATCAATAGAAGCCGTACTGATTGGTAATGAACCGACCGTCAATGCACGTATGAAGTGCGCAGTACAGAGCGAAGGCAGAGTTACCGGAGCCAGGATTGACGCAAGCAGGTGGGGGAAGAATCGCATTACGGTAACGGTCAGGTCAAAGAAGACCATAGGGCGTATTTCAATGATGGGAGGCCGTTGAAAAAAGCGTTCAAATGACCTGCGAAAATTGATAGTCAGCGGACCACCACACCACTATGGACGCATCGCCTGTTAAGATAGTAACGTTTAAAGAATTTATTCCGTCAATTAAGTTCTTTTTCCGTTTTATAGTGGGCAATGTCGATTATACTTCTATTACCTTACTTTTTCTCGTCGGGGACTGTTGCACGATTGCTTTCATTCTACCCAATGAATACCGAAAACACACACAGCAGCGCAAAATTCCGAAGGCATGGCGCATTGTGTTGATCACAGATATAGGGCGTGCCTGTTTCACACTGGACGGTGGGGGCTATCGTGTACCGACCAGTTTTCCGTTATGGAAATGTCAGAGGCGCCAGAGATCAGGGTTCGACTCTCCGATAGGGTTATGCCACACAGGATATTGATTTTGTCACGCGCAATAGATGCACTATTGACCTTGGTTCGGTGAAAGTCATGCAGTGCTGCAATCCCTTTCCCAGAATCAGCATCTCCTGTACCTAGGAGTAGACGATTATTGTGCAGCAATCTAATTCTTAATATGCTCGACACCGCCCGTCCCAAGGATATACATATGGTTGCACCTACCAGGGATTCGCCATTCTGCGTAGAGGCTGCAGTACCGCTGACGGTTTATGTGTCGGCCTGCAGCTGTCGGCATATCTTAGGAGGATTGTTCTTCTCGTCAGGCCTCCTTCATAGGGACCGGTACTTGAATTAGTAGATCGCTTGAACTCCATTATGGAGCAAGCCTTGCAAAAATTCTTCCTGCTCTGTCGTTTCGTCTCGAAGCTTTCGGGATTTTCTCGGTCGCTTCCGGTCTTTCGCACTACCCTTCTTCACGATAGACTTGGTTCCATTAAGGGGGTGGATGGATTTTCTCGGCTCCCTCTTAGGATCACATCAGCAACAGGTCTCGCGGAGCCGTGCGGGGTGAAGTTCAGTCGCAATGCTTCCGGACTTTCCTCATCCGTTGCGGTTCCCCATATTCTTGGAGGTACACAGCAAGGCGTTCCGTACGACCATATCGCCGGGCGTACACTCAGTACTGGCCGCGGAGATCAAGCGCCGCTAAATGATCAACGAGGCCGGTATCCTACAGTTCTGGGACGTAGATCTGCCAAGCCCACTCGACTCTCGACTAGTCGTCGTTGTCAAGGATGTCGTCAATCCGTGCACTAACATCTCTTAGATGCAGCCGCGTCATGCTATCTCCAGTCCTTCGGGCAGCACGGTCTATGGCTGTTTGCAGCGACTCGAGCTCCCCTCGTACGTAAGCGCGAATATCTGATTGACTCACGTCGACCGGCGCCATACCGAAACTGGAAAAGAAAGACGGAAGGGCTGGTCCCTCCTGAGTCATCAAGTACTCCAGACGTTCCAGATGTCCTCGTTGCAAATTGCGCCGGAATGGACCGATGGCCGAAGCTGCCGACAATTCCGTCCAAATCCCGTCACGAAGATCCTCCAGGAGTTCTGCGAACGTGTATACTTCTTCGCCATTTGCCAATGCTTCGGTTTCCATTAGACGTCCGATGCGAATCGGATCAAGCAGCGTATTCACTGCGCCGACTTGATAACGACGAACACGATCCATGGCCCCTACTCCCTCAATACGACGAAGAACTTCGCTGTCCAATATCCAGGTTGGAGTTGAAAAAGCTTCTTGAGAAAGCCAATCCATGGAACCGCGCTGGATTTCAACTGGCACAGGCGTGTAAACAACACCTTCCTGATCGTAGGTCTTGAAATTTTCATAATGTCCACCTACGTTGGCAGCCACGTGACCGATATAGCGATTCCACTGTGTTGTGATCTGTCCGTAGAGCTCGTTCAGATCGCCATAATCCTTGGCATCTTCGGCAGTCCAGCCGATCAGTTCGTTAAGGATGACCTTGAGATTCGCGATACCATAGTTACTGGCCGCGACAGCATCATCTCCCAAATCTTCGTTTTGTGAGCGCGGATCCACGCGAGGGCCTTGACGCCCATAAAAGTAGAGTGGATCTCCCGCACGCTCAACTACCCATGAATTCAGTATTTCGCGTTCGTCGTCCGCCGATTCTACGTCTGGCAGTACTGAATAACCCCATTGTACGGACCATTTGTCGTAAATCCCAATGTCGGGCATAAGGGCGGTCACACCATCACCTGGTTGCGCGACATAGTTGAACCGGGCATAGTCCATTATGGAGGGCGCTGAGCCATGGGAATCCGTGAAAGTAGGAGATCGGAGTGAATCAACAGGATAGGCGAAACTGGAACCCCAGTTGTGGGGAAGACCGATCGTGTGTCCTACCTCATGCGCAGACACAAAACGAACTAGACGCCCCATGACTTCGTCCCTGAATTTGACTGAGCGGGCATCAGGGTTGACGGCAGCCGTCTGTACGAAGAACCAGTTGCGCAGCAGGTTCATCACATTGTGATACCAGCCTATATCGCTTTCCAAGATCTCGCCAGTGCGCGGATCATGGACATGTGGACCAAACGCATTCTCTATATCGGATGAGAAATAACGAATCACAGAATAGCGGACATCTTCCGGGCTGAATTCCGGATCTTCCTCTTTACTGGGAGGATCTTTTGCCATGATTGCATTCTTGAATCCTGCAGCCTCGAAAGCTCTATTCCAGTCATCAATTCCCTGCTTCAGGTAGGGCCTCCATTTCATTGGCGTTGCCGGATCAATGTAGTAGACGATCGGCTTGATCGGCTCAGTGAGCTCACCACGCGCGTATGCTTCCGGATCCTTGGGCTCGAGTCTCCAGCGCGTTATGTAACAACGTTCCTCTGCCTTCTGTGCATCGCGTCCGTAATCTGTCATCGTTACACTGAAAAATCCCACACGTTGATCACAAAGTCGCGGTTGCATCGGATCTGTCGGCAAAAGGATCATGGACTGGTTCATCTCAACAGTAATGGTCCCCGCAGCAGCATTCGACGGCGGCTGACCAGCATCGTAACTCAGCACATGCTTGACCTCAATATTGAGAGGATAACTATTTGCCGATGAAATGTAAGTCCGGTCGGGGTCCAGACGACGCACGCGGTACATCTCCCGCCGGAACGATGGCAGCCCAAGCGAAGGTACGTCAGAGGTGAACAGGTCAGTCACCTCAACTACGGAAGCTGTTGAATCGTCATTCAGCGTTTCGATGTCAAACGCGCGCAAAATGGGCTCAAAATTTGAGTTTCGCACCGCGTTGTATATGGGTTCGTCTTCGTCCGCAACATTCTCGTATGAGACGATTCGCAGCATAATTTTTTCAGCCTGTTTCTCCCATCGCAGTACCTGTGTGCTCGTCTTCATGCCCCCGTATCCCAAGTTGTTCATGGTTGCTGCTGTACGTGTTACCAGTAGCATTTCTGCCCCTAGGAGCGAATCAGGGATCTCGAAGTAGAGCTTCTCCTCAATCTGATGGACCTTGAAAAGGCCATCATCGGTTTCCGCATCCTCGGTGATAACATCACTGTATTTTTTTGAGTCGTCGTCGGAATCCTTGGACTCAGCGGGCGCCTCGGCAGCGGGCGGTGCAGCCTGGCGCGTAGATGAGCAACCAGCAATCAGGAACAATGTGAGCAATGCGGCGAGTACGCTGTGAAAAGGTTTCATGGCGATAGGCGAAGAGTAAATGGACTAAAAGATACAATAATTAAAGGGACTTATATATTGCATCGCGGGCACTGTTGATTACTTGAATAGATTCATCGAACAAATCGATAGAAAAGGGGTTGTGGGCTTACGCGATGATTCTCGCATACAAGGCGTTGGATGTGTCTTCAAAGCCTCCGTAACGGGCCCCGACTGGTGGTATGATTATCAGATTCCGCCAGGTAGCTTTGTTCTTAATAACTCCCAATTCCATGAGCTTCAAGCTTTATGTACCATTGATTTGCATGATTTTTCTGGTTTCCTGTACGGGTACGGATACCGAACGGCAGCAAATAGAAGTAGAACAGGTTGTACTGGAGGAAGTCCTTTCGTTGGGGGATGAATCTAAGGGGGATACAATCCTATTCGGATCGATTGATGGAATTGCGGTCAATGGGCGTGGTGACATATTCGTGGCCGAACGTAGGCCTTGGCTTCTGTCCGCGTTTGCAGCAGATGGCACCTATCTCAGTCCGGTAGGAGCAGAGGGGGAGGGGCCAGGGGAATACCAGTATGGCTTTTCGGGGCCCGCCATCGGGCCAGCCGATTCTGTGTATTTATGGGCAGTCTGGCCCTACAAGCGGATTCAAATCTATGACCCCAAGGATTTTTCTTTTGTACGCAATGTTCGTGTGCATTTAGAAGAGACTGACCTAAGGGACATCCATCCTCTGATTGGTGCCACTGAAAACGGATGGATCATGGCTATAGGGCTCCAAGATATACTGAGAAATGACGCGGGGAGGCCGTTCATTAACGAAGACACGGACCGGGAACTGATCGTGGTCAATCGAGAGGGAAACTTCAGTTCAGGACTGCTTGGCACAATGAAGGCCGACGAGGTGATGTATTACTTTTATGAGGACAGTAATGGTTTCACCCTTCGCGAGATTCCATTTGCTAGAGCCACGATCTGGACGTTTGGAGCCGATGACATGCTCTATTACGGTTGGAACGACACTTTCGAGATCAATTTCATATCTGCTGACGGTTCCACTCGTGGAGTGATCAGTTATGACTACGATCCTGTACTCATTACCGAGGCCGAAATAGCTGAGGCCGTGGATTCAAACGATCCTATTACCCGGGAATTGTTTGACTCTTTTGAGCATCATGAAACGAAACCGGCATTTCAGACCTTTGCGGTAGATGAAGCCAGCAACGTGTGGGTCAAATTAAGCACCCCTGAAGGTGGGACGCAAGCGGAGTGGCTGGTTATTGACAGGGAATCTCAAGTTGTGGGCAAATTCACGTTACCCCTGATAGTAGATCTCAAAGTCGTTCAAGGGGGCTACGCCTACGGAATCGAACAGGGGTACGGCTTGGTTCCGAGGGTTGTGGTCTACGAGATTCAAGGGCAAATTGAATCATCAGTACTCGCTAATCTATAATTCTGATTGCTGTTCAATAGGCCTGGGATGATGATAGTTTTTGCTGTCTGCTCCCTTGAACCGAGTATTCATGGAATCAGTCATTCCTCTCAAAATCACTGCGGTTCTGCTCTGCCTAAACCTTTGATGCCTCTTGCTTCTTTCTGATGTAGTTTTGTCAAAGAGCACCCCGTGACTGCGGGGTAAGCACACTGGTTATCCAAAGAAGCTGCGTTCATCAAATCTTCTATCAGTCGTGATAGAAACTTATTTTGACAAAACGTGCGTCCAGATGAGTAAGCGATCGGTGTTCAGGACTCCATCAGAGTAATATACCAGGCCCGTGTAATACAGATCGGTGCGTGCAAAGCGAAATGCAAGAATCTCGCGCGTCTGTAATTCTGGGGATGTGTATTCGTATTCGTAGGTCCCCTGTTTGAGCAGCTTCGTACTGGTATAGCGTCCCGTAGCGGGTACCCACTGCATAGCGCTGCCCGGATCCATGCGCCAACCGTTAAAGGCCCCGGTAACATATAAATCGTCGGGTAGTGGTATCTCATCTGGCGGTACATACTCAAAAGTGACTTCCACATACTCAGCCCTCGTATCCAGAGACGGATCTGTACCGGATATCACGGCCTGCCCACGCAAGCGCGGGACCGATTCCAGGTCTGGAAAGCGTGCGTAATCCGGTTCCAGCACTGCGCTGTACTGCGTTGTCGAGAGATCAATGCGCTCAATTCCTCTTCCAGGGCGAAAGTCACGCAGGTCCACCAAATATCTTCCAGTCTGAGCTGCAAAAGACTCTTCTGGATCAAGGTAGTACAGCAACGTTGGCTGCTCAGTCAACGAGGGGCGTTCTGTGCATCGGGGCGTCAGGAAATGCCGGCCCTGCACGAAGCAAACCGTTACGTTGAATTCCGCCGGGCCTATTTCCCGGGATGGAATGAATCGCAGCAGTGGCTGTATTACTGGCAGATTACTACGTCCGGCGAAGTGCAAATCAAGTGAGAGCCTTGCTCGCATGATGTTTTCCGTCACCCAAAAAGGACGTTCAAAAAGCACTTCGTCTTCACGCCCTTGTTCTGTTATTCGCACAATGAAATTACCGCTAATTCGAAAATCAATCGACTCGTTCGGGAATTGGTACTGGTAGTGAACGTACTGATTGAGTGTACCGCGAGAAACCTCATAGTCAAAAAGATCCTCCCGCAAATAGGAGTCAAGGTACTCGCTCGGGTGCAGGTCCCGCCTCCATGTGCGATCTGCGTGGTAGAAGTATGCTGACAATGGCCGAGCGTCCCAGTTCATAAGGTCGAATTCTAGGATGAGTGGAGGCCCATTCGGCATTTGATAGATGGGCAGTGCCTCCTCAACACCTGCGTAGAGCTGGATACTGCGCACTTCTGAGGATTCGACATGAAAGTCTCCAGGTCGCGACTCGTCAGGTGCAGGTTCGAATTGTCCGAGAGGCACTGCACAGGCGGCGAAACATACTAGAAATCCAATACAAATCCTCTCATTGGTGAAAAGTCTTCTAGGCATTCCACGTGATTATAGCGCGGTTTGAAGCATTCATAGTCATAATATAGCCGCATGAAAGGGTTGTCTGCACAGAATTGTTGATATTGCATTTGCCTCCGTGCGTGCGATTGTTTTATTCCAAGCATAAATCACAGGTACGCATCCGAACGAGGCCATGCCAATTGTCAGGGACTCCACTTGCTATTGTCAAAGTAGGGACTCTTTTGCGCGTAGCTGTTGTCCGCTGAAGGAATGTAGAATTGGTTGGACGTAATTGATAGTGAGGAGTCAGCAACACGGGGCGGTTCCAGGCGGAAGTTGATTCACAAGCGAGCCGTGATCCTATTAGTATTCAGACTGATGTCGTCAACACCCCCTAAATTCATCGCCCACTCGTATCCTTTTGATGATCAGGGGAGTTTGAATCGCATTCCTTTCCGGTTACATACTTGCGTGTTCAGAGTGATTATGCAATAAATTGTAACGATAGAGACTGCGCCCGCGCCTTGCGGGCTCCATTAGCATTCTATATCCTTCGTTCGGCGTAACTTCCCAAGGCAAGCTGCCCCACACAAATGCCTGAATTCTGTCACCTGCACTGCCATACCTCCTATTCCCTACTGGATGGAGCCGCACGCATTGATCTGCTCATGCAACAGGCCCGTAAACTGGGAATGAATTCCTTGGGCATCACTGATCATGGCAATCTGTACGGTGTGCCGGAATTCCACGTAACGGCCCGAAAAAATGGAATAAAGCCTGTTATAGGGTGCGAATTCTACGTAACCCCGGGCTCTATGAATGAACGCGATACCCGGGTACGGTACCATCAGGTTCTATGGGCAAAAAATGAGCAGGGCTACCGAAACCTGATGAAGTTGTCCTCGCTCTCGTTCTTGGACGGGTTCTATTTCAAACCCCGAATTGATTTTGAACTCCTCGAAAAGTATCGCGAGGGGCTCGTAGCAACAACCTGTTGCCTACAGGGGCAGGTTCCCCGTGCCATTGTTGACGGGAATCTGGAAGAGGCCCGTCGCTGGTTCAAAAGGTATCTGGACCTGTTCGGTAGAGAAGACTACTACGTGGAAATCCAGGATCATGGTATTGAGGACCAGAAAAAGGTGAACAAACAGCTTCTGGCTTGGGCAAAGGAGTTCAACGTTGAGGTTGTTGCTACAAATGATGTCCACTATGTGGCAAAAGAGGATGCCGATGCGCAGGATATCCTACTCTGCCTCCAGACCGGCAAGGATCTTGACGATCCCATGCGTCTCCGGTTTGAAAAGCAGGAATTCTACCTGAAGTCAGCAGATGAGATGCACTCCGTACTGGGAAAAACGAAGAAAGCAGCTGCTTGGATGGAGAACAGCGTGGCCATTGCAGAAAAGTGCCAGTTCGAGTTACCAATGGGCAAGCTTCTTATGCCTCATTTTGAGATTCCTGCAGAATTTGGGGGCAATTCTGACAAATATCTCAGACACCTGGTATTTGAGCGAGGCAAGGAGCGGTATCCTGGTTTTTCAGAGGAAGTACAGACGCGACTGAATCATGAACTGGGCATAATCCAGCGCATGGGTTATGCCGGTTACTTTTTGATTGTCCAGGATTTCACGACTGCAGCACGTGAAATGGGGGTATCCGTAGGTCCTGGGCGCGGCTCGGCCGCTGGCAGCGCTGTGGCCTACTGCCTCGGAATCACGAACGTGGATCCGCTCAAATATGATCTGCTCTTTGAACGCTTCCTCAATCCAGAGCGGATATCAATGCCGGATATTGACATCGACTTTGATGACCACGGCCGAAGCAAGGTGATTGATTATGTGGTCGAGAAATATGGACGCCTCAACGTTAGTCAAATCGTCACGTTCGGCACCATGGGAGCACGCACTGCGATCCGAGACGTGGCACGCGTGCTAAAAATCCCGCTTCGGGAAGCAGACAAGATTGCCAAAGCGGTTCCATATGGAGCAGCCAGTCTCGACGAAGCTCTGGATTCCGTTAAAGAACTTAAAGAGCTCAGGAGCTCCAAACGTGAGGAAATCCAGAAACTTATCAGGATTTCGCGGGCTTTGGAAGGATGTGCTCGGCATACCGGTGTACACGCTGCCGGCGTCATTATAGCCCCTGGTACAGTCAGCAATCATGTCCCGGTGGCAACTACAAAAAACAAGGGCGAACAGGTGCTGACAACCCAATATTCGGGAGATTGGGTAGAAGATTTTGGTTTGCTCAAGATGGATTTTCTCGGGCTTTCAACCCTGACCATTATCAATGATACGTGCGAGCTGATCAGGCGCAGGACTGGTGGTGCACCGGATATGGATGCATTGCCGCTGGATGACTCTAAAACATTTGAACTCTTTCAGAAAGCAGAAACGAATGCCATCTTCCAGTTTGAATCGGAGGGAATGCGTAGGTGGTTAGTTCAGTTGAAGCCCACCTCGCTGGATGACTTGACGGCCATGAATGCGCTCTATCGACCAGGTCCCATGGACCTGATCCCAAACTATATCAAGCGAAAGCACGGTGACGAAGAGATACAGTATCCACATCCAAGCCTGGAACCGGTACTTAAAGCTACTTATGGGATCCCCGTTTTTCAGGAACAGGTCATGCAAATGGCCCAGGTCATGGGCGGCTATTCGCTCGGAGCAGCCGATGTCTTGCGACGAGCAATGGGCAAGAAGAAAAAATCAGTGATGAGAGCCGAACGAGCGCGCTTCGTTGAGGGAGCAAACGAACGCGGCGTTTCCAATGAAATTGCGAATGAAGTCTTCGACATGATGGACAAGTTCGCGGGCTATGGATTTAATAGATGTGTGGAGGAGTCAACCCTGGTTACCAATGCGCGTACAGGTGCGCAGGTGACCGTCCGAATGCTTCATGAGCGGGGACGTGAAGAATTCCTGGTCCACGCACTCACAGATGAGGGAGATATAGTTTCCAGGAAAGTAGAGGCCGTCTACTATAACGGGTTTAAACCGGTTCTCGAGCTGATCACAAATAGCGGGCGCCGTATTCGTGCAACCTCCACGCATCGTTTTCGAGCGCAGGGCGGCTGGCAGCGCCTACGGGATTTGCAGGTTGGTGATAAGGTGGCAGCAATGAAGCCGATTGAAACGCTCCCCCAGACAAACCACGGCGGTGTCCTTGCTTATGCAGAAGGGATCAAAACCAGCATCACCTGGGAGAGCATAGTACGAATCGTGTATGCGGGACATGCACACACGTACGACCTGACTGTAGCAGAAAATCATAATTACTCCGCCAATGGCTTCGTGGTGCACAACAGCCACAGTGTAGCCTATTCGCTTGTTGCGTACCAGACCGCATACCTTAAAGCTAACTACACTGCTGAATTCATGGCGGCGGTGATGTCGAATGTATCAGGGGACTCCAAGAAGTTCATCGCCATGCTGAACGAAGCGAGGCGTTTGGATCTCAAGATTCAGCCCCCGTCGGTCACCCATAGCGTGGGCGATTTTTCAGTCAACGAAGAAGGGGACATTTATTTTGGGCTATCATCCGTAAAGGGGGTGGCCCGGGGGGTCGTAGACAAAATTGTAGAGACCAGGGACAAGAGGGGTCCAGCAAAGACACTCTTTCAGTTCGTGAAGCGGCTTGACGCTCGGATTCTAAATAAGAAAACACTTGATTCTTTGGCACGTGTTGGTGCTTTGGATAAGTTTGGCCAGCATCGGGCACAAATTGTTGCTGCCTTGGATATGGCTATTCGGTATGCAGAATCTGCAAGGAAGGATGAGGAGCTAGGGCAAGGGTTTTTGTTTGCCGAGGAGGATTCCATGATTGAGCATCCAGAGCCTTCATTACCCAAGTGTGCAGAATGGTCGCAGGCCAAAATACTTGAGCAGGAACACGAGTTGGCAGGGTTTTATATATCCGGGCATCCGCTGGATGATTGGAGGATTGAGCAACGCTCCTGCGCTACAAATACCTTGGCGAATCTACCCACCTCAACTGCCGAGGGGGATACAAGACTGTCCTGTACGGTCTGTGGTGTCATCACAGCAGTAAAAATCAGGAAGACCCGCAAAGGGGAAGAAATGTCTAATTTCTTACTCGAGGACTATACCGGTCAGTCTGAGATTGTCTGTTTCCCATCTACGCACGCCGAAGTGAAGCACATCCTAGCAGAGGGCGCTATGGTGATGGCCGAAGGTACCGTAGAGGATGTTGGAGGAACCCTGAAAATCCTGAGCCAACGCATAACCCCATTGGAGGCATTGCGTAATAAGCTACTCGATAACATTGTCATTACCCCGGATTTCGGGCAGCTAAGAGAAGAAGACCTAAACCGTTTTGTGGATGCTTGCAAAGCTAACGAGGGTGAGAAGGGGCTTCACTTCGAGGTTAAAGTCAATGGTCAAAATCTGAGATTGGTCAGCGAAAAAGCAAAGGTAGCGGCAACCCCAGAGTTGATGTCTGTCCTGGAATCTACGTTCGGAGTGAAAGGCGTTTTCCTCGAATGGAGTAGAGAGAATCAATATGAAGCGTAAACCTAAAGTCTTGTTTGTCTGTACTCACAATTCCTCTCGCTCACAGATGGCCGAGGGTCTGTTGAGACACATTTTTGGAGACTATTACGAGGTTTACAGTGCAGGAACCGAACCTAGTGGCGTGAGCCCATTTGCAGTTGGTGCTATGGAAGAAATCGGCATTAACATCAGTCATCATACTTCCAAGGGGGTTGACGATTTTTTATCGGTAAACCTGGATACGGTCGTGACCGTATGCGATTCTGCACATGAGCACTGTCCGTATGTTCCAGCCACGAACAACATACACCAACGCTTTGAGGATCCACGTGCAGCCACTGGTTCCGATCAAGCAAAGATCAAAGCCTTCAGACGTGTACGGGACCAGATAAAGGATTGGATACGGGAATATTTCAACCCTCACGACTCATGAAACCGCGCCTAATGGACGACCAGGTTCGACCAGAGTTGGATTTGCACGGATGCTCTGTTGGTGAAGCATTGCGTTTAAGTCGTGCGCTGATTACTGAGTCTGCCCGCCGGGGCAGAGATTCGGTGCGGATTATCCATGGAAAATCTACAACCGGATCCAACAGTCGCACCATCAAGTCTGCGTTAACCGAATTGATTGACAGTGGACAGCTGTCTCTGCATGTAGCCAGCACCTACAAATCTGAGGGCCATATGCTTGTTGGTCTGCGCAAAGGAGGCAGCAGGTATCGCTCCAATCGCATTACTCTACGTGATATCAAAAAACGACCGTGAAACCGCTTATAGGCATAACAACCTCCTTTGAGGATGGCAAATACCGGCTTGATCACACTTACGTGAGTGCGGTCAAAGAAGCCGGCGGACAATCAGTACTATTGCCGCTAGTCAGTGATGGTGAAGAAGCTGCACAGTTGTGCGGTCAGATTCACGGACTGATCGTTCCTGGAGGACCGGGCATAGTTGTCGGGATGGTGGGAAGCCTGCCCGCTCAGCTGCAGGCCGTGAATCCGAGACGATGGGAATCAGATAACCTGATCCTGGATACTGCTGTTGAAAGGAACCTTCCGATTCTCGGCATTTGTTATGGAATGCAATTGCTCTGCGTCCGGGCCGGTGGATCGCTGTACGCTGATGTGGAAAAGCAGGTAGAGGCCGCCGCAGTCCACAGTGAGAAACGTGGGGCGCAGGACCATCCTGTGGACATAGTGCCTGGAAGCCACCTGGCGCGAATCTGGGAATCGGATGGGAGCATGGTGAACTCGCGGCATTTCCAGGCCGTGCGTGATGCGGGGACCAACTATACGGTGAGTGCCAAAGGCGCTGATGGTGTCATTGAGGCAATAGAGCGTACGGATGGTATGCACATTGGCGTACAGTTTCATCCAGAGCGGATGAGGATGGGATCCCTATTTCGCAATCTTACACTACAGGCTAAGAACTATCGAGATGCTTCGCGAAGAGCTGCGCTCACTTAGTCCAAATCGACGCCAGTTGCGCTCGTTTGGCATAACATTGGGGATCGCGATTCTTGTTATAGCAGGAGTGCTTTACTGGCGTAACGCTCCAGGGGTAATTCCGGTATCCAGTATTGGAGTGTTATTTCTGATATCCGGGTTGGCAGCTCCAGCAATTTTGAGGCGATTGTATAAACCATGGATGGCGCTGGCGGTGCTCATGGGGTTCGTAATGACCCGCATCCTGCTGACCCTGATCTTCGTGCTGCTGTTTATTCCTACCGGCTTGTTGATGCGTCTTTTCGGCAGAGATCCTCTACGCCGCAAACTAGATCCCGATGCGAAAACGTACTGGATACGTAAGCAATATGACCCTGAGAGTCGCGAACGCCTAGAACGCTATTATTGACCTCTGTGAGACTGTGCGCTGAAAAGCAGTAGGTTGGTTATCGAAAATTCAGCCTATGCAAAGCATCAGTTTTTTCGCGATGCGCAACGGGACGGTACGGGGCTTCTAGTTCGCCTAACTCTTCAGGAATTTGGCAAAGCTAGGCTATGAAGGGAATTATGTCATTTGGTTTGGGAAAGATACTGAGCGGGAACGATCCAGGGCCGTAACGCCCGAGGTTATAACCTGATGCTTAAGGTTTTCAATCAACGGGGGGTGATATGATTTTATCCGTGTTCGGTCGAAATCTGCGTGTGCGGACCAAGCGAATTCCAGGTTTTTGGATACCTAGGCCTATGGAGTCGTACTGAATAGACCCTGAAATCTAGGAAGCCGTACATCTGGGATTCCAAAATATCGAACATTTCTCTACTGCCAAACTGTCACAAATTCTAAACGGAACCGTACCCCTATAGTGTGGGGTTCTCGGCAGGAATATGTGTCTTGAGTGTGTGGCGCGTGTTCCGACCCATTCTCCCAGAGTTATTGTCCAAAATCTCTCAAAGGCTTTGTTGTTGCGAGCCGCAAAATTGCGTGAATAATGAAACGGTTTTCTTCTTGTTTCGCATGCCTTCTTGTTCTGTCCTTTTGTGATACGGTACAGGCTCAGATGAATACGTCTCCTTTCGAATTCACTGAGATATTTAGAATAGGAGATGAAGAGGGTGGGGACTCCATATTTATAGAGACGCATTTATACACGCAGATAGCGGTGAATAGCGTTAACCAGCTATTCGTCGGCGGATTTAGAGTATCTCCCGTCATGTCCTTTTCAGATGAAGGGCGTTTTATTGGCTATGTGGGCGCAGAGGGGAAAGGGCCGGGGGAGTTTGGAAGCAGTAGAAGCATAGTCGTTGGACCAGGAGATTCTATCTATGTCTTTGATTCAGAATTAGAGCGGTTGCTCGTATATGAACCTCAAACGTTACAATTTGCCTATAGCAGGAACACGGTCGAAGCAGTATCCAATATTTCCAGTCCTTCAGAATTGCTGGGCGTGACCGATCAAGGATATCTTTTTGAATTCAGAACACCATACAGGCCTCCCGGAAATAAACTGGGCGTGGAGCCTTATGGGCCAAGATTCAACATAATAAATCTGCTGGACAGAAAGGGGACTATGGTGAAAAAATCCGTCGCGAAGCTGCCTGCAGGAGAACGGTTAGTCCAAACATCTCAATCAAGTGATGAGTCATCAATTGCCGTTAGGGACCTTCCCTTTGGTAGGGATCCGTTCTTTGTATTTAATAACAGCAATGTGTATGCTGGATGGAATGACGTAATTGATATTGCAGTTATTTCGGAAAAAGGTGAACCAGTAAGAACAATTAGAATTGCCCATGAAGCGTCTCCGGTTACACGAAGAGATATTGAAGGCATCGTAAAGGATGCTTCAAGGAGGGTACGCAGGTGGGTTCTCGAATCTGAGTCAATCCCTGAAACCAAACCTGCCTATGATGCACTGGTCGTCGATGACCAGGGACGTCTATGGATCAGAGAATATCCAGACACTGAGGCCGAATTTGCCAAATGGCTGATCGTGAATTCAAATGGGGAATTGGTTGGTGCGATGGAGTTACCTGAGAATCTACTCTTGAAGACGATAAAAGCGGGGCGAGCGTATGCGAGCGTCTACTCCGAGACTTACGGACCATACATCGTCGTATACTCCATTACGGAGTGATCGTCCTCAGGAAATGGCCCGGTGTAGCCGCACTGGGTGCAGTGCCAAGTGGGTCCAGGGGGTAGGAAACATCATGTTGGCCGGACGATAGCCCAGGTAAGTCCGGGGTGTCGAATAGATTTTCGGAGGCTTGGCCGACAACTCACGCCAGAAACAACCTGCCAACTTCTCCCCAAGACAACAGCCCGCATAGACTTCAGCCTTCAAAGAGCTTCTTGTCGTTAATTGTAAGCAGGTATCGTTTCTGGTTCAAATACTCCATTTGTAGCCTGCTCCGGACCTCGCTGCCCTCAGGGGCATTCATCATCTCATGTTTCAAACGCTGGATCTGCCTTTTCACAAAGGCTCCTTTGACGCGCATCATACAGTCTTCAGCAACGCGTTTTGATTTTTCGTTCAGTCGGGGGACATTAATCTTCTTGGCACCCCATCCCTTGGAAATTTCATGCCGGCGTATCAGAATATCCGCCACCAATTGTCGGGCGGTCTCATCAGCATTTGTCCTTCCCGAACCAAATGCCGACAGCACATCGTCTCCATGTGCTTCGTAGGTCTCCATCAACAGGTTTACAAGCTCGCGGGATGGTCCTTCCTGAAACTCGTCATATGCCATGTTTCCGAGGATATACTTAATCATCGGACCACCTTCTTCAAGCATTAACTGTAGGAGCATTTTTTCAGGCTCGGAGATTACATCAAAATTGACGGGCGCTGCGCCGGTACTTCCCTCCCGTGGAGTCTGAGGTAGGCGTTGCTGTTGCTGATTGTTCCTGGCGACTCGTGTGATTTCATAAGCCATGTCGCGCTCGGCAATCGCGAACAACTGACTGGCCTTTTGTACATACATTTTCCGAAGAATATCGTCCTTAATGTATGCGATGCGTTGGGCTACTTGGGAGATTGCCTGCCGCTTCTTGTGAAGCGTGCCAAGTCCGTTGTCTGAGAGAGAGGCATCGAAAAAAGCGTCAACCCAGTCTTTGGTAGCCGTCTTAAGGTGCAACCCAAAAGCATCCGCACCTTTTTCACGCACAAATGAGTCCGGGTCCTCTCCTTCCGGTAGCGTAACAACGCTTGCAGCTACCCCCCCTTGGAGAACAACATCAACTGCGCGCTCGGCAGCTGCTGCGCCCGCACGATCGGCATCATAGAGAAGCCGGATCTCCTTCACATATCGCCCAAGTAGTCCAACCTGCTGAAGGGTGAGAGCAGTTCCGCAGCATGCAGCTGATCCAATCGCTGCCTGGTCTAGTGCCAGAACATCCGTGTATCCCTCTACCAGAAGGATGCTCTCCTCCTGGCGCGCCATCCGTTTGGACTGATACAGGCCGTAGAGCACGGTGCTTTTGTGATAGACCTCCGTTTCAGGTGAGTTGAGGTATTTGGGTGCATCGGGGTTATCCGCAAGGAGCCGTCCCCCGAAACCGACAAATTTGCCCACATGTGATCGAATAGGAAACATAATTCGCCCCCGAAATCGATCATAGTAACCTTTGCCGTCTTTCCGCTCAACGACCAATCCGGCCCTTTTCAGGGTTTCGAGCTTGATGTGCGCATTCGCAGCTGCCTTTATTAGTCCATCCCACGAATCAGGAGCATATCCCAGACTGAATCTCGTTATAGTTTTCTCAGTCAGTGCACGTCCATTCAGATACTCGCGTGCTCGCGCGCCGGAAGTTGGGTCGTTGAGCTTGCCAGCAAAGTACTCGGAAGCAAAGCGGAGAGCCTCGTATATAGACTCCCGTTTGTCGTAGGCTTTTTTCCCCTCTTCCGTCTTTGGGATCTCTATTCCTGCGCGGTCCGCCAACCATCGAATGGCATCAACAAATTCCAGTCGTTCAATCTCCATCACAAAGGTGATCGTGTCGCCACCTTTGCCGCACCCAAAGCACTTGAAAAATCCTCTCGCTGGATTCACATTAAAAGACGCCGTTTTCTCGCGATGGAAGGGGCATAACCCTGTGTAGTTGCTCCCGGCTTTCTTGAGCCGAACATAATCCTGTACAATGCTCAGAATGTCTGAGGAATCACGAACCCGCTCGACAACGTTTTCTGGAATCCGCATGCTCACTCTTTTACGGCAGCGCGACAACCGGCGGTTGTTCGGGCTTTTCCGAGCATTGGCAGGCACCTATGGAAAGAAAACCCGCAAGAAGTATGGCAAGCAAGAATCTGGTCATAAATATATATTTCCAATATTTTCTGTGTGACTTGGCGAAGATACTGCTAATGTTCTAAGTTACGCACTATCTTTCTGCTTCTGCTACGCTTACTCTGGATTTGAGTTGGAAGTTCTCGGAATAGACATAGGTGGAACTGGAATCAAAGGAGCTCCGGTGGATATAGCATCTGGGCAATTGACGTCTGAGCGTTTTCGCCTTTCCACGCCAGAGGGTGCACGCCCGGAAGAGGTTGCGCAAACTGTGCGTGCCATTGTTCATCATTTTTCCTGGCACGGAAGAATTGGCGCAGCAATGCCCGTACGCGTCCGTGACGGTATTGCCCTTACAGCATCCAACATTGATTCCTCTTGGATTGGTACAGACATTGAGGAGCTATTTTCTCGCGTCACGGATTCGGATGTGGTTACGCTCAATGATGCCGATGCTGCGGGTTATGCCGAGATTCATTACGGTGCAGGCAAGGGTGTTTCAGGTAAAACCCTCGTGCTAACTTTTGGCACGGGTATTGGCTCAAGCCTGTTCGTAGGGTCCACTCTCGTGCCTAATATCGAACTTGGTCATGTGCGGATGCACAACACCATTGCGGAAGCCTGGGCCGCCAACAGCGCACGAAAACGGGAGAATCTGTCTTGGGAGGACTGGGCAGATCGCCTGCAGGAGTACCTGAGTTACATTGAGTTCCTGTTTGACCCTGAATTGATAATTCTTGGAGGTGGTGTCAGTAGACCCAAGCGCGTAAGACGTTTCTTCCATCTACTCAGAACAACGGCACGCCTTGCGCCGGCGCAATTCCAGAATGAGGCAGGTATCATCGGAGCAGCCTGCGCCGCGCACAGCCGCAAGACCTGAATGACGCTTTCCCGGTCGATTATCCGAGAGCACCTTGAGTCAAATGACCCTTATCTGCAGGCCATTGGCTTTGACTACCTATTAGAAGGGCTAAATACGGGAAGAATACGAGCTGCTTCCCGCGACGCAGGAGGCAACTGGGTAGCCCATGCCTGGGTAAAGAGGGGGCTGCTGTACGGATTCCGTACCGGCAAACTTGAAGAGCTTGCGGCTGCACCGGCCCCCTTCTTTGACAAACACACTTTTCCTCTGAAACCCCTCGAGGTGAATGATCAGATACGCCTCGTACCGGGTGGATCATCTATTCGGACCGGAGCATATGTTGGTGCTGGCGTAATTTGCATGCCCCCGATGTATATCAATACTGGAGCCTACGTGGACGAGGGAACCATGGTTGATTCGCATGCTCTTGTGGGCAGTTGCGCCCAGATCGGAAAACGTGTTCATCTTTCCGCGGCCGTTCAGATCGGCGGAGTCCTAGAACCGCCGGGTGCACTCCCTGTAATCATAGAAGATGACAGTTTCATTGGGGGAGGTTGCGGTATCTACGAAGGCTGCATGGTCCGCGAAAGTGCAGTGTTGGCTCCGGGCGTCATATTGACAAGCTCCACGCGATTGTACGATCTTGTTCAAGAACGCATAATCGAAACCGGAGAAGTTCCTCCGCGAGCCGTTGTTGTACCGGGAAGTCGTAATAGGCCGGATTCCTTCGCACGAGAGCACGGGATAGCCACGTATGTGCCGGTTATCGTTAAGTATAGAGACGCGCGGACGGACGCGGCAACGGAACTTGAGTCGGCTCTTCGGTGATTCCCTACTCAACAACCACCTGGTCGGGTGCGATGAAAGAACTCGCATAATTATCCCGCACCACTTCAAGGAGGAGCTCCGCGTTGGCACGACTGATAAAGTTGCCTATCCGAACCCGATAGTAAGGAGCCCGAAAGTCTTGGTATACTGGCGGTTCCGGTTCGGATCTTGGGTATAGGTCGTAGAGTGAAGGGTCCTCCTCAAAATCTCTCCACCAGGCCAAAGCATCTTCGACTGCCTGATCTGCTTCCTGTTTACTGAGCGTAGATACAATCTGAATACGAAAACCCGGTTGCTCTTGACGGGAGTATAGCGGTACGTTGTTGCTGGAAAGCAGCATTTCGGGTACATCATGCTCCACCTCTACCGAAGCGGCAACCGGGGGCTCCCGATAGGCTTCCGGGTCGAAATCCTCATGCGCCGACCAGTCAATTGGGACATTCTCTTCCGAAGACCCAGCATCCATAAGGGGTGTGGTTGCCGGGCCTGAGCAAGCAACAGCGAGCAGTAAGAAAACAAGTGTTAAGGTTGTAGCGCTCCTGAACATTCAATCAAGTTCTTGGATAATCGCCAGCGAGGCGCTGGCCCCAATCCTGTCAGCACCTGCCCGTACCATTGCGAGTGCAGAGGCTCCGGTGCGTATCCCGCCCGCTGCCTTGACTCCAAGATCGCGTCCTACAGTGTTACGCATGAGAGTCACATCTGCTTCCGTTGCTCCCCCGCTAGCAAATCCTGTGGATGTCTTCACGTAGGCGGCTCCTGCGTCACGTGCCAGCAAGCACGCAGTACGTTTCTCCTGCTCTGTGAGCAATGCGCACTCAAGGATCACTTTCACCAGAGCCTCATTCTCACAAGCATTCACTACCGTTTGAATATCTTTTGCTACCGACTCGTATGCCCCAGTCTTGAGTAATCCGATAGCCATGACCATGTCAATTTCCGTTGCGCCGTCATTAATCGCAGTCGCCGCCTCCGTGGCCTTGACGCTGCTTTGGTTTCCCCCCAGAGGGAACCCCACTACCGTGCATACCCGAGGCGCTTCTCCTGCGAGTATTCGGGCAGCCTCCTCCACAAAACATGGAGGAACACACACGCTGGCAAACCCGTGTTGGACAGCCTCCTCACAGAGAACGTACACCTCCTGCACCATCGTATCTGGAGCAAGCCTGGTATGGTCAATCATTCGGGCAAGCTGGCTTGATGTCATTCAACCCTCTAATGCAAAGGTTATAAACATCTTCGTGATTCACTTATGAGTAACAAGAGAACTTAATGTAACTTACGGCCTGTTCACCAGTGCCACATCCTCCACCGAAGCCATGCGTCAAGTCTACCTGCTGTGCTTGCTTTTTATTGGCTGCTCGTCCAGTTTTCCTGGAGAGAGGACTGTGGAGGACGATTTGGGGCGTACTGTGGTATTGCCTCCTACGATAGAGAGAATTACTACGCTTGCCCCAAGTGTGACGGAACTTGCATTTGCGGCGGGGGCTGGATCAAAAATAGTAGGGGTATCAACATTCGACGACTATCCCCCAGCCATTGACTCATTACCGCGATTTGACATGCTTCCAACGGATTTTGAAGCTATTGTCGCTCTTGACCCGGGACTGGTCCTCGCAAGCGAGCAGGTGAACAGCTTAAAGGACATTGACATTTTCTCATCGTTGGGCATTCCGGTATATTTTGTTGCGGTGAATACGCTTCCAGATGTGACCCGTGCGATTCGAGCCCTGGGGGAATTACTTGGAACCACAGAGGCCGCGACAAGGCGTGCCATTCAACTGGAAGACTCGCTGGCACAATTGTCGGCGCTCACCGCCAGTCTATCCGAGCGACCGCGTACATTGTTCTTGATCGACGATGTAACGCTATATGCATTTGGGCAGGGAAGCTACATTCATGATATGATTGATCTAGCCGGGGGACACAGCATCACGCAGTCAATGACAACACGTTTTCCTGTGCTCACTGACGAGTTCGTACTTGATGCAAAGCCTGAAGTGATTGTGGGCTCATTCGGCCTACAGTATGATGCCACGAAACTTGTTTCGCATCACGCAACCTGGGATATTGTACCCGCGGTCGTGTCCGGCCGAGTCTATGGACTGCATCCAGATCCTTATTTACGGCCGGGACCGCGCCTAGTGTCCGGGGCATGGGCACTTGCAAGAATTTTGCATCCTGACACAGTGATTGATCCATGAATCGCTGGGCAATTGGATTACTGATATTGGCATTTTTCAGCGTGATCATCTCCGTGAGCACAGGAGATGAAGTGTCGTTTTCCGAGGCACTGTCCGTGCTATGGCATCATCTGACATTCGGGTACGGCACTGCCCCGGACCCCATAGCAGATCGCATCGTGTGGAGGCTCCGCCTCCCCCGTGCCTTGCTCGCCCTTATTGTTGGTGGAGGGCTGGGGATAATCGGTGCAGCGATGCAAGCGCTTGTGCGTAATCCCCTGGCAGAGCCATATATCCTGGGGATTTCCAGCGGGGCGACTGCGGGTGCATCACTGTTTTATCTGGGCTTCCTTCCTCCCTTGATCTCTAAGGCGGTATCTATGCCAGTGGCAGCTTTTGCCGGAGGTTTGTGTGCAATTCTCATCGTGTACAGTGTTGCCGGTGGTCGGGGGCATCTATCGGTTACACGGCTGCTCCTCGCAGGTGTGGCTGTTGCATCGCTCATGGGTGCTCTTTCTTCTTTTATTACCCTATCGTCGCCCGAGCCCGATAAACTGAGGTCAGTGCTTTTTTGGCTATTGGGATCACTCCACCTGGCAACTTGGAGTACACTGATCTGGCCTTCAATAGCTGTGCTGATAGGCCTTATCTCTTTACTTGTGCTTGCACGCCCATTGGATGGAATGCTAACCGGCGATGAATCTGCTCACTCGCTTGGAGTTCAGGTTGAGTCTATAAAGCGAATTCTGATTATTCTGGCCTCGCTGGTCACTGGATCTATCGTTGCTGCGAGCGGAGCGATTGGCTTCGTTGGTTTGATCGTTCCTCACGCCGTACGCTCCGTAACTGGCGTAACCCACCGGCGTGTACTGCCAGCAAGTTTTATCGCTGGCGCGGTATTCCTTTTATGGGCAGACCTTGTAGCCAGAGCTATTCTACCAGGTGCACAGCTGCCGGTTGGCATTGTGACTGCCCTCTGTGGTGTGCCGTTCTTTCTGATCCTGTTGCGACGCAGTAACTATGGATTTGGTTGATTTTCAGAGCCTAAGGATCATGAACTCAGGCCCTGATTGAACACCATTGAGCAAGTGGTCGTTTATAGCGGTCCTGCAATCAGGTCAGACTGGATGGTGGCAAACCAGGCGGAAAATGCGATCGCGCTGCGAGAGATCCAGTCGGTTGTGGAAGATGATATTAAAGAGTTTTATCATCAATTCAGAGCTGCAGTGCGTGTGGAGCATGGGCTCCTGAACCTGATTCTGCGGTATGTGCTGCGTCAGAAAGGTAAGCGTGTTCGACCGCTACTGGTGCTTTTGGCGGCAAAGACCTGTGGGGGCATCAGTGACCGCAGTTACCGCGCTGCTGCACTAGTAGAACTGCTTCACACGGCTACGCTTGTACATGATGATGTCGTGGACGAGTCTGAAAAGCGACGTGGATCCTTTTCAATCAATGCGCTCTGGGGCAATAAAGTAGCCGTACTGCTCGGCGATTACTTTCTCAGCCGCGGTCTACTACTGGCCTTGGAGCACGATGATTTTGACATGCTTCGTGTACTCAGCAATGCTGTGCAGCGTATGAGCGAAGGGGAGTTACGCCAAGTGCAGCGGACACGGAACCTGGATGTTGATATAGATTCTTACTACCGGATCATATCAGACAAAACAGCCTCTCTTCTTGCCGCATGTACCCACTGTGGAGCATTGAGTGCAAATACTGACGACACCAGTATAGAGCATATGTGCGAGTTCGGCGAACAGCTGGGGCTGGCTTTCCAGATACGGGATGATCTTTTCGATTATGGTTCCGGCGGAATCGGAAAGCCTGTGGGCGCTGATCTGCAGAAGAAACTGGTTACGCTTCCCCTGATACATGCCCTTAACGCCACGAACCCGGCCGAGCGCCGGCGCATACTGAAAATTATTCGCAGGAGTAAAGGACCCCGACAGAACCGTAAAGTCATTCTCGATTTTGTTGAGACTACAGGAGGGCTGGCCTACGCACAGGAACGCATGGAATACCATGTGAAAAAGGCGCAAACTTTATTGGAGAACTTCCCGGATTCGGATGCGCGCCGCGCGATGCACGCACTCAGCCAATACGTAATTGCACGAAAAAAATAGTTTTTGCTATTTCAGGTGCAACGCTCGTCCAGTTCTGGCTACCACACCAGTTACAAGGTCCTCTACTTCCACCTCTATGGTGTAGCTTCCGGCTGAAGCCTCCCCTAGGTCAAGGGCTACGTAAGAAAGGGGCGAGGTGTTGGCACTTTGCTGTTCGCTCGTCTGCAAAGTAATTGTCCCCTCCTGCCCCGCGTCGACGGGTGTGAGTGTGTATGCAATGCGATACCTTGTTTGTCCGTCTGGTTCCTGGGCCAAATTGTAAATCTCAAAGTACACGAACGGAGCTGTAGGTCGCTCGAATTGTCCAGATGGGTTCACATATAGGATCACGTCATCGCGCTCAACTGCATCTGGAAGCACAGCTATACTGTCCGCGAAAAACATATCACTCAACTGCAGGCCGGTCTCGGTATATCTGGGTACGGTATAGTCGAATCTGTACGCACGAAGATGTACGCCATCCAGCACTCGGGCATGAAGTGCAATATTGAACCTATCCGCGGATAAATCTACCTGAAACCGGTCAACAAAGGCATCCTCGCCACGGCCAAATTGCGATTGTTTCCGTACGTAATTAATACGCTCCCAGTCTCCAGTATGAATCGCGAAGCCGGTTTCTACAACAACAGAATCGGGGCCGCGGACACGTGCAGTTTCGTTCAATGGGACTTCGTAGTAAACTTCCACCAAGGTTCGGCCGTCAAGCCCACGGAATGCGCCAACGATGTACGGAACCTCCCAGTGACGAGTGTCGGATGACCACTGATGCCGGTCTGTGCTTAATCCATTTACAAGATAGTCGACGCTCTTCCGTTCCGCATCCAGTGCATCCAGTCCTACTACTGCCGGCTCAAATGTTGGTCCCAGTGGCGAAGGCACAAAATGCTCTGTAACCCCACATACCTGACCTATACAGGTTGGAGCAAAATGGAAAACCAGCAGCGAGTCATCGTAGAGCCAGGAATTAGCTTCACCAACGGTATAGTCGTCGGGCTCTCCGTGACGCATGAATATGATGCCGCGATCATTAAAATCAGAACCTAGTTCGTAGGTGACCGGAAAATAGGTCTCGTCGTGTGTGAACGCGCTCCGGAACCACGAACGGTATCCATGGAACAGAAAACTCTGCTCAGCAATACGCAAGCGACGGTAATGTTCAGCCATGCGTGCGTTGTAAGCGGCAGCCGGCATCGGGTCTCGGCTGGTCCAGAATGTCCTGAAAAACTTGCGGTACCCTTCCAGCTCTTCAATGCGCTCAAAAGCCGCTACCTCTGCCGGGCTGGCTATAGTTTTTATTTCTTCAAAGAAGACCAGAGCATCTACTTTCGAATCTATGCCGGAAATCGCGTCTTCGATGGTTTCTGTACCAATCTCTGGGCGCATTCGTGCAAAGTTCAATCGAGCCTGTGCAAGGAGCACGGGAGTTTCTGCTGTTTCTTCGTCCTCAGCATAGATTGCTTCCGCTGAATCGTACATGCCCTGTCGTTCATACGCACGACCGATAAAAAGCGGGGCCAGAGAGCCTTGTTGGCTCCGTAACCACAATCTTGCTTTCTGAGGTGCAGTCGTCACGACATAGCGCCAGTAAAAAGACAACAGGCGGGGCAGTACGTAATCCAGATCAGGCCGGTGCTCCAGTTGGGCTTCTCCCAATGTGATTGCTCCCTTCAAATCGTCCTTATACCGTTTGAGGATTGCGAACTGGAAGAGAACGTCCCGGTATGCAGAGTCTAGGGCAACTACGAATTCAAAATCAGCCGCACTGCGCGCCAGCACACGCTGAAGACGATTCTTGAGTGTGGGATTCCGGCCGCGTTCACGCAATGCGATCCCACGAAGGTAGCGACCTTCAATATGGGTATCGTCTGATTCGAGAAACTCGTCCAGTAACTGGACCGCGCGTCCATAATCCTGGCTCTCGACAGCCTGGCGGGCTGCCTGCAAATCCGTCGCAGGGACCTGTGAGAGCAGCAAAATAAGGAAGCACCAAGACATCGCAGATTTTCGGCGAACCTGGGGGCTCTGCCACTGCGACGCGCCTAAATAATGGCGCTGATCTTTTGAAAGATCTCGCTCCTTGGCTCACCGGTTTTATCGTGAATGAGTTGGACCATCTTACGCATATTGCCGCGCGCCTTCTTCATCTCTTTCTCATTAAAATCCGCCTCGCTCCAAATGGCCGCTATTTGGCCGCACACCTGCTGCCAACTCTCGTTCATACGCTTAGTCGCCATCAACGCTGAATTAGATGTAGTATGTAGGGCATAAAATGCATTGAGGGCTGGACACCCCAAGACACAGCATAGGTATATGTCTAAGCCGTCAGTCTGTTCCAAAACATCAGGACCAACAGGACCAGCCAGAACAGGTGACCGAAGCCCGCATACATGGAGATTTTGCGGGCGTGCATTGATGCCTCATTACCGTTCGTTTCTGATTCTGTGTTGCTGTTTCCTGCTTCGACGGCGGTGTGTAATCGTTTCCAGGCCGGACGCAGGAACACGAACTGGATCCCCAACAGAACAACAATCAAAGCTGAGGCCGCGTGGTACTGCACTTGTCCGGGATATCCGTTTCCTGCCATCAGCAGCGCCATGGAGAACACGAAGGTAGCTATGAGCATTACGCCCATCAGTGACACGGTGCGCAGACCGTCGACGGCAACTGCCATTTGCCCGGTCGCCGCGAGTTTGGCTTGACTGCCCAACCGTATGCTTAGCCCAAACCAGGCTGATGCCGTCAAGACATGGAGTAAAGTCAGTGTTGTTATGGTCAAGAGCATATTCTCATATTATGTTACGACGATGCGTGATGACGCAGGTATGACGCCTGGTCAAAGTCATCAACCTGAATTGCTTCCCATGAGGCTTTCGCTGCCTCATGGATCTTTGCGGCTTCCTCGTCGGTGATAATTCCAGCCGCACGGGCTCTGTCAAACCGGGAAGACTTTGGTTTGCGGGCCAGCTGACCGATACGCACAGCCTTCGAGACTTTTGCTTCAATCGGCCGAACGGCTGCCACCAGATCCAGTGCGTGCTCCAGTCGCTTTAGTCCGCGCGTATTATCATCACCCATATAAACCCCTGCTGCAATTCGGTTACGCTGCGGACCGGGCATCTGCATAAGCTGGGCAACTTTGTGCCCCACGCGATCGGACGGGCCTTTCCCAAAACTGTTCAATCTGTGCCATAGTATTGCCGGCCCCCGCATCCACCATGTAAAACCTGGCACGGTCATGTTCGCGAACAGGCCTTCAAAGGCCCGTTGAATTTCGCCGAGCGCATACTCCATGGACCACTGGAAGTATGGGATATCCTCTTTACGCAACCCCTCGGCTTCAAATCGACGAATCGTAGCTGAGGCCAGATACAACCAGGAGAAGATGTCAGCAAAGCGGCCGGTAATCTTCTCTTTTCGTTTCAGCGAGCCTCCCAGAGAAGCCATGGCCAAGTCCGCCAGGAATGCGAACGAGGTGGAGGCCCATGTTAGTCGTCGAATGTATTGTCGCACGATTCCTCGACCAGGAACCATAGCTGCATGGCCGCGGGTAATCCCCAGGAGAAAATATCGTGCAGCATTGCGAATCACATGTCCAATATGGCCAATGAACGCACGGTCGAACTGACCAACATCTTTTACAGCCAGTGCAGAAATCTCCTTGTAAGCCCAAGGGTGACAGCGCAGCGCTCCTTGGCCGAAGATGATCAGGGATCTTGTGAGTATGTTTGCACCTTCAACTGTGATTGCGATCGGGTTGCTGAAATAGAAGTGGGCTAGAACATTGCGGGGGCCGGACGAGATCGCATTGCCTCCCAGAATATCCATCCCGTCGTTAATAACCTTCCGCCCGAGTTCGGTCAGGTGGTACTTGACGATGGCTGTGACCACTGCTGGGGCCTCTCCGCTATCAATGGCGCCAAGCGTGTAAATACGCGCTGCATCCATGAGATAGGTAAAACCGCCAATTCGCGCCAGGGGCTCTTCAATGCCCTCGAATTTCCCGATTGGAAGTCCGAATTGACGCCTGACCGCAGCATGAGCAGATGTAGCCAGATAGACTGCCTTGGTGCTTCCAACAGCAGATGCCGGCAAGGATATTCCACGCCCGGCAGCCAGGCTCTCCATAAGCATTCTCCATCCATCACCGGCCCCTTTTTCTTCACCAATAATTGCATCAAGGGGTACGACTACATCATGACCTTCAAACGGTGCATTCACGAACGGAACCCCCAGCGGGTCGTGTCTTCGGCCCCGTTTGATTCCCGGGGTGTCCGAAGGGACCAGAGCGCATGTTATACCGAGGTTCTTCCCTCGACCAAGGAGGTTTTCTGGATCCCGTAGCTTGAATGCAACCCCCAGCACTTCTGCCACAGAAGACAGCGTGATGTATCGTTTTTGCCAGTTAAGCCGGATCTTCACATCCCCAGCGTCATCCCTGAACAATACCCCGTCAGCTTGTATCGCGCCTGCATCGCTACCGGCAGCCGGCTCAGTGAGTGCAAAAGCAGGTAGAAACGTGCCGTCGGCTAGACGCGCCAAGTAGTGCTCACGCTGCGACGGGGTTCCATAGTGGATCAAAAGTTCCGCAGGTCCCAGAGAATTCGGCACCATAACCGTTGTTGAGAGCGGATTGCAATGTGACTGCAGTTTCGCTACAACTGCACTATTTGCCATCGCAGAAAACCCGAGGCCCCCATACTTGGCAGGTACGATCATGCCAAAGAACTTTTCACGCCGCATCAACTGCCAGGCATCGTCGGAAAACTGCCGATCTGTCCACACCTTCCAGTTATCGGTCAGGTCACACAATTCCTGTACGGGACCGTCGAGGAACGCCTGCTCCTCCGAACTCAGTTTAGGATACGGAGTCTCTCGAATGCGCGCCCAGTTTGGGCGCCCGGAGAATAGTTCACCTTCTACCCAAACCTTGCCCGCCTCCAGGGCCACCCGCTCCGTATCCGAAATAGCCGGCAATAATCCCATTCGGTCTATGGTCAGCATGACCGGACGAGAAAACAACGTTCTGCGCAACGGCGGTATGGCGAAGATTGCGACAAAAACAATCGCCAATATGATCAACCACAGTGGGGATCCCGCGACGAAAAGAAGAAGAAGGAGGGCAACTCCCCAGACCCAGATACGTGCACCGAAGTAGGCGAGAAGCACGGCCGCGATTAAGCTGACGCCAATACTTTGCCAAACCGTCCAAATATCATATCCGTATTGCTCCATAGGGGCCTAGCGTTGTCGCGAACGTTACACCAGCATATTGTTTAGCGGTTTCCCTGACTCCGGCATCGGGCTCTTGATCAGCGAGATTTAGTCCCCCTTCTTTGATGTTTGGCAGCAGGCCGCATTCTGGTCATTCGCAGGGTTACCAATGGATGAAAAAATTTGAGTATCGTTGAACAATTCTTTGCGCAAGCACGGCCGGATGCTTCGCATTTGATTCTCTGCACGGGGCATGCAACCAGCAATTATCAGTGAATTAGCTCAGGTTTTCGAAGATTGCTGCCGCACCCATGCCGCCACCGATGCACATGGTGCATAATCCGTAGCGAATGTTCTGGCGCTTCATGGCGTGAAGCAAAGTGGCGGTGAGCTTAGCTCCAGTGCATCCCAGCGGATGACCAAGAGCAATTGCTCCTCCCTGCACATTAACAATGGATTCGTCCAGTCCCGCTTCCCTGATTACCGCCAGCGCCTGCGCGGCAAAAGCTTCGTTCAGCTCAATTAATCCAATCTGGTCTCGGCTAAGCCCGGTTTGTTCAAGGACTTTTTCGATGGCTGGTACAGGCCCGATCCCCATTAAGGCCGGGGGCACGCCAGCCACGGCAAACCCAACCATACGTGCCAGAGGCTCAGCACCCAAACGGGCTGCCATGTCCTCCGACATGACCACGGTAGCCGCGGCACCATCAGACATTTGAGAGGCATTACCGGCCGTCACACTGCCTCCATTCCGAAATACCGGTCGCAAACGACCGAGTGCCTCTATACTGGTGTCTGCCCGCGGTCCCTCGTCCACGGAAAACGGGTAGGTGACCGTTTTTGAAATCCCGTTCTGGAAGCTTGTTTGCTGTACCTCCAGCGGGATGATCTCCTGTTCAAAAAGCCCACCGGACTGGGCTGCAAGTGCACGCTCATGGGATCTCAGTGCAAAGCGATCTTGGTCCTCGCGTGATATATGGTACTTCTGCGCCAGATTCTCCGCCGTGTTTCCCATTGAAACGTAAACTTCGGGCCTGCTTTCAGCCATGCTGGGGTCCGGCTGAAAGTAATATCCGCTCATGGGCACAAGTGTCATGCTCTCGGCCCCTCCCGCTACAATACATTCCGCCTGCCCCATCCCGATGGCTTGATTGGCCATGGCAATGGTTTGCAGACCCGACGAACAAAAACGATTAACGGTTGCTCCCGGCACAGAGTCGGGCAGTCCAGCCAGATTCGCAATGATGCGCCCCACATTCATGCCCTGTGATCCCTCAGGAAAGGCACAGCCGATAAGTACATCATCAATATCTTCTGCATGTAGGTTCGGTGTATGGTCCACGGCAGACCGAATCGCCTCAGCGCCCATGACTTCAGGGCGCATAAAACGCAATGCTCCCCGTTTGGCCTTTCCGACTGGTGTACGTAGACTGGTTACAATAACAGCTGACGATTGCATCCTCGAATTGCTCAATTACGAATAGGTCGATTAGTCTTTAGCAGGCCAGCAATGCGCTCCTGTGTCTTGGGTTGGCCCAAAAGGCCCAAGAATACTTCCCGCTCCAGGTCCAATAAGTACGACTCAGAGACTTCCTGTGCCCCACTTAAATCTCCACCCGTAAATATGTGGGCCAATTTCTTGGCCAGGTACAGGTCATAGTCACTGATGAATCTGCCCTGATGCAGTTGATAAACAGCCGTACTTAGTGCTGCTGCGCCGGGCCGGCCCAATACACGAATTTGTGCAGGTACAGGTGGTCGATATCCTTGATTTGAGAGCCTCAATACTTCATGTTTCGCCACGTGGAAGCGCCTCGCACTGTTCATTACAACGCATGCATGATCGGGCAGGAAACCAAGATCACGAGCTTCTTCTGCACTCATTGATACGGTTGCCTTCGCAACGGTCTCAAAGTATTGCATCACTCCAGGCAGAAGATTGCTGTCATAATAGCCCTGGTTTTCTTTACTGGCCTTGGCGGCAAATCGCATACTGCCTGTACCAGCCGGTATCAACCCAACGCCCAATTCAACGAGTCCGGCATAGGTTTCTGCCGCGGCAACCGGGTTTGGGCAGGCCATGATAAGTTCGCATCCTCCCCCCAGCGCACGCTGATGTGCGGCCACCACCACAGGTTTACGCGCGTAATGTACGCGCTGCATAGCTGACTGAAATCGGGCGATGTATTGATCAATCTTTCCAAACTCACCCGACTGGACCGCTCCGGCCATTTCCGCAAGATTGGCGCCCACTGAAAAATGACTGCCTTCGTTGCCTATGACCAGTCCGTGCAGGTTGGGATCATTCTCGACGTAATCAATAGCCGCGAACAATCCACTAATTACATTGAACCCGAGCGTGCATGCTTTGGAACGAAACTCAAACAGAGCCACCCCGTCTCCCAGATCAATCAGGCCGGACTCTTCGTTCGACCACAGGTCCTTGTCCGAATCCAACTTAATGGATGCCAGGGACCGTTCGTCTGTTGGTCTGTCCTCTGCCACGTATTCTCCGCGGGATGGATAATAGACGCGCAAGGGGCGATTTATATAGAAGGAAGCATCGTCCGGCATGTCCAGTACCCACTCCGGCAGAGTGATTCCATCCTTGACCATAGCTTCTCTGACCCTGGCAAAACCAATCGCATCCCACGTTTCAAAGGGTCCCATCTTCCAGCCGAAACCCGAACACATCCCCCGGTCGACCCGTGCGGGGCTATCCGAGATTTCTCCGATTCGTCTCGCAGCATACGCCATACCGTCAAGCATGGTCTTCCGAAAGAACTCGCCTGCGCGTCCCTCGTCTTCAAACAGTGCCACAAGGCGATGCCGAAGTGCACCTGCCGCCTTGATCTTCCCCAGATCTCCGAGATTGACCGGGGCGGGATCTTCGTACTGCCCTGAAGACAGGTTCAGTGAGCGAATTTTGCGCCCTTCCTTCCGATAGAATCCGGCTCCCGATTTGGCTCCGAGTGCTCCATTGGCTACCAAATTTTTCAATACCTCCGGGACTCTGAATCGCGCTCTACTCTCGTCCCCCGGCACACTCTCGTAGAGATTTTGGCATACGAGCTGCATTACATCAAGTCCAACCACATCCGCCGTCCGGAAGGTGCCGGACTTTGGACGACCGACTAACGGACCCGTCAACGTGTCAATTTCCTCTATAGTGTAGGCACCATTGGCAAACTGCTCAATTACTCCCGCCATGCCATAAATACCGATCCGGTTGGCAATGAAATAGGGCACATCATTCGCCCGCACAACATCCTTGCCCAAATGGATGCGGGCATACCATTCTATTTTATCTAGCACATCAGGGCCTGTGTCGGCGTGCGTGATAACTTCTAGAAGGGAGAGGTATCGCGGTGGGTTAAAAAAGTGTGTGCCCAGAAAATGTTGCCGAAATTCTAAACTGCGTCCAGCGACGAGCGCATGTATCGGGATTCCGCTGGTATTGGTTGACACGATGCTCCCCGGGCGTACATGCTTTTCCAACTGTTCCAACAAAGCCCGCTTTATATCCAGCCTCTCAATTACAGCTTCAATGATCCATTCCGCATTCGCAATCTTTTCCAGATCATTCTCGATGGTGCCACAGCTTATGCGTCCGTGGACAGCTTTTGTAAAAAACGGATTGGGCTTTAGCTTGGTAACAGCTTTAAGACGCTTTTTGACCAACGCAAGCGGCTCTTGTCCTTCCGGAGCTGCCAGATCCAAGAGCAGTACTTCGACTCCAGCATTGGCCAAATGGGCAGCTATTTGTGCCCCCATAGTGCCTGCGCCGATTACTGCAGCGCGCCTGAATGGTAAATACGAAGAAGTGCTTCTCATTTGGATATTTAAGGGTTCACACCTGCGCGGATGTATTTGATCAGATTATAAGCCTGCGGTTCCACATCAACCAGCGAGATCGATTCCAATTTCACCATGATGCCGAGGCCATCTCACCGTGTGCTCCCCAAGCGATTGGAAGATGTTCAATCCTACTAGTGAAAAGGTTTGTCGAGGATATTACCGGGAACTGCTGGCCTCGTTTTCTATGCTGATATTTTGGTTCCAGTGCTTGGCACATCAAAGTAGGCGGAATCAAACGCAGGGATCGCCGATAAGATATGCATTGACTAACTATGCTCACAAATTGTAATGGATCGCCGCGATTCTTTAACTCGTGACCGGGGAACGGTTCACATTTTGATTTTCATGTTGCTGTGGGTTGCATTCATGCGGACGGGCTTACCGTTTGGGGAAAGATGGATTCGACCACGACCTCTAGCATCCACACAATTCTCTGCATCCAGCGTGCGCTGCGGGCTTCACAACTCACTGCACAGCCTTGATGCTTGTAAACTTCTCATGGTGAAACTTTTAACTCCTAAAGCTCTATTATCTAGCCATCGTCAGCTTCATTACTTGATTGTCGCTGGACACCCGCCCTCTGCGCGTATTCGGATGTAGGACAGCCCTGCTGGCAGACGATGGTCTGGCGGGCCGTAGGTTGTGTGCGGAAAATCGCGGCGAACCGCGAGAACGACAACAACGTAGTATTTGTACACTAGTCTGAGCCACGTAAATGGAGCGAACTAGCCCGGTAACGGTTTTGCTGATAATGCTGCTGGTGCATGCGCCCGCAGATGCGCAGTCGTTTGGCAAGGCTGCATGGATTCGGCAGGTCTGGACCACGGACTCGGTCGGTTCTATGGATATTGCGGTCGGCTCAGGTGAAGAAGTCTTTCTGACAGGCACCCTGTCTCATCGCATGGACGTCTATTTCGAGGCTTCGCCGTCGGATGCCGACTTGATGGCCCCGCCGCTATTTTTTAGCGGATTCCTGGCCCGGTACGATGGCAGAGACGGGAGTCTGGTTCTTGTACGTTATGGAAGGGATTGGGGATTGCCCGTGTTTCCTTTCACCAACTACCGTTACGGCCGCTCCGTGGCGGTAGTTGGTGATCGCCTGTTCCACCACGAAAGTTCCGGGCTACAGCGGGATACCGTGTCCGACATGGTTACCGTGCGTGATTTGGAAGGATCCGAACTGAAGAGGATCGGGCCACACGAGCGCACCTCGGCGTATCCGACAATGGTCATCAATGGAACGGAATTTGACACACGGGGCAATCTCTACATGGTCGGTACGTTCGGGGAGCCCCTGCACTTCTCACCGGACATGGTCCTGACCCCATCCCGGGTTGCGTTTCATTCCCATCCGCCTAATGTAATCTTCCTGGCCAGCTATGCACCGAACGGCACGCTGCGCTGGGCACAGCAAATAGGCAATGACAGCATGAATCTGGTGCGGGGTTCACGCGGCTTGTCGGGCAAGGCGGCTTTCGACGTAGATTCAGCCGGCAATACAGTGCTGGGAATTGGCTTTTGGAGACAACCTCCCGATGCATTCAGCACGGCCGTAGATGGTAGTGCGCTGGTCTGGTACAGCCGCGATGGCAAGTTGTTGCGCGTGCAGACACTGGAAGATCTCGGGATTTCCTATGAGCCCTCATTGACTGAGCTACGCAATAACCCGGTTCGCTCTGGCGAATCATCAATAACGGGTGCCAGTAACTTTATACTTTATCCGATCATTGTGCGGCACGACAACAATGGAAACCTGTACGTAGTGTGGCGAAAGGATACGGCCAATGACAGATCCAACTCGGTGACGGTAGGCGATACAAGGTTCTATCCCGGAGAAAATCGGTATCTATACGTCTTGACAAAGGTTGACGCGCAGGGTGCACTCCTGTGGGGTCGGCATCTTGAGCACGACCACTCAATGACGCCTAAAGGCATTGAGACCACGGAGCATGGCCACGCATATCTATACGGGGACTTTCATGGCAGGTATCTTGTTTTGGGCGGCGTCGAGTTAACGCAGCAAGAACCCAGATTAAATGGTGGCTTTGTGGCGCATTTCGACGGCGACGGCCATCTGGTTCGGGCGCTTCATGCAACCGGACCCGGAGTCCAGTCCGTGAAGACGCTGGCCCTTGGTCCTGACGGCGACGTGTACGTTGTCGGCTATAATTACCGCGCCGACACGGTGGTGATTGGAGCGGACACGGTGCTTGCAAAGGGTGCAAATAACGTGATTGTAGCAAAGTATGCTGCTGCGCCCCGATCCTCGACACACTAGGCGGATATCTGGTCGGCAATGACCCAGGCTTCCAATTGACCCACCCCCCTTCAATCACGTACGGCATGCCGCCCGGCTGGCTGCATCCGCCTAAAAGCTACCAATAAGTGTGCAAGGAGAAGGCTCGTGAGTGCAAACAGGTTAGCGCAAATCGGTCCGATCCTGTCGGGGATCCTCGACAGCTCTCTATTGCTGTTGTACCCTGCGCTATCCTGTCACCAAAGTTTCTGAAGAGGCATTTTTTCCTTAACGGTCTGAGTACATTAGGGGAAGCCTTGACTGTTCATATAGTTGTCGTCAATGCGTACTTGGTGGTTACCGGCACCATAACCATAAGCCGTGCGGAAGAACGAGTCCCCAAGATTGAGAGATGAATATTACGCCATGTAAGAGCTCAAACACGACAGTCTTCCGGGGTGTGGAAGCCCAACAGGGCTAGTGTCTGACAGACAGGTGTAGAACTCTTGGACGCAGGCTCAATTGTCTGTGGAGCCTGGTCCTGTACATGGTTTGCGTGAATACCACGAATGCACAGCCGGTTGAGTTGGAGCATTTCCAGTTTGTGAAGGCAATCACGCTTTCCGATCCAGATTCAGTCTACCCAGAGCCCTTGCTGATCACAGAAATAAAGAGCTTGGATGTGGCTGCGGATGGCCGGATGCTTGTAGTAGACCGGTTCGGTAGTCCGACTTTTCTGTTTGGGCCGGCCGGCAGGCTCTCGGCAGTGCTGGACCCATCCGTTTGTCATCCAGGGTTTGCGGTGCGTCTGGTGAACGCCAAGTTTATAGGAGATCAATCAATATTTTTGTCCAATGCTGGTCCCTGGGGCTACCGCTTCACCTCCGAAAGCGGTTGACTTGGAAGTGTTGATCGAGATTATACCATGGTGGTCAACCCCAATGTTCTGGATACTGACGCCCAGGACGATCTTATCGGCTTTTACAGGCACTTGGAAAAAAATGTCGTCAGGCGCATGGACGCCAGCGCAAAGCAGCTCTAGGAGTATACGCTGCCTGCGAGTGACTACCCTAACGCGACTTATAGGATTGGTACCGGAGGCTTGATCGCAGATAAGACTCACCATTTCTACGCGGGCCCAGTTGAGCCGCATATCCTGAGACTAACACCGGACGGCACGGTGGTTGACCGAATCGCACACCGAACCTCCTGGTTTCGTGATGTTTCGCAGGACTTACCTGATCACAGCGATCTCGCGGCCGTAATGCGAGCGTCCAGAAGGCTGTGGGCATCCAGCACAGTTGTAACTGGGCTATTCGAGTTGACGGATCAATTCATCATTATCCAGTACACTAACGCAGATCGGGGACAAGGCTACCAGATATTCACCAAGGCAGGTCAGCTTGTAGCTCAGGAGCTAGGTATCAGGGTGCATTTCGAGTACGGTGCGTCCGGTCTGGTCTATCGTGTGGTCCAACCAGAAACAGCCACTTGGGACGACTTGTCCAACCCCTTGATTGAGGTCTACCAATTCATCACACCCTAATAGAGGGTAATGATTAAACAGAATCCGTGAGAATAGAGCTGTTTAAGATCACTTGAATTCGAAGCTCTTGGAAGTAGGGTCATTTGTTGCCCGCATCGGAGGACCAGGTGCGCTATACAGTTTGCCTAAAAGTCGTCGGAATGTTGCAACTGGGAATTCAGGCTAAGGCCTCCGAACCCCTTTGCACACGACACACTCAAACGGACCATAAGTGCGGCAGATTAGTGCTTATGGGAAGCCCGGGTACCAATCGCGACATAGTATCAATGCACTCCAAGCATGTGAGACCATTTGCAACATTCTGTGCAAAAACGGCACTTGTTTCTTTTGGCAATAGGGTTTCTTCTTCCTGTTCGGACAGGATGGCGGTCGTTTAGACGGCTAGTTTCACCAAACGACGATCAGCCGTACGTGAGGGTTCAATCCGATGATGCTAATGCCCCCGGCGCACCGGATCGGCAGACCTGAAGCGTTTCTGGGAGGTTACTGCTTTTAATGTTTTTGTGTCTTGCACTAATGCGGACGGGGTTAGCGTTGGGGGAAAGGACTGATCCAATCAGGCTGTAAGCACTGGAAGTCCGTATACCCGACCGGATTCATTTCAGCGTTCCAGGTCAACTTCGTAAGTATCGGTAACCTTCCCCTGAGGACCCCGGAATCGAGTTTCGGGGAGCCCAAACCGGCACAAGCACGGGCAAACCGCTGTCCAGGGAGAAAACCGACAGATTGAAGTCGGGTAGCCGGTTCCAAGACTAGATATTCCTGCCCCGCGGGATTTGCCTGCCCGTCCGCTGTTCTGAACTCCCCTCAGTCAGTCGACCCTGGCGAGAGCCAATTCTTCAAAAAGCGCTGAGCTTATTGGAGACTATTGAATTATTACGGAACCTCTAACCAAATGACAAAACCTAAAGCAGGGGGACTTCCTACCATTTAAACAAATAAGAAGTGGCATAATTTGGGTGATTTCAAGTTTTTTGTAGATCTGCCCTGTGCGCGACGGATTGGCCTTCCATGAGACCAATCGATTAGGTTGTATACATGAGGTTACGGGCACACTGCAGTCTCCTTGTGAACATTGTTCAGCCAGCAGGTCACTATGGATAGAAAAATTTCTCGTATAGTAACACTTCAAGTATCTTCTCAGTTAATTATGTTCTTTGTCAGTTATATAGGGGCAATACTGGTTATATTACTGTCTACTCTTGCTGGTTGTATCTTCGGGCCCGAGCATTGAATGACTCAGTCGCTTTATCGGCTGGCGTGAGACCCGAATGCTTCTTGCAAGACAAACCATTATATGGATGCCCCTTTCAAAAATCTCCCAAACCAGGAATATTGAAAGAGATTGTACGGAAGCAAAATAGGGGGAATTTCAGCTATATGTCATGCAAGTTGTCGGGGTTTCAATCATAGCTCTCATAGCGTTTGGCGCTGGGCTCGGCATCTCTTGGATAATCTCCACCAGAAACGCCCGCAGTGGTCTCAGAAAGGCGCGAGAGCAAGCGTCGAGGATCTTGGTCTTGGCAGAAGAAGAAGCCGACACCCTCAGGGAGTCAAATATCAGGGAGGTCAACAAAGATCTAAGCCGGAGGCAGGTGGCACTCAATACGCAACATGCAATCTTGAAAAAGATCGCCCAAGAACTCCTTAGTGATCGCAAAGAACTTACCGAACTTGAGGCCCATCTAAGAGAGCTCGAAAAGAATCTGGAAAACAAAAGTTCAGAGCTCAAGGCACGACATGCTGCCTTGGAGCAGTCCTCGCGGGAACTCACCGACGAACGCACAGCTCTTGGTCTACAACAATCCAAACTGGATAAACTCAAGAAGGAGTCTGAAATCAAAAACACTGAACTTGATGCAAGGCTTAATGCCTTGGACAAGGCGGTACGGGAATTTGATCGTAAACGCACTAAACTGGATGAGCAGAATTCCCATTTATTGAAAACCAGACAGGAACTTGATAGGGACCGCGCCAATTTGGATGCACAGCGCTCTGCCTTGGGGGATACTAGAATTGAGCTCGACAATCGGCGTGCCCAAATCGACACACAACGTTCTACGCTGGAGGAGGTCAGAAGGGAGCATGATCAGGAACGCGCCGAACTTGAGGCACAACGCTCTATCCTAGAGAACGAGCGCGGGAAACTGGACCTTCGTCGCCAACGGCTAGAGCAAAAAGTCGCACGTCTAAACGAAAAACATGACAAGCGAAGGAGTCAATTACGAAAAGGAGAAGATCGACTAATCGAAAAGCAGCAGGAGCTCAGAATATCCAATTCAGAAAGCGAGGATTTGAGAAACCAGGCCGAGCGCCTAATTGAACGTGCAAATGCACGTATGCAGAAGGCAGATCAGCGCAGCGCAGACCTTGATGCTAAGGAGCATACGCTCAACTCGCTCATCAACGACCGCATTGAGAAACTGGAGGTTATCGCAGGCCTGACCCAAGAACAGGCACGTCAGCACCTTCGAGAGGAAATTGTTGAGCGGGCGCGGGAAGAGGCTGCGCTGGAGCTGTTGGAAATTCGGGACGAAAAACAACGCACCGCCAAACATGAGGCGCAAAATATCGTCCTCACTACGATGCAAAGGCTCGTGAGAGACGAGGTTAAGTCGAACTCGGTATCAGTAGTTCCCGTACCCTCCGAGAGCGACAAGGGACGCATTATTGGAAAGGAGGGACGAAACCTTCGTGCATTTGAAACCGCTGCGCGCGTGGATCTACTGATCAACGATACTCCCGACGCAGTGGTAATCAGCTCATTTGATCCTTATCGGCGCGAAATAGCACGAATTGCTTTGCGTAGCCTCATAAAAGATGGCCGCCTTGATCCTGAGAGAATCGAAAGATCTGTTGACCAAGCAAAAAAAGCCATCAAAGAGGAAATACATGATACCGGAAGGCGTGTACTCCTTGAACTGGACCTTCGTGGCATGGACGAGAGACTCGTTCAGGTTATAGGGAAAATGAAATACCGGACAAGTTATGGCCAGAACCTGCTTCACCACAGCGTTGAGGTAGCGCGCCTATGCTCCCTCATGGCCGCGGAAATGGAACTTGATACCCAAGTAGCTACGCGGGCCGGCTTATTGCATGACATCGGTAAAGTAATTCCTGAGTCTGAAGATCACTCCCACGAACTGGTCGGTATGGATTATTGCAAACGCTATGGAGAACACGAAGTAATCTGTAATGCCGTGGGGGCCCATCACGATAGGCTCCAAAAAACGACATTATACGCACATATCGTGCAGATTTGCGACGCTATCAGCGCAGCCCGCCCAGGCGCACGCAGAAAAGACGATGAAAAATATTTTGATCGCTTGCGGAACATGGAAGAAATCGCAAAGTCATTTGGTGGTGTAAGTCGTGCCTTCGCGATCAGAGGAGGTCGCGAGCTCCATGTTATCGTTGAGCCTGCGGAGGTACCCGAGTACAAGCTTTCCCACCTTTCACGCAAGATATCCTCTAAAATTGAAAAGGAGCTTCAGTATCCCGGCCAAATAACGGTTCAGGTTACACGCGATGTTCAAGAAAAATCAGTTGCCCGATAACGCGTCCGGATCAATGCGCGTTCATTCTGCTGCTGTGTCGTGCAAGTGATCGTATCTGAACTTCCCCTTATCATTCCACACCATTGGAGGTTCGGGTGCGTAGACGAAATACCCCTATACAAAGTCCGTACAGGCTAGACTAACGTTACCCTGAGTGTATAGACAACCGACGACCCGCTCGTCCTCTCAGACGCGACTCTCAAGCTCCTCCAGACTGTATGCGAGTCGGATTCTCAGCGGCGAAGCAGTGATACATTACCAACGCCGGCAACCAACGTGATTGAAGCTTCACCTCCCCCATTGATCTCGCCGGAAAACGAATTTGACAGGAGCTTTTTGGAAGTCTCGATCGGGAACTCACACGTGACTGTCCCGAGACTCGCGGTGCCGTTAACTTCGAGCCGAACATCATCCGGGATCGAGACTGATACATTGCCTGCACCTGTACGGAAATTGCTTTCGCCGCGGGGCTGCCCCAGAATCTCCACCGTAACGTTCCCAGTTCCAGCCATAATGTTCATCTCATCCGCCTTGGCGTAAACTGACAGGTTTCCAGCCCCGGTTGCCACATCAATCTCTTCCAGGTCGCCTGAGACCTCCACATTTCCGGCGCCAGATTTTACGTCCACTTCCCCCACAATATCCTCTAACAGGATGTTGCCAGCTCCCGTGCGTCCTGTAATCTCTCCCGAGACCTCCATAACGGTGATATTACCAGCACCAGTCTTGAAGCTAACGTCGTATTCTTCGGGTACTCTCACAGTGAGACGGATTTTGATCTGCTGCCCCCTGCGCCAGCGTAACTGCCCTCGTCTTTCTTCTACGCGTGATCGAATACTGACATCATTGTCCTCCTTGATGAACTCATAGCGGTGTGCTGACTCAAGGATTCTGGCCTCCTCGTCGGGATCATCCGCACGTGCACGACGCTCAAGCTCTATCTTGACTGCATTCTCATTTGTTGATTCCACTTCAACATCACCTCTGTCCAGATCCAGAGCCAGTGTGCCTCCCGGTTCAACCTCGTACTCTTTTTTGATGACATCCCGAGTAATGGGCTCAGGTTTGGAGGCTGCCAGCACTGCAACCATGACAACAGTGAGTCCCACGACGCCCGAATAAGCAAGGATTCGTTTCATTTGTGTGGTAGAGTCAGCCAGTGTATTCATTTGCTACGGAATTCTCGGATGCAGGTTGCAAACAGAGATATGAACCCTGTGCTCTCAGCTGTTGTTGAACAGATTTGATCTCGAAAGACCCATTATTATGCCCAAGGTTACACTACAGCGCTTGGACGATAAATTTCACTTTCTTGCTACGAACAGCAGTGGCAACACGTTGCACTTGGATACCGGTCCTGACGAGGGTGGGAGCGGCCAGGGAGTGGGCCCCATGCAGGCCGTGGCCATGGCTTTGGGGGGATGCAGCGGAATTGATATCGTTATAATTCTCAAAAAGCAACGGCAGGATCTGCAGAAGTTTGACGCGGTAATCACATATGAGCGCGCGGAAGACCAGACCCCGTCCCCGTTCACCCAACTGCATGTACACTACGAGTTTGGTGGAAAACTTGATCCAGAAAAAGTCCGCCGTGCCGTAGATTTAAGTATCAGTAAGTATTGCTCGGTAGCTCATATTCTTGAGAAAACCGCGTCAATAACTGTGAGTTGGTCTATCAACGGCCAGCACTATTCCTGATAATCACTAATCAATTACCTATTTCTACAATGAGTGTAAATCATGCCAGCGCATCCTGGGAAGGAGATCTCAAATCCGGTAGCGGACAAATCAAGACCGACCGGGGCGGTATAGATACTCCTTTCACTTTCGGTATCCGCTTTGAGGACGAACAGGGAATCGGGCCAGAAGACTTGGTTGCTGCAGCAATTTCAGGCTGTTATTCCATGGCGCTATCCAACGAGTTGGATGGCCGGGGCAACACAGCAAACCGCGTCGATACCCGCGCCAGCGTTACGCTTGGACCTGATCCCTCTGGAGGATTTCATATCTCCACGATTGACCTGGTTGTTCGTGCAGATGTGCCAGGGATTGACGAAGATGGTTTCCAGTCCGCAGCAGAAGCGACTAGGACCGGTTGTCCCATCGCGAAGCTGTACGCCGGTACCACGATTAATCTGGACGCGAAGCTTGTAGGCTGATCCCCCGCGCCTATTGCTGATCGTTGGTCGTCTCCGAGCGGGATAGATAAACGCGTGCGGTCAGCGGTGGCAGGTTCAGCGTAGCCGTCGTTACCACGGAACCCGTCGGGTATACTTGTCGGTAGGTCCCCTCGGGTATCGTGACCTCGTGGGTGTCATCCGAGGCATTAAAGACCACTAAGGCATACTCGTTTTCCAGACGTCGCTCGTAAACCAATACGCGGCGATCATCGTCAACCGTGAGCCATTTCGTCTCTCCGTCGACGAATAACCGCATGTTTGCCTTTCGCAATGCAATCAATTCCCGGTATAAGCCGGTCAATTGCAGATCGGCAGCCACAACATCGTGTCTCCGTTCCTGACCAAGCGGATGCGTCAATTCGTCCTCAAACGCATAATCAGACCATAAAAGCGGCTTACGCACATCTGGATCATCTCCTCCCCACATGCCCATTTCGTCCCCATTCCAAATGTGAGGCGCACCTGACCAAGTAAACTGTTGCACAAGAATTAATTCCTGAATAGCACGCGTTCGTGCGTCCGGGCGCTCTACCTTGAAGTCTGGATTACCTCTGGGATGCTGTCCGTATTTGTACAGGACAGGGTTGTACAGACTGGTGCTGATGCGCGGCGTATCGTGACTGGCTGCAAGGTTCATCATGGCGTTCCAGAAACGTGTCGGGATTCCCGCCATAATGGAATCCAGATGAGCGACATAACCGGATGCCGTCAAGTTCGGAGGGGCCTGCGCAAAAAAACTGCGCGTAGGCATGTACCATCTATAGTTCATTACCGCATCAAAAATGTCTCCCTGAACCCAGGGAACAGGATCCGCCATATGATGCGGCCAAGAATCCCACCAGACTTCACCCACAAGGTATACCTCAGGGTTTATGCTCCTGACGAATTCGCGATAATCACGCCAGAACCCTAAGGGAACCATCTCGGCAACATCCAGCCGGAATCCATCCAGGCCATCCTCCGGGTTGCCATCTCCGTTCGGATCCAGCCACCGCCTGGTCACATTGTAGATGTGAGCTTTAGGTCCCGGATGCAAGTTTCCCTCATGCGCACCATGGACATGATCCGGCGGGACATCTATTTTTGCCAGCTCCGGCAACGATTTTACTCCCAACCAGCCGTCATACGAAAACTCATTTGTATCAGGTGTAGCTGGATTGTCAAAAGCATTGATCTCGTACCAGTCAGCAAATACGGACTCCTGCTGGTTCTCCAGAACATCTTCCCAGGCCCAGAACCTCACCCCGGTGTGATTCCAGGAATAGTCCAGTATGATTCGCATGTCTCTGGCATGCACTTCCTCGATCAGCTTCAGGAAAAGGTTGTCTGCCGCCGTCCATTGCCAGGTATCTGGGTCCAGGGGATCCTCTGCTTCCGCTATCTCGCGATCACCCACAGGATCAGGCCCGAAATTTCGATCTACATGCCGATAGTTACGTGCATCAAACTTGTGCAGGGAAGGTGCATCATTGATTGGATTCAAATAAAGTGCGGTAACTCCCAACTCCTTCAGGTAATCAAGCTTATCCAGCACCCCCTGCAAATCTCCACCGTAACGCCGGTATTGCACAGCAGTATAGAATTCCATTTCATTCTCCAAGGCCCAGTTCTCCTGTTTGTACCAATCGTGCGTCCAAGGCGTAGTTGCCCAGTTTTCCGGCTGCGGTCCAAACCAGAAGCCGAGTATATCTTCTGGTGTCGGATCATTATCGGGATCTCCATTGCGGAATCGTTCAACAAAAATCTGGTACCAAACAGCTTCATCCGCCCAAGATGGAGGATCGGTGATGGAAGTCTGCGCCTGTGCTGGAGCAACCAGGCAGGCAATGAGGAGTAGGCTAACGCAAGTACGCATCGGTTCCATCTAGCCAGTCTTGTCGTGGCGGGCAAAAAATATCTACATCCAGTGTATCCTCGAGCGCAACGGCCTTATGAGGCAAGTTGGAGGGGATGAACAGTACTTCTCCCTCATGCACAACAACCTCCTGTTCCCCATTGTCTCCAAGCCAGAACCTCAGTGCGCCCGACAGAACATACGTGAGTTGCTCATTATCGTGCGAATGCCACGGCACTACGCTATCCTTGTCAAGGTAAACATGTGTAATCATCATGCGCTCACCTGTAATGATTCGGCGGCCAAGGCCGGTTTTTACCTCTTCAATGGGTAAGTCGTCCCATCGATAAAGCTTTGCCTGTTTGTCCATGTGCTTCTCTGATATGATCTCGGAAAAATCTCAGAAGATCGCACAGCGGGCGTGACGTCGCCGTGAATCCTCCGAAAGTCCAATTTACATCATTTCGCGGCACTTCACTACGTACGCCTGTCCTGTCTGTCTCTTTGCACACCTTAACTACACCAGAGAGAATGAATAATCAGTTTCGTTCACCATACTTCTCATTGATCTGGAAACTGGGTGGCAATTCGTCTGAATTCACACAGGCTGAATCGGTGCAACTGAGGGGATTGCAACTGTCTCCTGTGGAGCTGGAATTCACGCCAGATCGACACAGGCGAACGAGTGAAAAGTGGAAAAATCCACGGTGGAATCTGTTCGAGAGGAAGGGTGGGATTGTCAGATCCCCGCTGACGTGTGCCGTGCGCGCGATAGTACTATTCGATAAGATTACCAGATACGCGCACGAATAATTCTTGGGAGACCCTGCATCAACGCGTTAAAGAACGGGGATATATTCCTGCTATGTTATGATATCTATACCAGAAGTTGAAGATTAGATCGTCACAGCCAGAGTTTTTGAATCTAGCTAGACGAGTTTGATTCTCACAATTTCAATTTGGCTGGTTTTGACTTGCATCATTGGTAGGGAGTCCCTTCCAGGTAGAGATTCAGGCACACGGAATGTACTTGCAGGTTCCTGTTTTACTGACATTCTTGCAATTATTGTCAACGATTTTCTCGAATGTGCACATGCCAATTTCCTCCCCTGTTTCGACATGCAGGAGCGTAACATATTTGTTTTCATTACACCCATCTCTTCGGCTTGGGGCATTGAATCTCCAGAGCGAAACACGGCTCCGATACCATAGCCTAGCACAGCGAGAAGTCCGAACGAACTCCCACTCCATAGAATCCCTCCGCTACGACAGCAGCACCCACCATAACCAATCCAGTTCGTCGCTTCTCCTCCAATAGGGAATAGCACCGCACTTCACAAGCGCAACTTGTGTCTCCTTCAGGGCAGACTCGTACTTCGCCCATGCAGCTTCGTACTCCACCCATGCAGCCTCAATCTCTGCCCACGAAGCCTCACGATCTGCCCATACAGTCTCTGCCTTCTCCCCGGTAGCTGCGAACTCTTCCACGGCAGTATTCAGTACAGTAGCGTCGCATAAGACCAAAACATACTCCACACCCGCCATGATACTCTCCAACTCGGCCAGAACATCCGTAGGATTCTCCGGGATAGCCTCCAATTCTGCCTGAATCACCGAGACCTTGGCGTGGTCAAACCCCACTGTCATATAGAAATCTTTGTACAACTCCGCCAAGGTGGCATGAATAGTGTTGCACAGCGACACATCTACCAAATTCTCGTCAACATCCCCCGCGTAGTCGAAAAGTCCATCACAAAGACTCTTCATGGTCTGCAACTTCGAGTAGGCATCCATTTGGATCGAACGGTTGTACTTCATCAAGGCAATCTCTAGGGGCGAATCCCCCCGATTGTACGGAACCCTGTTCAAATGCCTGAGATTCTGGCATGAGGTAAGCACAAAGCAAACCGAAATAAGGATGCAAGGGAAAAGATGTCTCATCAAGTTGCGATACTCGATCAACAATCGTGCCGTTTATTTGTCGTTCTTGCTGTCCGACTTCTCATGAAAGGGGATGAGATTTTCGTTACACATGTTGTTACGCTCGCGAATCGCGCTGATCTCAGGTCTTGGATTTGTTGTCTTCCAGCTCCCTCCGTCATTGGAATCTGGATAGGTATAGCTAGCATTCCTGCTCAGCAACCCAGGGACCAGTTCGAACGTGATTCCGTCACTGAAGGGAATTTCAATTATCTGACCATCCGCGCCGATTTTTGTGTCGGGGTATGTCTGTTTGACTGAAGCACGAACAGACTGCAATATCACCGACTGCCCATTGCCGCTGTGTTTGTTGTACTGCCTGTAAATCGAATGTGGTAATTCAAGAATCATATCCACATCACTGGTTCCAGCAATTGCGGTTTTTCGGCCATATGAGCCTGCTTGGAGGCTGTGTGACAATTCCGAATCAGTCGTCCAATAATCCTTATTAAGCCTTCTCGTAATTTTCTTGTAGCGATTGGATATTACATCCTTATTTTTGACTTGGATATTGCCACAAAACGTTTTAAACCAGTCGGCACATCCCATTGAGCATCTTTATTTCTCGGATTCTGTCGCTACTCATATGGAATGTTTAAATCTCTTTTCCACCAACAGAGCAACTTTAGGCATTAATCGCGTCGGGCAGTTATTATCCCAAGCCGGTACGTCTGGTAAAAATTCCTAAATCAAGCGCTGGCGTTTGACCTCTGGAGATTCCAAGTCGTTGCGGATCGGTAGGCGCAGATCGTAGTGAAGGAGGCAATGGAGTTGGTGCTGGAACAAAAGTTCCATTACGATTCTTATGGATACCGACTGACCAAGTTGGCGATTTACGCGACCCAGCATACACAAGTGCGTTGCTGGCGATGGTCATAGGCGCTGGACATGGATATCAAGGCGTATCTCGACACGGTAGACCATGAACCGCTGACGAAAGTGGTCTGGCAGTAGACGGATCAGAAGTGGGAGCTTTTGTATACAGAGCACGGACTGAAAGCTCCGGTTACGCATCTGGACGGAACGTAAGAGGCCCGGCTGCAGAACCTGCACCGCAAATATATCTTACGATACGACGTAGCGAGTAATTGACCAAATTCAGTCTGGGCAAATGGCGGATGCCGCAGTTGGACTGACCCTTGGCGTGATAGCCAGGTTCCAATTGATTATTCTTATCAACCCTTACACGACCGACTTGATGATATTTCCGGCGACAGATTTCCATACACATTCGCCTGGAAACGTCAATTCGCTTTCTCGCGTTTGAGTCCCCTTAATCCTCGGCCTATCTGATGACTAAAGAGTCAGCCGCGTATTGGATGGAACGTTGTCTCTCTTTGGCAGCCAATGCTGATAGTGCAACAAGCCCAAATCCGCGCGTCGGCTGCGTAATCCTAAGCCCCGAGGGCAAACTTCTTGGAGAAGGATGGCACAGGTGCGCCGGAGGTCCTCATGCAGAAACGGAAGCCATAGAGCAGGCCGGTTCAAGGCATGGATCGCGGGCTCTCAAGGGCGCCACCCTTGTCGTGAACCTTGAACCCTGCAATCACCAGGGACGAACACCGCCATGCGCTCGAGATATTCTGCAGGCCGGTATTGCTCGCGTTTTGATTGGAATGCGTGATCCGAACCCTCAGGCAGCGGGCGGAATAGCGACGCTTAGAAAGCACAAAGTAGTGGTTATTGCCGATATCCTGAGGGACGAATGCTATCGATTCAACGAAGCTTTTGTGCATTGGCACACTAGAGGCCTTCCATTTGTGACCCTGAAAATTGCACAAACCCTTGATGGCTGTGTTGCAACCGCATCAGGCGAGAGTCAATGGATCACCGGCGGGGAGGCCCGGAAGAAAGTTCATGTTTGGCGGAAAGAGCACGATGCTGTGCTTATAGGCTCGGGGACAGCACGGATGGATAACCCGAGCCTTACCGTCCGGCACGTTTCAGGAACACAACCCATGCGCATTGTTCTGGACGGAAGCGGTTCGTTGCCAGCTTCACTCAATCTCTTTACGGATCAATGGGCTGCAAAGACGATGGTTGTCGTTGCGGAGGGCGTTACGCCGGAATACAGTGACCAGCTTCTTCGCAACGGAGGCTGCCTTGTGACTGCTCCGTCTGAGGCGGGTCATGTATCGCTACCCAAACTGATACGTCTACTTGGAGAAACAACTCAAGCCGGTTCACGAGTACAGTCACTTTTTGTTGAAGCAGGACCTGAACTGGCCTCGGCACTGTTACGCCAAAACCTCGTTGACCGGCTTCGACTATTCATCGCACCTAAAATGATTGGGAACGGCTTGCGTGCTATTGGGGATCTGGGGGTTGAGAAATTGGTCCAAAGCCTTGTATTTACACAATACTCCTGGGAAAGGATTGGGGAAGATCAGCTATTTACAGGATATAAACACCCTGTCCCGAATTGAAGTCAATATGTTTACAGGTCTTATAGAGCAAGTTGGTCAACTGAAAAGTATCAGGCAAACCTCTCGTGGGCGGGAGCTGACCATTAGGGCGGCCCTGTCCTCCGCACTGTGTGTTGGACAAAGCATCGCCATAAACGGCACCTGCCAAAGTGTAGTCGACCAGTCAGAAGACGATTTCACAGTATCGGCGATCCCTGAAACTATCTCTAAAACCACATTGGGTGCGCTGTCTGTGGGCACTCCGGTCAACCTCGAGCGTGCTATGTTCGCAGATACCCGACTGGATGGCCACATAGTTCAGGGGCATGTAGATACAACATGCCCGATTACTGAAGTATCTCAACAAGGCGGCGAACGGCTTTATGAGTTCGCGATTCCGTCAGAGTATGCTGGATTGGTCATCTCACGTGGATCTATTGCTCTGGACGGCATTAGCCTGACGATTGCGGATCTCCGTGATCTGCGTATCTCCGTTGCCATTATTCCTCAAACATTTGAGCACACGAATGTGCCTACATGGAAGGCAGGTGTGCACTGTAATGTTGAATTTGATGTTCTTGCCAAATTTGTAGCGCGGCAAATGGATATTCGTCTGTGAATTCCGAACCGGACACATGCAGACCCTCTCCAAAATGGTCCACTACCGCATCCCCGCAAAAGAACGCCTGCCCCTGGCCATAGAGCTCCAGACGCTCGGCGCTAAAACCGCGGCCATCACTCGCATCATGTCAGCGGATTACTGGAAACAGCGGGAACTGGAACGCAACATGGGCCTCAGTCGGGGGAGGGATTAAGGGCTGGGACTGTGAGTGGCCACTATCACCGCCCATCGGCATGTTTATGGACCGAGGGGTGGCTCAAGGGCGCCGAGTACGCCAGTTATGCGGCCTGACTCCACAACCACCACTTGTGGGGTGCGTAAGCCTGATCTCCTTGGGTTAAAGGTACTGTCGCGAGATACGTAGAATGGGATGTTGGCCTGGCTTACCCGCCGTAGTATCAGTGTTTCCATTACCGCTCTATCTTCACCCACTATGGGATCTGCGTAAATAGCCATCACATCATAGTCCTGCCATTCAGACTCCGGTGGCAGATTCGCCAATCGCCGCAGCGTCGCCACCTGGTCGCCGGAACAGCCCGCGCCGCCGAGTAGAACGACAATGGATGAGTCGGGCATTGACCACTCCCGCTCTGCGATATATTCCCTTGTTCGCGGGGCGATAAGATTCTCTGATGGAATTATCTGGCCCAGCAGCGGATAAGTGGCTATAGTGCCAACTTTCGGGGCTGAACTCGTTGGTGGGGCAGCAAAGAATATCCTGGCTCCCGTGAACACTCCTATCACGACCACAAATGGGATGATGAACCAGAGTCCCCTGTACATGTGCTTACGGATTTGCATCTGGTGGCGGGACAAACCTATAGCGCAGGATTAATGGATTGCCGTAGTCTCCATCTGGCAGAACCTCATTGTCGGCCTTGCGGTAGATATAGCCGTTTGCAGCCCCAATAGGCGTAAATGGGACTACGGCTGTGCGGGCGGGGAACGCTCCCACATTGCTGGCCACCGCGATGCCCGATTGCAGTAGCACATCTGCTAGACGCCATTCTACCGGCAGCCTATTATAAACGATCATGCGGGTGGTGCTATCTATTGCCCATATGCCCAAATTGGTTGGATACTCACGGATCCCATCTAGCTTGGCTTGCAAGTCTAATCCGCTCCCAATATCCAGGACTCGCTTGGTGAAAAAGACCGGATTAACTTGGGCGACACTGCCACGGCTAAATACAGGCATAGCATCGGGCCATTCGGCATATTTGTAGTATGGGCCATCTGCAAAGCACTCCATCGATCGCCCTGCAATGCCCTTCCAGAATGCGTTAAGCCGCGGGAATTCGGGCTTCTCAATCTGCCACATGTCCAGCATCTCCAAGTCGCGTGTTACAGCATAGACCTCGGGCTTGAGAAACGGTGCATACTTTGGCCGCATGAGAACGGAGTCCCCAATGGCACAGGCTCCCTCTATGCCAACGGGGCGGCGAATTTCGGTCGCGGCGCAACCACCTGACTCGTCCATAATCGCCACCGACCCATCACGACCCACAAGCATAACCCTCCCGCCGCCTATAAACCGCGCGAGCCGAACGATCTCGTCGGTGTGATCAGGCTGACAGGTGCCGATCAAGTACGTCTGAATGTGTTTCCCAGAAGCCGAAAAATGATGCGCACTCTTTGAGATATCATCGGAGATGAGCAAATGTGCTTCCCGGCTCACATCCAGGAAGTTGACAGTTCCGACCACAACGTCTAAGTCCAGGTGAATCGTGTCCGGGGAAGCGAATAGGTCACCAAATGGCACAAGAGGCGACTCCACCGTGTTCCGCAATGGCGAATCAGAGGTGGCGCAGCCGGTTGCCACCACCATCGCAACCGCCAGAATAATCGCCTGCCTCAGGTCGGGATAAACTGGAGCACACCAAGTCATCGCCGGAGGCCGAAACGGTTAGTCATCGCAGTACATGCACGATCCTACATCCACACCCACAGGGCAACAATCCGCCCAGGAAATCGTGTATGGACCGATTTGAATGTTACACGCGTCTTCGCAGTACAAATATTCAGAATCGCAGCCGTACATCGCTGAACATGCTTCATTATACACAGAGACAAGCGCCTCTTGGGGGACTGATGACCCTTGGGTGTGGGGAGTAAGGACGGGAGCGACAAGCGCAGCCACCATGATGGCGCAGAGAATCCCGGCAACGCCAAGCAGTAGGCGTCCCTTCATCGCGCCAGCGCGGTTTAGGAGTGAGGTAAAAGTGTTTTGCATTCCAAAGTCTTGTTAAGTGAAAAAAGTCGAACCTATTGCATTGCAAAAGGGCCAAAAACCGTTGGTTGTACAGTAACGGTTCACGTATGGTTTCGTAAGTTTTATTCTTTTTCAGTTAATTATTGGGAATAACTCATTATATTTCTGATAAATCATGCTGGATTGTATCTTCGAGCTGGAGCTTTGCAAAACTACGATCGCTTTTTGAGCGCTAGGTTAACTGGCATAAGCCTGACGATCTGACGATCGCGGATCTTCGTGATCTACATAACTCTGTTGCCGTTATTCCTCATAACTTTCAAGCATTCGAATGTGTCTACTTGGAAGACAGCTATGCGCAGCAATGTCGAATTTGATGTTTTTGCCAAATTTGTGGCGCGGCAAATGGATATTCGTCTGTGAATTCCAAACCGGATACGTGCAGACTCTCTCCAAAATGGTCCTCGACCGTCCCCCCGGAATAGAATGCCTGCCCCTGACCAAAGAGCTCAAGACGCTCGGCATCAAAACCGCGGCCATAACTTGCATCATCTGAGCGGATTTCTGGAAACAGTGGGAGCCGGAACGCAACATCGGCCGCGATCGGAGGAGGGATTGAAGGCTGGGGCTGTGAATGGGAACTGTTACTGCCCATCGGCATGTTTATGGACCGAGGGGTGACTCAAGGGCGCCGAGTACGCCAGTTATGCGGCCCGACTCCACAACCACCACTTGTGGAGTGCGTAAGCCTGATCCCCTTGGGCTGAACGTACTGTCGCGAGAGATGAAGAATGGGATTTTGGCCTGGCTTACCCGCCGTAGTATCAGTGTTTCCATCACCGCCCTATCTTCACCCACTATGGGGTCTGCGTAAATGGCCATAACACCATAGCCCTGCCATTCAGACTCCGGTGGCAGGTTCGACCATCGGCGCAGGGTCGTCACTTGGTCGCCGGAACAGCCTGCGCCGCCGAGTAGAACGACAATGGATGAGTCGGGCATTGACCATTTCTGCTCTGCGATGTATTTCCTTGTTCGCGGGGCGATAAGATTCTCTGATGGAATTATCTGGCCCAGCAGCGGGTAAGTGGTAATGGTGTCACTCTTGGGGGTCGAACCCGTTGGTGGCGTAGCAAAGAATGTTCTGGCTCCCGTGAACACTCCCATCCCGACCACAAATGGGATGATGAACCAGAGGGCCCTGTGGGCGTGCTTACGGATTTGCATCTGAGGGCGGGACAAATTTATAGCGCAGGATTAAAGGATTGCCGAAGTCTCCGTCTGGCAGTATCTCGTTGTCGGCCTTGCGGTAAATGAAGCCGTTAGCAGCCCCAATAGGCGTAAATGGGACTACGGCTGTGCGGGCGGGGAACGCTCCCACATTGCTGACCACCGCGATGCCCTTTTGCAGTAACACATCTGGTAGACGCCATTCTGCTGGCAGCTTAGAGTAGACGATCATCCGGGTGGTGCTATCGACGGCCAATATTCCCGAATTGGTTGGATACTCACGGATCTCATCTATCTTGCCTTGCAAGTCTGTCCCGCGCTCAATATCCCGGACCCGCTTGGTGAAGAATACCGGATCAACCTGGGCGACACTGCCACGGCTAAATACCGGCAAAGCATCGGACCATTCGGCATATTTGTAGTATGGGCCATCTGCAAAGCACGCCATCGATAGCCCTCCAAAGCCCTTATAGATTTTGTTAAGCCACGGAAATTCAGGCTTCTCAATCTGCCATGTGTCCAGCATCTCCAAGTCGCGTGTTACAGCATGGACTTCGGGATTGAAGAACGGTATATATCCTGGCTGCATGAGAACGGAGTCTCCAATTGCGCAGGCTCCCTCTAAGCCAATAGGGTGGCGAAATTCGGTCGCTGCGCAAGCACCCGACTCGTCCATGACTGCCACCGACCCATCACCACCTAAAAGCATAACTCTCCCGCCGCCTATAAACCGCGCGAACTTAACGCGGTCGTCGGTGTGATCAGGCTGACAGGTGCCGATCAAGTACGTCTGAATGTGCTTCCCGGAAGCCGAAAAATGATACGCGCTCTTTGAGATGTCATCGGAGATGAGCAAATGTCCTTCTCGACTCACATCCAGGAAGTTGACAGTTCCGACCACAACTTCAGAGTCCAGGCGAATCGTGTCCGGCGAAGCGAATAGGTCACCAATTGGCGCAAGAGGCGACTCCACGGTGTTCCGCATTGGCGAATCAGACGTGGCGCAGCCGGCTGCCACTACCATCGCAACTAACAGAACAATTCCCTGCCTCAGGTCGGGATAAACTGGAGCACTCCAAGTCATGGTCGGAGACCGAAACGGCTAATCATCACAGTACATGCACGATCCTACATCCACACCCACATGTCAACAATCCCCCAAGAGAATCGTGACACCGAAGATTGTAACTGTGCACGAGCCATCGCAGTACAAGTATTCAGAGTCGCAGCCGTACATCGCCGAACATGCGTCATTTTCCTGAATGATAAGCTCCTCTTGGGGGACTACTGAGCCTTGGGTATGCGGAGTAAGGACGGGTGCGACAAGCACAGCCACCATGATGGCACTGAGAATCCCGGCAACGCCAAGCAGTAGGCGTCCCTTCATCGCGCCAGCGCGGTTTAGGAGTGAGGTAAAAGTGTTTTGCATTTCAAATTCTCGTTAAGTGAAAAAAACAGAACCTATTGCATTGCAAAAGGTCCAAAACCACCGCTTGTACAGTAACGGTTCAAGTATAGTTTCACAAGTTTTGTTCTTTTTTAGTTATTTATTTGGAATAACACATTATATTGCTGTTAATTCATACTAGGTTGCATCTTTTAGCCTGAGCTTTGAAAAATCACGATCGCTTTTTGAGCGCCAGGCTAACTGGCATAAGCCTGACGATCACGGATCTTCGTCATCTACGTATCTCTTTTGCCATTATTCCTCATGCTTTCAAGCATACGAATGTGTCTACTTGGAGGACAGGTATGCGCAGTAATGTCGAAATTAGTGTTCTTGCCATATTTGTTGCACGGCAAATGAATATTCGTCCGTGATCTCTAATTGCATGTTCCTCGCGAACGGTGCCAAAATATCAGTCAGAAGTTTATTCACCAGTAGGTGAAGCTTTCGGCCATAGAAACTGCCTAGTCGTCTTCTGTCCTGCCTGAAAATTTCAAAAGATCTTACTTCGAACCCTCTGATGACGAAGGGTTGAATGGGTGAAACAAGCCCAACCTCAAACGTTTTGTTGGGGAGTTAGAGTGAATAGTTGAAACATCTTCCACTACATACTTGAGTCACCATTAAGCGTCAACTTTTGTATCCATTTCACGGGCCGTAGGAGTAGGTAACTAGAACGTCTCCTGCCGTGTAGCTGCCCCAATCTCGGAGGCCAAGATGTTCGCCGCCGCATTCAGGTCCACATGATCCGCATGCCCGCAGGACATGCGCCTAAATTCACGCAAAGTCCGGCGATTATCTGCCGACGTGTAGCCACACCGGCGGCAGTGCCGATTCGTGTACTCTGCCTTCACCTTTACTACCTTACAGCATTATGTAGCCCTCTGGGAGGAACGAACCGTCGTTGGCGGAAATCAGAAGATCTGCAATTGACTCGCCTCGGTTGAAAACAGGGCCATCTCTGTCGACGAAGTGGCCTTGGACCTGTCCCGGGCTGACAACTCACAGCTGAAGAATTCCGCTATTCCCCGGTGGATGCAAAAACAGAATAACGCTGCCGTGAATCCATTCCGGCCGACTGATCGCCTCCCTGGCGCTCAAATAGCTGGGCACCGACGCGCAGCGCCACCCTGCGTATCGGTATCGCCTCGTCTATGTCCCTGTAGTCATGCGGCGGCCTTCCACTGAGGCCACCGTTTACAAGCGCCCACACAGGCTCCCCGCGGGTGTCTATGCCAAAAAGCTCATTATCATGCCCAATCTCTCCCTGCTCACGAGGGACACTTTCCATCGCGGAATATTCTGTATCCCCAGCAAAACACTTGCCAAGCGACTCCCTAGGCTATTCGTTTACAACCCGCCATTTTCTTTAAATGCCTGCTATTCTCTCTTCCCTCTGGGCGGTTTGATTAGCGCTCTCTCTCACACCCCTGAAGCTCTATCTCCACTTCCACCCCATGCTCCACAAAATCACTCTGTGTAGTTGATCCGGGCGCAGCTTCATGGTCACAGCCCGGTCGATGATTTCCGTAACGAGTTCTGGATTCTTGGCTGCAGCATCAAATGACTTCTGGGCTTCGACTCCGTATTCCCACAGTCGTTCATGGACCTCGGCGATTTCCTCTTGGGTAGGCTCCTGAGCGGGAACGGGCACCACGGTGGGCCTATGTTTCCAGCCAGTAACGGGATATTCCAGTAATTTCTCCGGAACGCAGTTCGTGCATACATGCATTCGGACAGGTAATCCGATCGGCATTCGGGGGCGCGGGGCCTTGTACATGATGTATCTACTACCCTTCCTGATCGGATTTTTGCAATACAGACACGAGTAGTCTTTCGCAGCATTTACGGGCTTTGCCACCATTTCCCTTAAATAACAGACGTGGCATTGGTGATGCTCCTCGGACAGACGATACAGGTGGTGAAATTCGTGAAATAGATGCGACGGTACACAGGGTCTGCTAGAACGGTGCGATAGGGGGACCTCACCGCATTCAGTGCACATACTCGCCCTATCGAATTGGTCCATTGGATTAGTCTGCGAGCTAGATGTCTCGCACAATCCACCGCCTACTTCCGGCATCGTTTTGTTGTTCCAGGTCAGATTCCCGTGTGGCTACGACATACAACCAACATTTTCTCTAACCACGGTTATCAGCATACGCCCCTTGTCCTCGGCAAAATTGGTCCGCGCTTCGCGTTCCTGCTGCACCCTTCTGGCTGACGACCGTATGGCAGTAATCAAAAGTGAAAGTAACTCAAAGCAATTCTTACGCGTTTGCAGCGCACTCGGGCCACCCGGCCTGTACTTGCCCGGTACCCGATGCTAAGCGTACGCATAGATCCCTCCCTGCATATCTTCTGATCCGCAGAAGTAGCACTCATCGTTTTCCATCATTTAGCCTCTCCGGGTGGCTTAGTTGACGATGACATTGCTAAGTTGTTTGCATGATCTCAAGGTAGCGAGGTAGTACGTTGTCTTGTTATGCGCAGGCGCCCGTCCTTGGTTTGCGTACACGGAAGGCGGCGTAGGCAAAACGACGCTGGTGCTGTGTTGGGCAGTTGAGGTCCATCGCCAGCATCACGGCCTGACAGCGGTCATCGACTGAGAGCAATTTCTCTCGAAGAATTGTTGAAGAATTGTTACTTAGAATAGATCCTGATTTTGGCAATGTGCGACTAGATGACCTAGCAAATAAAGTTCATATCTGGCTTATCGCTTTCTACTAAGAAAATAGAAATGCCTAAAAAAGAAGCACACTCCGAAGGAGCCCGAATTAAGGAAGGAGGATATACAGGCTCGTGCGAGAGCTCTTTGGCGGATAGTACTAAGGGCTTGATCTAGCAAGAAACAAAATCGCAAGATGGTGCTTAAACGAGATTATGGCTAGGCTAGGCGTGGTACGGCGGGGTGAGGCAAGGATTAATACATGGCTAGGTGAAGTGAGAGAATTGCTTGCCAGAGTTTGTGATTCCAGAATAAATGACCCTGCTTGAGCAAGCAGAAAGCTGGGCCGTGATCGTCACCGCCGTCGTGGTGCTGGCGGCGTTTGTGATGCGATTGTTTAAGGCGGATGTCACTGGTCTCGCCCCGTCAATCGCCCGGCTCGGAAAACAACTGGAAAGCACCCAGGACGAACTAGCAGACGTTCGTCAACGCAATTCTGATTTGCACAGCCTGGTGAAGCAGAGACTAGATGCTGGCAGCGAGAGCCAGACCACACAGATGGACCATATGGGGAAACTAGCAGAAATAACCCGAGGCCTGGCTGAGGCGCAGGAAACAAGCACCAAGAGGGCAAGCAGCACAGAAGATTGCATTGAAGCACTGTTTGGCATGGTGAAGCTGCTATCAGATAGCGCTAATGGTAGTTTGGAGCTGCACGGTAGGGCCCTCAAGACAGATATTGCATTGGGTGAAAGAATTGTAGAACTAGAAAAGAGAATCGACAGACAATTCCCTGAAGACTGAGCCAGCTTGGAGGGCTACCCTGTTCCAAGGCCGCAGCAGAGGACGCGCCACAGTCTTTCTTCACGGGTACGGGCGGACGGATATTGATCCGGTGCCAAACCCGTTGACGCCAGTGAGCTCCCCGAGATTAAGAAGCGGGCAATGAGCTTATATCACCATTGGCAATGAATAGTAGATTGCAGTAATAAGAGGAATGGTTTGCACATCGACAGTGTTAATCATCAGCGTTCTTAGTCATCATCTCACATAACTCACCGTAATTGGTAATGTAGCGCTGGAATGGCGGAAGCGTGCATTCCCCACCATTCATCTCTTCTTCTGGGTTCCATCCGCAGTGAATCAGGACCGAGGATAAGAAGATGAATTCAAGTGTGTTTGCATAAAATATAGGTAAGATGGAATCCGTGTCTATGATGTCAGTCTTGTGGACATAGGTGTTTCTGGACCGAACCGCAGCGGCAGCAACTTTTTTTATTTTCTTCATTGTAAGGGGTAAGTATTCACTTATCCTGTCAATATGTGGGTATATTTTATGATCAAGGAGCGTGATCCGATTTGGAATACTCCCTAGTTGACATAAGAAGTCATTTCGATCTTTAGTTTCTTCGGGAAATTTCTTCTTGATTTGTTCGTTCGCAAAATCTGCTATTTCCTTTGTGAGTGATCGTTCATCATTTTTATGACCATCACCAAGTAAATTTCCGAACCGTTCGTATGCGACTGTTGCACGTGTTATCCTGATTGGGCTGTGAAATGGTTCAGTGAACTGGGAAAGAATTATATCGCACCCTTCCCTCTGGTTCGGGGTTAAGGAAACCCAGTTTTTCAGACATTTCTCAAAATCTTCTCTCGCTGTGACAGGATTAATGAGTGGACGGGAAGGAATCGAATTATCTTGAACAACGTCTGTGAACAGAGGAGCTTCTTGCATGAGAAAATGTGCAGTCGAAATTCCGTAAATGGCATCATTTGTAGCGTCTTTCACCGACAATCTAATGTCACTAGCATACGGCCTCTCACCCGTGATAAGCCAAAAGAAGCGCGTTATGCATTCTATGGCACTCTCTGCTTTATCTAATGTACATCCTGATCTTGGCTCGATGACTAACTCTATGTCTATATGCGGAAGTGTGCTAACATCATAGGGCCGTGCGGAGATTCTACCATATTTTTCTGTCTCGCATGAAAACACTTCGTTCGGCAATTTGCAATATTCAACTCTGTTGAAACCATCGTCATGGACTACATCGGTGGGTTCATCCCCTATCTCATTAGTGATGGTCCTGAGAATGTTCAGTCTATTATTGAAACCCGAAGGCCACATTTGACAATCAGAAAAAACGGTACGGGAATTAGACATTAAGAATCTGATTCTCACCACGTCGCGGGAGTCAATTCGCGAGCCGACAGACTTGTAGTCGTACAGAATTCGCTGGCATCGAATATCGTAGGTGGGGAGGAAATTGCTAATGTATTTTGAAATGGTCTGAGTTGAGCCATTCATTATCACTGGGTAGTTGATGCATCTGTCATCACTTTGGAGTACTCCATATATTGTGCTGTGAGACAGCTTAGGTATAGGATTGGATTGTTCATTTGGAGAGCGGATGACGCGAAGAAATACCATTTCGTCATGATTTGGATCGAGTAATAACTTTCCCCAAACTTTCTTGCCTGACGGGAGAGTGAACTCACCCTCAAGCGGGCGGCACTTTGAGAATTGCCATTTCCTGATTTCCTCAATTATACTGAAGGTTTGACTCATCACCTATGATTAGTTGGTTCGGGTACAAAGTAGCATTTTTGTTATGATCAACGATGGTTAATATCCAAATAAAATTAAGTTTTGACTTTCTGCCGAGATAATTATTGGTGAGTCGGCTATTCCAGAGAATGTGTCTGCACGTTAGTAATACACATAAGGAAGAGATGGATGTGCTGGCTCGAATACAGCGTCTAGTTGTTGGCGTGGTGGGGAAGAGGATCGTGTACAAGGGATCGGAGGCGTAAATGCATCAACTCAATCGTCGCACGCCCACAACAAACGGTGAAGCACTTGATCAGTATTTCACCAAATCCGAAGTAGTTCGCCGTTGTCTGGTCCAGTTGGGTAGTCTGTCCAATTACGACCTTGTCGTTGAGCCGTCCGCGGGCAACGGTACGTTTCTAAAAGCAATTGAGCATGAGAACAAGATTGGTCTTGACATAGATCCGCAGCACAGATCGGTAATCCAGGCCGACTGGTTTACGTATGAAGTGTCGGACGAGTATGGGCGCGTCCTGGTTGTGGGTAATCCACCGTACGGCCAATACCACAAGCTGTCGTCTGCATTCATTCTGCGGGCGATGTCCTTTGGGAATGTTTGCACCATTGCATTTATACTGCCAAATGTGTACCGCAAGCACACTCGACAAAGCATTATCCCGCAGGACTGGCGCATTGCATCAATACTGGACTTGGGACGTGATTGCTTTACTTTAAACGGGAAAGACCACCATGTACCGACCAGCTTCTTTGTGCTGGATCGTTCCGAGGGGCTGGACTTGCGTGTATGCGTCCCTCCGAAAATCACGGGCACGAGGGATTTTGACTTTGGAACGGCGAAGGACTTCGATGTATTCGTGTTTGGGGCTTCGCCGAAGCGTGTTATCACAGATCCCAAACCCAACAACAGGGGACACTACCTGAAAGCCAAGGTGCCAGTCGCAATGTTGGTCGAGCGAATTCGGAATGTAGACTGGAAGGGCAATTCATGCGCAAAGGGAGGCGTCTACTGGTTGACGAAACACGAGTTTGTAGAGCAATACGAAAAGCGGTATACGCCACGCTGAGCTCGGCACGCGAGCCCTGGACTCGACAGTTTTCCTGAGAAAGTCAAAAAGTCAACTGATCGCGTGATCTACACCAGACAGTCGCCTTCACAAAGAGAAGTTGGCTCCAACTAAAACGTCTGCAGCGAGCACTGCCTACCTCGTTTCCCTGTTTAGAGACTCTCCGGCAAGAACACACCCTCTCCCCTGGCTGTACCACTTTGAGTGGTCAGCGAATACAAGTGTATTTTCACGCTTTGTGAACAGCCTGCTATTCCTGGGCGGTTACCTTCAGGTTGCTGACATGCACATTGAGCGCATGATTGATTCGTAAGCCCACAACACCATCTGTCATGACCTCATCACGGGCAGCGCTCGCAACCTCGGTGCCATTTACCGAAAAGGTCACTGTCTCACTTCCAACACTAACCTGCAAGTCGTTCTTGACGGAACTCTCAGTGTCGGGGCCAAAGGTGCCAACAGCTTCACTCGCCGTCCAATCTTGAATAATGGACGTTTCCGCACCCGTGCGCCGTTTAATCAAGGTCTCACCGGAATTGCGAAGCAGAAAATAGTCGTACGAAATGTCATCTCCTTCCAGATTCTGGCCACCCATGAACACACCGTATGCCTCTAGACGCTCTCCCGGATCAAACAAATGAATGGATGCCTCCAACGTATAATTGCCCTCTGCCATAACCTCCGGATGGTAGAAGATTCCAGCCGGACCAGTCGTGATGTGCCAGCCGGGTGTCATATTCACGAAGAATATGTCCACAGAATCTGCCTCTGAACCAATAACCACTTCTGAATTAGGTCGATCAAGACGCACTCTCCAGTTTTCTGGCGTTTTCAGGTTCTCGCCATCGGGCGTGGCGGGATCTATCTGAGCTAATGCAGAGAGAGGAAGAAAAAGAACAGTCGCCGTAAGTAGTAAACGTTTCATGAAACCAGGATTGTAATTTGAACGGAACCCAATTTACGAAACCAGAGCCATCTTGGCAAGATCCCTTCCGAACAATTAAGCATATATGTGCGTTTTCAGAGGTTCGCTTGAGCGTATAGTTATTCTGGCAACGTTGTTGTGCAAAAAACGCTTCCCATACTTGAAAACATAGACACAGTCCGGTTGCCGCAGACGGAGTGCGACGGTCCTGCGTCCGTATATCTCGAAACCTATGGCTGTCAGATGAATGTATCTGACTCGGAGATCGTTGCTTCGGTCCTGCGTAATGCTGGATATGGATTGACTCATGATCCACTCGAGGCGGATGTCGTTCTGCTGAATACGTGTGCAATTAGGGAAAACGCCGAGCAACGGGTACGCAGACGTTTGGAATTCTTTCGTGCCCGCAAACGCAAGCATGACACAAACCTGAAGATCGGGGTGCTTGGATGCATGGCCGAGCGCCTGCGCCATAAATTGCTGGAACAGGAGCGTCTGGTGGACATCGTTGTTGGCCCCGACGCCTACCGTGACCTCCCTCGATTACTCCACCAGGTAGACAAAACCGGTCAAAGTGCGGTTAATGTGCAGCTATCGCGTGAGGAGACCTATGCGGACATTGCACCGGTCAGGTACGATTCAAATGGTATCAGCGCGTTTGTTTCCATAATGCGGGGCTGTGACAATATGTGCGCTTTCTGTGTTGTGCCCTTTACGCGTGGCCGCGAACGTAGTCGCAACGCGGGGACCATCGTTCGGGAGTGTCAGGAGCTCTTTGATGCCGGTTACCGTGAGGTAACCCTTCTCGGACAGAACGTCAATTCGTATCGGGATGGCCCTGTAGATTTTGCAACTTTACTTTATCGCGTTAGCCTGCTTTCGCCAGAGTTGCGTATTCGCTACTCGACCAGTCATCCCAAAGACTGCTCCGAAGCATTGCTGGAAGTCCATCGGGATCGCCCGAACGTATGCAACTTTATCCACCTCCCTGTGCAACATGGCAACTCGGGGGTGCTGCAACGTATGCGCAGAGGCTATTCAGCGGATGAGTATCGGGTGCTCATTGAACGTGCACGTCGGATTTGTCCAGGGGTATCCCTTTCCACCGATATTATCGCGGGGTTCTGCGGCGAGACCGAGGACGAGCATCAGGATACACTCGCACTGTTGGCAGAGATCCGGTATGACCATGCATTCATGTTTATGTACTCGGAACGCCCGGACACCTATGCGGCCCGCAAGTATACCGACGACGTTCCCGAGGAAGTAAAAAAACGGCGGCTGAGTGAAATAATTACACTCCAGAAATCAATTTCACACGAGAATAATCAGAAGGAAATCGGACGCGTCCATACCGTGCTCGTAGAGGGGGCAAGCAAGCGAAGCGAGGCGCAACTGTGTGGCCGTACGGATACAAACAAGATGGTGATCTTCGACCGTGACACCCTCAGCGCAGGAGCGTACGTAAAGGTGCGTGTCACAGGATGTACGTCCGCTACACTCTTCGGCGAAGTTCTTGCCGGATAATCTGGGAAAGAAGTAATAGTTAGCTGCGTAACCAGTCAGTCAAAAAAAGTAATGCCGTCACAGGAATCGCTCTATGAAGCCCTGAGTGTGGGCACAAGTAATAAGATCTCCGGGATCGGGTCTATCGTGCAGCCGGGGATGTTCGGGCTGCCGATGTACCGTGAAGCGCATATGCGCGTTGCCGCACACGGTAGTAACTGCCGTAGATAATTCCCACAATCTGTCTTGGCTGAGTTAGCAAGCAATTATTCGCCTCATGGACCGACAAGCAGTACAAGCCCGATTTGGCATCATTGGTGAGTCCCCCGGGATTCATCATGTAATAGACCGGGTTCGTCAAGTTGCGAGCACAGATATTTCTGTCCTTATTGAAGGAGAAAGCGGCGTTGGGAAAGAACTGATTGCACAGGCCATCCACGCACTGTCACAGCGTCGACATAGCGCGCTCAAAGTCATCAACACCGGGGCCATCCCTGAAGGCCTGATAGAGTCCGAGCTTTTTGGCGCGGAAAGAGGTGCATATACCGGTGCTACCGAGCGCCGGCGCGGACTGTTTGAAGAAGCCGATGGAGGAACAATCTTTCTGGACGAGATTGGCGAAATGCCACAGTCCACCCAGGTGAGGCTGCTCAGGGTGCTTGAATCAGGTACGTTCAACCGTGTCGGTTCTACCACCGTCCGACGAACGGATGTTCGCATTGTCGCAGCAACGAACAAGAATCTGGGACATGAGGTGGGTGGAGGCCGGTTCAGGGAAGACCTGTATTACCGTCTCAGTACTGTTATCATCCAAATTCCTCCGCTCCGTGAACGGCGTGTAGATATCAGGCCGATCTTTGATGCCTTTATTTATGAATCCTCACAAAAATATCAATCACCTCGCCGAAAGCTAAGCCCGGAAGCATACGCGTTGCTTGAATCTTACTACTGGCCTGGAAATGTGCGTGAACTACGAAATGTTGCGGACCAGATTGTCGTACTGCACCGTGGAACTGACGTAGATGCAGATGCCATTCGACCTTTTTTGCGCGGGGTGACTGCTGGCAGTGATTCCACTGCACTTGTGACCGTGAGGGATGAACCCGTCAAAGAATCCGCACTTGAACTTGCTGTCATCTACCGGGCACTTCTTGAAATCCGCCAAAGTGTACAGGATTTACGCGAAGACCTCAAAAGCGCATTCAATGAGCGCGTACGTAGTAGGGAGGCTGAACCGCACTACCGGGAAGAGATACAGATTGACAGCGCTCGTTCGGTGCCTATGTTGCCCAGCCCGGATCAAAAACGGGATCTGGACAGTCTCGTCTATGAGGTTGAACCAGGAGATGAGCCAAATACCATTCCGACACTTGAGCAGGCTGAGCAGAAATTAATCCAGCAGGCAATGAAGCATTTTGACGGAAGTCGCAAGGAGGCTGCTGCAGCACTTGGTATCAGTCAACGCACACTTTATCGTAAGCTCCAGAAGCTGAATGACCAAGTGGCTTAAGCTCACGCTTCCCGGGCTTCTCCTGTGCATGCATGGCTGCTCGTATTACAGTTTCAGCGGAGCAAGCATACCCGCTCACCTAACCACGATTGCGATCCCGATAGCCGAGGATCAAAGTACGAGCCCCCTGACGGTCTTGGACGAGTCACTGACAGAGTTCATGATTGACCGGTTCGTCCGACAGACGAGACTAACCCTGACCGAAGACGAAACGGACGCCGATATATTGCTTACCGCACAGATTACACGATACAGCAATGCCCCTACATCCGTGACCGGCCAAGAACGTGCTCAGTACAACCGCATTACTATTTCTGTCTCTGCCCAGTATGCCAATCAGGTAGATGGGGATGTACTGGAGCGAACCTTTAGCGGGTTTGATGACTACGATCCATTGGAGGGCGGATTGGAAGCCGAAGAAGTTGCTGCGTTGGCTGCCCTTGAAAACATTGCCGACGATCTCTTCACCGCAGCCACTTCCAATTGGTAAGCAGTATGATTGCCGTACTGTACGCGAGTGCAATGGTGGTGCTCGCTTTCTATGGCGCCAATCTGCTTTGGATGAGCATCGTGGTTGCTCGTAGCGAGGCCACGCCCTCTGACCCGCTGCCGGACATCAATCGCATAAATGGTGCGTGGCCTCACGTTACCATTCAGATCCCCCTGTACAATGAGGCGCTTGTTGCTCGTCGCGTGATTGATGCTTGCGCTGCCATTAAGTACCCTAGAGATCTGTTGCAGTTGCAGGTTCTGGATGATTCCACCGATGAGACCATCGCAATTGCCAGGCAATGTGTGAGTGACTGGCAATCCCGAGGACTCAATATCGTACACATACAGCGCCATCATCGTGAAGGATATAAGGCGGGTGCGTTGGCCAATGGTTTGCGGTCGGCAACCGGAGAGCTCCTGGCAGTATTTGATGCCGACTTCGTACCATCGGAAGATTTTTTGTTGCGTCTGGTTCCGTTGATGGAAGATGATGGGCTGGGTATGATTCAAATGCGCTGGGGTCATATGAATGCGCAATCCTCGCTTCTTACACGGATACAGGCATGTTCACTGGATGCACACTTTGCCGTAGAACACGTCGCACGGAATACTTCGGACTGCTTTATCAACTTCAATGGAACGGCAGGTCTCTGGAAACGCAGCTGCATTGTAGACGCGGGTGGTTGGCATGGAGATACGCTGGCAGAGGATTTGGATTTGAGTTATCGTGCGCAGCTTCGTGGCTGGAAGTTCCGTTACATCAATGAACTGGAGGCTCCGGCAGAGCTTCCGGCAACATTGGCCGCACTTCGGGTGCAGCAGACACGCTGGACAAAGGGAACAGCCGAGACCGCGCGTAAGCTGCTTAGGAGGCTGTGGCAGGCAGCCCTGCCTATAAAAACCAAAATTCAGGGTACAATTCATCTGACCGCGCACGCAGTCTATCCATGTCTCGTTCTTGTAACGCTGTTGCATCCGCTCCTGCTGTATCAGGAAGCACAGGGAGCTGGTCCAGGCCAAGTCTATTTTGGAGTCATGGGACTCGGTTTGATAGGTTTACTGGGATTCTTTCTTGCACAGGTGTTTGCTCAGCGTACGCTTTACCCAGACTGGTCCCGCCGAATATGGTTTTTTCCCATCTTTATGGCAGGATCAATGGGGCTTGCAATCAGCAATACAAGAGCGCTGTGGGCAGCATGGAGACGTTTCTCCACGGCCTTTGAACGGACTCCAAAGGCCAAGGGGCGCTATAAAGCGAGCACTTCGCCCTTGATTGTAATGATTGAAGCATCAATGGCCGTATACTCTGTTGTTGGACTCTGTTATCTTCTATGGAATGGCATCTGGGCCGCTGTTGGATTCCAGACATTATTTTCAATGTCCTACATTTTCGTTACCCGTTATAACATAATCGAGCTTCTTGACCGAACCTGAGCATGGCTTCTTTGACACTGATAGATGCGCTGAACTCCATTCAAGAAGGTCGCTCGGCGGAAATCCTGGATCAGCTCTACCACTTGCGCAAACAAAACCCTAAGGATATAGCTACCAACTATGTTCTAGCGCATGCCTTGGAGGCGTGCGAACAGGGTACTCACGCGGAATCCATTTGGAAAACCGCCAGTCTTCTGCAAGCGGAAGGCGAGAGCCCTGTGACCCCAGAGCCGAGTGATATCCCTGCCTTTGAGCATACCAGCACTCTAGCCGCAAGATTGGACGAAATCATTGGAGAAGAGGACGACGAAATTCAACAGCTGATAATGCAACTAGAATCAGCGGGTCGCCCCGATCTCGGGTCACACGAAAGTATTATTGACGAACCTGTGGAGGAAGAGGAGTTCAGCGATACGATCACCGAAACCTTCGCGCGCATACTCGTGGCTCAGGAACAGTATGCGGAAGCATCATCCGTCTACCGTTCACTCAGTGAGCAGCACCCGGATGAACGGGACCGCTTTCTTCAGGAAGCAGAGCGGCTGGAGGCCATAATCAATTCAGAATTAGACAGTGATTCTCCCTAAGGACCGCCGTCGTGTTGCCGGCGTAATGAGCGGCACATCTCTGGATGGGATTGGTGTCGTTATCGCGGATTTGCAGGGACACGGACGACAACTCCGAATCACTGCCTGGTACGGTTCCAACTTTGCCTTTTCAAATGAATTGTCTGACCACTTGGCAAAGGCCGCCAATGAAGAGTCTATCGGCGTGGCTGAACTGAGCCAGTTGAATGTGCGACTGGCGCACGAATATGCACAGGCGATCACTCGAACGCTGGCAACCAAAGAGGACTCTATCCAAAGCCTGGATCTGGTGGGATGCCATGGCCAAACGATTCGGCATCTGCCGGATAAGGCGCCCTACCTAGGGATACAAATATCTTCGACACTTCAGATCGGTGATCCCGCTACAATGGCCCAGCTCCTTGGCCTACCTGTAATCGGGGATTTTCGGTTGGCAGATATGGCATGTGGGGGGCAGGGCGCACCGTTGGTGCCCTATTTCGACTATGTGATTTTCACGCATGAAACGGAGGTTCGTGGGTGCCTGAACCTTGGTGGTGTGGCTAATTTGACGGTTTTGCCCTCCGGTGCATCTATTGATCAGGTCTACGGGTTTGACACGGGGCCGGCTAATATGATCATTGATGCTCTTTGTAGCCGTTTGCTGGGTTTGTCCTTTGATGAAGGGGGAGAGATAGCCAAATCCGGCAGCGTTAATGAGGCTTTGCTGTCAGAATTGTTGCTGGACGACTATTTCCTGTCTGCGCCTCCCAAGTCGACTGGTCGTGACTACCTCAATCGTAGATTTCTGCGACCGTTGCTTGATCGGTCAGATCACATGTCGGCCGAGGACTTGATAGCTACAGCTACGGCCTTGACGGCAGCGTCGGTATGGAGGGCATATGAGGCCTTTGTGGAACCTCAGCATGCAATCAATCGGCTCATCGTTTCGGGGGGAGGTGCACACAATCAAGCGCTCATGGGCCTGCTAAAAGATTGTTTTACACGTGACGGGTGTGCGGTAGACATCGAGACGTCAGACTCGCATGGTATCGGCGTGGACAGCAAGGAAGCGCTTTGTTTTGCAGTTCTAGCTCACGAAACTGCAAATGGGATTCCGACGAGTATACCCTCTGTTACCGGAGCTGATCGTCCAGCCGTACTGGGGAAACTTTGTGTTCCGTAGGGTCTGAGTTTATCACAGAGGGGAAGTCTAACCTTTACAGAGCCATCCACTTCCTTCAAATGCTGGTGGTTGTTTATGTTGGAAACACACGACTTAAAGCAATCCAAAGGTTCTACCCAAAATCGCGGTAGAGACCATTTGCATCAGGCTCCATCATTGCCCGCTGCGCCCTTAGCGATCGCTTGATCCATTTCCTCAGGCGAAACAGGTTTTTGAGCCGGACGTCTCAACATACCATTCAGCTTCTTGACCGAATGTGTCCTCGGGACCACCGCATAATTGCCATTTTCCATTTTAACAAAGATTATGCGGTCACCGGGTTTAAGCCCCAAGGCGATTAGAATTTCCGTGGGCAGGGTCACTTGGCCATTTGATGAGACAGTAGCTGTGAGCATGGTGTGACCTATAATCCGCGAATAATGATGGGAGTTTATGGGGTTGATTCTGAAATGTTCATTGGCCTGAATTCCCGTTTTCGTTTTCTTTCACGAACCACTGATCCAGAAACAGCGCAAACGCGATACCTGACCGCTGAAGGAGAGATCAGATTTGATATTATTGTCAATCCGGTAACTAGCTCTCACTTTGTCCGATCATGTGTGGCGACGATTCAGGTGATTTTCTAAGTGGTTGATTGTGTCGTGTTTCGGAGGATCAAGCTTTGTCAATCGTATCCGTGAGAATATCCGGTCACGTCTCCAGTTTCCCGTAAAGTGCCCTAGAATGCTGATTTTTGAAGCCCCCGATGCCTAAATCTTGTCCAATGATCCCACACGGCATTTCTTTGTGATGGCTAAATCTCGACGTTCCTCTGATCCACCAATATCGGCCGCATTTGACTGTGGAGCTGCCAAACACTTTCGCGGGAGGGAGTGGATCCTGTGCAATTTCGAAGAACTTTTAACGCGCGCGACTCAAGCGAGGTCTGGGACGACTTTCCTGATTCAAGGCGCGCCTGGTGCTGGGAAGACTGCTCTGGTTGCTGAATGTGAAAAACGAGCACGGTACAGTGGTTGGGGCGTTGTTGAGATTGGGGTGGACGCCTTTTGGGACCCACATGAATTGCGAGAGGACCTCGGCTTGGGTACGGACTCTGAGGTTACCGAAAAACCCACACAGATCGAGATGGAAGGTGTGTCGAAAAGGGAGGTCAGAAGCAGCCAGCACCGTCATTCAGTACTGAATATCCTTCGGGAGAGGAGGGATCCACTGTTACTCAAACTGGATGAAGCACAAGTTCTGGGAGATACGGATGTCCCACCATCTGAATACAAGGCGACTACAATCAAGGTGCTTGACTTTATCCATAATGGTAAGTTGCAAAGACCGGTCATTCTTCTGGCGGCGGGGCTGGGAACGACATTGAACTCGTTTCAGTCGTTTGGAATTGCGAGATTTTCGACGAAATGCCGGGTAGAACTGGGAGCGTTGAGCAAGGAAGCTGAACGTGCAGTGATCAAGGATTGGCTCAAGAAAGATGGCGGAGCCAAAGGCGATCCGACTGCATGGATTGATGCCATTGCCAAGGAAACACACGGATGGCCCCATCACATATTATCCTATGTGGAACCCGCTGCAGGTCAACTGAAAGCGGATGACGGAACCATGACCACGGACGGATTAAGTACAATACTGGAAGCGGGCCGAAATGCCAGATTGGCATACTATAGAGAGCGATCATACGGGTTACCAGAAGAAGAACGTCAGTCCCTTATAAAAGCATTTAGCGATGCTTCAATAGGAGAAAGCGTGACCCGTAGTGAGATCGTGTTCTCTCTGACCCAAGATTTTGGACCTGATAAAGCAGAGGAACTGTTTTATCAGGCATTGGATAAGGGCTTATTGGACGAACATGATGGACGCTATGTCATCCCTATCCCCTCAATGCATTCTTGGCTGAAGGAAGGCAGCTAAAATCCCCCCCACAACAAGTAGCACATCAGGGCGACCAGAGCGGCAAGCCACACATTTGCGCCCACAAGGAGCCAAGTAATCGTGTTTGAAGTGCAACAGTTTGTTTTATCGTTCATTGTCCTTGATTCGATTTGCGACTGCTGATGTACAAGTCAAAGATACTGTATCGGCAGAACTGAAACGCAATTCACCTGTCAAGTATTGTAAGTTGTTCTCCAAAGAATATGTATGATGAAAAACCAGTTAGTGCACTCCGGGTTCTTAACCTTAACAAATAAAGAACCACCACGGCTGGAATGCACTGAAAACCGAGGTTTTGCAGAGGACGGCTATATCGGCCCCCAAGTACCGATTTGAACATCAAGGGAACGTTAAATGCACGACTGCAATTACAGCTAACGGGCAGAGCAAACGCCCTGCCTTAAATCAGAGCTTGCATGTCGAGAGCCTGACGCGAACCATTTACTCTACAAGCCATGTCCAGTATTGAGCAGGCCGGGGAGTTCAATTTGATCCATCACCTGACCTCCATTGGTTCCCGGAACATTGAACCGCCGATTATTTCGGGGATCGGTGACGATGCTGCAGTATATCGCACTGATCACGATAGGGTACAGGTGGTGACTACAGACGCCCTGATCGAAGGATATCATTTCGATTTTGCGTTCTACAACATGGAGGACGCTGGCTATAAGGCCATGGCCGTCAACCTCAGCGATATAGCCGCGATGAACGCCCGCCCTGTCCTGGCAACGATTGCACTCGGGGTACCCGGATCCGTATCATTGGGAGACCTGGAAGCGCTCTACAAAGGCCTCGCGGCTGGTGCTTCCGCACACGGGGTGCAGATTGCAGGCGGAGACACCACACGCGCACCCGTTCTCATGCTTACCATTACAGTTATTGGTGAAGCCAAGGCGTCAGAAATCGTTTACAGAAACGGTGCCCGACCTGGTGACAGGATATGCGTGAGTGGAACCCTGGGAGATGCCGCTGCGGGGCTGGATATTCTGCGGCACGGAATCAGATCCGAGGCCGTTGGATCAACGGCTTGGAGTTTTCTCGTCGCTCGTCACCTCCGGCCAATTCCCCGATTTGATCTTGTACACGAATGGGCTTCCCAGGGCATACGCCCTTCTGCCCTCATAGACATCTCGGACGGATTGGCGAATGAAATACATCACATTTGCGCAGCATCGGGTTGTGGAGCCACGATACGGGAATCCAGACTACCTCTGTCCAGTGCACTCAGGGCTGCGTCCGTTCTGGAGAGGGGTTCCATTGACTACGCTCTCAACGGCGGGGATGATTATGAATTACTCTTCACAGCCTCGGCGCAAGACCTGCAAAAGGCCAATCCAGCGTCCTTTATCACGATCGGACGTATCACGGAAAAAGACATCCTGCTTCACCGGGCAGATGGCTCAGTTGAACCGCTGGTGCCGGCAGGACATGACCATTTCAGTGTAATACAGTGAGCTACGATCCCGCACCGAGCTTCCTAAGCTGTTCGATTGTTTGAGAAACTTTACGCCCAACCAATAACCTACACACTTTCGGCCGCAGCGCATGGTCGACAGTATTTGCAAACCCAAGAGCTACCGAGGCTACCCTAAACTGATCTTTGCTGTTTTTTGAACCGTCCACATAGAGCAGCTCATCAGCCAATGCTGTTGCCAATGATCCAACGAATCCTCTATCACCAGATTTCCGTGGAGCTTCTGGGCTCTGCGCCGTAATGAGGACCATTTGCCCCCTGCTAAGGGCTTGACGATTACGTTTCTCGAGACGCTGCCGAAGTGGTCCATCATGCAATACCCAAACAACACGCCCTGAGTGTTCCAAGGCTACATTTACAAGGTCTTTTGCCATTTTTAGGTGTCCTGTCACGATAACGGTCTGCCCCTTTTTTATGGCCTCTATAGCAGCCTCACAGGCTTTTTTTGACCGGCCTGGTGGGATCTGATCAGGCCCAATAATGGCTAATCCCCCGTCCGATAGAAGCGTTTGATTTCCTATTCCGAAGATCAGAGACGGCGCCCCTATGCGCATCCTGCTTCGAATCCTTACTGGATAATCGTTATCGCTTCGTGCAGAGATCCAAAATCCTTTTCGCTGCCATTCTTCCAGGCAAAACCCCAGATTGATCCTACGATCCAGGAGCCATTGAAGTCGAGTAGGATCAACTTGGGCGCTGTTGGCGATTTCGTTTACCGGCGCGTCACCAAGGAGGTACGCGGGTCTCTCTTGACGCCGATACAGGATGGTGGCTACACGGTTATACTCCGCAAGCCCCAGTGGATAGTGCTTCTCTTCACCTCCCTGAAATGCGCATAGCAAAAGCACTGCCAAGGCATCATCGGCCAGCGAATCACTCATCGGTAACGGAGCTAAACAAGTCGATCTGGGAGCTCGAATCCGTGACCACGGCGGAGTCGACTTCTTCGTCATCCTCCTCCACTTTGTCCTCTCTGCTTGTTGATACCTCGTCCAGGTCAAATAATAAACCCTGAGTGCCTTCTCCTAAGAGAGGGGAATTTTTCCCATCATCCACAGCCTCTTCCGAGGGTTCCTGTTTTCCTTCAATTTCGGATTCAGTGTGTACTGCTTCCGATTCGCTTTCTTCTTCCAAGCTACTTACTGGATCAACAGATTGCGGTGTTGCCGTTTCGCTTAATTTGAATTCAGAATCAGGGTCGTCTGCCTGTGTGGGTTCGTGCTGGCATACATCTGATGTTTCTGGAGATTCCTCAATCACTTCCGGCTGCACTTCAAGAGGTTCATCACGAACCTTAACCAGCTCTTTTTTCCAAAACTCCGCGCCAGAATTGATTAACTGGAACGTGGATTCTGTGGGTTCTCCACTAACATGCACGAAACATCTTCTCGATCCAAGGAATTCGGGCAGGGCCGATTCGACACAATACCGGTCCGTACTGATCTCTGAGCTATCCACATAGACTACTGAATCACACAGGGTCATCAGCATTCTTCCCACATGCGGTTCTTCGCCCAATGACCGTTTATCGGCGGGACTGCGACTTGATAGCAAAACCGTTTGCCCGGTCGCCCTTGATCGGCGAAGGGGTTTTGCCAAGGGTACATATAATTCAGATCCCTGGAGAACCCACATAACGGATCCCTCCACATCCATAGCACTCTTGACCGCATTTTCCCCAATAGACTGCCTCCCCGCAACTATGATCGCATGACCACTCTCTGCATAAAATGTTGCCAGCTGTCGGACGCTTTCTACTGACTGTTGCATGGCACCTTCCGGTCCCACAATCGCAGTGCCGCCCTGATCAATGATCGTTACTTCCCCAGTCCCGAACAGGACTGGAGGCGCTTGCGACTTCATGGACTGTTTTAGTCTTTTCGGGTACCCTGCATCCCCGCGTCCAAGGATCCAAAAATCTCTGCGCTGCCACTCTTCAAGGTGAAATCCCAAAGTAATTCTGCGCTCCAGTAGGCCGGATATACGATGATAGCCAAGGTTCGTCTCTTTTGCCGCATTCTCAATACATGAGCTTCCGACCAGATCCTTTGGACGATATTCATTTTGGTGAAGCCACGTCGCCAGCAGATTATATTCCGGCAGTGTGAGCGGCTTATGCTCCTGTTCTCCACCGAACCAGGCACACAGAAGCAAAGTCACATTGGTATCGTCAGACAAGGGCCAAGTCGCGATCATCTGGATAGGCTGTGTTTGACCAAGGCCACTGGTCTTACGCTTGGACATCCATCATGGCGTAGTAGCGCGGAAGCCGTAACCATTGTCCAACCACTGACACTTATATCGTCGATCAGAAGCGTTGATTGTTTGCAGGATCTTTCGATCGTAAATGCGTTGGCCACATTAAGAGCGCGCTGCACCTCATTTTGCTGATCACTCTGCCGTGCCCCCATGCCGGTCCGTGCAACAGCATGAACCAGCGGCCTTCCAAGTCGCTCAGCAACCGCCGCCGCCAAGAGCGGCACATGCTGTCTGTTGTTGCGGGGAGGCACATAGGTTACACACCCGATTCCTTTGTTTTTAGCCCACTCCTCTAACCTGTAAATGAACGCATCCACCACCATATTCGAGTACTGCCTTCCATTATTACGCTCCCTCAGTATCTGATCGCCAAGTCCCATATCAAAAGCTCTGCAAAGCGCAAGTCCCGGCAGCATACGATGAGACTTGTCAATCGTGATCCCAGACCCATGAATGGGATGATCCGAGATATCTGCTATCGGCCACTCACTGCGGGATCGTATAGGATATCGTCGTTTTTTGATGAACTGTTCTGCTTCAATGACCAACTTCGGTTTGGGCTGGTGAGACTTGTTGGCCCTGTTCGTACAGTTCCGACAGCGGCCGCAGTCTTTAGCAGAATCATCATCAAGGGATCGCTGCAAGAATGCCATTAGGCATCCATCGTAGCGCATGTATTCACGCATCTGTGCCTGCTCAGACGCACGAACTCTCCGTAGTCGGCCAATGTACTCTGGATTAACCTCGAAACCACTAGCCTCGCCGGTTGCATACCACTCACGTCCCTGTTGAATGACCGGTGCAGGAGACTCGAGTGAGGCGAGCTTCAGCACTTTCTCGATTTTGGATTTCTTTAGATTAACCGCCGCCAAGAGTTCCTCAATTTCTAAACCGCCATCCGCATCCTCAAGCACACCGAGCACCTGGTTGATCTCATCCTGAGGGGGGAAGGCATTGTCCATGAAGTAGTCAACGATGCGCTCATCCTCTTCGCCCCAGAGCAAAAAACCGTAGGCATCATCAATTCCCCGGCCTGCTCGTCCCACCTGTTGGTAATAATGTACAACCGACCCAGGTCTCTGATAATGAATAATGAACTTCAGGTCAGGTTTATCAAAACCCATTCCCAGGGCGATCGTCGCAACCAGGGCCTTGATCTCGTTGTTCAGAAGTTGTTGCTCCAATTCTTCCCGTTGGCCTGCGTTACCATAGTACGATGCTGCGTGGATCCCCTTGTACCGAAGCCAAGAAGAGACTAGGTCCGCATCCTTGCGTGTAAGGACATAGATGATCCCACTCCCTGAAAGGTGCGGCACCACCTGAGCTATCCACGCCAGTCTCACTTTGGGATCAGGCAGCGTGAGGTTGTGCAGCTGTAGGCTGCGCCGGACCAGGCTCCCGCGACTGACCTGAATATCTCCGCCCAGTTGCTGCTGTACGTCTTTGACGACTCGATCATTTGCCGTAGCAGTCGTGGCTACAACGGCAGCCCCCCTCGGAATAACCTGCTGAACTCTGCGGATACGACGGTAATCTGGGCGAAAATCATGGCCCCAATCCGAGATGCAGTGGGCCTCATCTATGATCAGCATTCCCAGGCCCCTTGTGATCAGAGGCAGTGTGCTCCGGGTAAAATGGCCGCTTGCCAGCCGTTCAGGTGTGACCATGAGGATATCCACCTCATCCTCACGGAGCTCCTTCTGAATCTTTCTCCAATCGTCAAAATTATCCCCCGTCATCCTCCGTGCATTGAGGCCCAGCGTAAACGCGGCTTCCTCCTGGTTGCGCATCAGCGCAAGAAGCGGAGAAATCATCAGCGACGGTCCCAGGCCGTTCTCCCGCCTGATCTTCGTTGCGATAGTATAGACCATCGTCTTTCCCCAACCCGTCCGCTGGACCACTAGAACCCGTTCCCCCTTCACGGCATGCTCAATGCTCTCCCACTGTCCGTCACGAAATTCCGCCTGTTCGTTACTTACAGCATCGCAGAGGTAACGGGTCGCCACGTCCCTTAGGTTATCCGGATTCTTCAATTTTGGCATCATGCGGGAAGCTTCAGTGGCTGCACCACTCAATAGCAGTAGCTGAGAGTAGTCCACGCTGCATCTGGCGGCGTACCTCAGATCCGATCGGAGAGCCTGGTGGCATCACTGTACGAGGCCGGCGCTCATCAGGCGTGTACTCTCTCAAGAGATATTGCTCAATTTGATCCTGTACCATTCTGCGATGATAGCGGGTTTCTGTATCCCGCTGGGGCACCTGAGTCTCCGCGAGCCACTGTGTGAATTCACGGAGCCGCTCCATCACCATCACCCTCACCGCTGGGGCTGCATCACGCCGATTCGCCAATCCAATCAACTCATCTATCCATACCTGTTGTACTGCGCGCTGCAATTCGGCATCGTACGGATCATCCGCAACAGGTATCCCCCAGACAGCGTCGCTCACGACCTCCATAACGCCATGAAAATCGGGCAGGGTGTCGTCGTGGTCACGCTGGTACGCCATGCGGGCTGTGCGCGCTGGATTGAGGATCTGAGCAAATACCAGTGTAGCAACCGCAGAAGCAGGTGTGTAAGCATCAAATATCAGGCCCGTATGACGATCAAACAACTCGCGATGCGCCGAAAACCCGGGTGGGCGGGGAGGCATACCGGAACGGACGCTTTCAGGGACGCGTAGAGCCTCCGGCGAAACTACGTCCATCAATGCTTCCAGCGCTGCCAGCTGCACCGAACCTGTAACCGGCTCGACTAGTGCCTGGCCGTCTCCACGCATCGCATAGGTGTAGGTTAATCCACCCAGTAATTTGACAGTAGCCTCCACCTGATACCGGTGTCGCAAGTAGAGTGGAACCAGCACTTCCTCCATGGTTGCCAGCGGACGTCCTTTGCGAATAACTTCCTCACCAAAGCGTGCCAGAGCAGCATCCCTAATCGCCATTTCGTGGTGAAGGGCGCTTACCATATCGTCACCATTGTCCCAGAGGTTGGCGAGCGGATGTGCAGCACCGGAAGGGCGTGCATCCGCGTCGGTGATATAATGCAAGCCATTATCCCAGGCCTGTTGCAGGATTGCGCTCAATAGCGCCTCTTCGCTGTCACCGGGCAACGGCTGAGCATACCCATAGGCAATGGCAACTTTGTCCCACTCCCCGATACCGGTTGAGTAGGCCTCATCCAACCGGATCTCTCCGGCTTCATTGAACACTGCATATGGGGCAGGATAGTCCATAACCGAAGCTCGACCATTGACGGAAGATGCAAAATTATGGGAGAGGCCCAGTGTGTGTCCAACCTCGTGAGCAGACAGTTGTCGGATTCGTGCGAGTGACATGGACAACATAGGATCGTCAGTTGCGAGGGAATCACCGTACGGAGCTAGTAGCCCTTCGGCGATAAGGTAGTCTTGTCGGACTCTGAGTGAACCAAGCGACACATGCCCCTTGATAATCTCACCGGTGCGGGGATCTGTCACACTTGACCCGTAACTCCAGCCGCGTGTAGCACGGTGCACCCACTGGATCGTATTGTAGCGTACATCCATCGGATCTGCTCCATCCGGCAATATTTCAATCCGATAGGCATTGGAGAAGCCGGCCGCTTCAAATGCATCTGTCCACCATCGGGCACCATCCAGGAGCGCCCCCCTGACCGGCTCGGGTGTACCTGGATCAAGGTAGTACACTATGGGTGACACAGGATCGCTGACTGCCGCACTTGAATCCGCCTTGATCAGACGATGACGCCGAATATAACGTTTCACCATATCCTCACCAATGGGCGCTGCATAATCCATGTAGCTTATCGCACCGTACCCGGCTCCCGGATGAAATACTCTGGGAGTGTACCCGTCATCGGGCAGCATAACAAATGAGTGTCGCACGCTTAGGGTGACCGAATACGGATCAGCTGCCACGTCACGTACAAAGCGTCCCGGAGCATCAGACGTAAACGTTATTCGCGCTTCCATTTCTGTATTTCGCGGGAACGCCTTAAGCATATCTGGAACGGGAGCACTTCGGCTCTTGTCCAAACTGAAATTACCTTGCTGCGCCCCCCGCAACCTCCGAGTAATTCCGTTAGCATCCCTAACAACGAAGTCTGTCGCATTTACAAGGATTCTATTTTCCTCCTCGGCCTCAACCTTGAACCCCCAGAGGATAGCTTCCGCAAAGGCCTCATTCACGGAGGCTCTCTCTGCTGCTGATTCCGATTCTGCGCGGTAGCGCAGGTTTGGCATAACGAGAAGAATTTTGGGGCCGCTACGCTCAAACCGGACCAGGCGCGTACTGCCCAATTGGCTTCTGTCTAATCCAATGTCGTTGGATCCCAGCCCAGCAGGCATGGAAGTCACGTAGATGAATTCCTGATTCAGTGCAGGAATTTCAAGATAGATTTCACCGGAATCCGAATGCCAGTACACAGGAAAGAAACCGTCCCGTTTTTCCATTTCCATTGTTTTCTCGGTAATGGACTGCACTCCCTGCCCGTACGCAGGCAGACAAAAAAACAGTAGTGATAAGGTCAAGAGGCGCATGTTAGTGTTGATTTAGTGTAATTGGAGAGCCGGAAACACTCCAGCAAAAAGTAAACACCGGGTTGTAATGATTCGTTCAGGCATATTTTGAGCCTTTGCAGGTCGGATTTAGTCTAGCTTGTTATCCAAAGAACACAATGAAGCCATTTTACCTGAGCCTCGTAAAAGCCTGCGGTTCGGGAAAGCACGCCCGAAAAATATGCGCACCTGTTGCAGAGTTGCGTAACTTTCCACCTAACAAAATCTGTCTTAATTGAAAATGACCACAACTGGTCAAGTCGTACAGGTAGTTGGACCTGTCGTTGATGTCGCTTTTTCTGCCGGTGAGGTGCCGGATATCCTAGATGCTTTGGAGATTGACCGAAAGGGTCAGGACGCGCTCGTCCTTGAAGTGCAGCAACACCTCGGGGAGAACCGTGTCCGGGCCATTGCCATGGACTCCACCGATGGACTGACACGGGGTGTTCCTGTCAACGGTACAGGACAGCCGATTGCAATGCCCACCGGTGAGGATATCCGGGGACGTCTTTTCAATGTGGTCGGACGCGCGATCGATGGCCTGCCTCAACCTGAGGCTGAGGGGAAGCTGCCAATTCACCGCGAACCGCCTGCATTTAGTGATCTGTCGACAAGCGTCGAAATGCTCGAGACAGGTATTAAAGTGGTGGATCTGATTCAACCTTACGCGCGCGGCGGCAAGATCGGCCTCTTTGGTGGTGCAGGTGTCGGCAAGACGGTGCTGATCATGGAGTTGATTAACAATATTGCCAAGGCGCACGAGGGCCTGTCGGTCTTTGCCGGTGTTGGTGAGCGTACACGAGAGGGGAATGACTTACTTCGCGAGATGATTGAGAGCGGAGTTATGCAGTATGGCGAAGCGTTTCAGCAAGCCTTGGAGGAAGGTGAATGGGACCTGTCAAAGGTGGACATGGATATCATCAAAGAGAGCAGCATTAGTCTAGTGTTCGGTCAGATGAACGAACCGCCGGGTGCGCGGGCGCGCGTGGGGCTCAGTGGACTGACCATTGCCGAATACTTCCGTGATCTAGGGGGTCGTGATGTACTGCTCTTCATTGACAATATCTTCCGGTTCACGCAGGCCGGTTCGGAAGTAAGTGCTCTTATGGGGCGCATGCCCAGTGCAGTGGGATACCAGCCCACGCTCGCCACAGAAATGGGCGAGCTCCAGGAGAGGATCACTTCGACAAAGAGCGGGTCAATCACTTCCGTCCAGGCGATATACGTGCCGGCGGACGACCTTACGGATCCTGCACCAGCGACTGCTTTTGCGCACCTTGATGCAACGACGGTTCTCTCGCGTCGCATTGCTTCTCTGGGGCTCTACCCAGCGATTGATCCGCTTGACTCAAATTCGACAATTCTGTCTCCCAGAGTGGTCGGAGATGAGCATTACACTACCGCGCAGGATGTCAAACAGCTTCTGCAACGGTACAAGGAGTTACAGGACATCATTGCTATTCTGGGGATGGACGAGCTTTCCGATGAGGACAAGCTCGTTGTGCAGCGTGCACGCCGCGCGGAACGGTATATGAGTCAGCCATTTTTTGTTGCCGAGCAATTCACCGGCGCCAAGGGCAAGTATGTCAAGATTGCAGACACGATCAAGGGATTCCGCATGATTCTCTCGGGTGACCTAGATCATCTGCCAGAATCGGCATTCACTTACAAAGGGACCATTGATGAGGTCATTGAGGATGGTGAACAAAAACTTGCAGAAGGGTAATGGAAGCCGAGGTCCAGCGGGCGCTGCGTGTCGATATTGTTGCTCCCGATAAGCAGGTGTTTCGGGGTTTCGTTACAGGGTTACGTGCGCCTGGTGCGGATGGAGGCTTCGAGATCCGCTACAATCACGCGCCGATGATTGCGTCGCTGACCGTGGGGCCGCTGGTGCTGACCACGTCAAGTACAGAAAAACTCACGTTCGCCACCAGTGGCGGGTTTGTTGAAGTAATTGGTAATGTGGTCACTGTTCTGGCGGAAACTGCCGAGCCCGCGACTGATATTGATACGGATCGCGCCAAAAACGCAGAACAGCGTGCATTAAAACGCTTGGAGGAGGCATCTGCTGACTTGGATCGTGTGCGTGCAGAGCAAGCGCTTGAACGTGCCCGCAATCGTCTTCGCATCAGCATGGCTGAGTGATTGGTTTGTGGAGACGATTTATTGCGTGCAGTAACCCAGGGAAACTGATGCGCACACCGATTTTGTTTCTGATCCTGCTGGTGTGCGCTGCGCCTTGTGCTGCGCAGTCAGATTCAACTTGGACGACCGAAGCACAGGGTAGGGTTTCCTTTAACCAAGTCGGATTCTATCGCTGGCATGATGGTGGAATAAGCTCTCTCGCACTCGGAGCCGGCATAGGCGGAGAAGCCCAAAAAACTGCAACCACATTACAACACCAGCACGAAGTGCGGCTGGCATTCGGTGTAGTTAGGCAGAATGGCGTTGATCTGCGTAAGTCTGAGGATGTTATTCACGTGCGCACCTCATTCAAGTTTTCCCGCGTCCCGATTTTCGGTCAGCTAAGCCCTGCCGTGACGCTGGAGCTCCGGTCCCAGTTCGCCGACGGTTTCAGGTACAATGACAAAGATCCGACCGCAGAAAGCAAGAGAATCTCAGGGTTTTTCTCACCTGCGATTCTCACCCAATCTATGGGACTTGATTATCAGGCAAACGGTTGGATCAACCTGCGTTTGGGTGTCGCCGCTAAACAGACTGTGGTAACCATCCGCGCTTTGCGTGATCGCTATAAGGTATCACCGGATGCCCTTTTGCGATGGCAGATTGGAGCTTCAGGTCTGGTTATTGTTGAGCGATCCGTTTTCACGAATGTTCACTTGAAGTCAACACTAACCCTGTTTGCTGCCTTCAATCAGCCGGCCCCGGATATGATCTGGGAATCCCTGGTTACCATGAAAGTTAATTCCTGGCTTCAAGTCAATACGGAGTACACGGCGCTTTTGGACAAGGATCTGTCTCCTTACGTCCAGCAGAAACAGGCCCTGACCATTGGGATCTCCTTCAGGATTCTGTAGGCTCAGATACAATACGCCAGACCACCACGGCCATTAGCAAGACAGCCACCGTGCCAGACAGAATATTGTACAGGAATCCAGGGTTCTGGTAGAGCCAGCCTGCAACAGCCGTCGCCACCCCCAATCCAACCTGGCCGGACGCAACTGCCAGTCCCATCATTGTTCCCCGCTTTGCCTGTGCGGTGAGTGCGGTTAAAAGTGCCATGATTGGTCCTGTTCGCATTGCTCCGAGAATCAGCACAACTGTTATGAACACCGTCGCGCTCACAAATCCAGTTATCAATACGGTTGCGAACGGAAGCAGAACAGTCAGTGCCAGGCATGCAAGAATCAGGATTGGTTTTCGACCCAGTCGGTCCGAAAGCATTCCCCCTATGGTTGTGCCCACCGTCATCCCTATTCCTCCAATCACGAATAACAGCGCCAATTGCTGCACCGTAATACCTATGTCCTCTTCCAGCCATTTCGGGAAAAAGAACAAAAAGAGACCAATACTGAGGAATAGGAGAAAATAGAGTATCGCACCCGCACGCGGTCCTGGACTACGCAGGAGTTGACCGTAGGAACTGAGTACGGCTGTAGGTGACAACGGGGCTGTATCGTATTCCACTTTCGGCTGGGGAAACCAACGCCAGGCCATCACGCTCGCTATGGCGATCAATCCACCAAAGGCCACAAACGGTGCCTGAAATCCGTACGTATTCGCCATCAGGATTGCGGCAGGTGTCCCGATAACTTGGCCGGCCGCAACTCCTGTCATTATCCACCCTGTTGCCCATCCCCTGCGATTGTAGGGAAAGTAGTCCCCTACGAATGCCACCATACTTCCGCTGTACACACCGCATGCCATCCCTGAAATTGCACGGACCACAAGGAGCGATTCATAGTGTCTGGCAAAACTATGCAGAAAGAGCGTCACTGCTATAAGTGCGGTACCTACAACCAATACTTTGCGTCGCCCTACTCGGTCGGACACCGGACCAACAATCAGCGTCGAAATTGCCAATGCAATAGAGTAGGCCGAACCCAAAAACCCCAGCGCAAAGTCGGTCGGAATGGATGCGTTGAGGAGCTCATTTTGAATGAGTGGCAGAAGAGGAGCCACAACAAAGAGCTGGCAACTCACGACAAAAACCGCCAGCCAGAGTGGAACGATGATCAAGAACCAGTTAGGTTTTTCCACCGATGCGTTACCCAATGTCGATGCCATCTTTGCGGTAAAAGGTCCAATCCCAGTGATTGAGTATGCCCCTCCTCATGACTTTGTCTACTCAGATCCGGTACAGTTCTCCAGTCCGGAGAGAAGAGTACTTCGCACACAGATCGGCTTATTTCTCAACGTCCAAAGTAAGCCAATCTAGTTTCTGAGCGGTCGATTAAGCGTATTACTCATAATCAAACGGATCGAATTCTTCCAAAAATATAGCCGTTTCAGAGCCGGAAAAACAAAAAACGGCTGATAGTATGACGACCGTAACCGCATTGAGCTGCACCTATTAAAAGCTCATTCCCGACTGCGAGAGATCGCGAAGCTAGAAGATGATGCCCTAACACCCAAATTCCGTACCAGCGCACAGGCTATAAGCGGAATGTACTTCTACAGCGCCTGTGTCCAGGCGTATGATCCCAAGAAAGTGAGCGGGCAGGTGATGGCCGGTCATGGGGGCGGCTGGGAATGGAACTGTTCCGGCAGAAAGGGTTTGCTGGCCCGTCCGCCTCAAAGCCCGGTTCAATGGCTGGCTTGGTGAATGTTGTCCCCAGTCTAAGAAAGCAATGGCAACTGGCGCGGAATTGTTTGAATCCTATAACGACTACCGGGATTCTCAAGGGCTGCCGCCTGTTACAAAACGAACCCGGTATGATTAGCTGAATAGGCTGGGATATAGGGATAGGCATTTACGCATTCCCGGACATGATGGAAAGGTCAAGCGCCGGGCATTGAGAAATCCAGTTGCACGTGAGCGACTCAAACAGATTAAGCAAATGGCGGCGGATTTGGCCGCACAGTGGAGGGTATAAAGCTATGGAAACTCTGAAGTATTTACTCAAATGCTCGCCGGCGGGGCAAAATGTGCCCAACGATGCATGTTGGGTCGAGAATGGGGCTGAAAACACCTTTGTCACGCGATTTTGGACTAAAAACTCGGTAATAATGCATGGATCAAGCGTCCGAGACACGCGATCCGTGCCGACAGGACATACCTATCCCTGTTGCAGCGCCAATAATCGGTCGCCGGCCATGTGGAAATTGGCAAGTGCAAACAGTGCATACAGCTGTACGGTGTTCTTCTTCAATCCCCGGTAGCGCACCTTACGGTACCCCCACTGGTGCTTGATCACCCCGAAGACATGCTCCACCCGGGCGCGAGTCCGATTACTCTTTCGATTGAAGGACTGATCTGCGCAGTTCAACTTGCGGCTTCGTGTGGCTTTGCGCTATACTCGCCAGGTCGCACCGCGTGCTTCCGCTTTTTCCTTACGGGCCTTGCTGACGTACCCCTTGTCTCCATAGATCACCTCCTGCTCGCCATGCAGACACTTTCCCATCATATCAACGTCATGCACACGGGCGCTGGTCGTTTCTACCGTGTACACCAACCCTTGCGGGTCCGTACCCACATGGGCTTTCATACCAAAATGCCACTTCTTCCCCTTCTTTGTAGACGACATCTCTGGATCGCGCTTCCGCGCCTTGTTCTTGGTAGAGGTGGGGGCCTCAATGATCGCGGCGTCCACAACCGTACCTTCACGTAACAGCACGCCGTGCTTTTCCAGATGACGACAACTGATTTTGAGCAACTGCTTGGTCAAATTATGCGCCTCCAGCCAATGTCGAAACTTGCAGATCGTTGTTTCATCCGGGGCGTATCCCGGCTCCACCCCCGCGAAAACACGCATCGGCACGTGATCCAGAATCGCATTCTCGGCGGCGGGGTCCGACAAGTTGAACCACTGCTGCATAAAGTAGATGCGTAGCATCGTTTCCATCCGAATGGGACGACGCCCCTTTTCACCCTTTGGATAGTGGGGCTTCAATACGGCCAGGAAAGTAGCCCACGGCAAAATACGATCCATTCGTTCGAGAAAACGCTGCCGGCGCGTCTTGCGTTTGCGATCAAAGTAGGTCAGGTCTTCAAAAGTGAGTTGACGCATGACTTCTGGTATTATTGACGTGGTATACCGTGATATACTGGAGTTGTCCTGACATTAATCAGACTTTCCCTATCTGATATTTCCTTTTGGACTGTACACACGGCCACTGATAGCGGAGGCTTGGTCGAAGCTGTGACACCATTTCTGGCATTGATTCAAGTATACCCGGAGTTGGCAAAGGTACGGCTAACGAACTGTGAAAAATCTCACGCGGCTACGAAGTACACGGTGGTACAAAGTAGTGATTGCTTGCTGGCAGTCGTACCTACTTCCGCGAAGTGTCTGCTGATGAGGAGCCGAGGCCGGAGCTCATTTTTGGCGGTCAATGATGCACGGGACCCGATTGCCCCCGCAGTCTTTTTGCGGGCGCACTGGGAGAGTAACACACAAACAGCCCTGGAGGTGGGCAACAAATGTGAATGATTATACTGGAACGAAGGCGGTCGAGCAACTGGCCGAACTTACCGAAGTAATGAAGATTATTGCCGTTGAACTGAGGCGAATACGGAATGTGACGGAAGCGGATAAAGGCTGTGGGAGTCTGATGGGGGACTACCTGCATGACGCCAAAATGGGGGATGACTTGGATACAGCACTCCGCGAGGCGATGAACTGGACAATGTCGTAAACGACTAACGCCCGGGGGTAGGCAAGGCAGATGAAAACAGATACATAATTACGGCGCGGATCATGTGTGAATCGTATGGCTGCACCGATTCACTGCTACATAAGGGGTATTAAGTCGCGCCGATCAAGCCGAATCGGCCCGCGCGGCCGCGGTTTCCGGAGATCGCTATATGATCGGCCAAAATGTCCGGCGGCCGGGACGGCGCAATAAGTGAAAATCAACCAGCCCGGGAACGGACAAGATACATGAGCGATAAGCTGTACAGGATAACACAATTAGGCAAACGTGACGGCTATACTGGTGGATACGCTGACACGGGACCGCCAAGTTCGCACGTGTGATACGCGCTCTGGGATGGCGTCAAACTGCTAAGACGTTGCCGGGCGACTGGCGTTACAGGATATGGGAGCGAGAACAGACAAAATATATACTAGGCCCGCCAGCACGTGGAATGCCGGAAATTTTGTTTCATTATAAACAGCAGAAGGGGATGAAGGTTGTTTGTTTAACCGAAAAGGTGTATATTGATCCCGCCGGCACATGGAGTGCCGGAAATTTTAACTCACTTTAAACGGTTCTGCCGCGAATATTGTGGAGAACCACAAACACATTTTACAATGCAAAAACGAAGAAACTCCCTGATACGGTCATTTATCGCTCTGTTTTGTGCAGCTACGCTGATATTTTTCGGCAGTAATGCATACTCATCCAGCAATGTAGTCCCTACAAAATGCAACCACACATGTAGCTTTATGGGATGCGACGGCGGTCTTAAGGCATGTGAGGGGTTCGTCAAATGTTGCAAGGTTGAGGATCTTCCCTGTACTGAAGATGAAACATGGAGCAAACCATGTTCCCAACGCCTATTTTCGCTGGACATCTAATAATGCTGGGCTTAGTATCGTCCCTGATTGTGGTGACTCACAATCAAGTCATACGGAAGGGATGTGACGGGGGGAATATGATATGCGCGTCTATGCCATGCCGGTGGTGTATGTCCCTCCCTCTTTCAATTGGCCTCTCAGGGGTCCAAGTATATTCTAAGTGGCCATGGCCTTAATGGACGGTAGGTATGCTGTCCTGATCTGCTTTTTTGTTTTGTCCTGCAGTAGCGGCGAAGACGAGGCTACCCTCGGAGATTTTTTGTTTTTAGAAAAAGCTGAGGAGCAACAAACAAGGGAAAGAGTTTGGAAAAGTGTTTCTGTGAGTAGGATGTTTGAGTTGCCCGGGGATGAAGAGATTATGCTGTACGACCCCCAGTATATCATACCGGACACCAATGGAGATATGTATGTTGTCGACTACGGGGCGTATCAGATTCTGCGGTTTGATTCTAAGGGCAATTATATCATGTCCTATGGAAGTGGTGCTGGTCAAGCCCCCGGCGAATTTTCAAGCATAGGTGGTGTTGAAGTAGCATATGATTCGCTCATTTATGTAACAGATTCCAACAACGCGAGGATTTCTTCTTTTTCAAAGGCGACAGGGAGTTTTATAGATTCAAGAGCATTTGACAGGCAGAAGGTTCCTTACCGGCACGCCATAACAGATACAGGTATAGAGTACTTTTTCCGAGCGTTTAATAAACTAGCCTTTGAATCTAATTTCAGGGATAGATCGGTTGAATTTGGAGATTTAGTGGAAGGTGACCGTTTTGTTTCTTATTTGGTGGCAACTGGAATGATAGAAACGTATAAAGACTGGATGATCTACGTTCCTGATCGCTTTCCCGTAGTTATGGTTTATGATGTGAATGGCAGACTCGTTCGGGCAAAGAAGACAATGACCTTTGACAAGTTTGAAGAGCCCCAGCTTGTACGATATGTGATGAATGGAATTGAGAGCTATAGGATTGAAGGCGATTTCGTGAATAGTATCATAGTAAGTGTCGTGGGAGACGAATTGTTGCTTCAGTCCCCAAGCGATTCAGAAGATCTAATTGTTGATGTATATGACGCAGGGTCGGTTGAGTACAAGTATTCATTTAGATTGGATTACTACCCGTCGTATATAAAAAATGATCGAATATATCAGCCAACCCGCGATGGCACTGTGATTGTCTATTCGATAAGCAGACCTTCTTAAGTCAAGGATGAGGTGGCGGGTATAGGTCTTTTACGAAAGAATTTTTTATACCTTACCCCACAAAGGCACCCGTGCGAAAGATACTTCAGGATTTTGGTCCAGGCGAAATGCCGTTTTAGGGTAGATTTTAGAGAAATCACAATGAAGTATCTAGAATGGACAATGTATGCACTGGTAGTAGTAGCGTTACTATTTTTTCTTCAAGTGACTTTTTTTGCCAAGTCAACTGATAACCACGGCATTGTGGATACTCTTCCAGCTATGTTAAAATATTTTCATGAGGACCAAGATAGATTAGTGTTGATTGTATTAACTCCTACCTGCCCATATTGTCTGCAGAGCTACCCCTTCTACAGAACACTTATTGCAGAGAAAAGCAAAAATATTGGGGTAGTCGCTGGTATTAACCCAAGTATATCCATTGAACTTCAAAGACGCATACTTCAGAGAGAAAATCTATCCGTTGATACATTGATTGCTCTGCCCAACCAAGATTGGGGAATAACTTTGGTTCCAACGATTATCATTCTGGATGATAGAGCAAGAGTTGAGCATGTGTGGATTGGTCTTCTTGATGCTGATCAGGAAAAGGAAGTTCTGTCTGCTGTTACCCAACAGTAATTGACCCGGCTACCTGTGTGACCAAACCCGCCTTCTCAGAACAGTATTGCAAGGTTGTATTGAATCAATCAAAAGTGTTTTATGTCCAATTATGTTTGATTCAACAATATGTCTGGCTCCGTAAAGCCACGATCGCGTTGCCGGTTGTGTATTGAGATGAATTTGCCCGTCAAAAACTGACTATCTTCGCGCTCTGTGGCACTTATGAAGAAGAACAGAGGGTATCGGGGTGGAGGCACCCTCGCTCATCATTGATGGGAGGGTAGGTCAACGATATTCATCATGCGGAAACAGCTCTCCCTGGACGAAACGATCGTCCTCGGGGGTGTTCTCTGTTGTCTGATTCCGGGATGGCGCGGCGCGGGGCGGTGAAAGTGCCCCGCGCCCCAGTTCCGGCGCCTTTCCGGCAAGCGCCAGGCGCATGAGCTGGGATTTTGTCAAGCCAGTCACTTCTGCCAGGCTTGACAACGCCTCGAACTCGAAATCCGTAACCTTGATCGTCACCAGTCGGGATCGCCGCTCCCATTCCCCGGGAGACAGGTACGCCTCCGATTCGTGGAGCTTCCGGTATTGCAGCTGCAGATATTCTGCTGCCTCCCGGAGCGCGTCGGCGTCCAGGCCGATGCACCTGGACGCTTCGCCTGGACCGCCGCAGGAGATGCGGATTCGATGAGCTTCTGCAGCGACTTCCGCACGGCACCCCACTGACGGCGGGGCTGCATCGTGCGGGATGAGACGTATCGTCGCAGTGGACCCAGAGCGGGTGGCCGACCTCGTTTCCTCATGAATTAAATACAGCATAATCAAACCTGTATTTATTTCATGGGATCGGACAGTGCTCTGGTGGATGGCGGAGGTGGAGCGAGAGTTTCTGCGTGATCAAAGATCGCGCAGAAACGATGCAGCGGATCGTAGATCAGCAGCATGCGCGGAACCGAAATATGGGGTTAGCGCATGCGAGAGAGCAAGCAATGTCTTTTGGCACCAACAGACGCCTGAATTGCCTTGCAAGCTATGCCCTTTGTACTCAATAAGAGCGAGTTTGCTGTCCATTTTGAGGCTCAAATGGGGGCTATGAAGGGGGAGCTTGCCAGAGAGCGCCCAGCTTCCCTGCATGTAATATTTTTTGTACCCAAAAGGGGAAGCAAAACATGGGAATTTGCGCTGCAGAGCCAGGCGGTAGCGCAGTGCTCGCGCACCAGGTAGCTGAAAACCCGCCAATTCTCGAACCGGCCTCAATGCTAACAAGCGGAATTTCTCTACTGATGGAGATGTACTGAAATACATCAATGCATCAATACAGAGTCGATTCTGGCTGTTTAAGGACAATTTCACCCTCCGACGTCCTTTCAGGACGCACTCTCGTGACCTTGAGCAGGTTAAGATCCAATCAGCTGCGATCCAGGCAAAATCAGAGCGCTGAACAGCATGCCATGCCGGTCACGGCCAGGTGACCCGTGCAATTCGGTAGTATGCCCCCACCCCTTCCCCTCTGCGATCGCGGGTCACGTTGAGGAAATCTTGTATCCTGCATTAATCACACATTAGCACATTTGTGCAAAGCACTGATCTAGGTAGACTGACGGGGAAAACGACTATCTCAACGAACCTTGCCGGATGCTTGTATAAACGCGGACATTCGGTGGTCTTGGTGGACTCCGACCCACAAGGCACTGCACTGGAATGGTACTCTGCGCAGCCAGATGGCACGGATCTGCATGCAGTCGTCGGAATAGATCGCCCTGTACTCCACAAGTCCATCCCGCAGCTAACGAGGGGTTATGCGTACATCGTCATCAATAGATTGGCCAAGATTGCGGAGAACACCACCTTTGCGATTCGAGTAGCGGACCCGGTGCTGATCCCCGTCCGTCGCGGTGGGTTTGATCTCTGGGCTGTGAAAATCCTAGCCGAAGCGATCAGGGCATAGCATGCCCTCACAGGCAAGCCTGCTGCGGCATTTCTGATTTCGGCCCAGGTCGAGAGGAGTCGGCTCGCATGTTTTGCCGTGATGTACGACATGCTTGGGACAACAGTCACAACGATCCTCAGCCGTTCAAGTAGGGGTTGCAGAGGGAATTGTGTACTTGGTCCATATTTGTTATTTATCCTGGCAAGGCACTAATTTCAATAGGCATTTGCTCCGAATTTGAGGGGTTCTTATGAAAGAACCGCATTCGGTCCCGCGGATGGCTGCTTTGCGCGTTGCAGAAACTGCGCTGATTGTACAATCTTCCTGACACCTGCCAAACAGGATGTATATTGCGTCTTTCAAGCTTAGGATATTACGACAAAAATGCTATGGACCGAGCGTTCCGTAGGGGATGAAGCTGCGGTGCAGGTGCTCAGCGAAGAGTTGAATTCACTACCGGAGCCACTGACACGCTTCCTGATACTGCGAGGAATTGACTCATTGGATTCCGCGCGACACTATTTTCGGGCAACCCGGACTTCCCTGCATGGTCCGCATTTGTTGGCTGATATTGATGTTGCTGGTCGGCGCATCGCACGGGCTATTGAGACGAAGGAAAAGGTACTCGTCTATGGAGATTTTGACGCGGATGGCGTCACGTCCACTGCTCTGGTCCTGCAATTTCTGCGGTCTTATGGACTGACGACATCATCATATATTCCTCATCGTCAGAAAGAGAACCACGGTTTTCATGCGAGCGGTGTTGAGCTTGCGCGTACGCGGGAATGCTCCCTTATCATTGTCGTGGATTGCGGCACGAATGATGAGGAAACTGCAGCATTGGCAAAGGAGGCCGGCATAGACCTGATTATCTGTGATCACCATCAGAACGAAGGCAAGAACCCGTCCTGCCATGCGCACGTAAATCCCAAACGGGAGGGCTGCGAATACCCGTTGAAGGATGTATCCGCCTGTGCTCTTGCCTACAAACTGATTCAGGTCACATTGGAAGAGCTTGATCAACCTGTCAATCTGGCGGACGAATACCTAGACCTTGTGGCAATCTCTACGATATGCGATATCATGCCTTTGGTGGACGAGAATCGCATTCTGGTACGCGAGGGATTAGAGAAGCTGCGCACCGCGCCGTCCGCAGGCCTCCGGGCGCTCGCATCCGCTTCCGGTTGTGATCAAGAACACCTGACGGCGACCGATATCGCTATGCAGCTTGGTCCCCGCCTGAACGCTGCGGGCAAGCTTGCCCATGCAGACGAAGCACTCGCACTGTTACTGGCGGAATCGGACAGCGAAGCATTGGCTTATGCCGAACGGCTTAATGAGCTCAACATAGACAGAAAAAAACAGGCAGCACGGCTACGTCCAACCGCAAAGAAGCTCGCCCAAATACAACTGGCCGGATCTCATACGCATGTACTTGTGCTCCACGATCCAGATTGGCATCCTGGCATCCTGGGCTCGGCTGCATCACAAATGGTAGGGGAATTTGGACGTCCGGCCGTAATGCTAACCGATGTTCCAAATTCGGACGGCGAAGAGGTTTTTGGCAGTGTTCGTACACACGGTGATATTCATATTCTTGATGCCATAAGAGGTTGTGCGGATATGTTGATCCGATACGGAGGCCACGCAAAGGCGGCCGGACTTACCTTGAAAAAAGAAGACCTTCACCTTTTCAAAGAAAAACTGAATGCCGAAGTATTTTCACAGGTAGGCAGACAGGTGGTTGAACCGCAGCTGGAGTACGATGCTCAGCTGAACCTCGCCATGATCCCAGGAAAATTTGAACGCGTGCTCAAATCCTGTCAGCCCTTCGGCAAAGAGAATGAAGCGCCACTCTTCTTTGTAGAGGGACTTCAGCCCGTATCCGTGCGCCTGCTTAGGGGGGGACAGCACCTGAAAATGCTCTTGAAAGAGCCACAATCCAATATGATCATGGATGCCATCGGATTCTGGCAGGGACGATACCATGCCATTGCCGAGAAAGCCCGCGAAGAACAGACTGGACTGGACATCTTATGCTATGTGGAGGAGAACAGGTGGAACGGTCGAGTAACCACACAACTTCGCATTGAGGCACTACGCGAACATAGCTCGAATACCAACAGATCATGAAAGGCTACCTCGCTTTCTTCTTACTTATTCCCCTTGTTCACAGCGCAGAGGCACAGCTTCGCAACCCCGCTGATTTCCTGGGCTATGAACTCGGTGAACGATTCACACCCCATTACCGCGTAACTGACTACGTCCGCCATGTTGCGGAAAACGCCACGAATGTGGATCGCGTTGAGTATGGTCACACCTACGAGGGCCGGGTGTTGCAGTACCTGATCATTTCCTCGCCCGATAATATGGCGAGACTGGAGGAAATCCGTACTGCCAATTTGCAGCGGGCTGGCCTCCTGGAAGGAGTTCCGGCAGAAGACACCACAGCCATCGTTTGGCTCAGCTATAATGTTCACGGTAATGAATCTGTGAGTACGGAAGCTGCATTGGCAGTAATTCATACACTGGTAAGCAGTACAGAAAGCAGCGTGCAGACATGGCTCGAAAACACCGTCGTGATTATTGATCCGTGCCTTAACCCGGATGGGCGTGACCGCTATGTTCACTTTTACCACCAAACACGGGGACACAAACACAACGTACACGGGGAGGCACGTGAGCACTCAGAGCCCTGGCCAGGGGGAAGAACCAATCACTATTACTTTGACCTGAACCGGGATTGGGCCTGGGGAACACAAATCGAAACGCGTCAGCGCCTTCCACACTACAATCGGTGGATGCCTCACATCCATGTGGATTTTCATGAGCAGAGCGTTAACAGTCCCTATTTTTTTGCTCCGGCGGCAGTGCCCTACCATGCGTACATCACTTCATGGCAGCGCGAGCTCCAGAATCTCATAGGTACCAATCATGCACGCTATTTCGACGAAGAGGGCTGGTTGTTCTTCACCAGACAGATTTTCGACCTGTTTTATCCGGGTTATGGTGATACATGGCCAACATTCAATGGAGCAATTGGGATGACCTATGAACAGGCTGGCTCAGGACGTGCAGGACTTGGCATCATTACAGCCGAAAGAGATACCCTGACACTCTCCGATCGAATTGAACATCACTATACGACCAGTCTGTCTACCATTGAAGTTGCTGCAAACCAGCGGGTCCGTATCACCACCGAGTTTGCCGAATACTTCCAGAATGCTACATCCCGACCAAGTGGAGCGCATGCTGCGTATGTCGTTCGCCACACAGGCCAGGAGGACAAGGTTCGTGTACTCTCCGATCACTTGGACCTCCTCGGTATTGCTTACGGGTTTGCGAGCACATCGAGTGCAGGAGAGGGTTTTGCCTATCATTCGGGCTCCACAGAACGTGTTAGCATTGAATCTGGGGATCTTGTTGTTCCAGCCGCGCAGCCAAAAGGCGTTTTGACCGGTGTGCTTTTTGAACCGGAGGCTGAACTGGAAGACTCGCTCAGCTACGACATTACTGCTTGGGCCTTGCCCTTTGTATACGGCCTGGAAGCGTATGCGATGGAAGATGAAGTATCATGGACGCCCACCGCCCCTGATTCTGAGCCAGTAGCGCTACCATCACGCCCCGTTGCCTATCTAGCCGAGTGGAAGAGTTTTGAGGATGCCCGATTCCTTGCTGCACTCATGCGGAAAGGGGTGAAAGTGCGCTACGCAGAACTACCCTTCAAAGTCAACAATAAATCCTACGACGAGGGTACGCTAATTATGACACGAGGGGGAGAAGGGGCAGCCTTTGATTCCCTCGTCATCCAGGCAGCCCGCCACACGAATCAGCATGTTGAGGCAGTCAACACAACGCGCGTCACCGAGGGCGCCGATTTTGGCTCAGGAGATGTGGTCTTCATGCGCGCACCACGAATTGCCATCGTTGCAGGACCCGCTGTCAGTTCGTACAGTCTCGGGGAGTTGTGGCATTTCTTTGATGAGCAACTCGAGTACAGTACTACGCTGGTTAACAGTGACGATTTTGGTAGCCTGCCACTGTTTCGCTATGATGTGATCATATTACCCTCCGGCAGCTACGGTGATGTCTTGAGCGAGCGCCGACTGGAAGAGATTCAAAACTGGCTTCGGGAGGGTGGTCGCCTAATCTCGCTTGGCAACGCAACCCGTTTCCTTGCAGGCAAGGACGGCTTCGGCCTGAAAATCAAGCCGGACGAAGACGATGAGGATGCAGATTCACTGGGCGTGCGGCTTCGACCCTACGCTGATCGCAATCGCCATGAAATCACTGAAGATGTGACCGGAGCTATCTTTCGCACAGAGCTGGATAATACGCATCCCTTGGCATTTGGCTACGAACAGGACTACTTTACGCTCAAGAGCAGCAGCCGAGCTTACGCGTGGCTGGAGGACGGATGGAATGTCGGCGTACTCAAGGAAGGCAGCCGCGTTGCGGGGTTCGCAGGTATGGAAGCACTGGACGCCCTGAACAACTCGCTTGTTCTAGGCATGGAATCGATCGGACGGGGCGAAGTCATCTATTTCGTCGATAACCCCATCTATCGGGGCTTTTACTACAGTGGCCGACTTCTGCTGGCAAATGCTGTTTTCCTCGCAGGACAGCGAAGCGTGGCGACGTATTGATCAATTATGAACCGCACATATGTGATTCTGGGTCTGGTTCTACTATGTGCCTGGACTCAGCGTGCTCATAGCCAGTCACCACCCCTCAAGGGCATAGTCTGGGATGCTCCTGCTCCACCCACTCCCCGGCATCTCCTGAAAATGCACGAAGCCGGTGTTGAGGCGGTTCGGTTGCCCTGGGTTTCAGATACCGCACTGCTCGAAGTTGCAGACACGCTCGGGTTGCGATTGTTTCAGGATCTGCCCCTCGATTATTTGCCCGCTGATGTGCTGTTGGACTCCCTGGAGTATGCGAAACGCCTGGTGTGGCAAGCCACGCTGGTGAGCCTGCTGCATCCGTCTGCACAGCACATTGGCGTTTCAACTAAAGGCGATACCAGCACTCCACGTGCCTGTGAATACTTTGAGCAGCTTGCAGAAGAGGCTTCCGGGCTTGTCCTGTATTACACCACGGCTTTCCTAGAGCAGGATCAGTGTTCCGAACATGTTGATCTCGTCTTGGTGGATGTACGCAAAGGATATACGCCGGCGTCTGCGCTGGAAAACTGGGCGGGACCAACCCCCATTGGGTTCGCAAGCATAGGGCAAAAAGTCGACGATGAAACTTTCGGTTTACGTCGAAAATATTCCCCCGAATCCCAGGCGCGCTACCTGGAAAATCATCTGCCCTCACTGCTTGAAAGCACTGTAGAGGTAGTCTTTGTTTATAGGTGGCAGGATTTTGCAGATACTGGCCCCCAACGGGGACTGATTGATGCAGCGGACGAGGAACGACCTGCATACAGTGTGCTGCAGGGCATCTACACGAATACCCAGGAAATCTTCGCGTTTGACATGGGCAGTTATCCGAGCAAGAAGCCCGCTTGGAGCCTGATTTTGGCCTGGGTTGTCTGTTTTCTTGTCGTCATTCTGTGCTTCTGGTTCCGACGGTTCGCCGAAATCCTGCGGCGATATTTTTTGAGCCGGGCGTTGTACAGGGAGACCCTGTATCGTGAGTGTGCACTCCTAGGGGGCGCATCCTTTGTTTTTGTCGCCGCGCAGGGACTCCTCACTGCTGCTACTATACTGATATTTATTGAGGCATTCGGAGAGCTCCGGCTAACCGAGGCTATTGCAGCTCCACTAAATCCATACATTCAGGATCGCGTGGCGAACTTGGCCTCCAGTCCAAGTCTCTTGATACTCGTCACTGTCGCTGCCTACCTGATGTACCAACTGTTGTCTGCCACCTTCGGGGCACTGGGTGCTCGTAAAGCAATCAAGACGTCCATGGAGCAGGTTTTTGTCATTAGCGGCATGGCCTATATTCCCATGGCATTATTAATACCCATGGTGATGATTGCTCCGAGCCTGAACCCAGATCGATTTGGACAACTAGCCGTCGTCCTTGTACTGACCTGGATTGCCGTAAAAATATATTGTATTGCCAGCAGTGCCATGGACTGCGCAGCGTATGGACGTGGACAGGCCCTCGGGAGCAGCTTGGGAATCCTGGTTCTGCCTTTCCTGGCCGCAGCAACTTTTGCGGTCCTACTCGTGCTGCCGGATACCGGGGACTACCTGACCTTTTACTGGCACCTCATTTTCAGGAGCTAGCGGAATCGGTCACCTGGTCCCACGTTCGGTCTGCAAAGTCGTGGAATGGTTGCTTTGCGTGAAGCCAACTGAAATGCAACGCAAATGGAGTCACCCTCTGGTAATCCCGCCTACGAAGCAGTTCACCCACCATCCACATAAAGAATTTACGAGCCCTCGCATTTTTGAGGCCCCGAATTTCGTACACGAAACGGTCAGTGTAGTAGTCACAAACCACATCTTCAAAGTCTGGCGTGTGCTCGGTCATTCCGGGTATATAATCCAGTTGCGGACTGTTTACGCCTTGGTACCAGTGGTATACAGGCAGACTCAGGTGGCTCATAGCCATTGCGAGGCTCCATTCACAGGATTCCTCGGATCGCCCTTCCAGTAATCGTGTTCTGAAGTGTGTCTCAGACACACGGGTCCGAAAATGGCCTGCCGCGTCGCAGACAGATTTTGTCACCTCGGGATCCGCAGCATAAATCATTCCGGCCTGGACGCGCGGCAAATGTGTTAACCCGAACCGTTTCAGTGTACGGCGGCGCCGGTCGCGCAAAAATTCCAGGATCACTGCAGCATTCTTTGGGCCGCCAAAATAAAAGTCTGCCCGCTCCAGTCCTGTAATTGTAAAAGGGTACACAGCCAGTTGTGCCCAGAGCGCATCCGGGTTTCTGCACCAGACCATGTCACAATCTATGTACAGGCTTCGCTTCCAGGGCTTGAATTCATGCAGGTGATGCTTGAACCCGTTGATTGAGCAGTTCTCGTCCGGCAGCAGTTCAATGGTCGTAAATAGATCGGTTAATCCATTACGATAGCAGACCTCAGCATGCGAAGCCGGGCAGTAGAGGGCTACGGGACGAACTTTGTCGTATCGTCGAAGCGTAACAACTGCGGCAACTGCATGCCGCAGATAGATCTCTTCTCCGTAGGTATGCAGAACGTATCCTTCCTGGAGCAAAAAACTTTGGCGCTTGGTCGACGGTAAAGATACGCCGTTCGACCTATCCGTTCAGCCCTCCTCTGAGGCAAGCCTTTTGCGCAAACTTTGCATGAATGCCTCAAATCCCCGCTTGCGCAGAAAAGTCTGAAAAGACACTGAATATCCCTCTACGGTACCCACATCATCAATAATGATATCATACAACCACCAGACTCCATCTTTCCTGTGCAGTCGGTAGACCACGTCAAGATCAGCCTCACGCACCCTTGAGGTTGTGCTCACCGATGCTTTTTCGCCTGTTACCGTTACCGCCTTGATCGTGACTGGAGCCTCATAAACTGATAGGTCTCCCAACGACTGTGCGCGCACAATCCCGCCAAAGGTTTCGATAAAATCCGACCGTTCCTCAGACGTTAAGTCCTCATAGTAACGCCCTAGCGCGAGTCGGCCCATCTCCTCAAAGTCAATTCGATCATTGATCAGTGATCGTGCCACTTCACGCTGGGAGGAATCATTTTCCATCGCGCGAACAGCCGCCTTGATATCGCGATCCCGCTGCTCGATCAGCGTACGCACTTCGCGCTCTGCATCCTGGGCTGTGACCGAGGGCATCCACAGTGACACGGCAATTGCGATAATTAGCAGGGCCCTTTTCATCAGATTCGGTTATTCAGTAAATGCGTTCATTTCACGCGTCAGCAGTCCGGCGGCCGCCAGGAGTTCCAGGATGGCCATGTTATAGCGGCGAATCGCTTCATAGTATTGGGCTTCTGACTCAAGGTTGGTCTGGACTGCTTTTACGAGATTCTCCGTATCTCCCAAATCCAGGTCAAAGTTGATTTGCTCTACGCGAAGCCATTCCTTGCTGATTGCCAGCGAACTATCTACTGCGGCGAGCGCTGCCTCTTCTGTGATCACCCGGCGCCATGCCTGTTCAACCTCTGCCAAGACCAGTTGCTCCGCGGCAACAGCAAGATGTCCAGCCGAAGCGTGTTGTGCCTGTGCCTGTGTGACTCGTGCCCGTGTCTGTCGGAAGTTCAATTTCTGAATCAATCCAAAACCTGTGCGGGCGCTGGCTCTTCTGAATCCATCGCTGATATACGGATTGGGTTGGCGGTATCGGTTGGAGGCGCCGCTGGCGCTTAATGTAAGCCCGAAGACAGCCTGCGGATAATAGTCGGCTCTTGCCACACGAATCAGTGCATTTGTGGCTGCCATGCCTGCCTGCGCCTGAAGAATTTCCGGGCGATACATACGTGCTTTTTGCTGATAAGTCAACAGGCTCTCCAAAATGAAAGTCAGCGGTTCAAGGGCATCGCGCACCGGAACAATGATGGTGGAATCCGCCGCCATGAGCTGTCGGCGAAGTGCTGTGTGCACGGTCTGACGTTCCTGGGTCACTTGCACAACGCGGCGCGCGTATTCCTGCTCGGTGATGAGCACCTGGTAGCGGTCGGCATCATCCACTTCTGGATCTCCTTCTTCCAGGAGGCGGTTGATTTCCTGCATAGCCATGCGGACAACCTCGCCCGCCCGATCGGTCAGCCGGTACAGTTCATTGGTAAGCAATACATCATAATAGAGGGAGGCTGCCCGCAGGGAGGCCATGATTTCCATCTCCTGCATGCGTGCATTTTCCAGATCCGCTCCCGCACCAGCTGCCTTGATTGTACTCCCTAAAGCTCCCCAGGTATAAACGGGTTGGATGAACGCCACTTCTGTTTGAGCATAGGGGCGAAGGTTGCTGTAGTCATTGCGTACAGCTGGATCTAAGTAGAGCTGATCACGCGGTGTATCGTTAGGATTCTCGATCCCCGGCACTACGGCCACTGCACTGGTTACCGTTGTGTTCGGCAAGATGCGGCTGCTTCGCGCCAGATCGTATCTGGCATTGGCCCAGGCAGACTCTGACCGCGCAGCACGAACGTCGGGACTCATTGAGAGAGTCTGCTCGAGCACTGACCTCAGATCAATGCGCAACGTGTCACTGTGCGACTGCGCAGCTGCGGGCAACGCGAGGAAGCACCAGAGTCCGAAAACCAAGAAAGATTTTTGCATGCTAACTTCGGGGACCTATATACCTATTTGTACCATGGGGATAAAGTGTGGCGGAACCGATAGGAAACAGCCAATCCCTCTTCAATCAAGGTAGATCAACTTCCGGCAGCCAGTTCAGGTCATGGTCGCCAAGAACTTTGAACTGAATGTAGCTGCCAGTTGCCACGATCACTTCTATCCGGATGTCTTGATATGTGATGATTGTGGGTCCTTCATCTTCAAGGGGATATTCCAAGTCAAGGTAAAATGCGGGTTGAGCAATTGCCCGGTTGTTAACTCCAGAATACTCTCGATACGCAACCTTGATATTTGATCCCGATTTGCCGGTATATGTAAGCGTTCCAATGAAGTTAAATGTTTTGGTGATACTGGGTGTCTCGTAAAGCGGAGCAAAGATACACCCACAAGTAGTGTGAATGTCGAATGTCTCGATTACGTTGGATGCGTGTTGCAGATACCGGTGTACCCCAGATGTTTGATGAGTTTTTTCGATAACTAACATTTCGCTGCCAACGCGGGCGATGAGGGGTTGGTCAAACTCGTAATTTGTCTCAACAAGAATTTGACTTGGGGAACAGGACGCCAAAACACTGGAAGTAATGATAATTGCAATGAGTGCGGTTTTAGTGTTTCTGATCATGGTCGTTCGTGCGAGGATAGAGTTACGTACGTGAGTTGCTCATCCTATAATGGACTAAACAAATAATGGGCCAAACAATGGTCGCCATCGCTTTGGCTCAGAGATCCATAAGCCACTAACGTCATCGCCAATGTTCAAATACGCTGACTCAATCGGCCACGCGGCCTCAATTAACACAGACATTTTGCCCAAAGCTCAATTTGGTGTATAAATCCCCAATTTTATGTCGCACTGCGACGCGTGAGAGTAACATTCACACAGGTATACTCAGAAGACCGGGTGCTATTTTGCTTCTTTCGCCGGATTCATTCACTAGATCTTCGTTATCATGTGCAACACTCTATCTCTGGTACTGGATACCAGTAGCGCAACTGTGTTCAGGCAGCAGTAGATCGGTTTCGGATCCTGTGGTCTCAACCTAGGCATTTCAGGCTTTGGAGTCTGCTGTACTCCAAACTGCTTACACGATCCTGCCAATCAACAATGGCGGTTGGAACTTCCACTCCCCCATAAACTCCATACAAACGCAAGGCATGAAGATGAGTGTATTAATGCCCGCTTGTAGGGATTTGAATTGATTTATTACGGAATCACCTCCTCGTAGACTAACACTTGCGGATAAGGGGCCTCTTTCATCAAAACAATATTGTTGCGTGATATAGCCACGATTCCAGGAATGCTTCCAAGGTAGGTTTCCGTTCCCAAATGAGGATCAAGGCGATATACATGATACTCTGTCAGCGGAGAGTCCTCATTTGGGGACGTAGGATCTACTATCGTAATGTGACTCACAATGAAGGCTCCATCGTCATCTGTAAATAAATTAGAAAACCAACTCTCTCCCTTTTTCGGAGGACTATATGATAACGATGGGCGACCGTCTTCCGTCAGCTTCTGCGTGACTTCTGCTGGTACAAAATTTTGCAATTTGTACCGTTCCAGCAAATCTCCATTTCCTGTATATACATGTACTACTGGCACATTCTGCCGTATCCATGCAACCGTGTCATGTGTGTCGCTACATGCTAGGAGACCGCGCCGTGATAATGATGCTGCGACCCACGGGTCAGGGTCTACATATTTGTCCCCAAATGTTGTTATGAAACGCCCGGCTAAGTCATATTTGTGAATCACCCCATCTTTTTCTGGACTATATCCAAGCACATATATGTGGCCATTCATGCCACAACCAGCCACACTGATTACATCATCAGGCTGAATAAATGAATGCCGAAAAACATACTCCAATGAGTCCGATTTTCGATATATTGTGACCCTTTCTTCGCGCCCAATGATCACGGCAAGACTGTCAGATCCAAGCAAATCAATGGAATTGGGACCCCAGAACTCTCCCGGTCCATCTCCCGCCTTTCCAAAGGAACCAATGTAATCTCCTTCCGCACTGTAAATACGTACCACAGTGTTTTCTTTGTCCAATATGAACACATGCTGATTAGCATCAACGGAAACCGACCGAACGCTGCCTAGCATGGCATGCTGAGGACCTTCGGCCACGCCAATTCGTGTATTGGGCTGTCTTGACGACCAGTAAGACATATCGAAGTATGCCGAATCGTCCTTTCCCCTCACGAGGACAGTAGCATCGGGAATATTTTGGGGAGTTGGGTGAAGAACAGCGACATTTGAGTCAGGAAGCCTTTGGACCACAGTTACTATCAGAAAGATAGATATGGAAATGAAGAGCACCCCTAAGAGAACATAAAACAGGCGCTTCAATAAACTGTTTTGCATCGGCAGTACTTGGTGAGGAAAACAATAAGCATCAACTCTATTTATAACCTTTCGGCCACAGAACCCCTATCCTACAGAACGGCCGGCCATCTCTGCATCAATTTTTGATTCCAGTTTCGATACGATATTTTCCGGCGAATTGTTTGCCATTTCTTCAATGATTTCAATTAGTTGATTTGCTTAGCAAGCCCAATAGCTCGCTTTATTTACGTTTGATTAGCACCGTACTACCATTCGGTCATACCGGTCAAGCCTGGACCCCCTTCAGGATTACGTAGAATTAGACCATCCTCGAGCATTTAGGGATTTGGAACGCTCCTCCAATGGCAAATATACGCCCACTGAATCCGCCTATCGTTAGGTTTCTCCGAAGCACCATCTTCGTTTTGGTAAACTCTTTGAGCAGGTGGGGGCATATCTTGAAGCTTCTGAGGAACATGAGATACATGTGGTTAGTGTAGTTGTCACATAAGTGCCTAGGATGGAAGCGTTTTCTTACTAGCCTGGAAGCTTCAATGAAGAGCCTAAACCTAATACTTGTGGGATGCCTAATCTCTGTTACTCCCCTGAGTATCACAGGAATACAATCTCCCGGTGGTCAGGCAGCCGAGATTGAACTTCGCCAGCTATTTGCCATCGGTGGCGACACAGGGACGGATGGAGTCTTCTTCGGAAATATCGGCAGCCTGGTAACCATCGACGATGCTGGCCGCATTTTCGTAGGCGAAAAGCAGAGTCCGAAGATCTACGTGTTCACCGATGAAGGTGATCTGATCAGCGAAATCGGCCAGGAAGGCGAAGCTCCAGGTGAATTCAAATCGCTACAAGCCATACACACGGGACCAGGCGATACCTTATACACATTCGATTCTCTCCTTAGAAGAGTATCTGCGTTTGCACCTGGCTCACTCGAGCTGGCTTATGCGTTCACGGTTTCCAATGACTCAGTGGGCAACTATCCTTCTGGCTTCTTCGGAGCAACAGAAAGCGGTTTTCTGGTAGTGTTTGAAGAATCGGGACACGGAGCGGATTCGGTACGATCGGTTCACGCCAAAATCGTAGACTGGGAAGGAGGCGTTATCCAAAACCCATCAGTGCGTTTACCTGCGATAGAGTGGATAACCTTGAAAGGTCCAATCAGGGAAATGGGTACGCATATGCCTTTTGGTCGCTATCCGATTTTCCGCTTGGGTCCCGCGGAGCAAATCTACGCTGGCTCAACTGGCACGATAGACATAGCCATTATGACAGCAAACGGAATGTCGCGTGGGCACATTACGCATCCGTTTAGAGGCGCGCCGGTGACCAGTAGGGACATTGACGAGTACGTAAAGAACTATTGGGGCGATTTGCCAAACCAAATCCGAAGGGGCATGCGATACGAGAGTAGGCCTGCGTATTCTACGTTTCAAGTAGATGAAGAAGGGCGAACTTGGGTTCGGCTCACGTCTGCGGACGAGGACGCTGAAACTTTACGGTGGCTGGTCCTGAATGCCGACAGCCGGGTTATCGGGGAATTGGCCCTCCCGTCTTCCATAATCATTGAGGCAGTTACGTCGGAACGGGCGTACGCTACAGTGGACAACTTCAGTCTAGTGGTCTACCAGATTGACGAAACTTAATTGAAAACTTGGGGAACTATGTACTTGTTGTTCTCCCTCACTAATAGTGATTTACGCTGCCGGAGCTTCCGCATTAACCTTGAACCGGGTCATAAATCTAGGTATGCTCCAATATTTCCAGTAGGATTTTGGTCATATTCCCACCTTGCTGCGAATTGTCGCGAGGCGAGTTTTCCCCCTAATTAGAGCCTTGTTACGTGAGTAAATTGACCTGAACACACAACGTACATGAATTCGGAAAGAAAAGGTGCGCCGCATGTCCTCGGTGACCTGATAGATACCGCCATAGACGACCTTGGCGTAAGAGCCGGAGTAGATCAGTCCAGGGCAGTTGAAGTCTGGCATGATATTGCGGGGCCAATTATCGCGAGGGTCACCGAACGGGTATGGGTGCGCCGCGGCAAAATGTATGTAGAGTTAAACTCCGGAACCTGGCGTCAGGAACTGCACATGCATCGCATCCAGTGGCGTGATCGCCTGAACGAAAAACTTGGCAAGCGTATCATTAATGAGATTGTTTTTCGATAACTGCGCTGAGTCTCTCAGTCATTGATTTATCTGTGAGTCAAAGCCTTAAACAGAAATGATATCTGTGTGGCGTAAACTCGTAAACTTCTGGATCGAGGTTTTCTGGCGGTCCGATCGCGGACGACGGGTTATCGTCTGGAAGGGTGTCCAGAATGGGGATCAGGACGAACTTTACAGCGAGTTCCGTCCAAGACGGATCCGCGTGCGGGCAGCATTTTTTATTACGCTAGCGGTATACACGGCCCTCATTTGCGGTGCCACGGGTCTCACGCTTTATCATGGGTTAATCCCTGGCCTGGATATTCGCGAACTCCGGCAAAATACGATGTTGTTCGCCTGGCGCCTCGAAGCGCTGGAGGATTCCATTGATTCACAGACCCAGTATATAGCCAATATTCGACGTTTGATGGCCAGGGATTTGGATCCCTCACACACGGGTATCTTGTCGGACACTACCGCCTCCGTTGAGCCGGCCGCGCCAATTCCGACGGCTCATTCGGTTCAGCAGGAGGGCGACGAACCGCCAGCTCTTCCGCTCCTCCGCTTCTCAATTGATGACTCCCCTGCATCCATGTCCTCACCGGCTCCTATCAACTACCTGGCAAGTCTTGCTTTGCCGGCTCTACCACCGGTGCAAGGCTTGATCACGCGAGGATTCGACGCTCAACAAGAGCACTATGCAATTGATATCGCAGTCAGTGAAGGCACAGTGGTTCGCTGCATCGGTGACGGATATGTTGTCTTCGCAGATTGGACTTACGAAGGAGGACATACCATAGTCGTTCAGCATGCCGATGGATATGTTTCTGTCTACAAGCATAACCAACGCTTGCTGAAACGGGTCGGTGATCGGGTTGGCGTCCGTGAAAGCATTGCGGTCAGTGGAGATTCCGGTGAGTATACATCAGGACCACATCTCCATTTTGAGTTGTGGAACAATGGCTTAGCGCAGGATCCAATTCCCTACCTGCTCGGATACTGAAACTTGAATATCTTTGTTCTTGTAACACAAACCCTGATCTAACTTTACGTGACTCCCATGGCGAAAAAAAATCAGCAAGCTACCCTCATACGTAACTCAAAGGACGCACCAGGTGCTGCCAATTTGAATATCATTGCAGATGGATCAGTTATTGAAGGTACATTCAGCACCAGTTCCGACACTCGTCTGGGAGGCAGAATTGAGGGGGATATCAGGGTCGACGGCCTTCTGCTCATCACCGAATCAGGCGTAGTTACCGGATCCGTACGGGCTGACAATGCTAATATAGCAGGCACAGTAAACGGAGAGATTAGTATTGTTAAGAAGGCGCTGCTGACGAGCTCAGCCAATATTACTGGACATATTTATACGGATCGTTTGGTTATTGAAGAAGGAGCCTCCTTCAATGGCGAATGTCAGATGGGACACAAGGGCAAGCCTGCCCTGTCAGACTTCTCACAAACCTCCATCACAGACGGTGAGCGCGCGAAAACCGGCAATGAGCGACTGGCAGAACAGCATACGTGAGGCTTCCCCCTATCTGAGCCTCGGTGCACAGGTAGCAATGACCATGGTCGCATTTGTGGCCGGTGGATATTTTCTGGACCGGTTTCTGGGAACAACACCTTGGTTCATTCTCGCAGGCGCGATTCTCGGGATGGTTTGTATCTTCGTGCGCCTGATTCACGTCGCGAACACCAGTAGGGAAGTCAACAAACAGTAGCCATGCGGGTTTACCGGCCTTTGCATAGGCAATAGCTCTCATTCGAGACCCATTTCGTAGATTCGTAGTTAAAGCGTCGCCATGGATGAGAGTGTGTTGTGGAGTGCTGTAGTGGGTGTGCTTCTGGGGTTGTGTTACATAGTAACTAGTGTATTTGTGGTTTTGCTCGCACAGCAATCATCGCGGTTTGTGCCAATAGTTTTGGGTGGCATGGTGCTGCGCATGTTTGGGTTTTTGGTAGCCTTGGTCATAATTATTCAGTTTCCCATTTTTCCTTTTCAGATCGCACTTTTGGCCCTTACGGCGGCTTTTATGATTGTCGTATTGATCGGGTTATTTGCTGAGCTCACATGGGTCATTCGCCGAAAAGTTTGATGCAGTTAGCGCGCCGCCTGCTTTGCTTATGGTGCATGCTGGGTTTTTTGGCTCCGATGACTGTCCTGGCTGCCGATGACGAAGAGTTTGATGCGGTGCATCATACTGCTGACGGATATTATCTGGATTTCTCACCCTTCGGCAAAATTGAGTTGCCCCGGATTTTTGTTGTCCGCAGCGAGATTACCGGCTATCGCCTGCGCACCTACTGGACAACCAAGAGCGCTCTTCGATCTGGTGAGATGCACGCCTCCCTTCACAGCGAAGAGATTGAAGAAGACACACACGCAGAAGAGGAGCCGGATACCGAAGCATTAATTGCTAGCGGTGACCATCTGGGTGCAACGCTGGTGCCGAACGATGGAGAAGTTGTACTGGATTTGTCCATGACGCGACATCTGATGTTTGCATTACTTGCAGCGGGTATATTGTTGACGATCTTTCTTCAACTGGCAGAAAAGTATAAGCGCGGTATTGGGCGGACGAGTGCTCCGCAGGGACTCTTTCAAAACCTGTTTGAAACACTGGTCATTTTCGTGCGCGACGATATCGCGATTCAAAATCTAGGCCGGGACAAGTACCAGCGTTACCTACCGTACCTGCTGACGGCGTTCTTCTTCATTTTAACCTGTAATCTGTTGGGGCTAGTACCGTATGGTGCAACTGCCACCTCCAATCTGAACATTACCGCGGTATTGGCTGCCTTCACATTCGTACTGACGCAGGTGAATGGATCAAGAGACCACTGGCAGCATGTCTTTTGGCCGCCGGGTATGCCAGTTCTTGTCAAATTTCTTTTGATCCCGACCGAAATTATGGGGCTTTTCATCAAGCCGATTGCCCTGGCGATTCGGCTATTTGCCAACCTGACCGCTGGCCATCTGGTGATTCTCAGCCTCATTGGTATGATCTTCACGTTCACGCAGCTCTTTGGTGAAGCCGTAGGCTACGGCGTGGTGCCGATAAGTTTAGGCTTTACTTTATTCGTGATGTGCCTGGAAATTCTCATTGCATTTATCCAGGCTTACATCTTCACTATCCTGTCCGCACTGTTCATTGGAATGGCTATTGCCGAACATTCGCACAGTGAGGCACATTAAGCATATAACGAGGAAACCTTTTACTCATGGACCCACAAGCTCTTGCATATCTCGGTGCTGGTCTCGGCACCGGTCTCGTCGCCATTGGAACTGGACTCGGCATTGGCCGATTGGCCGGACCCGCCATGGAGGGTACTGCCCGCCAGCCGGAGGCCACAAATGATATTCGAACATCAATGATTATTGCGGCTGCACTCATTGAAGGCGTCGCCCTGTTCGGTCTGGTTATTTCTTTTATCCTGGCTTTCAAATAGGCGCCCAGGATGGTACTTGCCGCAGACTTACTGAGTGCCAATGTTGGGCTGATCGTCTGGTGGGCATTAGTGTTTCTGGCTTTACTGCTGTTGCTTCGGCGGTACGCCTGGGGCCCGATCACCTCTGCGTTGACAGAGCGGGAGGAGACAATCGCGAGTTCACTCAATCGGGCTGAAGCAGCTCTGGAAGAAAGCAAGCGACTGCAGGAAAGTAACGCCCAGGCTCGTCGTGAGAATGAGCAGCAGGCGCAACGACTGCTTCGAGAGGCGAGGGAAGAAGCACAGCAATTGCGGGAACGCGAAGTACTGCGAACTCGCGAAGAAATCAGTGCTCTCCGAAATCAGGCTCAGGAGGACATCGAACGGGACAAAGAAAAAGCCCTGCAGGCTTTACGCGGCGAGGTTGCTGATTTGGCTATCCTAGCAGCGGAGAAAGTTCTGCAGGAAAACCTAGACGTGTCGCGTCAGCGTGTGCTAGTGGACCGATTCATAGACGACCTTTCTGCCCAGAAGCACAACCAGTTTCCCTATAAGGCATGATTTCTTCAGTGGTTGCGCAACGTTATGCGCAGGCGCTATACGACGAGGCGGAAGGGATGCCCTCGGTCGCAGCTGATGTGAAGTTGTTGAGCGTTACACTTGATAGCTCCCCAGAGTTGGATCAATGCCTGAAAAGCCCTGTCGTACCAAGGCGTAAAAAATCTGCTGTACTTCAAGGTCTGTTTGCTGGACGGATGCAGGAACTGACCTTGCGCTTTCTGCTCATGCTGGTTGAGCGTGGCAGAGAATCGTTGCTTCCTATGATTGCTGCCAGATTTCTGGCGTTAGCAGACAAGGCACAGGGGGCCATAGAAGTGCGTGTCCGCGCACATTCAGCGTTATCCGAACGTGAACAGGAACGCCTGCGTGGTGTGCTGGGGGAGAGGCTGAACAAAACCGTCCGACTCGATGTGGTTGCAGATCCTGCACTGATGGGAGGTATCGTTCTTGAAATTGGTGATACGGTATATGATGGTAGCGTTCGTCACCAGCTTTCACTGCTCCGAAGCCGTCTGCACGCACAGTCCTAAATATTATTATGATTACGAAATGACAACGGCAATACGACCGGATGAAGTCACAACTCTTCTCAGACAAGAGCTGGGTGGCTTTGAGTCCGCAACAGACATGTACGAAGTGGGCACCGTTCTCCAGGTGGGGGATGGTATTGCCCGGCTCTACGGCTTGTCACAGGTGCAGGCAGGTGAACTCATTGTGTTTCCTGAACGTGATGTTACCGGCATGGTCCTGAACCTGGAGGAGGACAATGTAGGTGTCGTCCTCTTTGGAGAAGTTCAGGAAGTCAAAGAGGGGGATCGCGCACGCCGTACGCGCCGCATTGCTTCCATTCAGGTCACGGAGAGCATGTTGGGACGCGTCATTGATCCACTTGGGAATCCACTTGATGGCAAAGGTACACTCACAGGCGAGACCTGTGAGATGCCTCTTGAGCGCAAAGCACCAAGCGTCATTTACCGCCAACCGGTATCCGAACCATTGGTGACCGGGATCAAAGCCATTGATTCCATGATCCCGATCGGCCGCGGGCAGCGTGAGCTAGTCATCGGTGACCGCCAGACCGGTAAAACCGCTGTGCTGATTGACACAATCATCAGCCAGCGCTCAACACATGAGACCGATACTCCCGTCTTCTGCATCTACGTGGCCATCGGGCAAAAGGCCTCGACGGTGGCACAGGTGGCTCGTGCACTGGAAGACAACGGGGCAATGGACTATACTGTGATTGTGAATGCGCCGGCATCCGTTGCTGCGCCGCTCCAGTTTATTGCCCCTTTTGCCGGTGCCTGCATAGGTGAGTATTTCCGGGATACGGGCAGACACGCCCTGGTCATTTACGACGATCTGTCCAAACAGGCCGTGGCCTATCGGCAGGTTTCACTTTTGCTTCGTCGTCCACCGGGACGAGAGGCCTATCCTGGAGATGTGTTCTATCTGCACAGCCGCTTACTGGAGCGTGCAGCCAAGATCACTGCGAGCGAAGAGATCGCCGCCCAGATGAACGACCTGCCCGATTCCTTGAAGGGTCGTATCAAGGGGGGAGGCTCGCTCACGGCACTGCCGGTCATTGAGACCCAGGCCGGTGCGGTGGATGCTTACATTCCGACCAACGTAATTTCGATTACTGACGGACAGATTTACCTGGAACCGGATCTGTTCAATGCGGGCGTGCGCCCGGCCATCAATGTAGGTATTTCTGTCAGTCGCGTAGGGGGAAATGCACAGATCAAGGCCATGAAATCGGCTGCGGGAATGTTGCGTTTGGATCTTGCCCAGTACCGCGAACTCGAGGCATTCTCCAAATTCGGTTCAGATCTGGATCCGGCTACGCAGCGACAGTTGAGGCGCGGCGAGCGACTCGTCGAATTGCTCAAGCAAGGCCAGTTTACGCCGGTTCCCGTCCAAGAGCAGATAGCCGTCATTTTCATCGGCAGCGAAGGTCTTCTGGATGCTGTGGCTGTATCGGACATTCCCAGTTTCGAGCAGGAGCTGCTCGAAAATCTTCGTGTTCGCGTACCTGAAGCATTAGCCAGTATTATAGAGACTGGTAAACTGTCGGACGAAACGAAGGACGCCCTTCGTGAGGAGGCTAAGCGACTCGTTGATCTTTACGTTAATAAGACCTGATGCCCACCCTGCGTGACATACGTACGCGTATTGGGTCTGTCCAGAATACGCAACAAGTTACCCGTGCCATGAAAATGGTTGCGGCTGCGAAGCTGCGAAGGGCTCAGGAGGATATTTTCAAAACGCGTCCCTATGCCTACAAGATTGGCGAGATCATTGAGCATTTGAAACGCCAGGGTGCCGTGGACGCACACCCCTTGCTGCGGGAACGAAGGGAGGTCAAAGCTGCACTCATTGTCGTCGTCACCGGGGACCGTGGGTTGGCCGGTGCCTTTAACAGTAATGCGATCAAGACCGCCGAGACCTTGATTGCCTCTGAGTATTCAGAACTCCATTCGAACGGCTCACTGCAGATAGTCGGCGTGGGTCGTAAGGGGGCCGAGTACTTTACCAAGCGCAACTATAGTGTGGTTGCTGATCTTAGCGGTGTATTCAGGGAGTTGAACTACGAAACGGCCCAAAGTGTCGGCACCCTCGCCAGAGAAGGATTTATGGAGGGCCGATGGGACGAAGTTAAGCTCGTTTACAATGAGTTCAAGAACACGATCGCCCAAAACCGCATAGTTGAGCCCCTGATTCCCATTCCCCCGGAGCGGTTTCAGACACCGGTGATGCAGCAGGAGGATATCGCCACGCCGGAGATAAAGGAGCGTTACCGGGCCGATTACCTGTTTGAGCCGGATTCGGCGCAGATTCTAGACACACTGGTTCCACGATTCGTGAATTTTACGATCTGGCGTGCATTGCTGGAATCCTGTGCCGCCGAACATGGGGCACGCATGGTTGCGATGGACAACGCCACATCAAATGCAACGGAACTCCTGCGCACATTGCGCCTTCAGTACAACCGTGCTCGTCAGAGTGCCATCACTACGGAAATCCTCGAGATCATAAGCGGTGCTAACGCGTTAGAGGAGGCCACATAATTTCCGTGGCACGCGTAACAAACGTGGCTTGAATACGATCCTTGGGAGAGGTGGCCGAGTGGCTGAAGGCGCTCCCCTGCTAAGGGAGTATGGGTTAACAGCTCATCGTGGGTTCGAATCCCACCCTCTCCGCTCTTGGTCGAACGGTCGTTCGGCTTTCACGATGGCGTACATGGAATCCCGGAGGGGTGGCAGAGTGGTCGAATGCACTGGTCTTGAAAACCAGCGTACCGCAGGGTACCGGGGGTTCGAATCCCTCCCCCTCCGCATTGTCAGCTTGTAGACTGAGTTCGCTCCGCAGACCTGTCCGGGCTCAGATAGCTGCACGTCTAGGTGCGTCTAAGTATCCTCGGAAAGTGTCCAACCGGGAAAGGACTTACCTTGACAGGAATTGGCAACCGGGTAGAATTATATGCGTACACTCGGGCGGGGACCCACTGAATGAGTCCCTATACATGCAGCTGCCATGCCACTTTATCAAGCAGTGAGACTTTGGGGTATAGCCGTAGCCTTCACTACCGCAGCAGCGTGCTCTTCGCAATTACCTGGCGAGACAAACCCTGCCGTGCGGTTTACTGCAGACACACTCGCTGCTATTCAGCTCCAAGGCCAGGCACTTGAAACAGGCGACTCACTTGGCATGCCCTATGCCTTGATCGTTGGCCAGAATTACGTGCTGGTCGCCGATGTAATGGGAGAACCGATACTAAACATATTCGACAGGCAGCACGGTGGATGGGTGGCGTCTGGAGGCAAGTTTGGAGAGGGGCCGCGTGAATTCGGTGGATTGAGAGATATTATTCGTATTCCCGGTCGAGACGCAGCCTGGGTTTTCGATTTCGCGGGCCGATCAATCCAAATCGTAGACATGGACTCGCTTGTCCTTACCGGGTCCCTGTCTGACAGGCGCGTGCTGTTAAATGGAGGCCCCGGTGACCCTTACAGCCCTGTATGGACCGCCGACAGCACGATTGTATCGTCCGGTACGTATGGCTCCAACCATTTTGCGGTCTTTGCGGCCGATGGTTCGTTCCTGAATACAGCGGGTCCCGCTCCCCCGGGAGACGAAGAAATTTCGCCCCTGATTCGTCGCCGTGTCTACAGTTCTGTGCTCCGGGCAAGTCCGAACGGCAAGAGGATTGTGGCTGCTTACGACAAATCGGACAGACTTGAAATCTATGAAGGAACAGCATTGCGCCACGTCGTCCGGGGACCTGATTTTTTTGAGCCGGCTTTTGAGGTTCGAGTAAGAGCCGACGGCAGTGTCCGGCCCGACTATTCCGAGGATGAGTACCGGTATGGATACGAAGATATAACGGTCACAGATCGCCTGATTTTTGCCCTTTATTCGGGCAAGAGCTTGACAGAATCTCCCACAGGCGAGGATAATGGAAGCTACATCATAGTCTTTACGTGGGACGGCCAGCCAATTGTGGTTCTCCAAGTCGGAAATGGGCCTCAACGCATCGCCGTTTCTGAAGATGGCCGGGACCTGTATGTGGCATTTTGGCTGCCGACCCCACTGATCAAGCGGTACAGCATGCCTGATCTGATGTAGAATCTGTCTGCCGCATAGAATTACACGTATGCGCTAGGTGTCCTCTGCAGGGAGACGTCAATCCAACCCCAGAGTCGCATTTCAATCTGATCGTCTAGTCTTCTCGAACATAGTGACAAGATCCGACCAAGGTCGAGTGAGATCTGGTCGATTCCGGCGTACACGGCACGATATCAAGTCCATTGTCCTTTAACGATTCTATTGCCTCTCGGTCCCTGATGCCTTCCCCGCACGCAGAAGATCCGCGAGGCGAGAGGCAGCGTCACGAATACCGCGTGGGAGGCAGATCTGGATGCCCATTCTACCAGTCCGACCATCAACGACGAGCTCGGGCTCAAACGGGTCGATGAGGAAGAGCTCTATGAGGCCATGGACTACTTGGTGGAACGCGAAAGTGCAGTTGAATACCGCTTGGCTAAAAGCTACCTCAGGGAGGGGGCCACAGTGCTCTGCGATATGACAAGCAGCTGCGTGTAAGGTGAACGCAACGAAAGCGCCACGTTGGCTACTATCGGGGCAGATCGCGCTAAAAATCTACCCGATATCGCAGTATGTTCGGAACTCTGAAAGCACTAACATACAGGTAACCCTTGTGCAAGAACAACTCCGCAGGTATGGCAGTCTCGATCTCCGATCCGTCGCTATCTGCGAACGGCGTCGTGCTAAACTGCACGGTGGCTACGTGCCCGAAACGTTGCTCTTCAAGTATGCGAACAAAATAGACTAGCCTACCAATCGAAGCCATTATCATATCCGTCCCAGAAAGCGCTACGCTTCTCCACAAAAGCCTAAGCCCGACCCCGCCCCCGGGGGGACCACCGTCTCGTATAGCATAGTTTTGGGCATGCTCACCTATGACCGAGCCGTAAAAGCGAATCGTGTGCACATGTTCATGGACTCTATTGAATACGAAGATATACGGCAGGCCCCCAAACGCAGCCAACACATACTGCCCGTCTAACGTGGCAGCCACAGGAATCGTACCATTCAGCGGGGGCTGCATACTATCAATATCCAGTGAGCGCAAAAATGGTGCTTCTTTGACAAATGGGGCTTCGCTGCTGCTCGGACATATACGGTAAGCGTGGCCCCGCGGGCACGTAACGTAGAGATGCGTGCGCGAAGCAGCCAGAGTAGATCCACCTATTGTGAACGGATTCGCGGTTCCCTTTGGCAGAATTGCCACGTACGATAGCTCTCTCGACAACATCTGGATTCGGGACGGCTCGACGGCAAAAAAATGATCGCCGTTAAAGAGAACGCCGGGCAGGTATGAAAACTCCAAGGGTCCTTCACCTTTATTGCCTACGCGCCGCTGCAGCGGACCATCCAGCCCGGCTACAAAAATGTGACTGTGAACGAAGTCGGCAATGTAGATACTGTCCTGTGCAATTGTGAAAGAAAACATGGAACCCAGCGCAAGCGAATCCTGCGCCTGGGCCACTTCTTTGTCCAGATACCAAGTCTGTGCTTCCTTGGCATCTGTATCGATCAATGTCTGCGGCGCTGCGGCAAGCAGCGAATCAATGACTTCGGATTCAATAATCCTTACGAGATCGGGTCCTTTCTGGCATGATGCCACAAGGGGTACGATAAACACGAGGACGAAGACAGACCAAAAGGATCGAAGCTGCTGCCAGCCGTGAAAACGCTGCAATGCACCCCGTGGCCATCTATGTGGTTTTGCCACGGTACGAGTTCCAACGCCGCAGGCACTGTTATCTATGAGTGCTGCCATTAGTGCAGGGCTCGGTAATCCGAATCGCGTTCTTGACATTCTACCAACTTTAACCGCGTGTCGTCAATGCAGATTAGGATAAGGCAAAACGATCACGCGCGACACGCTGCACACGGATCGTACTTCGGCTACAACCCGGTTTGCCCAATTGACAGGGCAAGCCGGACTGTTCGTGCACGCGCGATGTGCCCTAACGGGCTCACGTCTCACAAGATCCTACCATATTCACCAAGGACCTCATACTCTTCCGGGTCATCTCCGCAGTCGATGATCAGAATCCAGCTATCGCTAAACTGGTCTAATACGGATATCCAGTCAATAGTAATGCTTATAAGACTGTTGGCAGTAGCAGTGGATTCAACAGCTTCAGTGGACGACGGCTCATCTGCAACAACCAAAGACATCTCAGAACTGACATTCACACCGAGCTCAACATCATCGTCAATCTGTGCTGCCCCGAATACGAAGGGAAGCAAGGCAGCAAATATGTTTAAAAATGCAATCATGAGTTTGAAGGGGTTGATTGTGAAGAAAGCGGTTTAATACCGAAGTGCGTTCTCCTGCGTAGTCCCCATGACCGAAGTTTCATGTAACCTGCACCAAGCGACCTGTCATAGCATGCCCCAATTAGATACACAATCCTCATTTGTTTCTATTTTATTGACCGCTTGGCCCAATCTCTTTGCGAAACTCGTCGTGCGAGGCCAGTCTGTAATACGAGTTCCGTAGGAATGTGTCTGGAGAGAGCTCTTATCTTCACAGGCAGCATCGGAATGCAGAGACAGTGTCTGCGCTCATGACTTATTTGTAGGTTCAATACGGCTCCCATGATCCGTGTCCTGTCCAAATATGTCCTTCTAATCTCTCTCACCGCAATTGGATGTGGCGAAGAAAGAGACATCGAACTCTTGCTCCAGGATCCCAGAGAGTTTAATGCTCCTGCCGACAGGTGTGAAAGTGAACTATGCACATCGCTCGTGGACTTGCTCAGCCATGCTAACTCAACGATTGACTTTGCTGTGTATGGTGCGCGAAATCAGACTGAAATCCTGGAAGCGCTGCTGAAAGCACGTGAACGAGGCGTCACTGTGCGAGGATATATGGACAAGGATGTTTACAACAAAAACTACTACAGCTCCTCAGAAATGTGGATACGTGAGATAGGAAGCGTTAGGGATGATCTTGCAAGGGAGCAGGAATGTACCCGTGAATATACAGGAAGGCCTCCTCCGTGCAGCCGTCCATACGGGTTTAAAGGGCCGCTGCAGTGCCTGGCTTACGATCTGGGTGACGATCATTTTCTTGTGGCAGGTCATGCTTCGCGCGACTCATTTCCTGCTATTAACAAGATCATGCACAACAAATTCTTTGTGGTGGATGGCGAGCGTGTTTGGACGGGTTCAGCGAATCTGTCCGATTCAGGGACCGGCGGCTACAACGCGAATGCTGTAGTGATCACGCGTTCCAAACAGATTGCGGCCGTCTACACAGCCGAATTTGAGCAACTCTGGAATAGACAAGGCAAATGTTCAAAACTCCGAGACGGTGTTGAGGAATTTGATTTTGGGTCAGATAAGATATCAACCTGGTTTTCACCACAGGATGCTTCGCTACGCTACGGGGTGGGTGGCCTAATCGCTAAGGCGAAAAAGCGCATCAATGTGGCTGTATTCTTCCTCACTGCCAAATACTTGACTGCTGACCTGATTGCCGCACACAGGCGTGGTGTAGATGTTCGCGTCATAATTGACGCCACAGCTGCTAAAAATGGATACTCCAAGCACGAAGTGCTACGCGAAGCCGGCATACCGGTCCGCATTGAGAATTGGGGAAGCAAAATGCACATGAAGGCCGCCTCAATAGATGGCCACCACCTTGTACTAGGCTCTATGAACTGGACATCCGCTGGTGAGAGCAGCAACGATGAGAACACGCTTTTGGTTGAATCATCAAGATTGGCCAGTCAATTTGATGTCTATTATGATGATGTTTGGCAGAGCATACCTGAAACATGGCAGAAGAAGAAAGCACGGCCAGATCCCGAGTCGCCCGATTCTGGATCATCCTGTAGTGACGGGGTTGACAATGATTTTGATGACCTGGCGGACGCAAATGATCCTGGATGTATGTCAGTATCCCCTCTGTTGCCAGCCCTCCCTCCTCACCGGACTATCACCCAAATTGAGTATGGAGGCATGAAACACGAGTATCCAATGATGTGGCCAAAAAGCTGCGCTCCGGGCTATCCAGACTGGTATGTATGTCTCTCTGTTGATCTAAGGGGTGGCTGCAAAGCGATTCCTTATCGCAATTTTTCCGTAAAAGGAAGTGACCCGTTGCACCTGGACGGGGACGGAGATGGTGTTGCTTGTGAGCGCTGACTCTAAGTGGCTCACACAAAAATGAAAGGGGCTTCAGCTATTTTGTGAAAGAGGTCAATTTCGAACACTGGCTTGATAGAGGCTTAATGAACAAACCGGATTCTCACTTTCCGCATCATGGCACACCTGTTTGCTGGCATTGACCTCGGAACGTCCGGTATTCGAACACTGATAGTTGACGAAATCGGACAAATCCATGCAAAAGCAAGTTGTCCGGTTCAGGGAGAACGACGTAATGGACTGCACCGACAAAATCCAGTAGAGTGGTGGCAGGCGATCTGCAGCACAGTCAGCTCCTGTATATCGCAGCTAAAGCGGCGCGGTGCTTCACCAAGTCAGCTTGGCGCCGTAGCAATAGATGGAACTTCGGGTACTGTAGTGCCCACTGGTCCTGATGGACGATGCACAGGTCCTGCCATCATGTACGATGACGCCTCTGGACGAGAGTTTCTGACCGACCTTTCAAGGACACACAGCACGGAAATATTGTCGCTGTCTGCCCTGGGCACTGCCTACTGGTTAAAGAGTGATAACACTAAGCCGTCATCGTCGCAGCTGCTGCCCCAAGCTACTTGGGTCTGCAGACAACTGATTGGCAATGTAGTGCCTACCGACTACAGCAATGCACTTAAATTTGGCTATGACCTGGAAAAAAGCCGATACTTCACATGGATAAATCCAGCGATCCGCGAACAGTTGCCAGCTGTCGTTGAGCCCGGTACTATCCTGGGAGAAATATGCAGAAAAGCCGGCGAACAAACACAACTACCCGAGGGGTTACCCCTTGTGGCGGGGGTCACGGACGGAGTTGCCAGTTGTATTGCCTCAGGTCTGCACCGATCAGGCGATTACAATACCTCACTCGGATCAACTCTGGTTTTTAAGTCCTTATCCGAACACCGTTCATCGCATCCTCTTTTGTACTCCCATAAGCTACCTGGCGGTAATTGGCTGCCAGGTGCAGCAAGCAACACGGGCGCTTCGTGGATCAAGACTTGGTTTCCTGACGCAGACCTCCCACGAATGGATGCCGAGGCACTTCAGTACCTTCCATCTAAGGATACAGTGTATCCGCTCACGCTTAAGGGCGAACGATTCCCGTTCGCAAATAGCAGTGCACGCGCGATTCTGCCTCACGGTCTGAGTGATGCACGCAAATTCGCTGCATGCCTCCAGGGAACAGCGTGCCTGGAACGTATGGCTTACAAACTACTTGACGAAGCGTTGGGTGTGCCACTAGGTCAGGGAGAGGTATACAGCACGGGTGGTGGCAGTAATAGTGATATTTGGATGCAATTGCGTGCAGATCTCTGTAAGCGGGTCTACCATCGCCCCGTGTGCACGGAAGCGGCGTTCGGTGCGGCTATCCTGGCTGCTGCCGGTACCCGCCATTCAAAGTTGCCAGAGGCTATTCAGCGGATGACGCACCAAAGCAAAACTTTTAAACCGCGCCGCGAACTGGAGGAGGCCTACTCAGACTTTGTTCGGAGCGTTCAACCGTATCTGAGTCCCTAGGCGTCCATTGCCTGAACACCGTCAAGCACCTCAGTGATGAATTCCAGTGCTTCGCTCAAGGTTTCTTCGGGAATATTAAGCGGAGGTGCAATCCGGATGATGGTTCCTGAATGAAGCGTCCAGCCTAGAAGAACCCCTCGCTGCAGGCATTGCTCCACGACCTGGCTCGCAACCCGGGTGTTCATCAAATCCATACCAAGCATTGCCCCTCTGCCGCGCAGGTCAGTAATGAGTGCATGCTTAAGCTTTTTGCGAACACGCTCCTCAATCCATAATGCGCGCTCAACCAATCCCTCATCTTGCAAAACCTGCAAGGCCGCATGGGCTGCTGCACATGAAACCGGATGGCCGCCAAATGTTGTCACGTGACTGAGAGGAGGGTCACGCCGAAGCGACTGCATCACTTCTGTATTGGCTACAAAAGCCCCTAGCGGCATGCCGCCCCCCATAGCTTTGGCCAAGGTCAGGATATCCGGTACAATACCTTCATGCTCAAATGCAAATAGTCGTCCCGTTCGCCCAAAGCCGGTCTGGATTTCATCCAGCACCAACAATGCCCCCACGGCCGTGCATCTCGCACGCAAAGCTCTGAACCAGCCGGGTGGCGGTAGACGCATTCCTCCTTCACCCTGGATCGGCTCAGCAATCACACATGCAACCGTGTCATCAATATGCTCTAAAGCCTCAAGGTCCCCGAAAGGCAGAAACGTCACTCCCGGTAACAGAGGACGAAAGGGATCTTGATATACACGCCTGCCCGTAACGCTCAGAGATCCATGCGTATCGCCATGGAAAGATTGCTCAAAAGCCACCATATGACTCCGTCCGGTGTATTTCTTGGCCAGTTTAAGTGCACCCTCGTTGGCCTCCGTACCTGACATTGTGAAGTACACAGAATCAAGAGTAGTTGGCAGAACACTTGCCAACTGTTTAGCCAGCCGCACCTGCGGAGCTTGTACAAATTCACCGTACACCATCACATGAAGATGCCGATCTAGTTGATCACGAATCGCACGCAATACGCTTGGATGCCGATGCCCTAGCGACGAAACCGCAATCCCGCTGATAAAGTCAATCAGTTTGCGTCCATCGGTCAACACGAGAAATGGCCCCTCCGCCCGCTCTATCTCCAAACCAAGAGGGTGGTCGCTGGTCCAGGCCAGGTGTCGGACAAAATCTGCTTTCATTGTTCAGTCTCCAATCCAATCAGGCGAACAGGTATATACACGTCGGGTTCAACTTCTCTGAACAATAAGCACAACTCATGGATCTTCACGGGAAAGTAGCGGTCGTAACTGGCGCAAGCAGTGGCCTTGGAAGCGAGTTTGCCCAACATTTGGTACGCCGTGGGAGCACGGTCTATGGACTCGCACGACGAGCAGACCGTTTGAAGTTGCTGGAGTCTCAATTGGGCACGAAGTTTAAGCCGGTAGAATGTGATGTGACCGACGAAACGGCGGTAGAATTGGCTTTTTCGGGCTTGAATCATATTGATATCCTTATCAATAACGCGGGCCTCGGTCGCTTTTCCGCAATTGATGCCCAGACCAAAGAAGATTGGGACGCGCAAATTGATACAAACCTGACAGGTGTCTATCTTTGTACGCGTGTGGTGGTGCCGCGCATGAAAGTGCAGAATGAGCAAACCGGATTCGGTGGACACATCGTTAATATTGCCTCTGTCGCGGGTTTGGTTGGCAATGCAAATCTAAGTGCCTACAATGCTACAAAATTTGGATTGCGTGGATTTAGTGATGCAACGATGAAAGAATTGCGCGGCCATGGTATAAAGGTAAGCTGTGTCTGTCCCGGCAGTGTCGCTACCGAATTTGGCCGCATTGCGGGTTCCTCGGGTGCCCCGAACCCTATGCAGCCGGAAGATATTGCAGCGACGGTCGTCCATATATTGGAGGCATCGGACAATTATTTGATCTCTGAAGTGGTAATGCGACCACTTCGACCAAGAGGATAACCATGAAACGTAGAAAATTCATCCGATCAGCTGCCCTCGGTACCGCGGCCGGTGCTGTTCTTACCGGTTGCGGCTCCCAGAGCGGCGATGCGCCCGCTGTTCAAACCGACACGCCAATGCTGCGATGGCGTCTTGCATCCAGTTTTGCTCGCTCTCTAGATACCATCTATGGGGCAGCAGAAGTAATGAGTGAACGTGTTAGTCAGTTGACCAACGGGCGGTTCACCATTCGTGTTTATCCGGCCGGTGAGATGGTTCCTGCATTCGAGGTACTAGAGTCGGTCCAGAAAGGCACGGTGCAGATGGGGCACTCGGCGGGGTACTACTACATAGGAAAAAATCTGGCCTTCGTTTTTGAAACCACGGTTCCCTTTGGCCTCAATGCTCGACAATATAACAGCTGGGTCTATGAAGGGGGTGGGCTCGCAATCCTGCGGGAATTATTTGCGGATTATGGTGTGCTCAATTATCCCGGCGGCAATACTGGCGCGCAGATGGGTGGATGGTTCAACCGGGAAATCAACAGCCTGCTGGATCTGCGCGGGCTTTCAATGCGCATTCCTGGACTGGGCGGACGGGTTATGGACCGTCTGGGCGTAACCGTCCAGCAGATTCCGGGCGGAGAAATTTATCCTGCACTTGAGCGAGGAGCAATAGATGCTGCCGAATGGGTGGGCCCCTATGACGATGAAAAACTGGGCTTCAATCAGGTTGCAAACTACTACTACTACCCAGGCTGGTGGGAACCAGGAGCCAATCTCTCCTTTTTTGTCAATCAACAGGCCATGCAAGAACTTCCGCCTGCATATCAGGCTGCATTGGAAGTCGCCATGGCAGAAGCTAACCAGTATATGCTTGCAAGGTATGACGCCTTGAACCCGCCTGCCTTTCAACGAATTCTTGAGTCCAACATCGAACTACGTGTGTTTCCGAAGGATGTGATGGATGCGGCATACTCCGCTTCCGAAGAGCTCTTGCAGGAGGGGCGCACGGAACCTGGCTTTGCTCGCGTGCATGATTCTTTTCTTGCATGGCGCCGGGACTCTGACGACTGGATTCACACAGCAGAATACGCGCTGTTTTCATACATGCACGACCGCAGGCAAGGGGGCGCCTAAGGTGCTCAGAGTGCCCAAAGAACCAGGTCAGGGAATAGAATCAGAAGGATCAAACCTATGACCTGAATTCCTATGAAGGGGATCACTCCCCGATAGATTGACACCGTCTGCATGCTCGGGGGGGCCACACCCCTCAAGTAGAATAAAGCAAATCCGAAAGGAGGTGTCAGGAATGAGGTCTGCAGGTTCATCCCCACCATTACTCCAAACCAGATCAGGGCGATGCTCGCAGGTACGCCTAGCATCGGACTCAGGAGCTCCGCAGCGGGTGCAACCATCAGGGGGATAATGATAAAGGCAATTTCAAAGAAATCAATAAAAAACCCGAGGATAAATATCGCAAGGTTGGCAACAATTAAGAATCCTATTACACCTCCGGGAATATTGACGAGAAGATCCTCAATCCAGATCCCACCATCCAGCCCCCGAAATACAAGCGCGAACGCGGTGGAAGCAATGAGTAACATCATCACCATTGCTGTCAATTTCACAGTTTCTTCCACAGTTCCACGTAGCGCATTTTTGTCCAGACGGCCATTCAATGCTGCCAGGCCGATGGCTCCAACAGCTCCCAGAGCCCCGGATTCTGTAGGTGTAGCAATGCCGGCAAATATGCTGCCCAGCACTACAAAAATGAGCAACAGTGGCGGGAGCATTACCAGGAAAACCTTCCGCAGCAGCCCCTCTCGTTCAGCGTTTCTCACCTCTGGGGGTAGCGCTGGCGCAGCGGATGGCTTGAGAACAGCAACCCCTGTTGCATACAGCCCGTAGAGTAGCGCAAGCAAAACCCCCGGTACCAGTGCGCCGATAAACAAATCACCAACTGATACGCCTAATTGATCAGCCAGTACCACAAGTACTACACTGGGAGGAATGATCTGCCCCAGTGTTCCGGTTGCTGTGATCACGCCTGCGGAGAGTTCCTCCGAGTAATTATTGTTGAGCATGATTGGCAACGATATCATTCCCATGGCTACTACACTTGCCCCTACAATTCCTGTTGCGGCTGCTAGAAGCACCCCCACGAGGATGACCGCAATTGCCAAGCCCCCGCGTGCCGGACCAAAAAGCAGACCAGTCGTATGCAGCAAGTCCCTTGCAAGATTGCTCTTTTCGAGCATCGTTCCCATGAAGATGAAAAAGGGGACCGCCAAGAGCGTGTAATTGGACATAATGCCGAACAGGCGATCCGGCAGCGCCAGCATTAGATGCCAGTCGAAGTAACCCGTGCTAACGCCAATCACGGCAAAAATAAGCGTAGCGCCTCCAAGGGAAAAGGCTACGGGATAACCCGAAAAGATTAGAAGTAAGGCTACCGCAAACATGAGCGGTGCCAACCACTCAAGTCCGGGCATGTCTATTCGAGCGTTGAGTTTTTGCGAGGTCGATGATCGTTATGGCTTCGCGAGATGCAGAGGCCAATCCCTGTATCATCAACAGGACAAATGCCAGCGGCACAACAGTTAGGAGGGGATAACGAGGTAACCCCCCCGGATCTGGAGATCCCTCCAGCCGGATCCACGAATCTACGACCACCGGCCAGGAAGTAGAAATCATCAGTAAGCAAAATGGTATGAGAAAGACTACCGTACCCGCTATGTTTACCCAAGCCTTGGCGGTCGGAGAAATATGATTATAGAAAATGTCAACCCTTACGTGTGCCCCGGTCTTGAGCGCGTAAGCTGCTCCCAGCAAGAAAGCCATACTAAATAGATACCATTGGAGCTCAATGAAAGTATTCGAGCTTGCCTGTCTTGCCACTTCACCGATCCAGTGCAGAATCCTCTGAAGCGTGTCTGCACTCTCTGGATCAAGGTGTGCCCAGCCTGACAGTGAGCGCATGATCGCATTGTATGCACCCGCTATCACCATGAGCAGGGTACAATACCAGGTCAGTTTTCCAAAGAAATCTGTTACCCGCTCAGTTCGGCTGGCAAACGTTGTAAGGAATCCCTCCGCACTCATGTTTGATCCCAGTCGAGCACTGATATACAGATTCTGCGGCCATCTTCAACGCTGGTGAGCATGTTTCCACTTATTCCAAATGAGTTGGCCTGATTCTGGCTATAAGTAAGTATACAGATTCATGAGTTTTTACGAAGACGATTCGTACCAATTTGTCACAAACCCGGTGGACTCAAAATAACTCCATCACATAAGTTGCCCGTGTAATACCAGCTCAAAAGGGACCTCGCGCCAACAGGGTACCTGTGTTCCTGATCCGGCGGTTCTATGATCATTTTTCGGGATGCATCAGTCTTTGCCATACTGTTGGAAGGCTAATACTAATCGTTCCGAGGTCCGCTGAGGTTCTTAAGAGGAAAAGGGCACGTTTCCATTTTTCGAAATATCCTGGAGGCACTTGTGGATCGCCGTGCTGTTGCTTCCGGGATTAGTGGGTCAGAGACGATTCCTGTAAGGCGCTACACTGAAAAGGGAGCGTGATCCTAACTGTTTTTATCACTGTTATTGGAGTTTGACTCAGAGGTATCTGAGGGGGTGGTTGTATGGACCTCAAAATGCCCGGCGAGCAAGTATCGGTAGAGCTTCAGCGTAAGTTCCTTTTTGTTCTTTTCTAGCCAATTTTGGGCATCTGGTGTCATTACCATCGTACGGCATGCCGTATCCGCGACTATTGAGGAGGATTGCTTTCCCAGTGCGACTGTAGATCGGATTGCGCTCCCAGGGCTGAACTGGTGGAGGCGTTTGCCAGAACTGTCATAGGCGGATACCCGGCCGGAAATCAGCAGTTGCAGTTCATCCCCATCGGGCAGGGAATCCCCGGCAGCGTACTCGCGCGGAGTAAGCCATTCTTGAAGCTGTTCCATCAGAGCCTCAAAGTGAATCTGTCTTTCCAGGTAGCTTTCGAGACTGTCGGCAGCATCTTCTAGGAGGACGGTGCGCCGCCTTTGAACAGAAGCCGCTTTTCTTTTCCACGCCATAAGGATTATGTCTTCGCAGCGTTCAAGGGCAGAATTTTCATTTGCCTCAAAAATCAGTTCGGAAAACGTGGATGCGACAAGAGTGCGCTCCAAAGCAGAGCGAAGTTGTTCGGATACTCCACTCAGGATGAATTGGACATCGTTCTTGGTAGCTGTTCGCAGGAACCGGGATAACTCGTTGAGTGCAGAAAAATCTAGACCGGAGACGGCGGAGAAATTCAGCACGAGACAGAGGGGCTGGGGGCGTTCCTTTAATGCCTCTTTGAGTTGGCTCATCAGCGTGCCGATGCTTCCGAAGAATATATAACCACGCAGCCGACAAACTTTCACGCGCCCGCCTTCCTGAAGCAGAATCGTACGCTCTGGGACGGTACGGGCCTTGTTGCTGTGACGTTCATGTGCAGTGAACTGGGATTCGATCGGATCCACACGACTGAGGCGCACGACGAAAAATATGAGCATAATGAGCATTCCGGCGGCCACGCCCTCAATCAAGCCGACAAGGATGATGGTGAGAAAGATTGCAAGGATGACTCCAAATTCGATCGATGGGAGACGCTTGTAATTTTGGATGAGTCCGTGATCCAGAAGGCCCCATCCGGCAAATATCAAAATCCCGCCAATTAGTGCGGTCGGTACGATCTCCAGAAGTTTGTCTCCGAAAATCAGGACGGTACCCATCACGATAGATGCGATCACACCGTTCAATCGGGTTCCGGCTCGGAGTAGCTTGCTGCGCAGTGAGCCAGATATGATGATTGCCGCAACTGTTCCCCCGCCTATTCCTGCAAATATGCTGGCATAGCCCGTGGATTTGAATTCTTTGTTCCAGTCCATCTCCTGATTGACTGCAAGCTCAAGCCCCGCGATATTCAGGATGATACTGATAAAGGCGATCAAGGTAAGTGCGAGGAGGTTGGGAGTCTGAGCGAAGATGGCGCCCCATTCCACACGTACGATATCGGCCGGAAGAATCGAAGGCCACAGTTGACCGTCCGCTGTACTGGTGAGCAAAAGGTCAACCGCTCTCGCTTCGACGCCGGTAATGCCAAGAGTGCCAAGGACAATATGGTATGCACCCACTAAAATTGCGGTGCTCACGGGTAAAATCAAGGCATGACCCCATCGCTTAATTGCGTAGTAAAGCAGGATCCCATAAATAACTCCAGGAAATAAAATCCAGAATTTGGGGGAATCAAGATTTATGGCGTCTACCCACCACTGGTTCTGAACTCCCATCAGGGATAATCCAGCTAGGCACACAGCTCCTCCGATACCAGACAGGAATCCCGCAGCGACAGGATATGGAATAAATCGCATCAGCCTAGCCAAACGAAAATGCCCGATCATGAAACAGCAAAGCCCTGTGAAAACTGCGCCAATGATAAGTGCACTGGCTGCAGTGACGAACAGTGCCTCCTCACTTGCTTCAATTGAAGACACGATTGTGGCCATGATTACTATCAGCGCCGGAGACAAGCCGCCAATCGTGCCGCGATAGCTGCTCGTCAATGCCATGACCAAGCAGGCGGCGAAATTCCCAAATAGAATCAGCCCAATGCCTTGGGAAGAGTAGGCTTCCAAAGCACCAAAGAAAATGAGGCTCCCGAAAGCCAGTTGTGCAACGACCAGCCCCAAGCCGGAGGTCATTCCGGCCGAAAGGGCAGGAATTATCTTCGATGAGAAGAGGTCTCTACGAAGCTCAGAAGCAAGTTCCTGGAATGCAGAAATCACTTGGTCACCATAGAATCAAAGGCGGGGACAGCCCAATCTAGGAATTGGGAATCATATCCGTGGACTAGTAGTGCACATCTTGTCAGCGGGCGGAAGATTTTTGTATCGATTGAGGCCATGTGCTGCATGGATCGTGATTGAATGGGGACTGGCGGCCAGTCGAAAAGTCTAACCTCCGGCGGCAGATGATACATTCGTTCCCGGCATGCGTCCAGAGATGATTATAGCAAAGTTCAAGAAGAACGATTTGGTTCTATGGCTCATATTCCTGTATTCTCTGATGCTGACTCAAGTGCTCGGTAACGTAAGGTTGAGTTCTGATCGGCACCGGTGACTCCCAGTGTTCCCGTTGCAGAGAAAATGCAGGATTGATTCATGTTTGGATCCAATTCTGTGATTTGGACTAAGAAACTATAGATTCAAGACCAGAATCAAATATATGAACACCAAACCTCAAGGGGAGAGATCAAGGTCGGATTGTATCAGCGTTTCCAACACATAGGTTTGAGAATGATCACCGACCATGCCCTTGTGTAAGCGGTGGTATATTCAGGGACATTCTGGTTCATTGGAGAAGCGAATAACCCGTTGGTCTCATTCAGATGAAAAATTGTCTACCGTTTTTACTGTTGCTCGTTGCGGCTTGCGCGCCTGAGCCTCCACCCAATATCGTGCTAATCATGGCAGACGATATGGGTTACGAGACGTTGGGGGTTAACGGCGGATTGAGCTACGATACGCCGCATTTGGATTCACTCGCCCAACATGGCATGCGTTTCACCCAAGCTTTCTCCACGCCCTTGTGCACCCCTACAAGGGTGCAGTTGATGACAGGCAAGTACAACTTCCGCAACTATATTGGATTTGGTTTACTCGACCCGGCTGAAAGGACGTTTGCCCACTTATTGCACGATGTCGGTTACACAACAGGGATTGCGGGCAAGTGGCAGCTGTATGGTGATGCGCGGCAGCGGGGGCTGGCCGGACGCGGCGGCTCAACCCCGGAGGAAGCAGGATTTGAAGAGTTTGCACTTTGGCAGTACATGGAGCGTGGCAGTCGTTACAAATCACCCACAGTACATTACGCCGGGCAGGAACCTGAAGTATTTCCCGATGCTTATGGACCGGATCTGTATACAGACTACATTGAGGACTTTTTTGAGCGACACCAGAATGAACCGTTTTTCTTGTATTTCCCAATGGCCTTGCCGCATGATCCGTTTTTGCCACCGCCGAGTCATCCCGACTTTGATAGCCTTGATGTCCCTGGGGCGCGCAGCAATTCAGTGTATTTTGGTTCCATGGTAAATTATGTGGACAAACTGGTTGGTCGTATAACGGGCAAGCTGCGTGAGCTGGGGCTTGACCGTCGGACGTTGGTGCTGTTTACGACGGACAATGGAACGCATCGGAGTGTGACCTCGCAGCACGAAACAGGCCTGATTCGGGGAAGAAAAGCCTTTCCTGTAGCGGCCGGAACTCATGTGCCGTTAGTCGCATATTGGCCGGGTACCATTGAACGGGGTGCAATCAATGATGCCTTGGTGGACTTTACAGATTTTCTACCGACCATGCTTGAAGCAGCAGGCAGTACTGTTCCCGATGATTTTACCGCAGATGGACTGAGTTTTTATGGTCAACTGATCGGGCAGGCCGATAGCACACGCGAGTGGATATACTGTCATTATGATCCACGATGGGGGCGATTTTCGCCTGCGCGATGGGCCCAGGACCGCACTTGGAAACTTTACGGAGACGGCAGGTTCGTCAACTGGTCCGAGGATCCCGACGAATCAATAGCCTTGGAGGATACCAGATTGGATGAACATGCCCGCGCAGCGAAGAGCAAGCTACAGGGTGTACTAAACCGAATGCCGCCATTGCCACCGACTGTATCCGAAGATTAGATTGAAGTGTAAAGAACAGCACTGACTGGATATGGTGATACCGAAAGCACATCCGTAGAGAAAGTTATTCTTGGTGGATTGACCTGGCTGGGCTTCGCAGGCGTGGTTTTGCAGATCAATGAAGGGTTGAAGACTCTTCCAATACCCGTGGTTTATTCGAATTCGCGTTAACCATTAACTTGTGGCCCTCAAGTGGACGGATTCATTTTTTTGATTAAGTAAACCAGCCGATGCCGCCCTCGGTTAAACCTGAAGTTTGAATTTCGTGATCTGCAATTGCGGAGATTTGCACAGTTCGGGCCAGCGAACGTTGAATATGTCTGGAAAGCAGCGGCAAAAACATGCTGAGGCATGCCATTTATGATATTGCCCGCTGCGGAATCTATGTCAACTGCGTTGATCAGGTGAGTCGCATTCACTAAACCGGGCGAACGACTATGGATCCCTGGGTAGTACTAAAATTTGGAGGAACGAGTGTCTCTTCACGAGAATGCTGGGACACGATCGCGGGTATCATCCAAACACGCAGAGCAGGTAACGAACGCGTATGCCTGGTGTGCTCGGCGGTCTCTGGAATATCTCGAGCCCTTGAAGAGCTCATTGAAGCGGCACTGCAGGGCCAACACGAAAGAGCCCTGAAAGTTATTCGTGATCGGCATAGCGCCCTTGCCGAAGAACTCGGTGTTGATGGTCGGGAACTGTTGAATGAGTTTTTCCAAGAGCTCGAACGTCTCGCCTATGGCATCTCTCTGACTCGTGATGTCGGACCAGCTTTGCACGCTCGGATCCTATCCATAGGCGAACTCATGAGCACAACGCTCGGAGCGGCATTCCTCAAGGATCAGGGGATTCATACTGACTGGGTGGATGCGCGCCAGATTCTCACGTCGGAATCCTTCGCAAGTATTCTGCCGCACGAAGAGTTTCTATCGGCACAATGTGACTACACACCCGATCCTGAACTTCAGCAGATTGACGGGGATGTTTTCATCACGCAAGGTTTTATTGCCAGTGACGCCCGCGGCAGAACAGTGCTGCTGGGCTGGGGTGGATCCGATACTTCGGCATCCTATCTTGCCGGCAAACTAGACGCCGTGCGCTTGGAAATCTGGACCGATGTGCCCGGAATGTTTACTGCCGACCCGAGTCATGTGCCCGGTGCGCGTCTACTCAAGCAACTTGAGTACGACGAGGCGCAGGAACTGGCCAGCTCTGGTGCCGAAGTGCTGCATCCACGCTGTATTGACCCATTGCGTGCACGGAAAATCCCTCTCCATGTTCGCTCGACAGCCAACCCTGATCTTGAAGGAACCATAATTGGTTCAGGTGTCCAGAGTTATGGTGCACAAGTGAAAGCAATTGCTGCGCGCACAGACCTGACGCTGATTGCCGTCGAAACACCACGTATGTGGCATTCGGTAGGATTTCTTGCAAAGGTATGCAGCGCATTTGAGCGGCAGAGCCTTTCCATAGGGATGGTAGCCACTTCAGAAACCAATGTTACGATTTCGATTGATCCGGTATATGGATTACCGCTTGAAGAATCTACCATTGACGCTCTTCTTGATAATCTCAACAGCTTTTGCCGCGCAGAACGTATCAGTGGATGCGCCGCAGTTAGTCTAGTGGGACGAAACATCCGGAGCGTACTGCACGAACTTGGGCCTGCGCTTGAGGTCCTGGACGAACAAAAACTGTACTTGGTAACGCAGGCCGCCAGCGATCTGAACTTTACTTTTGTGGTAGGCGATGAACACGCGCAGCGTCTGACGACCAAGCTCCACAGCCAGATTTTTGGCCAGATTGGGCCGGATGATCTATTTGGTTCCACGTATCGCGAATTGTTTGAGACTCCAGATGCTGCCATAGCTACGCCGTGGTGGAAAACCTTACGCGCGCAATTGCTCGAAGCGGCATCTACATCCGTGCCGTGCTACGCTTATAATCTGGACAACCTGCACGACACTATAACCCGTATACAGGAGCTTAAGGGTGCTGACCGTTGCTTCTATGCGATGAAAGCCTGCTGGAATCTGCAGGTGCTGCAGGCTATATGTGAGCGCGGGATCGGCTTTGAGTGTGTGTCTCCAGGTGAGCTTCACTATGTTCGGAAGCTGTTTCCCGACATTGACCGCGACCGCATCCTGTTTACGCCCAACTTTGTGGCAAAAGAGGAATTTGTTTTGGGTTACGAGCTTGCAGCCCATGTGACAGTGGGCAACATACGGGCCTTGGAGCTTTGGCCCGATGTCTTTGCACACCGTGCTGTCACGTTGCGCATTGATCCAGGGCATGGTCGTGGTCATCATCGGCATGTACGCACTGCTGGATTCACATCGAAATTTGGGATCGCGCCGGACGATCTATCGGATGTTCAGCGGATCACAGACGCGCACAACATCCAGGTTGTTGGATTGCACGCACATATCGGCAGCGGTATTCTGACACCGGAAACCTGGAGCACAACTGCGTACGCACTTGCTTCGTTCGCAGAGGCATTTCCTGAGGTTACCTACTTGAATGTGGGTGGGGGCCTCGGTGTGCCGGAAAAGCCGGGTGCCACACCATTGGATCTTGTCGCCTTGGAGGAAAGTCTGTTACGATTCCGGGAAACCTATCCTCAATTTGAACTCTGGATTGAACCAGGCAGGTACCTCGTTGCAGAATCTGGGGTGCTCCTAGCACGGGTCACACAGGTCAAACGAAAAGGTCCGGCATGGTATATAGGCGTGAATACGGGTATGAATTCGTTGATCAGACCCGCACTTTACGGATCCTACCATCGGATAGTTAACTTGACGAGGCTTGACGCGCCCCCAGCCATTACAGCTGACATTGTTGGCCCCATATGCGAGACCGGCGATATTATCGGACGCTCCCGCAGACTCCCGGAAACCATCGAGGGAGATGTTCTGCTCATTGCTATGGCAGGCGCTTACGGCCGAGTGATGTCCTCCAGCTATAATATGCGCGAGCCCGCGAAAGAAGTGGTGCTTTAGTGCTGGTGGAATTCGTGTCCGCAGTACTTGCAAAAAGCTGCACCTTTCTCCAGTCTCGTTTCCCGGCAGCGCACGCATGGTGGCGTTCGCTTAATATGTCGACCAGCCATGCTGATCGACATGACGATGATCGCATAACCTATTATCATCACCAAAGCTGCGAAAAACTTTCCCACCGACGTTTGCGGGGAGATATCCCCATATCCGACAGTTGTTAGGGTAACAACTGCCCAGTACATACTTTGGGGAATACTGGTAAAACCATTTTCTGGACCTTCAATCAAATAAAGCACGGCGCCAATGGTCGTCACCAGAAGCGCCAGCGCTAGCACAAACACCCAAATCCGTCTCCAGCTGTCCTGGAGCAGAAAAAGCAAATGAACTCCAGCCCTGCTGTACTGAACCAGTTTCAGTACACGAAAGACACGCATCAAGCGCAAAATTCTGATCACGATTAACGCCTGTGCTCCGGGGAGAAGAAGGCTTAAATAAGTCGGGATCACCGCGATTAGATCAACGACACCGAAAAAGCTGCGGGCATATTTTCCGGGATCCTTGGCGCTGTATAGTCGAAGCACATACTCCACCGTGAAGATCACCGTGAACATCCATTCGAGACCGATCAGAAAATCCTGGTAGCGATACCGCACCGTATCAATGCTCTCGAGCATGACAGCTATGACGCTTGTCACGATAAGAGCAAAAAGAACGATGTCGCTCCGCCTCCCCAGTGGAGTTCGATCCTCAAACAGAATTTCGTGAAGAAACTCACGACGAAAACTCCTTGTGGATTGCTCCGCCTTATTTTCCTGTTTTTCCACTTTTCAAGTATAGGTCGTAGTGATAAAGTGCGGCAATGATGATGCCGTGTCGAAGTATTCCGGCAGTGATGAGTTTTGGCACCTCACGCATATCAACCAGATCAATGATAATATCTTCCCCCGGATCCAGCTTTTGTTCGCCTGTTGGGGTTGCATCTCTGGCCAGAAAGAAATGACAGCGATTCGTCGTGATCGCGGGATTGGGAGCCATCGAGCCTATTGGATCAAGGGTTTCTGACGCGTAACCCGTTTCTTCTCGGAGTTCACGTCTTGCAGCTTCCAGGGGCAGCTCACCCGGATCTACGATACCCCCTGGTAACTCCAGTTCAACGGTCCCCGTACCCGGTCGCCATTGCTTAATGCAAATCAGCTCACCACTGGTAGTTACAGGGACAATTGTAACCCAGTCAGGTGTGTCCAACACGAAAAACCTGTGCGTCCGCCCGGTTCGAGGTGACACGCAGTTGTCCTGGCGCACCTTGAATACTTTATAATCGCCAAGATACTTTCGTGTTGTGCATTTCCATGATTGATCCATTGGTATTCCTTTTCGGCTTCGAAAAAGGCCCTAGTCACGATCAGTATTGCCACGACATCTAGTAGTCGTGCGATGGTATTGCAGTTTCATTGTGTCAAAATGCGGGTATGTGTCAGTGAATCGTTGTGCCCAATCTTCTTCGGTTGCCATACCCCCAGGTTCTTTTGATGATCGACTCAATAGTCGACCTTAAAGTCCATACTCAAAAAGTCATTGTGATTATTTCCAAGCCTGCATAAATGTCGTGTTTTTCAATCAAAATTATCGGTGCAACGTGCATTGAATTCAGATACTCATCCGCCTGATATATAGTCTGCACCATTGACATGTCACGTAGTTCTGTTTTTCATCGAACAATCACATTGACCATAAGTGTTACAACCGACTCCCGGATGCTGTCTGCAAATTTATCTAGAAAAACGGGAAATATCTTTGAGCTTTTCCGTATGGATATTTTGTTCACATGAACGTCGGGCGGTTTGAGTTTTTCCTGCTCGATTCGCGACGATCAGTGATATACGGGCCAAACTTATTTTGGATGGCCGTGTCCGATATTTTTCCACGATAGGGGCCTCTTAGATGTGCAGCGATTCTGCAAAGTACATTGATGCTAGAAGTCGCCATACGAGTTTCAAAGATTTCGTGTCGCATATGTTATCAAAAAATCAATTTTATGACTTCAAAAAGAGGCCAGGCAAGAAGAATTGCCATGACCCAAGCCATGAGTGTGCGCCTGCCACTTTGCCGCGGGAATTCATAGCCGCAATAGGGACAAGCCTCCAGTTTACGTGCCACCTCAATGGCACATGAAGGACACTCTTCCATCAAAAACCAATTTAGTGAGTTGAATGTGTGTATGAACGCATCAAAAATCTTTTGCGTTCACATGGAACACATACATGTTTTACGCTTACACGGCCGGCTAATGATTCGGCTAAACCAGTGATTAGCAACCTCCCCATAGAACTTCGCGTTGTAGATAGTTCGGCGTCAGTCGAAATTTACATTGCTACGCCCGAACATTTTCGGTTTGCCCAGGAGATATGCCTTCTGATAAAAGAGGCTGCGGCGCAGCGCGGCACCGGTATTGCCAGGCGGGCCCCCGAATATATTCGGGAAAAAATGGCAGAAGGCAAGGCAGTAATTGCACTTGGGGAAAACGAGGTGGCCGGTTTTTGCTACATTGAAACTTGGGACCACGGCAAATATGCGGTCAACTCAGGTCTGATCGTGTCCCCAAAGTTCCGAAAAAAAGGACTTGCCCGTCGGATCAAACGTAAGGCCTTTGAACTTTCAAGGACGCTTTATCCCGAAGCCAAGCTGTTTGGCATCACGACCAGTCTTGCGGTCATGAAGATCAACTCGGATCTGGGCTATGAGCCGGTGACATTCAGCGAACTCACCAGTGATGACGAGTTCTGGCGGGGCTGCCAAAGCTGTCCAAATTACGATGTCCTTGAGCGCATGAAGCGCAAAATGTGCCTCTGCACTGGTATGCTTTTCGACCCGAATAAAGGTTCCTCCCAGAAATAGCGCACCAATGTTGCGCACGGTTCGTGTTGCCCTACCAATCCCCGTAGTTAAGGAGTATACCTACGAACTGCCGGGGGCACTTGAAGCGTCGGTAGGCATAGGCTCTTTGGTGTTGGTTCCGGTGCGCGCACGTGTTTATACGGCAATCGTGACTGAACTGGATGTGAAAGTCCGTCCGGAAGTAATCCTCAGAAGGGTCAGGGCTGTTGTCAGTGACGGACCGGTCGTGAACACTGAATTGCTTGAACTTACGCGTTGGATAGCCCGCTACTATTTGTGTGCGTGGGGGGAAGCTCTCCAGGCGGCGCTTCCGGCGGGCATGCAGACGAAGGAAAAGGTAGTCTATTATCTGGACTCCGAATCGCCTGCGGCCTGGGCGAACATTTCTCCCCTCCTCTATGAGCATATGGTGAAATATCGCGAGGCAACCCCCTCTCGACTTAAACGGGTCGGCCTCCGAATCTCTGACGAGGAGTTTACAAAAGCTGAAAAACAGGGAGCTCTACAGCGCAAAGTTGAACTTGAGGGTCCCAAGGTGCGAGCAAAGATGGACAGATTCATATCGCTCGCCCCTGCATTCAGGACGGCTACTGCACTGCGCGACCTGCTCCCCCAACTCCACGGTACGAAGCAAAAAGCCGTAATTGAGGAATTGATTCACTGTGTGGAATCCGGGGATGTAGAACCACTATTGGCTGATATACGACGAAACTGTAGTGCTGGTCTCCAGACCATCAAAACATTTGAACAGCGGGCAATCTTTTCGATTATTGAAAAGAGGGTGTTCAGGATCCCGGAATGGATGCGGCCTACGGACATCTCCCCCAGTAAAGCACCAGCATTTCATAAATCCCAGGCCAAGGCCGTAAAGGTGCTGCACGAAGCTATTGAGACACAAGAGTATCGTACATATGTTCTGCACGGTGTGACAGGGAGTGGAAAGACTGAAGTGTATCTGGCGGCACTCGAAAAAACGTTTGCCCTCAAGCAGACTGCTATCGTACTTGTGCCCGAAATCTCACTTACTCCACAAACCGTGCAACGCTTCCGTAGTCGCTTTGGAGATACCGTTGCGGTCTTGCATTCCCGCATGGCTCCCGGTGAACGATACGACGTCTGGGAGCAGATTCGTGCTGACCACTACCGTATCGTGATCGGTCCCCGGTCCGCGATATTGGCGCCGATACAGAACCTTGGCCTGATCATAGTGGATGAAGAACACGATGGATCCTACAAGCAAATGGTTCCTGCTCCACGTTACCACGCCAGAGATGTCGCCGTCATTCGTGCAAGAATGCGTCAGTCCGTCTGTATACTTGGCTCTGCAACTCCGTCTCTGGAAAGCCTGGCCAATGTTGCGCAGGGCAAGTACACACTTCTGACTATGCCGGATCGCGTACCTACCCAAGGCCGCTCCGCAGCAGCTCTTCCGAGCATTAAGATAATTGACCTCTGTGAGGAGCGCTATAAAAACAATCTGCACGGCGCTTTATCAACGCCCCTTATCCAGGCCATTGGATCTCGTCTGGAGCGCAAAGAGCAGGTAATTTTACTACAAAATCGTCGTGGGTTCGCACCAATTTTCGAGTGTCAGAACTGTGGGTTTGTGCCTCGATGCATAGCCTGCAGTGTATCCATGACCTACCATCAGGTAAGGGAGCAGTTGAAATGCCACTACTGTGGATTCGTACGTAATCCACCGGTTAGTTGTCCTAATTGCGGTGCATCGGCCTTTGCTCCACTGGGAAGTGGTACACAGCGTGTTTTCCAAGATCTCAGCGAACTTTTCAAGGGTGCCCGGATCCTGCGTATGGATCGTGACAGTACACAGACCAAGAATGCTCATCACGAAATTCTGAATGCTTTTGCGGATTACCAGGCAGACATTCTTATTGGTACCCAAATGGTTGCCAAGGGCCTGGACTTTGGTCGCGTAACGTTGGTTGGTGTGATCAACTGTGATGTCGGGCTTCGCCTTCCAGATTTTCGGAGCGAGGAGCGTACATTTCAATTACTGATGCAGGTTGCTGGAAGGGCGGGGAGAGCTGATTTGCCCGGAGAGGTTCTGTTACAGACGCGGCGCCCGAAACATCCAATTTTTTCGTCGCTGAAGAAACACGACTTTGACAGCTATGCTCAAACGCTAATGAAGGAGCGGGCGACACTGGGTTATCCACCGTTTGGGCGCATCATGGGCGTTCAGGTGCGAGGTACACCCAAGAGGAAGGTTGGACGTCTGGCGCAAAAATGGCAGGAATTGCTCCTTGATCAATTACCTTCCACCGTATCTGTACTGGGGCCTGAGCAGCCGTACATTGAGCGCGTTGAACATCAGTATCGCTATTTTCTGCTTGTCAAGGCTCCTAAAACATACCGTAATCTACACGAGGACGTGCGCATGGTGATTAAAATGGCACCGTCGTCTACGTCCAACCTTCATGTATCCATTAACGTAGATGCGCTCGAGCAGGTTTGACAACGCAGGAACCGTCATAGGTATGGATGGTAAACCGGCCCGAAGGGTGAGTCCCGCACGGTCAGCTCCCTCTGAACCCCGTCAGGGCCGGAAGGCAGCAGCGGTAAGAGGTCGAAGCGACGCGATGCGGGTAGCTTACCCTTCTTTATTATAACTCCTTGATTCCAATGTTATCCATGTACTGGCCAATCGCAGTCATCCTCCAAGAATCGTCAAGCGCTTCTCCCTTTGGAGGTCTCTCGATGTTCCTGCCGCTTCTTCTCATCTTCCTCGTCTTCTACCTCTTCATTATTAGGCCCCAGCAGAAGCGGGAGAAAAAACGCAAGGCGATGATTGAAGCTGTTAAAAGAGGAGACAAAGTTGTAACCGCTGGTGGAATCCACGCAAAGGTTCATCAAGTAGACGAAAGCAGCGTTTTGTTGGACGTAGATGGGGGGGTCAAGCTTCGTGTCGAAAAGAATTCCCTAGCCTCGGTAAAAACCTGAGCGATTCCTGATGGGGTCTCCGGGTACAAGTGCCTTCGACTCGATTGAGTCTGCTATTGCGGATATCCGTGCCGGCCGCTTAGTGATCGTGGTTGATGACGAAGACCGCGAAAATGAAGGAGATTTCGTAGGGGCTGCTGCCACCGTTACCCCTGAGCTCGTGAATTTCATGGCCAGGGAGGGGCGTGGACTTATCTGTACCCCCATGGATGCGAAGCGTGCGTCCGAGCTTGATCTCGAGTTAATGGTGGAAGAAAACACCAGCCTCTACAGTACCCCCTTTACTGTGTCGGTGGACTATTCTCACGGAACATCCACGGGCATTAGCGCAGCTGATCGGGCAGCGACTATTCGGGCACTTGCGGATCCCAAGTCAACGGCGACTGATTTTGCACGGCCAGGACATGTGTTTCCATTAATAGCCCGCGACGGTGGAGTTCTGCGCAGAACGGGGCATACGGAAGCAACAGTTGATCTAGTACGGCTCGCTGGTATGCCGCCTGTGGGAGTACTTGTTGAGATTATGAACTCGGACGGAACGATGGCGCGAACCCCAGAGTTGTTGCGCATTGCCGACGAGCACAACATGCGAATCATTTCCGTCAGTGATCTGGTGGCCTTCCGCATGGAGCGACGTTCCCTGATTCGTCGTGCAGCATCTGTTCGGCTTCCTACGCGGTATGGTACTTTTAACCTGATAGCTTTCGAGGATACATCAAACGGAGACATCCACCTAGCTCTGCTGATGGGCTCGTGGACGGAAGATGAACCTGTTCTGACTCGAGTGCACTCACAGTGTGTAACCGGCGATCTGTTCGGATCTATTCGATGCGATTGTGGGGATCAACTGCATGCTGCGATTCGAAACGTAGCGGCCGAGGGTAAAGGTGTAGTGCTTTATATGAAGCAGGAAGGACGCGGAATCGGTCTCCTGAATAAACTGCTTGCCTACGAATTGCAGGATCAGCAGGGGTTGGATACAGTCGAAGCCAATAAGGCGCTGGGTTTTGACATGGATCACCGGGATTACGGCATCGGTTGCCAGATTCTTCGCAATCTAGGCATAAGGAAGTTAAAGCTAATGACCAACAACCCAACCAAGCGTGTTGGATTGGACGGATACGGGCTGGAAATTGCTGACTGTGTGCCGATAGAAATTCCTGCCAATGAGGAAAATGCGAATTACCTCCGCACAAAACGTGACCGAATGGGACATGTTTTACCCAACCTGTCCCAGTCTGAATCATCGCGGCGCAAACTCTAGCCTCGTTGATCTGACGGATTGTCCAACCGAACTTTTGATCGGGGATCCAGGCGGTTTTTGTTCTCGCTAGACTACTTCATCAGAGTGGGGACGGATAAGTATATTGGTATAGAGTAAAGCTGGCAGACAATTCGGCTTGCAAACATAACTAGCATCACATACTTAAACAGTAAGGAATCTTCCTGAGTCTGTGTGGGGCCGGTTACGTGTTGATAAGCCAGCTATTTTCGTCTCCAAGTTTGTCGGTAGTTTTGTTTTAGCGTAGATTTTTTTGTCTCATATTTCCAATCCACATGCGCGCATATAGTATCCCATTACTCGTTCTATGCTGTACTATCGCTGTACCCGTTCAAGCACAGCGCACGGCCAAACCTGTTTTGCATGGCCGTCACTGGGTGGCCATTACTGGAAAGCCTATAGGAGCTACTGCTGGGGCTATGATGTTCGCAAAAGGAGGTAATGCCGTTGATGCGGCTTGTGCTATGCTGGGCGCAACCAGTACAATGTGGGATGTGCTGAGCTGGGGTGGAGAAACGCAGGCGCTTATATATGATCCCAATCAGAAAAAGGTGCTCGGCATAAATGCCTTGGGAGTAGCACCAACGGGTGCCACAACCGAATTCTTTAAGGATCAGGAGCTTAATTATCCCCCAGAATATGGCCCACTGGCAGCTGTCACGCCTGGTACGCCAGGCGGATTAATGGTTATGCTCGCCGAGTACGGGACCTTGAGCTTGAAGGATGTCCTTGAACCTAGTATACAGATGGCTGAGGGATACCCGATCGAACGATCAGCTGCACGTTCTATTGAAAGCCATGCCGAACGCATTGTTGAATGGCCCTATTCTGAAGCGGTTTACTTACCGAACAGGGAGGATTTAAATAAGGCACCAAGAGAGGGGCAGATATTCGTCCAATCCGATCTGGCCGAAACGCTGCGAAAGCTTGTCGAAGCAGAGTCCACTGCGCTTGAAGCAGGAAAATCACGAAAGGAAGCGATATATGCTGCCTATGACCGTTTCTACAGGGGCGATATCGCCGAGGAGCTGGTACGTGGAACTCAGGAACAGGGCGGGTTGATCACAATGGAAGATCTGGATCGTTGGCAGGTTTACATTGAAGAACCGGATGTGACAGATTATAAAGGAATCCATGTCTACAAGCTCACTTCCTGGGTACAGGGCCCGGTCATGCTTCAGGCACTCAACATGCTCGAAAACGTGGACCTGCAAGGAATGGGCTACAACAGTACCCGATACATTCATCTTCTGTATCAGGTCATGAACATGGTATTTGCCGACCGGGATTTCTATTACGGCGATCCCTATTTCCCTCCTTCAGAGCCAATGGAAGGCCTATTGTCTAAGGCCTATGCCAAGGCTCGTCTGGAAACAATCAACTGGGAAGCGAACGATCCCAAGGTTAGACCCGGGGATCCATATCCATTTCAAGGCGAAGAGAACCCCTATCTAAACTACCTGGACGAATGGTCAGCAAATACGGAGGATGGATATGGCAGTGATGTTTCTTATGAATCAGACTTCTACGCCGGAACGACTTCCATTCAGGCTGCGGATGCAGAAGGCTGGGTGGTGTCCATCACGCCGAGTGGTGGCTGGATTCCCGCTGTTATCGCAGGCGAAACGGGAATTGGTCTAAGTCAGCGCATGCAAAGCTTTGTCCTGGATCCTGCGGAAAATCCATACAACCTGCCTGAGCCGGGCAAGCGCCCGCGCGCGACGCTCACGCCAGGAATGGCGCTGAAAGATGGACTCCCCTATCTCTCGTTTGCGGTTCAGGGCGGGGACAGCCAAGACCAGAACCTACTCCAGTTTTTCCTGAATATTGTTGAGTTCGGTATGAATGTCCAAGAGGCTGTGGAAGCCGCCAACATCAATAGCTTCCAGATGCGGGGATCCTTTGGTGAACACGAGATTCGTCCTGGACGTCTTCTGCTGCATAACGGAGTACCTGACTGGGTGCGACGGGAGCTTCGCGACATGAACTATACATTAACCTTTAGCTCGCGCACTAGTGGGCCGATCACCGCTATTGAGTTCGACCGCAAGCACGGCACGATATGGGGCGGTGCAAGCGATCATGGCGATGATTATGGCATCGCGTGGTAAGAGGGCATAGGGCTCACGTGCTGTAAGAAATGTGCAGCGGGCGGTAAATCGTATGAGGCGATGATCCTCCGTCGTACCCATATCTGAACTTACCCCAGTTTAGATCAACGGAAGTTTGATGGACAAACTTGGCTTCAAGATTGAAATATTCGTGGTAGATGGGAATCCACAAGGATTGCGCTTGATTGAGAAGTCAAACTGGATAGGTCTCGGTATCGTATGTCCAAGAGGTAGATACAAACAGGCCAGGGAGCGAGATGAGTTTCTTGCCAGTGGTGTGTACATATTGATTGGCCACGATGAAGGCTCGTTACCTGTGCTGTATGTAGGTGAGTCTGAACAGGTCAGGAATCGTCTTGATTTCCATTACACCGAGAAGGACTTCTGGCAACAGGTCATCATATTCACCACGCAAGGACCACCACTGAACAAAGCACAAGTGAAGTACCTCGAGTCTCGCCTCTTGGAGCTTGCAATGAAATCTGGGCGGTCGAAGCTGCTGAACAAGGTTACGCCAAAACCCATTTTCAAAGAAGCGGACAAAGCCGTATCAGAGGGTTATTTGCGTGAGTTGCTGTCCCTTCTTCCTCTCTTGGGGGTTCCGTTTTTTGAGCTTGATGATTTATCCGACAATGACCGAAATCACTACTTTTTCAAGGGAAAGGGTTACGATGCGAAGGGCCTTGAAGAGAATACAGGTTTCAGAGTTCTAAAGGGATCAATCGCACGTGCAAAAGAAAGGCCAAGCATGAAAAAGCACACACCGGGTTACTTCAATCTACGTCAAAAACTCATCGCCGATGAAATATTACAAAAGGCAGATGGTGGCTATTGTTTCTCAAGGGACCACCACTTTGATTCCTCCTCAGCGGCTGCAGCCGTATGCTGCGGTGGGGCCACTGATGGTCCCACCAAATGGAAAGATCTTAATGGCAATTCCCTGAAAGACAACCGTAAGAAAGCGATTGTTGAACAAAAAGTGATGTCTGGTGGATAGTAAGACATCCTCTTGAACATTCAGTAATCCCAACACTGAGTTGGTAGGTTGGATGGATCCAGACCGAGTTCGTCATTTCGCAGGGGCATAGTTTCAAAATGAACGAGATTTTGCTCAGCGAACATTACCCCCCTTCACGAAAAGATTGTACTCTTGTCGTTAAACCGTCTCAACGCGTTCGGAGTAGGCGGCCCACCTGGTCGGAATACGCACTTTCAAGCGATTGCCCAAGAAGCTGGATGGAAAAAGCAATCTCAACTCGAATATACAAGTCCCCAAGTCTAGCCTCGCCTTGCCTCGGTTCACGTTAAATATTGGCAAGGGTGCCAGATAGTCTAGCAACAATTAGAATTTTCCAATAGAAGAATAACCGTCAACCCCTCCCGGATTCGCAGACACATTCCCGAGTTGTCTTCGGACAACACGCTCATACAACCGGATCCCTCATTGTTACACCCGGAAGGTTCCTCAGCACAGACTCCTCTCCCCCTGGAACGTAGACGACAATCAGTTTGAGCACGGAGTTTCCCGTGTTCTCGGTTCCATGAAAAACGCCACGCGGAACAAAGATGCAAGTCCCCGGGGTGATTCTGATCGGTTTTCGATCATCCAGCATTTGCGTGGCCTCCCCTTCCACCACATAAATGATTTCGTCAGCATTGGGGTGATTGTGTCGCTCATGGCCAGTACCCGGTTGGACTTCAACAGATGCAAACGTCAACGCATTTGCGTCCGAGGTCTTCGGTTCGCTAAGCAAACAAATGTCTCCCCATGGAAACGCCAGGGTCTGGACGCTTTCAGGTTGGGTTACAGTGCACTTGCCGATTTTTTCCATTGCAGATTGTGGATTAGTTCGTCCGAGATTGCGTCTGCAAACTCGGGGTCGTTGATATGGAGATCATATTCCTTGACTGTCACAGAGGAGGAACAGTTCGCATGAATTGATGCAAAAAGCGCTTTATTGGATTCGGGCGCGAAAAAAATCTCTCCTGGTGTATCCAGCATACTGACGCCTCCTAGCGGTATCATCAATGTCACCGGAGCCCGCGCGCGGCTGAGTCTGGTTCCTATTTCCTTTCCAATCTTAGCACATTCATCCGGGCTGGTCCGCATCAGAGTTACGTTAGCATTGTGAGGATGCAGCGTTCGCTCCTTGAATGCCGCGGGGACAGTCTCTAGGGCCCAATAATTAACCATATCCAGGGCTCCGCAGGAAACTACTTGGGGTATGCCGGCGGCAATGGCAGCTTCCAGTCGTTGGGGGCCGGCACTCAACACACCTCCTACTATCTCATCGCACCACTCAGTGGTAGTAACATCTGCAATGCCTTCAAAAAAACCATCTGCAATAAGTTTTTCCATTGCCCGACCGCCACTGCCCGTCGCATGAAAAACCACTACTTCAAAGCCTGACCTCTCCAGACGCTCACGCAAACGCGTGACACATGGTGTGGTTACGCCAAACATGGTCGCCGCAATCAAGGGCCGCTCATCAACGTGCTCTGGCAATTTATGCGACGCCATACCACAAAGTGCATCAGCAGCATTCTTGATGATCACCCTGCTTATCCGATTCAATCCTGCTATATCCGCGACGGAGTACATCATGGCGATATCACTCTCGCCCATATAGGGCGCTACATCACCGGAAGCGAGAGTGGATACCATCACTTTTGGGAGTCCCACTGGGAGTGCCCGCATGACGGCCGTACCTACCGCGGTTCCTCCAGAACCACCGAGCGCCAAAACGCCTGCCAATTGAGGGGACATGTCCATCGCCAGGTTCACAGCACCGCGTGTCAACGAATCCAAGGCATAGCTGCGACTCCCCCTTTCTCTTAGAGCTAAAATATCTTCTCCACCAGCCCTGGCGACCTCGCCTGCTGAAATATCCGGCTCGCATTGCGGCCGCCCCATTACCCCCACGTCCATCAGGACAGGATTCAGGCCCCTCGACTGAATAATATCCCGTGCATAAGCATACTCCGCCCCTTTAGTGTCCAAGGTGCCAACAAGCAGGATATTTACAGGCTCGGAATTTGTCATGCCTATCCAAAACTTATCAAGCTACTAACAGGATAACGATGATTGTATCTGGGCGGTATCATCACACGAATACAGTGAAATTTCCTCACTACTGTCCTTATGACGCAGTGCTTAGAACATTTCAAGCCTGATTTGTAGCTTTTCCGTGTCCAGTTCTATAGCCCGATGATCATCTGTCAAGCGGAAATCCGTGATACTATTCGGTAAAAGCTCTTTCGGTGTGTTCATCTGGAAAAGCGTGTCAGCGACCACATACCAATCTTCTCTAGTCAAATGAACCACCGCCTCGTTGCCGTTGGCAACCATCGGGGCATATTGTAGAACTTTCTCCAGATGTGTGATGCCTTGCTTCTGGTGCAGGTTGGGATCCATTCTTCAGACAACTAAAATGTCATGATTAGATTGAGATTATTCACTCAGACCAGTGGTACGCACTAAAATTGTTTATTGCCTTCCAACTTGGTGAATGCCGAAACTTACTTTTTCGTAGGTCGCAACTTTGGCGTTCGGCCGACATTCGTGGAAAACCGCCAGGTGAAATAATTGATCAGGGTTTGTAGTCCTCTTGTCTCACAAAATTGCTTGGAGTAGTTTAAATGCTGAACGGTAACTCCTTTTAGTAAGACCGTCAAAGGGGGACGTCAAGGTGAGGCCAGGGACGTTAATTGTTGTCCACTATAATCTGGGACACTCGTTAGCTGGACACATTACAGTAGGATTTTATGGAACTTCATTATTGATACAACCGGTTGTAAATTGGTCGCGATTATTGTTAGCGACTTACAGGATTCGAGGCTGCAAGAAAGATCATTATTGATCAATGAAAGTTGATTATTCCTAATAGCTCCTTCGGATGCATCTCTATTTGGACTTGTTGCAGCATGTAATAACGAACGGACGAGAGCGCAGTGATCGCACAGGGACGGGAACGGTCAGTGTTTTTGGATATCAGATGCGATTTCCGCTTCAGGAGGGATTCCCTATTTGTACAACCAAACGTGTTTGGTTTCGGGGGTTGGCGTGCGAACTGCTCTGGTTCCTGTCTGGTTCTACGAATATCAAACCGCTCGTCGATCAGGGAATCTCAATCTGGACTGCATGGCCGCTGAAGCATTATCTCGAGCATCATCAGCTCCCGGTACCGCCGTCGGACTCTGAGGAATGGTCATTGCGCCTCAAAGAGTTTGAAGAACGCATCCGCGACGAAGAAGGGTTTGCCGATAAATGGGGGGATTTGGGTCCTGTGTATGGCAAGCAGTGGCGTTCATTTTCTGGAGTAGACCAGATTGCATCTGTCATGAACTCTCTGCAGCGAAGACCTTGGAGTCGACGTCATATCGTAAGCGCATGGAATGCAGGAGAAATAGATCGAATGGCACTTCCTCCCTGTCATATGTTCTTCCAGCTTTCTGTTGTCGATGCCCGGCTGTCCTGCCAGCTTTATATCCGGTCAAATGACCTTTTTCTAGGTGCTCCGTTCAATATTGCTCAGTACGCGCTCTTAACCCATCTTATAGCGGAGCAGGCGGGCCTTGAACCAGGTGATTTGGTCTACACCATCGGAGATGCACACATTTATTTGAATCATCTTGATCAGGTAAGGCAGCAACTGACGCGGACCCCGTATCCACTTCCAACTTTGCATATATTAAGAAAGCCGGCATCATTGCTTGATTATGAGTATAATGATTTTGTACTAAGGGACTATAAGTGTCATCCGGCCATCAAAGCTCCTGTGGCTGTTTAATTCTTCGTTGCGAAAAATTGACTAACTATGAGATCGCGTAATCCTGGGAGTCAGCGTCGTGCGTTACTTCAAGGTGTTTTTGAGGATAATCAAAAACTTGTTGGGCCTCCTGTCTCAAAACAGAGGAAGACCACGGTATGGTGGTCTATGGGAATATCACTTCTGGTCATTGTGATTGGCTTGATGGTCGTCGGTGTAGAAGAAGACGGCACAGCTGAACCGGTAAACTCTGTTGAAATACTAACATCTCCTGACCAACGGATACTTGCATCCCAGGATGACCTGGTTGCGTCCGAGAGCACAACAGACATACCCTTGTCCCGAGTTTATGGTCTTGGCGTGAACACGATCGTACTTGATCCGGGGCATGGAGGTCACGATCCCGGTGCCCTTGGACCGGTTGGCCTGAGTGAAAAAACTGTTACACTTGATGTTGCTTTGCGTCTCGCAAGGAGACTGAAGTCTCGAGGCTATAATGTGGTTCTCACACGACGGCAGGATGTAAGCGTGAGCCTGCAGCAAAGGGTCCTTGATGCACGGGATCACGAGGCAGACCTATTTGTGTCAATTCATGTAAATTCAGTCCCGGTTGATACACTGGCCTTTATTGAGACTTACTACTATAGCCCGCGCGGAGATGATCGCGCGGAAGCCTTGGCTTTACGGGAGAATTCCAATTCGGGCTATAGTGTTGCTCAGTGGCGAAACAGTCTTGAGTCGCTGGGGCGAGCCGTTCGGGATGAAGACAGTCGCCGATTGGCCACGCACATTCAGAATGCGATGATGTCAACTATGCGCAAAATTAATCCGAGGATTCGTGATTGGGGGACGAGATCTGGGCCATTTATGGTGCTCGTGTACACGAAAGTGCCGGCAGTACTTGCTGAAATAACCGCGATTTCCATGCCCGAAGAAGAACAAAACCTGCTGGAGGATGCTTACCGCGAGCAGTTGGCTATCGGGCTTGAATCCGGCATTATCTCGTATCTTTCCGCAGAGGAAAGTCCTGTAATAACGGCTGATTAGTTTAAATGTCACAACAATCTGAAACATCCGACAATATTCTGCGCGTCGGAATTGATTTGGGAACTTCGCGAAGTGCCATTGCCGCTGACAATGGCAAACGTAAGTGGATTCACAGCTATGTCGGCTGGCCCCGTGATTTTATCGCACGCAAGTTGCTCAAGCGTGATGTGCTCGTTGGAACGGATGCTATTGAAAATCGGAATTCAGTCAACTTGGTTCGCCCGTTGGAGCACGGTGTAATCAGGGACGGAACGTCCAGAGATGAAAAGGCTGTTCGTGAACTGATTCGGCATTTGATATCGTTGGCAGAACCGGAGGATGGGCAGAAAATATATGCCGCCGTAGGTGTGCCGGCAGAGGCCCTCCGGGCCAATAAGCTTGCAATACGCAATGCTGTGGGGGAATGGACAGACACCCTTATGCTGGTGTCGGAACCGTTCGCGGTGGCATATAGACTCGGCGCTCTCAATAACTCTTGTATCGTTGACATTGGCGCAGGTACGATTGATTTCTGTGTGATGCATGGTACGATGCCGAGTGATGAGGATCAGCGCTCAATGCGCTCCGCGGGGGATCATATAGATCAGCAACTTTACGAGCTACTGTCGGAGCGCTTCGTCAATACACCTATAAGTGAGACTATGGTGCGCGAATTGAAGGAGAAGCACGCGTGTGTATCCAGTGCAAGTGAACCCATTAAGGTCAAACTACCGATCGCCGGTAAATTTCAACTACAGGACATCACCCAAGAGATTTGCCGGGCCTGTGATTCGTTGATACCTGGCATCGCAGAGACAATAATTGACCTACTGAGTACGTACGAACCGATACTCCAGGAGCGGATCCGGAACAGTATTTATTTAGCAGGTGGCGGAAGCCAAATCCGTGGCTTAGCAGAAGCTCTTTCTGCTGCTCTGGAGGAGTATGGGCATTTCACGATCACACCCATTGAAGATCCGCTGTTCAGTGGTGCCGAAGGGGCCCTGAGTCTGGCGGAAGACATGCCAGAAGAATATTGGGAGAACATGTAACACGTTCCCGTGTGATCGTCATTGCCGCACTGGCACGTGAGAATCGCTGTATCGGTAGCAATCTGCGCCTCCCATGGCATATCCCCGAAGATATGCGGCGTTTTAAGCGACTGACGAGTGGTTTCCCGTTGATCATGGGACGCCTAACCTGTGAGGGGCTCGTACGTGACTTTGGTGGGCCGCTGCCGAACAGGCGTATGCTTGTACTGACAAGCAACCCCAATGCAAATATCCATCCATCCATTGAACCAATTGCGTCATTGGAGGCTGCGCTAAAGCAAGTCGAATATGCCGATCGGGTGTTTATTGCCGGTGGCGCCAGGGTTTATGAAGAGGGGATTCCCATAGCAGATCGGCTCGAGCTAACGCTCATTGATCGCCCCTATGAGGGAGACACTTTCTTTCCGCCTTACGAGCACCTCATCGGGACCGAATTCTCGCTCGTGAAAGAACGTCCACATCAAGGATTCACTTTCGCCACATACGACAGGATCCGCCCCTCAAAGGTTCAATAAAATTGGACCTGCTTGTCGATAATCAAGTATTCCCGATGAGTACGGTATTGCCTGACCAAGTCGTGCCTATTCAGGAAGTGAAAAACTCCTGACCTTACGCTGAACAATTTCTTCGTAATAGGCTTCGTACTGAGAAACGATTGCGGAGGTATTGTAGTGGCGGACAGCATGTTCTCTGGCTCGTTTGGCCATTTGTGCGTGAAGCTCATCGTTCACAAGCACCTTGATGCAGGCCTGGGAGAAGGCCTCTATGTCACCCACGGGACATAAATAGCCCGCTTCACTGCCTTTGATCAGCTCTGGTAAACCACCAATATCGCTGCATACGACAGGGACACCACAGGCCATGGCTTCGAGCGGAGCGAGTCCGAATGATTCAGATCCACTGGTAAGCAAAAAGAGATCGGCAATGGACAGAATCTCTGCAACCGGGTCCTGTTTTCCGAGAAACCGCACAGCATCCTGAATTCCCAAATTACGTGCACGCAACTCCGCATTGGATCGGTCCGGGCCATCCCCGACCAAAAGAAGCCTGACTGCCAATCCTTCCTGAAGAATCCGGTTAAACACCTCAATGACGTGGGGGACATTCTTTACGCGACGGAAATTCGATACATGCACCACGACTTTTTGATCAGCCGGACAGATCGCTTTCTTAAAATGCTTTTTATCCTGTCGGCTGAAGCGTTCTGTATCAATGAAGTTGGGGATCACCTTAATGGGGGCTTCCACACCGAAGGCATCATAAGTCTCTTGGCGTAGGAAATCGGACACAGCCGTCACACCGTCCGACGCATTGATAGAATAAGTTACCACAGGCGCATAAGATGCATCTTGCCCCACTATCGTGATATCGGTGCCGTGCAGGGTCGTGACGACCGGCAGGGAGATTGACTGCTTTTTGAGTATGTCGCGTGCAAGAACAGCGCTGGTTGCGTGCGGTATCGCATAGTGCACATGAAGCAAATCCAGTTCCTCGTACTTAGCAACATCCACCATCTTGCTTGTCAGAGACAGCGCATACGGTGGAAAATCAAAAAGCGGATAGTGCCTGACACTCACCTCATGGAAATAGATGTTTTCCGTGATTTCGTTCAGACGAAAGGGTAGGGAGTAGGCAATAAAGTGTATTTCGTGACCTCTAGCTGCCAATGCTCGTCCCAATTCGGTGGCTACAACCCCACTTCCACCATAAACAGGGTAACAAGTGATTCCAATGCGCATGACGTAGTTTGTATTGTAGAAAACGGAAACCAGTACAGTGAGCACAAGGTTGCACTGTCAGTTCTATAAGATCAAAAAAATGCGCCAATTTGTGGTTGTTTTTTTCTTAGGTGCGCTTGTTGCTCCTACTGCAATTTCCCAGACCTTTGGTGTCAGTGCCGGAGCGAATTTTCAGCGATTGAGTGAAATTAGACTTAATGAGCTAGAAACAAAATTTTCGAGCCAGAACGGCTGGCATGTAGGATTGTGGGGAGAAGTCCCGCTTGGCCCGGCAGCAGCGCTGCGCGGCGGCGGCCGGTATATGGCAGCCGGGCAGCTATTTGATGGATTAGAGGCCAATTTCCCATCGATCCGCGAAAAATTTGAAGTTTCGCTGGTCGAGCTCTACCTGCTGCTGCGAATAGGCTTTCCCTCGCAGGTAGTGAGTCCGTATGTCTTTGCTGGTCCAGTATTCAGGATCCCAGTCAATACTGACCAGCAACTCGCCAATGATCTATCAGCACTTTCTTACGCGGGGGAGATCGGAGGTGGGCTTGTTATCAACTTGGGGCCGATAAGTCTGTATCCTGAGGTTGCGTATGTCTTCGGACTAACTCAATTCGTTGAAGACGAGTTGGTACTTGAGTTCATTTCCCTAACTGTTGGTGATACGCAGAGGCTCAATACAGCGATGTTACGTCTGTCTATTGGATTTTAGTCGAATTTCTGTCCTCCAGCCTATACAATAGACATTCCAGGCAGGTTATCAAACTTCGCGCAAGAAAGGGCCTAGTTTGCAGATCAGTTGGCCCAATTGCGGATCAAGTACTCATCGAATGAGGTAGATGTTTGTGAACATCTGATAAGTCGAAATCCTCCCCGATGTCCTGGATTCAATACAGGGGAGATTAATTTATGAGAATCTCGACGCCTCCGACCGGACTTACGTACAACAGACAAAGGAATTCATTGGAGTTTCTCCCCAGATCATCAGCGAATCTCCCAGATGCAACTCAACGTTGCTGGAACAAGCCCTGACGAGGTTTAGAAGGATGCCACGTGCCAAAATCAGTCGCGAACCTGCGGAATAGGGTTACTACAGTCCTTGTGAAATCATGAAACCGCGCCCGGAATTCCAACGCAGAATAGACTACACAGTGTTCATTTGAGCTCGTGGTCGGTATCGCGCTCGTTTAGTTTGTCGGCGGGTAACTGGAAGAGGACATGTTTCTCGTCTCGACCATTGATGTGACGAACTACTCTGAGGTCCTGTCGCATAGAAAGGTGCCAGTTGCCCAAAGCCGGCTTATGTCACGAAGAATGCCTACGACAAGGCTGGGCTTGCTTCGTCCGAAATTAACACGCAGGCTAAGAAGGTGATGTGAGGCTGTGCATCCGAACGGTTTCGGCCCCGAATTCGGACTCATGGAGCAGGAGCACATAGTCGGCTCCGAATTCCCAAACATCGCCGGGGAGCTGGGCCATGTGACAAATGAATTTGCCGTCAGCACCAAAGGTGAGCCATCCACGATCTTCCCGGGGCCGGTCGTATTGGCGGACCCAGATGCGTCCGTCACGACCGATCCTAACACTGGAAATAGCTGGGAAAACGTCAGCCGCCGGAAGTTCCCGGCTAACCCTGTCGTCATCGTACTGACTCCAGTTCGAAGGATTACGCCGCTCCCGGTAATCCTCGCGATAGGCGCGTATGTCCGCACGGGTAACTTTACGGTTCGGTTCTGACCAGCGGATGATCATTCGTAAGTTGAATTCGTCGTCCAGAACCTGTAGCTCGGGTTTGCTTCCGTGTGCCAGCACGATTGTAGACCCCAGCGCGTCAACTTCGGCTCCTGAATCGAAGAGCGGATACAACCATACCCCGGCCTCGCTGACTTGGCCATAGATTCTGGTGGGAATCCGGGCAAGGTTGCGGACAAATTTCCCGTCGGGATTGTGGATTTCCACGATCAGCGTGTCCGGAACGCCAAAACCCGGGTCGCGCTCAGCTTTCTGGATGGAGTTCACGGTGTACCCGTTTTCGAGCACTCCTCCACCACTTGACGGGTTTGGGTACACTGGCTCGAGCCTGATCCTCCGCACGAATTGGCCTTGGGCCGTGAATACGTTGTAGCTCCACGGATAGTAGTTTCCCACCCAAAGCGTGTCGCCCGCCGTGACCCAAAGAATAAATGCATCGGTGAATTCACCGGGGCCTTCTCCGCGTTGGCCCATTGATCGTACGTGGCGCCCTGACGCGTCGAAAATGCGAACTTCGGCAGACGCGCGATCAACCACCGCAACGGAACCATCTGACAGACGCCCCATCCCCCGGATCGTAGAGAACCATTGGTTGTCGTCTTCCTCGTTATCGCCGATGACCAAGACGGGTTCCTCGCTGTATGTGCATGTCGCTTCCGAACCCGCGGGAGTACTGGTTACGATCTGCACGCTGGAACTGTCAATATCAACGGTTTCGGTTTCAGGTGGTGATTGCTGGGAGCATGCACCGAGGAGCAAGGCAAGCGCTACCACCATACTTCCTAGACACTGATTGGGTGTTATCATTATTGTTATCTCGTGCTGAACTGGGGTTCACGAGGATGGTGTCTAACGGCCACCGAATAAACAGTCGCAGGAGGTATTAGGGTTGCCGTGAAAAGCTCACCTGCACTAGAGTGGGCCGAAGCACAGCGCAGAATTGGCTGATCGATAGAAGACTATGACACTACTGCTCCAGTAGGATACCCCCTGCATAATTCCGCATATTTTGCAGTTTTCGACTGGTGTGAGTGGAACACCGTTCTCCAAACGAATTGTCGCCATAAATATTATACATTCAACACTTGTTGATGGCCTGCTGGTAACGGTTATTGGTGCGTTTCGAATGACAGTTCAAGTCTATCACCTGCGGCACAACGACTAAGATAGAGAAACATGATTTGATGAGAGAGACAGACTCTTCGTGAAAGGACTAGCCAATCCAAACATTGTCTCCGCTTGCAGAAAAGACTTCAATCGTCGGGAAAAGTGATTCCAGGCTACAATATTCGCGGACACCAAAGTAGCCAGACTTTAGATTGCACGGCTGAATAAGTTTAGATTGCGCGCTCATGGACTATCTGAGGATCCTCCGTTGGAGCAACCGAGCACGATTCAAACGAGGAATGTGACGAATAAACAGACTGACCCCATTAACACTCCCCAAAGGGTCTGCCGCTCCGGAGAAGACTCAGCGAGATACCGAAACCTACCACGATCCAGAATCAATGAGGACACACCTCTTCAGCGGACAATTGTCACACAGACAAGTGGGATACTGCTGATCTTCCAGAAGTCCACAGAGCCCCTACGGGATACCAGAGTAAAAGCGGAACCGCTCTTCGTCCAGTTGGAAATTGCGCGCGGGTGTTATCGGAGTCCAATCCTGTACCCATTCAGGAGAAATCTCCGGGTCTAGCAGGGATTGTTCGCTGTAAAAGTGAAGAACGGTGCGAGGGAACGGACGCAATTGATCATCAGCATGCCGGATGTAGTAGGCGAGTGCTAAGGTTCTTTTCCAACCTGGAATGCTTAATGAAATGGGACTCAAATCCAAACCGATGTAGAAATTCGCCGAAGGGCGGCTTTCGATGAAAGCACTGAATTGAAATGGATCCAGTACACAACTCCGGTAGGAGTTGCACCCGCGATGTTCAGATTCTACTCGGTTCCGAACGACCCAACCAACCAGCTCCTGCTCGTCATGTCTCTTGCTTTCAGAAAACATTGCCCGAGCCAACCACATAGTTCCTTCATCAATATTCCCGGAATGGACCGGCCTAATGCCCCAAGGATTCAGAAGCGCGGCACGCGTTTCCTCATACGAAGGCGTCGCGAACGGCGAGGGTGACTCCCCGAAAACGCAAACATTTCCACTGGAAGGCGGTGCAAGAACAGTCCTCCCAGGCAGCAATAACGCCGCTACAAGTACCAACAACGAGCACCAGCCAAAAGCTTTTTTTGTGATATACATGTTCATTTACCTATGCAAATAAACCGCAATGACCACCCCAATGCCTGGCTGAGACACGGGTATGGAATACACGGTAAGTCGGCGTAGTACGTAATATTTCGGAATTAGATACATGTTATTCACGGTTGCAGATGAAAATATTCCGCACGTTGGCCAGGCCTTTGGCTCCATAGGGGGTTTATGTGTACTGAATGCTGAATCAATAACTGACAAGGTCTGTGCCAACGCCGATATACTGCTCGTCAGAAGTGTCACGCGAGTTGACCAGTCCCTGCTCTCGCAGAGTAGGGTACGGTTTGTGGGCTCTGCAACCGCTGGTTTAGATCACATTGATCAGGCATATTTGCGTAAACGAGGTATCCAGTTCACGCATGCAGCGGGATCGAATGCGGACTCGGTTGTCGAGTATGTTCTGGCTGCACTCATCCAACTGAGTGCTCTTAAGAGGTGTTCGCTTGCTGGGCTCACGCTGGGGATCGTGGGCTGTGGAAATATTGGAAGTAGACTTGCAGTGCGAGCATCTGCTTTTGGCCTTCATATCCTGAAAAATGATCCCCCGCTCGCCAGTGCCGGCCATTCGGGGTTCGTAGACCTGGAAACCGTACTGGCCGAGTCAGACATTATTACGCTGCACGTACCTGGGTCCTCAGATACATACCACCTCATTGAGAAGTCTGCTCTGCAATCCATGAATCCAGGGGTGTGGCTCCTCAACACGTCAAGAGGTACAGTAATTGACAGCACTGCACTCAGCGAAGTACTCGATACCGGCAGAATTGGTGCTACAGTTCTCGATGTATGGGAAAACGAACCTACTCCTGACCTGGAGTTACTGCAAAAAGTGACGCTGGGGACACCTCATATTGCCGGTCATTCGATGGACGGCAAGCTTCAAGGCACAGTAATGCTCTACAGAGCGGTTACAGACTACTTTAGAATCCAACAGTCCTGGGATTTTGAGCGAATACTGCAGCAGGACCTGCCCCCTCCAATTTCAATTGACCCCGAGCCTAGCTCCACCTGGCTTGATAGACTAGTCCGACGTCTGTATGATATCCGGGCAGATGATACCCGGATGCGGACGCTACTCAGTACGTCTCATGATCACGTAGCCGGACAATTCCGTCGGCTTCGGCGCAACTATCCCACGAGGCGGGCTTTTGACAGACATCGGGTTATAGGCATCCCTTCTTCCGTCCTAGGAACCGCACGTGACGGATTGCGTGTTGTTTGTCAATAGCCAAAGCTACGCAGGAAGGCCTCGCGGTTGCGCCAGTTTTTTCGCACGCGGACAAACAGTTTCAAGTACACCTTTCGGTTCAGAAAAACCTCTATGTCCCGGCGCGCAGCGATCCCGATGCTCTTTAGTGCAATGCCTCCTGAACCAATCAGGATACCCTTTTGACTGGGTTGCTCCACAATAATATCAGCTTCAATCAAGTCCTTTTGCGCAGGGCGTTCGATAAAGTTTGCAATCGTCACTGCAACTGAATAGGGGACCTCCTGTCTGAATTTCTCAAAAACCTTTTCCCTGATAATCTCAGACACAAAGAATCGTTCGGGATGCTCACTGAGCATTCCGGGGGGATAAAAAGCCGGGCCTGGTGATAAGCGCTCCCGAATTTCCTGCATCAGTGCTGTCAGGTTGATGTCCTTCAGTGCACTGATAGGCACTACAGCCTCAAAGGACCTTAAATCCATGTAGGCCTCAACCATGGGCAGCACGGTCTCCTGCTTCACCAAATCAATTTTATTGATTGCCAGAATAGCAGGGCGATGTACGATGCTTTCAAGACTGTGGAGATCAGGTTCAGCTGCACGCGCATCAGCCATAAAGACGACCAGATCAGCATCTGATACGGATTCCTTGACCTTCCGCATCATGGACTGATCCAGCCTGGTGCTCGGTCGCATGATCCCCGGTGTATCCAGAAAAATGATCTGGCAGTCTTGTTCTGTCAGGATCCCCAATATGCGGTGACGCGTCGTTTGTGCTTTTGGGGTGACAATAGAGAGTTTTTGTCCCAGAAGGGCGTTCAGCAACGTACTCTTACCCACATTGGGTTTACCGATCAGAGCGACGTAGCCACTCCTGAAGTCCTCAGGAGACATTATGGCCTTTAACCAGTTGGGCCATTTCCGTCACAGCAGCACCCAGACCCACAAAAACCGAGCGCGCAACGATTGCAAATCCGATGGATACTTCGCACACATGAGGCACCGAGCGCGCAAACAGGTTGTAATTGTTGTAATCCAGCCCATGTCCGGCATGAATTGTTAGGCCGCATTCGTGTCCCACATCTGCTGCCCGTGCTAATTTCTTAACCTCATACAGCTGCCCTTCGCCGCCGGCCGCATTTGCAAAATCACCCGTGTGCAGTTCGATGGCCGATGCACCCGTATCACGGACCGCACGTATCTGGTCTGGATCCGGGTCAACAAAGAGCGCAACCTCACCAATTCCCGACTTATGCAGTCGATCAATCGTACCCGACAGAATCGTCTGATGCCTTATAACGTCGAGCCCATGCTCGGTAGTGATTTCCTCACGCCGCTCCGGGACAAGTGTAGCCAGATCCGGGCGCGTAGCGCAGCAGATCGAAACCATTTCCTCATCCGTAGAGAGTTCAAAATCCAGCTTTCCACGGACCGCCTGCTTAAGCCCAACTACATCATGATCCTGTATGTGTCTACGATCTTCCCGCAAATGAAACACGATGCCGTCTGCGCCGGAAGCCTCGCACAAACGTGCGGCCTCCACGGGATCGGGAAATGCTTCACGGCGGGCATTCCGCAATGTCGCGACATGGTCGATATTGATCAATAGCCTTGTCAAGGATCCATCCAATGTTTGCTCTTCTCAAACGAAATACACAGGCGATGGTTTATACATACGTTTTCGTTGTTTATCTTAGTGGCAGCATACTCAACCAATCGAGCTATAGTGAGTTATAGTGCAGCTAGGTATATAATTCTCTATATTAGGCATCCTTAAACAGCTGTATGTAGTAATGGTCAATAATAACATTAAGATCGCTATACAAGCCTTGATGGCTGTCCTGATCGTGGTGCTGGGAATATGGCTTTATCGTTCTATCACGGGGCCTTGGGCTGCCGTCGAACGTCAGCAGGCACTGACAGAAATGACGCGTCAGCAGATGACCCACGTTCGAAACGCGCTGACTCGCTATGAGCGTGCAGAAGGAAACTTCCCCGGCACGCTTGATTCCTTGGTCATGTGGCTCCAGGCCGATTCGGTAGTTTCTGCCAACCCAGACAGCATTTTCGGGATGGGCATCCTGTTGGATTCTCTCATTTTCTCTCCCCGCACAGGCAGTGCGTTCGGGTACAGCCTGAATGATACCGGCCGTGTCGCTATTTATCTGTTGCAAGACCCAGATTCTGACGACCAGATCGGGTCGAACATACCAGACATCACACTTCTGAACGCCGCCAGTTGGGAGTAACCCGTGGGTGGCAGGAAGGTGATTTTCTTCCTAACTTTCTATCTCGCACTTACTTACGTGGGGGAAACGGGGTACCTGCCTCTGGACTTGAGGGCATGTTTCGTCGTACAAGTTCCTTATTGTTGCTTCTGCCCGTCTGGATTCTGGTCCAGATAGCCGGCTCCGTTGCGCAGGAACCAGATATATGGTATCCCTCTACGTACGAACCAGGAACACGAATAAATCTATTTGCCAGTTGGAGCGGTGTTTCAGCTGACGAAGGGTTCGTAGCCTCATTGCCACCCGGATGGGGGTTAAGTGGTGCAACCGGAGTACGTCAAGCCCATCGCCATGTGCCCCTTGACGTGGTTAGCCTTTCCAATGGCCAATACCTGCTGCAGCCCTCAGAACCACTACGCAGAACTTACGATATCATCCTGCAGATAGAGACCAGTGAGGACGAGACGTTTTGGAATTCTAGGTTCTCAATAGCTCCCGCGGTAAAGATAGGTTCGACCTATGTACCCGATGAAGCCCATATTCGCCGGGGGGAGCTGCGCTCCAAATCCGGTGCCAGTTTCGGTTATGCCTTGGCCTTTGAAGAGGATTTTGCCGCCCTTCATGTCCAGTCCCAGTTACTCGAGACATTACTGGACAGCCATACGCTCGAATTCTGGATCCGGACGACTGCCCTAGATGCGGTAATTCTATCTACCTGGGATGGAGCAACGGACAGTCCCTATCCGATAGAGTTCATGGTTGATCCTCAGGGACGCATAAGATATTATCGCAATACGATTGGGCACCACGTCACGCTGGCTACCGAGTTTCCCGTGGCTGATGGTATCTGGCACCATGTTGCTCTGGTTCATGAAGCCGAAACAGATTGGACGAAACTTTATGTGGATGGCGCAATAGCTGACTCATTATTGGATCCCGCCGGTATTTATCTAAGTGGTATACATCTTCTCGCTCTGGGTGGACGCGTCGGTGAGCAGGAGATCGAATTCATAGGTGAGCTTGACGAACTTCGCCTGTGGCCCGCGGCCCGAACTGCGCTGCAGATACATGCTGCAATGCAAGAGGAGTCCCCCCAAGGAAGTGCACTTGCGCTTGATTTTGAATCCAGAGAGAGCTTTGGATCCTTCAGAGAAGGAAATGCTATCCGGTACCGCATTCCAGGTGGGCCCACATTTGGCCCGCTTGTTCACAGCTTTAGCGGGATTGCCTTTGATGAGGGAGTATCACTTACCTGGGAAGACGAGGACCCGTCATCGGAGGCGTTTTTGATTGAGCGCTCGGAGGACGGTCTGGAGTTCGAAAGACTCACACGCATTGAACGTTTGTCGCGGAACACTCCGTGGTCCTTCACGGATCTTGAGGCCCCTAGCCGTGTCGTGTTCTATCGCTTGCTTCAAGAGACACGAAACCGACCTCCACGGATAGTGGGAACGATCAAACTTGGTCTGGCTCCCCAAAGCGAGCCACCTCCTGCTGAAATCGTTGGGAATTATCCGAACCCATTCAACCCTCGCACTTCAATTACCTATGAGGTTCGAGAATCTCAACATCTGCGACTTTCCATAATTGACCTTACGGGGCATCTGGTTACGGTACTGGTTGACAGGCAACATGAACCTGGTACATTTGAATCAGCCTGGGATGCTAACGAATTGCCGAGTGGTACGTATTTCGTGCGCCTCCAGGGGTTGAACGGGACTGTCCAGACACGACAAATTCTCCTTACCAAATAATCATGAAAATCACCTACTTTGGACACTCCGTCCTACAAGTGGAGACAAACGACAAGATCTTGCTCTTTGACCCTTTCATCACGGGAAATCCTATAGCAGAGAAAATTACAAGTGCCGATTCCCTGTCTCCCGATGTCATTATTTTGACGCACGCCCACTTCGATCATTGGGGGGATACGCTGGCGATCGCGGAGCGAGCTGGTGCGCTAATCGTCGGAAATCACGAAATTACCGAGTATGCATACAAGCAAGGGCATGAAAACGTACAGCCCATGAATACGGGAGGGTCGTGCACTTTCGAATGGGGGAAATTGACGCAGACGTATGCACGTCATTCTTCCTCCTTCCCGGACGGCACATATGGGGGCAACCCGAACGGTTACCTTATCTTCGCCGAAGGACTTTGTGTGTATAATTCGGGTGACACATGTCCCTTTACAGAAATGGCCTGGATCGGTGAAGACCATGATATAGATTTGGCATTTCTGCCCATTGGTGACCTATTTACTATGGGGATTCCGGGAGCATTAAGAGCAGCACGCATGCTAAAACCCAATCTTACAGTCCCTGTCCACTTTGACACGTATCCACCTATTGAGGCGGATACCGATGCTTGGCAATCATCTATGAACGCGGTTAGTCTTGATACTCGCGTACTGAAACCGGGTGAGTCTTTTGATCTTTAGGCTTGGCGCATGAAGAAGACAGCCCCTCGGGCTGAGCAGGCACAGCGATACGACCTGCAGGCGCTGTTCCAGACCAGCCAAGCATTGAGCAGTTCTTCAGAACTGTACTCTTTTCTTGGCAACCTGCTTCTGACGGCCATGGGCAGGCTCTTGGTTACACGGGGAATCGCGCTCTTGTACGATTCTGGAGAGCGTAAATGGCATGCGGTCGTGGTAAAAGGGATCCCCAAAATCAAAGAGGGCGACTACCTTGAACTGCCGCCGCTGACACAGGATGCGGTAGCCTCGGGCGACGCATTGCCTGCTGCTCTGCGGTCTCTCGGAATCCATCTGCTATTGCCCATACGCGAGGAGCGCGAAGAAGTCGGCGCTATTGCACTGGGCAGCAAGCTCATCGGAGGATACTTCGAAAAAACAGAGCTTGAATTTGTGCAGTCAATGGTAAACATGTCGGCGGCGGCTGTTCGCAATTCGCTGATTGTGGAAAAGTTGCGGCAAACGAACCTGGATTTGGACAACACCGTACAGCAGCTCAATACTCTTTTCGAGTTGTCCAAAGAGTTCAATGCCACAGTAGACCGTGAGCGAGTATTGAAGATCTTTTCTTTCGCACTCATGGGTCACATGGTTGTCCAGAACCATTTGTTTTACCTGAAGCGCCCGGAGAACACTTTTGAACTAGTATCACGTGGACGAACCAGCGCAGATGTCCTTGATCTCGAGTTTCTCTCGAGTGTTGAAGATCTCGTCAGGGCGGAGCCTGGAGATATACTGGATCAGAACAATATGGCGATTGCCCTGCCAATCCAGCAGCAGGGATCGGTTCATGGAGTGCTATGCCTGGGAGCAAAAATGAATCGGGCACCCTATAATCGCAAAGACATTGAATTCCTCTATGCTCTTGGCAGTCTGGCAGTGACTTCTATTCAAAATGCTGAACTGGTAGAGGAGCGGATCGCCAGACAAAGGCTTGAAGAGGAACTTCGCATGGCCCGCGAGATTCAGCGCAACCTGCTGCCAGCTTCGATTCCGAAGATCCCCGGGCTGGAGGTTGCCACGCTCGCTTTGCCGAGCCGGGAGGTAGGAGGAGACTATTTTGATATCGTGTCCATAACCAAAGATCGCACACTTTTCATGATTGCGGACGTTACCGGCAAAGGTGCGCCCGCGGCACTCCTGATGTCCAGCATCCACGCGTGCACACACGTGATGCTGCCAATGGACCTTACGCTCCAGGAAGCCATTGAACGCACCAATTCCGTCTTATATGAGAACACGGCCGCGGATAAATTCATAACAGCCTTTGCAGCCATTTATTACCCGGACCGATCCCTCTCGTTTGTGAATGCCGGACACGAAGCTCCTCTACTCATTCGTGCGAACGGAGAGGTTGAACATCTTGAAGATGGAGGGCCGCTCCTCGGTATCATTCCGAGCGTACCATATCTTCCGGGGTACATAACGCTGGCCCCCGATGATTTTATCGTGCTATTTACCGACGGTGTAACCGAAGCCATGGGGGAAGCGATGGAAGAGTACACCGAACAGCGGCTTTTGGACCTCCTGATGGCGAATCGCAGTTGCTCGCCAACTGCCCTTATTGAATTGGTCCAAAATGATATAGAGAACTTCACGGGGCCCGTTGCAGCACTTAGTGACGATCGTACTCTGATAATTATGAAAGCAACCGATACGTAAACGGCAAGCTCTTGAAGATCACCATGCCTTGAACACAAACCAGACCTACATCAAATGAAATTCTTCATTGACACAGCAGATCTCAACGAAATCCAGGAAGCCAGTGAAATGGGAGTCTTGGACGGCGTTACAACCAACCCGTCCCTGATGAAAATTGCGGCTGAGCGCGCCGGGCAGTCACTTGATTTTCATGAACACATAGCCCGGATCTGTGACATGGTTCCGGGGGATGTGTCCGCCGAAGTCACTGCGGTTGACTTTGACGGTATAATGGAGCAGGGCCGCTCACTGGCAGCAATTCGGGATAATGTTGTGGTTAAGGTCCCCCTGATCCTGGATGGAATCAAGGCCATTAATGCGCTTGCCCAGGAGGGTATTCGGTCAAACTGCACGCTTTGTTTCTCGCCCACGCAGGCACTCCTGGCTGCTAAAGCTGGTGCAGCGTATATCAGTCCTTTCCTGGGGCGCGTAGATGACATTTCCGTTGAGGGCATGAACCTGCTCCAGGAGATCATCCAGATCTACGAGAATTATGGCTACGCCACAGAAGTGCTTGCTGCCTCTATTCGCCATCCAATGCACGTCCTGCAGTCTGCACTCTTAGGGGCGCATGTATCCACGATGCCTTTGGGAGTGATCAAGAAATTGCTCAAGCACCCGCTCACAGATATTGGGCTTGCGCAATTTCTGGGGGACTGGGACGTCTTCAAACAGAATCAGGCGGGCTAAGCCCACATCATGATTGACTTTATTTCACTCGGCAACGCCAACGACATTGGTGCTAGCTGTCATTACCTCGGCATAAACGGTACCGGGGTTATTTTGGATGTTGGTGCAGACCCGAATGAGGACGGCCCCGCCACATTGCCGGATTTTGTCCCGATAATTAATCGCGAAATTGATCACGTCTTCGTCACGCATGCACACCACGATCATATCGGAAGCCTCCCCGCTCTGAACGAAAAGTGGCCTATGGCACGGTTACACCTCACACCTGCCACGCGCACGTTAACAGTCTCCATGCTGTATGCATCTGCGAGGCTTCAGCAACGAAAGTTTGACGAGGGTTCATCCCCTTTCCGTGCACTGTTTGACGAAGAGGACCTTGAGGATTTTTTTGATGCCTTCCGGGCGCATCCGTACGACGAATGGTTTGACTTGCAGCCAGGGCATATACGGACCAAATTCTATTACTCTGGACACTTGCTGGGTGCAACCGGTGTACTTTTGGCTACTAAGGATGGTCGGCGCATATTTTACACCAGTGATACCTGTGTGCATGACCAGACGATTATTCCGGGTGGGAGCTATCCCTCAGAACCGGTTGATACACTCATCATGGAGTCGACGCTTGGTGCTGATCCCGTGGCAGAAACCATCACACGGGCGCAGGAGGAGGTACGTTTTGGTGAGCGGCTTGCTGCGGTACTAAAGCGGGGCGGAACGGTACTCTTACCTGTATTTATGTTGGGACGAGCGCAGGAAATACTGGCACTCCTCGGGGACTACAAGCGTCGAGGAATCATTGATCCGGAGACGCCCATTTACAGTGCAGGTGGATTGCGCGAAGTTTCGCGTATCTACGACGATTGTGCCGATTCTACACCTCGCCTCGACTCGGATTTCACGGTTTATGGGGTAGAACAGAGACAGTTTCCCCGAAGCCATAAGGCGCGACGTAGAGCATTGAACCAGCCTGGGATTCATGTTTTGGCCAGTGGCATGATGATTGAGCATACGCTGTCACATCGGGTTGCCGTGGAGCTTCTCGAAGATGAAAAGCACGCGATCTTTTTCGTTGGATTTGCGAAAGAAGATCTGCCTGCCGGGAAGCTTCTTCATGCGGCGCAAAGTGGGGCGGAGGGTGTACTCCTAAGTCGTGAACGTGGCATGCAGAAAATAGTGTGTGAGGTAGATCGCTTCCGGTTTAGCGGGCATGCCAATCGACAGGACCTGGCCAAACTTGCCATGGAGCTCCAGCCGAAAACAATTATTCTGGTGCACGGAGAAACCAAGGCCCGGCAATGGCTCGCAGGAACCATTCGTGAGAAATGCCCGAATGCACGCGTGTTGACACCGGGCCAGGGCGAATTGTTCACTATCTGATCCGGGGTGACCTCCCAGATTACGAAAGTCCACTCTTGGGTTCGGGAACGTCGTTCAGGAGTTGGTCAATGACCCGCTCGACCGTTATGCCTTCGCTCTCCGCGTAAAAATTTGTCAATACGCGGTGGCGGAGGACAGGATAGGCAAGAGCGTGGATGTCTTCAATGGCCACATTGTATCGGCCGCGTAAGGCCGCGCGTACCTTGCCTCCCAGTAGCAGGTACTGTGTAGCGCGCAAACCTGCGCCCCAACTCACCCAATTGGAGACAAATTCCAGTGTTCCATTCCTGCCCGGTCTTGTACTTCGTACGAGATCCACAGCGAATTGTGCGACGTTTTTGGGAACGAATACCTTGCGAATCTCACTTTGAAATGACAGAATATCCGCCCCAGACAACACAGTATCCAGGGATGCCTGCTCGCGTGTGGTCGTTTCCAGAGCTACCTGCAACTCATCCTCGGCAGACAGATAGTCAATCACAATATTGAACATGAATCGATCCAACTGCGCTTCTGGCAATGGGTATGTGCCCTCGAGCTCAATGGGATTCTGCGTGGCAAGCACAAAAAAAGGTTTCTCTAACGTATATCTTTCGCCGGCGGCGGTAACCTGATATTCCTGCATTGCCTCCAGCAGCGCCGCCTGTGTCTTGGGAGGCGTGCGGTTGATCTCGTCTGCAAGGATAATATTGGCAAAGATTGGTCCTTTAACAAACTCAATCGTTCGTCGTCCGGTGGTGCGATCCTCATCCAGCATGTCCATTCCTGTAATATCCGCTGGCATGAGATCCGGCGTGAATTGAATGCGTCTGTAGGACAAATCCAGCAGTTCTCCGAGCGACTTGATGAGAAGCGTTTTTGCAAGCCCCGGGACCCCGGTCAGCAGGCAGTGTCCTCCCGAGAAAAGTGCAATGAGCACCTGTTCAATCACATCATCCTGCCCGACTATGCGCCGGCGTACCTGCGACATAATTTGGGATCTGCCTTCACGTAAACGCTCAAGCGCAGGCTTTTCAAGCTCTTCGATAGCAGTCAAAATAATTAAAGTCTAAGTGAAGCCATGATACCGGCTACGGAGGAAAATGTGGCTAGTTGCCCGTGTAGTACCCGGTCAGTGTGTGAGCGCATATATCACAAAGTTGATACCCATTTGAAAGCTGATGGTGGATGCGTTCTCAAAATCCCGGTCAGGGTATTCCCAACCATCTCCAATATCCTGATTGTGGTTTGCCAGTGCCATGAGACGACCGTTATCGTCAAAGTATCCCATGTACCGATCCGCACTTATAGATCCCAAATACCCACTCACCAGTGAAGGGGCGGCAACCGGATCAACATCAAAGTATATGCTCCATATTGGATGACTGGCCGGAAGTTCAATCGGCTCGCGATTCGGGAGCACACGTTGCATTTGTTCATAGAGATTATACCACTCATAGTCTCCCCGAAAATCGTCAAAAAGCAGGAATCCTCCTCTGTTCAGGTATTCCTTCAGTTGCTCGACTTCTTCGTCTGTCATCTGCCAGTACCCTGGCTCGCAGAGATATAGAATGGGGTGTTCGAAGATTGCCGGGTCCATGAGGTCCAGCACCAGATACGGCTCTTCGACATGAATTGATGTAGTGCGCTCGAGCGCAATGTAAAAGTTCTGCTCAGCGACCGGATAGTCATGTGCCCACATTGCCCCGCCGCCTCGCCCCCATCCCCGGCCTCGCTCACTCATTCCTGGGGTTTCGAATCGCACGCGTACAAACCGGAAGCCGTAGTCGGCCTGCGCCATGGCTTCTGTGCCGCAGAAGACCAGAAACAACGTCACGATGATGGTTTGAGTGCATCTACTCATCGCCATCCACAATTTTCAGGAGCAGGCTTTGTGCTTCGCGGTAACCCGGTGCAATTTCAAGTGACTGAAGTACTGCTCGTTTTGCTTCGGTCATTTGTCGATTGTGAAACAGACTGGTCGCAAGTGCGAACTGTGCCTCGGCGCGATTTACCGGATTGAGTGCTAATATTGCCCGTCGCATTTCTACCGCCTGTGCATGTTGGCCCAGATCGGCGTACAGTTTGGCCAACTGTCCGAGAACGTCTGCGTCATAGGGTTGTGTATAGCGCGAACGCGCCAGGTAGCTCACCGCCTGGGTTGTATCTGTACGCTGTAGCAAGATACCTGCCAACTCAACCGCCTGTGCATCTCCATAGGGATACCCTGCCAGGTGATTCCGCAGGACATGGGCGAGTTCAGTGATCTGTCCCCGCCGCCGGTACACTTCTGCCAGGCCTTCGTGAGGGTTGCCAGGGCCGGTGTAGTCCGAATAGATGTCCAGGGCCATGCGGTACGCAGACTCGGCGTCGTCGAGGTTGCCTGCTTCAAGGGCTTCCTCCCCCTCAGTCAAGAGATCATAGAAGGAGTTTACGCCTCTGCTGGCCAGATACTCCCGCAGGTTTCCACCGTGCAATTCTTCGGTCAGCATATCCGGCCATCCTTGAAGTACAGGATCCAGTCGATCTCTTTCCTCATCTAGGTGTGCCCTAAATGCAGTATCCAACGCCTCACGTGGTATTCCTATTGCGTTTTGAATCGCTGCCGACTCTGATTGCCCACTGGCCAAAGACTTTAGCAAGTCCATTATTACATCGAAGCCATATTCGGCGACAACAAATTCAATGACACGATAAGCGTGATAATAACTCAAAAGGACCTGCCCTTGGAATGTCGGACGTGTGAAACCGCGGTCAATTTCATCTAGGCTGTGTAGTCGGCCCTGATCATACGCGGTAAAGAACTGGAGCTCCAGATCACGTTTCCAGGCCGGGTTCGCACGCACTTCCTCATAGACTGACAGCCCTTCGGTCAACCATCTTGGCACCCGATAATTGCTCAGTCCGACGGTCATTGTGTGTGCCACCTCATGCCAGAGCGTGCGGGCCCAGTTATATTGTGATTCTGATATTGCAGCGGGTGTATTGATGGCAACAACATCCCCAAAACACACACCCAGCAGGCCGATATGTGGTACTCCTGCTACGCGAACTGCAAAGTCGTCCGCATCATTATAGGCTTCCAACAGGATCCGGTCCTCGGGTTCGTATCCGTAGTAGCTCTGCAGAATTTCGTAAGCCTTTTCGGCCTCGCGCAACATGATTGGACCCAATACATGCCGCTCATCCTCGTGAATGCGAAGCGTAAAATGCTGACTCGTCAGTGTAGCGAACTCATCCAGTGCATCCAACAGGCTTAGAGTATTGGCTGCGTACAGGTTAAAGGCATCCCGATCATAGCTGCGCTCCATATACGCGCGCGCTGACTCCACCTCTCCGAGGCGCATGAGGGCAGTTGCGTACGTTGCGTTCGCAGCAGCATCGTCGGGATGGGCCTCGACTGCTTTTTGGGCATACGTGACGGCATCAGGGTATCTGAACCGCAATGCTAAATCCTCGCTAATAATGCGATAGAAGGATGTGGGACGGGTCGTGAGCTCGAGCACAGCGGTTTCTGCCTGACTCACAGACTCAATCGCTCCCTGCATATGTTGCGCAGCAGCAAAATGCGCCCATGCCTCTATACTACCCGGATTCTGATCCAGTGCCTGGCGCGCTACGGATACAGCTTCGGGGAAATCCCCGTCCAATATGTGCAGTTTGGCCTTTAGTGCCAATGCCGGCGCAAAACCATCTGTAATCCGCAGTGCCTGTTCAGCAAGCTCCTCCTTCTGAGCATACGATCCCGTGACCGAAGCCAGTTTCACGTAAATTTCTGCGCGATTCGAATTTATTCCTAGAGCTCTTTCGTAGAGATCCTTCGCGAATGCTTCGTCGTGAGTGATCCTGTACAGGTCTCCATACCACAGTATGACTTGAACATTATCCGCATCTAGGCGAAGTGCCGTTGAGAAGGCTTCGTTGGCCTCGTGGTGATCTCCTAGGCGCATCGCAGCCCGTGCTCCAATAGCAAGGCCCAAGGCGGTAGTGAATCCTCCCTGTCTCAGCCTAGCGTTGATCACCGAATACAGGCGTTCGGCCTGACGTGCATTGCCTCGCTGTCGGTACAGCTCCGCCAGCTCCAGACCCGCGAGCCAGTAGTCATTCTTGGCCTGGATCGCTGCTAGATAGGCCGCTTCAGCTTCAGTCCAATTCCCGTTGACAGCGTGTAGCCGGCCAATGCCGTAGTTCACGTACGCCGGCTGAGACGTGTTGCGGAGCATTTGCTGCGCCCGCCGAAGTCCCGCTTCATAGGCCCCGGATTGGATGTAGGTCTCGAAGTAGCCCTCAATATTGGTACTATACAGGCTATCCGAGAAAGCAGCACGCGCCTCTCGGTAACTCCCTTCATTCAGCAGACCGCTGGCGTTCTGGGCTTGTGTAACCAACGGAGACAAGCCCAAAAGAACTATCAGGAAGCCGGCACCTCGCATGAAAATCAGTTAGAGTTACGATGGGCTTCTGCGATGCTTTCCAGATGTTCGTCCAGCAATGTACGGGCGTACCAGTAACCACGCACCATAACCCCGGACAGCTCTTGCAAGTGCGAGAGGTCCTCGAGGGGATTGCCATCCATGAGCAACAGGTCCGCCCGTGCGCCGTCGCTGATGGTTCCAAAGGTGTCTTCGTTTGCAAAGTATTCGCCTACAGCCCGTGTACCCGAATGAAGTATCGCATAGTTGGACATTCCCGCATCCACCATTCGTTCAAGTTCGCGACGCAAAGAGAATCCCGGTACACTAAAGAATTGCGGGGAATCAGTGCCCATAAGGATACGAACATCCGCCTCGTGCAGTGCGCGCAATACGCGCATACGGGTATGAATTAAATCCAAAGCCGCAGCTCTGTCATACTGAGGGTTGTTTTGTCGTCGCTCTACAAAACGAAACCAGTTTTCCACAATTGCTGGCGGCATATACTTCAATTCTTCGTAAGCCCGTAGGTCTTCCAAATCAATGACACCAAACAGGACTTCCCAGAGCGCCATGGTCGGCACGATCCAGCCGCCTTTTTCTTTGGTGAGCGCAATAGCATCTTCAAGTGCCTCGGCCTCTGGGCGGTCCTGTGCACGGATATATTCCACATAGCCGTCTACATGATCGAAGGTCTCCTGACCCATATTCAGTGCGTGCATCAGTCCCACATCGGCAGGCACATGACCGCCAAAACGAATCCCTTCCTCGGCCGCTGTACGCGCCATAGCATCAAATTCGTCCTTCGACATGCCAGTAAGCACCTTCAGCAGATCCCAGCCTTCTTTCACTTGTTCGCGCACCATTGCGACAGCCTGCTCCGGTGAGTTGACAGAGTTGCCGTTAAAACTGGGGCCGGCCAAATAGAGTGTAGGTGCGATAAGCTCGCTATTGTTTGCGCGCCGCTTAAGCTCCAGCTGTCCAGGGGCACCAAGCATTCCCCGCACGGTCGTAATTCCATTAGCCACATACAGTAAAAGCACGTCTTCAGTGTACTGTTCAGGCTGATCCGGTCTTGGTATGTGACCATGCATTTCTGCAAGGCCCGGCATGAGAAACTTGCCAGTACCATCGATCACCTGTGCCCCGAGTGGCACCTCAACACCTGATCCGACAGACACAATGCGATCCCCTTCAACAAGGACTGTGTGTGCTTCCAGCATCCGATCGCTGTCCATGGGAAGCACGGTCACATTGGTAAATGCTGTGATTTCCTGCGCGTGTGCCAGGCAGCAGGTAAACAGCCCGGCGGCAATAAACAATAAGCCTATTTTCGTTTTCATGTTTCTGAGGGGATAATGCATCGCTGACTATCGCATTGTCAAGTGGGAGTCCAGAAATTAAATATAGGTCAGTTTAATGTGTTTCATGAGGAGGTTTCGGTAGGATTTCAGCCGTACTTTGGATTATTTGGTCTATTTTCGGTGTCTTGAAGGTCCTTTTAGACTCAGGGCTTGTTTTAGTGAATGCTAATCACATCGGGCCAATTCGGTGTAAGATTGTATGTTCAGATGAAATGGAAATCGATTCTTAGGTTAGGAAGTCTGGTTGGGCCGCTCCTGAAAGCGCGTCGTGAAGAGGAGAGTAAAGCGCGTGTTTGTTTACTTCTCAATCTGTGTCATTGTGCAGAAAAAGCTATCCGATTCCGAGAATGGCGACCAGTAATGGTTTGTGCCAGCCGTCTGCGGATAATCCAGGTAGCGCTGACAGTCTTCTTCGCAGCGCTGCCCTGTAGCACTGTAGATGGGCAGCCTCGTGCGGTGGAGGCAGAAATAGCATTCACCGAAATACTTCGCGTGGGTGAGGAAACGGACGAAAATGCCTATCTATTCGGTCGAATCATGGGTATAGCTGTGGATTCCAAGGATAGGATCCTAGTTGCAGACCGACAACCACCTTCGGTCGCTGTTTTCTCGGTGGACGGAGAATGGCTCGGTTCTATCGGTGGGGTGGGTGAGGGACCAGGAGAATTTATCACTGTGGGTGGCGTGCATGTGAGCCCATCCGATACAGTCTATGTTATGGATAGCAGGTTAGGGAGCGGATCTCCCCGCTTGAATGTGTACGACCCAGCAGACTTCACGTATGTGCGCCATATTCAGTTCCAACACGACGAAGACTGGGGAGCCGCGACATCAGCAGTGGGGGTTTCTGATCGTGGCCCCATCATGCGGCGCAACACGATGACGCTACCCGATAACGTAGGGGAGCCCCTACATAGCTACGCCGTTCTTACGTCTTGGTCGGGTGAGCGTATCCGTGAACTCGCTCGCCTGCCGGCACTAGGTCTGTACGCTGGTCTCTCCTCGGATGGCCGCCTATTCGCGCAGGAAATCAAGTATGCCCCTTACTCGGTGTTCAGATTGAGTGCTAGTCAGCTTTTCTACTCGGGTTTGAGCGCGGAAATTGACATCTTGGTAACGTCACTGGCCGGTGATACGGTCCGAACCATTCAGTGGCCCCACGATCCTGTGCCCTTGACGCGCAACGATATCCCTGCGGGGTTAGACGCAGAAGCTCGCAAGATGTACCCTGAGTTCAAGCCCGCGTATAGGTCTTTCGTAATCGATGATCAGGATAACATCTGGATTAAAGACTACGCTGAGGCCCCCGCCACCGAGGTACGGTGGCAAGTGCTTGATTCTGAAGGCAAGATGATCGGTCAGGTTCTACTTCCAAGAACCCTGAGATTGTACGTGATTGATACCGCCAACGAATTGGCTTACGGAGCCTTGCGCAGTGAGTCCGGTGAGTATTTGTTGGTGGTGTACTCGGTCGATTTTTGAAATAGCATCGGGAAGATGCGCCACAGAAACTACTGTGGCCCAAGACCACTGTTGGAATCGGGCAGTATAGTTACTTCGGGTCTTTGTTGATGGTATGTAGATGAGTCAGGACTCGATCGCATTGACTAACGGTTGCCGAAAGCCAAATGAAGGTCAGTAAAATGTGCTTTAGGAGGGAATGTCAGTAGGATTTCAGCCGTACTTCGGAATATTTGGTCTATTTCCAATGCCTTCGAGGTCCTCATAGACTCGGGGCTTGTTGTAGCGAACGTTAATCACATCGGGCCAATTCGGTGTAGGACTGTATGTTCAGATGAAATGGAAATAAATCTCATGCTAGGAATTCTGGTTGGGCCGCTCCTGACATCACGTCATGTAGAGGAGAGCGATACGTGTGATCGTTTTTTTCTCAATCTGTTCAGTTGTGCGGACAACTCTACTCGCCTCCGAGAGTGGCGACGAGTAATGGTTTGTGCCAGCCATCTGCGGCCAATCCAGATAGCGCTGACCGTCCTATTCATCACGGTGTTGCCCAATAGCACTTTATTCGGGCAGCCTCGTGCCGCGGAGTCAGAAATAGCATTCACCGAAATTCTTCGCGTGGGTGAGGAAACGGACGAAAACGCCCACCTATTTGGACGAATCGTGGGCTTAGCTGTGGATTCTAAGGATAGGATCCTAGTTGCAGACTTACGACCACCTTCGGTAGCAGTTTTCTCGTTGGACGGAGAATGGCTCGGTTCTATCGGTGGGGTGGGTGAGGGTCCAGGAGAATATGTCACTGTGGATGGGAATGGCGTTTATGTGGGCCCATCTGACTCAGTTTACGTTATGGATAGCAGAGGTGCGAGGAGCGGATTTCCTCGCTTGCATGTGTACGACCCAACAGATTTCACGTATGTGCGCCAGATTCGATTCCCATACGACGAAGACTGGGGAACGGCCATATCAGCTGTAGGGGTGTCCGATCATGGCCCCATCATGGAGTACAGCACGATCGCACTACCCGAAAACGTAGGGGAGCCCCGACACAGTTACGCCGTTCTTACATCTTGGTCGGGTGAGCGCATCCGCGAACTCGCTCGCCTGCCGGACTTAGATTGGTACGCTGGTCTCTCCTCGGATGGCCACGTATTCGCGCAGGAAATCAAGTATGCCCCTTACTCGGTGTTCAGATTGAGTGCTAGTCAGCTTTTCTACTCGGGTTTGAATGCGGAAATTGACATCTTGGTGACTTCGCTGGCTGGTGATACGGTCCGGACTATCCGGCAACCCCACGATCCCGTGCCCTTGACACGCAACGATACCCCCGCGGGGTTAGACGCGGAAGCTCGCAAGATGTACCCTGACTTCAAGCCCGCGTATAGGACATTCGTAATTGATGATCAGGACAACATCTGGATCAAAGACTACGCTGAGGCCCCCGCAACCGAAGCACGGTGGCAAGTGATTGATTCTGAAGGCAGGATGATCGGTCAGGTTCTACTTCCAAGAACCCTGGGATTGTACGTGATTGATACCTCCAACGCACTGGCTTACGGTGCCTTGTGCAGTGATTCCGGTGAGTATTTGTTGGTGGTGTACTCGGTAGAGTTTTGATGTAGCACCAGGAAGTTGTGCCACAGAAACTACTGAGACCTTGGACCAGAGGAAGATTTAGACAGTAGACGTCCGGCAAAATTACATACGTTTTGCAGACTGGAGAATGTGTGTGAAACCTTGTTTACCAAGCGAGACCAGACGGCTCACTTGTATATACTAGAAGAACGGTGGGTGACGGCGACGACTTCAAGAGTAACTGAGTTAGAGCAGTATACGCATGGAGGCATGCAGGTCCGATTTCCCGTTGGTGGAGCTATTTGCGCCGCCCTTTTCAATAGAAAAGCGAGCGGAGCGTAGCCGCAATAATCAGCAAGAGTTTCTGACTCAGTTACTGGATTTGGTGCTATTGACTTACATGATGTGAGAATCGGAGATCGTCAGCATTACGTGTCCTTACCTGAAGACAGTCCTCACTTCGCTACTTTGAGGGTGGACGAGTATATCAGACAATGGGTTCGTCGATGGTTGTGTGGAAGATAAAGGGCTAGTAGCCAAAACTGTACGTTGAATAGCAAATTACAGGATTTTGTCAAATACAGGTCCATATTCCGTTTGGAGTGGTGACCGCGGGACAGCCTAAAATTTTAATATGCGCAGACAGGTCCTTTGGCATTGAGTACCAGCATGCCTTGTGAATACGTACACCATTGCGGATTCTGCCATGTGAACGTAAGCGACGAAGACCCGAATAGGGGTGGCTGGAGAGTTTACGAGAGGATTCAGGCCTAGGCGTGGCCCTATTTGAAATCAATCTGCTGGTAGCGCTGTTTGGATTGATATTGTGATCGGATCACAGTCTGCGGGCAACCTTTCCAGGTTAAGCCCGTGTACAAAATTCAAGATTGGTCGGGCCCGAACTAATCCTTCTGCACGAATTGCGGTAAAACCAATTTGAACGGGTCGAACCGTGGTCTACGGCAGGTTGATTTCTAATGTTTGCCCGAGAATTAAATTGTGTTTTCCAGGAAACACGACTTAGCTGTCTTCACTGGGATCCTGCATGAAGTTGGCATTGGCACAAATAAACACGACCGTCGGCGATTTACGCGGGAACGCAAACAAGGTATCGGATTATTGCCGAAAAGCCCGGGACCTAGGTGCAAGCCTTGTGGTTTTTCCAGAACTAACACTCACAGGTTATCCTCCACTGGATTTGTTGGAATCCGGGGATTTTGTTGCGCGCGAACAGAGGACAAGGGACGGCCTTGCAAAGACGCTTCCTGCCAATCTGGGTGTACTTATAGGGGGGCTGGCCCGTAACTCGGGACATGGCAAGCCGCTCCACAATGCGGCCTACCTGTACGAGAATGGTGATTGTGTGGGTGTATGCCATAAGCAGCTATTGCCGGATTATGATGTGTTTGATGAGCGGCGACATTTTGCTCCAGGTGCAGATCCCACGGTGCTACGCTGGCGGGGTTTTAAGCTGGGTGTGCATATATGTGAGGATTTGTGGAACGTACGAGAGTCAACCCGCCGGTCTTACGCATATGATCCTATCGCCACGCTGGCGGGCCAAGCCCCTGATCTTTTTATCAATCTCTGTGCTTCTCCATTTGCCATCGACAAGCATCTTGATCGGTATCAGCTCATGGAGACTGTCTGGCAACGGTATAGGCGCTCCTATGTCTTTACCAATCTGGTTGGCGCCAATACAGGTTTGATCTTTGACGGACGAAGCTGCGTAATCCAGGGTAGTCACGTGCTGGAGGCTGCTCCCTTTAATGAATCCTTGCTCATATGGGATTCCAGCCTTCCGCCAGGCTCAGAACCAGTTCCTGTGTCCCCGACTCAGCAGGTACTGGAAGCACTGAAGCTGGGAATCCTCGATTACATAGAAAAAACTGGTGCTTTCGAGCAGGTATTTGTTGGGTTGAGTGGCGGCATAGACTCTGCAGTTACGGCTGCGCTTGCGGTTCAGGCTCTTGGACCACAGCGCGTGGTTGGTGTAGCTATGCCTTCTGCGTACTCTTCGAGTGGATCACTGGAAGATGCTAGTCAACTGGCCTCAAACTTGGGAATAGAGTTGCATACAATTCCGATTCACGAGGTCATTGCTGCGTTCAATAATACGTTGAAAGATCAATTTTCAGGCTTGGGCGCAGGAGTTGCCGAAGAAAATATCCAGGCCCGTACACGAGGGACCCTGCTCATGGCCTTCGCCAACAAATTCAATGGAATGGTGCTTGCCACTGGCAATAAAAGCGAACTGGCCACAGGATACGCAACCCTTTATGGTGATATGAACGGAGGACTTGCTGTTCTCGGAGATCTCTATAAAACCGAGGTTTACGAGTTGGCCAGATTACTGAACGCGTCTGATGAGCTTATCCCGGAATCCTCAATCACCAAACCGCCGTCCGCCGAATTGCGACCAAACCAGGTGGACCAGGATTCTTTGCCTCCGTATGAAGTACTTGACGAGATTCTCAAAAGCTACATTGAGGCGCGGCTAAGTGCCGGCGAAATAGTTTCACGTACCGGGTACGAAAGAACGCTGGTTGAGTCAATCACGCTCATGGTGGACCGGGCCGAGTACAAACGAAAGCAGGCCGCGCCGGTGCTCCGCCTCCGCAGGAAAGCTTTCGGGAGCGGGCGAAAGGAGCCTATAGTTGCTCGTCGGACCTGAAACTGGGCATTCTATACTTGATTGCCTGTGTTATGCATAATCACGCAGACACATTGCGCAGTGCTCGAAATTACAATAAGCAAGTGACGCCATGATCGCTCATCGTCCACCAAATCATTGGCCGGGTGTAGTGATGTGCTCGTTTGAAAAGATCAGTTTAGCACGCACCTCCTCATACTGAAATTGGCGGTATTCAGACGGGATTAAGTCTGAATTAGAATCTGGGTAAGTGTAGTTGGAGTGTCAAGAATTCAGGGCGGGCTAACTTAAAGTTCACTGAAAAAGAGGCAAAAGCCTACCGTCGCAATTTCCCAGGAAAATCTCACCTTCACGAATCATTTTTGCCTAGAGTGAGAATTTCATCTGCAAGTTGATCAGAGACCGTTGAATCAACACAACAGGGAACAGTGAGCGAGTATTTGCCCTATTCATTGGAGAAGTCAATACTTAGGGGCGCAGTCACGGAACATGCACAATGTTCAGGATCCATCGAGAACAAAATCGACATGGTGTATTGACGGGGGTGAAGCAGTTAAGTGCTTTTTCTTGTTGTATTTCCGTGTGCCCTATCCTATGGACCAGGAGCTATACTTAGTGGAGTTGTTAGTCCAGATGAAGTCGTAGCTCGGGAAGAGGCGTATAATGAGAAGGGAAAATGTTTAGGAGTTGATGCTGATATTGAGGGCATTAACACAATAGGAGCCTGCTCACTAGGAGTGGTAGAGCGAAAATGAATTCCGAGGCTTGGCTATGATGACGAAGGAATTTAGCGCAGTGCAGTTGGCATGAATTTTGTGAAAAAGATGAATATGAAGGTGACACTTTCTATTGTGGGCAGTTTTTGCAGTCAGGTATTCTTTGTGATGCTTGTTTCAGCTTGCCAGTTTGGTGGCGGGAGGACGATCTTGCACCCTACTCATGAAAATATTCCAGAGGTTCTTGACCCTCATTTTGTCCTGAATGAGGGGAGCAGGGACTCCGTTATGAAAATCAATTACGGTTTTTCTAGTTTTGATGGGATTACAATAGGTAAAAAGGAGGGGAATTTGAATGAGATGCTCGGGTGGATTGTTGATTTGGAAGTGCATGACGGTAGTATCTATGTTCTTGATCATGCATATTTTGAGGTAAAGGTATTTGATTATGAGGGCAACTTTATTGAGAAGATCGGCAGGGAAGGGGCAGGTCCAGGGGAGTTCTCGTTTGTTCAAGGGATGGATTTGTTTGAGGGGGGTGAGGAACTAGCTGTGTTGAATGCACCGGCTCGTGTGCAGATTTTTCAGAAGAGTGATTCGGGTTTTGTGTATCGAGAGTCGTTTATAGGCAGCTCCCCCGGAGCTATGTCTAATAACTTATGTGTGTTAGGGAATTACATCTATGTGTTAGGAGCCTCGGGTGCGGGGAATGAATCGGAATTGAGCGGGGTTGTAACGAAATATGCGAGGACGGGTGAGTTGATTCTGTCTTTTGGCGAGAAGTATGGCTCGGACAATGAGGGAGTCAACCGAACCATGAACGAAAGGGGGGCTATAGCCTGTAACAGAGAGTCCGGGACTATTGCATATTCAAATCTTTACAGCCCCGTTTTGTATGGCTATACAGAAACTGGAAAAGTAAAGTGGAAAGTCAAACTGGATGATTATGAAACTGTGCAATTAGAGCAATCTGTAAGTGATAAGGGGCGTACGAGGATCTCTACCCCCCTGCATAAAATTGGTCAGAGCATGGGGGTATATTTCATATCAGATGAGACGACGGGGTCTTTTATTGTTAGGTATGCGGAACGAGTAAAAGGTGGTTGGACAAGGCATTACTACAGGTTAGATGCAGAAAGTGGGTTGGGAGAGTATTTAGCTGGTTCTGCCAGAGTACTCTCTGAGAATTTTCAAATAATGTCACTGGATGAGGAATATGTATATGTTTCACGAGTGACGCCATTTCCCCAGATCAAGATCATAGATCGTTCTTTGGTGTTTCCATGATTGGGTTTGGCCGGCCAGGATTTGTTGCTGTTTTTGTAGATTTCTGTGTGGGGCACCTCAATAATTGCATTGCAGACTGCGAAGAAGAGACTACCTAGGTGAAATGCCGGACAATATATCTATCAAAAGATCTCTGTGGATAATTGATAATCTATACGATAGAGCCAGAAACATCCATAGTAATCGCTATTTGTTTTTCGCTATTTGTTTTGTTTCGTTTTGTATAGCCTCATACGTTCACGGAATTACAGCAGAAGAGCGTACAGTCTTTAGTTTATTGGATCACTTTGGGGTTCTTGCGATTAGTTTCGCTGCAATCCTAGTGGGAGTGTATAGAGCTGATTTTGCTTTTAAATGGCAATGTAGGCTTCACCCGAATGTATTGAGGAATACATACCCGTATTTGGAAAAGAAGGTGAGAGAATTGGCCTGGGAGCTTTATGGTCGAGTAGTTCCTGAGTAATTTGAGGCTATATGCCCAGTGATTACGTGATACTCGCCCGGCTATCAGAACCTGTTTTATAGTTTCTATCCGTAAGCGCTACCGCTATTTTGATGCAGGTAATCAGGGCCTCGCGTTGTGCCTATGCCCAGCCTTGGGAAACATTTAACTGGCGCTTAGATATTGGCCGAAGTTTGCTTGCCCGTGTACATGACTTGTCTAATGTGGATCGGGTACTCGCGGTGCGTGACTTCCTAACAATTCATCACGAGCCAGCGAATAGCTAGGCTGTATCCTTCAATACCTAGGCCGGATATTTGTCCTGCACAGACTGGTGCCAAATAGGAAAAGTGTCGGAAGGACTCTCGTGCATGGATATTACTGATGTGCATCTCTACAACAGGAAGGTCAATAGCCTTGATGGCATCCCGCAAAGCAACGGATGTGTGCGTATAGGCTCCCGGATTGAAAACGACCCCTGACGCTCCTGATTCGTGTGCTTGATGGAGGCGGTCAATCAGGTCGCCCTCGTGGTTGCTCTGGTAAAATGAGAGTTGAACATCGGGAAAGCTGCGCTGCAGCTTGATTTCGAGTTCCTCGAGTGTGGTGTGCCCATACTTCTCGGGTTCCCGCGCACCCAACAAGTTCAGGTTAGGTCCATTCAGGACAAGAATCGAGTGTTCCATTGATCGTTAAGTAGTTTCAATTACCATGCCATCATACCCCAACACCATGCTTTCGGTCAGCAGGGTGCTCTCCCGCGCATGAAGTACCTGGTGTGACATGTGAACAAACACTGTCTGTTTTGCACGGATCCTCTCCGAAACGTGTTTTGCCTCACTGATCGAGTAATGGCGTGGATGCCTTGTCGGGCGTAATGCATTTAGCACGAGCAGGTCAAGGTTTTCCAGTTTCCAGTACTCGGTCTCTGGAATGTGGCTCACATCCGTTAAATATGCAAAGTTACCAATCCTATAACCATTGATGGGCATTTGGCCATGCAGAATTTCAATTGGCGTAACGTTGATGGTATCCGGCTTGTCGTAGCGGCTCTTGATCCTGAACGGCGTGTCTGCCGGCTTCAAGTTCAGTGTGCCCGGGTAAGCCTTACGCTTGCCCCATATATAAGGGAAGATACTTTGCAAAACATTCGCACTCTCAGGATGAGCAAAACATGGTATTGGTGCCTTGCAATCGAAGAAGTACGGACGCAGATCGTCCACTCCCATTATATGATCGAAATGATGGTGCGTCCACAGGACTGCATCAACATGCCGCACATTTGCACGCAGCATCTGCTGCCTAAAATCCGGCCCCGTATCAATGATAATGCTCAAGTTCCCAGATTCAACATGGCATGCGGTACGCAGCCTTTTATCTCTGGGGTCTGCGGATTTACATGTTTCGCAGGCACAGCCGATCATAGGGATTCCGACGGATGTACCTGTACCCAATAGTGTGATGCGCATGCATCTTCACTCGGATGAGTGCTGCCGTATGACGTACTCCACACGCCTGCGCATTGCTTTGCGCATAGATATCTCCTCAAGCGGTGTATCCCGCAGGACACGAGCCAGCACACCAATGTGTGCTTCTGTTGGGTGGAGTCGATTCAAAATTATGAGTTCCTTTCCGTCCAGTGTGCAGCGACCACCACGAAAAAGTCCTCGATCCCATCGGACGACGTAACCGATTGCTCTTGCAGCTCCTTCCATTGCACGCAGCACAGCAGTATCCTTCTTGGTCATTGCTAAAATTTGAGTTCTAAGGAGATCACATGTATGGAACTGGTGTAATCATATGCCTCGTCCACAAGGGAGGGAAATACCCTTGATCCGTTCACGTTCCATACTTGGTAACGAAATCTATAACTGATCGTGAGACCCAGGCTGGAGAATAATTCATCAACCTCCAGTCGAGCTTCCGCATCAGCAGCCCAGGAAAAACCGAGTAAATCAGAGACTTCGGTATTGGTGACGCCGGCGAGTGGCATTGCCCGCAGCTTGATTTCCGTGCGACTACCTATTTGGTGCTCAATAACCCCACCTGCCCCCAGCAGGACTGCGTGCTTTCCGAGTGGGGCAATTTCATCATCTCCACTGGTTCGCATCCACGCCGCTAAGGCCCCTATCGGGACGGCAAGAACCGTGTTGTTCAGCCTTTTGAGTGTAAATGATGGGACCAGCCAGCCAATCCCGGTCAGATTGATCAAGGTATGGTTCCCGTCAAAGCGTGCGATAAGCCCTGTCGCTCGCAGTTGTGGGCCGGTGTAGGATAATCCGAATGCTGGGCCCTGGTAGCTAATCCCTCCCGCGACTTCGGCATCACCTGTATATCTGTGGTCAATTATGCCGACGCTGAGCCCTGCGGAGTGTCTGCTAGACTCCAAAGGATCTTCCTGCGCAACGACATCAGCGGATAACAGCGAGATGAGCATTGCCAGAAGTGGAGACTTGTTCATCCACATGCGTCAGGTTTTGTCGGCTGTCCGCTTAGGCTGTTGTTTTCGCCGGGCCTGCCCATTGGTGTTGGGGTTCCTCTTGGCTTTTGGCGCAGTTTTGGGCTTCTTGGATGCATCTCGGTCCATCGCTGCCTTTATGCGAACCATCCGGGGGCTGAGGTCGGTAATATCGTGTCCGCTCGTCGCGTCCAGGAACCTGAACTCATCTGGACGCAGCGACTTTTCCCCAACCACTCTAATGCGGTGCTTATACTGACGCTGCCACCGAGACTTTCTGGTACGCCGCCATGAACCGCGCTCCAACCAGGCTGCAGTGAACGGGTGTACATGTAAGTGCAGGTTCCCGCCATCATGCTTGCCCAGCCAGCGCTCAATGTTTTTTGCAACTTTATTTGGATCGGGCGGAGGCGCAGGATTAACACGCGATTTGTTCGTGAGTCTATGTGTAGCGGTTACACTTACCCGCTTGCGTTCGCGGGTGATCTGAACGATACCATAGTCGCTCATGGGAAGGCTGTTTGATGTCACTCGGTCCGTAGCCAGCCGCGCCGCAAGTGACTCATTCACTTTTTCCCGGTTGCTGTCATGTCTCAGATCGATAAAATCTACCACGATAAGTCCGCTCAGATCACGTAATCGAATCTGACGGGCGATTACCTCGACCGCTTCCAGATTTACCCGCAGCGCTGTTTTTTCTGCATTCTGTTTACCCCTAGTTCGTCCAGAGTTCACATCAATTACATGCATCGCCTCGGTGGCTTCTATGATCACCGACCCCCCCGAAGGTAATTGCACCTTGGTATCAAAGACCTCGTTGATCTGATCCTCGATTCGCGCTGCCGCAAACACCGTTTTCTTGCCTTTATGTTGCTTAACGACATTGACCATATGGGGGGCGACGGCCATAATGTATCCGCGGATTGCGCGGTACATCCGATGGTTATCAACCAGTACGCGGGAGAAATCATCCGAAAACAAATCCCGAATAATTGACGAAGCCAGGCCTACATCCTCGTACAGCTTCAATGGCGGTTTTGGGTGTCTTTGCAAGGCCTTTTCAACCTTGTGCCACCGATCCAGTAGCAACTGGAGGTCCGTTTCGAGTACCTCTTCCTTCCTGCCTTCGGCAACGGTTCGGGCGATCAGGCCAAACCCGGATGGGCGCAATCTTCTCACGATTGAACGCAGGCGATAGCGCTCTTTTCTGTCTTCGATCCGCCTGGATACTGCTGCATAGTCCGCAAATGGAATCAGCACGAGAAAACGTCCTGCCAGCGAGATATCGGTGGAAAGTCGGGAGCTCTTGCTGTGATAGGGTTCTTTGGTAACCGTAACGAGAATAGGTTGTTTGGTGCTCAGCAGGCTCGGGTCTCCCCATCGGCGGCGCGACGAATGCCCACTTCTTGCAGGCTCCTTCTCCTCCTTCGGAGTCCATGTTTTCATGAAGTCTGCTACACGTGGGCTACGCTCCTTCACAAAAGCCAGTTGCCGCTCCAGATTTGCTGAAAGGTCGGAAAAGTGCAAAAATCCGTGCTGATTTTCTCCTATATCCACAAAAGCAGCCTGAAGATTGGATCGAATCGAGTCGACATGTCCCAGGAAAATATCACCTACCGTTCGTTCACTATCTGGACCTTCAATATAGAACTCCACCAGTTGCCCTTCATCTACGATAGCAATTCTCGTCTCTTCGGGCGTGGTGTTAATAATAATTTCTTTCGTCATATGAATACAAATTGAGTGCGCTTGGCGCGCATTCCCGCAAAACAGGAAGGAATATTAATAGAGTAGGACATCGCAGCCCACCAGTTTTCGATCGTGCCTGCAAGGCTGCGTGTCAGAGGTGCAAATGCATAACAAACTCTCTACCCAACGGAAATATGTTCCAATTGATCCCCCAAGGGCCTGCATTGCAGCAATAAATGCGGTGAACCTTTGCATATTTGCGGTTTTGCAATGTGCGCTCAGATGCAACTGGCCAATAATCAGGATTCTACTGGATTCTTGAGGAGAGGCCTAGGATGCCACAGAAGAGGAGAATTGTTAAACGAGAATCCTAGTAGAATCAAAAGATCTGAAGCCAATTAATACTCGAGATCCAGACGGGTACCCTTGGATACAGGAGAAGCGGGACTACGAGTCAGCTGTATTTTTCAGGTGTCTTCGACTTCTTTTTATTGACGCCATATAGAATCTGAGGCCGTGATTTTTCTGGAGTGCAAGGTGCGGACTGGAAAACAGCTCCGTGACTCAGATAGGGCGTTATGGCGGCTTATAGTTGCTGGCTGACGAAAGGGTTCCGTGAGCGAAATTGTGATTTCAACTGAATACTGGATGCGCAAAAACCGTATGTTCGGTTTGGAGAGCGGGCATCAGAAACGACTCGGGAAACAGGAATAAGCAAAAGTGAAATCGAAGCATACCCGGCACATAAATGAGTATCATGCCGAGCCCTTGATTCCAGGATATCCGCAGAAAATAACTCCCTCTGAGTAGGTCAAATGCAGTAGATTTTATGGCACATCACGCGTGGTACTTCGTTGAACGCCCCCATGCCTACGGGCTGCACATAAACTGCACTTATGAATTCATCGAAAATAGCCCCAACAGGCGGAGATCGTCATGCAAAAGGATTGGCGGGCGTTATTGCTCTAAACTCTTCTATCTGCTTCTTGGATGGTCGCAAAGGGATCCTAGTCTACCGTGGTTATCGGATAGAGGATCTGGCAACAAACAGCACCTTTGAGGATGTTGCGCATCTACTGTGGCATGGTCACCTTCCCAACGAAGCTGAGCGGAAGTTACTGTGCGACCAGTTGACCGGCTTGCGCGATGTGCCGGAAGCGGTGATTGAAATGCTTCGTGGGTTGCCTTCGGGGAATAATCCAACCGGTGCGCTACGAACAGCAGTTTCTATGCTGGCGCATTATGATCCTGAAGCCGATGACATGTCTCCCGAGGCCAACTATCGCAAGACCCTTCGTCTGACTGCCCGGATTCCTGTCCTGATTGCGGCCCTTGCTCGCTTGAGGCATGGCAAAGCTCCTGTTGCTCCACGCACCACTGGCAATACCGCCAGGAATTTTCTGTATATGCTCAACGGTGAAGAGCCTGGACCCCGTGCAGTGGAAGCTCTTGACGCAGCTCTGGTTCTACATGCGGAACATGGGTTGAATGCATCAACCTTTACTGCACGCGTCATCGGAGCCACGCTCAGCGACATTTACTCCGCCATCACCGGTGGGATAGGTGCGCTCAAAGGAGCCTTGCACGGAGGGGCCAACACGCGCGTTATGCGTATGCTACTTGAGCTCCACAGGAGCGGTGAAGATCCAGAAGCGTTCGTACGTCGTAAACTTGCGGCAAAAGAGCGCATCATGGGATTTGGGCATCGTGTTTACAAAACTCTGGATCCAAGAGCAAATGTTCTCCGTCAAATGCTTATGGAGCTTGGACGCGAGCGGGATGCAATGCATTGGGTAGATCTTTGCTATACCTTGACGCAGGTTGTTGAAGAAGAAAAAGGCATTAACGCCAATGTAGATTTTTACAGCGCGCCGATATACTACTTACTGGGCATTAATGCGGATTTCTTTACATCACTTTTCGTGATGGGTCGTATCACCGGCTGGACTGCGCACTTGTTGGAACAATGGGAAGATAATCGCTTGATTCGACCAAGGGCAGCTTATACTGGTCCCATGGGTCTAAAGGTTAATCAGTGATACGGTCTATGCGCAGGGATGAATGGTCGGTGACATTGCAGGATTTCCATCATAATCGTTTAGCTAGTATACCTTGTTAAAATCATGTCTCGTCCGGATGTCACATTGGTATCGGCTCTCATGTCCCCAGTCGGCCGCAAGGTCTTGACTGGGGCTACGGGAATTGGCTTGGTTGCGTTCGTGATTGTTCATATGATTGGCAACCTTTCTTACCTGTCTCCGGACCCACAGGCCTATAACGTGTACGCGCACAAGTTGATGAGCTTGGGCTGGCTACTCTACACCGTGGAGATCGGCCTGGCGCTTTGTTTTCTTTTACATGCCATCGTGGGCGTATCTATTCAGGTGCGCCGACGTAAGGCCCGGCCGGTCGGCTACAAGGCGTATAAAAGTTCAGGCAGCCCGAGTCGATCAGGGTACAGTGCACGCTCTATGATCTTCACAGGAATTATTCTGCTTGGGTTCCTGATTCTGCACTTGAATTCTTTCAAATTTGGACCGGGTGAAGCGGAAGGCTACACGGCCATACTGCAAAGCGGTGAAGAAGTACGCGATCTTCGACGTCTCATGACTGAAAAATTCCAGGAGCCACTCTATGCTTTTGGGTACCCTGTTGTGATGATTCTTCTCGGGATGCATATGCGACATGGGGTGTGGAGTGCACTGCAATCTTTGGGGATGATGAGCCGGCGCCTGTCACCATACATTTACGCGTTTGCGGCCTTGTTGGGAACGCTGGTGGCCATCGGTTTTTTGGTCGTTCCGCTTTATATCTATTTCTCTGCATGAGCGACGAGGTAGCTAATTCTATGTCAGGGTTATCAGACAGCCCGCGCTTGGACGCGAAAGTGCCTTCAGGGCGTCTTCAGGAAAAGTGGGACGCATACAAAGATGCTGTTTCCCTGGTCAGTCCAGCCAATAAGCGTTCGCACAATATTCTTGTGGTGGGTTCAGGCCTAGCGGGTGCTTCTGCTGCGGCTACGCTTGCGGGGCTGGGATACAATGTCAAGTGTTTCTGCATTCAGGACTCGGCACGCAGAGCTCACTCTATTGCGGCCCAGGGTGGCATTAACGCCGCCAAGAACTATCCGAACGATGGTGATACCATTTGGCGACTATTCTACGATACCATAAAAGGCGGAGACTACCGCTCACGAGAAGCGAATGTATATCGTCTTGCGCAAGTATCAAACAATATCATTGATCAGGCCGTCGCTCAGGGTGTTCCGTTTGCACGGGAATACGGAGGCGTATTGGCCAATCGCTCTTTCGGTGGTGCACAAGTTTCACGCACCTTCTACGCAAGAGGCCAAACCGGACAACAGCTGCTGCTAGGAGCTTACCAGGCGCTCGGTCATCAGATCGCTGCGGGGCGTGTAACCATGCTGCCGCGAAGAGAAATGCTTGATCTAGTTGTGGCGAATGATCGTGCCCGTGGTATTATTACACGCAATCTGGTCACAGGCGAGCTTGAGCGTCATGCGGGTGATGCAGTATTGCTTTGTACAGGTGGATACGGCAATGCCTATTACCTGTCAACAAATGCCAAAAACTCCAATGTGACCGCCGCTTGGCGTTGTTACAAACGCGGTGCTTTCTTCGCTAACCCCTGCTATACGCAAATCCATCCAACCTGTATACCCGTTTCCGGAGATTACCAGTCCAAGCTCACGCTGATGAGTGAGAGTTTGCGTAACGATGGTCGTGTTTGGGTTCCCAAAGATCCGAAAGATACACGTCTACCGGAAGCAATCCCAGAGGATGCAAGAGACTATTATTTGGAGCGTCGTTATCCGAGCTTCGGCAATCTTGTACCAAGGGACGTCGCTTCGCGCGCAGCGAAGAAAGAATGTGATGCCGGACGAGGTGTCGGCGAGACCCGGCTGGCGGTCTATCTTGATTTTGATGCTGCAATCCGGCGCCTAGGTGCCTCAACGATTCAAGACCGCTACGGGAATCTGTTTGAAATGTACGAGCGCATCACCGGAGACGATCCCTACAGAACTCCAATGCGGATCTATCCAGCCGTGCACTATACAATGGGGGGACTTTGGGTCGACTATGAACTTCAGAGTACTATTCCAGGTCTCTTTGTACTTGGAGAGGCCAACTTCAGCGATCACGGTGCCAATCGTCTCGGAGCCAGTGCTTTGATGCAGGGACTGGCGGATGGATACTTCGTTGTTCCGTACACATTGGGGGCTTATATGGCTGGCATACGCGAGTCGGAAAGTATCTCCGAATCACACGAAGCTTTTACTGCAACCGAAGGAGAAGCCGGTGCGCGTATTGACCGATTGCTTAATAATAAGGGTGACAAGTCGCCCACGCAATTTCATCGGGAACTGGGTCAACTCCTTTGGAATCATGTAGGCATGGCACGCGATCATGCCGGCCTGGAAGAAGCAATAAGTTCTATAGAAAGCCTGAGAGATGAATTTTGGGAGCGGATCCGCGTACCCGGCTCTGCCGACCGGTTCAACAAGAATCTGGAATTTGCAGGCCGTATAGCAGACTTCATCGAACTTGGATCACTTATGGCCCAGGATGCCCTTCGTCGTGAAGAATCCTGCGGAGGACATTTCCGTGAAGAATATCAGAACTCCGAGGGGGAAGCTGTTCGCAATGATGAAAATTTTGCTGACGTAGCGGCCTGGGAGCACACCGATCGTCGTCCTGTTTTGCACCTCGAGAAATTATCCTTCGAGAATGTGCATCCAACCACACGTAGTTACAAGTAGTGCGATGGCAAAAAACATGACCATAAACCTTCGTATCTGGAGGCAAAAGAGCCCCGAGGCCCCAGGTAAGCTGGTTGACTATAAAGTCAGTAATGCGAGCGAGCACATGTCCTTTCTGGAGTTGCTAGATGTGCTCAACGAGCAGCTTATTGCCAGCGATGATGATCCTGTAGAGTTCGACAGTGATTGTCGTGAAGGCATCTGCGGATCGTGTGGGGTAATGGTCGCAGGCATTGCTCACGGTCCCCAACAGCGCACTGCGGTGTGCCAGTTGCATATGCGGAGCTTCAAGGACGGGGATACGATTACGGTGGAGCCATTCCGTGCTCGGGCATTTCCAATCGTTCGGGACCTTGTTGTAGATCGGAGCGCATTTGACCGTATCATTTCTGCCCATGGGTACGTTTCTGTGAAAACGGGATCCGCACCTGATGCCAACGCCATTCCAATCGCAAAAGATGCTGCAGAGGAAGCCATGGATTTTGCGGCCTGTATAGGTTGCGGTGCGTGCGTGGCGGCATGCCCAAACGGCAGTGCCTCTCTCTTTACAGCAGCAAAAATTGCACATTTAGCGCTGCTTCCTCAAGGGCAGGTGGAAGCTTCACGACGTGCAGTGGCCATGGTGGATCAGATGGAGGCAGAGGGATTCGGGGACTGTTCCAACTATGCCGAATGCGAGGCAGTATGCCCAAAAGGGATTTCCGTGTCTGGGATTGCGAGTATGCGGCGGGCTTACATGAAGGGAGTCTTTTCAAAATAGACACTTTTCCCGCCTTTCTGACAACCTTTTTCCCAGTACCATAGGATGCATCCCGTGGTAGTAGATATTTTGTTGCTGGTCACCTCGATCTATGCCATTGTACGGTCAAGTGACTTACTGGTGGATCAGGCCAGTCGGATTGGAAACAGACTCCGGTTAGGGGATTACTTTATTGGCAGTTTTCTGGTTGGGATTGGCACGTCACTCCCAGAGCTGTTCACCTCTGTTGCTGCGGTGAATTCAGGTACTCCGACCTTGGTAGCCCCAACAATCTTCGGGACAATCATTGCTAATCTGGGAGCAGGGTTTGGGTTGGGCGTACTGGCACTCTACTTTTTTGTCCCGAAGGAAAACGGGTTCCATTTGTTCACCAAAAAGCATGCACTGTCTCATGGCTATCTGGCTTTCGACACAAAAAACACTTTTCCTGTTTTTTTTGCTGGCGCATCGGTGATTTTGGCGGTGTTCGTTTGTTGGGATAATGTCTTCAGCCGAACAGATGCTTTGCTGTTTTTTGGTTGCTATGCAGCCTTCATGTATACGGAACTCAACCGCAGCCGCCGTCAGCGTATCAGTAGTGCGGAGTCAGCCATGCAGCAGCATGGCGCACACTCTGTTTCTCCGAGCAACTCGCGCGGAGATGCATGGCTGAAAATTGGCCTATCCTTTCTCGTATTTGGCTTGGTTTTTCTGCCACCCATCTGGTCTAAGCTACAGGAGATGTCAAGGGATGCTGGAGATATTGCTCGCTTCTGCTTCATTGGCGGGTTGGGGCTGCTATTCATCCTTCGGGTCTTGAGGTATATACCATGGGGCCGATTCAAATCAGAATCTTCAAATAGTACGGCAGCAAGAGTTACCTCGGTGCCATCGTGGGTTTCAGGCATTCTGCTGGTCCTCAGCATCGCAGTTCTTTATTTCAGTGGAGTAATCGTGGTACACGCACTTCAGGCACTTGACCAGGACTGGGGGATTGATTCAGGAATTCTCGCTGCGAGTGCACTGGCAATTGGCACATCCCTTCCTGACATCGTTGTTGCTTTGAATGTTGTCCGGCGTGGCCGACACAAGCTCTTGGTCGGTCACATTTTTCAGTCGAATGTGTTCGATGTCTTCCTGATTATGGCCATTTGCGGCTTCGTTACACCGCTTACGGAGGTCGCATCAGGGCCCGCCATTATTTCAATCTTGGCGTCCGTAGTACTTACCCTGCCGTTACTATGGACGCTGCGTTCCAAGCGGCTAACGCTATCCGGTGGTATTGGCCTATTGGTAGGACTCTTGATCTTCCTTGGCCTGCTATATAGCTAAGGTTGGTATTCTGTCCCATTATGCTGTACTGCGGTCCTTGATCTCCCCGAGGCGGTCCGAGGGGAAGTTCATAAAGTCCTATGGGGGTAACGAGTAGGGTTGGTCTTCCCAAACTCCCACCGATATTGGCACCTCCCGAATTCCGTACAGAGATATCACGAAATCTGAATTCGTCGAATACTATTGAACTGCGAGAGTGTCATCACGCAATGTCAATTGGAGGCTGTAGCGCTACCGTAGAGCATTGATTTCATTGCAGTAGAGTTACGGGAACTCCTTTGTAAACCTTGGCTATTCCATATAACTTCGATAGTTTCATCTGCTTACTTTAAGGTAATAGCACAGAATTATAGCCGGCAGGTTGTGTAATGGCAGGTAGGCGAACCGCTGAAAAGATGTTTATGCAGGCGCTTGGTCAGGTACTGCGGCGGTCAAGCGCTCACTGGTCTACACAACCCGAGTGTGTGAGAATTGATGAACCCAATCTGTTACACACGAACAGAACTTCAGAATTACCCCCCGGCATTCTGATTGATGATTACATTTTCCCTCCAATCATCATAGAATGCTCATTCAATGCACTGCGTGCAGACCGGGATGCAGTTTCACGACTCGGACTGGAGACGCGAAAAGATCGAACCCGAATCGTTACCGCCATTGCGCTCTGTATTCCTAAAAGATTTCAAAAGGCTCAATTTCCCAATATTGCGGACCTCCTATGGGAAGGAGCCCCGATTAGGTACGCCGTCCACCAACTCAAGGGGAGCACTCGACGAATCCCTGGCCGCCGCGTGGAACAGCGCCGATGGCCCCAAAACGGATTTATTAAGGGCAATGTATTTGACTTTTCGTCATTCTTGTCTCGGATAAGATTACCACAAGAAGAAATAGATGCCGTTGGAGAACGTGTTGCTCAACTCGTGGAAGACGCAGCAGGCGGACTGGAAGCAGCTCTTTCGCACGAGGAGCAGCAAGAGGTTGCAGGGCATCTGTACCAGCACTCACCGCTTGGGGGGCTTCGTGCGGTAACGTTATTGTGGTTGAGTGCACTGTTAACACAGCAGAGACTCGTTAGGCAGGGTATAGAAGACGTCCCGCTCATAAGCTTCATGAGTGCATCCCTTCCGAGCGTGATCGAACAGGCAGACGCGTGGCGTATCATTAACAAACACCGCCAGAATTCTGTCTTTAAGCCTGCGATTGAAGCGCTACAGCTGGCCGGAAGATTCAATCCTGAAGAAACCCCACAAGTGCTTGCGAAGCTGATTGAAGCTACTCAGGAGATTGAGACGGCACGGTTGGGGCTGCATATCAATATTGGTGCTGAGCTATTTCCAAAACTGGGTGAAGGCCGGAAAGAGGCGGCTGCCTTTTATACACAACCAGCCACCGCCGAGCTCTTGGCTGATCTCACTATTGACCAATCACTGCTCACCGAAGAGGAATGGGGAGATGCAGACCTTTTCAGAAAGCACTACCTGAGCGATTTGTCCTGTGGAACTGGCACGCTCCTTCGTGCGGGCTACCATCGTGTATCAACACTTCACGAGCATGCCGGAGGCAACTTTGAAAGCCTCCGCAAACTACATACGGCGGCCGTGGAGGGCGGTATTATCGGTACAGATGTGAACCCGATTGCCGCTCATCTTACCATGTCCTCACTTTCTGCGATGGGGTTTGGAGATCCATACGGAAACACGCAGATCGGATGGGTTAGCGTCGGAGGAGAAAAAGGACAAACAGGGTCCCTGGAATACTTTGCGACGCAGCGCGTGGTGGACCTGTTCAGTAAGGGGGCAGGGAAATTCGCGGACAATGGCGAAAAAAATGCGGTCTACGTTCAGGATGCTTCGATCGACTGGACTCTTATGAATCCACCCTATTCCCGGACCCGGGGAGGCTTAAGTGCTTTTGATATTGGAGGTCTGTCGGAAGTCGAACGAAAAGCCTGTCAGAGGCGCTGGAAGAGCCTGGTAAAGAATGAGGCAGTGAATAATCGGGCAGGGTTAGCTGCATCTTTTCTTGCCTTGGCACGCCAGAAATGCAAACCAGGAGGACGGATCGGTTTTGTGCTGCCGCTGTCTGCGGCCTTTGCGGAATCATGGGCCGTTACGCGGCGCATGATCGAGCAGGAGTTTGAAGATATCACTGCCATAACTGTAGCAGATCGTCGGGGTTCGGGAAAACAGTCGCTTTCTGCCGACACCGGCATGGAAGAAATGCTATTGGTAGGTACTAAACGGGACACACATGGTCGCACAGGAAAACGACCCGTCGCGAATGTGAACTGTGTAACATTGCGGCAGCCCGTTCTGCGCACCGGGGAAGCCGGCGTGATTGCTCGCTCAATTCAATCGGCACTCAAGCAAATCAAGGCTCCTTCAAACACTTATTCTGTCCGGGTGGGTGATGATGAGGCGGGACAAATATGCACCTTTACAACCAAGGCAGACGGAGCCCCCTGGAACCCTTTGGGGGTTTTGCACGCCAGCCTTGCATTGACGGCCAATGCGCTTCTGGAAGGGGTCATTCACTTTGATGAGCGCGTTGCATCAATCGGTGTGCCGATGTCTACAATCGGAGATCTATTCAAGGTTGGACCCACACATGACCTGATAGGACACCTTTCGGGCAGGGATCCGCGGGGGGCTTTCGAGTTCGTTCCGGTCGTCAGTCCGATAGACGCAATTGGTCCAGACCGCGCGCTCTGGAAGGCTGATAGCCACACGCAGAAATATATGACCGTATCGCTCACTCACAAGGGAATGTCTCCCACGGGGGTCGGATCGGATGCGAAACGGGAGGCGATGCGGGAGTTTCGCAGTATGCTGTTCTATGCACGAAACATGCGTTGGACCTCTCAAGCATTATTGTCTGCACTAACAACTTATCCGGGAATGGGTGGGTCAACCTGGACTTCATTGCAACACGATGACCTGCACGTGCTCAAGGCTTTTGCCTTGTGGGCAAATTCTACACTGGGATTCCTGGTTCACTGGACACAGGGCCAACGGACGCACAGCGGGCGATCCAGAACACAGGTAAAAGCGTTGGCAGGCATCCCCTGTCCAAGACTGGATCAGGTTCCGAAAACCCGATTAGAGCAAGCAGCAGCTGCGTTTGATGAATATTCCAAACAGAGTTTACTTCCGGCCTGCCAGTCCCACATGGACGAAGTACGCAAGAAGATAGACCACGAGGTCCTCAAGATGCTTGATCTGACGGGTGACAGTATTCCCGAAACCCTGGTCACACTTCGATGGCTCTGGTGCAATGAACCATCTGTACATGGTCAGAATCGAGCAGCGCTTGCTCTCTTGGAACCCACATTGTCACGTCAACAACCCTGAGTCGTCACAGAGACTCACGAATCAATTGAAAGTCTCTGCCCAGGATAAATTCGGCTGGAGCGCAAATTGTTGATATTCCGAATACTTTGCACGGTTGTACCGTAACGCTGAGCAATCCTTGTTAGGTTCTCTCCTCTCTTAACGGTGTGCACGATACGTGTATTAGTGCCACCAATCGAAAGCTGCTGTCCAGGATAAATCCGAGTAGACCGCAGATTATTAACATTCATGATGTGCCGCACGGTTGTGCCGTAGCGTTCGGCAATCAGCCCCAGGTTTTCGCCCCGTCTGACGGTATGTGTGGTCGCAAGTGCGCTGGTTCCTCCGATCAAAAGCTTTTGCCCAGGATAAATCGTTGTGGACCGCAAATTGTTGGCACTCCTGATGCCTTGCACAGTCGTACTGTAGCGTTTAGCAAGCATTCCCAGATTTTCGCCGCGCCTAACGGTGTGTGTAATATGTCCACTGGGAATCTTCAGCCGCTGGCCACGACCGATCCTCGTTCCACTAAGTCCATTGGCCTGTTGGATGGCTTTGACTGTGGTTCCATAGTCAGAAGCTAGTTTCGACAGTGTATCTCCCCTGCGGACGGTGTGTGTTATGCTTGTCTGTGCGTTCCCCTGTGAGGTAGTATTCTGAGCTGTTTGGTTCGATGAGGAGTTATTTTCTGCAGGGCGGGTTCTGGTATTGCTCGCAAGTTTGACGGGTGTCTGGCGAACTGTTTCGGCCATTTTATAATCAAACTCAATTGGCCTGTTGGCCCGTTTGCCCCACGCCACCAGTCTTGCACTGTTACCCTCAAGCGTGGCGACACCACGGCCAGACATACCCGGTATAACAAGTCGGTCATTGGGATGAATCCGCGTACGGTTTCCAAGTCCGTTAGCGTTCTGGATTGCTCGGACAGTCACACCATATCGCCTAGCGATCCTGCCCAGATTTTCTCCCCTCCGTACGCGATGCTCCCCAGGCATTGCCTTCTCTTCATCCGGGAGTTTTTCAAAGGCATCCGCAAATCTTGCAAATGTATTAGCCGGTATTCGCAGAGTGTATGGCGTGCGGTCGGGAGGCAATATTCCGCGCCGAAGCTCTGGATTCAAGTTCTGGATGTGTTTAGTTGTTGTGCCTGCCATACGGGCGATCGTTTCCAGTTTCAACATCCCGTTAACCTTTACCTCATCATAGGTGAACTCAGGTCCATTTGAAACCGCTGGCAGTCCGAATTCTACAGGATTGGACATAATCAGCGCGAACCCAATATACTGTGGAATATAGCGCTGCGTCTCGCCAGGCAGGTGTCTCCGCATCCGCCAAAATGACGGCGGGTTTGAACGGGTACCACCTGCCCGCCGAATAGCTCTTAGTACGCATTTGGGACTGCAGTTATATCCTGCTAGCGCCACCAGCCAATCATTTCCATAGTATTCGTAGAGTTCCTTCAAATGGCGAGCTGCTGCACGCGTAGCCTTAACAGGGTCCCTACGCTCATCAACGAATTCATCAATACGCAAACCCATACCACGCCCCGTGCTGGCTATGAACTGCCACATTCCAACAGCACTTGCAGTGCTTCGTGCGGTTGGAATCAACGCGCTTTCGCCCACGGCAAGATACTTAAGCTCGTCTGGCACGCCTTCTTCCGCAAAAATCTGTTCGATCATTGGGAAATAAGTATCTGCACGATCCAAACTCCGGATGATCATATCTCGCCGGTCCTTAATCAGCCAAGCGAGGCGCGCTTCCACGAACTCGTTCCGGGTCATCGGTATGGTCGTAGCCACGGGCTTTGCTCTTGGCAGACCAACTGCCGCAACCATGGGGGCTTCCATGCGGGGCTGCCCTTCAAACATGGCATCCCGAAGAGCATAGATCCCCGTATATTCATGTGGCTCATTCAGACCTGTATCGGGGCCTGTCTCGTGCTCGTGAACGATCGTTCTGTAGAGTTCCCGGAATTGGGGTTGACCCACGAAATCAGACTGATTAGACAGCACCAGAAGCTCATTCATAACCTGATTCATGTAGCGTTCGGCGGAATACAGATCCCCGTCTGCCAGCGACCGAATAGTGCGGGATTGTAACCGATATGCGCGACTGACGCGACACGTAATCTGGTCCTCAGTCAGCGAAGTCCGTGGATTCCCGCAGTCTTGGGGCAGGGCATATCGGTCATACCCTCGCGGAATTACTGGTTCCTGCGCAGTGCCTGCATGGTTAACGACCTGGATTCGTGCAGGGTACTCTGTCGCAGCTGCGGCGGGTGCCTCGGATAATATTGTGATTTCATCCTCTGTAATTTCCCTCGGGGGCCGTGTACCAAACATGGTACTTCGGCGTGCTAGGATGGACCTGTACTCGGGGAATTTATCCAGATCAGCACCATAGTATTCCTCGTGTTCATGGACGATCGTTCTGTAAAGCTCCCGGAATTGGGGTTGACTCACAAAACCGGGCTGATCAGACAACACCACAAGCTCATTCATTGCCTCGGCCATATAGTCCTCCAGAGAGCGGGTATTTCCCAATGCCTGCGCCTGAATGATACGTGACTGGAGCAGGTATGCCCGACTGACGCGATACATGATCTGAGTATCTGTCAGCGGGGACCACGGATACCCAACCTTCTGGGACAAGAAATGCCAGTCATATCCACGCAAATCCTCCACCGGAGCCGGTTCAGGAGGCATTAATTCCTGTGCTTGGCTTGTCTCGACAGAGGCTGTTGCAGCAATGAGAAAGATCAAAAGTAGCTTTTTCATCATATCGTCGTCAAAAAGTCAACTACCTTTACGAAAAACTCTCGTGCCTTACTTAAAGTTTCCTCTTACATATTTGCCCTTAGATGCCTAAGTAACAGGGCATTAAGCAAGATAACCTCTTAATGTACAAAAAACACATCTGTTCCGTTTTGGCCGTAATCCTTGAAAAAGGGCGCGTTAGGAGACCAAAAGTTTGCTATTTGTACTCAGAGGGGGATATTCCCGTGCTTTTTGCGTGGATTATTCAGCACCTTGTTTCTGAGCACCTGGAGACCCGTAATAATACGATCCCGTGTTTCCCTAGGATGAATGACCTCGTCGATATACCCGTGCTCTGCAGCAACGTATGGGTTGGCAAAACGCGCCCTATAGTCACGGGAAAACTCCTCCTCCAGCGCAGCTGCATTTTCGGCTCCGTGCAGCGCGGCGCGATGGAGGATTCTGACGGCCCCCTTGGATCCCATAACAGCAATCTCTGCACTAGGCCATGCGAAGTTCATATCCCCCCGGATATGTTTGGAACTCATAACGTCATACGCGCCTCCATATGCTTTCCGGGTTATGACTGTGAGTTTGGGGACGGTGGCCTCACAGAAAGCGTACAGTAATTTGGCTCCATGTCGAATAATCCCGTTCCATTCTTGATCCGTCCCAGGCAGAAAGCCAGGAACATCCTCAAGTGTGACCAGGGGTACATTAAATGCATCACATAATCGAACAAATCGAGCACCCTTTACAGACGCGTCAATATCAAGAACTCCGGCTAGATGGGCAGGTTGGTTGGCTACAATCCCAACTGAATGTCCACCCACGCGGGCAAAACCGCATATCAGGTTGCGTGCAAACCGGTCATGGACCGGAAAGAATGATTCCCGGTCCACCAACAAATGTATGACATCGTGCATATCGTACGGCTTGTTGGGATTCTCAGGGATCAACGTATCTAGATCACCCGCTACGCCACTAGGCGACTGGTAAGAAGTGAGGATTGCCGGCTGCTCTTCACAATTTGGAGGCAAATAACTGAGCGCAGTTCTAATGGCCTCCAGACAAACGACATCATTAGGATAGGCCCCGTGAACGACACCGCTGCGCTCTGCGTGCATTGCTGCGCCTCCGAGATCTTCCGCAGTCACTTCCTCCTGTGTCACCGAATGCACGACATCAGGGCCTGTGACGAACATATAACTGGTCCCCTCCACCATAAAAGTGAGATCCGTGATGGCCGGGCTATATACAGCTCCACCGGCGCACGGTCCCATGATTGCGGATATCTGCGGCACCACCCCCGAAAGCAAGGTGTTCTTCAGAAAGATGTCCGCATAGCCGCCCAGAGAGACCACACCCTCCTGGATCCGTGCTCCTCCTGAATCACTTAATCCAATCACAGGGGCGCCATTCTGCAGTGCTAAATCAAGTAGCTGGACAATCTTGGAAGCATGTGCACGACCAAGCGACCCCCCAAAAACAGTAAAATCTTGTGCGTACACGTAAACCAACCTGCCGTGAACCGTACCATAACCGGTTACCACTCCATCTCCGTACGGCCGATTCTCAGCGAGACCAAAGTCGGTGAATTGGTGCCTGACCAACTGGCCCATTTCCACGAATGAGTCCTCGTCCAGCAGTACGGTGATCCGTTCACGTGCGGTCAGCTTTCCCCGATCGTGCTGCCGGTCGATCCTTGATTGTCCACCCCCCAGGGTTGCTTCCCTGCGACGGCGTTCCAGATCCGAAGAACGATCAGTCATTCGCTGGAACTGCTTGATATCCGTACTACACGACCAGGCATCGCGCCAGTGTGCTCACCATTGTTCAGTACCCGGACGCCATTTACAAATACATAATGCATACCGGTGGCAAGTTGATGGGGCTCCTCGAATGTAGCATGATCTTGGGTCGTTAATGGATCAAAGACGGCAATGTCTCCAAAATAACCTCTTTGAATCAATCCCCTGCGGTCAATTGATAGCACAGATGCGGGCAATGATGTCATGCGCCGCACGGCTTCCTCAAGCGTAAGGACCTGTTCTTCGCGAACATATTTTGCCAATAGGCGGGCGAATGAGCCGTACGCGCGCGGGTGAACCATATTGTTCAGCGACGTACCTTCCGGTGCCAGCGAGGCTGCATCCGAATCAATCGCAACCCAGGGCTGCCGTAGTTTAAGATGTACATTTGACTCGTCCATAAGAAAATAGACGGCTCCTACCCTACTAGTGTCCTCTATGACGAGATCCATTGCCGCCGCCGGTACGGAGGTCCCCCGCAAATCAGCAACCTCGGTCAGTCGCATGCCCATATACTGACGCAGGGCCTTATTCCTGAATCCAATTAGCATCACATTCTCAGGTCCTGCCTCCAGCATCAGATTTTCCCACTCATCTGACGGAGTCATCATTTCGGATTCCATTCGGTCCCGTACGACGGGGTCCTGGAGTCGTGAACGCCAAGCCGTCATGCCACCGGCCCGGACATCAGGTGGCATCGCCGCATCAAGCCCGGTTGCTCCCGCCACATACGTGTAGACGTCAGCGGTAATCTCGAGGCCCTCTGAGCGGACTTCATTCACGCGCTCAATCACGGCTTCCATTTTGTGCCAATTGTTTCGTCCAGCCGCCTTCAGGTGATAAATATGTCCGCGCACACGTCCTTCACGGGCAATCTGGATCAACTCTTCTACGGATTCCAGAAGGCGAGCACCTTCACTTCGTAAGTGCGACGTATATACGCCATTAAATTCGCCGGCAGCTGACGCGAGTGCAGTTAGTTCGTCTGAACTTGCAAAGACACCTGGCACATAGATCAATGAGGAACCTACACCAAGTGCGCCCTCGGCCATGGCCTCCCGCACTAAATCCTGCATGCGCACGAGTTCCTCGGCGGTTGGTGTACGATCATCCTCGCCAATCACATACTGACGCACCGTTGCGGCACCGATTAGTGAAGCAACGTTGGTGGAGACTCCCTTCGATTCAAGGAATGACAGATACTCATCCAGCGTGGTCCATGGAATCTGTCTGGCACCCAGGAGCGTGGCGGCTTCTTCTTCTGATCCGGCTCGTGCGACAAACAAGTCCCACAGTTCCTCTTTCATCCGCGCGTTCAGTGGTCCATTGGATACACCCTCCCCAAATACCTCCAGTGTAACGCCTTGGCTGAGATCGCTCAGCGAGCGTCCATCGATGATCAGGCTTTCTGTCGCCCAGCTCAGCATGTTAATGAATCCGGGAGCCACGGCCAACCCTTCCGCATTTATCTCTTCCGCACCACGCGTATCCGCAAGGTTTCCAACTGCTGCAATCGTATCCGCAATAAGGCCTACATCTGCAATGTAAGGAGCCGTTCCTGTACCGTCGTAAATGGTCCCTCCACGTATGATGAGGTCATAGTCTGCCCCGCGTGTGCACCCACAAATAAACAGAAAAAGCACCGGCAAGTATCGCATCAGTCGCTATCCCGTCGGTCGCGCGACCCGAACACGTTCACGCCCAAATTCATATTCCTCCGGAGGCGGAACTCCAAGCAGATGTTCTACAAAGTAGTCCCAGCGACGACGCATCCAATAGGTTCTTCCCTGGCCAAACCCATGTGATCCGCTCGGGAAAATGACAAGATCAAAATCCTTGTTTGCAGCTATAAGTGCTTCCACAAGCAGCAGTGTGTTGGAGGCCGGAACATTGTCATCCATGAGGCCATGTGCGAGCAGAAGCTTACCCTCCAGGCTATCCGCCAGGAGGATGTTCGACTGGTTGTCGTAATTTGTCGTTCCATCCGGGTTCACTTCCAGGAGCCCCTGCCATTTCTCGCCCCAATCATCTTCATAGTTCCGATTGTCGTGATTCCCAGCGCCGCTGACCGCCACCTTATAGAAATCGGGATAACGCAGTATCGCACCAGCCGAGGCAAATCCACCTCCCGAGTGTCCCCATATACCCACGCGATCCAGATCCATCCATGGATTTTGTTCACCGAGTTGACGAATCGTAGTAATCTGATCGGGTATGCCATTATCCCCCATATTTCCGTAGTAGGCATCGTGGAAGGATTTTGACCGGCCTGGCGTCCCCATCGCGTCTACCTCAACAACGATGAACCCCAGCTCTGCCAGCGCTTGCTTATCTCCGCGGGCCGGTGTAAAGCTTCTTGTGCCGACACTTCCACTCTGAGGGCCGGGATAAAGGTAATTAAGCACCGGGTAACGCCTGGATGGGTCAAAATTACTCGGTTTATATAGTAAGCCATGAAGATCCGTCTCATTATCCCGCGCCTTCACTGAGAATGGCTCTGGCGGTTGCCAACCGGTCTCAAGAAGTTCGGAGATATCCGCTTCGCCCACATTTACCGCTACGCTGCCGTCAAGATTGCGAACGGCATGTTTCTGAGGCACATCCGGACGAGACCATGTATCCAGAATATAATTTCCTCCGGGGGAGAAGGATACGCTGTGATTAGCCTCCTCAGGGGTCAGTAATTCCGGCTCACCGCCGTCCATACTGACCCGATACAGATACTGGAAGTACGGATCAGGACCGTCCCGACCTGATCCGGTGAAATACAACATGCGTGCGCCCAGGTCTGTACGACGCACCTGGCGTACGATCCAGTCTCCGTCTGTTATCTGGTGCATGAGTTCACCTGTACCTAGATCGTACAGGTACAAGTGTCCCCAGTTTGATCGCTCAGAGTACCAGAGTACTTCACCAGTATCAAAAAACACCTGCCAGTTCTCCGCATTCACACCGGATTCATAGTAGGTCTCCACTCTTTCGTGAAGTACCTCCCGCACGGCCCCGGTTTCTGGATCGGCTACTCTCAGCCAGGCGTCTTTGTGATCTCTTGATGAAGACACAAAGGCAAGCTGCTCGCTGTCATTGCTCCAACGCACATCCATGAAGGTGCCATCCCAATCTGCAATATGATCTGTAGTGGTTCCCCGGTGATAATCCGGTGCCATGTCCAGTCGGACAGTTCGGGGTTCATCCACATGTATGACGACCCGGTGAATCATGAACACCACGCTGTCCTGCGGCAGCGGATATTTCCACGCCTCCAACTCTGAGCGTCCTATTTCGGTAGAGACCATGTACATTTCGCCAACACCTCGACCGTCATGCTGGAACGTTGCGATCTTTTTAGAATCCGGTGACCACAGCAGGACCGGGCGTTCGTTCCTGACCCATCCCGCGTTGTTGGTCGCGTAGCCAAAATCCTTTTCGCCATCAAAGGTAAGCTGCGTTTCCTCGTCAGTATCAATGGTTCGGATCCAAAGGTTGTTTTCTTTTCGAAAGGCCTCATAGTTACCATCAGGAGAAATTGCTGCTGTTCGCCGGGCATTCTCCCCGTCTGTTCGCTCAATCGACTCGCAAGTATAGGAGATCACGCTGCACGCGATATTGCCATTTCCCTGAGGAGATAAAAGTCGATTTGTCTCACCGTCATATGAAACGCGCGAAAAGTTTACTTCTGCGCCAGATATTCCAAGATGGCGGTTAATTGCTTCGGTCATGCGCGCCTCATCAAACAATGGACGGTGCTCACCCCGGGCAGGATCTACCATCATATATACGGCGTCCGCCGGCATTCTCTGAAGGTACCAGAAACGATCATCCTCCAACCAGTTTGGCTGTATGCTCGTGTGATAAACCAAGCCTCGGGTCGTTGTCCCAAGTGTAGCTTCTGCCCGGGCATAGTCCTCCTCAGTGACGGTAATCTGAGCATCAGCCTGTGCCACGAAAAACAGAAACAAAAACAAAGTTGAAAGCTTTACTCGCATTGGATCATTGAATTAATATGATTAACCACCCCGGTAGCCAGCAGGGATCGTACCCAAACTATAGTATGCAAACCGGGATCCACCCATAACTTAAACCAATTGGTCTCGTGAAACATTATTTGTTGCTGCTATCACTACTTCTACCTGGCCTGGTCTTGGCGCAGGCTGACCCCAACCCCGCGATGGAGGACTTCAACATGGAGGCCTCTGACCCACGGGCTATTGAGATCGCCGATCAGGTCATGATCAGCATGGGTGGGCGCACCGCATGGGATAACGCCCGATACCTGAGCTGGACCGTTTTCGGTGATGATCATGTATGGGACAAGTGGACCGGGAGGTTTCGGTGGCAAGGAGACAGTACGGTCGTACTTATGAATATCCATACAATGGAAGGGCGAGCGTTCACTAATGGTGACGAAGTCATGGATGCAGATGATCTGCTCAAAGGTGCCCACAGAGATTGGATAAATGCCGGTTATTGGCTGCTTATGCCCTATAAGCTCAAGGATTCGGGGGTTACGCTGGGCTACAAAGGGGATGGTCAGACGGCTGACGGCAGGGACGCGCACATTCTTACCCTCGGATTTGAGGATGTAGGTTTAACCCCACAAAATGGTTACGATGTCTATGTCGATAAAGAAAGCGGCCTCGTAACTCAGTGGTCCTATTACAGGAATGCTGATCAGGAAGAACCTTCCTTCACTACAACCTGGGGCGGATATGAGTATTACGGCGGTATAATGCTTGCCAATACCCGTGTCGTACCTGGAGACGAGCCAAACGCCCGGATTCTCTCGAATTTGGGTGTTTATATGGAACTGCCTGATGCGGTCTTTGAAGATTCAGACTGGATTTCTTTGGCTTCTCTAGGGACGTCGGAAGAATCTGCTTACTGAGCCCAGGCCACCAATCCTGAGCACTGCAGCGAAACTTGGTCCTGGTGTTTGGGCAGCACGCGCACAGTATATCCTGTCGAACCACCGTTCGTGCAGGTTACATTCGTGGCCTCGTACAGATGAGACGTTCCGTCTTTGGCCTCTGTCAGAACCATGGGGGTAATGATTGCATCTACGATTTCCCCCTTGGCAGGGGCTGGTTTCAATAACGTGCCAACAGTGAATACAGGTATTCTGGACGAAACCGGTCTGTCACCTCTCCAGATACATGTAGCAGATACGTTTCAGTCACGAAAGTATCTTCTAGAGGCCGCATTCTCCAGGGTGCCGCGTTGCGGTTATTACAACTTGTGAGTTTCTGCCAAAACGATCATTCTGTTCTATGCGCCTATTTGTCCTATCGTCGCAATACGAGCGGAATGGTCTTCGGCCCGGTATCGGATGATATCAGTCGGAAGAAGTACACTCCATTAGAGTGACCTGTCGGATACCAGGCTACGGTAGAGTGACCATGCGGATACATGCGGGAGTCGAGCACCTCGACCCTGCGACCTAGCTGATCATAGATCTCCAGCGTCACGTAAGTCGGCGCTGTCAGGGCAAATTCAAAGGTGGCGCTGTCTTCCACGGGGTTGGGATAGAAACCATGCAACTCAACAGGATCGGGGATCTCCTTTACCGACTCTACGGCTGTGCTAATTCCCCCGAATGAAAGGGCAATGCTACCAGGTACGACAAGTCCCGACAAAAGCAGCTCCACCTCGGTGCCATCAAGATTAGCACGCCTGATGGCGCCTTCGCTGGGCTGCGTCCAATAGATCTTCTGTCCCTTGTTGTCTATTGCTAGCGTGCTATTGAAGTTGTTTATGTTTGGATTGTCCCCTAATACCTCGCTTACAATCACGTCCTCGACTTCGGTGCCATCCAGATTGGCGCGTCGGATAATGCAACGGGAGCGCTCACAGACAATCCAATATATTTTCGACAGTGTGTGGGCCAGTGCGATATCGGAAACCCTGCCCGTTACAACATATTCATCAGATGCCGTATCGGTAAGAGGCGCACGCAGAATGCCGTCTGGTATTTGTTTCTCCCTGTCGTAGTTCGTCCAGTAGATCATCTGATTGCGTAGATCAAGCGCAATACCCGACACTGAATAATCGCCGTTTACTGGAAGATCACTTATATGACTGGGGTTGTGTAATTCTGTGCGATTGAGAGCAACATCGATACAGTCGGGCGTTCCAGAGGATTCACCCCAGTACATTGCTCCTTCTACTAGGTCAAGCTCGATATCGGTCGGTGACCCAAAACCACCACATGCGACCGCTCCCAAGAATAACTCAGGGTTGTCGCCATCCAGCGACGCACGCACAATGGAACTGAGATAAAGGTCCCCATTTGGAAGTGGCCAAATCGAACCTGTCCAATAGATGTGTCGGTGGAGAGTGTCAACGGTCAAATGGTAAAAATACCGCTTCTCCTCCGGCTCCAGATCCTTGGCTTGAACTAGGGTATCTATCACACCTGTATCCGGCGCGTAGCGAAAAATCGTATTGCCCCGGGTTTCCTCCGCTTGGATTGCTCCAATCCAGTAGATGTATCGATCCTGAGCATGGGCGAAGTGGGCTTCACTTAGGGCCGCAAGCGTCAGGGCAAGGAGCAGAAATGCAGGATTGTAGCGATTCATGGCGCTTGCGCGTTGTATGTGCGGCAGGCAGGCACGTCCGTAAACAGGGGAGCCCTCTTGGTTGACTCTCCCGTCCAAGGGCCACCTGTTCCGTCAGAGGACGCCTGGCAATGGCCATTCCTCTCAAAGATACTAGGAACCTCCTTGATCTTCATGCAGGGTGATGTATTGATCCATGGCGGCATCAATGGCTTTCCATGTGACATAGTAGCCATCAGCCGTCCCTGTGTCATCGTCATCGTTATCATTACAGCCATTACACGCAGATAAGATGCCTAGGAAAATACCATCATTTTCCGATCCCGGCCCATCACTAATCGTAGCGAACAAGGCTGATCCGCTATCGCCAGAATTGACGGGCGTGTCTGCTCGGATGTAGCAATCTAGGATTGTCCGACGCTTAACTCAATCTGGATGGCGAACGTCATCAGGGTAGAGTTTTATGAAAGCATCTGTAAACTCACCCGTGGTCTATCTCGTCCGCATACCTACTTTATTCACGTCCATACCCATAAGGGGGGACCTGTCGTGAGCATTGAGAATGGTGTTCCTGTAATGGAACTGCCTGATGCGGTCTTTGAAGATTCAGACTGGATTTCTTTGGCTTCTCTAGGTACGTCGGAAGAACCTGCTTACTGAGCCCAGGCCACCAATCCTGAGCACTGCATCGAAACTTGGTCCTGGTGTTTGGGCAGGACACGCACAGTATATCCTGTCGAACCACCGTTCGTGCAGGTTACATTCGTGGCCTCGTACAGATGAGACGTTCCGTCTTTGGCCTCTGTCAGGACCATGGGGGTAATGATTGCATCTACGATTTCTCCCTTGGCATTGACGCGTCCTAGGTACAGTTGCACGTCAACATCATCGGGTAACAAATCTCCAAGCTTCACGCATGCCCTAATGGTGAATGGCATGCCCATCTTTTGATACCCCTGCGGGGAATCGTCAGTAACGCTCACCTGGACCCCTTGCCAGGCCTCCTGAATCTTCTGCTGCCACGTAGACAGTAAACGCGCGCGCTCCAAATCTTCGGATTGTAGCGCTTTCGCGCGTGCAGCGGCGGTCAGGTAAATTCTTTCTGTGTATTCCTGAACCATTCGGTGCGTATTAAAGGAATTGTTGTATGTCGCAATTGAACGCTTCATTCGCGCGATCCATTCTCGGGGCAGTCCTTCGGGGGAGCGATCATAAAACAACGGCACTATCTCGTATTCCAGTTGATCATACAATTGGGCTGCTTCCCTCTCGTCCTGATACGCATGATTGTCCATGACTTCGCCATTACCGATAGCCCAGCCAATTGAGGGATCAAAGCCTTCATCCCACCATCCGTCCAAGATGCTGAGATTGAGACCACCATTAGCGGCCGCTTTCATCCCACTGGTTCCACTTGCCTCTCTGGGGCGCCGGGGAGTATTCAGCCACAAATCCACGCCCTGCACTAGATACCGCGCAATTGCCATATCATAGTCTTCGAGAAAGACAATATGGTTGCGCAGAGACTCTGTGTTGGAAGCATCAACAATCTGCTGAATCAATTCTTTACCTGGATGGTCACGGGGATGTGCCTTGCCCGCGAAGATGATCTGAACCGGCTGCGATTCATTGGTCAGAATTCGTACAAGCCGATCGTGGTCCAAAAGTAGCAGGGTTGCACGTTTGTAGGTGGCGAACCGGCGGGCAAACCCTATCGTGAGCGTGTTCGGATCAAGAATTTTTGCAGCTCGGTCAATTTCCTTTGTTGAGGCGCCCAATCGATGCAGCCTGGACTGCAGAGATTTGCGGGCCTGCTGGACAAGCTGCTCCCGTAGTATTACGTGGGTTTGCCAAAGTAATTCGTCCGGGATCTGCTCCGCCTGCTCCCATTGAGATAGGCTAATTGCCTTTTCGCGCCATTGTGGGCCCACATAGCGGTCAAGGTGCTGCTTCATCGCCCCTGAGATCCACGAAGAAGTGTGAATCGCATTCGTTACGTGACTGATCGGCACTTCATTTTCCGGCAGAGCAGGCCAAAGACTATGCCACATGGTGCGACTCACCTCCCCATGCAGTCTGGCAACACCATTGCATGCATCACTCATACGTAGAGCAAGCTTGGTCATGCCGAAGAATTCGTTGTCGTTGTCTGGATGTTCACGGCCCAGAGCAAGAAATTCCTGGCGGTCAAGGCCTAATGCATCTTTGGCATATGACACTAGGTAGCGATCCATGAGCTCTGGAGGAAACCGATCATGTCCCGCCTCCACCGGCGTGTGTGTCGTGAAAACCACGTTTGCAGCCGCAGCAACACTGGCTTCCTTGAAGGGCAGCCGATGGTCCACCATCAGCTGCCTGGTGTGTTCTAGCGTCAAAAATGCTGAATGCCCTTCATTAAGATGATAAACTTGGGGTCTTAGGTTCAGCAGTTGCAAGGCTCTGAATCCGCCGATACCCAGGATTATTTCCTGTCGGATACGTAGCTCATTGCCACCTCCATACAGGTAATCTGTCAGATTGCGATCTTCGCTATGCTCATTGGCATCAAAATTAGTATCCAAGAGATACAAAGGCACACGTCCCACCTGCAGACGCCAGATACGCGCATACACCCTACGTCCACCTATTTCAGCGTGTACCTGTAATGGCGTGCCGTTCGTATCACGTTCTAGAGTCGATGGCAGGCTGGAAAAATCATTTTCCCGATAGGATTCCTGTTGCCAGCCGTTTTCATCCAGAGATTGTATGAAGTATCCCTGTTGGTACATGAGGCCAACTCCAACGATGGGGACTCCAAGATCGCTGGCACTCTTGAGGTGATCGCCTGCCAACACCCCGAGTCCTCCAGCAAAAAGTGACATGCACTCGGTCACGCCAAATTCAGCAGAAAAGTAGGCTGCAAGTAGCTTATCATTCTTGTGGGCGCGGGAGTACCATGTTGAGTCCTCCTGCATGTATGCATCAAAGGATGTGCATACTTCGTTGAGATGTGCGACAAAGCCTTCATCCTCTGCAAGTTCTTCTAACCGGGCCGCCGAAGTTTGGGCCAACATTCTAACCGGGTTGTGACCGGACGAGTGCCAAAGGTCCGCGCCCAGCCTCCGAAAAAGATCTACCGTATTTTCGTCCCAAGCCCAGCGAACATTATATGCTAATTCCCGCAGCCGTTCGAGGGAAGGAGGAAGAGACGGAGTGATAGTTAACGTACGTACTGGTTTGGGAATCATTTTCGTTTTCGGTAGCGTGTTACAGGAATGTCGCAGAACGCAGTGAGTAACCTTATTTTAGTGCGTTAATTGACGAAACCAGACGAAACAGTTGTAACATCAGAATCCAATTGGCTTCAAGTTTTATGCCTGAGCGCGCGCTTATACTTGCAAACGGACTTTTTGATAGCGTTTTCGCAAAAACTACACACGGGCTTCTACGCGGTCCCAGCCGGTATCCCATTCTGGGAGTGATTGATCCTGATTACGCGGGTCAGGATGCCGGGTGTGTTCTGGACGGACGCCATCGGGATATTCCCGTTTTCCATACCGTTTCAGAGGCCCTAAAGCTCACATCCGCCCGTCCAACTCATTGTGTGGTCGGTGTCGCAACTGCCGGGGGAACGCTGCCGGATGCTCTTCGCCAAGAGCTACTTTCAGCCGCATCTGCTGGACTTACTTTGGTAAACGGGCTTCATTATCTACTTTCGGATGACCCTGAGATTCTTGAACGGGCCACAGCTGGCATTATTGATCTGCGAAAACCCCGACGCGCATCTGAATTGAGATTCTGGACGGGTGAGATACTTTCTGTGCCCTCCCCACGCGTTGCTGTTCTAGGAATGGACTGCGCGATTGGCAAACGTACGACGGCCATGCTCCTGCGCGCTGCGCTCCGAGCGCAGGGCATCAAAGCCGAAATGATCTACACAGGACAAACAGGCTGGTTACAAGGGCTTCGGCATGGGTTCATTTTTGACTCGACGCTGAACGATTTTGTGTCCGGCGAACTGGAAGGTGCAATCCTGGCATGCGCCAGCGAAATGAATCCAGATGTTATTCTCCTGGAGGGGCAGTCGGGGCTACGTAACCCCGCTGGTCCGGCTGGGGCTGAATTTATTTGTTCAGCGCGAGCGGCCGGGGTAATCTTGCAGCACGCACCTACGCGAAGCCATTTTGAGGAATTCGAGCACCTTGATTGCCCTCTGCCTCCATTGGATGAAGAGATTGAACTGGTTCGCCTGCTGGGCTCCCGGGTGTGGGCGATCTCTTTGTTCACGCGTGGACTAGATGACACGGAGTCCTCAGGGATTGCAGCGGAGCTTGAAGCGTGTCACAGTTTGCCTGTGGTTCGACCACTGGAGGATGGAGTGGGGCGTTTGACGGAAACAGTCCGGGAAAAACTGTTCTCATGACCATTACCGGTGTAGAAACTTGGACTGATCAATTACCCTTGACGCGGCCATACGTTATTGCAACACGAGTGGTCAATACGGTAGACCTTCATTTTGTCCGACTGGAAAATAATCTGGGTTTTTTCGGTCTTGGTTGCGCTGCTCCCACCGCTGTAACTGGCGAAAATGCGAAAGCGTGTCTTGGTGCTCTGGACGCCTGTGCACATGACATTGTGAAAGGGAGCGATCCACGACCACTGAGAGCCCTGATTCACCGATTGCGAAAGGAGTGTGTGCAGCATCCCTCCGCCATGGCAGCCCTGGATATGGCATTGTACGATCTCTTAGCACGGAGCGTGGGGATTCCCGTAGCTGCGATGCTCGGACAGTGTGTGAATGCCTTACCTACCTCCATAACGATTGGTATCCTGCCATTGGACGAGACCCTCAGCGAAGCGCGAGAATATCTTGCACGCGGATTCAGATGCCTCAAGGTCAAACTCGGATTGAATTATGAAGAGGATCTTGAGCGCCTGCGAGCACTGCGGGAGTTGTGTACAGCGGATATACAAATTCGTGTTGATGCCAATCAGGGCTACACTATTGAACAGGCCCGACAGCTTACGCATGAATCGCATGCATTGAATCTTGAACTTATTGAGCAGCCTCTTGGAAGGGGAAACGAAGAGCATCTGCTCGGATTATCAAGAGAGGCCCAGAAACTGATGGCGGCAGACGAGAGCCTGCACGGACCCGAGGATGCTCTAAAGTTGGCGGCTGATATGCCGTTTGGTATTTGGAATATCAAACTCATGAAATGTGGGGGTATTACTGGTGCGCTGGGCATCTCAGATATAGCGCAGCTGGCAGGTATTGACCTGATGTGGGGCTGCATGGATGAGAGCGTAATCAGTATTGCTGCCGCACTGCACACCGCGTATGCTTGTCCCCAGACGCGCTACCTTGATCTGGATGGGAGCTTTGATCTCTCCCGGGATACTGCGATGGGTGGATTTAATTTGTCGGATGGATATATGCACCTCCTGGAGGCCCCAGGTTTCGGTGCGAAACTTGCCGACTGACCGTCGTTGTCAAAAATGTAGCTTCGGTGAATGCACGTATTCACGACGAAACAGGTCTGCCACCTGTTCAATTACATGTGGCAGAACCGTTTCAGGCGCGATAGCATCTTCGTGGGGACGGCATACAACATGCTCCGGCGCAGCGATTCATCCCTACATTGAGTATCTGCCCAAACGATCTTTCTGGAATTTGCGACGATAATGCGTATTCCCAGAATCAAACGTATGGAGTAGGTTATTATAGACGGTTTTCTCGGGGTGTCGCATGTGGCCTAGGGGGGTTGTTGGAGGCATTTTGAGCGGACCTCGACAGCCCCAGCCGTACGCGAATTGTGCACGTTTGACGGTATGTTTAGCCGCGCTACACGCTGTGCTGGAAGAAAGAGCCGAGGTCGTATAGGAGGGGGACAGCCTGGTCTTTCAAGAGATTCAGCCTTCTCAGAAAACAGGTCCCTTAACGGGAATCTCAGCGTATTCCGTTGTCTTTGAATCTATTCGCTACACAGGAAGCCAAGTGAGAATACAGCGCGAATCAATAGTTAGGCTTTCGAGGTTAGTGCGCTAATTCCGTCTGCAGTGTGCGAGCCGGATGCAGAAAGCCCTGATGCTTTTCAAATGTATCTTGAACCCAACTTTGAGATTTGATGAGATTGATCTTAACACCGCTTCTGGAGCGGGGCATCGTTACCAGTCTTGTGCTCGCGGGATTGCTTACCGGATGTACACCCCGTTCCAATGACTCCTCCGAGGAGATGGTTTATGCGTCTGAATTGGAGCCATTCGAGGACCTTTTTGCGTTGGAGGATACGCTGGTGCTGGATCCCTCCGTATTTCTGGGACCCATCGGGTTCATTGATGTTGATACTGTCGGTAGCATCCTAGTCACGGAATTCCTATCGGAATTGGCTCACTTGTTTTCCCCTACGGGGCAGTTTCAGGCGAGCTACAGGATGGATACATGCTACCCAAGCGACTCTGGGCATAGTCTGTTGGCTTCGCGTTTTGCCGACGATGACCGAATCATATTGACGACAATTGAAGGTGCTATTGTGGTTTTCGACCGATCAGGGGACTGCCTCGCTGCCAAGAAGAAGGTTAGGTCGATCCTGTCATTCTGCACACTGGGCGATTCCATTTATACGTTCCGGGGGCCACGGAGTCTATCAAAATCCATCATGGATGTCCACTCACTGGATCTGGAATCAAGCCGGGAGATCGTTTTGGAAGACCCGGAATTTTACAGACTCAATCAAAGCATTGTGACTATCCCGGGACGAGACATTGCTTGCGTGGGTGGCAGCCCATGGTACAAGTACCACGAGGACATGGATGCCAGACCTTTATTCGGTAATTCCAGTAAGGCTAGGGCTCGGCCTGAATTCTTCGTCAGACGAGAAAAGGATCTCCGTGCCGACGAGAACTCCCCTGAGTGGTGGAAAGAAATTGACGCCTATCAGCTTCTGAACGGGCTGTATGCCTTGGATGAGGACATTCGCATGGGGGTATTCTCGCCCATTGACGAAGGCTATCGCCTGGAGAACTTAACGAGTAGAACGGTTTATGGCCTGAGCATTGTAGGCAACAGCTACCAGTTCAAGGCGGTGAGCACGATACGTCACAAGGCTCCCGTAACAGCTAGGAGTGGCTATCTGTACTTCCTGGGCGAGCATGTACCGATGGAGAATGGAGAAGCAGGCAATCCGGCGTTGATTCGATACCGGTTCATACCTCCAACGGCGTTGATTGACTGATCAAATTCCCTGTACCGTCAGATTCGTTGTGCCGTTTGGTATCACTGTACCGACACGACGGAAATGATATTGTGAGGAGCCATTGCCTGTTCAATGAATCAGGTAAAAGTGCTTCTACACTGGCCTCTGCGATCGGACATATCTTGTCTGATCTTGACTGTCTGTTCCGATAACGCGGTGAACAAAGCGGACGCGTTGCACGAAGCTTTGGTTCTCAGGCGGATAAGACAGTATAATTACGCCACCGGTTTTCCGGAACTTGTACGTATTTGTGTTACCCCGTGTAGCTACTATCGGACGCAGACATGGTGACTCCGTCTGGAGCGTGCTTCCCAATCGTTCCGCGGAGTGCGGGTTCATGAATCTGACGTATTTCACGTAAGTAAACGCACAACTCCCCCTTGCCGCGTTACAGTTCGGAGTTCGCCTGGAATACACAACCCCCAAACATAAAACCTAACTTTGCCATCTGGTTTGACAAAGTTGGGCTAAGTCCCTAAATATCCACGCTCCGCTTTTTGAGAATGAATAGACCCTCGTTGCCGCTCGTAACGATCAGTGTACCGCTCTTGAAATAAGGATAGTTACTCCAAGATGAGGACCCAGGACCTGGCTCAAAAAAACCAATCTCCGCTGGAGATTCTGGATTTGTGATATCAAGAATACGCAGACCTGCACCATAGTTGGACTGATACATCAGGTTGTCTTTGATGTAAAGGTTGTGATCCGTATCTGGCGTACTTGCAATGTATTCAGTTACAAGAACCGGGTCATCCAAGTCGGATACATCCCAGACAAGCGTACGCGTGCCTTCCACCAGTCCTCTTGGTTCGTCTCCCTCATCATTCATATAGAAGTATCTATGATCCTCGGTTAGCCATCCTTGATGTGTGTAGGCCACATTAGGATAGGAAGCTGCAGAAATTGCTATTGGATTGTCCTTGTCCGTCACATCCGCGATGCTCAGGGCCGTTTCATTGGATCCAAGGCAAATCTCTCGACCGTTATAGGTTAAGTCTGGACCCGCATACGTGACACACTGTGCATCATGGGAGTAGCCCGTATTGCGCCTGCCGGTATTGGGGTCGGCAAAGCAACCGGCAAAGGACACATTGGGGGTATCACGCAAATCAATCATGTGCAACCCGCCGCCACAGGTTTCTCCTCCTCCGCTGGCACCAACCACGAAGCCAAATCCCGTTGCTTCGTTAATTACAATGTTGTGTGCACTTGCAATTCCCGCGTAGTGTGCCGTCTCTGTGAATGTCACCGGCTCACCCTCAACCTTGCGCAACTGGTTGAGGTCAAGAACCTGCACACCATGTTGCCCGGCACCATCAGCGACTACATAGGCGTGGTCGGCATATACTTTGATGTCTCTCCAAACATTTGGGACGGAGCCTGCTGTCATTGGCAGATCTCCCACATATCGTGGCATTTCAGGATTGGTTACATCTACAAAAGAGGTACCGTCATTCCGCCCCACCAGTGCATATTCCTGACCGGTTTGAGGATCGGTCCATCCCCAGATATCGTTCAGTCTGGAACCCCGGTTCCCTCCCATCTGAGGCAGTGGCAAGAACGAGGTCAGATCAACGTCCTTGCACGACCATCTAGACGCTTTGCCTTCTGCACAGCGCACTTCTTCTCCGGTGATCGCGTCGTAACCTTTTACTTCATTGATGAGGGTAGCCACTGCCGACCATTCACCTTCGCTCCGATTCACAAGTATAGCCCCTCCTGCTCTGGAGTCCATGCGAACAGCGCCCACGACAGCGTGATCTCCACTTAGTGCCAAACTGCTGCCAAACGCTGCGCGACCAATCTCTTCGTCAGGCATCAGCTTCATTGCCCCTGTCCAGCCCTCTTCACCGGACATAAACCGATACACAACGCCTCTACCTCGTCCACTACGACCGTCCCCAATCCAGATTTCACTGTCGCTGGCTGCTAGGGAAGCTCCGAACTGGGATCCCCGTTGTGCATCAAAAGGGGTAAGTTGGCCGCGCATGCGCAGTTGACTGGACTCAGGATCCCATTCGTACTCGAGGACTAGGCCCTGCATTGGAGCAGATACGTACACCCGCCCGTTATGCACCATTACAGCACTGCCCATTCGGCTTCTTTCGGTCAGAAAATCAGGTGCCAATTTGCTGATCTGTGACCAACCTTCAGATCCGTGCATAAATACGTGTGCCGCCCCCATGCCCTCCATTTGAGAAGGTGAGCCAACGACCGCGATATTATCCTCAATTGCCACGACATATCCAAAGCCATCTTCTGGATTGATGCCCTCAACTGGCAGCATGCCGGTTTCCGAAAATGTACCATCAGGGTTTTTCGCGAAAACATAAACTGCCCCGGTCGACTCTGATCGCCCTTGCGCACCGATTAAAACCACATCCCCATCCACCGCGATTGAAGTCCCAAATTGGTCTCCAGGTGATGCATCTGATGCAGTAAGGCGAGCAACTTGTTGCCACGTGTCATCATATTTGAATACGTAGACGGCTCCGCGAGCTTCATCTGCATCAATGGCTCCGATCAATAGAGTCTCTCCATCAGCTACAATCGTGCGGCCAAACCGCTCCAGCTCTTCATTCACGGACAATATGGTCGGCGCCTCTTCAAGGTTGTCTAGGGTGTAGATATACACCTCTCCAGGAAACGCCATATTTCCGGTTTCCCCGACAAATACATGTTGCTCGGTCATCGCCAGTGCCCCGCCGAAAGACTGGGCTTGTGCGCCGGTGGTGATCAGCAGGCCGGCAGCTAGAAGAAGAAGTTGTTTCATTGATTTAGTCGGTTTTTCCCAGAATACCAAATATACTGCACATTCTGCACACATTCGGGCACGAAAACAGGAACAAGGATTGTCTCCCGTTGTTGGCGGGGGCATCTGGATTGTATGTGCCTGTGGTAAATATTTTCGAACCAGATCGGGAGGCTGTGGACCGAAAATGGCCCGCCCTAAAAGCTTGGCTTGACAAGGCGCTTGGCTGTGGGGATGACCTTGAAGGGGTTCTATTCCTAGTCGGCTTACAGGAATTGCGCCAGGAGTTCGCACCAGACTTGGATAAAGCTTCTAAACAGCGTATTATCAATGAGGGGACATACAGCGTATTGGAAAGTCTTGGGTGCTTTGAGCGAATCGGCCAGGAAACAGATGGCTACTGGATCTGGGAACCCCATGAAGACTTCCCCGACAACCTGAGTTCTTCTCAACAAGAGTTACTGCTGCGTGCAGGTATTCTCAGCTATTTTGACCGTTACTTGAACCCATGAGACCCGTTGAACTGTTTTTCTGCCTCACCCTGTTACTGATAACCGTGATGACTACCAGTGGATGCGCAAGGAAGGCCAACTCCGGCCTGTCGGCAACAAATTTTTTCGAGATATCCACTCCCATGGGAGCGATGATCATTGAACTCTACGATGACACACCGGTCCACAGAGATAACTTCAAAAGACTCGCGGGCGAGGGTTTTTTTGACGGTACTACCTTTCATCGTGTGATCGGTGGATTCATGATTCAGGGTGGAGACCCGAACTCAAAGGACGATAATCCAAACAATGACGGGATGGGAGATCCTGGTTACACCATTCCTGCCGAAATAGTCCCCGGACGCTACCACAAACGCGGGGCACTCGCTACGGCACGGGCAGGCGACAATATGAATCCCGACAGGGAGTCCAACGGCAGTCAGTTTTATATCGTGCATGGGAGTATTTATCCAGGAGAATTCCTGGATCAGGTACAGAATCGATTGCGGCAATCGATTCCTGACTCTACATTTGAATACTCAGGTGAGGCAAGAGCCACCTATACAACCGAGGGCGGTGCGCCAATGCTGGACGGGATGTACACTGTTTTTGGTGAACTGGTTGAGGGCTATGATGTACTGGATCGGATCACGCGGGTACTAACTCCCGCCAGAGCTGGTCAACGCGGAAGCCCTAACGGTGACAGACCCATGTTAGACATCACCATGGAGGTCCGTCCACTAACAGACTATGCAAAATAGCACCTCATCTTCCGGGCGCCAACTTACAGATCAGGAGCAGATACGCCGGAAATCCAGAGAGGCGTTAGAAGCTCTGGGGGTCAATCCATACCCATACGCATGGCCCGTCACTGATCATGTGGTTCCCGTACTGGATGAATTTGACGAAGAGGCTCCCCAGGAATCAGTTTCCATGGCAGGCCGACTGATGAGTCGGCGGATCATGGGAAAAGCATCCTTTTTCGATTTTCAGGATGCAACGGGGCGTATGCAGGCATATGTTCGCAGGGACGACCTGCCAGAAGGATTCTATAACAAAGTCTTCAAGCGCCATATCGATATTGGTGATATCGTCGGCATTGAGGGGAAGGTCTTTCGTACGCGCATGGGCGAGATCACGGTTCACGTTTCAAAGCTGGAGCTCCTTGCCAAAGCCCTACGCCCCCTTCCAATTATCAAGGAACAGGAGGGCCTTGTCTTCAATGAGGTCACCGAGAAGGAATTTCGCTACCGGCAGCGCTATGTGGACCTAGTCATTAACCCACACGTGCGTAAAGTTTTTGTGCAGCGTGCCAGAATGGTAACAGCTCTCCGGAAATTTTTGGATGGCAAGGGATTCATTGAGGTGGAGACTCCCGTTCTTCAACCGGTTTATGGCGGAGCGTCTGCGCGGCCGTTCAAGACGCACCATAATGCGCTAGATATGCCCCTTTACATGCGCATTGCCGATGAACTGTACCTGAAAAGATGCATCGCCGGTGGTTTTGACGGCGTGTATGAGATTGCCAAAGATTTTCGGAATGAGGGTCTGAGTCGTTTCCACAACCCTGAGTTCACTATGCTGGAGCTCTATGTGGCTTTCAAGGACTATGTCTGGATGCAGGACCTAGTTGAGGAGATGCTAGAGTCTGTCACTCGTATACTTCATGGTCAACCCAGCGTGCAGCATGGTGAAGGGGTGATTTCGTTTGAGCGACCATGGCCCCGGATCCCCTTTTTTGAATCGATAGCGCAACATACGGGCTATGATCTGTACGGGAAAGACCGGGGGGTCCTTCTCCAAGTAGCCCAATCTCTGGATATAGAGACCTCAACCTCTATGGGCAAAGGTAAGCTGCTGGATGAGATTTTCGGTTCCTCAGTCGAACCTCATTTGATCCAGCCTACTTTCATCACAGACTATCCGCTTGAACTTAGTCCGCTAGCTAAACGACATCGCAGCAAAGACGGGCTAGTTGAGCGTTTTGAAGTGTTCGCAGGGGGCAAGGAGTTGTGCAATGCATTCAGTGAGCTTAACGATCCGGATGATCAGCGTGCACGGTTTGAGGATCAAGTGCGTCTTCGCAAGGGAGGAGATTTTGAGGCGATGCAGATGGATCATGACTATTTGCGTGCACTTGAATACGGTATGCCGCCCAATGCCGGGTTGGGCGTGGGAATTGATCGTCTCGCCATGCTGATGACTAACCAGCGAAGCGTCCGTGACGTAATCCTGTTTCCGCTCATGCGTCCGGATTAACCAGCGGGCGCATGTTGGACTGGTTTTGCCCGAGGTTAAACCATGTTCGCGCGAGATTCTCCTTTCAAAGCTGACGCTTGAGGACTAGGACGAAACCACCGGAGGCCTGTCACGGAGTGATCGGGATCGCTTTGCTGCGCGTACATTACGCATGAAGCCTTCATACTTCGCCCGCTTGACTGCGCTTCCCTTGAACCGTTTTCGAAAAGCCTCCAGATCCAGTTCCTCCCACTCTTCAAGTGGAGTATCTCGGACACCCTCGCGGGGCAGAAATCGGGGCTCCCTGGTTGAGTAACTGAACTTGTTCCAGGGACATACATCCTGGCATATGTCACAACCGAAAATCCAGTCCTCCTGTCCTAATACAATGTCCTCCGGAAAGGAATCCCCCCTGTTTTCTATCGTCCAGTAAGAAATACAGCGGTTTGAATCTACCGCATAGGGCTGATAGATGGCGTCTGTGGGACACGCATCAATGCACCGGGTGCATGATCCGCAGTGATCATGGATGAAGGGATCATCACAAGCTAATGGTACATCAACAATCAAAGACCCAACAAAAAACCAGGAGCCTATTTGGGGATTGATCAGGTTGGTGTGTTTGGCAATCCATCCCAGCCCGGCACGCTGTGCCCATACCTTATCCATTACCGGGGCCGAGTCAACGAAAGCCCGGCCAGACAACGATTTTACCTCATTCTCCAGCCACGCATACAATTCATAGAGTCGTCCTTTCATCACTTGGTGATAATCATCTCCCCACGCATAACGACTGATCTTTCCAGCTTTTTCCGCATGCTCAGCTTCATGCCAGTAACTGCAAAGTACACTGATTACGCGTTTGGCACCGGGGACAAGTTTTCTAGGATCTACACGTTTCTCAAAATTCCGTGCCATGTAAGTCATGGACGCGTGTAGCCCCTTTGCAAGCCAGGATTCTAATCGATCTGCTTCTTCATCCAGTCGTTGGGCTTCCGCAATTCCGCACGCATCAAACCCTAACCGGGCCGCTTCCTTTTTTAGGCGCTTTGCGAGTGCGGACTGTTGATTTTCGTCAAACCCAGGCATGTGGAATGTGAGTGGTGCCTGCCAGAAAATACTTATTTTCGTCGAGTCGAGTGGGCGTGAGGGCCATGGCTTACACAGGTCCGAAGCACCAACCTGAGGAGTAAAGCCCCCGGCGTAGTGGCTTAGACCCCCATTCACAACAACTCAGGCAAGACCAAAAACAAAAGCGCCCCGGCACATTGTGCCGGGGCGCTTCGCATTTCGTCGGTATGCAGGCGTTAGTTAAGCGGGATCGTATCTACCCGTCGGAACAGGCTTGCAGATTCTTTTTTGGTGGTCTGCCCACCGGCCCCCATACCAATGTCGGACAGACGGGCTTCGTCTATGCCGTTGTCAATGTAGTATTGCTTGACCGACAGCGCACGGTCTTCACTCAATCCTTGGGAATTCCGCTCGTCGCGCGAAGAATAGCCTTCAATACGAACATTGAAGTCACAATTCTGAAGGATCTCCAGGTTCTCTGACAATTGATTGCGGCCAGCATCCGTGAGTACAGACGAATTACGATCAAAGAAGACTGTATTCATTTCCGAAATATCGCAGTCGAAACAGTTCTCCTCGTTCACATTCACGACAGTAGTACGACTGTCGCTGCCCGCCTCATTGGTCAACGTAAGGGTTACGGTATATGAGCCAGGCTGGTCATAAGTATGCGATGGGCCAACTGCTGAACTGCTTTGACCATCACCAAAGTCCCAGGTGTAGCTTAGTGGATCCGACCCAACTGCGTTAGCAGTGAATGTAACGCTCGGATCCGCATCGCAAATGCTGACCGTCTCCTTGTCAGATGTCAGTGTGAGTATCTCGGGCGGGGCAATTACGGTAACCGTGCAACCCATGGTTGCCGTTCCTCCCTCATTGGTCGCGGTGAACATTACCTCGTAAGTTCCCGCCTCCGTGTACGTGTGAGAGCCGGAATCGCCCATGGCAGTCGCACCGTCACCAAAGTCCCAGCGTAATTCAATTGGCTGCGTAGCAACCTCGGCATTGGTGACCGCAGAAAAATTGACTTGTGTGTCGGTGACCACGTTTCCTGTAGGACAGGTCAGTGCACCAACCTCAGGTGGAGTAATCGCTTTTGTGAAGTTTACCTTGAGCCCCGCTCCCAGCCCAGTCAGGATGTCAGTTCCGCCGAATCCGTGTTCAGCCGTGCCATCAAGGCCCTCATCACCGAAGTGAATACCAGCATTGAGCTCCGCGAAAAATGAGCTACGTGGGTTAATGGCAAAGTCCATCCCCAAACCAACAAGCGGTCCAAAACCACTTCCACTCTCCTCGGTCGTGTACGGCGGTACCTCCTGCGTTACGGTCCCGAAAGAATACGAAAGCCCGAAGTTGAGATATAGGGCATTGCGCGTCGTAGCCTCAGCGAACGTGTAACGCCCAATAGCCTGAATAGAACTCCGGAGTGAACTATCATTTTCCACACCGGAAATATCTTTTACACGTGCCGGAAACTGCGTGATCACAGGATAATCTCCCGCGACGTAAGCCAGGCTGATTCCAAATGGGACGCTCAATTGATAACCTAACTCAAGTCCAAAATTCCAGGGCGTGCCCGCATCGAAAGCGTCGCCATTGAAGTTAAACGGCGACTGTTCGTTATCTCCAAAATATCCCGAGAATCCTACGCGGGGTTTTACGAACATTGTGCCCTCCGGGCGGAGTTTTTTTGCAAACTCCTGCGCGAATGTGCCAGGCACGATCACGAGAATCAGGGCAAGTGACACAAGCCTGAGCATCGTTGTCGAAAATCGTATTAAGTTTGCCATGAGGTCATATTCTATAGTTGTTGTATGCCTGTTCGTTCTGGCTAGAACGACTAGTTGATCTTGTCCATGTGCCGCAGGATTTGAACCTTGTAGCGGGCAGATTTATTAGGGTGGATGATGCCTTTCGTAGCCAATCGGTCTAGGTACGCCTGTGTTTCAGGGTAGAGAGACTGTGCAGTAGAAGCATCATCCGATTGCATAATCTTCTTAACCATTGTTCGCATACGGCTTCGATGTTCGCGATTGCGAAGTCGGCGCGCAGCATTCTGGCGCACCCGCTTGACTGCTGAAGCGTGCTGGGGCATTGATTTTTAGCGTGTTTGAATCTGGAAACTGCAATATACAAAGCGATTGTACCATAAGCGGCGTCAGGTTGTTCTCTAGTCCATCATTTTCCGTAGGAATGCCGGGGTATCTTCCGAGGGTTTTCGCTCCTCGGATTTGTTCGACGCATTATCTTCGTCCAAGTACAAAACCTTCGACTCTTCTCCTGAATTTCTCTTGCGGGGCTCAGTAAGTCCACGACGTTCCCATGCTGGCGTATCCAACGTCTTGAGGTTCTGTTCTCCTTTGTATCCGAATACCTTTTCGTCTAGAAGGGGTCTGCTTCGCTGCTCCTCCTTGACTTTACTGGCATGCCCAAGACCTGTCGCAATCACGGTAATTCGTACAGAATTCTTCATCTCGCTGTCAACAACCACGCCCGTGATAATTTCGGCTTCCGCTCCAGCTTCCTCCCCGATAACTGCCATAGCGGAATTCACCTCCTTGATCGGCACTGAGTCAGCGGTGATGTTGACCAGGACGTTCCGTGCTCCCGCAATGGACATACCGTCCATGAGTGGACTGGAAATTGCCTCAAGGGCAACAGTGGCTGCACCCGCTTCCAAATCACCTGTGGCCACTCCCATGATTGATGTTCCGCTATCCTCTATTGTTGTGCGCACATCTGCAAAGTCCAGGTTAATCAGGCCGGTCTTAGTAATCAAATCGCTTATACTCCGGGTAGCATTGGACAGTACGTCGTCTGCGCGTTTGAATGCCTCGGCAAGGTCAGTATCATCATCCGAAATATCCAACAGCCTCTCGTTGGGGATGACGATGAGTGTATCTACACACGGTCTCAGCTGCTCAATGCCCTGTATGGCAGACTTCATACGTTTACGGTTCTCGAACTCAAACGGCTTGGTGACGATAGCCACAACCAATGCACCCATTCGCCTTGCGACGTCGGCTACAACCCCGACCCCCCCTGTGCCCGTTCCTCCACCCATACCAGCCGTAACAAAAACCATATCAAACCCGTGCAGTGCCGCCTCGAGCTCTTCCTGACATTCCAGCATCGCCTGAAGTCCTAATTCTGGTCGCGCTCCAGCTCCCAGGCCCTTAGTTAGTTTTCGACCTGCCTGAACCTTGTGCGTTGCAAGACTGTTGTTCAGGTCCTGAGCATCCGTGTTCACAGCCATGAATTCAACAGACTCCAATCCGTCGTTGACCATACTGTTAATAGCGTTACCTCCGCCTCCTCCCACACCAACAACGCAAATCTTTGCTATGCCGCTATATTCGGCGTCAAAAGTAAACCGGTTTTTTTGTTGAGTTTCCATGGCGTTACCCTCAGGTTTTTGATTGATTCTGCTCTTGCAGATTGATTGCCCTATAGTTCATCGAACCAACCTTTCATGCGTTCGACGATCCGTCCCCAGGAGGAGCTGCCCTTTCCACTGTAGGATGCAGCGCCGGAGAGGCGTTTTGCCCCGTCGTCCTGGGTTACGGTTTTCATCATTTTCGGATCAAGACCGTACAGTACAAGCCCCACGCCAGTGGCATACTTCGGGTCTGAGACCTCTTCCCAAAGTCCGCCTCCACGCTTTTTAGGAGAACCAACGCGCGTTTCGAGTCCCAGAATCTCGTTTGCCAACTCTCTGGTTCCTCGAATCATTGACCCTCCACCAGTCAGCACGGCACCCGCGGAGAGATATTTCCCGTAGCCACTGCGTCGTATCTCGATTGCAGTGATCTCCAGAATTTCTTCTAGTCTGGGTTGAATGATCTGGGCCAGTGCGCTGGTGCTGATCTCTTTTTCCTGCCGTCCCCCTAATCCTGGCATGCGGATCCGCTCCCCATCCTCTGTGAGATCTATCAGTGCGCAGCCGAACTGGCGCTTCAGTTGCTCCGCCTGGTTACGCATAACCCCCAGTCCTTTCCGTATATCTTCAGTCACATGATTGCCCGCAACAGCAATTACCGCCGTATGCCGGATCGTGTGATCTTCAAAAACCGCAACATCTGTGGTACCTCCCCCAATGTCAATCAGGACCACCCCCACCTCCTTTTCATCGTGATGCAGGACGCTGAATGAGCTGGCCAAGGGTTCAAGCACTACATCCTCAACTTGATACCCCGCCTTTTCGATACATCTGTATATATTTTTGGCTGCGGAGACCAAACCCGTAATGATGTGCACATTTGCTTGAAGACGCACACCGTTCATACCCACCGGATCTAGCACACCATCCTGGTCATCAACGATAAACTCTTGAGGTATGATGTGGAGGATTTCCCTGTCGGGAGGCATGGCTACATGCGTTGTATCCTCGATCAGCCGCTTTACATCCTTCGCTGAAATCTCGCGCTCACGACTGGCTATCGTTATGACTCCCCGGCTCTGGAAGCTCTGGATATGATCCCCCGCGATGCCTGCAATTACGCTTTGGACCTCTACGTCTGCTGCCCGTTCTGCCGCTCTAACAGCTTTCTGGATAGATGCAACAGTTTTGTCAATATTTACGACCACCCCCCTGTTCAGGCCTTCTGATTCAGTTGTACCAATACCAAGTACATTGATCTTTCCCATTTCGTCAGACTCGGCCACAACAGCACATACCTTTGTGGTGCCTATGTCCATTCCGACTACAATTCGATCATCCATGGCTTGCAGTTTTATAAATAGCTACGCCGATTTTTCTCTCGTTATGATCTGTCCGTTGAACCGCAAATCGATGACATCAAAGACGCGATCTTCACGTCCTGCTACCTCCTTGTCCCAAAAATCATACAGGCGATCCAGACGCTTTTCCCAATCTTCAGATCCGAGACGTATCACTGCTGTGTGATCGCCCCCCATCGCTCTCGCGATCAGGACCAGGCCGCTCTCTGCTATTTCGAATTCGGATACAAGGAAGTCCATATGTGAGCCAATCCGTGGCAAAAGTGTCAACAGGTTTTGCACTTCTGCATTCTTCACAGGATGCACTGCGTGATAAGGCTCGGGTACCCCTCGCACAAGTGGCACATCAAATACCATGTGCGCGGCGGGAGGCATCATGTAACCATATTCGTCCAGATAATAAGCTGTGTCACCATTCTCGGTCAGCACGAGGAGACGGGGTACACGCTCATAGATCTGCACATGCGTTGTGCCCGTCGGATAACACACAGCACGCGCACTGTGAATCCACGGATGCCTCTGTAACCGATCAACAATCATTTGTGGGGTAAGTGTACTGTCCACCAGACTGCGCACCAAAGTGGTATCGGTGTACTGGATTCCCGCAATTTCAAGGCGTACGCAAGGGCGTTCCCACAGGTATTTCCAGCCCATAGCCCCCCCCAGGCAGATCGGAATAATCACCAAGAGTGCGAACCAAGTTCGTTTACGCTTTCCTTGCATCATTATTAGGCAGCTGCATCCTTGCACAGCTCTTCAGTGTATTGTCTGGCAACGCGCCAAATGTCTCCTGCTCCCATGAACAGTACCACATCGCCCGGCTTAGCCAATTCGTGCAGAACCGGCAACAAATCTTTTTTCTTCGCCCATCGGGCATCAAGATGCCCGCGAGCTGCCGCCAAATCCGCAATCAATTTGCCAGTCACTCCGGCGATTGGTTTTTCGCGAGCGGGATAAATCTCCGTTACGATCATCACGTCCGCGTTGAAGAATGCACGCGCGAATTCCTCCTTGAAATCGTTGGTTCGCGAGTACAGGTGCGGCTGAAAAACTGCCACAATCCGCCGATCAGGATAACCTTCATTTGCGGCACTCAGTGTAGCAGTAATCTCGGTCGGATGATGAGCGTAGTCGTCAATTACCAGGATGCCGTGCGCCTTCCCCAGTAACTGAAACCGCCTATGCACACCGGCGAAGCGTTCCAGGCCTGCTTTGATACGATCGAAATCAATCTCCAGCTCTACCCCTACAGCAATCGCAGCCAACGCATTACGCACATTGTGCAGTCCGAGGGCCCGAAGGGTAATGGATCCCTGTCGACGGCCAAACACCACCACGTCAAACTGCATGGTCATGCCTTGCTGCACAATCCCTTCGGCCCGAACCATGGCTTGCCGCGCAGTACCGTAAGTCATCACCCTTCGATCAATGTCGCCAATGATGGCCTGTACGCCGGGGTCGTCCAGACAAACAATCGCGGCCCCAAAAAAGGGCACACTGGTCGCAAACGCCGTAAACGCTTCGTAAACTTCGCCGAGGTTTCCGTACGTGTCCAGGTGTTCAGACTCAATCGTAGTAATTACCGCCAGGGCAGGGGTTAACCGCAAAAAGGCACGATCATATTCATCTGCTTCAATCACGATAATGTCACCTTCGCCACTGACCGCATTAGTGTTTATTTCAGCTACCTTACCTCCAACTATAATAGTGGGATCGAATCCGCCTTCTGTCACAACCCGGCCCACCATGCTGGTTGTGGTGGTCTTTCCGTGCGTGCCTGCGATTCCTACACCATACTTCATGCGCATGAGCTCTCCGAGCATTTCCGATCTGGAGATCAACGGAATGCGGGCGGCGGCCGCTGCTTGGGTTTCGGGGTTCTCACTCACATCCACAGCAGACGAATAGACGACCACGCCTGCCCCCGTTACGTGTTTCCGGTCGTGACCTTCATACACCGTCGCTCCGTCAGCTACGAGCTTGTCCGTCAGTTCGCTCAGACATAAATCTGAACCTGTGACCCGGTATCCCCGGGACAAAAGTACCGCGGCAATCGAGCTCATCCCGATACCTCCGATTCCCACCATGTGTACATGACGGATACGTCCAAGCATAGGTTGTCGTCGCTTAGAATTCATGCCTGTCCCTCCCATCCAACGAGTGCCAGAATATCTTTTGCGATGGTCATGGCAGCTTCCGGTTTAGCGGCTTTTTGTGCTTCAGCAGCCATTCTTGATCTTTGTTCGGGGTTAGCCAGGAGTTCGGGAACCCGTGTGACCAGTGCGTTCAACAGCTCCTCTTCCGGCATATATATTGCCGCCCCCATGCGCTCCATGCTGCGAGCATTCTTAGTCTGGTGATCCTCTGCAACATGTGCTGACGGCACGAGAATGGCAGGCGTAGAGGTGCACAATAGCTCGCTGCATGTAAGCGCACCTGCCCGTGCCAAAACCAAGTCACAGGCTGCATACGCCAGATCCATTCGATCCACATACTGCAGGACCCTGAGGCGTGGGCGCTCTTTTTTCCGCATCCGGTTGTAGTAAAGCGCTCCAGTTTGCCAGATGATGTGAACATCTGGATCCGACAGAATTCTGTCCGCAACCTGGGCCATTGCTTCATTGATGGATTGACTGCCCAGCGATCCTCCGAATACGAACAAAACTTTTGCATTCCTGGGCAACTTGAGGGCCTTCCGGCTGGCTTCGCGTGAGGTAGCAGTTAACTCCCGTCGTACGGGATTCCCGCTGATTCTACAGCGGCCTTCCGGAAACCAGCTTTCCGCCTCTTTAAAAGCGATGTGAACCTGGGCTGCCCTGCGTCCGAGAATTCGATTGGTTACCCCTGCATACGCGTTCTGCTCCTGGGCAACAATTGGCCTTCCACGCATACCGGCAGCCCACAATACTGGCCCCGATACATATCCGCCAGTTCCAACAGCGACATCGGCATCAAAATCATTCACTAACTGGTAGCTCTGCCATAGCCCTGTAGCCAGCTTAAGCGGTAAGCCTACATTGCGCAGTGGTTGTTTGCGATGAAATCCACTGATCGTGATTGGATGGATTTCAAACCCCGCCTCCGGTACGGCGCGCCATTCGAGATGGTCACGGGTACCCGCAAACGCAATTGCACTCGTCGGCACCAGCGAACGTATTGCCTGCGCGATAGCTATCGCAGGATAAACGTGACCGCCTGTGCCGCCGCCGGCAAATAACACGCGTGGAGTTCTAGTCATCGCTCTATCTGTCGCGAAATGTTCAACAGAATCCCCAGAAGGGTCCCTGCCGAAATCATGGAGGTACCACCATAGGAAACCAATGGGAGGGGAAGCCCCGTAACCGGCAAAAGCCCCACGGCAACCCCCGCATGTACAAAACCATACAGCGTAAGGATCACCGTACAGCCGACGGCAACAAAGAGCCCAAGTGGATCCGTTGCGTGGCGGGCAATGCGCAAAAACCCTCGAAAAAGCAGAACTACGAACAGTGCCAGGAGCGCAACTCCCCCCAGCAGTCCGTATTCCTCGGTAATGATGGCGAAAATAAAGTCGTTGTACGGGGCCGGGAGAAAATCGCGTTGCACGCTCTTTCCGGGTCCGCGACCGGTCAATCCTCCCATGGCCAGCGCAATGTGTGCCTGCCGGGCCTGGTATCCCTCGGCCTGCACGCTGAGAGTCTCTACCTCTTCTGAGTGCGGGAAGATTTTCACACCGAGATAAGACTCCAACCGCTGTGCCCGATTCGGCGAGCCAAGCAACATCAGAGTTGCAAAGATGGCGGCAACGGCCCCCATAGTGCCAATGTAGCGCAGACTGAAACGCCCTACGTACGCCATGAGCATCACCGAAACCAATACGAGAAATGCGGTTGACACATCCTCAAGACCGATCAGTCCAACTGTAGCAAATATCCACAATGACAACGGCAGAAATGTTCGGGAGAAGCTCTGAATGTAGGTCTGTTTGCGCACCAGAAGTACGGCGATATACAGGATAAGCGAGATCTTGGCCAAGTCAGATGGCTGCACGCTTACCATTCCAAAATGGAATGCACGCGTGGCACCTCCATAGGTCACTCCGAATATCCGTACGAACACGAGTAATAGGAGTGAGCCGATCAACAAAAACCTGGACCACCTTGCCAGATGGTGGTAATCAACCATGCTGAATACAGCCAACGCTATCAGTGCAAGCCCTACGCGCAACGAATGACGCACAAGAAACAGTTCGGTATCCCCGCCCGCTTTAACCTCAGCCAGGAAAGCGATAGCACTATACACGGCCATGATCCCAACTGCCGACAGCACGAGCGCGATCCACAGGACATACTTGTCCAGTGGATGCTGATTCCGCAAATGTCGGGGAAATATCTTGAGTAGACCGTTCATGTGCTAGAAACCTTCGACAATGCTTTTGAATCTCATGCCCCTTTCCTCGTAGTTGCTGAAGAGATCAAAGGAGGAACATGCCGGGCTCAGGAGCACAACATCGCCAGCCTGGGCACAATCGCGCGCTGCCTGCGTCGCCTCGTCCAGCGTGTTTACCTCCATCGCGCTATTGCTGCACGGTCCAAGCTCCTTCATCACCTGGGGTGCACTTTCGCCAAATGCGATCAGGATCGGTACCTTGCTGGTTATAAGGGGTTTGAGTATCTCATAATCGTTGCCTTTATCCCGGCCCCCGACCAGCAATATGATCGGTGCTTTGAAGCTCTGCAGCGCATACCAGACCGCGTTCACGTTGGTCGCTTTGGAATCATTCACATAGGTGACTCCCTTGACACGGCGTACAATCTCCAACCGGTGATCTACACCGGTGAATCCTCGCAGACTTTCCCGCAGCACCTCGTCTGAAAGTCCGGCAGCCTGACCTGCGAGAGCTGCTGCCAGCGAATTGCCAACATTGTGCGGACCAGGTATTCCCAATTCGTCCGTCCGCAGAAGTGTTCTTTCCTGCAGCCTGATAAAACCCTCAATAGCACTGGCCCCGTTTGATAGATGAACCTGTCTGCTGAAGGGCAGTCCCCGCACGTCAGAAACTGTCACAAAATGCTCTACACGCTCACGCACGAGCGTATCATCATAATTGTAAACCACCACATCGCCGGTCGACTGATTTTCGTAGATGCGTAGTTTACTTTCTGCATAGCGCTCGAAGCTGCCACCGTATCGATCCAGGTGATCGGGGGTAATGTTCAATACCACGCTCACGTTTGGGCAAAACGAATCAGCATGATCCAGTTGGAAACTGGATACCTCTAATACCAAAACGGAATCTCGCCGCAACTCTTTCACGTGATCTGAGAGCGGGCTGCCAATATTTCCTGCAACAACCACCCTCCGGTCCGCGGTCTTCATCATGTGACCTATGAGCGAGGTTGTGGTTGTTTTCCCATTGGTTCCGGTGATGGCGATTATCTGCCCTTTGGCGTATCGAGATGCGATCTCCAGTTCAGAGTATACCGGGAGTCCCAGGGTCAATGCTTCCTGGACCGGTGGTGCTGTACTTGGCACACCTGGGCTCACAACCAGAAAGTCTGCTGATAATGTAGCCTTGGTATGTCCGTTGGCTTCCACGACGACGTCGTGCTCTTCGCACCAGCTCACGGTTGCAGGATCTATCGGACCGCTGTCGGAGAGCATCACACGGGCGCCTGCCCGTACCAGTAATTTGGTCACCGCCAAGCCGCTTCGGGCTGCTCCCAAAACGGTTACTCGTTTACCCTTGACTGTTTGCTCTTGCATTATCGGATTCGGAGAGAAAGCACAGTAGCCAGTACCGTGATCACAGTTACTAACCAGAAACGGGTGACAATCTTGGCCTCATGCATCCCCTGTCCCTCATAGTGGTGGTGAAGAGGCGCTATAAGAAATATCCGCTTGCCCGTTCCGGTCTTTCGACGAGTATAGCGGAAATAGGTGGTCTGCATAATGACCGATACTGTCTCCATGAAGAAGACTGCACACAAAAGTGGCAACAACAACTCCTTCTTGACCATAAGGGACAGCACCGCGATTGCCGCTCCCAGGGCCAGTGCCCCGGTATCTCCCATAAAGACCGTTGCCGGGTAACTGTTAAACCACAAAAACCCCAGACATGCGGTGACCATGGCAGACACGAATATGGTCAACTCGCCTGCGCCATTCAAGTGTGTTACTCCCAGGTACGAGGAAAAACCCGCATGCCCGGCTACGTAACACAACACCACCAGCCCCAGTGCCACGATTGCACTGACCCCGGCAGCAAGACCATCCAGGCCGTCCGTCAGATTGACGGCATTTGAGGTCGCAGTGACCACGAAAACGCTCATTGGAATGAACAGAACCCACCCCAGGTCAGCCCCGTCCATAAACAGATTTCCCAGCACGTTATAATCTAAATGCCAATCCTGGAAGAACGGCAGATCGGTTACCGCGCGTGTCTCTGCAAATTTCGGATGGAAGTACAACACACTTCCAATAAGCAGCCCAAGCCCCGCCTGCCCGATTATTTTCATGCGTGGAGCCAGACCATTTTTATCCTTGCGAACCGTTTTTACGTAATCATCTGCGAACCCGAACACGCCCATCCAGAGGATGGCAATCACGATAAGCCAGACGTAGATCTCACGCAGATCCCCCCACAACAGGGTAGAAATCACGATTGCACTAATAATGATGATCCCTCCCATCGTCGGGGTTCCGTTCTTATGCGAGTGATCCACCAGACTGGGGTTCAGCACCGTGCGCACTTCTTCACCAAGCTGTTTGCGTTTGAGCCAGTCAATCACGCGCGGCCCGATCACCATTGCGATGAGAAAGGCGGTAATCGCCGCCAGCGTTGCCCGCACAGTGATGAACTCAACCACCTGAAATCCCGGTGGACTAAATGCCGATTCCAGCCACTGCAGTATGAAGTAGAGCATTGCTTCAGATGGCTGGTTGTGGATTACGCGGGGCGAATGCATCCTGGACCAGGTTCTGATCTCTCATCCTGGTCTGGACGCCCTTTTCGGTTTGGACTGACTCATGACCTTTGCCGGCGACGAGCACAATATCCCCGGTCTCGCATTCTTGCGCGACATAGCGTATTGCTTCGGGTCTGGAGGGGATCACCTGTACCCTATTCGGGTGCAGCATGCCGGAGAGGATTGCCTCAGCTATTGCCTTGGGAGATTCATCCCTGGGATTATCGTTCGTGACTACAACCTGGTCTGCCAGCCGTTCAGCAACGGCACCCATGAGAGGGCGCTTCACCTGATCCCGATTGCCCCCACACCCGAATACACACCACAAACGGGCAGGTCTTTCACGCATATGCCGGGCTGCCCGTAGTGATTGTTCCAGGGCATCGGGGGTGTGTGCGAAATCAATGATAACACGCGTATCGTCATCACACAGATATTGCTCAAACCGACCGTCAACCGGGGGTGCTTCCGCCAGCGCTTCAATTACATCTGCTCCGGGTAGCCCGGTGGCCCGGGCTGCACCATACGCAGCTGCCAGGTTGTAAGCATTAAAGTGACCTACCAAACGAAATGAACTGGTTTGGCCGTCCAAGCACAATCTGAGTCCGCGCGGAGTATCCTGTACGACACTGAACTGAATATCCGAATTCGGGTCCTGGCCGTATGAAAAGCGGGCCGCCCGTGTATTCTGGATCATACGCTCGCCCGCGGCATCATCCTGATTGTAGACCGCCACAGCACTGGAGTCTAGACCGTCAAACAGACGCTTCTTCGCGGCCAAATACCGCTCCATCGTTCCGTGGTAATCGAGATGGTCGTGCATCAGATTGGTGAACACGCCAACCGAGAAATCGAGTGTAGTGGTGCGGCACTGGTCCAGGGCATGCGATGACACCTCAATCACACACGCTTTGCAGCCAGAATCCACCATTTGCGCCAGCATCGGCTGAAGTTCGGTAGCGTCAGGGGTCGTGAGTGTAGATGTATATGTGGTTTGTCCAGTCAGGCAGGTCACGGTCCCTACCAGGCCCGTGGGTGTGCCCGTATGCTCCAGTACATGGCGTATAAGAGTACTAGTAGTTGTTTTTCCGTTTGTACCGGTTACCCCCGTCAGATGCAGAGAACGGGCTGGGTCTCCATAAAATGCCGCCGCAATCACGGCGGCAGCTTTTCGTGTATCCCGCACCTGCACAGCGTTGTCAACTTCCTTCGGAACTTTTTCACAAACAATAATCCGGGCCCCCGCCTCCAGTGCGTGCCGGATGTAAGTATGTCCGTCAGCCTGGTGCCCACGCACAGCCACGAAGACGTATCCCGGCCGCACCTTTCGGCTATCCTGCGTAACCCCGGTGACAGCTGTTTCCGGCACATGCGCGGTGCCGTCGGCAGAAAGCCCCGCTCTGGTCAATCGGATATGTAGATCGGACCAGTTCATTCTATTGCAGCTGGAGTACTACCTTTGTGTCAACCAGAGCTCCCGGCTCAGGTGATTGCGCTACCACCTGGCCCTGTCCGCTCAACTGCACGTGAAATCCTTTCGCAGCCAAGCGAAACCATGCTGCTCGCGCATCCAGGCCAATCACATCGGGCATAACCTCTGATGTGCGGATCAATGAAGATGAAGGCGTCGATGCATCGTTTCTGGTTCGTACGGTTTTTGCGTGTTCAGATGCCAAACGTGTATAGGCGGGCGAGCGCATTGAAGGCCCCTGTTGCGCCCATGCTTGCCGGACCAGTTTTTCTAGCGGACGGGGAGGGTCGGGGGCAGGCGTCAAAGGGGTTGGAGGATCAAAAGTTGCTATCCAGCGCTCGGCTATCCGCTTGAATATGGGCGCAGCCACCTGTCCGCCATAAATACTCGTCCTGGGCTCGTCCAGAACCACAATCATTGCCACTTGTGGATCCTCCGCTGGATAAAATCCGACGAATGTTGCTCGGTAACGGTTGCTGTAGCGTCCGTGGATCACTTTGCGTGCGGTTCCCGTCTTTCCGGCAATAGTGAATTCCTCCGTCTGTGCTTGTTGTGCGGTTCCTTCTAGGACTACATTAATAAAGGCCGGCAACAATGTCTGCACCGTTTCCGGCTTAAGTACGCGTCGAATGGAATCGGTCCTTGCTGGATCATCTGCTGCACGCCAAAGCACTTCTTCCCCGGTGACATCGCGGCGCTCAGATACAACATATGGCTGACGTAGCAGACCGCCGTTGGCCAACGCTGCGTATGCCATAACCATCTGCAACGGCGTAACGTCTACTTCGTAGCCAATAGTGAGGGAAGCTTTTGTAGTCCTGCTCCACCGGTTGACCCGTTTGAGCAAGCCTGCAACCTCTCCTGGAAGATCTATCCAGGTTTTTTGTCCAAACCCGTAATTGCGCGCATACCGGTACAGATGCTCTGCCGACATTCGTTGTGCTGTAAGCGCCATTCCCACATTACTGCTTTTTGAGATCACCTCACTAAATGAGATTTCTCCGTGGGGGTGCACATCGTGCAGCGTGCGCCCGTCAAGTACGAGTTCACCGTCGCCGGTGTTAACAAGGCGATCCATTGAGGTAACCCCTGTCTCCAGTGCCGCGGAGGCGCCGATCAGTTTGAAGGACGACCCGGGCTCCAGACGGTCAGTAATGGCACTGTTGCGCCAGGCATACATTGGGGCGTTCAGCGGAACATTCGGGTCAAAGGTGGGGACATTGGCTATGGCTAGAATCGCTCCGGTATGAGGGTCAACCGCGATCGCGCTTCCGCGATTGGCACGCGCCTCCGCCACGCCGGCAGCCAGCTCCTCTTCCATGATGGTTTGCCGGATGAGATCAATGGTAAGCACCAGCATTTGCCCGTCTCTGGGTGGGATATCGATACCGGCTGCATCAATTCGGCGGTATCCCCGACGATCACGAAGGAGCGTGCGCCTCCCCGGCTTTCCCTGCAGGAATTCATCGTACTCCAGTTCCAGTCCCGCTCTGCCTATCCCGTCAACATCTACGTGCCCTAGGACATGGGCTGCGGTTTGACCATAGACGTATCGACGCTGGAATCGCTCCTCCAGCAGTACGCCGGGGACATTCCACGAATCTATTTCTGTGCGTTGCTCGGGGGTCAGGTTGACCAATCTTACAAACTGCTTACTGTTTCGGCGATCAATTCGCCGGTGCAGTTGCGTACTTGACGTTCCAGTCAAAGTCGCCAGGCGACGCAGGAAGTCATCTTTCTGTGCCTCAAACCCAGGTACAGTGGGGTCCAGCGCAAGGTCATATTTTGGTGAATTCACGACCAGTGCACGCTCGGCGGCGTCTACAATGTCTCCCCGTTTGGGCGGCAACAGCTCTTGAGACTGTGCCTGACGCAGTCCTGCTTCGCGCAGATCATCGCCTTGGTCGACCTGCAGCCAGACCAACTGCCCAAGAATGATGAACGGTAGTACTGCAAGACTTGTCAGTACTATGTACATTCGGCTGAGTATCTGGTCTCTGACGTTCATGGTTGAGAGGGGTCAGCCAGGGTGTCTGCGGGAGCAGTTCCTACATACTCAAATTCAGGTCTATCCTGAAGCCCGAGTGTCTGCGCACGCCGGTAAATGACGGAAGGACCTGTAGCGGCGTGGTATTCCGCAAGGGTCTGGTTATGCTGCAGGTGGAGCCGGACATTTTCCTGGCGCTGGAGATTTATTTCGTCCAACAGATCCTGCGACTGATAAACGTGACCGATATAGACCGTGAAGGCGGCTGCAATTGCAAAGACCATCAGGCCGAAGCGCAGGGTTGATATACGCGCTAGAACTCTCGGTTTCGGAGAGATTTCGTCTATGACCGTCAACTCCTGCCAGCCGCGGACCGTGTGCATAGCTCTCTCCACTGCGCGCCGAGTGCGCAGAGTTCGGTCGCGGGGGCCTAGTTCACTAAAATTGCGGTTATTTGCCATAACAGCGCTTTATCTGTTGCTGACTGGAAATGCGCAACGGACACCGGCGCGCAGTTTTGCACTTCGGGAGCGGCGATTAGCCACAACTTCTTCAGCGTCCGGGACCACGGGCCGGCGGGTGAGCGGTTGCCAGGGCACAAGCTTCACTCCGTAAATATCCCGTTCGGCTTCACCCGTTAGGACACCATCCCTCAGAATGCGTTTCACCATACGATCCTCCAGTGAGTGATAGCTGATCACGACTAGGCGTCCGCCTTCGCCCACGACCCGTGCGCTGGCTTCAAGAACGTATGCCAGTTCATCCATTTCCTCGTTCACAGCGATACGCAGTGCTTGGAAGGTGCGGGCTACTGCCCGTGATTCCCAACGCACGGGGACTGCGCTGCGCACAGCCATGGCCAAATCGGTTGTGGTCTCTATTGGTCGACAGGCCACGATCCGTCGGGCTATTCGCCGTGCATGAGGTTCCTCTCCCCAGCGGTGGAGAAGCTTGCGTAATGCATCCTCCGTAAATCCATTCACGATATCGGCTGCAGCTGTTGGCGACTCCACATCCATTCGCATGTCTAGTGGAGCTGTCTGGCGATGGCTGAAGCCTCGAGGGCCGTGATCCAACTGGTATGAAGAGACTCCTAGGTCAAGCAACAGCCCCGAAATAGGCGCATGCCCCTGTACAAGGTTCTCCAGATTACTGAAAGCGCTTTGATATACCATCAACTGCTTTGAGCCAATGGCTTCGGGCAGTCGCCTCTTCACGGCATGCACAGCATCGGCATCTCGATCAATTGCGATCACGCATCCATTGGGCGAGAGTACAGATAGGATGGCCTCTACGTGTCCTCCTCCTCCCGCGGTCGCGTCAACATACACGCCACTCTTATCCGTTATCAGATATTCCAGTACAGTATGATAAAGAACAGGCGTGTGATAGGCGGTCGCGTACGGCCCTTTTGCCGTCAACATCTACCCTCCCATCACTTGCGTAGCAAGCGTCTCGTAGTCTGCTTCCTCCGCTGCCAAGTATTCGTCAAATTTTTGCGGATCCCAGAATTCAATATGTCTCTGGCTCCCCAAAATCAATGCATTCTGGTTTATCCCTGCGTACTCAATCAGTGGTCTGTGAAGTGCGATACGACCCTTCTTGTCCAAAACCACTTCCTCAGCCCATCTCAGGAATCGACGGGTAAAAGCCCTGTCCTGCCGATTGTATGGATTCAGCCCCTCAATCTCACGCTCAATATCTCTCCACCTGTCAAGCGGATACGCATAAATGCATTCCTCAAATCCACGCGTGATCACAAATGTCTCTCGTGCATCTGTGCTCATGCAGGCACGCATTTTTGCGGGAACCGCTACGCGCCCCTTCGCATCTATTGAATATGTTGCTTGCCCCTTGAACCCTGACATTCGGCGCTACCCGAGTATAACTAGGGAGATATGATACAAAAAAAATATCATTTTTCCCACTTTTACCCACTTTTTCCCCAATATACTCCATTTCTTTTTACTTTGCAAAGGTTTTCTTATATAAGACCCAAGCCCTTACACGATGCAAGATCCTTTCAAGTAGGGGTGCAAGCTGTTGTACCAGAGAGGATTCTGGTCTGGAAGCAATTACCGGGTCGGGTTCTCTGGATGCTCTGACATGCCCGCCGCGGCAGAAACAAATGATGTGAAGAGGGGGTGAGGGCGGCCAACGATAGATCGATATTCCGGGTGAAACTGCACACCGACATACCAGGGATGCATGGGCCACTCGGCAATTTCCACTAGTCCGTTCGCCGGATTGATTCCCGTGAACCGGATCCCTTGTGCCTCCAGATGGTGCCTGAGCGCATTGTTGATCTCGTACCGGTGACGATGCCGCTCGCGTACCATCGTCTCTCTGTAAATGGAATGCACGAGCGATCCCTCGACGATACGGCAATCATACGCCCCAAGCCGCATTGTGCCACCTTTATCAGATACTCCCTTCTGATCTTCCATCAGGTCAATAACTGGCCAGGGGGAGTCTGGGTTGAATTCGGTGGAATCGGCATCTTCCATACTGCACGCATCCCGCGCAAACGCAATAATTGCACACTGCAGTCCCAGACAAATGCCGAGGAAGGGGATATTGTTGACACGGGCGTACCTGGTTGCCTCAATCTTGCCTTCAATGCCGCGCGTCCCAAAACCGGGTGCCACCAGAATACCCGTTACGTCACCGAGCAATGCTTCACTGCTCTTTTTGTTTACGTGCTCGCTCTCCACAAGCTTCAGATCCACATGAACGGATAACTCTGCGCCCGCCAGTATGAACGACTCAGAGATTGACTTATAAGCATCCTGATGCGCTACATATTTTCCCACGAGCGCGATGCGAACCTCCTTTTCCGGCGAATTTAGTCGCTGGATGAAACGCGCCCAGTCCGTCAGGTCCGGTTGGTTCGTCAAGCGCCGGTGAATCACGTTATCCATAATTCTCAGCCGCTCAAGCATCAATTGCTGGACCCCTTCCTTTGCAAGCTGGAGCGGCACTTCATAAATAGAACGCGCGTCAAGTGCCTCAATGACTGCTCGGGCCTCCACATTGCAGAAGCTAGCTATTTTGCCCCGCAAGTCTGTATCCAGCGGTCGCTCAGACCGGCACACAAGAAGGTCCGGCTGGAGTCCATAGGAGAGCAGCACTTTGACGGAATGCTGGGTTGGCTTGGTTTTTAGCTCTCCCGCCGCTGCCAAGTATGGCACGAGGGTCAGGTGTGCAATCTGGACATTCACGGAGCCCTTTTCGTAGCGCAACTGTCGAATGGCCTCGAGGTATGGCAGACTCTCAATATCCCCGACCGTACCGCCTATTTCTGAGATTACAACATCCAGGTCCTGTTCTTCAGGAAGACGCAGAACCCAGCTTTTGATTTCGTCAATGATGTGTGGGACGACCTGTACTGTCTTCCCCAGATACTCTCCTGCACGTTCCTTGCCTATGACCTCACTATATACGCGGCCGGTGGTGATGTTATTGGCCTGGCTTGTTTCGTGCCCCAGGAATCGTTCGTAGTGCCCAAGATCCAGATCTGTTTCCGCCCCATCATCCGTGACAAAAACTTCTCCGTGCTCGTAGGGGTTCATGGTGCCTGGATCCACATTTATGTATGGATCCAGTTTCAGGATAGAAACTCTCAGGCCATGGCTTTCAAGAAGCCTGCCCAGGGAAGCACAAAAGATTCCTTTACCAAGCGAAGACGAAACTCCTCCTGTCACGAAAATATACTTTGTCACCTCAGTACGCAAAAATTGCGTCGGTTAATTCTAAGCCTGAATCGTGGCACGGGGGCCCACCTAAACTAAGGCTTTTGCCTGAATCTTATCAAGTTTTTCGGCGGGCAACTACAATCAGTCCCGTTCCTGCATCATTGTCTCGAGACAGATCCATTGAGTTCATGAGCAGTCCCAATGGAAAGACAGGGATGTAATAGAGCGCAACCAATGGCATCAATAACATGGATCTGCCCAATAACAAAAGGGGTACCTTGATCAGCATACGCCAGGCTGCCGATCCAATCGGTCCATAGCTATAGTGTGATTCCTCTATTCTCAGCCCGGCATGTTCAAGTTTTTGAGTCAGTTCGCCGAGATTGTAGCCATCTCGTACATGCTCACCGATGAAACTGGATTGTCCATCGGCTTTGACATCCGATCCGCCCTGATCGCTCGGGGTACTTATAATTAGACGCCCACCCGGAAGCAATCGCTGTGAAAAGTGGCCAATGGCAACCTCATCGGCCTCAATATGCTCAAGAATGTCTACTGCAAGGATGCAATCAAAAGCTCCCTCAACTTGGGGTTTTGTCACGTCATCAACCAGCAGCTCCACCCGATCAGACAGACCGAATGCACGAAAACAGCGGTCTGCCCGTTCGAGGTAGTCTTTTTTGATATCTATCCCGGTAACCGAAACTCCCGAATACTTTCGAAGCACATGCCAGGCGTACTGTCCGAAACCAGTGCCGGCATCCAGGAGTCTTGCGCCGGGGCCAAGGTTCAACTTTCGCAGTACACGATGGACATACCACGTTCGGAGAAACAATAAATCCAGGATTCCAAAAAGGATCGGGAGGCATCTTGGATATGAATCGATTAGACTGCCAAATCGATCCTTGACCGGGTCATACTCCATCAAATATCATTTTTGTAACCCATACACCATGCCATAGAATAGGACCGTTGCAGTAGCCAGAGGCTTGATTGGCCGAGGGCATTTCAGGTTCGGATTTGCTGTCCTGAGCGGTTGTTGTTCAAACCGTGAACCATCAGTGAGAACGGTCACACGCTCCAAGGGTTCTCCGGTACGTTCGTTAGATGCTGTTCCATGAAGGTAAGCTGGGGTATGCGAAAACTGCGGTTAAAGCAACCACGGAGATGGTAAAAACGTGTCAACATCCCGTGTCAACATTGTCGCGAATTGGCCTCCCGGTGCCAGCGCAGATAATCTGTACGGACTTGGAGGAACAATGTCTGCCGCATCGGCCGGCTTAAACGATGGACTGGAGGAAACGCTCAAACTCAATTAGCCGGGGATCTCCAAGTCGCTGCTAGATTAACACCTCTATCAAGCCGTGGGTCTAGAGCGCGTGAAGGAGAGTCAAGGTCCGCATGCAGGCTCCGTACCCCGTAGGCTAGGCTATGGATTTTCAGTCTCGTCAGGAGATACGGCCATCCTCTGCTGTAGCTCGGCTATTATGTAAGGTTGCCGCTCTTCCATGCGTCCGCGCAGTATGAGGTCGCCGAGGAAACCCGTACACATAGCCTGTACCCCGACAATAATGAGCAGTGCGCCCAGAAGGAGTGCTGGCCGATCACCCACAGGGTTGTCGTAAACAAGTTTGTCGATGGTGATCCATAAGCTGATTATAAATCCACCTAGAAACGCCAGCAGTCCCATTGAACCGAAGAAATGCATGGGGCGCGCACCGAAACGGGTCAGAAAACTAACCGTCACTAGGTCCAGGCACCCTCGGATGTATCGTTCGAGTCCGAACTTTGAACGTCCATGTTGGCGTGGTCGGTGCTTCACCGGAAGCTCGCCAATGCGGTAATACCCTTCCCATTTGGCTAGAAGGGGTATGTATCGATGCATCTCGCCGTAGACCTTGATCGACTTTACCACCTCAAGCCTGTACGCCTTGAGTCCACAATTGAAATCGTGCAGCGGAATACCGGATACGATGCGGGTGACCAAGTTAAAGAAGCGGCTGGGCAACGTTTTGCTCAGGGGGTCTTTCCGTGACTTTTTCCAGCCGCTCACGAGATCCAGCCCCTGGTTTATGGCATACACGAGCTGTGGTATCTCGTGCGGATCATCCTGTAAATCCCCATCCATGGTAATCACAATGCTGGCGTTTACGTGCTCAAACCCCGCTGCCAGAGCTGCGCTCTTGCCATAGTTACGACGGAATCGAATGCCGTTTAAACGCTTGTCCGCTGCACACAGGCTTACGATCTCACCCCAGGAGTCATCCAATGAGCCGTCATCCACAAACCAGACCTGGAAGGTTAATCCGGCTTCGTCACAAACCTCACGTATCTCGTCAGCGAGCGTGCTGATGGTTCCAGCTTCCTCAAAGACTGGGACAATAATGCCGACGACCGGAAGCATCAGCTTCTACACGTCCAGTGTAGCGTAGCGTGCATTGCGCTCAATAAATCGGCGACGTGGTTCCACTTGGTCCCCCATTAGGGTTGAAAAGATTTGATCAGCTGCGAGTGCATCATCTATTGTAACGCGTTTCAACTGACGTGTTTCGGGGTCCATCGTAGTATCCCAGAGCTGATTGGGATTCATTTCCCCCAGGCCCTTATAGCGTTGTATCACGATCTTGCCTTTACCATTGGACTGAAATTGCTCGGTAGTCAAGCGCAATGCTTCATCCGACCAGCAATACTGTTCGCGTTTACCCTGCTTTGCCTTGTACAGAGGAGGCAGCGCGATAAAGAGTCGACCCCGTTCAATAAGTGGACGTAAGTGGCGATAAAAGAAAGTTAGCAGAAGCGTTCGAATATGGGCCCCGTCAACATCCGCATCCGTCATCAGCAAAATCTTGTGATAGCGGAGCTTGTCTGAGTTGAAGTCATCTTCGGTCGTGGCCAGTCCGGTTCCCAGAGCTGTAATGATGTTTCTGATTTCTTCATTTTCCAGCACTCTGTCCAGCCGCGCTTTCTCCACATTCAGAATCTTGCCACGCAGTGGCAGGATCGCTTGGAAATGTCGATCCCGTGCCTGCTTAGCGGAACCACCTGCCGAATCCCCCTCCACCAGATAAAGTTCGCAGATTTCTGGATCACGTGAAGCGCAATCGGCCAGCTTTCCCGGTAATCCTCCAGAAGAAAAAGTGTTCTTGCGTTGCACAAGCTCGCGCGCTTGTCTGGCAGCCTGCCGGGCAGTGGCTGCCAGAATCACCTTGGCCACAATGTTTTTCAACTGCTTCGGATTATCTTCCAGCCAATGGCCAAGCCGTTCGGCAACGATGCTGTGTACCTGCCCCTGAACCTCCGAGTTACCAAGTTTGGTTTTTGTCTGTCCTTCAAACTGGGGGTCGCCCACTTTTACAGAAAGTACCGCGGTAAGTCCTTCCCGAAAATCGTCACCCGTCAGTTCGCCCTTGAAATTCTTGAACAGATTGTTTTGCTCGGCTTTGCTCCTGAGCGTTCGGGTCAACGCTTGCCTGAATCCGGCAATATGCGTTCCGCCTTCATGCGTGTGAATGTTGTTCACGAATGAGAATACATTCGTGGAGTATCCCGAATTGTATCGCATGGCGACCTCAACGGTTTTCTCATCGTCCCCGAAACTGATGATCTGATCATGAATAGGGGTGCGCGAAGCGTCCAGATATTCAACAAATTCACGCAATCCACCCCGGAAACAATACTCTTCTCGTTCCCGGCTGTCTTCTCGTAGATCCTCCAGCTCAATCCGTACCCCTGCATTCAGGTAGGCTAGCTCACGGAGGCGTTTGCTGATCGTGCCGAAATGGAAGTGGCAATCAGAAAAGATGGTCGCATCTGGCCAAAACTTTATTTTCGTGCCGGTGGTCTCCCCTTTCTCCATAGGGCGCACCCGGGTCAGATCACATTGGGGCACACCACACTCGTAGACCTGTTTCCATAGGTAAGCCTCCCGGTACACTCTTGCTTCCAGTCGGCTGGACAACGCATTTACGCAGGAAAGTCCAACACCGTGGAGTCCCCCGGATACCTTATAGGTCTTATCGTCGAATTTGCCGCCGGCGTGCAAAACGGTCATAACGACCTCTAGGGCCGAACGCTGCTGTTCGGGGTGTATATCAATGGGTATACCCCGTCCATTGTCGCTGACTTCAACGGCCCCGTCCTCCTTGATATAAACTTGTATGCGGTCACAGTGACCGGCCAATGCTTCATCAACCGCGTTATCTACGACTTCGTAGACGAGGTGATGAAGGCCGCGTACATTTACATCCCCGATATACATTGCGGGGCGCTTACGGACCGCCTCTAGACCATCGAGGACCTGAATATCCTCGGCTCTGTACTCTGGCTGATTCATAGATGAACTTCCATTATCTGAAGGGTGCTCGCCCTGGCCCTACAATGCCCTTATCGTCCTGAATATTGTACAGTAACTGAACCTGAATCTGGGACCCTGAATACCGTCGGAGAGATGTCGTTGGTAAAATGAAAAATCCGTCATCAAAGCCTTTACAGACCCACGGGATTCTGTTAGAACTAGACTGCCTCTGCACTTGAAATACACGAAGTAACCACCTGCGGATTGGGATTATAGGGTCCTACAGCACGTAGCATCGGCACCCAAACTAGTCAACCCGTTTGCCCTGATTCTGTTCACGGATTCTTCTGTTACGGTTCTGCCACGATCCGTTAAAATGCACGAGTCTACTGGCACAATGCTCACGATTGATGCCGGCTTGGGGATGCCTTGTCTGAGGATACCCGGCGTAACCCTTTGTGTGGTGCTAAGAGGTGCGCAAGTTCATTGGACCGGTCACTTGCAATGCGGTAATGTACATGCAGCGCTGCCTGTGCGGGTTGCCCGTTATTGGTAGCTTGAACCAGCTCTTCGCCAATCACTTTACCCAAGCGTTGAACGCCTGCCAGTGTGCGGCCATCAGTAACCGGAATGAGAGCCTCTCCCTCAATCTGGGTTCCCCTCAACATTATCTCAAGCCGGGCGGTTAATGTGTTCAGGCCAATTCCGCGCAATGCAGCGATGGGTACGGCCTCAGGATAATCGCGTTTCAGCGCCGCCAGTGCCGACTCTGGCGCTTCAAGGGCGTCTATTTTGTTAAAGGCCAGTAGCGTAGGGATTTCCAGTGCACCTATCTCCTTGAGCGTCTGGCGTACAACCATCATCTGATCTTCAAAACGGGGATGTGCAGCACTGACAATATGAATCAGAATATCACTTTGTCGCACTTCATCGAGGGTACTCTTAAAGCTTTCAATCAACTTATGCGGCAGTTTCCGGATGAAGCCAACCGTGTCGGAGAGTAGCACAGTGGTAGCGCTCGAAAGCACACATTTGCGTGTGGTTGCATCCAGTGTTGCAAAGAGTCTGTCCTCCGCAAGCACGCCGCTCCGGGACATAGCATTCATGAGTGTGGACTTGCCCGCGTTGGTGTAACCCACAAGCGCGACCCGATGATGTTTTTCTCTGCGCCGCCTTTGCGTCATGCGCTGTTGGTCTATTCGTTCCAGGCGGTTTCGAAGCGTAGCTATTCGCTGACCAATCAGTCTGCGGTCCGTCTCAATCTGCGTTTCCCCAGGGCCACGCGTACCAATACCGCCCTGCTGCCGGGATAAGTGCGTCCATTGCCTTGTCAGCCGTGTGCGCAGGTAGTAAAGTTGGGCTAGTTCAACCTGGGTTTTCGCTACGGCCGTCTTCGCCCGGTTTGCGAAAATATCCAGAATCAGTTGGGATCGATCAATGAGTTTGCAACCGAGAGCCTTCTCCAGGTTACGGACCTGATTTGGGCTAAGGTCGTCATCAAACAGAACAGTGCTGATTTTCTTTTCCTGCACAATCTCGGCAATCTCGCTGACCTTACCAGATCTGAGGTAGGTTGCCGGGTTCGGTTTCTGCAGGACCTGAGTTACACGTCCGAGTACGGTTGCTCCGGCAGTTTCTGCCAGTTGGGCTAGCTCGTCCAATGAATCCTGTGCGCTATGCCGCCTTTTCGCAACACCCACAAGCAGCGCGGTCTCCTCTTGTGGCTCGCCAGTGATATGCAATTTGCGTCCCATACGCTAACGATTTCGCCAGCGTGAAGCAAGCATCATCTCGGCTGCTAAAAGGATGAGTCCAAGTACAAGAAAATGCCGCCAAAGCTCCAAGCCGGTCCTCGCCCGGTTCACCGCAGTCGAAACTCCCTCTCGGGACGCCGCATTCAACAACTCCACCGGCGCATCCAAAGCTTCTGCGAGTGCCTCCCTGGCCTCTTCCGGTTCCGTATACAAAAGGCGTGATTCCAGGGGATCCAGTCCAACGCTCAATAGTCGTACGGAAACATCCGCAGCCAATACTTCAGCTACACCTGGCGAATCTATTTCAAGATCCAAAAGACTGGCACCAAACACCTGACGTTGAGGTGGCATGAGTTCTGTTCCATCTGGGGTTATAACCGTAATATTGCCCTGTACAGCGGGTATCCTTATAGACGTCTGGTGGCCGGTCAATAGCTGTTCGCCTTGCACCGATCCACCTGCTGAAAGATAGTGCGCTGCCCGATACATCAGCGGAATAAATAAACCGCGAACAGGCAAATCACTCCAGACCAAATCCGGCGCCACCGCCATAAAAAATATCCGACCACTGCCATACTGGATTTCCTGCAAGAGGGGCGCGCCGTCCAGGAGTGTAATTAAAGTCTGTTCCGCCCCCGCGGTACCGGGTACATAGCGTGCGGATCGATGGACCGTCACTGCCTCGAGTCTCTGTGCGCGCTCCGAAGCTGTAAACACTCCTTCAAATAATGGATGCTCAAAATCTGCCTCATCTACGGAGGTTTCCGACTCCTGGATGCTTACACGACCGGCGCCAACGGTCTCCAGAAGTGCGTTGGTTGATGTCGGATCTGCAGCGGGAAAAATCAACAACCCGCCCCCATTCTCAATGTATTGCTGAAGCTTTGCCGCTTCACCCGTACTGAGTTCATCCGGGCTGATCAGAAAAATTGTTGAATAATTACTGAGCAAGGTAGCGGCCAATGCGCGCTGCGGAATTTTGGTCGTACTCAAAGCTTCCGACTCGCTGCCAAGGGAAAGAGCCAACTCTACATGATCGGTCTGTGCTTCATTGCCGTGCACCAAGAGAATATCTCTGCGCGCGGGCACGTTTAGCGTAAAATATCTTTGATTATCCTCTTCAAATCCATCGTCTTCCGTTGTCACGTAACCTGCAAGCCATCCACGCATTGTTGGTGCACCGCGGAGCGTTACCCGAACAGGCACTTCCGGCGCAAGGGCAATGCTGGTTTGTGCGACGCGTTCATCCCCAAAGTACAGGCTTACGGCATAGTCGTCAATTGTGGAAGTGCCATGGTTGACGACCGTGGCTTCTATTGTCGTAGGAGTACCTGGGTCCACAATCCGACTGGTTACTTGCACACCGGCAATACCTACATTGGGCCGCGTTTCGGTTGTGCCCACAGGAACGAGCATTACACGAACCCCCTGATCCAAGGGGATTTGTAATGAATCAAGCAGTGTTGACTCTTGCAGATCTCCCAGAAAATAGACAATCTTATTGAGGTGGGAGGCCTCCTGAGCAAGCAGTGTGCCAGCGCTGCGAATTATCGACGACGCAGTCTGCGTGGCCGGGGTTGGGGCCCGGTTCAGGAGAACATCCGGTGTTTCCAGATGCTGTGCTTTTTCGCTTAAGATGAACAACTCGTCCCCCGGTTCCGCCGATTCTATGATAGCTTGCGCTGCAGACTTAGCCTGCTCCAACCGGGTTCCGTCAGAATCACGCTGCATCATTGAAAGCGATGCATCCAGGGCAAGCACCGCAGACATGCTGGAGCGCCCGAAAAATCGGGTTCCAGCGGAGTCCGTTAGGGTTGGGCGGGCAAATGCAATTACCAGGACACACAATGCCAATGTTCTTAGAAGCAGCAACAGCCAGTTGCGGATGCGGATCCGCTGCAGGGTTGTACGCTGCAGTGCGTGCAGGAGAGCAAGCGAACTGTAATCTAACCGTTGTGGCCGCCGAAAACTAAAGAGATATACGAGTAGGGGTATGGCTGCCGCAATTAATCCAAATAAGATGAGCGGGTTTATAAAAGCCATTTAGGAATGATGCGCCCGTGGAGCGGCCCTTCTGCTACATATGCCTTACTGGACTGTTCCAGATCGTCATGCAGAAGGGACAGAATTGAGGCTTGTGAAAATGATTCGATTTTCCGAAGCAATCTTGAGCATTTCTTAGCAAGCTCTTCGGGACCGTCTCCCTCCTTGCCAAACACGCCGTAATGCCCAGTCCGTAAGGGCAAGGGCAATCATAGTTGGGCTAGAGCTTTACGTATACTGCCGCTGTGGATTTAGGCGGCAACTGATGTAGCGGGGTGAAACAACTACAATTTAATTAGGGGTCAATCTTTATTCTTTTCTGCGACCGATACTTCTTTGGTATCCGGCTTTCCGTTGGTCGTAGTCTGGGGCTCCTTCTTTTCACCATTAGAAGATTCCTTCGCAGCAGGCTCAGCGGCGTAATCCGTCTGATAAAAACCACTGCCTTTGAGAATAAACCCAGTTCCTCCACTAATGAGTCGTTGCACCGGCTGACCGGTTTCCGGGCAGTGCGTTAGCCGGTCTGCAGTGATTGGCTGGAAGATCTCGAAGACGGTTCCATCGGCCCGCCTATAGTCGTAAGTTGGCATACAGATTAAAATGGATTGGAACAGACGCCGGAAAAGCTCAAACACGACGATTGTTCCGGTCTTATTAGGGCACCGGCCAGAAAAATGCCTCGTAGACAGCATCGGCAACGGATCCTCGAATTCCTCTGAACCGTTCGTATTCATCCCTTGTCGGATAAACACGATTGGTTAGCAGAATCACCCAAACGCCTGAATCAGGATCGATCCACAGGGAAGTTCCGGTAAAACCGGTGTGACCATAACTTCGTGAACCAAAGTACTGGCCAGCTGAAGACGGAGCATCATCCAAGTTTCGCGTATCCCAGCCCAGTGCGCGTGTGCTGAATGAAGTATCCACCACGGTTGTGAAGAAATCAATTGTTTGAGGTTGTAGAAACTCCTTTCCAGCAAAGTTTCCTCGTTGTACCATCATCTGAGCAAACCGTGAGAGATCCAAGACTGTAGAAAAAAGCCCGGCATGACCGGCGACTCCTCCTAGCGTCCACGCGGTTTCGTCGTGAACCTCGCCCTGTATCAAGCGATTACGAAAATAGTCATCCAGTTCAGTAGGTACGACGGTGGGATCCGGTATGCCCGTTATACGAAATCCTGTGGATTTCATACCGAGCGGTTCGAAAATATGTCGGTTACACCACTGATCGAAAGGTTCTTTTGTGATTGATTCAATGGCCAATGCAAGTGAAATCATGCCCCAGTCACTGTAGACGTACTCTTCTCCCGGTTCTGAAAGAAGTGCAGTCGTGAGTATGGAATCCAGTACTGCTTCGCGGCTCACAATACCATCAAGATAGAAAGGATGCCATGCAGGCAGCCCGCTCGAATGCGTCAATAGATGGCGCACGGTAATGGGACGTCTCTCAGGTGTATTGTATGCCTCCAGATACCGAAATACAGGTGCCTCTATATCGAGCCGCCCCTGTTCATAGAGGATCATGGCCGCAGTTGTTGTAGCGACAACCTTGGTCAGGGATGCAAGATCAAAGAGTGATTCCAGTTCCATACTGCGTTGGCCGGCGTATGTATATGTGCCATACTCAGTCATTTTGACCACATGTGTCCCTTGTCCCACGGACACTACTGCGCCCGGAAAGGCTTGCGCATCAATGAAATCCACGATCAGCGAATCAATACGCTCAAGTGCAGCCGGGTTAACAATGATGGGGGTATCAACCGTTGTACGCGGGCGTTCTACAGCGGGGGGGACGCGTCTCGGGCTGACATAGCCCCAGCCTCGCGGGCCATCTTGGACGGTTTCTCTAGCCGACTGGCAGGCACTTAGGGTCAAAATCCCGATGGCAAGAACATAAATATTTCGATGCATCCTCATGGTCACGTCGATATCCTCCGAGATAGTGGTATATTTGGGCCGGGTTCGCTCACAAAACTTTTAGTGTAGATGCCAAAGATAACGGTCTCCGGGTATGGAATTTATGAAATTGAAGAAGGACAGCGGTTGGTAAATGCGTTGGAAGCAAATGGAGTTGATATTGGTCACCGGTGTGGTGGATATGCGCGCTGTACGACCTGTCGAGTAGAGATCACTGAGGGGGAGCCTGCGGTTATTTCTAGAGCGGAGCAGGAAAAGTTGGCAGACCGTGACTTGCTGGGGGAGGTGAGGCTCGCTTGCCAAATTCTTGTGGAGAATGATATGACACTTAAGCCGTTAATGACCGTTGGCGAGATGGGGTGGTCCGATCCGGGCCCAGATCCTGAGGAAACGGTTACTCCTATTCCTGACTGGATTGAACTATCCTGAGCCTCAAGATAGGTGGCGTCGGTCAGCGGGGACGTTGACGCAGTCAATTGCTATTTTTCAATTGTGATTCCAGACTGCCCGTATAGTTGGGCACGCTTTTTGCCGGACAGATCGTTTGAACTATTGCTTTCAGATTGTGTATCCATTGGTGGGTATGGTCCGTAAATTTAACCGGGGGGCAGTACAAACCACAGACACCTTGTGTGCGATGGTCAGATTCTTACTCGTAGTTCAAAGGTATTCGGTCTGCTTTTCTGTCTGCGGGCTTCTGGCCGCATCTGTAGCGATGGCACAGGGTACGGCTACCTATGAACTCACGTTTACTCCGACCTGGAGTGCCTCGACTCATCCTAGTGGTTTTCCTCCCAATCCTCATTTTTCCGGGTTAATTGGAACGACTCACAATGATGCGGTGCACTTCTGGCGTACTGGGGAAGTTGCGACGGAGGGCATTAAACAGATGGCTGAGCTTGGGGCCAAGGGTGCGCTCCGTAGCGAAATCAATCTGGCGAAAGGCGAATCGAATGCGGACTATATCGTAGACGCGTCAGGGGTCAATTCCCCCGGTGTTCGAAAAACAACCTTCGAGATTCGTCCGCCTTGGAATTTTGTGACGGTTACATCGATGCTTGCTCCAAGCCCCGACTGGTTTGTTGGCGTATCCGGTCTGAACATGCTGGATGAGGATAACAACTGGATTGATACGCTGGAAATTGATCTGTTCGTTTACGATGCAGGAACTGACAGTGGATCCGATTACACATCATCGAATCGCCCCACCGACCCACGGGAGCAAATCAGACGCATAGAGGAAGCGCCCTTCCTGGTGAATGGGGTAGTTACACCGGTGGGAACCTTCCGCTTTGAACTGCAAAAGGTAGCCCTTCCTGCAGCCGGTTATTTCAGCGTTGACAGAACGGAGATTCTGGATGCGAACGGACAGCCTGTGGTAATCAAGGGCATGGGGCTTGGCGGCTGGCTGCTGCCGGAAGGTTACATGCTCCACATTTCGACAAGGAGCCAACCAACGGATGGCCCCACCGGAATACGGAACCAAATGATTGACCTCATTGGTGAACGAAGCACGGACGCATTCTTTGAGCTGTTCAGGGAGAAGTACGTGCAAGAGAAGGATATTGCCAAGATGAAGGAGTGGGGGTTCGATCATGTTCGACTGCCCTTTCATTACCGATTGTTTTACGATCCTGATCTTGATGAATGGGAAGAGGATGGTTTTGAGTTTCTGGATACATTTCTGGAATGGTGTCGAAGGCATGAAGTAAATGTGATTCTTGACATGCACGCGGCGCCGGGTGCCCAGAATGAGGGAGGGATTTCGGACAGTGACGGTGAAGCGCGGCTCTGGACTGAGCCAGACAAGTACTGGCCACAGACAATAAAAATCTGGCGTGAAATTGCCAGACGCTACAATGACGATCCCCTGATCATCGGGTACGACCTTATTAACGAGCCTACGGTCCCCGACGAAATCTCTTCAAGCTTGGCCGATCTTTATGCCCGGATCATCAACGCAGTTCAACCGATCTCTCCCAATCACCTTTTTTTCCTGGAGGGCAACTGGTGGGCGACAACATTTGATGAACATCTGCGCAGTGTTCCAGAGCAAAGAGAAAATATAGTCTACGCATTTCATCATTACTGGAAGGGTGTCGATCAGGGCGCCATCGGGTACCTGCTGAGCATGAGGGAAGAGGATCAAGTGCCCCTCTATCTGGGCGAGACTGGTGAAAACTCAAATTCCTGGTTCTATGCACTCACGAAGCTAGCAGAGGAGCAACGTATCGGGATTAATTGGTGGACGCACAAAAAAATCGAAACTACGACGAGTCCGCTTAGTGCGCCGTTTGCGCCCGGTTATGAGGCCGTAATTAATTATTGGCGCGGTGATGGACCAGAGCCCTCTGGTGAAGCTGCATTCAGAGGGCTCATGGAGATGGCCAAATATCTAGATTTGGATTCCGCTCGCGTGAATCGCGGCTTATTGGCTGCGCTTTTTGATCCAGAATACGGAACGGTACAAAAGCCATTCAAGGAGCATGAAGTTCCGGGTATCATCAATGCTGCTGACTATGATTTGGGGAATCAGGGAGTGGCATACAACGATTCAGATCACTGGGCGGTTACGGGCAACCCTGGAGGGGGCAACAGTGGACGGAATTATCGCAATGATGGTGTGGATATTGAGCCATCTACGGATCCAAACGGGTTCGCTTACAATGTGGGGTTCACTGAGCGTTTTGAATGGCTAGAGTTCACTGTGGATATTTTGCATGATGGAGTCTACGAGATTGATGTTCGTGGTGCCAGCCAGAGCGGGGGGGATCGGACTGGTCCTGACATCATCTTTTCTCTTGATGGAGATCGTATCGGAGAGGTGGAAATAGGCAATACGGGCGGTTGGCAGCGGTGGGTTACGAAACAGACACGCACTCCTGAGCTGAATGCTGGCACTCAGCGTATCCTTCGGGTGAGTTTTGCAGATCGGGAGGTCAACGTGAACCGAATGACTTTCCGCCTTGTGTCTACCACTCAGCGGGAAGCAGATGAGATACCAGCCGAACCCGAGTTGCTTGCAACATACCCAAATCCGTTTACAGAGGTTGTGCATATATCGTTTTCTACACCGGAACCGGTAACAGCGGTGGCCGTGCTCTATGACGTGCTGGGGCGTCAGGTGTACCAGGCGGACGAGGCGGCTTATAGTGCTGGGAGTCACGAGATATCAATGCCGGGTTTGGCGTTGGCTCCGGGGGTTTATGTATTGCGGCTGATGCTTGATGGGCCGGGGTTGTCAAAAACCATTACGCGTCCACTCGTTGCCACCAAATAGATCAGCGTCAGCTCAAGGCCGGCCGAATCCTTGATGAGGGTTATCCCGATGTGGAATTGGTCCCCATTTTAGGCCATTGACTGGATTCCTGCTCAAGTTTGCTGTTTTCCCGAAACTCAAGCGATGACGGAGGAATCAATGTAGGATTAGTTATTGCAACTCTTCCGTAAAGATCATGTGTATCTAGTTCAGATCGTCCAGGGACCATTTGATCAGTGTACGAGTCTGGAAAGGAATCTCGGAGAAAAGGATCGCCCGGTAACCGGACATCTTTTTGTGAAGGGCTTAAAAGGCAAATCGGCTACCGGGGGCAGCGATCCGGTAGGTCATTCGCGATACAGTGCGATTTCTCAATACACCTTTAGAAGATCAAGGGACGGAAGGGAATTTACTCGTGAGCCGTGGAAGGACGCACGGTCAATGACGCGGCGAGGAGTGTTTGGGCTACTGATCCTCGTGACTCGTGAAATAGATATCTGAGTTGCCGCAGAATTTGCTTACCCGGGGCCTGTAAGCCCATATTTTATTGATTTTCCCGCGTCGGGTTGCCTGGGTTCTGTGGAGACGTTTTGGACTCAGAGCGTTAGAGTCAGCGTTACCATGAATAATCTGAATGAATTGCTGCGTACGCTGTCTCAGTATGAGTTGCTGAGAGTTGTGGAGCGAGAGGCTAGAGAACTGAAGCTTAGCGTGTACGCGGTTGGTGGGTTTGTCCGGGATGCAATTCTTGGGCGTCCAACGGTGGATTTAGACTTTGTGGTATTAGGCCACGGTGAAGGTATTCGGCTTGCCCAATCAGTGAGCAGGCGGCTAAATGGTTCTATGGCCCATGTTTACCCGAAATTTGGAACAGCTGCTGTTCGATTGGGAGATACAGTGCTGGAGTTTGTGGCTGCCCGGCGGGAAAGTTATAGAGCAGATTCTCGTAAACCAATCGTAGAAGATGGTACACTGCGGGATGATTTGCTCCGTAGAGATTTTACCATCAACACGTTGGCGATCAGTCTTACAGGGGAATTGCCGTTTGGTGAATTAATCGACCCGTTCGGTGGCCTCGTAGATTTAGACGCAGGCCGTATTCGCACGCCTCGACCGGCGGGGGCTACCTTTGCAGATGATCCCTTACGTATGATCAGGGCAGCCCGGTTTGCAGCTCAATTGAATTTCCGTGTCAACGTAGACACTCGCAGGGCTATGCGGCAGGAAGCCCAACGTATCAGTATTGTGAGTCAGGAAAGGATAACGGATGAGTTGCACAAGATTATGGAAAGTCCGAAGCCTTCACTTGGACTGCACATTCTCGAGGAGGTGGAGCTTCTGCGCGAGATTATTCCTGAACTCAGCGCATTGCGCGGCGTGGACACCATTGCGGGGCAGCGCCATAAGGATAATTTCTTTCACACGCTACAGGTAGTGGACAATATAGCGGCGACGGCTTCACCGGACAAATACTGGTTGCGTTGGGCTGCACTCTTTCACGACATTGCCAAGCCACGAACCAAACGATTCGTGTCCGGCACGGGCTGGACCTTTCATGGTCATGAGGATCGCGGTGCCCGGATGGTCGCCAAGCTGTTCAAGAAGCTGCGTTTACCGTTGGATGAGCGCATGACCTATGTCAGAAAATTGGTAGCACTTCATCATCGACCTGTCGCACTTGTGGATGACGAAGTGACAGATTCTGCGATCCGACGGTTGCTGTTTGATGCCGGGGAAGATATTGAAGACCTGATGACGCTGGTTCGTGCAGACATTACTTCACGCAACCCGAATCGTGTGCAGCGTTACTTACAGGCATTTGATTCGGTGGAGAAAAAATTTGCAGAAGTCGAAGCTAAAGATCATTTGCGGAATTTTCAGCCGCCGCTGGATGGGCAGGAGATCATGGAGGTTGTTGGGATCAAGGCCGGGGTAGCTGTTGGAATAATCAAGGACGCGGTCCGCGAAGCTATTCTGGATGGAAAGATTCCAAATGAACATGCTGCCGCATTTGCTCTGATGATGGAGATCAAGGACGACGCGTTGCGTCGGGCCAAACTTTACGAGGAGTTGATTTTACCAATGCGCGGGGACGAGAGGCGCGTCGCACACGCGCTGAAGCAGGAGATCATGGGCGGGGATATCCCCGAAGACCATCAGGCTGCATTAGCCCATCTGATGGCGCTAAAATCACGTCTACTCGTCGTCTAACGGGGCTGGGCGCACATCCCAACTCAGCATTTGCTCAATCGTGGCAAAATCTTCCTCTCCGTCGGGGTCCGTGAACGCATAGTCACCGAGTGTAGCCCGAGCCATAGAACTCAAGCGTTTCCACTGAAACTCTTCGCGATCTTCAAACTCATCGGGAAAGGGGCTCGGAATTTCGTAACCGGGGTGGTAGGTTTTGTAGGTTTTGTGCGCTTCATGGATGGCCGCCCGGCGCGCCCCGGGTTCCGTGACACTGGAGCCTTGAACTTCAAAGGGCGTTACGGTAATTGTTGCCGTGACCGTACCATCGTCACGCTCTTCGTATTCGGGACGCATAACCTCAAAGTCCAATGGTTTGGGATATGCACTTCGCTCATAAAATTCACGCATTTGTTACAATAGGATATTCTCACGTAGAGATCTTAAGGTTTCTCCCAGTGGCATCGCTTCCAGGTTTTAACTAGTACACTCAGAGCGAGGTTCAGACTATCCACAACGTTTTGGGGATTTTGCGTGGATAGGTGTGTGATCCTGTGAATGACTATTGCAATAATGTCATTTGCATCTTTATTTGTCGCGAGACTCGTTCAATTATGTATGGTCATATCGCAGCAAAATCGTGTATAAATAAGTGGACCTGACCGTAAAATCGCCGAATCAAAAAGACTTTTTTCGTTTCTTAGGTTTCATAGCATTAATGGCATTTGTTTTATTATATTATCTTTTATCTCCTAAATTGGCGTGTGTAGCCCAATTCAAAATTTACATCCAACATGACTCGCCGAGCTTTTAACCGAACTGGTGCCCCGATTTACCATGGAGATGGACATGCAGGTTATTTATGGGGCAGCAAAGCAGGCGGGTAAAACCCAATTCCCCTCACCATGGAGACGAAGACAATGACTGGCAAACATATTTCCTCGACACCACCTACCGAATCCACAAAGGATGGCCTTGCTATCACACGCGTCTTCTCTACACAAGGCGAGAATGCACTTGATTCAGTCGATTGGGAGCGTCGGGATGCGGTAATCAAGAATCCTCAGGGAGAGTCAGTGTTTGAGCAGAAAGATGTTGAGTTTCCCAAAGATTGGAGCCCCCTGGCGACAAATGTCGTGGCTTCTAAATACTTTTATGGAGACCAGACAAACGTATACCTGGATCCAGATGAAGGGGGACGTGAGTATTCGCTTCGCCAGCTAATCCACCGCGTGACGCGCACAATCACCGATTGGGGGCACAGGCAGGGGTATTTCTCCACACAGCAGGATGCTGATTGTTTTTACGACGAGCTCACCTGGCTTTGCGTGAATCAGCATGGGTCCTTTAACTCCCCGGTATGGTTCAATGTCGGCCTACATAACTGTTATGGCATTAAGGATTCGGGGGATCGGACAATCTGGGGCTGGGATCCGACCAAGCGGGATATTGCTGATGTAGATCCATATGAGTACCCACAGGGTTCGGCCTGTTTCATTATCTCGGTTGAGGATTCAATAGATGATATCTGGAAATTGATGAGTGAGAGCGCCCGCCTGTTCAAGTTCGGTTCCGGGGTGGGTGCAGACTGGTCAACGCTCCGATCAACCCATGAGAAATTATCCGGTGGAGGTATTCCAAGCGGTCCGGTGAGCTTCATGCGGGTGCAAGATGCCACCGGAGGAACAATTAAGAGCGGAGGCAAGACACGTCGGGCTGCGATAATGCAGACGCTGAAAATCTGGCATCCAGATGTCATGGAGTTTATTGATGCTAAAAAGACGGAAGAAAAGAAAGCATGGGCATTGATTGAACAGGGGTATGATGGGTCATTTAACGGTCCAGCCTATGGTTCTGTGGCATTTCAAAACGTGAATCAGTCTGTGCGCGTGAACGATGAGTTTATGCATACGGCGGAATCAGGTGCGCTGTTTGCGCTCCGCAAAGTGACCACGGACGAGGTTGTCACAGAGGTTGATGCCAGGATGGTCCTAGATCGTATTGCCGATGGCACGCACATCTGCGGGGATCCCGGTGTGCAGTACGAAGACACGATTCAACGATGGCACACCTGCAAAGCGACAGGTCCCATTAACTCGAGCAATCCCTGCTCTGAGTACATGTTTCTGGATAACTCTGCGTGTAACCTGGCCAGCCTTAACCTGCGCAAGTTTCAGCAGGAAGATGGTTCGTTTGATGTTGAGCGCTTCAGAGCTGCGGTTAGGATCTTCATTACTGCAATGGAGATTATCGTGGATAATGCTGGATATCCGAGTGAGAGTATTGCACGAAACAGTCATCTCTTCCGTCCATTGGGACTTGGCTTCGCCAATCTGGGAGCTCTCTTAATGGCTATGGGTCTGCCGTACGACAGTGATGAAGGGCGCGCAGTGGCCGGTGCGATCATGGCAATAGAGCATGCGGAAGCATATGCGCGGAGCGCTGAAATAGCTGCCAACCCCAGAATTGGGCCATTTGAAGGCTATGAGGAAAACCGTGAGTCCATGCTGAATGTGATGCAGATGCATCGGGATGCCGCAGACGAAATTGACCAAAGTTGTCCAGACTATCTGCTCAGTGCCGCCAAGGAATCCCTAGATCGCATGGTAGCTTTGGGTGAGTGTCATGGCTACCGGAATTCACAGGTGACAGTACTCGCCCCAACGGGCACCATTGCCTTTATGATGGATTGTGATACTACCGGTATAGAGCCGGATATTGCATTGGTGAAGTACAAGTTATTGGCAGGTAAAGGGGATGGTACACTCAAGATTATCAATCACACAGTGCCTGAAGCATTGGCTCGTCTTGGTTATGACGAAGAGCAGATCGAGAGCATTCTTAATTATGTAAGCGAGCATGATACCATAGAGGGGGCGCCTGAACTGGATGAGGCACATCTTCCTGTTTTTGACTGTGCATTCAAACCGTTCAAAGGGACGCGAAGCGTGCATTCAATGGGACATATCCGCATGATGGCCGCTTGTCAGCCGTTCGTATCAGGTGCAATTTCTAAGACCGTGAACATGCCGGAGGATGTTACCGTGGACGAAATAGGCGAGGCTTATATGGAGGGTTGGCGCTTAGGTCTGAAAGCATTGGCCATTTACCGCGAGAACTCCAAGAGAAGCCAACCCCTGTCAACCTCAAAGGGCGGAAATACTAAAGGTGCTTCCTCGGGTGACGGATTGCCGGAAGTCCCGAAGGTTGTGGAAAAGACCAACGGCCGCATCGTATACAAATCCACGCGTAAGCGTCTGCCAGATGAACGGCCAGCGCTCACACACAAGTTCAGTGTTAGCGGTCACGAAGGGTATTTGCATGTAGGGCTGTATCCCGATACAAATCTGCCGGGTGAGATATTTATCCGGATGGCAAAAGAGGGGTCGACGATCTCCGGGCTGATGGATGCCTTTGCTACGAGTGTTTCGATTGCTCTGCAGTATGGTGTTCCCTTGGAAGACCTGTGCGCTAAATTCAGCTTTATGCGCTTTGAACCGAGTGGAATCACAAATAATCCAAGGATTCCGATGGCGGCGTCCATAATGGACTATATCTTCCGGTACCTGGCACTCACATTCACACAGGAGCAGGTGATGCCGGAGGTCATTAAGAATGTCATTGGAGAAATAGAATCCGACATCGCGAGTCAACAGGGTACTGAGGAGGAGCAACACGTAGCACTTGAACTAGAGTCAGTACAGGTCAGTCCGACCGAAACAGGAGCGACACAGACAGCAGGAGCTGTTAACACAGAAGGCAGCACCTACCAACATCAAGATGATGCGCCGATATGTCCAACCTGTGGATCAATTACTGTTCGAAGTGGGGCGTGTTATGTTTGCACACATTGTGGGAGTTCCAGCGGCTGTGGATGAGAACGTGCCTCGTGAGGATGGGGGGATGAAGACCCCTTCGGTCAGGGGGCAAAAAGGAGAATAGTACGATAGCGTGCAGGGAGGATATCACAGACGACCAGGCGTGGCAACAATCAGAGGGCCAAGGCTGATCGGCGCGGGGAGTATGGACGCCCACAAACCGTAGATGAGTCCGATCAGTACTGGGTATTGCGAAAAAACAGCAATCCGCCGCCAAGTCCGCCACTGAATACATCTAGGTCTCCATCGCCGTCTATATCTACAAAAGCAGGTACTGCAAGTATCGGAAACGGAGCAGGTAGTGTGCCGGATTCCACAAAGAGGGGCACTTGTGCAGTCCCCTGATTCATGTACAGAACCACCCCACCAGCCTCCCGGCCCAAAATCAGATCCTGATCCCCATCCCCGTCTAGGTCTGCAAAGCGTGGAACACTTCGACGTCCGACATCAATATCCTCAAACTTGTCACTCACCAAGTCAAACTGCGGTTCGCTCGGGGTACCATTGTTGCGGTAGAAGTTCAGATCTCCCGAAGACTCGCCAATGAACAGGTCAAGATCTCCATCCGCGTCGATATCCACCAGGGCAGGCGTACTATTACTCCCCCGGGTCAGTGTAACGGTCTTGCTTTCGTCCAATACAAAGTTTGGAGCGCTGGACGTTCCATCATTGCGAAAATACAAACTGCCCTTATTCCAGGTGCCAACCAACATGTCCAGATCACCGTCACCATCCAGATCAGCAATGGTAGGGGCAAGATTGTAATGTCCTCCAATGTTCAGAGGCTCCCGCTGCTGCCAGCGTAATACCCCAGATTCAGAAGTGTTTTCGAAGTAGTGGATTTCGCCAGTCTCAAAATCGTGCGACGAAATCTTGTTGGACACCAGCACATCCTGATCCCCGTCTCCGTCCAGATCTGCAAAAACCGGATAAGAGTCTGCGCCAACATCAATGCCAGACAGTAGCGTTTTGGTTTTTAGTGTGAATCCACTTGGTGTGCGATCCATATGATAGAAATTCTCTACCGAGGATGTATTGGGGTTGAAGGCTCCTCCAAGAACTCCAAACAGTAGCTCCGAATCTCCATCGCCATCCAGATCGGCAAACAGCACAGAATTATAACCACTAGTCTTCACCGGATCATCTGGCGGATAGGCTATGGGCTCATTGCGCAGATTGGGATTGTTGCACGTGCCGGTATTGGCGATTAGCAAGACACCAGCTTCAAAAAAATCACCCCAGAAAAGATCTTCGTCCCCATCATTATCCACATCATGAAAGGTGATCGCGTTTGCGCCGTGCAGCGTAGCGAACATCCCCACAATTTCTATATCCTCAAATCGGTTGGTAACGAGTGCAAATCTCGGCAATCCAGATTCGTCAGAACCGACGGACTCGTAATGAAGCACGGTACCACTTACGCGGCCAATGAACAGGTCCAGAAGACCGTCACAGTCAAGGTCGGTTATAGTCGGGATATTCTGACGATCCATGAATAGTGGAACACCTTCGGCGTCCCGTAGAGAATCCAGCGGCGCAGCGAATGACGGGGCAGTTGGTGTTCCGTTGTTGCGAAAGAGGCGCACATAACTGAAAGGGGTTTCCCCTATGAGATCGTAATCACCGTCCTGGTCCAGATCAACAAACCGATACCACTCTCCCACATCCAGATCAAGGTATTTGTTTGTACGCCACGTGAACGAGGGATCCGTGGAACTGCCGGTATTTTCGAAGTACTTTACAGATCCGGTCAATTCCTGGACAAACAAATCCAGATCGGCATCCCCGTCAATGTCGACAAACTGTGGTCGAGGGAGGTTTAATCCACCGAGGAACGGATGATCCAGGGTTTCGCCATTGGAATTGAGCACTTCTATGCCGTAGACCTCCCGAACATAAGAAGGTGGAACTGTCGGGGCTTCCTGACTTGTCTCTTGCGTTGTTGCACAGCCTGCAAAGATTACTGCGGTAAGCCCAAGGACCACACTGAACAGGTACTTAGCGTGTCCCGAGGCCCGTTGGGTTCGGGCCCACTTCAAGCATTCTTGTGATTTCACGGCTTTCCGAGTCAATGACTGCAATCGCACCTGGAAGATATTCATCCTGCCACATGTATCGTCCATTATAGGCTCCATTGAGATTATTATTGGAAATATACACAGTACGCCCATCGGGTGATATTGCGGCTCCGTGAGGTTCAGAGAGTCCTTCTATGGTTCCCACTACTTCGCGATTCTCAACATCCACGACTGTGGCTCGATTTCCCATTTTGTTACCGAACCAGACCATGTTGCCATCCGGGCTGAAAACCGGGTGCCACGGCGCCATCCCGACTTTAATTGATTCGACGAGGGTCGGTCTGGCGGGATTCGATGTGTCGAAGAAAAAGAACTCTCCGGTCAGCTGTCCGCCCACGACCATGGTCTGGCCGTCTGGAGAAACGGCAAATTGTACCAGTGTATGCGTCTCGCCCTCAATGGATTGTAGTTCGGGGCTTTCCGAGGCATGATCAACCGTAGCCATTCGGTTTTCTGCGAGACTTCCCACATACACATACGTCCCGGTTGGGTCTATCGCGAGTGCATGTGGACGCGGGAAAAAGACATCCAACTCTTCAAGGTCCATACTACCACGTTCAATAATGCCGATCCGTTGTGGCGGGTTGACGGCTTTCATTGAACGGCCTACGAACAGTTGACGATCAGCAGGATTGACGACCAGCATCCCGGGACGCTCAAAGGCGATCTGATCAACTAACTCATTCTCACTATTAAACTTGAGCACGATGTCATCACCGATCAGGGATACATAGAATGCAGATCCATCGGGTTCAACGGCAACATGGTGAGGCCTGGAATCTGCAGTGAATCCTAGCTCCTGTAGGTCGATAGTGCGAATCACAAGGTTCGCATCCATATCAATTATTGCCAGTTGGGCTGCCCCCTGAATGCAAGCATATAGGAGATTGGTAGCATCTGAATAAGCAATGTCTCCGTTGTCATTTGGAGCTCCGCGTTCGATCCATAACCCGACAGTTACCAAGTCTTCTGCGGATATACTGGCAGCGTGCATGCTCAGGGGATCATCGCTGGACAGCTGCGTAGCAAGGCGAACAAGCAGGCTTCCGTCCGGGTCGAAGGGGATCACAATTTCTCCGTGATCTGAACCTGCCATCAATGTTTCCCACGACTCGAGGGAGAGGCCGGTCTCCCGCTCGAGGAGCGGTTCAAATTTTTCCTGAATTAACGGCAAAACGTCATGGCTAAAAACGCTTGGCGTTGATTGCGCCAGTGCGTGCCCGGTAATCCCCGCAAAGAGTAGGGTGAAGCTGATAAAAGATCTTCGAATCATCATCACATCATAAGTCAATATTCCGCTTCCGAACGATAAAGAGGCCCTCATTCATGCTGGTGATGAGAATGGTGCCGCTGGGGAAATAAGGGTAGTTACTCCATGAGCCACCAAAGCCTGGTTCGTCATCACCATGAGGAACGGTGTCAAAGAAACCGACCTCCACGGGATTGATGCGATCGCTGATATCGAAAATGCGCAGACCGCTCAAATAATTGGACTGATACATCAGGTCTCCCTGAATGTAGAGGTTGTGGTCACTCGCGAGGTTCTCGGATACGAACTCTCTGGCGAGTTGTGGATCATCCAAGTCGGTTATATCCCAAATGAGCGTCCGAGTACCAACGATTTTCCCCTGCAGTTCGTCCAATTCATCATTCATATAGAAGTATTCAAAGTCGTCCGTAACCCAGCCTTGGTGCGCATATCCTACGTTGGGATATTCCGCTGACGAAAGAGCGATGGGCTCTTCCTTGTTGGTGACATCTGAAATACTCAGTGCGGTTTCATTTGAGTTAAAGCAAATTTCTTTACCCAGATGATCTGCATCCGGGCCCTCGTAGATTACGCACTGCGCATCATGCGAATAGCCTGTGCCTGTTCGACCGGTGTTTTCATCTGCAAAGCAGCCGGCAAATACAGGTGTGAGGGGCTCCTGTATATTAATCATGTGCAGGCCGCCGCCACATGTTTCGCCGCCGCCCCCGCTTCCCACGGCGTAAGCGAAGCCCGTGTCTTCATTGATCACAATGTTATGTGCGCTAGCAATACCGTCGTAGATGGCATCTTCGGAATAGGTTACAGGTTCCTCAGTATTCTCGCGTAGGCGCAGGAGATCAAATACCTGCATTCCATGTTGTCCTGCGTTATCAGCAACGATAAAAGCATGATCTGCATAGACCTTGACATCCCGCCACGTAGAAGGGTTTGCCCCTTCCGTTAAAGGGAGGTTTCCCTTCAAGACCGGATTGGCTGGATCACTGACATCCACAAAAGCCATTCCGTCGTTGCGACCTACCAAGGCATACTCACGGTCTGTTTCGGCATCTACCCAGCCCCAGACATCATTCGCCTGGCCACCACCGGGCGCCCCCAGTAGATCTTCCACCGTCATGAACGACAGCAGATCCACATTATTACAGCCAAACTGGCCCGCAATTCCCTCGGTGCAGTCCACTGCGCCGCTGGAAACGAGCGGAGGTGGTTCTTTTCCGGTCTTCAGCGGTTCACTTGTGGTCCATTCACCCGTCTCTGAATCCAGATTGGCCACGCGGACTGTACCTTGTCCCATGCCGGAAGCAGGGGCACTGATGACCGCCGTCTGACCGCTCATGGAGATCACAAGTCCGAAGATCACATCCCCGTCTCCACCTGCTATTTCACCGGTCTTGGTCCACATCATTGTTTCGGGATCAAGCTCATAGGCCAAAGCACCTCCTGCTTGGCCATTCGCGACCGGGGTACCTACCAGCAATTGTGAATCGCTATGGTCAAATCCGATGGCGAAGAGGTCAAATTGCCCGCCCGATTCACCATCAAGAACCTGGAGGATCTCGGGTCCATCTCCTCCGGTGCGTGCCCAGACAAGTTTACCTGGCGGCGGGGGCGCAGTGGGTTGGGTATTAGGGGTGATCCCAGGGCCTGCTGCGAGTACAAAATCGTCACCAAAAGATTTTACCACTGTACCAAGTGCGGCGGCATTGATGCTTTCGTGGTCACCGCTGAGGATTTCCTCTCCGTGCCAGTTATCCCCGTGATTAACAAAATGGTACACGGCCCCTGCACCCTCGTTGGCGCCTGGGGCTCCAACACACACGGTTCCGTTGCCGGAAATAGCAATTGATGTGCCAAACAAGAAGCTATCCGCGACTCCCTCGGGAGCCAGTGTGGCGGTATGTTCGAGGCCCTCATCGGTTTGCATGTAGACAGCAACAGATTTGATCGGATTAACGCCGACCAGACCACTGGTAGCCAGTGTAGTTCCTTTGATGGCAACGGCCCCCCCGATGGGAGCCTCTGCAGTGCCAGTCGTTTTGGCTACTTCCTGCCAGTCGCCGGTTTCCGGGTTGCGGGCAAACAGATAGACCGCTCCGCCGAGGCTGTCCAGAGACGGCGCACCAATTGCGAGATGATCTCCGTCCGAGGCGATACTGAAGCCAAATGCATCGCCGGGCTTTGCGTCTGAAGCCATGAGCTCAGCTGCAACTTCCCAGCCTTCTCCATCTTCCGAAAGCTGATACACATAGACCAGCCCGGATTCGTCGTCATCGGGTATAGGATGCCCTACGAAGATTGAACTGCCGACAACCTCGGAAGTGAGGCCAAAGGCATTCATCTGTGCGTAAGCAGCGGAGGGCAGCAAAAAGAGTAGAAAAAGGAGTAGAAAACGGTTCATGAAGACTTGCACGGGGCAATCGTTGATTAAAAACTATGGGCAACCTGCCTTGTTACGATATTTGTTTCAATATGATGCAAACGCGTATCACGTACCCTTTTCCAGCACCAGGAAAGCAAGCGGAGGCAGCAAGACTACGACACTTACGGGGCGTCCATGGCAGGGGACGGGCGCACTTTCAACCCTCCCCATGTTGCCCATACCGCTTCCTCCATACGTCTTTGCATCACTGTTTAACCGCTCCTGCCACCAACCTTCCTCTTTTACCCCAATCCTGAAGTTCTCGCGTGGGACTGGCGTCATGTTCAGGACAAAGATCATGCACTCGGACCCTTGTTTGCGTTCGTAAATCAGAATTGAGTCGTCGGAGTGCTCCCCAATCCATGACCAGCCATCCGGACTGTCGTTCCATAGAGGAGCACAATCCCGATAAAGTGTGTTAAGGTCTTTTATGAGGCTAAAAATTCCGCTGTTCAGCGGACGGTCCAACAGCTCCCAGCGGAGTGGTTTATCGTGATTCCATTCTTCATCCTGGGCAAACTCGCTTCCCATGAAGAGCATTTTCTTGCCGGGATGTCCAAACAGATGCCCAAGAAGCAGACGGTAGTTGGCTGCTTTCTGCCATTCATCGCCTGGCATACGGTTCCATAGAGAGCCCTTGCCATGGACCACTTCATCGTGTGAAAGCGGAAGCACATAGTGTTCGCTGAAGGCATACATGAAGGAAAATGTGAGCCGGTTATGGTGATATTTTCGATGCACCGGGTCTTCCCGCATGTAGGCGAGTGTGTCGTGCATCCAGCCCATATTCCATTTGTACATGAAGCCCAATCCGTGATCGTAGGTCGGGGACGAAACCCCCCTGAAGGCTGTAGATTCTTCTGCAATCGTAAATGCTCCTGGGAAATTGGAGTAGACGGCCTCGTTCGTTTTCTTGATGAGATCAATTGCTTCCAGATTCTCATTGCCACCGAAAATGTTGGGCGACCAGTCCTCACGTGAGTAATCCCGATAAAGCATAGAGGCAACTGCATCAACCCGCAGCGCGTCCACATGATATCGGTCGAGCCAGAACAAGGCGTTTGAAATCAAATAATTGCGCACTTCAGTTCTGCCATAGTCGAAGATGTAGGTTCCCCAATCCGGGTGATAGCGCATCTTGGGGTCGTTGTACTCAAAAAGGGGTGAACCATCATAAAAGACCAATCCCTGCGGATCCGTTGCGAAGTGGGCCGGTACCCAATCCAGGATCACTCCGATACCGTGCTGATGCAGTGTATCAATGAGAAACATCAAGTCTTCGGGTGGACCGTATCGGTGTGTGGGCGAAAAGTAGCCCACTACCTGATATCCCCACGATCCATAGAAAGCGTGCTCAGCAACGGGCAGTAGCTCAACATGGGTAAAGCCCAGATCCTTAACGTGCTCCGCAAGCGGTGCGGCAATCTCACGGTAAGAAAGAGAGGTTCCCAGATCCTTGTGCCGCCAGGACCCAAGGTGCACCTCATAGATGGATACGGGCTTGTTCAGCGTATCTGGCCCACTTCGCTGCTTCATCCACGTTTCATCCTGCCATTCATACTTCAGGGAAGTCAGGATTGCGGACAGACCTTGGACACTGCTGCCATGTGGAACCGGCGGCTCCATCTGGAACGCAAACGGATCCGACTTATCAGCTACATACAGACCACGCCGAATTCGGTACTTGTACCGTTGCCCCCATGCAGCTCCGGGGACAAAACATTCCCAACAACCACTCCCGGTTTGCAGCATGGGATGCGCATCGGCATTCCAATCGTTAAAATCACCTATGACACTGACCGAATCCGCATTGGGTGCCCAAACGGCAAACCATGCTCCGTCTTCCACCAAATGTCCCCCGAGTCGGTCATAGCTCTTGATAAGTGTTCCTTGGGACCAGAAATAGAGATCCTCATCTGAAAGCCACTTATTATCAGCGGACCTGGATCCAGTTTTCATCAGCTACACGAAATAGTCAAAGTCCGCTTCTGTCCGTACACGACGAAGAATCTGAAATATTCGTACGGGCATGACATGTGGATCTATGCGGATGTGGTGGTGGTTACCCTGCCAGATATACCGTTCACCGCCCAGTAGGTCAAGCATTTGGAACGGTGCAGCAGTAGGTAATCCTAAATCTTCGAGGGGCAGACGAACCACGCCCTCCTGCGCCTGAAATGGATCCAAGCTTACTACGCATACAATTGCATTCGGTCCTGCACTCTTGCAGTAGGCAAGCATAAGCGGGTTCTGGATGTCCAGGAATCGCAAATTGCGCAATTGTTGCAGGGCGGCATTGTCTTTTCTGATTCGATTGACACGCCGGAAAATAGTCTGCAGAGAATCAAGATCATTCCAGTTCCATGTTCGGATTTCATATTTCTCATTATCGGCGTACTCTTCCCGGTCCGGGTGCTGGTTGGCAACGATATGTTCATAGGGAGGACCGTAAACACCGTATACAGGAGACAGAGTAGCGGCGAGCACGTAACGAATAACGTGTGCCGGGCGTCCACCGCTGGCCAGATACTCGTGCAGAATGTCTGGTGTATTTGGCCAGAAATTAGGCCTAAAATACTCAACAACATTGGTTGTGGTCAGCTCCTGGAGGTAGGTTGTCAGCTCTTCTTTCGTGTTGCGCCAGGTGAAGTAGGTGTAAGAATTATTGAATCCCAGTTTGGCGAGCGTATACATCGTTTTCGGACGTGTAAATGCCTCTGCCAGGAAAATGAGGTCTGGATACTTGTTCCGGAGACGGGCCAGACACCATATCCAGAACGCCAATGGCTTGGTATGCGGGTTGTCTACCCGAAAAATCCTCACACCACGCTTGATCCAGAATTCAAATATATCCTTCAGTGCTTCCCAGAGTGTACGCCACTCCACACACTCAAAATCCAAAGGAAATACGTCCTGATACTTTTTCGGGGGATTTTCCGCATAGCGGATACTTCCGTCGGCGCGTTTTTTGAACCACTCGGGATGTTCTTCAACCCACGGGTGATCGGGGGAGCACTGGAACGCGATATCAAGTGCAACTTCCAGATTTAACTTATTGGCTGCCTTGACAAACCGGTCGAATGCAGGAAGGCCTCCTAGATCTTTGTGCACGCTGGTATGTCCGCCGTCGGGGCTACCGATTGCCCAGGGGCTGCCTGGTTCGCCAGGCTGGGCTTCGGGGTTGTCATCCTTGCCTTTGCGAAAGGTGGTTCCGATCGGATGGATTGGCGGCAAATAGACAATATCGAAGCCCATATCCCGTATACCTTGAAGGCGAGCGGCCGCGTCATCCAGTGTTCCGTGTATACCGGGCACACTGGCGCTTGAACGGGGAAAAAACTCGTACCATGCTGCAAAACCGGCAAGCTCACGGTCGACATCTACAGTAATAACGGTGCTTTTGACCGCGCCTCTTTGAGGATCATTTTCCAGGGCTAACCGCAGAGGTTCCTGTGCCAGGGGAGCGCGTATGTTGCCCGCACCATATTCGTCAGCGACAGCCAAAAGTTGCTCACGAGCGTCACGGTGTGCATTCACGGCGTACTCCTTCAGCAGGGCTGCGCCTTCCAGGAGTTCCACCTTGAGTTCAGTTTCGGGTACGTCACCCTCAACCCGACGTTTGTATTGCTCCTGCCATGATCCGTAGCGATCAACCCAGGCGCGTACATGGTAGGTATACAGGCCGGGGGCTTCGGCAATAAAAGTACCGGTATATTCGTCGTTGTGCCCCATTGTCATGGGTATCTCTTCGGTAGCACCGCCCAGGCGTGTGACATGGAGTTTGGCGCACAAACGGTCGTGTCCGTCAACAATTATGCCGGCGGTTACATTAACAGACTCTCCCACAATCCGTTTGATAGGCCAATCACCAACCTGGACGCAGGGGGATACAGAAGTGATAAAAACGCGAGACCAACGTTCAGAAACGGACTTCATATGGGGGCAATTGCTTATTCTTGGTGCCCATGTACTATGGCAAATCTATCTTCATTCAACTCACCTAACATCGGATCTGCCCGCTGAGACAGGAAAATGATAAGCGAAATTACATCATTAGGGGCACAACTGGATCATGATGGCGCCAACTTTGCCATTTTCAGTGCGCATGCCGATGGAGTAGAACTCGTCCTGCTTGATGAGGAGCACAGAATAGAGCGCACAATAGACGTGAGCACGCGGACCGGGGATGTATGGCATGCTTATGTAGCTGGTGTATGTTCTGGGCAGCGATACGCTTATCGCGTTCATGGTCCTTGGGCTCCTGACGATGGTTTCCGGTTTAACGCTGCAAAACTACTATTGGACCCGTACGCGCGCGAGATAAGCCGAATGCCGCAATGGCATGAGAGCCTCTTCGGTCATGATCGCAATAGGGACGACCGAGTGCTTAATCCGGCGGACAGTGCACCTTACGCCCCGATCGGCGTAGTGGTTGATTCCGGCCCGACCACGGGTGCGAAGGTATTTCCCCGCATACCCTGGAGGGACGCGGTCATATACGAGACGCATGTAAAAGGGCTGAGCGTGTTGCACCCCGATGTTCCACCTGAGCTTCGCGGCACTTACCTAGGGGCGGCATCGGAACCGGTTCTTTCGCACCTTAAGTCTCTGGGGGTTACTACAGTTGAGCTCCTCCCAGTCCACACCGCTGTGCAGGACGAGCGCCTTGTTCATGGAGGGCTATCGCAATACTGGGGGTATAACCCATTGTCTTATTTTGCGCCGGACTCGCGCTTTGCGGCGGGCGATGCTGCTTCTGTGGCAGCAGAATTCAGGGCATTGGTTGATGCCATGCATGATGCCGGACTCGAGGTCATTTTAGATGTAGTATACAATCACACGGGCGAGGGCAATCATGAAGGGCCAACATTGTCTTGGCGCGGGATAGATAATGCTTCGTACTACGTAGAAAAACCAGGACAGCCGCGGTTTCTTTACGACAGTACCGGGTGTGGCAATACACTGCGGGCAGAGCACCCGTTTGTGCGCCGTCTTATCATGGACAGTTTGCGATACTGGGTAGAGGTCATGAACGTAGACGGGTTCAGGTTCGATTTGACCAGTACTTTGCTTCGGGAAGGATGCGAGGTCAACATGCAGAGTGGATGGCTGCAGATGGTACAGCAGGATCCCATTCTATCCAGGGTAAAGCTGATTGCGGAGCCGTGGGATGTTGGGCGTAGGGGCTACAGGTTAGGTGCATGCCCGGCACCGTGGAGAGAGTGGAACGATAAATATCGTGATGCAGTGCGGCGTTACTGGCGTGGAGAGTCGGGGCTGGCGGGCGAGTTGGCTACAAGACTGGCGGGTTCCAGTGATCTGTTTAAGGCAGGGTATCGTCGTCCGTCGTCCTCTATCAACTATGTGACATCGCATGATGGGTTTACGCTGTTGGATCTGGTATCGTATCGCCAAAAGCGTAATCTGGCCAACCTGGAAGACAACAAGGATGGCAGGGATACAAACTACAGTCAGGATTGCGGTGAAGAGGGGCCTTCGGCAGATCCGCCCGTAGTAGACCAGCGTGATCGCCTGCGACGCAGCCTGCTGACTACTTTGTTTGTATCTCAGGGGGTACCCATGCTCCTCGGAGGGGACGAACTAGGACGAACGCAACTCGGTAACAATAACGCCTACTGCCAGGACAATGAGGTTTCGTGGTATGACTGGGATACAGACCCATCAAGTCAGGAGATGCTTGACTTTGTTCGCCAGCTCATTGCCTTCCGCAAGGCGCATCCATCACTGCGGCGTAACCGATTTTTGACTGGCGAAGTAGGTGCAAACGGTTTACCAGATGCCGTGTGGTGGCATCCGGAGGGGCGTGCAATGCAGTCTGAGGATTGGGCAAAGGCGCATGCATTTGGTATGTGGCTGGCTGCTCCCGACATGTTACTAATCTGCTTCAATCCTACCGGTGAACCGGTTCGGTTTAAACTCTCTGATGATTATGTCTGGAGTTGGGGCCTTGGCTGGGGTGAGCATAGTGTACTTATGGATTCGGAATCAGAGGGGAGGTTTGCGAGTGTGGATTTCCAGTCCGTATTAGTTCTCCACGCTCAGCCGTCTACTTCCTGAGGTGGAGTCGTGCAGCCATCGGCCGAATTTATCGCGCAGTTCGGTCTGCTGCCTGGGTGAGAGCCTCCAGCGCCAATTACCGAAGGCAGTGCCAGGGAAGTTCATTCGGGCATGACCATCCAGGCCCAAGACATCCTGCACGGGCGTAATTACAAGGTCTGCATCCGAAGCCAGACAGCGCTCAATTGCCCTTGGACAAATGTTTTCGTCAGATTCAATCTCCAGGTATTCCCCCGCGAATGCTCGTTCATGCCCAGAGAGCGCGTCCCACCAGCCGCGAAGCGTGTCATTGTCATGTGTACCGGTATAGACACATTGGTTCGGCTGATAGTTGTGTGGTAGATGTGGGTTATCCATGCCTGCATCAAAGCCGAACTGAATCACCGCCATTCCAGGAAACGAGTTAGTCTCCATCAACTCTACAACATCGGGAGTAATCACTCCCAGATTTTCGGCGATCACAGGGAGGGTGCCAAATTCTGACACCAATTGATCGAAAAAGATTTGTCCAGGGCCACTCACCCAACGCCCATGTACTGCAGTCTCTTCTGCTGCTGGAATTTCCCAGTATCCGGCAAAGCCACGAAAATGGTCCAGACGTACACTGTCATACAGGCTCCAAGCCCGTTTCATTCGGCGAATCCACCATTTGAAGCCGCGCTCTGCCATGACTTCCCAGCGATAAATGGGGTTCCCCCAGCGTTGTCCGGTATTGCTGAAAAAATCGGGAGGCACGCCGGCGACTACCAAGGGTTCGCCCGCATCATCCAGTTGAAACAGTTCAGGGCTTGCCCAAACGTCAGCGCTGTCATGCGCGACGTATATGGGCAGGTCTCCCATTATTTTGACATTACGCTTTCTGCAGTAGTCGCACAGTTTGCGCCACTGACTATCGAAGATGAATTGTTCAAACAGATAGATTTGAAGCTCCGGCAGATCAGGATTCAGTGACTTTTTGTCGGGAGAGTTTCGGTCGTATGTGGGCCAGCTAGTCCATATCTTGTCTTGGTGTATGAGCTTCCGTGCACGAAAGGCGGCGTACGGCAACAACCAGTCGGCCTCCCTGTTGACAAAGGCCTGAAAGCCGTCCACATGGGGACGGCTGATGAATCGGGAGAATGCCTGCTCCAGCAGCTTGGACTTGTGTGTTGCAACAGACGGATAATCAACGATACCCGGCGAATTGGCAGGGTAAGTGTCAATTTCCGATTCGGTTACCCATCCGTCCTGAACAAGAAGATCAGGACTTATCAGCAAGGGGTTGCCTGCAAATGATGAGGGGCTTGCGTAAGGTGAGTCGCCCAGTCCTGTCGGGCAAACTGGGAGGAGCTGCCACCAGCTCTGTCCGGTTTCGGCCAGGATATCAACAAAGCGTCGGGCTTCGGGTCCAAGATCGCCAATTCCAAAGCGGGACGGTAAGGAGGTAACATGCAGCAGAAGTCCGCTGGAACGCATAGCAGTCTGATGGCTTAAGCAAGCCCGCAAACTTCAATTGAACGATTTCGTGCCATGAAAGCTGACATTCGCATAGAGAGGGCCACATTTGGCGAGTTGCCACGCCTGTCTCAATTATTTGATGGTTACCGACGGTTTTACCGGATGAAGTCGGACATTTCAGGTGCGAGAGAATTTCTTGCAGCACGACTGCGACACAAAGATTCAATTATTCTCGTAGCATGGGTAGGGGATGAATCGCTGGCCGGATTTGTTCAACTGTATCCTTTGTTTTCGTCGGTACGCATGGGGCCGATCTGGATTTTGAATGACCTGTACGTTCAACGCGATTGGCGAGGGCAGGGTGTAGGACAGAGATTAATGGAGGAAGCCAGAGTCCGGGCGGTTCAAAATGGGTGCATTGCCCTGGAGCTGGCAACCGAAAAAACAAACACACATGCCAAGCGCCTGTATGAGAAACTGGGCTACTCACTCGACGAGACCTTCGATCATTATGAACTTGCGCTCACTTGATCAGCAGGCGACAACCATAACAAAAGCAACCATTTTCTGGGTGGCCGCATGCAAGATTTATTGATGGAGCTTTCGCGTGAGGACTACGCGTACATGATCCGAATCATTGAAGGCCCTTTTGATCGCTGTGCAGACCTCAAGAAGCGCCTTGAGGAATTGGATTCAGTGAATCAGCGGGTAGCATTATGCGAGGGACTCGAAAGAAAGATCCGTTACTTGGGCAGCAGTGACATTGCCTATAATTTTCGGAGGGTTGTCGGTAAGGAGCCCGGGGCCAGTTTTCGGTATATTATTCGTGATACGGCAAGATTCCTGAAGGTCCCCTTGGCTGATCAGGGCACAGAGCGGGATCTGCTTGTCCGCATGGCCCAGGATTATGCTGTGGACACCTTTTCAAAGTTCACACAAGCCGAGCAGCAGGAGATTCTGGAATCTCTCGGCGTTGGGCGGGCGCGCGCAATAGCCTTCCTGAAAAAGACCGGAGGTGTATTTGCTGCACCTGCATTCTTGCAGGCTTTTGGTATACTCGTGGTTGAGGGCTTAATCAAGACAGTTTTATTCGGGTTGACTGCCCGCCTGATTGGCCTGAAGCTGGCAACATCGCTGTTTGCTTTTCTTTTTGCCCGCGTACCTTGGTGGGCACACGCCATCATACCGGCGGCATGGACGGTTTCCATTGGATTGACTGCGCTGGATCTTCAAGGGCCGGCCCGCCGCAAGACTGTACCGATCCTGCTTTATCTGGGGCTGAGTTGCATGCGCCTGGAGGCTGAGAAGCAAGACTGAAGTTCAGTTGCGTCGTGGCTCTTCATCTTTTTGTGCATGAGTAATTTTGCCCCCGCGGGGCCGTACCGCGATACTGAATCGTCGCCTTCCTGGTCAATAATGACGAGGATACACATCTTCTTTGATCACCAGTATCCGGATGTTACCCTCTCACGTGGCTAGGATCCGGTTGGATTCCGCACGCGCAGTTTCTTCCTGACCCAGACTTTGCCAGTAGTCCGTAGTCTATCACCACTATCGCCCGGCGCAAACTAAACCGCCAGGGAATACTGCAAAATTCAACAGCGAGGGCATACAGATTCAGTTCCGGTACAGCTGAAAATCCCTATATGCTCATTGCCTTACGAGCCAAAATAGTAGACGGTGATTGATTCAAATTACTTGTTGCTCTTGCTCGCGGCACCCTGGAAAACATCGTATAGCTCAGTGAACAGTTTTTCTGCGTCGTCGAGTCGCATGTCAATGATTTTGGGGTGGCGTAAAACTCCTGCGCCGGCGGTATCTACCCTGAGCGTGCACAGATCCAGGCGTCGTTGGAAGAAGGTTGCGTTGATTTCAAAGGCCTGCAAGCGTTCAACCGGCACAACCCAGAGCCGTTGGCTGAAGATGCGCCGCCGAATGAACAGGTTTCCGTCGTGGAATGACCAACTATGACATAGATATTGGAGCCAGGCAATTCCCCACGCAATAGGCAACAATGTCAGACCCCAGACAGCATACGGCAACCACAGATACAAGGCAGTAACCGGTGCCAAAATGAGCAGGGTATAACGTAAACATCGCCTCCGAATGGTACGCCGGCTGACACGTGTGTATGCTTCAGGAACCGTGAAGGGGCGGATCTTTGGTCCCAGCGCTACTATCTCAGTCCACTTTGCAAAGGGCATTGCAGGCTGGAATCCACGTTCGCCACTTTCCAGACCCAGGGTCTGCATTTCCATTCGATACCAACCATGTAGCCTCATCAGAGGATTGGAGCGAATCAGGAGAGACTGAACGCGCCTGTAAGGGAGGGTTCCTTCGCGCACGGTAATGAGACCGAATTTGCGGTGAATTTTTTCAGGTCCCAGTTCAATGTAGAAATTGTAATACCGAATGAAATTCTGGGCGAAGCCGAGCATCCAGGAGAGTATGAGCGTGGCTAGAATGGATGCGGTGACGAACACAACCACCGTGTACTGTTGGGAGCCTGTAACTCCGAAGAAGTCACTTTCAAGAAGGCGTCTTGCAGTGGCTTCAATATCTATCAGACCGATAGCTTCCAGTTGCTGCAGTACGCCCATAAGAATTGCGAAGAGACCTGGAGAGAACTGATAAACACTCGAAAGCAATAACCGGGGCAGACGTACACGAAAATCGGGGGATGCGGGGATACTCTCTTCAGATGTGTGGGTAGTTTCCGCTGTTCGGAGTAAATCTCGTATGCGGTTCGCCTCGTGAACACCGACATGTGACAGTACTCCTTCCGCTTGTGCAGTGCCTGCCGTTTCGATCTTTACGACGGCAGTTCCGAGTATGCGGGCAAGGAAATTGCGCTCGATGGCCACATTCTGAACACGATCAGAGGGAATGTTGCGACGGACGCGCTTGAAGACACCGTAATGCATCACGAGCTCTTCGCCGGTCACGTAGTATCGGAATCTCAAATACCTGGCAAGGGAAATAGGACCCATAATGACCACGTAGACCACGCCGAAGATAAGAGAACTTCTCTGAATGCTTGACTCAGGCGATGTAGTCCAGCCTACCACGAAGCCAACGATTCCCAGGAATACAGAATGCACAAGTGTCAGCGGATGCAGACGACGAAACTCTGCTGAGGCCTCCTGCATTAATCCATATGCTCGGCAACAAAGTCCCGCACGGTGTCTCGCAGGCGCACGGCCTCTTCGTAGGGTAAGCCGGGGATTACGACATCAGTGCTCCGTGTTCCCGCAGTATGTACGACCAGACGGGCCACGTCGTAGTTTCCTTCGATCAGATCCTGCGCAACATCGAGGTGTTGAATTCGCCGTAGCGGCACGATGGTCTGTACGCGGTTCCAGATTCCACGTATTGCAAATAGGTCCTCCTCACGTAATTCATAGCGCCAGAATCTGTACCGTAGCTTAGGTACAATAAGCGTCCACACCGAACAGGTGATAATTAAGAGGCCTGTCCACAGGCCTGGTAGGAAAGTAGTATTATCGGAGAAAAAGAAAGTTACATCTACTGTGGCACAGACGGGAAGTAAGATGCACCAACGCAATATACTCTTGATAGTCCAGACGCTCTTGACTGCTGGATCAAGCACTTCCATGGTGTTTTTGCGAAATTGCGAATTACTACGCACCGACACAATATTTGTTGTACCATGACAGAACCAACTGCCAGCGTGCTGGGCTGCGGGTATATCGGTCGACCGTTGGCGAATTTGCTATTGGAGCGGGGCTTGCGTGTGCGTGGATCCACAACCAGCAAGGCAAAGCTGGATCAACTATTGGCGGACGGAATCGAGCCGTACCTGCTGGAATTAACGCCGAGTTTACAGGGGCGCGGTCGGCGTGACTTTTTCGATTCTGACGTAGTGATACTCAATTTTCCACCAGGGCGAAAACGTGCGGACGTGAGAATCTTTATGGAGTCTATGATGGAGTCGCTTCTTTTCTATCTGCGGGCCGGCAGTGTACGGAAGGTGTTGTTTGTGAGTTCAACAAGCGTTTATGGATCCGGGCACGTCAGGGAGGAGGATGTAGGAAAGCTCATACCGGAGACGGCGTCGGGATGTGCGCTACTGGCCGCAGAAAAAACACTCAGGAGTGCCAGTGAATTTCAGACTACAATACTCAGGTGCGGGGGACTCTTTGGATACGAACGCAAACCTGGTAGATTCTGGTCGGGACGTTCATTACGGAATCCACAAAATTCGGTAAATCTGGTGCATCGGGATGACGCTGTGGGAGTAGCGCTGGCAACAATTGCGCAGAACTGCTGGGGCGAAACCTTTAACGTGTGTGCTGATCAGCATCCGTCTAGAGCCGAATTCTACACACAGGCGGCTTTGCGCCTGGGTATAGCGCTTCCGAAGGTGGGACTGGAGGAATCACAGCCTGACAAGGTTGTGCTGAATCACCGGGTGCGCAAGCGATTAGGATATACATTCAAGTACCCTGATCCATTGGCTCCTGCACCTTGAGAGCAACATAAGCGAGTTACAATCCAAGCTGTTCACTCTACTGTTCATCCGCTCGCAGACTCGGCGACACCGCACATGTGTGTCGTACTCCAGCCGAGAGCCGAGGCTGGCCCCCGCTACGCGGGCAAGCGTTCTCACGAAGTGAAGACGTTGAATGCTCTGTGCTAAATCTAACTGTACGAGCAAATCCAGTAAGAGTCACACACCTTGTTACGACAATAACAACGATGCCGACAGACCACTCAGGGGGCAAAGAATTGGCCAGAATGCGATCGCAAGTCTGGTCTACGGTCGATAAGATGATAGAACAAGATTGGTCGAAGAAAATGAGGCATAGCACCACGCCGTTACGCACACTGCGGAGCTATTCTCTCGCAAGCGATGTCTGACCGGTAAATCCCTGCGCAATCGCCATTTCGGTTGCCTTCAGTCCCTTCTTCACAGGTCAGTCCCCAGGTACCTCGGTTTCTGATCTCTTGAGCTGCCCGTTTTCTACTGCAGGATCCGTTCCAAGTACTCTTGGCACTCCCGCTTTCCACTCATGAATGTCTTGCACACTGCCCGCCTTTTCTTCAGATGCTGACGATCTGGAGCCGTTAGTGGATATTTATTCCGTAATTAAGTATACGACAACATAGGGACCGTAGTCCTCGGAATTAATACTCGCATACGCTCGACCAGCTTTAATCGTTTTTAAGAGAAGATTCGCAGGCAGCTCCATTTCGCCCACCAAGTTGCTTTCAGAATTAATAATTAACCATTTAGCAAATTCTGCATCGGTATTTGGGTATTCACGAATCCAAATGTGCCCCTGATCATCAACGACCATTGCATCGTAAGCAGGCTTGGTTTCAGGGATTGACTCAGATTCTAGAACCCACCTGCGTACCCTCTGTGAAGCATCCTTTACGATGCCTTCAATTTCTCTTCGTGTAACCGGAGACGCTTCATGGGCAAATCTAATTTTTCTTACTGGCTCACCTTTTTCCGAAATAACTGCAATATCAATTGCGTCATTCCATCCAGCATACACATTACTGTTTTTAAGAACAAAGAACGGATCCCTGCCAAAGGGACGGGGCATAACGGCAATTGATGACCCACCTCCTGATTGAGATGTTTTGACTAACCGTTCTCCTGAAGGCAACTTCGCAATTGTCATTCCCGTCATCCGCCCATGTCTGTCGATCAAATCTACAAAGTCAACTCTTGGCTCATCTGGATCATACCCGCCGAAATCACTCGTTGGGGGACGAAATGGTGCGCGATACTGGAAAAGATAGCCCCCTTTGACCACACCGAGTAACTTTCTCGGGGTTGATATGCTTGCTGAGGCATCTACTGTGTGCACGCTATGAGAGTACCGTAGTGTTTGGGGGGCAAAAACCGACAGACGATTCAAACGAGGATCAAATACGTAGATGGAATCCCCTGGACCCACTACAACGCTAGAACTACTTTTGAATTCGCCCGGCCCCTCCCCTTCTGCACCTACAAATCCGATCAATTTCCCCTCATCGGAGAATGACCAAACTGGCGTCTCATCCCAGCCTCCAACGAACAGATCGTTACTGCTGTTAACCGCTAGCTGTGCGTCCTCATGGTCTCGGAAAAATATGCTGTCACCCCTGCTTTCGTCACCGATTCTAAATATTTCGGTGAAATGGTAAGGGGAATTGTTTATCTGAGCCTCTACCGTTCCATATAAGCACATGGAACATAAAATCCACAGAAAACACGAGAGAAAGTTCTTCATTTTCTGGCCTCCACAGTGTAGTAGTGATGGTTGGTCTTGGGAATCAGACATCAAACTGTACACAGCATGGTTCATTTTGACGTATAAGCATACGTTGCCGAGTTTGGTGAATCAAGACCGGTCTTACATGGGCGCATGTCCACGTATGCAAGTCATCCTAGACGTCCAGGTAATGATTCCTGCGTTAATACCTGCATCCACCTCAATACCAATTCCCTGACATTTGAATTCGAACTGGACCCTACGATTATCTGCCTCCACATGAGATCACCGTTCCACAACAAATAGATTAGAGGGGAATGGGGCCTTGATGAATTTGTTGAACGTTCAGGCTTCCCAGTTCATGACGCACTGAAGGGCCGGTTCGTTCTCTGCGTGCAGGAGGTTGTTCACTCACTGGCCGCTTGTTGTTTCTGCTGATCAGAGGCTTTCAGACTAGCACTTTCTCGGTCTATAACTGCCCACATGTCACCTCCTATGGCTTCCAGATCGAGACTCAAAGCTTCCCTATCGCTACGATTGATTATTTGTTCAACGTATACGGATCCTCCTCCGCATATAACTCCCATTCCCTTGAAGAGACTGGATCGCAGAGATTTAAGCAACGACATACGATTGAAAGTTGATCAATTTGAGAGGCATTCAATATGTGGTCAGATTTATAGTTCCTCCTGCAGTACACTGTTAGTTGTGAGAACAGAGTAGGCAGCCTGAAATCCCAACGCTAATTATGGGATTTATTGCATGACAATTTTCTGAAAACCATTTATTCAAACCGGAGGTGCACGATTCAATTCTTGAGCCATAGAATGGGGGCACTAATGCCCATGGTATTCATCCCGCAACGGCAGTCCTGACTGAACCCCAGCCAATTGTACACATTAGCAGTCTGTAATGAAGCTGTGATAAATCTAATGGGGCATATGCGCACACTGCCCGGCGCTCACCATCACGTCAAACAAGTGACGCCATGATCGTTCACCTGTCTATTAGCCAAGGATCGAAACCAGCTTTGCCACATCAGTATGCCTCCGCGGAATTGAACCCAGATAGTTCGCGCTTCCTATCACCTTTGCTTCCTGTTCATCATCAACACCCCGCGTCGTTATCTGACACAATTTGCAGACACAATCGTACTCAAATCAATATGAGATTCCCGGACGAATACGAATGAACAAACTAACCGCCGAAGAAGCATACGTGATATTGGACAAGGGAACGGAGCGCCCCTTCACGGGGGAATTCTATGAGCATTTTGCCCCGGGGCTTTATATTTGTCGACAATGCGATGCGCCGCTCTATCGATCGGAGGACAAGTTTCGTTCTGGATGTGGGTGGCCAAGCTTTGATGATGAAATCCCCGGAAGTGTTCGCCGTGTAATGGACGCTGATGGACGGCGCACGGAAATCACTTGTGCCAACTGTGACGGACACCTCGGGCATGTATTTACAGGAGAAAGGTTTACTGCCAAGAACACGCGCCACTGCGTCAACTCACTCTCCATGAAATTCGTAGTGAGTGACAAGACCGATCACTGATGGTGACCGTCTATGCAAGTGCCGGAGGTGGGACTCGAACCCACACATCCGAAGGGACACAGGTTCCTAAGACCTGCGCGTCTACCAGTTCCGCCACTCCGGCATAGAAATTGCAAGAAAGGTGGATATACATTCATGAGATATTGTTCCATCCTTTGCCGTGCAGTCGGTGCCTTCCTATTTGGGTCAGTTGCTGCGAATACGTTTGCTCAGGCAGGGCAGTTTGATTCACTGAGTGCGGACGAAAATGCCGGGGTGGAGCATGTCTGGCGATTTGCTCAAGAGACGGAATCCCGGTCTTCACTACCACGTGCGGTAGATGCCAATTGGATTGAAAATGCACGCTTAGGTACACTTCAGCTGCACGGATGCGTTGCGGCACTCGTGAGTGCCGACGGTCTGGCAGCAACAAGCGCAACATGCCTGCGCTCGCTGGAGACCTGGATCCGTCCTGATGACAGTGTCTTTGTAGCTGGTACGCTTTCGGATGAGCGTGAATTACCAGGGTTGACCGTGCGACAGCTCGTGGAAATTCGTGAGTTTGCTCGAATTGAGGATGCGTCTGAAGACACGGAGGCCGGAATTGAAGCAGAGCTTATTGCGGCCGGCGATAGCAGCGCTTTCTGGGAATATCTTTGGCGCACGTACAGTGATGTGAGGCTCGTCGTGATCCCTCCTGCAGACGTCACGGACTTTGGGAGAGAGGAAGGTGTATACCCCAGACATGCCATAGATTTTGCACTTTTCAGGGTTTACGACAGCCAGGCTCAACCCCTGGACACGGAGAGCTATTTTGCGTGGAATGATCGAAGTCCATTTGTCCGGGAGAGGCTCTTCGCAACTGCATTCGATGCAAATACGCCGTTCACAGTCATGACGCTCTCGGATACGTTCAGCTACAATGGTACAATCTCACCGCCGTATACCACATTGTATGGGATGCTGGACCAGTTTTATTCGCATGGCGGGACAGGCGCGTGGGAGTTGACGGAAGACTGGCTATCTGGCATCAAAGAGAATGATTTGGCAACTGCGTTAAATTTTCCCGTGGTCGGTGAATGTGCGCAGACAGGTGCGGGACTTACAAATGTGGATATGGAAATTCTGGGCATTGCCTTCGACGATGCGAATACCGAGGAAGGCACGCATTGCGTGGCTATGTCTACTTCCGGGATATTAGCGCTATTGCGCACTGTACTGAAAGCCGAGTGGGTGGCGGACGAATTAGCTGAACAAGCATTGCCGTAGAGAATGACGTTTAGCCGCTTTAAGGGATTGTCTATTGAATTGCCGCTTCTTCTGGTGGTACTGGCGGGCTGTGCCCCTTCTGCTGTGGAAGTTGTACAGGTGATAGAGCAGCCTCTGGTCGTGGAGGAGGCCCCGTCCCCAGTAGCTGAACCGGTGGAGGAAGTTTCCTTTGAGGTGGACAGGTATGATGTGGATCTTGGTCGTTTTGATGGAGGCAAAATGTGGACCTTCGACAATCCGCCGGTTGACTGGTTCACCGAAGAATATGGCATAGATGCCGATTCTTCCTGGTTTGCGACAGCGAGATTAGGTGCTTTGAGACTCTCATCAGGCTGCTCTGCCAGCTTTGTCTCAGATCGGGGATTAGTCCTGACGAACCACCATTGTACGCGTGAGAGCATTGTAAATGTGTCCCGCGACGGGGAGAGTTTGCTGGAAGAAGGCTTTCTGGCTGCAACTGGTGCGGATGAGCGAAAGATACCTGATCTGTATGTTGAGCAGCTCTGGGGAATTACAGACGTTACGAGTCGGGTTCACGGTGCCAGCCGCATCGTACGGGGGGATACTGAACGGGTCCAGGCACGTCGCAACAAGGCTTCGGATATTGAAGACGAGTTGGGGGCGGCGGCAGCAGCACGTGATTCCACTCTGCATGTGGAAATCGTCGAGCTCTACAGTGGTGAGCGCTATGCCGCTTACACCTATAGGCGCTACGAAGACGTACGCTTGGTCATGGCTCCAGAGGAGCAAATAGGTTACTTCGGGGGTGAGAGTGACAACTTCACTTTTCCTCGTTATTCGCTTGATGTGACTTTTTTGCGGGCCTACGACAAAGATGGCAATCCCGCAGTAACACCACATCATTTTGCGTGGAGTACCGAGGGGGCATCAGTTGGTGATGCGGTCTTTCTAGTGGGTAATCCGGGTTCGACCAGTCGACTTGGCAGTGTATCACAGTTAGTTTTTGAGCGCGACTATGTATTGCCTCAACAGGTTGCCGCATTGGAGCGGCGGGCAGAATTACTTCGCCCGTTTGCAAATTCTGCCGAATCGGATACTGCGGATGGGCTGAACAACATGTGGTTCAATGTCAGCAACACGCTCAAGTCGTTTTCGGGAAGGTTGGCGGGTCTGCAAAATGATACGCTGATCGCTCGGCGCAGCGCAGCTGAGTACCAGGTGAGGGACGATCTTTTCAAATCGGACTCCCTGTCGGGGCGCTACGGCCAACTGTTTCAGGAGCTGGATGAACTCCAGCTTTCGAAGCGGGCAGAGGCTGGCCGCATGGCAGGGTTTACACTCTTCGGGACGACGCTCGGGTCAAGGATTCTGTTGCGTGCGCTGTATGGGTACTACTATGCTAATCTGCAGCGCAGAGGCTTTGTAGATCAGGAAATAATCACGGATGTACGCAAGGATGCATTGGCACTAGACGATTTCCCCGCAGAGGTGGATGAGTCGCTGATCGAGTTGCGACTACAGGAGATTCAGGAAGCTCTGGGGGCGCAGGATCCGACAATGCGCAGTCTGTTGGGAGAGATCACGATAGATAGCTTGGCCGCAGGCATTGTCGCCAATACATCACTCGCGGACTCGGCTGGATTTGCCGAACTTTTGGATAAGGGATTTCTGGGAAGCGATGATCCGACCGTTCGGGTGATCAGTGCTTTGGCCCCGCTGTACTTCACGGCTCAACAGCAGATGGAGAGTTTTCAGAATCGCGAAGACTTGCTTGTTGCGGAGTTGGCGGCACTGCGGTTCGCGCTCTACGGCACGGATGTGCCCCCGGATGCATCATCTTCTTTGCGGATTTCGGATGGGCGTGTCGGCGGGTATGTGTATAACGGAACGCGTGCTCCAGCATTCACCACATTCTATGGGATGTATGACCACTATTACGCCTATCGTGATGTCAGTCTCGAATGGAATCTTCCCGAACGTTGGCGCAATCCTCCCGAGGCATTTGATCTCTCCACGCCGCTGAGTATGGTCAGTACCAACGATTTAGCCGCGGGTAATTCAGGGTCTCCACTCCTGAATCAGAATCTGGAGGTTGTGGGGTTACTCTACGATGGTAACATTGAATCCTTAACCAATGAGTATGTATTCTCTGATCGTGCTGCACGGGCCATTTCGGTGGATGTGCGCGCAATTCTGGAATCGCTGCGCCACATCTACGGGGCTGACCGCTTGGTGCAGGAGATAATTTCCGAGTCGGATGAATGATAGTTAGATAAATAACCCTAGCGCTACTTTATGATACTGCGCTGCGTCTGGGCAATGTGGAACGATGAATTCTATCTAAGGAAGTAATCCCAATTGTAACCTCACACCTGATAAGACAGACTGAATATGTTGAGACTGATGCAAAAACAGTCCCAACTACATGGAGTTGAGCGCTGATAGGAGATGAGCAATACATCTAATCGTAGTGAAGAGGAGCCCTCGAGGCAGCTGGCATTGGTGCTTACTGGTGGTGGTGCACGATCGGCATATCAGGCTGGCGTTGTGCACTTCATGAAGGAATTGGTCCCGGAGATTACATTCCCGATCATTACGGGGGTTTCTGCTGGGGCAATCAATGCTGCATTTCTTGCTGGGCACCCCGACTCAGGAGGTGCAGAAGCGTTGTTACACTGTTGGCAGAATATCGGTCAGGAAAAGGTATACTTGCCAGAATCCAGCGGAGGCCTGTTTCGGCGCCTTCTACGGCACATACGGCCTGGCAATCCCGTGATTCGTGTGAAGGAAGGCGAAGCACTTCTCAACACAGAACCGCTGCGCAAGTATTTGTCCGGGCAGTTACCAGCTACCCCAGACGGAAAATTGCCGCAGATTAGCGAGAATCTCGCAAGCGGAAAATTACAATCGGTTTGTATTACGACAACCAGCTTCACCACAGGTCAGTCGGTGAGCTGGGTGCAGGGGCGGGATATTGGAATGTGGCATCGCCCGAGTCGCATAGCACACAAGACTGAAATCACGCTCGATCACGTGATGGCGTCTTCGGCTTTGCCACTGTTATTTCCTGCGGTAAAGCTTGGAGGAGCATGGCACGGGGACGGCGGTATTCGTTTGATTGCTCCACTCGCGCCGGCACTGCACTTGGGAGCGACGGATGTCATTTGTATTTCGCACAAATACCCACGCTCTTGGGAGGAAGCAGGTGAGCCAGCGGTTATCGGATATCCGCCAGCAGCACAGGTAATGGGTATCATGCTGAACGCAATTTTTTTGGATGCTTTTGATCACGACATTCGAGTGGCCAAGAGGATCACCAAATTGGTCAAGGGTACGCCGCATGCCGAACGAAATGGAATGCGTCCGGTCAACATTCTATTGATTGAACCATCCAAGGACATTGGCATGCTAGCAAGGGGATTGGAGGTCAGGACGAAGGGTGTCTTAAGGTTGCTTACTCGAGGGCTCGGAAGCGGGGATACCCTGAGTCCAGACTGGCTCAGTGTGATGTTGTTTGATCCAGAGTTCATCAGTCGGGTGCTGGAGCTGGGTTACGAAGACGGCAAGCGGCAATCTGCTACCATAGAAACATTTTTGGAGGAAGCTATTGATGGATAAACGCAGTATCGGCATAACATCGGGGTTGATCATGCTTCTGTGCTTGGCATGTCCACCGGAGATCAAAGCACAGATTCTCCGTGGCCGTGTTGTTGATGCCACCACCAATGAAACCCTCCCCGCGGCAACGGTGCAGATCGCAGGTACTTACAAAGGAACCATTACAAACCGCGAGGGGGTCTACGAAATTGCAGTGGATGATCTGCCGGTTGATCTTGTGGTGCGCTACATCGGCTACCGAACCGATACGCTTACTGCCCACACTGAAACTCCGCTGGAGTTTCGTTTGCAGCCCGTGGTCCTAGAGATGAGGCAGATGGTAGTGACAGATGAGGATCCGGCTGTATCAATTATGCGTAGGGTGATTGAGCGCAAAGCAGTTTGGCACGAGAAGCTGAGCACATTTGAGGCTCAGGCATACTCACGGTATACGTTTTCCAATGACTCCGGTATTGTTGCTATAATTGAATCTGCTGCCACGGCTTGGTGGGATAAGGATAGGGGAATTCGGGAAAAGATAACCGGAACGCGGAATACGGGCAATGTCCCCGGCTTAGATGCAATGCCTGCAGCCCTGACCATGTTGAATCTGTATGATGACGACGTGGAGATTAGCGGCCATACACTTATTGGCGTCACGCATCCGGATGCACTAGACAAGTATGTATTCACGTTGGAAGGGATGCGCAGCGTTGATGATGCACTGATCTATGATATTGCCGTTGAACCGAAGTATAGACAGACCAGCGCATTCGTGGGCACAGTGTCAGTCATGGACGGGGTCTTTGCGCTTATTGAAGCCAAGTTGCGACCAGGGCCGGCCTTTCTATTCCCATTCCCGATCCGGAGGTATGAAACCACGTATCTGCAGCAGTTTTCAAATTATGGTGGAGATATTTGGCTGCCCGTGGATTTGCGATCAAATGCCGTTGTTGACATCGATTTCGGAGTATTACTTAGTTTTCCAACCATCATCGTTGATCAGGTGTCTCGCTTCACTGACTACCAGTTGAATATTGTATTGGCAGACAGTCTGTTTGAGGAAGGCTGGAGGCTGCATGTAGATTCATTAGCGGTAGCATCTGACGAAGGCTTCCAGCGTGAAGGGGTTGTAGTTCCGCTTGATCCCGAAGAAACAGTAGCCTATGCATCCATAGACAGTACTCACACGCTCAGGGAAGCCTACGAGATGCAGGGGCCCTTGGGACGTGCGTTGAACAGGAGCGCCGAAATGGAAGAGCGACGCGAATCTACGGATAGGGTTTTCGGGTTTTTTACCAAACTTGGGATTTCGCCGCGTGTGTGGTACAACCGGGTAGATGACTTCCATGGAGGTCTGGGATACCGCAAAGAATTCTCTCGCGAAGAATCAGACCAAACGTATGCCATAGAAGTGGGGGCGGGTTTGAGCACGGGGCAAAAAGGGGCTGAACAGTTTTCGTATGATGGAGCTGTTCGCTGGGAGAAAGATTGGTTCGTCAACGTGGGGTACAGGTCGGAAAACACTTTCACCTATCAGTCCGGCAACAAAAACAGATTGACTAACAGTAGTTTGATGCTCATTGGGCAGGAAGATTACTTTGACTACTATCGAAGGCAGGGGATATCAATCACAGGGGGCTATCAATTGCAAGCTCCTCGGGGCACGATATCGGCTACGTACCTGCATGAAAATCATTCACCGTTGACCGGTAACACCAGTTACGACTTGTTAGGTAGTCGTGAACCACAGCGGCCAAATGCATCGGTTATGGAAGGCGAAATGAGGACAGTCACGATTGAATTTGCTTTCGGGCGCCCTTCGGTGATACTAATTGATCCATCAAAGCACCTGGCTATCAGTGCTGAATTCTCAACGCCGCAGTCAGATTTTGTTTTTCGTCGGTACTATCTGAGAGCAGGGGGCCGCGTTAACACATTTTTGCGCAGACGTTTTATACCGGCAACCCTTGATTACGGCATTTCAGTAGGCCTAGCGTCCGAAGGCGGTCGGACTCTGCCGCTGCAGCGTTCGTTTATTGTTGAGGGAGGCACCACGCTTTATCATTGGGATGGTTCGTTGCACACCCTTAGGGGACTCCCATATCAAGGCAGTGCAATGGTTTTTGGACATTGGGAGCACAACTTTCGAACGCTGCCCTTTGAGCTGCTGGGGCTGTCGTCCATGGTAGAAAGGGGCTATAATGTTTCAATCTTTGGTGGGCATGCTTTTGTTCGAGGGTTGGGGGTCTCGCGGCACCGCTGGCGTCGTCATAATGAGCTAGGGCTATCACTGAGCGGAATTTTTGGCTTAGTACGTGTGGATTTCGCCTATCACATTGAGGAAAAACGTTTCCCGTATCCAACGTTTGGTCTTGCCCGCCTTTTTTGATTTTCGCAAGGAATGACGGCCTGCTCCCGATTGTCTGAGGCGCATAACGGGCTGTCAGACAGGCGGTCGGTACTGCGATGGTTGCTGGTTGTTTTGACCGTCGTCGTTATCCAGCAGTCCACGCAGTGGGCATCGGGGCAGGTGCTTGTTACAGGGTCCGTGCGGGATTCTGTCACGCTATTGCCACTGGTTTCGGCGCATGTAATTCTGGATGGTGCTGTTCAGGGTACGATCACAAATCGGGATGGTGCTTTCAGGATCACGCTTCCTGGTTTGCCAGCTACTTTGATTGTTCGGCATATCGGCTATAATTCTGTGCAGGTAACATTGGGGCCGAATGACCCACGGGTCATTAACGTGAGTCTGGAACCGGCAGCTATTCCTCTGCCTGAAGTACTGGTTACGGCAGACAACTTAGCTGCAGGTATCATGGAGCAGGCCATTCGCCGGAAGCTTAACCGCCGAGCCCATCTGGAATCCTACGGTGCTCGGATGTATTCCAGGATAACTTTGCGGCATCGCGACAGGATCGTCCTGATAAGTGAAGCCGTCCTAGATCGGTTTGCGACCAGTCAGGCCGGAATCCGGGACATCATACGGTCGATGCGTTCGACATCGGGTTTTTATGAACAGCTGGGTCTAACCCCAGCACCCCAGGATTTTTCCTCAGATCATGTACAGATTAATGGGTTGAATTTCTTCGGACCAACACATCCAGATGCACTGGATCACTACAATTTTACACTTGCGGGGCGTCGGCGTTGGGGTGATCAGCAGCTCTACGATATATACGTTGCTCCGAAAAACAATCAGGAAGCCACACTTATTGGACGAATTTCTGTGCTGGATAGTGTATACGCACTGGCAGAGGTTGATTTGAGGCCTGCTTCTCATGTGGTTTTCTCTCCTGATACCAAGGCTTGGAGGGTCGCCTACCGGCAGAGTTTTGCCCCGGCGGATTCATTTTGGCTGCCCATAGATTTTCGTATGGAAGGCCGTATTCATGTAGAGCCGGAGGGCGAGGCTACTAGCCCAACTACTGTGCAGCAGGTTGCCAGGCTAATGAATTATCAGATCAACCAGGCCGTACCTGAGGCGCCATTCGCGCGTCAGGAGCAGTTGCAGATGGATTCTGTTTCGGTCTTTCGGGATGATCCGTTTTTGATGGGATTGGATATGGTTGCCTTAACGGCACAAGAATTGGATGTGATTGAAGACCTGCTTCGTGAACGACCGCTAACCTTGCGTCAGGCACTTCCCGCTACTGCCTCGGTTCGCGGTTCAGAAATGGAGGCACGCAGCTTTCATCTGGGAGATCGTCCCCAGTTTGTTTGGCCGCTTATCGGAGGTTTTGCACCATGGCTGCTCTATAATCGGGTGGATGGCACCCTCGTGGGAGTTGGCAAGGCATTTCCCATGGGAGAGCGCACGGAACTGGCAGCCCGCATTGGAAAATCTCTAGTGTATGACTATACGCGCGTGGCTGCTGCGCTGCGTAGTCAATTGACAAATGTCTTGGAAACCTCCGTAATACTGGAGCGGGATATGCAGCCGCAAAATGGTACATTAATTCACACGGAGGCCACGAATTCTTTGTCAGCAAGATTGCTGGCCCAGGATTACTTTGACTGGTATTGGGCGACGAAGGTGCGATTGAATGCAAGTTACGAGGCGCATGGGATCAGGGCCAAAATTTCCGGGACTTATGCCGTTATTGATTCCGTTCAAACCCAGATAAGGAGGCCGTGGCCGCATAAACGGGAGTTTCCGACGAATACCCTGATTAGTCCAGGACACCACAAGTCCTTCGAGCTCCGGGTTGCCACCGGGAGTGATTGGCAGCCGTATCGCATAGATCCTCAGGAGAGGGTTGAGGTCAGGGTAGAGTACGGCGATGCTCCTCAGAATCGTCGGTATCTTAAGGCTACCCTGTTTGCGGATGGGTACATGCGTACGCTGATGCGCCGTCGCCCGCAGTCTGCTGGAATGTCTGTACGCGTACTGGCAGGGTTTTCAACATCTAGAGCTCCTGTTGAGCAATGGCACGTGGCAGAGGGCAGTATGGGTCCGATTGGAACACTCGGTACGCTCCGCACCGTACGCAACCGTCGCATAATTGGACGTCATGTGGCAGGAATACATTGGGAGCATGATTTTCGCAGTCTACTGTTTGAGTTGTTTCGTGTCAGGCCATTTGTGGATCAAAAGGTCAGTACCCGATTTGGGGCCGCGCATGTGTATGTTAATGACGGGTGGATCCATGAAATCACTTTAGGTATTGCACGAGCCCCCTTACGCGTGGACCTTAGTCGCAGAATAAACCAACCTGGACTGTTTGTCAGTATAGGTTTGGCCGGACGTCGTTAGCACGTTGTGTACACTGAATTCTCATGTGGCTATTCGAGGATAATCATTTGTTGACGCTTAATAAACCAGCGGGTCTACTCTCGCAGGCGGACATAACCGGAGATCCAGACTTGGTAACGCTGGCCCGCCTCTACTTGAAGAAGAAATACAATAAGCCGGGTAATGTCTACATCGGGCTGGTTCATCGTCTGGATCGCCCAGCATCAGGTGCAATGGTGCTTGCGAAAACATCCAAGGCGGCACGACGCTTGAGTCAGGCATTTCGTGATCGTCAAATAAGAAAGGAATATATCGTTGTAGTGGAGGGCTTGATTGAGGGGAGCGGTGTAATGGAAGATTATTTGCGCAAGGAGGCGGGGCGAGCACATGTTGTCCAGGACGAACGATCCGGAAAGTATTCAAGTCTGCGTTGGAGGGCACTGAACAGTGATGGGACTTTTTCGTCCGTGGGCGTGGAGCTAATCACGGGTCGTGCTCATCAAATCCGGTGTCAGTTTGCTGCTCGGGGTTTCCCTGTCCTGGGAGATGTACGTTACGGTGCACGTCACCGTTTTGACGGGCGCACCATTGCGTTACATTGTAGCTGTCTGACTTTTGAGCACCCGGTAGCTCGGGTGCCTGTGGAGGTAAATGCTGCGGTTCCCGAGAGTTGGTCGGCTAAGCTTCTGAATCTCATAGAGACTGACTAGGAAGAGCCGGTGGAGATTCTAACCGTCTCTGGGAGCCGTCTTCTATTTAAGGCCTACAGTCTTCACTGGTCTTGGTGCCTTTCTTTGTACTTCGGTTTTCGTAGCGCGTGCTGCGCAGGGGACCTGCGGGTGAGGAAACTTCGAACGGTAGGAGAACGAGTCTCAGGTAGTCGAAAAATCGAACGGCTCTTGGATCGGTAAAGTTCAGGGATAGATTAAAGCCATGGTTTGGCACTTGTACCGATTTCCATAGGCGAAGGGCGGGCACAAGTCGCCGCTGTCGCTCTCACCAATCGATTTGTTTTCGTTTTTGCCAGTGAGTTTCCATTTTGCATCCAAGATGAACCGAAGCACGCGTGAGTCAATGCATGCTCACTTCCATCTCCGGCAGCAGAAGTGCAAACAGGGCACGACGCGAGGTAGGCGGAAGCCAGTTTCCTCGTACACGCCGATTCAGCTGCTGGACCGCAAGGACAGCAAGCTGCGTACCGCGCAGGCTGTCACTCAAACGGTCATAGACGCCACTTTGATGGAAGGTCAGTGGTCGGTCCAGATCCTGCAACAACCACAGGGCTGCCGAGCAGCTCAACGACCGTAACTGGGTGTGAATTTGCAACAGCACCGCGCGGGCCAATGCCAGATCTGGAAGGGCAAAGGCGCGGCTGATCGCGCCTTGGATTGGCCGTTGTTCCGCAGCGGCAAGATAGCTGACCGCTCGTGCAAGCTTGTGCATCTGACAATGTTGCAGTCGGATCTGTGACCCAAAGCATTCGGTCAGGATCCAGGAAAGCCTCGCCGCTCCCGGTGTGATACAAAGCAGGCCCCGGTCGGGAGACAACCCACGATCCAGCAGGTCTTGAGACAGTCCGCGCACCGAAGGAGGGTATTGGACAGAGGATTCCACAACCTCCAACACATTCCGAAGGCCCTCGAAGGTGGCCCCCATGCACAAAAGAAGCGGATGCCCGGATAACGGGTGCCGGGCCATGAATTTACCAGTACCTAAGGCTCTTTGCTACGGGGCGTCTAAGCCGCACCCTACGCCATCGGTGTGCAGCGATGGTGTCTTCTGCCCAAGTACGGCGCAGCGTAGACTCCGTACAACCAGTCTATTGCTCATGGATCGGATTTGCCGGCTCTGCGGGACCTAGTCTCTGCCTCCGAAAATTGTCAGGATGGAATTCCTACGTGCGCAGGATCCGCTGTACCATGCGCCGGAGACTGGAGCGTACATTCTCCCGGAATGTCCAGTTAATTGTGACATTTACGTGCACGGTTTTGACAGCTCGCGGGCAAATCACATTGCAAGCTGAACGCGACCGCCTGCACCACAAGTCCCAAAGTGGTTCGCTCCTATGAGTCTTTGCCAAATACTTCTGCCAAAACTTCTAGCAGTTTGCCATCTCGCAGTTCATCGTCGACGGCAATAATCTTGCCCTCCCCATTGACGAGAATTGGACGCGGATATCCGTCAATTTCAAATGCTCTCTTCACGGCATTATGGCGTGCACCACTAACGATTGTATGCATCCAGGGCATGGAATATCGATCCTCACGGAATTCCTCAATCGCCTCTTTCTCGTCCCGCATGGCTACGCTCAATATCTGGAAGCCAGCCTCGTGGTATTTGTCATACGCGTCTTGAATTTCAGGGATCTCCCTGATGCAGGGAGCGCACCATGTCCCCCAGAAATCAATGAGATAGGTAGTGCCGAGGAGGCGTCTATTGGTGTAAATTTCCTTACGGTCGTCGAGTGAAACAAACCGAAACTTTGGAACGGGTTTGCCAAACTGCACCTTCCGCTTTTCGTCAAAATCTCGTCGCGCCCGGGCGGCATTGTAGGTACGACGATGTTCGGTTTGCAACTGGTTGTAATAGCGCCATTTCGTTTCTTCGTCTCCAGCGCGGTCGGCCGCGTATAGCCCCACGTCCAAAAACTGCGCACGGACTTCCGGATCAGGGTGGCCATCGATTACACGCTGTACGTATTCGGCAACTTCCTCGGGACTGTCCGCATTGCGGGAGATAATTGTAATGAGGTTTGACGCTCCGAAAATGAACCAGGCCTCGAAAGTCCAAAGGGGTGATGTGGGAGGCACTGTCTGAAGGGCTTCGAGGGCAAGGTGTTGATACTGATTCTGTATTTGAAGCCTAAACTCGTCGAAGAATCGAAGCAGTAGCCACTGTCGAAGCAGGGGTTGGCTCTCAGTCTCAATACGTTCGAGGACAGGCACCCTTTCCTCGTCCAAGAGTGTCAGGTCCTTTTCGGTAACCGCGATTGTTCGGGTTCCCCATTTCGACTCGACCGTCTTGGCGGCAATTATACGGCTGATTCGGCGCTTTCTTGCCTCCACATCGAGATATATCGCCACAATTTCACCCACGGTGACGGGGTGGGATGTGACCTCGGGCAGCTGATCATCCCCGGCTTCACTGGCTGTGAGGGCTATGTCCAGTTGTACAGGCTGACGAGATGTCAGGACAAGCGGTACCTCAATGGTTTCGTGACGCCGGCCCCGTGCCGTAAGCGCGTATCCGCCGGGTTCACGTAGGGCAAACGTATACCGTCCGTCAGTATCAGCGGTGGCCCTGGCAATTACTTTGCCAGAACTTCTTTCCACCTTAATACGTGCGTGCCGCATCGGCTTGCCATCGGAACCGAGCAATGTACCGCCGACCGTTATTTGATCGCCCGACTGGCATGCCCCGCCTGCCAGGAACAAGGCACCGAGAATAACCATGGATATCCGCACGGCAGAGTCCGCCATCGTGATCTCAATCTAATTGCCAGTGGCAAGGGTAAGGTTCGAGCCGTGGCAGAACTGGGCGCTAGCTCGCGGAGCGAGGCATTGTTTCATTTTGAGTTGGAACTCTTTATTTCTACGGGCTAATCGCCGGAACAACTTCGGCCTTTACGGCTTGTTCCAGTAAGGTTTTCTGTAGTGCCGCTAATTGATTGGGTTGTTCAACTTCTTGCGCCCCCTTCTGTGTAGGGCCGGTCGGGATGTGTAGAGTCGCGGTTCAGGACTGCAGATAGAGGCAAATGATCGTCGTGAATCACTGTTCATTGCAGAATTCCCGCGGCGAACTCTGATAGTTATTTCGGATTGTTGACACTTTTCGCAGAGCATCAGAATATGCAGTGTGGGTATTGATTACTTCCAGGCCACTGAGATTAAATTCGTGGTATCTGCTCAGGTATTCCGTCTGAATTGATTGGCAAATCGGCGCGATCGTACATGATGCGGGTAACCGACTTAGAGATCATTTGCCCGCCATAGATACCAACTCGCAATGCTACGGAATGGCTTCCAGCGATCACCGATGTCACGTAGTTCGGATGGCATGGGAAGTTCGTCCAGATCATAGGCGATCTTGTAGCCTCGACGGATGCCGAGGTCAGTGACAGGCCACACATCGGGACGCCCCAGATTGAAGATGAGGAGCATCTGGGCAGTCCAAATGCCAATGCCGCGGTGCATGGTCAGCGTTTTGATTATTTCATCATCGGTCAACCTGTCCATGGCGACTCGGTCTGGGAGTGTGCCGTCAACTGCGCGTACGGCCAGGTTTCGAATGGTTTTCTCCTTTGCTTGGGAGAGCCCCACGGCTCTTAATTCCTCGGGTGCACTTTGAAGTACTGCATCGGGTTCGGGGGCGCTACCGTCAAATAAGCTGAAGAGGCGGCCCTGAATTGCCCGACCTGCGTGTGTTGAAATTTGCTGGAAGATGACAGAGCGCACCAATGCCTGGAACGGACTCCATTCATCTGTCAGAACCAATTCATAGGGGCCCACGCGAGCAATCAGATTAGCCATGTGTGTGTCGGAGGCCCGAAGGGCGCTTACAGCTTCGTCAGCATCAAAGGAGAGCATTGAGAAATTGCGTGAATCGAATATTTATGAAAAAACTTGATACATAATGTAACCTATGCCAAGCATTTTCCGTACTGACACCTAGGTCCGCATTTAACTCAAACATCCCAATACAATGAAACAACTTCTCGCTTTTTGTCTCCTGGTGTTGTTCGCAGCACCCGTCCTTGCACAGGACAGTACCCCAGCGCTAGCAAACGAAACCGTCCGGTGGAATCTGGCAATCGCTCAACTTGAAACTTCGTTGGACTCTGAATACCAGTCGGTTCGTGAGCAAACACTCAAGAATGCAATTGTGTTGGCCACGCTCTACCGAGACAAGGTTGATCTGGCTGGCCAGAGATCACTCCTACACAAGATCTACGAAGAATCAAAGTCCCCAAAGAACAGAAAACTGGCTGTAGCTTTGCTACAGGCTATTGGAGGCAATCGTGCTCAGGATTTTCTCGCTCGTAATACCACGCAGGCGGAGTTTGACGAAGGGCGGTTGACGGTGGCATCAGTATTGAACGACTATTATATTAATCATCAGAATCCAGTCACTGGGTAGCCGTCAGACTTTGGTCCAGCCTCGCCGGTTGGATTGCAAGATTGAGCGCGCACGGTGGTTGTCATCGTGCGCGCTTTCTATTTGGTCGCGGCCGAAATGAAGGCACCGTGTTACCCAGATGGAGGCAGGTGTAGGTGAATCTGCAAGTAGTCTGACAAGGGGGAAGGTATGCTCCGAACCAGGAATTTGGTAAATCATAAGTGATTCAAATGATTCTGGTTGATTTAATATGAACAAATCTATTCTAATGAGTTGTCGCCAACCCCATTGTTAGTTGTCGTGGATACTGCCGAGTCCGTACAATAATCACTGAACACCGGGTAGATTCCGGGTGCGATCAAGCCATCTTATTGAGCGGGCGGGCATCTCTTGTGGCGCAATGTTCAGGTAAACATATCCCCGTCAAGGGCATCAATGCCTGCTATAGCAGTCCATGAATTAAATCGATTCCTGAAATCGAAAACATGTAGTTGGTCAAGCAAACCACTTGCACCGTAAAGATCTTAGCTTTTCACTCGAATCGTTTTTTCTTCCGCACTTGCAGCAGTGTACTCCATCATCCATCATTGAGTTATAGCCAAGCACGGAAGAAAGATGCAAGGCCAGATACATCTTGAAGGTTTTTGAAGATTAGCGGTACCTATGTAGCATCGCCGCCCGCTTGCACAGCTTGGGCACGATGGATGGGCCTCTGTGTATATTGGTGCTACAGTTTGGTATGCTGGTGCCGTGGGCGGCGCATTACCGGGTTATTGGGATTGTCTAGCAGATTGCCCTTGCGAATAAATACAATTTGGTTCAACATAATCAGAAGACTCCGTATAGACAAAGGTGTGAGGCATCGAGTAATTGACCGAACGTGCATAAGTTTGACAATATTCGCTTCTGGATATACGCAATATGGGAATTCTATTTAGCTCTTCTGGCACTCCGGTGAGTGGGAATGTGACCGGAATGCTGAACATGCAGGGGCACACGACACCAAAAACACCGTATAAAAAAATCCCGATTCATTTTGAGTGACGAGAAACCATGAGTGGAATGTCCAAGAATCAGAAGGCAGGTATTGGGAGCGTAATGATCTTGACTGCGATAATGGTCGGTATTTCTGAGATCGCAGTTGCACAGAACAGCAGATTCTACGCCGGTACTTTCGTCGGAGTTGAGGGGGTTAGCTTTGAACACGCAAAGACTGTAGACAATACAGATGTACCGGCAAATTACTTGCAGAGGGGAAATATTTACAGCACGGGCGCTTCAGCGAGCGAATCAGGTTATAGCACGGGATTCCTTGTTGGCTACCGCCTGAATTTGGACCCAAGCAACACCATTGACATAGGACTTGAGATTGATGTGCAACTTCACAGTGGCACGGCAAACGGTACATTTCCCGGAGACGGACAATCCGAAAATAGAAACCAGTATGGAGAGGCTTGGCCCGATGATTGGAGTGTGGAGAGAAAAAACAGCTATGGTGCCGCGTTGATGTTCCGTGTGAGTCCCTCGTTTATGGTTTCGCTTCTTGGCCCGGATACCGGTGTATATGTTCTCGGCAGAATACGCCGCTTGAACGCGGATTTAATTGTCAACTACTACGGATGCTTCAATCCACTTGAACTTTGCGGGCCAGGGGAATTTGGTTCAGGCATGGATTCCTACGACGAAGCTCTCTACACGTTTAGTATAGGTGGAGGAGTTGAAAAGATGATCGGAGATAGGTTAGGAGTCCGTGGCGAAGTGCACCATTCACAGTATGGAGAAGAAGAATGGGGAGCTTTTTCGGAGGAAGAAGCCACGGTTCCCATATCACTTGACGGAAGTGAAACCGGGTTTTCTGTGAAGGCGATTCTCTACTTTTGATTCGTTCACCCGCCTTTGCCCTTAAATCTCACGGTTATCCGCAAGTAGTTTATATCCCGTCAACTTGCAACCGAAGAATGGACTGTCGAATCAGGCCTATGTGAAGAGTTCCCCATATCCTGTCCTTGTGAAGCTTCAAGCTTCGTTCAGTCCTGATCTTCCTGAAATTCAACGACAATTGAACTGTTGATCAGCGGATCGGAATTTCGCTCCTGATTAAGTCCCCCGGTACAGTTCTTGACCTGTGTCTGCCTGATTGAATTGAGGACAGCGACGAGTTGAACCCAAGGTGAAATATTTGGAGGAGGTACAGCGATAACTGTACGAAGCCTTTAGCCGTGAGGGAATCCAATTAAATAGAGAATCCGTAATGTGATTTGTGCACATGTTGGAGGTTCGCCGTGGTTCTAGGGGATTTTCGAACGGATGCGATTAATGGGTCAGCACAAGTGTTTCGGTGACCATATGACCGTCAATCGTCAGCCGGCTGAAATAAGTCCCCGCCGGTAACCGGTCCGCTTCCCATACAACGTGATGCTCTCCGGCCGACCACAAACCGGACACCGGACGGGAAACCTCACGACCCAATGCATCATAGATCGCCAGAGATACGTGCTGAGCCCGTTCAAGCGAAAAGGTGAGTGTTGTGGCATCGTTAAAGGGATTCGGATAGGCTGGAAACAATATTCCAACTTGAGGCACGCCAATTTCATCCACGGCTGTGGCCTGGGGAGACTTATGCAAGACCAAATGTGCAGGTGCGATTCCCGCGGCGAATCGCCCAACCTCTGACAGATCATCCCGATTTGCAATCTGAACAAACCCTGGTTGTGTAAAGGCTATGCTGAAGTCCCTGTCAAATCGGCCAACGTAGAAAAGACGCTCGGACGCATCGTAAACCAGACCACCTACTTTCTCAGTCCCTGAGAAGGGGATAGACTCCTTGTATGTGTTTGTGGTAGCATCAAAAACCAAAACCATTGCGGTGTCACTACGAATCAGAAACATTTCTCCGCTTTCAGGGCTGTGATGGGAGTCCTGGCCGGGCCCACTTGAGCCAACTTGATGACTGAATTCTATGCGATTCAGGATGTCACCAGTCTGCGGATTCAGCACGACAGCCACGCCATTGGTTTGTTCGATAATCTCGGTGAAGTCCGCGTTCCAAACTGTTTTGCCCGTGCAAAAAGCCCAGAGATCACCCTGCTGGTCGACTTCAAGGTGCCGGGGACCATCACACCCCAAATCAATCGTTTCGATTACCGTATCGGACAGGGCGTCAATTACCGTCAGCGTAGAGTCGTGACTCCACCCTGAGTTGGCCACGAATGCGCGGTTGCCCACCACGGCAATGTCCTCAGGTCGAGAGCCTACGTCTATAGAGCCGGACACGGTCCGTGACCGCAGATCCAGCACCTTGACTTTGCCTGGATCCAACTGCTCAGATACGTAGGCTTTGTCCTGATCAACCACGCTGATATATCGTGGACTTGCCACCTCACGAATCTGGCCGACACGCATGTTGGTGGATAAGTCAAGGATATCAACATTGTTCGATGTATTTGATGCGATATAGCCATAATTACCGTGTAGCGTAATGCTTTGAGCAAGAGTGCCAAAGTCAGTTAGAACCTGCTCTGCCTGTCCGGTTGACAAATCATACCATGTAATCGAGCCATTTTGGTCAGAAAAATTTCCTTGGTTGGCGATGTACACGCCATGATTTTCCTGCGCGAAAACAGGTGCGGAGATCAATAACATCAAGGTGCAAAACCGAAAAAACTTGGTCATTTTCGAAAAGATTTAGTGAAAAGTGAGAGTCAGAATCAGCCGCGCCTGTCTCGGGGGCATTGGGTTGGCCGGCAGATATTCGTAGCGGGCATCCAAAAGGTTTTCACCGTGGACACCCAGGGAAACAGGGCCTACATGCATCTTCAGTTGGCCATGTACCAGAAAAAAGGGATCTGATTCGGTAACCGGCGTTATTGCAAGTGCGCCGGTGTAGGTTGCGGTAATACTGGCTGCCAAGAATCTCCACCGGAGGTGCAAGTGGCCTTTGATTGCGTTACGCGGGATAAGCCGCAAAAACGAATCGCTCTTCTGTGCCACGCGCGTCCACACAAAACCTGCTCGAGTTTCCGTCCGTCTAGTCAGGGCCCGGTGAAAATCAACAGAGGTTTCCAGTCCGTAATTGGTCGCACGACTGACGTTCAGCGGTGACCAGTACCCGGCCGATGTGGGCTGCCACACAATTTGTTCGCGTAGTCGGTTCATAAAGGTGGTCATTTCAATTTGTAGCCCACCATACAGCCACATCAGACCGGCATCGAAAGACTCACCACGTTCAGGATTCAGATTTGGATTCCCTCCCGGTAACCAAAACCGGTCGTTAAAGGTGGGCATTCTAAATGCCGAGGCTGCCGAGCCCTTCAGATGGAGGTTGCGCGTTAGACGGACATTTACTCCCAGGCTGGGAATGACTGGACTAACCCTTTTCGGTCGGGCATAATGATCCAGACGCACGGCTGGGTAAATGGACATTGGTCCCCAACTCCCCATTGCGTGGGCATACGCAGCGTAACGCCGCTCCATATTTCCCTGTTGCAGGCTTGGGTGGTCTGCTTGACCAAATCCTGCTTCTATTCCTCCGCCCAGTTGCCAGGCACGGATTGGATTTAGATCAATATTGGCATGGACAGATGATAAGGTCGTTCGACCAGTGTTATCAATATCCGTACGTGGATTCATGTAACGGAGTGCCCCCACTTGCGTGAGGCCGCCGGCCTTAAATAAACCCCATGGCCATTTCCGCCTGACATGCGTCCAGACACGCAGGTGTTCATCCCACTGGCGCTCACCGGAAGGCAGCGAGGAGTTAATACTCGGCAGCCCACGCTCCGCGTCATTGTACCATGCACTTACCCGCCATTCTTCATTGGGTCGCGTCCACGTCATCGACCCAAAGATCGAATGCTTTTGTTGGTCGCCTCCTTCGCGAGGCGATTCTTCCGGGGGGAACAGTGCACGATTCAAGTAAGGATAGTCACCCCTATAGCGATCTATCTCACCTGCGATTGTGCCTGCTAAACGTCCACGGCGCGTGGTGGCGTAGAATGCACCATTGCGTTTTCCCCATGCTCCTGTCTCAGCATGTACGATGGAGAGGTTTTCGGAGGATACCGTTTGAAGGTTTACCACACCGCCAACAGCATCGGTGCCGTAGAGAACTCCACCCGCGCCAGAGGTGATCTCCACCGCATTCAACAGTATCGTTGGTAGCAGGGACAGGTCCAGTTGTCCGGCTTGTGGACTTGCGATTCGATGGCCATCAAGCAGAACCAGAGTTTGTGAGGCCGTTCCGCCGCGCTGAGATAATGTTGATAGCCCTCCAACGTAATGTCGCACGTACAGCGCAGAACGTTGGCGCAGTAGATCGGCCACGGTCACCGAGCCAGATTCAAAGATGGCATTGCGATCAAGTACCTGCGTCCGTATGGGGGTGCGTACAATGGAAACGGGTATCCGCGAAGCGGTGACCGTAATCGGAGGAAGCGTCACAGTGCTATCGGCTACTTGCTCGGCAATGACCGGAAGCGGCTGAAGCGCACAAAGAAGTAGGATACGCAGCATATAAGTGCCTGAACCCCATTCAAGAGATCCAGGTCGCCGCGTCTAGCTGATCACCCCAGCTGATGCCGACCACAGACCTCAACGCCCGGAGGTTGGTGGCGCGTTTTCCCGTCGGCAGGTTTCCTGACTCGCCGTACGCACACTCAGTGTGCTCAAAGAGGCGGTGTTCATAGCCTTCCCATCAACGCGGACAGTGACTATGAACTCCCTCTTTCCTCTTTCCTGGAAGTATTTCTACTTCCGTACGGCCTACAGTTGCGGGTACAGTTCCGGCTTGTTCTTGCAGCAAGAAGGCACCGGATTCCCCTTTACCCAGGCGAAATGCCCAGACCGAAGGCGCAATGGCCCCAATATACGAATAACCATGTATTCCGTGTGAAGTGGAGAGCCAAAAGTGGAGATTGTTCGTCAAGTAGGGTTAAGCCATGTAGACGTAAACCTCTCCACACGATCCAGATAGCTTTGCATTATGATTGGAGCCCACTCCGGCGGCTTCAATTGTCTGAATCGGCTTAGCTGTCAATCCACGGTCGGCTGCAATAACGTTACCGATGCCGGGTTCGCCGTATCTAGCACTTCAATGCAGGCAGATGGGTACATCGGGCGGTCATTTCATGGCATATATGCGCCGGGGCCAGCCGTCGACGGTAGAGGACGTCTGATATGCTTGTTCTGAACCAGTGGCGGTTCGTTACGGACTGTTCAGGTCTGATATTCCTCTAGGCAGGAGGACCCAAGGTCGGAGGGCTCTTTTCAGTACCATCCACTGTCTGATCAGAGTAATCAGATTCGCTATTGTGCTGCATCACCGCGGTGCTGTCGCGCAATCCTCAAAGGGCACGAATGAGTTCTTGCAACACTCCGACCAAACTTAAAACAGGGGAACCCTCAGTCAGACACAGGAAAAGGTCTGGTCCAATAGGCACATTATTCCCCAAATGTTCTATTGGTTTCTGTCTGCAAGTTCTTTTGGCTCAGAAACTTGATGTCCAAACAACTTCCGCCAAGAGGTAAATTCTGTGCGATAGTTAAGACCAAGTCCGGTTTCGTTCGTGATGAGAGTTTCGCTGAGAACATCTCCTTCACGTCGGTAAAAAACTTCCACGGCTACCGAAGGGCTTAATCGGATCTCTACTACGAACTCACCTTCAAGGCCCTTTGAAACTGTTTCCTCAGCATTGAGTCCGCGGTACACGCCCTCTCCGCGGATAATCAAGCGCTCATTCAGCAGTCTTACCGCAATTCCTGCAGCCACGTCCAGGTCCTGTATGTCTTCGTCGCTCTGAACCCCAAGCGTAAAATCCGCTTGCGGAATAACCTGGTTCAGGTAACGATTGAGTTGGCTTGCTACCAGGCTGGATACACTATTGACCGCAGAACTGGTCAAAATCCCACTGCGTGTGCCGTCTGCGGAAAGCAGGAATGAGTTCGTGAGCAAAACGCTGGTAGCGTGTTCTGCGGCAAGATCTGGTCGATTCAAATAGGAATCCAGCAGTGGTGTATCGCTGATGGCTTCCTGTCGTTGATCAATCTCCAGCGACAAATCAATCAAAACTGCATTCAGTGTGCCCGCAACGTTTAGATTGACGAACAGCGGTAAACTTGTTCTTATTGATCCACCAACATCATCAGGTAGGCCGCTACGCGAAGCGCGGGTGCGGTAGGCCGCTTCAATATCAAGTGCAGGATTGAGTGGTTCCCCGGTCCATGTGATCGTGCCGGAGTCAATCAGGAAACGCCGAACGAATACCTCACCTGCCGTGAAAAGGTAGTCTCCAGAGGATAATTCGAATGAGCCGTACGTTGCGACATCTCCTCCTGTTCGTTGGATCTGAACGCGGGCACTTCCGACGCCATTGATCACATCACCTAGCAACGGATCAATAACCAAGCGAATGGTTGATCCAGGGGGGCCCACGATATTGAGATCCATATCCAGTCCATCCCGAAACTCCCGCTCGCCTTCGGGGCGCCTTGCCAAAATATTTTCACGTTGCTGGAAAGAGGCCAACTGATCCTCAACAGGCCGTTCAGGATCTATATAGACGATGAATCCTGGGTCGCGAACAGAATCGGATTCACGAACCGGAATGTATATCTCGCTTTGTGGTGTTATGACCAGGTTGTCCGAACGCAGAAAGGAAGTGTGAACAGGTCCGGTTAACGTGGCATCACCGGATACACGAATATCACCATAGAAGGAGAGGTCGCGCGTAAAGTTGACAACATTCAAAATCTGTAGTGCATCAACCTCCGCAAATGCATCGAAGGAGAGAAACCTGAAGCCATTGAGATCAAGCATTCCAGAAAGGGTGGCTGAACCACCGTCTCCATCCTGCACCAGCAGTTCATCAACAAGGATTTTGTCGTCTAGAAGCGTGACAGACGCAGCAGCTTCATAGGAGGTGTTGAATTTTGGTATGTCAAAGTGGCCGTCTTCCCAAGTCAGTTTTCCGCCAAGCGCCAGATCATCTGGAGGACCGCTAAGTGTAATTTCTCCGTTGAAGCCGCCCTCAAAATCTCCGAATCTTCTCAGAAACAGCTTCAGAAAAAATGCATCCAGCCGCTGCACGTCGAGTGAAAAGTCAAGCGCTCCGGCACTCTCTTTACTGGGAACAGTCATATTGCCGGTGAGCAATAGTTGATTACTAGCACTCTCATACCCGGCAGGTGCAGATCGAATTGAATCCACGACCATGGAAACCTGCAGATCGGATTGACCCGGTAACAAGGTACTGGAGGCCTTTACTTGACCAATCGCCGTGTTGTCGAACGTAAGTGTATCAACCTCTAATGTCCCGGTGATTTCAGGTTGCCAGAGTCCAGTCCACCGCAAATCTGCATTAACTTGTCCACCCAGCGGTCGCCTTAGGTTGAATGTGCTCGAAAGATAATTCAAGTCTACGGCCTTCAGGTCAAGATTGAGCGTGTCTGTTGGTTGGTTCGATAAACTGCCGTAAACAGAAATTGCTTGTACTTCATCAAGAAATGGTCCGACATTTTCGAGGCGGAATGGGGTAAATACAGTCGCATCAGCGAACACGTCGATACTGGCAGGCTGGGATGTTTCCCATGTGGTTTCCTCAAGTGGAAGCACGACCTGTTGAATCTGGATGCGTGTTCTATCTGGAAGGAGTTGGATATTTGAGAACAGGTGACCAGGCTGGTTTGTGTCTCTGCCGTAGGCACTAATGTCAACTGTTCCGGTTCGTCCGTCCTGCTTAATGAATATGTCCGGTTGCAGCAGAGCTACTCCTCTATTGGTCAAAGAGTCGGCTGACAGGCTGAGATCAACCTGCCATGATGAATCCAGTGTCTGGTCCAAGTCTGCCTCAAGTGTGAGCGTACCTCTTGGTTGGTACGCTGAGACATTGCCGAAAACCAGTTCGTCGTCCTGGAATTGAGAACTTAAACGGAGTCTGTCAGAATCCGCGCGAATAATTGCTATACCTTGGATGTTGCTCGAAAGCTCGGGCAGCATGGGAAGTAGTGCACTTGTGGCTGGATGTTCAAGTAGCCTCCAGTTGATATCCAGATCTAATGAAGCTAATTGGGCAGAGGTCAATGCCTCCTCTATATGGAGGGCCGCGTTGAGTTGATTCAGTGAGGGTCCACTAGCGTATGTCGTCGGTGGATTGTCTTTCAGTTTGACAGCAAATCGGTCAAACACTTCAGAAAATGCAACTGTCCATGCGCTTCCGATACTTTCGAGCAGGTTTGCATGAAGTGCGCCCGAAGCTTCAAGGTTTAATACATTTCCTCCAATAATCAGACGCGGGCCTATTGCCGCTGGATCGGTGACAGATATAGACCATTGAGTAGGGGGAGCAGAACGTTGCTGGTCATTCCAATTGACCTCTGATGAGTCGGTTTGAATTTCTAGAGCGGCGGCTAGCGAAGTCAAATCGGTTCCTGATCCATTGAGCGCCCATGCCGCATTTACGCTTGTTTCCAATTCAGGGATTGCAAATATTTTTCCGAGATCAACTGCTGTCAAGTTGCCCTGAGCTTCGTACGAGAGAACGCTGTCTGCCCAAGAAGCCATAAGATCGGTTTCGAGGCGAGCGTCTTGATCTACTGCAAAGCCATTGAGTTTTAATTGGTTGTCGACAATAGTACCCCCAATCCGAAGACTGTCTAGCGTACGGTTGGCGATTGTGGACGGGGCAATCGTAAGCGACGTGTAAAGGGATGGCTTACGAATCCCCTTTCCTTCAATCGTTAATTGCCCATTGATGCTGCTGTTAAGTTCCTGTCGGCCTGTATGGCTCTGTAGGTCAACTTCTGTTGCCGTTAACTGTGCGGCGTAACTCCATGTTGTGTCGTAATGGGCTGATATTTCGAGTTGTCCGCGACCACTTGCTTCGGTGGAAATTTCCAGCACTCCCGCAATCTGGGTACTATCAGTGGCTTTCAGACCTCTCAGTTGGCCCTCAAGTTGTATGGCTCTCTCGCTCCAGGTGTATGTGCCAAGGAGTGCGTGTACATCCAAAGGATCTAACACGCTGGGTCCAACCGCAGCGTTAAATGATAACTGATCCCTGTCGAAGCTGATGTCTGACGAGTTCAGGATAATTTGTGAGCGTTTCGTTTTCGCGCTGAGATCTTTTAGATTCCATTGTTTTCCGTCACGCTCTATATCTACTCTCAGGGATAGTGAGTCCGGGAGTATCAGTTTTGGTGCTATAGCATTGGCAAAGCCAGGGGTAATGAAGCTCCGGGCCAGCGACAGATTCATGAGTTGCTCATCACCGAAGTATACACCTACGACCTCAGCCTCATTCAGTGAACTTGAGAGCTGTAATGTGTTTACGTGCAACAGGCCATGCTCCAATACCAATTCTCCGGAAGCTTCCACTTCAAGAGTGTCTATTGAAGCTTCAAACGAATCAATTGTAAGGAGTCGCCTGTCGGGATAAAGTCTGATCTCGCTCTGGAGTGACAGGTTGGTTACATTTGCTGCGGCCAGGTCAAACAGCCATCCCGACTCAACTGCAGGCGGCGCATGTTCTTCATACGATACGTTGAGGGTTCCTTCAGTGATGGAAATTTGTGTAGACTCAAATGCCCATGCTCCCGTTCGATCCCGCTTCAGTACAGTGGCTAGGTTCCAAGTGCTGTCGGCTCGATACTCAAGGTTTAGCGAGGGGCGCACAATGCTGAGTGTGCGCAAGTCTATTTTGCGGCTGAGAACTGCCCACCAACTTGGCTGGCTGGTTATTTCCTCTGCGCGTAACCAAAGTTGATCTTTCTTGTCATAAAACTCCACATCCTGAAAGCGAACGACCGGGCGGAAGTTGCCGGAAATATTACCAATGGCGAGGCGCCCGTTGAAGGATTCGGCAAACGAGCGCTCGAGTTCTTGGCGTAGGGAGTCACGCCCTACTTCTGTGTGTGTAAGGCCAAGGTATACTAGGAAGCAGCCCGCAAGAAGGAAGGCTGCGGTTGTTCCAAAGTATTTCAATACCGTTCTTTTTTTGCGGCTTTTCGTCTCGGGTTTAGATTCTGAAAAGGGCTTGTGGTTCACGAGAAGTCACCACATTTATTTGTTGCTTATGACAATATGTGTCACAGTGCATGGGTTATCGTCCCGTTCGGAATGGGGCTGCAGGTAATCCCTCAACATTAGTAAGATTAGCTGTATCCGGGTTGTCTGCCCAAGCATACCGTACTGCGACTGCGTTTGGTATATCGGGATGAGAGACCACGACCAAATCGCCTTGAACCTGGGCTTCTGCCCAGACATAGACTTCATCTGGTCCTGCGATAGCAAACCCTTCAAGAGGACCGTCACGTGAATCAAGCCCTCCACCAGTGTGATCAAACGTGATGTAGATCTTCCCATCTTCTATGAGGTGGTCCCGATAAATTGGCCCTGAGTATACGAGTTCGTCTCCGTATACGAGGTTTCGTGCCCAAAGTGCAAGCCGATACCCCACATCCTGTTTATTTCTGGGATGGATATCATCGGCTTCGCCAATATCCAGCGTGATGGCCTGTCCCACCAAGGGCAGTTCCAGTGCAGCAGCCTGCGACTCCCGAAGAATGGCCCAGTCGCTCTCTCCCGGTTCTTCTTGCGCTGCACGAAAGCTGGCCAAAGACACAAATAGGAAGGGTGCAGCTTCATTATCCCATAGTTCACGCCACCTAAGAATCATTGACTGGAATTGGCCGGCATATGCAGTGGCGCTCTCGGTATCGAATGCGTTCGACTCTCCCTGGTACCATATGAAACCTGTAACGGGGTAGTCGACAATGGGATGAATCATTGCATTGTAAAGCAGTGTCGGCTGCTGATTGGGGTTCCCTCCTGGGTTAATCTGGAATTGTCCGACTCTGATTTTCCACATCCCCGCCAGTTGCACCTCCCCCTCCGGCCACTGCAGTGCGAGAGGGTAATCTCCAACCACGATCCCCCCGTTACCGCCCGTATCATGAACCCGTACGGTCAGTTGATTGGTACCGGCACGCAAAACACCTTCGGGAACAGCGTAGGCTCGTTCAACCATATACCGGCCGGTTTCTCCCACTAGCTGACCGTTAATCCATGTCATATCGCGATCATCTACTGTCCCGAGACGCAGTACCGCTTCGGAAGGGACAGACTCAAGTTCAAAGGTGGTACGGTACCATGCGATACCGTTCAATCCTTCCAGTCCGCCTGCTTCCCATGAGCCCGGTACAGCCATATCCATCCAGTCCGACGAGTCCAGTTCAGGATCGGCCCAGACTGGTTCATCGCCATCAAAGCCTGGATCAGCGTCAGCGGATGCACCATGTTCTTCAATGAAAACCTGCATTAGACTATCTGCACGAGCCCGTGGAGCATCTAGGAGCTGCGCGATTTGCGTCTCATCCATTTCGAGTGCGGTGGGGTCCATCCATGCCTCTACTCTACTTCCACCCCAAGAGGTGTTCAGAATGCCGATAGGTATATCAGTTGCAGCACGTAGCTCTCTGGCGAAGGAATACCCAACTGCCGTGAATGCGGCCACATGCTCTGGATTGGCATGGTGCCACTCGCCACCTGCTAGCGTGTCTTCAGGGTCATAGGACCAGGTGCGGGGGACTTTATAATGGCGCAAGAGTGAATCGTCAGCGGACGCGATTTCATTTTCGGCGTCATCTGAATTTGCCACGGTCCACTCCATATTGGATTGTCCTGACGCGATCCAGACATCCCCAAACATGATATTCTCAGCGATCAGGGTATCCGTGTTCGTCGTTACCATGAGTTGGTGTGGGCCGCCGGCGGGTCGAGGTTCCAATTCGACCATCCAGGTTCCATCGCGAGCTGCACGAACAGATTGTTCGGCGTAGTCAAGGGAAACGGTGACCGTAGTACTGGCAGCGGCGGTTCCCCAGACAGGAACAGTCGCATTGCGTTGCAGCACGGCACCTGTACGAAATAGTTTGCTAACGGTAAGCGGTTCGTTGCTGCTTGGGCCGCTGCATCCGGCGAGGCAGACGAGAAAGAGTGTAAAAGCAAGTGTGAAGCGCATAGGAATTAGGATGGTTACTTCAGCAAGATAAAGAATCTGGAGTCCTGCTGGGAGGATGGTGCCGGAATGGCCACCAATTCATTGATTGTCCTTGCGATCTCGTCATCTGCTGCTTCTCCCAGGAAGCGATGACATGACACTGCAGCAGCAAGATCGGGAGTTTGTCCATGGATAACCGAAATGGCCGAATTTCGGCTTCTGTTCTGACAAATAGCGAAGCAATCCCACTTGGCTTTATGAGCAGCTTGCTCCACGCGAGAAGATGACTATTGCAGCATTAGCAATACTCGGCTCTTGCACTGTGATTGGGTTGAGGGAGCATGCTGCGGAAACTTCTATAGCTGAAATTGCGCACCCGATAGTATCTTTTTATCGAGACCAGCGCAGGGCATTACTTGGTTTATTAAGATTATCTCTAGGTAGCTTCAAGTGTTGGGTTCTTGTACAGAGATTCCCCAAGTGAGTAAAGTTGATTTGATAATTACCACCAAGTCAGTACAAACAAAATCATGCACACACATGCACGCTCAAAAGCACTCTTCGCGGCAGCTAAAACCCGCATGCCCGGAGGGGTCAGCTCACCAGTTCGTGCTTATAAAGCAGTTGGTGGTTCGCCGGTTTTTGTTAAGCAAGGGGCTGGAGCATGGATCGAAGATGTAGATGGCAACCGATATGTTGATTATGTACTCTCCTATGGGCCATTACTTGTGGGACACGCCCATGAAGAGGTGGTTGCTGCTGTGCAAGATGCAGCTGCAAAAGGAACAAGTTTTGGAGCCTGTACCGAGCACGAATCGACACTTGTGGACAAAGTGCAGACGGTTATGCCCGGAATCGATCGATTACGGTTGGTGAACTCGGGAACGGAAGCTGTGATGAGCGCGCTTCGGTTGGCAAGAGCCTTTACCGGACGGGATAAGATTATAAAGTGTGCCGGCAACTATCATGGTCATGCGGATTGTCTGTTGGTGCAGGCAGGCAGCGGAGTCGCCACACTGGGTTTACCGAACAGTCCCGGGGTTCCCAACAGTACCGTAAAAGACACGTTGGTTGTGCCATTCAACGATCTTTCCGCGGTGGAGACAGTCCTGGATCATTACGCCGGGCAGATTGCGGCGATGATAGTTGAACCGGTGGCAGGCAACATGGGTGTGATTCCACCTGTAGACGGCTATTTGGAAGGTTTGCGGAGGGTCACGAAGGCGCACGATGTACTTCTGATTTTCGACGAAGTAATGACGGGTTTTCGGGTGCATCCAGGTGGTGCACAAGCTCTGTTTGGCGTGACTCCAGATTTAACGACACTTGGCAAGGTAATTGGAGGAGGGCTTCCGATCGGAGCCTACGGAGGAAGAGCGGACATAATGTCGTGGGTTGCCCCTGAGGGGCCAGTGTATCAGGCAGGCACACTTTCTGGGAACCCGGTTGCAGTGCGCGCAGGTCTCGCCACGCTGGAATTGGGATTGAACAAAGATATGTGGGCGAGCGCGGCTTCGCAGACTGCATTGCTGATGGAAGAACTGGCATTCATTGCTACGCGCTGGTCTGTTCCGATGCAGTTGAATGGTTTAGGAACTATGTTCAGCTGTTTCTTTACGGATGCAGCAGTAACCGATTGGGCAACTGCTTCTGCATCAGATACTGATTTGTTTGCCAAGATTTTCAATGCAATGCTCAAGAATGGCGTCCATCTTGCACCGTCTCAATATGAAGCCTGGTTCATGTCTACAGCTCATGACGGTGCCGCTGTTACCCACACACTGCATGCATTTGACAAAGCCCTAGAGGAAGCTGTCGGATGATGTTGGAGGGCAGTTGCCTCGTGGGCCTGTGACCAGGTTACAGGTTTACCTCCTTGACTTGCACACTGTCAACATAGACCAATAGGCCGCGGTTTATGCTGGTTGCTTTCATATAGGCAGCAATCTGTTCTTCGTGATGTGTCTCAACTTGGCCGCTTTTCCAGTCGATGATCAATTGTGGTGTGCCATCCGGGGAAAAGCTGATTGCGTCAGCAATTCCCACAACGACAGAGGATGCTTCATTTTCTGATACGAAGTTGTAGACCGGGCATTCGGGGACAAGTGAGTCTAGGATCGGGCGAATTTGAGGAAGCTGTAATACTCTAGCCACCCGAAGACTTATCTCGACGGGATCAATCGAGTCTTGAGGCTCAATCTCGGGATAGGACTGAATCTGAGTTACGAGGATTTCAGACCTTTCTGTGGCTTGGTCAAGGGCCGTCTCACCTGTGAGAATTTCTTCAATCAATCGGTGAATTACTTGCCCCCGCACGAGTCCGGGCCCAGATACCGGAGGCAACTCATTCTCATCAAGGGTCGATTCGCCAAGATCAATAAATGCTGTTTCCAGATCACTTACAGGCACTTCATCTTTGCTGGGAGTAACCCATTTGAGCAGATTAGATGAATGCTTGAGTTTGTTTGACTCCCGCCGATACTGGTTACGTGACTGTACTCGAGGTTGGGGCTCAGGTCTTCTGCTGTCCGATTTTCTGGGGGCACTCGGCAATGATTCAAGTTTCATTGTCGGCAACTCGTCCACACGTAGGTCAACAACTGAGCGCCAAGAACCGTTCAGTTTCTGGTGCGAGTCTGGGAGTGTGAGTAGAAGAAGATCTCTGGCACGTGTTGAGGCAACATACCAAAGGCGAACCCGTTCGCGGTCCTCTTGTTTTTGCTCAGTTTTCACGAAAGCATTGTGGCCGCTTGTAGGAATGTAAAGTACCTTGGCATAAAGCTCCTGATGGATTCGATCAACGGCTATACCTTCCGGCCCTCTGTACTTTCTCCAAGTATTTATTGGTATCACAACGGGCCACTCCAACCCCTTGGCATTGTGCATTGTGCTTATGGTGACCGCATCGCGTATCGTGTCCGGCTTGGCTTCGGGGATTTTGGACTCCCGTTCCCAATTCGTATACATAGCCCGCGCAAAACTTGTCAAGCCTCGCACACTGTAGGCCCTTGCCAATTCAAGAAATAGGTCCACATTTGCGAGTGCCCGCGCCGATTGCTGGTTAAAGCGTTGCTGCAATATGGCTCGAATATGGAAGACATCAATTGCTGCTGACAGCAGTGCGTGCGGGGTTACCGTCGGGGCAATTCTTAACAAGGACTGGAGATGTCCAAGAGCTTGTTTTGCTGCTTCATTCTTGATTTGATCCAGTTCAACGAGGGCATTAAGCCTGGGCACCCTGTCTGGTTGGTCTGGGTCCCGCTTCAGGTTCCAAACAATGTCAAGGAGTTCCTCATCTGTAAGCCCCACAATTGGGCCGCGCAGGAACGCCCCGAGAGCTAGATGATCGTAGCCATTGGCCAGGATGCATGTCAATGTCACCAGGTCCTGCGTTTCCTGAAGTAGAAAAAAGCTTTTGCCGGCTTGAGTCACGAAACTGATCCCACGACTCTGGAGCTCTCGCTCATAACAGTGGATTCCCGTTCCAACGGGGGTGAGCAATACGATGTCCTTCGCAGAGTAGCCAGTGCTAATCAACTCGTGGCAGATTCGCGCCACAATCTGTGCTTCATGCTCATGAAAGGTGGCAGGCCTTTGTTCATCAGTATTGAATACCACAGAGAACACAGCCTGCGAATTGTATGAATCCCGTCTGAAAGGTCGCAACTCTTTATATCCGGCTTGGTCCGGTTCCGAGAGCGGTTGATTGAATCGGTTGTTCACAAATTCAAGGACGGACGCGCTGGATCGAAAATTCGTTACAATGCTAAGGACCCGATCTTTGGGAAAGGTTTTCCGTGCTTTTGTATAGATATCCACATCTGCCCCGCGAAACCTGTATATGGACTGGTTCGGGTCCCCTACGATAAACAGTGATCCAGGACGAAGCGTAAAATTGGTCCAGTCATGGCTGTTGTCGTCACTGCAGAGACACCAGAAGATTTCGGCCTGGAGGGCGTCTGTGTCCTGAAATTCGTCGACCAGGATGTATTGATACTGTCTGGCAAGTGCCTGTCGGACGACAAGACCGTGTTTCTCATGGCGGAGCAGGTCTCTAGTACCAACAATCAAGTCATCAAAGTCCAGCAGACCTGCCGATCGTTTGTAGAGTTGATAGTGCTCCAGTAAATCTCTCAAGTTGTCTACAAGGTTTGCCAAAAGCTGGTCTGCGAGTGCAAGGCGGACTTTGCCGTTCCACAGCGATCGAACGCGTTCGTATGCAGTGCTTGCTTGTCTGCGGGCATCATCTATTGATTTTTTCGTTCCTTCCAGCGCATTGTACCAATCATCTGCACGTGCTTTGCGGGAGTAGGCGGTGACCGTCGTACGGGAGAATTCCTTTGTCACCAAGTCGTGTGCTGACGGAAAATCAATCAGGGCTAGAAGCTGATTGACACTACCGCTGGATTTAATTTGCGCCAGTTCACGCCACTGGGTAAACGAGTCGGCAACAATCTTCGATTTGGGCTCGAGAACGGGTAAAGCTTCGATATACGCCACATATGACTGAAGTGCAATCCGGAATTCTCCCAGTTTTTCTTCAAACCCTTCAGGATTCGCAGCCTTGACATTGCGGTGGGACCGTATCCTGGTTGCTACATTCTGGATGTAGTGGTATCCAGACATGAAGTTGTTTCCAGAGCGGATCATTAACCCTGCTATTAATGCTCCGTTTTCGTCTGAGAGTGTCTTGTGTAGCCAATTATCCAGTACCTCCTTGAAAACCCGGTTAGTTCGGCGCTCGTCCATAATGACCGCACCGGGATCAATGTTGGCTTCTACCGGAAAGGTTTTGAGTATGCGCTGACAGAAGCCATGAATAGTAGAGCAAACGAGATTGTCAAGATTTTTCTCAGCTTTTTCTAAACAAGTCTTTTCCTCTTCAGAAACTTCACTCTTGAAAACATCCCTTAGGCCAGGTGGAAAATCATCCTGTTGAAGTCTTCTGATGTATTCACGAACGCGCAGCAAAAGCTCACTCGCGGCAGACTCCGTGAAAGTGACGGCTACGATACTTTCGGGACTCTTGCCACGGGCCAGCAGGACTGCAATTCGTCCGGCCAAAATTGTGGTTTTACCTGTACCTGCACCCGCCTCAACAACCAACGACTGATCAATGGCCGTGAGCGCGCGGTATCTGGACTCAGCGTCGGGAAGTTGATGTCCCTGGGGTGTCATGTATCTGTGTTCAAAAAACTCCACAGATCATGTCCAAGCCGGATTTTTACGCCATCCTCTTTTCTGGAGGTGTATCCTCTGCGCAAATCGGCTGGTAAAGCCAGCCTCAGACCTCCGTAGATACCCCAGTCGCTCTGGTCTTTGGGAGTTGCCCCAAAGAGGGCATTGCCATTTTTAAGGCTACTGATCGCTTCATTGATGCCACTTGCAAGCTCATCAATAAAGGGCTTTTGTGGTTCGGGCAGTTCCAATTGATCTCCGGTGTTCACGAACAGCAGTCTCGCGGTGGTTTCTATATTCTGCCCGAGTAGCGCCTGTGCGGCTACAAGATAAATGCAGCGTTGCACCTCACGACCGCCATTTATTCCAGCTTCCTTATGTTGTTTACCAGTTTTGTAATCCAACAGAAAAGCTCTTTCATTATCGGGATCAATATCCAGGCGGTCAATCGATCCAGTGACATGTAAGCCGGTCCCTTTAAGGGTAACAGATGCCGTAACATCCCAGGGGAAATCATCCTTTACATCTGCGGATTGGGAGCCGAAGGGGATTTCCGCGTATGAAACTCCATTTTCAATGCGGCTCTGGCTTAGAAATACGCGCGAAGCGATTGCCTTCATGTGTTCTCGCATGTTCTCCCAAAGCAGCTTGGGTGGTGTTCCGTGCAGCGCCTCCCAAGCATCCATTCCTGACTGGACGCCTTCTCTGATACACTCTTCCAAGGGTTTCTGGTTTGGGGCTCCTCGGTCAACGTTCAGCTTTTGCAGCACCATTTGCAGCACACTGTGTACCAGCTTTCCAAATAGTTTCGGATTTAAGGTAAGTGTATCTGTGTCTGTATCGGTGCCCCGCCAACCTAATCCATAGTACCATACATAACCGAGGGGAGCACGCAGCATCCGAGTAAGTGACGTAGCGGACGCTGGTTTACTGAGAATGTGATTGATAAGAGGATGATTGGCTCGAATCAGCCCATCGTGTTCAGTGACACGACCGCTCCGCCAATTGCGCCAGCATGCAAGTGCCCGTTTGGCGGACGGATCCTCATCAAGATCCTCAGGCTGTGCCTGCAGTCGATCCGCCTCACTCATTGCATGAAGGGGTTTTGTATTCCGAAACAGATGGGTCGCCTGCTCGAGCAAATCAGTTGAGAGGAGATGGCTTTTTCCGAGTAACTTTCCGTCTCCATCCTGTCGTGCGAAGGAGCAAGTCACGGAGTCGGTTGTCGTTTTACATATCGTATTGAAATCTCTTCGGTCTGCATCTGCCACTGGCAGTGGATCCAGTGCTTTGGCTGCATCTTCCAGGCCGGGACCCGTGAGGAGGCGATCGTCAGTATTTTCGCGGGGCCAGTGACGCGAGTTCAATCCCAGAAGCCGAACGTATCGGCGCGGTGACGCAGCCAGTGATTTTGCGGGCATCCAGGCTACTCGCTCACAGAATTCTGGAGGCTCCTGTAATGAAATACCGGCAATTGTTTGCTCAAATGAGGCGGCCGATGCAGATTGTAGTGCACGTTTCCAGAGAGTTAGGGCAGCGCCATTGAGCAGATTGTCACCGGTTCGCAACCATATGCGCTTCATGGCTACATGATCGGATAGACTCATTGCGGGGTTCTGTTCAGGAGAAACGAAGTAACCGTTGGTTACTTCGGACAGCAGTCTGGATAGTGCGTGTTGTTCGTTAGCCACATCCGCGGCGGCCAATGCTTCAAGGCGTGCACCGAGTTGTTCATGCGAGAGTGTATGAACATCATCAATTTCACGGGATAGCTGGCGCCAGGTCTTTCCAAACTCCCTGACATCATCGGCTAAAAAACGCTTGTGGGCACTAAGCCGACTCAGCCGATCTGCCGACATTCCGCGTAGCAGCATATCTGCCAAAGCGGCTGTAGCCTGTCCTTGGGGACTATTGGTAACGCACACGCCATGCGCAAAATACAGGGGAAGGTCGGACTCTTCGCGCAGCGCGATGAAGTAGTCATCGTACGCGGCGGTATCCGTAGATGTGATGGCAATGTCTCTAGGCTTAACATTTTTCTGTACGATCATTCGGCGTGCCCACCGTATAGCTTCTATGGCTTCATGGTAGGGAGTAGAAGCACTAACCACAGTGATTTCGGGGTTTTCATCGGGACCAGATTCAAGGTTGCAAATCTTAGGTAGTCTGGCTGGGATGTGCCTGGGGCCGGCCACCCAGGTAACCGATATGTGTTTGCACAGTAATTCAATCAATGGCCACCAGCAAGGGTGAAGTTCTGTCATGCCCAGGATGCGTACAGACCCAAATATGGCAGGGGCATGTTCTATTCTGGTGCTGGCAGCCTTAATAAGTGCCGAAGGTCGCTGCATGGAAGCCGGCAGTTTTTCCAATACCGCACGCTCTAGGCGTGCAACAGCCTTCACCCGGGGATGATTTTGTTGCAGATCAAAGCCGCTATACCAGGCCTTGTGGAGTGTGTGTGTCGCCGCATGGACAAAACCTGGAAGATCTTTTATTGTGTCCAGGTCCCCCAGATGTGTTTCGCTTAGTACCTCGTGTACGGTTTTGCGGAGCAGTATAGTATCAATAGTTGTCGTAAATCCTCCAGCGAGTCGGGCGACAAATTCGTTCATCGTCATGACTTGAGTGCCGTGCGCGCGTTCGTGTGCGCTGGCAAGACGTTGGGCCACTGCTGCATGGCGATCAAGCACAACAAGTGTTTTTTTGTTCTGGAGTTCATCCGGTTTGCACACCGATGGGCAAGCTATCCAGTTTTTTGATCTAGCGTCAGCCGCAGGGTCCGCCCAGCCCCGCCAAGTGTCTGCTCCTCGTGAAAAAAACTCATCTGATCTGAGCATGATGCCATCGCTAATTGTGGTAAGTGGAAAATTTGGAATCCCACACCGGCCGCAATCCAAGAAAATCGAACTTTGGCGCTACGCCGATCTGAACAACCAGTATGCAGGCCATCTACCGACTGAGTTATACGTATTCCCGTTATATGTCCAAGGAGATCCTCAGACTGGAGCCGTTAAACCCTATTGTTAAATCTGAAACTTCATTGACAACGAAGTCTGCTTCTTGGAGGGCATCCGGACTATTGGTGGTCTGAACTGCGATTGTGCGAGCGCCAGCAGCCTTAGCAGATTGTATGCCTGCGGGTGCATCCTCAACCACGATACAGTCCTCAATTGATTGATTCAATCCCCACGCAGCTCTTAAATACGGATAGGGGGCCGGTTTACCCACGGCAATGTCTTCACTGCTAATGAACACCTTCGGCATGGGTAAGCCCAAATAATGGAGTGTTTTAAGTGCGAACGCGCGTGGTGCACTTGTGACAATGGCCCATCGGTCAGGGGGGAGTTTCCTGAGTATCGCTGGAACGCCAGGAAACGATCGTACACGCTCGAGATGGTTGTCGGCTATAACGGACTGCCGGTAAGCCTCCGCCTCTGTGACCGGATCCAGGTGCGGCGCAACAACTCGAATTGTATCAGAAACAGGTCGGCCATGATGAACTTCCAGAATGTGCTGATAAGACACGTTCCGTTCTTGGGCCCAGATCAGCCAGTGAGTTTCGTAGACTGGGTTTGAATCTACAAGGACACCATCCAGATCAAAGAGTAAGGCGTTACAATTAAGCAAAGGCACGATGCTAGTAGTAGTTACTCTGTGGGTTTAGTCGGCCCTGTACGACCAAAAATGACAGAACAGTAGGAAATCTTCCGCATGTCGGACGTACCGAAGTTCTATTGTTTTCAATAACCTACGAATACGTTGCTCTTACTTGGATTTTTCAAGGTAGTTGTTGTGATCTTGACATCACGCCGTAGGATCACAATCATAATGAATTCTGATCACGAAAGGGCAGTCCAGAGATATTATCACAGAGGGCTAATCTCCCGTCCCTGGACTTGGACTGAAATACTCGGCGAATTTATCCGTTTTTAGAGCAAACTCTTTGTGATCCGCCGGGGGCTCTTTCATGCGTGTGACATTCGGCCAGACCTTGGAATACTTTGTGTTGATGATCAACCACTTTGAATCTGGCTCATCTTCAATTTCCGGTTTGATGGCCTCCACTGGGCACTCAGGTTCGCAGGCGGCACAGTCAATGCATTCATCTGGATGAATGACGAGCATGCTTTCTCCTTCATAGAAGCAGTCAACCGGACACACTTCCACACAATCCATGTGTTTGCATCGAATGCATGAATCCGTTACGATAAAGGTCATAGGTACGTATGAATTGGTTGTATCCTACCTGGGTAGTTCGTGAACTTGACCCGGGAATCTGGTTACGGATTAAGGGTTACCTGATAACCTATGTGTCAGCAGTATTGGGAGATGTAGATTCCAAGTTGTGCATTGAACTAGATGACTGATGCTTGGAATCATCACGACAACTGCAGACTCTCAAAATACTCAGTGAACCAGTTTGAATTGATGACACGTGCATTGGCCATGTGGAGGCTGAACTCAACTTGACTCATCTTCAGCGTTCTCTGGATCATAATTTAATATCGGTCCTAACCAGCGTTCAGCGGTTCGGAGATCCATTTCTTTTCGTCTTGCATAGTCTCTAACTTGGTCACGGTCAATTCGACCAACAACAAAATACGCGCTCTCAGGATGTGCTAAGTATAGACCAGATACTGAAGCCGCTGGTCTCATTGCGCAACTGGAAGTCAGAGACATCCCAATTCGATTCGCTTCAAGTAAGCGAAAAATCGTCTCTTTCTCCGTATGATCTGGCTGGCATGGATAACCGGGTGCAGGTCGGATGCCGGTATAAGCTTCTTTGATCAGCGACTCATTATCAAGATTCTCATCCGATGCATATCCCCAAAGCTCCTTGCGCACGCGCTCGTGCATATACTCAGCCATTGCCTCCGCGAACCGGTCGGCGAGGGATTTGACCATGATTGCTGAATAATCATCGGCTTCCGCTTCAAGCGATTTTGCAATCTCCTCTGCTTGTGGCCCCGAAGTGACCGCGAACGCACCTACATGATCATCCACCTCTGCAACAAAATCAGACAGGGCAAAATTGGCCCGCTGATTATTTTTGATCACTTGCTGACGCAGTGTAAAAAATGTATCACCCGTGTCAAGCCGGATATCGTCTCCGTCCCGTGAAGCTCCCCAAAAACCTACAACAGCTTTGGGCCTGAACCATTCTTGGTCAAGAACTTGTTGCATCATTGCCTGGGTATCACGCCATAGATCTCGTGCAGCTTTACCCACCACTTTGTCTTTCAGGATCTTGGGATAGCGTCCAGACAGATTCCAGGTGATGAAATACGGCGTCCAGTCGATGTATTTGGCAAGCTCTTTAAGATCAATATTCTCGAATACTTTAGTGCCAGTAAAACTCGGGGCTGTGGGCGTTGGTGCTTTCAGTTTGTGCGCATGCTGTCGGGCCACTTCAATAGCGTGGCGTGGTCTTGTTGGACCACCTGCTCGGCGGTCACGCATTCGCTGATACCTGGCCTTAACGGTATCAACAAAGAGCGGACGCTCCTCATCAGAGAGTAAGGATGAGACGACTCCAATTGCGCGGCTGGCATCCCTCACATGAATAGCTGGACCATTGCTCCGGACCGGGTCAATCTTTACGGCCGTATGCGCTGGCGAGGTCGTGGCTCCTCCAATAAGCAGGGGTTGTTTCATGCCCGAGCGCTGCATTTCGCGTGCCACATAGACCATTTCATCAAGACTTGGCGTGATCAGACCAGAGAGGCCAATAATATCCGCATTCTCTTTTGTGGCTTCTGCAAGAATCGCTTCGCATGGAACCATAACCCCCATGTCGACAATCTCGTAGCCATTACACGCAAGCACTACACCGACGATATTCTTGCCGATGTCATGAACATCTCCCTTCACGGTGGCCATAATCACTTTTCCATTTGAAACATCTACCGTGCCCAGTTCCCCTTTTTCGGCCTGCATGAACGGATCCAGGTATGCCACCGCTGCTTTCATGACCCGAGCGGACTTCACTACCTGGGGTAAGAACATTTTACCGGACCCAAACAAATCTCCCACTACATTCATTCCATCCATGAGTGGGCCCTCAATGACATGCAGTGGGCGATCTGCGGCTGCTCTGGCCTCCTCGGTATCCTCGACAATAAACTCAGTGATGCCGTTAACGAGCGCGTACTCAAGCCGCTTCTCCACGGGAAGTGAACGCCAGGAGAGATCCTCCTTTGCCGATTTTCTTTTTTGTCCGCGGAACTGTTCCGCGTAGTCAACGAGTGCCTCCGTTGCGTTTTCGTTACGATTGAGGATAACATCTTCAACCAGTTCTCGGAGCTTCGGCTCGATCTCGTCATAGATGTCGAGTTGGCCGGCATTTACAATTCCCATGTTCATTCCGGCAGGGATCGCGTGATACAGAAATACCGAGTGCATCGCTCTGCGGACAGTCTCATTGCCACGGAAACTGAATGACACATTCGAGAGTCCGCCTGAGACGTGAGATCCAGGGCATGTCCTGCGAATGACTCTTGCCGCTTCGATAAAGTCAACCGCGTAATTATTGTGCTCTTTAATTCCCGTGGCAACGGCAAAAATGTTCGGGTCGAAAATTATGTCTTCGGCAGGGAAACCAACCTTTTCGGTAAGTATTTTGAACGCGCGTTGACAAATCTCAATCTTGCGCGGAGCGGTGTCTGCCTGACCGGCCTCATCAAATGCCATCACAATGACGGCTGCACCGTAGGAAAGGCATGTGCGTGCTTGTTTTTGGAATTGGTCCTTCCCTTCTTTCAGTGAGATTGAATTGACTACTGCCTTCCCCTGTACGCATTTGAGGCCTGCTTCAATTACTTCCCATTTTGAGCTGTCAATCATGATGGGCACCCTAGCAATGTCGGGCTCAGCAGCAATCAGGTTCAAGAAGGTCTGCATAGCTTCGACGCCATCTAACATCCCCTCATCCATGTTGATATCAATGATCTGTGCACCATTTCGGACCTGCTGCCGGGCGACCTCTACGGCGGTAGCATAATCGCCACCTACGATCAGTCTCCGAAATCTGGCGGAGCCGGTTACATTGGTGCGCTCACCAACGTTTACAAATGTCTGGGCGGCGGTATTCATTTCTTATTTGGCCCGTTTCTCGTCCAGAGACACTTGAGATGGCAATCATAATTGGATGTCAGGTCGGCCATAGGTTGCTCCTTGAATTAATTTCCGAGCTCAAAAGGTTCTAGGCCTGCAAGTCGCAGAGTATCCTTGCGTTGAACTGGGCTTCGAGGCGGCAAGCCCTCTACTGCTTTCGAGATTGCCTGGATATGATCGGGCGTGGCACCACAACAACCTCCCAGAAAATTGACAATTCCATCTTGGGCCCACTTACCTACATGACTCGCCAGTTCTTGCGGAGACTGATCATACTCGCCCATCTCATTCGGCAGTCCAGCATTCGGGTAGGCCCCCACAAGCGTATCAGCTACACGGGAAATTGCAGCGATATGCTGACGCATCAAATCTGCGCCCAACGCACAATTAAATCCCACTGCAAACGGTTTGGCATGGCGCACAGAATGCCAAAAAGCCTCCACGGTTTGACCTGACAGTGTGCGACCAGATCGGTCCGTGATAGTCCCGGAGATCCATATTGGGAGTTTTTCAAGCCCCTCTGCCTCCAAATCAATGATGGCCTTGATTGCTGCCTTGCAGTTTAGTGTGTCGGTAACCGTCTCGATCAAGTAGAGGTGAACGCCACCTTGATTCAGGGCCATGATTTGCTCACGATAGGTCTGATAGACCTGGTCAAATGTTACTTCCCGTGCACCGGGAGCGTTTACGTCTGAGCTCATAGACAGCATCTTGTTCAGTGGCCCTATGGAGCCCGCGGCGAAGCGGGGTTTCTGCGGCTCTATTTTCGTCCACTGATCTGCCGACGCACGGGCAAGCCGGGCACCCTCTAAGTTGATATCAATAACGGACTGACAATCAAGATCATAATCAGCTTGTACGATCGTCGTAGCTGAGAATGTATTCGTCTCTGAGATGTCCGCTCCGGCTGCAAAGTAGGCATCATGTAATTCTGTCACGCATTCCGGCTTGGTTAAGCACAGAATATCATGATTGCCTTTCATATCCACCGGATATTTCTCCTTGGAGAACCGGGAGCCGCGATAGTCCTCTTCTTCGAGATCCATTCGTTGGAACATGACCCCCCAGGAACCATCCAGAAGCAAGACCCGCTCACTGGCGGCTGAATACAGTTGGTGAATGCGCTCTTTGCGATCCGTCATCAAGTCCATGTTTCATTGATGTATCAGCCCACAAAAGTTGTCACCGCCACTGGAATTCCGTGGTTGAGGCCGCGCCGAATGTAGGCAAGGTTACGCGAGAGCCGTTGAACATGCTCCGAACACTTTTGACTGTTTGGAGAACAGACTGGGATGTGCGCAGCACAAACAGTGCAAGGACATGTTAGGGGCTTATGGCTGGGACCGTAACTTTCGAGACCAGTCGTTTTAGGAGCAGATGCTGACAGTTGTGTATGAATTGGTACGGTCATATTGCCATCGGCGTCTGGGATTGGCGCAATTGCACGGTGCCCATATTGAAGGCACCAGGGATCCGTAAAATCGAACCAATGGTTCATCTATGGTGGATTACAGTTTTGGTGCTACTTCCCATATGTAAAGCCAAAGAATGTGCAAGAACCCTCAATGATTGGTTACGCCACCGTCTTCGGTTTCAATCCAAGTAGTCGACACGTAGAAAGCGCCAGGCTTGCTCGATTGAGTGTGTAAAAGTGGAATTCATTCACTCCTTGGTCCGATAACTTGTGGCAGAGCTCAGCAGCCACGTTCGCCGTGATGAACTCACGCGTCACGGTATCGTCACCGGTCCCTGCGAACACTTCATAAAGCCAGTCTGGCAAAGTCACCTGGCAAAGATTTGCGATACGCTTCATACCCTTGAAGTTCGGCTGCAGCATGATTCCGGGGACAATCGGCATCGTCACGCCTCCCGCTCGTGCGCGATCAAGAAACTTGAAGTAGACTTCTGGCTCGAAGAAAAATTGGGTAATTGCACGGTCAGCACCAGCGTCCTGCTTCGCTCTCAGGAAGGCAATATCCTGATCCCATCCCCGACTGTGAGGGTGTTGTTCTGGGTAGCAGGACACGCTGATTTCAAACCTTGCTCCTGGTGTAATCTCACAATCACGAATTCCTTCTATAAGGTCTATACTGTCTCGAAAACCGCCTGGGTGCTGCTCAAATTTAGCATCTATGCCTTCCGGAGGGTCGCCTCGTAGTGCCACAATGTGACGTATCCCGGCTTTCCATAGATCGACCGCAATGCCTAATACCTCTTCCTTCGTTGCGCCTACACACGTGAGGTGAGCAGCTGGCAATAACGGAGTATCCTGTGCAATTTTCGTAACGATCCGCCGCGTTCGATCACGCGTGGAGCCGCCAGCCCCATACGTGACGGATACAAAGCGCGGCGCCATTGGAGTCAGCCTCGCAACCGATTCCCACAGTTTGGCCTCCATACTGTCTGATTTCGGAGGAAAAAATTCAAACGAAACATTGGGAGGGGGTTTCGACTGCTGTTCCGCAACGGAGAGTTTGCTTACACTGGGGTCTGCGGGTTGAGAGACTCGCCATGTAGCCTTCCAGATGAGCACACTAATACCTTTATCCAGCGAGGAAGGTGGGTCAAATCTTCTGGGCGGTTGCATAGAAAATCCTGCATTATCCGCCCACTGCATCATGTCATCTTCGGAGACTCCAAGCCGATAATGGCCTTGGGATTCACGCAAAAACTCAAGTTCATGTGGGGCAAAATCAACGACAATCAGTTGTCCTCCCTGTTTGAGAATGCGGGCGGCTTCCGCGATGACCCTTTCGGGTTGTTCTAGGTAATGCAACACTTGATGCACTATCACTAGGTCCGCACTATCACTCTCGAAGGGGGTTTTCATTGCATCTCCTTGCCGCACTCGGGCATTACCGATCCTCGCCTGATTGAGGTTCGCCCGAGCTACCTTCAGCATGTGATGAGAGAGATCAAGCCCTTCGGCCTCCTGCGTATACGGGGCAAGCAAAATCAGCATCCTCCCAGTACCCGTCCCAAGGTCTACGATCCGCTCAAACTGATGGCACTCAACATGCCCCAGAATCTCACACTCGATCGCTGAATCAGGATAATGCAATGCCCGCAGTTGATCCCAGTCTTTAGCGATTTCTGAAAAATAGGATGCTGCCGACTGCGCACGATTTGCCCGTACACGCTGTAGAACATTGAAATCGGTCGTGAACGGGTCGCTATCGACGTCTAACTTCGAGAAGATCCCCTGCAATAGCCTTTCAGCCCACCCTCTACGCTGAATCCGGTAAAATACCCAGGCTCCCTCGGGGAGCCGTTCAACCAATCCCGCTTGGGTCAGTGATTTCAAGTGATGCGAGAGCCGGGGTTGACTTTGATCGAGAATACGTGCCAGTTCTCCGACCGCAAGGTCACCATGGCGCAGCAGCGCGAGTATCCGAAGTCGTGTCGGTTCTCCGGCGGCTTTCAAGCCACCTATCAGTAACTTCTGACCCACGCTCATAAGAATTAATCATAAACATCAATTTATATAAACTTTCGTTTTAATGGAAAAGTTCAGAGTTCAGCGTCATCTGGTCGCAGATAGCAATTGAAACTGTGCTTGGTAGTGATTTTGTGGCTGTTGATGAACCACTGGGTTTTGAACCAATCTATCCCGTCGCCTTGGCGAGAATCTAGTATCTTGATATCAGAAGTCAATAATGCGAGCCCTGCTTCATAAACTCGTCATTACTCCCTTAACGGTCATTTCTCAAGAAAGAGCAATACTTATTGGCTTACTATTTCTGAACGCAATACGAAATTTCTTGTAACTGGCCATGCCAGATCCCGAGGCTAATCTCCTAGCTTCACGATCGAAACCTCAGCATTGATTACGTCGAACCCCTTGCATGCTTGAATCATCATGTAAAAAATGTGGTTTGAGATTCGCCTTGGTTTACGACATATCATTTTGATAGCAATGCGATTGTCGAACATGATTATTCACGGGAGGATTTCAAAACTGTTTGCAAATGAAGAAATCAAGAGAAACTGCACCTTCGAGATCTGATCGCATGCGATCAGTGCAAATGCCGGTCATGGGTTTTGTTGCAGATCTCATGCGGGAAAACCCAGGAACGATTTCCGTGGGACAGGGCGTCGTTCACTATGGTCCACCTGCCCGGGCAATCAAAGCTGCGCAGCGGGCGGTCACGGCCCCAAATACGCATGGGTACGGTTATGTGATCGGAAGATCCAGGCTGCGGAATGCATTTGCCGAAAAATTGAATGCAGAAAACAACCTGGACCCCGGGTATGAGGTCGTGGTTACCGCTGGCAGTAACATGGCCTTCTTTGCTTCACTACTTGCGATCACGAGTCCTGGGGATGAGGTCATATTGCTCGTGCCATACTATTTCAACCATGAAATGGCCACATACATCGCCGGCTGTAAGCCCGTACTCGTATCGTTCGGTGATTCGTTGATTCCCGATGTGGAGACCATTGAGCGTGCAATCACGCCAAAAACCCGTGCAATCGTTACGATATCCCCTAACAATCCGACGGGCATTGTATATGCTCCAGAAACGTTGCGGGCTATCAATGACCTGTGTGCGGCGCACGGCATATATCATATGTCGGATGAAGCGTATGAGTATTTCACGTTTGACGGTGCGGTGCATTACTCTCCAGGGAGTTCTCCTGGAGCACACGCACACACGATCTCGCTTTTTTCTATGAGCAAGGCATACGGAATGGCAGGTTGGCGTTTGGGGTATATGGCGGTCCCGCCACAGGTGCTGCCAGACATTCACAAGATTCAGGATACGAATCAGATTTGTCCGGCAATGATAAGTCAGTCAATGGCACTGGCAGCACTGGAGGAGGGAGCAGGTTACTGCAGGCAGTATGTGGATTCAATGGCCAAGGTTCGCGACATGGTACTGGAGCGTTTGAGCACGGTGAGGGCCCCGGTTACTGTTTCTCCTTCAAAGGGTGCTTTCTATTTCCTGTTGTCAGTAGATACAGCGCTTGATTCCAAGACTTTGACGACACGCCTGATACGTGAGCATAGTGTTGCAGTCATCCCGGGGGATACATTCGGCATGACGACTGGTGGCACTTATCTGCGCGTTGCCTATGGCGCACTTCAAGTGTCTACTTTGAGCGAGGCGCTTGATCGCCTGGTCAATGGTCTTGAAGCACTTGTCGGTTAATCCGGTACCAGCCACCGGCGCGAATTTGCAATTATGCGCTTGTAGGCTGCCAGATCGTGTGCCCGATCATCATGTCCGAGTGTATTAACAACGATCGTGGCGTCGCCAACCTGACGAACCCAGATGACGGGGTAAATTGCCTCAGTTTCGTGTGATCGTCCAATAGCAAGAACAATTGCCTGGGCATCCGGCAGAATCTCGGCCCGGTAAAGTTCATCCGTGATCTCAAAGCTGGCCGGAACACCCTCCATAAGTGGATGATTAGGCTGCAGAACCTCCACAGTGAAAGCCTGGATCGGTTCATGACTGCGGGATCCGCCGCCAACGAGCCGCTCGTTGTACTCTGGCCAATTTTCCCAGTTATACCAGGAGGCCGGATGTGTAATCATAAGCGGGCGTCCAGCGTCCACATGTTGCATGATTGCTTGGCGGCTGTCTTCGTTTCCGATGGGCTTATTGTTCGCAAGTGCGAGCAATGATGCATTACGCACTAGTTCTACAAAGGCATCTTCAGGGTTTTCGGTATAAATGAATGTCCGATCTCCCTTTCCGAACAGCAGCTGCCCATCCGCAAACCCAAAAACGCGTGCGTGATGATGGGATTGAGAACCGCGACTGACACTGCCCGCCAGATATACAATCGGATCGGCCTCAGGGTTGGAACCCTCCCAGGTCCAACCTGCATCATTGCGGGGAAGGTCAGGTGCTGTAGTGATTTCCAGAGTGCCTAGCATGAGTGCCCAGTGCCCGGGTACCGAGCACAGGAAAGGATAGGTTCCTTCCGCTAGCGGGTCAAGCGTAACGCTTATTGACTCGCCTAGGGATAGTACCCCGGTTGAGCCGAGGACATCCTGTGACCGCGCAGGCGGGATGTACTCCGTATCTGCACTTGTAGGGGTGGTCATATATGCGTCCAGATCTTTTCCGAACGCCTCTACATCAGTGCCCATCTTCAGAAACACAGCATTGTGGAGGTCAGGATGCAGGTTCACGAAGTCAATCGTGATTTCCTGACCGGCAAAAGCTTGCAGTGTCTCTTCGCCGAACCGCATGATTCCATCGGGGGCCGTCAGTTCGAGGCGTGCAGGAGGCAGTATTTGGGGCTCCGCCTCCACTTCCGGCTCGGAATCCTCTTCTACGATTCCAATCGGCGTGATCGCGCTATAGGCGGCAAGAATCCACTCATCTGCACCTGGCAGCGCCTCTTGCGCGGCTGTCAGGATCAGCGGAGTTACCTGGGGTCCCATATCCTGCGCTTTCAAAAGGGCAGTCAGGCGAACACTAAGATCATCATCAGCAAATACACGGTGCTTAGCCAGAAGCTTGGCGCTATCAACGGTCAGGGGGAGCGTCTGTATACCAGCTTTACGTACAGCGGGCGATGGATGTACCAGCGCCGTAGCAGAAACCACTGCCAGCGCCTCGTCCGCCCCCAGGCCGTGCAACGTCCAAAGTGCATGCACAGCGCCCGGATCAAAACCTGTTTCATCTAAATCCTGCCGGAGGACCAATTGAGTAAGCTCCCCTTCCAATTCCTGTGCATTATTCTCAATCAACATTCTTTGTGCCGTGAGACGCCAGAACTGGTTGGTGCTCTGAAGGGCTTCCAGGAGACCTTCGGTGTCCTCATAAGAAAGGCTTCTCCGGGGTGGGGGCTCGCCATAAGTGACTACGTATACACGGCCGTGTTCGCGGTCGCGCAATGGATTCAGATGTGCGTTGCCGGGACCACGATTATCATTCCATATCTGATTAACCATGCCCCGCCGATCCGGGTTATGCTGGATCACGGGATTGTACCAGTCGGCAATCCATAGATTCTCATCGGGGCCGATATCGGCGAAAACCGGGGCAACCCATTCATCACTACTGGCCAAGATGTTAAGGATCTCTCCTTTTGATTCCCTTTCAATACTGCTGTCAGGCTCTAACTGTACCACATGCACGACATGAGCCGTAGGCTCGGTTACCATGAGAGTCCCCCAATACTTGGACGGGAACCGTCGACCGTTGTAGGGAAACGCTCCCGCAGCCGCAGTGTAGCCGTCCCGAAAGTCCACCTGCTGCAGCTGACGCTCAGACGAGTGCACCACCAGATAGTGGCTTTGAACATTGGCCACATTCATGCCTGTCTGGTGTCTCAAAGGGGTACCTACTACAATGGCATGGTTATTATTGGCGGTCGATCCATAGATGGTATTGTCTTCTCCAATGCCCAGTCCCCATGTATTGTTGTTGAATGCAGCGATGGGCTCCAGGTCTGTCCCGTCTTTCCTTACCCGAAATAATCCCATACGCAGAATGAGAGCATCCTGATCAGGGGCGAGGCCAGGTTTGTAGAGCCCGCTGTATCCGACAGCTCCCCAGAGAAAATTGTCAAGGCCTAACTTCGTATTACTCATCACAGCATGGGTATCATATGTACCAAAGGCATCGTCCACGATCACATGTTTTTCGTCTGCACGGTCATCGCCGTCTGTGTCCTCCAAAAAGACCAGATCCGGTGCCTGTCCGACAATGGCTCCTCCTTTTACCAAGGTGATGCTGGTGGTCAGAGGCTGGTTTTCCGCAAAACGAATGAACCTGTCTGCACGATAATCGCCGTCCGTATCTTCGCAGATCGTGATACGGTCGGTGCCGGATTCCTCACCAACATGATCGTGTGGATAGTTCGTCGACTCGACGACCCATAACCGTCCGCGCTCATCCCAGGTGAGTGCAATAGGATTAACGATGTCCGGTTCATGTGCGAATACATGGACATTGAAGCCCTCCGGTACCTCTAGTCGTGTCAAAGTCTCCTCGGGAGTGAGCGGTGCCTGTAGTTGATGGATGGTTACGTCATTGCTTGCAGGTGAATAGTGCAACGTTGCCTTTCCTGAGCAGCCGGTCAGAAGCAGCAGCACGGCAATGGTAGTGGGCAGATAGAGTTTCATCTGAGTTAGGTTTCGCGGGTACGAAGCTTGTTCCATGGTTCCAGATTGGATAAATCCTCGCCGAGCGGGGCGTCAAGCTCGGCCGGGGTTAGTATTACAAAAAGTACTGCTGGGTCCTCCCCTGCGTTAAAAGAGGCGTGAGCCAGTCCAGCGGGGATCACTACGGCATCTCCAGGAGATAGAATCTTACAGGACTCACCGATCCATTGTTCTACGGTACCCTGCAGTACAAAAATTAACTCCTCGCGCCCAGGATGGCAATGAAAGTCGTGCCCTTCTCCGCACTTAATCTCGGCCTTAGCGGCGAAAAGACCCGGAGTAACGGGATCCGGGTAATTGATCCAGGTATTGGTACCTTGATCAACGTGTTCTATCCATTGAGTTTCCTTGTTCAGAAAGAATTGTCTGGACATCAGTGTTTACGGGCCGCTGGACACGGGATCTGTTTAAATTCTTTGGTGAGGTTGATGAGGGATTGTTCTACTCCCATTCGTTCAAGGCTGCTTGCGCCCACAAATCCGACGGTGTCGGTATGCTCATTGATGTACGCAGCATCTGAGGGCGTACAAATTGGACCTCCGTGACTCAGGAAAATTATATCCTTGCGGATGCTGCTGGCAGCTTCAATAATTCCCTGAGTACGTGTTGCAGCTTCCTCCAAGGTGCAGGTGGCTCCAGTAACGCCGATAGATCCACCGATCGTACATCCCACATGGGCAATGATCACATCCGCTCCAGCCTCGGCCATCCTGCGGGATTCCTCTGGTGTCGCGACATACACGATCGAGAAAAGATCAATTCCTCGTTTCTGGGCGAGTGCAACCATGTCAATCTCGTGCTGCACGCTCATGCCCGTTTCTTCGAGTACCTGTCGGAAGAGACCATCCACAATTGCGTGGGTAGGGAAGTTGTTAATGCCGCTAAATCCCATATCTCTCACCTTGAGCAGGTGATGCCAAATGCGTCGCCGCGGATCCGACGCATGAACCCCACAGATTACAGGGATCTCATTGACGACCGGAAGCACCTCAAATTCGCCGATCTCCATAGCAACAGCGTTTGCATCTCCATAGGCCATAAGTCCTGCAGTTGAACCATGTCCAGACATACGGAAGCGCCCGGAGTTGTAGATGATCAGCAGGTCAGCACCACCCTTCTCAATGAATTTGGCACTGATACCTGTGCCAGCGCCAGCCACGATAATCGGTTCGCCACGGTCCAGTGTGGCATGCAGGCGCCCAAGCACTTCTGCGCGCGTGTACGGATTTCCAATTCCAGTCCAAGGGTTAGGCATAACTCTAATAATGTCGGATTAGGATGTAGGTAGGCATGTATGCCAACAATAGTAAGGTACAATCTCTGTGAAAGTAAGCAGCAAAGGGCAGGTTAACAAGCGGTGTGCTATATTACGGAGCCAATAAAGTCAATAGCGTAATGAGTTCCATGTCCGTCAGCCGACGCAGTTTTCTAAAGGGTTTGAGCGCTGCTGCCGCGCTCCCTGTCATTGTACCCGCATCTGTGCTTGGGCGGGGTAATCGGCCCGCTCCCAGCGACCGAATCACTATGGGATTCATTGGTATGGGAAGTATGGGCATGAATAACCTGCAGGTGTTTATTGAAAAACCGGATGTACAGGTATTGGCCGTGTGTGATGTGAATAAGTCCGGGGATAACTATGCGGGGCGTGGACTAAGAGGACGGGAGCCATCGCGTCAATTGGTTAATGCTGCGTATGCAGAAAATAGCGGTATGAGCAGCTATTCGGGTTGTGACGGCTATACATTTTTCTGGCAGGTCCTGGAGCGTGACGATATTGATGCCGTGTGCCTTGCCCTCCCGGATCATTGGCATGCATATATGGCAGTGGCAGCGGCCAAGGCCGGTAAGGATATGTATAGTGAGAAGCCATTGGCTCGAACCATTAGCGAAGGAAGGGCAATGGTTAAAGCTGTGCGGAAATACAATCGCGTATTTCAAAATGGAAGCCAGCAACGTTCAGACGCACGGTTCAGGCATGCATGTGAGTTGGCCCGTAACGGATACGTCGGTGAGATTCAGAAAGTCTATGCCCAAGTGGGCGGTATTTCCCGTCCGTTCCCACACGGGGAGGAGCCCATTCCAGACGGGTTCCTTTATGAATTATGGTTAGGTAACGCCCCGTCGGCGCCCTATCACAGCAAGCGTGTGAGCGGCGGCTACAACACAGAGGAAGGGGCTTGGCGGGCGTGGATACCGTATTCGGCAGGGCATGTCGCGGACTGGGGAGCGCACAACTTCGACATTGCTCTCTGGGGACTGGGGCTCGATGGCTCCGCTCCAACTAAAATTGTGCATGCCTCCAACGCAGAAGAGGACGAGGTTACTTTGATGTATCCCGATAGCCCTCCGATAATAAAGAAGAAGGGGCCGCATGAAGGTATGATTCAGTTTATTGGAACGGAGGGTTGGGTTGGTGTCAGCCGTGGTGATATTTGGGCTTCTGACGATGCCCTGCTCACAACTGCCATGAAACCCAGCGAAACACATTTGTATCGCAGTGATGATCATCGCAGAAATTTCCTCAACTGTGTAAAAACACGTAACAGGCCGGTCTGTGACGTTGAGATTGGTCACAGCTCGCTGGTAGCCTGCCTAACGAGTGAGATCTGTATGCGTCTGGGGCGTACGCTGAAATTCAATCCGAAGAAGGAGAAATTCGCTGGAGACGAAGAAGCAAATGCGCAGGTGACCCGGAGTATGCGAGGTCCCTGGAAGGTGTAAGTCTCAGACTACTGCCAGGGCACGTTCCCGGCCTCCTGCACATATTGCCGCAGTTCAGCGGCAAGCCTTCGAAAAACATCAGGTTCGGCTGAGGACAGGTCTGTTGTCTCCAGTGGGTCCCGCTCGAGATTGTACAGCTCTAGCGGAGCGTAGGGGCTGTTTTGAAGCAGTTTCCAAGGCCCCTGCCGGACCGCTTCAATCGTTTTTCCGCCAAAGCGTACACCTCCTTCCCGTCTGGAGAAAAACAGGAGACGGTTGGGGTCAGGATCCGGGCCGCCAAGGAGTGAGCCGAGAAAGCTGGTTCCGTCAATAATCTGTGTGATCCTTGCTCGCGCTGCCTCAAGAAGCGTAGGGTAAATATCCATTGTGGTCAGGAGGGCATCACTGGTAGTGCCAGGTGCGATACTTCCGGGCCAGGAAGCAATGGCAGGCACTCTAATGCCGCCTTCATACACGGTTCCCTTGCCGTCACGTAATGGACCATTACGCGCACCGACATTGAGTTGTCCGCCGTTATCACTCACAAAAATTACAAGGGTGTTATCATAGAATCCATTCTCTTTTAGGGCCGTCATCACCTTTCCGATACCGTGATCCATATGTTCAATCAGAGCCACGAGTTTAGCTCGGGCTTCGACGATGCCACCTTCCCGCTGCTGCACTTTGGTAACCCATTCCTCAGGTGGTTGAATGGGCGTATGGGGGGCGTTATAAGCCAGGTAGAGGAAGAATGGTGCTGTAGAGACTGTTCGACTTTCTATGTAGTGCACCGCCCAGTCCGTGAATAGATCTGTGGCGTGTCCTTCAGGATAGATGACCTCCTCACCGCGGCGCATGTAATTAATCCCGTGACGCCGGTGGTTGTAGTAGTCGTCCATCATATCGCCTAGGAAGCCCTCAAAATGGTCAAAGCCTCGGTCTACGGGCCGCTGAGGTGCATTGAGTCCCAGGTGCCATTTGCCCACCATTGAAGTATGATATCCGCGAAGCCGAAGTTTTTCCGGCAGCAGCTCAATATTATGCGCAAGATTTCCCCAGTTGTTGGACGCATGTGTGCGGATGACACCCGGAACGCCCGCCATCGGAGGATAGCGACCGGACAGCAAGGAGGCCCTTGTAGGTGAGCAGACGGGTGAGTTGGCGTAGAACTGCGTGAATCGAATGCCCGAGGCAGCCAGGCTGTCAAGGGCAGGTGAGTGCAGATCTTCTGCCCCATAGCTTGAGAGGTCCCCGTACCCGAGGTCGTCAGCTACAATAAGGACAATATTGGGTTGTTGCGCGCTGGCTGCTGCGCCCCAAAGAAACAACGATATCAGCAACGAAACTCTTCGCATCTTGGTGACTGTGTGAATAGCTTGAAAGATAAAACTCGGCTAATGAATATTCAGTTGCCACACACAAAACCTAAGGGTCAAAACCGGAGAAATTTTTTCTTCAAGCCTATTTCGGTATCCCTACTGTATGGGAATAAATCCCAAAGCTGATGCACGCTGACCGAATGATTGACTGCCGAACACAGTGGGGCTGCAGAAGAAAAAAGTTACATCTATCCCAAAGCCCGTTCATAAAGGTTGAGGTAGCGCGACAACCACGGGTGGGGGAGGGCTGTACCTATGCAATAATCCTGGAGACAGAGAAATGAATCTTGCGTGTTCCTTGGGGGCGTGACGCATCACGGAATTTGTCGTGCAGTCGATCCAATGACACGATTCCAGGGGGTCGTCAATCTGGACGCCGACGCGCTCCGGGAGGCAGCAGATTATTTGCAGTTGCAGTGCCGGAAACTCCACGAATCGGAGGCGTAACTGTCTCCCCGAGAGTGGGAGGGGCGATCCCGACTGGTGACGATCAAGGTCACAGATTTTGAGTTCGAGGCACTGTAAAGCTTGGCAGAAGTGACTGGCTTGACAAAATCCCGGCTCATGCGCCTGGCACTGGCCGGAAAGGCGCCGCGCCACCCCGGAATCAGACAACAGAGAAGGCTGACGCGGCCGATCGCTACGTCCAGGGAGAGCTGTTTTCCCATAATGAATAGCTGACACGGTGCGAATTTTTACACATACACAGATGAGTGATTTAATGACTACGTTGACCACGATCCTCTTCCAGATCTGCCTCCTCGCCCTGTGGGGCGGGCTGATCTATGCAGCTGTCAAGGTCCGGACCTTCTGCTTTGACTATCCCAACCAGTTCTGGGAGCTGGCGCTCTTTGCCCCGTGCTGGCAGGGGCGCTACGGGTGCAGGGCGCCCTGAAGCTGCGGAGTCATTGATCGGAGCGGACATCAGAGGCGCGCGCATACGGCGCATTCTACGCCGTCGAATTCTCTGTGGGGGTTTACCCCTATGAATTGAATCTCTGCTAGTGCCCCAGATTTGAAAGGGTTGAAAAAGCTCGGGATTCAATGGTCCCGCTGCCCGTTGTTAACGCATTTCTTGACTAATGCGCCCGTGTAGCACAGTTGCAGCACCACTCGCGATTCATTTTGAACTGATTTCTAGCTCCGCAACGCTGAGCACGTAGTAGCCTTGCTCGTTTCTCCTACGCAAATAGACGCGATCATTCCCATCTGTCCACAGGATGCTGATGGAATCCATGACGCTCCCGTTGCTATTCAACTCCTGAGAATCGAACTGCAGCGGGCCATATCCCTGGAGGCTTCCATCCTGATCGAACAACTCCGCTTTATTTCCAAGCACCCCCCCTAGCGGTGTCTGCTTAGTAAAGTTCACAAATTCGCTGGTGCTTAGAATTGCAATGCCAACGCTCCAATTCAACACCTTCGCACGGTAAACACCCGTCGGGCCTGAAACCGTAATAGAAGACCTGCGAAGATCCCGATTTGCCTCACGATCACGCTCACTGTAGGGTATATAGGCTCTTCTGGGCGCAGGACTCCCTTTTAGCTTCTCCATGTCCCAGGAGCCATTCGATCGTGTGTACCGGTAGACGTATCCACTGTAAATGTGGGGGACTAGTATAATAGTGTCAATTCCGTTCGTCGCCATTCTCAGTGCACCAGACGAGCCGGAATTCGCTTTAAGGAAGGGACGGTTAAGGTCAAACAGTTCATCCAATCGCGCAAAGGACTCAATCCGATTCAGCTTGCTGTCGTGCAGATGAAGCGTATTGTCGTCATTGATGTAGGGAAGATCCCCTTCAGGATCGTCAAGCAGCCTTACGTACTTGAGCACAAACGCGCCTTCAAGAGACAGGATTGAATGAGGCGAGATAGTACTTTCGTCTACGAACGAGCTTGTTTCAATACCATTGCCCATTTCCGTGAAGATCGTAAACCGCGCGCTTATCCGATCGGCCACGATCAGCCGATCCTGATCATCCACATGCATGCCGATGATATCCCGCATCTCTCCGGGACCTTCACCCCTTTTCCCGATCGTGGTAACGTACTGACCAGTTGCATCAAAGACCCGAATGCCCATACGCCTTCTATCTTGGACATATATATTGCCTTTCGAGTCCGTCCTGACCATCCTGGGAAACGACAGAAGATACTCGGCAGACGCCTCCTCGTCATCACCGATGACGAATTGCTCGACTAGCGTGAACTTCAATTCCTGCGCCTGTGCAGGTGCCAGCATGCAAGCGCCTATGGCAAGCGCAGCACAAATTCGTCGCAAAGCACGGTTAGCATTCATGTCTACCTGATGTACTTGTGGCAGGCTTGGTGAAAGACTTCATTGTATATCTGCCAAATCGAATGGCTACGGCGAAGCGGCTCGGCCACCCTACAAACTGACTTGGTCATTGCTGACACGCCTCTACTCCTGACTTCGACAATTTGTAACTCTCTGAAAGTTAAAAGAGCCCCATTACCAGGGGCATAGGATTTTTTTTGGGGGTGTCCCGGACAATTTGAACACTACAAAGACGGTCTATCAGGCCGTTTTTTGCGGCCTTAATTCCAGACGTCAGCAACCACTTGAGGCGCGGGTTACTGGTCTTTTTCTACGGGTACGGTCTGGCGCTGAATCGTCAACCCCAGCGCTTTGTAAAGTCGAACTTTTGTACTGTTGGCCGCCGAGGGAATCGCGAAATGACGCTTGGTGGTGTTGTCCCGTACTACGGACACCTCTACTTCACGCAACTGAGCCAAAATCTGACCCTCACTGATGGGCGCTTCGGCGCCATGCCGCGTGTTGTAGAGTCGACGCAGAATGCGCAGCATCGCAAAGGCCGCAAAGCAAATGGCAATGTGCGCGCGGACCCGGCGCTCAGTCCAGTGAAACACCGGACGAATCGCCAGGGTGTGCTTCAATACCCGAAAGCCCTCCTCAATCTGCCATAAACCCCCGTACTGCGCATACACTTGCTGACCGGATGACGCCTTGAGACTCGTCCATACCCCATGCAGGCCCTCCAATTGACGATCCCTTTCAATGGCCGCCGCATTCAGCTTCACCGCACCCCGTTTAACTTTCAAGTAACGACCGTTCCGGCCAGATCCCTTGACCCCGGACGCCAAACGCTTACGGGCTTTCTTTATCGCTTGCTCCCGCTCGTGGGCGTCCTTGGCCGCACGCTTCGGACAATAGCGCAATATGAGCCGACGACCCCCAATGCTCACTTCGGTCACCTTGCGCCCATCCGCAGTTGCCTGCCACGTAAGCGTGCCGGTAACCTTGCGCAGTTGTTCCGCCTTCATCGAGCGCAACCGGGCCGCAACCACATAGTCATGACCCATACTGTGCAGTAACGCCACATTGTCCGCACTCAGCATCCCGGCATCCGCCACAAATACCACGCGGTCCAGCGCAAAACGCGCCTTCAACGACGCGATCGCTGGCCCCAGCGTCTTTACGTCCGCGGTATTGCCTTCAAACAGCTCATAGCCCACCGGCAATCCGTCTCGGGTCTGCATCAAAGCCAATACCACCTGCACACGGTTGTGCTTACCATCTTTACTGTATCCCTTCTTGCGGAGTTCGTCCGACTTGTCCGACGCAAACGACAGCGTGGTGACATCAAAAAACAGCACATCCAGCTTGCCCCCGAGCAAGTCGGTCACTTCCCGGGCCACAATAGACTGCAACCGCGCAATGCGCCGATCATCAACCGCATCCATCATGCGGTAAAACTTGTGTACCGGCACTTCCACGCCATCCTCCTTTGACAACTGCCGCGCATGAGCCAGCTTGCTGTCCCCTGGAGCCGCCAAACGCAACAACACCGCCTGCCTGAACAGACGCGCGGCCATCGCATGCCGTGTGGAAAACAACCGATCTAACCCCATACGCGCATACAAGGCCCCAAAAACCTCATGAAAGCCCACGCAGACCCGCTTGACCTCCTCGAGCTTGCGGATGTCCGCCAGCGGGATGGGCTGCTTGGACTGCTTACGGTGTCGGGCCTCCAGTACGGCATTGGCACTATGCTCCGATGGAAACAAGGTGGGCTGCACACTCTCTTCTATCCGCAGACGTTCCTGTTCCGCGATGTGCAGGAGGGCCTCCAATGCGGGGCCTTCGGGGGCCGTGCCCATATGGCGCACGATCTTCTGCCGCACTTTGCCGTCTTTCGTGCGGTCATTGCGCACGATCTGGACGGCGATGTTTTGGGTCGTCTTGCGTTTGAGTTTGCGTACGAACATGGTACCCGTAATATACGGCACGCCGCTCAATTATACAAGTCCCAAAATAAACTGAACACTACAAAACTGGATGCCGGAAATTAAGGCCAAAATGGCCCGAAACACCCCAAAAATGCCCCGAAATCACCCGAAAATGGCCAAAAATGCCCCTTCACGACCCCCGAGTCAGCTCGTACCTGTCGAAGTCAGGATTCATGTCTACCTGATGTACTTGTGGCAGGCTTGGTGAAAGACTTCATTGTATATCTGCCAAATCGAATGGCTACGGCGAAGCGGCTCGGCCACCCTACAAACTGACTTGGTCATTGCTGACACGCCTCTACTCTTTTACCAACGTCTCTTCGCTGATACGGACCATTCAAACGGCCTTCCGTATACGTGTTCAATATAAGCCGCTGCCGTGCCCCAGGCGGAGGTTCCCGTCAATAGGTAGCGCTCGTCCGTTAGATTTCGGAATGCGGTCATTATCTCCCATTTGTCATCTGCAGTTGCAAAACTGATTGAAGCGTTAAGCAGATGATATCCTTCCTGAAATAGTTGGGGAGTATTCACTGCGTCGTGGTATTGCGATGCCATATATGTCCAATGGATCTTTGGGATAACGGTCACACTTCGAATATCAAACTTTCTTCCAATTTCAAGCGAATGATTAGAGCGTGGGGTTTTTGGTAGCCTGAAGCCTGGTAGAACTGGGGTGTTGCTTTCAAGAACGTCCGTGCTCAGTTCATCGTATTCCGCATCCAGAAACCCCAGATTAGCCACGAGATTCCACTCGTCAACAGGTACCCATGCTCCTTCCAATTCTATACCCTGCAGATTGGCCGATCCTCCGTTAACCGTGATGGGGTTGATTGACTGACGGATTATGACCTGTACGTCCTCGTATTCAGCACGGAAAAGGGTCAAGTTCAGTTTGAGACGACCATCGCTCGTATTTGACTTAAGACCGATTTCATAACTGGCAAGCGTTTCAGGCTCATAGTCGGTCGGAGCGGCATCCGGTGAATTAGCCTCAAAGCCAGGTGGGGGAGTCGGGACTCGGGCATCAAAGCCGCCGCTCTTAAATCCCTCAGTGAAGCTGACATAGGTCATCATGTTATCGCTAAATTCATATGCGAGGTTAGTCATAACGGTCAGCGCATCGAATTCTCTGTTAAACTTCCTGTTAGGGAGCATGCGATCTCCAGGGTTCATTGGCCCGGTGATCGGACGATAGGTTCCCTTAGCCAAGGGCCATGTAGGTTCATGGATACTCCGCCTGCCTTGAGATGCATCGCCCAATGCGAAGACATCCGGTGTCACGGACTTGTGGTCTCTGGTGTAGCGTGCACCGGCTGTCAAAGAGAGCCCTCCGATCACGTTGGTTGTGGCCTGAGCAAACCCGGCTATTGAAGTGTAGCCTAGATCCCAGTTACTGTCAAAGGATCCGGTCGGAATCACCAGTGAGGTTCGCGAAAACCCTAACTCGTTGGCGAAATAAAGACCGGTTTGCCAGTACATACGATTGCTAAGGCCAATACCACTAAATCTTAATTCCTGGCTTAGCTGACTGGACTCGACTACATTCTCGTTTTGCAAGACATTGGCCGGCGTGTTGTCGGCATCGCGGGAAATCACCATGTCTAACCCCCTGTAGCCGGTTAGAGACAGAACCGTAATTTGGTTGCCAATCAACCAAGAGATCCGAGCACTAGCCCCCCAAGCATCAACGTTGGCAAAAACAGGGAAAGTACCTTCCGAGATATACTCTCCGGCAAAGCTGTCGGGCCCATAGCAGCCCTCAGCACCATTTGCACCATTTCCAGGCGGAGGAAAAGATGGCGGGCCGCTCTCGGGGAAGTTGGGATTGATCCTGATTGCGGTGCAACTTGGCAACACGGCATTGCCAAACGTAGCAAACGCTTGCTTATCATTCAGGCCGCCGTTGACGGTCGGTGCTCCATTCTCTCGCCTGCGAGAATAGTCGCCGGTAGCGAAGACCTCCAAGGTGTTTGATGCATGCCAAACGATCGAGCTACGGGCTGCAATTAAGTTATCGTTTCCCATATCAAGCCCATCGTGGACACGCGTCACGTATCCTTCTCGATTTCTAAGGGCAAGCGTAACATCTCCAAATAGTCCATCTTTCAGTGCACCGTTTGCCGACGCGGTCAGATGGATCAAACGGTCGTCACCAAACTGTGCTCGGATGCTTTTTTGAGCTTCTGCATCAGGTCTTCTGGAGTGTATGGATATAGCACCACCCACAGCATTGCGCCCGAAAAGAGTCCCCTGCGGGCCCCGCAATACCTCAATACGCTCCAGATTAACAAGGTCCAGTACTGCTCCTACGGTGCGAGGCATGTATATGCCGTCAACATAAATTGCAACTCCCGGATCTGTTACCGGCAGGTAGTCGCGCTGCCCTACACCGCGAATATAGACCTGTGCCGCAGATTTCGTTCCCGCCAAAGAGCCAGAATGATTGAAGGTAACATTGGGTATAATCTGTCCGAGGCGGTCTGTCGATTCGATCTGCCGCGATTCTAAATTTCTACCTGAGAAAGCCGAAACCGCCAGCGGAACATCCTGGAGTAACTCTTCCCTGTTTCTAGACATGACCACCAGATCGTCAAGCTGAAGAAGATCGGCTGTAAGTACAAAGTCTTCTGTGATCACTCCTTCCTCCACAACGATTTCGCGGGTTTGAGTCACATAGCCGACAAATCGGGCCGTCAGTTGCAGTGTTTGTCCCAAGTGAGTTGATGGAACCTCGAGGCTGTAGTTTCCCTCAAAATCCGTGGATGTACCAATCGATAGCGATTCAATTAAAATATTGGCACTACGCAATGCTTCCCCAAATTCGTTGGAGACGCGCCCTGAAATGACCGACTGTGCCGAAGCGAGACTTGTTGGCAGAAGCAAGATCAGTACAAGGATGCTTAGTCTGTTAATCCCCATAGTATTCTGTTAATTTGTCCTTCTATTGGGACAAATACAGGAGATGAAAGTTCTGCGCTTGTCCTTCTTTAATTGAAAAGCAGTTTGACGAAAGTGTTCTGCTACGAACATTGCGGATAAAGATCCCGACAGTGAACAATAAACTTGCATTGGAATCCAGCCCAGATGGCACCAAGACACCTTCTTACGATGGTCATTCAATATCCCAGGGTACCGCATCACCGAATCTCTAAAGCCACTTGAGATGAATTATTATTAACTTGGATTCACCCAAAATTAATTACGCATACAAATGTGGATAGACCGGACGAAGGGTGTCAAGCATATCGAAATGAATTTCATGGGATAAACAGGAAGCCTTGTCTTTCCGGGCGCGGAGCAGTCACCTGAGCGTGTAGTCACTGAAGTAGTTCGGCGCTGGTTGACATCCTTATACAGTCAAACTGGGATGCAAGTCAGAGTTGGATTTACGTGACGGACGAAAGTCTTCGTGATTTGTCACTTGTTTTCTTGGCTCGGGCCACTATAACTGGTGGTAATTGTGGCAATCAAAAGTGCATCAAGATCGCGGGTTGACGACCCGCACCCTGAGTTGTGGTCAGTTTTTCGGCCTGGGTTGCAGCGGTATCTGGTTCTTGAGACGAGGATGTTAGCTGAACCGTTACGACAATAAACATGAAAATTTTCGAAAGCCACATTTCCCGCATTATGCGAGTGGAAAGGTATTGCCGGGTTCCGATTGTGGGGTTCGGGGTAGTAGGTGGTATCGCGCTCACGGTGCTTTTGGGAGTCACAGTGGCGGAGGTCTTCTGGCGCTACGTGCTCAATGATTCGCTCATCTGGGCTGAGGATCTCTCTACGATGTCGCTTACGGTCGTAGTGTCAGCGGCGATTGCTTATGGTGCAGGGGAGGGGACTCACGTTTGCATGAATTTGATCGCGCGCATTTGGGGCCGGCCAATAACCAGAATCACTGATGTGATCGCACGACTACTTGGCGTCGGAGTGACAGCAATGGCTGTGTTTGCCCTTTTTGTTCATGGTAGTTGCGGCCTTTCCTGTGGTGCTGTTACCAGCAGCGTTTCAATCCCTCATCCACCATTCTATTTTATTTTAGGAGCATCGCTTGCTGTCTACGGATTATTGCTTTTATCCCAGGCAGCCCTTGGGCTCGCTTCGTGGAATACCGAGGATCCAAATGAGCCGCCCGAATGATTGACAGCATAGGGATTACTCTGGTGGCTTTCGGCGCCTTGCTCGTCTTACTCTTCATTCGAATGCCCGCAGGGCTGGCGATGCTAATAGTGGGAGCTGCCGGAATCGTCCTGATTCGCCCTACTGCCGCAGTACCGGTCGTAGCTGGAGAAATATTCGCGGTCGCTTCCCGATACCCCCTCACGATACTTCCGCTGTTCATATTAATGGGGAATCTGGCCGTCGTTTCTGGGATGAGCCAGGACATCTACCGAGCTGCCCATACATGGTTTGGACGTATTCGAGGCAGTCTTGCAGCTGCTTCAATCGTCGCATGTGCCGGATTCTCGGCTCTTTCGGGGTCGTCCTTAGCGGCGGCTATGACCATGGGGCGCGTGTCTCTTCCAGAGATGCAACGGTACAAGTACGATGATTCGTTAGCTACCGGTGCTATTGCTGCCGGGGGAACACTTGGCATACTGATTCCACCGTCCGCAGGACTCGTCATTTATGGGATCATTACCGAAGAAAGTATTGGGCGTCTGTTTGTGGCTGGGGTGATACCTGGAATACTGCTCACGTTTCTCTTTGTTTTTATAGTCTGGCTTGTCGTCCGTCTGAATCCACACAAAGCTCCACGGGTCAGGGCGTCGATTCCGTGGCGGGAAAGCCTTAGAATTACTGCGAGAGCATTGTGGGTTCTCGGCATCGTCATCGTAACTATCGGCGGTATTTATGCCGGCATCTTTTCTGCGGTTGAGGCGGCGGGAGTAGGAGCGCTGCTTGCACTGATCGTTGCGTTGGGGCGGCGTAGATTGAATAGGAAGACCCTGACCGAAACAGTCCATACAACGCTCAAAGCGAGCGGTACCGCCTTCCTCGTTTTGTTAGGCGCGTTCGTATTTAAGGTGTTCCTTGGATTTACCGGAATCGCATTCGTTGCATCTGAATGGGTCGCAGAGCAGGGATTCTCGGGTGCCCAGATAGCCGCAATTGTTTTGTTGATGTTCGTTGCACTGGGCACTTTTCTTGATGGTTTTGCTATGCTCGTACTGACCGTACCCTTAGTTCAGCCGATTCTTGAGTCCTTAGGAGTTGATATGATCTGGTTTGGCATCATGATTGTCATTACCCTCGAAATGGGTTTGATATCGCCTCCGGTTGGGTTGAATATCTTTGTAGTTAAGGGCGTTGCCCCCGATGTACCAGTGCACACGATGTTTCGCGGTATTATTCCATTTTGGCTTGCGATGGGCATAGCGTTGATCCTGATTGCACTGATGCCCAGTCTTGCGACCTTTTTGCCGAATGCCATGTACGGATGAAGGTAAGGAACGCGTCAATCTTGTCTATGTGGGGAATCTGAATGAAGCACTCGCAGCCTGGATCCGGGGGGAAGCTATACTATGAACCTGACGACCCGATTCCCAAGACACTCGCGTTGGGTCTAGGCATACAGCTGGCTGCCCTGGCCATAAACGGGGTGGTGCTGCTACCAACGATTGTGTTTCGAGCAGGAGATGCAGACGAACTCATCTCGTGGGCGGTGTTTGCCTCGGTTTTGGCGTGTGGAATTTCCGCGATCCTGCAGAGCATGCGGGTGGGTCGGATCGGTTCGGGATATGCTTTGACCCATGTGAGTTCGGCAATCTTTATTGCCGTTTGCGCGGAGGCTTTGCTACGGGGCGGAGCGGGGCTGCTCGCTACACTGGTGGTCATCACGGCCCTCGCCCAAGTAGTGCTTTCTATGCGTCTCTCGCTATTGCGTAGAATTCTCACTCCTGTCATCACGGGAACCATGATTATGCTCCTCCCCGTCACCGTGATGCCGGTTCTCTTTGATATGCTAAACGAGGTGCCAACAGGAACCCCTGCATACATGGGGCCACTGAGTGCAGGCATCACAATCTGCGTCATCTTGATAATGGTGCTCAGGGGGCGTGGGATCTTGCGACTGTGGGCACCTGCCGCCGGTATCGTTATCGGTTCTCTGGTTAGTGCATACTTTGGGATCTACGATGTCGGACGCGTGGCCGACGCTGGCTGGATTGGCATCCCCTCGGAATCTCCCCCTGGATTGAACCTTCATTTTGATGCCTCCTTTTGGGCCCTACTGCCCGCTTTTCTCTTTGTGGCATTGGTCGGTTCAACCAAGTCAATTGCCCTTGTGGTCTCCGCTCAGCGTGTAGCGACGCGCCGTACCCAAGCGGTGAATTACCGAGCGGTACAAAGAGCAGTAACCGCGGAAGGGGTCGGGAATCTGTTTGCAGGCCTCGCGGGAACGATGCCCAATACACCTCATGCTGGGGCCGTGGCAGCTGTCGAAATTACTGGAGTCGCAGCACGAAGTACCGCTTTTGCCGCTGGATTGGTCCTTTTGACTCTGGCCTTCTTGCCCAAGGCACTTGCTATCATCCTGGCAATTCCCGCATCGGTTGTTGCTGCTGCAATCACGGTGGTCATGGCCAGCCTGTTTGCGGTTGGATTGCGTGAAGTCGTAAGAAGTATGGACGTAAGCCCGCGTAATGGTTTAATCGCGGGCGTGTCGTTTTGGGTTGGTATCGCATCTGAATTCGATTTGGTTTTTTCCGGCTATATCTCGGACTTAGCAGGCGGACTCTTGAGTAATGGTTTGACTACTGGAGGGCTCGTGGCATTTCTACTCACCGCACTGACCGCAAGGCGGAAGAGTCGAATCCGAGGCAAGCTTGATATGGCTGACCTGCCGCGAATCCAAGAATTTCTTAGGAAGTTCGCAGCTAGTAGAGGATTGAACTCAATACTGGAGCGAATGGAAGCCGCAACAGAAGAGGCATTGCTTACGCTTTTGCAGTCAAGGGGGGAATTGGACGGGTCAGACGCAACTCGCGGCGATGAGAGGCAAGAACTACGTCTGACAGCAAGCAAGAAGGATAACCATGCCATCCTGGAATTCAGGGTTGGTGCGGCGAGCAATGACGAACTAAATCTTCAGGATCAGTTGGAGTGGATTGATGATCGTGTTGAGGTAACTCAAATAGAGCACGATGTCTCCCTCCGTCTCTTGAGACACTTGGCCACTTCGGTCAGACATCAACAGTTTCATGACATGGATATATTGACACTGCATGTTTCTGCTACGTCCTCTGATAGCCCATAACGACACTACGGTAACAGGTATGAAGCACGGGGTTATTCTGGTGTTTGTTCTGGCGTTTGCAGTAGGATGTGGAAAAAAATCTGAGACCAGAGAATTATCACTGGCGCATTTTTTGTCGACAGGTCACGTATTAAACGATGGCATGTTCACGCCGCTGTCGCACCAACTGGAGAGGCTTTCGGACGGAAAATTGACTGTCCGGCAGTATCCCGCCGGGGCCTTGAACTCGTCGGCACCAGCGCAGTACTCAATTCTGCTCAGCGGCGTATCCGATATTGCCCTGGTCGTCCCCGCCTATACTGCTGATCTCTTTCCAAAAACCGATCTCATCAGTTTTCCGGGCGTCTGCAAGACCGCAATTGAATGCACTGAGGCCTTGCAGCGTGCCCGGTTGGTTCTCGAAGAGGAATACGAAGCGAAGGTTTTGGGACTTTGGTCCAATGATGCGCCAATACTCCTCACTCGGGACAAACCAGTTCGGGCGCTGGAGGACATGCATGGACTCAAGATCAGGGTCTCAACCCGGAGCGCCATCCCATTCATTGAAGCCCTCGGTGCTAGCGCCATCATGCAGTCCGGTACGGTCCTCCACCAGAGTCTGACAACAGGTGTTATTGACGGCGTGGCCGTCTCACCTTCGGGGATTGAAGCATTTCAACTTCATGAGCCGACTAATTACTTGACAACCTGGCTTCCTTTGTCTGGACTTCCATTTGCTCTGCTAATGAATCAGGAAGTGTACGAGGCACTTTCCCTGGAAGAGCAAAGGTGGATAGATGAGGTAGCTGACCACTCGTTCTCGATGGCCGGGGCAGAGGCCTTCGATCGCTCTGGTGCTGATGGCCTTCGGATGGCGAGGGAAGCTGGCGTCCATTTCATTGATCTTTCAGAAGGCGAAAAGCGACGCTTCAATGAGGCAATTGCTCCGATACACGATGCCAGACTTAGTCAAATGGTAGGCAATATATCCGTCGCCGAGATTCTAAATCTGTTCAGTGCGGAACAATAGAGGGGTTTCAGGTGACTGGATTACTGGTTGTATGTTTGTCAGGCATATTCACGGAAAGCCTTCACGACCCCGCACAGATCTCAATTCCGAATCCGGAATAATAGCATTCGATTAGGAGACCCGCCGCATAGTACTCCGGCGGCTTCGTGGCGCCGCGCCGTTCCGCCCTAATGATTTTGGCAAAGCACCGCGTAGTGGGCATGATACCACCTAGTCCACAGGCGAGATGTATGTGTCGGCAAATAATACTCCGTCAGTACTTTGCCGAAGTAGCGCAAGGGACCCTTTTCGCCGTACGCAAACTGCAGTGTTTCCTTGTCGAAGCACGGCGCATAGACTCGCTCATCAACAATTGTGTTCTGTATGGCCGTGAAAAGTGCAAGAAAGCTGCGGCGCGTAAAAAACTGCACATGCCCTGCCGGGTTTTTGCTGCGATCCTTCAAGAGAGCTTTAACTCGTCCGAAGAACAGATCTTCCAAGGGTACTTCCGCTACTAGGTAATCAAATTGGAACTGTCGACCGATGGCTTGCAAAAACAACGAAGGGTCCTCAAGATGCTCAATAATGTGGCTACAGATAACAACATCAAATGAGTTTTCGTCAAATACATTGGCGGGTTCCATCACGTCTGCTACCGCGCATTGGATATTTGGGAAAGCGGTCTTCAGATAGGTTATCGCCGTTGCTGAATAATCAATCCCATAGTAGTGCTGGGCTAATCCTCTTCGTTGCAACTCTCCGATGACGGCGCCAGTACCACAACCGAGTTCCAAAACAGACTCGGGCTTTATCCTATTCCGGCGGAGAAGTTGTTCTACTGAGTCCGCCTTTTGCCCGGCACCTCTACGCAACCATTCCGCTTGCCGCTCTAAGGAATCTAGATAGGTGGTTTCACTGTAGTCTCTCCCACTTTTCCCAGAGTCCAGCGCAATTGGTTTCTCAACATTCATAGTCACATCTAGGCATTCCGGGCACAGTCCCAGCCCGCTGATATTTGCTCTTCGGTGACCTTGTCCGTAACATATGCACTGCCAATTCTGCGTAACAGCACCAAATGCAAACGCCCCGCCTGCACCTTTTTGTCAAAATACATGGTGCGGGTGAGTGTTTTTGGATCAAGGTTCTTGACTGAATTTCTCACAGGGAGTCGTTTCAGGAGGGAATCTATGGTGGCGTATGGCAGATCTGGGTTGAGGAGGGCGGATACCTTTAGCGCAGCGCGCATTCCTACGGCTACAGCCTCTCCGTGTGTGAATTGTCCGTAGCCCGCAATACGCTCAATTGCGTGACCAAAGGTGTGTCCGAAGTTCAGGATCGCCCGTAGTGAGGTTTCGCGTTCATCTTCGCTGACGATCTTGGCCTTTATGGCTGCAGCCTGCATGACCATATGTCGAACTGTATCCTGATCCCGGCGAAGGATACGGTCCCAGTTGGCGGACAGCTCGTGTGCGAAATCTGCGTCTGCAATCAGGCCGTGCTTGACTACCTCTGCGAGCCCGCTCGTCCACTCAAGTTCGGGGAGACTATGTAGTGCGTCCAGGTCAGTGCAAACTAGTTTGGGCTGATAAAAGGCACCGATCAGGTTCTTACCCAGGGAATGATTGATTCCGGTCTTCCCACCTATTGAACTATCAACTTGGGCGATAAGCGATGTTGGCAGGTGCACGAGCGGCAGGCCACGAAGCAGGGTTGCCGCAGCATAACCGGCCAGATCACCGATTACGCCTCCCCCCAGCGCAAGGACGGGGGTCTGCCGATCAATACCTGCTCCCAAAGCATGATCATAGATCTGTTGAAGCAGTTCGGGTGCCTTGGACCTTTCACCTGCAGGTAGAATCAGTCCAGGAATTGGGCTCCACCCGGCTTGTAAAAGGTAGCCCCTAAGTTTTTCCAGATAGAGGTCTGCCACATTGGAATCAGCTACAATGAAGCAGGAGCCTTTGCGTAGCCCGGCAGCAGCAAGTAGCCGGGGGACTGCCTGAAATGGAGCAAAATGGACGGCATAGGACCGTCCACCGCTCAGATTGATGTGCACAACATCCGGGGCCATATAGATTGATATGGTTACAACATTCAGGGGCCGCATCAACGGCCCCTCTAGTGTTGCAACTCACTCAGGTTTGGTAAGAGCGGTCATCAAAGGAAGAAATTCGCCGTCTGTCTCAATGGGGCCTCGAAGGCGCAAAACCTTGACCAGGAAGACATCTCCCGGAGCGATGCTCCTGTAAATGCGCCTGAAATCACTACGATCACTAACCGGTTCGCGGTTTATTTCAACGATGATATCATTGGCCCTCAGGTCTGATTCGTCGTACGCCGAGCTGCTCGGGTCAATAGACTGAACCCAAACTCCTCGGATCTCCTCGGATGCGCTGAGGCGTTCCCGCAGTAATTCGCGGTCTTCGCGGTCCAAGTTGCGCAGCCGTAACCCAAGCTCATCAAGGTAATCCTGATCTTCCTCTTGACGGTCATCGGAACCTCTGTTTTGCAAACCTTGGTCAGGTAATTCGCCCAGTTCAACTTCAAGTTGTATGCGATTATTGTCTCGAATAATATCAAGGAGTACCCGATCTCCAGGTGCTTTATTGCCGATAGTTGTGCGAAGGAGCAGATAGTCCTCTAATTCCACCCCGTCGATTCCAGCAATGATATCTCCTGTCCTGACGCCGGCCTTATCGGCGGCACTGTTTTCGATCACGTGACTAACCTGTGCGGACCCCGGAGGGGCATCCAAGGCATTCGACAGGGACAGTGAAACTCGATCAAAATTAATTCCCAGGAATCCACGGTCGACACGACCTTTTTCGATGAGTTGCATTGCGACATTATCAACGATGGAGACCGGGATTGCAAACCCAATCCCGGCGTTGTTGCCTGTTGGAGAGAGAATCGCCGAGTTTATGCCAATCAGTTGCCCGCCCATATTGACGAGCGGTCCACCTGAATTACCTCTATTGATGGCGGCGTCGGTTTGGATAAAGTCGGAGTACTGGTTGATCAGAGACAATCGTGCACTGGTACGACCGACTGCACTCACGATGCCGGCGGTTACGGTATTATCCAGTGCCGCATCCAACGGTGACCCGAAGGCCATTACCCACTGTCCAACCTGAACATCGTCTGGTGGCGCCAGTGTCACTGTTGGCAGGTCCGTTTCCTCAATTCTAATCACAGCCAAGTCCGAGTTTGCGTCTCGGCCAACGACTGCAGCGGTGAAGGTACGGCCATCGTGCAGCAGCACCTGCAATTTGTCTGCGCTCTCAATAACGTGATTATTAGTAACAATATAGCCATCGGAGCGAATCAGGACACCTGAGCCCAAGCCTTGACGAACTTGTGGGAAGTCGTTTGGCCGGGGGGCTTGGAAGAAAAATCGCTCCAATGGCGTTCTTTCCCGTTCCCATTCATTGGATGCGCTGCTGCGTTCAATCCGTTCTGCCGACCGGATTTGTACTACGGCAGGATTCACAGCGTCTGCCACGTCTATGAAAGCTTCCTCCCACTCCAGGCGTGCCGCCGTTGAGGGGGCGCGCAGGACTTTCGAGTTGCTGGCCTGCGTATCTGTGCCAATACGATGCCCCTGATCGAACAGATTGGCGCCCGTGGTGGCAAAAAGCACACCTGCAACAAAGACGACTGCTACGAGAGCAAGTGTTGAAAAAATCTTGGGTTTACTCATGAAACCAGGATGTTGTGACGTGAAGTAACCGGTGCAAACAACGGGCCAAAGTTATCCGATAGTATCTTGACTGCCAGGAATTCCTGGTTGTGTCATATTGCGCACGTCAAGTAGTGCGTCAAGTGCCTTTTCGTCAAGTAGATTCATCTCAAGCACGACCTCCCGTACGGTTCGCCCGGAGGCAGCAGCCTCCTTGGCAACCTTAGCAGACATATCATATCCGATAGCACTGTTGAGTGCAGTTGCAAGTGAAGGATTGAGTTCCAGCAGCTCCTGGCATCGTGCGCGGTTGGCCTCTAGTCCAGCAAGACACTTATCGACAAAAGCGTTGCTTGCACCCGCAAGCAGCTCAATGCTTTCCAACAGCGTTACCGCCATTACCGGCATCATCACATTGAGCTCAAGGTTTCCGTGTTGCCCGCAAACGGTAATTGTTGTATGATTCCCCATAACCCGCGCACAAACCATCATCATAGCCTCACAAAGAACCGGATTGACTTTCCCAGGCATTATTGAGGAACCGGGTTGCAGTGGTTTGAGTGCGATTTCTGCTATTCCACTGGTCGGTCCGCTCGAGAGTATCCGGATGTCGTTTGCAATCTTCATCAGAGAAACGGCCACAGTATTGAGTGCGCCTGCTGCTGAGACAACGGCATCCCGTGCGGATTGTGCTTCAAAGTGATTCTCGGCTTCGCGGAAAGTCACTCCAGTGTGTTCGCTTACATAGGCCAGCGTTCGCTGTGGGAACTCGAGATGCCGGTTAATTCCTGAGCCCGTCGCGGTTCCTCCCAGAGGAACCTCGCTCAGTTCGGTTTGGCCGACTTTGATACGCCCGATCCCTCGTGTGATCTGCATGGCATAGCCGCCGAACTCTTGCCCCATTGTTATTGGGGTCGCGTCCATGAGATGCGTGCGTGCACTTTTTACGATATCGTCAAAGGCGCGGCTTTTTTCTTGTAGTGCAAGCTCCAGTCGATGCAGAGCTGGTAAGAGCTGATCCTCAATCATACACGCAGCAGCTATCTGCATGGAGGTCGGGATCACATCGTTTGAGGACTGACAGAGATTAACCTGATCATTCGGGTGCACGCTCTGATCTTCCAGCATTCCGGTTGCTAGTCGTGCAATCACCTCATTTGCATTCATATTGCTAGAGGTGCCACTCCCTGTCTGGTAGACATCAATCGGAAACTGATCATCTAGATCTCCCGCAATTACGGCTTCTGCCGCCTTCATAATTGCCTGTGCCACGGACCGATCCAGCATACCGGTGTCCGCATTGGCCATTGCGGCTGCACGTTTGATGTGACCAAGCGCACGGATGAAGGCACGGGGCATACGCTGCCCGCTGATTGGGAAATTGTCTACGGCACGTTGCGTCTGAGCCCCGTAAACAGCATCGGCCGGTACACGAACCTCACCTAATGAATCCTTTTCGATCCGAAAATCACCCATGCGTGGCTAAGACTAATTGTGAAACGAGTCCTAATTAAACGGATTTCCCCCCGTATTGTTAAGGTGCTGTAAATTAAGGCTAATTTTGCGTAGACGATGGAAATTATCACGACAGTAAGGGAGATGCGTATGTACGCCGATAGGCAGCGTGCGGATGGGCATACCCTGGCACTGGTTCCTACGATGGGATATCTGCATGAAGGGCACCTGTCCCTCGTGCAGCGCGCAAAAGCCGAAGCAGACACTGTGATCGTTTCGATTTTCGTGAACCCGACACAGTTTGGCCCCTACGAAGACTTCGCGGTGTATCCGCGGGATTTTGAGACGGACTGCAGGCTGCTGGAGGAGACCGGTGGAGTTGATGTGGTTTTTGCTCCTGAAGCTTCGGAGTTGTACCCCGATGGCGTAGAAGTGCAGCGTGTCTGGGTAGTCTGTCCCGAACTGTCGAAGCACCTTTGCGGCAAATACCGGCCGGAGCATTTCAGGGGGGTCTTAACTGTGGTCCTGAAATTGATTGCAGTATGCAAGCCACACGTCGGCGTGTTTGGACTTAAAGATGCACAGCAGTATATGTTGCTACGGAAGTTAGCCCGGGATTTATTGATTGATATCAGGGTAATAGGTGCGCCCACGGCCCGGGAATCCACTGGTCTCGCCCGTTCTTCACGGAATGCATATCTCACTTCTGACGAGCGTAGCCAGGCGAATGTGCTTTGGAAGGCGGTAACTGCGGCAGCGGGAATGATTGAAAATGGGGAAAACCGTCCAAGTACAGTATTGGAGGAAATGAGAACGGTTATTGCCAGGGCACCCCTTGCAATCCTGCAATATGCAGAAGTTGTTACCTGTGATACACTCCAGCCGGTACAAAAACTGGTGCCAGGTACTGAGGTGATTGTGGCTGTCGCGGTTTACTTTCGTAATGTTCGCCTAATTGATAATGCATTTGCTTCGGTACCGTAGGGACAGGTTGTTTGTTGTATGCGTGCTGCTTACGGGACTTCTGTCAGCAGCCAACATAGTCTATGGTCAGGATGCCGAAACCATCTACCCGATCATAGAAAATGGTCGGTTTGGCTTCATTGATGCTGCAGGTGAGCGCGTCATTGAACCGAAGTATGATGGGGCACAGGTATCGTCTGAAGGATTGGCTGCGGTGCGACTCGGTTACGCATGGGGATTCATTGATACGCAGGACTCAATACGTATCAAACCGCAGTTTTCTTCTGTTTTTCCATTTGCGAATGGGGCTGCGCGTGTTCAGTCTGGTCAGTACTGGAGCTTTATTGACAGGACGGGTACACCGATTACAGATAGATATTTTACAGCGGCGCTGGATTTCAGTGAGGGATTGGCCTCTGTTCGTGAACGCCCCGGTACAGTGGTGGGACTGGAGCCTAAATGGGGTTACATCAACAAGGCAGGTCAGACAGTCTTACATGAGAATTATGTTCGTGCACTACCATTCTCGAATGGGTTGGCCGCGGTGGAAGTTGTTCGCAAGGTTCTGGTTGTAAGGGTCAATACCCGATGGGGTCTTATTGATACAACGGGCGCCTGGGTAGTTGAGCCCATGTTCAATGCAATGCGCAATCCCACCGAGGGGCTGGCGCTTGCTCGAAGGGGCAGGCAGCATGGATTCATTGATTCTGCCGGGACTTTTGTGCTGACGCTTGACTATGAGCAGGTGTTTCCATTCAGAGAGAATCGTGCGCGTGTGAGTGAGGACGGCCTGTGGGGTTTTATCGACCGTTCCGGTGAGGTTGTAGTTTCACCCAGTTACTTGGGAGCCGACGATTATTCTGGGGGGCGAGCGCTCGTACTGACCAGTGAGGGCTATGGCTTTATAGATCTCCAGGGAGTAATGGTAATCCCGCCGCGTTACGAGAAAGCCTCCTCGTTCGACCGTGGACTTGCCTGGGTAACGCTTGAGGGACGGTACGGGTACGTTGATACCACGGGCATCTTTGTGTGGAGACAGGAGGAGTAATGTGCGGTTGTTCGAGGAACTTCAACCTGTTGAAGTGGGCTTGGATTTCATCGTAGGTGATACGCTGAAGGTTGGCTAGAATCAGATTCTGCACGCGCGTTGGATAGCGGGAAGTGCTGCGGCCGGGAATGTGCAGGCAGGATGTGCAAGCATATCAGAATAGTCCCGATCGTGAGTTATGTCTGCGATTGGTTAGCGAGTTGCCCGCATGCGGCGGCAATATCCGCTCCGCGACTTCGCCGCACTGTCACGGTTACTCCACGTTTCGACAGGTGCCCCATAAATTTGTCCAGCTGCTTTTCGCTTGTACGTTCGAATGCTGTTCCAGGCACGCTGTTGTACATAATCAGGTTAACCTTTGCGCGAACGTTGTGGCAAATTTGGGCGAGAGTACTTGCGTCCTCTATCGAGTCATTAAATCCACTGAAGAGGCAATACTCAAATGTTAACGGGCGCCCTGTTGTACTCGTATAGTATTGCATGGCTGGTTCCAATGCTTTCAGACCTGTGAGGGCGTTGCGGCTGATGGGCATAATGCTTGCTCGTTTGGATTCCGTAGGTGCATGAAGCGAAACGGCCAGGTTCACGCGGGGGGCATCGTTTGCCAGGTCGCGTATGCGACGCGCAAGACCGACGGTTGATACCGTGATTCTCCGGGGAGAAAGCCCACAGCCTTCCGGGTGGGTCAGGATTTCCAGACTGGCTAACAGTGCTTTATAGTTGAGGAGCGGTTCGCCCATTCCCATGTAGACCACATTGGATATATCCCGGTCGAAGCGTTCGGAGGCGACCTTGCGCATGTAGGTGACTTGGTCTACAATCTGCCCACAGGTCAGGTTTTCCTGGAATCCCATTTTCCCGGTCGCGCAGAACGTACAGCCCATCGCGCAGCCAACCTGGCTGGAAACACACACTGTCAGTCGGATCGGGTATCCGTGATCATCCAAATATGGGATCAGAACTGATTCAACGTTGCGCCCTGAGGGTAACTGCATAAGTGCTTTTACCGTTTGATCGCTTGCCGTGAAGAGTGCCTGCACCTTCAATCGTTCCATGCGGGCACTCTTTGCAAGAGTATCTCTAAGTGAAGCGGGCAGATTCAGCATGGACTCGAAAGAATCCACAGCTTTCTTAGCGTACATCCAGCGCAAGATTTGGCGTGCACGCCATTTCGGTTCACCTAATTCCATGACCCATTCTTCCAGACCAGCGGGAGACAGGGCTTTGAGGTCTGTAGAGGTATGCTTCACGTCTAAGATGGGCATCAGTGGTACAATATCGGCGGGTGATGGGGTGGCATTTTCAGCCGGTAGATTCTGAATTTTCTAAGCTTCTCCCACCCGCGAAGTCGATCCAACGGCCAAGAGGGCGAGAGTTCCCTCGGTTAATTGAAATAACCCACGTCGTAGGGTGTTTTTGTCGATCATTTTCCCCTGCACTCATATGACCAACAACGGCCTTCCATGTAAGGAATACAGAAATGGTTTTTTGTATATGGAATTATGTTATGGTCATATGGTAGTTAACAATGGGAACTATATACGTGAGTGAATAAATCTGTTCTTCTTGATGCTTCGTAGCCCTTACTTTTGGTGGAAAACTCCAGGTCTTGCAAAGGCTCTACATCCATTTAGCGATTGGTCGTCTCGCCGGCTACCATCCCAAACGGGACACGAGATTGTATATCATCAGATTCGCAAAGATTCCGCTAATTCCAGAGGCGTGCTCACTGAGATACTTAAGTCCCCCTTTTTGCGCCTAGTCCACTCAATACGTCCTCATGGCTGACATGACTTGATACTATAAATGTCCTGAACCTTGGTATAAAACTCCTTTGGGTTATCTTGCACCGCACGCGTCCAAAATTTGACAATGGTGGGATTGAGTGCTATGTTGGGAGATAACTAACTATGGGTGTAATTATGAAACACATACTGAGTATTCTATTTTTGGTCGCCATTCTGGCGGGCCCCGCTGCCTTTGCGCAGGCACCGGCGAATCACTTGGAGGGCAGTTGGCGCATAGTGTCACAGCGATCTGTTTACCCGGATACAGTGATCGTAACTCTGAACGTTCCTCCCTCAATAAAAATCCTGAACTCCACACATTTTTCCTGGGGTTACCAGTCGGCCAACGGTGCGGAGGTCCTGGCTGGTGGTGGCCGGTATACTTTGGAAGGAGATACGCTCTATACCGAGTACCTGGAATATCATACGAGCGAGGTTTTGGTCGGTGAAGAGTTACGTTTCTCTGCCCGTGTTGTGGGGGATCTGTGGTACCATGTAGGTGAGTTTCCGAGTGGCTTCCGTCTCGAAGAAGTATGGCGCCGGATAGAATAGCAGGGAAGTTGTGCTGATGGTTTGTCCATCCGCGACGGTATCGCGTAGACCGAAGAGGGTGCACAGGCGAAGTATTTCGCTATCGGAGCAGCTGCGCCGCAAGAAACGTTGGCGCGATCACTTCTAAGAAACCCTTTAAGTGAATTCAATTGGTGACGGGCGCAGGGTTACGGCCTAGTGTTGTGACCGGTTACAGCAGCCAGAGATCAGCTGCGATTGCGGTTACGAGTAGCGGCACGTATGCGATGCTGGCGAGCAGAATTTTTCGTGCACGTCGTGGCGTTTGTTTGTGGTAAAAGCCGATCGCGGGCAAAATAAATCCGACTCCAGTCGGGATTATGATCATAAGGTAAAGCCATCCTGTGTAGTCCAGCATCGTAGGCAACAGGCTGGTGCCCAGCAGTAATGCACTGTATACCAGGGTTCGCTTGGCCGTGGCCCTTCCGTCTGGATTCCGGACAGGAAACATGGCGTGACCTCCACGTGCGTAGTCTTTGCGATACATCCAGGCAAGCGCCAGGAAGTGAGGCATCTGCCAAAGGGCGAGTATAGAGAAAAGAATCCAGCCACCGGTCCCGACCGTCCCTGTTGCCGCCACATAACCTCCCAATGCTGGTAGCGCCCCGGGTATGGTCCCAATCAGCGTGTTGTAGGTAGTGCGACGCTTAAGTGGCGTATAGGCAAAAAGGTATAGTACGATGGTCAACGCAGCTAAGAGCAGTGTGATGTAGTTTACCCACCAAAGCAGTGTCAGCCCACCTGTTATCAGAACCAGTCCGAAGGTCAGCGCAGCACCCGCTCGGATCCGCCCGGACGGAAGCGGCCGTTGTGCAGTGCGACGCATAAGTGCGTCGTCATTGCGTTCTATGTAGTGATTGAGTACGCCTCCCCCCGCACTCGCGAGTGCTGTTCCTCCAAGGGTTAGTGCCAGCAACAATGGATTTATGCTCTCGCCAGCCCCCAGCATGAAGCCCGCAAGGGCCGAGAGTACAACTAGAAAGGCAATCTCCGGCTTGACTAGTTCCCAATAGTCCTGCAGGACTGAAGCCGGGTTTGCACCGGGTCGGAGCAGACGCAGTTCTGCGGCTTCCTCTGATGTGAAGACGTTGCTATCCACTTCGCAGTCTCAGAGTTCCGAGCAGCACACACGCGCAACTGCCCATGAGAATAGTTCCAACCACCAGATGTGAGGACGAAAACACAACCTGGGCGAGGCTTCGTTGCCCCTGACCTGCGTCATAGAGTAGCGTAGTAAGAGCAATCATCCCCAAGATCAACTGCAAAATCAAACACGTTAACATAACCCAAGCTCCACGGTTCAGCAGTGGCTTGTCACTAAAGTGCTCCCGAATACGTCCACAGGTGACAATAATAAGAGACAATACCAGCACGCTCCCTGCGGCGTGGACCATAATAAAAGTCAGGTCCACTCCCGCTCCTGGATGCCGTAGTAAAGCACCGAGCAGGATCTGGATATATACCGCGACCGCAGTTGAACCCGCCAAGATACGTAATTGCCGCATCTCTGACGAACTTTCTATATTGTGCGTAAGCCATGTACGCGAACAGGAAACTGTGAGAATTACCGCTGCACAGAAGAAAAGCTGCGCACCCATAGCATGGACGACGGCCAGATCCATGGATGTCCAGATTACGCGAAGTCCCCCCAGAACCCCTTGTAGGATCACAAGTCCAGTTGCTGATACTGCCAGGATACGAACCCAGCGGCGTGAATCTGCCAGCCAGGTCCATAGCGCGAGTCCTATGATCCACAGGCCAACTAGAGCTCCCAAGAGTCGGTGTCCGTGTTCTGCAAGTACCGGTCCTTCCTGCCACCAACGGGCATCTGGATTTTCTGGATCACTGTATCCAGTTGCAATCGGATCAAACGAGCCGAACGAGCTGGGCCAATCTGGAACAGCTAGGCCGGCTTCAATACTCGTAACAACGCCTCCCCAGCTTACCAGGAGGAGACATAAAAGCAATCCGCCCGCCGCGTAGTGGTATCGCCCACGGGGATTAGATGTAATATTCGGTGAGTTCATGCTCAAAAAAACTGCAACCCACGGCAACCCAATCGATAGCTGCTCTGTTCCATTGTTTCAGTCCGGTTACACTCAAGCGAATGCTTATTGAATCAATTTCAGGGGTCAGAGGAATTTACGGCGCTGGTTTGGATGCACTGGTGCTCGTACGCTATAGTCTGGCCTTCGGCCAGTTTTGTCTGAATCAGTCCAAAGATCTTCCTCTGCGGGTTGTTGTGGGCCGCGATGCACGTGTTTCCGGCGAGGTGTGCATGCAAATTGTGGTGTCCACACTGCGCAGCCTCGGAATTGAGGTCATAGATGCAGGACTTGCACCGACGCCGACCGTTGCTATGGCGGTTTTATTCGAAAGAGCCAGAGGAGGTATTGTACTCAGTGCCTCGCACAACCCGGAAGAGTGGAATGCACTGAAGCTGCTAAATCATAAGAGCGAATTTTTGTCGCCGGAGGAGGGGGCTGCTGTAATGGCTATGGCAAGACATCCAGAGCCCCCGATGCACCAAGATGTTGTCCCGGGTGTTGCAAGAACCGGGGAATATCTAGACCGGCATGTAGATGCGATCCTGGATCTGCCCTACTGTCAACCGGATGCGATTTCTTCCGTACGGTATACGGTCGTGGTTGACGGCATCAACTCCGTGGGTGCGCTGGCAATGCCGCATCTGCTCAAGCGTTTGGGGGTCGGTAATATTAAGTTGATCAATGGTAATGTTACGGGCCGGTTTGCTCATCCTGCCGAGCCTCTGCCGCAGCATCTGCACGGCACAATGGAGTATGTGCGCGAAACGGGCGCCGACCTGGGCCTCGTTGTTGATCCAGATGCCGACCGACTGGCACTGATTGATGATCGCGGGGACTATGTGAGCGAAGAACTGACCCAGGTCATAGCGGCCGATTTTTTATGGCGCAGGCGCAGTGGGTCATATGTAACCAATCTGTCTTCCTCCCGAGCAATCGATGATGTTGCTGCTCGGTACGCCATGCCCGTTTACAGGTCCGCGGTTGGAGAGATCAATGTAGTCAAGATGATGCAGCACCACGATGCAATCCTTGGCGGAGAAGGTAATGGCGGCGTTATAGTTCCCGAGCTTCATTATGGTCGCGATGCACTCGTGGGAGCGGCTATGGTGCTCCAGCATCTGGCTGAACTCGGCATCCCGCTCTCGGAGTACAGGCGCTCGTTACCGCAGTATGTGATTTCCAAGAACAAAGTCCAGGTTGCACATCCCGACGAAGCACTCGCACGCTTTGCTGCGACGCATGGAGATAAGGAGATCTCCACTGTAGATGGTGTAAAGATCAGCTTACCGGAGGGCTGGGTGCACGCGCGAAAGTCAAACACCGAGCCGATCGTACGTATTTATGCGGAAGCGTCCAGCGAGCGTGAAGCTGAACTTCTCGCACGCCAATACATGGACGATATACGCTCCGGCTAGTGAGGGGCCGGGGGGATCGTTCAAACGATCCCCCCGGGGAAAGCTTAGAAGCCCATTCCGCCTCCCATGCCGCCCATTCCACCGCCACCATGATCATGGTGCTCACCACCGCCGGCGGCGCCCTTCGGCTCAGGGCGATCGGCTACTACGGCTTCGGTGGTCAGTAGCAGGCCACTGACGGAGGAGGCATTTTCCAGGGCAGCACGCACGACTTTGGTAGGATCAATGACGCCAGAGCTCACTAGTGCTTCGTACTCTTCGGTACGCGCATTATACCCGAAATCATTTTCACCTTCCTTGACTTTCTGTGCAACGATAGAACCCTCAGCTCCAGCGTTTGCAGCAATCTGGCGCAGAGGTTCTTCGAGGGCGCGGCGCACAATATTGACGCCGATCATCTGATCTTCGTTGTCGGTATCGGTACCATCAAGCGAACTGATTGACCGGATAAGTGCAACCCCACCACCTGGAACGATGCCTTCTTCAATAGCTGCGCGCGTCGCGTGCAGCGCATCCTCGACACGGGCTTTTTTCTCTTTCATTTCCGGTTCGGTTGCCGCCCCGATTTTGAGAACAGCAACTCCGCCGCTCAGTTTCGCCAGACGTTCCTGCAGTTTTTCGCGATCGTAGTCACTCGTGGTGGTCTCGATCTGCTGTCTAATCTGATTCGTGCGGGCTTTGATCTGGTCTGTTTTCCCTGCGCCATCGACAATGACGGTGTTGTCTTTGTCGATCACGATGCGCTTGGCCTGACCCAGATAATCCAGCACGGCATTCTCCAGCCGATACCCTTTTTCTTCACTGATCACGGTACCACCCGTAAGGATTGCAATATCTTCCAGCATTGCTTTCCTGCGATCCCCGAAGCCAGGGGCTTTTACTGCGGCTACACGGAGCGTGCCACGCAGTTTGTTGACCACCATTGTTGCCAGGGCTTCTCCTTCGACATCCTCGGCGATCACAAGAAGCGGGGAACTGGTCTGTGCAATTTTCTCCAGGATCGGGAGTAAATCCTTCATTGCGGAGATTTTCTTGTCGAAGATGAGCAGATAAGCATCTTCAAGGACGGTCTCCATGTCATCGGGGTCTGTCACGAAGTAAGGTGACAAGTATCCACGATCGAACTGCATTCCTTCCACGACATCCAGTGTGGTTTCCGTTCCTCGGGCTTCCTCAACAGTGATCACACCATCTTTGCCAACGCGCTCAAAAGCATCTGAAATCAGTGTGCCGATCGCTTCATCGTTGTTGGCACTAATCGCACCAACTTGAGCAATTTCGTTCCGGCCTTCAATATCGCGACTTTGTGTGCGGAGATGTGACACGATCTCGCCAACGGCCTTGTCAATACCACGCTTGAGATCCATGGGGTTGGCTCCGGCAGTGACGTTTTTAAGGCCCGCCGTCATGATTGCCTGTGCAAGGACGGTTGCTGTTGTTGTGCCATCGCCGGCCACATCACTGGTTTTGGAGGCAACCTCCTTGACCATCTGAGCGCCAACATTCTCAAGCTTATCTTCCAGCTCAACTTCTTTGGCTACTGTTACACCATCTTTGGTGACGGTTGGGGATCCGAATTTTTTCTCGATGATGACGTTGCGACCCTTGGGGCCAAGCGTCACTTTGACTGCGCTCGCAAGTTGGTCTACACCGCGCTTGAGTGCGCCGCGAGCATCTGCGTCGAAAACGATTTGTTTTGCCATGATATTTGTTTGGGGTTTGGGTTGAGTTGATGTAGTTCGTTACTGAATGATGCCGAGAATATCACTCTCGCGCATAATCATGTACTCGGTGTCGTCGAGTGTGACCTCGGTTCCTGAGTACTTGCCGTACAGCACGGTATCGCCGGGTTTGACCGTCATGGCGATTTTATTTCCGTTCTCGACACGGCCGGGGCCAACAGCTAGAACAACACCTCGCTGGGGTTTTTCTTTGGCTGTGTCCGGGATGTAGAGGCCGCTTGCAGTTTGCTCTTCAGCATCCTGTGACTGCACGACCACGCGATCGCTAAGGGGTTGGATTTTCATGATTTGCAATGGGTTAAGTGATGGTTAGACCTTAAAGGTTTTCGCAGTTGTTAGCACTCTGCCTTGGTGGGTGCTAACAAAAATGCGGTGTATTTGTTCTGCGAAGTACACACTCTGCCTTTGCTCGGCGAGGCGTGCAGCGCATTCACTTGGCGGACTCCGCAAATGATGTGCCATGTTGTGGTATGCCAAAAATAGCAGTCACGGGGTGCCAAAATGTCAGTGGCTATACAGATATGACAATTCGGAGAATTAGATACTTGTGCACCCACAGGGAACCTACGAAGAGGGTTCTGGAGTTCTATCCAAGGCGAGGTCGTAAACGCCTCCTCGCGATAGATTCGGGGAATTGATCGCAGATCCTGGGATTGGCTGCACAGAAATTGGCAGCAAAATGTGGTCACTAATTCTCACAAGATGACGCAAGGTCTCCGTATTAGCTGGACCGGTTGGAGTGGCTCCATGCTGCTCATGGGGATCTTGGCGGTTCTTGCCAGCATGCCTCCCTGGGTTGGTGAGCCGGTCCGAATGGCGTTAATGTATGGATTTGATCCACTTTGTCATCAGATAGCCGAACGGTCACCTCATGTCCATGGAGTACAACTGGCAGTGTGTCACCGTTGCTATGGCATACTGATTGGTTTAGCAATTGGACCGATTGCCGCATTGATAATTCGGGGCCGGGGCCAACGATATGCTTCTCTTCTTATCGTCGCATCTCTTGTACCGTTGGCTTTGGATTGGGGACTGGGAATTGTGGGCATTTGGGCAAACACTGCAGTGAGCAGGCTGATTACAGGTGCCATTTTTGGCGCGGCTGCAGGTATCCTGGTTGCGAGAGCTATGGCATGGTACAGGCCCTCAACGCCACTCTAGTTAATTCATTGGATGGACGTGTATCCCGCCGGTATTGTTCCAGCACACGCACCGGGTGAGTTGATTCCGTGGTGGTGCAGTCTGTTTTCGCATAAAATCCAGTTGACCTCAGAACCAGCGATAGGTCCCGACAGATAAATTGGAAACGGCTAAACGTTATCAATATCATCTCGGCGTTTATTATCTTGCATTTGCCTGAAACGCTCTGGAATTGATGTTCAGGTAGTGTTCGTTAGGTACAACCGTAATTAAACAGAATTCCTGATGCCTTCAAAAACCCAATCCGTCCTTGTAGGTGGACTTATTGCTGCTGTCATCGGTACCGTTGTTGGAGTTGCACAAAATCTTTCCGGTGCCAGCGATCCAGTGAATCAAAACCCGGTCCTGGGAATGATATTTGGCCTGCTGGGCTGCGTGGTGATGCTCACCAGTGGTGTAATAGCTGTTTGGCATTACACTTCAGAAAATGAGCTTACACTCAGGCCCAAGCAAGGTGTTGGAATCGGTACGTTGGCCGGGTTGGTTTATGCAGCGGCCGCGTTGGCTTTGGGATGGTTGCTGGTCCTGTTCAATGTTTTGCCATCCCCCGAAGAAACGATGGAGGTAATGCGGAATTCGGGTGCATTCGATACGCCGGGGGCTGAACAGGGATTAGCCTTTGCCGAGATCATGATAACTTGGGGATGGGCAGTAGGTACTCTACTACTCGGGGTCATAATGGGGTTGGTGGGAGGAGCGATTGGCGCTGCCATATTTAAGCATGGTCCAGATCCAGAGTCCGAGCTTTTGGGCTGACGTGGAATCAAATGGGGGTATGTTTTTGTGTTGCTTGTGGATAAGCAATATAGGCCCACAGTATTCACTTCTTTTTCATTCCCAAGATTGAGCCCGTGATTTGATCATCGGAAGTAATTTGCGCATGTCGTTCTTTGATGCTCGTCAGTCGGCAGTTCCGTGCTGAATATTTCCTGTCAGATATGATGGTCTACCGTTCCGATCCACGTGGTGATGGATTAACTGACAAAGACTTTCATTATATCCTACCGGTAATCCATGGAGAAGATTGCCACAGCGGGCTGAGAAAAAGCCAGCACCACGGTGGAAATGTCGGCTTATAGTCCGGATGATTGATTCACGGTCGGTAGGCGACCACAGGCTTTGGATGGCGCCTCCCGATTGCAGGGAAGCGATTCTCCGTACTGTAAGTTGCAACCCTGCGATTGTGGATGAAGAATGTGGAATTCGTGTGGCCCGTATGTGCGGGGTTAAGGGGACTTGCCGCAGCATAAAGAGTTTGTTTTCTGAGAGATCAATAGCTTTGGCAAGTGTTGGGCAGTTGGCCCGTCAACTTGATAGCACTACACGTATCATCGCGTGTTAGAACCTCATATCAGATATATTTCTGCTGACTTCAGATGTACTTGAAATCACAAATCGTTGCCACCTTGCTTGGTCTGTGTGTTTTTTGTGGCGCCGGACAAATACCGATCAAGGAAAACCGGAGCGAGCCAGAGAAACCCAATATCGTCTTCTTCTACATTGATGATCTGGGGTGGGCGGATGTTGGATTCAACGGCAGTTCGTACTACGAAACTCCAAACATAGATCGGCTTGCGAGTCAGGGGGTCATTTTCTCGCAAGCCTACGCAAATGCCCCCAATTGTGCCCCGAGTAGGGCTTCATTGATGACTGGACAGTACACACCGCGACATAAGATTTACACGGTGGGAACCTCCAGTCGGGGTAAGGAAGAGGACCGCCGCATGGTTCCTGTTCCGAACACGGAAACCCTGCCACTCCATTACACGACGCTGGCTGAGGCACTAGGCGATGCAGGTTATACTACCGGCCATTTCGGAAAATGGCATCTGGGAGACACGGGATTTCATCCTGAAGACCAGGGTTTTGATGTGAATGTGGGCGGATATAGAAGTGGATCACCGCGTGGAGGTTACTTTCCGCCTTACAATAATCCCAAACTTATTGATGGTCCAGACGGTGAATACTTGACGGATCGCCTCACAAACGAGGCCACCTCATTCATTGATCAGAATAGGGAAGGACCATTCTTCCTGTATTTGTCTCACTACGCGGTGCACACACCAATTCAGGCACAGGCAGATCTTAAAGCAAAGTATGCGCGCAAGGCACCTGATGGAGGGCAAAACAATCCTGCATATGCCGCTATGATTGAGAGTGTTGATCGTAGTGTGGGGAGCGTGTTAGGGCGGATTACCGCTTCAGGGTTGACGGACAACACGTTGGTTATTTTCTATTCTGATAATGGTGGAGCCGTCCAGGCTACGTCAAATCTGCCGCTCAGGGGCTACAAGGGAATGTTGTATGAGGGAGGTATTCGCGTCCCGTTGGCGGTGAAATGGCCAGTAAGGATCACATCTGGCCAAGTCGACAATACTCCTGTGATTGGAATTGACTTTTACCCGACCCTCCTGGAAATAGCAGGTGCCGGGCCCCCGGCGCACAGTATAGACGGAGTAAGCCTCGTTCCGATTCTTACTGGGAGCAGCGGTCTGACCGAGCGAAATCTCTACTGGCATTTTCCGGCATACCTTGAAGCATCAAGAAGAATCCCTGGGCCATGGCGTACTACACCGGCAGGGGCGGTACGCAGCGGAGATTACAAGCTGATCGAATTCTTTGAGGATGGTTTGCTGGAGCTTTACGACTTACGCCAAGACCCCGGAGAGTCCATGAATCTGGTAGATCAGTTACCGGAACAGGCAGAACTTTTGCATGGAAGCCTCAGGAGCTGGCGCGAAAAGATCGGAGCCGACATGCCAACATTGAAATAATGGCCAAACTTCTCGACGTCACACTAGACTAGGGGGCGAGTCTTGGCGGATTTAATAGTTCGCCGACTGCACACAGTTCGTAAGCAAAAATTGTGACACCGTGATGTACAAACAGTGTGAAAGGTGAAATGCTGGAGCCCTATGCCGTGAATGTGGCACAGGGCGTCAATAACACCGTCACGGCGGCCTCAGGCGGTCCCATGGCCAATCAGAAGGGCTGAGTTGTTTCTAGCAGCAAACAAAGAGACAGCATCCTGCTTGCGTAGTAGTGTTGTATTAAGGTTCTGGCACGACAATACGAAGTACACCACCAGGTTCCATTGCTTATTCTTAATCGGGTGTAGGCGGTTCGAACCTGTATCTAATCAAAATGGGATTCCCAACCTCGCCGTCGGGTAATGGCTCGTGCTCCCCTTCAGCGTATAAATAGCCGTTACCAGCGGACTTTGGAATCACATGTGAAATCGTGCTGCGACCCGGTAACTGTCCTGTATTGCTGGCTACGCTAATCCCAATCAGGTGACCAGATTCTTCGCTCCATCTGGCCCACTCCCGGTCTAGTTGAAAAAACAGCACCATTCGCGTGGATTTGTCAAGTGCAAATACGCCTATGCCCATAGGATACTCGCGTATTTGCTCAATAGGCGGAATTCCAGACACGTCATTTGGCCGCCGCCGGAAGAAATCAGGCTGATATCGAATCCGACTGTTGTCTACTCTCACCGGCCACGAATCCATATCCTCGATATAGTGATAGTGCGCACCATCGTCAAAGCACTCAATAGATCTCCCCGCCACATTCGTGGTTAAGTTCAGCATAGTAAGCCGAGGCGAGCGGATTGGAATTTCCGTCAAATATTCCAGTGCTGAATCGTACACGCTTACTGACGTTGCTTCAAGAGGATCTTTATGCATGAAAATTGAGTCATCCTGTGTACAAATGGATTTTGAGTACATATTCCACATCCTGGTTCCAACCAGGCAATCGCCACTCCGGTCAAATACTGCACCTCCCTCGCGACGGGAAAACACCACGATACGCCCGCCACTGTAAAAGCGCGAACTCGAAGGAAGAAAATCCGCTTCGTCGGGGACGCAATCGGGCACGGAATATGATTTCATGTGCCTTCCTGTGGCGGAAAACAAATGAGTGATCCGACTCACTCCGTCAGTGATAAGCAAGTTTCCGGCTTCGTCTATATCAATGAAAGTGTAATGACCAACGAGCACTGACGCATCCACTCTAATGGTGTCGACCGGTTGAAACAGCTCACTAAACGGCACCATTCGCGAACGTACCACGCGAATCTCATCATTCTCCGGACGGCACCCTATCCCCAATAGGGCAATAAGCACCAACGTGACTTGATTTCGCATCTGTGAAACCTATGGGGTTACATAAATTGGACAAAGTTCGAGTGCCCTATCTGGCTTACCTGGAGTCGCACAGCACGTGACAGGTACTTTTCACACTCGTGAAGACAGGCATTCATCCAGCAACAGGAACTATTGCCGCTACCACAGTCCCTATTTGTCGAGAGACGGATCCGGACAATCGCATTGCTGCTTGCTGCTCTCACGTGTGACGCTTTGCGTAGGGTCTACGGACTCCCTTAGGTTGGGCGAGTATTTCACTGAGCAGAATTGCTGTCTGGGCCGACGATGAATTCTTTAGCTGCCGCGAAATGGCACGCGCCGCCGGTGTAGCTGAACTACGCCGCTTTGGAGTGTTCAGTTGTATGGGTTCAGTCTGGGCCGGTTTTGCCTGGCTGATCGAGGGCAATTGTGTGGGTTTGGATGCAGTGGAGGGGACGTATTCAGACTCCATACTGCCGGAAGGACGGAATTCGTCAGACCAATTAAAGGGTACGGGAATGGGCTCCGGCCTTGGAGTGGGAGGTGGTGCACTGGACTGAGGCTGCTCCTGCGATGAACTTGGAAAGTCTCCCAACACATCGTCAAGCGACCAAGGCTCCTGTTTCTTTTGCTCTTGTTGTTTCTTTTTGGCAGCTCTACCCAGCAGCGTGAAAACGAGATACAGCACACCAAGAATGATGTAGAGAAGCGTTTCGTTCATGATCTTTCAGTTGATGGAGCTGTGAGTAGATTCAGGATGCGTCGATTGGCTTTTGGGAATGCAAACCTGTGCAATGCATCAGGTTTAACCCAAGCAGTTGTCAATCCTCCAGTTGACACCGGTTTCCCATTGGCAATCGTACATTCATACACTCGAAGTGTAATACGGAAGTGAGTATACGCATGTTGGACCTTACCAACCATATTCCCCACGATCACCTCTACGCCAAGCTCCTCATGCAGTTCACGCGCGCAGGTTTCCGGCCCCGATTCACCTTGCTTCGCTTTGCCGCCCGGCAACTCCCAGAGACCGCCAAGAAGACCTTCCGGAGCGCGTTGCTGAATGAGTATTTGTCCGGTAGAATTACGGAGTATTCCTGCGGCTACATCATGGTGTGGAATAGGGTTTTTTTTCTTTGGAGCCGGATAGCTTTCGGGAGTACCCTCTGACCAGGAGAGGCAATGATTTTTAAGCGGGCAAACAGTGCATTGGGGATTCTTTGGTGTACACACTTGTGAACCAAGCTCCATCATTGCCTGATTATGATCCCCGGGTCGAGGCCTGCAAAGCAGCGTATCAGCGAGTTGCTGGATGGATTTAGCTGGGCTTCCGGGATGTGCAAACAGGCGGGAAAGGACACGGCGAACATTTCCGTCAACCGCAGCTACAGCTTCCCCGAATGCAATGGACGCAATCGCCCGACTCGTATACGGACCAATTCCGGGAAGTGAGCGCAACTCGCTGCAGTTTGATGGGAGGTGACCTGAGGCAACGACTTTCCGGGCTGCCGCGTGCAAATTTCGGGCTCGTGCATAATATCCGAGTCCCTCCCAAACACGCAAAACGTCATCCAGATCTGCTTCAGCAAGTACCTCAAGTGTCGGAAAAGCTGTCAGAAACTGCTCGTAGTATGTCCAAACCTGATCAACCCTGGTTTGCTGAAGCATGACCTCTGAGAGCCAAATCGCGTACAGGTCTGTTTGATCACGCCAGGGAAGGTTCCGATGATGGAGATCGTACCACTCCAATAGTTTATTCTGGAGTTCTTTCGTTACAGCTGTAGGTATCAGGGTATCCAAAAGGATCGGTGAACATGTTACACCGAATATTACTTCACTCGCGGATTACCTGTTCAGTAGACTTCATGAGGGCATACTTGCGAAGTTTTTGTCTGTGCGTGTTTGTTTTTGTGACGGTGTTGCACGCCAATGCCCAATGGCAGCTCGTAGTTGACGGTGAGGTCTGGCCGTGGTCGCCGGATGAGATTGCTGAAAGTTTGCTCACACCGGAGCAGCAGGCAATCCGAATGCTACATCAGGAAGGTTACCTGCATGCCGCCATTGATTCTCAAGACACAAAATCCCGGGTATTTTTTGTATCCCTGGGAGATCGTGCACGTGTGGGCAAAGTCAGTTTTCTAGGGATAGAAAGCATTGATTCAAAAACAATACAATCCCCCCTGAAACAGGATGACTGGATAACATCGGATATCCTGACAAGGTCGGCGGAAGCAATACTGGATGCGTACTCAGAGGAGGGCTATTTATTGGCCGAAGTCGTCATAGAGGCACTGATTCCCCTTGACAGTGCACGGTATGATGTAGTTATGCGTGTGCAGGAGGGCGTGCCTGCGCGACTTGATCGTGTTGTGTTACAAGGGGCTAGGCGAACGGGCCAGGTCTATGTACGGCATGTTGTCGGGCTGACACCTGGAATCGTTCTTAAGGATTATAGTCCGGCAGATATGCAACGTAAGCTGGATGCCACAGGCGTGTTCAGTTACGTGGATACGCCTGTGCTCTATCAGGCAACAGACAGCAGTGTCGCAATTCACGTTCCAGTCACGGAAAGTCCCCCCGGCGCGTTTGATTTGGCATTGGGGTATGAGCGGGCAGAAGGAGGCAGAGGGGCTCTGGTTGGCAGCGGAAGCCTGGCACTCAGAAACTTGTTCGGTAGAGGGCGTACGCTGGAGTTGACATTGAACCGGGCCCCCGGTCAACTGGGGCATGTCTTGGTGAATGCTGAAGCTCCGCTAGTGCTGGGGCTACCTCTGAGTTTAGCCCTCTCCTTTGAAGGATTACAGCAGGACTCCACCTATGGTAAACGCGATTATGGACTGCAGTTAGGCTATTGGATCGATTCCTCAACACAGATCTTTGCAAGTGTAGCCCGGGAAATCACACGGCCGGGTCTCGCGGGTACGGAGGTGATAGCGGGAAGGCAGCGAATCCCGATAGCCGATGCACTTTTCATAGGTGGTGGAATCCATATCAGGCAGGTTGATCATGCGTTGAGTCCTACACGAGGCTATCTGCTGAGTATGCTGGCAGAAAGCGGAACGAAAGACGCGGAGCAAATCGTCGAGATAGAAGAGCCCGTCCATGAACAAAACAGTCTGCGTCAGGGCCGTCTCAGCGTCCGGGGGCGTGTGTATGTTCCCCTGCGCAGGCGCAGTCTATTTGTTACAGGCGGTGAAATATTGTTGGTGCGTAGCCGGCAACTTGACGAAAGTGACCTTTTCAGGGTAGGTGGGGCCCAGAGTCTGCGAGGTTATGACGAACAGCGTTTTCGTGCATCGCTGGTTATACGGTTGCTGACAGAATATCGATATCTGATTGATCGTGTTAATTATGGTTTCGGTTTTTTTGATCTTGGGTATCTGCAAGATCATAAGACGTCGCAGTCCATCAACGGGTGGTATCCCGGGTTTGGCGTCGGTTTCCAGATTAGCACTGCCGCAGGGATCATAAACCTGACGTTCGCTTCAAATACTGAGGATTTATCTGCCGTGCGGGCCCACATTGGGTTATCGCTAGGGCTTTGAGAAAATGGACCGTTTTTTCTTTGTTCCACCCGAATTTTTTCTGTCGGACGGATATGTGGAGTTTCCGCCAGATGAAGCGAATCACGCATTCAAAGTGCTGAGATTGCGTTCGGGTGCTTTCGTTTCCGTAGTTGACGGTCAAGGCGTTTACGTCAAGGTACAAGTTGAACAGTGTGACCGAAAAGGAGTGCGTGGGCGGATCATTGCCACGCAAGAGAATCCGTGTGAGCCGACCCGAAAGCTGACAATTGGACTCGCCTTGCTTAAGCAGCGAAGCCGGTACAAGATGTTTTTGGAGAAATCAGTCGAGTTAGGGGTGACCACCATTCTACCTCTGATCACCGAACGAACTGAGTCTCGAGCGTGGCGAAAGGACCGCGCAAGGCAAGTCATGATTGCAGCCCTGAAACAGTGCAAGAGAAGCAGGCTCCCTGAGCTGCAAATGCCAATATCTTTGGAGTCGGTTCTGGGGCCGGATATACTTCTTGCGGACCCCGATGCACCAACGCCCTTAATGACTCTTGTAGACCGGAGTCGAGATCCGTTAATGATACTGATCGGGCCCGAAGGGGGCTTTACTGAAAATGAACGTATACTTGCTCAAGCGCGTGGTGCAACGCTGGTTCGGTTGGGCCCGCGTCATCTTCGCGCCGAAACCGCAGCCATATGCAGTGCAGCCGCGGTGATGCTTGCAGGGTAATGCGGAACGGATTATACATTCGGCAGTAGCACCCGACCAAATCAGTTTTTCCTCACATGTTCACGTTTCTGATTGTTGTCATCACGCTCATAGGCGTAGTTATGACCGGCCTGATTCTGCTTCAGGCGGGCAAGGGAGGCGGTTTGGCAGGTATAGCCTCTGGGGGAGCAACAACCCAGATACTGGGGGCTCGTCAGGCGCCCGATGTGCTCGAGAAAGGTACATGGATCATGGCCACGGTGTTCATCGTGCTTTGTGTCCTCACCAATTTCGTTATAGATGACGGTGGTTCCCAGGAGAGCGTTCTCCAGCAGTCACCACAGACAAATCAGCAAACGCTGCCAGCTCCTGAAGAAGTACCCCCGCCGCCATTGGACGATGCACTGCCTCCTCCCGTGGAGGACGCCTCACCACCTCCCCCTGTGGAGGACGGAGAGTAGCAGGGCGACCCTCTTGTCAGAAGGCCGCCCTGGCGGCGAGTGCCGGCCTGTAAGCCGAATTCTGTCTGCCCCGATGCCGCAGCCGCTGCACGGCAGACCGAGGGAGATCATCATCTATCTAGGACCAGTGTCGCCACTGGCCTCAAGCGGCCCACCCGCATCGCTGGTTTGGCGGGTCACCTTATCGCCTAGGCGTGCGATGCTGTTTGGCCTTGCTCCACGTAGGGTTTACCTAGCCGCCAGGGTCGCCCCTGAAGCTGGTGGGCTCTTACCCCACCATTTCACCCATCACCTGTAGCCATTTACGGCTCATCGGCTGGTGTACTTTCTGTTGCACTTGCCGTCACCGCTCGCGCGGTGCCTTCCCGTTAGGAAGTACGCTACCCTATGGAGTTCGGACTTTCCTCCCTGCCTGACGGCAGAGCGATGATCCGGCCGACACGTTTCTGGTGAAGATACTAGCTTAAATCACTGGTCACTTGCTCGTAGAATTCACTGTCCACGATAATGCGACCAGTTTGCTCGCACGGGATGATCCGGTTACGTTGACGAATCTCTACTTGCCGCTGTGGCGGGACTGCAAATCCGCCGGCAGCGCCACGCTGCAACATAACGACTGCACGACCATCCCGGTATCGTTTTCGTAATCTCATATACGCTCTCAGGTAGCGGTTGTCTACCTGAGATTCTGCATCCTTACGCAACCCTTCCAGCTCCTCTTTTCTCTGTTCGGTGGTTGTTAACACCTCGTTCAGTTGCTCACGTTTTTTTTCTAAAAGGTCTGCCAGTTCAACGAGGCGCTGCTGTGCTTCTTCAACCAGGGCACCGTTCGTTTCGAGAGTGCCTGCGGTGGTCTCAATGAGATTTTCAGCCGCGGCTATACGCTCGCGCTGTGCCTCTATTTCCTTGGTGAGCGCGTCGTACTCTCGATTGTTGCGAACCTGGAGTTGTTGCTCTTCATATTTCTTTATTAGGCCTTCCGCGTCTTCAATATCAAACTCGCTGCGACGACGTGACACTTCAATATCCTGCTGCTCCTGCGTGATCTTGCCCATTCGGGTTGTCAGTCCTGCAGACTCATCTTCAAGATCCATGATCTCGTCGGGCAAATCTCCTCGCTCTTTCACCACTTGATCAATGAGCGTATCAATATGCTGCAACCGGACGAGCGCACGCAGCTGGTGGCCAATGGTCGTTTCTGTAGTACTCATAAAGTCGGAATAAAAGGTAGCCCGCTTCAACGAATCCAGATGGATTCAGGTTCAGGGGATGTAATACTGTATTGGGCTGGTGCAGACTTTCGTACGACAAAAATCAACGGAGGGAAATCGTTGGGTCAACCATGCGCAAAGGAGTTCCTCTGTATGTTTTTCTGATTCATAATGTCCTGCATCAACGAGTGCCATCCGGGAATCTCCATCAGAACCAAGAACCTCAAAAAACCGGTGATAGCTGAGGTCGCCCGTTACGTACACATCCGCGCCAGCCTCCAGAGCTGCTTCGACCAGGCTGCCGCCCGAACCTCCGCATACCGCCACCGTACTCACCTGCGTGTCTGTACTACCTGCATAGCGCAGCACCGGGGTGTTCAGTTGGATGCTAAGGTGCTCCATAAATGCGTCAAGGGTTTGTGGCCTTGATAGTTGGCCAATGGCTCCCATTCCGGAGCTATTGTCTGCATCTGGCCGCAGAAATGATATGTCACCTAATCCAAGAATCTCGGCCAATGCAATGGATACTCCTCCATGGGCCGCGTCAAGGTTAGTATGGATGCTGTAGAGTGTAATGTTTTCGCGTGCCAGCCTGAGGATGAGCTGACCGATGAAGTCACTGTCCAAGATGCGCTGAGGTGCCCGAAAAAGCAATGGATGGTGCGTCAGAATCATAGACGTTCCCATTTGAACGGCTTCCTCCACGACACTTGGGGTGAGGTCCAGTGCGACCAGCGCGCGGCTGACCACACGGTTGGCAGAACCAACATGAAGCCCTACATTGTCGTACGATTCAGCAAAGGACAGCTTAGCCCACGATTCAAGTGTAGCCGCAATATCCTGGGCGCTGGGAAGGTTTTCGGATATAACCATCAGTGAAAAAGTGTCATGTTAACAAAGATTGCTGTGAGCTGTGATGAGTATGGCCACCTGGTTGATGTGCTGCTCGACTTGCTGCGCAAACGCGGATATGAACCGATCTATTTTGGTCCGCATGCGGGGGAAGAAGCACATGATTGGCCATTGGTAACTCAGCAAGCGATTGATCAGGTTCTCAAGGGTCAAGCTGCAGAGGCTATTGTAATGTGTTGGACCGGAACCGGTTGCACAATCGTAGCCAACAAAATGCCAGGCATTCGGGCGGCATTGTGTCTGGATGCGGAAACAGCCAAGGGAGCCAGGATATGGAATCATGCAAATGCACTGGCGCTCAGCCAGCGTGCCACTAGTGCTGCGGTGCTGGAGGAAATCCTGAATGCATGGTTCGATACGCCATACAGCACGGATCAATGGAATGTAACTCAAATTGATCGTGTTAATGATCTGGATGCCACTCGCACTGACAGTCGTTAAGTGCTCTCCATTCACGGCTTTGGATGAATGCCAAGACAGAATCAGACGGTATCTCTGAACTCGGCTTAGGCCGAATACAGGTAGATTGCATCACTGTGCTAAAGGCTTGCAATTTGGAAATTGGACGACTGCTATTCTTCAAGCTCGAGAACATTGCGTATCCCGTCTTTTTCGTTTACGCGCAGCAATAGAATCAATCCGGCGGCAAAGAAGAAGATCACGGTAGCCATTCCCCAGCGCTGGCTGCCCGTTGCCTGTACTACCAACCCCAGGAGTAATGGTCCGAGGAAGGCGGTGAATTTCCCGGAAAGGGCAAAGAAGCCATAAAACTCATTCCGTTTACCTTCAGGTGTGAACCGGCCCAGCAGTGAACGACTTGCAGATTGATTAGGGCCAGCTAAAAGTCCTGCGCCTAGACCTGCAATCCAAAACAATATCTCCATGCGCGCAAGGACCGCAATAAGGCCAAAACCGATCAATCCCGCAAGAGAGAGTATGATCGTCGTGCGCCCGCCAAGTTTATCGTCTATGTATCCAAACGCAAGTGCACCCAGCCCGGCGGCTATATTGAGCGTAATGCCGAACACGATTACCTTTTCCGTGGAGAAACCGAATGTAGTGCTGGCGTAGATACCACCAAAGGCAAAGACGGTGATCAGCCCGTCGTTGTAGACCAGGCGAGCCACAAGAAAACGCAGGACCTGGCGAAAACGCCGCGAAATTTCCAGAAAAGTAGAAACCAATTGCTGGTTGGCCTGCCCCATAAGCGTCCTGACATCTGGCAGCGGCTGATGGCTTTTGTTTTTCACTAGGAAAAAGATCGGGAGCGAGAAAAGTGCAAACCAAGCGGCCACGAGAAGATTGGTCGCCCGGATATTTTCCCCATTGTCCGTTCCGAATCCCAAAATCGGTGTGTCCGTCTGAACAAATCCGAAGAGCGCTGCCACCAGACACAGCAAACCCCCAAGATATCCCAGTCCCCAGCCGTATCCCGATATTCGTCCAATCTGTTTAGCGGGAGCGATGTCCGGCAGATAGGCATTGTAGAAAACGTTGCCCATCTCGAAAGCAATGTTCGTGATCACAAATACCGCTAGTGCAAACCCAACCTGTCCCTCCTGCGGAAAAAAGAGCAATATACTGCCTGCAACACAGATGATCGTCGAGGTTGCAAGGAACTGTTTTCGCAGTCCGCCGCGATCTGCAAGTGCACCAAGGTATGGTGACAGCACGGCGACAACGAGGGCGGTGATGGCGATCGCCGTCGACCACTGACGGGTACCTTCGGTTTCGTTTTCGGCAATCCCAAGTGTGAAATAGGTTGCATAAATGAATGTTACCGTCAACGTGGTGAACGATGAGTTAGCAAAGTCGTAAAGCGCCCACGACCAGATAGTTTTGCGGCTGGTTTCTTGTCCGTTCATAAGTTTAGTCCAGAGCGTTAGCCCAATTTAAGGGTAGTACCGATTGTGCGTTACACCCCTTTATTCAATATTGACAACCTCTAACAAAGTCCACATATTACTGATTGATGTTCAAAGTCAGGACCTTCAACACGATTTCTTCTCATGGATTGGAAAGGTTTCCCACAACTGAATATGTTGTCGGTGAAAACGTAGCAGAGCCGGATGCAATCCTGTTGAGAAGTCGCAGCCTTCATGGCGTCACTTTTCCGAACTCTGTCCTTGCCATTGCCCGATGTGGCGCAGGGGTCAACAATATTCCCATTGAAACATGTTCCGACCAGGGAATAGTCGTTTTTAACACACCGGGTGCCAACGCGAACAGTGTTAAGGAGTTGGTAATATGTGGTATGCTGTTGGCCTCCCGGCGGATTGTGGATGGTATCAACTGGGCTAGGTCCCTGAACGATGGAGATGTTGCCGCTGCAGTGGAAAAGGGAAAGAAAAACTTCAAGGGCCCTGAGATCATGGGCAAGACACTAGGGGTCATTGGTCTTGGTGCCATAGGGGTCGCCGTAGCAAACGCAGCCAATGCGCTCGGGATGAGGACGCTGGGTTACGATCCGTTTATTTCGGTGTCCAGTGCATGGGGGCTGAGTCGGGAAGTAACACGGGCAACGGGTCTAGATGAGATCATTCAGACTGCAGACTACATTACGCTACATGTGCCACTAAATGAGAAGACGCGTGACCTGATTAGCACGTCTCATTTTGCACGCATGAAGACGGGGGTGCGCCTTCTAAATTTTGCACGTGGTCCGCTGGTAAATGAAAAAGCACTTTTTCAGGCTTTGGATAAAGGCATTTGTGCATGCTACGTTACGGATTTTGTGGATACGCGGTTGGCACAGCATCCCAATGTGATTCCAGTGCCACATTTAGGTGCATCGACATCAGAGGCCGAGGACAACTGTGCAGTTATGGCAGCAGAACAAATATGCAACTACCTTGAGAACGGAACTGTCAAGAATTCAGTCAACTTTCCCGAAGTCACGCTCCCTCCCCATCCAGATGGGTACAGAATACAGGTAGTGAATCGAAACGAACCCCGAATGATCAGCCAACTTGCAACCGTGCTTGCAGGTGCCGGACTTAACATTGATAATCTCGTAAATAAGGGGCGCGGTGCCCTGGCCTACAACGTGATTGATATTCGTAGTCCAATCAGTAGCTCGGTGTTCGATCAGTTGGCTGCCATTGATGGGGTAGTCAGAGCACGCGTAATAGCTCCTTCGTAGGATGTCCTTCCCAGAGCTTGGTCCTGATGTGGCACGCAAATCCCGCCCAGCGATTACACGATTTGCCAAGTGGCTATTGGAAACCTTGGGTTGGCGTGTGGAGGGAACGTTGCCGAACCTAAAAAAATTTGTGATTATTGCCGCCTATCACACATCGAACTGGGACTTTTTCCTGGCTATGGCCGTGATGTTTGCCTTGGACCTGAAGGGAACCTGGATAGCTAAACACACGATCTTTCGATGGCCATTTGGTCCCCTGCTTCGCTTACTCGGAGGGCAGCCGGTTGATCGGCGTAATCATTATGGGATGGTAGAAGGGGCCATCGAGCTATTCGAGACGAGCGAGCAACTTATTTTCGCGATCACTCCTGAAGGCACACGTAGCCGCGTGGAAAGATGGAAAACGGGATTCTACCACATTGCGGTAGGCGCACAGGTGGTCATCGTACCGGCCTATTTTGATTACCCCGGCCGCATAGTCGGGTTCGGAGCCCCATTTGCACCCACGGGCGACATGGAGCGCGATATCGCAGCCCTGCAAAAATTTTACGAACCACACAGAAAGACGGCTGCCCGGCCAGACAGGGTCTAAGGAAAGATACCCATACGAAGATAGCCCTGAGCAATTTTGTCGATTGCGCTCACAAATGCGCCTGTGCGCAGGTCAAGGTCGTGGCTTCGTGCTTTGGCATGGATTTCGTGGTACGCGTTAACCATTGTATCCTCCAGACCCGAATCAACGAGGTCAGCCTCACTTGCACCGAAAGCGAAAGTTGACTCAAGTGCATTGGCAGTTGCCGTACTTAGGCGCTTATCAACCAGTTCCTGCACGGTTTCAAGGATTCTTAGTGCATTGTATGCTTCGCGTCGTCGGCTCATACGACCGTGCCGTACGTGGGAAAGGTTGCGGAGCCATTCGAAATAGGAAACCGTGACTCCTCCTGCATTCAAGTAGACATCGGGGATGACTACGACGCCACGTTCCGCCAATGTCTGGTCGGCATCGGAAGTGAGGGGGCCATTCGCCGCTTCAGCAATGATTTTCGCCTTGATTCGATCCGCGTTGTCACTTGTAATCTGAGCTTCCAGGGCTGCCGGGACTAGAATGTCGCAGTCCAATTCAAGTATTTGCTTGGAATTCTCGATGTTCTGTGCTCCCGGGAAGTTGAGCGTTGCTCTGGTCTCCTTGCGGTGCGACACTACATCTTCCAGAGACATCCCGTCCGGATTGTAGAGTGCGCCGTCATATTCGCCGATACCAACAATTATTGCACCGGCTTCCTCCAGGAAATGAGCAGCGTGGTAGCCGACATTTCCGAGTCCCTGTACAATCACACGCTTACCCTCCACACCGGGATCCAGTCCCAGCGCGCGCATATCTTCCTCAACCGAGCAAGCCTCCCGAATGCCAAAGAAGACCCCTCGTCCCGTGGCCTCAACGCGTCCGCGAACTCCCCCCATGCCGACGGGCTTACCTGTGACAGCAGCCAGCGCATCAAGCGGGTTATCCGTTAATGTTTGATAGGTGTCAAAAATCCAGCTCATTTCGGTGGCGGAAGTGCCATAATCCGGTGCGGGCACATCTACACCAGGTCCGATAAAATTTTTCTTGGCCAACTCAAAGGTGTATCGTCGTGTAATACGTTCCAGTTCAGGCTGGGAATATTGTCTCCGATCAATGCATATTCCGCCTTTGGCACCACCATAGGGGACATCTACAATGGCACATTTATAGGACATAAGAGAAGCCAGCGCCATGACCTCATCCGCGTTCACGGTGGGGGCATAACGGATTCCGCCCTTTGTAGGTTGCATATGGTGACTGTGCTCAGCGCGGTATGCGTTTATTACATCAATTTCTCCATTGTCCCGTACGAGCGGGAAACTTACGTGGTAGACACTGTTGCAGGACCTGATCTGTGTGAGCAAGCCGGGAGCATGGTCAGTGTGCACTGCAGCACGGTCAAACATTTTATTGACCTCGTCGAAGAAAGAAATATGTTGCATGGCTCAGGTTGAATGGTGGTTATGGAAGCGCTTCCAATTTTCGTTAATTTACGCATTAAACCTACGTATATGACAGTTTTCAGCCCAATTGTTGAAGAGATAATCAGGTACAGATTACCCTTACTGGGAAATCTATCTTTGGGTAGCCGTCATTCAGTTCTCCACAAATCCATCGGCAAAGTGCAATCAATGATACGGTTTCCAGAATTGCGCCGAAGGCACAGCAACTAGGGTGTCATTTGGTTATAATTTTCCTCTGTTGTACTTGGAGATCGTGCGCGGTTGTGTGGAATGATGCCTTCCAGGCGACTCGGCAAGTGCCCAAAATGAATTTCAAACGCCGTACTTTCTCGGACGGAGTGTGTAAAAGCCCCCGTTTGATGGTAGACATGCATTGTTCGCTTTGAGCCATACAATCTGAATTCGTGAGTGGGGAAATATTGATTCATATCGTCTTGGTCATTGGATTGGCGATTGGTGCGCAGTGGCTTGCATGGCGTATCAGGGTACCGTCAATCCTGCTCTTGCTGATTCTCGGATTTGTGGCGGGGCCGGTAACCAGGATACTCCCGCCTGAACATTTGCAAGGCGACTGGCTTTTTGCTTTTGTCTCCCTTGCTATTGGCATCATTCTGTTTGAAGGGGGCTTAAATCTCAAGTTGTCCGAACTAAGGGGTGTGGGTCGTGTGGTACTGAACCTGGTAACCATTGGTGTACTGATAACTGGAGTGCTTGCAGCTATAGCCGCCCACTATGTCCTGGGGATGCCCTGGGAAATTGCTGCTGTGTTAGGGGCCATCCTGACCGTTACCGGTCCGACCGTAGTGTTGCCTCTTCTCAGACATGTTCGACCGAGGGGACGCGTCAGTGCGATTGCAAAATGGGAAGGAATCACGATTGATCCAGTGGGTGCGATCTTCGCAGTCCTGGTGCTTGAAGCTGTGATAGTTATGCGTGAGCATGGTCCGGGTGAAAGCGGTGGTGGCATGATTGCCACGATTCTTCCTTCGCTGGAGGCGTTGTTGGCTACGGCAGCTGTCAGTGTAGGTATCAGCGTCCTGGGAGCTATTCTGATGGTCTTTCTGCTACGGCGTCATCTGGTGCCTGATTACTTGCAGAGTTCCCTTGCACTTACTGTTGTCATACTTGTGTTCGCCCTGTCGAATGAACTTCACGAGGAATCAGGGCTGTTTTCCGTGACTATGATGGGAGTATTTCTTGCGAATCAACAGTACGTCACAGTTCGCAGCATTACCAAGTTTAAGGAGGATTTGCAAGTGCTCCTGATCGGCTGTCTTTTTATTCTTCTGTCGGCGCGCCTTGATCTGGATGCACTGGATTATTTTGATGCGCGTGCCTTCATTTTTCTAGGTATTCTGATCTTGTTTATCCGGCCTATCGCAGTCGTATTCTCGAGCTTTAATACTGGACTTAATTGGAAGGAAAAGGGATTTATTGCGTGGTTGGCGCCACGTGGTATTGTAGCTGCTGCTGTTGCATCGCTGTTCTCGGTTCGTGTCGCGGAAGTTTACGGTGCGGATCTTGCGGGACCGTTGGTACCGATTGTTTATATGGTCATTATTGGTACAGTCACAGTTTATGGATTAACGCTACAGCCGCTGGCGCGCGTGCTCAAGATGGCAGACTCGAACCCACAGGGGATCCTGTTTTTGGGGGCCAGTTTGTGGGTGCGAAGCATTGCCAAGGCCGTTCAGGAGCAGGGCATGACCGTACTTTTGCTTGATGTTAACGAGAATAATATTGAGCGGGCACGCGAGCAGGGATTACCCGCAGTAGCGGCTGATGCTTTGGGAGAACAGGTTTTCGACGAATTGGATTTGAGTGGAATCAAACGATTCATAGCTGCGACCTCCAACGATGAAACGAATTCGCTTGCCGCACTTCGTTTTAAGGAAGTCTTCGAGGGTGGAGAGGTATATCAGCCCGCTGCTCCCACTGTTCGTACTGAGACCTCACAGCTCCGTGTGCCGACATATTTGCGGGGACGTCCCTTGTTCGGGGCCACGCACACCGCGCAAGACTTGGAACGCCGTTACGAAGCCGGGGGAGCAGTACGAACCTTCGAGGTTACAGCGCCGGAAGCTTATGAAGCGATGCAGGTGAGGTATCAACACGACTTGATTTTGCTCTTCATCGTTCGGGGATCCAGTCTTCTGGTCAATGCAGAAGAAAATGGTCTAATTCCACAGTTGGGCGATAAGGTGGTTGTACTGCTGCCACCGTCATAGGCGAAAGAGAACATGGACTATAGCAAATTATTCGTTCACGCCACGCTCATGGTCGTACCTCTCTAAGGTCGCAGAATCAAGTGTTGCCAGATTGGTGCTCCCCCACTTCTGGAATCGGCGAGAGATTAGGTAGGGTCTAACGAGAAAACAAGAGATCAACCTCCGTGGCACCGGGGCCGTGCAATGTACCCTGCCGTGCCTCATGCCAAAAATCAATTGAGGAAGAGGTGCTTTTCGCGAGTTTGAAAACATATCTGTCCAATTACTACACGCGCGTATTCACTTGGTAGGATAACCAGATGTCTCTCCCCTAGTGAATGTTTGCCGAAAACTTATTATTAATCTGAAAATATGTATTTCCGACAGACAGTGATTCCCTTTAGGAACATACAGATTCCGGCTAGGTAGGTATTTCTCGCAATCAACCACGAATGAACCATACGAGATGGCGTTTTTCCGGCAGCGACCAAGTGTAAGTGAGTCTTGCGCATTAAGTCTCTTTTTAGCTCTTGTCGCGGTTTCGGTCATGTCGTGCTCGGAATCAGGTCCGAGTGTTGAAGAACAGTTGCAGATCGCACGCCAAGACTACGAAGCTTTCGACTTCTTGGCTGCACGCGACGGATTTGAAGAGGCCTTGAATCAGGATCCCGACAATGCCGAGGCGGCTTATGGTCATGCGCGTCTACTGATGGAACTCAATCAGTATGAGGATGCGATAGCTGCATTTGAGTTGGCTTTATCGCTTGCTCCCGATAACCCATATGTGCATGAAGGCTATTTGAATACGCTCGTCTGGGGTGGGAAATTGAGAGGTCGACGCGACTGGCTTGACCGCACCATTGAACTCGGCCAGGAAACCATTCGGTCGTTTCCCGATCGCGTCAAGCCTTATGAGTCCGTTGAGGACGCTGTCGGTGAATTGAATCAATCAGAGAGATGGCTGCGAATTCTAGACGCACTGGCCATGAGATCTGAGGGGGCCTCGGCTATTAGAATCAACAATTCCCAAGTCTTTCGAATTCATCACATTGGGGCGCGTTTGCGGGCTGCCCGTTCTTCAGGAGAAGCGAGTGCCATCGCGACGATAGAAGATGAATTGAGGCATGAACTTGAGGTTGCAAGCGCCGCTGAAAGTGGATCGGACGAGGCTGGCACGGAATCCAATCTCGACCGCCAGTACTTTTTGGCCTACGGGAACGAACTTTTGAACGACGCTGATGAGCAGTTCAAGTGGCTAAATCGCCTGGATGAGACACCTGAGGGGCGTGAAATGAACGGGGATATGATTCATTTCGATGTGTTTTATATGGATCATTTTATGTCAAGGGACAGCTCGTTTGCACGGCGGCTCGAGATTATTGAGCGATGGAAACTGCGTTTTCTGCCGACTTGGGACACCGGTGACGTAGGGGCATTTCGTGTGGCCTTATCTGAGGAGCAGTCCATTCTCGAAGATGAAGCAGAGCGACAGAATGAGGAGAGCGGGCAGGTTGATGAGGATTTACTCGATCGGATAATCAGTAATGCACGCGACCTTGTACGACTGGAGACGTGGTCGGGCGCTGGTGAATACAGCAGGATTGCTAGGGTATTGACCAACTTTGACGTAAGGCACGAGGTAGCCTTGGCGTTCGTTGATGAAGCTATTGCGGGGCTTAAGGAGAAGCGTGCGGGTCTGATTTATCCGGGCGTGTCTCTGGATAAAGTCGATGTTGCTCGAGAAAACTGGATTGCGAGTATGGAGCGCCGTCGCGGCCTGGTGCTGGTCGGACTGGACCGTCGTGCAGAAGCAGAGGAGGTCTTTCGGGAGCTGGTTGCCAATGCCCCTCGCTCCGACCGTCTTGCTGCGCTGGGCGAACTGCTCGCCGAGCAAGGATCCAATGAGGAGGCATACGAAATACTGGTGGCTGCCTTGGGTCACGATGCCCAAGACGAGCGACTTCGAAGTAACGCTGACAGAATTCGTGAAATCGTGGAGGGACTCGCGTTGACGTTGAATCGCGGTGAGGGAAGGCTGGACGCCGAGATAGACAGCGTCCGCATTGGGGTAGCTGATGCCGCCCGCCAGCGCTTGATAGACGACCGCCTTGACCGGGTGGCTCCAGATTTCAGTTTAACTGACACCGAAGGCAATCAATGGCGTCTCTCGGAGTTGCACGGCAAGGTTGTCGTACTCAATTATTGGGCCACGTGGTGTGGGCCGTGCCGTCAGGAGTTTCCGCATTACAGCTCCATGGTAGACTCATATGCGTTAGCCGACGATGTGGTATTTCTCGCGATCACTACGGACAATGACCATAGTTTGACGCGCGAATTCCTTGTAGAGAATGACTATCGATTTACGGTATTGTTTGATGAAGGAAGTGCCACGGATTTCCATGTGGTCGGCATTCCGGCCCATTTCATTCTAGGACCCGAAGGGCGCATTCAGTACGCCACGTCTGGATTCCCGGGCGCAGAAAGGTACAATGAGGAGATGCGCTGGAGAATAGAAGCGTTACGTGTGGGAGGTGTCGCGCCAGTGGAACTTGACTAGCCTGGTGCGTGGCGATGGTGCAAGCCTGGTCTACGGCACTATTGGCTTAGCAAGAGGAATCCCGGAGTGATCCTTGCGTTCCGACGGTGAAACTCAGAATTCTTGGTCCAGATTGTCCTTTATCCGGTCTTGCGGTACCGATTGTTGTTATTTAGCACATGGTTGGTTTGAAGCGGCAACGGGCTCCAAGCTCACGATTGACCTATTGACGGAGCCGCAGTCCAATATGCGAACATGCATTGATCATTGCGTCCTGGGCAATAAGAAAGTCATGCATGCCAGCGGCAACTAATAGCATACTCACCACGGCAGGCGATTGTATTTTGGCGGTTTGGTTCACGAGGCTGACGGCATGTTCAAGGGGGATTTGTTCCAATGAATATTGAGCTCGAGAGGGTGCTGCGCCGGCAAGGATCACGTCCCATGAATAGACTACATCACACGCAGTCCTCGTCAGACTTAACATATATACTTACAGAGCCCCAATGCAAGGAACGCAATGTATTGGCGTCAAGGCTAAGGCTATTATTGATAGCATGTAGATCAGTCTGCGGGGCGTCGAGAGCTTTGCAGCTGAACGGGGGCCTTATTCCGCCGCATGCGAAGATTCAGCAGTTCGACCAGAAGTGAGAAAGCGATTGCGAAGTAGAGATATCCCTTTGGGATATGCAGTTCAAAGCCCTCGGCGACCAAAGCCATACCGATTAGAAGCAGGAAAGACAGCGCGAGAATCTTGATGGTTGGGTTTTTCTCAATAAACCCTGAGATTGGGCCGGCCGAAAACATCATCACAATAATTGCGATGATTATGGCTATAATCATGATCTCCACCCGATCGGCCATACCGACCGCCGTGATCACAGAGTCCAGAGAAAAGACAATATCCAGAAGCAGGATCTGGATCATCACATGGGAAAAAGAAGCTACAACCACCTTTTTATGCGAAGATTCGGGTATCTCGAGTTTGTCGTGAATTTCATGTGTCGCTTTGGCTAGCAGGAAAAGCCCTCCGCCAATCAGGATCAGGTCTCGTCCAGAGATTTCCTGACCAAGTGTCTCAAACAGCGTGGCCTCAAGGCGCATGATCCAACTAATTGACAACAATAGTACAATGCGGCCGAACATCGCGAGTGCCAATCCCAGAAAACGGGCACGCGCTTGCCGACTCTCGGGCAGCTTGGACGAAAGAATGGAAATAAAAACGATGTTATCAATGCCCAGAACCACCTCCAACAGCGTAAGTGTTGCGAGGGCTACGAGGGCTTCGGGGCTTGTAATCCAGTCCACGGATTCTCTCTTTTGGTGAAGTAACTTACTAGGAGCGTAAATTTAAGACAACGCTTGGATCTATCGTCCCAAACAATACAATGATCTTTCCCGATGCGAAAACCAAGATGATCGCCATCCTCGGTCATCCAGTAAGACATTCGTTTTCGCCCATCATTCACAATACCGCACTAAGACACCAAGGATTGAATTTTGTCTACTTAGCGGCAGATGTCTTGGCGAATAGTTTGCCGCAGGCTTTGCAGGGACTGTCTGCACTGGGTTTTGCCGGAGCGAATGTGACGATTCCCCACAAGGAGGCGGTATTGCCTTATATGGACAATCTCACGAGCGGGGCCAAGGCTGTAGGTGCAGTAAATACGATCGTATGTAAGGGGGACATGCTTTACGGTGACAACACGGACATTGAGGGTTTCCTGTCTCCACTGCGGGGGATGGAGATTAAGGGCGAGCCAATGGTTTTGCTGGGTGCAGGTGGCGCAGCGCGCGCTGCCGCTTACGGTTTACTTAAATATCATCGCCCGCGCCCACTTACTGTGGTGGCACGAAGGGTTGATCAGGCAGAGAAATTAGTGAATGACCTTGCAAGGTTTCGTGGTGACGGGGAGTTAAATGTGACAGATTTCGCGTCTGCGGCCGCGTTTATTCGCAATAGTCAGCTAATCGTAAACTCGACACCGGTAGGGATGCACCCGAATACTAGGGAAACGCCTTGGGAACAGCGGGAAGATTTCTCTTCGGGTCAAGTGGTCTATGATTTGGTATATCGGCCGAACCGGACCCGATTACTCGAGGATGCCGAATCTCGTGGAGCCACTGTGATTGGTGGACTAACCATGTTGGTGGAGCAGGCCGCTGCTGCGTACAGGCAGTGGACGGATCAGGATTTGCCAATTGAAGTCGTATACAGTACATTGAGGAGTTTACTTGACTGAAACCCCACTTTGAAGCATGCTATATAGACGTTCAATCATATTCTTGTCACTGTTGTGTTTTGTTGTTCTGCCTGCTAAGGCGCAGGTAACCGGACTTGGAAGCACGATGTTTGAGAATTCCGGTGCAGACGAGGCACAGGATATGTTCTCCCGCGGGATCCTCTTATTGCACAGTTTTGAGTATGAGGATGCCCGCGAGGCTTTCTCGGAGGCACGCAGAATAGATCCTGATTTCGCATTGGCTTATTGGGGGGAAGCCATGGCCTATAATCATCCGATCTGGATGCAGCAGAGTACAGAGAAGGCACAGGACGTGCTGCGGGAGCTTGCTCCAGACCTACAGGGGCGTCTTGCAAAGGCCCATACTGAAAGGGAGAAGGACTATCTGCGAGCGGCAGAGGCATTGTTTTTCAGTGAGGGAGACAAGAAAACGCGGGATTTTGCATTTGAAGAGCAGATGGCAGCTCTTTCTGCCAGATACCCAGATGATCTGGATGCAGCCGCATTCCATGCACTCTCACTCTTGGGTCTGGCGCACGATGGTCGCGATTTTGGACTGTATATGCGAGCGGCTGCAATTGTTGAAGAAGTATTCGCCAAAAACCCGCAGCACCCAGGTGCTGCACACTACCTAATTCATTCGTACGACGATCCGCTTCATGCCCCACTCGGGCTACGTGC